>OZ244780.1:0-3181806 GCA_965219565.1 Dehalococcoidia bacterium
GGGCCAACATGTCCCCAATTCGCTGGGGCGCTCCCGCAGCCTCTTCCTCTGTATCCCAGCGCAGGTCGCCACCCTGATCTGCGAGGGATATGAGCTCATTCCTGGTGTCGCCCTCGACTTGGACGGGGCCTAGAAGGTCCAGACACGCGTCCACCAGTCCCGCGGGCGACAATGTTCCCTGTTCCTTGATCCTATTGACGATGGACACCACTCCGGGCATCTGGATATTGGACAAGCGATCGGCTGAGAAGTTGATTCGCCGCACCAGCGAGCCGCTGTCTATCCACTCCGCTCCGGTGTGCCATCCCTCGACGCTGGGCGGGTCCAGTATTTCCTGGCCCATGTATCCGGGCTCGTTGCCCAAGGGCAGGATCCCCGGCCTTGGGAAGGCCCAGTCACCCACCATTCGGGTTACTCCCGCCACCACTTCCGCCGGGCTCTTGACCTTTTGGAAGGTCGCCTCTTTGAAGAAGTCGGAGTTGAGGAGCGCCCGCATAGTCTCGCTCATATTGAACCCTGAGTTTACGAAGGCGTCCCCGATTATGTTCATGGCCACCGAGTCCCTGGGTGGGACGTCCAGCCATGCGGGGACTTGGACTTCATCCGCTACGAAGAAGTTGTACAGGTGCCTGCCGATGAAGCGGGCCGTGGCCGGCTGACGGACGATGATGTCAATGATGTCTTCGCCGTTGAACCTGCCCCTGTGGCCCAGGAACTCCTTCTCGCCGTCGTCGTGGTCCTCGGGGTCATACAGGAAGCTCCACAGGAACCGCCCATTGGGTGACCTCGGAAGCTTTGCGGCTATGGTCCAGCCCGTGAACGCCCGGGAACACTCGAAAACATCCTTCTCTGTGTAGTTCCCCTGGCCCATGGAGAAGAGCTCCAGGAGCTCACGCCCCCAGTTCTCATTGGGCTGGTCCTTGTGGTTGTAGTTGTTGTCAAGCCAGAAGATCATGGCAGGGTCTTTGGAAAGCTCTACGAGGAGGTCTCGATAGCTCCCAAGCCCGTTGTCCCTCAACATCTGGAACTGGCGCACCAACTCCGTCGGGTTGTCTATCTTGGAGTTGCCCGTCGCGAAGATGTGGTGCCAGAACAGCGCCATCTTCTCTTCCAACTGGCGCTGGCTGTTCACCAAGTGATACATGACGTGGGAACGCCCTTCCGGCGGAGGAGCTATACCGTGAAGCGATGGATAGTACCGGTATAGCGTGTCAGTGTCTACTTTCGGTATACCGTAGGCGTCCGGGTCCACCAATTCGTCTACGACCTGCTCGTAACCCTTCTCAACAAGCTGTTCGAGCTGATCCCTCGTGGCCCCGAAACCGGCACGTCTCATAAGATGCGCCATTAACGCTATATCTGCATTCGACATACGGCCTAACCTCCTTTCCTCTCGGTTGTAAATTAAACAGAGTAAGCCCCATGGTGACAACCATAGGTTCCGCGAATTTTATTACAGCGGGCTCCCCTTGTCAATAAAGGGCATCTCTTGCCTCTGCAGGCTGTCCTTACTCGAATAAGCCGTGTCTTTATAAAATATCATCTTTGATTGATTATAGAAGACGTTGTTATTGTAAGTTCATCAACCGGGAATTGTCAAATAATTTGCGGCTTAGCCCGAGCGTTATATTGCGTGGGCGCTGAGCCGGTCGCTGGACAGGTGGTCCACGCCCGAGGTCAAGGCTTCCACGAAGTTCTTGACCGATCTGCTGAGGAATTTGCCTCTCAGGGAAATAAGCCCCATCTGGCTGGGGGGCATGACCCCGTTGAGCGAACGGATACCCAGCCGTTCGTGGTCTTCTTCCTGAATGGCGAAGTCGTGGGTCACGGAGACGCCCATCCCGATTTCCACGTACCTCTTCGCCATCTCCATAATGTCCATTTCCAGCGTGATGTTGTACTGGATGCCCTGGCGCCTTAAAGCGTCCTCCAACGCCCGACGGCTACGGGAAGTCGGGCCAAGGGTTATCAAGGGCCACTTACCTATGTCCGATAAGCGCAAGTCGGGGACGTCCAGAAGTTCGTGTTTAAGGGGGGTGACCACCACGAAGTCCGACGAGAAGAGGTGGGTGAATTCCACAGGCACGTTCTTGGATTCAGGCATGTCCCCGATGGCTATGTCCAACTCTCCCGAAAGCACCATCTCCATGAGGTTGGCGTAAGAGCGGGCCACCAGCCGTATTTGGACATTAGGATAATTCTGCCTGAAGTTCTTGATGATGGGAGGCAGGTGATGCAGCACCATGTCGGGGTAGGCGCCCATTATGAAGGAACCCTTGTGTTCGGGGTAGTCCATCTGGGTCCGCAGGTTCTCTATTCCTTCTGCGATTCCTTCCACTATGGGTTTAGCCAACTCATAGAACCGGAAACCCTCGGACGTCATCTGAATAGGCCGCTTTATTCGGTCGAAGAGGACCAGACCGTATTCGCGTTCGATTTTCTGGAGATGGGTCGTAACCGTCGGTTGGCCTATCTCCAGATACTCGGCGGCCTTTGACACGCTGCGGAGCCGCGCAACGTGATAGAAGCTTACTAGTTCGCGTACCTCCATCAAACTCCGGCCCTACAGTCTCCCTTTTGCTTCTTGTCCAGCCAGATGCCCTAGGCGCCTATGGGCCTATGTTCACTTTACACTACCAATGATAGCGAATACAATATATCAAAAAAGATTACTTTACAATATGTCGCCAACTACTTCTCAGAGGTTCATATCCTACAAGGTTTACGAATGTCGGCAGTTCTGAGTCTTCGCGTGTTGGGCGTGCCGGCCCCCTTTCTTGCCTCGGTGGTCGCACTGGTCCTGCTCACCATATTCTTTGGCGCGTGGGCGGTTTCCGCCGAATCGGCCAACAGCCGCATCTACAATCTCGCTGCATCGGCGAACGGCTCCGTCATTGGCCCTCCTTCAGAGACCTCGGCAGGACTCCCGTCAGAAAAGTCGACGACCGCCGACTCCTGGTGGGGCGGCGCTTTGCTAAAGGCCTGCCCGCTTCATTAGGAGAGTTGGCGTCTCACAGCTTCGTCGGCCGGCCCTGAGCAATTTTATGCCCAAAGATTCAATAATTTGTATTAGTCTATAACCCTTGACGCTTTGGCAAGCCGACAACGAAAATTAGTCAGGCGAAAAAGCCGCAGCTTCAATACCGATAGGCGTTCATTCAGACCGACGCGAGGATTGTCTGCGCTATGACCTACGTAATAACCGAACCCTGCGTCGGAGTAAAAGACGCGGCATGCGTAAACGTCTGCCCTGTCGATTGCATTCACACCGACGAGTCCCAGCCGATGTTCTACATTGACCCCGACGAGTGCATCGACTGCGCGGCCTGTGAGCCCGTATGCCCCGTTTCAGCCATCTTCCACGAATACACCGTTCCCGCAAACTGGTACCCCTACATAGGCAAGAACGCCGCCTTCTTCACTTAGCCGACCCATCCGGCCCGCCCTTCCACTTTGCCTTGACTCCCCAAAGCGGCTAATCTACACTTCACCCGTCAAAGCAAGTCCGATCACGGGTCGTTCTTCCCCAGAACGCGGCTGTAGAGGGCGAAAGTGGAGCTGAAGGACTACATCAGAGACGTCCCGGATTTTCCCACCCAGGGAATACTGTTTCGGGACATCACCCCTCTCCTGGAGAGCCCGGAGGCATTGAGGCACGTAGTGGACCGGCTGTCGGAGAGATACGGCGGGGCGGGCATCGACTCAATAGTTGCGATAGAGTCCCGGGGCTTCTTGTTCGGGGCGCCGCTGGCCTACAGACTAGGCAAGCCCCTGGTCCTTGCCAGGAAAGAGGGCAAGCTGCCAGGCGAATCCTTCCGCTCGGAGTACTCCCTGGAATACGGAACCGCCGTCGTCGAGATGCACAAGGACGCGGTCAAAGAGGGCGACAGAGTCCTCATCATCGACGACCTGCTGGCCACGGGAGGGACCCTTGCGGCGGCAGCCCGGTTGGTGGAAGAGGCGGGAGGCAAGGTGGACAGCATCGCCACCATTATCGAGTTGACGGCCCTCGAAGGGCGGAAGCGCATCGACGGCTACAACTTTTTCACACTGGTCAAGTACTAGGCTCACTCTGCGGAATAACCCCCGAAGGGGATGCGACGGAGGCGGGAATGGAAAGCGTAAGAATCGGGAAGTTGAAGTCATCGCTTTAAATGACATGACTCCGCCCTTGAGAGACCCTGAAGACTTTTTCCCAGACATCCCTCTAGCCGATTGGGGGCCCCACAAGGACGACAACCTGATTGACGGAAAGATACAGCTCTACTACGCATGTTTTGCCCTGCGCACCCAGGGCAAAATCATCATGGTGGACACGGGTATCGGCCCAGGCCCCCACCATCATCGGGGAGGACACCGGGGCGACCTACTGCACGAGATGAAGCTGAAGGGCCTGGACCCTGAGGACGTGGAGCTCGTCGTCCACACCCACCTGCACCACGACCACATCGGCTGGAACGTCAGCGGCGACGGAGGGTCGGGGTTCAGGGCAACCTTCCCCAACGCCAGGTATCTGGTCCCCCGCAACGACTGGAACTACTTCACCCAACCAGCTGTCCTAGAGGAAAACCAAGCGGTGAAGGACTGCATCCTGCCCCTGGAGGGTCTGGGAGTGATGGAGTTGGTGGACAGCAGCGTTGCCATCAACTCCCAGTTGAGCACCACACCCACCCCCGGGCACACCCCCGGCCACGTCAACGTCCTTATCGAGTCCGAAGGTCAGAAGGGCGCCATAGTCGGAGACATGATTCACCTCAAAGTGGAGGTGGACAACCCCAACTGGTGTCCGGGAGCCGACGTGGATAAGCCCACCAGCCGCGAGAGCCGCAAGTCGATGCTGACACGGTTCGCCGCGGAAAACTACATCGTGGCCGCGTGCCACTTCTGGCCCGAAGACCATTTCGGGCGCGTCGTCATCGAGGGCGACCGGTTCCGCTGGCAGTCCCTGTAGCCGACTTCCCTATAACGGCGGGCGGCGCTTGTGCCAATCCGTGGCCTGCTCGTATGCGTATGCCGCCCTCAGCGTCGTTCCCTCTTCGAATGGGCGGCCAGCAAGTTGCAGCCCGATGGGCAACCCCTCATCGGAGAAACCGCAAGGCATGGTCACCGCTGGATTCCCGTTCAGATTGAAAGGCCGCGTGTACTGGGTTAGCGCCGGGGTTGACGCAAGGGTCACGTCTCCGATTTGCACCTCACCGGCTCCTATCGCGTGGGCTGTTATAGGCAATGTTGGCCCCGCCAGGATGTCAAAGTCCTTGAAAATGCGGCGGGTCTCCTCAAGGAACAGCGTGCGGGCCCGCTGCGCTTCCACATAGTCGGCTCCCGATACGAAGAACCCCGCCTCCAGACGCAGCCTGACCGCGGGCGGCAACTCGGGCCCGTGGGAGGCAAGAATCTTGCGGTGGAAGGCCGCCGACTCGGCCATGAGTATGGTGGTGGAGATGGACATGGAATGGCGGTGGATTGGCCAGGAAGCCTCGCTTACGTCGGCTCCCAAATCTTCCAGCACTTTCAGGGCCGACCGTACAGCCGACTCAACTTGAGAGTCTAAGGCCTCCTCAAAAAATTCCTTCACTACGCCTATCCGCAAGCCCTTAACTCCTTCTGCCAGACCAGCCGTATAGTCCGGCGATGCGGGCCTTGCCGGATCATGCCCCGTCAGAGCGTTCATGGCGAGTGCGCAGTCTTCGACGGTGCGGGCCATGGGCCCCGGGTGGTCCAGGGACCATGACAGAGGCGTGATTCCACGGAGGGACAGCCTTCCATAGGTGGGCTTCAGCCCGACCAAGCCGCACAACGAGCTGGGGATGCGGACCGAGCCTCCGGTGTCGGTGCCCATGCTCAAAACGCATTGTCCAGACGCCGTCGCCGAACCGGAGCCGCCGCTCGAGCCCCCGGCGATGCGCGACGGGTCCCAGGGATTGTGCATGTCACCGTAGTCTGGATTCTCACCCTGGGGACCGTAGGCCAGGGGATGGAGGTTCAGCTTGCCCAGGAGGACAGCCCCTGCCGCCTGGAACCTAGCCGCGACGTCGGAGTCGTAATCGGGCGTGAATCCATCGTATATCCGCACACCGGAAGTGTTCTTTACGCCCTTTACGTAGAAGAGGTCCTTCAGACCGATGGGGATGCCGTGCAGGGGGCCTCGGTAGTGGCCTGATGCGATCTCGGCGTCAGCCCGTCCCGCCGCCTCCAACGCCGCTTCAGGCATGAACGTGATGAAGGAGTTTAGGACCGGCTCCAGGGCCTCGCAGCGTTCCAGGTGGGCGTGGGTGACCTCTACGCAGGAAACCTCCCGGCCTTTAATAAGGTGGGATAGTTCGGAAGCGCTGAGGCAGCACAGGTCGTTTGAGTTCAATTCAGTCCCTCCCCGGTTTCTAAAGCCGCCCGCTTGGATTCCATCGTATCAATCAACCGCTCGAGCTCGGAGCCCAGATCACAGTCCCAGACGACATGGACATCCCACCCCGACTGCCGCAATTCTTCCTGCCTCGCTTCATCCCTTGCCGCGTTGCGCTCGATTTTGTTGCGCCAGTATTCCGAGTTGCGCACGGGCCACCGGAATCGGCTGCACATATGACCGTGCCAAAGGCAGCCATGGACGAAGACCACGGAACGGTATTTTTTCAGGACTATGTCGGGCCGTCCGGGCATCCCGCGTACATCGACGCGAAAACGGAACCCCCGGCTGTGCAATGCGCTGCGAACGACCAACTCCGGCCCGGTGTCTCTGGAGCGCACCAAAGACATGATGCGGCTACGTTCTTCAGGAGAAACCCGCTCCGGCATTTACACCAGCCGTCCCACCCAAGCTGACCTAACGAGGCGCCTACATTATAGGGCTAGCCGTGGACCCGAATCCATTCGTCGGAGTATCCCACGGCTCTTAACACCACATTCGGTTCAACAAGAGGTACGTTTGGAGTCACGCTAAACCGCCTTGATGAGCCAGGCACGTCGCGGATCACAGTGAATTGGCTTCCGTGCGGCTGCCATGTAAATCGATGAATGCCGGACACCTTGTCTCGCCCCTCCAAATTATTTCGCTGGTTGAATGCCCACTGGTAGTCACCGGGTACGAACCTTTGGGCTTCTTCTTCGAACAGCACGAATTCCCTGGTGGTTATGTTTCGTACTAGTACTACAATTCGCAAGTCTTCAAACTCTTCCATAGCTTCATCGACCCGCGCATTCCATATGGACAACACAGCCCTTCCAGTAGCGGACGCATCAACGTGGGGGTCGGAGATACCGAGCGAATAGTCTGGAGAATTACGTCCGGATATGAGCCTAATGCTACGTTGCTGAAAGGGCTCGGTGGCCTTCACTGTCTTTACAGACCAAGCACAGTCGTCCCAAATCACGTCAGCAATGCCAAGGGGTCTAGAGCGATGTACCCCTTTGATAGCCTCGGCGAAGATTGTCCCGAAGTCGTCTCCGGTGATGTCTCCCAGCCCGACAGCCAGACGATGTACAACTTGCTTGCCGATCCCGACCAAGACTGCGTCAGGAACCTCCCCTAGTGGGTAAGGTCCACTTCTACGGTTGGACTTGCCTCTGAGTCGGAGCTGGTTCATTCACCCTCACCACCTGCTCGATTACTGCTTGCACCATCGGAGCCGGAACGGCGTTGCCCGCCTGCTTCCGTGTTTGAGAGTCGTTGCAGACTATCTCGTACGTGTCGGGAAACCCTTGAAGCCGCAGCATCTCCCGAGGGGTCAGTCGGCGATTCCCGTCTACCAGCAAATAGTTGTAAGACGCCCCCGCCCGTAGAGCGCATGACCATAGGTGGCTGGATATATTGCCGGCCTTGTTCTCATGCCAAATGGCCGGGGCGGCCTCCGCCGTGTGGGCGTTATGACGCTTATTGCGGATTGTCTCGGACACGAAGTGCTTCGAGTCCGGGTTATCTTCCAGAATCTCCCACAAAGGCTTTATCGGGACGTTCTTCTCTGGCCATGGAAACTCATCGAACGGCGTTCGCGTTGCAACGATTATGGTCCGCTCACGCTTCTGGGGAAGACCGAAATCAAGCGCGTTCAGGACTCGATAGTCGGCAGAATAGCCTAGACGTTCTAGGTCCCACAGGATGCGTTTTATGACAGTCTTTTTCTGAATGGTTGACAGTTGCTTGACGTTCTCCAGGACTATTCCCTGGGGCCGCTTGGCTTCGATGAACCGGAGCAGCTCGAAAAAAAGCGTCCCTCGTGGGTCGGCAAACCCCTGTTGCCGGCCAATGATGGAAAAGGGCTGACACGGAAACCCAGCGAACAACAGGTCAAAGTGGGGGACGGAATCCGTTTGCAGTCCGACTATGTCTCCTATAGGGCGCAGACCGAAGTTGTGTTCGTAGGCTCTACGCGCTTCCTCGTCGATGTCGCAGGCGAAAACAACCTCGAGGCCCAGGTTTTTCGCTGCGATATGGAAGCCGCCGATGCCGCAGAAGAAGTCAGCGCAGGTTATCTTGGATGAGCCGGGGTGCTCGGGAACAAAGGAAGGCGGGTTTGTGGTGGATGCTACGTCAAATCTGCTCTGCAAAGTAGTCATGACGTTACCGTTTTGTACACCACCTGCGTGCTGTAGTCAACGATGCACACCCCCCAATCTACCCGATTTCAGGCGGCCCGCAAGCCCCTGATGTCATTCAGTATTCCGGTCTGATTCAGGATCAGGAAGGGAGAACAGTCCGGCAGGCAGTAACCCTGACAAGTCCAACTCATGGAAGCCGCGGGTTGCCCGCAACTGCGTCTTGGCATAGGCGAACAGCTCCTCCATATGGGCCGTGTCCGATGTGTCCAACCCGGCTGCGCCGGCTTGGTGGATGAAAGCTTCCCAGGTAAGCTCTGTCTGCTCCATGACTATCGGGGGAAGGCGTCCTTCAGGCCGCCGTCCACGGGGAACATCGCCCCGGTGGTCTTGGAAGACCTGTCGCAGGCCAGGAACAGCACGGCTTCCGCTACGTCCTCCGAGTAGATGAACTCCTTAAGCAGGTTCCGTTGGCGGTAGTAGTCGGGCAGATCGTCGGCGCCTATGTTATAGGACTGGGAGCGCTGCTGTTTGACCTCCTCCGACCAGAGGTTGGAACCCTGGAAGATGGCGTCGGGGTTCACGATGTTGCTTCTGATGCCGTAGTCGCCGTTTTCCACGGCCAGCACCCGGGCCAGCTGAACCTCGGCCGCTTTCGAGGCGCTGTACGCGCCGAAGTCCTTGCCGGGTGAGGGAACGTTCTTGGTGCCTATGAAGACCAAGCTGCCGCCGATGGCTTGCTCCTTCATCAGCTTGACCGCTTCTCTGGCCGCCAAGAAGTGGCCCGTTGTGTTGATGTCGAACGCCCGCTGCCAATCGGCCAGAGAGAGCACGTCCACAGCTCCCACGGTGGCTATGCCCGCGTTGGACACCAGGATGTCCAGTCCGCCGAACGTGAGCCGGGCCAACTTGAACGCCTCAGCCGTTTCAGCCTCGGAGGTCACGTCAAGCCTGCAGCCGACCGCCCTGCCGGCGCCGTTGGCCGCATTCAGGTCCTCGGCCACGGCCTGAGCTCCCTCGCCGTCCAGGTCGGTGACAACCACGTGGGTGCCCTCTGCAGCCAACCGCTGGGCTATGGCCTTGCCTATGCCGTGGGCTCCGCCGGTCACCAGGGCCACCCGGCGGGCCAGCTCCTTCTCCGGCGGCGCCAGGGTCAGTTTGTACAGCTCCATGGGCCAGTATTCTGCATCAAAGGCGTCCTGGGAAGTCAGCGACGTGTAGTCTCCGGCTGACTGGCCGGAACCCATCACCGAGATGGTGTGGTGGTAGATGTCGCCGGTGACGAGAGCGGCGCGGCTGTCCCGACCCGTGCTCCACATGCCCACGCCGGGGACCAGCGCCACCCTGGGGTAGGGGTCCAGCATGGGATGGCCTCCGTCAGTGTGCCCCTCATACCAGCGGGAGTATTCCTGAGCGTACTCCTCCACCCCAGCGCTGATGGCCCTCCGTACGGACGACACGTCCTCCGGGTCGGGCGCGTCCACCCACAAGGGACGCCTCTTGGTCTGTATAAGGTGGTCGGGAGTGGCCGGACCTACGCCGGACAATTCCCTGGCCCGGTCTGACCCGACAAATTCGAGAACGTCCGGGTCGTCGTCGAACCTGAGGACGGCTTTATTGTTCCTGCTGACCGCTCCTCTCAGAGTGGGAGCCACTGCGGCTGCCACCTCCCGCCGTCTTTCGGTGTCCAGGGGCCTCTGCTTCAGGATGCCGAACACCTGCTTGCCAGCGGCTTTGGTCCGGGTGTAGTCCTCCGCCTGGGTGACCAGGTCGATGTGGATGTCATATGCCTCTTTGGCTGTGTCTCCCCAGGTGAACAGGCCGTGATTGACCAGCACGACGCCTTTGATTCTGGGGTTACCTCTTACGGCCTGCCCGACCCTCTTGGAAAGGGTAAACCCGGGCCGAATGTACTCCACTATAGCCAGTGAGTCTCCGTACACCTCGTCCAGCGCCTGGCTCACGTTGGAGTTGTTGGTCAACGCCACAACTGCGTCGGCGTGGGAGTGGGCCACACTGGTGTAGGGCAGAAAGGCATGGAGCAGCGTCTCGATGGACGGCCTGGGCGCGGCGGGGTCCATCATGCACTTGGCCAGGTAGGCCACCATCTCCTCGTCGGGCATCTCGTCCCGGTCGAAGAGGGGCAGCACCTCGTCCAGCCGTAGGGCTGGGAAGTGTCTGCGCTCGATGGACTTCATATCGGACCCCGAGCCCTTAATGAGCATGGCCGGAACATCTCGGCCCAGGTGGTCCGTTTCGGTCATCTTAATGGAGGTGTTGCCTCCACCCCAAACGACAAGAGACGTGTCGGCGCCGATGAGCCGGCTCTGATAAACAAGCTGGTCCAGAGAGTCCATGTCGGAGGTTTCGGATTCGTTCCAAAGGTTGTGCATGGCGTCCACCTATCCTGGTCTATTCAGTGGCTAAAGGAGTATGGCTTGGCAGTCTTCATTTTCGATGTTGATGGATATGGACCGTTTGCCCCTGTTCACCTGCTCGAACAGGGGATTTACGGAGCCTTCCTTCTTCCACAGCTTGACGTGTCGCACAGGGTCAGCGTAGCCGGGGCGCTCGATCTTTATCACGTCGGCCCCGAGGTCGGACAGAATGACACATCCGGCAGGAGCGGCCTCCCAGTTGGCCACTTCCAGAATCTTGATGCCTTCCAACGGTCCCGGCATAAATTCTCTCCTTAGGAATGTGAAAAGTGGGGCTTGGGACTCGGCGGTGAAACGTTGCTGGAATTAGACATCATCCAGACCGGATTCTGCAAGTCTTTGGACCGCCGCACAGACGAAGAACTTAGATGTAAGACAGGCTCACGCCGCCTCAATTTAAGTTAAGCCTGATGGAGAAAAATGGTCGGGGCGGGCAGGTTTGAACTGCCGACCTCCTGGTCCCAAACCAGGCGCGCTACCGCTGCGCCACGCCCCGCCTTGCCTTAAGCAACAATCAATGGAAGTCTCAACGACCTAATCTTACTATATTCTGCAACACGTCGGTGAGCGGTCCACGCTGTCGCCCCCTATGCACTTTTGACATTATTAATGCCTGCCGTTAATATCAAGAGCGTTGAATCGATTTAAGGGCAGTGACGCCGAGCGGGTCTTCAGCGGACAAACGGTCCGTCGCCTGCCTCCGGACATCCAACGCCGGGCTCGGATGAGGTTGCAGCGAGTGGTTGCGGCAACCGAGTTGACCGACCTTGCCGCGCCTCCTTCCCACCGACTGGAATCCTTGCGTGGCAATCGGGGCGTGGCAATCGGGCGGGACAATGGAGCATACGCATCAACGACCAGTGGCGGCTATGCTTTATTTGGACAGACCAGGACGCGATGGAGATCGAAGTCTTCGACTATCATTGAGGAATTGAGGAGTAAATCAATGGCAGGGGCAGATCCTATACACCCGGGAGAACATCTGGCGGAGTTCCTGGAAGAGCTCGGCATCAGCCAGTACCGTCTGGCGAAAGCTATAGGCGCGCCGCCGATACGCATCAACGACATCGTCCACTGCCGCAGATCCATTACGGCGGATACGGCTCTGAAAATCGGGCGGGCTCTGGGAACGACTCCTGAGTTCTGGCTGAACCTCCAGCGGATGTACGACCTCGACATCGCCCGGGCCTCGACCGACATCAAAAACGTCAAAGTCCTCGTTCAGTCACGGCTGTGAACTGATGGGAACTTTGCGGCTAGCCAACGGAGAGAACGGACATAGCCCCCGTTCCGAACCCACCAATCTTGCCGCTTAATGGGTCTCTGAGAACGACCTTAGGTTAAGGATCTCGATTGAAGACGATATATCGTCGGAGAGCTGTAACTATGGTACCCCCGGTGAGACTCGAACTCACGCACCTGGCTCCGGAGGCCAGTGCTCTATCCTCTGAGCTACGGGGGCGCAAAATTTAGAATAACATGGGGCCAAGGCTCCAACAAGGCAGGCGGGTTACCGGTCAGGCGCCGTCTCGTCTGGAGGAGGCTCCTTCACTTTCAACAGCAGAGCTACCCCGAAAGCTAACGCCACCGCAATCGGGCTGAGTACGGCGCCCATCTTAGCAGGCTGCAAGAACTCCTCGCCTTCGAACGCTTTTGTCGCCACAAACAGGGCTACTGTTAGACCAATGCCGGCGATAATGCCAGCCACCAACAGGTGTTTGAACGCCATCCCCGTAGGCATCGGGAATCCTATCCTAGAGCCCAACCAGGAGAAAAGGGTTATTCCGATGGTTTTCCCTATGATCAGCGACAACAAAACTACAAATGTGACCGCGCTCACGCTGGTGAAAGCAACACCGGCATTGAACAACCCAAAGAAAAACAGACCGTAGTCAACGATCCCCTTGAGCCTGTGCTCAAACTGGTCGAGAGGGCTATGCCTGCCGCGGCCCGAAATTGCGGCCGCAATGACTCCCCAGTGACTGGGGCCGTCCTGGTGAGCCTCGCTGTCGTCCGGGGGTGGGTGGACATGGGGCGGTGTGCTGGAAGGCAGGAAGGGAACGATGACGATCAAGGCCAGAGCCGGCTCGATTCCAGACTTGGTCATACCGACCCAACTCATCACGCCGCCTATGACCACATAGGGTCCCCATCGACCTATTCCCAGCGTCCTCAACCCGTAGGAAACCGCAACTCCACCCAGGGTCAATAGCAGCCAGATCGGTTCCACGGGATGAAGAGGGTCAGTATAGAAGATTGCGATGATCACCAAACCTATAGCATCGTCGGCGACGGCCAACAGAAGGAGGAAGTTCACGGCGGGATGAAGAGGTCCGAATATCAGCCTCGCCACCAACCAGGCCAGGGCGATGTCGGTGGCTGTGGGGATTGCCCAGCCCCGAGCTACGGCGTGGAAATCGTCGCCCCCGCCGTAGAACGCGAAGGTCAGGATGAAGTATATGCCCACCGGTCCAAGAATCCCGCCAAGGGTGCCCAACAGTGGGTTGACTGCCTTGCCGGGAGGATTGAGCGCGCCGCCTGGAAGTATGGAGTCGGTTATCTCCTTGGCCGCCAGGCCGAAGAAGAAGACCATGAATATCTCGTTGACCATGTAGTGGAGGGTGACTTCCCGGCCGAACAGCGAGGCGCCGTGGCCGAAAATGTTGAAGTCCACCATGTCGCCATAGGCGTCAAGATTGATGTTGGCGAAGACCAGGCCAACGAGAACCCCCGATATAAGGGGGAAGGAATATTCTTCCAGGACCCGGCTGACGTTAACGATTAGGCGTGTGTATTTCGCCGTAGGCGGAGTGGGCAGTTGGAAACTCAAGGCTGCTCCATGGACAACGAGGGGTGAGCGGGCCAGATTATATCATCGACCGCCCCCTCCCGCCACAATTCTCGGATGCACGGAGTTACGAATTCCTTACCTATACTGGTTGGACGAGGGCGAAACCGGCCAACCTTGACCGCCTGAATCGGAGACAATTAACATGGCTTTTTCTAAGAGTTTTCTTACGCTATTTCCTGAGGCGCTCCGACGCCCACTGAGAAGAGGAGGCGATATGACTGAATGGGCTGGAGTAGTCCTGGCCGGAGGCCGCGGGGAACGTATGAAGTCCAAACTGCCCAAACCCCTCCATAAGCTCTGCGGCAGAGAGCTCATACGCTATCCGGTTGAGGCCCTAAGGCGAGCCGGAATCCGGCGGGTCGTTGTGGTCGTCTCTCCCATAAGTGAGGAACCCACAAAACAAGTCCTGGGATCCGATGTCGAATACGCCGTGCAGGAAGAGCCTCTGGGAACCGGCCATGCCCTGCTTCAGGCGGGCGGCCTCCTAGAGACTTCCGGCGCGTCTGTTGTGGTCCTCAATGCCGACAGCCCGTTGATTTCCGCCAGTACGATAGAGCATCTGTGCCGGATCCACGAGTCCCAAAGCCGCTTAGCGACCCTTCTTTCCGCCCCCGCGTGTGGATTTGACGACTTTGCGGCAGTGGTCAAAGACGACAGCGGCCAAGTCGTGCGTATAGTCGAAGCCGGGGACCCAGAGTTCCCACCCAAAGCCCCGGAAGAAGTCAACGCGGGCACTTATGCATTAAATGGGCCGTGGTTGTGGAATAGCTTAAGGCACATTCCGAAGACCACGTCTGGAGAGTATTACATCACTTCTCTCGTAGAGACGGCCGCATGGGAAGGCGCTCCGGCGGGTTCAATTTCTGTGGAGGAGCCTAAGGAGGCGATGGGCATTAACACCCGCGTTCATCTAGCACAAGCCGAAGCCGTCCTCCGACAGAGGATTCGCCGCCATTGGATGCTTAACGGTGTTACCGTCGTAGATCCCGCCTCGACGTTCATCGACGCCAACGTTAAGTTGGGGCGAGACACCGTCATACATCCTAACTCAATGATTCTAGGAAACACTGAAGTTGGCGAGGACTGCGTGGTCGGCCCCAACTCCGTGATCGCCGATTCCAAAATCGGCGATGGATGCACGATCACCGCCTCCCATTTGGAGGAAGCCATAGTCGAGAATGGGGTGGATATGGGCCCTTTCTGCCACCTGAGGCCTGGAGCGCATCTGGAGAAGGGCGTACATCTGGGTAACTACGTCGAGGTGAAGAACAGCCGGATAGGCGCCGGATCGGCGATGGGCCACTTCGGGTATATAGGCGACGCCGATATTGGCTCCAACGTGAACATCGGCGCAGGGTCTGTCACCTGCAATTATGACGGCCGGGACAAACACCTTACGACAATCGGAGACGGAGCCTTCATCGGTTGCGACACTATGCTGGTGGCGCCTGTATCCGTCGGCGCCAATTCATACACTGGGGCAGGCGCAGTCATAACCAAGGACGTCCCTGAGGCTCGACTGGCAGTGGGAATCCCTGCTAGAATAGTGGAGCGCAATCAAGGCAATGAGGAGCATGTCGATAGGCCCTCTTAGCCCACCAAGGGCGTACGAGAGGACAGAAAGCATTGGATACAGACGGTTTAGCATCCGGTTTATCACTGGCGGGTTTCTTAATCATCTTCCTCTGCCTGGCCCTCGCCGGGTCGGCGCCAACGGTCGCGACACATAGAAACCGCTCCATCCGTGCCGCCCTCCCGTCTCTTCTGCGACTCGCCTCCGCCACGGCGGCGGCTATGTCCACGTTATCCCTTCTGGCCAGCCAGGACGCCACAAACATTGCAGTAGTCAGCGGGGCGTCCATAGGGCTTCTGGCGTTCCTTCTTCTACTTGACTTCGTCGGTCACGCGATCGGCGCCAGACTCCCCCGCCTCGCCATGACGTTGGCAACGCCTATACATGCCGTCTCGGGCAACCGTCGGAGGAACGCAGGCGACCCGTCCAACACGACCGGGCTGAGCGGCGGCGGCAGGGCCAACGGCCCCGTTGCAAGCATGGATAACATTCTTAGCCCGGAGCAATGGGCCGACCTGGACTCCCACGAGCGTTTCATGATCCGCTCCATTATGCGTTTGGATGAGGCCACGGTCCGAGAGGTGATGGTCCCAAGGGTGGATGTCGTCGCTGTAGAGAAAACGACTTCCGTCCCTGACGTGGGACGCCGGATGCAGGAGTCGGGGCACACAAGGCTGCCCGTATACGCCGGCAACATCGACAACGTTGTCGGTGTTGTCTACGCACGGGACCTGCTGCCCTTCTTAGGACAAGGGGGCGAATACCCGTCTCTGGACAAAATGGTCAGGCCCGCGTTCTTCATACCGGAGTTCAAACGTTTGGACGAGCTTCTCCGTGAGCTTCAGGCCAAACGGATGCAGATGGCCCTTGTCGTAGACGAATACGGCGGCATCGAGGGGCTTGTAACCCTTGAGGACTTGTTGGAGGAGATCGTCGGTGAGATAGAAGACGAATTCTCCCGCAGCCAAGAGCCGAGGGTGGTGCCTCTGGCCAATGGAGACATCATCGTAGACGCCAGAGTGAGCCTCGAACAACTTTCGGAGTTGCTAGCCACTCAAATCCAGAGCGAAGACGTGGACACGGTGGGCGGTCTCGTGTACAGCGGTCTCGGCAAGATTCCGCATCTGGGAGACACCGTTTCATACGACGGACTAACCATTGAAGTCGTCTCACTTCTGGGACGGCGTATAAGGCGGCTGCGCCTCCGTAAACGGGCTTCTAATCCGAGCTAGCCGGCACATACGCAGGCAGTTTGGTCGAAGGCGTTCCGTTAGCGTTCACCGGTTACGAGGGGGCCGTGGCAAGATCCAAAGCCCGCAGGAATCGCCAGCCACGCCAAACAAAGGAAAGGGGCCTCTTGATCCAGAGGCCCCTTAATCATCTCCATTTCAAGCGAAGGTTACTTAACGACATCCGCCTCTATTATGATCAGCGGGGCGCTAGCCACCCAGTCTCCGCCGATGACCAAAGCCCTGACTGTATAAGTGCCGACTTCGATAGCTTCGCGAAGGGTAGCCGAGACCTGGAAGACACCTGCTTCGTTGGCGACTCCGCCGCCGACTATTGGGTTGATGCCGTTCTGCATCCTGAATATCTGGACCAGCACGGTCTCACCGGGATCGAAGCCCGCTCCTATAACGTCCAGGTTCCCGCCCTGTTGGACTTTGTAGTTGTCGATCTGGAGTTCCACCTTGCGGAGGTCTTGGTCCTGGCCGCTGTTGGCCGCCCAGGTGACACCAGTCACAACGGTGAGAACCGCGACGATAAGAGCAACGATTGCCAGCTTATTCGCGCTTATTAGCCTCATCGGGCCTCCTTCTACATGCCAAGCGTGCCGATACGGCTAAACAGCCGTTGCTCGGATACAAATGCACCATGCGATAATCAGGCATAATAATATTGGTCAGGTTGATATATGTCAAGGGCAGTGAAGCCGTCTATGGGTCCTTTTTCCGGCATTTTTCGCTCCCCGTCCGGTTCCAGCGGGAGCGCTGGAACCCACGTCGTTGAAAACAGGTGGGTAAACGCTTATTCTGACTCTTAGGGGCATACATAGCGCAGATCAAATAGTCGGGCATTCGGGCATTAGGAAGCCTTGGGAGGGATGCGAAGATGCGGAACGAATTCACGGCTGTCTTTGAGAAAGCAGACGGCTGGTATATCGCCTATTGCCCTGAAATCCCCGGAGCCAACGGGCAAGGAGCTACTGTAGCCACAGCTCGTGACAGCCTCGTCGAGGCTATCTCGCTGATCCTCGAAGACCGCCGGGAAGATGGTCTTCGAGGCGTCCCGCCTGATGCGCTGTGTGAGACGGTGACGGTGGGTTGAAACGAAACTCATTGCTTCGCCACCTTCGTCGACACGGCTGTTGGCTGAAGCGCGAAGGTCGCTCACATTCATTGTGGTAGAACCCTGTTACTGGGACAGTCGAGGCAGTTCCTCGACATATTGAAATCCCGGACCGCTTAGTTCGAAAGATATGCCGCAACCTATCAGTGCCGGATATTGGCGGGCAGCAGGAACGTGAGTCCGACTAGCCGGTATAATAGTTGAAAACCCTTTTGGCGGCGTATCCAAATTGAACTTGACTTCGCTGTTCTCCGTGACGCCACGAAGCGTTTTAGGATATGCTGGAGCCACGGAACAGCCTGCCCGTCGAACCCGGCTACGGGAAGTCTATAGTCCAGACATGCGGAGAGGTGGCCGAGTGGTTGAAGGCGCCGCTCTCGAAAAGCGGTATACCCTCTGGGTATCGTGGGTTCGAATCCCACCCTCTCCGCCATTCTCGAAACCCCGACGCCTTCCTCAGCCCTCTACGTCCTCCGAGAGCAGAGAATAGACGTTCGCCGCAGTAAGTTCGCCCAACAGTTCTCCTGTCTGCTCGTCCACCACCGGCACCGTAGTGAGTCCCCGTTCCACCATCTTTTCCAGAGCGTCATCGATGGGCTCGTTCGGGTGGACTGTGGGGAATCGGAACGCCATCAGCGAGGCTAGGGACGTTTCGTTCCATTTGTCGGTGGAGATTTCTCTGACTTTCTTCAGCGAGAGGATTCCTGCAGGCTTTCAACCCACTTCCCTTACCACGTAGTCCGTCTGCTCCGGCGTCATCCAGAACCTGAAGAAAGCCTCTAGCGATATGGGCGAGTCTGGGACTACAGGGGAGGGGTTGGAGGCGTCTCCAACCAGCTTATCGTCGAGTGCGTATCGGGCATAGGTGGGCATCATCACGCCAACCAACTCCGGCGGCTCCTCCTCACGCGTCTTACGGAAAGACCTCTCCATGAGTTTCGGAACGATAAAGATGTAAGCCAGCATTACGATGGTAAGCAGCGAAAAGAGTTGTTCGGAAATGGCGTTCAACTCCAGGAGCACCAGAAGGACCGCAAGCGGCAGAAGCGAGTCTTCCATCAGGGATCGTCCTCGCAAAGATTGTGGCGGTCTATGCCAGAAATCCCTGGCCGTGGGGTGGGTCCGAGGCTACCCACCAGACCATCTATGGGGGAGCCGGAGCATTCTAGGCGCGTCAAGCTCAGCGCACATTGCCTCGAACAGCCCCGATGGCACACCCTTCCACTCCAGGTCTTCCAACGTCTGCGCCAACGGCACGTCGGTCCTCAGAGTGGCCAAATCGCGGTACAAATGGGCGTCGTCCATCCGCTCGGAAAGCGCCAGGGCCATTGCCCTTGCGCCTCGGGGAGTGGCCGTCCACTGTTCGGAGTCCGGCGGAATGTCCTGCAAATGGGGATATACTCCGAGGACCTGGGCCGTGGACTTGGCGCCCCACCTGGGAATTCCGGGTATACCATCCGCCGAGTCTCCAACCAGCGCCAGGTAGTCGGGAATGGAACTTGGCACGACGCCGAACTTCTCGTAAACCCCGGCTTCATCCAGATAAATCTCTCGACGCCTGTCCAGGCACACCACCCTATTCGCCACCACCGTTTGGGCCAAGTCCTTGTCTGGAGAGCATACCACCACCTGTTCCAATCGTGCGTCGCTGCCCCGAGCAGCGGCCGCCGTGGCGAGAGCGTCGTCGGCCTCGTACTCGATCATAGGCCACACCGTTACCCCCATTGATGAGACGGCCTTTTCCGCCAACCCGAACTGGGACAGCAGCTCCTCGGGAGCGCCTGAGCCGTCCTTGTAGCCGGGGAAGAGTCGGTTCCTGAAGGACTCAATCACGTGGTCGAAGGCGACGGCAATATGGGTGACCTCAGGCTGGCGGAGCAACGAAAGCAAGGTCTGGACCAGACCTCGGACGGCTCCTACAGGCTGGCCGTCCTTTCCCGACATGGCCGGCATGGCGAAATGCGCCCGGAACAATTCATAAGTGCCGTCCACCAAATATAGGCGGGCCATAGTAGCTCTTCTTACGTTGGATTCCGGTTCACAGGCGAGCTGCCCCGCTTGGTGTTTGTTCCGAATCCGACTCGGAGATGAGTCCACAAGCCTTGGCCACAAGTTCGTATGACCTGGCCCTCTCCTCGAATCCGTAACACACGGTCACCACCCCAAGGTCTGTAGTGCCGTACTCTTGAGCTACCGCCTCCAACCCGGTCCTTACGTAGTCCGGGTCGCCGTCCACGCATCGCTTCTGTTGTTCGGCGGTGTGGGCCATCTCCAACGGGCTGAAGTTGTACCGCAGGGCGTCCTCCACAGAGGGGATACCGGAGGCCATACCTTTCAGGGAGAGTATCCTGGCCACGTTGCGGCTGGAGGCCAGCCTCTCGGCTTCTTCTCTGGTCTCGGCGCACATGACGTGGACCGAGACGTTCACTTTTGGTTCCTGGAGGAACCGGGATGGTTGGAACCTCTCTTTATAGGCATTCACGATCCGCGGGCCGTCCTCAATCCCGATGCCAAAGAAGTGGGCGTAGGCGAAGGGCAGCCCCAAGTCGGCAGCCATGAAGGCGCTTTCATAACGTGACCCCAGCAGCCATACGTCGGGCGCGCTGCATTCGCCAGGCCCGGCGTGAACGTCAGAGAATACGTGGCCCTCCTCCATGTCGTCTGCAAGATAGCCCAGCACGTCCAACACCTGCCGGGGGAAATGGGCGATATCCCTGGGACGTCCCGGATAGGCTAAGGCTGCCGCAGTCAGTTGGTCGCTGCCGGGCGCCCTCCCGATACCGAGGTCGATGCGTCCTGGGAACAAGGATTCCAAGACTCGGAAATTCTCGGCGACCTTCAAGGCAGAGTAGTGGGAGAGCATGACCCCTCCGCTTCCCACCCTGATTCTGCTGGTGCGGGCTGCGATTTGCCCGATGAGCATCTCAGGGCTGGCGCCGGCAAAATTGCGGATGTTGTGGTGCTCAGCCACCCAATAGCGTTCGTAGCCCCACTGCTCAACCAGCGTTGCGAGCTCGATGCTTTCCCGAAGAGCGTCCCCTCCCGTCCCTCCGGCTCTGACCGGGGACTGGTCGACTACGGATAGGGTCAGTTTGCTTTCCATCAGCTCTCGCTTGCCAGCGCCGTGGCCAGCGAGCGGACCATGCCCCTTTGCCCCGGAGTCTCTACAGCCTCAGTGCAATAGGCATCTTTCACTCGCCTGATGGCCTCGTCTCCCCCCAGCCGTTCTATTTTCACCAACAGGGCCGCTAGAAACGTGCCTGTACGCCCATGACCCCCGATGCAACCGACCTCAACGGTGTCGCCTCGCTCCAGGGCTTCATGAGCCTCGTCGACCAGGCTCTCCAGCAGGTCCTGTTCCAGCGTGCCCATGTCGTCCCACCAGACGTAGCGAACTGTGCGGCCTTGGCTGTCCTGCGTTTTCTGGACTCGATGATCGCCCCTGGAAAAGGGCACGGCCTTGACGTCCCGGAGGCGGCTCCATGCGTCTGGCGCCAAGTGGAACGCCAAGTCCTTGGGAACGTAGGCGCCCAGCCCAACGAACCTGACGTCGCGACTGGACGAGGCGTAGACCGTGTACGCCCCTATCCTGAACGGAGTCTGGATATGAGGCTTGTGTTCGACGGTCAATTTCGCTCCTTAGGAAAGATGCCGGAAGCCCTCACCCCGCCCCGTTGGTTGTGGAAGGCTGGCCTCCCGTTTACACTGTCCGCTGGTATGACCCGAATCCAGCATGGGCCGTATCGACAGCGACCATGAAGCCCACAGGGGTGGGAACGCTCATTCGGGATGATTGTATTTTGGGCTCTATTATGCGTCAAGCCGGAGCGCAGGCTTTGATTACAGGCATACGCAGAGGCAGGCATTGGCCGGACTGAGAGAGCGGATGGGCTCCGTCTACTACGGGTGGTGGGTGCTTACGGCGACCACCGTCCTGGGCATTGTATCCGGCGGGATTTTTGCCCACGCCACCGCCATATATTTTCGCCCCATCAGACAGGACCTGGGCCTGACCCGCTTCCAGACGGCCATGATATTCACCCTTTCCAGGGCTGAGGGAAGCATAGCAGGCCCTGTAGTAGGACGGATGGTGGACAAGTTCGGCGCCCGGGTCATGATTATCGGCGGTGGAATCGTGGCTTCCCTGGGCTTCATGATGCTCAAATGGGTCGACACCTATTGGGTGTTTCTTGTCATCTACCTGGTGGTGGTCTCCACCGGTAAGAGCGCGGGGTTGGGTCAAACCCTGATAAGCGCAGCCAACCGCTGGTTTGTGCGCCGCCGCTCGCTGGCCATCACTATTACGGTCATTGGGTTCTCCGCCGGGGGAGCGGTGATTCTCCCGCTAATCACCCAAGGCGTCTCAAGCATCGGCTGGCGGGACGTGATGTTCTATGCCGGGATGGCCATGATGGTCCTGGTAGTCCCTCTGGGGCTGGTGGTCCGCTCGTCTCCAGAGAGCATGGGGCTGGAGCCGGAAGGCGTCGAGCAAATGCGCAGGGAACAGTCCCGAGGCGGAAAGGAAGCCGACCGTCGGGAAGTGGACCCCGACTTCACAGTACGGGAGGCCTTTTCCACCCGCGCTTTCTGGATGCTGTTCCTGGGTTCGGTCTTTAGAATCACGGTTTGGGGCGCCATCTCCGTCCATGCGGTGGAAATGATGGTGGCCGAGGGCATTTCCCCGGAGGCCAGCGGCTTCCTGGTCGCGTTGATGTTCTTCATATCCATCCCCACCCGGTTGATATTCGGGACTGTTGGGATATGGATGCCAGTACAACCCGTGCTGGGCGGCGCCATGGCCGCGGCGGCATTGGCTATGGTCTCTCTGCTGGTGTTCGACGGTTGGCTTGCCGTGCTGCTGTTTGTGACGTTCATGGCCCTGGAGCAGGGCGGGACCGTAGTAAACTGGGTGGCCCTGGGGAATTTCTTCGGCAGGAACAGTTTCGCAACATTGTTTGGGACCATGAGCGCCGTTTTTAATCTGGGCATGATAGCATCAACCCAATTCGCCGCGTGGGCGGCGGACCGCAACGACGGCAGCTACGATTGGGCGTTGCTATCCTTCGTGCCTCTCTACGGTGCAGCCGCCTTAATGTACTTCTCCATGCGCAAGCCGCGGGTCCCCGACAGGCTGCCGCCAAATCCGGCGCTTTGAAGCGGAACACGGTGTACATTCTCGTTGTTGAGTTCCAAGATGCGGTGATATAATCCCGATTCGTACTCGACCGGGACGGGCATGGCAACACGCCCAATGCTATTTGGAGAGGTGCTGGAGTGGCCGAACAGGCGCGACTGGAAATCGCGTAGGGGCGGAAACGTCTCTCGTGGGTTCGAATCCCACCCTCTCCGCCATCCCATAGATAGATAGAATAGCCCAAGGACGAGTCGAAACACGGAGAACCGTGACATATTCGTTTGACATTATCCATTCCTAGGGCCATATACTAGAATCCAAATGACTGACACGCTATTTAACGACGCGGACCTGAAATACTGGGTCGCCTTTAGCCGAGTCCCTGGGCTGGGGTCAGTACGCATTGGACGTCTTGAGTCCCACTTCGGGACAATGGAGAACGCCTGGAATGCGTCGAGGGGCGAGCTTAAGGCCGCCGGGATGGACTCCAAGACCGTCGAGGCAGTCACCGCGGGAAGGGTTGAAATCGATCCCGACGCCGAGATGGCCCGGATGGTCGACGCGGGAGTCTACGCCGTCACCTGGAACGACTCCCGATACCCTCCGAGGCTCAAGGAGACCAGCGACCCTCCGCCTGTGCTGTTCCTGCGGGGCGAGATTTTTCCCGCAGACGAGAAGGCCGTAGCCGTGGTGGGCACCCGCAAGGCCACGACCTACGGCAAGGACGTAGCCCAAAGCCTGACCGCTGAGCTGGCCCGCCAGGGCGTAACCATCATCAGCGGATTGGCGCGGGGAATCGACGCCGTGGCCCACAGGGCCGCCCTGGACGCTGGCGGCAGGACTATTGCCGTGTTCGGCTGCGGACTGGACACGGTGTACCCGCCGGAACACAGGAAGCTGGCGGCGGACGTATCCCAGTCGGGGGCCCTGGTGAGTGAGCACCCTCTGGGAGAAGGCCCCAAGGCAGGCCACTTCCCCCAACGCAACCGCATAATCAGCGGCATGAGCCTGGGCGTACTAGTGGTGGAAGCGCCCTTACAAAGCGGCGCTCTGTGGACCGTCCGCCACGCGCTGGACCAGAACAGGGATGTCTTCTGCGTCCCCGGAAGCATCTTCTCTCCCTCCAGCAAAGCCACCAACGCTCTGATACAAGAGGGGGCCAAGCTGGTGAGCGGCTGCGAGGACATCCTGGAAGAACTGAACCTGAGCGTCGTGTCCCACCAGATGGAGATGAGGCAGGTACTTCAGCCGGAGGACGGGGCCGAGGCTGTCCTGCTGGGACACGTGGGATACGAACCGGTCCACATTGACGAAATAAGGAGGACCGCCCAGCTTCCTATAGCCGAGGTCAGCAGTTCCTTGGCCATGATGGAGTTAAAAGGGCTGGTCAAGCAGGTGGGTTCAATGCACTACGTACGCGTCAGGGAGACGGTTGTACAACATGCCTTCTAAGACCAAATCCAAGCCGGAAAGAGACTACTACGACATACTAGGGGTGTCCCACGACGCGTCACAAGAGGCCGTTACAGCTGCTTACAGGAAGAAGGCCAAGGCGACACATCCAGACCTCAACAAGAGTCCCGACGCCGCGGAGAAGTTCAAAGCAGTGAACGAGGCTTACCAGACGTTGACGGACCCGCTCAAACGCTCTAGTTACGACCAGTTAAAAAATACCGACGCAAGAGCCAACCACAACTCTTGGTATACCGGGAGTACCAGCAGGGACACCCAGTCATCCGAACGCAAGTCCAACCCCGACCCCCGGAGCGGCAGAAGACCTAACGGGGGTGCGAAGCACAGCCCCAAGGCTGACGGCGTATCAGGTGAGTCCGAGGTTTCTTCGGAGGCACGTCTCCGTAAAGCGATGGAGGAGATCCGACGAATCCTCAGTGGCCTGGGGAAGTTTAAAGGCAGGTCTCCCAAAACTGGTAAGTCCAACAGGAACTCCCAAGGCTCAAAAAGATCCTATTCCAGCACTACGTCATCCAGCCGGAGACCCAGCAGCAAGTCCTCGAACTCGGGGAGGTCCCATAGCGGCACCGATTCATCCGAAGGCAATTCCAACCGCAATTCCTCGAACGCTCGTAGACCCAATCGCGGTGCGAGTTCATCCAACTCCAAGTCCGACCGTACTCCTACTATCACCGAAATCGACCAGATGATTGATGACCTGGGGAAGCCCCCTGAGTGGCTTACATACAAGTATGGACCGCTTACTTGCTCGAATGTGGAGAAGTTTTTCGGGGAACTAGACAAAGTAGTCCGAGGACAAGAAGAAAGGCTCGCGTCCGGTGGAAAGGTAAGGGCAAGGAGTGTTAGAGCTCTACCGAGGCGCCGGCAATTTCGAGACGGTCTGGCAAAGGTGATTGAAGCGAAGAACGGAGCGGGGCAACATGCCTTCTAAAACCAAGTCCACCAAGACACGGAAGTCCAATGGCGCCTCCTCCAACGGAGGGAGGGCCAATGGCGGCGGCAAAGCGTCCAACCTGGTGGTGGTGGAATCTCCGGCCAAGGCCCGCACCATCGAGAGGATTCTGGGCAAGAGCTACGTCGTCAAAGCGTCCCAGGGCCATGTTCGAGACCTTCCGAAAGGCAAGCTGGGAGTGGACGTCAGCCAGGAGTTCGCCCCTTCATATTCAGTGATGCGGGACAAGCAGGCCACTGTAAAAGAACTAAAGGCGCTGGGCGCCAAGGCCTCCCGCATATACCTGGCCACCGACCCGGACAGGGAAGGCGAGGCCATATCGTGGCACCTGGTGGAAGCCGCCGAGTGGCCCACCGACAGCGACCGGCTCCAGAGGGTGGTCTTTCACGAGATAACCCAGGAAGCCGTGAAAGAGGCTTTCGATCACCCCCGTGCCATCGATATGGAGCTGGTCAACGCACAGCAGGCCCGGAGAATACTCGACAGGCTGGTGGGCTACCAGATAAGCCCTCTGCTCTGGAAGAAGGTCCAGCGTGGCCTATCGGCGGGGAGGGTCCAGTCCGTCGCCCTGCGTTTGGTCGTGGACAGGGAGCGGGAAATCGAGGCCTTCGTCGCCAAAGAGTATTGGACCATCGACGCCCATCTCCAGAAGAGCGAACGGTCAGAGGCGGAGCGAATTGAGTCGTTCCGCGCCGCCATACACTCAGTCAAAGGCCGCAAGGGTAAGCTGGACATCCCTAACGAGACCTCATCCAAAGCAATAGAAGGAGATTTGGACGGAGCCGCTTACTCCGTGGCGCAGGTGAAGAAGCGGGAGGTCAAACAGTCTCCCGCGCCGCCGTTCATCACGTCCACCCTCCAGCAGGAAGCATGGCGCAAGCTGCGTTTCTCCGCCAAGAGAACCATGTCTGCCGCACAGCAGCTGTACGAGGGGCTTTCCATAGGCGCAGAGGGGTCCGTGGGCCTCATCACGTACATGCGGACCGACTCCACCAACGTATCAGCCGGGGCAGTCCAGGAAGCGCGGCAATACATCCGGGAGAAGTACGGCAAAGAGTACGTCCCCACTCAGCCGCGCGCTTTCAGGCGTAAGGCGAAGGGCGCCCAGGAAGCCCACGAGGCCATCAGGCCGACTTCCATAGCCCGCGACCCCCAGAGCATAAAGGGTTACCTCACCTCCGACCAACGCAGGCTGTATGACCTGATATGGAAACGTATGCTGGCCAGCCAGATGGCCGACGCCCGTTCCGACTCCACCTCCGTGGACATCGAAGCCCAATGCAAGAAAGCGGACAAGACCTACGTATTCAGGGCCACCGGGTCTGTCCTCACCTTCCCAGGTTTCAGGACGTTGTACCTGGAAAGTTCCGACGACGCCGACGAGGAAGACGGCAAGGGGCCTCTGCCCTTGCTGGAGAAGGGTCATCTTCTAAATTGTCTGGGAATCGAGCCCAAGCAGCACTTCACCCAGCCTCCCCCAAGGTTTACAGAGGCCAGCCTCATCAAGTCGCTGGAGGAGCGGGGCATAGGACGGCCCAGCACCTACGCGCCCATTATATCCACCATAACGGATAGACATTATGTCCTGAAGGACTCCGGCCGCCTGAAGCCCACGGAGTTGGGTTGCACAGTGTCGGACCTGCTCACCCAGTTCTTCCCCGATATCATGGACGCCGGGTTTACCGCTCGAATGGAAGAGGAGCTTGACGAGGTGGCCAGGGGCGAACGCAGTTGGACCCCCATGCTTCAGGACTTCTATGGCCCCTTCGAGAAATCCCTGAAGGCCGCAGACCAGGCTATGCCACGGGTACGGGTGGAAGAAGCCACCGACGAGGTCTGCGACCTCTGCGGCGCTCCATTGGTAATCAAGATGGGAAGGTTCGGCAAGTTCATGGCCTGCACCGGCTTCCCCAAGTGCCGGAACACCAAGCCCATACCCACCGAGTCCGCCTCGGAACCCGACCAAGCTTCCAGTCAGAGAGCGGCGTCTGCGGAGACCGAACCTACGGATGAGACCTGCGAGAAGTGCAGCAGACCCATGGTGATACGAACAGGGCGGTTCGGCAAGTTCATGTCCTGCTCCGACTATCCAAAGTGCCGCACCAGTCGGCCCCTCAAGATAGGTGTGCCCTGTCCCAAATGCGGCAGCGACCTCGTGCAGCGCCGTTCGAGAGGCCGCGGCCGGACTTTCTACGGCTGCTCAGCGTATCCGGCTTGCGACTTCGTCGTCAACCAGCAACCCCTCACGGAACCGTGCCCCGAATGTCAAGGGTTGATGGTGGCTTCAGGGAAAAACGGCGTAAAGTGCACCGTCTGCGCCTGGAAGGGCGACGCTCCAAAAGGTACTCTGGTAGGCGCGGGGACTTAGCCCTAGGCCCGGGAATCCAGAAAGACCCGGCATCCAAAGTTCAGGGCCCCTCCCCATCGGAGCCTATGCTTAACGCCGTTCCACCCCAAGACGACGTTGACGTCAACCCCGATTCCACCGGCTTCCCTGACGTTGCCGTCCTGGTGCAACGCTTCCAGGACCACCTGCGTGGGCAAAAGGGCCGCTCGGAAAACACCATACGCATTTACTCCACTGACCTGCAGCCGTTCGTACAGTTCATGGAGACCCATCGTCTGGAACTCAAGGACTTCTCCCGCCGCTATCTCAGGAGCTACCTGGCCTGGCTGTCCACGTCGGCCAAGGGAGACTCCAAAGGCTATGCCAGAATCAGCGTAGCCCGGAAGATGGTGGTCCTCAGAGCGTTTTACCGCTACCTCACCCAGCAGGGAGTGGTCGAGAACAACCCGATACCCAAAGGGCGCAGCTTCAACATAAAGGTGGGAAAGAAGCTGCCGACATTTCTGGGAAGAGGCGAAACGGTGCGCCTTCTGGATGCAGTGGACGTTTCCTCGCCGTCAGGAATCCGGGACAGGGCCATACTGGAGATGCTGTACTCCACGGGCATGAGGTTGTCAGAAATATCAGGCCTGGACCAACAGGACGTGGACCTGGCGCAAGGCACGATAAGGGTGACCGGCAAAGGCTCGAAGGAACGCATCGTTCTGATGGGCGGGCCCGCCGTAGAGTGGGTGTCCCACTATTTGTCCACGGCCCGGAGCCAACTCCTGGCTGGCGCGGAGCAGGGCAGGGGCGACGCGGCGGCTTTGCTGCTCAACCGCTACGGGACCCGACTCTCAGGGCGAACCATACAGAAGCTGGTCGCCAAATATGCGGCCCAAGCGGCCACACGTCCCGGTGTGCATCCCCATACTCTCAGGCATTCGTTTGCCACACACCTGATGGAGGGCGGGGCCGATTTGAGGATCGTCCAGGAGCTTATGGGGCACTCCAGCCCTGCCACGACTCAGGTTTATACCCACGTCACCCAGCTGGAAGCCCGGGCCGAGTATCTGACCACTCACCCAATGGCCCGCCGGAGAAGAGACGACGACACGGGAGAATCAGATGGCCAAAATCGCGGTGATTAGCGGACCCAACCTGAACGCTCTGGGCCGCAGGGACACCGCCGTTTACGGCGCTGTGACCTTGGCGGAAATCCAGGCCAAAATCACTGAACGGGCGCAAGACCTGCTGGTGGACGTGGAGTTCTTCCAGTCCAACAGTGAGGGCGCCATAGTAGACCATATCCAGAACACGACCGCAGACGGTATAATAATCAACCCGGGAGCCCTGACCCACTATGGCTACTCCCTCCGGGACGCCCTAGCCGATGCGGGCCTGCCCATCGTCGAGGTCCACCTCAGCAACATCCATGCCAGGGAAGAGTGGAGGAGAAAGTCGGTGGTGTCGGAAGTGGCCGCAGGTCAGATTTCCGGTTTCGGCTGGAGGGGATACATAGCGGCCCTGGAAATTCTCTCGGCGATTTTGAACGAAAACGGCGGCCTGTGAGGCCCTCAACCGGAGGTGTGCCGACATGAGACGACTGGAAGCTCTACGGGAGAAACTGGACGAAAAAGGACTGGACGCCATCATAATCTCGGTCCCAGAGAACCGGCGTTATCTCTCCGGATTCACCGGTTCAGCGGGCTATCTCGTCATCTCTCGGACGGACGCTGTCCTGGCCACCGACTTCCGTTACACCGAGCAAGCCGGCAACCAGTCGCCGGACTTCCAAATCGTCCGTATGGGCGCAGACTGGAACTGGATGCTGGACGCCTTCAAGGAGCAAAACTTCAAGAAGGTGGGCTTCGAAGGCCACCAAGTGCCCGTTGCCACCTACCAGCAGATGACGACGGCCCTAGAGGAGGTGTCCTCGTCAGAACGTCCAAGCCTGCTGTCTACCCAAGGCATCATAGAGGGCATAAGGTCCGTAAAAGAGGCTGAGGAAGTCTCTCTGCTCCAAAAGGCCATTGACGTGGCCGACGGGGCCATGCAGGCCATTGCGCCCAACATTCAGCCCGGCCAGACGGAGCGGGAGATAGCTTGGAGTCTGGAGAAATCCATGCGGGACCTGGGCGCCGACTCCCCCAGCTTCGACACCATCGTTGCGTCAGGCCCCAACGGGGCCATGCCCCACCACAGGCCGTCCGACCGGGCGATCGAGAACGGCGACCCCATCGTGATCGACATGGGGGCTAAGGTGGACGGATATTGCAGCGACCTGTCCCGCACGGTGTGCGTGGGCGGAGCCGACGAGACCTTCCGAAAGATATACGACATTGTGCTGGGCGCCCAGCTCACCGCTATCGCCACTGTCAAAGTCGGCATGTCCGGCGGAGACGCCGACGACCTTTCCCGCAACGTAATCGCCGAGGCGGGGTACGGCGACAATTTTGGGCACAGTCTGGGTCACGGCGTGGGCCTGGTAATACACGAATACCCACGGGTCAGCCCCAAGGCCGAGAACGTGCTGGAAACCGGCATGGTGTTCACCGTCGAGCCGGGAATATACCTCTCGGGATGGGGCGGAGTCAGAATAGAAGACATAGTGGTATTGGACGAGAAGGGGGCCACGGTCCTCAGCAAAGCCCCGAAGTAAGATCAGCGGCAAGAAGCGCTCCACGGGCGGGATGGAAGGCGCAGGAGAAGGATATGAGCATCAATTTCGGAGACTTGCGGAAGGGGTTGGCCATCGAGGTGGACGGACAGCCTTTTGAAGTTATGGACTACGAGCGGCATAAGATGCAGCAGCGGGCGCCCGTCACCAAAATCAAAATGAGGAACATGAGGGACGGGAAGGTGATAGAGCGCACCTTCCAGGCATACACCACCGAGTTTTCAGTGGCGGAAGTGGATGAACGCCCGGCCCAGTTCCTCTACACCGACGGGCAGTTCTACAACTTCATGGACACTGAGACCTACGACCAGTACCAACTCACCAGCGACCAGTTGGGCGACGCCGTGCAGTATCTCAAAGAGGAGACGGTCATCAACCTCTTGTACTTCAAAGGCTCCCTGCTCAACCTGAAACTGCCGACCTTTGTCGAATTGGAGGTTGCCGAGTCGCCTCCGGGCCTCAAGGGAGACACCGCCCAGGGCGGGACCAAACAGGCCACCCTTGAAACCGGCCTCTCCATTCAAGTGCCTCTATTTATACAACCCGGTCAGAAAATCAAGGTGGACACCAGGACCGGCGACTACATTGAGCGCGCCTAGAGAGACAGAAGCTGTCCCGGCGAAACGGGCAACGGCGCTCTACACCGTAAGCGAGGCGGTCCGGTGGGTTAAGGAGTTGTTGGAACGGGACCCGGGTCTGGCCGACCTGTGGGTCACCGGGGAGGTCTCCAACTTCAGGAAAGCCGCCTCCGGCCACAACTACTTCACCCTCAAGGACGCCCAAGGCCAGCTCCAAAGCGTCGTATTCCGTACGGGGCGAGGGGGAAACTTACTGGCAGAGGGACTGCAGGTAAGCATCCACGGTCGCATTTCCTTCTACGAAGCCAGGGGCGTGGTGCAGTTGGTTGGCGACTTGGTGATGCCCGCCGGGGCCGGAGCTTTGGCTCTGGCTCTGGAAGAGCTCAGGCTCAAGCTGGAGCAGCAGGGGCTTTTCGACCCGTCCAGGAAACGCCCCTTGCCTGCCTACCCGAAAGTAGTGGGGCTGGTCACTTCTCCCGCTGGCGCTGTCATACACGACATCTGCAACGTCATGGGCCGCAGGTGGCCGTTGGCAGAGGCGTTACTTGCTCCGACAGCGGTCCAGGGGGAGTCGGCGGCGCCCGGCATCGTCTCGGCGCTGGAGGCCCTCAACCGGGAAGGCCGCTCTGATCTAATCATTCTGGCCAGAGGCGGCGGTTCCCTGGAGGAGCTGTGGCCCTTCAACGAGGAGAGCGTCGCCCGTGCCATATACGCCAGCCGCATTCCCGTCATCAGCGCTATCGGTCACGAAACCGACTTCACCATCGCCGACGACGTGGCAGACCTGAGAGCGCCCACGCCTTCCGCCGCCGCCGAGTTGGCGGTCCCCGACGTAAGAATGATATCGGCCAACCTGGAACATCGGACTTACGGCATGACAAGGGCGGTCCTTGGCGCCATGGGCCAAAGGCGGCAGAACGTCGCGTCGATGGTCCACCGCATATACACCAGAGAACCCGACACTCGTACCTTCAGAGAGTCCCTGGTCAGGCTTCAAAGCCGCATTGACAGCGGCATTCACAGCATGACCTCATTGAGACGTATGGGAGTGGACGGTCTGGAGAAACAGCTCCACTCCCTCGACCCACGGTCGGTGCTGGGAAGAGGATTCGCCATCGTTCAGCGGGACTCCGACGGCAAAGTCGTCTCCAAAACGTCCGACGCACGTTCCGGTGACGGGTTGCAGGTCACAGTTACCGACGGCCAGTTTCCGGCGACCGCCGGTAGGCAAGCCGGCAAGCCCAGGACAAAGAAACGCCCCGACAGGGCCGGCGCGCCCCTCTTCTGACAGACGCCTCATGGTCAACCCAGTTTCCGAAGACCCCCAGCAGCAACTCTCTTTCGAGGAGATTTACCTCCGGCTGGAAAAGACCGTCGAAGCATTGGAATCGGGCAACCTGACACTGGACGAGGCTACCAACCTCTACGAGGAAGGCATGAAGCTCGCCCAGATGTGCAGCGACATGCTGAGTAAAGCCGAGTTGAAGGTGACGGAGCTCAAGGCGGACTACTCCGGTCTGAGGGACACGGACGAGCCGCCCGAATGGCTTGCCGACCAAGCTTTCCCGCCCCTGGAGGACGAGGATGCTTAAGGTGGACCTCCACATCCACACCTACAACTCCCCCGACTCCGGCGCTCCGATAAGCTCTATAGTCAACAGGTGCCTACAGACCGGGCTGGACTGCATAGCCGTCACCGATCACAACACGATAAAGGGCGCACTGGAGGTGCGGGACGCGGCTCCCTTCCAGGTGATAGTCGGCGAGGAGGTCAAGAGCGCGTCGGGGGACATCATCGGCCTTTTCCTGAACGAGACAGTGCCCAAAGGGCTGTCAGCCAGAGACACCGTAGACGCCATCAAGAACCAGGGCGGGCTGGTATTGATTCCCCACCCCTTCGACAGGTTCCGTCCCTCGGCCATCGGCAAGGACGCCCTGCTGGACATTCTGCCCAGTGTGAACGCCATAGAAGCCTTCAACGCCCACAACCTTTTGGCACGGGACAACCGACGTGCGGAGGAGTTCACGGCTGAGAAACAGGTCATCCCAGCCGCCTGCAGCGACTCCCATACGCCTTTGGAGTTGGGTCGCACCTACATGGAAATGGACGAGTTCGACGGGACTCCCGAGGGGTTCCTGGACTCCCTTTCCAGGGCGAACCTGGTCAAGAAGCGGTGCAACCAGGCGCTGAGGCTAACGACGGTCGCCGTCAAGGCCAGGCGGGCCCTGGGGTTCAAGTAAGGGGGGTGAGTCAGGCAGACTTCCCGTTGCCGTGGTGTCGCTGTACGTGGCGCACTACGTCGAGAGGAGCGAGTCGTGGAGAAGAAGATGGTCAAATCTGGCGAGCATGATGCTCCATACCAAGTCATCTTTGGAGATGTGTCGAAGATTATCGATGCCGCCAGATACTCAGCCACCCGCTCAGTGAACGCCGCCATGACCGCCGCGTATTGGTTGATCGGGCATCGCATCGTTGAGTTCGAGCAATCAGGAGAGGAACGGGCTGAGTATGGGACTGCGCTCATTGAAAGACTGGCGGCGGATTTGACGCAGCGGTTTGGACGCGGCTTCTCCCGTCAGAACATCCAGCATATGCGCCTGTTCTACCTCTCATATCCATCCGATCAGATTCGCCAGTCCCTGTCTGGCGAATTGGCTACATCTCCTCAACAATCGATTCGCCAGACGTCGTCTGGCGAATTAGATCCCATTTCACCTGAACTGCGCCTAGAAGAGCTTCTCTCGACCTTCCCTCTGCCCTAGTCCGCCTATGTGCGGCTGCTATCTGTCAAGAACACACTGGCTCGTGAATTCTATGAAGCAGAGGCGCTGCGAGGAGGGTGGTCGGTTCGGCAGCTTGACCGACAGATCAACTCCCAGTTCTACGAGCGCACCGCTCTATCCAAGAACAAGGCCGCCATGCTGGAGAGGGAAGGAACGCCCCGTCCAGAAGATCGCGTACTCTCCCAAGAGGCGATCAAAGACCCGTTGGTACTTGAGTTTCTCGATCTCAAGGACGAGTACTCGGAAAGCGATCTGGAAGAAGCCCTGATCCGTCATCTAGAGACCTTCCTCCTGGAATTGGGAGAGGATTTCTGCTTCATAGGCAGGCAGAAGCGCCTACGCGTCGGCAACCAATGGTATCGGGTCGATCTGCTGTTCTTTCACCGGAGTCTGCGATGTCTGGTGGTTATCGACTTGAAGATCGGCAGCTTCACCCACGCGGACGCCGGGCAGATGCACTTCTACCTAAACTATGCGCGAGAGCATTGGGTCCACGAGGGCGAGAACCCGCCGGTTGGGCTGATCCTCTGCTCCGAAAAAGATGAAGCGCTCGCGCGGTATGCGCTGGAGGGGCTGCCGAACAACGTGATGGCTGCGGAGTACCGAATCACTTTGCCCGACGAGGCGCTCCTGGCAGCGGAGCTTGACCGAACGCGGCAAGTAATCGAAGCACGCGCCTCGATAAAGTCAGGGGTTCCGACAATCAGCGCCACGGCGGCAGTGGAGCACCCGAAAGAATGAGCGAGGCAACTCAACAAGCCCCAGACCGAAGCTAGGCGGACTGTTTCATCTGGATGGGGAGGGGCGCCGGACGGCCGGAGGCGTCGCGCAGCATGGGCATCTCCAAGCCGTGGATCGCTCCCTCGTCCACCTCACAAACTTCGACTCCCGTCATTGACGGGAGTTCGTACATTACATCCAGCAGAGTTTCCTCGATGATGGCCCTGAGTCCGCGGGCCCCTGTCTTCCGCAACAGGGCCGCCGCCGCCGCGGCTTTCAACGCCTTGGGCGTAAAGACCAGGTCAACGTTGTCCATGCTGAACAGCTGCTGGTATTGCTTGACCAGGGCGTTCTTGGGTTCGGTCAGCACTTTTATCAGGGCCGCCTCGTCCAGTTGGTCCAGGTAGGCGGATGCAGGAAGCCTGCCCACCAACTCCGGTATCAGTCCATACTCCAGCAGGTCCTCCGAGGCCAACATGGAGAGCGGATTGGCCCCGTTTGAACTTGCTTCGTCGTCGTTGTTAGTGGGCTTCCCGTTGGACTTGAACCCCATGACACCGTTGGCCGCCCGAGCCTGCCGCTGCTCCACGATCTTGGCCAGTCCTTCGAAGGCTCCGCCGCAAATGAACAGGATATTCTGCGTCCTTATCTGGACGAACTCCTGGTAGGGATGTTTTCTTCCTCCCTGGGGTGGCACGTTGGCCACGCAGCCTTCGATTATCTTCAGCAGCTCCTGCTGCACACCTTCGCCGGAAACGTCCCGGGTGATAGATCTGTTCGGCCCTTCCTTACGAGCCAGCTTGTCTATCTCGTCGATGTAGATTATCCCCTGCTGGGCGCGGGGAATGTCCCAATCGGCGGACTGTATAAGTCTGAGGAGGATGTTCTCCACGTCCTCGCCCACGTAGCCAGATTCGGTCAGGGAGGTGGCGTCGGCGATGGCGAAGGGAACGTCCAGTATACGGGCCAGAGTCTGGGCGAGGAGGCTCTTACCTGAGCCGGTGGGGCCCATGAGCAGGATGTTGGTCTTCTGGAGTTCCACATCCGATGCGGGGTCTTCCCAGACCCGCTTGTAGTGGTTGTAGACGGCTACGCTCAGGACCTTCTTCGCGCGTTCCTGCCCCACGACGTAGCTGTCCAGGGCTTCGTTCAAATCACGGGGAACGGGGAGCCTGCGCTTTTCGGGTTCCTGCCTGGTTGAAGGTTCGAGGTCTTCGTCGATGACCTGTTTGCAGGCCCGGACGCACTCGTAGCAAATGTAGGCCCGTCCCAAGCCTGCCACCAAACGGTTGGCCTCGGACTCACCCTTTCTACAGAAGGAGCAGTTGTAGCTCCTGGGGCCGCCCCTGCTGCCGGCCATAGATTCTCCGAATTACTTGTTATCGCCCTCGTCGCCTTGGTCGGAACCCGCTCCGTTGGCCTCAAGGGAGTTGCCTAGCACTTCATCAACAATGCCGTATTCCAAGGCCTGGTCGGCGGGCAGATAGTAGTCTCTGTCCGTGTCTCTGGCCACTCTCTCATATGTCTGGCCCGTATGCTTGGACAGGATCACCCTGATCTTGTCCTGCATTCGGATAATCTCACGGGCGGCAATCTCGATGTCGGACGCCTGACCTGAAGCCCCGCCCATGGGTTGGTGCATGTGCACGGTGGCGTTGGGCAGCGCGAAGCGCTTTCCAGGTTGGCCTCCGCTCAGAAGCACGGTGGCCATGCTGGCCGCCATCCCGACGCATATCGTGGACACGTCGGGCTTAATGAGCTGCATAGTGTCGTATATGGCCAGCCCGGAGCTGATGACCCCGCCTGGGCTGTTGATGTAGAGGTTGATGTCCCTGTCCGGGTCCTCACGTTCCAGGAACAACAGCTGGGCTACAATCAAGTTGGAGACGTGATCTTGGATGGGTGTTCCGAGGAACACGATACGCTCTTTCAACAGCAATGAATAAATGTCAAAGGCCCTCTCCCCTCGAGGACCCGTCTCTATGACCATCGGAACGATGTCCGACGGCGGGGTGAATATGGGGTAGCCCATGTTCGGGCTGACGTTATGCGGGTTGCTTGTCACTGGCGCCTTCTCCTTCCTGGTCTTCGGTTTCGGCCTCGTCCGCCTCTTCGGCTGACTGGCTTGGCGCATCATCCTCGGCTTCATCATTTGCCGGTTGGGCTGCTACCGGCGGGTCATCGCTCTGAACGATCTCACTCAACCGCTCAAGAACCTTGCGGGACAATATTACGCTGGCAACGGACGCGCGTGCGCTCTCGCTGGCCAGGGCTTGCCGGAGGTTCTCAGCCGACTCGGACTGGCCTCCTGAGATGGAGTCAACTTCGCTGTCGATGTCTGTATCCTCAACGGCCAACTCTTCTTCTTTGGCCAATTGCCTCAAGACCAGGAACCTGGTCACCTGTTCTTCCGCCGAGGGTCGCAGCTCTTCCCTCAACTCTTCCTCAGTCTTGGACGCCGAGCGCAGGTAGTCGTCCATGCTGATGCGCCGACTACGGAGGGCTTCCGCCCTGTTCTCCAGCATGTGGTCGATTTCGCGGTTCGTCGTGATGCTGGACATCTCTATCTTGGCGCCGTCGATGACCTGTTGCAGCGTCATCTCCTGAAACGACCGCTGGGCGACCCTTTCCGCCTGTGCGGTCAGGTTGTCCAATACGCTTTGCTTCAGAGCTTCAACACTCTCGTGACCCTCGCCAACGCCCTTGGCAAATTCGTCGTCGATCTCCGGCAGCGCCTTCTCTTTAATTTCGTGGATAGTGACCTTGAAGCGGCACTCCTTACCTTGCATGGACTCGTCGGGGTAGTCCTCCGGGATGGGAAGGGTAAACTCCTTCTCCTGTCCCTTGGAGACGCCTTCCAGGTGGACGGAAAAGCCCGTGAAGGGCATGGGGTTGTCCTGCTGAGGGATGAATTCGACTTCCTTGTCGTCTGCCACCTGCTGTCCGTCGATGAAGCCGTCGACGTCGAGGGTGATGAGGTCCCCAAACTGGACCGTCCTCTCCACGGGTTCCCAGGGGGCCGACTCGTAGCGCATCTGCTCTATTACTTGGGAAACCTGCTCGTCGGTGACTTCCACTGGGTCGGGCTTTATCCGGAGGGAACGAAAATCTCCCAGGTCAACGATGGGTTCGAGGCACAACGTAGCTTTGAACGAGGGGGGGTTGACCTCTACCACTTCAACATCAGGCTCGCCGAAAACGTCCAGTTCCTCGGTTTCGATGGCCTTTTCGATGGACTGCTGGGCAATGTAGTCGAGGCTGTCGCGGATCATCGCCTCTTTGCCCAGATAGTTTTCTACGAGAGTGCGTGGGGCTTTGCCCTTCCGGAAGCCCGGAATCTGGACGCGATTGACCATCCGCCGATAGGACCTGTCCAGATACGGTTCCACGTCATCCGAGTCTAGCTCAATGCTGAGAACTACTTCTCTGGACGCGGCCTCTTCTTTGGTAACCTTCAAGCCTTCTTCCTTTGAACGGCGGGCGAAATCCCAGGTGTCTGGGCGTCCTTCCGATTATATCACCTTGACTATATTGTGAAAAGTTCTACAAGCGTCCTGGCGCCGCACGTGGTTGTAAGCAACTTTGTGCCGGTCCACAAGATCCTTAACACGACACCGACAGTGTCTTCCTGTCTGGAGGAATTCACATGGGGGATGCGGTGGGGTCTCTATCGGAGAGATGGCGCATTGCGCGGGGCGTGCCATTAACTATAGGCTTATAACATCTACTAATAGGCGGTATGTCCCATGCAAGACAAAGGCCTTAAAGATGCCAAGGCTCCTGTTGACATTGCCTTGGTCTTTGTTCTGCCTTCCTACGAATGGGCATTACGATCAATGGAGGCTGTCGAGAGGCGAATGGATAGTCTAATACTACACGCAGGTGTGCTCTTAGCAGCTTTCCCGGTCATAGTCGCAGCAATCGTCGGTGAGCAGGCCCTTCATATATCCCCATTTAGCGTCGGAACCGCCCTGGCAACTGTATTAGCCGCGTTTGGTGTATTTTATATCGGAATTAACAAAAGGCGCGGGGCATTTTACTTTCCTAAAATAGATCCGATGATTGATGAAATAGACAAGTCTGTACAACCGTCGTTGATGAAACGTCGACTGGTAGTTTCGGCCCGGAATGCTTTCGAAACTAATTCCGATTTGGTAGCGCAAAAAGCAGGTTGGGCGGGATGGATGGCGGTAGGTCTGTTATTGGAGATAATACTTGGTTCCGCGTGGATAGTCTCAATTCTGGTTTAGTCTGGGTCCTTCCGCTGAACTGGAGTATTGTCTTTCTTGGTTTCTTCCTCGGCCTTAGGTGGTGCGGAGTCTCCTGTGAAAATTTCACTGGGTAGACTACGTCCGGCATGTACTTCTTCAGGTTCTTGTTGGGTCTGTTGAGTCCGCTGTGATTCCGTCGGTTCTTGCTGGGTCTGCTGTGATTCCGATGGTGCTTGCTGGCTCTGCTGCGATTCCGATGGTTCTTGCTCTGCCATGAGAACTCCTCATGAGGTAGTGAAAATACCATATTCTGACCTTGCCAATATGTCAATGCTCCGAAACATGTGACTGTCTCCAATTTCGTCGGGGCCCACAAGACCCTCACACTACACCGTCCGTGACTTCCGTACGGCAAAGTATCCCTGGAGGATGGGGGATGTGAAGGGTTGCTGGCGGTCAAGTAAAACCTTGTTGTCACTTATCAATATCGGTTAGCGATTCGCGCAGTTTATCTAGGGTCTTTCGATACTTGGTATTCACGCCCTGGTGGTCAGTGTTCACAACGTCCATTTGATCTACTAGGGCATATAAATCTCTAATTCGCAAAAAGCCCACCGGAGCGATAACAGACCTCGTTTGTTATATCGGTTGAGAAAGTCATTAGTATCTGTACACTAGCTGCTTCTTCTGTTCTTGGTGTTCCAATCTAGCGAATTCCGTTTAGAGCTCCCTTGTTTTCTTGGAATTTCAGGAACATATCAATTAGCTCGTGAAGTATTTTGTAAGACCATACAGAATCCCCTTCGACAAGGTTACGGCTTCTCTGCACAAGACGCCATTCCCCCTCTCGCCGCCAGTGGCCGAACTTTTCAGCGGAGAAAGCGTCGTGTAGAGGCTAGACTATCTTGAGGTCAGTGACTCTAGACAGCAAATGCCTAATGCGGCTTGAATTCTATTGGGTTTCATAAGAGTACACTACGAAGTGCTTACGCACACAAGGTTGCTATTAGCCGGCTCCATTTGTGGCACAATAGAACGTAGATCATCCTTGGTGATTCATACGCAGATGAGGAGGGGGCCAATGGCAGACAGGGAAATGACCACCCAAGAGATGGAAGCTTTTCTCAGTGAACCTCAGCTTGCTCACATCGCCACCGTCAGGGCGAACGGCGCGCCTCACCTGGCGCCCTTATGGTACGAATACGCTGACGGGAAGGTCTGGATTATCACCGACAACGCCTCAGTGAAGGTCCGAAACATCCGGCATAACCCCCGGGTTGTGGTCTCTGTGGCATCCAACGACGAACCCTACCGCTACGTTCTGGTGGAAGGGGTGGCAGAGGTTGCCAACGAGGGAGTCGAAGAGCGCATCCGGTCGATATGCGTACGCTATTGGGGCGAGGAGCGGGGCACCGCCTTCGCCAATGAGATAGGCGAAGGCGGCGGCACTGTCGTTCTGGTCATCACTCCCAGCCGGACCATCACCTGGCTGCACGGACACGACGGCTAGCCGCTGGTCAGTCGGCCGGCGGGAGGACCTCTTTTATCCAGGGGGTCAGGTCGTCCAGAACGTCCTGGCTGATTTCGTGGGCCATGGGGTATTCCTTGTAGATGGGTGAGTAACCGTTGGCCTCCAGGAAATTCTTGGCCTCGTGAGCGCGCTCCAAGGTCACCATAGGGTCCTGGAGTCCGTGGGCAATGAAGATGGGCTGGTCCCTTTTCTCCGGCAGCCTGTCCTTGATTACGTCCCAGTTGGACATGGCCCCGCTTAAGGCGCCAAGCCCGGCGAAAGTGTCCGGACGCGGCAAGCCCATGCGGTAGGTCATTCCTCCACCTTGCGAAAACCCCATCAGCAGAGTCCTGCCGGGCTTAACGTAATATTGTTCGAACACCTCGTCGAAGAAAATTTCCAACTTGCCAGCGGACTGCACCGATTCCTCCTCCGAGTTGGGGTCCCTTGGGGTGGACCACCCGAAACCAGAGGAACCCAGGCCTATCTGAAAAGGGATGGGCGCATTGGGGCAGGCGTAGACGTACCCGGCCCTGCTTATGACGGGAGCCAAACTGACCAGGTCTCTCATGTTAGCCCCAAAGCCGTGCAACATGATTATCATCGGATAGTCTTTGTCAGGGTCGTAGCGATCAGGTTCTATTGCTACGTAGAGCAGGCTTTCCCCTTCGAACTGTTTAAGTTCCATCTAGTCGTCGTCCTTTCAGAGGTTCCTGGAGAGATGGCGCAAATCCGGGCTATATCGCCAACCCTCCGTCAATGCCCAGTGCTTGGCCCGTAATGTACCCCGCCCCGTCCGAGGCCAGAAAGCACACGGCTTCCGCAACGGCCTCCGGCGTCCCGAATTGGTTCATAGGGATGCGCGAGAGGATGGCCTTTTGGACCTCTTCCGAAAGCCGGTCCACCATGTCTGTGGTTATGTACCCGGGGGCCAGGGCGTTGACGGTGATGTTCCTGGAGGCCACCTCCCGGGCTACAGCCTTTGTGAACCCGATCATTCCCGCTTTGGAAGCGGCGTAATTGGCCTGGCCGGCGTTGCCCGAGACTCCCACCACCGACGAGATGTTAACGATGCGCCCGTAGCGCTTGCGCACCATGTGGGGCAGGACCGTCTTAGTGCACAAGAAGGCGCTGCGCAGGTTGACGTTGATGACCTGGTCCCAATCTTCAGCTGTCATCCTGAGGAGCAGCTTATCCCTGGTTATTCCTGCGTTGTTCACCAGGATGTCCACACCGCCCCATTGCTCGATTGTCCTGGCTACCAATGATTCCACCTCGGTTTGGACAGAGACGTCGGCGCCAATGGCGAGGGCCTCACCACCGGCTTCCTCGATGGCAGCAACGACCCCTGCGGCCCTGTCGGCTCCGGTGTGGTAGTTCACAGCCACCTTAGCTCCTTGCCTCGCCAAGGTTACGGCTATAACCTCACCGATGCCCCGGGAAGCTCCCGTCACCAGGGCTACGCGCTGCTCAAGACTCATGCGAACTCACAGGCCGGGCCTGACGGCGACGAGCGCTGCTGGCCGGGCGGTCCTCACGACTGGCTTCCGGCTTCAGCGTCGCCCAACGTCGCCAACTGACCCCTGAAGCTCTCGACAAGGTTAAGTTCGACAATTCTGCGGGCCGTGTCGATGGCGCCGGAGACCCCGTCAGCCTTGGACGAGCCGTGGCCCACCACTACAGCTCCATCCACTCCGAACAGAGGCCCGCCCATCTTCCGGGGCAGGTTGTTGGCCTCCCACACGTTGTATACCAGGCTGTCCAACTGGTCGTTGGGGAGCTTGTCCCGTAAAGCCCTCTTCAGATATTGGGATATGGTAGCTCCCAACCCTTCCGTGAACTTGAGGAGGATGTTGCCGACGAAACCGTCGCACACTATGACGTCGGCCTTGCCGGTGAAGAAGTCCATCCCCTCCACGTTGCCTACGAAATTCAGAGTACTGCCCTTGAAAAGCTGGTAAGCCTCCTGGACCTGGCGGTTGCCTTTCGCCTCCTCAGAACCCACGCTGAGCAGGCCGACGCGAGGATTTTCGATGCCCAGAAAGCTGGAAGCGAACACGCTTCCCATAGCGGCAAAGCTCAACAGCAACGGGGTCCGGCAGTCCACGCTGCTGCCCATGTCTATGAGCACCGTTTTCGGAGCCAGCCCCAGAAAGGGACCTCCTATGCAGGGCCGCTCCAGGCCGGGAAGCATCCCCAGAGCCAGGGCGCTGGAGGCCATCGTAGCCCCAGTCGACCCCATGGACACCACCGCGTCCGCGGCTCCTCCCTTGACCATCTTGGTGGCTACAACCACCGAGGCGTCGGGTTTGCTGCGCAAGGCCTGCAACGGGTGCTCGTCGTCGCCGATGCGGCCCACGGCGGGAACGACAGTGATGCCGGAACCTTCAGCATCGGTCAGACCACAGGAGGCCAACTCCCTTTCAATGGCATCTTTGTCGCCCACCAGGGCTATCCGGACCTGTTGAGTTCGGGCGGCCTCGACCGCGCCTTTGACTGTCTCCGCCGGTGCGTGGTCTCCTCCCATTGCATCTACGGCCACACGTATGGCCGTGTCGGGGGAGCCGTTAGCGCCGTCGCTCATAGTTTCATTCCTTACAGGTCGTTGGGCAGGGCAAAGCTACAGAAATTCGGTTGTCGGTCGATTGGAGCGTCCCAGGCACAGTTTCATCGACCCAGGGCCGCTTGTCTCTCTATATTCAACGGTGGCATTTTAGGGCAAAAGACACTATTTGTCGTTAGTGTGGCCGGCTTCGAATCGAAACGCTGGCGGTCCCGGATATGATTTCTTCATCGCGCTGGTTGTTCAGTCCTATGGCGCACTCCACGCTCGTTTCCGGCTGCTCGCCGCCGACCTTGGACACATTGCCCCAGGACGTAAGGATGTCCCCGGGGTAGGCGGCCCCTTTGAACCTGACTCTAAGCCGCCCGGACTTCAGCCAGTCCTCGCCAAACGCGCCGGTGAGCATCTCCGACAGGAACGCAAGGGTCAACATCCCGTGGGAAATAATCCCGCCGAACTGGGTGGATGCCGCAAACTCCGGGTCAAGGTGAAGGGGGTTGCGGTCTTCGGAGGCATCGGCATAGCTGGCGATGCGCTGCAGGGTTATGGAGCGCTGGACCTCGGGTAAGGGCTGGTCGGGAGCCCACTCAGCCAATGCCTGCCTCGTTTGCCTCAACCGAAGGCGCCAAGACCGTGGTCTTGCCCCGTATGAGTTCGCGCTTCCCGTTGCCCGTCACCGTGAAGTCTACGGTAATGAACCGCCACTCCCCACGCTGCATGGGCCGGGACAGCTTAGCCGCGCATGAGACCGTTTCACCCAGCAGAGCCGGTTCGAGACAGCTTATTTCCTGGGACGCGTGGATGGTCCCTCCGGGTAGGGACAGCACGTCCAGCATTCGCCCCAATGCCTGGGCGGCCAAGGCTAGAGGCGGGGTCGTGTCGAGCTCTGCATAGATGGGCGACTCATCTCCCACAGCCTCCAAGTAAGCCTGCCGGGACTCGGCATCCAACGTCCACTCGCCCAGGCTGAATTCCTCTCCAGGCTGGGGCAATCGTTCCTGACCCATAGCCGTGGGATTATAGCACAGGGCCCCTTGCTACCGGCCTTCCAGGATGAAGTCGGAGACACGCTCGGCTATCATCATGGTGGTGACGTTGGTGTTGGCGCGGATGCAGTCCGGCATGATGGAGGCGTCCACCACCCTGAGACCCTCAATGCCGTGGACCTTACCGTATTGGTCGACCACAGCCATGGGGTCCGAGGATGGTCCCATCTTGCAGGTGCATGAGATGTGGTGCGAGGTCCCCACTTCCCGCAGCATCCACTCGTCCAGGGCATCGTCGGAGGCAAGCTGCTCGTCGGTGGGTTCCATTCTCTCCTCCACCAGCTTCTGAAACTCCTCGTGTTCCCCAAGCCGGGCGCACAGCCGCACCATTTCCCGCATTCTCTCCCTGTCCCAGGGGTCGCTCAGCAGCCTGTAGTCGAGGAAGGGTTGGACCGCCGGGTCCGCTGAACTCAGCCGCAATTCGCCAGCCGAGGCCGCCAGTTGCAGTCCGGCAATCATCCTGATGCCCACGGAGGTCATTCTGTCCCCGCCTCTCTCAGGGCGGTCCGGGGCAAAGGAGTTCATGGAGACCTTCATGTCGTTCCTAAGACTCGACCCGTCGGCCGTGTATCGCAGCCCCACCTGGTTCCGGGGAGCGAACGGGTCCATCGGGACATCGGGCCTAGCCCTCCAGGTAACATAGACGTTGGGATGATCCCTCAGGTTTTGACCCACGCCAGGCAAATCATGGACGACGGATATGCCGTGGCTCTGGATATGGTCGGACGGCCCCACTCCCGAAAGCATGAGTATATGGGGCGAGCCCACAGGCCCGGCGCTGAGTATGATATTGTCGGCCTCGGCGGTGAACTTCTCTCCACCGCTTTCCACCTCGACTCCCACCGCCCTGTTGCCATCGAATACGAGGCGGTGAACCAAGCAGTTGGGCCGTATGGTGAGGTTTAGCCTGTGCCGCGCCATGTCCAGGTAGCCGAGAGCGGTGCTGATGCGGATGCCGTTGGGGTTGTTGAAAGGGTACGGGCTTACGCCCCATGAGTCGGGATGGTTCATGTCAGGCATGTCGGGGTAGCCCGCGTCGAGGCAAGCGCGGTGGAAGGCCGTCTGAGGCACCAGCCAGTCCTCCTGCTTGAAACGGCGGCATACTATGGGACCCTCGGTCCCGTGGAAGTCGTCCCGGAAGTCGGTGTCGGTCTCCAGCTTGCGGAAGTAGGGCAGCACGTTCCGGAAGCCCCACTCCTCGTTGCCCCACGACGCCCACATGTCGTAGTCCTCGGGTACGCCCCTTAGGAAGACCTGTCCATTGATGGCGCTGGAACCGCCGGTCACCTTTCCCCGAGGCACGAGCATGTCGGGGTTGAGTTCCGACGCCTTGCCCTTGAGCTGCCAGTTGTGGTCGCTGGTGGTGATGTCGATGCCAGTGGCATAGCCGAATTTCACTTCTTCCGGCAGATGCTCGAAATCGGGATAATCAGGCCCGGCTTCTATGAGCAGGACCGAACGGTCCTTGTCCTCGGTGAGTCTCGTGGCGAGGATGGACCCCGCCGAACCGGCGCCTATGACGATCCAGTCGTATCTCATTTTCTCTCCTCTATAGCTGTCTTATTGGAGTCCGCCGGGATTTCCCAGAGCGGACTCTCGCAAACCGCCGTTAACACTCCGTTAATAATCGGTTAAGGATACCTTAAACAACCGAGCCTAGTCTGGCAACTGTCGTGCGCTTGGACGCTGGAAGTCCAAGTCGTCAGCCAATAGAGAGACTTCGAAGACGATGGACGAGACCGCAACAGATAGAAGCGTGGTCGGATTGACGCCGACAGCAGTAGCGCATGCCCGCTTGCGAAGGCGAAAGGCCATCGAAGGAAGGGTCATGCAAGCCCTTTTCTTCAGTTGTGCGTTGGTCTCGGTCCTCACCACAGTCGGCATTTTCATAGGCTTGGCAGTCCAGGCAGTACCCGTCTTCCAGGACGTCAATCCGATAGATTTTCTCTTCGGCACTACGTGGCAGCCCATCATCAAAGACGTGGACGGAAACAACCACTTCGGCGTGCTGCCCCTAGTTTCAGGGACGTTCCTCGTTGCGGCCATCTCCGCGCTGGTGGCCATACCGGCAGGGGTGGGAGTGGCCATATTCTTATCCGAATACGCCCCGGACAAAATCAGGAGAGTCATCAAGCCCGCCCTGGAAGTCCTGGCGGGAATCCCCACGGTGGTCTACGGCTACTTCGCCCTGACCTTCATCACGCCGCAGCTTCAGCACATAATACCCGACTTGCGCATCTTCAACGCGCTGAGCGCCGGTCTGATTATGGGACTGATGATTCTCCCTATGGTCTCCTCTCTGACTGAAGACGCAATGCTGGCAGTGCCCCGCTCGCTGAGAGAGGCGGCGTACGCCCTGGGAGCGACCAAGCTGGAAGTTGCCACGCGGGTAGTGGTCCCCGCGGCCCTGTCGGGAATCGTCACCGCCTTCATAGTCGGCATTTCACGGGCGATAGGCGAGACGATGCTGGTGACCATAGCGGCCGGCGCCACACCGAACCTCACCTTGAACCCCACTGAAAGCATCCAGACCATGACGGCCTACATAGCCCAGATCGGTCTTGGAGAGGCGGCCCACGGCAGCATCGAGTTCAACGCCATCTTCGCCGTCGGGCTGATGTTGTTCATACTCACTTTGGGGCTGAACATCTTGGGAAACGTGATCGTTGACCGGTGGAGAGAAAAATACTAGTGGAGAACCAACCCGTATACTCCCAGAACTTGGCCCAAAGGAAAGCCGTCGGGGCGGTCGCCTACTTGGTGTTCCTGACAGCCGTGATAATTGGGGTCGGTGGGCTGGTCGTCCTGCTGGCGCAGGTTTTTATCGAAGGGGTCCCCTGGCTTAGTTGGGACTTTCTGACTAACTACCCATCCAGGAAAGCTGAACTGGCTGGGATTCGCGCAGCCATCCTGGGAACCCTCTGGTTGATGGTCTTCGTCGGCATATTCACGATACCCGTCGGAGTCGGCTCCGCCATATACCTTGAAGAGTACGCCCCCAAGAACCGACTTACCAGAATCATAGAAATCAACATCGGGAACCTGGCAGGAGTCCCGTCGGTGGTGTACGGCCTCCTGGGTCTGGCCCTGTTCGTGCAATGGTTGAGCATGGGCCGGAGCATATTGTCGGCTGCCTTGACCCTGGGCCTCCTGGTGCTCCCCATCGTCATCCTGGCATCCAGGGAAGCCATCCGTTCCGTACCCTCAAGCCACCGGCAGGCAGCCTTCGCCTTGGGAGCCACCAAGTGGGACGTGGTCAGGTCCGTGGTGCTTCCATCAGCCGTCCCAGGCATACTCACTGGCACCATTCTCGCCATGTCCCGCGCGATAGGAGAAGCGGCACCGATCATCTTCATAAGCGCCCTGGTATACCTGACCTTTGATCCCACGTCGCCTCTCGACCGCTTCACTGTGCTGCCCATACAGATATTCGCCTGGGTGAACGAGCCAAGGGAAGAGTACAGGGGGCTTGCCGCAGCGGGAATCATCGTTCTGTTGGCCATCCTGCTGGGCATGAACGCCATAGCCATCTTCCTCCGCAACAAGTACCAACGTCGAGCAGAGGACTAGGCTGCCCGAAATCCCGTTGCGTACACAAAGCGCAGGTCTGAGCGGCGGTCTCATCGAATGTTAGTCAGAAACCGGTTGGACCTCTTTCGAAGGTGTACGGCTGAGTTCACGGGGACCTTTGGCCTCGTGTTCGCAGGGACCGGCGCCATCATGGTCGACCAACTATCCGGTGGCGTAGTCACCAATCTCGGCATCGGCCTCACCTTCGGTCTGATTGTCGCCGCGATGATATATTCGCTGGGCCACGTCTCCGGCGCCCACATTAACCCCGCTGTTACGCTGGGTTTCGCCATTGCCCGCCGGTTCCCCTGGCGGGAAGTCCCATTCTATACAGTAGCCCAGTTGGGCGGAGCAGCCGCTGCCAGCCTGGTCTTGTGGGGTCTTCTGGGTAAAGCAGGAGACATGGGGGCGACCACGCCCTCCGGCGGCGTCTGGCAGTCCTTCGGCACAGAAATACTTCTCACATTCTTCCTGATGCTGGTCATCATCGCCGTGGCCACCGACCCTCGTGCCCGGCCTCAAGCGGCGCCTATAGCCATCGGCGCCACGGTGGCGCTGGAAGCCACCTTTGCCGGGCCCATTTCCGGCGCATCGATGAACCCCGCAAGGTCTTTCGGCCCGGCTTTGGTAGGGTGGGTGTGGGACCACCACTGGATTTACTGGGTGGCTCCGGCTATTGGTGCGGGGTTCGCTGTCTTGCTGTACAAGTTCTTAGGCAACACCGACAAATCCCCTAGCGGAGAATCATCTGCAGAATGACCACAGTAAGGACCCGTTGGCTCAAAACAGCCCCTATCCTTACCTGGCTCTAATCGCAGTGACAGAAAGTTGTGCATACGTTCGCCGGGGCGGTGGTCCACTGCTGTTTCGCCCGTCATGTTGACACCATGCGCCTTGGGCGCTAGCGTTACTCCCAATAACAGGCCACTTGGAAACACCGAAAGGGGGAAATCGTGGAGTTTGGACTTTTCCACCACTGGGACCCTTTGTACCACAGCGACGGCAGGCTGGCGGAAGAGGAGGCCTACGCGGCCAACTTCAAGGAAGTCGACGAATTGGAGCAGATGGGCTGGGACTACATCTGGCTGGCTGGCGCCCACTTTGCGGCCCACGCCTGCATGGACCCCCAGGTGTTCGTGTTGGCCGCCGCAATAGCCAACCGCACCAAAAACCTCAAGATCGGCTCGTCAATCCACCGCCCAGAGTTGAAGGTCGAAGGGGAGACCCTGGACCCGAAAACAGCCCTGGCCAGCGCCAGGTACTCCTTCGACAACCTTCAGCACGAGGACCCAATACAGGTCGCCGAGTCCGTGGCCATGGTCGACCAGCTCAGCCACGGCCGGTTCATCTACGGGGCCGGCGCCCGCACCCGCGGCGACGACAGGCGCAGGGAGCATTTCTTCGAGTACCTCAACCTGCTTAAGCAGCTATGGACCGAGGACCAGTTCTCCGGCTTCCAAGGCAAATACTACAACTACCCTTCGTTTTATGAAACGAGCCTCAGCATACCAAAGCCCTACCAGAAGCCCTATCCTCCTATGCTGCTCCCGGTTGACAGCCAGGCGAGCTTCATCCCCATGGGACAACAGGGCTACCGCATCGCCATCGGCGGCGGCGGCTCCCACAACCCCCGGGGAACGTCGGTGCTGCGAGACGACGTGGAGAACTACCGGCAGGCCTGGAGGGACGCGGGCCACCCCGGTGAGCCGACGACCGTGATTCGCATACCGACGCTGGTGGCTGAGACCAAAGCCGAGGCCCAGAGAGGAGCTGATGCGCTTATGGTTGAGGCACGGAAGTACGCCGCCCGGCTTGACCTGTCCTTCGGCACCTCAGGGACGCAGAGCGTCGCCGAGACTGAGCAGACGAACCTGTTCGGCACCCCGGACGAGGTGGTGGAACGCATTCAGCTTCTGCATGACGACTTCGCCGCCGACGAGATCATGTTCGAGGTCAACTGGGTGTCCGCCGTCCCCAGGGACGTGGTGCTGAACACTATGCGAGTCATCACGGACAAGGTGATTCCTCGGTTCAAGTAAGACGAATTCATCCGTGGCCCACTTTGGGCCAGACTCAGGGGCTTGAAAGGCCGTTGCCCGGCGTCCTGACGTCAGGATTTGAACGAGTTGGCTCCGACAACCGGTTCCCGTACGCCCGACGGAGGAAGCGGCCGGGAGCCGGGCTCACGCTCGAAGGGGCCGGGCAAGTCCAACTCACGCGCCATTTCGTGCATTGCCGGAAGGACTTCCTCACCGATAAGACGCAGGCTTGTCATCCTGTCTTCATGGGTTGACGGGCCGTGGGTGTACCAGAGGGAGAAGATTCCTGGCCGCAAGGTCTCGACGAATCTGCGGATCATAGGGATCACCGTCTTCGGCGTGCCGACCATAAGCTGCTGGTTAAGCTGCTCGGTTGCGTAGGTGGCGTAGAGGCGCTTTCTCGTCTCCTCGACTTTCTCGGCGGAGTCCGACGACGTGATGATCCGGGTCGGCTCGCCCGTTTCCGGGTCGGTGAACACCCGGGCCAGCCGCTTGATGGTGGCTTTGGAGTTGTAGCCTGGCGGGTACAGCCACTCGGGGCGGGCAAAGTTGGAGAAGCCCCCGCCGTACATGAACCCCTTTCCCATCTCCTGAGCCTTCTCCTCCGTTTCGGCCACCACCACTCTCTGCAAGTAGCCGAAGTTCTCTGGACCTGACTGGTAACCCTCCTCGGCTGCCGTGTCTGCGTAAAGGTTCAGCATCTCGATGGTGGGTTCGAGGAAAGTGGCCAGGGCCACGTAGGGATAGCGATTCTTGGCGCAGAAGACCACCGACTCGGGGCTGACGGCCCCGGGAATCCATATCGGCGGATGGGGTTTCTGCATGGGGAGCGCCCAGGGGTTTACGAACCTGTAGTGGAAGTGCTTGCCCTCATAGCGGAAGGGCCCGGGGGTGGTCCACGTCTTCACGATGAAGTCGTGGGCCTCGTTGAACAGCTCCCGGTTGAAGGCGGGGTTGGCGTTGAAGTGGAGAGATTCGCTGCCTGTGCCTCGGATGAAGCCCGACACCAGCCTCCCGCGGGATATCATGTCGATTTCGGCCAGTTCCTCGGCAACCCGCAGCGGGTCTACGATGGGCAGAGGGTTCCCCAGGAGCACGATCTTGATGCGCTCGGTGATACGGGCAAGGATTGCGGCCTCCAGGTCCATGATCGAGCCCAGGGAGAAGGGGTTGCCGTGGTGCTCGTTGAGCATGATCCCGTCGAACCCCACCTGTTCCGCGTAGAGAGCTTCATCGAGGTAGGCGTGGTACAGGTCGCTGCCTCTGACCGGATCGAATTGTGAGTTGGGTATGCCGAAGTAGCTGGCCCGCTTGATTATCTCGTCTTCATCCACGTGGTAATAGGGGCGTTCGGTAAAGAACATGATGTGCATGACGCCGCTCCTTCCGCCTTGGACCTATGTGTTTCCGGGCTAGGACCCCAGGAACTTTTCGACTGCCTCTACGAACTCTCTGGGCTTTTCGATTTCCGGTCTGTGGCCGCATTCCTCGAACGAAATAAGCTCGGAACCTGCGATGGACCGGTTATAGACCTGTCCCGCGCTGATGGGCGCTATCTTGTCCTGGGCGCCCCAGACCAGGAGCGTAGGCAGGTCTCGCACCCCCTCGAGCAGAGGACCCAGGCTAGGGTTGTGCATGTAAGGCTTCCATGCCAGCCGAGATACCTCGGTGCGGGCGTCCTCCCAAGCCTCGAATTGCTCGGGAGTTGCGCCGCCGCCGTAAAGCGACGAGAACTCTTCCGTGTTGTCGGCGTCGTGGACACTGTCGCTCAGGTACACCTGGGCGGGAACTATGAACAAGTCCCTGATTTCGCCTTCGGTCGGCCTGATTCCCATGGCCCCCACCAGCGCCATGCGTCGGAACAGTTGGGGACGTGCGGCCGCCATTTCGGCGGCAATCCACCCCCCCAAGGAGAACCCGATTACGTCGACGGGTCCAAGCTCCATGTCCGTCAGGACGTGGGAGTAGAACCCGGCCAAGTCTCTGATGTTGCTGACCCACTCGACCCTGGGAGACACGCCGAATCCCGGGTGGAGGGGAACGTATAGCTTGTGGTTGCGCGCCAGTTCTCTATGCCAGTTCAGCCAGCCGGGATGGCCCAGTTCCCCATGCAGGACGAGCAACGGCCTGCCAGTGCCGGCCTGTATGAACGTCAGGTCAGTTCCCGCGACGTTGACAGAGATTTCTTCCCATTCAGCAGATTCACCCGGCATTTGTTTCACGTCCTCCTGGTTGTCTGTATAAGCCGACGCGGACAATCCCTGCGCCGAGGGCTCCGATTTGGACTGCCCTATTCTTACGCTGACGGGCGGATGTGTCAACGTCGCCTTTCAGATGAGCTTCACTCCCTCCACTCCCGATTCCCCTAGGTTCGGGAATCTGTAGAAGCGATTCACGATGTTTTGATGGTATAGTATTCTCCCTAAGTCATTCGAGGCTAGCGGGCTAAGGAAGACGGCAGTGAACGAGTGTAGGACATGCAGCGCTACGTTGTGATACGGCTGGTCCAAGCCGTTTTCGTCCTAGTCGCCATTTCCATGATAGTGTTCGCCCTGGCCCGCGCCTCAGGCGACCCGACCGCCCTTATGCTGCCGCTGGACGCTTCCCCCCAAGAGCGTGAACGGCTGCGCCATTTCTGGGGCCTCGACCAACCTTATCCTATTCAATATTTCAAGTTCGTCAGCAACGCAGTCCAGGGGGACTTTGGGGATTCGTTCAAATGGCCTGGCAGAACGGCAATGGACCTGGTCGGAGAGAGGTTCGTAGCCTCTCTTCAACTAACTGCGACAGCCCTAGTCCTGGCGGCGCTTATGGCGGTGGCGCTGGGAGTGATTACCGCCACCGCGAAAGACACTCCGTTGGACTTTCTCGGCAAGATATTCGCTCTCCTGGGGCAGTCCTCTCCGTCTTTCTGGATAGGCATCATGCTCATCTGGGTTTTTTCGGTGGAACTGGGATGGCTGCCCACGTCGGGCAGAGGCACCGTCAAACACATGGTGCTTCCCGTCATCACTGTGGGGTGGTTCCAGGTGGCGGCGATAATGAGGTTGACTCGCTCTTCCATGCTGGACACCCTGGACAGCGAGTACGTGAAGCTGGCGCGGCTGAAGGGCCTGCAAGAATGGAAAGTGGTCTGGAAGCACTGCTTGCGCAATGCGGCCATTACACCCCTCACATATTTCGGGCTGATAGCCGGGTATCTTCTCACGGGGTCAGTGATAGTAGAGACGGTTTTCGCATGGCCCGGCCTGGGGCTGCTGGTGGTGACCTCTGTGGCGGGGCGGGACTTCCACGTGGTGCAGGCGGTCTCGATGGTGTTTGCGGCGGGCTTCGTGCTGATCAACCTGGCGGTTGACATTCTGTACGGTTATATGGACCCGCGGATACGGTATGGATAACGCAGCAGTCCGTCGACCCTGGTACAACCCGGCCCGCGTCATCGATGCTTTGAGGGCCGCCAACCGGTTCCCGGTCCTGCCGGTAGCCATCGTGTTGATAGTCCTTGTTATACCTGCGGCGTTCGCCCAGTTTCTGGCGGCCCACGACCCCATCGAGTCGGACCTGTCCAACAGTCTGGAGCCGCCCGGGTGGATGGGTTCTAAAGTCAACTCCAAGACCGTGGTCCAGCGGGTGAGCGACGGAAAGACCGAGATATCCATCAACAACGCTCGTCGACTCGTGGAAGGCACAGCCAGAGGCCAGGCGCTGGAACTCAGCGACGACTTGAAGGTGGGCGACACGGTGCAGATAGTCCAGAGGGCCTCCGGCAGCTGGACACGGCCTCTGGGAACAGACAAGCAGGGCCGGGACCTCTTGAGCCGCATGATCTACGGTGCACGAGTGTCTCTAATCGTCTCCCTGACCGTCATTGCCATTGCGGGGTCGTTGGGCACGGCCCTGGGCATCACCGCCGGATACTTTGGAGGGTGGGTCGACTACCTGATATCCCGCATCATCGACGTTGCTTTGGCGGTGCCCGCCATCCTGGTCGCCCTGGTATTGGTGGTTGTGGTGGGGCCAGGCATGAAGGTCTTGATAGGCATCATATCCGGCTTGCTGTGGTCCCAGTACGCCCGTCTGGTGAGAGGCGAGACCCTCACAATAATGACTCAGGACTACATATCACGGGCCCGTGTGGCCGGAAGCCCCCATGTCAGGATTATGCTGCGGCACGTACTGCCCAACGTGATCAACAACCTCATCGTTCTGGCCACTCTTCAGGTTGGATTCGTAATCATCATCGAATCGTCCCTTAGCTTCATCGGGGCGGGCATACCGAGGCCGACGCCGTCCTGGGGTTCCATCACCGCCGACGGCCGGGCCCTGATCATCGAGACAGCCTGGTGGGTCTCCCTGTTCCCCGGTTTGGCCATTGTGCTGACGGTGTTGTCGGTAAACCTGCTGGGCGACTGGCTCCGGGACAAGCTCGACCCCAAGCTGAGGCAGATATAAGGAGTCGGGGATATCAATCAGGGGTCTGGACCCTGATTGATATCCTTAATCAACGTACCTTGCAGTCACAACATCTCGTTGAATGTATCCCAATGACATGGTATTCTGTGCTGCATTCGACATTCGGAGGTGGGAGCTCATGAAACTAGCCACCCTGGCATTTCTGATTTTAGGCATGTGCGTGGCCTTGATTGCAGCAGGGGCTTGTGGAGGCGGTGAGGACCCCACCAACACACCCCAGCCTACTTCCACCCCAACAGCTATGGCAGAACAGCCCACCGAGGCGCCTACGCCGGAGCCGGCTGCGACCTCCGCCCCGGACGTGCCCTCGCCCACAGCGGCACCGGCCACCGCTGCTCCTACCGATACACCGGAACCTGCGATGATGATGGAGCCGGTGGTGAACCGGCTGGTGGTGGCCGTGTCCATCGAACGGGAAGGAAACGACCCCACGTTGATCGGCTCCACCGTCAATCACGCTCAGCTCATGCCGGCGATGGAGACCCTGACCTGGGCCGATACAGAGGGTGGATACCAGCCAATGCTGGCTGAGAGTTGGACCCAGAGCGCCGACTCCAAGACCTTCAACTGGAAACTGCGGGAGGGCGTCCCGTTCCACCAGGGTTACGGCGAGTTCTCCGCAAAGGACCTGGTCCATACCCTTGAACGCGTCGCCCGGGAAGAAAGTCAGGAAGCCCGCGGAGCGCAGGTCCGAGACTTGATCCTGCCGGACCTCGAAGTGGTGAGCGAGTACGAGGTCATTTACAACGTAAAACAGCCCTTCCTAGATCTGGTACAGAGGTCCTCCACGTGGGCCACATGGCTAATGCAGAGCAAAACTCTGTTCGACTCCGAGGGAGAGGACGGAATCCAGAACAACCTCATCGGGACAGGCCCCTACCAGCTCCTGGACCGGTCATCGGGCGAGGGAATTGTGTTCGAACGGGTCCCCTATGACCACTGGCGAATCAAGCCTGACTTCCCCGAGCTGGAACTGCGGTTTATAGAAGAACCCGCCGTGCGACTGTCTGCAATCCTTACGGACGAGGTCCACATCGGTAAGCTGCCGCTGGACTTGGAGCGGACTGCGATAGACAACGGAATGGACGTGCTGCCTTCGACTCTCCCCGCCTTCTACGTCTTCCAGTTTCTGGGAGGCCAGTTCTACCATCCGGACGTGGTTCAGCCTCCCATCGGAGTCCGCAAGGGCGAGCACCCGGACCTGCCCTACTCCGACGTATATCACGGCGTTGAGGAGTTGCCTTGGGCGGACATCAGGGTGCGCCAAGCCCTGAACCAGGCCATTGACAGGGACGCAATCAACAATAACCTGCTGTTTGGCCTTGGGGAGCCCAACTACCTCCACTGGTTCCACAAGACACTCAGCGGGTACAACCCCGAGTGGGAGACCACCTACGAGGAGAAGTACGGGTACGATCCCGAGAAAGCCAAAGCGCTGATACAAGAGGTCGAGGCCGAGTTGGGACGCTCCCTTGACTGGTCGGGGACCCGCCACGTGGTCACTCCGGGATATGGATACCCGGGATTGGCGGACATAGCGGAGGCAATCAACAGCGACTGGCGGAAAATCGGGGTCGAAATCAAGATAGACACACGAGAGTTCGCCGACTTTATCAAGGACATACTTCGCGGGTCCCTTGGCGGATCAACGTGGGCCGGCAACGGAGGCTACGACGAGTCCCCCAACAGGATCGGCTACCATTTCTACAGCGGGCGAACTCTGGCGGGCGTGTGCTGCCACTACTTTGAGCATGAGGTCATGGACGACAATTACGAAGCGTTCGTGGAGTCCACTGACCCCGCTGAACAGGACCGGCTCCTCAGAGAAGCGGGAGACGTGCTGTACAACGAATACGGCAGCATACCTCTGTTCTGGATCCCGGCCACCTGGGCCGTAAACCCCAACGTGGTGGCCGAGTACGTCACCAGGGGCTTCCTGAAGGAACAGGACTTCGAATACGTGAAGGCCGTGACCAAATAGGCGCTGACGCTTGGTCCCTACCCCATAAGGTCTACCGTAACGGTAGGGACCAGGCGCAGGATTGAGGGATCGCGGCCGACGCTCCCTACGGAAGACGAGGACATGTCAGCAGCAGCCAGGTTGACTTTCATCTGGCTGCTGCTGGTTACATTAGCGACTAGCTCAGTCCAAGTTAGTGCGGCCCTCGCCCAAGAAAACCCCAGCAAAGACCAGGATGACTCCTCTGGGAAATACAGGTTCGATGTTTACGTTGGTCCGGTGGTGAGCATGGACGGTTTCGTCCATCTGGCCACCATGGACCAGGGCCACCAGGTAAACCAGCACATCGAGATATTCATCTGGGACCAGGAGTCTGGCGAACGTGTGACCGACCTGGTCCCCCGTGTCACCGTCGAGGACTGGGAGACCGGTTCATCCCGAACGATGGACACGGGAGCTTTGGTCCCCGGACGCGCCAACCTCCACGCCTGCCGTCTTGACAGGCACCGGGATATACAACCCCACACCGGCGGCGAGCATCCACACATGGGCGACAACCTGTACCTTCTAGGCCAAAGCCTGACGGTGACCGTCGAAGCCGGAAGCGAGACCGCCTCGTTCGATTTCGAACCCCCGCTGTTCGGGCCGATTTTCCCCATTTCTGAAGAACCCGACTCCGCGTCGCTGCCCTCCTGGTGGGTGGAAGCGGCCATTCCGGGAGGCGTCTTCACTGTCTTCCTGCTTCTTTGGGTGCTGCTGCCCCCGTCACGTCCCGGGGATGAGGACGGCGCCAGCAAGCTGCGTAACCTCCTGGCCAGGCCGTTCCGGCGATCTAGCGGCGGGCGGACTGAGCCCGACCCCTAAGGAGTCGCCCCACTAAGCAGACGCGCCTACTTATGGGGCAATAGTTGAAAGGCACAAACGGTCAGAGTCAGGGAAATAATAAAATGGAGCGGAAGACGCACCCTATCGGTGCTATCTTGTGCGGCCCCACAACCGCACCTTCACCTATGACGAGGGCGGTCGATTGGAAGAGGAACGCACGATCGCCTTGAACTGAACCACCACCGATTCTCTCACCGACTCCGGTGAGCGCTGGGATGTGAAGGGCGTGGGCTTCTTCGACAACGCGGGGGGGGGATGCTGGAATTGCTGGTGCGTATGGCTCCGCACACGTAAGACGATCCCTTGTCGCCTCGTAGGCCTTATACCTTGGCTCTAGGTCTGCTTCCGTGTTCTCCGCAGCGCGTGCAACCGCCGAGGGGAATGATCCGCTCACGCGCGATTTTGTCTTTGCTGCCGGCGCAACCTCGGTGAATGAATTCGCCTGTTGTGAGTTCTACGGGCTGATTCAGGTATTGCTCCCGCTCAGCCCGGCGCTGACCCCTGCTGGCGCGGTAACGTCTCCAGCGCCACGCGATCCAATGGCGGCAGCTCCACAGCCCTCCGATTACAGCCAAGACGATCCCTGTAATGACCCCGACAATGATTAGTTTGAAGTAGTCGAGCATCTTGTTACAAAAGGGCGACGAAATACATAGTCAGCCTACTGTTGCATCACCGTCCTGTAATGTCGGCATCGATTATCATTTGCATACACACAGTGATACACAAATGGTCAACACAGGCTTTTCGTAGCTAAATGGAGACTATATTGGAGCGGAAGACGGGATTCGAACCCGCGACCCTCTCCTTGGCAAGGAGATGCTCTACCACTGAGCCACTTCCGCTCGTGACCGGCAGATGCAGTGTGCGTGGTGCCGAGGGTCGGAATCGAACCGACGACACGTGGATTTTCAGTCCACTGCTCTACCTCTGAGCTACCTCGGCGGACTCAAGGGGCGGGACTCGACGGCCTACGCCTCTCGGGTCCACCCGGCAGGTACATTATAGACGCTGGGCGCGCGGCTTTTCAACCAACCACAGGTTCGTGAAGCTAACCCGCCGCCGCGGTGATGGCGCCCAGGTCCCCATGCTCTGTGAGAAGCTCCAAGAACCTCTGGGCCTTGGCGACGTGGTGGACACCTGTGCTGCCGGACAGTTCCTCAAAAGCCCGGGCTGCGGTAAGTGTGTCGGACTCCAGCACCAGCACAGGTACGTCCTGGCTGTCCGCCTGGAGTTGGATGTACTGGTTCAGGTCGTGGCCTCCCGTCAGAACAAGACATGCGGTGGAGGTGTTCAACGCAGCCATCTGAATGTCCGGCCTGTCTGCCCTTACGATGACGGCCTTCTTCTCATGGCGACCGAAATAGGTCTCTCCCCAGTCCATGATGTTGCCACCGATGAGGACACGTTCCACCAAGTCGTCCCTGTCCGGGCCTCCCACCGCGAATTCACCTGCCAGATGGGCCGCAATCTGCCCCACAGTCGGAGCAAGCAACGTGCGGTCCTCCGGTATGACGCCCAGGGTTTTGATTCCTCGGGATTCCAGCGCAGGTACGATTTGGGACTGGACGTAGTCACCCTTGTACTTAGTGACCGAGTTGATGACCACGCCGAGTAAGGAGCTTCCTAGAGCCGAAGCCGACTGGGCAATGTCCTCGGCGGTGACGCCCGAACGATATGCCGCCACCAGCACAGCGCCCCCGCCCAGGTCGCCGATAAGAGATGACGCCAATTCACCAACTACAGCGTTTCCGGACAACGTGGGGCCTTCCACGAGAACGCAGTCGGATATGCCGGCCAGTTCCCGGACCTTTTCAGCCGCTTTTTCGACGGACGCGGCATCGCCGCCCTTCCCTGCTATAGGCGGACTGCTCTGGCCACCCAATATCTGTTCAGACACGAAACGCGTGTCCTTGTCCTCTTCCGGGGTCGAAGAGAAGGCTTTGAAATACGCCGTTTTCTTGCCGGACGACGGCCACAACAGGGCCAGAGCACTGGCCAGGGCCGTTTTGCCCGCTCCGGGCGTGTCAGACGTCAGATATATAACCGCCATAGCCTAACCTCGGCCTAATTCTAGCACAGCAGCTTCAGCATGGTCATTGTGACACGGGCATCATGAAACGGGGCAACCGACCGGCTGCCCCGTTCTTCAGATCGAAACCACTCAACCTTACTTCAGGTTGGCGCCGAACCAGCTCAAGGTCCTGGCCCAGGCGTCGTCAGCCGAGGCCTGATGGTGGCTGGCCCTGTCGTCACACATGAACCCGTGGTTTGCCCCCGGGTACACCTTGAAGTCAACGGTCTTGCCGTGCTTTTCCAGTTCAGCCTGAATCTTCTGGACGTCGTCAGGCGTTGGGTTCCCGTCGTCCGCCCCGAAGTTGCCCATTACGGGACACTGAATGCTGCGCGTGCGGTCGAAGGGGGTCGGGGGAGTCCCCCACGGGGCCATGATGTTGCCCCCGTAGAAAACGGACGCGGCGCCGATTCCAGGGCACGCCGCCGCCGCCAGATAGGTCACCCGTCCGCCCATGCAGAACCCGGTGATTCCTATTCTGCTGGCGTCGACTCTGGGGTGTACCCTCAGCCAGTCGATGGTGGTGTTGATGTCGTTGATTATCTGGTCATCTCGCAGGTTGCCCATAATAGGCATCACCTGGTCCATGTCACCGTACCCAAGCACCGGGTTAGTGCCGCGTACCTCCTCGGTGTTTCCCTCACGGTGGAACAGGGCCGGAGCCACCGCAAAATAGCCTTCCGCCGCAAAGCGGTCGCATATGCTCTTGATGTTGTCGTTGATCCCGAACGCTTCCTGTACGACGATAACCGCAGGGGCCCTGGCTGCCGCTGCCTCTGGCTGAGCGACGTAGGCGTTCATGTCTTCCAGTATTTCTTCACCGGAGTCTACTCTCAAAGTTTCCCAGAAAGACGCCAACGTTCACCTCCCTTAAACAAAGGTCGCTTTTCCAACGTTGTGTTGTGCGATGCGGTCAAGCCGCAAATTACGAATGGATTGTATCAGAGGCCCATTGGCTTCACAACCTCAAGCAGTCACGGCCAAGGTCTTTCGATTGACCAGGGCCGTATTTGCCTCGTTCTTGGTGAGCCGCGTAATGCCACGGAGCGGGACTTGGAACGGCGAACAACTATGGACCGTTGTGTGAAAGCGCCTCGGGACTTGTCATTCTGAGCGCAGCGGAGAGTCTAAGGAGGTTCTCCAAAGTCTAGGCGCCGTCCCAGCGATAAGCCCTCGCTTCATGGGCGTTGCATTTCTCGTCGGGCGGGTTTTGTAATCAACCTTTTCAGATTCTTCACGCCGCTGTACGGCGTTCAGAATGACAGTGCCGGAGGAGTTCAGAAGGATGGGAGATGACCTCGGACCAGTCGTAGGGGCGACCGGCGGTCGCCCGAGCCCTCATCCGAGAGAAGGCGGCTTATCCCTACTTCAGCAGTTCGGAGACCTTCCGTTCCGCCTCTTCCAGGGACACAAGCTCTGCGTCGCCCCCAGACCTGCGCCGCACTTCCACCATGCCCTGCCTCAGGTTGCGAGGACTGACAACCAGCCTCACCGGCAGGCCCATCAGGTCGCTGTCGTTAAACTTAACCCCAGCAGCCTCGTCGGCGCGGTCATCGTAGAGGGTTTCTATCCCCAGGCTCCACAGCCTGTCGTATAGCCCGTCCGCGGTACGGGCAACATCGGAGTCAGAGAGGTTCAGCCCCACGAGATGGACTTGATAGGGCGCAATGGGGGTCGGAAAGACGATCCCATTCTCGTCATGGTTTTGCTCGATGGCCGCCGCTAATAGACGCCCCACCCCTATGCCGTAGGAGCCCATTGTGATGAGCCTCTGCCGGCCTTCGCTGTCAAGGTAACTGGCCCCAAGGGATTCGGCGAACCCGGTCCCCAGCTTGAAGATGTGCCCGACCTCGATGCCTCGAGTTTCTTCGAGACCTGCGTGGCCCCTTATACAGCCGTGTCCAGCCTTGGTCAGGGTGATGTCCCCCATGATGTCCACTCGGAAGTCCCTGGGATGGTTGGCGTTCTTGATGTGGACGTCCGGCTTGTTGCCGCCCACCACGAAGTTGGAGCCAGAGTCTATGGAGTGGTCGGCCACCCTGGTTACTCCTTCCAGCCCCACTGGAGAAGCGGACCCGGCCACCAGCCCAGCGGCTTTGACCTCCTCGTCAGAGGCCAGCCTGAGGTCGTTGGCGGAGATTCCATTTGCCGTGAGCAAGTTTTTCAGCTTGACTTCGTTGACGTCCAGGTCGCCCCTGATGGTGACGAAGACCATCTCGCCTCCTGCCATGTAGAAGACGGCCTTCAAAGTCTTTGCCTCCGGGATGCCCAGGAACTCGGCCAGGGCGGCAATGGTCTTGATTCCGGGCGTGGCCACCTCTTCCATGTCCGCTTCCGGTTCGTCAGGGAGAGCCGGGATGACGCCCTGGGCCTTTTCGGCATTGGCTGCGTAGTCGCAGTCAGGGCAAGTGACAACCGTGTCCTCGCCAGCGGCAGTGCGCAGTATGAACTCGTGGGAGTCTTTGCCGCCGATGGCTCCTGAGTCGGCTTCCACCATAAGAGCGGGCAGACCGCACCGTCTGAATATGTTCCTATAGGCCTGGGCCATAGCCTGATAGCTGCGGTCCAAGCCCTCGTCGTCAGCGTCGAAGGAGTAGGCGTCCTTCATGTCGAATTCCCGCACCCGGATGAGCCCTGCCCTGGGTCGTGGTTCGTCCCGCAGCTTGGTCTGTATCTGATACACGATGGCTGGCATGTCCCGGTAGCTTTGGATATTGGCCCTGGCGATGCCGGTCACCACCTCCTCATGGGTTGGAGCGGCCACCATCGGTCTGCCACGTCTGTCGGGGAAACGAAACAGGTTGTCGCCGAAGGCGGCGGCCCGGCCCGACTGCTCCCACAAGTCCAGAGGCTGGAGTACAGGCATGCGTATCTCCTGGCCCCCCGCCGCGTCCATTTCCTCCCGTATGATGGCCTCGATTTTCTTAATGGACCTCCAGGCCAGGGGCAGGTAGCTGTACACTCCCGCCGCCACCTGGGAGACCATTCCGGCCTTGAGCATCAGACGGTGGGAGGCGGTCTCGGCCTCGGGAGGATCGGTGCGCAGGGTCTTGGATATAAGCTGTGTGAATCTCATACTGTTTCAGCTCCGGATGGATCGCCAACGAATAACGAGCTTATCGTCAACACCCAGAATAGTATGCCAAGCATAGTTAGTATGACTGCACCGGCTCCTACTTTCGACGTGGCTATCGAAACACCTGGATTCCGGTCGGCGTAGGACAGCCAGTATCGGTTCAAATTGGCCTGGACCAAATACATGACGAACCACGGTATCACGACCGAAACCAAGGAGAGTACATACGATACAACGTATTCAGCTTGGGAGACGTGTTCGTTGACCTCTGAATAAACCATGACTATCGATATGACGCCCGTCGCCAGTGATATTGCCATCAACACAAAGGCCGTTCCAGCGGCGATGGTGAATCTGAGGCCCACTCCCTGCATCAAATGCTCATACACACGAACGTGGTGATGAACGCGGAACAAGTTGTAAATTGGGACCAGTTGGGTGAGAGCGTGCCATACGGGGAAATTCATTTCGTCGCCGGTATGGTCTCTGTAATGCTTCCACGTGATGTAGAACCAATAGAAACCATACAGACTGGCGGAAAGGACGCTTAGCAGCAAAATGCGGCTTGGCGGTATGTAGTAGTCCAGAGTCTGCCGGGCAGCATAGGTTCGCGGTTGGGACTCCCTGAAAACCGTCTGACTGAGACCGGACCCGCACGAGCCGCAGAAATTCTGGGAGTCGAGTACACTGGCCCCGCAACCTCGGCAGTAGCGCACTGCTTGGGAAGAACGGCCGAAGGTTGGTGGATTCAGATCAGCGCCGCAGGAGCCGCAATGAGTCTGTGATCCTAGAAAGCTGGCGCCGCAGTTGTGGCAATAGTGGTTGGAAGCGCTCATAGTCAGGCGTTTTCAGAGGCGCCGGCCACAGGACTGGGATAGGCACGCTCCAAGTCCCATAGGAGTTCCTATCCGGCGGTCGCCGCCTCGTTGACCTCTTCCATCAGAGCGGAAAGCATGTCGTCCGCCGCAACAACCCTGGCCTTCTGGCCCTTGCGGAATATGATGGCCCTGCCGTTGCCCGCGGCGATGCCCACGTCGGCGTCCTTGGCCTCTCCAGGGCCGTTGACCTCGCAGCCCATCACGGCCACCTTGAGATTGGAGTCTACCTTCTTGAGCATCTCGTCGACGGTGTTGGCCAGCTTGATTACGTCCACGTCGGCCCTACCGCAGGAGGGGCAGGCAACCAGTGTTGCGCCCTTCTGCCGCAGGTTCAGCGATTTGAGAATCTCGTACCCCGCCTGGACCTCCTCTACGGGGTCTCCGCTCAGGGAAACGCGCACGGTGTCCCCAATGCCCTCGTAGAGAAGAAGCCCCAACCCGATGGCGCTGCGTATCGAACCCGACTTCACCGTTCCTGATTCGGTGATTCCCAGGTGCAGCGGATAGGGGACCATGTCAGCCAACCGCCGGTAAGCGTCTACGGTGGTGGGCACGTCAAAGGCCTTCATGGAAATCTTAATGAGGTCAAAGTCCAGGTCTTCCAGGAGTCCGATCTCCCACAGAGCCGTCGCCACCATGTGGTCGACGATGCTGTAGCCGCCCTCTTCCACCGCCTCGCCTGTCTTGGGCAGCTTGTTCACCATGTCCATGTGGCGGGAAAACCCTCTGGTTTTGCCTATTCCTCCCACGGGGGGCAGGCTGCCAAAGTTCACACCGATACGTATGGGGATATCCCTCTCCTTGGCGGCCCTGACCACTTCGCGCACCCTATCCTCGTCGCGAATGTTGCCTGGGTTCAGCCGGAGCATGTCCACTCCGCCTTTGAGGGATTCCAGGGCCAGTTGGTAGTGGAAGTGGATGTCGGCAACCAGGGGAATGTTTATCTGTTTTTTTATGTCGGGGATCGCCTTGGCCGCCTCCATGTCGGGGACGGCACACCGGATAATGTCGCAGCCCGCGTCTTCCAGTTCCTTTATCTGACGGACGGTGGCCTGAACGTCCCGCGTGTCCGTTTTGGTCATGGACTGTACGGTGACGTCGGCGTCTCCGCCTATCTTGACGTTCCCCGCGAAAATGGGCTTGGTTATTCTGCGACTGCTCATATATCCTCTATTCCCCGGAGATTTACGGCACGCATCCTTCTTAGCTCTTCACTGGACACTGTTTGTCGTTGCTCTCTCTCAGCAAGCATCTGGATTACTACGGCCTTACGCTTCGATTCCTCTAGTGTCAAGGTTTTCGATACTTCTGCTTCTCTGTTAGTTGTCATTCGTCCAACCTTTTGGACTGTCTATATCGGCAGCGATTTTTCGGCCCTGCCCAGTGAATTGTACAACACCTGGACACATCCAAGGTAGAGAGCCGAGGTGTCTGACACCTGCTATTGCAGGATGCTGGCGCCGTCGATTAGACGCTGCAGATCGTTGTAGCTGACGGCCACCACCATTCCGATGAGTAGAGCCAGCCCGGCCATGTGCACCAGCCCCTGCTTCTCAGGCGGAATCTTTTTGCCTTTTCTGGCCCATTCGATAATCACGAAGAGGATATGCCCGCCGTCAAGAGGGGGTATGGGCAATATGTTGGATATAGCCAGGGCCAGGCTCAGACCCGCCGCTAGGGGGATCAGATAGAAAAGACCAAACTCCCGGGCCACCTCGCCCGTGCCCTGGGCGATGCCCACCGGCCCGGCGAAGGGCACCGGGCCGTCGTCCGACGCCCAGTCGACTATGGCGTCTTTGACTGCCCCCGGGAATTGGACGGTGCGCTGGAACCCCAACCCTACGGCGTCCAAGGGGTCCCTCGTGAATTCCAGCCGCTGGCTTCCAATGACCGATACGCGGCTGATGCCCGCGGGGCCCTGGCCTTCCGGCGGGTTTTCTCTCGGAGTCAGCCGGACGGCCATCTTCTCCCCGTCCCGCAGGACGGTCCATTCGATCCGTTGGCCTTTATTCGCATTGATGCGTTCGGAGAAATCCTGGAAGTCCTGCAGGGGTTCTCCATTCATCTCTACGATTCTGTCGCCATCGATGAGGCCGGCGGCCTCGGCGGGAGACCCAGGCTCCACCTGCCCCACTCGGAACTCGGAAGCGGCGAACATGAAGAAAACGGAGAGCAGCACTATCCCCAGGAGTACGTTCATCACCACGCCCGCCACCAGCACCACAAGGCGTACACCGGGTGGCTGGAAAGCGAAGCTTCGGGGGTCGTTGGAAACTCCGCTCTGCTCCCCTTCCAGCTTGACGAAGCCTCCCAGGGGAATGAGGTTGACCGTGTAGACGGTTTCTCCCTTGCGAATTCCCAGCAGACGCGGCGGGAAGCCGAATCCGAACTCGTTCACCCGTATGCCGAAAGCCTTGGCGGTGGCGAAGTGACCAAACTCATGGACCAGCACCACCACTACAAGCACTCCCAGAAACTGGATGAGAGTGATGACTATGTCCATGGGTTAAAGGGGCTGCTTCAGCGGGGTGACGGGAGGGCTGCACCGACCTCGCGGGCCCTTGCCTTGGCCCACTCGTCGGCTGCCATGATGTCTTCCAGGTTGGCGCTGGAGGAGGACTCGTGGTCGTCCAAGACCTGGGAGATGGTCCGGTATATGTCCATGAACCCAATCCGCCCGTTCAGGAACATCTCCACGGCGACCTCGTCCGCCCCGCTGAGGACTGCTGGATACGTGCTCCCCTTCTTTCCGGCCTCAACCGCCACGTTGAAGCACGGATATTGGCTCTCGTCCAGGGGCTTGAAGGTGAGAGAATGATTGAGGGCGGTGTCCAGGCGTGGAATCTGAGGGTTTTCGAGGCGCGTGGGATGGAACATGGAATACTGTATGGGGAGACGCATGTCGGGCGGTCCCATCTGAGCTTTCATGGAGCCGTCGGCCATTTCCACCATTGAATGGATGATGCTTTGAGGATGGACGACTACTTCGATTTTATCCCAGGGCACGTCAAAGAGCCAACGGGCCTCGATGACCTCGAAAGCCTTGTTCATAAGCGTGGCGGAGTCGATGGTTATCTTGTCGCCCATCCGCCAGGTGGGATGGTTCAGGGCTTGCTCGGGAGTGACCTGCTCCAGGTCTTCGGGCCTGGATTCCCGGAAGGGGCCTCCCGATGCCGTGATGACGAGCCGTCGGATGGGGTCCGTTTCTCCCTGGAGGCACTGCCAGATGGCCGAGGGTTCGCTGTCCACGGGAAGCACCGTGGCTCCGTGGGTCTCGGCCATGGACATTATCATCTCCCCGGCCATTATGATCACTTCCTTGTTTGACAGGGCAATGGCCTTTCCCTGCTCCAGCGCTCGAATCGTGGGGACCAGTCCGGCGCTGCCGATGGTCGCCGCCATGATAAGCTCAGCCTCGGGGAGGCACACCATCTCTTCCATGGGCATGATCGCCGCACTGTCCGGAAGCAGGGCACGCTCTTCTTCCAGAGCGCACCAGGCGAATCGGGGATTGAACTCTTCGATCTGGGACTTGAGCAAGTCCAGGTTGCGTCCGGCGGCCAGTCCGATGACCTCGAACTCGTCCGGGAAGGCCCTGACCACGTCAAGGGTCTGCCGTCCTATGGAGCCGGTGGAACCCAGCACGACCAGTCCCCTCATTTGGTCACCCCCGATGGCCTTCGCTGAAGGTCTACCCTCCTGCGGAGGGTTTGAGAACGAACGCAACAAGATAATACACCACGGGTATAGCCAAGACAATCGAGTCCAGCCTGTCGAGAATACCCCCGTGGCCAGGCAGCAGGCCTCCAGCATCTTTAGCTCCGCTGATGCGCTTTACCTTGGACTCCACTAGGTCGCCGACTTGGGCTGCGACACCCGCCGCCGCCGCCACAGCTGCGGTCTGCCATACGGCAACTCCCAAGACGAGCAGGACATGGAGGGCCAGTCCGGCGGCGATAGCGCAAACGAACCCTCCGACGGCGCCCTCCCAGGTCTTTCCCGGACTGATCGAGGGCGCCATCTGCCGTCTGCCCAGCAGCTTCCCCGTTGCGAATGCTCCAGTGTCGGCGGCGAACACAATCGCAACAGCCAGATAGGTCCAGTCGCGGGCGTATTCGGCGCCTGAGTCCAGCCCCCTGAGCATAAGGGGATGGGCCATTAGAAACCCGATGTAGGCAGCCCCCAAAATGGCGAGCAATGCCAACGGCTCGCGTCTTTTGGCTATGAGCCAAGGGGATACGAGCACAAGACCCGTTCCCAGGGCCAAGTGGACCCAATGGCGGCTCCACTCATCGACCCTGCTGTCGGCGAAGTGCCCCAGAATTGCCATGAGTAGCACCCAGGACAGGCCGAACACAATCACTGCGGGGAGCCTTGTCGCTCCGAGCATTCGGTAAAGCTCTACGAGGCCAAACAACGACGCCACCCCTACCAGGACCGTGAGCCAGGGAAGTCCGCCCCAGATGGCGGCCCACAACACGGGTAGGCCCACCGCCGCGGTGAGAAGCCGTCTGGCCACGGGTCAACACCCCTGCATAACGTACAGGGAGGCCCAGCTGTAAACTGCCTTGTCCAGGCTTATTCCTCAGCGTTGGGCCCGGGGTCAGGCCGGGCATAGTTGTCGTCGGAGTCCAGCGCTCCGAACCGGCGCCGCCGCCCGTTAAACGCTTCAATGGCGTCTTTGATGTCGTCAGACCCAAGGTCGGGCCATAGGGTACGTGTGGAGTAGTACTCGCTGTAGGCCGCCTGCCACAACAGGAAGTTGCTGAGACGCAGCTCTCCCGCCGTGCGGATAATCAGGTCCGGATCAGGCAGCTCGGACGTATAGAGGTATCCACCGAAGGACTCCTCGGTCACGCCGTCAACTGGCACTCCGTCGGAAATCATGCCCTTAACCGCCTCCAGGATCTCCGCCCGGCCGCCGTAATCGAAGGCCACGGCCAGCGTCATCCGGCGGTTGTCCTTGGTCAGGCGGCAGGCCCGGTCGACTGAATCCCGCAGGTCTTCACCAAGGCGATCGGCCCTGCCCACGTGCACTACTTTGACGCCGCGCTCATGAAGCGCCTGGGTCTGCCTCTCCAGGGCGTCCTGGAGAATGGTCATTAGGCCGTCAACTTCGTTCTTGGGGCGCGTCCAGTTTTCCGTGGAGAAGGCATAGATGGTCACAAAATCAACGCCGTAGTCCGAGAGGGACTCCAGGACGGGTATGATGTTGTCGACTCCGGCCCGGTGGCCGGCCAGCCGAGGCAGACCTTTCTGGGTTGCCCAACGGCCATTGCCATCCATGATAATGGCTACATGCTTCGGGCCACGCAATTCCCTGTCGTGCTTCGACGGCTGGGAGCGTCCTTGGACGACCATTCTTGTGGCTTAAACCTGCATTATTTCGGACTCTTTGTCGGAGGAGACCTGGTCCATCTTGCCGACGAAGGAGTCAGTGACTTTTTGGATCTGGTCCTGGGCCCGCCTGTTTTCGTCTTGGGAGATCTGCTTGTTCTTTTCCATGCCCCTCAGCTGTTCGATGGTGTCGCGGCGGACGTTGCGCACAGCGATCTTTCCGTCCTCAATCTTCCTTTTGAGCACCTTGACCAAGTCCCTTCTACGCTCTTGTGTCAAGGGAGGTATAGGCAGGCGAATCACCGTGCCGTCGTTGTTTGGGTTGAAGCCCATCTCCGACTTCTGAAGGCTCTTCTCTATGTCTTTTATGGACCCTTTGTCCCAAGGCTGAATCACGATAAGACGCGCTTCGGGCGCCGAGACCGAGGCGATTTGGTTTAGGGGAGTGGGAGTGTTGTAGTAGTCGACGGTGACGTTTTCTAGGAGCGCCGGTGTGGCTCGTCCAGTTCGGAGCGTGTTCAAGTCGCGCCCCAGTGCCTCCAAGGACTTCTCCATCCGGATTTCGCCGTCGATCAGCACGTCGTCTATGGTCTTGTCCTCATCGCCTGGCATAACTAAACCCTCCCGGATATGGTGGTGCCGATAGTCTCGCCGGACAACACCTTGTTGATGGAGTCCGGGGCGAATAGGTCGAAGACTATGATAGGCAGATTGTTGTCCATGCAGAGCGAGAGTGCGGTCGAGTCCATCACGTTCAACCTACGGTTCAGGGCATCCAGATAGCTCAGAGACCGGAGCGGGCGGGCTTCGGGGTTCTTGTTGGGGTCCGAGTCGTATACTGCGTCCACGTTGTTCTTGGCCATGAGGAGCACGTCGGCGTCTACCTCAACAGCTCTCAGGGCGGCCGCTGTGTCGGTGGTCATGTAAGGGTTGCCTGTTCCGGCGGCGAATATGACTATGCGGTCTTTTTCCAGGTGGCGGATGGCCCGGCGGCGTATGTAGGCCTCGGCCACGGCTTGTATCTGGATGGCGGACTGAGTGCGCACGATAAGGCCAAGATGTTCCAAAGCGTCCTGCAAGGCCAGGGCGTTGATTACTGTGGCAAGCATCCCGGCGTAGTCCGCAGTCGCCCTATCCATGCCGTGAGCTTCGGCTTGCTGGCCGCGCCAGATGTTTCCTCCGCCCACCACGACCCCGATGCCGACGCCCATGTCGGACGCTGTTTTGATCTGTCGGGCCACGTAGTCGACAACGGAGGGGTCGATGCCGAAGCTGGATTCGCCTTTTAAGGCCTCCCCGCTCAGCTTCAAGAGGGCCCTCTTGTAAGCTGGCTTGGTCATTGCGGGCCTCTATTCACCCAATGCGAACCTGGAGAATCTCCTGACCCTGATGTTTTCTCCGACCTTGGCAATGGTTTCCTGCACCACGTCGCGCACAGTCTTGGAGGGATCCTTGATGAAGGGTTGCTCCAGAAGGCTGACCTCCTCGGGCGGACGGTCATCGTCGTCTGCTATGTCGTCCTTGGTCACGTATACGGTGGACGGCATTGCCGCCACCTGCATGGCCAAGTCGTGGGCCAGGGTCTTCATCTCGCCAGTGCGGGCTACGAAGTCGGTCTCGCAATTGACTTCCACCAGAGCGCCAAGGCGACCGCCCGCGTGTATGTAGGACTCCACCAATCCTTCGCCTGTCTCGCGGTCAGCCTTCTTTGCAGCGCTCGCCAGTCCTTGCTCCTTTAGAATCTCCTCCGCCTTGGCAAGGTCTCCGTTGGCCCCTTCCAAGGCCCGTTTGCAGTCCATTACCCCTGCGCCGGTTTTCTCCCGGAGGTCTCTGATCATGTCCACAGTAGCCGCAGACGCCATATTCTACTCAACCCTTTCCTGTGGGGTCACTACTCCTGATTTGTCGGTTCCAGCCCCGACACCACCAGCTTGGGAGCATCGTCGACGGGGGGATTTTCAGTGGCGGTCTGATTTTCCGCGGTCGCTTCGGCGGGACCGTCCACCTGGCCAGCATCCGTTTCCTGTCCTCCGGTAGAGGCGGCCGGGGCATCTACGTCTCCCGCTTCGAACACCGTGGTCAACACGGTCCCGGGTTCGGCCACGTCGTTGGCAGCCGCCTCCCTGCCGTACGAAGAGTATGCCCTCATGCCCCGCTGCTCGGGCACCCAGCCCCCGGTTTCGTCCATATCTTCGTCCTCGGCGCCGTCCAACTCTCCGCGAGCGGCAAGGCCCTCAAGGATGGCGTCGGCTATTCGCCCTGACATCAGCCGGATGGACCTTATGGCGTCGTCGTTGCCCGGAATGGGTATGTCCACCAAGTCTGGATCTGTGTTGCTGTCTACTACAGCGCATATTTTGACGCCCAGGCGACGGGCTTCCGCCACACAGATGTCCTCTTTCTCTATGTCCACTACGAAGAGAGCCGCCGGAATCTTCCGCATGTCGCGTATGCCGATGAAGTATTTCTCAAGGCGGGCAAGCTCTTCCTCCAGCTTAAGCCCTTCCTTTTTGGTCAGCGCCTGAAAATGCCCTTTCTCCCGGCGGTCATCCAGCTGGATCATGTGGTCGACCCGTCCTCGGATGGTCTGGAAGTTGGTCAACGTTCCTCCCAGCCAGCGTTGGTTTACGTAGGGCATGTCGCAGCGTCCAGCCTCGCTCGAGATCGCTTCCTGGGCCTGCTTCTTGGTGCCTACAAAGAGAACGTCGCCTCCCTCGGCGACTATCTGCGTAACCTTCTTACAGGCTTCTCCAAGAAGCGCTAGAGTCTGCTGGAGGTCGATTATATGGATGCCGTTGCGGTGGGTGAAGATGTACCTCTTCATGTGGGGGTTCCACCGCCGGGTCTGATGTCCGAAGTGGACACCGGCTTCCAGCAAAGACTTCATGGTTACGGGCTCACGCTGCGCCGCTTGTGCGGGAGCGGGAGCGGGAGGGGGAGGAGGCGGTGCGCTTACCGCAGCTTGCTCGGTCTCTTGTACCATACACCCTGCCTTTCTAATACAGTCCCGTCGGATGCGGACCCGTCATCGTCGCCTGATCGCGGACAAATAAACCCGCTCCGCCCGTGCGGAACTTCTGCCTGATTATATCACAGGCCCTAGGCACAGGCAACGGGCGTGGAAGGCCAGGACCCTGTAGTTAATCGTTGGAAATCGAGGCGGTGTTGCTCCAAGAGACCGGTCTGGGCTACCGATATGAGAGCCCCACCCTTATTCGAAGGCCGGGAAGACGTCTTTCGCGGCCATCTCCATGACTCTGGTGATATGCCCGGAGTCCAGGGTGTTTATGGATATGCAGATTTCACTTACTCCCAGGTCCTGGAACTCCCTGACGTTCAGGACTATGTCCTCGGGAACGTCTCCGAGGCTGTAGCCGGAGGGGTTCCCCATAGTGCTGGGGTCTCTCACCACACCTGCCGAAAGCCTGATGGAGATGTCCAAGTCGTCGTAGCTACGTCCCTGAGCAGCGGCTTGTTCTTTCAGGTAGTCCAGGCTGGAGCCCATCTCCTGAGGAGTCATATTGGCCGCATGCCATCCGTCCCCGACCCGCGCGGCCCTCCGCAGAGCCGCTTTGCTGGTCCCGCCTATCAGCAAGGGAACGTAGGGCTTCTGCACGGGCTTTGGCGAGAACTTCATGCCGGAAAAGCTGTAGTGCTTGCCTTGAAAGCTGGGCTCCTCCTCCGTCCACAGGGCCTTCATCACTTCGATGGATTCGTCGGAGATTTCGCCCCGCTTCGCCATGGATGCGCCCATCGCCTCCAACTCCTCCGGGATCACTCCCACCCCAACGCCGAGCTTCAGCCTTCCGCCGGACATCTGGTCGATGGTGGCAGAGACCTTGGCGAGGCGTATGGCGTTATGGTAGGGCAGCACCAGCACCGACGTGGCCAACTCTATGGAGTCGGTCACTGCGGCCACGTATGCCAGTGTGGACATGGGGTCGTAGTACGGGCGATTGTTGAGCCTCTCGCGCACGTAACTGACGTTGAAGACGTGGTCCGCCACCCAAAGGGACTTGTACCCCAACTCTTCTGCCTGGACAGCCATTCTGATAAGAGCCTTGGGGTCTTCCACTCCCCAATGGTTGGGCAATCCGAATCCGAACTTCATACCTGCCCCCTTCTTGGCCCGTTGTCTCTCCTTATGATGCGGGAGGCCCGCTTGGCGGAGGACTTGCCGCCCCCATTGTATTCCTGTGCATGGCCTGCTACAACGTACTTGGCGGCGGAGCGGAATCTTCCAATTGTCACCCCGAGCGCAGCGAGGGGTCTAAAGTCCTTGTCTTCACACTGTTCCGCTGCCGAAGGATTATAGATTTCTCATTCCGTTCGAAATGACAGAGGGGACGTATCCGTCCAATAATCGAAAATCCTTCGCGAAAACCGCAGAGGCGCCCCCAAACCGGCGTCGGCGTGTTAGAATTGGCAATCCTTTTTGCGAGGGTGTCCGATGGGGGTGGGCGTACTGGACCGGGAAAGCATCATGGCGCTGGTCCAAGGACCGGAGCCTCTGATAGAAGGCATCGTTGACTTGGAGTCCCAAATGCAGCCCAATGGGTTTGACCTCACCCTGAAGGAGGTCTCCACTTTCGTCTCTCCCGGCGTCATGCCCAACGGCGCCCAACGTTCTAGCCTGTCGGAGACAACGCCGCTGGGATTCGACGGCGACGGCTATGCAACCCTGGCGTGCGGCCCTTACCTGATTGCACTAAACGAGGTCGTGCATCTACCCCAGGATCTGATGGCTTTCGCCAGGCCACGTTCCAGCCTCCTGCGTAGTGGAGTAGCCATTCATACTGCCGTGTGGGACGCTGGCTACAAGGGACGTTCCCAGGCTCTTCTCACCGTGTACAATCCTCATGGATGGAAGGTCTGCCGCAACGCCAGGATAATGCAAATCGTGTTCATCCACCTAGCCAAGAGCGTCGACAGCGAGTTGGTATACCAGGGGCGGTTTCAGTTGGAGAACCTGTTGGAGCCCGAGATCAGAGAGGTCCGATAGAGAGGAGCGCTGCAAATGGCGCATTATATGGTCCAGGCGTCCTATTCGCAGGAAGCTTTGCAAAGGCTGACGGCGAGTCCCGGCCCGGGCGGGACTGCGTTGAAACAGGCCGCGGAGAAGTTCGGCGGAGAGGTGGAAGCCACCTATTTCACCTTTGGGGACTATGACATCGTGGTGATATTGCAGCTCCCCGACCACATAACCATCGCTCAGGCCGTCATGGGAGTAAGGTCCCGGGGCGGAGTGACCAAGCTCAAGACGACCGTTCTGATTCCCCCTGAAGACGCCGTGAAAGGTATGAAACTGGCGGCCCAGGTCGTCGGAAGCCCGTCGGGCGGCGAGGGATAGGAGAGTACGTTATGCCCAAATACTTGGTGGAAGGCGCCTACACCGACCAGGGGACTGCCGACCTGATTGCCAACCCGGAGGACTGTTTGGCCGTGGTGAGCTCGGCTGCGGAGGCATTGGGAGGCTCTGTGGAGCTGCTGTACTTTGCCTTTGGCGACACAGACGTGGTGGCCATATTCGACATGCCCGACGACGTTTCCATGACCGCCCTAGCCATGGCTGCATCCGCCGGCGGAGCGCTGAAGAGCCTGAAGACCACTGTCCTTATGACCAACGAAGACGGCATGGAGGCCATGCGACGGGCGGGAGAGTCGGACTAACGACCCCTCTTCCGTTGGCTGGAGAGGTTCTCAGGCCCCAGGCTCGGACCGCCTCCTCAACAGCCACCTGATGAGCAGCCCTGCAGCGGCGGCGAGAAGAGCCAACAGGACCCATTGCTTGTGTGTCGGACCAATCTTCATCGTTCGCCTCTCGATGTCCCAGGTCTCCAGCGCTTCCGCTCCCTCTGGCCTAGACTGAATGGCGGCGTATGAACTCCAACGTAGCCTTGGCGCACCGGTCCGGCTGGTCGTTGGCGATGTAATGGGAAGCGTCCTCGAAGACGATCTGCTCGCAGTTCGGGATTGTTTCACGCATCATATTCTGCTCATCAATCGAGGTGTTGGCGCTGTTGTCCGGCGACAGGAGCAGAGTGGGCGCCTTGATTTCCGCCAGCATGGGAGTAATGTCAAAGCTTCGCTGGCTCACCATCTTCTGGAGGGCCGCGATGGTGTGGGGCTGCATCAGACCCGTCTGCTGGGCCAGCTTCTGCGCCGTCATCACCCGGGCGGGTGAGGCGTCGGGCGACATTCCACGTATCCATCCAAGCAACGCCCACGTTTCCGAACCCAAAGCGTGGACGGAAGCAGCGCCGTCGGGATATCCCTCCCTGGCCCAACCATTCTGGGTTGGGGGCTTTATCCAACAGGGTGAGGAGGTCAGCACCAGGCTTTTGACCCGATCCGGCCGGGTTGCGGCGTAGGCAGCCCCCAAGACTCCTCCCAATGACACTCCCACATAGTGGACCTTGTCCAGGTACATGGCGTCCAGGAAGGCGTCGAAGTCGGACAGGACGCCTTCCAACGTGAATTCATGGTCTTTGGGGGGAGCCGAGGAGAGGCCGTTTCCCCACCGGTCCATGCGGATGAGCCGGTAGTCACGAGACAGAGTGGGCGTCCAGCGGTGGAATTGCTGGGCGCTGCCGAATATGAAGTGCTGCATGAACACCGTCTCCGGGACGGCTCCAGCATCAGTGTGATCGTCGACAACGTAGTGAATGTCGTGGCCGTTGACTTGAACATAAGGCATAGGGACGCTCCTTGGGTGGGAATGTGGTTCACGGGGAGACGGGTACGGGATTCCGGCGCCGCAGGCCCAGCGAGGCAACAGAGGACGCGCTGGAGGCCCTTGACGCAAGATATAGCCGCTGCCTAGGGGAAAAGCTGCTCGCCGGTCTCGGCGTCCACCACGGTGATGGCGCTGACGGGGCAGTTCTCGGCGGCTTCCATAATCAGCTCTTCCGTGTCGCCTTCGGGGTTCTCCACCTGGGACTGTCGCTCTTCCGTCAGGCTGAAAGTCTTTGTGGCGATGCCAACACACATAGTGTTGCCCACGCACACGTTGTGGTCTACGTTGATGTTCAGTTTGCGGGCCATTCTTCCCCCCTCGAAGGTGACGTATCAAGATGGGCGGCGGACGCCCGCAGCATCGCCGGACGTCGTCTTGGGATTCTATCGCCCCAGACTCCGGCCGGTCAACGCTTGGGCGCCGTATGGGCTAGAAGGCGTCGGGCGCGGCGGCTATGGCCTCCAACTCGGTGCGGGTGTAGGAGCCCAGGCTGCGGAAGTTGAACTCCGTGTAGTTCTTAATCCACCGGAGGGCGATTTTCGTCGCCTTCCTGTAGCCCACCTCCGCTTCGCGGAAAGCTTGTTGGGCGTCCAGGTCGTCGGGTGAGAGCGACCGCTTGGCCTGGTCGAGGATGTCTCCCATCTCATCCAGCAGAATCCGCCTCACGACCGGCAGGTCATGCACCTCTTCCGTGTCCTGGGCGACGGTCTCGTGGATTATGCGTTGGGCGACCTGGGCCACGGATATGCGGCCTGTGGCCAGGTCCTCCATAAGCGGCGGGTGTATTCCGGGCCGTCCGGCCAGGCTGTCTATGCCCTTGGCGCCCCGCCCGTTGAGCCATCCTTCCAGGTATTCGATGATCATGCGGGCGTTCCGGCGGGTGCCCTCCATGGTAACGGGGCCTTCGGGGACGTCTATGGACACGGGGTAGTTGTCCGGGTCTCCCATTTCGGGAGTGGGCTGCCAGCCTGTCGCACGGAGTTCCCTGAAGGGGTCGGCGGCGGTCTTCATGTGGAATATATGGGCCACCCAGGCCCGCAGGAAACCCTGTTCCGCCTCCCAGACCTTGTCGTTCTTGATGGTCTCGGCGGCGGCGCGGTTAGTCTCGTCGTCCCGAGCGGGCAGCGCCGTGGCCATGCCTCCGATGGGCGCCCCACCCCGCTTGAGACAGACGGCCACCAGCCTGCGGAATATGTTGCCCAGGAAGGGAGTCGTCTTTATGTCCACGCCGAAGCGGTCCGGCCATACCGAGTTCGGATCGGCCATGACGAACTCCAGGATGGAAGCCTTCAGGTCCCAGCGTGCCGCGTTCAGCCCGGCGGCGTATGGGCCAAGGGCGTAGAGCATCTCCTCCATCTGGTAGACAGCTGGAAGCGACTCGACGAGAGGAATGGCGCGTATAACGGCGGCGTCGGGCAGGTCCAAACTCTGGAATGAGGCGTCGAAAATGTCCCGATAGAGGGACGCCTCCTCGGCGGACTCCATCTTAGGCAGGTAGAAATATACCCCCTGCCCTCGCTCTATCTGGGCCCTTCCGCAGTGGTAGAGAGTAAGGGCCGTACCCAGGATTGTCGCTGGAATGGGCTGACCGTCCACCGTCACCTCGGGTTCGTCCAGGTGCAACCCCCGTTCCCGGTGCATGAAGAAGGGAATGTCTCCTTCCTGGATGAAGTAGTCTCGCTGCCGTTCCGGGTTGTGGAAGCTCAACGTGCGTTGTACGGCGTGGAGACGGTTCAGGGCCGCGGCCACGGTGTCCTCAAACCTGTGCCCTCCCGAGTCCTCGTCGTCGTCCAGGTCTCCCACGGCCCTTTCACCTTCCGGGCCTGGGTTCAGGGCGTTGATGAACATGGCGGTCAGGGAGGCGGGACCCGAAATCTCGATGCCTGGGCGCATCAGTTCCTCAGGCGGTTCGGGCGTTTGCCAGTCGCCGGTGTTTATCTCCGACGTGGGAAGGTGGTCCGGCAGCTTGCCGTGATTAAGGGCCTGATCCAGGACCTCGACTCGTGTTTCCCGGAGCTGGTGCACTCTGGGCGTAAACTTGTCATGGAGGGATGACAGGTATTCGCAGAATTCGGTCGTGAACAGGTCCGACACGCCAGCGACGGGGGTGAATCTAACTCGGCCTTGAGACGTCATGTCTGCCTCCTAAAGGGCAGGGTGAGTGGGACAGGGTCAAGCTGAGTCCAGTATTTGGTTCACCTCTGACATTTCCTGCGGGGACATGGCCCATTCGATGCCTTTAGCATTGGCGTCCACCTGCTCAGGTCGGCTAGCCCCTGCAATTATTGAGCTTACCACCGGGTTCGACGCCAGCCAGGCTAGGGCCAGTTCGCCGACCGTGTGTCCATGCTGCCCTGCGAACTCCTCCAGCTGTGCCATGAGACTGAAGTTGCTTTCGGTCAGAAAGCGCTCCTGGTAGGACTTGGCCAGGGCGACCTGTGCAGGCCGGGTCTTGCTGGCGTCATCGAAGCGGCTCCCTTGGGGAATTCCCTCCCCTTGGCGGTATTTACCGGTGAGGAAGCCACCTGAGAGGGGCCAGTAAGGAACGATTCCCACGCCGTGGGCACTGCAAAAAGGAACTAGCTCCTTTTCCACCCCGCGGTTGAGCATGCTGTATTCGTTCTGGGCGCAGATGAAGTTGGAGAGGCCCGACGCCTTGGCCGTGAACAGCGCCTCGCACGCCTGCCACGCGGCGTAGTTGGAGGAACCTATGTAGCGTATCTTGCCCTGCCGGACCAGGTCGTCCAGCGCCCTCAGGGTCTCCTCGATGGGAGTGTTCGGGTCGGGTCGGTGTATGTAGTAGAGGTCGATGTAGTCAGTCTCGAGGCGGCTAAGGCTGTCCTCAACGCAGTCGGTGATGTGCTTCCGGGAAGCTCCGCTCTCGTTGGGTCCCGATGCCCACAAGCTGCCGCCTTTGGTGGCCAGGACAATATCGCTCCGACGGCGGCTCTTGAGGGCTCGTCCGATGATTTCTTCCGACTCGCCCTTGCTGTACTGGTTGGCCGTGTCGATGAAGTTCACGCCAATCTCCAGGGCCCGGTCAAGCACCAGGTTTGACTGACGCTCGTCGGTGCGCCCGCCAAAGTTGTTGCAGCCCAAGCCCAGCACGGACACCTTGAGGCCGGAGTTGCCCAGGCGCCTATACTCCATAGCTCACCTCTAGAACGCCGGTCGGCGGGGGGGTTGCCCTAGCTTAGCCCCGAATGGGCATCGATGCAAGTTTGGAGACCTCGGCGGGCGCATCGGGTGCGGCGGTTGATACGCAGCAACGGCTTGAATATAATGGCCCAGACGTTTTACCGGCGTCCGGCCTTTTGCATTCCCTGGGCCCACGAGGCGGCTATGGCATCCAACCAACAACCCGACGACTCTCCCCTGACGCCCTACCGGGCCCTGGACCTGACAGAGGGCGGGTTCAACTGGTGCGGCAAGGTGTTGGCCGACATGGGGGCCGACGTGATCAAGGTGGAGCCCGTGGGCGGCTCCGGCACCAGGTTCAGAGGCCCCTTCTACAAAGACGACCCCCATCCCGAGAAGAGCCTCTTCTGGTGGGCCTACTGCGTGAATAAGCGGGGAATCACGCTGGACATCGAGTCCTCCGACGGCCGGGAGCTTTTCAAGAAGCTGGCCGCCAAGTCCGACTTCATCCTGGAGTCTTTCAAACCCGGGTACATGGACAGCCTCGGCCTGGGGTACGAGGCCCTGTCGGCGGATAACCCGGGCCTTGTCATGACCTCCATGACCCCCTTTGGACAGACCGGCCCCTACGCCCACTTCAAGGCTACAGACATCGTAGCCTGGTCAATGGGGGGACAGCAATACGCCAGCGGCGATGGCGACCGCCCGCCGGTAAGGGTCAGCTTCCCGCAGGCGGAGCTCCACGGCGGCGCCCAGGGAGCCGCCGGGACTATGACCGCGTTATGGCAGCGCACCAAGTCGGGAGAGGGCCAGCGGGTCGACGTGTCCATGCAGACGTCGGTGATATGGACCCTGATGAACGCCACCCACCACCCGCCCATCATGGGCAACAACATGGAACGGGCCGGAGGGGCGCGAAAACGGAACGGCCATATTTTGAGGTCCATCTTCCAATGCCAAGATGGCTACGTCGTGGCCAACATCGGGGGAGGCGGCACCGCCGGCAGGGACATCACCGTTCCAGGCCTAATCCAATGGATGGAGGAGGACGGCGTCAAACCGGACTTCATGAACGACGTGGACTACAGCAGGTACAGCGCCATTGATACGGCGCTTTCGGGAGAGGAAGGCGCCAAGCTTCAACAGGCCACCCAGCAGGCCCTTTCCGACTTCCTGGCAACCAAGACCAAGGAAGAAATCTACGCACGGGCCCTCAGCCACCGTCTGCTAATGAGCCCTTGCAACACGGTGAAGGACATCCGGGAAAGCATCCAGCTGGAGGCCAGGGACTTCTGGCTGGAGCTTTACAACCCTGAAGTGGACGCTATGGTCACCTACCTGGGTCCGTACATCAAGATGGGGGAGAGCCCTATCCAGCTGCGCCGCGCGGCCCCCAGAATCGGGCAGCATAACGAGGACGTCTACATGGAACTCCTCGACCTCAGCCGAGAACGGCTTGTCCACCTGAAAGAGATCGGCGTCATATAATCGCCGCCAGCGTCGGCTTCGTCACTCTTTGCCCTGTAAAGCGTACGCCGAATTCCCCCGAATTTAGTCCTCTCTTTCCTGTCGTGTCCATTACATAAGCTGGCCGCTGGCGGCCCAACTTGTTCTCTGTAGTGGGCCAGTCGTCGAAAAGCACGACATTATTCGCCTACTGTAGTTACGAATTATGGCTATTGTGAAGGATATCACGATATGTTGTGAAATAAATCTCGAACAAAAAAGGTATTGACAAGGCTATACGGGTATGATAATCTACGAATTGCCCCAAGCAACCGAGGGACTGGCAGGTGGGGCCGAGTATGTGGCCGAGGGCGCGGGTAACCGGGCCCCCCGGGCAGCGGAAAGGTCGAAGGGCCGCAGGAGCGGAGTTGCTCGGGGCACTTTTTTGTGTGTCTCCAGACGCTTTCCTCAGCGCTAACGCAGGAACCGTTCGTCGCCGACCCGTCGCGTCACACGTTGCTGGTCCAGGTGTTCCATCAAAGGCAGGACGTATTTGCGGCTGGCGTCCAGCAGGTCGCGGCCTTCCGCCACGGTGATCTTCCCTTGGGCCTTGATGTACGAAACCACGCGGTCAACCATTTCTTTGTACGCCAACGCCGAAAACACCACTGATTCACTGACCTTGACTATCCGTCCTTCGTCCACCAGGTAGGCGACCAGTTCCGGGTCTATGGCTTGGTCTGTGGGAGGGGAGAAGGGGTCGGACTCCAGGGTGCGCAGATATTGCTCCATTTGCTTTGCCTGCGCCGGGCTCGGCGTCGGATGATGGCCAGGAAGGCTTACGGACTGCTCCTCGCGAGTCAAAGAGTTCTCGCTGGCGAGCCGGTCCATAGCCGCCAGGAATGCTTCGGCGGGAAGGCCCAGGCGGTTTCGCAGCTCCTCCCTGGGCATCCCCCTCCTGAGGGGGTGCTGGCGATGGTGTTCCGAGAGAGTTTGCCGCACCTTTTCCTGCAACATGGCCCACGCATGGGCTGAGTAGACCAGCGTGTTGGGGCCGGGCGGGTTGGCACCAAGAGATATAAGGCGTCCTTCGGCTTCCAACTCGGCGTACTGGGCCGACGCCTCGTCCTGAGACAGGTTAGCCCGCTGGGCCAGCGACGACAGCGTCATCGGCCCGAAGTGGTCGGCGGCGTCCAGTAGGGCGCCCTCCCCCGTCCCCTGTTCCATGTCCGACAAACGTTTCAACACGGACTCGATGAAGCGTCGGTGTCGGCGAGCCGGATAGGGGTCCACCACCTTGCCGCCGCCCAGGGTCGAGTCGGCGGACCTGAGCACGAAAAGGTCTCCTTTGACGACGGGGACCGGGTCCGAAAGATGCAGCTGTGCCCAGCCCTCTTCGCCGGGGGCTATCTGGTCAGCGTCCAGCAGCCGCACGCGTGCAGCCGCCTCGTTGGTGAACACGTGAAAAGAGACCGTCTCGTTGTGTTTGAGGGGACGTGGGGAGTCGGGAGTGAGCCTAAGCAGGGCGTCTACTCGGGACGTGGGCTGGAGCCAACCCGACGTGGTCAGCACCTCTCCCCGGCGGACTTCATCCCGCTCGATGCCCGATAAGTTCACCGCAAGCCTGCGCCCTGGATCTGCCTGGTCCAGCTTCTTCCTGTGGCTCTGCAGGCCCCGTATCCTGCCCCGTTCCCCAGAGGGCGCCAGTTGCACCTCCTGGCCCACGTTCAACGTGCCGTCAATCAGAGTCCCCGTGACTACCGTGCCGAACCCAGCCACGGTGAAAGAGCGGTCCACGGGCAGCCTCGGCCGGCCCAGGTCTTTCCGGGTGTCCGTCTCGTCCAGCATCGCGTCGATGGCTTCCTTGAGCGCGTCAAGGCCTTGTCCGGTGTAGGCCGAGACAGGGTGCATCGGAGCGCTCTCGAAAGAAGTTCCCTGAAGAGCGTCCTCAACTTCCGCCCCCACCAGCTCCACCAGCTCTTCTTCCACAAGATCGCACTTGGTGATGGCCACCATGCCTCGCTTGATGCGGAGGATGTCCAGTATGGCCAGGTGCTCCCTGGTCTGGGGCATGACGCTCTCGTCTGCAGCGACGATGAGCAGGGCCAGGTCGATTCCGCCCACTCCGGCCAACATGTTCTTGATGAACCGCTCATGGCCCGGCACGTCCACGATGCTGACTTCCCGGCCCGAAGGGAGAGTCATCCATGCAAAGCCCAGGTCGATGGTCATCTCCCGTTCTTTTTCCTGCGGGAGCCGATCGGGGTCGATGCTGGTGAGAGCCTTCACCAGGGTGGACTTGCCGTGGTCCACGTGTCCGGCGGTGCCTATTACGTACATGTGGGAGCCTTCAACTGGGTTTCGGGTAACCTATCAGCATCCGAACAAGCTCGGACGTGTCCCACATTCTAATCCTCTGGCTCACATTTGGCACGTGGAAGTCATAGGAACTCCACGAACACCCGGTTAGAGAGCAGGCAGCCCTTGTCGGTGAGCCTCAGCCAGCCGCCCGAACTCTCCAGCAATCCCTGGCCCGTCAACGTCTCTATCTGGGCGCCGTAGAGCTGGAAGGGGTCTGCGGAGAAGCGGTCCTCGAACGCCTGAACATCAATGCCTTCGGTAAGCCGCAGGCCCAGTATCATGGTCTCTGCCATGTCCAGCTCGGGAGATATCTCCTCCCAGCCGTCCACAGTCAACGCCGAACCCAGCAGGGCGTCGTCTATCTGCCTGGCGGGTTTGGAGACGCCAACGGAGTCCGTCCGCCATTGCTCGGCAAGCCTTACGTAGTCCCTAGGCGGCTTCACCGTCCAGAAGCGGCGGCTTCCAAGGCGCGAGTGCGCGCCTGGGCCGACGCCAAGATATGGCAGGTTGAGCCAGTAGGCCTTGTTGTGAAGACTCTCATGGCCGGGGAACGCCCAGTTGGAAATCTCGTATCGGGCGTACCCTGCGCCGCCCAGACGTTCGGTGGCAAGTTCGTACATGTCGGCTGCCAGGTCCGGGTCCGGTTCTGGCAGCGTCCCCCGGCGGACCCACTGCTCCATGGGCGTGCCCTCTTCCAGCGTGAGGGCGTACAACGACAGGTGTCCAGGTCCGGCTTCCGCCGCCGACTCCACCGTGTCCCGCCACTGCCCCAGCGTCTGGCCGGGAAGCCCATATATCAAGTCCAGGTTCACTTGATCGAATCCCGCTTCCCTGGCCGCTGAATGGGCCGCCAGGGCTTCATCTGCGCTGTGGCGGCGGCCCAGCATCTTCAGCAGGCCGTCATCCAGGCTCTGCACCCCAATGCTGAGCCGTGTGGCGCCTATGGACTTGAGCCCGTCGAGGGTTTCGGGGGTCAGGTCACCGGGATTGGCCTCGATGGTCACCTCCGCCCCCTTCCACAACTCAAAGTTGGAAGATATGGTCTCCATGATGCGGCCCAAAGATTCGGGGCCAAGGTAAGAGGGGGTGCCTCCGCCGAAGAACACAGTATTGACCTGCGGCTTGCCCAAGACCCTTCCCCACAGGGTCAACTCAGTGGACAAGGCGTCCCCATAGAGCTCCATCAGCCCCTCAATGCCCTGGTAGGTGTTGAAATCGCAATAGGGACACTTGGACAGGCAGAACGGGATGTGAACGTACAGGGCGATGCCTGAATCGGGATAGCGGGCAGGCATTATCTCATCCTAATAGGTTAAAACAGGCTCACACGTTGAACAGGAAAATAATTACGTCGCCGTCCTTGACCGGGTAGCCCTTGCCCTCCAGACGGAAGACGCCCTGTTTCTTGCACTGGGCTATCGAACCGCAGGCGGCTAGGTCGTCGTAGGCGACGACCTCGGCGCGTATGAATCCCCGCTCCATGTCCGAGTGTATCCGCCCAGCGGCTGCCGAGGCGGGTGTTCCCGCGGGAATGGACCAAGCCCGGACCTCCTTGGGACCGTAGGTGAAGAAGGAGGCGAGACCGAGGAGCTCATGGGACTTGGCCGCAAGCCGGTCCAGGCCGGACTCCCCTACCCCCAGGGACTCCCGGAACTGCTGCTCCTCTTCCGGCTCCAGCATGGACAATTCTTCCTCCAGCCTGGCGCACACCGACACCACCGGAGCGTCCGGAGGGATGTCTTCGAGACCGTGCGAGTCTCCGCCGGGGCCGGATGCGGTCTCGTTCTCTCCCACGTTCAACGCAGTAAGCAGGGGCTTGGCCGTGAGCAGCTGGTAGTTGTTCACAAAGGGAAGCTCGTCCGGTTCCAAGGCCTGCTCCCTCACCGGCGTCCCCTGGTCCAAGGCTTCCACCAGCTTTGCAGCCAGAGCCTCCTCTCGGACCAACAGGTCTCTCTCATGCCCCTTGGCCCCCTTCATAGAGGCCTGAATGCGCTCCTGCCTGCGTTCGAGAATCGCCTGGTCGGAGAAGAGAAGCTCGGCCTCCATCTCCTCCATGTCCCTGCGGGGGTCCACACCGCCCTTGGCGTGGGGCACAGAGGGGTCTTCAAACCGACGCACAACATGCACCAAGGCGTCGACGCCCTGGACGGCGTTGAGGAACTGCCCGGCAATTCCCCGCATGTCTCCAGCGTAAGGGGCGGGCACATCCAGGAATCGCATTTCCACAGGGACGGTCTTGGGTGGTTTGAAAATCCCGGCCAGAGTTTCCAGCCTGGAGTCGGCCATGTAGGTTACGCCGGTGTTGATTTCCATCCTGGAGGAGCCGTGGGAAGCAGCCTCGGTGCGCCCGCGGGTGAGGGCTCGCAGAAGAGTGCTCTTTCCACTCTGCGGCAGACCTATCAGGGCCAGTTCCATTCAGGCTGCTTCGGTGAAGGACGCCGCTACGGGGTCGGCTCGTCCTCGTCTATAATCCGCCCGCTGCCCTCCACCACCTGCTCATCGTCTCCACTGGTCCGCCTGCGTCCGTAGTCACGCCGGACCCGCCAGGGGGCATGTTCTTCAACGACCTCTCGGGGAGCCATGTTCAGCAGCATGTAAACGGCAACCGCCAACACGACGAAGTAGCCCGCGAACCCAATCAGGGGAAGCCGGGAAAAGGGGGTCAGGAAGTAGATGAGAGTCGCCGGCGTCAACAGCCGCAGCAGGATGTTTACCCTCTTGTCCATCGAAAGCTTCCAGACGGCATAGACAGTCCGCACCAGCCTCGGCAGAATGACTGGACCGAACAGGAGCAGGAAGGGATATGCCAAGCGCCATATCATGACCATGCCTCAATTCCTATTATAGCCCAGAGGTGTGCTATCTTTGAAGAGATGCCCCGAAAAGAGCGGAGACCCTCGATTCCGACCTCCGCCGGAATGACGGATGAGAAAAGAGCAACGGGAGGTGTGAGACGGCGCCGGCTCAAGTCCTATACGGAGACGACTTCCTCGTTGCAGAGGCCCTGAAAGATCTGCGCGACAGCGTGGGCCCGGATGAGTTGCGTGACGCCAACAGCCACCGGTTGGCCGGGGCCGACGCGTCTCCTCAGGAGGTCCAGGCCGTCTGCAACGCCGTTCCCTTCCTCGCCGAATACAGGCTTGTCATCGTAGAGGGGTTGCTGGGGCGTTTCGAGTCGGGGCCGCCCAGACGAGGCGCCAGGGGCGGCAGACAGGGGTCCCAGTCGTCGAGAGCCTCCACCACCGGGTGGGACGACATGGCCCGATACATATCCAACGACATGCCTCCCACTACCGTGCTTGCCTTTGTGGACGAACGGGTTTCGAGAAGCAACCCAATGCTGACCATACTGAAACCGGCGGCGGCGGTGAAGGAGCTGACCACTCCCGCCGGAGAGGCCTTGGCGCGTTGGATAAAGGAGAGGGCCGCGGCAAGGGGCGCCCAAATAACCCCCGGAGCAATCCGCCTCATGTCCCAGTTCGTTGGAGGGAACTTGAGGGTCTTGGACGGGGAGCTGGAGAAGCTGTCCCTGTACGTCAAGCGGCCTAATGAACGTCCCATAGAAGACTCCGACGTGCGAACCCTGGTCTCTCAGGCGAGGGAGGCCAACATATTCGCCGGTGTGGACGCCCTGATGGATGGCCGTTCCGGACCGGCCCTTCAAAATATCCAACAGCTTCGAAGCGACGGGGCGGACTTCTCCTACATCGTTGCGATGACAGCCCGCCAGCTGCGTCTTGTGGCGCTGGCGAAAGACCTGCTGGACAGGGGTCACAATCAGGCGGAACTAGGCAGTAAGCTGGGCATACGCCAGGAATTCGCAGTCAGGCGAACCGCCGACCAGGCCAGGAAAAGGTCCTGGAGCGGCATACGGAGTCTCTACGGCAAGCTCCTGGAAGCCGACCTTGCCGTGAAAGAGGGCCGCTTGGATGAAGACGTGGCCCTGGAACTCCTGGCCAGCATGAACTGACTGCTGCTGGCATAACCCGTTATGGTATGGGCTGAATCAGCGGGATTGTAAGCGTTCCGTTTATCGAGTGCCTATTCTTCGTAGGCGGCCGTCCAGCGGATGTCCATGGTGTTGTAACAGGCCACGCTGTGGACCGGCGTAAGGTTTCCCAGCGCAGGCGCCGGATTGGTCCTGCATTGGCTGGTCGCCTTATGGCAGCGAGGAATAAAGGGACAAGTGTCTTCTTCAGTCATCAGGTCCGGCGGAGTCCCGTGAATGGGCTCGAACCGCACGTCGGGCCGGTCAAGCCTGGGCACTGATCGGAACAGCCCCCATGTGTAGGGATGGACGTGGTTCCTGAAAAGCTCGTGCACTCCGGCGTGCTCGACGATTTTGCCAGCGTACATCACGGCCACGTTGTCGGCCATCCTGGCCACCACGCCCATGTCGTGGGTGATTAGTATCATGGAAGAGTGACGGTCCTTGCAGAACCTCTTCAGCCGGTCCAGTATCTCCGCCTGAAGCGTTACGTCCAGGTTGGAAGTAGGCTCGTCGGCTATCAGCACTTTCGGGCCCAAAGCCATAGCCATGGAAATCATGACCCGCTGGCACATCCCGCCGCTCAACTGGAACGGGTACCGCTTCAAGGTGTCTTTGGGGTCGGGAAGCCCCATGTCGGCCAGTAGATCGGTGGACAGGTCCTCGGCGGCCCTTTTGTTCATGTCCGTGTGGGTTAGGATTTGCTCTTCCAGCTGAGCGCCGATGGTGAGAATCGGGTTCAGCGCCGCCACCGGCTCCTGGGGGATCATGGCAATGTCCTTACCTCGGATTCGACGCAGGGACGCCTGGTCCAGCGACATGATGTCCCGCCCCCCGAACTCCACCGCACCGGAGACCTCTCTGGCCGCCCGAGGCAATAGCCCCAGCAGGGTCAGGCCGATGGTGCTCTTGCCGGCTCCGCTTTCGCCCACAAGGCACAGGATGGAGTCCTGTTCAAGGTCGAAACTCACGCCGTTGACGGCGGTCACGACGCCTTCTTTGGTGTAGAACCGGACCCTTAGGTCTTCTGCGTGGAGCACCGGGGTTGGCATAACACCCTCTTTAGATTCCTGGGGATCAACTTAGTTTTGGCTGGGCAGTTGGGTCCTCGACCAGCGCTACGTGGTGAAACCGGCCGGCCTTGATTTCCTGCACGAGAGTCTCTACCGAGTCCACCCCGCGGTGAAACTCCGTTGCCGCAGCACCCAAGGTGTGGAGCCGGTGGGCGTCGCTGCCTCCGACAGTCCTCATTTCCAGCTGGTCGCTGAGGTCCAAAGAAAATTTAGTCTCGCCCTCGGTGGCCCGGCCGTTCAGTCCTTCAACAGCGTCGCAGACCCTGAAGATGGGATCGGTGCAGGCGTCGTCAATCATGCTCTGATAGTAGTCGGGCTTATGGGCGTGCTCCGGCAGGAACCGCCTACGATAAGGGTGAGCGGCTATCAACGCGCCTCCCGCCTGCCTTGTAAGGTCGTCCAGCACGTGCACTTTGTGCATCCCGAACCGGTACCCGGTCAGCCCGAAGGCCAGCACGTGCCCTGAGTCGGTGTTTATTTCTGACCCAGAAAGGACCAGGAAATCATGGCGGGCGCTGAGGCCCCGTAGGGAATCTACGTCCCAGAAGTAGTCGTGCTCGGTAAAACAGATGGCGTCCAGTCCTATTGACTTGGCTTTTTCGATAAGCTCATCGGGGCCGACGAAGCTGTCATCCGAACGGGGGAAGGAATGGGTATGGAGGTCGATGATCAACGGGGCTCCAAGGCTTGGGGGTCTGGCGGCTAGTTTCCCACCCTACCCAAGGTCTAGTCAACCCTGCGAATTGACGGGGCCTTTGAGAGACCTATCCAAAACCTCTTCCCAATATTGCGGGGGAAGATTGAGATGAGGGTGAACGGAAGCTACTCGGGGACCATGTCCAGGAAGCGGTCGAAGACTTCCTCGTTGTCCCGTGGGCCTGGCGAAGCTTCCGAGTGATATTGGATGGTCAACACCGGCAGGTCCAAGTGCTTCATCCCTTCCACCGTGCCGTCGTGGAGATTGACCTGGGTAACCTCCAACCCCGACGGCAATGATCGAGGGTCGACGGCATAGCCGTGGTTCTGGGCCGTAATGTGCACCCTGCCAGAGAGGAGGTCCTTCACGGGATGGTTTGCTCCCCGGTGTCCGAACTTGAGCTTGAAGGTGTCGGCGCCAAAAGCGCGGGCTATGACCTGGTGCCCCAGGCATATCCCCATCAAAGGGACTTTCCCTATCAAGCTCCTGGCAGTCCCCACCAAGCCGTCCAGAAGTGCAGGGTCGCCTGGGCCGGGAGAGAAGAGTACTCCCGAGGGATTCAGGGACATGATTTCGTCGGCGGTGGACGAACCCGGGACTACGACCACCTGGCAGCCCCGGCGGTTCAGGAGCCGCAGGATGTTGTACTTGAGACCCATATCGGTGACCACGATGCGCCGTTCGTTCCCGACGGTTGCGTCGGGGCTGTGGTTCCATGAGTAGGGTTCACGAGTCGACACCCTGGATACGAAGTCCTGGTCGTCGTACCTGGGCAAGTCCCTGATTCTGGCCAAGGCGCCTTCCGGCGCTATCTCCTGGAGAAACGTGGAAGCCTCGTTCCCTGCGCGGGCGGCATCGCCATCGTCGGGCTGAATTATCCCCATCATTACACCCCTGGTGCGTAGGCGGCGGGTTATCGCCCTGGTGTCCACTCCCTGAATGGCCGGAATGTTCTGAGACTCCAGGAAACTGTGAAGGCTCATGTTGCTCAGGCCGTGGCTGGGATAGTCGCAGTGCTCTCTGACCACCAGCCCGGCCACCTGAATTTGCCGGGACTCGAAGTCGTCGGGATTGATGCCGTAATTCCCGGCCAGTGGGTAGGTCAACACCACAATTTGCCCGGCGTAAGACGGGTCGGTCAGGACCTCCTGGTAGCCGGTCATGGAGGTGTTGAATACGACTTCTCCGTGGCCGAGAATGGCAGCTCCCAGGGCTTCGCCCCGGAAGGACGACCCGTCTTCCAACGTCAGATAAGTGGTTTCAGCCAATAACCGCTACACCGTTCTCATTCTTTAGCTGTGGACCTTCCTGTCAGAGGGGTTCAAGGCTTGCACCGGATCTCCCTGAGCATCCATGTAGAACTCATACGCACTCAGGTCAGAGGCCTCCGCTGCAAACTCCTCGATGGAGTGGCGTGTCTCATCACCAGAATATGCGAAATGCGTGGGCCGGACGGCTCGCTCACAGTAGCAGCAGATGAACCGGGTCACCGGAGCCGTGCGCAATGTAAACCGGGCTGTTGTGCTTGCTGGCTCATTGTTCACGGCGCAGGATGGATTGTCGCACCTGATGTTCCCAGGAACGTCAACGGGCGACCCGTCGTCGCTCTCAGCTCTTTCCCCGTCAGTCCTCCAGGGATGAAGCCCCAGCATCAACGATATGAGAGCCATGCGCACGGGCACACCGTTCCTGGCCTGTTCGAAATATTTGCTCCGGCTGTCCGCGTCCACGTCGGTGGATATTTCGTCCACCCTGGGCAGGGGATGAAGCACTACCGCCTTGGAAAAGTCGGGCTGCTTCAATACATCGGCATTGATTCGCGGGTAGCGCCCAGGGGAACCCTGTGCCTTTCCGGTCGAGTCCCTTTCCGATTGCCGCCTGGTCACGTAGAAGGCCAGGGAGTCCTCTTTGTCGAACTGCAACTCGGCAGACCCGAAGAGCGTGAGACTGTGGGGTTCGGTTGGAGTCATGTATATTGCGTCAACAAGGCCTCCGTCGGGGCCGGAGTCGTCACTGTACAGGGCCGACAGTCCGGCGTGGCGGACTTCCTGGGTGGGTATTCCATATTCTATCTCTATCTTGTCGACTACGTGCTCGGGCAGTCCCAGCCCTTCCCCGGGCAGGCATATCACCGTGGAGCCGAACCTGAGAAGCGCGTACACCAGGGAATGAACGGTGCGGCCGTTCTTCAGGTCGCCGCACAGGACGATTTTGCGGCCTTCCAGCGTACCGAACTCCTTGCGCAGGGTGTAGAGGTCCAGCAGGGTCTGGGTTGGATGCTCGTGGCCTCCGTCGCCCGCGTTTATGACCGGCACCTCACTATAGTCGGCGGCCAGCCGGGCGGCTCCTTCCCACGGGTGGCGCAGCACGATGAAGTCCGAGTACCCGCTCCATATTCGGACGGTGTCGGCCAGGGTCTCACCCTTTTCGACAGACGACGTGCGGGGGTCGGCCACGGTTACAGCGGAGCCGCCCAGCCGTTTCATGGCGGCCTCGAAGGACCCTCTTGTGCGGGTGCTGGGCTCGAGGAACAGGCTCCCCATGATTTTCCTGGAGGCCAAGCCATAGAAGCTGTCCCGATCAGCCTCAATATCCTTGGCAAGATCGAGGATGTTTTCTATCTGTCCGACCGACAGGTCGTCGATGGAGACCAGGCTGCCTTTATACATTAAGAAGCGCCCTCCCACTGCTGTTGGTGGACCAAGCTGGAGTCGAGGACCACTTCGTCGCTGCCATCAACTTCGGCGACCCTGACTCTCACTGTCTCCCCGCGGCTTGTTGGGATGTTCTTCCCCACGTAGTCGGCCCTTATGGGAAGCTCCCTGTGCCCCCTGTCCACCAGGACCGCCAGCTGGACCCGCCTGGGTCTGCCCAGGTCCGTCAGAGCGTCCAGAGCCGCCCTGGCTGTGCGCCCTGTGTAGAGCACGTCGTCCACCAGCACGATGCGCTTTCCCTCGACCTCCATCGGCGAGCCTTCGGCCACGGGCCTGAGCCTGGGTCTCGGAATGTCATCTCTATAGGGTCGGATGTCCAGCTCGTACACCGGAGTTTCGGCGTCTTCGAAAGTCTGTATCGCGTCCGTGATGCGCTGGGCCAAGGGAAGACCCCGAGTGCGTATTCCCACCAGGGCAAGGTCTTCGACACCTTGGTGGCGTTCGACTATCTCGTGGGCGATGCGCGACAAAATTCTCCGGACGCCGATGGCGTCCAGGACCACGCTTGCCGCAGGTTGCACCGCTCTTCCGGCCATGAAAAAACCCTTGCCGACGCTGACAAGGGTTGCATTGCTCACCAAGGTGGGGGTATGGGTTTAGAGCAGCCGCCTTGCCAGCCTCACGGGACTGAATTAAAGGATTGGCATTTTGCTATTCATTTTTGGTTGAGACGAATCTTATCAGGGCCGAACGCCGTCTGCAAGGGAATGTGTTCATCCAAAATACATTGACGGCCAAGTATTCAAGAAACGGGGAAATAGCGCTACCATACTCGTGAGGCGATGTACAGGGCATTCTGCATAGAGCGAGGTGTGCCATGCGACTCTTTTCTTTGACGCGGATTGTCTTGCTGGGGCTGCTGGCGATACTTGCATCGGCGGCCATAGCTTGCGGTGGGGATGATGGGGACGACCCCTTCCGGATAGGCGTGATGGAATCTCTCACGGGCCCAGGCCAGACCTACGGAACCGTGGCCGTTCAAGCCAAAGAGATGGCCGTTGAAGAGATTAATGCTGCGGGCGGCATCAACGGGCGCATGTTGGAACTCATCGTAGAGGACTCCAAATGCGCCGCCCAGGACGCAATCACTGCTTACCGAAAACTGACTGACGTAGACGGGGTCAAAATCATCCTGGGGACTTCCTGCAGCGGAGCCATGCTGGGCGCCGCTCCCCTGGCTGGGGAGGACGGAGTGATAATGTTCTCCGGCCTGGCCACCAACCCCGACATCGCCGACGCCGGCGACTATATCTTCCGGACCTCGTTGAGCGACCTCCAGTTGGGCATCGACACTGGCAACGTCATGTGGGCGGACGGCGCGCGTAAGCTGGCCACCATCACAGAGGCGACGGACTACGCAGAGGGCGTCAGGCGGACGACCGTCGAGCAGTTCCAGAAGCGGGGCGGCGAATTGGTCGCGGAGGAACGCTACGCGTCCGACATCACCGACTTCAGGACCCAACTGACCAAGCTGCTCAATGAGAACCCGGATGCGGTCCACATAGCGGCCCAGTCCGAGTCCTCCGGCGGCACGATTGTCAAGCAAGCTCGGGAGCTGGGCTACGACGGACCGATGTACTCCGAAGTGGTCCCTGTCGGCGCGACTGCATTGGAGATCGCCGGCGACGCCGCCACCGGCCTCAAGGCCATCCAGACCGACCTCGACCCATCGAACACCAAGGCCCAGGAAGTGCTCGCCAACTTCCGGCAGAAATACGACTATGTCACCCTGGCCTGGTACCTGGGTTCCGCCTACGATGACGTGTACATCACCGCCGAGTGCCTGAAGCAGACCGACGACGACCAGGATGCTGACGGTTTCAGGGACTGCATGTATGACATCACCTGGAGCGGGACGATTGGCGACAACTACAGCTTCGACGAAAAGGGCGAGGTAGTAGGCCTGTCCAACGTCGTCGTAGAGGTGCTGCCGGTGGCCGAGAGGACCGAGGAGAACCAGGGTTACAAAGTGTTGGGACCCGCTCCGACTCAGTAAAGTCAAGGAATAGCCGATGGGCCGGCGCGGCTCATCGGAATATTCCGTAAGAGCCCGGCTGAAGTTCCTTTGGGGGTCCGCTTGATTGTACGCGGTGCCGGCTCGGGCAGGCTCCTTGCCATCACACTGGCAACGATGGCGGCGGCCTATGTCGTCTGGAAGATAGCCCAGTCTCCTGAGCAGGCCACCCAGTTCGCCTTCAACGGGCTGTCAGTGGGGGCGATTTACGCTCTGCTGGCCATCGGGTTCACCCTGGTCTACAGCACCGTCTGGTTCTTCGACCTGTACTACGGCGCCGCCGCCGCTATAGGCGCCTACGGGGTCTTCTACCTGAGGTCCCACGACACCCTTGGAGGGCAGTACGAAGTTAACGAAGTCTACGTTAACGTGTTGTTCGCCGCGACGGCGGCCGGAGTGGCCGCTTGGGCCCTAAACAACAGCGTGCCAACCCGCCTCCGGGAGAGGTTCAAGTCAGCCGTGCGTCCGGCCATCGGACTGCTGGCGGCGGGCATAGGGGTCTACACGGGTTTCGTGCTCTCCTACCCCAGCGAATTGAACCTATTGCTCGCCCCTGCTGTCGGCGCGTTGACGGCGGTTGTGGTCCTATGGATGCTCCACCGAGGCTTCCGCCGAATGTCCAACGGCGGCAGTCTCTGGGAGTTTCTTACAATCGGCGGAATTGGAGCGGCCATACTGGGGGCGATCGTACTGGGGGCGGCCGTACTGGAGGGGGTCGTGCTAGGGACGTACGGCGGATACCTGGTGGCCAATGCCCCAGGTTCCCAACTCTACCTAAGCTGGGGAGTGTCCTGCCTGATGGCGGGCACTGTTGGCCTCGCCCTGTACCGGGGCATGTACGTGTACATGCGGGCGCGGGCACGGTCTCCCCTAATCATGCTGGTGGCGTCCCTGGGGGTTCTGCTGGCTCTGACCGCCGCAATCACCATTGTATTCCAGACTGCCGCACGCCCCCTGCCCGAGGCGTTCGGGAACGAACCCTGGACCATCGGAGGAGCGAACATCAAGGGGTTCAACGTATTCACTATCGGCGTGGCGCTGGCAGGCTTTGTGGCTCTGTTGCTGGTCCTCAAGTTGACAGCGTTCGGAAAGGCCGTCCGGGCCATCGGCGACGACGAAGAGGTGTCGAAGGTGGTGGGTATAAACACCACCGTGATAATCGCATCTGTGTTCTTCATAGGCGCCGTCTATGCGGCTATGGCCGGAATTCTGACCGGCCACGACACGGCCATACAACCAAGAATGGGCCTCCTGCTCCTTTTGAAAGGCTGGATTGCCTCCGTGGTAGGAGGCATTGGGAACCTCTACGGAGCCATCGTCGGCGGATTCACCCTGGGAATGATCGAGCAGTTCGGCATCTGGGACCTGGCGGGGGAATGGAAGGACGTAATATCCTTCATTGTACTGATCTTGTTCCTGTCATTCTGGCCCAGGGGCCTGCTGCCCAGGAAATGACGACGTGAAGACGGAATCGGGAGAATTGGAGTGCTGACGAGTCTTCGGCGCGATCCCAAAACGCTTCTGGCGTCCGCCAGGGGCAACATAGAGCTGTGGGCGAACCTGCTCATCGTCTCGTGGGCCATCGGGTTTATGCTGTGGCAGGGCGTCGGATTCGCCATCGCCATAGGAACAGTGTTCGGCATCTGGGCGATACTGGCGGTGAGTCTCAACCTGGTGGTCGGCTTCACTGGGCTGCTGTCGGTGGGTCATATAGGCTTCTTCGGGATTGGCGCCTACACCACAGCGATTCTCACCTCGGAAGCGTCATACGACCAACTACGCACGGGGGCGATACCCACCTTTGATTGGCCGTTCTTTGCAGCTCTGCCGGTCGGTATGGTCCTCGCCGGTCTGGTGGCCATCGTCGTGGGCGTAGTGTTCAACCGGTTCAGGGACGACATCTTTGTCCTAGTCTCCTTTGGATTTGCCATTATCAGCTTCAACGTCTTCCTGAACTGGCGGGACCTCACCCGTGGTGCATTCGGCATCCACGAGGTGCCCCGCCCCGCCATTGGCGGGTGGACGTTCAACGGAGAATTGGAGTTCCTGGGCCTTGTGCTGGTGTTCCTGGCGGTCATTATGCTGATTTCCTGGTTCATAGTCAGTTCGTCGTTCGGACGGGTGCTTACGGCCATACGGGAAGATGAGCAGGCCATTGGAGTGTTCGGCTACCGGGCGACCCATTACAAGCTTGCCGTGTGGACTATCTCAGCCATGATGGCGGGGCTGGCCGGAGGTCTGTTCGGCGGCTGGACCAGCTTCGTGGACCCCAACTCATTCATTCTGCTGGAATCCATGCTGCTGGTCGCCATAGTCATACTCGGCGGCTTGGCGACTATATGGGGATCACTGCTGGGCGCAATGGCCTTCGTGCTGTTGGAAGAGGGGATGCGCTTCATACCCGGCCTGCCCACCGAGTACATCGGACAGGCCCGGCTGGTAATTCTGGGCATATTGCTGGCGCTGCTGATGCTGTTCAGGCCCCAGGGCCTGGTTGGGAGGTACAGGCTATGAGCGAGGGACCTGTCCAATCAGGCGAGACGTTCGCCATTGAGACCATCGACATCTCCAAGCGTTTCGGCGCCGTTCACGCGGTGGACGAACTCACCGTGTCCATTCCCAAGAAGGGAATGACCAGCATAGTCGGTCCCAACGGGTCGGGGAAGTCCACTCTGATAAATCTGCTGACCGGCACGCTGCCCCTGGACGGTGGAATGGTCATTATCGACGGGGCAGTCCTCAAAGAGGTCAAGGCCCACGAGAACCCCGCCCACGGCATAACCCGCACGTTTCAGGAGGTGCGGCTGTTCGACCAGATGACCGTGTGGGACAACGTCATGGTGGTCCTGACCAAACGCAAGCTCTTTCCGGCTCTGTTCGAACGGACAAAGCCCGCCTACCGGGAAAAAACCCAGGCCGTCCTGGAGGACGTAGGTTTGTGGGAGAAGCGGAACGACCTGGCCATGAACCTGTCTTATGGCCAAAGGAAGCTGTTGGGCATCGGGCGGGCCATGGCGATGGGCGTAAAGACCATGATGTTCGATGAACCTTTCGCGGGACTCTTTCCGCAGATGCTGGAGAAGATGAAGGGCCTGATGAACCAGATGCGGGAAGAGGGGAACACCATCATACTCATCTCCCACAACATGGACATAGTCCGGGAGCTGCCCGACCACCTGATTGTGCTGGACAGCGGCAAGCTCCTTGCCCAGGGGGACGTGCACGAGGTCTTGAGCCGCCCGGAGGTGATAGAAGCCTATCTGGGAGTCTAGCCCAACGGCCAAGAATCACTGTGAGACGCAAGAATGGACACACAGGAAAAACCGACCCAACAACAGGACCTCGACGCCGCCTCTCCTGACGCGGACGCCCAAGCCGCCGGCGAAGGGATGCTGCTCGAGTTGTCGGGTATATCCGTCCACTACGGCGTCGTAACTGCCCTGGACGACGTGTCTCTGGGGGTCCGGAAGGGCGAGGTGGTGGCGGTGATGGGTCCCAACGGGGCCGGAAAGTCTACTGTCCTCAAAGCCGTCATGGGATTGGCGCCCGTGGTCGCCGGAGAGGTCTACTGGCGCAACCGGCTGCTGGCGTCGGCCACCCACGAGATAGTGAAAGAGGGCATCGCCTTCGTTCCCCAGGGCAGACGCGTCTTCACGCACCTCACAATCCAGGAGAACCTGGAGATGGGCTGCCTGCACCTGAAAGACAAGGCAGAAAAAGAGCGTCGCATGGACTCGGTCATGGAGCTGTTCCCCGTTCTACAAGACAAGCGGCGCGACCTTGCCAGCGCCATGTCGGGAGGACAGCAGCAGATGCTGGCCCTGGGCCGCGGGCTCATGGCCTCACCAGAGGCCCTGCTGTTGGACGAACCCACGTTGGGCCTGGCTCCCATCATAGTCAGCGAGGTGTTCGAGAAGATCTCTGAGATAAGCGAGCGGTTGAGCACGACCATCATGGTGGTCGAGCACAACATCAAGGGAGTCCTCAACATCGTGGACCGCGCCTACGTGCTGGACAAGGGCCAGGTCGCCTTCCACGGAGACCCCCAGTCCATCCGTGACACCGACATCCTAACCCAGGTGTTCCTGGGCAGGACCGACACGGGTCGGGAAGAATGAGCCGGGCGACGCACGTACGGTTCCTGTTAAATCTGGCCAGGCGATGATGACGGCCAAGGCCGCCCTCACGAAAAGGTCGCCCTGGTCAGGGCCGGGGCTGCACACACCTAAGGGACGACACGTCCGTCGTCCTATGGTGTACCCCGACTCGTAGGTTGTCATAAGATAGACGGCCTGTGGCTAATCTGGGACAATACGCCAATTAGCTCGATGTCAGTGGATTCCCGAGAATTCCCAATTTTACATTGCAAACACGGAGCGTACCGATGAGACTCAGCGTTGCAATCGCGGGTGCAGTTCTCACGTTCGCGTTTTTCACCGCCTGTGGGGACGGTTTGCCGGCGCGGGATGCAGGCGAGGAAGTCGATAAAGGCGTGGATAATGCATTGGCGACCGCTACCCCGTGGACGCTCACGCCACAGACTGAGCCGTCTCAAGACGCTGGGTCTACCACCGCACCTAAGCCTACGGAAACAAAGGCCAAGGGTGGCCTTGGAGTGGGTGGGGATAGCACGTTCATATCCCTCAGCGCTGGGAGTGCCCACACGTGTGTTGTGAAGAGGACCGGCTCCGTCGCCTGCTGGGGCCTAGATGTGTATGGTCGGGCGACGCCGCCTGCTGGCGAGTTCGCCACCGTTAGCGCCGGGGGGGTCCACACTTGCGGGGTGAAGAGGGACGGCTCCGTCCTCTGCTGGGGCAGTGATAGTTATGGCCTGGCAACCCCACCGGCTGGCGAGTTCGCCACCGTTAACGCCGGGAGCCTCTACACCTGCGGGGTGATGACCGACGGCTCCGTCGCCTGTTGGGGCGATGACGATTATGGTCGGGCCACGCCGCCGGCCGGGGAGTTTGCCTCCGTCAGCGCCGGGGAAGACCACACCTGCGGGCTGAAGAGGGACGGCTCCGTCGTCTGCTGGGGTTCGAATGAGGACGGCCAGGCCGCGTCGCCGTTCGGGGAGTTCGCCTCAGTCAGCGCCGGTGGGTACCACAACTGCGGGGTGAAGACCAACGGCTCCGTCGTCTGTTGGGGCGATGATGAATATAGTCAGGCCACGCCGCCAGTCGGGGAGTTCGCCTCCGTGAGCGCAGGGGGAGACCACAGCTGCGGGGTGAGGATGAACGGCTCCGTCGCCTGCTGGGGCTGGGATAAATATGGTCAGGCCACGCCGCCGGCCGGAGAGTTCGCCTCCGTCAGCGTCGGGGTGTGGCATACCTGCGGGTTGATGCGCGACGGCTCCATTGCCTGTTGGGGCTGGGATGTAGTTGGCCAGGCCACGCCGCCGGCCGGGGAGTTCGTCTCCTTTAGCGTCGGGGGGCGTAGGGGATCGGTGGGGGGTATGGATGATAATCACGCTTGCGGAGTGCGGAGGGACGGCTCCATCGTCTGTTGGGGTAATGATGAAGATGGTCAGGCCACGCCTCCGGTTGGGAAGTTCGCCTCCGTCAGCGCGGGTACATCCTACACATGCGGAGTGAAAAGGGACGGCTCCGTCATCTGCTGGGGCGATGATGCCTATGGTCGGGACACGCCGCCGGCCGGCGAGTTCGCCACCGTCAACGCCGGGGAAGAACACGCCTGCGGGGTGAAGACCGACGGCTCCGTTGTCTGTTGGGGTAATACGGCCACGCCTCCAGTCGGGGAGTTCGATTCCGTCAGCGCCGGGTATCGGCATACTTGCGGGGTGCGGAGGGACGGCTCCGTCGTCTGCTGGGGCAGTGACTACGATGGCGAGTCCACTCCGCCGGCCGGGGAGTTCGCCTCCGTCAGCGCCGGTACATTCTACACATGCGGAGTGAAAAGGGACGGGTCCATCGTCTGCTGGGGTGATGATGAATATGGTCGGGCCGCCCCGCCAGTCGGGGAGTTCGCCTCCGTCAGCGCCGGGGCAGAACACGCCTGCGGGGTGAAGACCGACGGCTCCGTCGTCTGCTGGGGGAATGATGGATATGGTGAGTCCACGCCTCCGGTCGGGGAGTTCGATTCCGTCAGCGCCGGGGACAATTACACCTGCGGGGTGAAGACCGACGGCTCCGTCGCCTGCTGGGGAATACAGAGACGCTGATGAATTCGCTCACGCCTGCCGCCGGAAAGTCTGCCAACCGAGAGCGCCGGCGGGAGCGACTGGGGACGCCACACCTGTGGGGTGAAGATGGACGGCTGTGCCGTCTGCTGGGGACGTGAGCGGACAGCGATTCCTGGAGAGTGAAGAAGGGCGGCGAGCTTCCCGGCAAATCTGGCCTAACCGGTCCATTTTTCGCCCGGCCAAGGGGAATATCAGATGAACATCGGAGTCACCTTGCGGCGACGAGTGTGTGCCCGCCTCACAACGGCATTGCAAACACGGAACGTACCGATGAGGCTCAGCGTGGCAATAGCCGGTGGAATCCTCATGCTAGCGTTTCTCGTCGCCTGTGGAGGCGATTTGCCGTCAAAGAGGGCAAGCCCTGCCGTTGACAAACTGAGTGACGATGCAGTGGCCACCACGACAGCCTCAACGCCTACCCCACAGTCGGTTCAAGTCAGGACGCCTCCGGCCGCTTCTTCTACAGGCGCCCCTCCGCCGCAGATTGAGCCGTCTGAAGACCCCACGTCCACCCCCGCGCCTCGAGCGACGGCAACGGGAGCCAAGGGTGCAGCTGGCGCCTCTCCATCCTTCTCCTCGGTCAGCGCAGCGCACTCGCACACGTGCGGGGTGAGGCAGGACGGCGCCGTCGCATGCTGGGGGCATGATGGAGATGGGCGGTCCACCCCGCCGACCGGGGAGTTCACCTCTGTCAGCGCAGGGGACTCCCATACCTGCGGGGTGAGGAGGGGCGGCTCCATCGCCTGCTGGGGCAGTGACGAAATTGGCGAGTCCATGCCGCCGACAGGGGAGTTCGCCTCCGTCAGCGCCGGGGGTTCCCACACCTGCGGGGTGAGGAGGGACGGCTCCGTCGCATGCTGGGGGAAGGATTGGGATGGTCAGGCCACGCCGCCGACCGGGGAGTTCGCCTCCGTCAGCGCTGGGAGCAACTACACCTGCGGGTTGATGAGGAACAGCTCCGTCGCCTGCTGGGGGAGGGACAGATATGGCCGCACCACGCCGCCGGATGGGGAGTTCGCCTCCATCAGCGCCGGGTCGCTCCACACCTGCGGAGTGAAGAAGGACGGCTCAGTCTCATGTTGGGGATCGAACAGCGATGGCCAGTCCACGCCCCCGGCGGGGGAATTCACCTCGGTGAGCGCCGGGGCTTTCCACACCTGCGGGGTGAAGAGGGACGGTTCCGTCTCCTGTTGCGGAGATGACGACACTCGGATCACTCCGTCCGCCGGGGAGTTCGCCTCCGTCAGCGCTGCGCTCGTCCACACCTGCGGGGTGAGGAAGGACGGCTCGGTCGCCTGCTGGGGGTCGAACAGTTATGGTCAGTCCACGCCCCCGGTCGGCGCGTTCGCCTCCGTCAGCGCCAGGGGAGACCACGCCTGCGGGGTGAGGAGGGACGGCTCCGTCGTCTGCTGGGGACGTGATCCCCTCGGCTGGGTCACCACGCCTCCTGCCGGGGAGTTCGCCTCGGTCAGCGCAGGGGGAAGCGTTTTGGCCAGCGGTGCGGGAGGCCACACCTGCGGCGTAAAGATAGACGGATCCTTAGCCTGCTGGGGTTGGCAAAGCTATGATAAGTCCACGCCTCCGGTCGGGGAGTTCGCCTCCGTCAGCGCCGGGGGAGACCACACCTGCGGGGTGAGGAGGGACGGCCCCGTCGCCTGCTGGGGCAGTGACGAAATTGGCGAGTCCATGCCGCCGACAGGGGAGTTCGCCTCCGTCAGCGCCGGGGGTTCCCACACCTGCGGGGTGAGGAGGAACGGCTCCGTCGCCTGCTGGGGATGGAATGAATTTGGCCAGTCCACGCCTCCGGTCGCGGAGTTCGCCTCCGTCAGCGCCGGGTTGCTCCACACTTGCGGGGTGAGGGGGAACGGCTCCGTCGCCTGTTGGGGATGGAATGAATTTGGCCAGTCCACGCCTCCGGTCGAGGAGTTCGCCTCAGTCAGCGCCGGGTCGCGCCACACCTGCGGAGTGAAGAAAGACGGCTCCGTCGCCTGCTGGGGATTGAACGGCGATGGCCAGTCCACGCCCCCTGCCGGGCAGTTCGCCTCGGTTAGCTCTGGGTCGCTCCACACCTGCGGGGTGAAGACGGACGGCGCCATCGCCTGCTGGGGAGATATGTCGACAATCATTCCTGTGGAGTGAAGAAGGGGCGAGCTTCCCGACAAATCTGGCCTACCCGATCCATTTCTCGCCAAGCCAAGGGGGATAACAGATGAACATCGGAGTCACGTTGCGGAGACGAGCGTGTGCCCGCATCACAACGGCTGGAGCATTCGTAATCGTCCTGTCATTGCTTCTTGTAACGTCGGTGTCCGCTGGATGCGGCTCATCGCCAGGAGGTGCGCAGGCCCTCATTCCGGACTATGCTTTGCGGGCAATTATATGGGACGTCAACGGTATCATGACGGGTGACTTACCTCCAGCGACGGCTGGCCATATTGAACGCGAGTGGGAGGTCAACCTCGAGGACACCGGCATCTCCCTCGACGACATCGAGACGATAATCGTCGTGCCAAGTAGAAACGGGGACTTGCGAATCTTGGAAGGGAATTTCGACTTTGCCCAGATTAGGGACGATCTCGGCGACGAAGAAGGCTACGAGTACGAGGAGTACTTGGGGTACAAATTGTGGACTCACACGTGGTGGGGAACGGCAGCGCTCCTAGACAAGGGAGGATACGTACTCATGGGAAGCGAGGCGGCCGTCAAGTATGTGCTCGACTCGCTGAGTCTCGGGTCGGGCTCCCTGTTGGATTTGGATAAGGATGACACCGACCTCAGGCGTGCGCTAAAGAGAGTCGGCAACGGCTGGATAGTCACGGCAGCAAGGGGCTGCGGCGTGCGGCATATTCCCGGGTGCGAGTATCGGGGTGTCGAGTCCGTGGGTATTGCGATATCCAGAGGTAAAGAGGCCGAGATGATCAACTTCAAAATGGCCTTCCTCTTTGATAGCGAATCCACAGCGAAGTCGAAATCGGAGAGGCGGGAGGTCGAGAAATTCCTCAGGGACGAGTTTTATGACGAGCTTCCCCGAGGGGTGGATATAGAGAACGTGATCGTCGACGGTAAGTTCGTGGTAATCACCGCAACTGTCGATAAGGAGGCAATGTATTTCATGAGCGCCTATCCCAGAAGGTGGTGACTGGAGGTCCTATCCACATTCTGAAGATGCGATAGGGGACTCGACGGCAATGGGTAAGGTGTTGCGTGCAGAAGCCGTTCTGTGGATGTTTGGCATTCCCAGCGCCACGCTTGTGTTAGCATGTAGCGACGCCTAATCGACGCCGGTTCCGCAGATTGCCCCGCTGTCCGTCCTGGACATCTGCCGCTGGTCTCGCCCCTAAGCCCCCACCAGGAAGCTGAGACCGGCGGTAGCTCCTATGGCAGCGGCGGCGCCCGCCCAGTGGAGTGCGTGAGGCCGCTCCCTGCTCAGCGCCACGGCCAGCGCAATAGTGGCCACGGGATGGGCTGCGGCGATGGGAGCTATGACAGCCACAGGGGCGCTGTCCACACCCAGGTTGTATCCGACGTAGGCGCCAGCGTCGAGAAGGCCCACGGCCACCAGCAACGTCCATCCGCTCCGGTCGGAGGGCAGCCGAACTCCCATACGTCGGAACCGCACGAACGCGTACGTCGGGACGATGGAGACGCCCCGGACCACAAGCACGGCCAGCATAGGCCCGGCCGCTTCCGTCACCTGGTCAATCAACCCCATGGCGACACCAATGGTGAGCATGGCTCCAAGCCCCCAGGCCAGGCCGGTTCTCACACCCATCTCAGTCACCCGGCCGGCCGAAAGCATGAGTATCCCCACGAAAATGACGGCCATTAAACCCACCTGGCCCAGCGAAAGGCTCTCTCCAAAGGCGGCCACGGCAATCACCACAGTGACCGCCAGCCAGGCCGAGGCCGCGGTGGACACCACCGTCACGGAGCCGCGCTGCAGGCCGGTGTAGTAGACCAGATAGGCGACTCCCAGGAACGCCCCGGTCACCAGCCCCCAGACCGCCAACTCCGACCAGTCCACGGCCAGCGACCCCTGGGAGATTTCCACCAGCACAAAGGGAAGGGGAACCGCCAATCCAATGGTGAGGGTAAGCAGCGTGACGCTCACGCTTCCGAATCGGCCGGAGGCGGACCGCGCCAGGTAATCGGCACAGCCCCAGCCTAGAAGAGCCAGAAAGGCCCAGTAGAAACCGTCATTAGGAGCTATAGGTTGGTCCTCCAACACTCGGCGGAGCGGTTGAGTGTAACATGGCGCCCGCAATGTGACGGCGGACTAGGAATTGTCCACACTAGAATGTACATCACCTCGCCTCACTACAGTTATACCAACCCCTGCGAATGTCATTTCGAACGTAGCGCAGCGTAGTGAGAAATCTAAAATCCTTGCACTCAAACCCGGATCACAGGAAGTGCAACGTCCCAAGGGAAGGACCTGTCAGTCGAGTTGGGTCAGGATTCCGAACAACATTCCTAGATTCCTCACTGCGTTCGGAATGACAGGTCTGGGGTTTTCGGCGCCAAGCTTTGGTGTCAACAAGCCCTAATCGACAGGGCTAAATTGACGAACCACATGGGGCATGGGCTAAAATAGGGCAGGCTCACTTGACGGCGAGGACCAGGCTAGGCGTCCGACTAAGGGCAGTGACGCCTCATCTCCACCCAAGGCACCCGACCCGTCGTTGCAGCGCAACAGTCCAAAGAGCCGAAGAGGGAACGTTATGGTAGATTCTTTGCAGCAAACAATAGCAACCTCCTCTCAGTCCAACGAGGACGTCAAACAGTACGACGCCCTCGTCGTTGGAGCCGGAGTGACCGGGCTTTACATGTTGTACCGCCTCCGGAATATGGGGCTCTCCGTGCGTGCGTTTGATGAAGCCAGCGGAGTGGGCGGCACCTGGTATTGGAACCGCTATCCCGGGGCCCGCTTCGATTCCGAGAGCTACACATACGGGTACTCCTTCTCACATGAACTGCTCGAGGAATGGGACTGGAAAGAGCTGTACTCCGGCCAGCCTGAGAACGAACGATACCTCAACTACGTGGCTGACAAGTTCGACCTGAAGCGGGACATCCAATTCAATGCTCGCATCAAGTCGGCGGTCTATGACGAGGAGGCCAACCTCTGGGAGATAGAGACTGACGGCGGCCTCAAGGCGAGAGGCCAATTCCTTGTCACGGCTGTCGGGCTTTTATCGGCGTTTTACGTCCCCGAGTTTGAAGGGCTGGACACTTTCAAGGGCGCCTGGTGCCACACCGGCAGATGGCCCAAAGAGGGCATGGACCTGGCAGGCAAGAGGGTTGGGGTCGTCGGCACCGGGGCCACCGCCGTGCAACTCATCGCGGAAATCGCCAAGGAAGTAGGCCATCTGACAGTCTTCCAGAGGACAGCAAACTACTGCGCGCCTCTCCGTAACGGCCCGATAGGCGATGAGATGCAGAAGGAGATAAAGGCGAACTACCCGGAGATTTTCAAGAGGTGCTTAGAAACTCCAGGCTCGTTCGAGCACCAGTTCGACCCCAGGTCGGCCTGGGAAGTATCGGAAGAAGAACGGCAGGAGCAGTACGAAAAGCTATGGGCGGAACCCGGTTTCAAGAAATGGCTGTCCAATTTCTACGACGTCATGGTCCCCGGAGAGGCCAACGAAGACTACGCCGAATTCGTCCGCCAAAAAATCCGGGAGCGCGTCCACGACCCCGTGGTGGCTGAGATGCTGGTGCCCAAGGACCACATATTCGGCTCGAAGCGCATCCCCTGCGAGAGCGGCTACTATGAGGTCTTCAACCAGGACAACGTGCTCCTGGTGGACGTCAAGGACGCTCCAATCCAGCGCATCACTCCCAACGGGCTAGCGACTACCGACGCCGACTACGAGCTGGACGTCATCATCTTTGCCACGGGATACGACGCCGTCACCGGGGCCTTGAACAGGGTGCAAATTTGCGGCGAGGACGGGCGCACCCTCAAGGACAAGTTCGCCAACGGCCCACGCACTTTCATGGGCATCCAGAGCGCCGGCTTCCCCAATCTCTTCACCATCAACGCGGCCTCCGTGGGCAACTTCGTCAGAGCCGCCGAGCCGTTGGTGGAATGGGTGACCGACTGCATCAGCTACGTGCGGGACAACGGTTACACGCGCATTTCGGCCAGCTCAGAGGCGGAAGACGCATGGCTCGAGCACGTGAACGTGGAGGGAGCCAAGCACATCCGGACCCAGGCAAACTCCTGGTTTGTGGGGGCGAACATCCCCGGCAAACCACGCGCTCTGCTCTCATCGCCCGACACTGCACCCGTCATGCGCGCCAAGCGCAACGCAGCCGCAGCCAACGGCTACGAGGGGTTCATACTTCAATAGAAACAGCTCGGTTGGGGCGGGTCGGAGGCCTGAAAACCGGCTACGGTCTATGAGTCCATAACGGGGACTCAGGGATTTCATGGCTTTCGACCAAGGATTGCGTCAACCAGACGACGCAAAGTACAGGGATATTACCGTGATCGCCTCATCTCTGCTAATCAGGCCTGCGAAGTAATCTGCTATAGCGGCAATGGCCTCGTTTCGATCGATCATGCCGTTGTCGTTGGCGTCATACCGGGCGAGCAGCTCGTCCTCGGTCAACATGCAAAACGGCAGACCGAGATCGCCAAAGTCATTCACTGCTGCATCTCTGAGCCCTCCGGGTATGCACCCAGTAAGTTCATTGCCCGCGAGCTCCAGCTCCGTGAGGTTTGTGAGCTGTGCTAACTCCGCCGGAATGTCCCCTGTCAATTCGTTATGAGAGAGCTTCAGCACCTTTAGGTTGGTCAAGTTGCCCAGTTCGGTGGATATAGCGCCGGTCAACTGGTTGTTGTTGAGCAGCAAATGTGTCAGGTTGGTGAGGCTGCCCAACCCAGTCGGTATCTCTCCAGTCAACTGGTTGTCATGAAGCGCCAACTCTCCTAAGTTGGAAAGGTTACCCAGCTCAGTCGGTATAGACCCAGTCAACTGGTTATCATAGAGGTACAACTCTACGATGCTATAGAGGCTGCCTAGTTCGGCGGGTATAGGGCCAGTCAACTCGTTCTGAGCGAGGTCCAGTACTCGTAAGTTAGGTAGATTGCCCAGTTCGGTGGGTATCGAGCCGGACAACTCGCTATCACCGAGGGCAAGACCGGTCACCCGTCGAGGCGTTGCGCCGAGGGTCACGCCTTCCCATACGGAGATGGGGGTGTCCTGGGACCAGTTCAGCGACGCGCTCCCTGCCAGCGTGTCCCGACCCTCAAGGAGCGCCTCGCAGTCCGACACCAGACCCGTGTTCGCCGCATCCGTTACCGCACCTCCGGCGACGCAAACGCTCGCACTCAATGTCGTTCCGGTGGCCGTGGCCGACCAGGGTCCGTCACCCACGGCGTTTACCGCCCGAACTTGAACGTTGTGCTGGGTATCTGGGGTGAGGCCAATCAGCGTGTATTCCAGGTCGTCGCTGCCCGCGGTCCAAACATCCTCCTCCACGGTCCAGTTGGAGTCCAAAGTCCCGTCGGCAGACGTCTCAATATAGCGCATGTCGTAGGCGGTGATAGCTGAACCGCCGTCGCTTGCCGGCGCTCTCCACGAAAGATCGATGCCCGGCAGCTCGTTACCCATTGCCGTCAAGTCAGTGGGGACGCCCGGAAGAAGCTGGGCCTTCAGGAACTGCGACAGGCCGTCCATGGTGATCGTGGCTCGTCCACCTGTTGCTTCGTAGAAATTGTATGTGTCGTCATTGTCGTCATCGCCGGCGTAACTGAATGCCGCGATGTCGCCGCTCACCTTGTCCAACTGCCACTGGATGAGGGGATTATCGTCGTCAATCAAGAGAATGACTGCCGCCCGAAACTCCCGTTGAGACTGCGAGGAGTCCGGGATTCGTTCTCCATGCTCAGCTATGATGTCCTCAATCGTATACGTTCTAATGTCGGTTGCGGTAAACATACAGTATCCATCGGATGCTCTGACGCACCCACCGTTCCTCGCCAAATACTCCCCGTCCTCCGCCACCCACAGGTCAGGGACCTCCTCCGGCGGTATAAAGCCTGCTACGTACAATTCTATGGGGCTGTAGGGTTTCCAGTTTGCGGCGATGCCATACGGGGCAATGATGCCGGCGGAGTATGTGTTGTCGCCATGATCCACCAATTCTGCGATGTCAAATCCACCTAGTTGTCCGTTCGCACTGCTGAATCCCCAGTGGGCTCCATAACCCAATGGCAGGATATTGTTTGCCCATCGATGCATCAGTTCATGTAGCGATGGACCCGAAGAGATAGAGTTCATGTACGGATGAGATATCACGCCCTGAAGTGCACCTCCTGATCCATACGAATCACCGTCGGAATAAATTCTTTGACCTATGCCCTCCACGTCGTTCATCGCAAAGGCAAAGTATGAGGTTTCATTGACCGGAGAAGATCGGATTCCGTCTAGGTTACGGACAATTACCAGAAAATCAAACTCATCGTGGAAATACTCGAAGAACCGAGCAGTATAATCCCGGTGATACAAATTCCCAGTGGTGAGACTTTTCGTGGTGGGCAAGACAAAGACTTTGTCTTTGTGTATTTGCGGGCCATTGTCTGCTGTGTGAACGACTTCAAACCCTGTACAAATGGGTGGATGACCTACGTCGGTATTTGTCAGCTGTGACACGAACTCAATGAGAACCTCCGGAATGCACCCAGTAAGTCCACTTTTTCTGAGCCATAGCGCTTGCAGGCTGGAGAGATTGATCAATTCTGGCGGTATCTTTCCCATCAGCTGGTTATCGGTGAGCCACAGCAATTTCAGGTTGGAGAGGCGCCAAAACTCTGGCGGTATCTCTCCCGTCAACTGGTTCTTGTAGAGCCACAGCCTCTGGAGGTTGGAGAGGTTGCCCAGCTCTGGCGGTATCGGCCCCGTCAACTGATTCTCTCCGAGGTTCAGGTCCTTCAGATTGGAGAGGTTGCCCAACTCTGGCGGTATCGGCCCCGTCAACTGGTTCGTTCCAAGGCTCAGGTCCTTCAGATTGGAGAGGTTGCCCAGCTCTGGCGGTATCGGCCCCGTCAACTGGTTCGCTCCGAGGCCCAGCTCTTGCAGATTCGCCAGTCGCCCTGATTCCCTTGGTATCGGCCCCGTCAACTGGTTCCCGGAGAGGGCCAGCGTTTGCAGGCTGGAGAGGTTACCCAACGCCGTCGGCATCTCCCCCGTCAACCGGTTGGACCTGAGGCCCAGCTCTTGCAGATTCGCCAGTTGCCCCAAGTTACTTGGGATCTCCCCCGTCAACTGGTTCGCTCCGAGGCTCAGGTCCTTCAGATTGGAGAGGTTGCCCAACTCTGGCGGTATCGGCCCCGTCAACTGGTTCGTTCCGAGCCTCAGGTCCGTCAGATTGGAGAGGTTGCCCAGCTCTGGCGGTATCGGCCCCGTCAACTGGTTCCCGGAGAGGTCCAGCGTTTGCAGGCTGGAGAGGTTACCCAACGCCGTCGGCATCTCCCCCGTCAACTGATTGTAACCGAGGCCCAGCTCTTGCAGATTCGCCAGTTGCCCCAAGTTACTTGGGATCTCCCCCGTCAACTGGTTGCTGGAGAGGTCCAGCGCAACCAGTCTGGAGAGGTTGCCCAACGCCGTTGTAATCTCTCCCCTCAACTGGTTCCTAGAGAGGTGCAATCCAGTGAGCAGACCATCAACATCAGTGGTGACACCGTGCCATTCCCCGATAGGCCAGGTGCTCAGCCAGTTGGTTGTGTATCTCCAGTTCTCCCCGTCAGTCGCGTGATAGAGCGCGACCAAAGCGTCCCTGTCGGGGCTGGACTCAATAACTGTTGGCTCGTCACCACAGAACGGCAGGCCAAGACTGTGGAAGTCGTTGCCAGGCAGGTCCCGCAACTCGTTGGGGATGCACCCAGTCAGTCGGTTGCCAGAGAGCAACAGTACTCGCAGGTTTGAGAGGTTCCCCAATTCTGGCGGTATCTCCCCGGTTAACCGGTTCCTGTTGAGGAATAGCTGTTCCAGGCTGAGGAGGCTCCCTAGCTCCGTCGGTATCTCCCCCATCAACTGGTTCCGACTCAGGTGCAACACTTCCAGGTTGGAGAGTCCGCCTAGCTCCGTAGGCACCTCCCCTGTCAACTGGTTCAAGGAGAGGTTCAGCGTTTGCAGATTGGAGAGGTTACCCAACTCAGTCGGTATCTCGCCAGTCAACTGGTTCAAGGAGAGGTTCAGCGTTTGCAGATTGGAGAGGTTACCCAACTCAGTCGGTATCTCGCCAGTCAACTGGTTCCTGGAGAGGTACAATCCAGTGACTCGCCCGTCCGCATCATTGGTGACACCGTGCCATTCCCTGACAGGCCGGTCGCTCAGCCAGTTGGTCTTCGTCCGCCATTTCTTCCCGTCCGTGGCGCTGTAGAACTCGACCAGCGCCGCCCGGTCCTCCAGCGAATCTACCGGCGCGCAGCTGCTGCCGGAGACGTCGCCTATGCTTTGGAGCCACGACTGGAATGCTCCATTCACCGGGGCGCAAATCCCCAAGTTGCTATGGAAGGCAAACGACTCCAGCATCGTTAGCCCTGTCAAACCTTGAGGAAGCACCCCCGCCAACTGGTTCTTGTTTAGGTAGAGCCTCTGCAGGTTGGAGAGACTCCCTAACTCCGTAGGTATCTCCCCCGTCAACTGGTTCTCGTCCAGGTACAGCCACTGCAGGCTGGAGAGATTCCCTAACTCCGTAGGGATCTCCCCCGTCAACTGGTTCCTGTTTAGGTCCAGATCCTTCAGGTTGGAGAGATTCCCTAACTCCGTAGGGATATTCCCCGTTAACCGGTTGTAGCCGAGATATAGAGATTGCAGACTAGAGAGGTTCCCCAACTCGTTAGGTATCTCCTCCGTCAACCGGTTGGAGCCGAGGTACAGCCATTGCAGGTTGGGGAGACTCCCCAACCCCCTAGGTATCTCACCGGTCAACTGGTTCCTGTCGAGATACAGCACTTGCAGGCCGACGAGGGTCCTCAACTCGTTAGGTATCTCCCCCGTCAACCGGTTGGAACTGAGATCCAGCCATTGCAGGTTGGGGAGGCTCCCCAACTCACTAGGCATCTCACCTGTCAATCCCTTCCTGGATAGGTCCAGATGTGTGACCCGCAACGGTGTTCCGCCGACGGTGATGCCCTCCCACTGGGTAATGAGAGCATCCGCCGACCAGTTGAGCGTGGCGGTCCCCGTCAGGATATCTCGCGCGGCAAGCAGCACTGCGCAGTCGGACACGAGCCCGGGATTGTTGCTCGGATCGGACACTGCGCCAGCGCTGGCGCAGTCGCCCTCTGTCGCCAAGGCCTCGGGGATAGAGACAAGCCCGATTGCCGCAGCGGCCCCCCATAAGGCCATTGCAGCAATAACCATTGTAGGAATCCCAACTCTTTCGAGTTTCATCTAATTCCCAACTTAGCTATTTCTATTTCCATGCTCCTAGAATAATAGCAGATAGCAACTCGTCTCGAACAAAAAAGGCCGGAGGACCTGTAAAGAAGCCAGATGTAGTGGGGAAGTTAAGACCGCCCCGGAGGGGGTGGCGCTAGGCGGTGACCTGGTAGGCCCAGATGCGGTGGATTACGTCGGGCTCGCCCTTGGGGAGAGGGTAGTAGGACTCGGATAGCTCGGCCAGCTTCCACTTGCCGGCTTCTTCCATGCCAGTCTGGTATTCCTTGAATCCGCCTTCTTCGTAGAGGTCCACCCGCAGGCTGAACACAATGAACCCGCCGGGCTTGGTGATGCGGGTCAACTCGTCGAAGGCGTGGACCGGGGCGTGGCCAGTGGTGAACACTCCCACGCTGATGATGGCGTCGAAGGAGTCGGTGTCGTATCCCAACTCCTCCCCAAGGGTCATTTGCTGGAACTCTTTGTAGAGGTCCTTTTGGCGGGCCTCCTCAAGCATTCCCAGGGAGAGGTCCATGGCGTAGAGGTCGCGGTAGCCGGACTGGGCCAGACACTCGCCTACCAGGCCGGTGCCCGCACCCGCATCCAGGACTTTCGCCCCTGTGGGGACGTGCTTCGAGAATAGGTCGGCCGCTGTCTGAGGGGCGTTCCACTCGAATTCCTCGGCCAGGTCTTTATCGTATTCTGCGGCCCACTGGTCGTAGCGCTCCTCCAACTCCTGGTTGGAGTTGGAGGAATAAACCCACTGGACCCTGTTGTGGCTGTCCGGCATGTTACTTTCGGCAGATGAAGAGGCCCCAGCCCAGCTCGTCCTTGTCGACGGCTGCGGCGGTCTCGATGTATGCGGTGCTGAGCCACTTGTAGTGTTCGGCGTCGTCCAACGTTTCGTCTTTGGGGGTGCGCTCGGACAAGCACAGGTAGCTTTGCCTCAGGTGAGGGGAAAGGTCCAAGGCCTCCAATATGTCAAAGCCCTGGTCCTTGAGGGCCTGCTGGTAAGACTCGAAACTGAATTCGGTGTCGAACAGCAGCCTGTCGTAGACAAAGGTCTGGGCATCGGGCGTAATGTCCCGCTTTGGCCTGAGGAGGTCATCGAACACCATGACGCCGCCGTCAGCCAGGACGCGGTAGGCCTCGCTCAAGACCTGTCGTTTGTCGGGCACGTGGTAGATTACGGCCTGGCTCCACACGTGGGTGAAAGAGCCGTCGGCGAAGGGCAACTCGGTGGCTGAGGCTTTCTCGAAGGCCACTCTGTCCCCTAATTCCGGGCTCAGCGCGGCCCGTTTCTCCAATGCGTTGGCCACACGTACCCCGCTGAGATCGATGCCCGTCACCCGGCCGCCGCTTGCGCTGGCCAGCCAGATGGCAGTCGTTCCATTGCCGCAACCCAGGTCCAGTACCGACGAGTCCTGGCCAATGCGGCCCTTGTCGACCATCGTCCGGTTCAGCCTGTTGCAGGCCTTGAGGAAGTCCGTGTCGCCGCTTTCGTCGAAGAGGCCCCAGTGGACGCTTCCATCCTCGTCCCAGACCGACCGGTATATGACGTCTTCCGAGTCGTAGTAGGACTCGGTTTCCTGCTCAGAAAACCTGCTGACCATGTTTGGCTCCCTCGAGGTATTCCACGAACTGGTTGTCCTGGTCCACCAGAATCATCTGTGGGTCCGGCCGTTCGTCGGTGACTTCGAAGGACATGATGATTATGCAGTCCCCTGTTGAGCTCAGCCGGGCGGCCGCTCCCTGTACGGCGACGACTCCTGAGCCGCGTTCGCCTGCTATGGCGTAGGTCTCGAACCGGTTGCCGTTGGTGATGTCGCAGACCAGGACCTTCTCGAAGTCCCACAGGTCAACCCGGTCCATCAGGTCTTCGTCAATGAGGATGCTCCCAACGTAGTCCGTGTTGGCATCGGTAACCCAAGCTCGATGAATCTTAGACCTCAGTACTTGTCGCATTGTCAACCTCCTGATTTTCTTGCACTTTGCGAAGCGCTGCCCGCAACGGCGGGACTTAGTTAAGTAGAGTGTTTCGTGGTCTCCCTGCAAGCCAAGCGCACAATGCGTTTGGCAATACGATACCCCTGGACGCATGTGTTGATTTGAACCTTGCTTCTGTCGCTCCGCTATCGGGCCGCCTACAACTCAAAGCATAAATGAAGCATTTGCTTTGTAGCGGGCGCGGGAGCCGACGAAGTCGGCGGCAAGGTTAAGGCCAGAGGACCTAAGGGAGAGGGGTCAGAGGACCCCGATAGATTGGACGAGGGAGTTAAGGCTCACAGGGAAGGCTGTATCGCTGTCGGCTGCGATAACCCGCCGCCCTTCGGTGTATATGCCCCGTTCGGGGGCTGCTAGAGTATATCTGCATGGCACACGTCCAGATGACTAGGCGCGGAGGCCGCGCGAGATCCCCACCACATCAACCACATCCCACTCGACTCTTCCGGAGTTTAGCAGCGTCCTTAGGAGCCGGTCAAGGTTCCGAAACAGCCACCGGCGCAAGCGTTGATAAGCTTGATAGACCAAAAACCTAAAGCCCATGGACGTATTCTGTCATCGTTATCGCTTGACGCTGACCGATGTAGGACAAAAATTAGTCCCGGTGGACTATCCCACCAAAAATATCGCTCCTGACCACAGGCGTCTGGGTTGCTGAACGTTGGTCGTGAAAGGCGCCGGTCATACGTCCGTCTTCTACTGCAGTGAGATTGGCGACATTGGTCTTAAGCGGCAGCGCCGTTGACCCAATCTCGGATAGATGGTCCCCGGCATGGCTACGTTCTATGGTAGACTAAGCGCACAAAATAAGGCAGCCAGGGGGAACCGCAGCAGGCCATTTCGCTGAGACAGAGCGTCATAGCAAGCGCTCCCGGTTTGCACAGGGAGCCTGCTTCCACTTCGCAACAGGGCGCTCTCAACTTGCTGATCTAACCGAACTCCTCCCGCAAGCCCACCTCCTAGACACGCTCGGGCCGGTCTGTTGCATCCTCTGGTCCTGCAAGGGCAGGTGGCAAATGACCGTCAGAATCGTAACCGACAGCACATCAGACATTCCCGGCGATGCGGCTCAGCGCCTTGGCATTGCCGTTGTGGCTCAGAATGTCCATTTCGGCACGGAGACCTACAAGGACAACGTCACGATAACCCCCGACGACTTCTACTCGATGCTTACCAGCAGCCCGGAATTGCCGAAGACGTCGCAGGCGTCCCCCGGCGACTTCAAGGAGGTGTACGACCGGCTTGGCGGAGACGCCGACGGCATCGTATCCCTCCACATATCATCCAAAATCAGCGGCACCTACAACTCTGCAGTCCAGGCCTCCACAATGACTTCAGCGGCCTGCCCCATAGAGGTCATAGACACCGAGCAGGCGTCCATGGGACTCGGCCTCGTGGTCGCCGCCGCGGCGTCGGCGGCCAATCGCGGCGCAGGCTATGATGAAGTCGTGTCAATTGCCCGCGACGCGACGGCACGGGCCCAATGCTTCTGCCTGTTCGAAACGCTGGAATTCCTGCAAAAGGGCGGCCGTATCGGCAAGGCCCGGGCGATGATAGGCACCGCTCTCCAACTCAAGCCTATGATTATTGTGAAGGACGGGGTCGTGCACGAGCTGGGCAAGGGCCGGACGTTCGCCAAAGCCCTTGTAAAACTGAAGCAGGTGGCGCGAGATTTTGGGCCGATAGAAGACCTGGCGGTCATGTACAGCACCACTCCGGACAAGGCGCGCGAGGTGGCCGACGACCTCAAGGACATGCTGCCCGAAGGCGCGCAACCCTACGTCACAAGCTTCGGCCCCGCCCTGGGCGTATACACCGGTCCCGGCGCCATTGGCATTGCGCTGCTCCAAGCCAAGTCATAGGGCCTGAACTCACAACCAGCCAGGACGGTTCGGGTAAAGGGTTGCCTCGATGGTTTATTCAGGGATGGCAGCTATGAGCCTTGTGACATACTTATCTCGGCGGCAGCGAGGCGTCCAGGTCATTCTATCAATGCCGTTTCCCGCCAAGCGGCTCCTCTGGCTCAAGCTTGCGGCCGTTGCTGGATTGGTGTGCCTATTGCTCATACCTGGAGCCATCTCTAAACCCGCCTTGGCGCAGACACCATCCGAAGTTGAGTACAGTGTTACGTTCAAGGGAAGGTGGAACCTCCAGAGCACTCCCGACGGGGTCGTAGGGGGAGCACATTTCACAAAGCTGATTGGAGCAGTCCACAACAGCAGCGTAAGCTACTGGCAAAGCGGCGGCATGGCCACACCAGGGATTGAGAACGTCGCGGAGCTCGGCGCCACGGACAGGTTCCGGTTTGAAATCTACGTCAGCGGAGACAACAAACTGTCGATCATACATGAGCGTCCCGGAACCGGCCCGGAAGGCTTGAATACATTCGGCATCGCGGTCACGTCCGACTATCCCTTAGTTACCTTGCTCTCCATGATTGGACCCAGCCCGGACTGGTTCGTGGGCATTTCAGGGCTTTCCCTGCTAGACAGCAACGGAAACTGGCGGACTCAGCGCGTAATCAACCTCTATCCCTACGACGCGGGGACCGAGGAGGGCGACGAGTTCAGCTTGAACAACCCTGCCACCAACCCGCAGGAACCCATCAGTAGCATCAGAGGTATGGGCAAGTTTTCCAACCAGCCGATGGCCAGACTGACCTTTACTCTCAAGACCACGCCCCCTCCTCAGACTCCGACGAAACCTCCTTCACCTGTGATTGGGTTTTCCCCGTCCGAGCTGGCGTTCTACGCTGCGATGGTCGGAGATGTACCGATATCTATACCGGCATCCCAGAAGTTGCAAGTGTGGAACACCCGGGCAAGCGCCATGAGCTTCCAGCTGTCCGTCAACGCCGATTGGCTGACCTTGGATCCGACATCCGGTTCCTCAGGCGGGCCGAATGACATTGAGGAAATCGACATAAGCGTCGACACGTCAGACCTTGAGGCAGGCTATCACCGAGCTACGATAGAGATTTCCGGCTCCGGAGTCGAAAATTCTCCTCAGCGTGTTCCAGTGGTCCTGACGATAGGGTCATCCAGCTATTCCTCAGTGACGTTGTACGCCGGCGCAACAACGACTACGTCCGGGAGTGATCCTGCCATAGGTCTGGTAGTCCCCCGGGGTTCCCTTGCCAGCGGCACCACAATCGTGGTGGCTAGATTAGACGTCTTGCCTGAGGGAGCGCCGCCATCGGACGTCGCTTCGAAGGTCGTGTGGTCGGTGAACGTTAAGGCCTATCCGGCTGGGAGCGACGTTCCTTATATGGACTACACCCCGTCGGGTGTCGAGTTGTGGCTGGGCATTCCGTCGGACGACCCACTAGCGTGCAGCGAGGACCGTGCGAAATTGTACTCAGTCACCGATGGAAGTTGGGAGCTTGTCGAACACCGCTGTGAAACCGACGAGAAGGACCGCACCTACGCCGCAAGCTCACTGATGTCCGTCACAACATTGGCGCTGGCAATTGAAATGAACTACGACACCAACAGAGACGGCAGGATTGACCGAGACGAGGTTACCACAGCGATAATTGACTACTTCGCCGGTCTCATCGACCGGGACCGTGTGCTGAGATTGATCCAGCGTTATTTCTCCGACCAAGAGAGCTAGCCGCAACATGTCGGGGTTAGCTGCCAAGGACCCTGTAAGAGCACGGAGTCAAGGCTAGCTTGCCGTAAATGAACTGACAGTGTCCTCGTTCACGGTCACGGTGTATTCAACGCCGGGATCGAAATCGGACCCCAACGGGACGAAGGACTCCACTGTTGGATAGTCTGCGGTGCAGACAACATCCGGGTCTGAGACCTGGTGGTGGGTGACAACCAGGTCTATCTTATCAGCCTCTTTTCGCCGGATCTCGTAACCATTGAACTGCGAACAGCCGCTGCCTCTGGGCATGCTGGACACAACACGAAGTTGGTACTGGAGCGGGTCGCTCTCCAGTATCACTACATCGGCGCTTTCTATCGGCGACTCGGCAATGAATGTATAGGGAAGGTCGGGCCTCGGCAGGGTAAAGGCCGTGACCGCCGAGTCGTTAACGATCACCCTGTAAGTCTGCCCAGGTTCAAGAGAGGTTCCGATGGGCATTATGGTGTCAAGCTCCACGACCTGCTCGTGGCAGGGGATCGCCCACGAGGTGGGCGGCGGCTGCATCAACGTAACTCGGGCGACGATGTCGTAGCCGTCCAGTTTCAATTCCTCGTTGCCGGGGCGGGCACAGCCTTCGATGGTGGACTGGTAGTAAGCAATCCTCAGAAAGGGCTCCGGCTCGTTAGGAATCAGGTTGGTCCAGACCACCGGGACCGGCGCCTCCACCCAAGTCCGCCAGTCCTCGTTGCCCTCAACCTGGTCGGGCGGAGGTTGCACCAACACCAGGAGCATATCCACCTTGTCGGGGTTCCCTCCGGTTATCACCTCGTATGCCGTATCGTTGGTGAAGGCAAGGCGGCCGTCGGATTCGACGATTCTGGCCTGGATGGAATATGTATTCCGAGAGTCAATGTTGTCACGGTTATATTCAACCTTGAACTTGATGGGAACTTGTCCGGGATCGGATATGGTCTGGCGAGCTATAAGCGGAGCGGCGGCATCGGCGTAGGACACGTCCCGCAATTCGACCACTAGCGTCGCGCCCTCTGTGAGGGCCAACCGTTCCCTATAAGTGACGGAGCCGCTTACCGATGCGTTGGGATTCCGGCGTGAGGTCACTTCCTCCGTCGCGTTGGACGGTTCCGCATCTCCCCCGCAAGCGGCGAACGCCAGCAGCAGCACGGAAACTCCTATAGCCGAAAGGAAGATGGTTTTTATGTAGGTCTTCATACGGGCAACCTCTGTGACTGGGATACGATTCGGTTGCATATTGCAACGACAATTATATAGACGGAGCCCGGCCCGCATTTGTTCCGGCCGCCCCCACCAATCACCGGGAACCAGAGCGGCGTTGCAAAGTGTCCTACCTCTACAACATCATGTACAATGCTTTCAGCCGTCCAACCGAGGTCTACACGACTACGGTTTCCGGCCAGAGTTGGACCAGGAAACCCCGCAGAAGTCCTCCGCCAGCCTGGGCGCAGCTCGTAAACTATATGCACAAAGAGGGAGGCTGACATGGCCAGAACACCCACAGTGACCAGAGAATCCGTGCCCGAACGTGAGCGGGAGGCTTTCGACGCATTCGTAGCGAACCGGGGCGAAATACCGACCACGGGGCCCGGCTCCGTCATACTCAACGCACCGGAAGTCGCCCAACGCGCCCTTGGCCTGGCCCAATATCTGCGCACCGACACCTCGCTTAATCCACGCATCCGGGAGCTTGCGATGCTGTTGGCCGCCCGGGAGAACGATTGCCAGTTCATCTGGAACGCCCACGCCCCAGCGGCGCGGCGGGAGGGTCTAAGGGACGAGATTGTAGACGCCCTGCGCGACAAACAGGATCTGCCGGGCCTGGCCGACGACGAGGCCGCCGTAGTGAACTATGGCCGCGAATTCTTCCGGACACACCGCGTCAGCCAGGAGGCTTTCGACGCCGTGGTGGCCCAGTTCGGCGCCAACGGCACGACGGAACTCACCACCCTGATGGGCTGCTACGCCATGCTCGCCTTCAACGTGAACGCCTTCGGCGTAGAGCTCCCGGAAGGGCACGCCGAAAAAGCACTGCCAATTTAGGGGCGGCCAATATGCACTGTCGGGGTTGGTGGCTCGAACGACACTGCACCCGCGGGTTGAAGGCTTTCAGTCTCCACGCAGCCAAGGATTCCAAAGTGGTTGCTTCTTCCGGGGCTCCCGGCGTCAGCCAAAGACTGCCGCGGTGCAATAGTCTCGTGGGTTCCCGGGCTGAGCTCCCGATGCAATCGTGACTCAAGCAAGCCGGAAGCCGAAATGCCGCGCACGCAGCAGAGACTTCGTCACCTTGCCCATCCGGTTTCCACAGATAGATCTTCCTGCTTGGCCCATTGGGAGTAAGACCCGGCGTAAGTCCGAGCCTTCTCGTAGCCGAGGATCTTGAGTACGATCGTCGCGAGCGACGCCCGCGCACCCCCTCCTCAATAAGTGTGGACCTCACTGTCCGGGGTGATGCCCTTTGATATGAGAAGAGGGCGCAACTCCTCTGCCGGCTTCAGGGTCTTCGTATTCGTGTCGATCAAGTCCTCCCAATGGAGGTGGACAGCACCCGGAATTCTGCCTAGGCGAGGAGGCGCTTCATATGACCTGGAATTGCCTTCGAATTCTTCCAAGGTGCGCGTGTCCCAAAACACGGTGTTTGGCTGGCTTGCCGCAGCCCTTGCTTGATCGAGGGAGCAGTAAATCGCCTCCTCTGGCGCCGGAGCGAAATGGGTATATGGATAGTCCGGCGTTTCGGTCGAGACGGGTCTCTGCTCACGGGACCATTTGTGAAACCCGCCGTCCAGCAAACGCACATTCCGGTGGCCGTAATAGAGGAACGCCCAAGCAACCATCCCCATCATTTGACTGGGTGCGTCGTAGACCACGATGGTCATTTCGTTACTGATACCCAGACTACCGGCTAGGCTGGCGAACTCCTCAGGGCTGGCCATGTCCCCATTAAAGGCCCTTGGAATTCCGCCAAAGCCGTTCAAATTGACCGCTCCCGGCACATGGCTGGCAGCGTATTCTTTTGGCCATCTTGCGTCGATCACGCGTAGTTTGGGGTCGGAGAGACGGTCGGCCAACCAATCGGTTTCCGCAAGTAACTCTGGATTTGTGTAGCCACGCTCTCGTATAGGAAGAGGTTGCATTATAGGCCTCCAGCCGGTTGGTCAATAGTGGGACTGGTCGAATTGTAGTTTCATTCAAGGGTATTCCGGAGTGAGGCCTACAGTCAATTGGTCGTTGTGGATGTGCGGCGACGGGGAAGCTCACGGGGGCGGTGCCCGTTTCTCCCGGAGTAATCACCGTGCGGTCCATATCCGTCTCATCCAGCTTGAGGGCAGGCTGCCGAACCTTGCGCTGACCAAGCTACCCATAGCAACAAAGCCCCGAGGTAATACTGTGCAGCTATCCCCCTTGGCCCACCCCGATCTCGGGGAGCGACCTCCCGACGCTGTCTAGACCGATTCCGTAGGTCCAAACGGCGGTTCCAGACATCAGAGCCAGTGCTCTCGGCTGCTGTTCTTGTCCCGGTATGTCTTGGCAAGAACTGTAAACTACTTACAAAGGCCGAACGCCCTTGCTGACCTCAGTTACAGGTATGGCCGTGGAGGTCTAAGCCACGCTGGGTGGGGACCTAGTCGGAGGTGTCAGAGTATCGGAGAGAACTTCAGCGTGAAGGTTCTTGATTTTGTCCAGTGTGGTGGAGATAGGGGCAATAATATTTAGCTACAAATAAGATCTGCATTGAGACTACTTACCACACTCGTTACCACTACATCGACGGCTTCAACAGAGAAACTGCCGTACTCCCCGGAAAGTGGACTCTGTGCCCGGCTCCAAGCCAAGACACTTCACGGCATTTCCGGTTCGAGTCTTCCTTGGTGGGCTAAGGCGTACCGATTTGCGAACTTTTAGGTGGGAGGTCCTTATAAGAATGAGGGATTCACCTTCCACAGGCCTCCGGCCCATCAGGGCCAGAGGCTTATTCAACGCCGTTGCAGGGTGACCCAGCCACTTCGCACCACAAACGAAAGTTACTAGCGCACCTATGACTCAGGTCCTCGAGTTCTACGCAGGCTCTAGCCCTTCCGGGAGACCCTTTGGAGACATAGGGTCACCGAGAATTACCCCTACAGGGGGATGTAATCGGTCGAGGATGAAGCGAAGATAATGCCATGACCTATGAATGCAGTCCGTTCGCATCCTCGTATCCGTCCAATCGCGGGCGGATTGGAAAGATCCTATGGCCTGTGGTCGACCGTCGCACTTATTTGCGAGCCTTGCACATGTTGTTGATGTTTCCACTTGGGATTGGCTATTTCGTCTTCCTTGTCGTCTCACTCGCTCTGGGCGTAGCAATGATCTGGACTATAGTGGGACCCGTGGTCTTGCTGGCCTGCCTGTTCATTTCCCGGTGGCTCGGAGATCTGGAGGCGGTTTCGACCGGGTATGTCAACGGCGTGTCAATTAGACGTCCTCCTTCAAGACTAGAGGGGGTCACTAATTTTCGGTCGCAGGTGCGGGTCCGTCTTGTCGACCCCACAACTTGGACCGGACTGGTCTATCTTGCGATACAGTGGCCGATAGGTGTCGTCGCCTTAGTAGGTCTCGTGGTGGCGGCCCCGGTCTCTGTCGCATTCATGCTCGCCCCGGCGATAGTCTCATTCACAGACCAGCCGCTAGAGGTCGTTTGGCCTGGGGTCTTTTCGTCTGGCGATGGTATCGCCACATTCGAGACGCCGCTTGAAGCCCTGCAACTCACCCCGCTAGGCATCCTGGGGTTCGTGCTCACCACGCACCTGATCCTGGTTTTCTCGTCATTACACTGTTGGTGGGCCAGGCTCATGCTGGGCTCTCGCTCCACGCGAATCTCCGGCGGACCGCAGCTGACGCAGGGTAGAGGAGGCGAACCTGGAACAGTGAAGGCTTCCACATTGGAAACGGCCCCTCACGGTCCGCGCGCCAAGGTCACCTCGAGTTCTATGAGACAGTCCCTGGCCTCGACAGTCCCAGGGGGATTCCCAACTCTGATGCGGGACCCGCCAGAGCCCAAGTTCGCCCTCAACGCAGCCGCAATTGAAGAGCTGACCGACCGCGAACAGGAAGTGTTCATGTTGATGGCACGCGGTGACACGAACGCTGACATTTCCGAAGAGCTTTTCATAAGCGAAGGGACAGTCAAGACTCACGCGAAGCGAATCTTTTCGAAACTTGAACTGCGGGATAGGACGCAGCTAGTGGTGTTCGCCTATGAGCATGGCTTGGTGACTCCGGCATCGAGCCGCGATACTTTGGACTCTGACGCCGGAACCTCAGGGCTAGCAGGCGCTCCCTAGGAGATCTCGGCCGGCGTCCTCGCGTGGTCGAGGTCCCCCTCGAATTTCAAGAATGGAGACTACACGCATGGGCCTAAAGCATCGGGTGGGAATGTTTGTAGTTGCGCTGGTGGCGGCTGCTACTCTGGCCGCCTGCGAAATTGAGGTTGGCAACTTCGGGGCGAGTATTGACGGCAATGCCCCCAGCTTCACGATAACAATGTATCAGGGCCAGGACGCCATCGGCGGCGAAACAGTTACTCTAGATGAGGTCCAGAATATAGGCCCTCTCATCCTCCATTACTTTGATTTGGAATGCGAGCAGTGCCCTGGTGGATTGCAGGTGTTGCAGAATTTCTATGCAGAGAATCAAGATGGACCTACAGTGCTGGCCGTTTACGCCGGGCATCTGACCGGCAAGGGGAATGATGAGGATGCCAAGAGGATGCTTGCGGAGACTGGAGCGACATTCCCGGCTGGGTTCACTACTGACGCATTTGTTATTGAAGAGCACGACCTAGAGGCGATGCCTAGTACTTCCTTTTACAAGGAGAACGGGCATTTTCGGTCGAAGATAGTCGGCGGATTGTTGGAAACCGACCTGCGTAAGAGTGCAGAGGGCATACGGCGATGAGTAGTTGCTAGTACGCACACATGGCCGAACGGCTCTGTTGAAACGCAAAAAGGGCCTCATACTAGCCTGTCACAATATAGCAATGTCAGAATATCCCCGGACAAGCCCTCACGACCCCCCAGCCCGTCGGATTGGGGGCTCGTCTATCCCCCGCCTAGTGATCGCATCGGTGTAACACCTTCGACTACCTTGCGCCAACACTTCTACGGTGGCGACGCCACGCATTCGGCTAATCTCTCGACTCCGCTGGGCTAAACTTCGGGCTAAGCATTGGCTCCACAGCATATCGAACCTCAGGAAGCGGATCTCCCTTACCAAGCCTCAGCCAGACGTCAACTCCCAGTTCGTCTCCGAAACCCCTCCGTGCCATTGACTGCGCGAGCTCGGCACAGAGCCATCGCAAGAGAGGTAAGTCAATGTCCTCCTCCGGGGAGCGATCACGGTCGTATCTCAACTCTTCGGCGAGATACCACAGACCATGCATTGCCAAGTCGCTCACACTGTCCTGGTAGTCTGGCGTTCCATGATCGAACACCCACTTAGCCAGTTGAAGCGCATGAGGGAGTGCGGCGCTCCGACGGGAAGCAATCATGAAACCAACTTCGCGTAGCATGTCGTTGGGAGGTGGACTAGTTGATGCCTCCTCCTCTTTGGCCGAATTGGCCGATGCCCCCAGCCAAGTATGCAAGCCCAACATAGCACTTCTGGTCAAATCATCATCATCGGAAGCCAACCCCATCCTGAGCCACGTCAGAAGCTCTTCAGATTGGTCTGGGATTGTCTTGATCAGCCCATGTATGAGTTCAAACCCGGGAGTTCTAGAGTCGTCAAGACTCTTGACCTTTTGGTAAATTCGCTCGCCAACGGATTTCGGGACGACGCCTTCGGCCAGAATGGACGCCAGACCTCGAATCGCCCAACGTGTGGGCTCGGCGGCCGCGGCTGGGAAGAAGGACAATGAGCGTGGAAGAATATCGGCTTCCGCCCAAAATTCTGCTACATCCGCGATATACTTGCGTTCTTTTTCAGTCAGTTGGAGCGGAACACTGTGATTCCGCAATCCCGACAAGGCAGCTCCGACATTCCAGAGGATATCTTCGATCTTGCTTGGGTCTTGTGGTGTTGATCCAAGCGAGACCGATACGGTGTTGCCATCCCGTTTCACACTGTCTTGGACCTGGCTTGCATCGCCGGAAAGCCACTTGAGACGAAACCGTTGTTCCGCCATGTCAGTGTTCGGTTGGGGATGAATGAGGAACGCCCAATCAAGTAAGCACGTTTCCATCGGGAGGCTTGCGGGTGTAGTGTACTTGTCACTCCATAGGGCCTTCCCCAAGGCTGAAGACTCAACACCTGTCAACAACCCCCGTTCAAAGACCAGCAGGATTCTCTTCGAGGCCCGCTTGCGGGATTCCTCGTCAAAGTCCAATCCCCTCAGCAGGAGGCTAATCACATCACGCCATCGAGCATTGTCCTCGAGTGCGAGTTCCACTGGCAAGTCTTCGACGTCCAGGAAGTCTCCTGGATCAGGAAAGCGACTGGGGATAGAGGCCGAGAAGTTGTCCATACCAACGATAGGGGTGCTTAGTAGGTCAACGGCCATAGCAGTTCGGCGTTCAATCGGGAGGGCTTCCCAAGAACGTTGGAGCAGGTCTCCCACTGGTTGATGCAACGAATGATCTTGTGCGACTTCATGACTCCTGTAGCACTGGAGACCTATGTCAAGAAACGCCTCAGCTTTGTCGGGAGTTGCGCGTAGGGCAAGTCGGGAAAGTACCTCTATTGCAACACTCATTCGTGTTATCCAGAAGTGTGAGCGTTGGCGCCTGTGCAACTCAACAAGTCGAGGGAACGCGTACTTGATCATGTCAATGCAGATATTGCTGAGAGCCTCTACTGTGTCATCTGATAGAGCAGCGACTCTAGTACGGGACAGGACACGATTTAGAGTCTTGTCTGTTTCGTTACTGCAAGCCCTTAGAACTAGCCGTACAGCCAATTCAGGCTGGCTCGCAGCCAACACTTCCGCAGCCGACCTTAGAGCGTGAGAAGCTACCTCGGAGCCAAAAAGCTCTGTGTGCTTCGTAGTCGGAGGAAGCCCGGCTACTTCGGAGAGGAGTATTGCCCTGTATGCGGCAACATCTGGCCTGAAAGAGGAAAACGACACACCCTCGACGCGCCTCACGCCGAGGTCGAAGGCAGGAGCTTCTCGTGACTCTTTAGTATTGTTTATCTGTCGGGTAATGATGTCCCTCTCCAACATGGCATCGCATTTCAAGGCAGCGAGTTCATCCCAACGCTTTCGAAACTCCCGTCGGTCGTCCATTGTGAAAGCAGACCAAAGTGCCCAACCCTCTCGTGACGCTCCCGCCACACTGCCCTCGGCGTCAGCGGTGGATCGTATTGCATCGAGGGCCTGCCTGATTAACTCTGCCGCCTCATCGTTCCGACCTGACTCCCAAAGCAGAGCAGCTTTACGAATCATCCAAATCGGGTCGCAATCTCTAACATCCCAGTTTTCAAGTAGACGCTCCAACGCCTCAAAGTTCATTGAGTAGACCGCATAAAGGCAGCGTTCTTGGGAAAGTCGATGGTAAACGTCCTGATGATCGTTCACGAAAGGCTCCAGGGCCAGGGCCCGTTCATCGAACAGGTCGTCATCGAAGCGAAACCGCGCAGCAGTCACGAGAGCGAGGGCTACAACAAGCCAAGCTTCGCTAACACCGTCCCATTCGATGCTGGATTCGGCAACGTCGTTTGGACGGTCTTGATAATCAACTAGCTTCAGGGCGTTCTCCGCAGCCGATACTAAATCATCGGATAGCGGTTCAAGTAGGACCTCCCGTCGCCAGACCAACTCATAGTGAGGTGGCCCCAGGAAACTGGACAAGTGGCTAAGCGAGGGTCCTGCTCCTAAACTGAAGGAAGTATTTGCTGCCGAGGAGGCCCGGTATTCATCATCGCAGTCTCAGAAGGGGATTGGTGGCAAGTTAACGCTGACGCAAAGACCTGATGGAGCCTGCGGAGTGGGCGGTGGTCGCGATATCGCCGCGGTTCAAGAAACAGGACAAGGCTCCGGATCGCCAAGTAGAGGGTTGGAGACGTGGGAGGAGCTCCACACCCGCCGCAGGGTGCGTAGATTGAAGGCTGTGACTAACATGTTCCACTCGGCTGCCACGTTAGCGAGGCCGCGCAGCAGGAACCTCCGTGCCCCCTGTTGCTCTTTGATGATTCCGAAGACCGGTTCGACCAGTTGCTTTCTCAGCCCGTAAGCTTCTTTGGCTGCTGAGGTGGACATCCAGGCACGATGGCGACGTAGCACTGCGTCGTGCGGCCCTATGGCCAGGCTTCGCCCAATCTCCTTAGCCCTGGTACAGGCTCTGAAGGCTGGGCACGCCTGACAGACAGCACCTGAAGCCCGGTACAGGCGCAATGGGACTCCGTTCGCATGCTGTATGCGGACGAAGGCGAGCGTCTGCCCTTGTGGACACCTGAAGCTGTCGCTGTGCTCGTCGTATGTGAATCGGTCCTTGTGATATGGATCTTCGAGGAAGCGTTGCCGTGCCTCTGAGACCACCACCTGCTGACCTCGCCGGACACACTCTGCCACATGGCTCGCGGCGAAATACCCGGCGTCGGCCAACGTCATCGGCACCCTCGTCCCGGTCGTTCCTTCGGCCTGCTCAACCATCGGCACCAGCAGGGCATTGTCATTGGCCGCATCCACCACGTCCACGGCGGTGACCAACATGCCGGATGCCCCCTCTTCTGTCTTCATGGCTGAGACCATAGCCTGAGCGTTGTAGCCAGCCACGATGCCCTGTCTGCCCTTCATCAGTCGGGCGTCTGCATCGGTCAGGTTGATCCGCTTGTGGCGCTTCTGATTCGCAAGATCGGCCATCGCCTGCCTCACCTGCTCTCTCAAGACCTCCTTGTCGGCCAACTCCCCAGGCATACGGGCAACAGCAGCGTCTTCTCCTGCTTCGTTCTGTGCCTCAAGGTCGCCTATCGCCCTCTCCAGACGCTCCAACAGACCACGCAGTCCCGCAGCATCGTAGCTCCTGTTCACTGAGGCGTTGGCCACCACCTTCGTACCATCCACCGCTTGCACTGCCAGGTCCACCAACTTCATGGCCACTGCCGTGCGCACCGTCCGCTCGAACAGCTTCCTCATAGCCTGCCGATGCCCTTTGTAGAACCTCCACAGCGTGTTGTGGTCCGGATGCTGCCACCCGGTCAGCCACAGGTACGGTATCTGGTCCCGGCAGGCTGCCTCCAGCTTCCGGCTCGAGCGCACACCGGTCATGAAGCCGTACAGCCACACACTCAACAGTGCACGGGGATGGTAGGCTGGCGCTCCCAGCACCTCTCCTTCTATCTCCACCCCCAACTCTGCCCAGGCATCACGGTCCAATGCGTCAACGAATTCGGCGACGAATCGGGCTGGATGGTCCAACGCCAACAGCTCATCAAGCGTTGGCGGCAACATCCACATCTGCTCTCGGCCCATCGGTCGAAGCGGCATCTCAATATCTCCCACCTTGATCTCGCTTCAATCGTACACCTGACCCATACACAACGCCAACCCAGACTTCTGAGACAGGCTCACTACGGACATTTTCGCTGAACACTTACCTATGACATTTTCCCTGGACAACGACATCACCTCCGTGGCTACACCGCATCAGACTCCCTTTGTGGAGCGCCCCGTTATCTGGGGGTGGAGGCTCCATGACTCGGATGTATCAAGCGATTGCCTCCGAGTATCCTATCCCGCTACAGGCGCGAATACCTTCCGCTCCCACTACGCCCTCTAAGTAATCAATAATACACATGACAGGTCATCGGCAGGCGACGCAGCGGAGAAGGATAGACGATGCTCCTGCTACGGCGACGGTCTGTACGACACGGCCGGACCTCATCGACTACTACTAGAGAGAGTTGAGCTCTGGGCCACTTCCGTGCCACGACCTGGCGGGTAGAATCAAGTTGCTGTCCCCAAATTCATGCCAGTGGTAGCCTGAGGCTACCACAATCTCGATAGGTGGCCCGCACCAATTCCTGATCGGCGATCGCGTATAGCATCGCCAGGGACTTGCCATCGGATCGTGAAATCCGGTAAGTCGCTCAATATGGGAAAGACGACGTCAGGGTCAACATCACCCCTGGCCACATTCACACGCCCAAGCATGGCCCATGATACCGAGGAGCAGCGGACGCAGCGCAGGCTCGCATGCCCGCTGGGACCAGCAAGGAAAGCAGATGGATGGGACGTCGCCTGGGCGGCGCTGTTCCAGGCCAGCGACGAATCCGACTGGATACCGGGCGTGAACCTGCCCGTAGACAGTGGCATCCTGACTACCAAGCCCCCGGCCGTGTTGCCCGTCCTGACGTGGGTAGGACTCTCGGACGGTGGTCGTGAGATAGTGGTGTCTCGTCGCATCTTTTACAATACTTACGGCAACCCGGCGCCTGGGACGCGGATTCTCAGCGTAGCCAGTCTTGACCTGATCCAAGCATTTCAGTTATGCTTCGCTCGATATTTGGATATAGATGCTTTACGGTTGGAACGCCTGTAATCTAGGTATGGAGGCCTGTCATGGCACATAGCTGGTTCAGACCCGGTGCTCTAATTCTCGGTTCCCTGGCACTAGTCCTGGTGTTGGCGGTGGCCTGTGGGACCACCGACCCGACACCGCAGCCCACCCCAACTCCGGTAGACGTGGCGGCGATAGTGCAGCAGGCGCTGGCGGGTCAACCCGCCGGAGTCACCGTAGACCAGGTGGCCTCAGAGATAGCCAAGGCTCTGGCTGCGCAGCCCGGCGTGACTGCGGCAGACACGGCCAAGGCCATAGAGACGGCGCTAGCAGCAAAGCCTGGTGTGACCAGCGAGCAGGTCGCCGCGGCCATAACGAAGGCGCTGGGGGCCCAGCCTGGAATAAGCCCAGAGGATATTCAGAAGGCTGTCCAGGAGGCTGTCGCCAAAGCGTTGCCCACCGCCATGCCAGCCCCGGCCGGAATGCCTTCGGCAATGTTCGTACGGGAGGGAAAGCGGGGCGGCGTCATACCTATGGTGATGAACAGGAACCCCAGAAGTTGGTCCATCTGGGGATGCTCTTCCAGCTCTTCGTGCGTATACCATAACTCTCAGATGCATAACGGTCTCATGGAGTTCAATGCGGAAACCCTCGACCTGCTGGATGTAAGGGGTGATCTGGCCAGGGAATGGGGAGTGGCCGCGGACAGCCAGACCTATACCTTCCGCCTGTTTGACGCCCAATGGTGGGATGGAACTAAAGTCACCGCCGAGGACGTGGTGTATAGCCTTGACAAAATCGCCGACCCGGACCTCCCGCACCCATCGGCGGGGTTCCTCGGTTCCGTGTACGAGCCCGGGAACGCCCGCGCGATTGATGGGAGTACCGTAGAGGTGCGCACCAAGGTCCCCACCAGCATATTCCTTCCCTTGTTGGCCAACCACGTCATGAAGATGCAGCCCAAACACCACCTGGAAAGAGGCCTGGACATACTGTCCCTCGAAAACGTGGGAAACGTGCTCGGGTCCGGGCCCTGGAAAGTACGCGAGTTCAAAAAGGACATATCCCTTCAATACATCAGAAACGACAACTACTTCAAGGCCCCACGTCCCTACTTCGATGGGATGATGTGGTTCCTTATGAACGACGCGAGCACCATAATTGCAGCCTTCAAGACAGAGCAGGTGCTGGCCTGCAACGGCGCCGCTTGCGGACTGAACACTGCACAATATAAGAAGCTGGGCGAAGACATGGGCGAGAAGGGCACATTCTTCCCCGTTCCCAGCGCCGCTGGACGGATTCTTGTGTTCAATACCCAGAAGGCGCCCTTTTCTGACCCCAGGGTAAGGAAGGCCATAAATCTGGCCCTGTATCGTCAAGAGTACCTGAAAATCGCAGGTAGCGGGCTCATCGGTGCGCCCTTCCTGCCCGATAGCTGGTTCTACCTCAGTAGCGAGGAACAGAGCAAGGTGCCCGGCTACAGAGAGCTCAACGGTGAGAAACATCCCGATGACCTGGCCGAGGCCAAGAAGCTGCTGGCAGACGCCGGCTTCCCTAATGGGTTCAAGTCGGTAGTAAATGTAGGAGACATATCTGCCTTTACTGAGGTGGCCGCGGTGGTCTCGGCCCAGCTCAAGAGGTACCTGAACATAGATGCCCCCGTAAAGGTGGTGGATTTCACTGCCGGCCTGGCCCAGTGGCGTAGCGGTGACTTCGAGATGCTCCCTTACACGTCGAGCCCATTGGTGGTGGACCCAGACGTTTACAATACTGCGAACAACCTCCCAGGAGGCAGCAGGGCGTCGCGCTTTCACGGGTGGGAAGATCCCCGGGTCGTCGATCTGGCCGATCGGATATCCAAAGGGAGTACCCAGAAGGAGCGGAGGGCGCTGACGCTGGAGCTGGGGAAGATCCTCGAAGACGAGAGCCCCTACATCGTCATGGGCTATCCAACCAGCGGCAGGATAGGCAACAACAAGATCAAGAACTACCACCCGCCCATTGCCTCGGAGGCGTCGGCCTACCACGAGCATACCTGGCTCGAGGACAACTACATCGTCATAGGACAGAGATAATTGCCGTTGGCCAGGGAGGCTTTCACGGTTATCTTTATGTAAAACTGGGGAGGTGAAAAAATGGGTCACAGCGAAGAAATAGCGCTGATGGCACATCTGATGAGACGTACGGGCTTCGGCTCGCCCCGGGCTGAGTTGGAGGAGCGAGTAGCTAAAGGATACGAAGAGACGGTTGAAGAGCTGCTGGAGCCGGAGAAATACGGCATTCCAGTGAACGATGAGATGCTTCTGTTTCGGCATTTCCCCAATGGGATACTCCCCGGTGGCTCGCCCCAGCAGGGTCAAGCCAGATGGTTGTGGCAGATGATCAACACGCCGAGGCCCTTGCAGGAGAAGATGACCCTCTTCTGGCATATGGTGTTCGCCACCGGGAACTCCAAGGTAGATAACACCAATTCGATGATGACTCATATCGACCTGTTTCGGCAGCATGGCCTGGGCAACTACCAGGAGTTGCTGGTTGAGCTGGCCAAGGACCCGGCCATGATCTACTGGCTGGACAATAACTTCAACCACAAGGATGAGCCCAACGAGAACTGGGGCCGGGAGCTCCTGGAGCTCTTCTCCATGGGCCAGGGCAACTACACCGAGGAGGACGTCTACGAGTGCGCTCGGGCCTTCACCGGCTGGACCATCTCAAGAAAGCTTCCCAGGTTCCCCTATGGGCGCTTCCCCTGGCACTTTATCTACGACCCCGAGGACCACGACGACAGCGAGAAAAGCTTCCTGGGACAGGTGGGCCGGTTCAACGGCGAGGACGTGATAGACATCATCGTCCGCCAGCCGGCCACGGCCCGTTTCATCGCGCGCCACCTGTACAGTTTCTTCGTGGCCGACGAGGTCCAGGTGCCAGCCTGGCTCCAGACCCCACCCCGGGACCCGATGGCCATCGACACCATCGCCGACGCCTTCGTCTCCTCTGGACATGAGATGAAAGACACCTTGAGGGTCATCTTCCACTCCGAGTTCTTCAAGAACGCCCGGTTCCAGAAGGTGAAGAACCCCCTGGAGGTAGTGGTGGGCACCATGAACCTGGTTGGAGACTTTAAGGGGTTCCCCAAGCCGGGGCTTGTGGCTTTGGGACTGGAGCCCGGCTACATGGGCCAGGCCCAACTGGACCCGCCCAGCGTTGAGGGTTGGCATACCGGCGGCGAGTGGATAGACACGGGTTCCCTGGTGAGGCGGATCAACTTCGTCTCAGATAGAGTGGCCGACCTGACCCTTCCTGGTGTTCGGGACATAGTCAACAGGGTCAAGGCCGCGCAAGTAGCCACACCCGAGCACCTGGTGGCAAGTTGTCTGGACCTCATTGGACCGGTGGAGGTGGAGGCGGAGACTCACGAGGAGTTGGTCCGGTTGGCGCAGCAGGCTGGAGAGCTCCGCTGGGACACTGGGGAGGAAGCCATCATCTCCGAGCAGCGGGTGGCCGAAATGTTGTCCCTCATCGCCGCATCCAGGGAATACCAGTTCACCTAACAGGACCCATACCGCGTGTTGCCCGGCACCAGCGGGAGGCCAGGACACAGGGAGAAGGGGTTGACAACATGGTAAATCCCATAACCAGAATGGTAAATCCGATAACCAGAAAAGTGCGGGGTAGAGTCTACTCCTACAGCCACTGCGTTGGCAGCATGCTTGGCGGGCCAAAGGCTTTCAACCAGCCGGTGGACGTGGCCGTGGGCCCGGGCGGAGCCACTTATGTGCTGCACCGGAGTACTGAATACAACCCCTCGTCTCGGGTGAGTAAGCTCACCACAGGGAATACCTGGGGAGAGGAGGAGTTTGTCCTCCCCTTCGGCGGTCACGGGACCGGCGACGGAGAGTTCCAGCGGACCACCGCTCTGGCCCTGGACAGGGACGAGAACGTCTACGTGGCCGACGAGTGGCTAAACCGCATCTCCATATTTGACAAAGAAGGGAATTTCCTGGGGAAATGGGGCACTTCCGGCGCGGGAAAGGGAGAGCTAGCCCGCCCCTGGGGCATCAAACTCGACAAGGACGACAACCTGTGGGTAGTGGACAGCGCCAACCATCGCGTCCAGGTATTCACCAAAGATGGGAAATTCCTCGACACCTGGGGCCGGGAGGGCGTGGGAGAAGGGGAGTTTCGAGAGCCCTGGGGCATCTGGATAGACGAAGAAGGGGACGTGTACGTTTCCGACTGGCGCAACGGGCGCGTCCAGAAGTTCCGCCCCGATGGCACCTACCTCATGACATTCGGCGGTCCCGGAAGCGGGCCGGGTGCTCTCGAGCACCCCTCAGGGGTGGCAGTGGACGAGGACGGGGACGTGTACATCGCCGATTGGTCGGCCCACCGGGTCATCGCCTATGCCTCCGACGGCTCTTACATCACCACCTTCTATGGGGACGCCCAGCGGCTTTCTAAATGGGCGGATCAACTCTTGGCAGCCGACCCTATGAGCAGCATGGCCCGCAGGATGGCGACGTACCCCGAAATAGAATGGCTATTGTGTTTCCCCACTGCTATATTCGTAGACAAGCGAAAGCTCGTGATACTCGACCAGCAGCGTTGCAGGCTCCAGATATACGACAAGGAGCCCACGACCTGGGTGGAACCCCAGATAAACTTATGAACGGACCAGGTATGGAACCACCTGAGGGCCCGGGCCCCGCGGTGGCCTGGTCGAGGTGTGGGAGAGCGGGTAAGGTGCTTCCACAAGACCTGTGGTGGCTCTTGAGGCGAAGCTCCGATTAAGGATGGCCGTATTAAAATTAGCTCTGCGAGATCGGGGCAAAAGGAGAATGGGTAATGGCATACGATCTACTTATTAAGAACGGACTGGTCGTCGATGGCTCTGGGGGGCCGTCATTCCATGCGGACGTTGCGGTGAAAGACGGCAAGATCGTGGGGATCGGCCGGTTCAACGAGACCGCCACTCGCACCATAAACGCCGATGGTCGAGTGGTCGCCCCTGGCTTTATTGATCACCACACCCACTATGACCCTCAGGCGCTCTGGGACCCGCTTTGCAGTTCCACGGCCCAGAATGGCAACACCTCGGTGGTAGTGGGCATGTGTGGCCAGGTGCTGGCTCCGGTCCGTCCTGGGGATGAGGACTGGTACATGGAATTCTTCGCAGAAGCTGAGGATGTCCCCTTAAGCGCGATGCGGAAGGGGCTAAATTTCAACTGGGAAACCATCGGCGAATACCTCGATGCCTTGGGCCAGAGGCGTGGGGTGAACGTGGGGGCCCTGGTCGGCCACTCAGGGGTGAGGCGTTACATCATGGGTGAGTCATTCGAAGGGGAGGCCACTCCAGCGCAGATCGAGGCCATGAAAGGTGTGGTCAGAGATGGAATGCTGGCCGGCGCTCTGGGGTTCAGCACTTCGCCTGGTGGTATGAGGGGTTCGCCAGCTGCAGTCGCCTCCGATGAAGAGCGATATGCGCTGGCCAGCGTCCTGGGTGAGCTGGGGTCCGGCATATTCCAGGTCAGGGGCGGTTCCGACGTGTCGATGGGCACCGCAGCGGAGCTATCTCGCAGAACTGGCCGCCCCGCCGTTTACAATATCCTGTTCCAGCGAGAAGACGAACCAGACGGCTGGAAGGCGCACCTAAAGCTGTTGGAAGAGTCCTTCACGTCGGGAGCGAGGGCCTATGCATCTTGCATATCCGTTACTGGTGGGCCGATCTTCAACCTGAGGTTGGGTATGGACGTCCCGCAGGACGAGGACATGATCAGTCCCCGCACCGTGTTCCAGGGCATGTCCACCTGGGACCGGGTTATGGCCCAGCCAGTGCAGGAGCGGATGCAGGCGTTCCGTGACCCCCAGGTCCGGACTGCGCTGTCGGCAGAGGCGGTGGAGGGAACAGCTTCTCCGTCATCGGGCACGCCGAGACTCCTGGGGCTGTCTCGGGGCTTCAACCGGCGCTGGGACCTGGTCCAGGTCTTCATGGCCCATCAGGAGAGGAACCGGCACCTGGAGGGTAAGAGCATTGAGCAGATGGCCCAGGAGCAGGGTAAGGACATTATGGGTGCTTTCCTGGACCTGTCCCTTGACGAGGACCTCAACACCCACTTCCTATGTGTCTCCCTTAACAACGACGTCGAGTCCCAGAGGCAGATCCTGGGCTCGCCCTATACCGTCATCGGGACCACCGACGGAGGCGCCCGCCCGGATAAGATGGACCGCTACGAGTACAGCACACACCTGTTGAGCTACTGGGTGCGGGAAAAGCAGGTCATGTCTCTGGAGCAAGCCGTCTACAAGCTAACTGGCCAGACGGCCCTGATGCACGACCTTCATGACCGTGGGTTCATCGCCAAGGGCAAGGCCGCCGACATAGTCATATTCGACCCCGACACCATCGCCTCAAAGCCACGGGAGCCGGTGTACGATCTACCAGATCCCACGTGTCTGCACGTCAAGAGGGACGCCGTCGGGATAGACTACGTGATCGTCAACGGTGAGGTACTGTTGGAGGGCAGTGAACACACGGGGGCGCTACCCGGACAGGTGCTCAGGGGACCCCTCTACCGGGGCTAGGCCTCAGGAGCACAAGGCCCGCGCCTGCCGGGGACGCCTGGGACGGCTAGCGCCTTGCATGTCGCCGGCCTAGCCATGCTTCGCGGAGGGCTGGGCAGGCGATGAGCTTGTCCCGACGGCGCCGATGCTACCCGGCCAGCTAGGGTCTGCTGGGGATCTCAACCGGCAACGTCTGGGGTCCCTCGCCGAGCACCGAAAAACGATACCACGTCCAGACCACTCCGGGGTAAGAAGAGTTGCGGACTTACATACTGAAGAGGCTGGGTCTCTTCATCCCCACAATGCTGCTGGTCACCCTGATGGTGTTCGCCCTCATGCGCCTTATCCCGGGGGACCCCGCGCTCGTTCTCCTGGCCGGCGACATGGGTGAGGGGGCTTTTACCCAAGAGCAGCTGGACGATCTGAGAGCAACTCTGGGGACAGACCGACACGTCGTCGTCCAATACGGAGACTGGATCTGGGACATGGTCCGGCTGGACTTTGGCACCTCGGCGTATTACCGGACCCCTGTCGCGGATGACCTGAAACAAAAAATCCCCGTTACCATCGAGTTGGCTATCCTTGCGGTCCTCATGGCCGCCGCCCTAGCCCTCCCTCTCGGGATCCTGTCGGCCGTCAAACAGGATACCACCGTCGACTATGTCGCCAGGGTTATCTCCATTGGCGGCGTGGCGATGCCCACCTTCGTGGTGGGCATCCTCGTCATCTATTTTCTCGTCAAATGGTTCAACTACTTGCCAGGCCTGGGTTACGTCAACCTGTGGGACGATCCGCTGAAGAACCTGGAGCAGATGTATCTTCCGGCCATCGCCCTGGGCCTCTTTAACATGTCCATCGTAGCCCGGGTCACCCGCTCTTCCATGCTGGAAGTCTTTCGGGAGGACTATATCCGGACCGCCAGGTCCAAGGGCCTCATGGAACTCACTGTAGTCGGGCGCCACGCCCTGAAGAATGCCCTTCTGCCCGTGGTCACCATCTCCGGTCTGGAGTTCCAGCAGCTGGTATCCGGCACCATAATCATCGAGACCATCTTTCTAGTGCCCGGTATGGGGAGGTTTTTGATTGATGCCATCTTCAACCGGGACTACACCGCGGTCCAGTCAGTGGTGATGGTGATCACCTTTTTCGTCCTGATAATAAATCTCGCGGTTGATCTGATCTACGGCTGGCTGGACCCCAGAATCCGTTACGCGTGACGCACGGGCGCTCAAAACGGGAGAGAACATGAGACTGGGGAGGGCTCGGGCCATTACGGCCGAAGAAGCACTCGACCTGGTGATGCGGCCGAAGCGCGGCTTCTTTCAGGTCCTGGGCGGCTTCGCCAGGCGCAAGCCCTTGGGCGCCATCGGGGCCGTGTTAGTCATCCTTCTCATCCTGGTTGCCATCTTCGCAGACCGCATCACCACCAAGGAGCCTTCCGAGATCAGTGCCAATGTCACTGCTTCACCGGGCGCGGACGCGTGGATGGGGACAGATGACCTGGGCCGCGATGTGTTCAGCAGGGTCGTTCACGGGTCAAGGATCTCTCTGAGAGTGGGGTTCCTCTCTGTCGCGATCGGGGTGAGCGTGGGCTTCGTCATAGGGCTCGGAACCGCCTACTTCGGAGGGAAGGTGGACCTGTTTGTTCAGAGAATCATGGACGCCATTCTGGCCTTCCCAGGCCTCGTCCTCATACTGGCCATTGTTACCATCCTCGAACCGTCGATAAACAACGTGATATACGCTTTAAGCTTCGGGATGATACCCCGTTCCGCCCGGACCATCCGGTCCCAGGCATTGAGTATTAAAGAGACGGATTATGTGCTAGCGGCGAGGGCCGTGGGCGCCCGTGACTGGCGCATCATTCTGCGTCATATGGCGCCTAACTGCCTGGCCACGTACATAGTTTTCGCAACCTTCTCCCTGGGTTTCGCCATAGTGGCGGAGGCTTCCCTTAGCTTCCTAGGACTAGGTGTTCCCCCGAGCGTCCCCACCTGGGGGGGGATGGTGAACGGGGCCACCAGGACCGGCATTGACGTGGTACCCTGGCTTGGCGTGTTCCCCGGCCTGGCCTTGGCCACCATTGTGTTTGGGGCGAACCTGCTGGGAGACGCCTTGAGGGATCTGCTGGACCCCCGGCTCCGCGGCACGAACTGAGTGAGGTGGACCCGGAAAATCGGACAGGTAGCTAAGCGAGAGTCCTGCTCCTAAAATCAGATCAGTTGTAAAGGAGGAGCGGGACGTGTCACAAGGACGTAGAAAGTACAGCGCAGCATTCAAGGCCAGGGTGGCCTTAGAGGCGGTGAAGGGGGAGGAGACGGCAGCCCATCTGGCCGCCCGGTATGAGGTCCATCCTAGCCAGATCCAGGCCTGGAAGAAGGCCTTGCTTGGGGGAGCGGCCAGCATCTTCGGCGGCAACCACGAGAGACGCCAAAAGGCCGATGAAGCTCTCGTGGCCCGGCTTTACCAGCAGATCGGTCAGCTGAAGGTGGAACGGGATTTCTTGGAGGAACGGTCCGCTCCATGAGCCGGGAGCGGCGGCGGGAGATGGTCGACCGACAGCATCCGGCTCTGTCCGCGGTGCGCCAGTGTGCCTTGCTGGGCATCAGCCGGTCCAGCCTCTACTACCGGTCCAGGGGAACATCCTCCGAGGACCTGGCTGTCATGAAGCTGATAGACCAGCAATACCTGGCCACACCCTTCTACGGGTCGCGGCGAATGGCGGTCTGGCTCAAAAGGCAGGGCCGCCCAGTGAGCCCCCTTATCTGCTGGGTGGCATGGAGTTCACCAAACCCAACCAGGTGTGGGCGGCGGACATCACCTACCTGCCCATGGCCCGTGGCTTCCTGTACCTGGTGGCCATCATGGATTGGTACAGCCGCTATGTGCTGGCTTGGCGCCTGTCCAACACCCTGGATGCCGACTTTTGTGTCGAGGCCTTGGAGGAAGCACTGAGCAAGGGAAGGCCGGAGATCTTCAACACCGACCAGGGGAGCCAGTTCACCGGCGAAGCCTTCACCGGGCTCCTGGAGCAGCATGCGGCTAGAATCAGCATGGACGGGAAAGGGCGGTACACTGACAACATCTTTGTGGAACGGTTGTGGAGGACAGTGAAGTACGAGGAGGTGTACCTGAAAGCTTATTCCAACGGACGGGAGGCCAAGGCCGGGCTCAACGCCTACTTTCGCTTCTACAACACCCAACGGCCCCACCAGGCCCTGGGCTACCGGACGCCCGCCGAGGTGTTCAGCTGCGGCTCGGATACATCACCCGAACAAGCAACAGAGAGGGGGTGGTCACCAGACACAGCATTGGTATACTGCGTAGGAGCGACGGGACCCTCGCTTAATTTCGCCCCAATCCTGTCCAACTGATGGGGTCCACCTCAGAGGTTAATGTCGAACCAGAGGCTAGCCTAGCGCCGGCGACGGTCTGTCGGTGGGTGATGGCTGCCAGATCCAGCGCGGCACCACCCTGGAGACGATGCCACCCCCGGGTCGGATGTACATCTACAGAAGGATGTCAGCGCCGGGGACAACCTGACGGTGGGTGATGGCACTCAGCTCAAGGGCTCGACTACCTTGGGGGACAACGTTGACCTGGGCTCCAAGGTGCAGGTCTCCAAGAATACAGAGATCGGCGATGGCACGGCCATAGGAAGAACACCGTGATAGGCTCGGGTACCGTCATAGGCTCCAACACCACCGTCGGCTCAGGGTCCAGATCGGTCAGAATGTTACCATAGGAGATAACGTTACCATCAAGAAGCAACGCGGTCATCCCGAATGCAGCGGTTATCCCCGATGGCGCTACGGTAAAATAACGGACCCACTGCGATGGTCTGACAGAGCCTCCCTGAGCGGGCTGCCCCTCTGCCCACCAGGAGCGGGCACCCTCCCCGCTCACCCCGCGCTTGTAGGAAGGACTCCGCGCGCACACCTCCATAGACGCCTAGGACAAGTTCGTGCTGCCTGCCTCATCGACTGCCAGGTACACCTGGACAGCCACAACAGCTACGGTCAGGCGCCGTAGGGTAGCCCACGCGGGAGACTGAAAACCCTGGTGCCCTTCGCCAACAGCCAAGCCGAGGACTGCGATCTTCTAACGCAGGCGAATCAAGGCTAGGGATGGAGGAGTAGCGAAACCACGGCCGGGACGCGGCTTCTGGTCCTCGTCCAGCTGATCGCTATGAGCGCCACTAGCCCGTGTTTGAGGTGTAGTTCGACCCTCGAGCCTGTCTCAGAAAGCTGGAGTACTCGCCTATTGGAACCAAGCGAGTAGAATAGTGGGCAAGCCTTGATGGAGGTCAAGCCCAATGCCGCTTCGGCCGCTGAATCGAGAGCAGGGTTGGTTGTTGCCACCAACCCTGGATGAGCTGTTACCAGATGACCACCCCGCCCGTTTTGTAGGCGAGTTCGTGGATGGGCTCGACCGGTCTCAATGGGCCGAAATGGGGGTCGGGCTAGACGGGGACCTATTGGGAGCGCCGGCCTACCACCCGCGTACCCTTCTAAGTGTGTGCTTTATGGATTTATGACCGGGGTGCGCTCGTCCCGCAAGTTAGAGGCGGCCTGCCGAGACCAGATACCCTACCTGTGGCTGACCGGCTGGCAGCATCCCGACCATAACACGCTGTGGCGGTTCTACCAGGCACACCGGGGAGCGATGCGAACGCTGATGAAGTGCACGGTGGGTACAGCAGTGGAGATGGGATTGGTCGACCTGGCAGTGCAAGCTGTGGATGGCACGAAGATCCCTGGCAATGCATCGACGGACCGGACCTACAACGCTATGACACTACAGAGATTGCTGGACCGGACAGAAGCGGCAATCGCTGAGCTAGAAGCGCAGAATGAAGGTGGAGATGATCCTCCTCCACCGCGTCTACCAGAACAGTTGAGACGTGCAGAAGGGCTGCGAGGGCAAGTCCGTCGGCTCGGGAGCGAAGAAGGGTTGGTGCGGGTGAACCTTACCGATGGGGATGCCCAACTGATGAAGGGACGCCACGGCATTGAGGCTGGGTACAACGCCCAGGCCATGGTCTCACCCCTGAATCCAGCTAAGGCAACGAGAATCGGGATGCTGATCACGGCGGCTGATGTGGTCAATTCGGCGAGTGACACCGCCCAGCTGGTGCCCATGTTGGAAATGTCGGAGGAGATGACAGGAGCGCACGTCCCTATGACTCTGGCGGACGGTGGCTACCATACAGCAGCAAACCTGCAAGCCGGCGAGCGCCGAGGCGACGTGTTAGTAATGGCCGAGCGCTATCACCCAGGTGTACAGGGCCCCTACTTCAAGGACCGGTTCGTCCACGATGCGGCCACGGACACCTACCTGTGCCCTCAGGGTCAGAGGCTGCCGTTTCGAGGGATCCGAAAGGTGAATGGGAAGATTCAAGGGCCAATTCGTGTTTACCGGGCCCCGAGAGCTGTGTGCCGTGCCTGCCCAGCGTACGGCGTCTGCACCAGAGACGCTCATACGGGTCGTGCGCTATGGATTGGGCCTGCCGACACCTTAATCCGTAAACACCGTCAGTGGATGGCTACAGCCGAGGCACAGCGTTGGTATGCTCGGCGCAAGGAGCTGAACGAACCAGCCTTTGGAATCCTCAAAGAGCAGATGGGCGCGCGGAGGTTCCTCCTACGCGGTTTGGCTAACGTCAGGGCTGAGTTCTTGCTGCTGGCGACGGCCTTCAACCTCCGGACACTATGGCGGGTCTGGACTTATGGACGACACCAGAGGTCAACTCCAAGCCCGCCATCTACAGCGTTGGGAGCGCCGGCTTGGCAAACGTCAATGCAATACTGATTCTTTTACCAATGGCGGAATCCACTCTGGCTCAGCAACGCTGCCCGCCAGCCACACCTCGTAATGCCCTTTTGAGACAGGCTCAGGACGGAGAAAGCACAGCCCGGCTTTCAAGGCCAAGGCAGCTCTGGAGGCGGTGAAGGGGGAGGAAACGGTGGCCCAACTGGCTGGGCGGTACCAGGTTCACCCCAGCCAGATTCAGGCCTGGAAGAAGGCCCTCACCGATGGCGCCGCCGGCGTGTTCGGCAACGGTCAGGACCAGAAGGCCAGGAGCGACTCCGCGCTGGTCGCCCGCCTGTACCAGGAGATCGGCCAGCTGAAGGTGGAGCGGGATTTCTTGGCGGAGAGGTCCGGTCCATGAGCCTGGCGCAGCGGCGGAAGATGGTGGACCGGGAGCGCCCATCATTGTCCATGGCGCGCCAGTGTGTCTTGCTGGGAGTGAGCCGGTCCGGCCTGTACTACCGGTCCAGGGGACCCTCGGAAGAGGATCTGGCCTCGATGCAGGCCATGGACCGGCAGTATCTCGAGACCCCCTTCTACGGGTCGCGGCGCATGAGGGCTTGGCTGGAGCGACAGGGTATAGCGGTGAGCCGAAAGCGGGTGCAGCGGCTGATGCGCATCATGGGGCTGCGGGCCATCCACCGGAGTCCCGGCGCCAGCCGGCCGGTGCCGGAGCATCGGGTCTACCCCTATCTGTTGGCAAAGGCTGATATCAGTCGGCCCAACCAGGCGTGGGCGGCCGACATCACCTACCTGCCCATAGCCCGGGGATTCCTCTACCTGGTGGCGATCATGGACTGGCACAGCCGGTACGTAGTGGCTTGGCGATTGTCCAACACCCTGGAGGCTGGCTTCTGTATCGACACCTTGCAGGAGGCACTGGAGAAAGGACGTCCGGAAGTGTTCAACACCGACCAGGGGAGCCAGTTCACCAGCGGGGAGTTCACCCAAGTCCTGCAGGACCATGGGGTGAAGATCAGCATGGACGGGAAGGGGCGGTATACCGACAACATCTTCGTGGAGCGGCTGTGGCGTACGGTGAAGTACGAAGAGGTGTACCTGAAAGCCTACGCCAACGCCAAAGAGGCACGGAGGGAACTGGGAGCCTACTTCCGGTTCTACAACAACCAGAGGCCCCATCAGGCCCTGGGCTACCGGACCCCGGCCGAGGTGTTCCACCAGGCCAGGAATGCCCCGGGGAAGGAATCGAAGATGACGGAAGATCCACCGGAACGGGTGTTGGCATCATCGGCAGGAGCAACGGGACTCTCTCTTAATTCCACCTCGATCCTGTCCAACTAATGGGGTCCACCTCAGTACCTAGGTGACTCTAAGAATAGCGACGCCGCCCGCACTGCTCTTAAGGTCAATTATTCGGTCAGAGAAATCATCAACCCTGCCATAAAGAACCAGTACCCCCGCAGTTCATATACCGTACGACATGTAGTTGGCATCGATACGAGTAACCTTTTCGTGGCACGCATTGGAGTTCGGGGAGATAATGACCTAGTGTGGGTCGGCCGAGCGGCGAATTACGCGGCCAAGCTATCCGACGGAGCTGGTGCGCCTAGTCAGATTACCGCTGACGTATACAACAGGTTGAAAGAGTCATCAAAGTATGGCAAGGACGGACAGAATATGTGGGTACAAACTACCGCTCCAGAACTAGGATACAAGACGATTTACACCTCAACCTGGCAGTGGAGCATATAGCGAGCATCGCATATTCTTGTAGGTCGTCGAATTCAGCCTCGGTCAACGGGACCTCCAATCCGGGAATGACTGGTTTCGCCGTACGTTAGGTGCGGGGTGTTGCCAGCCCCGGCGCACCACCCAACTCTCCCCACTGGTAACCTCCCCCAGGAGTTGGTCGAGACAAAATGATGCTCTTATAGGTGTTAAGCCACTCGTGCGATTACCCAGTTAGAGTCTCGGGGCGCCGATAACATTCTATGAGGACCCAGACACCATAAGGATCAGCGGACTACGGAATGGGACCTTGGGGAGTGGGCGTCACGGCAGGGATTAATGTGATCAAGAGACGTTGACCGTCAGAACTGGGATGACTGGAAAGCCCTTTGCGCCCTCCGCCCTGTCAGAAGACAGGGAGCCGAAGGGCTTCGGTGGCTTCCCAGACTGCCTTGCCACATCCGGGAGGTAGCACTACCTACCGTCCACAACAGGTGCCCAGGCCGCCCAGCCACATTTCGAAAATGGTGGTATCTATCGTAAATCGTGGTGGGCCTGCCTGAACGGGGTGGAGCTGGACTTCAGCCGGCCCGGGAAACCCACGGACAACGCCTTCATCGAGGCGTTCAACGGACGTTTCCGTCAGGAATGCCTGAACGAGAACTGGTTCCTGTCCCTGGAGGACGCTGCCGAGAAGGTGGAATCCTGGCGAAGACACTACAATAGGGAAAGGCCCCACAGCGCTTTGGGGAACCTGTCCCCAGGGAGTTTGCCGCATTGGCGCGAAACAGCGGATTGACTCGCAAAACTCGCACTACGCTTGGTACAGAAAATGGGGCAAGACCACCCTTCCATCCCTGAGTATAGCAGGATGGGGCCTAACCACACTGTAGTGCGAACTTCTAACCGGGTCCACCTCACCCCATGGGACACGTTCGATTAGATCCTAGACGCGGAGAAGGGAACCATACTCTGGGCCTGGGTTGAAAGCCCGGGAGTTGGAAGGTTCAGACTCCTCGTCGAGGGAACAATCCGGGCCATCCGTCTTCAGTCGACCACAGTATAGGAAGGGAGTTGTTTGGACAGTGGTCATCAAAGACTACCAACGCTTGTGAGTTTTAGTAGCCCAATGGGTGATCCCTAAAAAAGGCTACACCCTTCTGCTCTGCAACATCCCTCGCGCGACTTCTGTCGTTCGGATTAGGGAAGACTCGGGACCTCTCCGAAAACGCCATATACTCCTCGCCCAAGGAATCACAAAAATGGACCACAGCGTCGAGATCATTACTGTGGATGAACTCCGTAATACGGGTATGAGCACGCACGAATCCTGCAATGGCAACTATGATAATTCGAATCCCTTTCGAATTAGCGTTCCTCAAGGTTTCCAGGTTGGAAAACAGGGCTTTTTCCGGGGTTGCACTTAAGACGTCACTGGAGGCTGAATCGACGCGGTGTCTCCATACACGATTATATACAAGGACGGTGGTTGCCCCTACCAACAACGAATGCACGAATCTCGGTTACAACGGGAATGAAAACGCTAGTGCCGGGGATTTCTGGAGAAAACCGTGTCCTACCACTATAATAGTTTGCACAACCCATTCTTTCGATGGCTGTCCCAGAATGGCGATGCTTCATTGGCTTCTGTGACCTTACGCCGAAGACTCTCATGGATAACCAGTTCTTCGAACAACCGATACTGAACTCACCATACGGATATCCCTCCTGGCACTGGGAGTTGGATTCGTCCGGCCAGCCCACCCAGCAGACCATCAAGAGCAGGCGAGGCGCAGAGTTCATTTCGCCAATCCCCAAACCCAGGCAAAGGAAGGGCGCCGAAACCCAACCTCAGCTTATAGCCGACGAGGGCCTAGGCCTCTCTACCGAATCACAGCAGTACGAAGTCACTGCTGCCGTGAACGAAATTCGCCGCCGAGTAGACGGTTGGCGGACCATCCCCGGCCCCAACAACTGGGGTGTGACGCCGGAGACAGCTCGGCTGCTGCTTCATTGGCGCCAGTACGAGTTCAGCCACTACCGCCCGTTCTTCTGTCAGGTCGAAGCTGTGGAAACCCTCATCTGGTTGACTGAGGTCGCTCCCAGGGAGGGTCGGGAAGTTCTGGAACGTCTGGGAAGGGTCAACAATGAAGCGAACCCGGACCTGTTCCGAATCGCGCTGAAGCTGGCGACCGGAGCAGGAAAGACTACGGTCATGGCTATGATTATAGCCTGGCAGGTCGTCAACGCAGTTCGGCGTCCGAGCAGCAACAGATTCACACGAGGCTTCCTGGTGGTCACACCCGGCATCACCATCAAAGACCGGCTGAGGGTGCTCCAGCCCAATGACCCCGACAGTTACTACGCCAGCAGAGAGCTTGTCCCCGCCGATATGCTGCCAGACCTAGGCAAGGCCAAAATTGTCATCACCAATTACCACGCTTTGAGGCTGCGGGAGCGTCTTGAGGTGTCGAGCGGAGGGCGCGCCCTGCTGCAGGGACCGGGAGAGCCTATCCAGACCCAGGAATCGGAAGGCCAAATGATTCAGCGGGTCATGCCGGGACTTATGGGAATTAAGAACGTAATGGTGTTGAACGACGAGGGACACCATTGTTACCGTCGGAAGCCGGGAGAAGACGACGAGGGGCCGTTGACCGCAGAGGAAAAGCAAGAGGCTCAGAAGAACAACGAAGAGGCGCGGGTCTGGATTTCCGGCCTGGAGATGGTCAAGAAGAAGCTGGGAATCCGCCAGGTGGTCGACCTATCGGCCACTCCCTTCTTCCTTCGCGGTTCAGGGTACGCGGAAGGCACCCTGTTCCCTTGGACGGTTAGCGACTTCTCCCTGATGGACGCCATCGAATGCGGCATCGTGAAACTGCCCAGAGTTCCGGTGGCTGACAATGTGCCCAATGAAGAAGTTCCGGTTTACCGGGATCTCTGGAGCCACATTCGCAGAGATATGCCCAAGGCGGGGCGGGGAAGAGCAGGTAATCTTGACCCCCTGATGATCCCCGCTAAACTGCAAACCGCGCTGCTAGCTCTTTACGGGCACTACGAGAAAATTTACATGGAATGGATGGAGGGTGAGGACCCCTCCCCGGTGCCGCCCTGCTTCATTGTCGTGTGCAACAACACATCCACGTCAAAGCTGGTCTTTGACTACATCTCCGGCTTCGAGAGGGTCAATGAAGACGGTGCAACCAGCCCGCAACAGGGCCGATTGGAATTGTTCCGCAACTTTGACGAATACGGCAATCCTTACCCAATTCCCCGCACTTTGTTGATTGACAGCCAACAACTGGAATCCGGCGACAAGCTCAGCGATGATTTCCGTCGGGTCGCGGCGGAGCAGATTGAGCGGTTTCGCCGGGAACGTGTCGAACGTTCAGGCAACCGCGAGGACGCTGACAACATCACGGAACAAGAACTCCTCAGGGAAGTGGTAAACACCGTAGGCAAAGAGGGTTCATTGGGGCAAGGAATCCGGTGCGTCGTGTCGGTGTCCATGCTGACCGAGGGTTGGGACGCCAATACGGTCACCCATATCCTGGGGGTGCGGGCTTTCGGCACCCAACTGCTGTGCGAACAGGTGGTCGGTCGGGCGCTGCGGCGCCAGTCCTACGACCCCAACGACAACGGCCTGTTCAACGTGGAATACGCCGACGTGCTGGGCATTCCGTTCAACTTCACCGCCAGGCCTGTGGTCGTAGGCCCGGGTAACCAACGGAAGACCGTCCATGTCACTGCCGTGCGCCCGGAGCGGGACCACCTGGAGATAACTTTCCCCAGAGTTTCCGGTTACCGGGAAGACCCGCCCAAAGACGACCTGATAGCCAACTTCACCGACGACTCCCGGTTGGACTTGACGCCAGACTTGGTCGGTCCGACGCAGACCAGGAACGAGGGGATTATCGGGGAAGGAGTGGACCTCAACTTGGCCCACACCCGCGATCTTCGCACGGCTACGCTGGCCTATCACCTTACCAATCGTCTGCTGGAGACCAAATGGCGAGACCCCAATGGCGGTCCCAAGCTGCACCTGTTCGGCAAGTTGAAAACGATAGCAGCCGAATGGCTGGAAAACTGTCTGGTTTGCCGGGGTGCGACCTATCCGGCGCAGTTGATGTACCTGTCATTGGCGGACATGGCTTGCAACAAAATCACCGCAGCCATCACCGGCAGCCACGGCGAGCGGTCCGTTAAGGCGCTGCTAGACCCCTACAACCCTACCGGCTCGACGAGGCATGTGAATTTCACGACCTCTAAGGGCAATCTATGGCGTACCGACTCGCGGAAGTGCCATGTGAACTTAGCCGTGCTGGATAGCGATTGGGAAAGCGAATTCTGCCGTGTCGTTGAGGGCCACCCCAATGTGGCGGCTTATGTGAAGAACCACAACCTGGGCCTGGAGGTTCCTTACCTGCATGGGTCAACACCGCGCACCTACATCCCGGACTTTCTCGTGAAGGTGGATACCGGTAGGGAAGACCTTCTGAACCTGGTAGTGGAAATCAAGGGGTACCGTGGCGAGGAAGCCAAAGAAAAGAAAGCCACGATGGACTCTTACTGGCTGCCGGGAGTCAACGCCTTGAGCCGGTACGGGCGCTGGGCGTTCGCCGAATTTACCAGCGTTTACGACATCAGCTCCGACTTTAACGCCCTAATCTCTGGTGTGATTGAACAGAGTGAAGGCGCCAAACCGGAAAGTTACGAAGGGCTGGACTTCAAAAAACTGTTGGCCGCCGCCCCTCTGGATGGGATAGACCTTGCCAGGCCTCGCGAGTTCCCCCGAGACATAGAATTCTAATGTTCTTGGTGGACACCAATGTCATTTCGGAAATCAGGAAAGGGCAGCGTTCCGATGCGAATGTCTCCAATTGGTACGCCGCTGTCGACGAATCGCATCTTTTCATCAGTTCACTAACGGTAGGGGAGATTCGTAAAGGCACAGAACTGGCACGCCGCCGCGGCGACTTCAGCCAAGCTGATATGTTAGACGCCTGGTTGGAAACTGTGCTGCGAGGGTTTTCAGGCCGCATTTTGACGGTGGACTCTTCCGTGGCGGATACTTGGGGGCATATATCCGCCATACGCCCGGTCCCGGTTGTCGATGCCCTTTTGGCCGCCACCGCCAAGGTGCACAATCTTACTCTAGTGACCCGGAACACCTCAGACGTTGAGGGTTTGGGTGTAGGGGTGATGAACCCTTTCTCAGACTCTGCCGGAGGAAACGACAATGGCTAGACCTAGAAACCCTAAATCCAAGTCCGTGGAAGCTCTCCAGCACCAGGAAGCGACCCGCACCAACATCCCCAGCGCGGAGCACCAGCCCCTCATGCGGGACGAGGAACAGAGTCCCGTCAGGGTGGCCTACGAGCGGCGTAACCTCGACCTGGACCCCCAGCTGGTATGGCGGGGCAAGGACGAGCAGGACTGGTACGACCTGGAGGTCAACGCGCCTCCCCTCTATATCCAGGAACGGGTGCACCCCAAGGTCCTAATAGACGACCTGATGCGTCAGTCCAGAAACCGTCCCGAGCCTGAGTCCGAAGGATACCAGCATGGGTTCGCTGACCTGTACGCCGACTTCAACGGGCTGCCAGAGGGCGCCGACCGGACGGAGTTCTACCAGCACGACGCCAACTGGTCCAACCGTATGATACTGGGAGACAGCCTGCAGGTCATGGCGTCCCTGGCCGAGCGGGAGACATTGCAGGGTAAGGTGCAGTGCATCTACGTCGACCCGCCCTACGGCATCCGGTTCAACTCCAACTTCCAATGGTCCACCACCAGCCGCGATGTGCGTGACGGCAACCGGGAGCACATTACCCGTGAGCCGGAGCAGGTCAAGGCCTTCCGCGACACCTGGCGGGACGGCATTCACTCCTACCTGTCGTATCTACGCGACCGACTCACTGTAGCGCGCGACCTCCTCGCCGACTCCGGCTCCATTTTCGTGCAGATTGGCGATGAGAATGTGCACCGCGTGCGGGCCCTCTTGGACGAAGTGTTTGGAGAAGACAATTTTGTAAGTTTGATCGCCATTCAGACCACTACGGGGTTCCAGTCGGAATATCTCGGGAATATCTCGGACTATGTACTTTGGTACGCGAAAAAGAAAGAAGCAGGTAAATCCAGAAACCCATATTTTCGAAAGGGATTCCGGGTAGGTGACGGCAATGCCAGGTGGTTAATGTTCCAGGACTTTTCTTACCGAGGTGTGACAGCTTTCGAGAAGAGGACTTCTGAGATTCCAGAGGGGGCTAAACCCTATGCGCCCGACAATCTAATCTCTCAAGGTCGCGCAAGAGAGCCACAACCCTTCAAATTTCAAGGAAAGGAATACGACTCATGGGACAAGAATTCCCATTGGAAAGCAAACTATCCGGTTGGAATGGACCGATTGGCGAGAGCAGGCCGACTACACATGGCCGAAAATTCCATCCGCTTTATACGTTACCACGGAGATTTTGAAGCCACTGTTCATGGCAATATTTGGACCGATACAAGTACCGGTAATTTCACGGACGACAAGACTTACGTCGTCCAGACGAACTCTAAGGTAGTCCAACGTTGCATCTTAATGACGACGGATCCAGGCGACCTAGTGCTGGACCCGACCTGCGGCTCCGGCACCACGGCCTATGTTGCCGAGCAGTGGGGGCGCCGCTGGATAACGATAGACACCTCCCGGGTCGCCCTAGCATTGGCCCGCGCCCGCATCATGGGCGCCCGTTCCCCCTACTATCTGCTGGCCGACAGCCGAGACGGGCAACTAAAGGAGGCTGAGGTCAGCCGCCGGGCGCCCTCGGAGATGCCCACCTACGGAAACATCCGGCAGGGGTTTGTCTACGAGCGTGTGCCCCACATCACTCTAAGGGACATCGCCAACAACGCAGAGATAGACGTGATTTGGGAGACCTCCCAGGAAGAGTTGGAACCCCTGAGGGAAGAGTTGAACCGCGCCTTGGGAGTTTCCTGGGAGGAGTGGGAGATTCCTCGCGACACGGAGGAATCATGGCCGGAGGAGGCCGTGGCCCTCCACGCCCGGTGGTGGGAGCGGCGTATCGCCCGACAGAAGGAGATAGACGCGTCCATCGCCGCCAGGGCCGACTTCGAGTATCTCTACGACAAGCCCTACGAGGACCGCAGCAAGGTGCGCGTCGCCGGCCCCTTCACCGTGGAGAGCATCTCGCCCCACCGGGTGTTGGGGGTGGACGAGAACGGGGACGTAATCGACGGCATCGCTGAGACTAGAAGCGGCTATGGAACTGGGTACGACTTCGCCCAAATCATCCTGGACAACCTGAAACGCTCCGGCGTCCAGCAGGCCCACAAGGAAGACCGTATAACCTTCACGTCCCTGACCCCCTGGCCGGGCCGTTTGGTCTGCGCCGACGGCCGGTACGTCGAAGGCGGCAGCAATGACGATGACGGGGTTGCGGCTGGCCCAGAGAAGCGGGCGGGCATCTTTATCGGACCGGAGTTCGGCACCGTCTCAAGGCCCGACCTCGTAGAGGCGGCGCGGGAGGCGGCGGAGTGCGAGTTCGACGTGCTCATTGCCTGCGCCTTCAACTACGACGCCCACACGACCGAGTTCGAGAGCCTGGGCCGCATCCCGGTGCTGAAGGCCCGCATGAACGCCGACCTGCACATGGCCGGCGAGCTGAAGAACACCGGCAACGGCAACTTGTTCGTCATCTTCGGCGAGCCAGACATAGACATCTTCGACGCCGAGGACGGGCAGATTCAGGTGAAGGTCAACGGCGTAGACGTGTTCCATCCCAACACCGGCGAGGTGCGCAGCGACGGCCCCGAGGGCATCGCCTGTTGGTTCATCGACACCGACTACAACCAGGAGAGCTTCTTCGTCCGCCACGCCTACTTCCTGGGGGCCAACGACCCCTACAAGTCGCTGAAGACCACCCTCCGTGCCGAGATAGACGAAGACGCCTGGGCCACCCTGAACAGGGCCGTCTCCCGCCCCTTCCCCAAGCCTGAATCGGGCCGCATAGCAGTGAAGATCATCAACCACCTGGGGGATGAGGTGATGAAGGTGTTCCGGGTGGGGTGATGGGGGGATTAGCCGGCATTTACGCCGGCACGTTTAGGATAGAAGAATGCCCGTTGAGGAAATAGTAATCTGGTTAAACTCTCCCGAAGGTATCGCACTTGCAAGTACCTGCGGTATCTTGGGAGGCCTAGGAGTGATTTTCCCCTTGTTTCGCTCCATAGTGCGGCGTCTTCGAAAACGGGAGGCCGTGGTCAAGGCGCCGAAACCTAGTTTGGAGGAAACACAGCCAGCACCAAGGACTTGGTGGGAGTATCTGACCGGCGACTTGGACCTGACTCCCAAACTTCGCAAGATATGCGCTGGACTTTATGACACTGGGTGGGAACAACTCAATCGGCCAACCAACAATCGCGAGGGAACCATTGAAAATGGTCGGCGGAGTTTACAGGAACTCAGTAAGGCTCTTACGAGAGAGGAAATCGAGTCGGCGGACGAGTTAGGCAAAAGACTGGCCGATCAGCGTGGCGACCAAACCCACAAAATAAAGTCTCTCATTGGGAAACTGTCACCCGCAGCCCAAAGCTATGCGAGAATGCTGTCATCGATTAGGGAAATCGAACACGACAAGGCGACGGACTTGGCCCAAGGAATCCCTCTTACTGATTACAGAGAAGTGAAGGCGTCACTGAAGGCGAACGTTCCACTGGTCGACATTCTTGACCAACTGCCGCTGGCCTGGCAAATGATACGCACAATCCACGATCCGATACCCAGGCGTCGACCATTGGCGAAAGTCCCCAAACTAACGAGGATTCGGTTGACGGTGCTCACGGATGATGAGGTTAAAGTCGACAACAGGGCCGAACTTGATGAGGATTGGGTGATCAGCGATAAACTGGGAATGGCAACGCCGTTCACTGGTCTGATTCCCTGGTACGAACATCGGGAAGCTGGACGGCCTCCGATAATCGTGGATAGAAGGATGGTAGTCGCCGGACCGCAGCCTCCTGGAACTGACAGTAGGTTCTGGACCCAGGGTGGCTACACGGACAAAATCTTGAAACGCGCCGCCAGAGGGGAAGACCCAAGAATCTTGAGGCGGGAAACGCTGAAGAAGAGAGTACAGCATGCTTCTGTCGTATTGAGTGGGATGTTTCTGACGGCGACGATCATATATAGCGCAGTGGCGAGGTTGGGCTAGGCATGAGGAACTTGATTGCTTCAAGAACATATCATGTAATTCCGCATAGCCGACACATTCACCTCTGTTGGCAACCAGCAAAATTGGGACACTTTGAGGCCCGAGAGATCAGGAGGCTGATTGAGGTCTAGTAAGCTCCCCGATGGCCCTATTGTGCTGTCTTCGCCGTTGGATTGTTTGGGCCTGCACCTCCCTTCTGCGTCGTAAGATATCCTGCCGCCTTCCCTTGAGCACGTCCGAGGGCGTCACATTTCCCAGAGTTGTGGCAGCGCCGGTAGTTGTAGTAGCTAACGAAGGCCACGATGGCCGCCTCCAAGTCGGAGGGCAACTCATAGGGCACCTGGTTTATGTCGCGCTTCAGGGTCTGGTGGTAGCGCTCCAGCTTGCCGTTGGTCTGAGGGTGGAAAGGGGCTGCCAGGATGTGCCTGATGCCCACCATCCCCAGGTAGTCTCTGAAGGCTCTTGATACATAGCCGGGACCGTTGTCGCTGAGCAGCCTGGTGCGGTCTTCTATAGGGACCTAGCCCATGCCCGTCCTGTCCATCGCCTCCTGAGACCACCTCTATCAGTGAGTCGGAGGTCATGTCCCTCTGAAGCCTGTGGGCTAGGATGAATCGGGAGTAGTCATCCATCACGGTCACCAGGTAGTAGTAGCCCCAGCCGACGACTCTGAAGTAGGAGGCATCGGTGGCCCACATCTGATGGGGGCCGGTGGTCTTGCGGTGGCGCTCCTTACCCGCAGCCAACCGTGTCTCGGGCCTCTTCACCAGCCCCTCCCTGCGCAAGATGCGGCAGACCGTGTACTCTGAGGCCGAGAAACCCATCTTGTCGGTGATCCATGTTGCCAACTGCCTGCAACTCAAGTCCGGCATCTCTCTGGCTGCCGACAGGATGCGGCCGACTTCCCGGGAAGTCAGCTTGTTCCATGGGGGCTTGCCGCCTCCTCCCTTGTCCTCAAGGGGTTGTTGACCCTTGCGCCTCAGCCACCGGTAGTAGGTGCTCCGGGGACTCCCAGCTCATTGAGTACCTTATGTTTGGAGAGACCCGAGGAAGCTACCCTGGCCAGTACCTCTGCCTTCTCCGAGCCACTCATCCGCTGATACCGCCGGCGCCCTGAGGCATTGGTATGGAGGGTTTTTTAGACGATGGACCTCCAGGGACAGATCAGCGACCAGCTGCTTTAGCTCCAGGTTCTCTCGCCTGAGGGCCTGTACCTCCTGCTGGGTGGCATCCCGCAAACTGTCTCGGGTAAGCCTCTCCTTGCCCGCCTCCATGAACTCCTTGGTCCAAGAGTAGTAGGAGTGAGGCCTGATCCCCTCCCGCCTGCACAGGTCGCTGACTGTGGTCTCTCGGCGGAACCCCTCCAGCACGATGCGGATCTTCTCTTCAGGGGTGTACTTGCGCCGGGCAGCAGTCTTGACCGTTCGGACGAAGGATCTTGTCGTCTCTGTCAGATCCTCGGCGGCCGCCGCCTTGGTTGTTTCTGTCTGGGACATCCTGCTTCTCTCGTTGAAGTACTCTACTTCATCCAGGGAGCTTACCCCGCTTCACATCTCTCGGTTTCTTTCTACCCCCTCTGGTGTCCCGTTTTCGCTGACGGTCTACAGTAGGCACCTTGGGTCAGACGGCCCCGCCGAACTTCGCCTTGATCGTGGAGAGGGAGGTTTCCACGTTCGGCCGCTTATGGCAGTGCGCCGGGAACTCATCGTGGTTGAAGTTGTTTGAGCGATGCGCCCGGTCCCACAGGGCGTGGCGCTTCTGCTTGGGATCGCATCGAAGGCGGAGCGTAGAGATGCAGACGAGGCCGTCGAAGAAGCGATCGACGATCATGCGGCGCCGACCGGCTTGCTGCCCTGGCCCCGCGGTCCGCCGACGTGGAAGCCCTCCCCCAGGCCCCCGAATCCCTGCCCCATGTCCTGCACGAGTCGCCCCGCGTCCAAATGAAGGTCACCCACACTCTAATAATAGACTCCAGCGCGACGGCTTTCTCTCTCTCACCTTTTCCTCTCTCACAGTCTTTGTGGTTGGTCCCGTGAGTCTCGGGCCGCGTCGCCAGGCCGCCGGCGCCTCGAAGGCGGAGCGTAGAGACGCAGACGAGGCCGTCGAAGAAGCAATCGACGATCATGCCGAGCCGACCGGCTGCTGCCTTGGCCCCGCGGTCCGCCGACGTGGAAGCCCTCACCCAGTCCCCGGAATCCCTGCCCCATGTCCTGGCCGAGTCGCCCCGCGTCCAAATGAAGGTCACCCACTCTCTAATAATAGACTCCAGCGCGACTGCTTTCTCACTCACTCTCACTTTTCTCTCTCTCACAGTCTTTGTGGTTGGTACCGTGAGTCTCGGGCCGCGTCGCCAGGCCTCCGGCGCCTCGACGCGGGCGCACTTAAATTGCTGACAACTGCCGCTTATCAACAGTCGATATACATACAACGTAGGCGTGTCAACTATACGTGAGAAGTTATCATAATCGTAACTTATCAAGCATAGCTAGATATATTCTTACTATATATACGATATAAATTATCGGGATATAATTATAATACTTGACTTACCGCATGGAATGCTCTAATCTGTTTTCAACCGGCCAAACCGGCGCCAGAACGAGCGGTTGGCCGAAGACGCCAACCGTCACGTTCGAGGGCGAACACCCGCAACCGCCGCGAGGGCAGCGACTTGAAAAACGGCAGGAACCGAGGAAAACCAAAGAGCAGGGGACGGACCGTGGTGCGGCTCAATACGGCGGCCCTCCAGAACCGCCTCGCTAGGGAGATAGGGGTCAGCCCCGGATGCATCGCAACGCCGGTCAAAGCGGGGCGCACGCCCTCCGGCCTCATCCGCCGCCGGATGCGGAAGGTCCTTGGGGAGGACGACTCCGGCGACCTTTTGAGATTGGAGGATAGACATGAACAACCCTGACGGCTTGTCCCGCATCAACGGTCGCATCCACAACACCGACGGAAAAAAGAGGAGGGGACGCCGTCTCCCGAGCCGGGTGTCCCGCCGGAGGACTTCGCCGAGGGCCCAAGTAGTCGCTCAGTAGGCGCAAAGGAGTCGAGCGCTGCGGGAGAGCCATGCTCTCCATCTGCCGCTTCGCCGCCCGGTTGCCCGGAGGTCTGCTGATTCTCACGGACGAGGGCGCTCAGACAACCCTGTGGGAGGACAAGCGCCGGACCCGGACCACAGAGCCTCCGCCCCATTCACATATGCGAACTCGATGCATCAAGGAGCATGAGAATGAGCGACAGACTGCTGCGTCGTCACGAGGTTGAGGAACTTACCGGATTGAGCCGCGCCTCGATCTACAGGTGGATTGGTGATGAAAAATTCCCTCCGCCTGTCAGGGTCGGCGCCATGGCGGTCAGGTGGAAAGAAAGCGACATCACCGCTTGGATACAGTCCCGGCCGGCGGCAACGAGTAATCGCGGCTCGCCCACTGACTCCCGGGAACCACATGGCTGATAGGGCGCAACCGGTCTGTGAGGAAGTCCGCCCACTGCTGCATGAGCGTCCGGCGGCGGTCGAACAGGTCGGAGCGTGCGTACGCTTGCTCGACGCTCCCGCCCAGCTGATGCGCCAGGGCCGCCTCCCCCACCGCCCAGGGCGCATCCGTCCGTTCCATGGTCCAGGTCCTGAAGGACGATCTGAACCCGTGCACCGTCGTCCGGTCCGCAAGGCCCGTGGAACGAAGCGTCTTCGTCAGGGTCATGTCGCTCAGCATCCGGCCAGGCCGCTGCGGGGACGGGAAGCAGAGCCCGAAACCGTCTTCAAGTTGATGCGCCAGCTTCAACACCTTCAGGGCCTGGTCGCTCAGCGGAACCCGATGCTCCGCCCCTGCCTTCATGCGTGAGGCGGGGATCGTCCATGTTGCGCTCTTAAGGTCGATTTCGCCCCACTTAGCCCCTCTCGCCTCTCCGGACCGCGCCGCCGTGAAAACCAGGAACTTCAGGCAACTCTTGGCGGCAAGCGACGCTTGTGACGCGTCGACGGTCTTGAGAGCTGCCCCCACCTCCTGGTGGGGAAGCGCCCGGAGATGCGCTTTGACCTTGGGCATCGACGGCAAGGCCCCGTCTATGGCTTCCCCCGCCGGATTGGCCTCAATCAATTCCTTCGCCATGGCCCACCTGAATATCGTGCGCATCCTTTGCCGCACACGCCGGGCGGTCTCGGGCCGCGTCGTCCATATGGGCGTGAGGACCGTCAACACGTCGGCGCGGCCTATCGCGTCGATCGGCTTGGCGCCGATCTTGGGGAAAGCGTGGCGTTCAAGGGTCTGAATCCACGATAGCGTGTGGCGTCCGTTGCGCCAACGAGATTTGTTGAGTTCGTGGACGGCATGGGCGGCCTCGCTGAAAGTGGGCGTCGCGGGCCTGTGCTTGACCGCCGTCGGATCCTTCCCGTCGCCTATAGCCTCACGGTTGTCGGCCGCGCGCTTCCTCGCCTGGGCCAGCGACACGGCGGGATACCCGCCCAGGCCGATGTCCCGCCGTCGGCCGCCGACGGTTATCCGCTGCACCCAACTCTTGCCGCCCGCCTTGCTTATGAACAGGTGGAGCCCGTCGCCGTCCGAGTAGCGGCCGGGGTCCCTGAGCGCCTTCACCCTTGTCGCCGACAGCTTCACGCCGTGCCCCTCCTCAATCTCTTACCACAGAAATTACCACACTTGAAATGAGACAACAAGGGATTCCGGGAGATTGGAATGGAAACCTCAAGAAGACGAATCCAGGGCTTGCAACGCCTGATTCAGCTACGAAAAAGAGCTTTACTGAGACCCGAAGAGGCGGGCAGGGATTGGGCGAGAAAGGGTTGGTTTGGTGGAGATAGGGGGACTCGAACCCCCAACCTCGGCATTGCGAACGCCGCGCTCTCCCAGTTGAGCTATATCCCCAAAGAACGCCTGAGTTCGGGAGTTTCCGACTTCAGGGTTCAGAATGAAATGCTATAGCGCCCGTCGGAAGGGTGTCAAGCAAAGGCGCTCCTGACGCTCCGGTGTCAGCCGCTGAGAAGCCTGCCCTCGCACCCCGCCAGAGCCGCCTCCAGCAGGGGAATGTTGGCGTCGTCGGTGAGGCCGGTGTTGATGGGCGTCACCGAAATCATGTTGTTGAGGACCGCCCACAAGTCCGTGCCTTCTTCCTGCTCCCGTTCCTTGAACACAGGCACATCCCGGTTGATTCGGTAGGTCATGCTGCGGATGTCCTCGTCCTCTTTCACCGACTCGCCATAGCTGCGCCGCCCCAGCCTCGTGACCCTGACTCCCTTCAGGTTCTCGACGGGCTCGTTGGGCAGGTTCACGTTGACCAGCGTCGGAGGCAGACTCGCGCCATTCTTCAGGCCCTCGACCACCACATCCAAGAACGCCGCCGCAACGTCGTATCGGGTGTCCCGGAGGGCGCCCACCGATATGGCGATGGAAGGGCATCCCCGTACGTATCCCTGGAGAGCAGCTCCCACAGTGCCTGAGATAAGCACGTCCTCTCCCAGGTTGGACCCCTGGTTTATCCCCGACACCACCAAGTCCACAGGCCCGGCCAGCTGCTCCAGAGCCAGAACAGCGGAGTCGGCAGGAGTGCCTTCGATAGAGTACGCGTCGATTTCGTGGGGGCCCTTTTCCACCAGGGGATCGACTTGAAAGACTCGCAGGGGCCTCCGCAGCGTCAGAGAAGCGCCGACTCCGCTATGGTCCCGGTCTGGAGCCGCCACGCACACGTCGCCGTGGAGCTTCAAGGCGTCCACGGCCGCCCAAAGCCCCGGGGCCCTGAATCCATCGTCGTTTGTGACCAGTATCTTCAACTATCTCACCTGTTTCTACTGCACACCAAATTCCGGGTCCCACCGGCCAGCTTCCGGTGGCCTTCTCTAGCCATACGGAGAACGTGGCCGGATGCCGTTGTCTCCTTATCTCGCGATTCGATTCTTACTCGATGGCTTCTAGAAGCTCTCTAGCCACGTAAACCCTTGGCCACATGCCTTCGACTTCCTCAAGCACACCGTAAGATACTAGAGAGTCGACAATTCTTCTAGCTCCCGTCTGAGACACATTGAGGACTTTAGCGGCCCACGGTCCAGTGACATAGGGCGAAGCAAACAACTGGTCTACCAGCCGCAAAGTGTTCGCGGAGGCACGTCGGTCCTGGAAGTCGAGCCTATAGCGGTCTTGCAATTGGCGTATCCGCCGGACTCGGTCAAGGGCGTCCTGCGACTGCTCGGCAACTCCCTTGAGAAAATAATCAAGCCAGACATTCCATTCTCCGGTTTGGCTAAGGCCGAGCAGTTGGTCGTAATATTGGTTCTTATCCCTCTCGAAATAGGCGCTAAGGTACAACAAGGGTTCTGAAAGCACCCTTTTGGCACACAAAAACAGGATTATAAGCAAGCGGCCCACGCGGCCGTTCCCGTCCAAATAAGGGTGTATGGCTTCAAACTGATAGTGCATCAGAGCGCACTGGACCAACGGCGGGAGATCCGACTCTTCGTTTACGAACCTCTCCCAGTCCAACAGAAGCTCTGACAACATGTGCGGCGGCGGGGGAACAAGTCTGGCGTCCCTGATGTCGGCCCCCTGGTGGCCGATCCAAACTTGGGCGTTCCTTAATTCACCCGGCCTTTTTTCATCGCCTTGGACACCCGTTAAGAGACTCTCGTGCACACGGTTCACCAGTCTGAGCGAAATCGGCAGCGTGTTCAACAGGTCCAGACCCAGGTCCAGAGCCCGGGTATAGTTTGAGACTTCGACGACATCGCTTCTGCGAATCCCCGACGCTTCATAGATGAATAAGTCCGATATTGATGCCTGGGTCCCTTCGATGCTGGAAGACAATACAGCCTCGCGCCGCATGAAGGGACGTATAAGCAGGTTAGGATTTGGGATTGTTTCGCCCACTCCGGCCAGCACCGACACCGAACGCGACGCCTCGTCCAGCCTCTTTAGCAACGGACCATTGATGTCAAGGCTCCGGGGAAGAGGGTTCGGAACGTAGGTTTCGACTCCGTTTTCAATCGCTACCATTCGCCCGATTGGGCTTGCACTAAGGAGTTGGCTGGACATACGCGGAGTTATCGCTTTCCAAGAACATCTACCAAATGTAACTTATTGAGGCAAAAGTTGCAAATGAGTATAGCAAATGTAACCTGAGTTGCTTTTTGTCTTGCGCGCTTCACTAAGCTCCCGACTTCTGTCGACGCTAGTCAAATAGAAATGATAGTCCCGCATAGAAGCAAATGTAACTTATCCTCCTAAAAGTTGCAAATTGGCTGGACAAATGTAACCTGCGTTGCTTTTTAGACGGTCTGGTAGACGGACGTTCTGCGTATACTGCAGATGGTGGCCGAAGAAGCTCTGGAGAGGCGAGGAGGGGACTGTTGGTGGCAACGGGTGGGTTCGAACCACCGACCTAGCGCTTATGAAGCGCCCGCTCTGCCCCTGAGCTACGTTGCCACAACCGGGGCTTCTGTAAGAAGGGCTGCCGACGTGACGCCAGCAGCCCCTGAATTTCAATATAACCATACAGGCTTATGCCTGTCAACGCGCACGACGCCCCTCTGCTGGACACCCTGACGCCGCCGTTTTATAGTCTGCTGAACAGGCTCTTTCAGGAGGCTTACCCTATGGCCCTTTCGGAGAAGGTGGCAAAGTTCGTTGAAGAGGGCGGGTGGATCAGGAAGATGTTCGAGGCGGGCATCGCCCTGAAGCAGCAATACGGCGACGACAAGGTCTTCGACCTCTCCCTGGGCAACCCCGTAGTGGAGCCGCCCGCCGAGTTCAGGGCAGAGCTCCAACGCCTGGCCGCCAGCGAAACGCCGGGCATGCACCGCTACATGCCCAACGCGGGCTACGCCGACACCCGGGAGGCGGTGGCGGCAGGGATACGGGAGGAAGCCGGGGTAGACATGACCGGCGCCGAAATCGTCATGACCGCAGGAGCTGCGGCCGGTCTAAACGTGGCTCTCAAGACCATCCTGAATCCCGGGGACGAAGTTATTATCTTCGCCCCTTATTTCGTGGAGTACGTCTACTACACCGACAACCACGGCGGTGTACCTATCACGGCACCCACCGACGCCGCGTTTCAGCCGGACCTGGCGGCGCTGGAGGGCCTCATAACGCCCAAAACCAGGGCCGTGTTAATCAACTCACCCAACAACCCGTCGGGGGCGGTATACGGGTCCAACATCCTTTCTGAGCTGGGAGACCTTCTGCGCGTGAAGAGCGCTCAGTTCGACTCGGAGATATTTCTGATTAGCGACGAGCCCTACCGCCGAATTATCTTCGACGGCCTCTCCTACCCCCACGTCTACCCCCACTACGAAGCTTCCATGGTGGTCCACTCCCACGCCAAGGACCTGGCCCTCCCCGGTGAGCGCATCGGGTATATAGCCGTGAATCCGGCCTACGAGGGGAAATCAGACTTGGCCGACGGCCTGACCTTCTGCAACCGCATCCTGGGCATAGTGAACGCACCCGCTCTCATGCAGCATGTGGTGAAGGCGCTGCAAGGGGTCACCGTGGACGTGTCGGACTACCAGCGGAAGCGGGACTTCATCCACGGCGCGTTGACGTCCCTGGGGTACGACTGTTTCAGACCCCAGGGAGCTTTCTACCTGTTCCCAAAGGCTCCGGGGGAAGATGACTTAGCTTTCGTGGATGAATTGCAGCGCTACAACGTGTTGGTGGTGCCAGGACGAGGCTTCGGGCAGCCGGGCCATTTCCGGGTGTCCTACTGCCTGGAGGACCAGGTTCTGGAAGGCTCGCTGGAGGGGTTCGCCGCGGCGGCGAAGCGGTTCGGGCTGTAATATTATGAGGAGGACACAGTCCCAACAACCGTCACGATCTCTGGTGGTCAATCCACACTAACAGTCGCCAATGCTGCTATGTCTTTCCAACCGTATGACACTTCTACGATTTCCTCACCGCCAATCTCAACGGTTTTCCGACCAACCAGCCGACCTCCCAGCGACTCGTAGAACCGACAGGCGGGGCTATTTTCTTCAAAGGTCCACACCAACATTGAGTCTATCCTGCTGGCTAGCAGGCTCCGAGCTACGGCTGAGACAAGGCTCCGACCTACACCCTTACGCTGATGATCTTTGAGCAGATATACGGTGTAGAGTTCACCCTTGTACGTCAGGTCGCCTTCGCTTTCCAATCCGCCACGCGCAAAGCCTACGACCTCACCTTCACCAGTCTCGGCAACAAAGGTGCACGCAGCTGTCTGAGGAGTCGCCAGAATGTCAGCCCACCACGTTTCGCTAGACTGGTATGAAAGGTCGGCCAGATAACGGTCCGAAACGATGCCGACATATGCCGTCCGCCACACATCGACATGAACCCTTGCTATAGAACCGGCGTAGGCTGAACCTGCCGCTCTTATCCGAACGGTCATGGTTTGCTCAACGAGCCATGATGAGCCGCTTCTACAGCCCCCGCAGCTCCAGGGTCTCCACATGGCCCGTTTCCAGGCTGGCGACTCGGATGGCGTGGTTGTTGGTGTCGGCCACGTAGAGCTTCCCTCCCGCGGCGCTGACGCCCGAAGGCTCGTGGAAGCGGGCCTCGAACGCGGGCCCGTCCACGTGGCCATGTTCACCGCTTCCAAGGAACGTGAGCACGCTCCTCGTGGCCGGGTAGACTTTTTTGATCTTGTTGTTATAGGTGTCGGCTATGTACAGGACTCCGTCGTGCCAGTCGACGCCCTGCACGTGCTGAAGGCGGACCTGCTCGCCGATTCCGTCCACGTCGCCCCACACGAACAGGTCCTCGCCCACGATGGTTCCCACCCGTCCTGACGGGTCCAGGTCGGCGTACCTGACGGCGCTGGCCTCGCTGTCGGCGAAGTAGAGCCGCTGGCCGTCCGAAGTGATGCCCGTAGGCTGGTCTAGCGAGGCCGACAACAGAGGACCGTCGATGGGAGCCTCACGACCATTGCCTGCGTAGACGCCGACCTGCCCCGACTCCAAGTGGAGCGCCCAGAGCTGGTGCCCGCCCGCCATTGCAATGTGCACGACCCCATTGTGGACAGCCACGTCCCAGGGTGAACTGAGGGCCGTCTGCAGCGCAGGTCCGCCTCCAGAACGCCCCTGCGCCTGCTCACCAGTGCCTGCGACCGTCTCGACGGTCCCGGTCTCCAGGTCAACCTTCCGTATGGAATGGTTCTCGGTGTCGGCGACGTAGAGGGTGTTCCCGTCTTCCGCCAGCGCCATCCCCTGGGGGTGATCGAACTGCGCAGAGCCAAAGTCCCCGTCGGCCAAGCCTTGTTGGCCGCTTCCGATGATGTGGGTCACATTCCCTTCCATGTCAGACGCCACGATCCGGTTGTTGTTGGAGTCAGCGATAAACAGGCGGCCGGAACCCTCGTCGGCCAGTATCTTGCCCGGGAAGGAGAGGCCCGGGGACTCTTGGACTTCCAGCTGGAAGTTCAAGAGAGCGGTCCGGTCCAATATCCCCTTCTCGTCAAACTCCTGGACCATCCGACCAAGCACGACGTCGAACTGCTCGAAGCTGATCTCTCCCTCATGCTTTCCAATGACTTTGCCCTGGGGGTCCACGAACATCAGCGTGGGCCACGCGCGGCAGCCGTACTCCCGCCAGATGCTGAAGTCCCCGTCATTCACAACAGGGTGCTGCAACTCGAACCTGAGCACCGCCTTCCTCAGGTTGTTCGTGTCCCGCTCGGAGGTGAACTTGGCCGAGTGGACTCCCACTACTACCAGCTCCGCCGCGTATTTCTGCTCCAGTTTCCGCAACTGCGGAAATACGTGCATGCAGTTGACTCAACAGGACGTCCAGAAATCCAGGATCACGATTTTCCCCCGCAGGTCTTTCATGCTGATGGGTCTGCCTGTGTTGAGCCAGTCCTTGCCTGACGGGAACTCGGGAGCGTTGACGTTGCCCAGGAAAGAGCGTGTGGCCACTTTGGACCCCCTTTCAGTAAGCGCCCGCCCATTATACACCGGCGCCGCGGCGCACGGTCAGAGGCCAAGACGCTCAACCCGACGCGCTGGACGAAATGGTGGACGGGTCCCTTTTCACAGGCCGCCGCACAAACAGCAAACACACCGCTGCCGCTCCCATGAATATGACAGCCAGCGTCAACGGAAAGTCGTAGGTGTCGTGACGCTCTCCCCACCAGCCCACGAACCAGGGGGCCAGTATCATCATCCACGAAGAGGAGAATGTGATCATTCCCCTCAACGCCGCAAACCTGGTGCGCCCGTAGATGTCTCCCACGGTGGCCCACAGCAAGAAACCGGAAGCGTCGCCTATTCCGGCCAATATCAAGTACAGGTATATGCCCCACGCAGACCCGTTCCACTCCCCGGTCAGCAGAAACAAGGTCGCAAGGCCCTCCAGAGCCAGACATCCCGACACGACCAGGCTCCTTGGGACCTTGTCGGAAACCCAGCCAACTGGTATGCGGGATACTATGTTGACTACAAACAGAATTACGAGGAGGAACCCAAAGGCGCTCTCTCCCACTCCCTTGGTAAACATGATGGGCTGGAGGTTGATCAAAATTCCCAGGGCTCCGGCACGACGAAATATCTGGCCGAGGACTATCATCCAAAACGCCGAGGTCCTGACGGCCTCGTTGACAGTGAAGTCCACGCTGCCCCTGCTCGGACTGCGGGGCTCCGCTCCGGGCACCGCAACGTGCGCCCTGGGCCTGTCCCCGTCGGGGCGGAGACCGACGTTTTCCGGGGCGCTGTGCAGCCACCAGCCCCAGCGGGGCCATGAGGACCACATAGCCCAGCCCTATGATCAACGATACCTGCTCCCAGCTGAACTTGATGATCATGACATTGACCAGCGGGACCAGCGCAGCGGCCCCTACGGCAGCGATGGTTGCGAATATCGCAAGAGCCAGACCACGGTGCCTTATGAACCACATGTTGATCATGTTGAACAAGCCGTGCTGGACTGAAATGGCGTTGGGGGCGGCGATGACGCCCAGGTAGATGAGGGCGAAACCCAGGTAGTTGTCGACCCTGGAGAAGGCCAGATACCCCACTCCGGCTATCACAAGTCCCAAAATGATGACTGCTTTGGCGCCGAACTTGTCTATCAGCCAGGCGGCAACCGGCCCCAGGACCTCTCCCTGGGCCCTGGCAAGGGAAAATACCAAAGCCGTCTGCTCTTGCCGGAGACGCAGAGATTCCTGCACGGGCACAAAGAAGACGTTGAAGCCTCGGAAGAAGATTCCATTGGCTACAAAGATTATGAGGGAGGAGATTCCGAGCACGAACCAGCCGTAGAAAATACGGCCTCCCGTGATCCGGTCAAACCAAACCCGTGTCTCCAATGTCCGTCTCTTTGTCCTCTGCCGCTTCTTAATTCATAGGATGATAAACCGGAGCACGTATTATCTTGCCTACACGACAAATACTCAACTTACATAAAGAAATGGGGCTTAATCGACGCTGAAATCACAGGAAATAAATGGGGCTGAATGGTATAATTAAACAAGCGTATTTCGTATCTGTTTCTTAGATTTCTCAAGTGTGGGGTGGACTCGGATCGGGGAGTGTAGATGACGTTAGAATATACCGCGAAAGACATTCAGGTCCTGGAAGGTCTGGAGGCTGTCCGACGGCGACCAGGGATGTACATCGGAAGCACCGACCAGCGGGGCCTGCACCATCTGATTTATGAGATAGTCGACAACAGCGTAGACGAGGCCATGGCCGGATACTGCAACCGGGTTGACGTGCGTATTCTGGAAGACGGCTCGGTGAGGGCGTCGGACAACGGCCGGGGCATTCCGGCGGACATACACCCCACCACGGGCAAGACCGCCATCGAGACGGTCATGACCACCCTCCACGCTGGAGGAAAGTTCGGTGGCGGCGCCTATAAGGTGTCTGGAGGCCTTCACGGCGTGGGCGCTTCGGTGGTCAACGGCCTTTCGTCCCACCTCAGAGTGGAGGTGCGCCGTGACGGCTTTCTCTACTTCCAGGAGTACCAGGAGGGAGACCCCCAGGGAGACCTGCAAAAAACGCCCCAGGATGAAGACGAGGACGGCGTCACCGGCACGACCATAATCTTCACGCCCGACCCCAAGGTGTTCCCGGAGATCGACTATGACTTCAACATGATCACCGGCCACCTCCGCCAGATCGCATACCTCAACAAAAGCCTGGAAGTCCATCTGACCAGCGACTGGCACAGCCGAGGCGGCGACAACGAACGCACCTACTATTTCGACGGGGGCCTCGCAAGCCTGGCCCGCAGCATGAACCGCACCCGTAAGACCCTCCAGGACGACCCCTTCTACATGCTGAAAACGGTGGATGACACCATCGTCGAAGCCGCCATCCAGTACAACGACGGCTACAACGAGTCGGTTCTCTCCTTCGCCAACTGCATCAACACCCAGGAGGGCGGCACCCACCTCACCGGCTTCCGTACCGCCCTGACAAGGGTCATCAACGACTACGGCCGCAAGCAGAAGCTGCTCAGAGACGACCAGCCAAACCTGGCGGGAGAAGATGTCCGCGAAGGCTTGACCGCGGTTGTCAGCGTCAAGCTCACCGACCCCCAATTCGAAGGACAGACCAAGACCAAGCTAGGCAACGCCGAGGTCAAGGGAATCGTCGAGACCACCATCGGAGAGACTCTTTCCCAATACCTGGAAGAGCACCCCATCGACGCCCGGCGCATCATCGACAACTGCGTCACGGCCCAGAAAGCTCGGGACGCGGCCAAGAAGGCCCGTGAGCTCGTCATCCGCAAAAACGCGCTGGACGGGTCCTCCCTTCCCGGGAAGCTGGCCGACTGCCAGGAACGCAACCCGGAGCTGTCCGAGGTCTACATCGTGGAGGGCGAGTCCGCGGGAGGCTCGGCCAAAATGGGCCGGGACCGCCGTTTCCAAGCCATCCTACCCATCAAGGGCAAGATTCTTAACGTGGAACGGGTGCTGCACCAGCCGGAGAAGATACTGGGCCACGAGGAGATCCGCTCCGTGATCGCCGCTCTGGGCGCCGGAGAAGGTGAGGAGTTCAACTCCACTAAGCTCCGCTACCACAAGGTCATCATAATGACCGACGCCGACGTGGACGGGTCTCACATACGCACCCTGATGCTCACGCTGTTTTTCAGGCGCATGGAGGAGCTCATAAAAGGCGGCTTCCTGTACATCGCCCAGCCGCCCCTCTACCGCGTCCAGTCTGGGAAGGACGTGTCCTACGCCTACACTGAACCAGGCAAGGACCAGGTCTTGGAGAGGCTCAACGGCAAGAAGAACATCCAGCTGCAACGCTACAAGGGCCTGGGTGAGATGAACCCGGACCAGTTGTGGGAGACCACGATGAACCCGGAGACCCGCAGCCTGTTGCAGGTGACCATCGAGGACGTTGCCCAGGTGAGCAACGTATTCACCACCCTCATGGGCGACGAGGTGGCTCCCAGGAAAGCGTTCATCCAGACCCACGCCCGCTCCGTCAAGGAACTGGACGTCTAAACCCTCACCCCAACCCTCTCCCTGAGGGAGAGGGGGCTAGACTGCTGGCTTCACCTTGCCGTCAGGCGTCGCTTCCAGCAGGGTCCAGTAATCATAACCTCGGCGGCGAATCTCGTGGCTCCCGCCCTCTTGCCTGTCCAGTATGGTGGCCACTTTGACCACTGTGCAACCGGCGGCCTCGGCGGCCTCTATGGCGTTAATCAGAGAGCCTCCCAACGTGCACGTATCGTCCACGACAGCAACCTTGCATCCCTCAGGCAACGGCCCCTCAATGGCCCGGCCCGCGCCGTGGCTCTTGGCCTCTTTCCTGACTATGAAAGCAGGGATGGGGGTCCCCTCCAAGTGGCTGGTCAACGCAATGGCCGCCGCCATGGGGTCGGCGCCCAGGGTAGGGCCGCCAACCGCCTCGGCCCCGGCCTCTCTAACCACGGGTAGGAAAGCTCGTCCAACCAGGAAGGCGCCCTCCGGGTCTAGGGTCAACAGTCGCCCGTCGAAATAGTACGGGCTGACTTTGCCTGAAGAGAGAGTGAACTCCCCGTAAGTCAGCGCCCCAAGGCGCACGGCCAACTCAAGTAGGCGTTCAGCCTCAGCCGCCATGACTCTCCTCCGGCAAGTTAGAATTCACGGCCAGGGACGGGGTCTGGTACAGACCGTTCTGTTGAATATACTCCTCCACGGCCTCCGGGACACAGCCCCGCACCGGAAGTCCCTTGGACACCCTTTCCCTCGCTTCCGTCGCGCTGATGGCCGTAAGCGGGGCGTCCAGGTATATTACGCGGGCGGACTTATCCATTCCCTTCAAGACGCCGGGTGCATCGTATCCCGGCCTTGGGACGGCTATAACGGTGCAAAGTTCCTGAATCCTCTCCAGTTTCTTCCAGCGGTCCATCTGCGCCACCGAGTCTGCCCCTACGATCAAGAACAGCTCCCTGGAACAGTCCTCATCACGAAGTTCTTCCAGCGTGTCCACGGTGTAGGTGGGACCTTCCCTGTCCACCTCGATGGAGGAGACCGAGAAGCGGGGATTGTAGGCCACGGCCAGGGTCGTCATGTTCATGCGATGGTGGGCGGGGGAGACGCCTCCTCCGTCCTTCATCCAGGGCCTCCCAGCCGGCACAAACAACACCTCGTCCAGTTGGCACCTTGCCAACGCCTCTTCCGCCGCCAGAAGATGCCCTAAGTGGATCGGGTCGAAGGTGCCGCCCATCAATCCGAGCCGCATCTAGTTCCCGAACTCCGTGCCTGCCCCCATCCTAAAGCCATTCCAGCTCGGCCCTGCCGATGTGAACCGCATCTCCCGGCTTGACTCCCATGTCTTCCAAGGCGTCAGCTACGCCCAGGTCTCTCAACTGCTTCCAGACCTGGATCATCACCCGCCAGTCGCGTAGGTCCGCCATAGGAAGCATCCGCTCGATCTTCGGGGCCGATACGTGGTATGCCGCTCCTCGTCGTGTTATGGTGAACGGCGGAGGCTCGTCGGGCACCTTAGAGACCACCGGGCTGATGCGCAGTCCGCTCTTGGGGAGTGTGCTCAGAGTTTCCACGACCTTGAGCATCAGGGCGTCGACGCCCTCGCCCGTGGCAGCAGAGACCAAATGCACGGAGCCCGTGGCGGGCCCGCCCTTGCTCGCTGCTGTCAACGTCTCCTGAAGGACGTCTCCCAGCTCCTGTACATCCGGAATATCCGCCTTGTTGACCACGACAATCTGAGGCTTCGCGCCCAGGTCCTCGTCGAACTCCCTCAACTCCCGGTTTATCTGCTTCATGTCCCCAGCGGGGTCGTCCGCGCTGCCGTCCACGAGGTGGACCAGCAACCTCGACCTCTCTGCGTGCCTCAAGAAGTCATGCCCCAGCCCGTATCCCTCGTGGGCCCCTTGTATCAGCCCTGGAACCTCCATCATCACGAAGGGGTCATAGCCAACGCCTAGGTCAACCACTCCCAGAGCCGGCTCCGTCGTAGTGAATGGGTAAGGGGCAACTTTAGGAGTTGCCCGCGAACATACCGACATGAGCGTAGACTTTCCAGCGTTGGGTTTGCCGACTATCCCCACATCAGCCAGCAGTTTCAACTCTAACAGAAGCTCGCCGCGCTCTCCTTCCGTTCCCTTCTCAGCCAGGAGAGGTTCTTGCTGCGTCGCGGTGGCGAATCGAGCGTTGCCGGAACCCCCGCGGCCTCCACGGGCGACGAGCAACTCCTCCTCACTTTCTGACACCTCCCCTATAGCGACTCTCTCCCCATCTCCCATCTTCCAAATCACCGTGCCGATTGGAGCCCTTATCTTCACATCTTCCCCGTTAGCCCCTCGTCTGTTCTGGCCTCTACCGTGGACTCCCCGGGAACCCTTCCACCTAGAGTTGTACCTTAAGTGAAGCAAAGTGTTCATCGAGTCATCCCCAATGATGTAAACACTCCCGCCATGACCCCCATCTCCACCGTCGGGGCCTCCTCTGGCAACGAACTTCTCTCGCCGAAAACTGACGCATCCATTCCCGCCTGAGCCGCCTATTACGATTATCTTAGCTAAATCAATCATTCTGGTGTTATGGGATATTTAATATTAGTGATAAGGGTGTTGGATGTGTTCAAAACTAGGGTTGATAGCCGTGAGTGTATGGTTGAAAAGTCGTCCTGGTTGGTTCAAAACCTAGGGAATGGCTCAAGAGTATTGTACATGTTAGTAGGGTTGGGAAGGAATGGAGGGAGCGGGGTTTCTGGGAACGGCTGTGTTGGGGGAGAGTATTAGTTGGGAATGGGGCTTATGAGGGCATCCTTGACGGCCATGATGTGGTTCTTGACTGAAGGGTCTGTGTGTAAGGAACGATTGACCTTGGACAGAGCGCTGATTACGGTAGAGTGGTTGCGGCCGCCCATGAGCCTTCCTATGTCTGTGTGGCTCATGGCAAGCTCTTCGTGCATGAGATACATGGCTATTCTCCGGGGCTCGGCTATGCCCTTCTTGCGGCTGGTGCCAATCAGGTCCTCACGTCCAACGGAGAACCGTAGTCCTACCTGTTCGAGAATCGTTTCAGGATCAACCGCATCACAGGCTTCCGACTTAGAGGTCTGGGCCGTAGTGTTCCATGACTTCCCCGCAACCGCCCGCGTGCCCCAAGGCGCGACGAGCGTCCCATTCGATCCCAGGGTCACCGTTATTGTTGACGACGCCACCGGAGAGATCATCTATTCCGCTCTCATGTGGGAGATACAGTAATCCGTAGGGTTTGAGCCATTCGGAAAAAGAAACGCCCCTCTCCGTTGCTTCTGGAGAGGGGCGTGATGCGCCTGGTAGAGGGTTGCCAGGCGTGAATTATGCTAGCAGTGTTCCTCGCGGCCGTCCTGCAATCCTTCCACGAGGCCGGCATATATCTCAGGCCATGCCTGCTCACCATAGGGGCCGTCGAGCTCGGTAGCGAGCTCGGTAAGCAGCTCGATCTCGAAGGCGCCCACCTGGGCAATCCCCGAGTCGAAGGCCGCTTTCAGCAGGTCCTCCTGGGTCTCCACAAACTTGGTCAGCAGACCCAACCGTATGCAGTTGTCCTTGAGCGCCACGGCCAGAGCCAGGCCGCCGGCGTACGCCTGGTTACCGATACCCCGGCCCCGGCGCAACGCCCGCGGGAAGGGTGTCTGTGTGGGCCAAGGGGTAGCCGTTGACAATGACGGGGTAGACGTCGGGGCCGGCGTGGCCGTCGGTTGAGGTGTAGACGTCGGAACCGGCGTCGCCGTCGGAACCCACGTCCGCGTGGGCGCAGGCAAGGGCGGAAGCGGCGTGGCCGTCCCTACTATAATTTGCACCCTCGGTTTCAATGTCGGCGTGGGGTCGCCGCCGCAGGCCGCCAGGACCGTCACTGCCATGAGCGCCAGGATCGCAGCCGTGAGTTTAGCTAAGGTCATGTCTTTTATTCTTCCAGTTTATTGCCTGCACAGTCTACCCAGTTCCCCCAGCCTGGCCATGAGGTACGCCTGGTCTCTGTCTCCCTTGAGGGAGTTGCAGGACCCGCAGAGCATTAGTCGGGAGCACCGCTTATCAGGGCTTCCTTGATGGCGAAGATGTGGTTCTTGATTGCAGAGTCTGTGTGCAGTGAACGATTGATCTTAGACAGAGCGCTGATGACGGTAGAGTGGTTGCGACCGCCCATGAGCCTCCCTATGTCTGTGTCGCTCATGGCAAGCTCTTCGTGCATGAGATACATGGCTATTCTCCGGGGCTCCAGAACGCCCTTTTTCCGGCTGGTGCCAATCAAGTTCTCACGTCCGACGGAGAAGCGGAGGCCAACTTGTTCTAGTATCGTTTCAGGACCGACGGCGGCGCGTGTGAAGTCGGGCAACAGGTCTGCGATGGCTTGAGCGACTAGGTCCATGGTGATGGGGGAGTTGTACAGCCTGGCCATCGCAACGACTCGGTTCAAGCAGCCCTCCAGTTCCCTCACGTTGCGATACGGATAGTTGGCTGCGTAGTGGAGTACGGGCTCCTCTAAAGAGACGGACATGTCGCTAGCCTTGACGCGAAGGATGGCTGCGCGGGTCTCCATGTCGGGGACGGATATGTCCGCCGTGAGGCCCCACTCAAACCGGGAGCGAAGCCTGTCTTCCAGGTCCAAGAAGTCCCTAGGCGGCCTGTCCGACGCAAGCACCACCTGGCCCGACGAGTTGTAGAGGTCGTTGAAGGTGTGGAAGAAGGCCTCCTGTGTCTGCTCCTTGCCGGCAAGAAACTGAACGTCGTCCACCAGAAGCACGTCCACGCTTCTGTACTTTGCACGGAAGTCCTCGGTGGACCTGGAGCGTATGGCCGCGATGAACTCGCTGGTGAACTGCTCTGCGGTCACATAGAGGATGCGGTCTCCCCGCTCGATGGAGGTGTGGCCGATTGCCTGCAGCAAGTGGGTCTTCCCCAGCCCCGCCGGGGAATGTATGAACAAGGGTTGGAACGCGTTCTCCGGCGTCTCCGCCACTGCCATTGCCGCGGAGTAGGGCAACCGGTTGGACGGCCCCACGACGAAGCGCGGGAAGGTGTAATGTCGGTGAAGTCCCGACCACGAAGACTGGCCCGGTCGGCGGCCGTTGGCGGCCCCGGACCGTGCGGGCTCCAGTGGAGACCGGGCGGTGTCGAGGACTGGCGTGGACCTGAACTCCACGTCCAGGGCCCCGTCCACGACCCTCTGGACAGTCTCCCGAATGGTGGGGTACATTCGCCTCTCCAGCCACTCAATAGAGAAGGGAGTGGCCACTCCCACCAGCAAGACTCCCCGTTCGATGGAGAGGCCCCGGGTATCTCTGAGCCATGTGTCGAAGACGTGTCTGTCCACACGCACTTGCAACTCGCCAAGCGCGGCTTTCCATCCATTTACAGCTTTGATGTCGGTCATGTGAAGGCCTGTAGAGGTTATGTAAAAAAGGATAAGGGCGGTATAGAAAGGGCTGTCAAGGCGGTAATCGTTGAAAACTGCCGCCGGACCAAAATTGGCGTCGAACATAGTATAATTCTGAGATATGTTCTAATGTTAGTTTAGTACAAATAAGCTGATGTTCCGTTTTTCGTAACGCGCTACCTCTAAGTGCAATCACACATGGTATATTGGGAACGTAGCCCGCATTCTGGAATTCGACGATGACGTCCCACGCCGCTTCACGAAATGACATGTCCAGCGTCCGAGCCGTATTCATGGGGACTCCCGACTTTGCCGTTCCTGGCCTTGAGGTCCTGATGGATACGGGCTGCAAGGTTGTCGCGGTCTATACGCAGCCGGACCGCCCCAAGGGCCGGTCGAAAGCTCCGGCCCCCAGCCCGGTGAAGGTGCGGGCCATGGAGTTGGGGCTTGATGTATTACAGCCGGAATCTCTGCGGTACCCAGCAGCGGCTGCGGAAATGGCGGCCCTGGCGCCGGACGTTGTCCTGGTTGCAGCCTACGGAAAGTTCCTCCCCGCCGGGGTCTTGTCGATACCTGCGCACGGGTGCCTGAACATACATCCGTCGTTGTTGCCGCTGTACCGCGGGCCGTCGCCCGTCGCCACGGCAATCATTGACGGCCGCACCGAGACCGGCGTTTCGCTGATGCTCCTGGACCAGGGGATGGACACGGGACCTATAATCTCCGCCGAGGCGGTTCCGATAGGGCCTAGGGAGACCGCTGAGGCACTTACCGTCCGCCTGTTCGCGTTGGGGGCCCGGATGCTGAGGGACCGGTTGCCGGATTGGATGGAAGGGCGGATCGAGGCGGTTGCCCAGGCGGAAGCCGGAGCCACGACCACAAGGCTGCTCAAGAGAGAGGACGGACACGCGGACTGGAACGCCGCTGCAGTAGACTTGGACCGGAAGCTGCGGGCGTTCACTCCCTGGCCGGGCCTGTACACCCAATGGCGCGGCAAGACCCTCAAGATCATATCCGCTCGGGCCGTGGATTTGGCTGTGCGGGGTTCACCGGGCGCCGTGACGCCGCTAGAAGGGGATGTCCCCCTGGGAGTGGTCACCGGCAGCGGGACTCTGGTGCTGGAGGTCCTACAGTTGGAGGGAAGGCGGCCCCAATCCGGTCAGGAGTTTCTGGCCGGCTATCCAGAGTTCCCGGGTTCCCTGCTGCCAAGTTAGGCCTGGGTGTATCGCCTTAACCCCATCGGCGCGTTTTGCTAGAAAAATTCTACCGGATAGACGACCTGAACGACGTGGGCTTCCTGGAGTTCTGTCAACGTATTCCCTCCGTCGGAGGTGTCCTGGACTCCGGTCCCCACGAAATACGCGCACAAGTCGGCCAGCAGGTGGCAATGAGAGAACTGTCCGGAGTACAACACGTTGTCCGCCACCGAGCCGGTGGGCAGGTCGAGGGATGTCCGCACCAGTTCGTCTACAGTCCGGGACCGGGCAGCCATCGAAGACTCGGCGACTATGACGGCCCGCTCTTTGACCTCTATGGGGGCAGCGTCGTGGGGATTCAAGGTCGGCGGCGCTTGCTCGACGTTGATTTCGTCCATGAGCATGTCGAGGCTGTAGACGACCCGGGAAAAAGCGGCGTGCCAAGGCTCGCTCCAGACGTCTCCGGCGGTGAACTTCTCCGAGCTCACGTATGCCGCAATCACCGGAGTCTCCCTGCGTGTCATGATGTTGATAAGGCTTTCAACCATTCTCTCGCGGCGTTCCAAGGGCCAGGACGCGAAGGGACCGCTCCCAATCACGAGGTCCGCCACGGACAGGCTTTCGGGAACGCCGGGAGACCCCAGCATGGCGCCAAAGAAGCCGTGGCAAATCACGTCGAACTGGGCCTTGATGCTTTGGAGAGACTCCTCGTGGACCATGAGTCCCGTGGTGACGTGCAAAGGGGGATGAGGACTTGCGGGGTCGCCTGGGACGCCGGACTGGCCGACGTAGACCAGGTACACCTAGGCGCTCCCTTCCTCTGGGTTGGCGTCTTCAGCAGGCAGCGCCTCTTCCTGAGGCCCTGCGGCCGCTTCGAATGTGGTTCTTCCTGCTTCCACGCGAGCCACCATCTCTTCCGGGTCCGTGAGCAGTGTAACCCCTCTCGGTATGGACAGGTTCCCCGCGCGGAGGACTGAGTCCGGTTGGTCCAGTACGCCCACGTCCACCAGGATTTCCCTGGGCATGTCCAGAGGCAGGGCCTCCACGGTGACCTGCCGGAGCAGTTGGACCACTGAACCAAAGGAGGCCCTCGCCCCAGCTGACTCCCCTTCCAGGACTACGGGGGCCTCTGCTGAGATCAGCTCTGTTGCTTCCGTTCGGAGAAAATCAACGTGGACCAGGTCGCCTCTCACCGGGTCCCACTGAACCTCTCGTGCGAAAGCGAGGTGCTCGCCGGACTCGCCGTCGACGGTGATGGAGATGGGGGTGGTGGCGCCTGCTTGGGCCAACGCCTTTATCAGATCGGCGCTGGTGATTTGAAGACTTTTAGGCTCGATCCCTGGCCCGTAGAGGTGCACCGGCGTTAGCCCGGACCTTCTCAGGGCCTTGTTCTTCTTTCGAAAAGATGATCTAGGGTGGAGGTTGAGGGAAATCCTGTCCGGCACGAAAGACTCCTTTGCAGGGTGGGCGGCTGGTCCCTGCTATGATACCATTCGCGCGCCCGCATGGGAACGGCCCAGGCATCCCGTCGCGGTCAACTAACTGCGTAAGGGATGCCCATTGGCAACCCCCTGACCATGTACAAGCAGTCGCTAACAGGGCGAAGCAAGGCTCACTGTCGTGCGGATGCAGAACAGTCCAAAGGAACTCAATATCCCGTGGGCATATGACCAACTGGTGGCCCTCAGAGTTCTAATGCGTGCACCATACTACATCTCTCGTTACCGGCATTATTCCGGGGATGGCAGTTCCAAAGGCGCGTTGAATTCCGAGAAGTCTACGCGATATCAAAATTGAAGCGGCAATAGCTCCCCGACACCCGGATACGATCCATTAACCTCATAGCCGTGCACCAAGCCATCCTCGACACCTACCCAGCCCACAAACTCTTCGCTTCCAGTCGACATTTGCTCGTGAGGATCCCGTGAGCCGGCGTCGAGTTGTTCGACATTGCCCCAAATATCTAATGCTCGCGCCTGCATGTCGTAGCTTCCTGTCACTTTCGAAACTGGTATGCCCCGAAGGGTTTCTTCCCCGACGATGCTCAAACCAATGAGGCCATTGACTATCTGGAAATGCTTGCTAGAATCCAGAGGTTCCATCTGGGAGCTGTCAAAGCTATGTGGGTATTGCTCCCAGGCGCCGTTGGCACTGTCACGTGTGTAATGTTTACCATCCAGTAGCAACGACTCGCTGTGTGAGCCGTCGTTCGCCTCGATCACAACGTACATGCCTTGGTCAAACACCACATCCGCCTCCGTGAAAGTCTCGTACCGAGGTGGGTCTCCCTCAACGTGCGCCGTATGCCAGAGGCTCATCGTGAACTTGTAGGTTCCTACGGTGCTAGTTGTGGCTTGGGCGTCCTCTAACAGTTCCTGCGCCGAACTAGTCCCTGAAGACATCACAAATACTAACCATACGCCGATCGCTGCTGCCGCAATCGCGGAGAGGCCGAGGACTCTCAGTCTTGAAGTGGTCGACATGAAGATAGACCTCCTAGCTGTATGTATATCGTTACGTACATCAAGATTTGAGCCGCAATGCTAGTATGTGACGGTGCGGCTGCTGTATAGCCACAGCGTTGATGCGCCATTCTTGAAATAGTGTCTGCCGTCCATCTTTATCGTTAGGCCCACTCCGTTTAGGAACCAATCCGCATGGCTACCACTAGATACCCCATACCTACAGCTGATGCACGAGCTACCCCAATTATCAACTTCAGTGTCGTCCTCGTATTTCCACCCCTCCCAAGACACTTGGTCTATCGTGGATGCCGCTTCGCTGAGGACTTCACCTTTTATGCAACTCCAACTCCAAAAGGATTCACCGGGCGCGATAAACCCACGATGCCGGATTTTCCCCGACACCGTGACACCGTCAACATACTGATTGGAGGGAGTGTGCCCTGTGTAATAAAGGATGTTCGCTACGCAACCTACTGCATAGGCTTGCCGTTCATTAATATGGCTTGCGGCAAGGAAAAGGAACACCGCCATACCGAACGCTGACGAGAACATCAAGACCCTTGGAAACTTGTGAAACATAGACAGCCGAGCCATGTAGCTACCTCATCAATCGTGGTATTTGTAGTGACCGTCCAGACACATTCACTGATCCGATGTTAGCACAGACTCATACCTATCAAAAACATCATTTGAAAGCCGCCAGAAGCTGCGTTATTATTAGTCAAGACCCTCTGCGCCCAGGATATCCCTGCGACGTATGGGATGGGAAGGCGCAGCTTAATTGCCGGAGCCGGAAAGAGAGTGGGCCATGACCCAGCAGCCCGTTACACTGACGCCTGACCAGATACAACGATACAGCAGGCACATTATTATGGCACCGGTGGGAAGCGCTGGACAGCGAAAGCTGCTGGCGTCCAAGGTGTTGATCGTAGGCGCCGGAGGCCTCGGCTCTCCCGTGGCAGTCTATCTTTCCCTGGCGGGCGTGGGGACGTTGGGCATCGTGGACTTCGACACGGTGGACGTGTCGAACCTCCAACGCCAGATACTCCACCAGAACAACGACGTGGGACGCCCCAAGACCCTCTCTGCGAAAGAGACCATCAACGCCTACAACCCGGACACCAACGTAGCCATTCACGACGCTTGGCTTACCTCCGAGAACGCCATGGAAATCATCTCCCAGTACGACATGGTCGTTAGCGGCGCCGACAACTTCCCGGCCCGGTATCTTATCAACGACGCCTGCTACCTCGCCGAAAAACCCTTAATCGACGGGAGCATCCTTATATTCGACGGCCAGGCTACCGTGTACCAACCCGGCGCTGGCTGTTACCGTTGCTTGTTCCCCTCTCCTCCGCCCCCGGGCATGGTGCCCAACTGTGCTGAGGCCGGCGTTCTCGGCGCTCTGACCGGTCTGGTTGGGAGCATTCAGGCGGTGGAAACCCTCAAGCTGATAATGGGAATCGGTGAGAGCCTCACTTCCAGGCTGCTGCTGATCGACGCCCTGAGCATGGACTTCAGGGAAGTTAAAATCAAACGGAACGCCAACTGCCCGTTGTGCGGCGACAATCCTACAGTGACGGAGCTCATCGACTACGAGGTGTTCTGCGGCGTGGCCCCCCACCCCGAAGTAAACGGGACGGGCGGCGACGCTAGCCCAGACTAGCTGCCAATGGCTGCAACGCATAAAGTCGTCAACGCAAGTACGGTCCTCGACCTCATCGGCAACACACCCCTGGTGGAGCTCAACAACATGGAGCTCAAACCCGGAGTGAGGGTCTTTGCCAAACTGGAGGGACAGAACCCCACCGGCAGCCTGAAGGACCGGATCGCCAAATACATGATCGACAGGGCCGAGCGAGAGGGCCTCCTCACTCCTGAGAAGAGGATACTTGAGCCCACCAGCGGCAACACCGGGATCTCCCTGGCCTTCGTGGCCAGCCTCAAGGGATACAAGGTCACCGTAGTCATGCCAGAGAACGTGAGCCATGAACGCTCCGAACTGCTCTGGGCCTTCGGCGCCGATATCATATACTCCGACGGAACGCGAGGCACCAACGGCTCCATAGAGGTGGCCAAGGAGATAATCGAGAAGCAGGGCGACGAGTACGTCATGCTGTACCAATACGGCAACGAGGCCAATCCGGGCGCCCACTACGAGACCACGGGTGCGGAGATAGCCCGCGACCTCCCGGACGTGGACATGTTCGTGGCAGGTCTTGGCACAGGGGGCACCCTGATGGGGACTGGCCGCCGCCTGCGGGAGCATAACCCCGACGTCAAGATTGTCGCAGTGGCGCCGGAGCCGGGGGACTACATTCAGGCCCTGAGGGACCTGGACGAGGGTTTCATACCGCCGATACTCGACATATCCATGCTGGACTCCAGGATCATGGTGTCCAGCGCCGACTCGTTCCGCATGGCCAAGGAACTCCTGAGCCGCGAGGGGATATTCGCAGGAATATCCTCAGGAGCCGTGGTATTCGGTGCAATGAAGGCCGCTCAAAGGTTGGAGCAGGGGAACATAGTGTGCCTGCTGGCCGACGGCGGCTGGAAGTACCTTAGCTCCCAGCTATGGACTACGGACTACGGCGACATGGACGAGGACACCACCGGCAAAATCTGGTGGTGAACCCCCCAATCCGGCAGCCCAACAAATAGACCCTACGCCCCCGCTAGCGGCTGAAGATGGGGATGGGCAGCTTCCTTATAAAAAACGAAACCACGAACAATGCCAGGCCCACTCCCATCGCCGTTGCAGCTATCGGAATAGTTCCCGATACCATGTCTGAAGACATGGACGAGAACACGTCCGAGACGATGTCAACGATGCTTGTGGGTATATCCGGTTCATCGATGATGATGTTGTTCAACAAACTCTCAATCGCCCTCTTCACCACTATGGCGATTATCAGCGCTATGGCGCCGCTGATGAACAGGACGATGCCTGGGATACGGAACAGAGACGCCATGCGAGGATATTGCAAGGCGCCCAGCAGCAGGGTCCCCACCACGACAGCGACTATGGTCAGCGTCAATCCCAGGCGGGTGGTCGCATTATAGTCCCTGGCCGGTTCCAGATCGTCCAGAAATTCCTCACGCGTCTTGTCATCGGCCTCGGCGGCGATCTCCACGAGGTCCAGGCGGCGGTCTTCGTCAAGTTCCTCGTCCACGAACTCTTGGATCGCTTCATCAATGACCGGGCCTGCAATGGTGGCCGCCGTCGTTTTCAGCGCCCCCTTTATGTCTCCCTCGCTAAGCGGGACCTTGATGGCGGCTTCCTGATCCCGTAGAGCGTTGACGGCTGAGCGCGGGAACGCAGGTTCGGCCTCCAACTCCTCGATAGCACGGTCGAAAATCAGGTCGGAGACGCTGTCGCTCAGGGACCTAGGGTCACGCAACTCTGGGATGGTCTCAGGAATTCGCCCCTCTTCCAACTCCTTCCACAGAAAGGCCAACTCCTCCGCCATCTCGACGGCGCCGTCGACCTCCTTGGTTGGAATCTCGTCGACGGTTTCCGAAAGCGCTCTGTTGATGACCGGGGTGGCGATTGTAGATGCCGCCGTTTTGAGCACACCCTTCGTGTCGACAGCGACAAGGGACTTCTTAATCGCGTCTTCCTGCTTTAGCAGGCCGTCGATGCCTGATTGGAGGAACGTAGGGTCGGACTCCAGTTCCTCGATTGCTCGATCAAAGATAAAGTCAGCGATGCTGTTGTTAAGGGATGACGGGTCCCGAAGCGCGGGGATAGTTTGAGGAGGCTCGCCCTCTTCAAGCCCTTTCCAGAGGGCGGCCAGCTCGTCCGCCATCTCTTCGACGTCCTCTACCTCCTGGGTCGGAATCTCGTCGATGCGCCGGTCAATGTAGGCGAGGACCGTGGGCTTGATGTTGTCGATGGGCGTAGCCAGTTCAATGAATACCTGAGCCTCTTCCGAGTCCCGCTTCAGGTAGTCTAGTGCGCCCGTGAGAGCATTCTCGATCTGGCCCTGGAGATAAACGGGTGGAAGGATGCTTCGCGTGACCTCCACGACGTCTTCATGGGGGACTTCAACTCCGGCCACCAGATATTCCGTCTGTTTCTCAAACTCCGGGTCTAAGAGGACCTCGTCGTAAATCCGGTCGTAGACCGAATTCTTAGAGATGTTCTCGGCGTAGAAATCGGCGGACAGGAAATTGCTGCGGAAGCCGCTGACAACCACAAAGCACAGGAACCCGACGATAACGACTACAGCAAGGACTAATCCCAGTATCGGGCGCAAGACCGCCAACACGAAAATCAAGCCGCACCTCCCCTTTCCGTCGACGTCTCTCCGCCAGCTTTTCCGCAACGAGGTGTGAATCTCCGGCGTACTATATCAGACTTGGTCCGGCAGTTTACGCTTCAAGGGGCGGGTTGGAGGATCAATAGACCAGGGACTGTACCCAGAAAGAGCAGCCCCACAGCTCGGCGCCGCCGATTTTATGCTTGCGTCTCGGCTCGGCCTTGACGCACTCGGCCGCAGGCAATCCCTCCAGGATGACCCTACGCATCAGGCTTTTCACGGAAGAGGGACTGTTGGCTGACACATACTTTTCCAGCTCTGCGTAGGCTTCGGCATCGTCGGACAAGTCAACCAGGACCAGCACCTCCAGGTTATAAACCGACTGGGGGTCCGTTGCCCGGTATTCCGCCGCCGCCGAGTGGTTGGAGGCCTGGAGGTCCCGTATCACCGCCGCCGGAAACTCCTGGATGCAATCTGGCGGGTGATTGTACACTCGAAGGCCTTCCACCGTCCCCAATTGGGCCGCCATCTCGTCGACGATGGCTTTGAGTTCCCCCGATGTTGGAGCTACCATCCCTGACCCCCTACCGGGTTCTTGCGGTAGGCCGCCAGGAGCAGCGCCACGTCCGGATCCAAGGCTTTGGACACGCCGCCCAGCCCGGTCCGACGCTGTTCCGCTGCTTGGAAGCCTCCGTCCCGCCGCTTCCACAGGCGCGACGCCTGTATGAGGCAGGCCTCGGCGACCCCGTTGGGGTACACCAGCCTGGCGATAGGTGAGCCGTCAAAGTGAGCCGCTGCCGCCGTTCCGTTCACACCCCGGACGATAGTCAGTTCGCTGACTGATACTGCAGTGACGTACAATTGCTCATTGTCTATCAAGAGGGTCTGGCCTGCTGATAGATTCGCGGCGGTGGTGACCGTAATGGCGGTTGCGCCCGCCGACAGTTCCTCTCCTTGGTTCACAGCGGCGCCGGTGTCTTCCGTCACCTCCCTGTATCCCCACTTGCCGTTCACCTCCACCGTTCGGAGTCCCGTGGGGAAGAGAGTCTTGCTGCCCGCGTCCACATCCACCAGCGCCCTGGTATAGGGGCGGCCCCAGGGCTTGTCTGGTCGAGCGTTTGGCGGATAGAGCAGATAGTCAGTAACAGCCCATATTGCCTCGAAGGTTCGGTCTCGGTCATCGTCCGTCCTGAGCGAGGTTACGTTTATCAGGTCGGGGACTCCTAGCTCCTTCCCTCCGTCGCCGTCGAAGAACCGGGACTCCTCCACAACATAGAACCTCCGGTTGCAGTAGTGGTCGATGAGCCTGGACACTGCCTCCAGAAGGTCCAGCAGCCTGGAATCGTAGGCGGCGCCTGATATGTTCAGGACACCCGCCGATTTCAGAGTCGTCAGGTCAGCGTAAGCGTTGGTCATAGCAGCCTCCGCGCGGCTCCTTCCCGTTTCAGGGAAGGAGCCGGTAAATCGGTCTCAAGGTCCTGGAGATGGCGGCGGCGGCCCGCGCTACACTTCTACGTAGAAGATATAGGCGTGGCCGGCAAGTCCGGCGGCTGAGCCTGTGGCCTTGCTGCCGGTGAGGTAGTCGGTCCTCCCCCCTTTGGCGTCCAGCCGTTGCATGGACTTGCCGTTAACGCCCTTGTGGTCGATGTTGCCTTCCACGCCTTTAGCGGCGTTCACGTCCAGCCCGTCGATCAGATTGTCCGATGACCGGTTCCCTCGGGAAGCGGAGCCGAAATCTACGGTGCACGCGGCGCTGGAACTGGCAGTTCGGTCTATGACCAACCGGACCACGATGATTGGACCGGCCTCCGGGTTTCGCCAGGCCAACACCCCTCCTCTGGCATCGGAGCTTCCCAGGGAAGCCTTGGCGCACTTCAGGGCCGCAGGAGCGACGTCCGAGGTGAGCATGTCCTTCACCTGCTCGGCGAGGGGGCTGTCTTTCGACGGGTTGGCCACGCGTTTCTCCTTGGGTAGCAGAGTCCCGGTGGGCGCGGCGGTCTACGCCACGCCCGTGATGTTGTACTGCAAAGCTGTGTGGGTTGCGGTGGACCTGCTTCCCGTTCTCTCGGCGAAGGCAATTCGCAGGCTCACCACCATGATGTTCTGTCGCTTCTGGATGTCTCGATCAGTTTCGATGGCAAGCTCCCGGCGGAAACCGACCCTCCATTGGGACCGGTTCACGATGAGCAGCCGTCCGGTGTTTGTCACGTTTCCTGCGTCGGTCACCTGTCCGTCGGTGTCCGCCAGCTTCATCTGCTCCGACACGATGACAGGGATCCCTTCAACGGCACCAAGCTGCCCCCTTAGCACGGTGGCGTTGGGCCCCAGCTTGTCCAGGGTGCGGAAGGTGTCCACGCTCAAGGCCCGGATGTACGTGTTCACGTCCATGAGGTAGGCCAGTTCGGACGGCCGCACGCCGTACTTGCCGAGCTTGCCCCGCACTTCGTTGAACATGCCGTCGGACACGGCGGCGCTATGGTCGTTGGCCTGGGCGGTGTTGTCCACCAGCGGCAGATGAAGCAGCCCGTCGAATCCCAGCAGCCAGTGTCCCTTGCCCACGTCAGACTTTGATATGGTGGCTTCGTCAGCGTTGATGTTGTTCACCGTCGTCGCATCGCCGTTGAGGACCACGTCGTCGATTACCTCCGCGGCGTTGCGCACCAGCCCGCTGCGGACCTCCTGGGCCATGGCAATCACCGCGTCCTCGTCCAACGTCAGGGACCAGGGCACCTGGCCCACCAGCTCGTAGGAAGTCAGCGTCTGCTTGGCGGTGTTCAACGCCGTCGCGGTCACGGCCAGGTTCTCGGTGCCGGGATACCAGTTCACGTCGCCCAGCTGAAGCGGTATCTCGAAGGGGTCCGAGGGCATATCCACCCTGGAGAACAGCGGAGCCACCATGGTCTCCAGGTTCACGTCCATCCAGAGGGTCGAGGCTTCCTGGGTGGGGACCAGTTCGTCGCCGGAGCCGGCTGTGGTGGAGTCCATGGCCGCTTTCAGGTTCGACTGCCACTCCTCCAGCATCCGAGGGTTCAGGCCCAGGGGTTGGCGTATCTGGGCGTTGAGCAGACTCCGCATGTAGGCCAGGTCCAGCAAGTCCAGGCCCTGGTACTTCCCGTAGGGCACCCTGGGCCGGTCCTGCCCGCCGTACTTGCCCAGGAGCGCTTGCTTCTCTCCGTTCTTCCACATCTCCCGGATGCGGGCAATCTGGGCCGAAACTCGGCTCACCTCTTCCTTGAGCGGAGGAAGCTCACTGTCGATGCGGGCGTTGTAGAACTCCCGCACACCGGCCACTTCCTTCTTGATTAGGTCCAAGTCTTGAGCGCTGATGGTCATCTCTCCTCCTTGAGTTTGTGAGTTTTGTCCTTCCGTTTCCCAATGTCTCTCGTTGCTCTTCCGGGACGCCTAAGCAGCGGGGTGGGCGACAAACCGTAGGCTCTCCACTACTTGCCGCAAGGCGTCGTCCCAGGGGACCCGTTCCATCTCCTCCAGTCCCAGGCTGGCGTAATAGGCCTCCATCCTTGGCGAGCGGCTCAAGGCCTTCCTCAGGGCGCCCTGGTTGGCCGGAACGGGAGCCGCGCTTATCTCCAGCAGTTCCTGTTCCAAGAACCGCACACCCAACGCCTTGCCCGTGTCCGCGTCCCTCCGCAGCTCGTACCTGATGGGCCTGAAACCCACCGACACTCCCCGCTGGTAGCCGTCCCGGTAGAGGTCGGCCACCTCCCGAGCAAAGTCTGTTGGCGCGAACTGCACCCGCGCTACGAGGTTGTTCCCCTCGGCCCACAGCTCCCTCGTGCGGCCTATGGCAGGCCTGGTGTAGTCGTGGGCCCACAGGAACACCGGGTTCTTGAGATAGGACTGGAGACGCCATCCCTGCAGCGAAATCACGTCGCCGTGGCGGTCTACGTCGTCGTTGGAAACGACGAACGCCATTTGCTGCTCTCCGGCTTCCGTTGCTGACGCTTGCGGGAAGGCCGGAGCTGAGACGGATTCACCGGCGGCCGCGACCGAGGTCCACTTCCGCAAATAGGGCGCGTCGCTGAGTCCCTGCCGGTATGAGTCCAGCGACTCCAACAGCCGCTCCCGTTCCCATTGCTCTATGTCGTTCATGCAGGGCGCCTCCCTTCCGATTTAGTTTTCGCTCTTCTGGGGCCAGGGCAAAAAAAGAGGGACAGACCCGATTCAGGGTCTGTCCCATCGGCGCTGAAGCGGCCGGGCTGGCAATCCGGCCTTTTGTGACGCTCCAAATTCAGGCTACCGCCCGCCGCCCCAAGCGGTCAACGGGCCGATGTCACCTCCGCTCATGTTCCTGTCCCATCTGGTTTCAGAAAGCCGTCGGGTAGGGTAGAATGCATGCGTTCCGTTATCCGTAGGTTGCCCCTTCTCCCTTCCCTGCCCGTAATCCCCCATGAAAGGATTCAACGGCGACAATGACCCGCTTAGTCGTGATTCCTCTGGCATCCATACTGGCCGTGGTCCTTTTGGCCCTGGCCGGGCTGGCCGTGGCTACAGCCCAAGCCTCCGACCCGGATGTCAGCCCGTTCTACGACTCAAACGGCAACGGGGTGATTGACAGGGACGAGGTTATAACAGCCGTCGCAGACTATTTCGCGGGTGTCATCACTAGAGACCAGGTCCTCGTCATCGTCCAGTACTACTTCAGCGGTGAGGCAGTCCCAGATATAGAGGACATCCTGCCGGATGAGCCGCCCACCCGGTCCCTGAGTGAGGTCATCGAGGATGTGCGCCCGGCGGTGGTGTACGTCCGAAATCTCAAGGTGGGCAGCGGGAGCGGCGTCATATTCAAGACCGAAGGCGAGACGGGGTACGTGATGACCAACTCCCACGTCGTGGACGACATGGAGGAGGGCCTATGGGTCAGGACCGATGACGAAGAGTGGTACACTGCCACTTTGCTGCGAGCTGACCCCATCCGCGACCTGGCCGTGGTCACTATTTGCTGCGGTGAGTTCACGGCTTTGGACTTCGCTCAACCAGAGGACGTCGAGGTCGGGGATGACGTGGTGGTAATGGGCTACCCGGACCCATTGTCGTATGACACAGCTACGGTGACTAAAGGCATCGTGTCAGCGTTACGATATCGCTGGAGCCGAGCTAGCATAATTCTGCAAACTGATGCTGCCAGCAATCCTGGCAACAGCGGCGGCCCCATACTGTCCACTGACGGCCTTATAGCAGGCATCGTTCACTCGCGCTCCGAGGAGGGACGTGACGACCGTCCCCGTTTTGGGCTGAGTTATGGAGCGGCTGTGGCGACCATACAGGAGCACATGACTTCGCTGATTACGCCCGGAGGTGAGTTTATCTTCGAGGATATCTCAGGCGAGCTTCGCCACCAACCCGACGATGACAATATCGTGCAACGCGTATTCAATATGAACTATATCGATGGCCGAGCCGATGTAGAGCTAGAGACAACCTTCACGAACCCGTATTCTGCCAGCACACAGCTTTGGTCCTACGGATTAACGGTCCGCTATGACCCCGACAGACAAGATGATGAAGACCTGCCCGATCTCAGGATTCTTATTGACAGTGAACGCAGATGGCGGGTACAGATGGCCGTGACTGGGCCTGATGAGGTTATCGCTAGTGGACAAGCCACCAACATTATGGTCGACGAAGGGGAACGGAACCATATCAAGGTAAGGGCCGTTGGCGATACAGCTCAGTTGTACATAAACGGCCAGCAGGTTGGGGGCAACATAGACATTAGCTCCGTGCCCCATCCTGGCGACATCGGAGTGTTCACCGGCTATTGGACCGGCAGTGAACGTGACGGGGCCGTAACTGAGTTTGAGAACTTGCGCGGCAAGCTGCTTGACCAGTGAAGGGACCACATGCCGCTCTGTGTGCCATCACCACGCCCGCCGCTAGTTGTTTAATGCCCTTAGCGACTAATAGCACCCCGTCCATTCCACGTCCGACGGCCAGGGTATGAACTCGATCGTGCGGCCGCTTACGGATTTGAATACGGCCAGGTCATCTCTAACCAGCTCAATCGTGCCCCGACTGTCATCGGAAGTCCAACCCGGCGGCGGATTGTAGTTGCCCAGCATTGGATCGGCCATCCAGACCCGTCCATCGAAGTGAGCGTCGCGGACACCGCAGTGGACGTATAAAGTGTATGGATACGTGTCTCCGATTTCCGCGCCCGGTCCTTGAGGCGGTCTCTCTAGGAGTTCTGGGTCCACTGTGGGCATCGGCGCCGGTGTCGCCGTTGGAGATGTTGGTTGAGCGGTCGGGATGGAGGAGCCGTCGCATCCTGCTGTGGCCACTATCAAGAAAACCAACAGTCCGCCGACAATGCTAAGCCTCGAAACTCCATGCCGCCTTCTCCCCTTTGATTCTTTCATGGCAGCCCTCATCGAATAACCCTCCAGCTGAGGCGCCCCCCTTGTGGGTCAGGGACACCACCATGAATAAGACGTAGCGGCTCAGGAAAAGGTTCCCGGTGGAGGAGAACTTTTCACCCGCGGGCGGTTCCTTCTCCACATTCTCATTGTAGCTAAACGGCCCTCGGCCCGTCGCCCCAGGGCACGTCGGGCATGTTTCTGCTCCGGCGCACCTCGTTTATCGTGAGGACTCCCCGGTCCAGCAGCAGCGCTTCGCGGTTTGCCCGGTCGTTCTCGTCCTCCTTTAGCGCCTCGATGTCGGCCAGGTCGAACTCCACCCTTACGCCAGAGTGGCCCAGCATGGGAAGCAGCTTCTCGTTGATATGCTCCTCCAGGAACTTCATCTCCGGAATCATGGTGTTGCGCCAGAAGATGCGTTCCGCTGTGTTGATGTTCGTGAAGGTGGCGTTCTGGTAGTCGGACAGAAGTGGCATAGGGACTCCAAAGGTGCGGCTCACGTCCTCCAGGCTCCAGCGCAGGCCCTGGACGAACTCCATCTCCCTGTGGGTGAATCCCAGCGTCTTAATGTCCTTAATAAAGCTGGCTATGGCGGGCCGGTGGGCGTTTCCTGGGCCTCTGAACCGCCGCTCCCAACGCTGGTAGAAGTCCTCCACCTCGTCGTCGGTCATCCCCTCCTCGGTGGTGAAGATGACATCGGGTTGAGCCGAGTTCCGGAAGAAGTTCCGGTTGAAGCGCATGGCGTCCGCCCCCATGTCGGCGGATAAACGCAGGGGCGCCATTGGCGACAGCCCGGCGTACTCGTCCATGGGGTTGAAGTAGCGGAACCAAATCACCTCGTCTCTCGTATACGGCACAGGCCCTGTCGTTCCCATGTAGACGTATCCTTTGACGTACCGATGTCTGTCTGGCAGCACGCGCATCCGGTCGGGACGCAGAGGCCAGATTTCCCACCGGCCCTCGTCGTCCGGATCCAGCGCCCAGAAGGCCGAACCCCACAGGCTCAGGTAGGTCTCTGTAGCCCTCCATAGGTCGCCCCTGGTGTGCCAGGGGTTCACCCGGTCTATAAGCTGCTGCACCGGGTGGTCAGGACTTACCGGAATCCACCCCGAGGAGCCGTCTCTGGCCAGCGCGGTAACCCCGGGCCGAGCCAGGGCTTCGCTCCGCACCCGAATTGCCGAGTATACGGGCACGGAGGAAGCGTAGTAGCTCCCGTACACCGTTTTGGCCCAGTCCTGTCCGACGCCCGAGGTCTCGCTATAGCGGTCCACGTCCACCCGGGAGGTGCGGTTGGCTTTGGCAACGTGCGAGGGACCTAGTCCGTTATCGCTCTTACCCTGCCTCCGGCCAAGCGCTCCCAGCGCGTGCTGCAACAGATTGGCGGACTTGATTGTGGTTGTCATGCTTTCCTCCGTTTGATTCTTCTACTGCGCTTCGCCCAAGGCTAACTGGGGGGTTCGGATACCGTTCGTGCTGAGCTTGTCGAAGCACACCACCCCGAGATATCCCTTTGATATGTTTCGCCCAAGCCTCACCCCCACAGCTTCACCCTCCGTCTATATGGCAGGAAGGCCAGCATCAGTGCGTCGGCTCTGTCCGGCGAACGAACTCCCCTCTTGCGCATGTCGTCCTTGCTCTCCACCAATAGCTGCCCGACGCTGTTGAAGCTGTACTTCAGGGAGGCCAATTCGCCCATCAATTCCTTGTCCGACGGCAGGAACACTTCGCCGTTGGTGATCATCTGGCGCAGGTTCCAGTATCCCTCCGCTCTAAGATTGGCAAAGCGGCTTGGGTCATGGGCGGCTCGTCCCACGTTCACGCCGTCCACCCTGTATCCCAGTTCCTTCAGCCGGTCCACCACACCGGCCCCTATGCCCACCTCGTCCACCACCACGTCCTCCGGGTCCGCCTCTTTGATGGCGGCCACCACGAGGCCCGTCAGCTTCATGGTGTCCAGGCCCCGGAATGTCCGCACTGGCTTGACCTGACCGCCCCGGCGCACGAGGATTACGCTTCTGTCGCTGCCGAACCGGGCCACGTCTACGGCTACCACCGTCGGCTGGGGTGCGTCGTCCTGCTCCACTGCCCCGCCCGAGACCTTGGCCGCGCCTTCTATTGCGGAGAGAGGAATCAGCGTGTCCTCCGACTGCTCCGGGAACTCGCCCAACACCCTGGCCTGAAATATGGGGTTGTCCTCCCCCCATATCTTCCGCCGCTGCTCCACCCATCTCGCGGTCACCAGGCCGGGCACCGTCTGTGCGCCCCCCGCCACGTTGGGGCTGTCGTAGGCCGATATAGTTATGGTGTGGTACAGCTCCCTGTCCTCGTGGAACGCCCGGCGGAAGGAGCCGGTGACGGTCGTGGGGTTGCCAATAAGCAGCAACCGGCAGTTCTCCGAGGTCATCAGAGCCTCTATGGCTTCGTAGATGGGCTCGGCGACTCCCTCTGCCTCATCCACCACTATGAGCATGTTGGCGCTGTGAAAACCCTGGAACTCATCGGGGCTGTCAGCGGATAGCCCCATGGCGAAGCTGTCTCTTTCGGGCATCTCCAGGCGGGTGTCCAGCAACTTCCCGCCCAGGTCGAATTTTGCGTTGCGGTAGCGGCGGTGCACCTCTTTCCAGAGGATGTGGCGGACCTGCCTGAAGGTCGGAGCCGTGCTCAACGCCACGGCGTGCTCGTGGCAACTCATGAACCAGAGGATTGCCACCGCCGCCGAGAACCCCTTTCCCAGCCCGTTGCCCGACTTCACCGCCACCCGTTCGTTAGCCGCGACGGCGGTTAGAGCCTCCACCTGCTTTGACCAAGGCTCCACTCCCAGGACTTTCCGAGCGAAGTAGACGGGGTCTTCCCGGTGCCGCTTGGTGCATTTATATGGCTTCTTGTTCAACAGGCCGTCCTAGGCGCCCAGCGCCGGAGCATGGGTCGGACTGCTGTCAGAAGGACTGAAGATGAAGCCGCATCCCCGGCATCTATAGACCTCGTTGTCTTTGTCCAGCCGTTTAGCCAGCCTGATCAGGCGGACATCTCCGCAGCGTCGGCAATGCAATTCCATGTATGCCCTCCACAAAAAAAGGGGGACGGACCCGGAGCCCGGGTCCGTCCCGTTGAATATCAGTTTATGGAGCGGCTTTTTGCGGCGTCAACAGACAGGTGGCATGGGGTCAAGCATGAGACGTCTGTAGGATTCCCTTCCCCCTTCAAGGGGCAAGGTCAGGATGGAGGTGGGGAGTCCGCACAAGGTCCGATGGCACATCTGCGCCATACTCCCTCTCCCTCAGGGAGAGGGTTGGGGTGAAGGGAGACAATAAGAAGGGGCGGCGCATTTAAGTACGCCGCCCCTCTGCGTTGGGCGTTATTCAAGGACGTGGGCTAGAACTCGTCCATGTCCTCAATGTCCCACTCCAAGTCCATGGCGTTGGCGGGACCTTTGACCGCGTCTTCCAACCGTGAGCGGAACTCGGAGAACACTTCGTCTCCGTCCGTTCCTTGAGGCACCTCGCCTGACGACATCTTCTCGGTCAGGTCCTTGAGGAGGTACTCGCTGGCTGTGCCTTCCGGCACGTGGAAGAAGTCGGCGTCGAACCTGGGAAGTTCGCCGGGGCCGAAGTAGCCCGAGTCGTGCATCTCGAAGCCTTCCAGCAGGTGCGTGCCCTTGCCCAGCACCTCTCCGGTGGAAGCGTAGTGGTCCAGCACGTTGTGTAGGCCGTACCGCTGCACCGGGCATACCTTCATGCAGATTCCGCATGCGGCGTACCGGGCCATCACCGGGCGGCACCTCTTGGCGATGAGCTTGAACTTCTCGACACCCCTCCACCAGACCTTCTCCCTCATGAGGGCGCGGCCCGGGCAGCGGTTCACGCACACCTGGCACACGGAACAGAAGGCGTGAATTCCGTAGTCCACTGGGCTGTCGTTTTCAAGAGGCATGTCCGTTGTGATCATCATCAGGCGGTGCCGGGAGCCGAAGTGGGGAGACAACAGGTAACCCATCGCTCCCTGCTGGCCCATACCCGCCGCTACGAACATTGGTATTACGGCCGTGCTGGCGTCGGTGGGGGCGTGAATCTGGGCGTGGAAACCGAGAGAGCGGATGTGCTCGGCGAAGGCCAGCGCAATGCCCGTCTCCCTCCGGTAGGTGGCGAACACGGCGGCCTCCGCCGGCTCGCTGGGAATGGTCTGGGTCTCTTCGTAGGGCTGCTCCAGCGCCAGGCATATGGCGTTGGGGAAGGGCTTGATCCAGTTCTTCTTGCTCTTGTAGGCGTACCGCTTGTCATAGGGCGTGATGCCCACCATGGAGAAGCCCAGTTCCATGGCCTTGTCCTTGATATCATCCGTGTAGTCTTTAGACCAGTCGGCTTCGCCTTCGGGCTCCAGGGTGCCCGATAGGTTGGCCTCACGGATGAGTGGCTTGTTCAGCCGCTCGTGCTCGTCCCGGGTCTCTTTGATGTCGCTGACCGCCCGAGACCAAGCCCTGTACACGAAGTTCTCGACCTGGTGACTCTCCAGAGGATAGTGGACGCTGTACCAGTCCACCGTCTTCTTGTCCTGGGGGGCTCCAGGGACGGTCTCCAGCTCCTCGGGGACTCCTATAACAGGGTCTTCGCCCGCTCCGGGGATTGGTCCCCTCAGCGTCTGAGGTACTTTGACACTGTGGCCTATCTTTAGCATGGGCAACCTCCCTTACCGTAATTCTCCCACAATAGGCATACTTGGCAATAAGTTTATACGCCGTTTACGTGGCTATGTCAAGCGATTTGCACGCTCATCTTGGCCATGAATGCGGCGTTGGCGGCTAAAGGACCAGAGCTGTTGTCTCCGCCCGGACTACTTGTGCTTTTCTATGAGTCCCTTGATCCTGCTGTCGATGTCTCCAAGGTCGACGGACGCGTCTGACCTGGCGATACCGAGGTGTGAGTCTCGGACCAACTGTTCCCAGTCGGGGTCGTTGGCGTATTGGTCGCGCAGTTCGGTAAAGTACCGGTCCAGCATTTCTCGGTCGAACATAGGCTCCTCCGGGAAGGGTGAGGGTTGGGCCGCCTTGCGAATTCTACGCTAGCCGGAAACTTCCGTCAACCTGACCGCCCTGGGACGCGCCACTTGCTTTTCCTTCTGCCCTGTCGGGAGAAGGTTAAGGTGAAGCTGAGTTGTCTGAATCTCCCTCGTCTCTCAGCAGATTCAAGCCGCCACGCCGAGACTCTGCCGCACGGCCGCGGCCAGGGTAGGAGTGACTGACAACTCGATTCCCTCAGGCGCAGGCATTCTCCCGTTGCCTGCTCCGGCGGGGGGAACGATGGCCTTGCGGAAACCGAGGCGTGCCGCTTCTCCCAGACGGCGTTCCAATTGAGGCGCCGGCCTCAGCTCTCCGGTTAACCCCACTTCACCGATGGCTGCCATGTCTTCCGGAAGGGGCGAGTTGAGGCAACTGGACGCTATCGACAACGCCGTGGCCAGGTCCGCCCCCGGCTCTCGTATTCGCAGGCCACCCGCCACGTTCACTATGATGTCCTGGCCTGCCAGGCTCAGTCCAACCCGGCGGCTCAGGACCGCTGACAACATCAGCAGTCGGTTATAGTCGGTGCCGTTGGTGACTCTGCGGGGGGCTGGCAGGATGGACGGTGAGGTGAGAGATTGAATCTCCACCAGCAGCGGCCGGCTCCCTTCGATTACCGGCGCTATGGCGGACCCGATGGAGCCGTGCTGTCGGTGTGCCAGCAGCACCCTGGATGGGTCGTCGACTTCAACAAGCCCATCTCGGTCCATCTTGAAGATGCCCACCTCGTCGGTGGAGCCGAAACGGTTTTTTGCCCCTCTCAAGATGCGGTAAGAAGTGGCGTTCTCTCCCTCCATGTGGAGCGACACGTCCACCATGTGCTCCAGAGCGCGTGGGCCCGCCAACGCCCCGTCCTTGGTTACGTGGCCTGACATAATCAGAGGGACCGTCATGTCCTTGCACCATCGTATCAGCCGGAGCGCGCACTCCCTGACTTGCGCCACGCTTCCGGGTCCCGACTGGACGTCTCCCGCGTGCAGCGTCTGGATCGAGTCTACTATGACCAGCGAAGCCTCGGAACGGTCTAGCCGCTCGATGACCTCGTCCACGTCCGTCTCGGACAGCAGGAATACGTCCGTCCCCTGAATCCCAAGCCGGTCTGAGCGCACTTTGATTTGCTGCGCCGACTCTTCGCCGCTCACATAGACGACCTTGAGTCCCCGGGCCGCGGCTAGACCCGCTGTCTGGAGCAGCAGGGTTGACTTGCCGACTCCGGGTTCTCCCGCCATGAGCGCCGCCGAGCCCGGCACGATCCCTCCGCCCAGCACCCGGTCCAGTTCCCCAATCCCGACGGAAATTCTGGGATGCCGGTTAGGCTCGATTCCCGAAAGCTCTTCCAACTCTGCCGGCTGATGGAAAGCCCGTCGACGAGGGGTCGCGGTCGGACCGGCGCGCGGGGCCTCCGACAATGGGTTCTTGCTTCCGCACGCTGGGCAGAACCCCATCCATTTGAGGCTTTCGTTGCCGCAGTCCCGGCAGAAGAAAACCGTCCGGCTTCGTTCTCCACTCATCCTCTTCACTCCCTCCAGATTGGACGGGCCGGATGAAGCTCACGCTCCCCAGGCGCCTTAGTTAACCCTGCCAAGGCGACCAACGTCAACTCAGAATTGTCATTGTCATACCAGGCAGACGCACATTTCGCGGAGACTATGAGGAACAAACGGTGTAGGGGCGACCGGCCGGTCGCCCAGCCTTATCCCTATCTGAGCTCGGGGTCCCAGTACACAATCTCCATCGGCAATCCCTTGGCGTCCCTCGGAGGGCGATCAGGGACTGTTTGCAACCGCTGGTGGCCTAGGTGGGCCGTCACAACAAGCGCCAGCGCGTCCACAATGTCGTCCCTGGCCACGACCCACGACCTTCCTTAGGAACTGGGAACAAGCGGCGTCGAATATCTCCCGGGCGCAGGGCTCGATCCCTTTAAGAACTTCTAGTCGCTCCTTCTCTCCCTCCGCCTTCTTCTTCCCGTACTTCATGGGCCGCTTATGGTTTAATGCCCAGAGACAAAGCTCCGGATGGACCTCCCTGACTTGGGGTGCGGCATTGGGACCCCGCTCCAATAGGGACCGGTCTACTTGTGCAATCTTGGGAGCGATGCGGAAAGCTTGTTGGCTGATATTCTTACCGGTCAATCTGCGCTCAACATCACAGGCGGCACGGTAATCTCTAGGTGATTCAGATGCTTGCCTTACGGTCTGGCGGGTCGGAGTAGGGAATACGCTCGACCGGCGGGCTCCTAGCCGCTTCCGGGCCTCACGGTCGCAGTCACGCCCGCCCTCCCCTTCCGGCAGCCCTATCGGGATGTCTACGAGGACAAGTTCGGCGCCGGCGTAGCGGTCCAGCAATTCTTTAAACGTCTTGAACACGCCGACTTCATACCTGCCCCGGCCGTCGAGTCCCACGACGAACCAGCCTTCAGGGCAGCCGTCCACTCCAACGAATCTACTCTGCGTCATACCCTGATGGGCCTCCCATACCAGGTGGAGAGGTACGAAACGAAATGCGGGGCGTCATTGACGCCCCGCATTCATGTCTGGGTCTAGTTTCGGGCGGGTATCAAGCGGAGGGCAGGGCCGCCACCTCTTCTACGTCCTCGACTTCCTCTTTTCCCTTCACCCTTATCACCGTCTCGTCGTCCTCGACATCCACAATCGCCACGTCTCCCGCGACCATTTTCCCTGACAGCAGCTCCTCGGACAGCTTGTCCTCCACTGTGTCCTGGATAAGCCGGCGCAACGGCCTTGCGCCGAAGTTGGGGTCGTAGCCGTGTTCCGCCAGCCACTCTTTGGCCGCCTGGGTGGTCTCAAGGCCGATTTCCTTCTCCTTCAACTCGGACCTGACCTGTTCCATCATCAGGTCCACGATGGAGACTATGTGTTCCTCAGACAGGGAGTGGAAGACGACGGTGGCGTCGATTCGGTTCAGGAACTCAGGCCTGAAGAAACGCTTCACCTCGTCCAGCACCTTGTCCTTCATGCGCTCATACTGCTGTTTGTCCGACTGCGCCTGGTCCGACTTAATGGAGAAGCCCAGCGCGGTCTCTCTCTTTATCAGGTCTGACCCCAAGTTGCTGGTCATCACTATGATGGAGTTGCGGAAGTCCACCTTGCGGCCCTTGGCGTCGCTCAAGTGCCCGTCGTCGAAGATTTGCAGCAGGACGTTGAATACCTCGGGGTGGGCCTTCTCGATTTCGTCCAGAAGAATGGCGCTGTAGGACTTCCTCCGAACAGCTTCCGTAAGCTGGCCGCCCTCGTCGTAGCCGATGTATCCCGGAGGGGCGCCGATGAGCCGCGCTACGGTGTGGCGCTCCTGGAACTCGGACATATCCAGACGAATCATTGAATCTTCGCTGCCAAACATGAACTCCGACAGTGCGCGGACCAACTCGGTCTTCCCCACTCCCGTGGGTCCCAGGAACAGGAACACGCCTATGGGATGCCTCGGGTCCTTTAGCCCGGCGCGGGCCCTGCGCACCGCTTTGGATACGTTGACGATGGCCTCTTCCTGTCCGATGATTCTCTTGTGGACTTCCTGCTCCATGTGCAGCAATCGTTGGGTTTCTTCCATGGCCAGCCGGGTGACGGGTATACCGGTCCACATGCTCACCACTTCGGCTATGTCCTCGGCGCCGACCACGGGCTTGTTGCTGCCCAGCTCGTCGTGCCACTCTTTCTTGTCGTTTTCCAGGCTCTCCAGCAGACGGAGTTCCCTCTCCCGGAGTTCAGCCGCATGTTCGTACTGCTGAGCGGCTATGGCGTCGTCCTTCTCTTTCCGCACGTTTTCCAGCACCATCTCGGACTGCTGCACGGAGAGGGGAGTAGAGGCGTTCCTTAGCCGAACCCTGGACGACGCCTCGTCCATCAGGTCTATGGCCTTGTCGGGCAGAAACCGGTCGGCGATGAAGCGGGAGGCCAGACTGGCCGCAGCGGATATCGCGTCGTCGGATATGGTCAGGTCGTGGTGTATCTCGTACTGGCCTTTGATGCCATGAAGGATGCTCACGGTTTCGTCTACCGAGGGCTCCGCCACGACTACTGGTTGGAAGCGGCGTTCGAGGGCTGGGTCCCTTTCGACGTGCTTCCGGTAGTCGTCCATGGTGGTGGCGCCGATGCACTGGAGTTCTCCGCGGGCTAGCGAAGGCTTCAGGATGTTGGCCGCGTCCACGGCCCCCTCGGCGGCTCCGGCTCCGACGATGGTGTGCATCTCGTCGATGAACAACACGCAGTTGCCAGAGTTTTTGATTTCTTCCACGACTTTCTTGAGGCGCTCTTCGAACTCGCCCCGGTACTTGGTGCCCGCAACCAGGGCGCCCATGTCCAGGGTGACCAGGCGCTTGTCCTGGAGAGTGATTGGAATGTCGTTCGTGGAGATTCGCTGTGCCAGGGCTTCCACTATGGCAGTCTTGCCGACTCCGGGTTCGCCCATCAGCACGGGATTGTTCTTGGTCCTGCGGCTGAGTATCTGGATGACCCGCTGGATTTCCTGGTCGCGGCCCACCACCGGGTCCAGTTTCTTGTCCCTGGCGGCCTTGGTGAGGTCGATGCCCAGCTGGTCCAGCGTGGGGGTCCGCGTTGAGCTCTTAGCGCCGTATCCGCCGGAAGACGACTGGGGAGAACTCTGGCTGAGGATTCTGTGGGTCTCTGAGCGCACCTTGTCCAGGGTTACGCTGAGGCTTTCCAGGACTCCGGCGGCCACACCTTCGCCCTCCCGGAGGAGGCCGATGAGCAGGTGTTCGGTGCCGATGTAGGTGTGGTTCATGCGGCGGGCTTCGTCCACCGCCAGTTCTACAACCTTCTTGGCCCTGGGGGTCAGACCTATCTCACCCTGGGCGGGCCGTTCGCCGCGACCGATGATGAACTCCACCGCGGAGCGGACCTTGCTCAAGTCCACTCCCAGGTTGGAGAGGACTCGGGCGGCTACACCTTCGGTTTCACGCACCAGTCCCAGCAATATGTGCTCGGTGCCGATGTAGTTGTGGTTGAACCTTTGGGCCTCTTCCTGGGCCAGGGAGAGGACCCGGCGTGCACGCTCCGAAAATTTTTCGAATCTGCTGCCCATTTTAGGTACCCCCTCATTAGGCCGGTTGGCCTTCCGGCAAGGTCATTCCTGAAGCCTGCCCGTGAACCCGTATTGTAAAGGGCGCAAGGCCCTTTATGCACGTCGTGGGAACGTCAAGAGGAAACCCCGGGAACTCCTTATCAATCGTCGGGGCTTAGATGTTCCCATTATAGGTCGCTTACGCGATTGGTGTAAAGGTTCCCAGGTTCCTTATTCTGCGGTGTTCAGAGGCAGTGAGTATGTGAATTATTTAACAATCGAATAGAACAGTATCACTCTATCACACCCAAACCCCAAATGGAAGCGTTCGAGGGCGGGAATTCGGCGCCTGAGCGCCGCCCGGTTTATCCGGTCAGACGCTTAGTAAATGAAAAGCCCCCCGGCAGTGGCCTATTTTCCCACTCCGTCGCCGGAGCAGTATCGTGAGCGCTGGAGCGTTTCACTTCCGTGTTCGGGATGGGAACGGGTGGGTCCGCACCGCTCAAACCGCCAAGGGACTGACATCAATAATTATGCACCTATGCGAAGAGCTTTTCAAGGGGCTGTTAGGATGCACCTTGCGACATCGTCGTCAGCTATTGCCCAGGAACCTGCGCCGGTCCTAGTACATGATGAGGTGAGTTGGGACCAATCGTTGCTCCACGGGGTCCACTGCCAATGCCAGACCCTCTAGGGTATAGGCCCCCAGCAGAGCTGGGGCGTCGTCTTCTCCAAAGACCACTAGAGTCGTCACACTCTCGCCGTCGACGGTTGCCCGGGCCTCCCCATAGTCCATCTCAATCCGCCGCCCGTCGGCCCGCAGGATCCTGCGCTTGCCCATCGGTGCAACTCCCAGTTCACGCAGCAGGCTCTTTGGCAACGTGGTGTAGGCCGCGCCGGTGTCGACCGTCGCTTCTATTTCCTGGGTCTGCAGGCCGTCCATGTTGGAAATCCGCAGCGGCCACTTGAATGTTCCCACAGGTAGCGACCTCTCTTTACTGGCCATCGTCACATGGAGCCGGGAGAAATCGGAGGCGGAATACTAGGACGGCCTTCTCTGCGATAATTGGGAAGTCGTAGTGCGTGAGCTGGTGTGTGAGCCGGAATCATTCTGACATGGATGGATTCGGCTTCACTGGAGAAAGATATCAAGACTCTTCACCGTGGGGTTCAGGCTGGCCTTCCGTCAAAGCTTCCGCTAGTTGGGTCATTCTGTCCATAAACCCCGGCTCTGTCTTAGGTGGGTTGAGCTGCTCCCCTGATTCCGCATCCAAGACACCATCAAGTTTAGGTAGGTGGTCCCTGTAGGCGTTAGCCGCGTCAAGCTGCGTCTGAGTTATGCCTTCTGCCGGATAGTCGCCTTCACCGAGAGAGAATCGGGTGCCTGAAAGGTTTGCCTCAAACAACCATGCATCCTTCAAATTCGCGCCTTGAAGACGGGCGTTGGACAAGTCTGCAGCCATTAGGATCGCGCCCGACAGATCTGCTTTTATTAGATTCGACGCCGATAAGTTCAAACGAGCCAAATGTGCATCCCGAAGGTCCGACCCGCTAAGGTTCAACTCGAAAGCCTCGTTGTCTTCAAAACCAACGTCCTCCTCACTTCGGGATCCTATCGCCGCCATGGCGGCCCGGACTTCCTCGCGTAGCCGGGGTGAATTTGCTGAGCTGCGGACAAACAAGCTCAACCGCTTGATGACCTGGACGTGATACTCTGATGGATGTTCCCTTGCTAGTCGTTCTAGCATATCTATGCCGTCCACGCGGACGGCGGGGTCATCGCTTCCAAGTCTTGAACTGCCCTGTTCATAGCGTTCGTTGAGAAAGCTCCGCAGGGTGGTTTTGGATTCACGCTCTGCCGTCTTGGCCTGGAGAAACGCTGCGGATGCTTGACGCAGGGTGGCATCAGCTTGTCGTTCGGCAACTAAACTCCGCCACATGGCGAGCATTACGGCTACGATACCGCCGACTACAAGGCCGACATTACGAATCGTGGTGCTATTCGATTCAACAGTCTCGGTGCGGATTGTCTTGATACCTGTTTCGAGCTCCTCTGTACGAATCTCAATTATTGAATTCACTTGGCCCCAAAACAAGAGACATACAACTCCGAGAACGATAGTCACGATTATCGTCGCGGGCACCCAGAAGAGACCAGAGCTGAAGAATTCCCGGCCAGGAAGAATCCGACGCATCCCTATCAACCAGTTCAAGTCTGACTCACCAGCGTCAGAATCGTGGCAATCCGCCGCGCCGTGTCTGTGAAGTGCTGCACTTCTTCCGGCAGTAACGCTCTGCCCAGCACGTTGCGCTCCCGATACGACAGCCACTTTTTGAGGACTTGGTAGCCGCCCAGCTTGTAATTCCAGACTGCGGCGGGGACGTTGCGCCAGTAGGCCCGGTCATTCAAGTAGACGTCGAACGTCGTGGTGCCCAGAATCTTCACGGATTCACCCATTGCGGCGGTTTCGTCTGTGGTGTAGGGACGTTCGACGACGCGACCCTGGCCAGGCATGACGGCTTCACCCTGCCCGAAGTGGCCCCAGCCCGCCGTCATCGCGAAGTCGTCCCCGGCCATGTTGCCGCCATCGGCGGTGGACGGCACAGCGATAGCGGCTATCTCCGGGCGCAGCGTTCCCTCGGTGACGCCGGGAACGGGTTTGTCGGAGTCAAGCAGCGCGGCCAGCTCACGGCCGCGCGCCGCGGATGCGGCAAGCTCCTCCTCCGCCCCGTCTGTGTCACCATCGGGCCAGCCAGGGAGGGAGATACGCGGCCACTCCATTCGCAACGCGCTGGCGTTGGCCTCCCGGTAGGCGGGGTCGTGCAGCACGGCCAGGACGTGGTGGAACAGGTCCTCCACCCCTGCACCCAGGCGGTTAAGATAGCTTTGGGCAGCTTCCGACAAGTTGGGGCGGTGTCGCTTGTCGTTGTCGGAGAGACTCAGTTCGTTGCCCCGAAGCAGTGTAGGAACGCAATAGACTCCGCTGTTCATCTGATTGAGGTCACCCATGTCTGAGATTACTAACGGCGGCGACAATTCCGGTCGGGCTTTTCGTTGAAAGACCAACCACAAGTTCCCAGCGAACACGTCCGGCTTGTACTCGGCCCGCTTTTCGTCGAGCAGCTTCGTCTCCGCCTCCCAATAGAGCCACCGCGTATCAAATGGCCGGTAGGCATAGCGGATAAATCCTGACTCTGTGGGGCCGCCGCGTTTGAGCAGTGTATCCCGCACCGCGCGAGCTTGGTAACGCGCCGTGGAGTCCATGAAGGACCGATAGCGCCGGGCAAACTCTTCGTGGCTCAGGTGAGAGTTGAAATAGCCCATAACCCGAGTCTTCAACCGGCCGAGGTCAACGTCTACCAGAAACGAGTCCCGGCTGGTCTTGACTCCCGGAAACGATGTTGGAAACAAGTCGGGCAACGTTGGCCAGTCTTGCCAACCATCGCCGACCGCCATTCGCCCGAATGGCAGGCCTAGGGGCAGATTCGGCTGAATGCTGTCGTAGAGCGTGTCCGGCTCCCTCTCTGCCGTCTCCGTCAACTCCTCACGCTTGGACTGGCCCCAGAGGTGGCGGAACCCCACCGTTTCCGCCGGCCCGTGGTCTGCCTTGCGGACCAGAGTGGTGATTGCTGTCCCTACCTGGATACCCACCGGGTCCTCCGGCGTCGAGAAGATGCTGGGGTCGGGTGCGCCGTCAGGCGTCGTCTTGCCGGTCTTGTACTTGTCGCCGTTAAGGGAGTCGATCCGAATGGCGTCGAACGCCTCCAGGTATCGCTCTCGCATTCCAGTGAAGGAAAGGCCATCGAGCCAGGAGTAGTTGGATATGAAGCAGACTACGCCCCGGCCTGTCTTTTCCGCGATGCGACGTTCCGCCATCCGGAAGAACCGCACGTACAGGTCGTTCAGCCCCTGACCCTCAGGCCGCCGCACCTGCTTGGTCGTCCGATAGGCTTCCAACAGCTTCTGTTCCTCATCCACGGCCATGCCCGCGAAGCCGTTGTAGGGTGGATTGCCCAGAATGACCAGGACTGGGGTGTCCTGCTTCACCCGCTCGGCGCGGTCACGCTCCTCTTCAAGCTCCGGGAACGGCAGAGGCTTCTGCACCGTCGGCTCCCAGCCGGTGAGCGCGTTGGTGAGGAATATTCCTGCCCGTTCGGCGCCGTCTTCAGACAGCGGCGCATCAAGGTCTTGCATGGTAAGCCCGACCTGTAGGTGGGCCACCACGAACGGAGCGGGCATGATTTCGAATCCAAAAACCCGTTTAGTGGCTGCCTGTTTCACCTTGGCTCCGGCGAGCGCTCCAGAGCCCTGCCCCTCCAGGTTAGCTGCGATGCGTCGCAGGACTTCCGCCAGGTAGGCGCCTGTGCCGCAGCAGGGGTCTAGGACATAGACGTTCTCAGCCGCCAGCCCATCAGCGATTCCGAGATCGTCTTTCAGGGCCTTGTCTACCCGGGCGACCATGTAGCGCACGACCTCAGGAGGCGTGTACCAGACGCCGAGCTGCTTGCGTAACTCAGGGTCGAACGCTTCCAGGAAGGGCTCGTAAAAGTACGGGACGGCCTCGCCCTCGTTGAACTTGTCAAAGAAGGCGGCGCGGTCCACACGGTCCAGCGCCGACGCTGTCCAGTCCAACACCTCGACCAACCCCAACGGCTTCAATTGGCTGGGGGACGATACCTGTTGGAACAACGCCTCTAGTACGGGGACGCGGAGATGCCAAGTAGCGTCGTGCCAGTTGAAGGAGCTGGTTGGCGGCGGTGTCTGGCGGGCCCAGAGGACCCATGCCGAGAAGACGCCGTAGAAGAGGGTTTGCACCAGCGTCGACCGGAAGAAGGCCGCACCGCGGTCGCCCTCGAACCGCACACCCAGGGCCTCTTCCAACGCGGACCTTACAGTGTTGAGGGATGGCGCATCACCGGCCGCCTCGACCCGCGCCAGTCCGTCTCGTGCGTAGGAGGCCAGCAGCCACGCCAGGTCCTTTGGCTCGGCAATGGATGCTTGTTGGGTGAGGGCACGGCACAGGTATTCTCCCAGGCCGGGGCCCACGGCCTTCGCAAAGGCCCGGGGTTTCTCCAGCCGGGACTCGAACGCTTCCTCGGACTCCGCGAGCCGAAAGGTCTCCAGCTTGACGGGCTGGCCGGTCGCATCCTCGCCGAGAAGAACGAAGTCGCGGGTGTTGGTGACCAGCACAAGCCGGTATTTGTTCCAATACTTGCTGACCTGACTGCTCTCGGCGGTTAACCAAGCGTCGTCACTCGCTGGTTTGACCTCAACGACGCCGCGTTCCGGAAGCTGTCCCTCTCGCGGTTGGCCCTTTTGCACCTGTTTGGCGCCATACAGGCCAAAGTCGGGGTGGCCCGCGCCCTGCTGCGCCAGTTGGCTGACGCAGAACACTTTAGGTTTGAGTGTGCCGCCCACGGCATCCAGCAAGTTGGTCAGTGGGGGGTAGTAGGAAAGTTCATTGGTGCCCCCTCCCGACGCTCGTATTATGCGCAGATAGTTAAGGTAGTCTTCAACGGCTTTCGTCAGTTGAGTGGTCGTTCTTGGCATGTTTCCAAGGGGGTGCCAAAAGGGGCGGGAAGGTGTTACGCCCTAATCCGCTTGGATGGATTCCGGGGCAGGGGCGTGCTCGTGGGACTCGCAGGCCACCCAGCGGGCCTCTCCGTCCTCGAAGTGTTCCTTCTTCCAGATGGGGACCCGCTCTTTCAGCAGGTCGACGGCCTCGTGGCAGGCGTGGAACGCTTCTTTGCGGTGTGGTGAAGCCGTCGCCACGACCAGGCTGATTTGGCCGATGTCCACCGTGCCTATACGGTGGGATATGGCCATGTCCTCTATGCCGTACTTGGCCAGGACTTCGAGCCGGACCTTTTCCAGCTCACTGACAGCCATCTCTTCGTAGGCCTCGTACTCCAGCCCAAGCACCTGCCTGCCCTCGGCGTGGTTTCTGGTGACGCCCAGGAAGGTGACCACCCCTCCGTTGGAGTCCTTCCGCACCAGAGCGGTGATTTGTTCGGGGTCCAGCGGTTCGCGAGTCACGGTTATCATGGGCTGACCTCCGCTGACGGGGGGAATAAGGGCCACTTCATCTCCCGAATGCAACACCGTGCTCCCCTCGACGTACTCGGCGTTCACCGCCGCGACGATGTCTACGCCGGGCGGGGCTAGCTGGGGGAAGATGTCGCGTACGTGGGCAATCAGATCGCCCACTGTGGAGTTTTCGGGAAGCTCCAGGGGCATGGAACTCCGGCCCGCCCTCTCCCTGTAGAGGGCAAAGAATCGGACAGCCACTTTGACGCCTTGCCGGGTTCCCTGGGCCATGTCATGGACATGATAGCACAGGAACGGGACAGTGTCTTATGATATACTCCTGCATGCGATAAACGGAGCCGAGAAGGGCTCTGTCATACCTGAATAGTTTGCAGGAAGGAACGTAGAAGATGCCCGCCTCAGTGACCTTCATTGAAGGAGGCGCAATAACCACGCCCCTGGGTTTTCTCGCCGGCGCCACTTACGCGGGCATAAAGACCTACGCGGAGGACAAGCTGGACCTGGGCCTGCTCCTGTCAGAGAGGCCCGCGGCGACCGCCGGAGTCTATACCACCAGCGCCATCGTCTCCCCCTCCGTGACCTTGACCCGTGAACGGGTGTCGAAGCAGGGGGTCCGGGGGCTGGTCGTGAACAGCGGCATCGCCAACGCATGTGTCGGAACGCAAGGCTACACCGATGCCCTGGAGGCTACCTCCTTGGCGGCTGCCTGTCTGGGCCTGTCGCCGGATGAGGTGGTGATAGGAAGCACCGGCCTCATTGGTGTCGAGCTTCCCATGGCCCTGATTCGTGCGAACCTGGGGAACATTAGCCTCACCCGCGACGGGGGCGGCGGTCTGGCCAGCGCCATCACCACAACTGACTCTCATCCCAAGCAGGCGGCGGTGTCCTTCCGGCAAGGCGAGAAGGAGGTTCACGTCGGAGGCATAGCCAAGGGCGCCGGAATGATTCATCCCGATATGGCCACCATGCTGGCATACCTGACCACCGACGCCGACGTGGAGACTTCCTTCCTCCAAAAGGCTCTGAAGATGGCTGCTGACGCTTCCTTCAACAACCTGTCCATCGACGGCGACTCCAGCACCAACGACACGACCCTCATCTTCGCCAACGGAGCGGCAGGGGCCTCGACTATAAAGGAAGGGTCTCCCGACGCCGCCAGTTTCCAGGAGGCCCTGGAAGCTCTGTGCATCCATCTAACTAAGGAACTGGCCCTGGACGGTGAGGGCGCAACTCGCCTCATCGAGGTTACTGTGGATGGGGCAGTTTCCGATGAGGAAGCACGCAGGGCTTCGAGGACCGTGGTCTCCTCCACGCTGGTCAAGTCAGCCGTCCACGGCGCGGACCCCAACTGGGGCAGAATAGTTGCCGCCCTGGGCAGAAGCGGAGCCCAGGTGGTGGAAGAGAAGATAGCGCTCTACGTGAACGACGTGTGCATCATGGAGGACGGACGGCCTATTCCTTTCCATAAGGACTCGGTCATCGTGCTGATGCAGGGCGGCCAGGTGTCCTTCAGAATCAGGCTGGGGTTGGGCGACGGCGCAGCCACGGCCTGGGGCTGCGATCTCAGCGAAGACTACGTAACATTCAACAGCGCCTATACAACCTAGACTGTCATGGCCATAAGCTGCCCGAAACGCCCGCGTGTCGGTCCGCATTTTCCTACGGAGGCCCCAGTTTCCTGTGGACGCTAGCCCTTCCAGGCCGCCCAGTCCGATAGTGGTGAAGATCGGAGGTTCGACTCTGGGCGCCCATGACACCACGCTGGAAGACCTGGCCGCATTGCAACAGGATGGAGTACCATTGGTGGTGGTCCACGGGGGCGGCAGCATAATCTCCCAGTGGATGGAGAAGCAGGGGACCGTTCCCAGATTTGTAGGAGGGCTGAGAGTCACCGACGCCGCCAGCCTGGAAATTGCTACCGCAGTCCTGACGGGCCTCGTGAACAAACAGCTGGTGGCATCGCTTATCGGCATGGGAGTCAAGGCGGTCGGCTTCAGCGGTGTCGACGGAGGGCTTCTTCAGGCCCGCGTCGCCAATGAGGAGTTAGGATACGTAGGCGAGATCACCGACGTGAATCCTGACGCGGTGTGGACTGCCCTCGAAGCTGGCTATATGCCCATGATAGCCCCGATAGGGATGCACAGGCTCGACGGCTCCGCTATGGCTGGCTCCCTGCTCAATATCAACGGTGACACCGCGGCGGGCGAGTTGGCCCGGGCGTTGGGTGGAGATAGGCTGATTTTCTTGACCGACGTGGACGGTATACTGGACGGCTCAGGTAGACTTATTCACAGACTTAACACCAGAAACGGCAGAATATTGCTTTCCTCAGGAGTAGTGAAGGGCGGTATGATACCGAAGCTGCAAGCTTGTCTAAATGCCCTGGACGGGGTCCAAGTCGCCAACATTGTGGACGGCCGCCGCCCCGGGGCCCTCATCGATTGCATTGAGGGCCGGGTCACGGGCACCCAGATTGTAAGGAGCGGCTCGTCTGGGCGAGTTTAGGCGGATTAGTTCGAGACGGCACAGTTAGGAGCATGATTTGACTACCAACGGAGGAGGGGCGCCACCGCCCGATTACAGTAGGTACGCAGGACTGCCCAGCACTACCAACTTCAAGGCCATCGGAAAGATTGCCGGCGTCATCGGGGTCATCGTCATCGTCATCATTGCCCTGTCGGTGATCAAGACCATCTACACTGACTGGCTTTGGTTCGACAAACTCGGCGTCCTCAGCGTGTACAAGACAATACTCGGAACACGGATATGGCTGTTCTTCGGCGGGGCGGTCCTGGCCGCTATAGTAATAGCCGCCAACCTCCACTTGGCCCACCGTTTCTCCAGGGGGGAATCAACTCTGCCCGTGCCTCCGGAGGTCATCCGCTTTGGGCGCATCGCCATTCTCGCAGGAGCGGCGCTCACCGTTTTTATAGCTGCCATCGTGTTCGGAGCGGTGGCCCAGGGCAGGTGGGAGACTATTCTAATCTTCATGAACAGGGTTCCCTTCGGCATTGAGGACCCCCAGTTCAGCAAAGACATGTCCTTCCACGTGGCGGTGATGCCTATCCTCCATTTCGTACAAGGGTGGGTGATGGGACTGGTGATAGCCGCTATTGTAACGTCGGCGGTCCTCTATCTGGTCAACTTCGGCATACGGGGCCTCACGTTCGGCTTGACACCCCGGCTGAGGACCCACCTGGCTGTGCTGGGCGCCGTTCTGATGTTGACCATATCCGTCGCCCACTATCTGGATATCTACGAATTGGTGTTTTCTGGACGCGGCGCGGCCCCCGGCGCAGGCTACACTGACGTCAACGCTCGGGTCCCCGTGTTATGGCTGCTGGTGGCCATCTCCCTGGTCTCGGCGGTGGGTTTCGCGGCCTCCATATTCTACGGCGGTGGGCGATTGATGGTCGCCGCCTTCACCCTATGGGCGGTCATAGCCATCGTGGCCGGGGTCATCTATCCCTCAGCCTTCCAGCGTCTACGGGTTGCGCCCAACGAGTTTGTGCGTGAAGAGCAGTACATCGACAGGGCCATCGTCGCCACGCGGGATGCGTACAACCTCAATCTGATTGAAGAGACGGTCTTCGACTACGAGCCCTCTCTCGATAGCCAGACCATTGTCGACAACGAGGAGACAGTCCGGAACATCCGGCTTTGGGACCACAGGCCCCTTCTGGACACTTACAACCAGATTCAGACCTTCCGCCAGTACTACAACTTCGTCGGCGTAGACGTAGACCGTTACCGATTCCAGGACGGCGAGTTGCAGCAGGTGATGCTGGCTGCCAGGGAGCTGTTCCCCGAACGTTTAGAGGAGGACGCCCAGAACTGGGTCAACCGCACTCTCGCCTACACCCACGGGTTTGGTGTCACCGTAAGCCCGGTAAGCTCCTACACCGAGGAGGGCAGGCCCGAATTCTTTGTCGAAGGACTGCCCCCTGTGGGCGACCTGACGGTGGACCGGCCCGAAATCTACTTCGGTGAGAACACAAGCAACTACGTCGTCGTGGACACGGCAACCCGGGAATTCGATTTCCCCGGAAGCCAGGGTGAACCCGTCCTGAAAAACTATGAGGGGGACGGCGGCGTGGCCCTCGGCTCCTTCTTCCGGCGGGCCGCATTTGCATGGAGGTTCTTGGACTTCAACCTCCTCATCAGCGGCGAGCTCAGCTCTGGCAGCAAGGTCATGTTCCACAGAGAAATAACCGAGCGAGTCTCCGTGATGGCGCCCTTCCTAAAGCTGGACAGCGACCCCTACATTGTTGTAGGCGATGGCGGCAAGCTCTGGTGGATAATCGACGCTTACACAACCACGGACCGCTATGCCTACTCCCAACGGTTCGAGGACTATAACTACATTCGCAACAGTGTGAAGGTCGTGGTTGACGCCTATAACGGGGACGTCCACTTCTTCGTCAGAGAACCCAGCGACCCCATGATTCAAATGTACCGGAACGCGTTCCCGGACCTCTTCCAGGACTTTGACGCCATCGACCAACTGGACCCCTCCCTCAGAGAGCACATCCGGTACGGGTTCGACCTGTTCCAGGCCCAGTCCGACCTAAACCTCAGGTACCACATGAAAGAGCCGCAGAAATTCTTCCTCCGGGACGACCTGTGGGCCAGGGCTCGGGAGGTCTTTGAGACTCCCACCAACACCCAGGACATCGAACCTTACTACATCATCATGAAGCTGCCCGGCGAGGAAAACGTCGAGTATGTACTTCTGTTGCCCTTCACTCCGGCGGGGGAGGAGCGGAAGAACATGGTCGGGTGGATGGCTGCCCGCAGCGACGGAGAGAACTACGGCAAGCTGATTACGTTCCTTTTCCCCAAAGGCCAGGTGGACGGCCCCGAGCAGATCGAGGGCCGGATAACCAGCGACGAGGACATAGGAAGGGAGCTCAGCCTGCTCTGCCCGGAAGGGAAGGTCTGTGTGCGGGGCAACCTGCTGGCCATTCCCATGCAGGTCGCTAGGGAAGACGGCAGTGAAAGCCAGACCCTGCTCTATGTAGAACCTCTCTACATCCGCGCCGAGAACCTGCCCCTCCCCGAGCTGAAAAAGGTGATTGTCGCCGACAACCGGCAGGTAGTAATGTCGGACACCCTCGAGGAGAGCTTGTGTATACTGGTCAACGGGGCCGAGGCTTGCGCAGACACCTTGACGCCGCAGATTCCTCGCCCTACAACTCCGACGGACGGCGTCGACGGCCAGAGACCGACCCTGTCCCAGGAGGCAATCGACGCCATAATCGGCGAAGTCCAAAATCTGGAGGGTTCCGTCGAGGGACTGCTGGAAAGCCTCGAACGCTTGAGGCAGACCATCGAACGGATGCAGGCGGAAGATTCGGGGCAGTGACCATGCTCGACAGAAAAATAGAAGGAGGCGCCCAATGAGCGACGTCGAACCTCGCTCCTCCAGCGACTGGATGGAGCTTGAAAAGAAGTACTATATGTTCACCGTGCGGCGTCAGCCGGTGGTGATAGAAAAGGGTGACGGGAGCTGGGTCTGGGACGTTGAGGGGAACGAGTACCTGGACTTCTGCGCCGGATGGGCCGTGGACAACCTGGGGCACAGCCACCCGGCCATCACCTCCGCCATCATGGAGCAGGCCTCGACGCTGCTCCAAACGTCCAACCAGTTCTACACTCTGCCACAGTTGCGGCTTGCCCAGCTGTTGGTGGAGAACAGCGCCTTGGAAAAAGTGTTCTTCAGCAACAGCGGCGCCGAGGCTGTTGAGGGGGCCATCAAGCTGGCCCGCAAGCACGGAAAGAAGACCCGCGACGGCGCCTACGAGATCATCACCGCGAACCATTCCTTCCACGGCCGCACGTTGACGGCCCTGTCAGCCACTGGCAACCCCCACTACCAGGAGCCTTTCCAGCCCGTGACTCCCGGCTTCGTCCATGTGGACTACGACAACGTCGAGGCCATAATGGAAGCCACCAACGACCGCACCGCCGCCGTTCTGCTGGAGCCGGTGCAGGGCGAGGGCGGCGTCAACGTCCCTGCCGACGACTATTTCAAGCGCGTCCGGGAATGGTGCGACAACCAAGGGCTTCTCCTGGTCCTGGACGAGGTCCAGACCGGGTTCGGCCGCCTGGGCAGCCTTTTTGGATACGAGCAGTTCGGAATCGAGCCTGACGCAATGGCCCTCGGCAAGGGTCTTGGAGGCGGAGTGCCCATAGGAGCCTTCATGTCCAAGGACGCGTGCATGGCCCTGGAACCGGGCGACCACGGCTCCACCTACGGCGGCAACGCCCTCACCTGCGCCGCCGCCTATGCCTCAACCAAGGTCATCATCGACCAGGACCTGTCGGCCAACGCCCGTGTTATGGGACAAAGGCTGATGGAAGGGTTGGAGGCGGTGGGTTCCAGGACCGGAAAGCTCAAGGACGTGCGGGGCAAGGGGCTGCTGATTGCCGCCGAGTTCCCCGACGAAATCTCGGCCCAGGTTGTGGGCCAGTGCAACAAGGAGGGGCTGCTTTTGAACCCTGTCCGCCCCAACGCCATCAGGTTCATGCCGCCCCTTAACGTGAATGCCGACGAAATAGACGGGGCCCTCTCCAGGTTCGAGACGGCCCTGGGCAAAATTTAACCGAGGCGGCGTGCATGCCCGATAAGTCCGACAAACCCGACAAGATAGTTCTCGCCTATAGCGGCGGCCTGGACACATCTGTGGCGGTCCGCTGGCTCAAAGAGGAGTACGGCTCCGACATCGTCACCTTTACCGTGGACCTGGGCATGGTGGACCTGGAGCCTGTCAGGAAGAAGGCCCTTCAGATAGGGGCTGTTGAGGCTCTGGTCGCCGACGCCAAGGACGAGTTCTACAGCGACTACATCTGCCCCGCCCTCCGAGCCGGAGCAATATATGAGGAGCAATACCCCCTGGCCACGGCCTTGGGCAGGCCCCTTATAGCGCAACGTCTGGTGCAAGCGGCCCGGCAGGTGGGCGCCGCCGCTGTGGCCCACGGATGCACGGGCAAAGGCAACGACCAGGTCAGGCTTGACGTGGGCGTGGCAGCGTTGGCTCCCGATCTGAGGGTGATAGCTCCCATTCGCGATTGGGGCATGAGCCGGGAGGAAGAGATAGAGTACGCCCGCCAGAGGGACATTCCAGTTCCCACCGGAAAGAGTCCCTACTCCACTGACGAAAACCTCTGGGGCCGGAGCATCGAGGCAGGAGACCTGGAAGACCCCTGGACTGAGCCCCCGGAAGCGGCTTACGAATGGACAAGGCCCGTCTCCGAGACACCCGACGAACCTGCGTACGTGGTGATTGGCTTCAGGGAAGGCTTGCCCGTGTCGGTGGACGGTGAGGAGATGCAGGGGGTAGATCTGATCTGGCACCTGAACCGGACGGCGGGCGAGCATGGCGTCGGGCGCATCGACCACGTGGAGAACAGGCTGGTGGGCATTAAGTCCAGGGAGGTCTACGAGTCCCCCGCGGCCGTAGCGCTCCACGCGGCCCACAAGGGGTTGGAAGCAATCACCCTGGGCAAGGAGCAGCTTCGCCTTAAGGCCCGTATCGCCCAGGAGTATGCCGACGTCGTGTACAACGGCCTATGGTTCACCCAGCACCGTTGGGACATGGATGCATACGTCGAGTCCACACAGCGAGTGGTGGATGGAACCGTGCGGATGCGCTTCCACAAGGGGACGTGCACCGTCGTTGGCCGCAAGTCGCCCAACTCCCTCTACAACTACGGCTTGGCCACCTACGACCGGGCTGACGCATTCGACCATAAGTCCGCCGAAGGGTTCATAGCCATATACGGCTTGCCCGTGCGCAACCAGGCCCAGGTGCGACGGGAGACTAGCGGGCCCGACGGAGTATAATCGGCCCCAATCAATCTGCAAGGAAGACTCAGGAGTAGGCGAGACTGTTGCAAGCCCTCTTCCCCCTCAGGGGGAAGATTGAGATGGGGGTGAACGGGGTGGTGTGGGGAGACCGCCGTAGGGTTGCGTTAAGCTCTTGTCTGCGGGAGATTCATGGACGATAGAGTCCGCAACTACACTGTTTCCATACACTACGACCGCCGTCTGTACCGGCAGGACATAGCCGGCTCCATAGTCCACGTGCGCATGTTGGCCAAGCAGGGCATTATCCAGGACGATGAATGCCAAAAGATAGTCTCCGGCTTGGAGACCGTCCGCACCGAAATAGAGAATGGTTCCTTCCCTTGGGACGAAGGACTTGAGGACATCCACATGAACGTGGAGTCCCGGCTGGCCCAACTAATAGGAGCGGAGACGGCGGGCCGGATGCACACGGGTCGTTCCCGCAACGACCAGATAGCCTTGGACCTGCGGATGTTCGTAAAGGACGCAATAGGAGACACGCTGGCCGGCCTGGCGCGATTGCAGGGGGCGCTGCTGGTGTTGGCCGAGTCCCACAAGGACACGCTGATGCCGGGTTACACCCACCTCCAGCGGGCGCAGCCCGTTCTTCTGGCCCACCACCTTTTGGCCTACTTCCAGATGCTGGAGCGGGACAAGTCACGCTTTGCCGACTGCCGCAAGCGCACCGACGTTCTGCCCCTGGGCAGCGGGGCGCTGGCCGGGGTGCCGTATCCCACGGACAGGGAGTTCCTGGCCCAAGAGTTGGGCTTCTCGGCCATAAGTGAGAACTCTATGGACGCCGTCTCCGACCGGGACTTCATCGTGGAGTACCAGTCGGCGGCTTCCATCTGCATGATGCACCTCTCAAGGCTGGCCGAGGAGCTGGCTTTGTGGACTTCCCAGGAATTCGGGTACGTCCGCCTGGCCCCGGAGTACGTCACTGGAAGCAGCATTATGCCCCAGAAGCGGAACCCCGACTATGCCGAGCTGGCCCGGGGCAAGACGGGCCGGGTGTACGGGCATCTGGTGGGCGTTCTGACGACCATGAAGGGCCTGCCCATGACCTACAACCGGGATCTCCAGGAGGACAAGGAAGGCCTCTTCGACACCGTGGACACGCTCCTGGCCACCCTCGACGTGTTCACCGGCATGGTCTCAACACTGGAGGTGGATGCCGAGAACATGGCTCGTGCTTCTTCCGGTGGCCACATGTTGGCCACCGACTTGGCCGACTACCTCGTGACTGAACGAGGAACGCCCTTTAGAGAAGCCCACGGCGTGGTGTCGAGCCTCTGCGACTACGCCGCGGACCATGGGAAAGGCCTCGATGAGCTTACAATGGAGGAGCTTCACGCTTTCTCGCCCGATTTCGGAGAAGATGTGAAGAACATCACGGCCCAGAGTTCAGCGGCTGCCAGAAACGTCTACGGAGGCACAGCCCCGGCCCAGGTTCGGGACGCCTTAGACCGGGCCAGAAGCGCTCTGGCCCATGACCCCCATAGCAACCAAAGTCCAGGAGGAGAAAGTTGACCGAATCCAGCAGTGCAGTAAAGTTGGCCCCGTCCATCCTCACGGCTGATTTCGCCCGCTTAGGAGAGCAGGTGGCCGAGGTGACGGCGGCAGGCGCCGACTATATCCACGTAGACGTCATGGACGGCCATTTCGTCCCCAACATCACGATGGGCCCTATCGTCGTGGAGGGCATCAGGGCCGCGACCCACCTGCCCCTCAACGTCCATCTACAGATAGAGAAACCGGAGGAGTTCATCTCAGATTTCGTCAAGGCAGGGTCGGACCAGATTATCGTCCACAGCGAGTCGACCTATCACCTCCACCGGCTGGTGCACCAGATCAAAGACCAGGGCGCCCAGGTCGGGGTGGCCATCAACCCCGCCACCCCCTTGTCGGCTCTGGAGGAGATGCTGGTCTACGTGGACATAGCCCTCATAGGCTCGGTGAACCCTGGGTTCGGAGGGCAGAAGCTGATACCGGAAACCCTGGCAAAGACGGCGCGGTTAAAGCGGGTGCTGGCGGAGCGGGGCTATACCCCGGAGATACAAATGGACGGCGGAATCAACGCGGATACGGCGGCGGACTGTGTGCGTGCAGGGGCCACTATCCTGGTGGCGGGGTCAGCTATATTCAACGACCGGGAATCGGTCCAGGAAGCGATGGACAGGCTGCGCGCCAGCATTCAGGGGGTAGAGGCGAACCCCTAGGCCCTGGCGGGCTTGTGGAGCGTTCGCAGGCAGCGGGTGCATATCTTGACCCGCTTGTTGGTCCCGTCGATGGTCAGCGTCTGCTTGTGGACGTTGGCTAGAAACCGGGTCTTGGTCCGCCGCTTGGAGTGGCTGACGTTGTTGCCGGACATCCCGGCTTTCCCGCAGAGTTCGCACTTCATGATGTTTCCTTGTTGGGGCGACCCGTACTCCCTCTCCCTAGCCGGGAGAGGGTGGAGCCTGCCCTGAGCTTGCCGAAGGGATGAGGGCAGCAAATTGAAAACCAGCAACGTATAGGATACCATAGCCCGAAAGCTGGCAGCAAGGAAATGGGATTGTGTCAGACTCTTCTTCAGACCGGTCCACCCTCTCAGGACTCGACCTCAAGCAAGCTTTTCAAGGCGCCGCTCGCTGTCTGGAGCGGCAGCGCGACGCCATCAACGCACTGAACGTATTCCCTGTCCCCGACGGCGACACAGGCACCAACATGCTCCTGACGATGCGTTCCGTGAACGAAGAATCAGATCGGACGGAAGACGTCGGGGCCGACTCGGTGGCCAAATCCATGGCCAACGGCGCCCTCCTTGGCGCCAGAGGCAACTCCGGAGTCATACTCTCCCAGTTCTTCAATGGACTGGCCCAGGGTCTGCGGGACAAGGAACGCTTCGACGGCGTCGACCTGGCCCGCGCATTCAGGGCCGCGTCGGAGGCCGCGTACAAGTCCGTGAGCAAGCCGGTGGACGGCACCATGCTCAGCGTCATTCGCGACATGTCCGAGGCGGCGGAATCCCAGTGCGCTTCCTGCGCCCCGGTTGACCTCTGGGGCGTCGCGCTGGAGGCCGCAATAGACTCCCTGTACCGGACGCCCGAGCAGCTTCCAGTGCTCCGCCGCGCGGGAGTGGTGGACGCCGGTGGCCACGGTGTCGTCACCTTGATGGAAGGCGCTTGGCACGCTCTTTCCGGGCGGGACGTTGAGGACGTGGAACTGACCCTGGCGGCGCCGGTTACGGGCGTCGTGGCCTCGGTGGACGAGGAGTTCCTGGAGGCCACGGAGGAGGAAACCTACGGCTACTGCACCCAGTTCCTTCTTCAGGGGCAAGCCCTGGACGTGGACGACATAAGGGACAGTCTGGCCTTAATGGCAATGTCAACGGTGGTCGTGGGGGACGAAGCCACGGTGAAAGTCCACGTCCATACTGAGGAGCCGGACAAGATAGTCGCCTACGCCGAGACTCTGGGCTTGGTGTCCCAGCTTTCCATGGAGAACATGGACGCTCAGCACACCGATTTTCTGGCCTTGCATAGGGCCGCCTCGGGGACCGTTGACGGAACGGCGGTGATGGCCGTGGCCCTGGGTGACGGGCTGGCAGACGTGCTCCGGGAACTGGGCTGCGCCAAAGTGGTGGCCGGAGGCCAGACCATGAACCCCAGCGCACGAGAGCTGCTGGAAGCGGCCTGCGAAACAGGCGCCAAAGACGTCATCTTGCTCCCCAACAACAAGAACATCATTCCCGTCGCCAGACAGGTTGCGGCCCTGGCTGAGGAGTCCCCTGAGACCTACAAGGGAGTCCGGGTCCGGGTCGTCGAGAGCAGGTCCGTGCCCCAAGGGGTGGCCGCAATGGTCTGCTACAACCCGGAAGACAGCCCGAATGACAACGTAGAGGCAATGGACGAGGGCGCAAATTCAGTGCGCACCATCGAGGTGACCACTGCGGTGAGGGCCGTGGCCTTCGATGGAATCGACGTGGCGGAAGGCCAGTGCATTGGGCTGCTGGACGGAGACCTCGTGTTTGCTGGGAACGACCTCGTCGCGGCCCTGATAGACTTGGTCAGAAAATGCGACCCTGAAGACGGCTCGCTGTTGACCCTCTACTGGGGTGAAGGCGTGGAAGAGGCGGAAGCGGACGCCGCTTCACAGCGAATAGGCGTAGCCTATCCCGATCTGGAGTTGGAGTTGGTGTGGGGCGGACAGCCCCATTACCCTTACGTCGCGTCCCTGGAGTGACGGCTGGGAGTGTTGGGTGGCGGAGGATAGAGTAACGAATCGTGCATGCGGCCCGCTGACGGGTGCGCATCCAGGTGCGGAGGCAGTGGGCGTAGGGTTGGTCTTCCCTTCCAACGCCCGGTGAAATGGCTGGGCTGGATGCTGAAACTTTCCGGAAGGTCCTCCAACTGGAGGCAAGCCGGAAGTTTGACGACAAAGCCGTCGGCGGAGGCATGGACCGCTTCCTCCAACACTGGGCAGACGACCTCCCCGCCCTGTGGGGAGGCAAGCCGCCCAATGGTTCCTATGCCCGTCTGTCCAAAGCCAAGCGCAAGGCTTGGGTTGAGGGTTGGCTGGCCAAGCTGAACGGCGCCGCCCCGGAGCCTAAAGCTCCTAGAACTCCCACGACTCCGCAGCCCCCTTATAGGGAACCCGGCGCCGAGCCGGACCCGATGCGCTCGGATGTTATAGGGGTGGTCGGCTTAGGACTGGACTCCCCCGCAAGCCGACTGCGGGGTGTCGACGTAAAGCTCTCGGCCAAGCTGAAGCGCATCGGCGTCTCTACCATCAGGGACCTGCTGTTCCTCATGCCCCGGAGGCATAACGACTTCGCCACGACAGCCAAAATCAGCGAGCTGGTCCCGGGTGTGGAGCAGACCGTAATTGCGACGGTCTGGGAGGCCAGGGAGACCTCGCTAGGCCGTAAGCTGAAAGCCGCTGAGGCCGTGTTGTCCGACGAAACGGGCAACATCCGCGCCGTGTGGTTCGGGCAGCCATACCTGGCCCGCACCTTGAAGCCCAATACCAGGGTGGCAGTCAGCGGCAAGGTGGACATCTTCAAGGGCCAACTCCAGTTCAACTCCCCCGAGTTCGAGATACTCGACCGAGGTGACGTGTCAATTCACACCGGGAGGCTCGTCCCCGTCTATCCCTCCACGGACGGGCTGACTCCCCGGCGAATCCGGACCATAGTATGGCAGGCCTTGGAGGAGTGGTCCGATCTGCTGGAAGACCCTTTGCCCGAGGAGATCAAGAAGCGACTAAAGCTACAGCCGCTCCATGCGGCCTTGCGCCAAGCCCACTACCCGCCGGATATGGCCGCTTTCGAATCGGCCCGAAAGCGGCTAGCCTTCGACGAGCTTTTCATGATGCAACTGGTATTGCTCACCCGCCGGAAGTCCTGGCAGGAACAAGCCGCTGGCGTATCGGTCGCCCCGCCGCCGGGGATGCTTGGCGGGTTCTTTGGCTCCCTGCCCTTCCCGCTGACCAAGGCTCAGGAACGGTGTGTGACTGAAGTAATGAATGACATGCGCAACGCCGCTCCACCCATGAACAGGCTCCTGCAGGGGGACGTGGGCAGCGGCAAGACGGTGGTGGCTCTAGCTGCTCTTCTCGCCGCCGCTGCCAGCGGCTTCCAAGGCTCCATTATGGCCCCAACCGAAGTGTTGGCCGAGCAGCATTTCGCCACAGTGACCAAGCTGCTGGGCGGCCTCGCCTTGTCGGAGGAGAGCGAAAACCTGATTGGCGTAGAGTTGGACGGATTCCCTAGGCCCGTGACCGTGGGGCTTATGACTGGAAGCGTCAAGGCTTCCACCAAGCGGACCCTCAGGAAGAAGGCGGCGGAGGGCAGCCTGGACATCCTGGTGGGCACCCACGCCATTATCCAGCAGGGTGTGGACCTTCCCAAACTGGCCTTAGCGGTGGTGGACGAGCAGCACAGGTTCGGGGTCATGCAGCGGGCGGCGTTGAGGCAAAAGGGCGAGACAAGCCCCCACCTGATCGCATTGTCGGCGACTCCCATACCCCGCACTCTGGCCCTGACCCTCTACGGCGACCTGGACGTATCAACCCTGGACGAGCTTCCCCCTGGCCGCCAGGAAGTCATGACCCGCCGCGTGCCGGAGGAACGGAGAGACGGCGCTTACGGCTTCGTCCGTAAAGAGGTCAAGAGCGGGCGTCAGGCCTTTGTGGTGTGCCCGTTGATAGAGGAGTCGGAAGCCGTGGAGGCACGGGCGGCCACGGCGGAATACGAGCGATTGGCCACGGAGGTCTTTCCGGACCTTCGGGTGGACCTGCTCCACGGGAAGATGAGCTCGCGTCAGAAGGAACAGGTCATGTCCCGGTTCCGCGACGGGGAGACAGACGTCCTGGTTTCCACTGCCGTGGTGGAGGTGGGCATCGACGTTCCCAACGCAACGGTCATGCTGGTGGAGGCGGCCCATAGGTTCGGCGTGGCCCAGCTGCACCAGTTCCGGGGACGTGTAGGCCGGGGTGAGCACAAGAGCTACTGCCTTCTGCTGGCCGATGTCTCCACCGCCGATGCAAACCAGCGTCTAGCAGCCGTAGAACGCATTCACGACGGGTTCCGGCTGGCCGAAGTTGACCTGGAAATTAGAGGGCCTGGCGACGCATTTGGCACCCGCCAGAGCGGCCTTCCAGACCTGCGTGTGGCCCGCCCTTCAGACAGGGATCTTCTCCAGGCCGCCCGCACCGAGGCCGCCAGGCTCCTGGACGAAGACCCGGACCTCCAAGCCCCCGACCACGCCCTCCTAGCCGCGGCCGCCGCCAAGTTCATGGCCGACGTCGGCACCGACGCCAGCTAGCCCATGGTGCCTGGAAGTTGTTCGGCTATGCCAAGCGTGAAGGGGATCCCTCTGGCGTTTCCGTATCGTTTAGGGTGATGAAGGTCATATGATGGCCAAAGAACCAAGAAGACGATCGTACCCCACTGCGTATAGCGTGTTCCGCACCAAAGAAGTTGAGGGTGATATTGAACTATGGCGCGTTGAGGTGCGTAAGGTTCCTTTGCAACCCGGCACGTCTGTTTTAGTCAGCATCATGCCGATTTCGTCTCCAAAACCCAGGGGGCCCATCAATACAGAACCTGGAAGGCGAAAGCCCCCTAGCAAGTCGCCTAAGTGGACAAAAGAACGGAACTACCTTATCCGAAGTCTTTATGGGCCACGACGTTTGCCTAATAAGGGTGATGGTACGTCTGAGCGGGAATTGAGGCGCAACTGTTTGCCAGTGTGCATCCCTGCTAATTTGGACTACGGGTTGTTTGAATATTGCTTAGTTTGGTGCGGAGCCTTGGACGGAGGGGGTTACGGCGTTGTAAAAGGCGAAAAGGTTCATCGGCTGGCCTATGCATACGCTAACGGTGTGGACCTCGAAAAGAGCCATACCGTCAATCATTTGTGCCATCGGCCTTATTGTATCCAACCGGGGCATCTGTACATTGGAACACCCGGTGATAACGCACTGGATAGGGATGTGAAGTTGAAGGGGAAACTCCGGCCGGACTGGCTAACTGTTGTTGAGGGGCCATCTGAAAACCTTGTATCGAGCTTAGCGGACACTGTAAGACACCAAGGCAGACCGCTTTTGGAGTATGCAGGGCAGATGAAACGGTTGTCTCTTGACGCTGCCTCAACTGCGTGGGAACACAATGAACCCGCACAGGGCCCACTGCTCCTGTCAGTTATGCCGGAGCAGTGCCCTGAACACTCATTTCGAATACAAAGCGGCAACGACTGGATTTGCTCGCTTTGCAATATTATTCGTGGTGATGCTGTAGAATAGGCGAGTTCTACGAAGGCTGAGCTAAGAGAAAAGGCTGCCTAAACTGGCATCACCCGGAACGAAACGCCCCTGTACAACCGTTTGACGCCTCTGGGGGCGTGAAGTAGAATTATGCCCCTTATCGCAGCGGATGCAGGCGGCGCTCTAGTCAGTAAGGAGGCCCTGGAATGTTCAAGAACGTTCACCACGTCCACTACGCTGTCCACAATCGGGACGACATGGTGGCCTATATCGAAGAGAACTTCGGCCTCAAGCCTGAAAAGCTGGAAGACCTGGGAGACATGGGGAAAGACGCCCTCTACAAAGTCGGCCCCACAATGATTGAAATAACCGAGCCCGGCGACCCCAATAGCGGGCTGGCCCAGTTCCTGCAGAAGAATGGGCCGGGCGTGTACCATGTGTCCTGGGCCGTTGACAACATCCGGGAAGTGTCCGCAGGCCTGGCCGCAAAGGGCAACAAGATGAGGGGTGAGGGCGGAGTCACCAACAGCCCGCGGGGCTACCTGGCCGCCAACATCGAACCTGAGTCGTCCCTGGGCCTCTGGTTCCAGATGTCCGAGGGATAGGCCAACCTCTGTCAGGTTGCATACAGACATGCCTGCCGCGCCAGTCCACCGAGACCTCATCGTCGAGAAAGTCCGCACCGCCCTGGCGGAAGCCCGCGATGCGGGTGTCCTCAACTTGGAGACGCTGCCCGACATCGCCGTCGAGCGTCCCGCAAACCCTGAAAATGGAGATTTCGCCACCAGCCTGCCTCTGCGGCTGGCCAAGTCCCATCGCGTAAACCCGCTGAAAATCGCCGAGGAGATCGCATCTCGTATAGATACAGGCCGAGAGGTGAAGGAAGTGTGGGCCGCGCCTCCCGGCTTCGTCAACTTCCGCCTTGACGATGCGTGGTTAATCTCCCAGATCGAGTCCATCCTTCAGGACGGGAACGACTACGGTAAGTGCACCGTTGGCCAAGGCCGGAAGGTCCTCATAGAGTTTGTCAGCGTGAACCCCACGGGTCCCGTCCACGTTGGCCACACCCGAGGCGCCGTCCTAGGCTCCAGCCTTGCCTCCGTGATGGAAGCGGCGGGGTACGACTTGACCACGGAGTATTACGTCAACGACGCGGGAAGCCAGATGGAGAATTTCTACGCGTCCGTCCTGTCCAGGTACGAGGAAGTCCTAGGCAAGGTTTCGGAGTTTCCGGCCAACGGCTACCGGGGAGATTATGTGAGGGACCTGGCCCAGGAGATAGTGGACGAGCACGGCGACAGCTTCCTCTCGATGCCGAGGGACGAGGCCATCCACCAAATTGGAGCTATAAGCCGCGAAAAGATGATCGCCCTCATCAAAGACGACCTGGAACAAATCGGTGTGCGTTTCGACAACTGGTTTTCCGAAGGGACCCTGTTCGACGGCGGGGAATACGACGCTGTGATGGAGCTTCTCAAAGACGGTGGCCACGTCGTCGAACGGGAAGGCGCCCAGTGGTTCAACTCCACTGCCCTGGGCGAGGACAAGGACAACGTGCTGGTCAGGTCAACCGGAGCGCCGACCTACTTCGCATCCGACATCGCCTACCACCACAACAAGTTCCAGGGACGAGGGTTCGACCAGTGCATCAACATCTGGGGCGCCGACCACCAGGGGCACGTGCCCAGGGTTAAAGCCGCCGTGTCAGCCCTTGGAGTGGAGCCGGAACGACTGACTGTGATGATTTCCCAGATGGTGACGCTGAAGCGGGGCAGCGAGGTGGTACGGGCCTCAAAGCGCACGGGGGATTTCGTCACCTTGCGGGAACTGGTGGACGAGGTGGGGGCAGATGCCTGCCGCTACTTCTTCCTGGCGCGCACTCCGTCCACTCAGATGGAGTTCGACTTGGAGCTTGCCAAGAAGGAGTCCGTGGACAACCCTGTGTATTACGTCCAGTACGGGTATGCACGGATAGCCGGAATCCTGCGCAACGCTGTGGAGCAGGGAATCGATTGGAGCGGTGGAGACGTGTCGCTGCTCACCCATGAGAGCGAACTGGCCCTGGTGCGGAAGATGACCCATCTGCCAGAGCTGGTGGAGACGATGGCCCGCAACCTGGAACCCCACCACCTGACCTATTACGCGACGGAGCTTGCCACGGCCTTTCACTGGTTCTATGACAATTGTCGTGTGCTGTCCAGTGACCCCGCCGATCGGGAGCTAACGCTGGCTCGGCTGAAGCTGGTGGATGCGGCCAGGACTGTCCTCTCCCGAACCCTGGCCCTCATGGGAATGCAGACCCCCGACCGTATGTAGACCTATACCGCCATGATGTGGTATCCGGCGTCCACGGGGATTATGGAGCCGGTTATCCCCGACGCCAACTCGCTGCATAGGAACAGCGCCGTCGCCGCCACCTCTTCCCTGGTTATGTTGCGCTTGAGGGGGGCCTTTTCCTGGTGCATCTTCTTCATATCGAGAAATCCGTGAATTCCCCTGGCCGCCAGGGTGTCCAGTGGCCCCGCGGAGATGGCGTTTACACGGACGTTCCGGTCCCCGTACTCCGCCGCCAGTTGCTTCACCTCGTTCTCCAGGGCGGCTTTGGCCGTGCCCATGATGTTGTAACCGGGGAACACCCTGTCCGATGCCTGGAAAGTGAGCGTAACTACGCTGCCGCCGCTGGACTGTTCCATCAGCGGCCCCGCATAGCGCACCAGGGGTATCAGCGAATAGGCTGAGATGTCCAACGCGAGGCGGAAGCCCTCCCGCCCCGTTTCGGAAAACTCCCCTCCCAGGTCTTCCCTGTTGGCGAAGGCGATGCTGTGGACCAGGAAGTCCAGCCCGCCGAAGCCGTCTCCCACCTGCTGCACAGCCGACTCTATGTTGGAGTCTTCGCTCACGTCGCACTCCAGGAGAAGGGGGTCTTCCAGCGAGGCTGCCAGCTTTTCCACCCGGTCTTTCAGACGCTCGTTTTGGTAGGTCAGGGCCAATCTCGCTCCGGCCTGTCCCAGCATTTCTGCTATGGCCCAGGCGATGCTCCGGTTGTTGGCCACGCCGAGGACCAGGCCCTTCTTCCCCGATAGATCAATGGCGTACATCCCGACATCTCCCTTGGTTTCGATGCGCAGCGCCCGTGCGGGCGGCGCCCAACAGTATACCACCGTGGGAACGGTGTCTTTTCGATGTCATTCTGAGGAGCGCAGCGACGAAGAATCTAAAGTGCTCCGTTGCAACCATTGTGACAGCGCATGTACGAGGTTCTCAATGGAGGATTTCAGATTCTCCACTCCTGTTCGCTGCGTTCAGAATGGAGCGATAGTGACGGGGTTGGACTTGGGAAAGGGGAATCGAGGAGGGAATGCTATGTGAACTGGGCGGCCACTTGGCCCAGAAAGCGGTCCAGTTGTTCTTCAGGATGGAAGGAGGCGAAACGCATCACCAGTGTGCCCGCCCCGGCGTCCACGTAGCGCGACATCCGTTCCGAAATCTGTTCGGCGGGCCCGAAGGGACCCCACCTAGTACCCCATATATTGGAGCCGTAGTACATGGTCAGGTACTCTTCCGCCTCCCGAGTTGCCTGCTCAGGATCGTCGTTGATGTTGACGGTCATGTAGAAGACGGGCTCCATCCGGTGATAGTCGCGTCCCATCTCCTCTGTGTATGTGCGGATTTTGGCGCAGAGCAGGGCGTACTCATCAGGAGTGTCGGAAATGGAGATGAAGCCGTCGCCCAGCCTGGCCACGCGCTTATACTGGGCCTCGCGCTGTGCCCTGTAGTGGGCGGCGATCAGAATGGGGACTCCGCCACTCTGAACGGGCAGAGGTTCCATGCTGACGGACCGCAGCTGAAAGTGGCGGCCGTCGTGGTCCAGGGGTTCCCCAGAGCCCAGTCCCTTCAGGATGGTCACCGTCTCTTCGAGCCTGGAGGCGCGGCGTTTCGGGTCAACTCCGGCAGCTTCCCACTCCCGTTGTTGGGCTTCGTTGAAAGCCCCGCCGACGGCCACGCCCAACAAGGCCCTTCCCCGGGAAATCACGTCGAGGGTTGCAGCCGCCTGCGCCAGTTGCACCGGGTGTCGCAGCGACGCCAGGAGAGCCGCCGTTCCCAGCCGGACTCGTTGGGTCACCGCCGCCGCCGCTCCAAGGGTCGTGATGGGGTCGAGGCGAGGCTTGGCGGTAAGACTGTCTCCCACCCATACGGAGTCGAAACCGGCCTCGTCGGCGGCCTTGGCTAGGGACAACGTCAATTCCGCGTCGGGAGGGCGGCCGTTGGCGGCCATGACTAGCCCGCGAGTTGGAAGCAGCAGGCCCAGCCTCGGCTTGAGGCGGCCCGGTTCAGGCAGAGACGAGATGGTGGCTCCTCCCCTTTGGGGTGCAGGCCGTAAGGACTACTGCTTCCAGGAAACGGCCCAGTCGGCGGTGAGCCCGTGTTCGGTGTGGTTGATCGTCTGCTGCTCGAAGATCCTTATGGCCGCAGTCCTCAAGTTAGCGTCCGCGGGGTCGGCTGTCGCGGACAGCATGTGTCCACACAGTCGGCAGGTAATTTCTATCTTGGCCATGTCGGTGCCCACCTCTCAGTTGGTCTTTGGACAGCGTTGGTCTAATTGGCCGGGAATAAACCCGGGCTTTTTGGTCTCGCAGGCCTCCAAGTCGGCGGGCGTGTCCAAATCGAAGGCGAGTCCGATGCTGTAGTATATCGCAACGGGGATTCGTAGAAAACCCGCTTGCTCCAGGTGGAGCTTGAAGCTGTCAGGACCCATCTTGAAGCTGAACGTGTCGGCCAGTTGCGGAGGCAGAAGAATCCCGTTGGTGCCGCCGTCATTGCCGGCTGGCGCCAGCGTCAGGTTCTTGAGATTCCCCGATGCCTCCAGCATCCCGTGAACGTCCTCGGCGGTGAGCAGAGGCAGGTCGGCGGGCAGGAACAGCCCCGCCCTTCCCGATTCCGCCGCCCGGCGGAATCCCAGGGTCAGGGCGTCGTTGAGGCCCTGACCACCGTCGTTCAGCCATACGGCGTCTTCCGACTCCGTGGCTTCCTTGACCTCCTGGTCTCCTCCCACAACCCAGGTCTCGTCTATGGAGGGGCCGCGGACGGAACTGATCCTGGCTTGGGTGACTGTCTTGAGAACGTGTACAAGCAAGTCCAGCGTAAGGGACTTTCGCTGAGGCGCTGATAGGCGGCTTTCCAGGCGCGTCTTAGCCTGGTCCAGGGGTTTCATGGGAATTATGACTTCAACAGTCGATGCGCTCACTCCCCCGCTCCTACCCCTGACGCCGGTCCAACGGACTTACGGACTCGGCGATGTCTAGGATGCGCATGGCCAACCGTGTCTTGTCCCAGTCCGTCTCCATAACCGTAGGCGCTGTCTCGGCCCGCATTCCCAGCCGCTCGATCGCCGGACCGTGGGCTTCATCCACTTCGTCTATCACGAACACGTCGCAGATGTCCGCGTATTGCCGTGCAACTCCGACGCACGAGACATCGTGGCCCAGTTCCTCCAGCAACTTAGCCGCCGGACCCCGCAACGCCTCGCCGCCGACGATGGGACTGATTGCAATCCGGGGGCCTGTGAATCCGCTGACGGCCTCCCGAACTCCTTGCACCGCGAGGATGGGGGCCACGCTGAGGAATGGGTTGGAGGGCGCGAACACCAGGACATCCGCCGTTTCAAGGGCGGTCTGGAATCCAGGACTGGGAACAGCTCCGGCGCTGTCGTCGAACCGTATCCGGTGTGCCTTAGGCTCACATCTCCGCTGCACGAAATACACCTGGAAGGGCAGCTCTCCCTCGTCTGTGTCCACCACCGTCCGCAGGGGGGCGTTGGTCATGGGCACGATGGGATGGCGGATGCCCAACAGGCTGCACAACTCCCTGGTCACGTCCGATAGACTGTAACCCTCGTTTAATAATTGGGTGCGTTTTATGTGGGTCGCCAGGTCCTTGTCCCCCAGGTTAAACCAGGTGGGATTGCCGAAGCGGCCCAGCATACCGAGGGTTTGGAAGGTGTCTCCCGCCACCCCCCATCCTGTCACGGTGTTGGTCAAGCCTGCCAGGGCGTACATGACGGTGTCCAGATCAGGGGATACGTGGAGGCCGTGGAAAGTCTCGTCGTCGCCGGTGTTGACTACAATGGTGAGCCTTTCCGGCGGAAGCGCGTGGGACAGGCCCAGCGCCAGCTTGGCTCCGCCGACTCCGCCTGCCAGAGCCAGGACTGAGCGGGTCATGTCCCTGCGTTGAGGCGGTCCCGGTAACCTCTTCCTTGGTGAGCCGAGACCCTCAGGCTTACTCTCCCGGACCCGACGCTCCCCCGGAGTGGCGTGGGTGTTGGAAGCGGAAGTTGTCCATCTTTATCAGATTGAAATAGGAACCGAACCTCGAAGGGTCTTCCACCAGGTCCAGCGGGTCCAGCGGCTCGTCCTCACTGTCGAACACTTTTATCAGGTCGTAGACGGTGCTCCGTTCGGCGGGCGCCTTGCCGGCGTTGCGGATTAGTTCCCGGAACTGGCTGGGCTTCACCAGCTGTCCGTACTGCGCCCCCGCCGACGTTGAGATGCTCTCATTGATGAGGGTGCCTCCCAGGTCGTTGACACCGGCGTTGAGCATCACTTGGGAGAAGCGGAGGCTCTCCTTGACCCAAGACACCTGCAGGTTGGGGATGCAGTTGTCCAGCATCAGCCGGGATATTGCGTGCACCTTGAGTACGTCGTTGCCGGAGGGTCCTGTGCGCACGTTGTCCACAAGGCTCTTGCTGTACATGGGAGCCTCGGAGTAGACGAAGCTTAGCGGTACAAACTCGGTGAACCCGCCCGTGCCCTTCTGAATGTCCCGTATCTTGGCGATGTGCCGGGCGACGTGCTCCGGGGTCTCCACGTGGCCGTACATGATGGTGGAGGTGGTGGGAATGCCCAGCTCATGGGCCGTGGTGATAACCTCTACCCACTGGTCTACGGTGATGCGGCCAGGGGATATGCGGTCCCGCATCTCCTGGTCCAGTATCTCCGCAGAGGTCCCGGGTAGGCTGCCTACGCCTGCGTCCCTCAGCCCTATTAGGTAGTCCTTGATGGTGCATTTAGAGCGTACCGAACCATACAAGACCTCCTCCGGAGAGAAGCCGTGGACGTGGATTTCGGGAAGCTCCGACTTTATGGCCTCGCACAGCTTGATGTATAGGTCTCCTTCCATCTGGGGAGGGAGTCCGGCCTGGACGCACACCTCGGTGGCGCCCAGGTCCCAAGCCTCTTTGGCCCGGCGGATAACCTCGCTGACAGGCAGGAAGTACCCTTCTTCCTCACGATGGTCGCGGCTGAAGGCGCAGAAGCCGCACCGCTTGATGCACACGTTGGTGAAGTTGATGTTCCGGTTGACGACGTAGGTGACGATGTCGCCGACCCGTCGTCTCCGCAACTCGTCCGCCGCCATCACCAGTGCGTTTAGCTCCAGCCCGGAGGCGTCGAATAGAAAGACCGCATCATCCACCGAGATGTCGTGACCGTCCAGGGCCGAGCCAAGGATTCGGGCCACCCCGGTGTCGATGCCCTTCAGCATGTGCTCAAGGGCGTGTCCGTTGCCGTTGTTAGATGTCATAGCGGTCTATGCCCCCTTTCACGTACCCCTCGTCGTCGGAAAGGGAGAAGACCCGTTCTCGGAGGGACTCAGGGATGAATTCGTCGCCGCCAGTGATGTATTCAGGATAGACGGGCAGGCGCGGCCTCAGGTTGAAACCCAGCGCCTCGGTGTTCTGACGGAGGTCAGCTATCTGGGGCCACGGGGCTTCGGGGTTCACGAAGTCGATGGTTAGGGGAGAGACGCCTCCCCAGTCGTTTATTCCGGCCATAAGGTATATGGGATAGTCGTCGTAGCTCAGGTTGGGGGGCACCTGCAGGTTCACGGTGGGCCCGAGAATGAGGCGGGCCGCAGCGGTCGTCCACAGCAGGTCCTCCGTGGAGGCGTCCATCTGGTCGGCCATAGGAGTCTGCGGCTTGGCTCGGAAGTTCTGGATGATGACTTCCTGTATGTGGCCGTAACGCCGGTGAAGTTCCCGGAGCTCCAGCAGGGACTCCACCCGCTCCCGGCGGGTCTCTCCTATGCCTATCAGAATTCCGGTTGTGAAGGCCACCTTTTGCTCTCCGGCTATCTCCAGCGTCTTGACCCGTACCGTGGGCCTCTTGCTGGGAGCGTGTTCATGGGGGCCGCCCGCCTCTGAAAGCCGAGGGCTGAGGCTCTCCACCATGATTCCCATGGATGCGTTCACGTCGCGCAGGTGCGCCATTTCCCGGCGGCTCATGGTTCCAGGATTGGCGTGGGGCAGCAAGGAGGTCTCATCCAGCACCAGCTTGCTCACGTGGGCCAGGTAGTCCAGGGTGGTCTTGAAGCCGTGGGACTTCAGCCACTCGCCAGCTTCGGGATACCGTTGCTCCGGGCGTTCTCCCAGCGTGAACAGGGCTTCCGTGCATCCTAACTCGGCCCCCTTCCGGGCCACGTCCAGGACCTCCGACGGGGTCATGTAGAGCCTGGAGGCTTGGTCGGGGGACTGCCGGAAGGTGCAATAGCCGCAGAAGTCGCGGCACAAGTGGGTTAGTGGAATGAACACCTTGGGCGAGAAAGTGACGTCCCGCCCTCGGCCCTGGTCTCGGATGATGGACGCGACTCGGCAAAGATGGGCCAGGTCCGGGGCGTCAGAGTCTACGAATGTGAAACACTGCTCCGGAGACAGGTCTTCTCCATGAAGGGCGGCGTCCAGCGCCTTCTGCACAGGGCCGGAGGCCCCGGTCGCAGGCGCGTCCTCAAATGCCAGGAGGTCGGCCGCCCGCCGGGGACCCGGACGGTCCGCAGTGGGCGCCAGGGGCGTTGTCGGTCTAGATCCGGAGTGTGACATATCTCTCGCAGAGCAGAATGTGTGGTCAGGCATACAATTCTACATGCAACGGTTGACGCCGTGAATACAGGACTCTACGGCCTCGGCGTGTAATCGGTGGGCCTCATCAGGTAGGCTTGGTAGTCCACCAGTATGGGGCCGTCCTTCTCCGAGTCGTCCCGGGCTTTGTGCCATTCCGGGTCGGTTACCATCCCGATCCAGTTCTCCTCCCGTTTCGCGATGCTCTCGAAGCTCAGCATCCACACAATGCGGTTGTTTGTGCCCACGTCGTCCGTCCAGAACCCGACGGTCTCCATGCCGTGTTTCTGGAGCAGGCCGATGGCGTGATTGGCGAAACGGGCGTGGAGGTTGGGCAGCTTTCCGGGGACCGCGTTGTAGTAGCGCAGCTCAACTACGTTGGACTTGTCGCTCCAATGGGGCGACGGAAAGTAGTCGGTGCAACGCATCAGGGTGTTGTGCACCCTGGAAGTCAGGGGGCCATCGACTTCAGAGGCGGCCCGCGCCTCCAGCCATTCCGGGTCCCGCTGGAAAGAGCCCCAGATTCGCTCCCGCTCGGCCATGTTCTCAAAAGTGGTCACGTAGATGAGGCGCATGTTGGCGTTGTTGGCCATGGCAGACATGTTGACCTCTTCCGTCCAGAAGCCGAATATGCCCACCCCATGCTTCTGGAACAGGCCGATGGTGTGGTCAGAGAAACGCCGGTGCAAGGCGTCAAATTTGCCGGGAGCGGGTTCGTATATCCGAAGCTCGTAAATCATAGCTGCCTCCCTGATGTCCCCTCTCCCTCTGGGAGAGGGCTGGGGTGAGGGCCGTCGCTCTCTATCTGCCTATCCCCGTCGGACTCATTATGCGGGTTTCCCAGGACCCTACAATCTCACCGTCTTTGATGGACTCAGCAAGCACGCTGGGCCACTCATCGTCGGTCCTGAAGGAGTTCCAACACTGTTCTCTGTGGGCCAGGCTGTCGTAGCCCACTATCCAGACCAACCGGGTGGAATCGCCTACCAGCTCTGTCCAGTAGCCCACTACGTTCATACCGTGCTTACGGAGCAGCCGGTCCGAGTGGTCTGCGAACCTCCTGTTCAGGGCGGGCAGGTTGCCAGGCGTGGCATAGTAGAATCTCAGTTCGTGTATAGGATTCACGCTGAAGTCCGGTGTCGGAGAATAGTAAGTGGGCTCCAGGACCACGTTGTCGACCCGCTGTGTGACCCCTTGGAGTTCAACTCCGTGTTGGGCCGACCTGGGTTGCCATTCAGGGTCGCTGCGAAAGCCTGCCAGCGCCTTGTTTCTTTCCTCAAAGGTCTCGTAGATCCAGAAGTAGGTTATCTTGCTGCCGCGGCCTATCACGTCGGTCCAGAAACCGTCGCTCCTTAGGCCGTGCTTCTCGAACAGGCGGTGGGCAAGCCTCAGCCTGTCCACCTCCTTGGCCTGGTTCCCGGGTGTCGTGTAGTACTCACGAAGCTCGTACAGCATTGGCTCCACCTGTTAAGACTGAATGTTGAATCCGTCCCCACTACGTCTGCGTTTCGAAGTCAGAGGACCGGGTCTGTGGCTGTCGAAGGGGTAGTGTGACGGGAGCCCTCCAGTTCGGGATTATCTAACCGTTAGGAGCGAAGAGGAGCGAGCATCCGGCTTTCGGGGTACGCCACAAGCTCCCCGTTCTTGGTCGACTCTGCGGACACCCCCGGCCACTCCTCGTCGGTCCTGAAGGAGTTCCAGCACTCCTCCCGGTGGGCCAGGCTGTCGAACTCGATGACCCACACCAGCTGGTTGGACGTGCCGAAAGCCTCCGTCCAATACCCCAGCACGTTCATTCCGTGCCTGCGCAAAATCCGGTCGGAGTTGTCCTGGAAGCGGCGGTTCAGGTCTGCCAGCTTCCCCGGCACCGCGTGGTAGATACGGAGTTCGTGGACTTTGCTGAAGTCGAAGACGGGTTCAGGGGAATATGCCGTAGGCGTCAGCATCTTATTGTGTATCCGGGCCGTGATTTCCCCGTGTTCTGCGCGTTCCCTGTCTGTCAGGTCTTTCCACTCCTGGTCTGAAACGAAGGAACCCAGTTTGGTGTTCCTCTCGGTCATGTCCTCGTATTTCCACATGTAGGTGACCTGCGGCCCCCGGCCGATTATGTCCGTCCAGAAGACGGGAGCATTCAGATCGTGCTTCTTGAAGAGCCGGCCAGCCTCCTTGATATGGCTCTCCAAAGCTGGGCCCTTCCCTGGATTGGCTTCGTATGTACGCAATTCATAGAGCATTTTCAGCGTCCTTACAGGAGTCTGACCTGAGGCGACGGGGCCTTCTCGGGAAAGTCCCGCCCCAGGTGCGAGTATGCCTGCCGTGTGGCCATCCTGCCTCTGGGAGTGCGGTCCAGGAATCCCAACTGAAGAAGGTAAGGCTCGTAGATGTCCATTATCGTGTCGGCGTCCTCACCGATGGAAGCTGCCAGGGTGTCCAGCCCCACCGGCCCGCCCGAGAACTTGTCTACGATGCTCTCCAGCAGCCTTTGGTCGATTTGGTCCAGCCCAAGGGAATCGACCTCCAGCTTGGCAAGCCCTTCGCTGGCGATTTCCCCGGTTATTCTACCATCGGCCATTACCTGTGCATAGTCCCGCGTACGTTTGAGCAGCCGGTTGGCCACACGCGGCGTGCTGCGGGCCCTTCCCGCTATGGTCGTCACCCCATCCTGGTCGATGTCCACGCCCAGGATGCGGGCCGAACGGTCCACTATGGACTCCATGGCGGGCCGGTCGTAGAAGTCCAGCCGGAAGACCGAGCCGAACCGGTCTCTGAGAGGCGGGCTGACCATGCCGTAGCGGGTGGTGGCGCCTATCAACGTGAAAGAGTTGATGCGTAGGTTTATGTTCCGGGCGCCCAGCCCTTTCCCGACCACCCAGGAGAGGAAGAAGTCTTCCATGGCCGGGTAGAGCACCTCTTCCACGACCCGGGAGAGGCGGTGAATCTCGTCTATGAAGAGGACGTCGCCGGTGTTCAGGCTGGTAAGGATCGCCGCCATGTCCCCGGCCCGCTCTATGGCCGGGCCGGACGTCACCTTGATGGCGACGGCCATCTCCTGGGCGATGATATGGGCCAGCGTGGTCTTTCCCAGGCCCGGAGGTCCGTAGATGATGACGTGGTCCAGCGGATCGCCCCTCATACGGGCGGCCTGCATTGCGATGTTCAGGTTGTCCTTGACGGATTCCTGGCCTACGAAGTCCCTCAGCTGCCTTGGCCTGAGGGAGGAGTCGAGGGCGTCGTCCTCACCCTGCGACGCCCCGGAGACCAGCCGCTCGGTCATCGGACCGGCGCCTTTGCTTGGACATGGGTCAACAGGGTGTCTTTCATCTCATCCGTTGCATCTACGGGTATCGGCGTCAAATGATACGGAGCGTATGGTGGAATATCTCGGTTATGAAATCCTCCCAAGCATCTGCGTCGTTCAGAATGTCGTAGAGCAGGAAGTCCCTGGTGACATGCAGTTCGTTCAGCCGACTTCTCATTGCGGGGGTCACGATGCCAAGAACGGCAAGGTTCCGGGATCTGATGGGGGTTTGGTCAAAGCTCTTTTGAATGGCACCCAGACGCTCAAGAGCCGCAGCCGGGTCGGTGCCACTCTTTATCTCAACGGTGGACACGATTTCCCATTCCCCATCGTTAAGGCTCTCAAACTTGATGTCCGGTTCGGACCCGTAGACCATCCTCACGTTGCCGTCGTGACCGAGCAACGTGGTTGGCCCTTCGACCACCGAAGGGATTGACTCGTTACGGGCCAACCACTCGGAAATACCGTCTTTCACCGTGGTCTCACCCTCCTGCCCAACGAGGTTCCGCAACGCTCCGTCTTCAGTGAGGCCGATGGTGACCAGAATATTCCTGTACCCGTTTTCCAGGGTCCACCCGTCCGTCCCGGTGATGATTACCGAGATAACGGCGTTGTAAATGCGGGCCACATGGAGACACCTTGTAGACGCTGGCGGTCGGCGCAGAGTGCCGTCCTCCCACTTGTTCACCGGGCCAACCAGCAACTGCACGCGCTTCAGGGAAAGGGTGGCGATTCCCCGGTAGTGCAGGGAGGTTTGCGGATGGGATTGCAGGAGGTCCGGGTGGGCAAAGACTAACTTGGGGTCAACCTGCGCCTGGACAATATGCTCCCAAGCCTCCGGCGCAATTGCCAAGTCCTCTAACCGACCCTCAAAGTCAAGCGGGGCGGTGAATTCGCGGATTGTCGCCCTGACTCCCTTATCGGGGCGCCGCCGGATACTCTCCGAGAGTATCAGTGCCCGTCGTCTGGCCTCTTCTAGGCGGGCGTCCCGGTCAACCATCGGTCTTTCTCCAGTGATAGACGCATTTCCTCAGTTCTTTCCGCCCGAACCGCCCCATCTGCTGACTGGAGTTTCCCTTGCCCCGGTTGAGAGTCCAAATGGCCTCGCAGCGGAATCCCGATTGCTCGGCAAAGTCTGACAGAATAAGGTCAACGGGAATCTCCTGGCCGTGATAGCGGACATTATCGTTGACCATGAAGACGTTGGCGCCAGGTGTGACCAGCCGACCGAGTTCGCTGACCACCAGGGCCATTTCAGTGAAGTAGTTTTCAACAAGACTGATCACATTACGGTTGCTCAGGTTGTCGGCGTCGTGCTTGAGGATTTGCAACGCTTCCTGCAAAGCGGCTTGGTTGTCGGTCATGCCGAACGCCTTGGAGAGTCGCGGAGAATCCCCGTATTCTTGGGGTAGCGACTCCCGCTTAGACCTGTTTTCCACAGTTGCCGACAGCAGAGTCTGGCGCAGTTCCTTCAACCGGGCCGCATCGTATCCCAAGTATGCCAACTCAAGGGCATAGATGCGGGTGTAGTCGTACCGATTGGCGTAGGGAGGAGAAGTCACCACGACGTCGAAACTGGCGTCCGGCAACTTGCGGAGTTCCGTCAGACTGGACCCGTCCACAAACTTAGGATCCGCGCCGCCGTACCTCTCCTTGAGTACCGGGATATCGTTGGCTATCTCATCTAACCGCCGACGGAGTGCTTGGGCTAGGGTAGGAAGAAACGGCTTGTGTAGCTTCGGTTTAACATCCCGCCCGGATTGCGGGTCCCAGCGCAAAAACTGTCCATCCTTGCGGGTGTAGCTGACTTCCTCCAAGACGCTGACACACGCCAAGGTTAAAAGGGTATGGAGAGATGGGTCGGTAATTCCGGCGATAAACTCTCGTGCCTTGGCCAGGTCCCTTTCGGCCCGCTCGGGGAAGGCTTGTTCGGTGATAGGGACATGACGGAAAAGCAGGGCGGCGTCGTATTGTTCTCCCGATAGAGCATTAATCAGGTCGTTCGATGCTCGAATGAATTGTTCAGATTGCAGGCCGTTGGAGGCGGCTACGATCGCTTTGGCTGATAGGTTCCCGATGGGCATAATCTCAATGCCCGTTCCTCTTATACCTAAACTACCAGCTGTGAGGGGGGCGGTCCCGGAGCCGGAAAACGGGTCCAGGAGTGTCTTGGCGTTGGTACGAGCAAGAAGTCCTCGGACCAGTTCGGTGGAAAACCCTTCTTTGTACTTCAGCCAGCGAAGACCCGGTACTTCTTTGTTTCCCTGGTAAGAAACCAGCTTGCGGCTTAGACTACTCTCGGCAGATATTCGGGCCGCAAAGCGGTCATACAAGCTCCGTCGGGCCATGGTAAGCCCAGGAACGGGAATTGGCATGGCAGTAATGTTAGCTCCCTGATCAGTCTCCGTCGCCTAGAGTATCAGACTCCGGCGGGTGTCGTCCAAATCCGAGTGTGTGATATGCGGGGATACTCACTTATGATTATGATGACCATTGGGAGTTGACAGTAGCAACGTCTTACTGCCTATGTCAACATGCCAATGGCACGGCAAGAGAAAACCCAGGATAGGTTTTCAAGTAGACAGGTATATAAGCTCCATTCCCGTCGGTTCGCGCTGAGCAAAGTTACGCCCCCAAGGTTTGGGCATGGCTTCCGAGAATTGGAACCCTTTGGCCTGTCCCGCGCCATTGGAAATCCGCGAGAACATTGTGTATTCTGGGTTTATCACCGCCTAGAGGCGGACTGCAAGAGGAAGTTGATGGCAGACCCAATACCTACGCTTACAAAGACCGAGCGCAACCTATGGAACGCTATAGTTGCCGAGGCTATCGCCCATCTTAAGTACAGCGCCTTTGCCCACCAGGCGCTGCGGGAGGGCCATCCTGAAGTGGCCCAGGTGTTCCAGGAAGTAGCTGGCGCCGAGACCATCCACGGCATCAACCACATGAGCGTGGCGGGCGAGTTGAAAAGCTCACTGGAGAACCTGAAAGGTGTGGTGGAAGGCGAGGCGAAAGAAATCAGCACTATGTATCCCAACTACATACGGGATGCGCTGGACGACGGCCGGAACGACGCAGCCGACACCTTTATGATGGCCATGGACAGGGAGCAGCACCACCTGGAGGTGTTCAACCGGGCCGTCGAGGGTTTGGAAGCCAAGCTTGCCGTTGCCGGACCTACGGAAGCTGCCACCCAGACGCCCTGGCCGGAAACCCAGCGCACCGCCTCTCCGGTTACTGAACCCCAGACGGCGTCCATCTACGACGTAGCCCGCACCGAAGTGGAGACGCGGCGGTGGGACGTAGCCTCGAAGGGGCGCATTAGGGAAGTGGTGTTCGGCGGCCAGGACGGGCTCCTGAGCACCATGCTCCTGGTCACGGCCCTCGCCGTTGGGGACATTGGCAATACTGCGGTGCTGATCGGCGGCTTGGCGGGAGCATTGGCAGGCATGGTTTCAATGGCCACCGGAGCGTTCCTGGGGTCGAGGGCCGAGCAGGACTTGCAAAGGTCGGAGATAGAGAAGGAAGCGCAGGAGCTTCAGGAGCATCCTGCGGAAGAGCTGGCTGAGTTGGTCGTCCTCTACCAGAGGGAGGGCCTTTCTTTCAAGGAAGCTCAGGGCGTGGCGGACCACATCGCCGCGGACAAAGACCTGTGGCTCCGGACCATGATCGAGAAGGAGCTGGGTCTAAGCGCCGAGATCACCACCAACCCGGTCAAAGACGCCCTGGTCATGGGCGTGGCTTTCATCGCCGGAGCCATAATTCCCGTCCTGCCCTACTTCTTCGATGACGGCGGAATCGCCATAACGTCTTCCGTGTCGGCCACCCTTGTCGCTCTTTTCGCCCTAGGGATGTTGAAAGGCCGCATCGTCCGTAAGTCCACACTGCTCCAAGGTCTGGAGATACTGGCTATAGGCGGAGTTGCAGTCGGAGTTGGCTGGGTCCTGGGCGAGGTTATCCCGCGCCTGGTCACGTGAACAGGGCCTCGGGTCTAGGCGACGGTGACCGGAACGGCGTCGCCTCCGTCCGAGAAGCATACTAGCGTTTGGCCTGACTCCAGATATGGCTCGACGGAGTCCCCGATTTCATATCGAACCGTATGGTTCTGGAAGCTGTGTACCGTTTCGCCCGATGGCAGGGTCACCCCATAGAGATAGTGGGTCCCCTGGAACACCCGGCTGCTGACAGTCCCCCCGGAGCCGGCAGAGCGTAGCATCACGTCGTCGGGCCGGACCATCACCCGGCAGCCGTCTCCCACGGCCTCTTCCGTGGCCATTTTGCCCAGCGCCGTGTCCAGTCCTTCCCCGGCGGAAACGGCCGACAAGTAGTCCGCCATTCCCAGGAAGCTTGCCACGAAAGGGCTGCGAGGCCGGTGATAGACGTCCTCAGGAGCGCCTGACTGTCGTATGGAGCCGCCGTCTATCACCGCCACCGTGTCCCCCATGAACAGGGCTTCTTCCTGGTCGTGGGTGACGTAGACCACAGTGACGCCGCCTGATGAGAAGATTTCCTTCACGTCCTGCCTGAGGCCTTCCCGCAACTGTAAGTCCAGGTTGCTGAAAGGCTCGTCCAGCAAAAGCGCTATGGGCTGCGGGGCCAGGGAGCGGGCCACCGCCACCCTCTGCTGCTCGCCGCCTGAAAGCTGGTGGGGATACCGGTCTGACATCCCGGAGAGGCGCACTAACCCCAGCGCCTCAGTGACCCGGCGGGCCTTGTTGGAACGGTCCAGGCCGGTCAACCCGAAAGCTACGTTTTCGGCGACCGTCAAGTGGGGAAACAGGGCGTAGTCCTGGAATACCATGCCAAGCCGCCGCTCTTCCGCCGGAGTCCAAACACCGGGTCCGGCTGCCGACTTGCCGCCAAGGGTTATGGTTCCCCTGTCGGGAGTTTCGAATCCGGCGATTATGCGCAGCAGTGTGGTCTTGCCGCTGCCGCTGGGACCTACCAATGCCAGGACTTCTCCTGCACGGACGTCCAAGTCGACGCTGTCCACCACCGGGTCACTGCCGAAAGACTTGGACAGCCCTCGGCATTGGATTACCGGCGTCGCATCGTCGGAGCTAGGCATGGGCTTTTGTCCCGTCCGGGCTGGAGGCCAGCTTCACGTCGTAGCTGTTGAACTCCCCGGGCCCCAGCAGGAAGTCCGCGCGGGATCCGGAGTGGGCCTGCTTGAATGCTTCGCTGCGGGTCCACTGGTCGTGGGCGTCCTTCGACTCCCAGTGCGTCACTATCAAGTATTCTTCACATTCGGAGTCCTTCTCCGAGCGCCACATCTCGAACCCCAGAAACCCGGGCTGGCCTTCGACCCCTCCCCTCAGGTTGAAGCGGTCTTCCAGATCATGGCCATGGCCCTTCTCGACCTGTATCTTGTTGGTGGCGACAAACATGGTGGGACCTCCTGCATGCTCCCTTCAGTCTAGCAGGCGGGGGCTGTCGTGTCAGGCCTTCGTGTGGTGTCCGCCTTCTCTTAGGACAATGAAGGCCATGGGGACTGAGGACGCCAGTACCAACAGCAGCGCCGGGCCCGCCGCTCTAGCGAAGAAAGCCGACTCAGTGGCCGACCATATCGAAGTGGCGAGGGTCTGGAATCCTATAGGTCCCAGAATGAGCGTGGCCGGAAGCTCCTTCATGGTAATCAAGAAGACTAACGCCATTCCTGACAACACTCCGGGAAACGCCAAAGGGAGAGTGACCCTAAGAAATGTGCGCAGTCCGTTTCTTCCCAGACCACGGGATGCGTCCTCCAACCGGGGGCTGACTTGAAGAAGCGATGTCCGTACAGCCCCAACCGCCGCGGGAAGGAACAGGACGACGTAGGCGAATATTAGGACGACAATGTGCTGGTACACGGGCTGGAGGTAGTTCGCTGTAAAGAAGACCAGGGACAGGGCCACCACGATCCCGGGGAGGGCAAATCCCACGTAGGCGAGCCGTTCCAAGAGAGCGCTGAGTCGTCCGGCATATCTGACCATCAACACCGCCAGCGGCAGAGCGGCGGCTACGGAGGCTACGGCAGCCAGGAGCGACACGTAGATGGAGTTGAAGGTGGTTCCCCACTCCAGACCCAAAGACTCTCCCGCCTGCAGTCCTTGGGCCACCCAATACCCTAAGACGCTGAGGGGCATTCCCAAGGAAACGGCGCATATGAATGTGCAGAAGCCAAACGCGGGCCATCGCCACCGGCCAAGACGCACAGGTCTAGGGGACCGCTGGGCTCCTACTCCGGCGCGGTGATATCTGGCCCGCCCCCTCGACGCTGACTCGATGGTGAGGACGGCTAGAGCCATAACTATGAGCGCCAGGGAGCTGGCCGCGGCCAACTCTCTAGCCCCAGCCTCGTATTGCAGGTAGATGACGTAGCTGAAAGCCTCGAAGCTCAACAACGATACCGCTCCGAAGTCGCTCAGGGTGTAGAGAGCCACCAACAGGCTGCCCGAAGCAAGAGCCGGTTTGAGCTGTGGAGCAGTGACCTGGAAGAAGCGGGCCCACTTGTTCTTCCCGAACCCCTGGGCCGCCTCCTCCAACGCAGGGTCCAGTCCCCTGAGGGCGCCCCTGACCGTCAACAGCACGTATGGGTAGCTCAGCATGATAAGGGTTAGAGAAGCTCCGGCAAGCCCCGATATGTCGGGCATCCGGTCGACTCCGAAGAGAGGTCCGGCCACCGTTTCCTGGAGCATTCCTTTGGGTCCCAGAAGAGTCACGACTGCGAACCCTCCAACGTAGGAGGGAATTACCAGGGGAAGGGCGGTGGCCACCGACCAGAACCTACTTAAGGGGAGGTCAGTCCTTACGGTAAGCCAGGCCAGTGGCAGGGCAAGCGCTGCCGACGCTGCTGTGACGATGACCGTCAGCAGGGCAGTGCTCCCGATGGTCTCCAACATGCGCAGCCGCAGCAGCAGGTCCCAAAACTCTCCGCCCGTGCCCAAGCTGCGTATGACCAGATATGCCAGAGGCATCGAAAGAGCGGCCCCCACCGTTACGGCGGGGGCCAGTACAAATCCCGGCGTCCGGGGCCGCCCAAACCCCGGCAACCGGGCAAGGGGGGAGGTTGTAGTCGTAGGAGAATCCATAAGTGGCGTCTTTGTTCGCTCCATGCCTGATCTGGGCGCATGCTTGAGGAGGTCCCGAGGGGAGGGCAGGGTCCCTCCTCTGCATGCGCCCGGTCGAGTGCGGTGTGTCAGTTATGGAATGATGCCCACGCTCCGCAGTAGGTCTTGGGTTCCCTGCACGTCGTCCAACTGGGACAGGTCTACGTTGGGAACGGCTATTTCGCTCAAGGGCGTGAGAAGCCGATGGGTCCTGACTCCCTCTATCAGCGGGTACTCGAAGGTCTGGCTGGCAAAGTACTGTTGGGCGGATAGCGACAGCATGAAGCCCAGGAATCGTTCGGCCTCCTTGGTGTTCTCGGCCGTGGACAGAATGGCGGCCCCGTTCACCAACATCATTGCTCCTATGTCGCCGTTCTTGGGATGGTAGTTTCGCGCTTGGAACTCCTCTCCATGCTCCGCGAGAAAACGGTACAGATAGTAGTGGTTTACGAACCCCACGTCCACCTCTCCGCGGGAGACGGCGTCGACTATGGGAGTGTTCTTGGGATAGACCCTGGGGTTGTTGGCATGGATTCCCTCCAGCCAGTCCCGCGCCGCGTCTTCCCCTAACGTGGTACGCATGGCTGTCACAAAGGCCTGGAACGAGCCGTTGGTGGGCGGCCATCCTATGCGTCCATTCCATTCGGGGTCGGTGAAGTCAAGGATGGAGTCGGGCAGCTCGTCGGCGCTGATGACATCAGGGTTGTACACCACCACGCGGGCCCGTCCTGATATGCCAACCCACTTGTCCTCACGTGATCGGAACTCCGCGTCCACCCGGTCCAATATCCCGCTTGGCAACGCAGTGAACAGATCGGACATGCTCCCCAGCAGACCCGGGTCCGTGGCGAAGAAGACGTCGGCGGGACTGTTTGATCCCTCTTCCTGTATGGTTGCGGCTAACCCCGAGTTGGAGCCATATTTCACTCCGACCTCGATGCCGGTCGCGTCCTCGAACTGCTGGATGATGGGGCCTACGAGAGTTTCCTCCCGCGCCGAGTAGATGGTCAACGACCCCCCCGTCGCCTCTGCCACGGCCCTTTGCACTCCTTCATCGACAGCGGTCCGAATCGCCTGTTCCATCTGTTTCGTCGTCACACCCTCGGGTATGTCGATGCCGGAAATGGCCGTGTTTATCAGACCTTTGACTTCATCGGCGGTCAGTCCTTCGGGGAAGTCGATGTCAGAGACGGCGGTGTTTATCATCTCTCGGATATCATCCGGTGTGAGACCTTCAGGGATTTCCAGGTCTCCCATTGCTTGCTCTATTACGCCTTGCAGGGAGGCTGTCAGTGCATCGAAGTCGACCGGGGTTGACGTTGGCTGGGGAGTGGGTGTGGGAGCCGGAGTCGCCGCTTGGCCGCAGGAGACGACAAACAGCGTAAGAAGAAGAATCGGAGCGACTAAGAGCTCGGCAATCCCTGTCCAAGTGCGCTCATGTCTGTTTTTAATGTCTCCCTTTAGCGTTGGCCTAGGTGATGACATAATATGCTCCTTGCCATGCCCTGATGTTTTGAAGATATATACACTAATAATTTTAGTATGTCAATACTATAATACCTAAATAGTGTGGCCAATTCGCAGCCGATATCTTAGTTGTTACCCTATTGCACGTACGTAGGGACCCGGTCACAGAGCGGCGCCGTGCGTTGACAATCTGTCTCAGGGCAACGTAGACTCGCCTTGAATCAGTCCGCCAGGAGCAAGAAACCGTACCCGAACTTATCTGCCATACGTGGTTAAAGTGAGGGTTAGCCATATGCCAGATCAAGACATCGCTCAGATGGCCCATCTCATGCGCAGGGCCGGTTTTGGAGCCGCCCGCGACGAGCTGGACGAGCGAGCGGCTAAAGGGTATGCGCAGACGGTGGAAGAGCTGCTGGACCCCGACGTATACGGGGCGCCGCGCATCGACCCGGGAATCCTCTTCCGCACCTTCCCATACATAGAAAGCGGCGTCGCCGACCGGGGCAGCACACGCCACATCTGGTATCTCATCAACAACCCACGGCCCTTGGAGGAAAAGGTCGCCCTCTTTTGGCACTCGGTGTTTGCCACGGGAACGGTCAAGATAGACAACCCCCTCGAAACGGCGCGCCAGCTGGACATGTTCCGCGCGTTCGGCCTAGGCAGCTACCGAGACCTGTTGATCGAGTTGGCCAGAGACCCGGCGATGATCTACTGGCTGGACAACTACGCCAACCTTAAGGACAAACCCAACGAGAACTGGGGCAGGGAACTTTTAGAGCTCTTCTCCATGGGACAGGGCAACTATACCGAGATGGATGTCTTCGAGTGCGCCCGGGCTTTCACAGGTTGGGGCATAGCCCCTAAGCCCCCCGACAACGTCGGCCTTGGCCGCTATACTTGGGACTTCCAATACGTTCCTGATGACCATGACGACACCGAGAAGACTTTCCTAGGGCATGTAGGAAGGTTCAACGGCGAGGACGTCATCGACATCATCGTACGTCAACCGGCCACCGCTCGCTTCATCGCCAGACACATATACAACTTCTTCGTGGCTGACGAGGTGCAGGTGCCGGCCTGGCTCCACACGCCGCCCAGGGACCCGGTCGCCGTAAATCTCATCGCCGACGCCTTCACATCCTCGGGCTACGACATACGATCAACCCTAAGAATGGTGTTCAACTCCGACTTTTTCAAAGAAGCCCGGTTCCAGAGGGTGAAGAGCCCCGCGGAGTTGGTGGCGGGCATCTGCCGTTTGGTGGGCGACTTCAAGTACCCGAGGCCCGACCTAGAGCAGTTGGGAGTCGAATGTGGGTTTATGGGGCAGGCTCTGAGTGACCCGCCCAGCGTGGAGGGTTGGCACTATGGCGCCGAGTGGATAGACGCTGGGTCGCTCGTTAAGCGCATCAGCTACGCCAGCGAAGTCGTGTCCAGCCTGGAGTACCCGGGAGTCCAGGACATGGTCAACAGCATCAAGCGAAAAGGGGACCTCAGTCCCTATGAGTTCGTAGACGCTTGCCTGGACTTGCTGGGCGCTGTGGAGGTCCGCCCCGAAACTCGGGACGAGCTTCTTGGCTTGGCTGAGCTTGGGGGCGGTTTGCGATGGGACACGGAGGAATTGTCGTGGGATTCGGCCCGGAGAGTCGCAGACATGCTCGCAGTAGTCGTTTCCACCCGCGAATATCAGTTGTGCTAGACCGCTAGTCGTTCCCTAGCCGGCGCTCCTGGGAACTTGGCGCCGTCGCGACGGTCCGGCAGCTCTTCAAGGGGGAGGAGGCCATGCGTACAGCCTACGTACGTGACCGTGTATATAGCTACGACCATTGCATTGCCGGCGGACCAAGAACCGGGGGCGGCTTCCTCCATCCGTCCGACTTCGCTCTGGGTTCCGGAGACACCCTCTATCTCCTGAGCAAAGGCCTCGACTATATCCCGGCCATGGGAATAACCAAGTGTGGCCTGGACGGCGAGTTCTTTTGGCATGAACGGGGACCCGCTTTTACCGAACACGTGGGGCCCTTGCCCAGCTCAGTTGCCGTAGATAGTCAGGAGAACGTGTACGTCTCCGACGAGTATACAAACCGGATTTACGTCTATGGGCCCAACGGGGACCCTCTGGGCGGTTGGGGAGCGGCCGAGGCCCAGGACCGCGTGATGCCGGGGTTGAGCCTGAATATATGGGGCATGACTTTCAACCCATACCTCAAGAAGGTTGGGGCCATCGACACCTCCGGGGATGGTGAGTTAAACGGGCCGGTCGGCCTTGCCTTCGATAGAGACGACAGGCTCTACGTTTCGGACAGCCACAACCATCGGATTCAGATATTCACCAGGGACGGCGGGTTCGTGGGCAAGTGGGGGAGCTGCGGCAGCGGCGAGGGAGAGTTTAACCTTCCATGGGGACTCGCCTTTGACAACGAAGGCAACGTGCTCGTGGCCGACTGGGGCAACTCCAGGGTCCAGAAGTTCTCACCCGACGGGATGTTCCTGGGCGCCATCTACACCGCTGGCGAGGAGAAACTGGGCCGCCCATCGGATGTGGCGGTGGACAAGGACGGCGACGTATACGTCACTGACTGGGAGAACAACAGGCTCAACATCTACGACGGCGACAGCGGCTACATGTTTTCCCTGTACGGCGACGCCGATGACATCAGTCCTTGGGTCGAAAACGCGCTGAAGTCCAGGCCCGACCTGGTCAAGGCCATGCAAAGGGCCGAGTCGCCCAGGGCCCAGAAGTTCAAGCGGCCCGTGGCTGTAAACGTGGATGACGCCGGTCGCATTATCGTGCTCGAATCGGCGGCTTACCGGTTCCAGATATACGTCAAGGAACAGAACTGGATAGAGCCTCCGTTTAACCTTTAACGGGCTGTCCGTTCCATACCCCTTCAGTGCCCGTTCAGGCTCCCGAGAGGGGAGTCTTTTGCGTCTCCCGTCCCGACGACTCGGGCCCCAATGCTAATTCTCGGGTTACTCGAAGGCCAGCGTGGCGTAACGCATGAAGATGGTGCCCACCGGTTCGGCAAAGGGAGCGTTGCAGACCAGCACGGCTATTACATGCGTGTTGCCGGGAGTTGCCGATGCCTCCACCAAAGCTCGTTGCGGAGTGTTGTTGCCGGAAATTATCCATTTCTCCCGGTCGATTTGGCCGTCGATGTAGATTTCTCCGTAGTTGTCGACATTGGTCTCAAACCAGATACGGCCTCCGGCGACCTCCTGCCCTTTGACCTGTTCCGGGACGGTTATGTGGAGCCGGTACCAGGCGAAAGTAAATCCCACAGACCTCCGTTCTTGGAAGTCCGCGTCTTGTTCCCACCAGGAATCGTCGTAGTCCGGCAAACGGGCTTCGACTTCCCGCAGTTCCGCCACCAGCCCCTGGTTCGGTTCCCCAGGAACCAGACCCGGCGCTATTCGCCATCCGGTGGTCCCCAACACCGCTAAGTCCTCGGGGTTCTCCAGGTCCAACGCTACTCTTGGCATTTCTCCTCCTTCCTAATGGGCAAAATTGCAGTAAACCACTCGGCTGGGCGGCCTGGCACGAAAGCCGAGGCTGCATGACCTCACTTGGACGATTGCCGGCTCATGTGGTCGAGGACCGCGCGGGTCAGCAACCCCGATCGCGATTCCCCTTCCCGGATAGCGGCTTCATCTATGATTGCCAACACGCGGGCTGGCATCGTGATGTTGACTCGCACCGTTTTGCCGGAAAGTTTAGAGATGTCCACATCAACTAGTCCCCAGACGCCAGCGGCGAAATCCGGGTTGGCTTGATGGGTCTCCAGCGGGCGATGGTCGGGAATGGGATGGCCATCCATGAGCAGGGTTTCGATATGACCCACAATGGCCTCTTGCGCCATGTCAAAGGCGTCGTCCAGGGTGTCGCCGCCCGAGAAGCATCCGGGCAAGTCCGGCACGGTTATCCCATAGCTGCTGCCTTCATCCTTGTGAATCACGACTGGGTACCGCATTATCGTGTCCTCCAGTCCCATCCGGCTTGCCGAAAGATACTGCGCAGGGTGCCGATGGGGATGTCCTTGCGAGGATGCTGGATTGTAACTACTCCGGACTTCTCAAAGTGTGTGAAGTGGTGGTGGCTGCCGCCGATGTTCCTCAGCATCCACCCGTTCTCCCGAAGCCTGCGTATGACCTCCGCACTGTCCACATACGTAGTATATACGCTGCCATCGCAAGTGTGGAGGCGCTTGGAGCCTACGCCTTAGCGCCGACGTGGCCGGGCTCCAGGTTAGGGGGCCGACACCTCAAGTTGGCGTTCCAACCATGGGGACCCCTTGCTTAGAATCATAGGGAATGGGCGGCAATTTAGGTTGGCGCCTTGACCAAAAGCTCTACCCGTTCCAGTGAGACGCCTCCGTAGGGTAGACCATCTTCGTCTCGGTCCGCCAGGATGCATCTGATCTCGTCGATAATCAGGTCAGATGTCTCAGGGTGTGGAAGCCGCATTCGGGAAGAGCCAACACTATGCTCATCCTCGGTGGCGGCTTCCCTTGATATTTTCCAGGGCCCCGCACCGGTTGTCTCCCTGGCTGACGCACCCCGGCAGTGCAGGAAAGACGACCGAATATCCCCCATCGTCTTGGAGAGAGAGGATGACTGTAAACGCACAGGTTTCCTATGACATGTTCGATCCTTGGTCTTCTGCTAATGCGAACGGCTCAGTGGATCTGCGCTTTGTTTCCAACGACTATTAAACGCTCCTGTGAGTCGTTTGATGGAGCTGCACACCTACGAGGTTTTGGTAGCGGGGGTTGGACTCGAACCAACGACCTTCGGGTTATGAGCCCGACGAGCTGCCACTGCTCCACCCCGCACCGAGTCTCGAGCGATGGGCGGCGGGTGGCTCCCTTGTTGAGGGTCCGCACGCCCGGGTTGAAAGGCAGGTTGTAATTCTTGGGAGTTGGTCTGACTAGGCTTCGTCTACGTTGCCGGAGCCCTTACAGATCTGGCAAACGTGGGGAGCGCCGGAGCCGCAGTTGCGGCAGTTGAATACTCTGCAGGCGCCTGAGCCCTTGCAGTGTTCGCACTTTGCCACAGCTCACCTCCCATAAGAGTTGGAAGAACTGAGAACAGGGTCTTTAAGGGCGCCGCCATGCCCCCTCTCCCAGAGGGAGATTGTTGGGGTGATGGTTTGGCGATTGGTATGGAGTTCTTAGCGTGGGTTAAGCCCTCGGCTGATTAGTACCGGTAAGCTTAACGGGTTACCCCGCTTCCACTGCCGGCCTATCAAGCAGATAGTCTCTCTGCAGCCTTACTTCCGACTAGTAGTCGGAATGGGAGGCCTAATCTTGGGGAGCGCTTCGCGCTTAGATGCCTTCAGCGCTTATCGACACTGGACGTGGCTACCCAGCAGTGCTCCTGGCGGAACAACTGGCACACCATAGGTCCCTCCCTCCCGGTCCTCTCGTACTAGGGAGAGATTCCCTCAAGCCTCCTGCGCCCGCGGCGGATAGAGACCGAACTGTCTCACGACGTTCTGAACCCAACTCACGTGCCCCTTTAACCGGCGAACAGCCGGACCCTTGGGACCGCCTTCAGCCCCAGGATGGGACGAGCCGACATCGAGGTGCCAAACCTCGCCGTCGATATGAACTCTTGGGCGAGATAAGCCTGTTATCCCCGGGGTAGCTTTTATCCGTTAAGCCACGGCCTTTCCACACAGGGCCGTAGGATCACTTTGCCCGACTTTCGTCCCTGCTCGGCTTGTAAGCCTCACAGTCAAGCTCCCTTATGCCAATGCGTTCTGAGGACGATTTCCATCCGTCCTGAGGGAACCTTTGGGCGCCTCCGTTACACTTTGGGAGGCAACCGCCCCAGTTAAACTGCCCGCCAGGCACTGTCCCCGTCTCCGACGGGTTAGAACCAAAAACAGGGAAGGGTGGTATTTCAAGGATGGCTCCGCCCTCACTGGCGTGAAGGTTTCTCAGCCTCCCACCTATCCTACACAACCCGGCTCCCAGACCAATGCCAGGTTGCAGTAAAGCTCCACGGGGTCTTTTTGTCCTGCCGCGGGTCGCCCGCGTCTTCACGGGCACCGCAATTTCACCGGGCCCTCCGCCGAGACAACGGCCAGGTCGTTACGCCATTCATGCAGGTCGGAATTTACCCGACAAGGGACTTCGCTACCTTAGGACCGTTAGAGTTACGGCCGCCGTTCACCGGGGCTTCAGTTAGCAGCTTCTCCCTCCGAAGAGGAATAACCGCGCCCCTTAACCTTCCGGCACTGGGCAGGCGTCAGCTCCTATACATAGGGTTACCCCTTAGCAGAAACCTGTGTTTTTGTTAAACAGTCGCCCGGCCTTCTTCTCTGCGGCCCCGAAAAGCTCCATCCGCAAGGGATTTCACCTCCCGGGGCGCCCTATATCCCGAAGTTACAGGGCTCTTTTGTCTAGTTCCTTAGCGGAGGTTCGCCCGAACGCCTTGGGACTCTCATCCCTGCCCACCAGTGGCGGTTTGCGGTACGGGCGCCATTGTCACATAGCACGCGAGGCTTTTCTCGTCGGCATGGGATAAGCAGCTTCCCAGACCCTAAGGTCCGGTTCGCCCCGCTCCTCAGCTTAGCGCCGGAGCGGATTTGCCTACTCCGGCTCGCCTACAAGCGGGGACGCCAATCCAATAAGGCGCCTTGCCTGCCCTTCCGCACCCCCTCGCGGCTTTAAACGAAACAACGGCGGTGCAGGAATATTAACCTGCTGTCCATCGCCTACGGCTCTCGCCTGCGGCTTAGGACCGACTAACCCTACGCCGATAAACGTTGCGTAGGAAACCTTGGGCTTTCGGCGTCAGGGATTTTCACCCTGATTAACGCTACTCATTCCGGGATTCTCACTTCCCCGCGCTCCAGCAAGCCTCACGACTCACCTTCTCCGCCCGAGGAACGCTCCCCTACCATGCAAGAGTCTCACAGGACTCCGTCTCGCAGAATTCCCGCAAGCGAACTCACGGTAGGCCCGCTTAACGGCGTCCGTACTCTTGCATCCACGGCTTCGGTGACGGGCTTAAGCCCCGTTACATTTTCGGCGCAGAACCCCTCGACCAGTGAGCTATTACGCACTCTTTAAAGGATGGCTGCTTCTGAGCCAACCTCCTGGCTGTCTGGGGAACTCCACTTCCTTTCCCACTTAGCCCGTTCTTGGGGACCTTAGCCGGTGGTCTGGGCTGTTTCCCTTTCGACTGACAAACTTATCTCCGCCAGTCTCACTCCCGAGAAACGGTCAGACGGCATTGGTGGTTTGGTTGAGTTTGGTAAGCTCACGCCCCCTAGCCCATCCAGTGCCCTACCTCCGTCCGCCTATTACTCGAGGCTGCACCTAAATGCATTTCGGGGAGAACCAGCTATTTCCGAGTTCGATTGGCATTTCACCTCTACCCACAGCTCATCCCAAGCTTTTGTACCAGCAACGGGTTCGGGCCTCCAGTCCGTGTTATCGAACCTTCACCCTGGCCATGGGTAGCTCACCCGGTTTCGGGTCTACTCCATGGGACTGATCGCCCTATTCAGACTCGCTTTCGCTCCGGCTCCGGGACTCCAGTCCCTTAACCTCGCCCCACATAGTAAGTCCCCGGATCATTCTTCAATAGGCACGCCGCCATCCGCTTTCGCGGACTACGACCTTCTGTAAGCTAACGGTTTCAGATCTATTTCACTCCCCTCCCGGGGTGCTTTTCACCTTTCCCTCACGGTACTGGTACACTATCGGTGGCCAAGGATACTTAGCCTTGGAGGGTGGTCCCCCCGACTTCCCACAGGATTTCTCGTGTCCCGTGGTACTCAGGAAAGCTCCAGGAGTCGCACACCTTTCGTCTACAGGGCTGTCACCTTCTTTGGCGGTCCTTTCCAGGTGCCTTTGACTAGGTGTGTGATTTGTAACTCCTCGCCCCCTTCCGAGGTTGGGGCGGGAACTCCCTATAACCCCCTTGCGACATAGGCCCTCGGGCCGTTAAGTCACAAAGGTTTAGGCTCTTCCCCGTTCGTTCGCCACTACTAGGGGAATCTCGGTTGATTTCCTTTCCTCGGGGTACTTAGATGTTTCAGTTCCCCCGCTTACCCTTCCGCACGAAACGGAATGAACCGGCTCAACACCGGAACGGGTTTCCCCATTCGGGAATCCTCGACTATGCCCGCTAGACGGCTCATCGAGGCTTTTCGCAGCCTTGCCGCGCCCTTCTTCGGTCCTTGGCCCCAAGGCATCCACCGTTAGCCCTTACTAACTTAACCCACGCTAGGAACTCCATACGCGGATTTCAATGACCCTATTCTCTTGTTAACGTGCTTTGCGGCGGTCGGTTTACGCACTGAGCGGCGGCTGGGTTCCCCCGTAGCCGCCGCTCGCGGGTTGCCCATCTCGTATGTTTGTTATGTGTCGTTCATCATACGCTGTGCCGCTTAATAGAAATCATTATAGGACTGCCCTTTCCATTGAGTCAAGGGTTTTCCGCACAAAAACGCAAGGACGCTATGACGCAACGGCTCCAATATATCCTTTGCATCATTGCGTCCCTGCACCATTGCGTTAATCCGCCCTTAGAACCATTTGTCCTTGTCCACCACGTTGCGCAGCGGACGACCCTCGTTGAACCGCAGGCAGTTGTCTATGAACAGCTCGGTGCGCCGGTCGTTCACATAGGGGCCTCGGCCCGCCACATGGGGCGTGATCAGGACTCCCGGAGCTATCCACAGTGGATGCTCCGCCGGCAGCGGCTCCACCTGGAACACGTCCAGCCCAGCCCCGGCGATCTCCCCCGACTGAAGGGCTGCCGTCAGGTCGTCAAGCTTCACCGTGGCCCCCCGCCCAATGTTGATGAAGAAAGCGGACCTCTTCATAGCGCGGAACTGCTCCCGCCCAAACATCCCCTGGGTGTCCGGTGTCTCCGGCACCGTGGCGATGACAATATCTCCCTGCCCGAGCGCCTGGAGCAGGTCGTCGGGACGATAGACTTCTGAGAACCCGGGAGGCGGCTCATCCACCCGAGGGTCCACCGCCAGGACCGTCATGCCGAACTCCGCGCACAGACGGCCCGCCTCTGCCCCGATGCCTCCAGCTCCCACTACTACGGCGGTGGCGTCAGGCAGGTAGATGGGGTCGTAGACCTGGTTCCATTCCTGCCGCATCTGCAGGGGCATGTAGACGTGGAGCCCCTTGGCGAAGGACAGAACGAACGCCATGATGTGCGAGCTGATGTAGTCGTTGTAGATTCCCCGGGTGTTGGTCACCAACACGTCGCTGTCGATGAGGCCCTGGTGGTACCAGCCCGCCTGTGGACCGGCCTGTGGGCAGGCTACCCATTTCAGGTTGACTCCCCGTTCGAACAACTCCGGGACGATGTTGCCGAAAGCCGCGTCCATGTCGCCAATGACCTCCAGCGCCTCCCCTACGGTACGGCAAGCGGTCACGTCGATGTCCGGAGCGGCCTCCTTGAGCATCGGAGGCCATTCCCTGACACGCCAGTCATCGTCTTCTCCGTCGCCCAATATCAGCAGCTTGAACCCCATGTCTCACCCCCAGGTTAAGTAGGCCCGGCCCTAACCTTATACCACGAACCTTGCTCACCACAACTCCAGTGCACCACTCCTGTTCACCCTGAGCGAAGCGCCAGCCTTGAGACTGCCGAAGGGCCCCTTCTACTTCCGTCTTTCCGGCGGAATCCAGAGGAGCCACAGAGTATATACGGTGGGGCGACCACCGGTCGCCCCACTCCATTTGACGGCGGGCCCCTGAGAGCTTGCCGGAATCCCACCCCTCAATGTACCATCACCGGAGTTTTTCCCCATGACCGCCGAGCAGGCCGAGGCTCTGGAGAATCCCCGGACAGCCCGCCCTGAGGGACTTCCTTCTGCCCAGGCGGCGATGGAAAGCGGTTCAATGCTGTGCGGCGCTCTCAACCAGGTGACCGAGTCGACTATGGAGATCCAGGAGAAATATCCCGGTCTGGAGCGGCTCTACGTTAGCTGCACCCTGTTCGGTTGCTCTCTAGAGTTGACCCGGGAACAACTCCAGCGTTTCGCCGAAGAGGCCATGCCCCCACTTCAAGCAACATTCATCCACATAAGTCCGCCCGCGTTGACTTATAATGGGCCACTAAGGAGGGCGGCCCAAGTCTGGCCCAAGTTTGGCCCGACCATGGCCTTAATTTAGTATGGAAGGAATACGCCAACCCGCCGTCGCGGGCCAGTTGTACCCAGACGATCCCGAACGCTTGCTGCGGCTCATCAGACGTTGCTACCAGCACTCTGTGGGGCCCCGCAGGCTTCCCCTGGAGTATTCAGACCCCATGCGGGGTCTGGTGGGGCTGATAGTCCCCCACGGCTCCTATCACGAGTCCGGCCCGGTGGCGGCCCACGCCTATCACCTGATGGCGCGCCTCGGCCGGTTGGAAGTCGTGGTGATTTTAGGTCCAAACCACTGGGGTCAGGGCCGGGAGATTGCCCTCTCTTCCTGGCAGACGTGGGAGACCCCGTTAGGGGCGTTGGACGTGGACGCTGAGGCCGCCCGGCGGCTGTGCGGTTTGCTGCCGTCTGTGGCGGAAGACTCCGAGTCCCACCAGTGGGAGCACTCCATAGAGGTGCAGCTTCCCTTCTTGCTGCATCTCTTCGGCGACAAGGTCCGAATCCTGCCCGTCGGCCTGCGCGGTGAGACGGTGGATGACTGCATCGCCCTGGGTCAGGCCCTCGTGGAGTCCTTGGACGGACGTCCGGCGGCAATCCTGGCCAGCTCCGACCTGTCCCACAACATGCCCGAAAGCCGGGCCAGAGACGGAGACCTGCGGGCCTTGCAGGCCATTCGGGACATGGACACCGAAAAGCTGACTGCGCTCGTAGGCCCTGGAGGAGTCAACATGTGTGGGCCTGGGGCCGTCGTCGCGATGATTTCGGCCATGTCTGCGGCTGGCGCCACCGCCGTGCGGGTGCTGGCCTACGGCACTACCGCCGACACCATGGGAGAGTCCTCCAGCGTTGTGGGCTATGCGGCGGCGGCGGCGCGTCCTATGGCTTAATCTGGGCCAGGAGCCTGCAGCCTCCGGCCGTTCATTGCTGGACGAATCTGAGGTAGACCTCTTCTTCCGACAGAGGTTCCTGGTGGAACCAGCTTTCGTCGACTATCCTGTAGACTTGGTCCAGACCCTCCAGCACCCGGCCCGTGAGCGCCTGGGCGTCTTCCGGGGAGTTTGCCAGGCCAGTCTCGTCCTCCAGGTCGGACAACACCCCGGAAATGGCTCTCAGCAGCTCCACCGTACCCACGTGGGTTGCGTTGCTGCGGGCGGTTGACAAGCTGCGGTATATCGACGACGCGCTGTGGTCCTTCAGTAGCATGGAAAGGGACTGGTGCGGGTCCTCGATGTATATGCCCCATGCCGCCGCTGCTGCGACGAGAGATTCCTGAAATGTCCGGTGATCGGTCCCGTTGACCACTGCCGCCTGGGCGGCTGTGTTCACCACACGCGCAATGTTCTCGGCGCGTTCCAGCCAGCGTCCCAACCAGATTAGGTTGTACACCCTGGAGTCGGTGAGCCACCGGTCACTGTTGAAGGATATAGACCTTGGTTCAGTCATCTACGTGCAGACCTCACTAATAAGATCGGGTATAAATTTGGGCCTAGCATCGAACAACAAGGGTTAGCGTACAGGGTCCACCAGAATCAGCCCACGGGCGTCTTCGAACGAAACCGAGTTCCGGTCGAAGTAAACCTGGGCCGTGGCTATGTCCAGCTGCCCCGATCCCTTGGATACGAAGGAGCCGGAGACGGGAGGAGCTTCCGAGTAGTCCCGGCCTAAGCCGAACTTGAGATAGTTGGTCCCGATTTCTATCACGACCCCTTTTGTGGGGTCGGCGGGCAGCCAGCCGGCCTCCGGGTGCAGGAACTCAAGCCAGGCGTGGGTCTCACCGGGCTGCCGCGTCAACAACCCGCTCACGTACCGGGCCGGAATGCCCACGGCCCGCATCATACCCAACGCCAGGTGGGTCTTGTCCTGGCATACGCCCTTCATGGATGTCAGAACGTCGGAGGCGTTGGTGGCCACGGAGGTGTTCCCTCGTTCGTACTCGACGTTCTCGTGCACCCACGCCACTATTCGGCTCACAGTCTCCAGAAAACCGTCGGCTCCGCCCACTACGTCCCTCGCCGTCTCTGCCACCGTCGCCGGGTCCACCAGCGGCGTCGCCGTTAAGAACTCCTCGGCGTCGGGATCGTGCCTCAACGACGACAAGGGCAAGTCCGCGACTATAGGTGATGCTTCGCACAAGTACGCTTGTCCGATGGCGGCGATGACCAATTCCTGGTGCGGCACCGTTACCCGGACGCGGTGGACTACATTCCCCAAGCGGTCCGAGTATTCCACCTTCCTGCCCGGAGGAGTGGTCTCTACGTCGTAGCTTGCGGCTTTCTGACGCTGGTCGGTATACGCCGAAATCCTCAGGAAGTTGTCGTTCTGGACCACCACGTCGGAGTATTCATACCGGGCCACGTAGGCGTAGTGCACTAGAACGGATTCGTCGGCTGCCTGACTACCCAACTCGGCTTGCATGACCCCCCTGAAGAGTTGTTGGTGACCCGACCGGAAGGCTCCGAGACCCTCGTGAGACCTCCCGGAAACACGGTGACCTCGCCGTAACCGTTTTGGATGGCAAACACCCGCAGGTCCACGTAACGTTGCTGGAACTCGCCTTCGGATTCATCCAACACCAGGTGCTGGGAGAAGTCCAGCGTCTCCTGGGCGACGAACCCCTGGGGTTGTTCAATGACCTGCTGGGACAGACGGCTTCGATAGGCGCCTCCCAGGTCCGGCATGATGTACACCCCCAGCCCTCCGTACCCCTGACGTGTCTTCAGCACCAGGTTGTCTAGGTTCTGAAGCACGTATTGCCGGTTGGCCGGAACTCGCAAGTCGTAGCTTTTGGCCTGTTCCAGGATGGGCTCTTCTCCAGTATAGGCCCTGATCATATCCGGCGCCCAGAGAAAGACCAGCTTGTCGTCGGCCGCTCCGGTGCCCATCGCGTTGACCATGACCACCTTGTGGTTAAGATAGGCGTCCATCAGGCCGGGCACGAACAGGTCCAGGTCCTGCACCCGCCGGTAGATCAAGTCAACCTCTATGTCCCCGCCCATTGCCTTGGCCCAGACTCTTCCGTTGGCGCCTATGTACAGGTCCGAACCCTCGACCAAAGCCACTCCCAGCAACTCCGACAAGTAGCGGTGCTCGAAAAATGCCGCGCCGTACTTGCTGTCCGTCAGGAGCACGCACACGGGCGATTCGTTGTCGCACAGGGACAGGAACATGTCCTGGTACGCCGACTTTATGTCGTAAGGGATAATGTCGTACCCGTCAGCCAACTCCGGCATGACCTGCAGCCCGATTTCCGTCGTCTTCATCTGATAGGATATTCCGGAAGGGATGCGCAGGTTGTCCTCCAGGATTACGTACCTGCCGTCCCCCATGTGGACCAGGTCAATGCCGTATATATGCACGAACACGTCCTGGGCCGGATGGAAGTCCTGAAGCTCCGGGTTGTAATACTGGCACGAAAACATCACGTCCGGCGGGACTATGTTTTGCTCCCCGCAATACAGGTCCGCCAGGAACAGGTTGATGGACTTCAATCGTTGGGCTACTCCCCTGGCGATGGTCTCCCAGTGGTCGGAGGGAACCAGCCGTGGAATCCAGTCGGTGGGGACCGTGCGAAACTCCTTGGGGTCCAGCATGAACGTGAAGGCGTCCATGGCGGCCCAGTCCTTGGCTTGCCGCCAGCGCCGCTGCATCTCCTCCACGCCCAGCTTCTCGAGATTGTCCATAAGGCCCCTGTACAAGGGTCTTATGGAGCCGTCGAAGTCCAGACATTCGTTGAGGGCGGGTTCCAAAGAGGTCAACCTGTTCAGCATGGCTTACCAGACTTTCTAATATGCGGTCGAGCTTGTTCCAGAAACATGCGGGGGACCCATGGCAGGTGTGGGCAATCGCTCAATGAATCATACAAGACCCATCGCCGGGCGAGCAATGCCGCCGATGTCACCGGCCAGCGCAACTAAAGGCTACCCGTCCCGTGTTACAAAAAAGTTGCGGAATGTTTACAAGGTTGTAACCAACCTCTATGGGAGATGGACTTGGGAAAGCCACATAAGGGCGATGAAACAGGGTGCGCCTAGCGTCGTCACTCCGTTTATGAGTTTAGGGAGTCCAGGTTCGCGGCCATGTATACGGACCTCCGGTCTCTATACGGCGCCCCTCAGACGGGGGTCCAGAACGTCCCGGAGGCCGTCCCCGAGTATATTCCAGGAGAAGACCACAACTGCTATGGCCAAGCCGGGGAATATGGGAAGCAGCGGGTTAACACCAATGTACCCCTTGGAGCCTGCCCGAAGCATGGTTCCCCACGATGGCTCATCCAACCCCACGCCCAGTCCAAGGAAACTCAGGGATGCCTCGGCGATTATTGCGACGCCCAACTGATAGGTGACCACTACTATCATAACAGCCATGCAGTTGGGGAAGATGTGTCGAAGGATAATTCGGCCGTGATGCGCTCCCACGGACCTGGCGGCGAGCACGTAGTCCATCTCTTTAATGCTAAGGGCTCGCGACCTGACTATTCGCGCCGTGCTCGGTATGAAGAGAATGCTGAGCGCTATGGTGACGTTGTTCAGGGAACTGCCCAAGGCGGCAACGATGGCCAATGCGAGCACCAGGGCAGGAAATGATATGAGCCCGTCCACAAGGCGTTGGACCAGCAGGTCCACAGCCCCTCCGAAATACGCGCTGATTATCCCCACCAGAAGCCCGATGGCGCACCCTGCGAACGCGCTGACCAGCCCGACGCGAATTGATATCCGGGCGCCCATGATGAGCCGGCTGAATACGTCTCTTCCGAAGTCGTCCGTGCCAAACCAGTTCTCCGTGCTGGGCTTGGCATGACGGGCCTTTGAATTGGACTTGTCTGGGTCATGGGGTGTGATGAAAGGGGCCAAAACGGCGATCAGTATCAATACGACGGCTACCACGGCTCCGAAGGCGCCGAGAGGTTTCTTCCGAAAGAAGAACCCCAAGTGGTGCCAGAAACTACGTTTTGGCCGCAGTATGGAAGCTGCCGCCGCAGTGGAAAAGGCTCCTGCCTGGCTATCCTGACTCATCGCTTAACGTTTCGACTCCTCATTAGGTGTACCGTATCCTCGGCTCTAGCCAGGCATAGAGAAGGTCAATCAGCAGGTTCACGAAAAGAACGATCACGGTGATTGCAATGGTTATCCCCTGAATGTCCGGATAGTCCCGACGGGTGATGGCGCTTATGAGCAGATTCCCCACCCCCGGCACAGTGAATATCCTCTCGACTATCACAGTGCCGCCTATCAGCCTCGTGAACTCGTAGCCTCCGACTGTGATGATTGGCAGTATTGCATTCCTAAGCGTGTGCCGGGAAATCACCACCGACTCCGGCAGCCCTTTGGAGCGGGCCGTGCGTATGTAGTCTTCTCGAAGGACCTCAAGCACTGAAGAGCGAGTAATCCTGGCAATGAACGCCATGTGGGTCAATGAGAGAGCGAGGGCGGGGAGAACAAGCTGCGCTAGGTTGCGGGTGGGATTCTCCCAAACGTCGGCATAGTCGAGCGGAGGAGCCCACTCGAATACATTTACCAGAAAGTAGACCAGGAGGACAGCGATCCAAAAGTTCGGGAAGGCTATGCCCGCAGTGGTGATGGCCCGGCTAATATAGTCCGGCAGTCTGTCTTGCTTGATGGCCGAGACTGCCCCAAGAGGTATGGCAACTACCGCAGCCATCAGCAGCGCCATCACGGTCAGCTCCAGTGTCACTGGAAAACGGTCTTTTAGACTTTCTGTCACCGGTTTTCCAAAATGAATGGAAGTCCCGAAGTCCAACCGGAGCATCCCCCACAGCCAGTCCCCATATTGGACGAATATGGGACGGTCAGTCCCCAGCTTGGCCCGCTCGGCCTGGAGTTGCTCTTCGGTGAAGAATCCTGACCCCGACGAGCCTGCTAGCGACACCAGAGCGGGGTCGCCGGGCACAATGCGCAGGATTACGAACACCAGTAGCGTCACCAACCATAAGGTTGGGACGAACAACAGCACACGTTTCAGTATGTATATCCGCATCTGATCAGGGCTCTTCCCGCCTCGCTTATACTATCACGGCCAGTCTCCTGATAAATGAAACTATCCATCGTCAATATTCGTTGCATATATTACGGTCCGCTTCTTAAATTGTTAAGAATTTGACACTATCTTAGCGATGCTGTACAGTCGCCAATCGACGGGCCTCAGTGCAGGTCCATCTTTCCGTGCAGGAGTGTTTTCGTGAACCCTATGAATCGCCTGAACCCGTTTCTGACTCTATTAGTCGCGCTGATGTTGGCGGCCTTGGTTTCGGTGGCGTGTGGCGAAGACGCCACACCTATTCCTACCAACACGCCCGTACCGGTCCAAGCCACCAACACACCCGAACCGGTCCAGCCTACCAACACACCCGTTCCAACAGCAGTTCCCGAGGACACAGGCCCCGTATCCGGTCCGCCAGCAAGTGATAAGGGCGGAGTAATTCCCCTGATGGCGTTCGGCTCCCCGCAGACAGGTATCGCGGGATTCGGCGGCACACTGCTAACGGGAGCATCCCATGAGGCGCCATTGACCAACTCTATACTTCACTTAGACCCGGAAACCCCCGACCCGCTAGACATCTCCGGAGACCTGGCTAAGGATTGGACGGTATCTGCAGATGGCCTTTTCTACACCTTCAATCTCCACGAAGGGATAGTGTCTCATGAAGGCAAGCCCGTGGGAGCTGAGGATGTGGTGCTGAGCTTGATAGCCATGCTGGACCCTCAGGACCTGCCCGACGAGTACGCCGAACTCCGGGGGCTCTTGAAGACGGCTCCGGCAGGCACTTATGGCTCCGTAATGAAGACATTCTACAAAGGGGCCCGGTTGGTGGACAATCTAACCGTCGAGATCGAGGCGACTTTCCCATCCCCCCTCCTGCTGACGGTCATAGCCGACAACCATATACGAATCCTGCCGTTCCACGTCTTCCGTGAGGGCCGGATCCCCGAGTGGAGCAACACGGAGGACATGATCGGCACCGGTCCCTTCAAACTGGTGGAGTACGAGCAGGACGTTAAAAGCGTAGACGAGCGGAACCCCCTTTACTTCAAAAAGGGCAAGCCCTACGTAGACGGGCTCATCCACTTCATTCTGGCCGACGCCTCGGCCGTGATTGCGGCCTACAAGACCGAGCAGGTCCTGATGCCTGATACAGGAATTAACAACCTGAGTTTTGAAGATACTGTCAAGCTTGCCGAAGAACAGCCTGACAACCTGACGAATTACATCGGAGGCCCCCTATACCAGTTGGGCGTGGCTATGAACGTCGGCATGGAACCCGGTAACATCCCAGAAGTGCGCCGCGCATTGATGCTGGCCCTTCATAGGCAACCCCTCATAGAGACCTTTGGGAGCGGTAACCGCATCGGAACTCCCTTCCCCTGCGACTTCGCATGGAGCTACACCTGTGAGGAGGCTGTCCAGATTCCCGGTTTCCGGGAAGACCCTAATAACCCGGGCGCGAAGCACCCGGACGATATAGCCGAGGCAAAAAAATTGGCTGAATCGGTCGGCTGGGGCGATGGCAGCGAGGTAACCCTGACCTGCTCCATCGTAATCGAGTATTGCGACCTAGCCGTTCTGGTCAAAGAGCAGTTGGAAGACTACCTGGGCTGGGACGTAACACTCAACTCCATGGAGTTCAACGCTGGCACTGACTTCATCAGGACAAGGCAGTATCAGATAGCCATTGAGGCAAACTCCTTTGCCATCCCTGATCCTGCCGGCATTGGCGCGTCGTGGCAGGAGGGCGGTCGCGGGTTTGAGATCTCCGGGTTCATCAACCCCGATGCCGACGCCCTGTGGGACCGGATCGCACGGGCCCAGACTCTTGAAGACAAGAAGGAGCTGACTAAGCAGGCAAACGAAGCCCTCCTTAACGACAACGCCTGGCCTTTAATTTACTACCCGATGAGGGGCTGGCTGGTAAACAGTAGGATCAAAGGCTTTAATACCCCTGCAACCCTCCTCGGTCACTTGAAGCAGGAGCATGTCTGGTGTCCTTCTTGTAAGTAGCCGGGAGCAGAGATAGGCTAACTCCGAATCGAAGGCGCCTGGGCAGTCAGCCCAGGCGCCTTGCACGTTGCGCAGATATTACCGCTAAGGAGGTCCGGCATGGGAAAACTTGACGGCAGAGTGGCCATCTTGTCTGGCGGGGCGGGAGGCATTGCGTTCGAGGAGGCTCGCCTCTTCCTACAAGAAGGGGCCAAAGTGATCTTGGGGGACATCCGGGACGAGTTGGGTCGGAAGGCGGAAGCCGAGTTGGCCGAAACCGGCGGAGACGTCTCCTACCACCGCTTGGACGTCACCAGCGAGGACGACTGGCGCGCCATCGTAGGTCTGGCTGAAAGCAGGTACGGCAAGCTGGACATCCTGGTGAACAATGCCGGAATAACCATTCCCAAGCCTCTGGAAGAGACCACCGTCGATGATTGGGACCGTACAATGGACATCAATGTCAAGGGCGTCTTCCTTGGAACGAAATACGCAGTTGAGGCCATGAAGAAAGTCGGCGGAGGCGCCATCGTCAACATAGCTTCCACTGCCGGGTTGGGCGGCACAAGCCACTTCCTTGGCTCTTACGGGCCCAGCAAGGCTGCCGTCCAGAACTACACCAAGATAACCGCCTTGAAGTACGCCACGGACAAGATACGCTGCAACACCGTTTTCCCCGGCCCCATAGACACGCCCATTCTGTGGGCGTCTATAGGAGACACCCCGGAAACTAGGAAGTGGGCCGTAGATTCGGTGCCGTTGGGCCGGGTGGGGCTTCCTCAGGACATAGCCAAGGGTGTGCTGTTCCTGGTGTCCGACGACGCTGAATGGGTCACTGGCTCCGACCTGGTCATTGACGGCGGGATGAGGGCCAACTGACCGCCGGCTAAGTCCAATGTGTGCCTAGATTGCTGATTTGAATCTGGCATGCACCCGTGAAGGAGGTCCGGCATGGGTAAACTTGACGGTAGGGTGGCCATCTTGTCTGGCGGGGCGGGAGGCATTGCGTTCGAGGAGGCCCGCCTCTTCCTCCAGGAAGGGGCCAAAGTGCTCTTGGGGGATGTGCGGGACGAGCTTGGTCGGAAGGTCGAAGCCGAACTGGCCGAAACCGGCGGAGACGTCTCCTACCACCGCTTGGACGTGACCAGCGAGGAAGACTGGAGCGCCATCGTCGCCCTGGCTGAAAGCCGGTACGGTAAGCTGGACATTCTGGTCAACAACGCGGGAATAACCATCCCCAAGCCCCTGGAAGAGACCACGGCTGACGATTGGGACCGGACCATGGATGTGAACGCCAAAGGAGTCTTTCTGGGCACCAAGTACGCCGTTGAGGCCATGAAGAAAGTCGGCGGGGGGGCCATAGTCAACATATCGTCGGGCGCAGCCTTGGGCGGCACAAGCCATTTCATAGGCTCCTATGGTCCCAGCAAGGCCGCTGTCCAAAACTTCACCAAGATAACCGCCTTGAGATACGCTCCGGACAAGATACGCTGCAACGCCATTTTCCCCGGCCCGGTGGATACTCCCATCCTGTGGTGGTCCATAGGAGACTCCCCGGAGAGTAGACAGCAATTCGTAGAATCCGTGCCTCTGGGCCGGGTGGGGCATCCTCAGGACATCGCCAAGGGAGTCTTGTTCCTTGCCTCCGACGACGCCGAATGGATTACCGGTTCCGACCTGGTCATCGACGGCGGCAGCCGGGCCAACTGACCGCTGGTATGTCCATTCATCTGGACGCCACCAGCGAGGACGACTGGTGCTCCGTCGTCGATCTGGCCGGAAGCAAATACGGCAAGCTTGACATCCCGGTCAACAACGCCGGAATGACCATCCCCAAACCTCTGGAGGAGACCACGGCTGACGACTGGGACCGGACGTCGCTGTGGCGATGGCTCCACCGGGTGCTCACCCTGGGGCTGTGGCGGAGGTAACGCTGTCGCCTTTCTGCCGTATGGAAGCGAGCATTTAGAGGGTTAACTCTTCAGTGCCTGACGGTCAAGAAGGTGTCTTGCCTCCGACCGCTCAGCCTGCAAGCCCGATGCTCTTGAATCTGGTGGACAATGGTTGAACGACGCTGGGAACCCAGCCAAAGCCAGGCGTGGCGCCAGGGCTCATGTGCCAGAGTTCGCAGAACGTGAACACTATGAGTTCACGCCGCTCTTTTCCATCACGGACGTGACTATTTCAGTGTCTAAACGCCTACGGAGTTGGCTTAGGAGAAGGCCGTCCAACGGGCATGGCCTCTCCCGGGCGAACCACCTCGCAGTGACTCAGGTTAACAATTCCGTTGGCAAAGCCCATGCTGAAGTCTAGCCCTTCGCCCACACCGAACATGGTCACCGGGCCGCTAAGGTCTCGATAGTCCGCCCATGCTCCGGGGAAGCAACCGACGTTTAGCTTGTCGTTCCCTCTCAAAACAACGAGCGCCGAGTTCGGGAAGAGTTGTGTGACAGAATGGACCGTGCCCGTCACTGACAGGTCTCGGCCACGATACTCAGCGTCTGCACCAGCAGGGTTAGCCGCGTAGGCTTCGGCCAGCTCCGGTGCTGAAACGGAGCGGAGTTCGAAGTTGTCGTACAACACCACTTCACCATACACAATGGCGGCGAGCTGCTCTGAAGGGTCGTAGCCGTTAACGCCGTAGATGGCAGTGCCCGGGTCCAGGAAGGTAGCATCCCCGTCCTGGACCTGATAGCCCACCGGCGTATCTATGTTGCAGCTAAGACAGAAGGCAACCCGATAGACAACCGGTCCCAGCTCGGATTGGTCCAGCTCCATCCCCCCAGTTGATGCGCCATCGGCACGTCCCAGTGCCGGGTGATATGAAGCGCCTCCGAAGTGGATTACGTTGACCCAGTTTGTCATGGGGTCCCAAAGCAGGACTTCCTCATACCTTAGGCTTCGCTGTATCTTCGCCATGGAGTCGGCGTCTTTCAATGTCGCGTCAAGCAAATCGCTGCCAACCCCTGGAGAGTCGTGCCACTCTATCACCTTCCCTTCCCGGTCGAGTACAATCTGAGCGCCCGACGGCACGTGGGTGACATAGGCTATACGGCCACGACTCGGGTCGTCGGCGAAAGCAACTACGATCCCGTCGTCGAGGACGAGCCTGATGTGTTCCGGCGGCTTGGACGCGCTGCCGAGCAAAATGGGATCCGGTGTAGAAGTGGGGGTGGGGGTCGATTCCACGCCTCCGCTGAGCACCTCCAGCTCGTGGATCTCCGTCACAAGCGCCACAGGTGGCCCCGAATCAAGCAGTCCCAACTTCAAAACACCGCGTACTATATAGGTGCCAGGGGGAACGGGCTCTCCCCGGTTGTTCACTTGCTCCCACTCGCCGATGAACTCCAACTTCTCCCTAGGATCCAGCGATTTACCATCAAGGACGTTATTGGTGATCTTGCCGCACTTCCAGAACCACACCCCTTCGCCGTCAGGCGTCGTGACAACAAAGTCATAGGCAGGCTTACCCCCGAGAACAAAGGCCACCGGTTCGTCACTGATGTTCTGCAAGGTCAGCTTTATTGGCACCGAATCCCCATAGGCGACCTGAGATACGGCCTCCAGGGGGTGACCGAACGCTCGAAGGGACGCTACCTCGGCGGACGTCTCGACCTCATGAGGCCATTGGCTAACGTCCTCACATCCATCCTCAATCACAATTGCTTTCCGGGGGACATCCAGCGCCGCTAAGACTCTCTCCAAATCATCACGTGCTCCGCGCCGTGGATACAGGCCGATGTCGATGCGGTTCATCGCTTCGTTCAGGTTGGTCCAGGCAATGCCTGGGATCTCCCAGATGATGTCACTCAGGCTCTCATACCACCCGGCTAGATCGGCCGCGCTGTATTCCGTCTCTACCGGCTTCTGTGGCGGTGTCGCGGTGCCCGCCCTGGACGGTGCAGCAATGGTGACAGACACGGTCACGCCCCACACGTTTTTCATGCCCTCCAAGACCCGCATCCCGACTTTAGATGGACCGGTGGGGGCCTTCTCCGGAATCCCCCCATCCCAACGGAACGTACCATGGTCCAGCGGTGCCTTGCCTAGAGGCAGCACGCTCCCGTCCGAGAACTCGATGCTCAGCTCAACTCTCTCTCCCTCATAAAAGCCCGCTCCGGAGATGGCGAACCGCTCACTAAGAATTATCGGGGCTGGGAGTAGCTCGAAGTACTCGACCCTTGGCATGTACTCTTGGACGCGCTCGAACCACCCGGTCAGCGCGGTCGACACGACGACCTCGTTGCGGTGGAGCAACTGCCAATAGTCGGGCACAAGCAGGCAGTTTGTCATCCTACCTTCCGATGTGAGTTTGCACCTCCTCACTTGGCGGACCGACCAGGTTGCGCCGCTACGAAACCTGACGTTCATGGCTAGGCTACGATCCGAGGCTCCGATGAGTTCCTCATCCATCTCCACAGGCGTTCCTTCCGCTATCGCACGGAGCAACCGGTGGATGATCGGTGCATCAGCGTCGAGGTCTCCCCACAGCGGGTCGTAGTCCCCCGGAGACAAGAATGGAGGTTGGCGCTCGCGGGACGCGTATACGACTTCGACGTCCGCAGCATCGACAGGCAGCGGCGACGAGGGTGCAGTAACGGAAGCCGCAGGAGTGGCGACTGGTACAGAATTGGGAACCGTGGGCTCTACCGTGGCGCTAGGCTTAGCATCGTCGCATCCTGCTGCGGCTGCTATCAGGAGAACCAACAGTCCTCCGATGATGCCAAGTCCCGGAACTCCGAGCCGTCGTCTCGATCCTGCTTCTTTGGTGGCAAGCCTCATCGAATAACCGTCCTGGTGCGCCATTCTCCCCGCACGTGTCAGTGATCGCACCACTTATATGACGTAGCGTCTCAAGAAAAAGTTCCCCTATTTCAACGCCCCCGCCGTGCTACGATCGACAATGGATCTTCTCAACCAGAAAGAACGTTCTCTGACGGACATGAACGTTTCATAGGGCACGGGGATAGGTGTCGATGTTGGAGTGCTCTCTGGTGTCGCCTCTTCAGCCGTCCGTCCTTGACTGCATCGTCGTGGAGTAACCCCGACGCGTTGAGCAACGGGACAAGCCTGCCGCGCATAGTTGATTGAGCTCCAAGCTGAACCGGAACACGAAGGATCTTGATTATATATGGTTAGGCGGCAGGCGGGCCAACTGACCGCCGTCTAAGCCCATCTTACCGGCACCGACATGGGCGACCGGTTGGTAATGGTAGGCTCGTACTCGATCTTGTCGTCGACCAACTCCAGGTTGGGCAGACGCTCGGCCAGCGCGCTGAAGGCCTCCTGACCCTCATATCGGGCCATGAATGCCCCCAGGCAGTGGTGGATTCCCGCGCTGAACGTCAGATGGTGGTTGGGGTTGCGGCTGATGTCGAACCTCTCCGGGTCGTCGAAATGTTCCGGGTCACGGTTGGCCGACGACGGCGACCATCTGATCAAGTCGCCTTCCCGTATCAGCTTGTCTCCTACTGTTACGTCCTGCATGGCTACCCGCTGGACCGTTTTCACCGGCGGCTCGTATCGTAGACACTCCTCGGTGGCGGTCACCCGCAGTTCCGGGTTCTCCCGCAGCTTCTCCATCTCCTCCGGGTGTCGCAGCAGCTCGACGGTCCCGTTTGCAAGGAGGTTGATGGTGGTGTCGTGCCCGGCCAGCAACAGCAGCAGGACGTTGGCCAACACCTCTTTCCGCTCCATGATTCCCTTCTTTTCGCCCGAGGCCAGCAGGGTAATCAGGTCCTCGCCGGGTTCCGACAGCCGCTCCTCGACCATCGGCTCGACGTACTGTATGAGTTCATCGATGGCGTTGTAGATGGTCTGCATCCTGTCGGGTTCGGGCCTGCCGAAGAAGGTCAGCTTTATGGCCAGGTCTTTGATGAAACCCCTGTCCTCGTGGTCCATCTCCATCATCTTGGCAATCATCAAGGTGGGCAGAGGCGCCGCGAAGTCCCGCACCAGGTCCATGCTGTCGGCGTCCTGCAGGTCGTCAATGAGTTCGTGGACGGTTGACCGTATCAACGACCTCCACTTCTCCATGTAGCGTGGGGTGAAGTACTGCTGGAGTATGCGGCGGATGTCGTAGTGGGAGGGGCGGTCCCTGAAGGTCAGCCAGTCCCCGAAAACCCCGCGAATGAACCTGTAGATGTTCTTGTCCGATTCGTAGATGGGCGGATAAGGGTCGTCGCTGGCGTTCACCCACACGGCGTTGGAGAAGACCTCATGCCTGCGGACTATCCAGACCGAGTCGTCGTAGCGGGTGACGATCCACATCTTGAAGGAGTCGTTCCAGTGGACTGGCTCGGTTTCCCTTAACGTCCCAAAGTAAGTGTAGGGGTCGGTAAGGACCTCAGGCGCCAGCATGTTGTCGTCTACGGTTGTCGCCATAACGCCGCCTCGCAACGATGTGCCGCGATTGTACAAGAACCCCTATTGTGGGGTCTAGACGGTCCGTCTGCCCCTCCTCAGCTTGACGACGGGGGGATTGAGGCCATAATAGGCGCAGGCTTGGATATGACGGGTTGGAGGTCATGACATGGCGCACACTACGGGGGCAAAGTTCTTTGCCGACACCCTCAAGGCTTATGGAGTCACTCATGTGTTCGTCGCTCCGTCCGTGGCATCCAGGGGGCTTGCCGAGCTGAGCCAGTTGGGGGTCAAGAGTATCGTCACCCACGGCGAAAAGGCCGCCGCATATATGGCCGACGGCTACGCACGTGCCGCCAACCGCCCGGGAGTATGTCTGGCCCAGTCCGTGGGCGCAGCCAACATGGCCGCAGGGCTCCAGGACGCTTACCTGGCCTTGTCACCGGTGATTGCTATGACGGGCCGCAAAACCCCGATGGAGCAGTACAAGAACGCCTACCAGGAAGTCGAACACTCCAAACCCTTTGCGTCAGTCACGAAATTCAGCGGTCTGGTGGAGACCGTGGAGCAGTTTCCCCACATGCTCCGCCAGGCCTTCAGGGAGGCTACGACTGGCGCCACGGCTCCTGTGCACCTGGACCTGCAGGGCATGACGGGCAGCTCCATCATGAACGGAGAGGCGGACTTGGAGGTGTTAGTAGAGGAGACCTTCACACGGCGTCCAGCCTTCCGCCCCGAGGCGTCGCCCGACACCGTGCGTCAGGCGGCCCAGGCGTTAGTCAGCGCGCAACGGCCTGTCATAGTGGCTGGAGGAGGCGTTACGGCGTCTCAGGCCCAGGCCGAGGTCATGGAGCTGGCTGAGCTGCTGTCCATCCCCGTGGCCACGTCGCTGAACGCCAAGGGAACGATTCCCGACAACCATCCGTTGTCCGTCGGCGTCGTGGGGACTTATTCCCGGTGGTGCGCCAACCGGGTGGTGTACGAGGCCGATCTCGTATTCTTCATGGGCAGCCACACCGGCAGCCAGGTCACCAACGAATGGCAGATACCCAAAGCCGGCACCCGCGTCATTCAGATGGACATAGACCCGTCCGAGTTGGGTCGCAGCTATCCCAACGAGGTCTCCCTCCACGGAGACGCCAAGGCCACTACTCGCCGGCTCATAGAGGCCCTGGAGCCCATGGGAGGCCATGCCGACTGGCTGTCCCGGGTGGAAGAGTTGGTGGGAGACTGGCGAAAAGAAGTGGAGCCGAGGGCTAATTCTGACGCCGTCCCCATCATACCTGAGAGGCTTTGCACTGAAGTGACCAATTTCTTGCCGGAAGACGGCCTGTTGGCGGTGGACACCGGCCACGCCGGAATCTGGACAGGCTCCATGGTGGACTTGAACCACCCAGGCCAGGACTACATCCGCTGCGCAGGGTCCCTGGGCTGGGGACTGGCAGGCGCCATCGGAGCCAAACTCGCCCTTCCCGACCGGCCTGTGGTCTGCTTCATAGGCGACGGAGGGTTCTGGTACCACATGGCCGAGATTGAGACTGCCGTGCGCTACTCAGTCCCCCTGGTTGTGGTCATTAACAACAACAGCGGCCTTATTCAGGACAAGCGGGGCGATGACGCCGCCTATGCCCTGGTTCCAGGCTCCAACTCCGCCGATTTGTGGCAGTTCAACGACGTGGACCTGGCCAAGGTCTCCGAGGCGATGGGAGCCTTTGCCGTGAGGGTGGAGCAGCCGGGTGATATACAGCCAGCGCTGCAGCAGGCCCTGGCCTCAGGCCGTCCGGCCGTCGTAGACGTGGCCACGGACCCCATGGACAGCCTTGCGCCGGTCCGCTGGAACCCGTGACGCCTGTGGCGCTCATAACCCAACGTGTGAGGAGAACCCACGATGTACGATTTGGAAGGCAAGACAGCCATAGTCACCGGCGCCGCGGGACGTCACGGCATCGGGCGCGCTATAGCCACCCGGCTGGCCTTGGAAGGCGCTGACGTGGTGGTGACCGACGTCCGCCAGAGCTTGGACGCCATCAGGGCCGAGGACGAGCAATCGGGATGGCAAGGGCTGCCCAGCGTGGTCGAGGAGATCGAGTCCATGGGGAGGCAGTCCGTTGGGCTCTACTCCGATGTTTCCGACAGCGGCCAGGTGGCCGATATGCTGCGGCAGGCGCTGGATAAGTTCGGCAAGGTGGACATCCTGGTCAACAACGCGGGCTCACGGCCCGGCAAAGACCGGGTGCCGGTGGTGGACTTGGAGGAAGGGGCTTTCGACGAGGTGCTGCGGGTGAACGTCCGGGGGACCTATCTTTGCTCCCAAGCTGTGGCCCAGCACATGATAGCCAGGGGCGGAGGCGGCAAAATAATCAACATATCCTCCGGCGCCGGCAAGAAGGGCATGGCCCGCTACGCCGCCTACTGCGCTTCCAAGTTTGCCGTCATCGGGTTCACCCAGGCTATGGCCCAGGAGATGGCCCGCTACAAGGTGAACGTGAACGCCATCTGCCCCGGCCTTGTGGACACCGAGCGTGTGGACTTCATCGCAGCAGCCCTGGCCCCGGAGGGCGAGTCCGCCGTGGAATACCGGGCCGACATGACCCGGGAGCGGGCCGCTATAGTTCCCATGGGGCGCATCGCCCACGGCGCTGACATCGCCCGCGCAGCGGCCTTCCTGGCCTCTGCCGAGTCGGACTACATGACCGGGCTGTCCATCAGCGTATCCGGCGGCGCCGAGATGAACTAACCCCAGCCGGACGGGGCGGGGTCTCTCACGACGGCCCGGCCCGGTTGCTCCTCCGGCAGGAAGATGCAGCGGCATTCTCCCACCGAGTCGACGATGAGCCAGGGATGGGTCAGGTAGGTCTTCTGCTGGTGGCTCTCTCCCGGCCACAGAATGTTGTACAGCACCCGTTGGCCGGTGTAATCAATCCAGAAGACCTGCATGTGGCCGGACGTGCGGTTGATGAACTCCACTGTCGTGAGGGTTTCGGCCTCAATGGAACGCAGCGAGCCTTCCATCTCGCAGTCCAGCGCCTTAAGCTCTAACAACGGCGACCGTCCCTAATCCCCCTCGCCCACTGGAGACCTTTGCACAACCCCCTCTCCCTCAGGGAGAGGGTTGGGGTGAGGGCGTCTCCCTGCCCCATACGATGTGATTGGAGCGAAGCATGGACGTAGTCAGCTTTATCTCCCAGAGTCTCAGCCAGGCGCAGCAGCGGCTGCTGGGCACCTGCGACGGACTCACCGACGAGCAGGCGGCGTGGCGTCCGGCTCCCCATGTGAATAGCATTGGTTTTATTCTGTGGCACGTGGCCCGTGCGGAGGACAGAGTGAGTACCCGCCTCCAACCTGCCGCCCCCGACCTTTGGGAGGCCCAGGGATGGCGCATGAGATTTGGTCAACCAGCCGAGTCCCCAGACCCTGGAGACAGGCCCGGCCTTCACGCCCTTCCGATTCCCGGCGTGGACACCCTTGTGGCCTATCTGGAGGCGGCCGACGCCAGGACGATGGAGTACGTAAGGACTCTCACCCCCAACGCCCTGGACGCAGCCATAGACGGGGAGCGCACCTGCGGCGCTATGCTCAGGCATTTGGTCACCCACAAGAACAACCATCATGGCCAGATCGACTACCTGCGCGGCCTCCAGGATCCAGGTTGGGACCTCCCCCCTGGGACCGGCATGGTCCAGCGTTGAGCCCTACACCAGGGGCAGGCCCTCTTCGGCGCGGATGGTGTTGATTATCTCCCGCACGGTCTCCGGGTAGGGCTTGTATTCAAGCTCGAACTCCGACAGCAGCCGGCTGTTGTCGATGAGATAGTTGGAAGACTGCTCGAACCCACCCTCGTCCTCGAAGCTGATCTGGGCGTCGGGCAGGTATCCCCGGACCATGTCTGCGATGTCCGATATGCTGATGGGAGTCCCGCCTGAGTTGTACAGGTTATATTTGGTGGAAGCGGCCATGGTCACCCGCACGAACATCTCGGAGATGTCCTCGACGTATATGGGCGTCCTCATCCGCGTCTTGAAAGGAAGCGTTACGGGCAGGCCCCTAGCGGGCAGGGTGATGCACTGAACGTGGTCCACGGAGCCTCGCGCCTTGTCCGGGCCGGTTACGTTTGCCGGACGTACTCCGACGATGTCCAGGCCGTAGTTGGACCTGTACAACTGGGCCTGGAATTCGTTGAACTGCTTGTGCCTTGCGTATTGGGTGACACCGTGGACCGGGTCGTCCTCGTTGACCGTCTTGTCGCCGAAATGGGACTGGTCTCCGGTGGTGGCGAGGGAGCTGGCGTAGACCGCCTTCTTCACCCCGCACAACCGTGCCGCCTCGAAGCAGTTGTCCATGCCCACGACGTTGATGAGCAGGTTCTTCCTGGGTTCCACCTCGCCGCCTCCCACGATGTAGGACAGGTTTATGACCCGGTCAGGCTTGGCTTCGATGGTCGCCCTGAGCACGTCCTCGAATTGGGTAACGTCGCCTCGGACGTAGGTCAGCCTGTCCTCCATGCCGGGGTAAGAGGTCCTGAGGGGACCTATGTCCATACAGACCACGTCCTCCCCTCGCTCCAGCAGCCGCCTGATGACCCTGACGCCGATGAACCCGGCGCCTCCAATTACTAGCGTGGTCACTGTGCCGTCTCCTTCTCGGCGAGGCGCCCTTGGCTGCTTCTGCCGCAGACCTGCCCCGCTCCAAAATCCTGAGCCTATTATATGACAACGGGGGCCGTAGTCTAACAGGGGAAAGTCGTGGGAGCATTTGGTGCGATGCAGTCACTCCAAAGCTTTGATCAGCGAAGACCCGTTCTTGGCGGTTGTGGGCAGAGACCGCCTTGGAGTTTCGGGCATATCCTCCGTTAGTCCTGAGCCTGTCGAAGGACGCTGGAGGTCAACGGCGCCGCGCTATTACACGCGGCCAACCGGTGGGATGCGACGAGCGCCGAGTGGGCTGGTCGTGGCGTTTCGGAGATGGTTGCCTAGCAGAACGGCAGACCGAGCTTATTGAAGTCATTCTCTGGTACATTGCGCAATCCCTCCGGTATGCAACCGGTCAACTGGTTGCCAGCGAGGTATAGCGTGTTCAGCCCGGAGAGGCGGCCAAGTTCCGGCGGTATCGGCCCGGTCAACTGGTTGCCAGCGAGGTATAGCGTGTTCAGCCCGGAGAGGCGGCCCAGTTCTGGCGGTATCGGCCCGGTCAACTGGTTGACACCGAGGTATAGTTGTTGCAGGTTGGAGAGGCGGCCCAGTTCTGGCGGTATCGGCCCGGTCAACTGGTTGACACCGAGGTATAGTTGTTGCAGGTTGGAGAGGCGGCCCAGTTCTGGTGGTATTGGCCCGGTCAACCGGTTTCTAGCGAGGGACAGATCTTCAAGGTTGGATAGGCTATCCAACTCGGCCGGTATCGCCCCGGCCAACTTGTTTTCAACGAGCAGCAGCTTAACGACGCGATCGTTGCCGTCAGTGTCTACCCCATGCCATTGTTCAAGGGGCACGTCGGTCCGCCAGTACCAATTCGCCTTCCAGTTCGCTCCGTTTGTAGCATTGTAGAGTGCGACGAGCGCGTCCGTATCCGGGGTGGATGGAAGCTGGCCCGTGCGTTCCTCCCACCCGGGAAGCGGCCTGCCGTGGAGACGACGGTACAAGTCGTGGAACTCGTCCTGCTTCTCCGGTGGGGCATTCGCCAGAAAGACTTGGTAAATAACGTCTTCAGTCGCGCGTCTCCCCTCATCTAACAGGTCCTCCAATGAGGACAAGACCGCCTCATGACCCAGCCCAAGGTACATTCCCAGCAGGAAAGACTCCCCCACCTCATAAGGGCATTGTCCAACAGCACCTAGAGTTGGGGTTGGAGCATCAATCCACTCCTGAACATTGGTCGCCCCACTGCATTTGTTAGCGACTTCTTTTTGTGCGAGGTCGTAACGGGATTGAAGACTTACATTTTCGCTCAAATGCACGGTGTAAGACCTAAGAAACTCAGCTGCCCCCTCACGCAGCCATTCTGGGCCACCGCGAGAATAATAGTGGCCTAACTCATGGTAGATTATCTCCTTGATTGATGATTCTCCCGGGTCCATTTTTACTATCATGTGGGAGAGGTCATTGCGTCCTCCATAAAGTCCTATACCTCGTAGTGGGAATTCAGGTTCCACATACAGGATGACGTCACTCTTCATCCATGGAGTCCCCGTGAAATCTTCGATCGCCTCCATCCTCGTGGACATCCATTCGAATACACTGTTGTCCGCGTACTCCAGCGAAGGCCGGCGAATCAGAAACAGTTTTCCTTCACCTGAAGGCAAGGAAAAAGTTTCGGAATGCACATGGCCGCCCTGAATCAGGTCTTGGAAGAACTCCTCCGTGTTTGCATGACCGATGTCAGTCTTAAGCACAACAATCAGGGCTGCCTCTTCGTCCGAGAGGCCGTCCTGAAACCACTCCTGGTTGATCATTTGCTCAAACAGGCTGCTTTCAAACCGGCTGCTGTAGGCATAGACCAATCCCAAGGAATTCAAGAGATCCACCTGCAAGCTCCTAGACTCGCCATCAAAGAGAGGTGAGTTGAGGACGGAGTTTACTATTCCCGAGTCGGTCTTAGCGATGGCCTGTATAGTGCTTAGGGCCCCCCTTTCACTGGCCGTGACGCCATCAGTGAGCCAAGGGAGGCCCGGGATTACCCAGGTTCCGGCGTGGTTGGCCCCGATGGGCCAAATACTGCCCAGGGCAAGCCTTTCGTCCTTGGTGATGCCATCGGCGAGCCACGGGAAGCCAAGGACAACTTGAGCTAAGGCGTCGTTGTTAGCTATCAACCGCCCAATATGGTCCAGGGCATGCCTTTCTTCATTGGCGATGCCATCAGCGAGCCACGGGAAGCCAAGGACGACCTGGTCTAAGGCGTCGTTCTTAGCTATGAACTTCTTAATACTGTCCAGGGCATGCCTTTCTTCATTGGCGATGCCATCAGCGAGCCACGGGAAGCCCAAGAGGACCTGGGTTGCATCCGGTGAACTGGATTCAATCTCTTGAAGGATCGAAAGGACCCTCTTCTCATCAGATGTCAGACCGTTCTTTTCCCAGGCGACGTTGAATGAGGACTCTTCGGGGCAGAATCGCAGACCACCGAAGTTGGCCTGGGCGAGAATTTTTCCACAAACTCCCGCAGTCCGGTGGGTATACACCCGGTCAGCCCGTTGCCCTGGAGAAACAGCCCGTCGACTTCTCCTCCCGCCCCGGTATAGACGCCGTACCAACTGCTGATCGGCGCGTCGCTCAGCCAGTTTTCGTTATTGGTCCAATTAGGGCCGCCGGTGGCATTGTATAGCGCGACCAGCGCTTCCCGTTCCGGTTCCGACGAACCCGGCGACGGCGTGGGTGGGAGCGACGGCGTAGCGGTCGTCACAGGCGCTGGCGTCGGGGTTGGCGTGGGCGCGCTTGTAGGGGGCGGAGACGTTATGGTTGGAGCGGGGGTTGCGGCGGGCGGAGGCGTTGGTGTTTCCGCCGCCCTGGTCGGTGCGGGGGTTGCTTCGCGGCTGACGGTGTCGGCGGTTCCGACGCTTTAGTGGGGTCTTTGGGCACTTCACGGCCGAGTGCGGTGGTTGCAGTACCGTTGGGTGCGGCAGTCTCAGTTTCACAGGAAAGCATCGCGGCTGCCGACAAGCCGACGAGCACGATTGCGGTAAGGGCTTTGAGGCTCTTCATAGTTTTCCCGCCTATTATATGACAACGGACATCTTAGTCCAATCTGACCGACGCCCGTTTACCTAGTGGGGGATTTCGGACTACACTAAGGGCTGTTTGCAATCCAGGGGCTGTCGGAGTTTCGAAAAGGAGGAACGTGGTTTCTGAGTCGTCGTATTTGAATGGGGCGGCGGTGGTGGCTGAGGGCCTGGTACGCCACTTTGGCGACTTACGGGCCGTAGACGGGATAGACCTGTCTGTGGCCAGGGGCGAGATATACGGGTTCCTGGGCCCCAACGGCGCCGGAAAGACCACCCTCATCCGCATGTTTACAACCCTGTTGGAGCCTACTGGGGGCGCTGCCTACGTAGCTGGACTGGACGTGGTGGACAAGGCGTCGGAAGTCCGGCTCCGCATCGGCGCCGCTCTTCAGGAGGCGGCGTTGGACAACCGCCAGACGGGCAACGAGCTTCTGAGGCTCCAGGGGCGGCTCTACGGGCTGACCAGGGCTGAGATCGACCAGCGGCTCAGGGAACTGTCGCCCCTCATTGACTTCGGCCCCGCTATGGACCGGCTCATCGGGACATATTCGGGAGGCATGAAACGCCGGCTGGACCTAGCCGCGGCCCTCATACACAACCCGTCCGTCCTCTTCCTGGACGAGCCCACCTCCGGGTTGGACCCTGTCAGCCGAGTCCGGGTGTGGGAGGAAGTGCGCCGAATCAACCAGGAGGACGGAGTGACCATATTCCTGACCACCCAATACCTGGAGGAGGCCGACGAGCTGGCGGACAGGGTCGGCATCATAAATCAAGGCAAATTGGCGGTTGAAGGTCCTCCCGCCGAGCTTAAGAGGTCCATAGGAAACGACGTTATCATCGTCACTATAGCCGGGCCCGACGTAGGAGGAGACCTGGAGGGGGCAAAGCTGGCCCTTCTGGGCGTTGACGGGATAAAGCAGGTGGACAACCACGGCAGCGAGGTGACTGTCGCCGCTGAAAACGGCTCTTCTTCCATCGGACACGTGGCCCTGGCGTTGGCTCAAGCGGGCGTGAGCGTCAGGGAGATTACCCTGCGGACTCCTACTCTCGACGACGTGTTCATGCAGGTGACCGGAGAGCGTATGCGGTTCGGGGACGAGTCGGAGGAATCGAGCGTATGACAATTGCGGCGGAAGCGGCCCGGCCCATACGGGCCAGGCAGACAGGGTTTCACAAAGACGTCTTCGCCGTGTCGGTGCGGGCCCTCAAGTCCATCCAGCGGGACCCAGAATCGGTCCTGCCGGGCCTGATCGTTCCGGTCTTCTTCTTTGCGGCCATCGTAGGCGCCATGAAGGACTTGGCCGAGACTGTGCCGGGGATTGACTACACGGAGTTCCAAGTGCCCGTGGCCATCATCTTTGCCGTGACGGGCATCTCCAGGGCGGTCACTCTGGTCATCGACATCCAGTCGGGCTACTTCGACCGCCTTTCCATTAGTCCGGTGAACCGTCTGGCGCTGCTTCTCGGACACATGGTCGCCGACTTCGCCTTGGTGGTGGCGCTGACCATTCCCGTAATCATAATGGGGCTGATAATAGGAGTCGGGTTCGGGACCGGATTCGGGGGTGCCCTGGTCTTCATCGTGCTCTCCGGTCTCTGGGGACTGGTCTTCACCGGCTTCCCCTACGCCATAGCCCTGAAAACGGGGAACCCGGCAGCGGTAAACACGACATGGCTCCTGTTCATGCCCTTCTCATTCCTGACCACCACCTTCTTGCCGAGAGAGGCAATGACGGGCTGGATGGCCGCCATCGCCCAGTATAATCCCGTGACCTACCTCTTGGACGCCCTGCGCTCCCTGCTCTCCGATGGTTGGGACGGAACGACGCTGCTGCTGGGTTTCGGGGCGGTGGCGGGAGTGGGAGTGGTGAGCATGTCCCTCGCGATGCTTGCTCTGCGTTCCCGGGTGCGTCAAAGCAAGTAGACGCGACGGGGAAAGGAGATGCCCAATGGTCTTGGCAGATGAACGGTGCGCCGCCTGCCGCCCAGACTCACCCACTGTCACTGAGACCGAAGAAGCTGTCCTGGCGTCGCAGGTCCCAGACTGGGAAAAGGTGGAGAGGGGCGGCGTCCCGGGTCTCCAGAGGCACTTCAGGTTCAAGAATTTTACCCAGGCCATGGAGTTCGCGGTCAAAGTAGGAGAGGCGGCGGACGCCGAGGACCATCACCCGCTGATTACCGTGGAATGGGGACGGGCTTTGGTAGCCTGGTGGACCCATTCCATCAAGGGCCTCCACCGCAACGACTACATCATGGCCTCCAAGACCGACTCCATATACACCACCCTCACTCCAAACGCTTGACCCGGAGAGACTGACTCCGACGGCTTGTATAAGTCAGGGTTGTGATACTAATATTAAGCCACAGTGAATTCTGTGGTGGACCGAGAGACCGTGGAAGACGATTACAAGCAAGAGCTAACTAACCGGTTCGCGGCATCAGTGGAATACCTCAATAGCCGGGTGTACAGTGGGCGTCTGGACAAATGGCACGGGCTGGAGATGACCATTCCCCAGATTAAGACCGTAGTCCTCCTGGAACACATGGGTCCCGTGCGCATGGGCAACATCTCAAATTATCTCGGTGGCGCCCCGTCCGCCACCACCGCCATTCTCGACCGTCTGGTGGAAAGAGAGATGGTGGAGCGGGTCTCGGACCCAAACGACCGCAGAGTCGTACTCTGCCAATTGACCGCCCAAGGATGGGCGGCGTGCGAACAGTTCTGGCGGATTGGACGGGAGCGAATTCAGGCGCTAGTGAATCTGATGGAATTGGGACAACTGGAAATGGCAGTTCAGGGGTTGGAACTGATTGTCCGGACAGAGAAAAAGGTCGTAGGAGAACTCGGCCAATCACAGTCCGTCGGCTAAGACGGGAACCCTCGGACATCAATGTCTCCCTTTCGTTTTCTGCCTTTCCTTACGTCTGACCCCGCCATCGCATCCCGTAAGGACGATATCGAAGCTATGAGCCTTGCGGTGAACCTTGCAGTCCATTAATAAATCATAATACAGAACTGTCATTTAAATCCTATTATACGCAATAACGAATAATACAATCATGCTGGATAATAACGGGAGATCTCTCAGTTGTCAACCCCGTCGTGGGTGATAGCGATCATGATGCCAATGGCAGGCTGTTTCCCCTCCGCATTCGTGACCAATTCATGGTGGCTGGCGTGGCGCCGGACTCTACCGGCTATAGGCTAAATGGGGACAGATAGGGTTGCTTGAAATCCCGGCACGGTCACAGGGAAAGCGCCCAGGCTGCTTTTCGGAGCCGTCGGCGACGCTCCGGCGCCTCGGGCATGACGTCGTACACCAGAGTCCAGAAGTCCTTAGAGTGGTTAAGGTGGGTTAGGTGAGCCAGCTCGTGCACCACTATATACTCGACTAACGAAGGTTCGAGTGTCATTACCCGCCAGTTAAACCGCAGCGTTCCGTCGTAAGAGCAGCTTGCCCAGCGATGCCGTTGGTCCCGAATAAGGATCTTCGACCTATCTCCCCGGCCAAGACGCGGCCACCAGCTATCTACGCTGGACGCCAGCGTCTCTGCCGCCCGGGCCGTGTACCAACCGATGACGGCCAGGCGAATCGACTCGGAGCGTTCGTCTTCGTCAAGCAGGTTGGGCGTGGTGATCTGAAAGGTCCAGAGGTCTAAGCGTACTTCCGCCGATCCGACGTCAGCGGACTGGATGACTATGGGGACGTCGCGGCCAACGAACGGAAGGGTTTCTCCGGTGACGAACCGCATCGGCGCCGCCGACGTATCGGACATTTGCTTGAGGATCCATGACGCCCGCTTTCGTACGATGGCTTGTAGTTCGCTCTTAAGTATCCTGTTGGGCGCCGCGACCTTCACTCCGGAGCGGTCGATCCTGATTTGCACAGTCTTCTTGCGTCGTTGGCTACGCCGCACCTCATATTCGATGATCGTGTCCCCTACGCGTACGCTGTCCACCGTCGTCACTGCTCTTGTGACGGGCCTCCCTCGACGCTTCTGTTCTGAGGTCACTCTCTAGCGTCCAACCTGTTCAGATATCCCGGCCAGTCGAGAATCAGGCGGTCCGCAGTGACCAGTGTGTGGCCTTCCAGGGCGGTTGCTACGATGAGGCGGTCGGCGGGGTCGCCGTGCAAGTCAGGAAGAAGGCCGGCGCGGGCGGCTATTCTGCCGTCGATGGGAATCTCGGCTAACCCTTGTTCCAGCAGGTCTTGACGCCAGGTGGCCAGGTCTAGCCGAAAAGCAAGCCTGCCTTTCTGGATTTCCATCCCGACTTCCCAGAAGGATATGGAGGATATTGCCAAACCGCCTTGCGCGACCTCATGTACAAACTTTTCTCTAGTTTGTATTCCTAGCCTGCGGTCACCCTTCTCATGCCACAGCAGGACGTGAGTGTCGAGCAGGATCAAAGAAAGTCCTCTTCGTTGCCTGCAGGTTTTTCGAACCACTCTGCAGGCATGGGGGAGACGATGTCGCCGTGAATCTGGATCATGTCACGATAACGTCCAAATAGGACTTTGGGCTTCTTCCTGTAGGGGGCCAGACGCGACACAGGCCGGCCGTTCTTGGTGATGACGATCTCCTCGCCGGTCTCGGCGACCTCGTCCATAAGTTTCAGACACTTGGCCTTGAACTCCGATGCCTTGATGGTCCTGGGGCCTGATATTTTCCCTTCGTCCGTTGTCATGCCGAGGCTCCTTATGAGGGTGCGTGACCATATTATAGCATGGTCATGACCATAGTCACATATTTTCAAGTCTATTTCGACATGTCTTGGTGGGACCATTGAAGAACAAAGAAAGGCCCGGACCGTTCAAGCGGTCCGGGCCTTTTCTATAGCCGTAGTACTGTCTAAGGTGCGCTTTAGCCTGATACGTTGGCGCACACTGCGTATACGGTAAGCGTCCAGTCTCCAGTATTGTCTCCGACCTCGATGGCCCTTACCGTCCAACCTGTCGGCACCTCTCCAGCCAGACCCGTTGGACGGGATTCTGCCAAGGCTACGACACCGCTTGTCGTTCCCGATACCAACCCTCCACCGGAGATGGCTGCAGCGTTCCTGTCTTCGCCGCCGGTGTCGCATGTCACGGCTGCCGACTTATTGTCGCTGTTCGCCTCTGTGTCCGCTGCCACGATGAGGAGGTTGGATATGCCCGGTTCCCCTTGTACACCCTGAGGACCGTGGGGTCCCTCGTCTCCTCTTTCACCGGTAGGGCCACGGAGTCCACCCGAACCTTGCGGCCCCTGACGTCCTTGCGGTCCCTGTGGGCCTATGTCGCCCTTGGGCCCTTGTGGGCCTGTGTCTCCGTGAGGTCCTTGTTCACCTTGCGGTCCTTGCGGTCCTTGCGGTCCTTCAATGCCCGCAGGCCCCTGCGATCCTTCGTCTCCGTGAGGTCCTTGCTCACCCTGCGGTCCTTGCGGTCCTTGCGGCCCCTCAATGCCCTGTGCTCCGGGTGGGCCCGTGTCGCCCTGCGGGCCCAGTTGACCAGCGGGCCCCTGAGCGCCTATCGGCCCCTGCTGTCCTTGTGGCCCTTGAGGACCGCCAGGAGTTCCGGGCTCACCCTGCGGGCCTTGGTCACCCTGCGGGCCTTGGTCACCTTTGTCGCCCTTGTCACCCTGGGGTCCCCTGTCACCTTGGTCACCCTGAGGGCCTTGGGGTCCACCCGGGTCGCCCTGTTCCCCTTGAGGGCCTGTCTCGCCCTTGTCGCCCTTGTCGCCCTTGTCGCCTGTGTCGCCTTTGGCTCCCTTCGAGCCCGATAGACCCGCAGTTCCCGGCCTGCCCTGAGGTCCTGTAGGACCCAGCGGGCCTGTGTCACCTTTGGCTCCCCGCGGACCTACGTCACCATGAGGGCCAGTCGCTCCCTGCGGACCTGTGAGGCCCTGCGGACCCTGGGAACCCTGAGACCCCTGAGCCCCTTCTGGGCCTGCGGGTCCCTGCAAACCCTGTTCTCCCATGCAAGCCGAGGCCACAAGCGCCAAGATGACCACTAGGGCTGCGACTCCAAGCAATCTCCAAACGGCTCCAGTTGACTTCCGATTGATTCTTGCGAATGCAGAAAAGCCTCTCATCATCACATCTCCTTCTACGTCCCACGACAAAATACTATGCCTGACTTACAGCGTCAAGTAAGAAACGGGGGGAAATAGGGAAATGGCCAGAAAATTGATGGATTCTGGGGCCATTTTCGGGCAGAACCCAGAGACGAGGCCCCATGACTGGGTTCTGCCTTGTATCTGCCCGCAACCGCGCGGGCGGGCTAATGGTCATGTTTGGAGGTGAGCCGGGCGTCAGCAAAGACTCGTGGAACCCATCTTGACGGTGGGAAAGACGGCGCCCAGCGGCCAACGTTTGTTGATAGACCCGTGCGCGCCATGTAAAATAGCTTCTGCACACAAGCCTACAACCCCGTGCAGCGGAAGGACACCGATATATGACCTCTATCCTTGAACAACGGAACGCTGAGCGGCAGGCCAAGGAGAACGGGTACAGCCTTTCGTGGCTGGAGCAACTCCGCAGCCGCCGCACGGAGAACGAAGCGGTTCTGGACTCGCCCGTAGACATCGCCCAACTAACTAAGGAAGTGATCCCGGATGAGCTAGACGTTTCCCCGAACCTCACCGGCCGGCCTCGCGGCTCCATCGCCAGGCCTGGAATAGCTCAGGTCGGCGCGTACAACTTCCGTACCAAGAGCGAAGTCTGGGCCTACAACCTGACCAAGCTCTACGAGGAGGCGGTCACCCGCCAGTGGAGCTCGGCCACGGACATTCCGTGGGAGTCCATGAGTCCTCTGCCAGACGACATCGAGGCCGCCGAATGCCAGCTGTCCACCTTCTTTGCCGAGGTTGAATTTCAGGCCACGGACATCCCAGGCCGGTTCATATCCCTTATGTCGCCAGACTATTTCGAAGTGCGGATGTTCTTGCTGACCCAGGTGATGGACGAGTCCCGCCACTTGGACGTATTCCGGAAGCGGGCCCTCGCCAACGGCGGAGGGCTGATGCGCAGGACCGACAACGTCACAGGGGTCGTGGGTGGCACCAACGACAATGCCAGGGAGTTCACCGAGCTTTCCTCCAGGCTCCACGTGGTCGGAGAAGGCAACGTCCTGACCATGTTCCGCATGGGAGAGCTCATGGCCTACAACGAGGCCGAGAAGGCCATATACCGGCGGGTCGCCCAGGATGAAGCCCGCCATGTCGCCTTTGGCGTCCTCCACCTGCGTTACCTGAATGAGGTGTCGCCTGAGCGGAGGGAAGAGGTCCACTCCTACCTCGACGAGTCGGAAGAAAGAGCGGCCACGGGCGCCGGAGGAGACAACCCGGCTGCAGTAAGCGTCCTGCCCGCCGAGACTCTATCAGTCCTTCTGGGCGGCGGCAAGGACAAGTACGACGAAGGCCAGAATATACTAATGGCCGTGAGACAGAAGCAAGTCAAAGAATACTTCCAGAGACTCAAGTCCAGCGGATTTGACGACCGGATAGAGAGCGGCAGGGTCAATCCCGCGCTCATGGCAGCGTATAAGGCCCTCTGACGGGCCCTCAAGGCTTCCAGTCCATATAACTCCTGACGCCCGACCCCCACCGTCTGCAACTACGGAGATGCGCTTTTGGAATCCACTCGCGACGACATCGAAGCCGACGACCGCCAGGTAGAAGAAGAAACCCCAGCCCAAGTCGTGCCCTTAGCCGCAGATAGAAAGCCGCTGGACTGGATGAACGCCACCCTACAATGGGGGACCAAGGCGGAAGTCAATTCCCGCGGTCTGACCCTTGAAGGGATAAACGTAGGAATCTACGGGGAAATCCCCGAAGAGAGCCTGGAGATGACCCGCATGCCCCGGGGAGCTTACCCCGTCGAGGGCGTTCCCAGAGTGGACGTGTTCTCAGTCAACCGGCGCTCCGAGTTGTGGTCGGACAACGCCGCGGCCTTGTATGAAGAGGCCATCCAGAGGCGGTGGGCAGGACGGACGGACATTCCCTGGGACAGCCTGGCTCCTCTGTCCGACGACGTCGAGCTGGCTATGTGCCAGCTGTGCACGGAACTGAGCCAACAGGCGTCGATCGAGGCGGAGGTGCTGGGCCAGTGGCTACATCGGATGAACTATGCTTACCATGAAGTCAAGAGCTTCCTGGCCACGGAAGCCTATGACTCGGCCCGCCACTTCGAGGTCTTCAGGCTGCGGGCCCTGGCGAGGAACGGCGCCCTTGGACTGGAGAGCCCGGGCTACATCAACCGCCGCCTTCTGGAGAGCCGTGCAGGCTGGCCGGAGACCGCCCTGTATCTGTACTTGATGCGGGGAACGCTTACTCTGCTGATATACAGGTACGGAGAGGCCTATGCCCACGACCCAGCGGAAAAGCTGTTTTTCAGGCTGTGCATCCAAGACAAAGCCAGGCACATGGCCTACGGGACGGCATTTCTCAAGCAGTCCATAGCGGAGAAGGGCCCATCCTTTGCTCTTAGCCTGCTCCGGCTGATGAGCGGCGTTGAGCGCGACATCGCCAGGGAAATGGATGACCCTGTCCTCTGGGAGGCGCTCGCCATAATATTTGCCGGCAGCGTAGACGAGATGGACGTTGGAATGACTGAGGTCAAGCGGCTCCAAGGGCGGTACATCCGGGAGTACGTGGCACGCCAGAGGCACGTCGGCATACCCAAGACGGAAGACGACCTCCACCCGGACTTGGCGGCGTACCTGAACTCTCCAGCAGCAGGCGGTCCTTAGATCATGCCCATGTACGAATACCGCTGCCGGGCGTGTGAAGGCGCCACCAGCGCCTATCTTCGAAGCTACAACTCCCCTCAGCCTACCTCTTGCCGTCATTGCGGCAGCGGGGATATAACCCGTGTCATGTCCACCTTCGCCTACCACAAGTCCGAGGCTGACAAGATGGCCCAGCTGGACCCCAAGTACGGCAAGATGGTCGACGACGCCATGTCCAAGGCTCCGCCGGACAGCTCTCCCGAACACTATCTGAACAAGATGGCCCCCTTTAGCGCAGCTAGAGAGACGGGTGATCCCTATTTCAAGGAGTAGCTAAGTGACTTCAGCGGCCCCCGAACGGCTTACATTCCCATCGGTCCAATGGTTCGAGGCCCTTCGTGGTCTCGTCAACCCGGACCCCGAGTTCCGCCGAATAGGCACCGTGGACGCCGTCATGGGCGTCAAGGCCGGCTCCCACAATTTCGTCCTCACCTTCGAGGCTTTCGAATGCGCCGGCGTGGAGGAGATTTCCTCGGGAGAGCTTCCTGATGTGGACTTCTACCTGGAAATGGCGGAGTCAGACTGGCGGGAGATGTTGGAGAACATCAAGGAGCATGGTGAGGCGGATCGGAGCCACACGCTTAACACGTTGGACCTGATGAGCCCCGACGGAATCGCCAAGAACGAAGAGGGCGACCAGCTGCGGCTCGACCTGTTCTTCAGACTCAACCACAGCTTCCAATACTTCTTCAACGCCTCGGCCAAGCTGGAAACTCTCTTCAACTCTTGACCACGGCGGTCGAGCCCTCTAGGTCTGGCCGCGCAGCTTGGGGTCCCACGTGTCCCGCACGGAGTCTCCCAGGAAGTTGAAGGCCAGCACAACAATGAATATCATCAGCCCCGGGAAGGCGACCAGCGGCCAGTGGGGTCTAAGCAGCCCCGCCACGGCCCCACCCAGCATGTTCCCCCATGTGGGCGTGGGTGGAGGTATGCTCAGTCCCAGGAATCCCAGTGACGCCTCCACAATTATCACCACGCCAAGCTGGGTGGTGGCCAGCACCAGGAAGGGAGCCAAACACTGGGGCGCTATGTGGAAGGTCATTATGCGCAGACCGGACGCTCCTACGGCTCTGGCGGCGTCCACGTAGGACGATTCTTTGACCGATACCACCACTGATCGGATGACTCGAGTGGCGAAGGGCAAACGGGTCACAGCAATGGCAATGGTCACCGTCCACACGCCCGCTCCAAATCCCACCAGGAACACCATCGCCAGAATCAACGCGGGGAACCCCATAAATACCTCAAGGACCCTCTGGCTCGCTGTGTCGAAACCTCCCCCAATGTAGCCACTGACGATTCCCCAAAGGGCTCCTGTGACAGTCCCCAAAAGCACGGCTACCACCGCAACCTGCAGAGATACACGCCCTCCGTATATCACACGGCTGAGAATATCTCTTCCCAGCAGGTCGGTCCCCATGGGGTGGGATATGGACGACGCTTGCTTCCGGTCAGCTGGGTTGGTCTCCGTGGGGTCGTAAGGCGCCACTAAGGGCGCCGCCACCGTGACGAAAACCAGGGCAGCAATCGCCACGCCGCTGATGAATCCCAACGGATGCCTGCGGGCAAAAGACCCGGTACGGCGCACCAGCCGCGACAGAATCGCCGTAGCGTCCCTGGCAGACTCTCCGATGGCGGTTAATTGGACTTCGTCGCGGGCCATGTAAATCGTTTATGAGTAGCGGATTTTCGGGTCCAGAAATGCATAGCTAAGGTCGGTGACTAAGTTGATGACCACGAAGGCGGCCGCATACAGCAGCACCAGGTTTTGAATCACTATGTAGTCCAACTCGGTGATGGCGTCGATCATTGCCCGTCCTAGCCCAGGGACGTTGAAGGCTTGCTCAACCACCACGGTGCCGCCCAGCAGGAACCCGAAGAGCACTCCCGAAAGGGTGATGACTGGAAGCAGGGCGTTCCTGAGGGCGTGGCGCAACACGACAATGGTTTCCGCCAGCCCCTTGGCGCGGGCGGTGCGTATATAGTCCTCCCGAATAACCTCCAGCAGAGTGGACCGGGTCATCCTGGCGATGTGGGCGGACACCGCTAATCCCAGCACCACCGACGGCCCCCATACTATCTCAAGGTTCTTCTTCGGGTCGTCCCAAAGGTCGATTGTGCCCAAGGGCGGGCCGTAGCCGAACTTCAACACCAGCAGCAGTGCGATGAGCGACGCCAGCCAGAAGCTGGGTATGGCTAGAAACGCCACCGTGAACAACCTGGCGGCGTAGTCCAGCAATGAGTTCTGCTTGAGGGCCGAGAGTATGCCCACAGGCACTCCGACGAGCCATGAGACCAGAATGGCCAACACGGCAATCTCCAGCGTGAGAGGCCCGCGTCGCTTGATGAGGTCGGAGACCTTGTCGTTTCTCCAGAAGGACGTGCCCAGTTCCCCCTTTCCGATGTCCTTGAGCCAGTTCCCGTATTGGACGATCAAGGGGTCGCTAAGCCCCAGTTCCGCCTCTATGCGTTCCCGGTCCACGTCTCTGATGGTGACCACCTGGGTGCCGTACATTACGGTGAGGGGGTCTCCGGGCAGCACACGCATGGCAAGGAAGATGAGCATAGACACGCCGAGGAGGGTCGGCACCGCGTATATAAGCCTTCTGATGATGTATGAAGTCATTGGTCTCGCATCCCGTACTGGGAGCGAATTGTAACATCTCCCCTGTCGAATCGGGCGCCCTTGCCCGGACAGGGGAGATGTCGTCTGCCGCTATGGGGAATATTTAGGGAGGGTTGGGTTTACTTATCCAACCACCATATCTCGTTGCGCATTCCCTCCCAGTAGTTGCCGCCCTTGGTCGCCGTGCCGTGGCCCTTGACGTATGACCACCAGGCGTCGAAGACGGTGAAACTGCCTTCGTATATCATCGGCACGTCTTCTTCTAGGATGGCTATGCCTTCGGCGATGATTCCCTGAAGGGCGTCAGGGTCGGACTCGGCCGCCGCCCTGTCAATGATGGCGTCCAAGGCTGGATTGCTGTAGTTGTTGAAGTTGTAGCCGCCGCCGGTCTTAAAGGAAGCGGTCCAGTAGTCGGCCACGTGGGGCAGGGTCACGCCGAATCCCGTGACCGAGATGTCGTAGCGTCCCTGCTGGGCCTCTCCGTACCACTCACCCGATGCAATGGGCCTGATTTCAGACTCGATGCCCAGGCGCCGCTTTATCTGGTCCTGGATAAGCTCCGTAGTAACCTCTGAGAATGGGAACCCGGAGCGGACTAGGAAGTCCACGCCGGTGACTCCGTCGCCGTATCCGGCGTCCGCCATCAGCTGCTTGGCCTCTGCCAGGTCCTCTTCTGTGGGAGTTCTCCAACCGGGCATGTTTTGTGCCTCGCCCCAATAGTCGGGGAAGAGAGGGTCGGTGGGCAGCAACCAGCCGCCCGGAGTGGTGAAGAAGAGTTCCTTCACGGCTTCAATCAGCGCGGGCTTGTCTATGGCCAGATTTATGGCGCGCCGCACTCTGGCGTCGTCGAAAGGTGCGTTTTCATTGTTTATCCAAAGGCCCAGGGGCACCGTGGGGAACAGCGGAGCGGACATCATGTCGTCCCGGCCCAAGGCCTCGTCAGCCGAGCCGGGGTCCACTCCGAAGCAGAAGTCCACCTGGTTGGCCAGGCAGGCCGCTCCGGTGGCCGGACCCAGGTTGAAGTGCCAAGCCTCGATTCCGTCCAGGTATGGAAGGTCGGGGTTCCAGTAGTCGTTGTTCTTCTCCAGTCGCCTGACTACACCGGGCTCGAGGTCCTGGTGGATGAAGGGGCCGGTGCCGGGGTAGTCGATGACGGTCTTGAGGTCGTAGTTGTTGTCGTCCAGGGTCTGTTCGCGGACGATGATGTTGAACCCGCCCGCAATGGCCCGCAGCAGGAATCCTCTGGCTTCGGACAGCCGGAACTCCACGGTGGAGTCGTCCGTGGCCACAACCTCGGTCACCGTGTTGAACAGGCTCTGTCTGGGGCTGAGCACACCTTCCGGCGGGAAGATGATGTGGTTGAAGCTGGCCGCCACGTCGTTGGCCGTCAGGTCGGCTCCGTCGTGGAACTTGACGCCGTCGCGGATCTGGAAGGTGTAGGTCAAACCATCAGCGGCTACCGTCCAGTGCTCGGCCAGGTCGGGAATTATTTCTTCCCATGTGACAGGGTCCACCTGCACCAGCAGGTCATACATGGGCGCTTGCGGGCCCATGTTGGCTATGCTTCCCGTTTGGTGAATGTCGTACAAAGTGGAGTTGGCTATACCGCCCCATCGTAGGACTCCGCCATACTTGGAGTCGGCCTCGGGCGCCATCAGGAACCCCTTGTCCAGCGGAACTGGAGTGGCCGTGGGCGGGACCGACGTGGCTGTCGGAGGGGCCGGAGTCTCGGTGGGTTTGGGAGTCGGCGTGGGGTCGTCAGCGCACGCGGCGGCTGCGACCAACACCAATGCAAAGGCGCCCAGCGCCCAAAGTTTGGACCTTAGAAACCATGCTTTTACCATTCGTCTCCTCTCCTATTTCGTATCGCGACTGTAGATTGTGCGCACACGGGTTGGTGCATACGTTGCGGAATGAGACCGGGTTTGGCAGGAGATGACGGATTCCAGGGGATGGCTAGCCTTCAATCCGGCTCACCTTGTCCAAATATGACCTGGCGCCCTTGGCCACCCAGGGGCCCCAGTTGGTCAGGAAGAACCTGACGCCCTGGTCGTAGACACTCTCCAGAGTCTCTTCCCTGGCCAGAAAACCGGCGGTCCGGCCGGCGTCGACAATCTTCCGAATGCACCGGTCAACCGTTTCGGTGACCTCTCGCGGCTCCGGCTCCGCGCTCCAGGGGTTCCAAGGAACACCCATAGACGCGGCCAGGTCCGACGGGGCCATGAAGAATACATCGATGTTGTCCACGGTGAGAATCTCGTCCAGGTTTTCCACCGCCTCGACCTCTTCTATGAAGGCGATGACCAGGGTCTCCTCGTTGGCCGTGCGGTAGTAGTCAGGCTCGCCGTAGGACTGGCGTCCGGCGCCCATGCCGCGATAACCCAATGGCGAGTATTTGGCCGACTTGGCGGCCTTCTCGGCCTCTGCTTTGGTGTTCACGTGGGGAACGGCGATGCCAGTGCAGCCCGAGTCCAGGGTGCGGGTTATGAGGGAAGTGTCGTTGGTGGTCACCCGGCACACCGATGTGACGCCCCAGAGGTCGCAGGCCCTGGTGGAATTGGTCAACTGCTCCCAGGTGGTGGGGGCGTGTTCAGTCTCGATCCAGAGTCCGTCAAATCCGAACTGGCCCAAGAAATCTATGGTTTCGGGGTTATTTAGGCCTCCTACGACAGTAGCGGTCTTGCCTTCTTGCAGCTTGCGTTTGACCTTGTTGGGTTTGATGTCTTACCTGCTGTCTCCAACCTAAATAGATAAAGTTGGCGAATCTTTATTTTCCCAACATCGGATTGTACTTATGGCCGTTTTACACGTCAAGCGGTGGCATCCTCCCTTCGCCAGCCCGTTAAACTGCCATTCCGAACGAACCGAGAAATCAAAGAAGGTTCTCCAAAGTTGAATGCGCTCTTGGAGACGGCTTCATGCGTTTTTGAGGTTGCATTTTTCGTTGGACGCTCTTTGTAAAACCACCATTTTAGGGTCTTCGCGCTCCTGTCCCGTCGTTCCGGCGACGGCCGGAATCCAGAGGCGCTGCCTCTTGTCGCAAGGTTGTCTGGACACTGACCTGCTTCGTTGCAGCGGCGATGGGGACCTGCCTGGCGTCCACAACAAGTGGTTTTCCCACGCGCCAATGTATATAGTATTGAACGCTATAAACCCAGGAGCGTCTTCTTATGGACTCAAACGGCCCTTCCCTCCCGGTCCCCGAATTCGGACCTCTCCAGGGGGTGCGAATCCTATCCACCGGCTCCATGATTGCCCAGCCCTTTGCCGCAGAGTTGGCAGCGGAGATGGGCGCCCAGGTCATCCAGGTGGAGCGGCCCGGTGGCGGCGACGTCATGTGGCGGAAGCTGGACTTCCCTGTGGACGGCCCCGATGGAGCGGCCATAGCCCTGGGTTGGATGCAAGACCACCGCAACACCTTCCATGTCACGTTGGACTTGGCTTCAAAAGAGGGGAGGGAGCTTTTCCTGGACCTGGTCAAGAAAGTCGACATCTGGATGGAAAGCTCCAAGCCGGGCGTCTACGCCCAGTGGGGTCTTGATGACGAGACGGTCCTAGAGGCGAACCCACGCTTGGTCATCACCCATGTATCAGGCTACGGGCAGGAGGGCCATCCCGACTACCTGGGACGGGCATCCTACGACTTCATAGCCCAGGGGTTCGCCGGGTTAATGCACCTTAACGGGTTCCCGGAGCCGGAGCCTCCGGTACGGATGGTCCCCAGCATGGGAGATTTCATCTCGGCCCTGTTCTGCCTCTGGTCCTCCCTGGCCGGATATATTTCGGCCCAAAACACGGGACGCGGACAGGCGGTGGACGTGGCAATGCACGAAGCCATTCACCGGCTCCTTGGCGGCACCATGATGGCTTATTTCGAGAAGGGCCTGGTGCGCACTCGGGGTGGCAACCGCGCCACGGCCTTCCAGCCATACGACGTCTACAAGGCCCGGGACGGTTGGGTAATCATCGCCGCCATCGGAAACGTATTCGACCGCGTCTGCAATGTCATCGGCCTCGACCCCTCGGCAGAGAAGTGGCGGGTGGCCCACGTGGATATAGAATCTCCAGAGGGCATAGAGTTCGACGCCCTTCTCAGGGGTTGGGTGGAAGAACACACCGTGGACGAGACTGTCGGTGCCATGAACGAGGCCCGGGTGGCCTGTGGGCCTATAATGACGGCCAGCGACATCGCGCAGGACCCCCACTACCAGGCACGAAACGTCCACATAGAATGGGAAGACCTCCAACTGGGCAGAAAGGTCAAGGGCACGGGGGTCGTGCCCAAGTTCTCCCGGACTCCCGGAGAGATTTGGAGGGGTTCGGTGCCTGCCGGACATGACAACCAGACCGTGTTCGGTGACTGGCTAAGAGTAACCTCGGAGACCTTGGAGGGTCTTAAGAGCAAGGGGATAATCTAAAAGGGACGACGAACCACAAAACGACCTAGGAGGCGACGGTGTTTAAGGGAACGCTGGAGCAGTTTGGTGACGTCAAAGTCATAGGCATGGACACCATCTCCGACTTGGTGGAGGAGGACGCGGGCTCGGTGATAGTTTGTGCCTCCCACGGGGGCGTCAGTTCAGGCTCCTACGCCTGCAGGCATCCAATGCTGGCGGTCTTTTTCAACGACGCCGGCGTAGGCAAGGAAGACGCAGGCATCGCGGCCCTGGCCATGCTGGAGGAGAAGGGCGCGCCGGGCCTCACCTATAGCCACAACTCGGCCCGGATAGGCGACGTGCAGGACGCCTGGGCCAACGGAATCATCTCCCACCTCAACGATTCAGCCTCCAAAGCTGGCTTCCAAAAGGGCCAGTCGGTCCAGGATGCCCTGAAGAGGTTTGCTGGAGCGTAGCCGAGCCGGCCGGAATTGAAGCGGACGGAGACCGATAACTGTCTTGGTGGGTAGGGTTAGCCGTTGCCGCTGGAAGAAGGACCAGTTTCGGACCGATATTCTTCGACTAGGAGGGCCACGTCGTCAGGACTTAAGCCTTGCTCCCGAACTCTCTGTTCACCGTATTCGAGGAGTTGCTTCCACTCGCACTCCTCGTTATGAGATAGGGTTTTCTCCTGAAAGAACTCGTTGTTGTACTGACCTTGCTGCTTCATTGTCGGTCAACTATCTGATACTCCGTCTGGCTGCGCCACCCGGTCAGTCGTCGTCTTCCATGTCGGGCATGAGGACGAACTCGGGGTAGGACTCGATGCCCAATTCCCCTGCGTCCTGGCCCAGTTGCTCTACCACGCGGGACACCCGGGCTCCCATAGTCTTGTTCAGGGCTTGCCACAAGCCCCATGAGACGACGAACACGAACGCTCCTATCGAGAGCACGCCAATAAGCTGCACATGGAAGGTCGCCCCTCCTGCTATGCAGGCCGCCAGGGTCCCCCAGACTCCGGCGAATAGGTGAGCCGGGGTCGCTCCGACTACGTCGTCCAGCTTGACCTTTTCCAGGAACTTGAGCCCAGCAACGCACAGCGTCCCGCCGATGGCGCCGATGATCACGGCCCAATAGTGATCGACGAAGGTCGGGGCGGCTGTGATAGACACCAGCCCCGCTATCGCGCCGTTCAGCCCGGCGAACAGGTCAATGCGCCCCAGGATGGGACGCGAGGCGATAATGGCGGCCATGACTCCTGCCGCCGCCGCCAGGGTGGTGTTGGCCAGCACGACGCTCATTGCCACGGCGTCGGCCGCGCTGCCCAGCGCCAACTGGGAGCCTCCGTTGAAGCCGAACCAGCCGAACCACAGGATGAAGACGCCCAGCGTCACCACCAGGATGTTGGAGGGCGGTGTGGGACGGACCGTGCCGTCGCGCCGGAACTTGCCCAGCCTGGGACCGACGACTAATATGCCCGCTAGGGCCGCCCAGCCTCCGGTGCTGTGCACGATGGTCGAACCGGCGAAGTCCTGGAACCCCAGTTCGTTCAGCCAGCCGCCTCCCCACGTCCAGGCGCCCACTATGGGATATATGATCATTGTCAGCAGTAGCGTGAACAGGAAGAATGACCACATTTTGACCCGCTCGGCCAAAGAGCCGGACACTATGGAGGCCGCTGTTGCCACGAACACCATCTGGAAGAACCAGTCGGACATCGTGGCGTAGCCAGGCCCGTCCTGTACCACGGCGGATGCGGCGCCTTCCTGACCGCCCAACAAGGCTATCTCGTCAGCCGACGGTCCGTACAGCGCTTTGAAGGAGCCGATGAGGCCGCTGAAGTCAGCGCCGAACAGGGTAAGCTCTCTATCAACTCCGACGTACATCAGGTTGTAGCCGATGAAGAAGTACGCGAGGCCGGCGATGGAGTAGAGTCCGATGTTCTTCAGGCAAATCATTGCGGCGTTCTTGGTGCGCACGGAGCCGGACTCCAGCATGGTAAACCCGGCGCACATCCACATGACCAGCGCGCCCCAGACGAGGAAAGCGAAGGTGTTGAAGACAAAGGCGGTTTCCTCTTCGACGCCGGCCGCGTGAGCCACAGCGGGCTTGACTAGGAAGAAAACCAGGGCAACAATCCCGCTCGCCGCCAAAATGGCTGCGGGGCGGCGGTGTGAAAGGATGTGGACTAACGCCGTCAAAGGGATTCTCCTAGATGCTTTAAGGAACCCTACGAGAGGCGGCGGGACCGCCTTGAATCGGCAGTGGGGTCTATTCTATCACTCCCTTTGACTCTATTCATAACGACCGGGGGAGATGATCAGGGTCATTCGATTATTCACCCTCACCCCAACCCTCTCCCGTCAAGGGCGAGGGGGCATTGTCCCTTCTCCACTGGCGGGAGAAGGCTAGGATGAGGGGGGAAAGGCCTGTTAGGGATAAGCGGAATAGGAGAAGCGGGTACAATCGAAAGACCCTGGGGAGATGATAACCCCGTCGTGGCGCACCACCCAGGAATGTGAATTCTTCCTTCACGAACGGTCATCGCACCACTGGCTCTGCGCGGACGTATAATTGTTTCGGCTGCCAGTGCGGGTTCCTGTTGGTGAGACCATAAAACGTCTAACAGTAGTGTAATACTCCGAACGTTCCCAAGCACCGCTGCAAGACTGTGGTTGGTCTGGTCGGGGTGGTAACTCGGAGAGGCTGCAACTGCTGTGAGTGTTCACTGTCGGAGGGCGGAGACACAAGTGGGTCGGTATACAAGGGGAGGTGCATGAACATGGAGGAAGAACAGGAATTGACCGAGGAGGTGTTGACCGCCACGAAATGGCTAACTGACGAAGATTCTAAGTGCTTCGAGGACAGGCCTTCACGGCTCGAATGCCTAATCGACAATTCACCGGCCGGGGAATATTGGACCTTTCCCGGCGGCCTACTTGCCAATAGCCTATTCGAAGAAGCGCGATATTGTTTTGTGTACGCCCAGTTTTTGGCAACAATCCTCTTGGGTCTCTCATACATCGAACGAACTCTTGCGGCGTTATTCTATGGAGAAGGCCGTAACGACCTTGAGCCTGCAGGTCTCTCAGTCTTACTTAGAGAAGCCCATACCGATGGCCTTATAGGTGGCAGCGAATTCCTGGATTTGGAGAGAGTTCGCGAAAAGCGGAATGCCTACGCTCACTTTCGTAGGCCAGGAAATGAGGACAGCGTGGAATACAGGGCAATTCTTGAAGATGAAGCGCCCGACACTGTCATCGAGCAGGATGCGAAGGCTGTGGTCACGACCGTGCTTCGTATGGTTGCTAAGAATACAATCTGATCTCCTGTGGCTGTATCTGTGAAGGGGTCCCGTAGTGAGCTGGACGGCCATGGACCGATGCCATCTGACCGGCACAAACAGTGGAAACCCGACTTCTTCAACCACCTCGATCGAAAGATGAACGGGTGTATCGGGTCACCTAGCGGGATGGAATTCGTCGAAACCGACTCCAATATACGAGACAAGCTATAGTATGCCAAAGAGCGGCTGTTGAAGCGTGCGGCAGCGGTGCGTCAGTAGATATGGCCCTGCATCGAGGCTACAACCGCCGTCTCGATGTCGTCGATGGCCTGGGACATGGCCTGCCCTATGAGGTCCAGCCTACGCACCTGCTGGATGCGGCTGGCGGCCTGCTCAAGCTCTCTTTTGGACAGTATCTCGTTGAAGATGCCGCAAGCGTCGGCCAGGCAGATAATCATAATGTCGCGGGGATCGGGAATCTCGTCGCTGAACAGCGTCCCCATGATTCGCAGCTTCACCTCGCGTTCGGCCTTGCCGTCGATGGCCGGGTAGCGTCTGGACCGGAACACCCACAGGAAGCGGTCTTCCTGGCGTTCCAGGATGTCGGCGGACACCAGACGCGAAAGAGCCTCCTCCCTTATCTCTGGGGCGCTCTTCGCGGTGCGTTCCACCCAGTAGCGGGTGTCGCCCTTCTCCCCGGCTTCTATGTCGGCCAGCGTGGGGTCCAGGAGGCTGTCGCCGGTGGGTGTGGGGTCGACCAGTATCAGATGTTCCAAGTCGGTGTCGATGCGGTTCTCCATCGCCAAGTCCATCAACACTCCGCCGGCGATGGCGTAGTCCAGCGACCAGCTGGGCACGTGTACGAATCTTCCGTCCTCGTCGCGGAGCAGGAGCAGGACGATTTCTTCAACGAATCTCAGCATGACGCTTGTCCCCTTCCCCAAACAGGCTCACTCTAGTGGTTTCTCTGGTGTATCGTGGCGCTAGCGTATTTAAGAATAGTATACCTTGGCGCCCGATGTAAGCCTAGCCTATACCAAAAGCAGACTTGAACGCATTCGTTCATACGTCCATCCAGTGCTCCTGAATCGCCGCTAAAAGGTTTCGGACGTCGGCGGCAGAAGCTACAGTGAACGCGATCCCCTTGCGGGGGTAGAATTATCTGCGAAAGAACGATGTCGTACACTTTCCCGATTTTGACGGTTTGCACAGCGCTGTTCGTCCTGCGTGTGCTTGGTCAGGCTCTGGTCGTGACCCGCGCTCCGCGATGGCTTCCGTCCAACGAGCACTGGTACTCAGGTCTCATGCCTTACAAGTATCTGTTGCCGTCGCAGTTGGCGCTTCTGGCCGTCATGGTCGAGATAACGGTGGGCATCTACAGGGACGAGGGGCCGTTCGCTGCGGGTTGGTGGGGCGCAGCCGCTCCGTATCTTGCGGTCTTGTCGTGGATATATTTTGGGTCAATGGTTCTGCGTTACGTACTGACGATGGCGCTGCGCCCAGAGTTGCGGTGGTTCCGGCGCACGATTCCGATATGGCTTCACATGGTCCTGGCAGTCGCGCTATGGGCTTTCGCAGATTATCACTGGGAGTGACTATGTGCGATAAGCCGTGCTATCCGCTTGGCGTCGATGCGGATATTGTAAAGGCCTCCTCGCCCATCGTAGTTGTGGCCGACGAAATATAGGTCCGGATGGTCCGCGCTCCGCACCCTGTCCAGGCGGCGGGCGAACCCACATCCGTCCCTGGCGTCATAGTCGCCCATCCATTCGGTCGAGGCACGATACCCGGTTGCCAGCATCACTGTGTCGCCGACCCATTCGGTTCCGTCCGTGAAGCGGACGCCGTTTTCGCTAAATTCGGCCACGCCGGGCATCAGGCGCACCCGCCCAGCATCGATATGGTCCACTATAGCTCGATCTATCACTGGAACGTCCTGGCAGCCGCCGAATCCTCCCTTCCTCGGCAAAGCGGGAGGGCTGCGCTTCAGAAGACTGCCGATAAGGCCGCTCCCACGTACAATCCGCCTCTGCATGGGTCCCGGAAGCCAGGACATCGACCAGCCCAAGTATTGGGACGGGATGCCTGCGATGCTTCTTGGGATGACGTTGGCTCCCGACCGCACGGACAGCGCAACTTTCATCCCTGCGTTGGCGAGTTCCGAGGCTATCTCGGCCGCAGAGTTCCCAATCCCGACCACCAATATCGATTGCCCCATGCGCTCTTCGGGCCGCCTGTACTCCGTGCTGTGGAACATTAGCCCGGTATAGGAGGACGCCCGGGGGAAATTGGGAGTCACCGGTGAGGACATGATTCCCGTTGCAACCACGACGGCCCTGGACTGGTACCGGCCAGACCGGGTTTCGACCGTCCAACCCCCGTTTTCCCGCTGTAGTCCCTTCGCTTCAACACCAGTCCGGATGGGCAGTTGGAACCTATCTACGTAGTTCTCAAGGTAGGAGGTGAACTCTGACCGAGTGGGAAACAGGGATGTCCCTGCCGGGAACGGCATTCCGGGCAGTGAGCTGAGGTGTTTGCCGGTGTGCAGCCTCAGGCTGTCGTAGACGTGTCCCCACATCCACCCGGCATGGTCTCCCCGTTCGAGGATGACGTTGGAAATGCGCCGTTCAGTCAGTTGCTGGGAGACTGCCAGCCCTCCCGGCCCTCCGCCCACGATGACGACATCGGAACTCTCAACCGACAATTCGTTCAGACCGCCTCACTCGCCTTCCATGCCTCGGCCAGCGGTTCTCCCCGTCTGTGATGCCCCGACCCGGGTCCCTCGTTCCGGTTCGACAGGGAGGATGATTCACTGCTATGAGGGTTTGACGACAGGTGAATTGGCGACGCCAACCCCGATCAAGCTGTCGCGGGTGATGAGCTCGACGAGGTGCTCCTCGCTCATCCCGTCGGTCCCTTCGGGGCGTAGAGGGAGGACCAGATACCGGAAGTCCGCAGCGCTGTCGACTACGCGGACCTCTACGTCGTCTCCCACCTCAAGGCCGAACTCGCGTATGACCCCGCGAGGGTCGACAACGGCCCGTGACCTATAGGCAAAGCTTTTATACCAATCCGGTGGAAGTCCAAGCAGGGAAGTCGGATAGCAGGAACATAGGGTGCACACTACCAGGTGGTGCACCTTTTCGGTGTTTTCGAGTACACCAAGCTTCGCGCTGCCCACGAGCGGGTATCCCAACTCAGCCAGGGCCGTCTCTGGGTCTTCAAGAAGACGACGCTTGAATGCTGGGTCCACCCATGCGCGAGCCACAACCCTGGCGCCGTCCACCGGCGACCTGGCCGCGGTTACGTCGATAAGCCTCCGGACATCGTCCTGGTCGATCACGCCCTTCTCTGCGAGGAGTTCTTCCATGGCCAGCGCGCGACGGGCGCGGTCCCCAAGCTCAATATCCTCCTCAATGCCAGGGTGTTCGTGGTCTTCGTGGTCGTGATGTTCATCGGCGCTCACGCCTCACCTCCGTGGCAGGCCGGATCGTGGGCCGGCTCCAGCCATTGTTCATAGATATCGATAAGCAGTCTGTCGCTTGTCGGCCCGCTATATCGCTCTCCCCAGATAGCTCTCATGTCAAACTCGACCAGGTATAGGGCCCGTTCCGGGAGCCCGGTTCCGCCGTAGGCCCGCGATTCGGGGTCAAGGAAAGTTCCGGACAGAGCCTTCACCCGTCCCAACTTGCCCTTGACGTAGCCGGGGGTCCTGTGATGGGTGTCGACAACCGTCGGCAGTACCCTGATAGAGTCTCCGGGACGGAACTGGGCCATCTCAGCCCCACTTGTCCTTGAGAGAGGCAGATCTGCTTTCGATCTCCTCGGGCGTGATCAACTCCTTCTCCACCAGGAGAAGCTCCAAGGATGCCGCCCATCGTTCGTAGTAGGTTAGGCTCTCATATTCATCCTCAGGGATCGCCTCGATGCCGCGCCGCAGTTCGTCGGTGTTTATCAATCGTTTCTCTCTCAGGACGCCAACCAGTGCGTATATCCTCCGCTCCCAGTCCATCAGAGTGTGATCCGACTGGTTAATAGGGTCGTCACACTGTCTTCCGCCCATGTCATGCACAGCGCTCATGATTCAGCTCCGTTCATTACCGGAGGGACATTAGGCCCCTCAGAAAGGCGGGGCCATCTTCCAGCTAATAGTGCCATGCTTGGGTCTAGCCCACAGGGGTTATCGAAACACAAACCCTTCGTAACCCTTGGCTGCCACCTCGGTCAGCCTGGCTCGGTATACCGGAGCGCTGTCCGGACTGCTGCTTAGCACTGCGTTTGCTTTGCCCGGAATGTTGGTTCCTGTTTGCCACGAGGTCCTGGCCTTGGTGCGTAGAGTGTTGGCGGTTCCCTTGACGACGTAGTCAACCCAGGCATCTTCCGCTTCCAGGCTAGCCTCAATACGGGAAAACCGGTTGTCGCGCATGTAGCTTAAGCAGTCGCTCACCCATTCCACAATCCACTCGGCGCCTCTGGGGTAGTTGCCGGACCCAGCCTGGTTGATGGTGAACATATTCGGAAATCCAGCGCTGAGTATTCCCATGTAGTGGCGCGGACCGGCGGCCAATTTGTCTTTCACCGCCTGTCCGCCCACTCCGCGGATGTCTATCCTGGTCAGCGCTCCGGTAATGGCGTCAAATCCGGTGGCAAATATGATGACGTCCAGCTCGTACTCGGCATCGGCGGTCTTGACTCCCTTGGAAGTGATGCGCTCGATAGGCGTTTCACGTACGTCAACCAGCAAGACATTGTCCCGGTTGTATGCCTCATAGTATCCGCTTTCGCACGGCACACGCTTGGAACCAAAGGGGTGGTCCTTGGGGGCTAGCAGTTCCGCCACAGCCGGGTCCTTCACGCGTTGGCGGATCTTGTTGCGCACGAATTCGGAGTATTCCTCGTTGATCTCGCCGGGGGTCATAATTTCCGGAAAATTGGCCAACCACTTCCCAAAGCCGGGCAAGTCCCACGTCTTTTCGTAGTGCGCCAAGCGTTCTTCCGACGAGACCTCCAAGGCCGACCTAGGTTCAAATTGATGGATAAACGAGGTCGGGGTTTCGCTGCAAATCTTGAAGATTTCGGGGTAGCTGGCCTTGATTTTATTTTGGGTCTCAGTGTCTATCTCCGTGTTGCGCAGGGGCACGCAGTAATTCGGCGTGCGCTGGAATACGGTCAGATGGCCGACCTCCTTGGCAATTTCCGGGATTAGCTGCACTGCCGTGGCCCCTGTGCCAATGACTCCCACACGTTTGCCCGCCAGGTCCATGCCTTCCTCGGGCCATCTGCTGGTGTGGACCCACTCGCCCTTGAAGCTCTCGACTCCCTCGAAGTCGGGAAGGTAGTGGGCTGACAGAATGCCGACGGCTGTGATCAAGTATTGCGCCCGGGCCCGGTGGCCGTCTTCCGTTTGAACCTCCCAGAAATTCTCTTCCTCGTCGTAGACCGCCGAAGTTACGTGGGCGTTTAATTGAATGTCTCGGCGCAGGTCAAATTTGTCCGCTACGTAGTTGAAGTAGCGCTCGTTCTCGGGTTGCCCGGAAAAGAGCTCCTTCCAGTCCCACTCCTGAAGCAGCTCCTGCGAGAAGGAGTATGCATAGGTGTAGCTCTCGGAATCGAAGCGGGCGCCAGGGTAGCGGTTCCAGTACCAGGTTCCTCCTACTCCGCCCCCGTCCTCAAACACCCGGGCGGACAAGCCAAGCCGACGCAGGCAGTACAATTGATATAGTCCACAGACACCGGCGCCTATTATTATGGCGTCGTAACGCTCAACCTCGTCGGTTTGCCCCGCGACGGGGACAGGCGTTTCGTGTAGAGAATTTCCCATATTATCGTTCCTCCTTCCGGCCTCTAGGAGGATATGCCCCCTCTAGCACAGTTCTCAGGCTTCACTTGAGGCGCTCCCAAGAGCCGTCTTTTGGCGTCCTCAATTTTACATCGCACGTGGATAGGGTGTACACAGTCCCCTTGTTGGAACGCTTTGGCGTCGGAAGGTCTGGGAACACCCCGCGGAATGTGAGGATTCCGGGTTCGGACCGGCGCCGAACCTTAGAAGGACTCTCCCTCGGACAGCCCTTCATCGGAGAAGAAAGGTTTGTCCCAGTCGGGGTCGTCACGTCCCAGAAGGTGCGAGTTGTATAGTTTGCAGGCCCGGAGCCATAGGAGTATTGCGGCGCTTCGAACTTGGTCTCGGGACTTGGTGAGTCGGCCGTCTCTCCGCTTGACCCACTCTATGTGGCCGGTCTCCAGGAACTCCAGAAACCACCGGGTGGGTTCCACGTCATAGACAGATACATGGAGGACTTCTGGGGGTATCTCTCGGCCCAGGACTACGGGATTTTCTGATGCTATGCGGAGGAACTCTTCCTCCTTTTGCCGGTCCATGGTCATGGGGTCAGAGTCCTCGACGCTCCGGGCCGCGAATCACAGGTTGAACTGCGGCTCCATGTAGTCTTTGACCTTGTCGTATATCTGGACCCGCTTACGTTGGGGCTCCGTAATCATCAGGCGATTTCTGGACTTGTCGAAGTCAATGCCGGTGGGCATGGCCAGCTTCCACTCAGGCTCCTGGCTCTCCACTCGGCGCCAGGCCTTGCCCACGTCGGCGTTGGCCTCAAGAGTTCCTCGGTGCCACTTGGCCATCACCTGGGCGTCTCCTACGAGATGAGTAATGAAGAAACCGTCGGGAGCGTAGACGTTCACACGCTGGTTCCTCCAGTCGCAGACGTACACGTCGCCGTCGTTGTCCACCGCCACCGCTGATGGGCGTTGCAACTGGCCCTTGCCTGAGCCGTAGCCGCCGTAGACCTCCAGGACACGACCGTCCGGGCTGAATTTTTGCGCCCGGTGGTTCTTGTGGTCGGCGACGTATACGTTGCCCTCGGAGTCGGCGGCCATGCCCCAGGGCGAGTCCAGTTCCCCAGGCTCGGATCCGTGGCTTCCCCACTTGTCAAGGAACGTACCGTCGGCTGAGAACTTCTGCACCCGGTGGTTATAGGTGTCTCCGACCCACACGTTGTCGTCTGGGTCTATCGCGATGCCCGAGGGCATGGACAGTTCCCCGTCGCCGGAGCCTCCTTGGCCCCAGACACCGATGAAGTTCCCCTCTTTGTCCCACACGGAGACCCTGTTCATCCACTCGTCGGTGACGTAGACGTTGTACTTGCTGTCCAGCGCGATGCAGCCGGGCCAGATGAGCTTGCCTGGCTGGTCGCCGTAGCCTCCGAACTCACCTACGAACTCCTCTTCGTCTTTCGTTGAGGTGATGGTGAGCATGCCGACCTTGGCCTGGGAGGCTGTCTTGGTCCAGTGGACGTTGGATATTTGCTCCGACTGCTTGGTCAGGACGTAAACCGTGTCGCCCTCACCCGCCGCAATGTCAACGGGATACAGTCCAAGTTGCGCTCCGCCGCCTATCGCAAAGGCGAAATCGTAAGTCCTGCCTACGGCCGTCTGGGTAAGGGCCATAATGAACCTCCCAATGTGGCTTGTACGCTCCCTCTCCCGAGTGCTGGAGAGGGTTGGGGTCAGGGGGGTCTAAACCTCTCCAGGAGATTCCTTCTACCCCAGGAAGGCAGGCTTCTCGAAGTTCCCTTCCACTATGGGTATGGGGTCGAGACTGAGCCAGTCTTCCAAGATGGTGGAGTAGACCCCTCGGAAGTCGGTGCTGGGGACAAGGTCTCCCTGTTCCAGGTCCGGCTGCTTGAGGGATGGGTACTCGCCGTACTGGCCGCCCTTTACGGCGTCGCCTATCACCAGGGACGGGCCGGCGGCTCCGTGGTCGGAGCCGGAGCCGTTGTCGTGCACCCTGCGTCCGAACTCGGAAAAGACCAGCATGATTACGTTGTCCGACGCGTCGTGCTCCTTCAGGTCGGCGAAGAAAGCGTCGACTGCCCGGGAGACGTCCGTCCACAGAGTGGCGTGGGTGGGAAGTTGGTACGAGTGGGTGTCGAAGCTTCCGTGGTCCACGTAGAAGATGCGCGTCCCCAGGTCAGCCATATGGACCTGGGCAATCCCTTTCATCTTCTTGGCCAGCGGGGTGTCGGGGTACTCCACGTTGGAGGAATACCTCTCGGGCGCGACCGCCAGGATGTCGGCGCCCTCCAGGGAGTCGAGTCCCGTCTGGCCCAGGTAGTCGTTGACTGGGCCGGAGCCCACGGCGGGGGAATACAGCCGCGCGAACCTCTCCAGAATGGCGTTGCGCTGCTTTTGCTCGGAGATTCCCGGCAGGAAACCGTAGGTGTCCAGGTCGTCGATGCAGGCCACAGGGACTCCGGGGTACGCCAGCGCTCTGAAGAGGCTGGGGCCGAAGCTCACCGTGGTCACCACGTTTTCCTTGTTGGGGTCGATTTCTTTAGTGGCGCGTCCCAGCCACCCCTCGGTGCCCAGCTTGTCGGGCTCGCAGGTGTGCCAGATGTCCATGGAGCGGAAGTGAGACCTGGGGGAGTTGGGGTATCCCACGCCGTGGAGTATGGCCACGTCGCCCCGCCGGTACAGGTCGGCCATCTCGCCCATGCTCGGGTGGAAGGCGATTTCGTCGTCCAGCTTGTGGACCTTCTCCTCGTCCACCTTCACCACGGGGCGGTTGTCATAGTAGAGGGAGTTGGTATAGGGCACCACGCAGTTGAGGTAGTCGTTGCCTCCCGACAGTTGCATGACCACCAGGACCGGGTCCTTCTTGCTCGTCGCCATCGCGGCCTCCTTCAACTTCTGCCCTCGTCCCAATCCTCTCCCAGAAAGAGAGGGAGTTGACAGGCGCCCCAAGCCCCCTCTCCCCTTGCCAGAGGGGCCGGGGGTGAGGGTTTGCTTACGCGTATTGATAGTCCCTGAGGGAAACGATGACCTGCAGCAGCTCGGTCACGCGGAGCGTGGAGGCGGCCGCTTCGTCGTCGTCCCACCTGAGGACGCCCTCCTGGGCAGCGTGGCCCAGCAGCTCCTCCCTGGATGCGGCGTCCACTTCCAGGGGGCCCATGAGGCCCAGCAACGTGTCCACCACCGCCTCGGGGGACTGGTCGTCCTGGCTCCTGACCTGGTCGATGATCTTCTTCACACCCGGCTTGTCGGCGTCGCCGTACATGTCGGCGCTGAAGTTTATCCTGCGCATCAGGGAGCCGCTGTTAATCCACTCCTTGCCCGTGTGCCATCCCTCCACGCTGGGCGGGTTGAGTAGGTCTTGGCCCATGTAAGAGTACTGCCGAGACATGTCGCCGATTCCAGGGAAGGGGAACTCGTACCCACCGACCTGCCGCAGAGTCCCCACCACCACTTCCGTGGGGCTCTTGATGCGGGAGAAGCGGGCGTTCTTGAAGAAGTCGGAGTTGAACAGCGTGCGGAGCACGGACTTGATGTCGTAGCCCGACTCGACAAAAGCCTTGGAGAGGGTCTCTATGGCCTCAGGGTCCCTGGGTGGGGTTACCGACCAGGCCGGCACCTGGGGTTCGTCGGCCACGAAGAAGTTGTACAGGTGGCGGGACACGAAATTGGCTGTGGCCGGCTGCTGGCAGATGATGTCTATCACGTCCTCGCCGTTGAAGTTCCCCACGTTGCCCAGGAACTCCTTCTCCGTGTTGTCGTGGAACTCATCTTTGTACTCGAACTCCCACTCGAAACGGCCCATGGGGAACCGTGGCAGCATGTACTTGATGCTCCATCCGGTGAAGGCCCTGGAGCACTCGTACACGTCCTTCTCGGTGTAGTTGCCCACGCCCATCGAGAAGAGCTCCAGCAGCTCACGTCCCCAGTTCTCGTTGACGGCGTAGTTGCGGTTCTCGATGTTGTCCAGCCAGTGGAGCATGGCCGGGTTCTTGGCCACGTCAACCAGCAGCTCCTTGTAGCTGCCCAGCCCCTTCTCCCGGAACAGGTCGACCATGACCATGATTTCGTAGTACTGGTCGACCTTGGAGACGCCGGTGGCGAAAATCTGGTGCCAGAAGAGGGCCATCTTCTCCTGAAGGGGGGCCTTGGTGTTGAGCATGTAGAAGAGCCAAGGAGTGGAACCGAACCCAAGCACCGTGCCTATTTTCCAGGCCCAGGGGTGGTAGCGAAAGAGATCGTATATGTCCACGGGCTCGTGAAGCTCGGGGTGAAGAAGCTCCTCCACCGTGGCCTCGTAGCCCTTGGCGACGTGGGCCTCCAACTCGTCCAGGGACGCGCCAAACCCTGCGCGCCTCATCAGGTGGGCCATCAACGCAATGTCATCGTTCGCCATATCTCCGCCTCCTCGGTCGTGTTCCACGCCTGCCCGACATACGTGTTTTAGGCGTAGCTCAAGTGGCTAACAGTATAGGCAATCCCCTTCTCCGGCGTCAACAAAGCGTATCTCCTCAAGGGGAACACGCCACAGAGTCGCGGCCTCAATACGCTCAGTTGCCTATCTCCCCGCCCGAAAATCCCGACCGGTGACGCCTCCTGGCAAGTCACTGAGCATGTTCAGAGGCATCACCGTGAGCGAAATGGCCAGTCGGAACCTGAGTGTAAAGGTTCTCGACTTTTTGACCGATTTGGTGGGCCTAAGCAGACTGTACGCAGTACTATCTTCGAGTTGTCATTGGGCGGCCTGTGAAGCCACCGAGACCCTTGGCTCGTCCATTGTGGCCCGTTGTAGCGGAAGAACGCAAGTCAACTGCGCGGGCGCAGGGCATGGCGTTGAAGGCAGTGACACTTCGGCCAGGAACGCCTTCGACGTAACCCTGCGAGGCCACCCTTCACAATGTCCGGGCCGCGAAGCGGATATCCGGTATCTCATGAGCGGGCTCATGATGGTGACCTTAGGTCGATGGTCAGCGCCGCCGCGAAATCGTCCCTGCGATCGTCGGGGACCTACGACAGGTTGAATTCCAGCGGGTCATCCTTTCGTGTCCGTCCAAGAACCATGCGGTACACGGCCATTGACCGTCGTCGCGTTGCCACCCGGTCGGCGTCCCGCGACAGCGGCTGGAATGGCGAGCGACGCTGAATCCGTGCACCACCTTCAGTGAACACCCAATGCTGGACGAGCCCACGGCATCTGCGAACTCATCATCAGAAAAGCGGGAGGCCAGCTCCACGGGGTGATGCGTTCTGCACGTGCGAGCGCGGCCCTAGCCTCGTCGATTGCCCTCGCCCAGGCAGTTAGCTATTATGAACAGGCGTTGGGAAGTGGGACGGGGACACTCTGCGGAATGAGGCCCAGGAGTTGTTCACCGGTTCACGGCGACCGCGGGTCTGGAGGATAGTGGAAGCGCAAGAGGGTGGCCTAGGTCGGAAATCGTGCAATCATACCTGCCACGACCGAAACGCATACCAAAATGATACAAAGTCCGCCTGATTTTCACGGCCATCTTATATGCCCCTCTCACAAAAATAGGGCGCCAACCGGCCTGATGCCGGGAGGTATTCGCTTGGCACTGTACAGGCGACAACCCAGGCCGGAGACATCCCGTTTGACGGCGGCTTCCACCGCCGTGACGACCCGAGGACGCCTTCCAGAAGGAATATTTCGGGCGAGACTGCCAAGTCTTGAAATCCCTTGCGGGGCTCCACTCTATCTCATATCCTAGGCCGGAAGATTAGTGGCCCCGAAGATCCCTAATTTGGCGCCGCCATCCCGCTTGGGACGTCATCTAAGCCTGAGGATTCCCCTATTCGGGAGATGCCGGGCCATGGCATTTTTTATCGTGCTCGCCGGAGTGTTGGTTGCGAATGCCATCCCGGATGGTCCCACAGGCCGTCTTGCATATGGGCAAAGAGCCGACTCTTCGATAGACTTCGCCGAGAACGGATCGTCCTCTGTGGGCACGTTCGTTGCCCACGACCAGGACGGAGACGCCATTGTGTGGTCCCTGACCGGACCCGATGCCGACCGGTTCACCATCGATGGCGCCGTGCTGGCCTTCAGGGAGCCCCCCAACTACGAAGACCCGCAGTCCAGATCTGGGAGGAACGTGTACCGGGTGACTGTGAACGCCAGCGGCGGCACGCACGACGTGGCCGTGACGGTGACGGACGCGGACGAGGCCGGAACGGCGAGCATAGACAGGCGGCAGCCGCAGGTATCAAGGCCGCTCGGGGCCAGCCTGTCGGACGAGGACGAGGGGGTGTCGGGCCAGCAGTGGCAGTGGGCAAGGTCCGAGGAGGGAACGACCTGGACGGACATTGAGGGAACGACATCGCCAAGGCGGAGTCCGGCGCCGGCAGATCTGGGCATGTACCTGCGTGCGACGGTCACATACACCGACAAGTTCGGCTCCGGCAAGACCGCCTCGGCGGTGAGCGCCAACCGGGTGGAGCCCAGGACCCTGTCCAATGCCGCTCCCCGCTACGCGGACCGGAATGGAGATGAAGTTACCACGGTGCCCCGGTCCGTCCGGGAGAACACGCCCGTGGGTAGGTCCATAGGCCGGCGGGTATCGGCGACGGACGCGGACGACGACATCCTGTTCTACGAACTGCTGGACACCCCTGATCTGGAAGATGACGACGCCGCGCGGTTCACCATCGACAGTCTCTCCGGTCAGATAAGGGTCGGCAAAGAGCTGGGCGCCGACGACGAGGAGCGGGAGGACGAGGACTCGACGACTCTAGCCGGTACCCCCGCTCTGCCTGAAGACGAGGATGCCGACGACGCCGGCAACAGCGAGTACGTCCTGCGGGTGAGGGTGAGCGACCCGTCTACCGCCTCGGCCACAGTGAACGTGATCATCAAGGTCACCAACGTGAACGAGCCACCCGCCTTCGATGAGGACGTGCCGACCTTGCTCAGGGTCAAGGAGAACGAGGACCCACCGAACATTACTGTTGGGGACAGCGGGACATCGATCGATGGCGCTACCTTCGCCGTCACCGACCAGGACGCTAATGACACCACCTTTTCGTACTCGGTCACGGGTGACGACGATGAGGTCCTCGCCTTCGACAGCTCCACCAAGATCCTGGGCTTTATAGCGGACCACAAGCCCGACTACGAAGAGAAGAACTCGTACTCGATAACCATTACGGCCCGCTCCCGCGGGCGGTCGACCACCCTGGACGTGACCATCGAGGTGGTGGATACGGAAGACGTGGGAGAAGTTTTCTTGTCCCAGAGGCAGCCACAGGTAGGCATCGCAGTACATGGCACGGTCAGCGACCCCGACGGCGGCGTGGGGATTGACAGGTGGGTGTGGGAACGGTCCGCTGAGATCACGGTGGACAACGACGGCACGCCGTCGGCCGAGTGCCGGGACGACCCTGACACGCCCGGCATCAATGTCGTGGTCGGCTGGACCCCGATAGATGGGGTCTCGTCGGCGGTCTACACGCCGAAGCTGTCCGATTTGGACAGGTGTCTGAGGGCGACTGCGGTCTACACCGACAACATAGATGACGCTGACGATCAGGCAACGGGAGTGTCGGAAGCCCCAGTGCAGGACAGCAGACCTGCCAACGCCGCTCCGAGGTTCGTGGACCAGGACCTGAACACATCGGGAGACCAGTCGGACAAGACGAGCCGGAAGGTGGCGGAGAACACGGAGGCCGAGCAGAGCATTGGAACCCCGGTCAGCGCCTTCGACGATGACGACGAGCTGCTGGTCTACACCCTGGATGGTGCGGACGCCGCCTTCTTCAGCATGTCGAGGAACGTCGGCCAGCTGAAGACGAAGGCTGCCTTGAACTTCGAGGCCAGGAACAGTTACGGCGTAGTTGTGACCGCCACTGATCCGTCGGGAGCCGCGGACAGCATACAGGTTACTATCAACGTCACCGACGTAAACGACCCAGTCCATATAACCGGAATCAGGTCGGTGCGTTACTCCGAGAACGATACGGCCCCGGTAGCCACCTTCAGCGCATTTGACGAGGGTGAACACGTCATCAGGTGGTCTGTAAATGGACCCGACGACGACCTGTTTGCCATCGATGATGGCATGCTGGCTTTCAGGGAACCCCCTAACTACGAAGACCCGCAGTCTGCAACAGATTCCGCGCTGCTGTCTGAGAGGAACGTGTACCGGGTGACTGTTCAGGCCGCCGGCGGCACACGCGACGTGACCGTGAGGGTTACGGACGTGGACGAGGCTGGAACGGCGAGCATAGACAGGCCGCAGCCGCAGGTCGAACGGCTGCTTTCAGCCAGCCTGTCGGACGAGGACGACGGGGTGATGGACGAGCAGTGGCAGTGGGCGAGGTCCGAAGACGGCACGACCTGGACGGACATAAAGGGAGCGACAACGCCGAGGCGGAGGCCGGCAGCGGCAGACGTGGACATGTACCTGCGCGCAACGGTCACCTACTCCGACAAGTTCGGCTCCGGCAAGACCGCCTCGGCGGTGAGCGCCAACCGTGTGGAGGCGACGACCCTGACCGATGCCGCTCCCTCCTTTGCCGATCAGGATGACGATGAGGCCACATCCTACATAGAGGTCACTCGGTCCATTGCCGAGAACACGGCTGTGGGCATGCCCATAGGGGAGCCGGTATCGGCGTCGGACGCCGACGAGGACATTCTGTTCTACGAGTTGCTGGACACCCCCGATCTGGAGGATGGCGACGGCGATGCGCGCTTCACCATCGACAGCCTCTCCGGTCAGATAAGGGTCGGCAGAGAGCTGGGCGCCGATCCCGGCGAGACCGAAGACGAGGACTCGACGGCTCTAACCGGTGTCCTCGCTCTGCCTGATGAAGAGGATGCCGGCGAGGAAAACAACGGCGAGTACGTCCTGGGGGTGAGGGCAAGCGACCCGTCGACCGCCTCGGCCACCGTGAACGTTATCGTCAGGATCACCGAGGTGAACGAGGCCCCTGCCTTCGATGAGGACGCACCGGCGCTGCTGAGCGTAGTGGAGAACGAGGACCCGCCGGTCATCACGTTCGGGGACGACGACAGTCCGGTGGTCGCCGCTACCTACGCCGTCACCGACGAGGACGGCAGCGTCACCGGCCCTGACGGTTATGACGACATAACCTACACGTACTCGGTGTCGGGCGCCGACAGTGATGACCTTGTCTTCGACAGTGAGGGCGTTCTGAGCTTCAAGCCAGGCCACGAGCCTGACTTCGAGGATCAAAGCTCGTACTTGATAACCGTCGTGGCCCGCTCCGGTGAGGGCTCCCGCAGGCTGTCGGCCACTCTGGACGTGACCATCGAGGTGGTGGATGGGGAAGACGCCGGAGCGGTGGTCCTGTCCCAGAGGCAGCCGGAGGTGGGCATCGCGATACATGCCGCGGCCAGCGACGACGACGGCGGCGTGACGATCGGGAGGTGGGTGTGGGAGCTGTCCGATGAGGTTACGTTCAACGACAGAGGCGCTCCGTCGCACGAGTGCCGGGACGACCCTGGCACGCCCGGCATAGATGCCGTTGACGATGACGGGTGGGACCCGATAGCCGGGTCCTCGTCGGCGGTCTACGCCCCGAAGCTGGCTGATGTGGGCAGGTGTCTGCGGGCGGTGGCGATGTACACCGACAACGTAGGTGACGATGACGAGGCAAAGGGAGCGCTGGAGGTCCCAGTAGGGAGGCACGGATCTTTTGGCGCTGCGCCGGCATCCGACGGCGGATTCGTCAATGCCGCGCCCGTGTTCCCAGACCAGGATTTCGTCAACGAGGGCGACCAGTCTGAGAGGACGAGCCGGGAGGTGGCGGAGAACACTGAGGCAGAGCGGAACATCGGAGCTCCGGTCAGCGCCCAGGACGATGATGGTGACCTGCTGATCTACACCCTGGCTGGTCCGGACGCTGAGTTCTTCCGAATAGGCAGGAACAATGGCCAGCTGAAGACTAAGGCTCCCCTGAACTACGAGGCCAGAAGCAGCTACACGGTGGTGGTCACTGCCACCGACCCGTTTGGCGCCATGGACAACATAACGGTGACCATTTACGTCACCGATGAGGACGACCCCGCAGTAATAACGGTGAATACGGTTGGGTCCCCACGGAGGTCTCTGAAGGAATGGCCCGCGTGGGTGGAGGTGAGCGCCTGCACAGTACAAGAACGAACCTCAACCAGAGGATTCTTGACTTCTGCGAGTTGGGTGGAGAGGGTAATAATATGTAGCCACAAATAAGCCCCTTATTGAGACTACTTACCACACTCGTTACCACAATATCGACGGATTTAACAGGGAACCTGCGGTAATCCCCGAAAGGTGGACCCTGTGCCCATCTGCAAGCCACGACAGTTCACGGAGTCTCCTGTTCGAGCCTCTTCTGGTGGGCGGTAGTGGACTCGAACCACTGACCTCCGCCATGTCAAGGCGGCACTCTAACCAGCTGAGCTAACCGCCCACGTTGCGGTTCATTCGAGTGTAGCAAGACAGGTTTGGAGCGTCAACCAATCTCGCTCCCGACGCGCGTAGGCGGCAGTCCGGTTTAGGACGTATACTGGGAATTCTAAACACCGACAGACTAGGGCCAAGCCCTAGTCGGCTCGCGGGGTCGGTCGAATGCGAAGGAGGCGGCGGAATCTCATCCTACCGTTTTTGTCCCAAGTGCGGAGGGCGCCTGGAGTCCCGGCGCCGGGGCGACAGAGAACGCCTCGTATGCTCATCTTGCGACTCCGTTCTCTACCGCAATCCCGCTGTCGGAGTCGCGGTGATACTCATGGACGGCTCTCGTGTGCTCCTTGGGCGGCGCAGCCGAGGCGCTTACCAGGGCATGTGGTGCATCCCTTGCGGATACGTAGAGTGGGGTGAGGACGTTAGAGACGCCGCTCTTCGGGAATTTCTGGAAGAGACCGGACTGGACGTGGAGCTGGGTCCGGTGTATGAAGTCCACTCCAACTTCCACAACCCCGATTCACTGACCGTGGGCGTCTGGTTTACCGGGACCTCAGTTGGCGGAAGCCTTCAGGCCGCCGACGATCTGGACCGCGTTGAGTTCTTTCCGCTGGACGCTTTGCCCGACGAGATGGCCTTCCCTACAGACAGGCTGGTGCTCGACCGGCTGCGTCGTGAGGCCGCCGAATCAAGCCTCTAGCTTGCCCGTCTGTGGCCCGCAATCAACAATCCGTTCAGGAACAATAATTGGCCCACCAAGCTATAGATGCTGTTCTAGGACCTCCCGAAAATTGGTCATGCAAGGCTTCTTGGACGAAGTCGTTTGGCGCATCGTTAAGTGACCAAACTGGATATCAGTCTCTTTACCCTGGCGGTCCATGCCATATAAGCCCTTGTCATGGTCTCCGGTACCGGAAAAACACTCCAACTCGGGGGACATCCTCAAGGTTAAAGCATTAAACTTGACCACGGAGTCGACGCATAGGTGGGAGACGATGAAAACTATCGACGACAGAACACTAGAAGCTATTGCCGAGTTGATATGTGGCTCAGGTGACGGTAGTGGTGGTGGATACAAGTCTCCGGGGCCCTATCGCAGTATGGTTGACATCATCAAATTCTTTGACCGTGCGGGAGTACTTCCCCGGGGAGAATCGTCTACCAGGAAATGGTTTGTTCTAGAATCCTTGCAGAATGTAAACGGAACGGATGACTTTGAGAAGGTTGTACTGAGGCTAGCGTCTCCAAAAGAATATAGTGGCGACAGCGAAGTGACACAAAGGGTTAATGACTATTTGAACGGCACTCTCCAGGTCGAAGGTGTCGAAGTAGTTCTTGTCGGAGTAGAACCACAACTGAGAGACCGTGATGCCTCGATGGCGACTCCACAATTGAACCAAACCCAAATCGAAGATTCCCCTGATTTTCATAAGCTAGTCAGCGACAGTTCGCTTGCGGACGTTTTGTCGTTTCGATGGCAGGAAGCCCAGAGATGTGTGCAAGGAGAAGCGTATCTTGCTGCAGTTGTTATGATGGGAAGTATCTTGGAAGGTGTATTGCTCCACAGATTCGAGAATGACCTCCAAACTGGATATCAAGCAAATAGTTCGCCAAAGGAACGTGGCAAACCTAGACCAATCAACCAGTGGGGACTCTCTGCGTTGATTGACGTTGCTCACGAAGTGGGCTGGCTACAAGGCGATGTAAAACGCTTTAGTCATGCATTGCGGGAATCTCGAAATCTCGTCCACCCGGACATGCAGAGGTTGCAACAAGACAAACCGGATCGCGATACATGCTCAATCTGCTGGCCGGTTGTTCGGGCAGCTGTTTCCGATTTGTTGGCGATAGACTGAGTAGTCCTCGACCCATATAAAACATTCTATTGTGTTAATCTATCGTCGAATTTTTCCGCTAGACGCTTTGCCCGACGAGATGGCCTTCCCGACAGACAGGCTGGTGCTCGACCGGTTGCGCCGTGAGGCCGCCGACTCCGGGAGCTAGCTTGCCCGTCTGTGGCCCCCCATCTATAATCCCTTCGTCGGTCTAGTGTCCAGCCCCAATGTTCCCCAAGGAGGAGCCATGCACGTAGTAATCGTTCCCATTCAAATCAAGGACGGATTCAAGGACCAGTTCATCGAGGAGTTGCTCCTGGACGCCAAGGGATCGGTCAATGACGAGCCGGGGTGCCTCCGGTTCGACGTAATCCAGGATCCCGAGGTCCCAAACCGCGTGTGGCTCTACGAGGTGTACAAAGACGCGGCGGCTTTCGAGGCTCACACACAGGCCCCTCACTTCGTGAAGTGGAGGGAGGCCACTCAGGAGTGGCGTGATGAAGGCCCTGGGGTGGCCGTAAGAGGCGGTGCCAACATCTGGCCCTCTGACGCTGAGTGGAAATGACCTAAGCGAGATATGCCATGTATGTACTTATCGCTTCAATAGACGTCAAGGCAGAGTTCAAGGACCGGTTCATCGAAGAGAGCAAGCTTGACGCTCAAGGGTCGGTCAGGGATGAGCCGGGATGTTCCCGCTTCGACATCATCCAGGACCCGGAGAACCCCCACAGGCTCTGGCTCTACGAGGTCTATCTCAACGAGGACGGCTTTAAAGCCCACGGTCAAACGCCCCACCTGAAACGATGGCTCGAAACCCGAGATTGGTGGGATGGACCGCCTACGCTTTGGGTCAAAGGAGGGACCAATATCTGGCCCTCCGATGACGAGTGGGAGTCTCCCAAAAGCTAGGCGGCGGGAACAAGCAACCCCAAGATAGGAGGGATGTCAAATGACCACCGTTGGTTCAGGAAATTTCACCTACAGCTTCATACAAGACTGGCCCAAGCTGCCGGAGGGGCAATCATTCGGTACGGTAAGCGCCCTCGCCACCGATTCCCAGGACAGGGTTTACGTCTTCCACAGGGCCGACCCGCCGGTGATGGTATTCGACAGCGACGGCTCCTTTCTCGATTCCTGGGGCCACAAGGCCTTCGCCAATCCCCACGGCATCTCGATTCACAACGACATCGTCTACGTCACCGACCGGGAGGACTCGGTCGCCCTGCAGTTTACCCTGGATGGGAGACCCATTCAGGTGCTGGGCGAGCGGGGCGTCCATTCCGACACGGGCTGTGAAAACCCTGGCGACGTCGTCCCCAGAGCCGCAGGGCCCTTCAACTACCCAACCGAAATGGTGCCTGCGCCGTCGGGAGAGCTATACGTAACCGACGGCTACCGCAACTCCAGGGTTCACCGTTTCGCCGCGAACGGGCAACTCATCTCTTCCTGGGGAGACCCTGGGAAGGGAGGCCCAAACCAGTTTCACCTGCCCCACAGTCTGCTGATTGGTCCCGACGGCAATGTCTACGTATGCGACCGTGAGAACTCCCGCATCCAGGTGTTCTCCCAGTCGGGCGAGTTCATAACTATGTGGACTGACATGCAGCGTCCCAACGACATCTCCCTGGACAGCGAAGGTTTCTTCTACACCTGCGAGCGGTTCTCCGACACGAATGGCCCACAGGTCTCCGTCTACGACGGACAGGGAACGGTTCTGGCCCGGTGGAGCACCAGGGGAGCCCACGGCATGTGGGTGGACTCAAAGGGCGACATATACCTTGGCCTCACGGGAGACAAGAGCGTAGACAAATACGTAAGACAGAGGTAAGGCCATGAAGATCACCGGCGCCAAGACCAGGGTGCTCAGTGCCCCTGAAGAAAACCCTCTAATCGTAGGCAAGGATCCTGGGGGCATACGGGAGTACGTTTCCCTGGAGCTAAGCACGGATGAAGGAATAAAGGGCTTAGGCATCTCCTTCTTTGGATGGAAGCTTACGCCCGCCCTCAAGACCGCCGTGGACATCATGGCCGATCTGGTGATCGGAGACGACCCCATGCAGCCCGAGGCGGTGACTGGCAAGATACGGGAGTCGGGCAGCGGCTCCGGCCCCGGCGGCATCTTCACCCTGGCGTTGTCTGCCATCGACATAGCCCTCTGGGACATCAAGGGGAAAGCCCTCAACCAGCCCGTGTATAAGCTACTTGGCGGCTATCGCGACAGGGCTCTGACCTACGCCAGCGGAGCCTTGGGACGGCCCTTCAACGTGGAATATCTGGAAGAGGCCGGTCCCAGGCTTGTGTCCATGGGGTTCAACCAGATGAAAACCCAGCTGGGAGCCGAGCCGACGGTGGCCAGGGAGGTCGAGCGCATCCGAGTCCTGCGGGACGCCATCGGAGACGACATCGACTTGATGTGCGACGTCAACCAACTATGGAGCGTGAACCAGGCCATAGGCATCGGACGACAGCTTGAAGAATATCATCTCTTCTGGCTGGAGGACGTCGTGGCCCATGACGACTACCAGGGCTTTGCCAGGGTGGCCGACGCCCTGACCACCCCCATCGCTGCGGGAGAGTACGTGTACGGCATCAGGCCCTTCAGGCACATGCTGGAACAGAGGTCTATAGACATCGTCATGGTGGACATGGTCCGAGCCGGGGGCGTGACCCAGTTCATGAAGATTGCGGGAATGGCTGAAGCATTCAACCTGCCCGTGGTCAGCCACCTGATACCGGAGTACCAGGTGCACACTATATGCGCCATCCCCAACGGGCTGACGGTTGAGTACATGCCCTGGACCCTTGGGTTCTACGAGGAGACGCCGGAAATCGTAGACGGCAAGCTTGTCGCTCCCGACAAGCCTGGGTTTGGCCTGGAGCTAAGCGAAAAAGCCCTGGCGACGTTGGTGATTGAGTAGGCGTCATATGTCTGGACAGATGAGGTAGGGGCGACCGGCTGGTCGCCCCTACGGTCGCCCGCCGATTCGACTATCATCGCTATGGCCCCTATTTTCATGGAAAGGCAATATGCATATGTTTGTTCGGATGTATACGGGAGACGACGGCAAGACTCACTTCGAGGGGATTGAGCTTCCCTTGGGAGAGGCCAAGACCTTCCCCCTGAAGGCTGGATCGGAGATTTCCATCCGCCGGGGAGACCACGTGGACCTGGGGGACTGGCACAACGCCGAACGTCGCCAGTTCGTAATCAGCCTGGAGGGCGGCTTTCAGGTGCTGGGAAGCGGCGACGGAGCGCTCCGGGAATTCCACGCTGGTGACATCCTCCTCGCCGAAGACCTGACCGGTGAGGGGCATCGCAGCGGCTCCAGGGGAATCTCTATCTCCGTGGTTGTCCCGATAGAAGAATAGGCTGACAGCATCGAGCAGAGGGTTATGCCTTATCGAGGCTAGGCGCCTAGGTCCGTGGGCACCACTCTGAGTCCTCGCAGGACAATGTCGAAGTTGTCCGCCAGGAATGTGCCCAGGGCTGACGCCTCTATGGTGTCGTCAATGCCCAGTATGGGGTAGTCCTGGATAGAAGACAGTACCGCCGAGCCGATGGCGAAAGCGATTATCACCCCGACGCCAATTCCCGCGACTTTGTCCACCCAGCCCAGGGAGACCTTGTCGAATGCACCCTTGAGCATACTGCCCACCAGAAACACCGCTATCATGGCCAGGAGGAATATCACCACCAGGGCGATTATCTCCGGACCGTTCTTGCTATCGGTGAAGTTCTCGAAGAAAGGGGCCACCCTGCCTTGAAGGCGGCTTGCCAGGGCAAGTCCGGCCAGGGAGCCGACAGCGATAGCGGCGATGTGGAGGGCGCCCATTTTCAGTCCCGCCACAGCCAAGACTCCGCCAGAAATCAGTATTACTGCATCGAGCCAGTTCATCGTTCCCCAGACGCGGCTGAAACCTTGAGCTAAGTTGGATTCAGCCCAAATACGGCCTAAAGTTTAGCAACGGCGGGCGTCGGGCGCTTCGCAAGCGCCTCGCGAGTTAGCGTCATTTTTCACGACTAGCCCTCTCTGATAACCTCCGTGCACAGCGCCGTTCACCCCCATCTTAATCTTCCCCCTTAAGGGGAAGAGGTTTTGCTGAGGCGACTTTGCGCTCCAGTAGCCTCTGTCTTATGAGGAGCAGCCCCGCCAGGCCCAGGCCCCCCAGCAGAAACCCTCCAAAGACATCCGACGGCCAGTGGACTCCCAGATAGACCCTGGAGGCGCCGCAGGCCAGGATGAGCAGAGACAGAACCACTCTTATTGACAGCGCTTTTCTTGGAGAACCGGCGAAAGTCGGAGCCAGAACCAGGAGAAGACCGAAGAACACCATTGCATGGAGGGCGTGGCCGCTGGGGAAGGCAGGGTTGGCTGGAGTGTCCTCCAGAATGGAGTACATGGGTCTCTCTCGCCCCACCAATTCCTTTATTGCCACGCCAAGCAATTCGACGATCAGGACCATGAACGTGACCAAGGCGTCCGGGCGTCTTTTTGCAAGCACAAAGAGCAACATGACTGCGAACACCGACGCCACTGCAACGATATAGTGTGAAGTGAACGATGCGATAAGCGTAGCCTTGTCCAAAGGACCGCTGCGCAGCTCCTGGAACCCGGTGATGGCGGCGTTTTCCCCCGGGAAGCTCTCGTAGACGGCCGCTGTGGCGCACAGGGCCGCCGCTGCGGCAAGCGCAGCCGCCAGCAGTGCGCCCCTGGGGCCAAGTCGTGTGTTTCGCATGGTTGTGAAGCCCAGACTAGGTACTATATACTACCCGACAGTCTTGGGAACTGGCTGACTCCCTTTCGCAGCTTCTTTACGTGTCTATTGCCTCCACTATCGCCATTGACGGCCCCGTAGCATCGGGAAAGACTACAGTGGGGCGTGTGCTGGCACAGCGTCTTGGCCACCGCTTCCTCGACACCGGCGTGATGTATCGCGCGGTCACCTACCTTGGCCTCCGCGCGGGTGTCGCGCCCGACGACGAGCAGGGATGGACCAACGTCGCCCGCGAAACGACCCTTGATGCCGCTAACGTGAACGACGGCGGCGTCTCCGCTGACGGAGAGCCGCTTGTCGCAGAGTTGAGGTCCGCTGAAGTGGACCAGGCCGTCTCCCATGTCTCCAAAGTCCAGGGGGTGCGGGACGCTCTTGTGGAGCAGCAGCAGAGAATCGCCCAGGGCGGAGCCATTGTCATGGTGGGTAGAGACATTGGAACCGTTGTGTTGCCCGACGCCGACCTGAAGATATACCTTACGGCCACTCCCAGGGAAAGGGCCAGGCGTCGTCACCTGGAGATACGGCGCAAGGTTGTGGGCCAGAGTCCAGTTCCAAGCTACCAGCAGATATTTGATGATTTGGCCGCCAGGGACGAGCTGGACTCCAACCGGTCCAACTCCCCACTGACCGCCGCGGAAGATTCGATCAGGTTGATCACCGACGGAATGCCCGTCAACGAGGTTTTGGAACGGATCATGGTCTTGGTGGGACGGCGGCGTGGGCCTGCTGTATAACCTGGGCGCAACAGCGGCGAAGCTCGATTTCCCTACGTTGGGGCGTTTTCACGTAGAGGGGAAAGAAGCCGTGCCGCCCAAGGGGCCCCTGATTGTGGCGGCGAACCACCGGAGCAACGCCGACCCCTGCTACCTGGCCGCCGCTGTGCCACGAGAGCTGCACTTCCTCGGGAAGCGCAGCTTGTTTAAGAACCCCCTGTTCGGCAACTTGTTGAGAGCCGTAAACGTCCATCCCACCGACCGGGACGGAGGGGACTTGCAGGCCATCCGGACCTGTGTCAGATTGCTCAATGAAGACAGCGTTCTGGCGGTCTTCCCGGAAGGGACCAGAAGCCGGACAGGCCTTTTGGACCGGGGCAAAGCGGGTGTGGCCTATATAGCGTCCAGGACCCAGTCCCCCATCTTGCCCGTCGCCATCACCGGCACAGAGAACATCGGCTCCTTTTTCAGGATTCCCCTGCCCCTGTGCAGCGTCCATGTACGGATAGGCGAACCGTTCAGCCTTCCCGTTATCGAAGGCCGCCCACCCAAGTCCCTGCTTGAGGGAATGTCTGACATGATCATGGCCAGAGTGGCCGCCCTGTTGCCCAACGAGTCCCGTGGGTATTACTCTATAGAAGCTGAAGCCGGGAGGTCGGCGGGCCAACGACCCGTACGCTAAAACGCCGGCAGTCCATTTCGACCTATACCAGGAGGCGCTGACGTGCTGGAGAGTGCATCCAAGTTCGGCATCTACCTCAACGCCGAAGAAAAGAAAGTGGTCAGAATCAACTCCCCCTACTGGATTCCAGAAGAGCCCGACTGGGTGTTACTGACCAATGAGGTGAACGCGACGTTGCTAAGCATCAGGGAGATGGTCAAGGAGAAGTCCCTGTTGGGCGACGCCGAATCGGTCACTTGGGGAAACATCCCTCTTAGGGACTAGGGGCCGCTCCGAGAGTGCTGCTGCGCAGACTGCCAATTGGCTGACCCCCTGGGCTACGGCCTCCTGTCTCCGAAGTTAGTTGTACAAGATAGATAGGCATCCTCGTAGTCGTAACCGTCGCCTCATCCTCTCCTGTCCAAGGAGAGGGGGCTCCCTGTTCGGCATAGCAGTTCGGCGAACTTCAGATTCAGGACACTAGGCCGTGACTCCCTAGGGTAGATGGGATGTGCCAGTTGCCAGGGTTTCCGCCCAAGCACCCATACGACTTCTAAGTTGGCGGGCTAGGGTCGCGTCGCTGCGCACGAGATACAGCAGAATATCTATGTAAGCTTCTCTGTCTGCGAGTCTCAACACTCGGTGTATCGGGTCAAGGGCGGACGTCTTGTAGATGGGGTAGCGCGTGGCCAAGCTGTTGAAATCCTGGTTATCGAGCAATTGTCGGTAATGCTCCAGTTCCGACTGGTATGTTGATTCTACCTGTATTGTGAAACTCTGCTCATTCGTTTCGGCGATCTGTCGCCATGAGGGCATCTGTTTCGTGATGTTTGCTCTGACTTGCCTCCAACTACGGCGTGCCGACATTTGCCTTGTGATGTCCTTAGAATCCAACCTGTCCAGGATCTCCACCTTAAGTCGGTCCGTTAGGTCGTCGGCGTCCCCGGAGACTATTGGTGCTTGGTGTGTGGCGACGGCGGTCAATGCTTCTTCGCAGTAGTAAAGGCACTCGACACAATACGCTTGCAGCAGGTAAACACCCGCTTGTCCGATTGTTATAGCAGAATCCTCAGAGCGACCGTCACCATCTACTATCCCGAACGCTTCGATGTGGGTGTATTCACTGTTGTCTCGCAGTGCGTTCACCGCACTCTCGACCTCTCCATATCCGCCGACACCCTTGATAGCAGCGTTCGAAAATAGGATTGAGTAAAGGCGCGAGTCTAGGCTGTCATGGGTTCCCTCAACCAATATTGTCCTAGTTCTGGCGCCGAGTATCATCGCTCGAACTTCTTCGGGAAGAGGTTTACCGGACTCGATTTCGTCGAGTTCCCAAGTGGTCGGTTTACCATCTGTCCATGCGCACGACTTTACGACTAGTACCCGCGCCTTGCGTTGAGAATCAGGCAGGGCGGTTTCATACGTCGACACGATGAATGAACAGTCTCCCCTCAGGTCGGCAAGGGCCGACATGAACGGCACGATCATTGACCGATGAAGGTGTCTGTCTGGTTCGTCAACCAGTATGACCGCTCCTTCAGGGGCGGTCATCACAGTCGCCGTTGCAATCACAGCGTTCCGTTCTCCATCTGAGGCTTGCGCAATGTCGTACGAAGCACCTTGTTCGTTGGCCGCAGATAGTTTCCCGTCAGGTCCTACACTTAGCGATATCTTGAATCCGGACTGCTGAAGCACATCGTTGACCAAATGGAGGGGAGACTGAACATTTGATACTTGCTTCTTTAAGGATTCGCACTCGCCGCTATCTACGCTGCGAGCGATGTCGCGTGCTCGTTGGTTCTCTCGTGTCACCAATTCGAACAGGGGTTTGGTCAATCTATCCTCGGGCTCTAACTCTTGCCAGCGACCATCAATTAGGAAATCGCCACTCAACTGGTTTTCAAAAATATTCTGTCGCTCCTCGGTGTCTTGACGGTAGTCGGAACTAACGAAATTCATGAACCCGCGCGTTCCAGACACCTCTGACAGATGCACTTGACGACGTGCGGACATCCATCGGGTTGCAGAACTCTTCGACTGAGACAGCAACTCTAGAATCAGAGATGACTTGCCTGCGCCATTCGTGCCTAGGATGTACAGAGTCTGTCCTGGTTCCAGTTCCAATTTCAGAGGGTCACCTGAAGTAATAGGAATTTCGTAATGCATCACATATCCTCTCGCAGATTGAGGGTTCTGTTTGCTCTGTCCCAAGCATGCTAGTGCAGTCTAACAGAGTCGGCACCCACCGCAGCCTCCACTAGGTCGCGGTAGACTTGATCTTCGATTCACGCAAGATGGAAGGTCTGTAGTCTCCGCAGCCTGTTGCCATTTATTCAACCCCACTTGCATCCAAATCGACTGCCCATGAGAACCGTACCTTTTTGTGTTGATTGAAAGACAGAGAACTCGTATTCTACCCGCAGGATCGTTTTTCGACGGCTTGCTACGGAGCGGTCACGGTTACGACCCATTCCGTGGTATCCCATATCTGCCAAGCATCTTCAACGTACTGGAAATCTCCATCACAAGGTAAGGAATGGTGGAACTGGTTGTAGTGGACGCTATATTCTCCTTGGGGAAGCGAGCGGACTGTACGTAAGCCTTCGTAGAACAACGTGGCATCGTCGTAAACGTCGATCGTGAACAAGTCCTTGTCTCTTCCGTCCAGCCAATAATCGCTGAACCGGGACGATTGATGGGGCGGTCTACGGAAACTGAATACGGTGGCGTTCTCGGACCTCTCTAAATCGACCTGCATCGAGTACCGGGGAAACGGCTCTGGCTCTCTGTATCCACCCAACGTCAATTCACGGTATACGCCAAGGAGCTGGTCTCGAACCCTAGCCCTATAGCGCAAAGCCATCGATACACATGGGGCGTAGTCACCTTCCATAAGAAGACTCATCTCCTCGATGAGGTCACTAAAGTCGGAAAGAGATATCGTCCCGGACTGCTCGTCCGTGAACCGGTGCCGGTATATTGAAGGCTGCACCTCGACCAACCAAGTCGTTCCGATAGCCGGATAACCGATGTGGCTCTCATCGTCTTTGGTGCTCATAAAATAGTATTCTTCTTGTTCCGTCCTATCCAACAAGAGTATCGTATCCCTGTCGGCGCCGATGACGTTCATGCTGCGGCTTAACCATCTATCGGCGAGTTCGATGGCCTCGCTTTCTGTCCTGAGCCCAAGCCAATCTGGGAAAGCAATATACTTGGGGCCGCTGTCCATACGGACGACCAGCTCATTCGGGCCGCTGCCTTTCAAATACTCGACAATCTCGAACTTGTATGACAATTCGGCTACGTAACCATAAGAATCGTGTCTCTTTGTTGTGGATTCTAACGACATGAACTTCGCCCTAGCTATTACGTCCGAAGTTCCAATGTGAAGCGCCATCTCGGGGAAGTCTTCGACCCAAGCGGGGAACTCGGCTTGGACGACGGTGGGAGTGGCCGTGGACGTGGCGACGACGCTGGGTGTTGCCGTGGACGCAGGGACGACGGTGGGAGTGGCCGTGGGCGTAGGGACGACGGTGGGAGTGGCCGTGGGCGTAGGGACGACGGTGGGAGTGGCCGTGGGCGTAGGCACGGCGGTGGGAGTGGCCGTGGCGACGACACTAGGTGTGGCGGCGACGCCGGGAGTGGCTGTGGATACAGAACTGGGAGTCGACGAGCACGCTACGGACACCGCCACGAACACCAGGAAAAGCGCCTGTATGAGCTTCATGGCATCTCCTCGGGATATGCGGCTCCTGATTATCCTAATATGACGTATCAGGACTGCAAAAGTTCCCGAAGCCTGTGCGGGCTCTAAGAAGCAGCTATCGCCCCTTCCATTCCGGCTGGCGTTTCTCAGAAAAGGCTGTGGGGCCTTCCTTGGCGTCTTCCGACGTGCGGTTGATTTGCTGAAGCTGAGTTCCTATGTCCAGGCTGCCCGCCTTGGTTGTGTCTATGCCCCGCAGAGCGGCCTCTTTGGTCAGCCGGACCGCAGTCGGAGAGTTTTTCATAATCGTGGCGGCGTAGGCCTCGCAGGTCTCCAAAAGCTGTTCCCTGGGCACGACCTTGTTGACTAGTCCTATGTCCAAGGCCTCCTGAGCGGTTATACGCTCCGCCGTCAGCAGCATCTCCATAGCCTTGGTCCAGCCGATGGTGCGGGGCAATTGGGTGGCGCCGGTGGCGGCCATCACTCCCCAGCGGGTCATGGTCATGCCTATGCTGGTGTCGTCCGCCGCCACGCGGATGTCGCACGCCAGCGCCACGTCAAGGCCCGCCGCCAGGCAGTAGCCGTGTATCCCGCAGACGATGGGCTTGTACACGTTTATACCGTGGCCCAGCGTATGGATTGGTCGAGGGTCTTCTTTCTCGCCCGTTACGTAGGCCCGTTCTCTCAGGTCGGCCCCCGAGGAGAAGGCCCGGTCTCCCTCGGCTGTTAGAATGGCCACCCAGAGGTCGTCGTCGTCGTTGAAGTCGTGCCAGACCGCCTCCAGTTCCCGGCGCATCTCGTTGTTGATTGCGTTCAGGGCCTCCGGCCTGTTCAGCCGAACGTATGCTATGTGGTCCTTCTTCTCGTATATCACCGTGGACATGTTGCCTCCCATGAATGGCGCGGGGCAGTCCGCAACTGCCCCTAAGCCGATATTTTCGTTTTGGCGGCGCTGGTTAGTCGAAAGTCAAGACAGAGCGGGCGACCTCGCCGTCTTTCATTGCGCGGAAGCAGTCGTTCACGTCTTCCAGTGGGCCCCGCTTGCTGATCATCTCGTCCAGCAACAGCTTGCCCTGCCGGTAGAAGTCGATGTAGGTGAGCATGTCCACCCTAAACCTGTTGGAGCCCATGCTGCATCCCTGTATCTTCTTCTCCCTCAGGAATGAGGCGCCGTCGATTTCCACGTCCAGGCCGTAAGGAATCATGCCGACGATGGTTGCCGTGCCGCCGGGCCCCAGCGCCTCGAAACACTGTTCGGCGGCGGTTTTGTTCCCGATGCATTCCAGGGCGTGGTCCACGCCGCCGTCCGTCATCTCGACGAGGGCTTCAACGGGGTCTCTATTGGAGGCGTCGACCACGTGGGTGGCGCCCATCTCAAGCGCACGTCCCAGCTTCTCTTCCACCAGGTCCACGGCAATTATCCTGGTGGCCCCGGCAATCCGTGCCCCCTGTATGGCCGACAGGCCCACTCCTCCGGCTCCAAAGACGGCCACCGTGGACCCGGGCTCGACTTTCGCCGTGTTGAGCGCGGCTCCAACTCCCGTGGTCACCCCGCAGCTTATGAGGGCCGCCTGATGCAACGGCATGTCCTCGGGAATCTTTACCACGTTGTTCTGATGGGTCAGCACCTGCTCGGCAAAGGTGGACAGCCCGGCCATCTGCCCCATGGGGTTGCCGTCGGGCTGGCGATACCTGGGAGGGTCGTCGGAAGACCGTCCTGGCCGGTCCAGGCACAGGTAGGGCTTCCCCCGCAGACAGTGTTTGCATTGGCCGCAGAAGCATGAACCACACATGATGATGTGGTCGCCCGGCTGGACGTAGGTGACGCCCTCGCCCACTGCTTCTATCACCCCGGCGCCTTCGTGGCCCAGTATGACCGGCGGGGTCATGGGCCACACTCCGTCTACAAAGTGGAGGTCGCTGTGGCACACACCGCTGGCGGCCACCTTCACCACGACTTCGCCGGGCTGGGGGTCGTCCAACAGCACCTCTTCGATGTTCAACGGTTGGTTGGCGCCTCGAAACACGGCAGCTTTCATGATTTACTCCTGGCAAAGGTTGGCTGAAGGCAGTTTATGCGTGGGCTGTCGGGGTGTCAACGGGAATGCTTCCGCTGGCCACCGTGTGGAACGGCAGCCACCCCTTCGTCTCTCCGGCGGAGGCCGGAGTCCAGGGAACCTTGTGAGAAGGACTGGCGCCACTGGAATCCGGCCTGCCCTGGAATGACGGGGGATAGGGTCGAGTACGCAGTGGGGGCGACCGGCCGGTCGCCCCTACATGGTCCGTTGCACACAACGATCGTGTCTAGTAGTACACGGCGTTTCCTGCGCCTCCGGTGGCGGTAATGACCTCGCCTGTCACAGCCCAGGACTTATCGGAGGCCAGGAACACCGTCAGGTAGGCTATTTCCGACCCATCGACCATTCGGCAGATGGCGTTGCCCCGTGGAGAGCCGGGGGTGAAGTCCTGCTGCTCCATCTCCTCGGCTGAGATTCCAAGCTCCGCTCCCCGCTGGGAGAGCAAGCCCGGAGTGCGCTCCGTTCGGGTCGTTCCCGGGTGGATGCAGTTGACGGTGATGCCAAACCTGCCCACCTGGGTGGCCAGGGTCTTGGTCATGTGGACCATCGACGCGTTTCTCGCCCCTCCGCTCAGGTTGCCGCCGTTCCTGGCGTTGGCGCCGCTGATGTTGATGATGCGGCCCCAGCCCGCTTCCTTCATAAAGGGGATTGCAGCCCTGGAGCATCGGAGGGCTCCGACGAACTTCACGTCGAAGTCGTATATCAGGTCCTCGTCCACCACGGTGTCGATGTAGCCTATGGCGGTGGCGGACCCTCCGGGGTGGGAGCCGCTGTTCACCAGGATGTGCAGACCCCCAAGCTCGGCCGCCGCTTCAGCCGTCACCCGGTCCACCTGTTCCCGGTTGGTTGCGTCCATGGGCATGGCGAGAACCTTGCGGCCGGTGTCGTCTCCTATCTCCTTAGCGGCCCTCTCCAAGTCCTCGACGCCGCGGGCGGAAACGACCACGTCCATGCCTTCCTTTGCCAGCTCCCAGGCTATGGCCTTTCCGATTCCTCTGCTTCCGCCGGTCACCAGAGCCTTCTTGTCCGTCAGCCCAAAGTCCATCTGCACGGCCCCCTTGTTCGGAAATGAGAAACGCCCAGCGTGAAGCCATTCTACTTAAGCGCTCCCTCAGCAGCAAGGACTGCTCCCCCTCATCCCAACCTTCTCCCGCCGGGGAGAAGGAGCAGGCGGCGCTGTAATACGCCCTCCCTCTTCATGGGGAGGGGTCGGGTGGGTGTGAGCTGCGCCCAGCCCTCGTTCACCCCATCTCAATCTTCCCCCTCAAATGGGAAGAGGTTTTGGAAAACTCCCGCCTGCGGCTACCGGGGCAGAGGAACTCCGGGAATCTTGGTCTGTATGCGGAAGAGGCTGTCCATCGTGGTGATGAACAGGGTTTTCCAATCGTCGCCGCCCCAGGCGCAGTTAGTGGTCTGGTCGGACCCGGTCAGGATGATCCCCAAATGATTGCCTGACGGGTCGATTATCCATATCCCCCCAGGGCCGGCTACGTACAGGTTCCCCTCGACGTCTACTTTCATGCCGTCCACGACGCCGGGCAAGCCGGAGCCGTTCATGTCGCACAACACCCTGTCGGTGGCCATGTTGAGCATCCCGTTGGCTTGTACGTCGATGGCCCGTAGGTGGCCGCACCGCGAGTCGTCGATGTAGAGGGCGTCCTCATCCGGTGAAAAAGCAATGCCATTCGGAGCCAGGAAGTCCCGCACCAGCAAGTTGATGGTCCCCAGGTCAGGAGACACTCGGTACACACCGGAAAAGTCGAGATCGAACTCGGGATTCGGGCCGCCCGGGTCGGTGAAGTAGATGCTTCCGTCGGACTTGGTGGTTACGTCATTGGGACGGTTTATCAACGTCCCGCGGTAGCGGTTGGCTACGACGGTTACGGTCCCGTCGTGCTCCAACCGCGCCACCCTCCGGGCGCCCGATTCGCAGGCGATGATCCTTCCCTGGGGGTCCCTGGTCTGTCCATTGGTGTGGTTTGTCGGCTCGTGGTACACGGACACGCCCTCGCCCTGCGCCCACTTCAGTCTCCTGTTGTGGGTCATGTGGCTGAAAAGGAGGAACCCTCCTTCCTTCCACCATATCGGCCCTTCAGCCGTGGGGTATATTCCGTGGGCTCGTGAATCTTTTGCCGGGTCGTCCTCGGGGCCGAACCCGTCGGCAAGCAACTCAAGCTCCTGGTCTGGGGAGACGATTCGCTCCAACTCCGGGACCCTCATATCGATGGACATGGCGCTTCCTCCTTCGGCTGAAATGGCAGTGGGGCACGGATATCCGGGATGTCCAAAGCTGGGAGGGGTCCAGGGCGGGAAAAGCGGGATGACAGCCATTATTGGCGGGCGGGTTATCGCTGTCAATACGCTGAACGTGCGGCGATGGGAGCGCTCCTGAACACATAATCGGTGGGAACGATGTGCGGTGATCAAGTCGTGTTTCAGTAGTCGATTTAGCAAATTAAATCAACTTGACACTCTCGAACCCATTATGCTACAAAATACACCATCGCAATCGCCGTAACCACTGTTGTAACCCGCTTCTTGCGATAGCCTCAGCCATAGCCGGGACCAAGTTTACATTTAGGCAAGCACAGGCAGGAAACATGCCTATGCGGTGGAAGCAAGCTGTCATATCCAGACCACCGGTCCCAACGTGAATCATAGGAGGGCTCCTCTAATGAAAAACGTGATTAAACGGCATTGGTTTTTGACTGCCGGTGTGATGGTTGCAATGGCAATCCTTGTCGGAGTCGCCTGTGGAGAAGACGCCACCCCGACATCGCGGCCAACCTCCGTGCCCACCGCCACGTCTCCAGCCCCAACGGACATCCCGCCGACCGCCGTCACTCCCCCTACGGCGACGCCGACGGTTGCCGCCGCTCCCCCTACGGCCACGTCGTCGGTGGAAGCCCCAAGGGCGATAGCGGAAGGGACCACTGGCTACGGCGCCGTCGGATACAAGATCGAGGAATTCGGCGAACCCCAGTACGGCGGGGTGATGCAAGTCCAGCCCATGTTCAGGCTGAGGAGCGACTGGGACCCCCACAACCAGTTCCTGTACCTGTCCAACGTGTTGGGGCCCATGTTCAACGCACTGCTGGAGTTCAACGCCTGGACCTTTGACAGGTTCGACATCAAAGGCGACCTGGCCGTCAGGTGGGAAAAGTCGGACGATGAAGGAAAGGTCTGGACCTTCTACCTGAACCCCGACGCCATATTCTGGGACGGCTCTCCGGTCACCGCCGAGGACGTAGTATTCAGCTTCGACCGCATGGCGGGCAAGACTCCCAATCACCCCAATGCGTCCACCGAGTATAAGATCAGCATCGCCTCCCACATGGACCGGGTGGAAGCGATCGACCAGACGACTGTACGGTTCTATTTGACAGACCAGTGGGCTGACTTCCTGCTGTTCATGGCCAACGACCAGCTTGTCATCGTCCCGAAACACCATTACGAGGAGATAGACGCCAAGGTTGCCGCCGGAGAGTTGAGCTTCGAGTGGAAAGACGGGTGGAAGACCCTGATGGGCTCAGGGCCGTTCAGGGTTGTAGCGGTCACGGACCAGGAAAACTGGCGGTACGAGAAGAACCCCAACTACTGGAAGACGGACCCCGACGGCCGGGAACTGCCTTACCTGGACGGCATGGACTACCACACCATCGATGACGCGACCGCAGCCCAGGCCGCCTGGGAGACGGATCGGGTCTGGGAGACCAACTGGCAGAGCAGCGGCAACATGACCGAGGGTCAGCTGCAAGCGTTGGTGGAGCGAGGCAAGGGCAAATTCATTGCCTACGCGCTCCCCTGTTGCCCCAACATGCTCAAGATGAACGTCACCAAGGCGCCTTTCGACGACATCCTTGTACGTCAGGCTATGATGCTGGTGCTAGACCGGCATGAGTTGAATCAGGCAGTCCAAGCGGGAAGAGGAGTATTGGGCGGCCCCGCCGTTCCTCCGGGGCATCCACTGGGATTGACAGGCGAGGAGATATTGGAGGTCCCGGGTTTCAGAGTCCCCCATGACCAGGACGTAGCTCGGGCTAAAGAACTCTTGGCGGAAGCGGGTTACCCCGATGGCTTCAAGACCACCTTCCAGATCACGTCTACGGCCGGTGACGCCCTCAGGGGGGCCACTATACAAGACCAGTTAAAGCGGTTCCTGAACATCGAGTTGGAGGTGGCGACCTTCGACCGGGCTACCATGGATGCGATAAGGGCGGAGGGGACCTTCGACCTGATTATCCAGGGGCTGGGCGTTGGGATCGTCACCCCGGACCACTATCTCAACTCCTTCTACCTGCCGGACTCGGTTATCAACAGTCACAATTGGGAATACGAGGGGCCTGAAGACCTGCCGGCTCTCATCAGAGAACAGAGCCGGACAATAGATCAGGTCCAGAGGCGCGCTATAGTTGCGCAGATCGAGGACATCCTTCTTACCAAAGACACCTACATGGTGATGCAGGAGTGGAGGACGATCTCCCGCCTTTTCAATGCCGAAAAGGTGGCGGGCCAGATGCCCACCCAGAGCGGATATCTGGAGACCAAGGCCGAGCAGCTTTGGCTTATTGACCAATAAAATAGCAAGACTGTAAAAAGGGTCATCTAAGAAACGGGTGAATAGAGCCGCCTCCATTCACCCGTTTCTTCTCTTAGCCAGGCGCCGGAAGTTCCCATCGCCGCGCCCTAGCTTCGATGCCTGCACCGCAAGGAAAGGCTGATGCACACATACATACTCAAACGACTGCTGGCTTTCATCCCCAGCGTCATCCTTGTGTCCATCATAGCCTTTCTCATTCTGCGGGTCGTTCCGGGCGATCCCGCGGTGGCCAGGCTGGCGGGTCCAACCGGCAACTCCGTGTACACCGAAGAGGACCTCGAAGTCCTCCGAAAGAAGATGGGCACCGACCGTACCCTCGTCGTCCAATATTTCGACTGGGTCCAGGGTTTGTTCTACGGAGACATGGGCAAATCGTTCTATGACGACTCGGATGTGAGTGACAACATTGTGCGCAGCTTGCCAGTCAGCGCCGAGTTGGCTGTCACGGGCATAATCATCAGCATAATTTTCGCCATTCCCCTCGGTGTAATCTCAGCCGTCAACCAGAACACGTGGATTGATTACATCGGTAGGGCCGTCGCCATCGTGGGGGTGACGATACCGCTGTTCGTCTTCGCCATCCTCATCATCTTCGTCCAGGTGGTGTTGTTCGACTGGCAGCCGCCCGTGGGATACGCGCAGCTATGGAATGATCCCTGGCTCAACATCAAGCAGATGGCGTTTCCGGTGCTCGCCCTTTCCTTTACCCGCATAGGCTACATGGCCAGAATCACCCGCTCGGGAATGCTGGACGTGCTCCGGGAAGACTACGTTCGTACGGCCCGGTCGAAAGGTCTGAGGAATAGGGTGGTCGTCTACCGCCACGGGCTGAGAAACGCCTTGCTGCCGGTGTTGACCCTCGCAGGATTCCAGTTTGCAGTCCTGTTGGGCGGCACAGTCATCATAGAACGCATCTTCCGGCTGCCCGGTCTCGGAAAGATTCTTCTCGATTCAATCTCGAACAGGGACTACGCCATGGTCCAGGGTATAGTCATGACGATGATTGGGGGGATACTGATCATCAACCTGATAGTGGACCTGCTGTATGGGGTGCTGGACCCCAGGATTCGATACTGACATGTTGCACGATCACTCCATATGGGGAACCTTGCGAGGACTGTGAAAGTGCTTGCTCCCGGTGAAGAGGCCATCGATGCCGTAGGGCAGCCCAGGCCAGGTTCTGCGGTCTCCTTCCTGCTTGCGGCTAAGAGGTTCGCTGTCCTGCAGCCAATGGGGGCTGTGGCGGCCGTCGTGATTATCCTGCTGGTCCTGGTTGCCGCCTTTGCGCCGCTGACAGCGCCCTCCGACCCCTACGGAATTAACGTGTCGGCCATTTTCGCCGGAGTGGGCGAGAGCGGGTTTGTCCTAGGCAGCGATGAGTTGGGCCGCGACGTTCTCAGCCGGCTGATATATGGCGCACGCATCTCGCTGTACGTCAGCCTGGCGTCCACAACATGCGGAGTGCTAATCGGGAGCTCCATCGGCGTCATCAGCGCCACCAGGGGTTCTTGGGTGGACATGGGCCTCCAGCGGGTTATCGACGCTCTGATGGCCTTCCCTTCATTGATACTGGCTATGGCCATCGTGGCCACGGCGGGCTCTTCCCTGGAGAACGTCATCATCGCAATATCCATCACCATCATCCCTCCGACCGCAAGAGCGGTGCGATCGCAGACCCTCTCCGTCATTGCGATGGACTATGTAACCGCCGCCAGGGCAGTGGGCGCGGGATACTGGCGCATCGTGGCCCGGCACGTGCTCCCTAACTGCCTCTCGCTGATTCTGGTCATGGCCTCCGTCACCCTGGGAGCCGCCATCATCATTGAAAGCTCCCTCAGCTTTCTTGGGCTGGGGGGTCCGCCTGAAGACCCCTCCTGGGGCGGGATGATGAGCCGGCAGACCTACCACCTGCTCAGGGAGGCGCCCACCTTGATAGTCTTCCCGTCGGTAGCCATCGGCTTGGTGGTGTTCGCCTTCAACATGCTGGGGGATGCGTTGCGCGATATGTGGGACCCCCGGTTGCGCGGCAGCAGGTAAGGGAAAGCCGTGTAGGGCCCCGCGAACCCGGCGGAGTCATTCAGCCGGGCGAAACTTGGGAATCGAGATTTCCTCGCTGAGAGCCTCGAAAACCACCTCCACGGGGATTCCGACTTTGAGTTCCGTGTCGTCGCCGCGGAGGATGTTGGTGTTCAACCTGGGGCCTTCCTCAAGCTCCACCACTGCGATGACGTAAGGGACTTCATCGCGGAAGCCAGGATGGCCGATATGGTGGACAATCGAATAGGAAAACAGTGTCCCCTGGCCGGAAGCTTGCACCCATGCCAGAGACTCGCTCCAACACTCGGTGCAACGCGCAGTCCCGGGAGCAAGATGGGACTCGCAAGCCTGGCAACGCTGGACCATCAACGTCCCGTTGCGCGCTCCGTCGAAAAAGGGCTGCCAGAGTTCATCGGCCTCGGGGATAGGTTTTTCCGGCATCGCTATAAGCCTCCTTGCTCCGTTCCCGGAGCTATCCGCCCAAAGGGGATGGGCCAAGGACGAAACAGGAATGATAGTCGAGCGTTCCGCCCTGGCTGCTGACAAGAACAACGTCATGCTTGGGGACCTGACGCTCTCCGGCTTGACCTCGGGCCTGAATGACGGCCTCCGAGATGGGAGTCATGCCCCACAAATAGAAGCCCGACAAATGCCCGCCTCCCGTGTTGGTAGGCAAGGAGCCTCCGGGGGCGAGCCTGTCCTCGGCGGCAAAGAACCCGCCCTGTCCCTTCTCACAGAACCCGTAATCTTCCAGCGTCACGAGAGTCGCATACGTAAAACAGTCGTAGAACTCGCAAAGGTTCACGTCTTCCACGCTGATGCCCGCCATCCTGAACGCCGTCTCTTTGGACAGAACGGCGCCGGTGTTCACTTCAGATTCATAGCCTGCCCGGCGAGGATTGCCAGGATACCCCTGGCCCATGCCCAGGATGTAGACGGGCGGCTGTTTCAAGTCCCGGGCGCGGTCAGCGGATGTTACTATGACGGCCACAGCGCCGTTGTTGACCATGCAGCAGTCCAGGATGTGGAACGGCTCGGCAATCCATCGGCTGTTGTGATAGTCGTCCAAGGTCAACGGGTCTCTATAGACGGCGTGGGGTGTCATGGCGGCCCACCGGCGGTTGGAGACGGCAATGGCGCCGAGATGGTCCCGAGTCGTGCCGTACAAAGCCATGTGCCGCTGGGCGGCAAGGGCATAAGTCATCGGAGCCCCGAATACCCCATAGGCTGCGTTGAGGCCCGTCTGGCCCGTCAACGGCCTCCGGCGCCCATACGCTTGCCCCCCGCTTACCCCTGAAGAGATGGGAGAGTCGCCGAGCACAATGCCAACCACGTCGGCCATGCCGGCCTGTATGGCTAGAGCGGCGTATTGGACCATCATCCCCGCGTTGGAGCCTGCGGTATTGGAGTTCATGTGGGCCCGCAACCGCAGGTCGCGAAGCCCCAGTCCCACGTGGAAGTCCAACTCCAAGCCCCCGGAGATTCCGGCGATGGTCAGCAGACCGTCAATGTCTCCTTTCTTCAGCCCGGCGTCTTCCACGGCGGACACTACGGCGTCCATGGCAAGTTCCGACGCGGGTTTGGTGTAGCGGCGGGTCATTTCGGTCATGCCCAGTCCAACGATAGCCGTCTTTCCACTCATCTCCATGTCCACCATTCGCCACCTCGGTTGGGTCAAAGTTAAGAGCGCCGGTCAACCCTTTGACTATCGTGGGAAATCCCCTCTAGGCGTCGCTCAGCCGCTCTCCGATGACCTTGTCAGTTCTCATTTCCTGTAGTTCGTCTTTGGTGAAACCCAGGATGTCGCTCAGCACATACTCGTTGTATTGGCCCAGGGTGGGGGCCGCGGTCGGCTCCTGTTGTGGGGAGCGGCTCAACCTTATAGGGGCGCGGGGATACTCGTGGATTCCGGCGTAGCGCCGTTCGAGCGAGTGAAAATACCCGGTCTCGCGCAGGTGGGGGTCCTTGGTCAGGTCCTTGTCGGACAGAGCCATGCCTGCCGCGACGCCGACTCCTTGCAGCGACGAAACCAGCTCGTCCCGGTCCCGCTCTTGGGTCCACGCCTCTATCAGAGCGTCCAGTTCCTTTTTGTGAGCCAGCCTGCCGCGAGCGGTGCGGAAGCGTTGGTCCGCTTTGAAAGCCGGGTCTCCGGTTAAGTCGCAAAACCCTTCCCATTCCTCATCGGAAGCCACGGCTATGGCCACCCACTGGTCTTCCCCTTTCGCCCGATAGCATCCATGAGGCGCCATCCAGTCGCTGCGGTTCCCCTTGCGGCTCACGGGGCCCTTGTTCCCCATCTGCCAACTCAGGAGCCGCTCTCCCACGAAAGGAGTCACCGCTTCCATGTGGGCAACTTCCACGAACTGTCCGGAGCCCGTACCGGCCCGGTGTATGAGGGCCAACATCACTGCGTTGGCCCCGTTCAGACCGACGAAGGGGTCGGCGCCGTTGGGAAGCAGCAACGGCTGGCCGCCTTCATAACCGTTGAAGTGGGTCAGGCCCGAGGCGGCTTCCATCGTCTGGCCGAACCCGATGTAGTCCTTCCACGGCCCGTCCCTCCCGAATGCCGGCATGGAGACCATGACGATGTCGGGCCGCAGTTCCCGGAGACTGTCGTAGCCCAACCCGAAGTTGGCCATGACCCGCGGGCTGTAGTTCTCGATGACTACGTCGCTGATGGCCGCCAGCCGCTTGAACGCTTCGACACCGTATGGATGTCGGAGGTTCAGGGTAATGCCCAGCTTGTTGCGGTTCACCGAGTTGTACTGGAAGGACTGCTCGTATCCCATGTCTTCTGGACCGGTCCAACCATGCCTCCCACGCCACCAGTCCGGCACCTGAAGAGACTCGATTTTGACTATCTCGGCGCCCATGGATGCAAGGAGGCTCGTCGCCAGTGGGCCGGCGTAACCCATGGTCAGGTCGATTATTCGCACTCCTGAGAGGATTGGCACCATTGCTCCCTCCTCAGATTACTCCCAAAGAACGCAGAGCGCCGACGAACTCTCGGTCCAGTCCGAGAAGCCCCTCGTATACGGCGTCATTGTCCTCGCCCAACGTAGGGGCCGGTCGATTCATGGAATACGGCGTCCCTGACATCCGGTAGACAGGCCCTGTGTGCAGCAGTCTGCCGGCCACAGGGTGTTCCACCGGAATGAAATAACCTCTCTCGTGAAGATGGGATGAGTTCACGAGGTCTTCCGGTTTGGCCACGGGAGCCAGCGGAAGCCTCAGCAACTGCCCGCGATGGAACAACTCATCGGTGGTGAACTTTTCAAACATGGGCCTGAGCAGCGCCTCTATTCCGTCGCTGTTTGCTACCCAGCTCTCCCCCGACTTGAACTGGGGGTCGTCGGACAACTCAGGTGCGTCCAGAAGCGCTCCGAGGCCCTCCCGGTGCGGCCCGCCCAGCAGCAGGAAATAGCCGTCGCCGCTTGGTTGAATCGACGTTCCGGCGGTGCCTGTGGACCCCTGGCCAAAACGGTGGCCATGCCTCAGCCTCGGCTCTCCGGTGTAGGAGAGCCTCACCCAGTCGTATATGATGGTGGTCAATGCCGACTCCATGCCCGAAATCCACACTTGCTGGCCCAGGCCGGTGTTCCTGGCTCCAAAGACGGCCATCAAGGTTCCAATGCTGGCTATAATGCCGGTGACGTATCCGGTGTATGGCCCCCCAGGTTGCAACGGCTCTCGGTCCCGGTCGCCGTGGGCGTATGTCCAGGCGCCCATTGCGCTGTCCACAATGTCCGCCGACTTGTAGTCCCTGTACGGGCCGTCCGGGCCGAAAGGACTGATGGAGGTCATCACGAGGGACTCCGTTGTGCTGGCCAGGGTCTGGTAGTCCAACCCCAGTTCAGGCAGCCGCCCCGGGCTGAAGCTCTCGATGACGACGTCGGACACTTGGACCAACTCTTTGAACACTTCCTGCCCGGTGGCGCATTCTATATCCAGCGTTATCCCTTGCTTGTTGGCGTTGAGATGAAGAAAGAGGGGGCTTTTCTCCGAGAAGGAGGAGTCATCGCTGGGATCGACGGAGCGCAACGGGTCGCCCCGTCCGGGACTTTCGACCTTAATTACCTCTGCACCGTAATCGGCCAGGAGCTTTCCGCAGTAGGACCCGGCCACGTCGATGGACAGGTCGAGGACCCTGGCGCCACCAAGCGCTTGCATCACAATCTCCTCGTTTCCATTTTCCTCCAACTGAGGAGGTTTAGGTTCACGGCAGCCTTTGCCGGACTTCCGGCCCAGAGGTCATGTTCCCATTGGGCGGGCTGCGTAGGAGCCGGTCCAAACGGCTCCGCCTGACATTTTAGCGTATGAGGGAGCGGCGGAGTCACAGGTCGGCCCACGAACGCCTGGAGACTATGGGGATAAGCCGGAGCTACAGGTTGAATTGGGGCTCCACCCAGTCCTGTTCTTTTACGTACACCTGGATGCGGCAGGCCACCGCCTCCAGCGTCATAATCCTGCCCTCGGCGTCGACGCGCACCGTGACCGGTCGCCTGAAATACCTCTCCCTGGACAGGTCCGCCCTCTTTCGCGCCCTTTGCTGGTTGACGTTTGCGTCCACCTTGTTCTGAGTCCATTGAGAGAGCCGGTCTGCGTCCCCCGTGAAGTGCATCAAGTATTCCCCGTCGGGTTCGTAGATGTTTACGCGGTTTGCTCCCCAATCGCATACGTACACATCCCCGTCTTTGTCGACGGCGACGCTTGAAGGGCTGTTCAACTCGCCTTCTCCGGACCCCTGCGCCCCGAAAACGGCCAGGCAGGCGCCGTCCGGGGAGAACTTCTGCACCCTGGAGTTGCCCCAGTCGGCTACGTATACGCAGCCCTCGGCGTCCACGGCCATGCCCCAAGGAAGGTTGAGCTCTCCCTCTCCGCATCCGTAGCTTCCCCATTTTCGCAGGAAAGCCCCGTCTCTAGTGAACACTTGGATGCGGTGGTTGTAGCTGTCGGCTATGTATAGATTGTCGTCGCCGTCGAAAGTAAGGCCCATCGGGCCGTTCAGTTCGCCGTCTTTGGAAGAGTCTCTGGCCCCCACCTTCTTCAAGTACAGGTCGAAGGCAACGCCCGCTCCCACTGTGTTCGGGGCGGGTAGAGTGATGCCGGTGGACTTGCCGTTGGTGGAGCCGTCCGAGCCCCAGTCTCCCACGGGGTTCCCGTCTTTGTCGAAGATGTATATCCGGTTCTTGAACTCGTCGGAGACGTACACGTTTTCGTCGCTGTCAAGGGCGATGGAACTGGGGAACGGCCCCCTGCCTTCCAGATAGTCCCCGCCTCGGCATTCCCAGACGTACTCCGAGTCCAGCGTACACTTGGTGATTCCCTGTGTGGGCAGGAACTCATACCCCTTACTGAGCACGTACAGCGACCTGTTGGGGCCAACGGCAAAGTCCGATGGAAAGAACCATCCCGCCCCCGACAGTGCTATGCCTCCGACGCAATAGTCGTAGTTGAAGATACGGCCTTGAACGTATGCAGTCAGCATGACTTCCCCCCTATCGCGGACCTAGCGGCCGTTCGAATTACGCGGAAACCGCGCCCTTGAACACTGTCACACAATGGGCCTATTAAGCCCAACGCCGTCAGGCGAACTGATACTCCCTGGTTGACGCGATGAGACCGAACATGTCTCCCACCCGCTGTGCCGAGACGGAGGTCGTTTCCTCATCATCCCACCGAACGTCGCCACTCCGCTCAGCCATCGCTATCAGCTCTAGCCTCGTCGCCTCCATCACGTCCAATGGGCCTATGAGGTCGAGGCAGAGGTCCACGAATTCCTCGGGAGGCAGGTTCCCCTTTGCCTGGACTCTGTTGACGAGTAATTGAATCCCTGGGTAGTGGATGTTGGATACGGCGTCGGCGCAGAAGTTGATGCGTCGGACAAGTGAGCCGCTGTCTATCCACTCGGCTCCGTATTTCCAGCCTTCCACACTGGGCGGGTCGCATAGGAACTGGCCCATGTAGGAACATTCCATGCCCAGAGGTTCCAGGCCGGGCCTCGGGTAGATAAAGTCCCCGACCATCCTCATTGTGCCGGCCACCACCTCGGCCGGACTCTTCATCCTCTGGAACAGCGCTTCCTTGAAGAAGTCGGAGTTGAACAGCATCCTCAGTGTCGACCGCATGTCGTAGCCGGAAGAGGCGAAGGCGTCCGCGATCAGGTTTATGGCCACCGGGTCTTTGGGCGGAACGTGCAACCACGACGGGACCTGTTCTTCGTCGGCCACGAAGAAGTTATATAGGTGTCTGGCGATGAACCGCGATGTGGCAGGCTGACGCACAATGATGTCTATCACGTCTTCGCCGTTGAACCGGCCGCTGTGCCCCAGGAAGCTCTTCTCCCCGTCGTCATGGTCGTTGGCGACGTACTGGAAGTTCCACGTCCAACGCCCCATGCCGCTGGGCGGCTTGGGTTCGAGGGTCCAGCCGGTAAAGGCCCTGGCGCATTCGAATACGTCCTCTTCTGTGTAGTTGCCCTGGCCCATGGAGAAGAGTTCCAACAGTTCTCGACCCCAATTTTCGTTGGGCTGGTCTTTGTGGTTGTAGTTGTTGTCCAGCCAGAAAATCATCGCGGGGTTTTTGGCCAGCTCAACCAACAATGCCCGGTAGTCTCCCAGGCCGGATTGCCGGAACATGTCCAACTGTCGTCCTAGTTCCAAGGGGTTGTCTATCTTGGCGTTGCCGGTGGCGAACACCATGTGCCAGAAGAGGGCCATCTTCTCTTCCAATGGCCGTGGGTTGTTGATGAGGTAGTAGACGTGGCGGGTGGTGGCGCTCGGCGGGCCTATGCCGCTCTCCAGGTAGAGATAGGTGCGGAACAACAGCTTGGGGTCCATGGCCGGAACGCCGCGCTTCTCCGGTTCAAGCAACTCCTCGACGGTCTCTTCGTACCCTTTTGCCGCCCGCATCTCCAATTCGTCCCGGGAAGCGCCAAAGCCAGCCCTCCGCATCAGATGGGCCATCAGGGCTATTTCTTGGTCTGCCATTCTACAGCCCTCCACCGTCGTTTCATATGCGTCCCGTCGCTTAGGGGCTGCCGGAACTCTAAGGCCTCACCCGGATGTTAGTGGGTACGTTATCACAGGCGTAGTTTAGCCGTCAATCGAATAAATTGAGCCGTAAACATTATCTCTGAAACGTGGAATCGGAGCTATCAGATTCATTCGTTTCGATAATGGCCTGTCGGCAGCGGCTCCAATCCGGTGAGCTATATGAGATACTATGAGCCGTCCATTAGTACATCTAAATAGAAATATTCTATGTTAAGAAATTATCGCGCCACAGCTCCGATGCTGGCCCTGGTTGTCGGGCTGTTGTTGATATTTGCCCAATTCTACGGCACACCGACGGCGTCCCTCCAATCTGTAAAAGAGCAGCATACGCTCCAAAACAACAGTACCGAGGGAGCTTTGGAACTGATCGTAGCCTTCAGCTCGGTTTCATACGCGGAGAATGAGGGGACAAGAACGGTTTACGCCACGGTGACGGCGGCGCCGGCGCCTAACCGGGAAGTGACGGTGAATGTCGCAGTGGCAGGCTCCGGCGCGACGCTCCCCAACCACCCGGACGGTTCGGTTACTATCGCCTGTGGAGAGACCTCCGTCGAGGTGTCTGTCCAATTCCAGCACGACTCGGGTTCCGTGATCCTGACGTTGAGTCTCCCCGCGAATACGGCGAATGTCGCCCTGGGCAATCCGTCCAGCGCCGTCATTACGGTAGGCAACCCTCCGCCCATCTTTGTCCCGAACACCCCCGTAGAATTGTCGGTCCCAGAGAACTCCGGCCCAGCCGAGGCCGTTGGGGTGGTGGTGGCTTCCGACCCCAGCGACACGCTGAGCTACCGGCTGTCCGGGGAAGGCTCGGACAAGTTCGAGGTGGACGACACGGGAAGGATTACTGTGAAGTCGGGAGCCGTATTGGACTACGAGTCCCAGACCACCCACACGGTAAGCGTGACCGCCACGGACTCGGCGGACCAGTCGGTCGCCGTAAAAGTGATCATCAGAATCGTAGACGTGGACGAACCTCCGCCGCCGGTTGCTCCCATGTCTATTAAGAGGAACGCCGACAACCCGACCTCCACCTTGGACGTAAGCTGGACGGCGCCGGTGGTCCCTTCCGACGTGCCTCCAATCACTGGATACGAGCTTCAGTACCGGGAACAGGGCGAGACTGACTGGAACACGCACACCATGGCTGAAACCGTCACCGAAACCACCATCGACAACCTATTATCCAATACGGTCTACGACGTGTGGGTCCGGTCCATGAATGACGAGGGACAGAGTGTCTGGAGCCTGAGCGACGGCACGACTGATATGGCGGAACTGGTTGTGGCCTTTGGCTCCGATACATACACCGAGCCGCCGGGCGCTCGGACAGTTGCAACCAAGGTGACAGTCAGTCCCAAGGCTGACAGGACAGTGAGGTTACACATTGAGATAGTAGGTGAAGGGGCCGTATTGGCGCGCCACCCCAACGGTCAGGCAGCGATACGCCGTAGGGCGGGTTTAGTCACGGTTCCCGTCGAATTCCAAAACGATACCGGTTCCGTGACCCTTACGGTGAGCCTGCCAGCGGAAGTGGAGAAGGTGACCTTGGGCTCTCCGTCGACCGCGGTAGTGTCCATAGGAGACAATCGGCCGCCCGTCTTTGGCCCAGGCACCCCAACTGAGTTGTCGGTGAGAGAGAACTCCGGTGTTGGTCAGTCTGTGGGTACGGTACAGGCTACAGACCCCGGCGATACGTTGACCTACGAGCTGTCGGGCACAGGTTCGGGCAAGTTCAGTATAGACAACTCCGGTCTTATAGCGGTGGGGGCCGACGCAAATTTGGACTATGAGGGCAAGGCCAGCTATACGGTTACAGTGACGGCCAAGGACTCGGCTGACCAGTCGGTCGCAGTAAACGTCGCCATCAGAATGGTAGACGTGGACGAACCGCCGCCGCCGGTTGCTCCCATGTCTATTAAGAGGAACGCCGACAAGCCGACCTCCACCTTGGACGTAAGCTGGACGGCGCCGGTGGTCCCTTCCGACGTGCCTCCAATCACTGGATACGAGCTTCAGTACCGGGAACAGGGCGAGATTGACTGGAACACGCACACCATGGCTGAAACCGTCACCGAAACCACCATCGACAACCTATTATCCAATACGGTCTACGAGGTGTGGGTGCGGTCCGCGAATGACGAGGGAGCGAGTGTCTGGAGCCTGAGCGACGGCACAACTGACATGGCGGACCTGGTAGTGACCTTCGGCTCCGATACATACACCGAGTCGCCGGGCACTCGGACAGTTGCAACCGAGGTGACAGTCAGTCCCAAGGCTGACAGGCCAGTGAGGATAAACATTGAGATAGTAGGTGAAGGGGCCGTATTGTCGCGCCATCCCAACGGTCAAGCAGCGATACGCCGTAGGGCGGGTTTAGTCACGGTTCCCGTCGAATTCCAAAACGATACCGGTTCCGTGACCCTTACGTTGAGCCTGCCAGCGGAAGTGGAGAAGGTGACCTTGGGCTCTCCGTCCACCGCGGTAGTGTCCATAGGAGACAATCGGCCGCCAGCCTTTGGCTCCGACACACCCACGGAGTTGTCTATTGTTGAGAACTCCGGTGCTGGCCAGTCTGTGGGTACGGTACAGGCTACAGACCCCGGCGATACGTTGACCTACGAGCTGTCGGGCACAGGTTCGGACAAGTTCAGTATAGACAACTCCGGTCTTATAGCGGTGGGGGCCGACGCAAATTTGGACTATGAGGGCGAGGCCAGCTATACGGTTACAGTGACGGCCAAGGACTCAGTGGATCAGTCCGCCTCCATTGGTGTGACCGTCAGCATATTCGATGTGAACGAACCGCCACCTGCGCCGGACTCAGTCATGGTGGCGTCAGCCGCTGCCGACGGCCACACGACGTTGAAGGTCGAATGGATGGCGCCGTCCACGCCGGACGGCGTCCCGGAGATAACGGGCTACGAGGTGGGCTATCGGGCGCAAGAGGAGACCTCTTGGACCGGCCATCCTGCTGCTGGACAGGCCACTGTGGTCCACATCGACGACCTGTCCTCAAATACGGTTTACGAGGTCCTCGTGCGAGCCATAAACGATGAAGGCGAAAGCGACTGGGTTCAAGGCAGTGGCATGACTGACATGGCGGAGCCTGCTGTCGGAGATGGCGACTCCCAGGCTCCTGTGACACCCAGACCTCCTGGAGGTGGCGGCTCCGTCAGCGGTGTCGGGGCCAATGCCGCGCCCCGGTTCTTAGAGGGACACTCCACTGTCAGGCGGATAGATGAGAACTTGCCGCCGGGGGCAAACGTCGGCCTGCCCGTGACAGCGGAGGACAGCGATCCCAACGATGAGGTGAACTACTTCCTCGCCGGAGTTGACTTAATGTCTTTCGGTATAGATGAGAAGTCTGGACAAATCGTCGTCTTAGGAACGGTGGACTTCGAGAAAAAGGCGGCCTATTCGGTCCGGGTCATTGCGAGGGATAAACGCCGAGGGACTGCCCGAATCGAGGTCACTATAGAAGTAAACAATGTGGACGAGGAGGGGTTCACTAGCCTCACCGTAGACGAAACCTCGCCCCAGGGCACGATCACTGCAACTTTGAGGGACTCCGACGGTGGAGTATCCGACGTTAGATGGCAATGGGAGGTCTCTAGGGATGGGGGAAACACCTGGACAGACATCCTAAGGGCCGGGTCGGCAAGCTACACGCCGATGCACGGCGACTTAAACAATCTGGTGCGCGCCGTAGCCTACTACACAGACGGCCACGGTCCCGCCAAGATCGCCGGCAATGAAGCGGTCTTAGTCGAGCGCGCCCAGCCGCCGCCTCCCACACCCACGCCTGTTCCCACGCCGACACCGACTCTCAAACCTACGCCTTACCCCACGTCTACGCCAGCGCCCATTACAACACCGACTCTGACGCCTTCCCCCACGTCTACGCCAGCGCCCATTACAACACCGACTCTGACGCCTTCCCCAACCCCCAAGCCGACGCCTACTCCGACGGCGTCCCCCACGGCCACTCCTATACCCACTGCGTCGCCAATCCCTACAGCCGCTCCGTCGCCGATGGCGATGCAGGTCCCAACAGCCTCGCCGGTTCCCAGGCCAACACCGTCTCCGACTGCCACGACGGTTCCGACTGCAACGCCATCTCCGACGCCGACTCCGGTTCCCACCCGTGAGGACTCATCCGGGGCCCAAACCCCGGATGTAGTAGCTCCTCCCACGGACGCCAAGGGAGGCGGAATCCCCACGTGGGTGTATGTTCTAGTGCCGGCGATTATCGTCGGTGGGGCGGCAGCGAGGCTTGCGGCCCGTATGACGCGGCGGTAGGCGACTTCGACGTCCCGGGACAGGTGTCGCGAACCGCCTCGGTGGGTTAATTCCCATCGGCCAAAGCGTATAGGACACCATTTTCAGCTACGGCGTATATGACACCGCTGGCCGCTATGGGACTATCCGTGACGGGGCTGCCCAGTGGGAAGTCCCACAGCGTCTCGCCAGAGTGGGCGTCCAGTCCTATAACGCTTCCGTCGTCCGTGCCCATCAACACCGTGTCTCCGGCCACCGTCAGTGATGTCGATATGTCCCGGGCCACGTTTCCGATCCACACCGTCTCTCCGGTGGCGGCGTTCAGCCCAGCCGCCCTGCCCTGTTCCACGGCAAAGTAGACGTTTCCGTGGGCCACCGCCGGGGCGCCGGTCAGGTCGCCCCGCACGTCCGTTATCCATACTGAGCCTTTCTGCTCCGGGAAGTCGTCTATGAAGCCCCAATGCCAGAACTGGACCTGCCAAGCCCAGAAGGCCCGTTGGAAGGGATAGGTGATGGCGTGGCGATCAATGGCGTATATCGCGCTGGGAAAGGCCGCTAAGTAGGCTAGGTCGCCCTCCACTGCGGCGCCGCCGTAGACACTGAAGCCGCCGTCGTATACGAAGCGTTTCCTGCCTGTGTTGGTGTCCAGGACGTGGAGCAATCCGTCTCTAGATGCCACCAGCACGGTGTCGTCGGCGTAGGCTACGGGGTCAATGACCCAACCTCGTGTCTCGAAGGACCATCTCAGGATGCCGTTGGCGGCGTCCAGGGCGTACAACGTATGGTTAGCGGCGCCGACGTATACGGTGCCGTTGACCACTGACGGAGGGCCCCTCAACGGCGCCCTGTAGGGCCTGAGGTCGGTCTCCCAGACAGGTTCGCCGGTGTACCTGTCCAAGGCTATGACCACTCCGACGCGCATCGTAACTATGACGAGGTCGCGGGTCACAGCTGGCGTGGACCCCGAACCCGCGGGCAAGTCGCTGCGGTATTCCCACACATCCTCACCCGTTCTTCCGTCCAGGGCCGCTATCGTTCCGTCGTTGGCTGCGAGGTAGACTACCCCTCCGGCCGCAGCCGGCGCCCCGGAGAGAGCGGATGATGTGGGGTACGTCCAGAGTATCGTCTTGGGTGTGGGCGCCTGTTCGGGACTAAATGCCGTGTTCTGGGGGTCGTGCCTGACCTCGGCCCAGGCATTGAGGCCGGTGTCGGTGTTGATGTTGGAGACAGGAGGCGGCGGGAGGGGGCCCAGTTCGAAGAATACGAGGACACCCCATACGGTAAAACCCGTGGCGGCTGCCAGCAAGAATGCCCATCTGACCATCCGTTGCCGGAAAATTCTCCTGTGAAACAGCCGCGACAGGACGGCCCCTTCCTCCGATCCAACCGGGGCCACTTCCCCCAAACGGGCCCAGCATCGGGTGCAGCTTTGGACTTCGGCGCCGGTGTTGACATGGCCGCAGATGGGGCACATCCGCACCTGTCCCTCACGGGCCTGTTCCGTCTCCGTAGATGGGTCTATTTCAAGTCCTCCAAGGCAGGAATCGTCCGCTGACGGTCAAGCCAGCGCCGTTCCACCAGGATAATACAGGGGCTGATAGGCAACAAAGAAGAATCGGACTATGCCCGGCGTTTGGGTGGCGTCAGAGGGAGGTGTCGAACGGCAGCCTATTAGCTAGTTCCGCGCAGCCTTGGGTCCAACACGTCTCTGAGCGCGTCGCCGAGCACGTTCCATGAGAACACGACGACAGCGATGGCCACGCCAGGGAATAAGGCTAGCCACGGCCCTACTCCGACCACGGTCTGTGCGGCCCCTCGCAGCATGCCGCCCCATGACGGCTCTTCAGGGCCTGCTCCCAGACCCAGGAAGCTCAACGCCGCCTCGGCTATAATGGCCACTCCCACCTGGAAAGTGATGACGACGATGAGCACGGCGGTCACCTGGGGGACTATATGGCGCCACATAATGCGTAGGTCTCCGGCTCCAACGGAACGCGCGGCGAGGACATAGTCCATCTCTTTGACCGCAAGCGTCTGAGACCGGATCAGTCGAGCTGTGCTGGGAATGAACAAAATACATAAGGCGGCTATCACGTTGTTGATGGACGCCCCAAGGCTAGCCACAATGGCTATGGCCAACACCAGCCCCGGGAAGGCTATCATCGCGTCAATAAGCCTCTGGACCAACAAGTCGGTCAACCCGCCAAAATAGGCGCTGGCGACCCCAATGATGAGGCCAATGAGTGACCCAACGAAAGCGCTGATAAGGCCCACCTTCAGGGAAATCCGGGAACCGACGATGATTCTGCTGAATACGTCTCTGCCGAGATGGTCTCCCCCGAACAACATATCCTTGCTTGGTTCAGCATAGACTCTTTCGAAGTTAGACTTGTACTCGCTTTGGGTCTTGATCAATGGGGCGAAAATGGCGACTACAATCAGCAAGAGAGCGACCGTGGCCCCGAACGCCCCTAGAGGTCTTTTCCTGTAGAACAAGGCGATGTGCCACCAGATGGTCGGCTTAGGCCGGAGGCCGGCCAGCTCCCCCTCGGCGAAGGTAACTGCAGGAGTTCCTCTCTCTTCGCTCATTTCTCTCTCGCAGCTTGACTTGGGTTAAGCGTATCTAATTCTGGGATTCAGCCAAGCGTATACTAGGTCGGTGACAACGTTGAGCACAAGCACCAAAACTGTTATCACCACCACAATTCCTTGAATGGCGGGGTAGTCTCGGTTGGTGATGGAAGTGATGAGCAGAGACCCGAGACCGGGTATGCCAAAAACGGTCTCGATTACTACGGTGCCCCCCATGAGCCTCCCGAACTCATATGCCAGGACCGTTATTACAGGCAACATCGCGTTCTTGAGAGCGTGTCGGGTGACAACGACTGTCTCGGCAAGCCCTTTGGAGCGGGCCGTACGGATATAGTCCTCCCGAAACACCTCCAGGGTTGCTGAACGGGTGATCCTGGCTACGAAGGCCGTGTGGGACGCGGCCAGGGCCAGAGCCGGGAAAAACATCTGCTGCAGATTTTCCCACGGTCCGTCCTGGAAATCGACATAAGCCAGTGGAGGGAGCCAATCGAAATAGACGGACAGAATGTAGAGCAGCATGATGGCCACCCAGAAGTTGGGCAAGGCGATGCCGACTATGGTGATGACTCTGCTCACATAGTCTATGGGCCGGTCCTGGTTCAAGGCAGACACAACTCCCAGTGGGATGGCCACGGCAAACGACATCAGCAATGCTAGGACGGTTAGTTCAACGTTGATGGGGAACCTGACCTTGATGTCATTCCAGACCGGCTCGGAGTAGTAGATGGACTCACCGAAGTCCAAACGGACTAGACCCCACATCCATCTTCCGTATTGCTCGATCAAGGGTCGGTCAGTGCCCAGTTCCGCCCGTTTAGCGGCCAAGGCCTCTTGGGTATATTCCTGGAGCCCCTCTTCTCCGGACAGCAGCAACCTGGCCGGGTCCCCTGGAATGATACGCAGCAAAAGGAACACTAAGGCCGTGACCAAAATAATGGTCGGGATGAAGAGGAGGAGCCTTTTCGCTATGTAGCCTCGCATCTGGTCCCTACCTCAATATCCGGTCTCGTTCTGGTTATATTGGCCTAAGCTGGCGCTCAGTCCGGAGACCTCTCTGGGCGAAGGCGCCGTTCACCGATGATTTCCATCGCCCCCACGGCGTGTTGGCGCTACGTTGCGCCGCCGTGGGGGCGACTCCGCTTTCTCGGTTATGTGTCAGGTCTTGCGCGCGCTAGAAAACCTTCCTCACCTTCCCGGCTTAGGTGCACCGGGGGTCACACCACAAGTGCTCGTGCTTCATGTGGGTCAGGAACGCAGGCGCAAGGTTGAAGTTTTGGATCCTGTTGTCCACTATCCACGTGAACACCTGGTAATAAATTATGTGAAGAGCGCCTCTGTCGATGATGGCGTTGTTGGCCTCTAGTATCAAAGCCTTTCTGACCGCCGGGTCAGTCTCTGTAGTCACGCCCTCCCATATCCGCTCCAACTCGGCGTCTTCATGACCAGATTGCACGTAGTAGCGTCCAGTCCCTTTCCGGAAGAAGAGGGCGGCGCCGTCAGGGTCGTAGTTCAGCACACCGCCGGAGGCGATGGAAAATTGGTAGTTTCTGGTTTCGCGAGCCTCTGAGGATACCCTGTTCTCTTGCTGGTTGATGGTGATGTCCCAGCCCAGCGTTTCGCCAAGTTGCTCTTTGACCAGCACGGCGAGGTCGCAAACCTCAGACGTCAGCCCGCATAGGAGTGTAAGTTTGGTGCCCGGTCCGGCGCCGGCCTCCACAGTAAGTCTTTGCGCCTCGGCGATGTCCTCGGCGGACTTCACGCCTGGGGAGTCCTCGCGTATGCCCCGCATCTGGAGGCCTTCCTCCAAGGTGTAGCTCCATGAGAAGCCCGTGGGCAGGGGCGTCCCTATCGGGTTGACCCCGCCGAAGGTCTCTACTATTGGCTGCCGATGCAAAGCGAGACCCACTGCCTGCCTGACGTCGGGGTTGTCGAAGGGCGCCCTCTCGACGTTCAACATTACGCCCCAGGCTGCGGGATACCCCTCCGTCCAGTGGAAGGTTGACTGTCCTCTGAGCTGGTCTTCAAGTTCAATGGCGTCTCTGGGACTCAGTTGGTTGACGACGGAGTTGGGCATCAGCACCTGTCCCGTCGTGTAGGCCGCAACCACCCTGTTCTTGCCCTTGACGACATGGTGGATCAATCCGTCAAAATAGGGTTTTCCTTCTTTGAAGTAGTCCGTGTTCCTCTCCTGTTCGGAGAGCACGTCTTTTTCGTACTGAACGAGCTTGAAGGGCCCTGACCCTATCAGGGTCGAGGCGTCCGAATAGCTGGGAAGAATGCCCTGTTTCAGCTCATGTTCGGGATACATGGGGAAGTAGTCCCATGACAGGGCTTGAAGGAAGGCCGGGGTCGGGCGCTGGATTGTCACTTCAACAGTGTGGTCGTCAAGAGCCCTTGAGCTGTCGTAGTACAACCATAGGACGTTCCGGTCGTGCCTGCGGCCGTTGACGTAGTCCTTAAGAACATCGTAGCCTTCGAGCCTGTCGGGCTGATTGATGAGTTCTAGGCTCAGAACTACGTCCTCGGCGGTGACCGGCTCTCCGTCGTGCCACACGGCTCCCTCGTGGAGATTGAAAGTATAGGTCACTCCGTCATCGGCCACGCTCCAGCTTTCGCACAAATCGCAACGGACCACGTTGCGCACGGCTGTCTCGGGGTTGATTTCAGTGAGGGAGTTGTACGATGGAGCCGAGTGTGCGACGGTCACAATGCCGTTAAGGTGGGGCATGTCCAAGCGGGGCGCGGTGAACGCGTGAAGAGGCAGGACGCCCTGGTCGGGCAGAATGCCCATCATCAGCGACTCTGGCAACGGAGTTGCGGTTGGGGGAATCTGGGCTACCGCCTGAGAGACCGCTTGTTGCACGCCTTGATCGACGGCGCTCCTGATTGCCTGTTCCATCTGCGTAACGGTCAGCCCCTCGGGAATCTCGGAGATGGCTTGGGCCACAATCGCCTGCACTTGTTCGGCGGACAGTCCCTCGGGGATAGCGGAAATCGCCGTGGCGACTATGGTCTGCACTTCCGCCGCGGACAGCCCCTCAGGAATGGCTCCAATTGCCGAGGCGACTATGGTCTGCACTTCGGCTGAGGACAGCCCCTCAGGGATAGCGGCGATTGCCGAGTTAACGATCCCCTCTACGTCGGCGGCGGACAACCCCTCTATCCCTTGAATCCCTTGGTCCACAATGCCCCGTATCTCTTGAGTCAGAGCGCCGAAATCAACCGGAGTCGGCGTGGGTTGCGGCGTGGGTGTCGGCGCCGTTGTCGGCGCCGTTGTCGGAGTGACCGCATCTCCGCCGCCACAAGCCATCGCTACCGCCAAGACCAACAACAGCGGCACGGTCAGTATCCATTTAGACCTAATGAGCTTCAAGATAGGCATGGTGAGCGCCTCCTCGCTTCAGATGCAGCCGATTGAAATTTTAGCCGCAACGTTTCTTTCCCGATATAGGAACGGGCAGATATTACTCCATGTTTCCAACAAGAGTCAATCTTATCGGACTCTCTGTTCATTGTGTGTTTGAAACAACGCCGTTAGAGGTTGTACTGGGGGTCAACCCAGCCCTGCTCTTTGATGTATACCTGCATCCTGCCGGTGCGGTTCTCTAGAATGATGATGTTCCCCTCTGCGTCCACGTTCACTGCAACCGGCATCCAGAGCTTCCACTCTATCGAGCGGTCAGCGCGCTTTCGGGCCTTCACGTAGTCGGGGTTGGCGTTCACGCGGTCCAGATTGGCGGGGGAGAGGTCTTCGGCGTCCCCGTGGAAGGCGGTGAGATATTCTCCCTCGGAGTCGAATACCGTTAGGCGGTTGGCGCCCCACTCGGCCACGTACACGTCGCCGTCCCTGTCGATCGCAACACCGGCTGGCCGGCTGAGTTCGCCTTCTTCCTGGCCCGGCTTGCCGAAGGAAGCCAGGAACTTGCCGTCGGGGGTGAACTTCTGCACACGGTCGTTCTTCCAATCGGCCACGTATACGTCGCCGGCATTGTCTAGGGCAATGCCCCAGGGCAGGTTGAACTGGCCCTCTCCGGCGCCGTAGGCCCCCCACTTGTGCAGGAACTTGCCGTCCTTCGTGAACACCTGCACCCGGTGGTTGCGGCTGTCCACGACATAGAGGTTGTCGTCGTTGTCGAACACGAGACCCGATGGGCCGTTGAGTTCGCCGTCCCCCGCTCCCCTGGCGGGGTCCACTTTCCTCAAATAGTAGTTGAAGGCAATTCCCTGGGTGTTAGGGATGGGGATCACGTTGTCTTGTGGGGTCCCTTCCACCGATGAAGCAGGGTCCCAGCTTCCCAGGTAGTTGCCGTCGGTGTCCCATTTGAAGATGCGGTTGGTGTAGTCGTCGCAAACGTAAATCGTTTCCTGGCTGTCCACTGCGATGGAAGCGGGCATCGGGCATTGTCCTTCCCCGAAGTCGGTGCCGCGGTCGTCCCAGAGGAAGCGATGGTCCATGGTGCACTTGGTCAGACCCTGGAGAGGAAGGAACTCGAAACCCTTGCTAATTACGTATATGGCGCCCTCGGAACCCAGGGCGAAGTCCGTGGGGCGAAGGAAGTTCCTCCCGCCGCCCCGGCCGGAGCCCACTGCGAACCCGTAGTTGTACACCCTGTCACGAACATAAGTCGTTAGCATAACGGCCTCCCATAGTCGCGTTGGCGCGCCCGCCCTGGACCGTTCCGGTCGTCGGGGCGTCTTAGGCGAACTGGTACTCTCTGGACGATACGATAAGGGCCAGCATGTCCCCAATTCTGCGGGCCGAGGCAGCTTCCGCAGTTTCGCTGTCCCAGCTTAGAGCTCCGTCCCGCTGGGCCAGGTTTATCAGCTGCTCCCTGGTCCCTTCGCCAACCTCCAGCGGGCCAATCAGGTCAAGGCAGCTGTCCACGAACTCGGCGGGCGACAGGTTGCCCTGGGACTTGATTCGGCCGATGATGGACCGCACGCCCGGGAAGTGGATGTTGGAGAATGCTCCCGCTGCGAAGTTGATGCGCCGCACCAGCGACCCGCTGTCTATCCATTCGGGCCCGTAGTGCCATCCCTCCACACTGGGCGGGTTGAGCAGGTTCTGGCCCATGTACTCGCACTCCCTGGCCATGTCTTCCAGCCCGGGCCTGGGGTAGCGGAAGTCGCCCACCATCCGGGTGACGCCAGCCACGACTTCGGCTGGGCTCTTCACCCTCTGGAACATGGACTCCTTGAAGAAGTCCGAGTTGAGCAGCTGTCGCATGGTGACCCGCATGTCGTACCCGGAGGACACGAAGGAATCGGCGATTATGTTGACGGCCACCGGGTCTCTCGGAGGAGTGTGCAGCCAAGCAGGCACCTGCACCTCGTCGGCTACGAAGAAGTTGTACAGGTGGCGGGCGATGAACCGGGCCGTGGCGGGCTGCCGGACGATGATGTCTATCACGTCCTCCCCATTGAAGCGGCCCCGGTGCCCAAGGAAGTGTTTTTCGCCGTCGTCGTGGTCTTTTTCGTTGTACACGAAGGGCCAGTTGAAGCGGTTGAATGGGCCGCGGGGCAGCTTGGGGCCGATGGTCCAGCCGGTGAAGGCCCTGGCGCACTCGTAGACGTCCTCTTCGGTGTAGTTCCCCTGGCCCATTGAGAACAGCTCAAGCAACTCTCTGCCCCAGTTCTCGTTGGGCTGTTCCTTGTGGTTGTAGTTGTTGTCCAGCCAGAATATCATCGCCGGGTTCTTGGCCAGGTCGACCAGCAGATCCCGGTAGTTGCCGAGACCTTTCTCCCTGAACAGGTCGTACTGGCGCTGCATCTCCGGCGGGCCGTCTATCTTGTTGTTTCCTGTGGCGAAGACGGTGTGCCAGAAAAGGGCGATCTTCTCTTCCAGCGGCCTCTGGGTGACCATGAAGTGGTAGATCATGTAGGAAGACGCTCCCGGGGGCGCCTGGGGATTGACCGTGTCCGGGTGGGCGCGGAACAAGATCTCCCGGTCAATGTGCGGAATCCCGAATTTGTCGGGGTCCACCAACTCCTCCACGACCTGCTCGTAGCCTATGGCCGTAAGAGCTTCAAGCTCGTCACGGCCGGCCCCGAAACCGGCTCGCCTCATTAGGTGGGCCATCAATGCAATGTTCTCGTCTACCATAACAACCTCCTGAAGACTGCTGTTGGAGGGGAAAATAGGAAGCAGGTCAATTGTAAGCGCCGTAAGCGTTTCGGTCAATCGCATGGGAAGACGATAGTGAACGGCGCCGTGTGGAGGCCGACAATGAGAAGGAGGATCCTGAATTCCTAGCGGGCGCGGGGATTAAATGCATCGTTGAGGGCGTCTCCCAGCAGGTTGAAGGCGAATATTAGGATTGTGATGGCGCCCACTGGGAAGAGCAGAAGGTGTGGGTCTGAGCGCAGCACTCCGATGTTGCCGTTCTCGAATATCATCACGCCCAGGCTGGGCGTCGGCGGCTGGATTCCTATTCCCAGCCAGCTCAGGATGATTTCCGCTCCTGCGGCGGCTCCCATACCCATAGACACCAGCACAATCACCGGACTGATGACGTTGGGCAGGATGTGGATTCCCAGAATTCGTCTGGTGGACGCTCCGACGGCTTGCGCCGCTTCCACGTACTGGTTCTGCTTTATTTGCAGCACCTGGCCTCTGACCAGCCGTTGCATTCCCACCCAGCCAAAGGCTGAAAGGGCTCCGAACACAACCAGGTAGTCGGGAATTCCAAGCCGCACCAACTCCGTTCCCCCCAGGTCCCGCACCCATTCAACGACCCGTGGGCGCAGCGTGGCTGCGACGATGAGAACCAGCAGTATGTCGGGGAAGGAAATGAACACCTCCCCCACTCGGTTGATAACGGAGTCGGTCCACTTGCCGAAGTATCCTGCCGTAAGACCCAGTCCAAGGCCGAGAAATAGGGAGCCGGTGACAATGGACAGCACCGTAATGATCACGGTGGTCCTCAGGCCGTAGATGATGCGGGTCAACATGTCCCGTCCGGCCCGGTCGGTCCCCAATGGATGCTCCCAGGACGGAGCTTGCTTAACGGTGCTCAGGTCGACTTCCCGGTAGTCATAGGGCGTCACCCAGGCGGCGAGAGCGCCCGCGATGTAGAACACCAGAATCACTACCAGGCAGGCCACTCCCACCTTCTTTTTGAGGAACCGGCGGAGGGAAATGGACCACAGGCTTGCTCCCCGTTTTTCTCCTTCGGAGGTCAGTTCTATCTGGTTGACGGCCAACTGCGATTTCTCCGGCCCTTAGTATCTAATCCGCGGGTCAATAAAGCGGTATCCGATGTCTACGAACAGGTTGGCCAGAACGAACCCCGTGGCGATTATCAGGGTGATGGCCATGATGATCGGGTAATCCCGGGAGAAAAAGGACTCGATGGCAAGGCTGCCCATCCCCGGGATGCCGAAGTAGAACTCGGTGATGAAGGACCCGGTCATCAAAGTCGCCAGAGACATGCCGGTAAGGGTGAAGAGGGGTATCAGGGCGTTGCGCAGGATATGTCGGTGACGCACCACGTACTCGTGCAATCCCTTAGCCCTGGCCGTTCGGACGAAGTCCTGGGCCACCACATCCAGAGTGGAGGCCCTGGTGATGCGGGTCACCGCCGCTATGCCGGGAATCCCCATGACCATGGCGGGCAGGATTATACGCATGTCGAAGAACCCGCCCCAACCGCTGACGGGCAGCAGGTCCAACTTCAGGGAAAACAGGATGAGCAGCCCCGGCGCCGTCAGGAATATGGGCACTGACATGAACATCAGGGTCACCGCAACCGTGGTCGTGTCCAGCCAACTTCCCTGCTTCAGGGCCGCGAAGAATCCCAGCGGGACGCCCAAGCCCAGGGACACAATCATCGCCGCGATGGCCAGTTGAGCCGACGTCCACATCCGTTTGGGAAGCAGCTCGTCCACGGTTCGGCCCCGGTAACGGAAGCTTTCCCCCAGGTCGCCGTGGAACAGGTCTTGGACGTAGATGCCGTACTGGACCAGGATGGGCCTGTCCAAGCCCTGCTGCTTCCTGAGCCTCTCAACGGCCTCGGGGTTGTTGTATTGCCCCAGCAGGACTTGGACCGGGTCTCCGGGGCCGACCCTCGTCAGGACGAAGGTGATAAGCGAGACTACCAGAAGCAGGACCGGAGTCCACAGCAGGCGTCTGACGACGTAGACCCAGAGGTTCTCCCCGATTTGACCCACCTCCATCCCCGGCGGGATTGCTATTCAGTGAAGTAGACGAACCGCAGCTTGGGAATGATCAACTGGGTCAGATGGTAGCCCTTCACGTTGGATTTAATCAGCACATACTGCTCGCCGCTGTTCCAAAGGGGTATCCAGGGTGCGTCGTCGAGAATCATCTGCTCGACTTGGCTGTACATCTGGAACCTCCGGGCTTGGTCGGGTTCCACTCGCGCCTCTTCCAGCAGCTTGTCCACTTCAGGGTTGGAGTAGGCGGTATGGTTGTTGGAGCTCTCGCTGTGGAAGAGAAGGTCCAGGAAGTTTTCCGGGTCGGGGTAGTCGGCGATCCAGCCGATTTCGAACATCTCGAAACGCCTTTTCACCAGGTCCTGCAGGTAAGTGGCGAACTCGGTCTGCAGAACCTCCACCTCGATTCCCAGGTTAGTGCGCCACATCTCCAGAATGACTTCCATGTCCAGCGTCAGGTTGGCCCCGAAGCTGCCGGCCGTGGTCAATATGATTGGCTTGTCGAAGTTCTCCAGTTGGGGACCGTATTTGGACTCAGCGAGAAGCTGCTGTGCCCTTTCAGGGTCGTATCCGTACCCCTGGACCGACTCACTGAACCCTGGGAACCCAGGCGGCAGAATCCCCTTCGCGGGTATGACCAGCCCAGCCATGACGGTGTGCGCGATGGAGTCCTTGTCTATGGCCAGGTTCAGCGCCTGCCGCACCTTGGGATCGTCGAAGGGCGGCTCGTTGACGTTCATCCCGATATAGTTGGTGCTGAACGACGGAGGCGCTTCAACCAGCTGGGGATTGAGCGGGTCCGAGGGGTCCAACACCCGGTCCAGGTCCGCTATGCCCACCCCCGTAAGATCAATCTCCCCGTTCTCGTACATGAGCATGGAGGTGCCGCCGCTAAGAATGAACCGCACCGAGTCCAAGTGGGCGGCGCCAAGGTGGTAGCCCGGGTGCTTGGCCAGCACCAACTCCTCGCCGGGCACGTAGCTTTCCAGCACAAAAGGCCCAGTGCCGTTGGGTTCACGGAACCACCGGCGGCCGCTCTCCACGTTCTCCCGGTCCAGCAAAAAGGCGGCGGGATAGGTGAGCTTGGCCAGGAAGTAGGACTTGGGAGAGTCGATAGTTATTTCCAAGGTGTGTTCGTCAATGACCCGCACGCCGGAAACCTCGTCGGCGTCTCCGTTCAGTCTCTCGTTGAATCCAACTATGTCACCCAGATACTGGTCGGCTACGGGCGCCGCGGTAAGCGGATTCGCGACCCGTTCGATGGACCACTTGAAGTCCTGAGCCGTGACGGGCTTGCCGTTATGGAACACGGCATCCTGCCTCAGGTGGAAGGTGTAGACCCTTCCGTCGTTAGTCACGTCCCATCTCTCGGCCAGGTCGGGGACGATATTCAGGTCCGGGGCGATGGTTACCAGCCCGCCGAACACCTCAATGATTATGGTGGCCGAAGTTGCATCAGTGGTCAGATGGGGATCCAGGGTAGGCGGGTCGGACCATAGGCGGGACAGCGTCCCTCCCTCCACAGGGGTCGTGCCGCCAGAGGAGCTTGAAGCGGTGGGACGCCGGGTCGCGGTGGGTTCTGGATCCTGGGTTGCAGACCCGCTCGTCGGCGTGGGAGCTGCCGTGGCCCCGTTCTCACCCTCGCCGGATGACCGTCTGGAGGGTTCGCTGCAAGCGGCTGCGGCCATCAGTATAAAGGCCGCAGCAAGGAGGAAAGCTTTCCACCATATTGCTGTAAAGGACCCGCGTGTGAGAAACCTGGATAAAGCCATCTTTGATTCGCTGCCGGAGCCGTTGGAATTCGCGCCTACTTTGCCTGTCATTGTAGTTACTACCGCCCTTTATTTCAATTCTGCCCGCATTGTGGTTGGGCAAGATGGTTGGTCATGCCTTGACACCTTTAAGAGTGGATAACTATTCTAATTTTCACCAGAATCATTTGTCCGTTGGTTTAACTATGAATCCGTTCCGCCTTTTCTTTCCTTCATCTGTCCCGAGCGGGCTCTTGTTGATTCCGATTGTCGCCATGTTGGTCGTCGCCGCTGCCTGCGCAGGGAACAGGGACGACGACGCCGAAGAGCCCGACGTCCCGTCCGCCCCGCCCACGGGAGAGTCCTCCCTGCTCTGGGAGGCATGGAACCTCGTCAACACTTCCTACGTGGACGCGATTGCTCTGGATTCAAAAGAGATTACGGGGGACATGATACTGGGCATGTTGGGCGCCGCCAACAAGTCTCCGTACCCATTCCTGGTAGAGTTGTCGGACGTGGAAACGGACTTGCCCGACTTCGTGCCTCCGGAGTTGTCCGACGTGTGGAAGGCCTGGACGCTTCATCGCATGACGTGGCCGGACCTTGACAGCGCCCTAGTCGCTCATGGGGCCGTTAGAGGGCTGCTGCATGCCCTCGATGACTCCAGCGTTGTCCTGCTGGACAAAGAGTACTACGCCCAGGAATTGGAGAGACAGGCAGGGACCTACGAGGGCATCGGCGCTTTTGTACAGCTGTTGGATGACAGCATAGTCCTGGTCCCCATGCAGGGCAGTCCGGCCCTAGCCGCTGGCCTCCAAGAGGGAGACGTGTTGCTTGAAGTGGAGAACATTCCAGTGGAGGGCCAGACCCTCCAGGAAGTTGTGGACCGGGTGCGCGGTCCGGTGGAGACCAGAGTCAAATTACTAATAGAGAGGGAAGGTGAAGACTCCCCTCTGGAGTTCCAAGTGTTTCGAGGGGACATCGGCGTCGTCTCCATATCCCGCAGACTCCTTCCGGGGGCCATTGGCTATATCCACATTTCCGACTTTAGAGACAACACTGGCGAGGAAGTCTTCACGGCCCTGGAAGAGTTCAACGCGCTGGACACCCTTGCCCTGATTCTGGACCTTAGGAGCAACGCCGGAGGCTCCATCGAGGCGGCTAGAGACACGGGCAGCCAGTTTCTGGATGGCGGCCTCTTCATGTACGAGGTGGATAAGGACGGGACGCAGAAGGACTGGCCGATAACCGAAGGCGGCATCGCCGTCGAGGGCCTGCCGATGGTGGCTCTGGTGAACGAGTTCACTGCCAACGCGGCCGAGGCGCTTGCCGGGTCGCTTCAGGATGCGGGCAGGGCGGAAATCATGGGCGTCAGGACCCTGGGGCTGGGGTCTGACAACGTTTTCATGGAGCTTAGTGACGGCTCGGCCATCTACCTGCCCGTCTCTCATTGGTACACGCCGTCAGGGAGAAAGATAACTGGGACTGGGATAGTGCCCGACCAGGAAGTGGTCCTTACACTTGACGACCGTACCGCTGGGGTTGACTCCCAAGCCAACCAGGCTTACGAATACCTGAACTCTCAGCTGCCCGCCTTCCGCTAGGCCCCGGCAGCAGGGTCAGGGGACTTCTCCTCGTCCGTGTCCTGAGCGGCGTCTTCGGACGAGGTTCCCGATTCTTCCTGGCAGCTAAGACAGACGTATTTGTCTCCCTCGGCCTGGGCGATTTCGCTGGAGACGTTGCGACGGCGGCCGCAGCTCGAACAGGTAATGGCCACGGATGGGGGCGCCGCGGGTGGAGCAGGAGGTTTGTAGTCATAGCCTCTGAACCCCTGGTAGTTGGGGTCTTGGGCCTTTTCGGTCAGGAACCTCTCCCTGTCCTTGCGGCGGCTCATGCCAGATCATCCATTATCACACCCCTCCGCGACGGCCCGTAGGCGCTTGGGCCTGTCGCGGACATGCGAATGTTTCGTACAACCCCGTTTGTGGTGAGCGGGGGCGAGGACGCCTTAGGAGACCTGGATCGTCGCTCCGGCGGCTTCCAGCGCCTCTTTGGCCTTGTCGGCCTCGTCCTTGACCACGCCCTCTTTGACCTTGACCGGTGCGCTCTCCACCAGTTCCTTGGCCTCTCTGAGGCCTAAGGTAGTGATTTCCCGCACGGCCTTGATCACGTTGATTTTGTTGGCTCCGATTTCGGCAAGAGTGACAGTGAAGTCGTATTTCTCTTCTTCGGCGGGAGCGGCGTCTCCGGCCGGGGCCCCTGCAACGGCGCCGGCCGCCGGCATTGCGGCCATGGGAGCCGCGGCCTTGATGCCGAACTCGTCCTCCAGGGCCTTGACCAGGTCGGCGAGGTCCATAACCGACATCTGCTTGATGGCTTCCAGCATTTCTTCCTTGGTGGTCATATCATCCTCCTAGATTGTTTGCCATTAATCGTTTCTGATGGTGTCCTAGGACTCGGCCCGGAGTTGGTCTGCCCTCTGCTGAAGGAGCATGCTCAGGGCCGATATGGGTCCGTTGAGAACGTTCACCAGGCCGTTCAGGGGCGCTTGGAGCTGCCCCAGAAGGCCAGACAGGGGGGCTTGCACCTGCCCCAGCAGCTGGGCCACCAGCTGGTCCCTGGGCGGCAGGTTGGAGAGAGCCGTTATTTCTTCACTAGACAGCACACGCCCGTTCAGGGCGCCTCCCCGTATAGCCAGGGTCGACCGGGTGGCCCTTATGTATTCGGTCAGAGCCTTGGCCGCGTCCACGGGGTCGTCGTATCCGAAGGCCATGCCGGTGGGGCCTTGGACTATCTCCTTAATGTCAGAGCGTTGGGCCTGGTCGGCGGCCAGGAGACTGAGAGTGTTTTTGATGATCCGGTACTCAACGCTCTTCTCCCGCAGCCTGAGCCTGAGGTCCGTCATGGCGTTGACGTTCAGCCCTGTCGGGTCGGTGGCTACGGCTATGGAGCAGGAGCTGAACTTCTCGCGAAGTTCCTCAACCTGGTCGATTTTTTTCTGCGTCGGCATATCAGATTAGACCTCTTGTGTTCGTATCGGTTCCTGTGGCTCGGGCCTGCCTGAAATTAAGAAATCCCCGCCGCCGACGCGTGGGGATTTTTCACCCGTGCAGGGTTTTCCTGCTTACTCGCCTCGGCGGGCGTGTTCATTAACCTCGCTCTGGAGGACCCGCTGTCTCAGGTTCGATTATTCTATTTTGAAAACAGGGTAACTTGAGCAAGGCACCTCTGTCAACCTGACGAAACGACTCATAATAAATGTTACCGAAGAAGGCATCGTTGCCTCGCAAGCATTGTTGCCGGAGGGTGGAGCAGCGCGAGGCGGTGTGAAGGAGTGTTTGGAAGCGATAAGAGAGCGTTGTCTTAAAGGCGACCGGTAGGAAAAGGGAAGACTCTTGGACGAAGCGGCGCAGGTCACCGGGCGTCACCGCAAGTCCCTGATCCGCGCCTTGAGGACTCGCCCAGGTCCTTCTCCGGGCAAGAACCGGTCCCCCCCCCCGACCCAGGAAGTACGGCCCGTAGGCTGTGAGGGGCTTGAGGGCCGTTTGGGAAGCCGGGGACCGGATGTGCGGCAAGAGGCTGCAACCCTTCTTGGGGGAGTTGGCGGGGGCCTTGGAGCGGCATGGCGAACTGGTCCTAGAGGCGGAGGTTAGAAGGCAGGTGGAAGAGATGAGCGCAGCCACCATAGACCGGCTCCTCAAGCCCCACCGTCGCCTGGGACTGCGGCGGCCCTTCGGCACGACCAAGCCTGGCAGCCTCTTGAAGGCGGCGATCCCAATAAGGACTTTCACCGAGCGGGATGATAACCGACCAGGGTTCTTAGGATGGACCTGGTGGCCCACTTGGGGGATTCGACCGAGGGGTTCTACCTGGACACTCTGAGCGCGGTGGACGTGGCCACTGGATGGGTGGAATGCCGCGGGGTGTTCGGGAAGGGTCAGGAACGGGTGGGCGGCGCTATACACCACATCGGCCAAAGGCTGCCCTTCCCCTCCTGTCCTGGGGATCGACTCGGACAACGGCGGCGAGTTCATCAACCACCGGTTGTACGACTGCTGCCGAAGGAAGGGGATCAGGTTCACTCGTTCCAGGTTCTACAAGAGGAACGACGGCGCCCATGTCGAGCAGAAGAACTGGTCGGTGGTGAGGAGGCTCATCGGCTACGAACGGTACAGCAGCAAAGAGGCTCTGGAGCAGCTGAAGCGAGCCTACCGTCTGGCGGGGCTCTACGTGTGAACTTCTTCCAGCCGGCGATGCAGCTCCAGGAGAAGAAGCGCCACGGGGCTCGAGTCCACAAGGTCTATGACACAGCCAAGGCTCCCTACCGAAGGCTGCTGGAACACGGTGCGCTAAGCGGAGAACAAAGAGAAGAGATGGAGGACTTGTGTTGCCGGCTGAATCCGGCCGGGCTTTTAAGACAAATCCAGAGGGAGCAAGAACGCCTGTGGATCATGGCGGACAACAACGGCTCAACCCAGACCCTGGACAACATTGCCATTTGAGGCAACGTATGGCTTTCGGTAACATTTTCTCTCGAGGCAACACGGGACCCCATCCCAACTCAATTTTTCCAAAGGGGGAGCAGGCGTATAGTGCCTCCCCTCATTGGGAAGATCGGATGGTGGAATTACATGCCATCTCGAATAAAATCGGCGACACGCTCACCGATCATGATTGCCGTGGCATTGGTACCCCGTCGGACGAGATCGGGCATCACCGATGTGTCCGCCACCCTGAGTCCTTTAAGTCCGTACGCACGACAGTACTGGTCTACCACCGCCATCGGGTCCGATTCGGGTCCCATCTTGCAGGTACACGACATGTGGTTGGTACTACCCAAGTGCTCTGCCACCCAGGCATCCAGGGCCCGGTCTGAGGACAGGTCCCGGTCTGTCGGGGTTATCCGATCCGCTACGACTGCTCTAAAAGCCTCGTGCTCCAGGAGCCGTTGGCATACGCGTACAGCCTCGCTTAGCCGCTGCCTGTCCCAAGGGTCGGACAGATATCGATAATCCAGGTCCGGCTGCACGTTTGGGTCGGTGGAGGACAGCGTCAGCTCACCGGTGCTGACGCCCAGCTTCAGTATGCAGATGAGGGAAGCATTCGCGACCCAGTTGGGGTCGGCTACCAGCGGAGCGGGGAAGGAAGAGGGGAGAATTTCCATGTCGCTGCGAGTGTCGGAGCCTGTGGCGGTGTAGTGGAGGGCGGTCTGGAGCCTCGGCCCACTGGACTCAGGCGAGAAATGCTCCTTTAGCCGCAGGCGAACTTGCACCATAGGATGATCCTTTAAGTTCTGGCCCACGCCGGGCATCTCATGCACCAACGGGATCCCCAAACGCCCTAGATGTTCCGGTGGGCCCACGCCCGACAGCATCAGCAGTTGGGGGGATTTAATCGCACCGGCGCTTAACACGATCTCCTCTCCATATACTGAGAACCTCTCGCCACCGCTCTCTACCTCAACCCCGATAGCCCTCTGGCCGTCGAATAATATACGGCTAGCCGCCACATTGGCTCGGAGAGTCAGGTTTAGCCTTTGGCGGATCGGATTAATGTAGGTCAGGGCTGTGTTCATGCGAACGCCGTCCAGTTCATTGAACGGAGTAGGCCCCACTCCATCCGACTCCGGATGGTTCTTGTCGGCATGCTCGTGGAAACCTGTCTGGACGCAGGTCCTATAGAAGGCGGACTGAATTGGATGCCAAGCCTCCGGCTTGTGGCGCCGGACGGGAATGGGCCCATTGGAGCCGTGAAAGTCATCCTGGAAGTCAGAGTCCGTTTCCATTTTCCTGAAGTAGGGCAGCACATCGAGATAGGTCCATTGGTCATTGCCCAGGGAAGCCCAGTTATCGTAGTCCTCGGGGATTCCCCGCAGGAAAGACTGGCTGTTTATGGCGCTGGAGCCGCCGAAGACCTTTCCCCGGGGCGCCGGGAACTGCCTGGCAGTGCCGAGTGTGCCCGTTCCTATGAACGACCAGTTATGAGGCCCCCCGGAGACAGATGCGGCCGAGCTAGAGCCGTATTTCAGCTCATCGGGGAGATACTCGAAGTCCGGATAGTCGGGGCCTGCCTCTAGGACGATTATAGATCGCCTCGGGTCTTCAGACAGACGCGCGGCCAGGGCACAGCCAGCGGACCCGGCTCCTACTACGATAACGTCGTATCTCATGCCGTTCCTCCATCATGTGCTGCCGGGACCCCGGGGAGAAGGAGCGTAGCGTCTTTCTAGCAGCGTGATAAAGGCCCCATTCGAGTATTTTCTTGCCCCCTCCTGGCCAGGAAGGGGGTGGAAATTGTATCTGGGAGTGTCCCCCAATCCCCCTACAAAGGGCTCCGCCCCTTTGGACTTCCGTTTTCCGCAGCCCGCTAGACTCTGGTCACCCCAGCCAATACGATGACCAACCTATATTGTAAAATTATACTGCCGATGCGATGTTTTCCAAGTAGACATCGAAACAGTGGACGGCGTAGGTACTACAATAGGCAACGACCCTACGGTGCCCTGGTCCCAGAAGCCGTCGCCCTGGTGCCAGCAGCAGGTGCTGGCCCTCGTCGATCACCTATATCCGGTGGCTACTTATATATTCTCAGGGGGATCCACCCAGTCTTGCTCTTTCACGTATATCTGGATGCGGCATCCTCCCGTCTCCAGCACCATTATCCGGCCTTCGTCGTCCACGTTCACCGCCACGGGACGCCTGAAATTGCGCTCTTTGGTCAGATTCGCCCTTTTGCGGGCCTGGATAATAGAGGTGTTTTGCAGGAACCTCTTGGTAGCCCAAGGGCTGACCGATTCCGTATCGCCATAGAAGGACACCAGGTACTCCCCATCGGAGTCGTAGATAACTATCCTGTCGGCGCCCCAGTCGGTGACGTACACGTCGCCATCCTTGTCCACTGCCACGCTGGAGGGGTGGTCCAACGCGCCTTCTCCGGACCCGGGAGCCCCAAAGGTGGCCAGGTAATGGCCGCCGTAGGAGAACTTCTGGACGCGGGAGTTGCCCCAGTCGGCTACGTACACGTTGTTATCTTTGTCAAGGGCCAGGCCCCAAGGCAAGTTTAGCTCTCCCTCGCCGGCGCCATACTTACCCCACTTACTCAGGAACGTACCGTCTTTGGTGAATATCTGGATGCGATGGTTGTGGCTATCGGAGATTAGCAGCCTATCATCCTGGTCGAAGGTGAGTCCGGTGGGACCGTTTAACTCTCCATCCCCGGAGGTATCGATAGCCCCTGTCTTCTTGAGGTATTGCTCAAAGGGGATGCTGAAGTTATTTGCAATGGGCATAAGGGAGGCAATGCCCTCTTCCCCGTTATACTTCGAAAAGTGATCTGAAGATCTCTGGGGTGTCGTCAGGTCCCCGACCTTTCCTGACCCCCAGTTACCCAGGTGCTTCCCATCACGGTCGACTATGAAAATGTGGTTTGTCTCTTCATCGGAGACATACACGTTCTCCTGTCTGTCCACCGCGATGGAGCTGGGCACGGGCGACTGCCCGTCCATGAACCCTCTGTAGGCTTGGTCTCCCCGGTCCTCCCATAGCAGTTGGTGGTCCAGCGTAACCTTGCTTATCCCATGGCAGGTCACCCACTCGGACCCCTTGCTAAGCACGTACAGACTTCCTTCCGAGCCCCGGGCGAAGTCCACGGGAAAGAAGAAGTTCTGCCCGCCTATTCCCATACAGCCCAAGGCATAGTCATAATTATTATAGACTCGACCACCCACGTATCGTGTTTGCATGACTCTTCCTACTTACTTACTAAATTGGAACAAACACAGGTTAAACTCATGTGGACGCGACCTAAAGCCCCTTGCGTCAAAGGTGTTTTGGCTAACAGAACTGATATTCTCTGGTGGCCACAATCAGCGCCAGGATGTCCAGCACCTTCCGGGTTGATTCGCGGGTCGCATCCTCTGTTTTCCATTGCAGCTCACCGCTCATCCGAACCTTGGTTATCAACTCCTGGCGGGTATCCGGCTGAACTTCCAGAGGCCCCATGACGTCCAGGCACGCATCTACCGATGCCTCGGGGCTCAGGTCGCCCATGGCTCGGATCCTGTTGACAAGGGCGTGGACCCCCGGATAGGAGATGTTGGAAATTGCGTCAGCCGCGAAATTGATGCGCTTCACCAGGGCGCCGCTGTCGACCCACTCATGCCCGTGGTTCCATCCCTCCACGCTGGGCGGGTTGCCCAGGGTCTGCCCCATGTAGGAAGTCTCGAAGCCCAGGAGCTCCAGACCAAGCCTAGGATACCTGAAGTCCCCCACAAGCCTGCACAAACCTGCCACCGCCTCGGCAGGGCTTTTCACTCGCTGGTACCGGGATTCCTTGAAGAAGTCGGAGTTGAAAATCATCCTCAGAGTGTCTTTCATCTCGTAGCCCGAGGAGGTGAAGGTATCGGCGATCAGGTTAACCGCCACCGGGTCCCTGGGGGACGTGTGCAGCCATGCCGGCACCTGGACCTCGTCGGCCACGAAGAAGTTGTACAGGTGGCGGGCTATGAAACGGGCGGTTGCGGGCTGGCGCACTATGATGTCTATTATGTCTTCTCCATTGAACCTGCCCCTCTGCCCTAGGAATTGCTTCTCCCCATCGTCGTGGGCATCTTCCCGGTACTCGAAGTCCCACGTGAATCGGGAACCTCCACCAGCGGTCGGCTTGGGAGCGATAGTCCAGCCAGTGAAGGCCCGGGCGCACTCGAACACGTCCTCCTCGGTGTAGTTGCCCTGGCCCATGGAGAAAAGCTCCAGAAGCTCTCTTCCCCAGTTCTCGTTGGGTTGGTTCTTGTGATTGTAGTTGTTGTCCAACCAGAAGATCATGGCAGGGTCCCGGGCCACCTCAACCAGCAGATTCTGGTAGTTACCCATGCCATGGGTTCGAAACATGTCCATTTGGCGCGCCAACTCATTTGCATTGTCTATCTTGGCATTGCCGGTAGCAAAGATAGTATGCCAGAAGAGTGCCACCTTCTCATCCAGCGCACGGGGGTTGTTGATCAGGTAGTAGATATGGCGAGTAGCTGCTGCCGGTGGGAGGATACCACCTTCCAGGGAGGGGTAATGCCGCAAAAGGAAGTTGGGGTCCATGGGAGCTATGCCGTATTTGCCGGGCTCTATCAGCTCGTCCACGACCCGGTCGTACCCTTTGGCGACCAGTGCTTCCAACTCGTCCGGTGTTGCGCCGAATCCCGCCCGCCTCATCAAATGTGCCACAAGAACCGTGCCTTGCTCGGACATGTTGGGCACCTCCCTAACTGAATTGAATTCACGAACGAGGCCAAGGCTTCCCTACAGGGAACACTTCTATCGTGAAAGACAAAATCAGCTGTCTATCAAGAACTTAACAAGTTACCATCCCAATTGTCAACCGCACGGCGACTATACCCACCCTTGCTAGCGTGAGACCGGCACTGGAGACTGGAGCAGGGGGCTAGCCCAATGGTGACTACTGTAGAGCTTGTCTCATAGACCTGCCGTGGTGGTCGCCCCTGGCCATGGGTGAGACTTCTCTCACCGGCGACCTTGGCCCTTCACATCCAGCGCCTTTTGGCACTCCTCCAGGATGCCATCTGCTCTGCTTAGTTCCACCGAGCCTCGGCCCAGGGGGCTTGACCGCTGCGCTGTAGCTTGAGCAAGTTATGGGTCTTTCCTATCAGGGGCCACTCTCTGTGGTCAGCCTTACTCCCTCGTCTCATAACGCGTCGAACCCCTTGTCCTTCCTTCACGTGACCCGGTACCGGCTTTACCAGCACACCGCCCATCTTGTACAAGGCTCGGCCTCGCTTAGTCAGTAGTTTGAGTTCCATCCTGTCCCTCGGACTCAGTCCTTTTGGGATACGGGCTCGGGGACAACCTTTCTCCCCTAGCAACTTCCGTTGCTTCCAGTCCTTGGTGGTGGCAATGAGAAGTTCAGGCATCGCTGGGCAAGAGCACGCCTTGACGTTGGCCTCATTCAGTACCCGTATCGGCCAGTCCCACGTTGGGCCGTTCTTCTATACCAGCCGCTCCGCTCGTTGCCCCAGCCCCTATGGTAGCTTATCCCCTGGATTGATATAATGGAACCCACTCAGTCTCCTTGGGCCCCTGGAGGTCGCGTGGCGAATCGATACGACACGATCGGTCAACCCGTGGGCCGGGCCGAGGGCCCGGAGAAGGTCAAAGGGAGCGCACTCTACGCCGCCGACATGAACCCTCCCGGGACCCTGGTCGGCAAGTGCCTTCGTAGCCCCTATCCTTACGCCCGCATCGTTTCCGTAGATACTTCCGCGGCCAGGTGGCTGCCGGGGGTCTATGCCGTGCTAACGAGCTCCGATATCTCGGACGCTCTGGTAGGTCGCATGATCCGCGACATGCCTGTGCTGGCCACGGATGTGGTCCGTTTCGCTGGGCAGAAGGTTGCGGCGGTTGCGGCCGAAGACATGGAGACCGCGGACGAGGCTCTCAGCCTGATCGAGGTCAAGTACGAAGAGATGGAGCCAGTACTGGACACCCTGGCGGCAATGCGGCCAGATGCGCCGGTTATCCATCCAGACTTTATGGACTACGTTGGCCGTGACGAGTCTCCCCAGGAGCATCCCAATGTAGTAGCCCACGACACATGGAAGAAGGGAGACATTAAACTGGGATTTGCGGACGCTGACTTCGTCTTCGAACACACCTTCCGCACTCCACACCAACACCAGGGCTACATCGAGCCCCATGCGGTGCTGGTGGACGCCAGTGGCGGGGAGAGGGCACAGGTCTGGGCTTCAACGAAGATGCCCTTCCAAGTACGACAGCAGATGGCTGAGGGGACGGGCCTTACCGAGGATGCTATAAGGCTGAATCCATGCTTCATCGGGGGCGACTTTGGGGGCAAAGGGGGCTTCATGGACATCCATGTGGCCTACTGGCTCTCAAAGGCGACTGGCCGTCCTGTGAGGGTGGTCATGAGCTACATCGAAGAGCTAATGGCGGGCAACCCGCGCCATCCCGCTGTAATGACGCTGAAGACTGGAATCAAGAAGGACGGCACTATTACCGCCCGTAGTGCTCATCTCGTGTTCGATGGAGGGGCTTACTCAACTTGCAGGCCCATGAGAAGAGTCTCCTTTGGCACTCGTTCCTTGGGTCCCTACCGCATGGCCCATGCCCAGATCGATGCTTACATGGTCTACACCAACCTTGTGCCATGCGGCGCCATGCGGGCCCCCGGCGACCCCCAGTCCATATTCGCCGGGGAGGCCCAAATAGACCTCGTCGCCCGCGAGTTGGGGATGGACCCCTATGAGTTCCGCATGAAAAACCTAGTGAAAGACGGGGATGAGTCCCCCTTGGGACACCGATGGCGCAACGCCCTGGCTAAGGAGACCCTGACGGCAGCCATCCAAGAGGTTCAACACAATCAACCCAAGTCGAATGTCCCAGGCAAGACTGGGAACAGAACAGGACGCGGGATGTCAATCAGCGAGCGTCACGTGGGCTCGGGTACGTCTACGGCCAAAGTAGAGGTCGGCATAGATGGGAACGTGACCCTCTATACGGCACTCCCAGATACTGGCACCGGTTTCTATACAGTGTTGCGCCAGATCATTGGCCAAGAGCTTGGGGTACCTTACGATCAGGTCCGGCTGGTGCCCTGGAGTACCGACGACACGGGCTTCAACACGGGTGCTGGCGGAAGTAGGGTCACGCACGTGACAGGCCAGGCAGTCTACATTGCCACTCTCGAAGTCTGTGGAAAACTGGCGGCTCTGGCCTCTGACCTCTTTGGTTGGGCTGAGAAGGAGATAAGTTTCCGGGAAGGCCATGTGACGGCACCGGGTCAACGGTCTATGAGCCTCGCTGCGTTGGCGTCCAAGGCCGGCGGTCCAGTGGAAGCCGAGGCCACCTACGAAGCGGAACGAAACGAGGACCTGACTTCCTTCTGCGCCCAAGTGGCCGATGTGGAGGTGGACGAAGAGACGGGCGAAGTAACGCTTGTCAGATTCACCACGGCCCACGACGTAGGAACCATCCTCAACACCATGGCCCACCAAGGCCAAATCGAGGGAGCGGTGATGCAGGGCATCGGCTTTGCCTTGATGGAAGAGCTCCGGTATGAAGACGGTCGGGTCTCGACGCTTTCCTTCGGAGAGTACAAGATGCCCACGATAAGCGATATCCCCGATCTTCGCACCGTATTGGTGCCCAGCACAATAGGCGGCCCCACTCCATACGGGGGCAAAGCCATCGGGGAGATGCCTATCAGCGGGGTAGCCCCAGCCATTGCTAACGCTGTACTTGACGCCGTAGGAGTCAGCATCTCCGATCTACCGATAACAGCAGAGAAGGTGTACTTCGCCCTGCGAGAGCGCGAGTGATTCAGACCCTGCGAATAAAGGTCAACGGAACGGACCAGAAGATAGAGATCCCTACTCATCGTCTGTTGATAGACCTGCTTCGGTATGACCTAGGCCTGACAGGCACCAAACTTGGGTGCGGCGTGGGGGTATGCGGCGCCTGTACTGTGCTCCTGGACGGACAAATGGTCGCTTCATGCCTGGTCCTGGCTGCATCGACCGACGGAGCCGAGATCACGACCATTGAAGGACTATCCGCCGAGAATAGCCTTCATCCCCTGCAACAGAGTTTCATAGACTACGGGGGCTTTCAGTGTGGCATCTGCACGCCCGGTCAGATTATGGCGGCTAAAGCTCTGCTGGACCAGAACCCGGACCCATCGAATAATGAGGTCCGGGAGTGGATGATGGGCAATCTGTGTCGATGCACCGGATATTACAAGATACTTGAGTCTATCCTGAAGGCGGTCGAGGAGGTGAAGGGGTCGTCGAGATGAACGGTTTCCTGTACCACACACCGCGGAGCCTCGACGAGGCGTTCGACCTGCTCGATGAAAACGGCGAAGACGCCCGGATCATCGCTGGGGGCACCGCCCTGGTCCTTTTCATGAAACAACGCCTCGTCCAACCCAGGCATCTTGTAAGTCTGCAGAAGATACCCTTACTGAATGGAGTGGCTGTCACGGAAGACGGGGTACGTATCGGGGCGATGTGTACCCACCGGATGATGGAAACCTCTTCGATCGTACAAGAGGTGTTCCCTATCCTGGTCGAGACATACAGCCATGTAGCCACGACTCGAATACGCAACATGGCCACCGTAGGAGGAGGCCTGGTGCACGCCGACCCGAATTCAGATCCGCCACCCAGTCTGATAGTCCTGGGAGCTAAGATTGTTCTGGTTTCCTCATCCGGAAACCGCGAGGTGCCCGTGGAGAAATTCTTCCTGGACTATTACGAACCCGATGTTCAGCCCGGTGAGATACTCACCGAGGTAATAGCCCCCCGGGTCCCGTCCAATAGTGGGACCGCCTTCATAAAATTCTTGCCCCGCACCGACGATGACTACGCGACCGTATCTGTAGCTGTACTACTGACTGTGGAGGAGGACGGAATAACTTGCCGGGACGTAAAGCTCGGTCTTGGCTCGGTCGCGGCCACCCCGGTAAGGGCCCGGGGAGCTGAGGCTGCTATGCGGGGCCGGACCGTCACCAGAGACCTGGTCCGGCAGGCCGCTGATTTGGTAGACGTTGAGATAGATCCCCAGGATGATTTCCGTGGTTCGGCGCGGTATAAGCGGCAGATGGCTCAGGTGCTCACTCGCCGAGCCATCGAACGAGCCCTTTCTAGCCTCTCCCGATCATGCATGTCCACGTCCCCAAGGTGTTCGAAATGAAGATCGAGAAGTCACTGTCGGTGCCCACAAGCGTAGACGAACTTTGGGACCTGTTGATGGATATACCCCGGGTTGGCCGCTGCTTCCCGGGAGTGGGACAGGTGACTTCCCTTGACGACCGGAGTTTCCAGGGCGAAATGCAAATACGGGTGGGGCCGGTCAGCCTGAACATGGCCGGCACGATCTCACTGATAGAACAGGATCGGGAGCTCCGGCGCGCCTCCTTGCGCGTAGAGGGATCAGACCGGCGGCTGGGTGCGTCGGTGCAGGGGACTGTGTCCATGGAATTAAAGGAGGTCTCTCCCCAAGAGACTGAGCTGTTAGTGGTCCCCGACGTTTCCTTTCTGGGGAAACTGGGAGAGTTGGGTCAACCCGCCTTACGGAGAAAGGTGGACTCGGTAGCCCAGGAGTTCGCCAAGAACTTGCTTGGAGAGGTAACTACTCCATAAGTCGAGTGTTGCCTTGACACCATCGGGGACAGATGTTAACTTTTCCCATCCCAAACGTGCTCGCCCCAACACGACCGAGTCGGCGCCGCCACAGACAGCGTACCTACACATCCCTTGCGTGGCAGGGAATCAGGTCTGGACACCGCGTGAAGTAACACCCCAATAAGTGGGTCCATTGTCATGTGCTCAGCAGCATCGATGGGGCTGAATGGTCAGATCACGTTAATTCGAATGGAGGGAGCAGCATGCCGACACGACGCGTAGTGGCGGGCACCAACGCTCAAGGCAGGTCCTACATAGCACACGATGGCCCTACTCCCGGCACGTCCAACCGAGGAGGCGCCGTCGATCTCAGTAACATTTGGGTGGATGACCCGGCTAACCCGGACCCGACGGCAGCCCACGACCCCGTCGACACCGAGACCTGGCGTAGGGATCCGCCTCCGAACGGCTCGACGATGCGCGTGGTGACCTTCCCACCTCATTTCCCAGCGGTGAACCCGTCCCACGAGGACCTGGGTTGGCACACCACCCCGACCATCGACTACGGAATCGTGCTCTCAGGCGAGATGGAGGTGGGGCTAGACGAAGGTGCGGTGCGCCTCAGGCCAGGTGACGTCTATGTGCTGCTGGGGGCCAACCATGCTTGGCGGGTCCCTGGTGACGAACCCTGCACCATGGCGGTCGTCAGGATCGCAACCACCAATTATCAATGACTTGTCCTGACCACCTCATGAATCTTACAGGTAATAGACGAGGTGTGTCCGGATTGTCTGTTGGCGGGAATCCAGAGGGCTAGAGATTGATCTGGGGTTCTACGTAGTCTTTTTCCTTCAAGTAGACGTGAAGGCGGCTCCTCTGCTGGTCCACCACCACGAACCTGCTCCGGTCGTCGATCCTTACCGATGTTGGGGAGCAGAACCGCCACTCGGGCTCGAGGCTTTTGACCCAAGCGCGAGCCTTCGAGCTCTCCGGGTCCGCCATCATCTGCAGCTCGGCCCACTTGGATAACCGCTGTGCGTCCCCTAGGAAGGTTGTCAAGTAGGAGCCGTCGGGGCCGTAGGCGTGGACTCGGCTGGTGGACCAGTCCGCCACGTAGACGTCGCCCTCTTGATCCACGGCCACACCGCTAGGGCGGCTCAATTCTCCCTCGCCGCTTCCCAGGGAGCCGAAGGACATCAGGTACTGGCCGTCCGGAGTGAACTTCTGTACTCGGCTGTTGCGCCAGTCCGCCACGTAAACGTCCCCGTCGTTGTCCAGGGTGATCCCCCAGGGCATGTTGAAGTCACCCTCCCCGCTGCCTCCCTTACCCCAACCCGTCAGGAACTTGCCCTCTTTGGTGAACACCTGCACCCGGTTGTTGCCGCTGTCGACGATCCAAAGCCTGTCCTCCTTGTCAAAGGCCAGTCCCCACGGACGGCACAGTTCGCCATCTTCGGAACCGGTTGTCCCCCAATGGCCCAGGAAGTTTCCTTCTTTATCGAAGATGGACACCCTGTTGAGCCACTCGTCGGCCACGTACACGTTCTCGTCTAGGTCCAGGGTAAGGCCCGTGCCGCGCATAAACTGGCCCTCATTGGAGCCGTGGGTGCCGAACTCTAGGAGGTACTCTTCCTGACCGTAATCGTCGCCCAGGGTGCATTTGCTGACCCGGGAGGAACTATTAACTTCGTATGCCCGGTTCAGGACGTATACCACTCCGCCGGGGGCAAACCCCACGTCCATGGGTTGGGTAAACCCCGTCCCGCCCCCGCCAGGCTTGCCGATGCAATGGCTGAAAGTGTAAGTGCGCCCGAATGCCGTCCGCGTGTACATCCCTGACCCCCACCTAGGAGTTGCGCTTATCCGTATCTGATACGTGGCACCAGCCGGGTCTACCCGAACTGGTATTCTCTGGCTGCGACTATGAGGGAAAGCATGTCCGCCACCCTCCTGGCCGAGGTAGCGATGGCCTGCTCCGTGTCCCAGCGCACTTCTCCACCGTTCTCGGCCAGGTGCGCCAGCTCGTCGTGGGTCTCCTCGTTGACCTCAACGGGTCCGATGAGGTCTAGGCAGGAGACTACTAGCTGCTCGGGAGACATGCTTCCCTTGGCACGGACCCTCTCCACGATATCTTGAACCCCCGGCATGCTCAGATCGCCCACCCTGTCTGCTACGAAGTTAATACGCCTCACCAGGGAGCCGGTATCGATCCACTCGGACCCATAATGCCATCCTTCCACCGAAGGAGGGTCCAGAAGGGACTGCCCCATAACGTTGGGCTCAATGCCCAGCTCTTGTAGGCCGGGCTTGGGTACGCCCTTGAAATCTCCCACCAGGTTCATCGTACCCACCACCACTTCCGCGGGGCTTTTCACCTTGGTGAATCGGGAGCTCTTGAAGAAGTCTGAGTTGAACATCACCCGCAGGGCGGAGCCCACGTCGTAGCCAGAGCTCACGAAGGCATCCGCTATGATGTTGACACTCACCGGGTCCCTCGGCGGGGTGTGCAGCCAGGCCGGCACCTGCACGTCGTCGGCCACGAAGAAGTTGTACAGGTGCCTGGCGATGAACCGGGCGGTGGCGGGCTGACGCACGATAATATCTATCACGTCCTCGCCGTTGAAGCGGCCCTTGTGTCCCAAAAAGGACTTCTCGCCGTCGTCGTGGTCCTCTGCATGGTACTCAAACTCCCAGGGAAACTGGAGATAAGGGAAGCGGGGCAGGCAACGGGCGACGGTCCAGCCGGTGAAGGCACGGGCGCATTCGTACACGTCCTCCTCGGTGTAGTTGCCTTGGCCCATGGAGAAGAGCTCCAGCAGCTCCCTTCCCCAGTTCTCGTTCGGCGAGTTCTTGTGGTTCTCGTTGTTGTCCAGCCAGTAGATCATGGCCGGGTTCTTAGCCACCTCCACCAGCAACTTCCGGTAGCTCCCCATACCCAGCCGGCGGAACATGTTGATCTGGGTCAGCAACTCCTGGGCCTTATTCACCTTGGCGTTCCCAGTGGCGAATATCTGGTGCCAGAAGAGGGCCATCTTTTCCTCCAGGGGCCGCTGGGTATTGATCATCTGCCAAACGTAGTTGGCCTGGCCGTCCCATGTGGTGCCTCCGGGGATATAGCCCAGCGAAAAGTGGCGGAAGAGCAGGTCCTCCTCGTTGAGGGGAATCGCGTGCTTTTCGGGCTCCAGCAACTCCTCCACCGTCGCTTCGTATCCCTGGGCTACCCGCTCCTCCAACTCCGCACGGGGTGCGCCGAAGCCAGCCCGTCTCATCAGGTGGGCCATCAAGGCGATGTCTTCATTGGATTGCATCTGTTCTCCTCCCCAGGGTCGACGATTTGGCACCCCTAGTCTACAGGTTGAAAGCCAGGGGCATGAAGTCCTTTTCCTTTCGATAGAGGTGGAGGCGGCCCCGCTGCTGATCGACGATGACGATCCTACGCCGGTCATCGATCTTTACCGCCGTGGGGTAGCAAAGCCGCCACTCGGGTTCCAGGTTATTCACCCTCAAACGGGCTGCCGCACTCTCCGGATCAACGGACAGTTGCTGGGCCGCTGACTTGGTGAGTCGCTGTGCGTCTCCCACAAAGGTTGTGAGATAGGAGCCATCAGGGTCGTAGGCGTGGACCCGGCTATTAGCCCAGTCCACGACATACACGTCGCCCTCCTCGTCAACGGCCACGCCACTGGGATGGAGCATCTGCCCACCAGTGCGATCGGCCGCGGTAAAGCTCATTAGGTACTCACCGGTGGGTGTGAATTTTTGGGCCCGTCCATTGCGCCAATCGGCCACGTACACGGCGCCTTCATCATCCAGGGTGATCCCCCACGGCATGTCCAGTTCGCCTTCGCCGCTGCCTTTCTTCCCCCACCCGAAGAGGAACTTCCCCTCTCGGGTGAACACCTGAACGCGGTTGTTCCCGCTGTCAACCATCCAGAGGTGTTGCTCTTTATCGAAGACGAGTCCCCATGGCCGGCACAACTCCCCGGGGTTCGAGCCGGGAATCCCCCACTTGCCCAGGAAGTCCCCCTCCTTGTCAAAGATGGATATCCTGTTGAGCCACTCGTCGGCCACGTACACGTTTTCATCCTGGTCTATGGCGAGGGCGGTGACGCGCATAAAATAGCCGTCGTCGGTGCCGTAGTCACCGAACTGGACAATCATGTCTTCCTGGTGATAATCATCGCCCAGTATGCATTTTGTAACCTTGGTGTTGCGGAGCACGTCTTCACATCGGCCAAGCACGTATGCCACCCCATTGGGAGCCAGAGCAACGTCCATCAGCTGCGAGAATCCCGAGATTTGCGTCGGCTTGCCGATGCAATGGCTATAGGTAAAAGTGCGTCCAAACACCGTTCGCTGGAGCATCATTTTCGGCTTCCCCCAAGGGAGTTATATCTTGCAATGTCCTGTAGAAGGGTCGGGAATAGAAGGAATTAGCCGAACTGGTATTCTCTGGCGGAAGCTATCAGGGATAGCATATCTCCCACTCTACGGGCCGAGACATGGAACGCCTCCTTGGTATCCCAACGCATCTCACCCGCCGGCTCCGCCAGGCGCACCAGTTCGTCACGGGTCCCCTCGTTGACTTCAACAGGGCCGATCAGCTCAAGGCAACTGTCCACGAGCTGTTCGGCAGAGATGGGACCACTGGCACGAACCCTGTCCACGATATCCTGGACTCCCGGCATGCTCAGATCGCCCACCTTGTCTGCCACGAAGTTAATTCGCCTCACCAGGGAGCCCGTGTCTATCCACTCCTGTCCCGTGTGCCATCCTTCCACCGAAGGAGGGTCCAGAAGGGACTGCCCCATATTGTTGGGCTCAATGCCTAGCTCTTGTAGACCGGGCCTCGGTACGCCCTTGAAATCCCCCACCAGGTTCATGGTTCCCACCACCACTTCCGCAGGGCTCTTGACCTTCTGGAAGCGGGCCTGCTTGAAGAAATCGGAGTTCAGCAGCACTCGGAGGGTGGCGCTCATGTCGTAGTCTGAGGATACGAATGCATCCGCTATGATGTTGATGGCAACGGGGTCCCGGGGCGGCGTATGCTGCCATGACGGGACCTGAACGTCATCGGCCACGAAGAAGTTGTACAGGTGCCTGGCGATGAACCGAGCCGTGGCGGGCTGGCGCACGATGATGTCTATCACGTCCTCGCCGTTGAAATGGCCCTTGTGCCCCAAAAAGGACTTCTCGCCGTCGTCGTGGTCTTCAGGCTTGTACTCAAACTCCCAGGGAAACTGGAGGTAGGGAAATCGGGGTAGGCAGGCCAAGATGGTCCAGCCGGTAAAGGCACGGGCACACTCGTAGACGTCCTGCTCGGTGTAGTTGCCTTGGCCCATGGAGAAGAGCTCCAGCAGCTCCCTTCCCCAGTTCTCGTTCGGCGAGTTCTTGTGGTTCTCGTTGTTGTCCAGCCAGTAGATCATGGCCGGGTTCTTGGCCACCTCCACCAGCAACTCCCGGTAGCTGCCCAGGCCACGTCTGCGGAACATGTTGATCTGGGTCAGCAGCTCCTGGGCCTTGTTGACCTTGCCATTGCCGGTGGCGAATATCTGGTGCCAGAACAGGGCCATCTTTTCCTCTAGGGGCCGCTGGGTATTGATCATCTGCCAAACGTAGTTGGCCTGGCCGTCCCATGTGGTTCCCCCCGGAATAATGCCCGGCGTAAAGTGGCGGAAGAGAAGATACTCGTCGTTGGGAGGAACGCCGTGCTTCTCGGGCTCCAGCAGCTCCTCCACCGTCGCCTCGTATCCCCGTGCTACCCGCTCCTCCAACTCCGCGCGGGGTGACCCGAAGCCGGCCCGTCGCATTAGATGTCCCATCAGGGCAATGTCTTCATATGACGCCATCGGCTCTTCCCCCTGTGATCCGACGATCTGGGGACCGGGCGGACCCTGCCCCGTAGGTCTATCTTTCTCCTATGATAATGTAGTTGTCCTCGAGCCACTTGTGCTCATGGTAGGTTGAGGCGCTGGATACGAGGGTCGGGTGGAAGTTCTTGATCCTGTTGTTGCTTATATGGTTGCCGCTAGACCAGGCCAGGGGTATGAGGGGGACCTCCTCCTCGAGGATGCGGGCCGCCTCCAGGACCAGCTCCTTCCGTTTCGCCGGGTCCGTTTCCGCCGCTATCTTTTCCGACAGGTCGATAATCCTCTGGTCCTCCCAGTTGCTCCGGTTCCTCTCGCCACCGGGCAGGTAGTTGGCGCCGATGTAGAAGTCGGGGTCGCCAACAAGGTAGCTGCTCCCGAAGGAGAAAGTATCATAGTCGCCCCTCCGCCAGTCGTCTTGGGCGGCAACGTAATTCTTCACGTTAATTTTGACGTCGAAGCCCAGATATCTGTTGAGCTGGTCCGCGATGACCGTGGCCATCTGATCGAAGTTCCCTACCTGGGCGCCGTCGATGGACATCTGGAAACCTTCGGGTACGCCCGCCTCCGTGAGCAACCTCTTGGCCTCAGCCAGGTCGTCGGGGTGGGTTTCCCCGTCGGCGCTCAGCCTGTAGCCCGGCAGCTTGGCCTGCTCCTCGGAGGTCAGGTAGAAGGGCGTGTCGGGTGGGAAGAAGGCGCCGAGGATCGTATGCTTCAATATCTTGCCGTATTCCTGGTGGTTTATAGCCAAGTTCATGGCGCGTCTCACCCTCGCGTCGTCAAAGGGCTTTTTCTTGGTGTTGAACTCTATGAACCGGAAAGCACCGACGGCGGCGTCGAAGATGGACATTCTGTGCCCCATGTCCTTCGCCAGCTGTACCTTCTGTTCTACGGAGATCCCCGCGACCGAGCTGGACATGTCTAGTATCTGCTCGGTCTGCCACGCTGCGATGACGGTGCTGGCGCCCCGCAAGATGAACCACTTCATGCCGTCGTAGTAGGGACGTGGGGCTTTGAAGTAGTCGTCGTTTCTCTCGTACTCCAGGGAGACATCCCTTGTATGCTTCACCAGCTTGAAGGGGCCCGACCCAAGCTGGTCCTCCACCAGCTTGGGTCGCTTGGGTGCGATGGCCTCGAGATGGTGCTTGGGGTATATGGAGAACTGCTGGTTGGCCATCAAAGAGAGGATGGCCCCTGTGGGTATCTTGGTATTAACCTCCACGGTCTTGTCGTCGATGGCCCGGGCATTGCCCGCCTCGTAGTACTTGGATATCTGGCGGTTCCTTCCCCTGGGCTCGTCTGGATCCACCCAGGAGTCGAAGGCGAACACCACGTCGTGGGCAGTAACGGGCTTGCCGTCCCACCAGTTGGCGGCGTGGAGCTTGAAGGTGTATGTCTGGTTGTCGGGGGACGCCTCCCAGCTTCTGGCGAGGTCCCCCCTGATGTCGAAAAAGTCCAGGGTCTCCATGTTGTATTCAAGCAGGCGGTTGTACATGGGGATGGCCTGTGAAGCGCATGAAACATCCGAGACGCACTCCCAGATAAACAGGTGGGCGGGGTTGTTGCCCAGATGCATGGGTATGACGCCGCCCCGCTTTCCCTCCCGTATGAACAGATCCGAAGGCATTGCCATTCTGACGGTGGTTGGCGCGGCGGTGGGCAACGCTTTGACGACAGCCTCTTGGACAGCCTTCTCAATATCCTCCGGGCTTATTCCAGGCTGGGCCTTCAGCGCATTCTCTATTGCTGCTGCGACTTCTGCGTCGGTCACTCCAGGCTTTGCGGCCAGAGCATTGGCTATCTCCGTCGCCACCTGCTCCGCAGTGACTCCGGGCTGTGCTGCCAGAGCATCCTGCACGGCCTTGGCCACGTCCGCCGACGTGACTCCGGCGGACTGACCCGCCAGCGCCTGCTGTACTATCGCCGTAATGTCTACTGGAGTTGGGGTCGGCTGCGGTGTCGGATCATCGGTCCCACAAGCCAACGCCATAACGAGGACTAACGCCAGGGGAATGAGAAGCATGAAACTTGGTTTGAACCACCTTCGTGCCATGACAGCCCTCCACGCTTAGCTTAACGTGCGTTCCAACCGTACAAGTGCCTATTTCAAGGCGACAGGCTCCGAAGTATAGATGGAATGTTTAAAAATTGTCAAGATTCCGAAACGACTCATAATAAATGTTATCGAAGAAGGCATCGTTGCCTCGCAAGCATTGTTGCCGGAGGGTGGAGCAGCGCGAGGCAGTGTGATGGAGTGTTTGGAAGCGATAAGAGAGAGGTGCGCTAAGGCTGACCGGAAAGAAAAGGGAAGACTCTTGGACGAAGCGGCGCAGGTCACCGGGCGTCACCGCAAGTCCCTGACCCGCGCCTTGAGAACTCGCCCAGGTCCTTCTCCGAAGAACCGGCCCCCGACCCAGGGGAAGTACGGCCCGGAGGCTGTGAGAGGCTTGAGGGCCGTTTGGGAAGCCGGGGACCGGATGTGCGGCAAGAGGCTGCAACCTTTCTTGGGGGAGTTGGCGGAGGCCTTGGAGCGGCATGGCGAGCTGTCCTAGAGGCGGAGGTTAGAAGGCAGGTGGAAGAGATGAGCTCAGCCACCATAGACGGGCTCCTCAAGCCCCGCCGTCGCCGGGGACTGCGGCGGCCCTTCGGCACGACCAAGCCTGGCAGCCTCTTGAAGGCGGCGATCCCAATAAGGACTTTCACCGAGTGGGATGATAACCGACCAGGGTTCTTAGGATGGACCTGGTGGCCCACTTGGGGGATTCGACCGAGGGGTTCTACTTGAACACTCTGAGCGCGGTGGACGTGGCCACTGGATGGGTGGAATGCCGCGGGGTGTTCGGGAAGGGTCAGGAACGGGTGGGCGGCGCTATACACCACATCGGCCAAAGGCTGCCCTTCCCCTCCTGTCCTGGGGATCGACTCGGACAACGGCGGCGAGTTCATCAACCACCGGTTGTACGACTGCTGCCGAAGGAAGGGGATCAGGTTCACTCGTTCCAGGTTCTACAAGAGGAACGACGGCGCCCACGTCGAGCAGAAGAACTGGTCGGTGGTGAGGAGGCTCATCGGCTACGAACGGTACAGCAGCAAAGAGGCTCTGGAGCAGCTGAAGCGAGCCTACCGTCTGGCGGGGCTCTACGTGTGAACTTCTTCCAGCCGGCGATGCAGCTCCAGGAGAAGAAGCGCCACGGGGCTCGAGTCCACGAGGTCTATGACACAGCCAAGGCTCCCTACCGAAGGCTGCTGGAACACGATGCGCTAAGCGGAGAACAAAGAGAAGAGATGGAGGACTTGTATTGCCGGCTGAATCCGGCCGGGCTTTTAAGACAAATCCAGAGGGAGCAAGAACGCCTGTGGATCATGGCGGACAACAACGGCTCAACCCAGACCCTGGACAACATTGCCATTTGAGGCAACACGATCTTTGCCCGTTCCTCTAGTCGGCCCTCATCGACGAGAGAGCCGTCAAATCCAGCTTGATGCTGGGCCCCATAGAAGACGTAAGGAAGGCCGACCTGATGAAGGCGCCCTTTATGGCCGCAGGGCGCGATCTGTTCACCGAGTCCATGAGCGACGCGATATTACCCAGGAGCGCCTCGTCGGACATCGACATCTTTCCCACCGGGGAGTGGATGATAGACGTGCGGTCAGTGCGGTATTCCAGACGTCCTTTCTTGGCCTCGTCGATGGTGCGGGGCAAGTCCCTGGCCTGCACCATGGTGCCCGTTCTGGGGTTAGGCATCAGCCCCCTTCGTCCCAGGACTCGGCCCAGCCTGCCTATCTTGGACATTACGTCGGGCACGGCAAGTCCCACGTCGAATTCCACCCATCCGCCTTCGATCCGCTGGATAAGGTCGTCTTCTCCCACGTAGTCGGCTCCCGCCTGCCGTGCGATGTCCGCAGCTTCCCCGTTGGCGAACACCAGAACCCGGGTCTGCTTGCCCAGCCCGTGGGGCAGGACGGTCACACCCCTGACCATCTGGTCGGCGTGGCGCGTGTCGGCCCCGGTGCGCAGGTGTAGTTCGACGGTTTCGTCGAACTTGGCCGAAGACACTTCCTTGAGGAGGGCCAAGGCCTCTTCGGGCGGGTAGTCCGTTTCCGGGTCTATCTTTTCCCTCGCTGCCAAGTAGCGGCGGCTGCGTTTTACCATTGCACTATTCCTCTATCTTTATGCCCATGCTCCGGGCGGTTCCTTCGATGATTTTCACCGCCGCGTCAATGTCTGCGGCGTTCAGGTCGTTGAACTTGTTAGAGGCGATGCTGCGCACGGCGTCTCTGGACACCGTCCCCACGTTGCTGTGGCCGGCGCGCGCTTCGCCCTTCTCAACCCCTGCCGCCTGCCTCAGAAGCTCGGACGCGGGCGGAGTCCGAGTCACGAAGTTGAAGGAGCGGTCCTCGAACACGGTGATGTGGACTGGGATGATGGTCCCGGCCTGGGATGCCGTGCGTTCGTTGTATTCCTTGACGAATCCCATGATATTCACGCCGTGCTGGCCCAACGCCGGCCCGACGGGGGGCGCCGGCGTTGCTTTTCCGGCTTGAAGTTGAAGCTTGATTATGGCCCGAACCTTCTTTGCCAACTGGGTCTCCTATATCTTCTCTACCTGTAGGAAGTCCAACTCGACGGGGGTCTCCCGGCCGAAGAAGGATACCAACACCTTCATCTTGGCCTTGGAGGCGTCTATGTCGCTGACCGAGCCGATGAAATCGGCGAAGGGCCCCGACGCTATGCGGACCATCTGGCCCTTCTGGAAGCCCACCTGCACCTTTGGAGGGCCCGACTCGATCTGCTTCAGTATGTTGGACACTTCCTGGTCCTCCAGGGGCACGGGCTTGGAGCGTTTGTCTGTCTCGTCCTCGGTTGACACGAAACCCGCCACGCCGGGGGTGTTACGAACGACGTACCAGCTTTCGTCGTCCATGGTCATCTGCACCAGAATATAGCCGGGGAAGACCTTCTTCCGCTCCGGCTTCCTCTTCCCGTCCTTGAGGACGATCTCCTCTTCGGTGGGCACCACCACGCGGAATATCTTGTCGTTCATGTCCAGACTTTGGACACGCTGGTTAAGGTTCTTTTCCACCCGTTCCTCCTGGCCGGAGTAGGTGTGGATTATGTACCATCGAACTTCGCTGGTCGTGCTAGACACAATGACTCCTTGATGGTCTTGTCCTGAGGTTGTCGTTAGGGATTGAGAGTCTACCCCAGAATAAACCGGCTGAAGGTCTGGGAAAAGGCGTAGTCCAACCCGGCCAGTATGGCCCCTATGAACGCGGAAAGTATGATCACGTACACAGTGAGGCGGGCCGTCTCCTCCCTGGTGGGCCAAACGGCTTTTCGGAGCTCAGCAATCGTCTCCCTGAAGAACTCCAGTGGATTTCCGCGTCGGACAGACTGAGGGTTGATGATGTTGCGCGATGACTGTCCGCGAGCGGAAGGTGAGCGGGCCAAGGTTACGTTACCTCTCTTCCCTGTGGACCTTGTGGGAACGACACCGCGGACAGTACTTCTTCAGCTCAATCCGCTGAGTGTCGTTCCGCCGGTTTTTGCTGCTGGTGTAATTGCGTTCGCGGCAGTCAGTGCATGACATGGTCAAAACTATTCTGACGTCTCCGCCTCTCTTGGCCATTGTCTACTCCACTATCTTGGTGACCACGCCGGCCCCCACGGTCCTGCCGCCCTCTCGGATGGCGAACCGCAGTCCCTCTTCCAGGGCTATGGGCGAAATCAGCTTGATGGTCATCGTGATGTTGTCGCCGGGCATCACCATTTCGGTGCCCTCGGGCAATTGAATCTCGCCGGTGATGTCGGAGGTCCGGATGTAGAACTGGGGCTTGTATCCGTTGAAGAAGGGCGTGTGGCGGCCCCCTTCCTGTATGCTCAGCACGTAGACCTCGGCCTCGGCGGCAGTGTGGGGCTGAATGGAAGCGGGCTTGGCTAGCACTTGACCTCGCTCCACGTCCTCTCTTTCCACGCCTCGGAGGAGAATACCCACGGCGTCGCCGGCTTCCGTGTGGTCCAAGTTCTTGTGGAACATCTCAAGCCCGGTGGCAACGGTCTTCCGGGAGTCGCCGAACCCGACAATCTCCACTTCCTCGCCGGTTTTCAGCGTGCCGCGTTCCACCCTGCCTGTGACCACGGTGCCGCGCCCCTTGATGCCGAACACGTCCTCGATGGGCATCAGGAAAGGCCGGTCGGTGATGCGCTCGGGGAGGGGGACATAGTCGTCCACCGTGTCCATGAGCTCCCAAATCTGTGCCGCCCATTCATCGTCGCGGTCTCCCGAGTCTCCCTCCAGGGCCCGCAGGGCGCTCACCCGGACTATGGGAGTGTCTTCCCCGGGGAAATCGTACTGGTTCAGGAGGTCTCGCACCTCAAGCTCCACGAGGTCCAGAAGTTCCGGGTCGTCCATGGCGTCCACCTTGTTGAGGGCGACCACGATTCGGGGCACTTCCACCTGGCGAGCCAGCAGGATGTGCTCCCTGGTCTGGGGCATGGGGCCGTCCGGGGCGGACACGACCAGAATGGCTCCGTCCATCTGGGCGGCTCCGGTGATCATGTTCTTAACGTAGTCGGCGTGGCCAGGACAGTCCACGTGGGCGTAGTGCCGTGCGGCGGTCTCGTATTCGATGTGGGAAATGGCGATGGTCAGACCGCGGGCCTTTTCTTCGGGAGCGTTGTCGATGGTGTCGAAAGCTCTGAATGAGGTGCTGCCGCTGCCCAGCGAGAGCACTTTCGTGATGGCGGCGGTCAACGTTGTCTTGCCGTGGTCCACGTGTCCTATTGTTCCCACGTTTATGTGGGGTTTCGACCGGTCAAAGGCCTGTTTTGCCATGGGGTTTCCTCCGATTCTCTGCTATTCTGGAGCCCACAGGCGGAATTGAACCGCCGACCCCGTTCTTACCAAGAACGTGCTCTACCCCTGAGCTATGTGGGCCCTTATTGCCTGCTTGGTTAAATTATAGACCCGTTTTGGATGGTGGAGGAGGTAGGATTCGAACCTACGTAGCCCGTTCGGGCGCCAGATTTACAGTCTGGTGGTATTAACCGCTCACCCACTCCTCCAGTCTAGCATACGGCCTGCCGCTCTCCAATACACCCGACATTCGCCGTTTTTCTTAACAAGCAAACGAATACGAGCCTGGCGGAATCAGGCCACGCATGAGTGTATCAAAAGCGTTGTTTCGTTACAAGCGGTTGGCGGGTCCCCAAGCCGGCCTTTACCCAGGCGCCTTATTGCGGCAGTCCTTTGAAACGTCAGGGGATCCGGGCGACGAGACCGTGTCATGTGTATGGTACACTGGATGGGAATCCAGACATAGACGGACCCATTCAAACCATGCCCGACTCAAAAACCCTTTTTCTCAGCGACTTGGACCCTCAGCTTCAGAACATCGTAGTCTCCCAGGCTCTGCCTGGAATGGAAGTCACGTCGGCTTCACTGTCCCTCGGCGACGACAAGAAGGCAGAGTTGGCGGCGGACGCCGATTTTCTTGTCCTGTGGCCGGCTCGTATTTCGGAGCAGGTGTTCAGGGCGGCCAAAAAGTGCAAGCTGGTGCAGCTATTGTCTGCGGGGTATGACCAGGTGGACCTTTCTCTGGCCAGAGAACTAGGCATTCCCGTGGCGAACAACGGCGGGGCCAACAGTGTTGCCGTGGCCGAGCACACCATGTTGCTGATACTGGCGTGTTACAGGCGGCTGGTCCATTATGCCAACCTGGTGAAAGACGGCGGCTGGCGCGAGACCCGGGATCGTAAACCGGACGTCTACGAGCTGGAAGGCAAGACCGTGGGCCTGATTGGTTTCGGTAACATCGCCCGCAAGGTAGCCAAGATGCTCAAGGGGTTCGATGCCAGGGTCCAATACTTCGATAAATACGCTACGGTAACCGCCGCAGAGCAAGGGGAGCGTCAGGCCAAATCCGTTTCCCTTGAGGAGCTGTTGAGGACATCGGACGTGGTCTCCATTCACGTCCCCCTCACGGCTGAGACCCGAGACATGGTGGGAAAGGCTGAGTTCGATCTGATGAAGAGATACGCAATCATCGTTAACACCAGCCGCGGCGGGATAATCAACGAACCCGCCCTGGCGGAAGCCCTGAACACCGGGTCCATCGCAGCAGCTGGCCTCGACGTGCTGGATCACGAGCCGCCCCAGCGTGACGACCCTCTCCTGAAAGCCGACAACCTTATCCTCACTCCCCACAACGCCGGCCCCACTATGGAATCGCTCACCAAGCGAGCGGCCAACGCCTTCCAGAACATTCAACGGGTCGTCGACGGGCAGCCGCCCCTATGGGCGGCGGTCTTTGAGAACCGTTAGAAAGCGCTGGAGCCCCAGGGGGGATTCGAACCCTCCAACCTGCCGATTACAAGTCGGCTGCGCTGCCATTGCGCCACTGGGGCCGTGTGAAGGGACGCTCCGTCCTCTGGGGTTGGGACCTGCGGCATGCCAGTCGCTATTACGACTCTCAGAAGCCGTTAGGGGGAAGCCCTAAACTTCCTAGAGAATCAATGGTATCAAGAGGAAGCGGCGGTGGAAACCCCTAGGCAGGACGGAGGAACTGCATCTTCGTCTTCCTCGTCCTCTCCTTTTTCTTCCTCAAGCGCCCACGTCCACTCCATGTCGTCGACCAAGTAGGAGCGGAAGTCGATGGATTTGGTCAGTTTGACGCTACGGAAAGACTCACCATCGGGCGTTTGGACGCTTAGCTGCTGCCACTGGAGGGAGGCGTCAAGAGAACTGGTTGCCACTACGACTCCTGAGCCGCTGTTCTCAGAGTAGGCTGTGAGGGTCAGAGAAAGAGTCTCCGGATCCACCCTCCCCGCCGCAGCCCACAGTGATATTCTTGTAACCGGTTGGGAGAAAGTCGCCGTCAGCGGCAGTTGAGGAATACCTCCATCGGCCAGTTCAGCGACTTCGTTGCCCATTAAGAAATAGTCACCGCCGCCGTGAGAGTCCAGTCCAGCTTTACCGGTGCTGCATTCATGGAGAATGGCAAGACCGTCGTCGGCATGACCGCCTCGGAACGAGACTCCGTGGGACTCCAGGAACTCGTCCCTTATTGGATCGACGATGGGGTCCCGGTTTGAGTCCAAGAATGAACACAGTTCTCCCAGAGAATCATCCTCGAAGCCCAGGCTGGTTGGCAGTGACGGTTGTTGAGAGGTGTCGGCTTGGCGCGTTGTGAACTCGATGGACGTCACACGACGTAAAGAGCCGGTCTGCTCCAATTGGAAGTCCAACAACCCCATCACCCCCGAACCATGGGCGCCCTTGGGAGCCAGATTGACGGAGGCGTTGGACCCAGGCAGGTGTACGTCACCGAAAATCGGGACGACGCCGTTGGGCGCGTCGCCGGTCACCCGCATAGCCAACCAATCCGACGTGGCGTTGTGGACCTCCACTTCCAGGGGCAAGGGAACAACCTTGTCCCGGTAGCCGACAGCTTTGCCGCCGACGGTCAACTGGGTCTCTTCTTCCAGCAGCACCCTCGTAGAATCCATCACCAGGAACACCTGGAGGGAGTCTTGTGCGGAAACGGATACGGTGGCGGCTTGGGCCGGTTGGGGGTTGTCTCCAAAGAAGAGGGTGGCGATGGTCCAGGTCCAGGCAACGACTGCCAGGATGGCAAGGGCCATGGGGAGTTTCGGGATGAGGAAGGTTGTCACGGGATGCGGCCCATAATAATTCGGCTATAGCAAAAGATTCGATGAATTGTACCATCTATAAGTGTCCGAATCCACCTGAGGCATACGGCATTCTTGTTGACACTGACCTATGCCGATGTTACTTTACACGCGTTCCGATACCCACCTATTTAAGCTTGTCCCGGTACCCACCTACCGACGGCATACATTTTCTTTTGGAGGAAATGAGATGGCGAGAGAATACAGGGTGATCTCAGCCGATTCGCACCTGGAGGTGCCGGTCTGGAAATGGACCGATCGGATACCGTCTAAATACCGAGACAGAGCGCCCCGCCGGCTTTTATTGCCCGAAGGCGGTGACGCTGTGATAGGCGAAGGGGGAGTCCATCCCGTTGGGCTGGCCCTTTGCGCCGGGAAGCCCTACGGCGACTTCCAATGGATAGGTGTAACCGCCGAAGAGCAGCACGGCACGGGAGACCCGGAGTCGCGGCTGAGGGAGCAGGACCAGGATGGAATCGACGCAGAGGCGCTTTTCCCCGGGGGCGGTTCCCAGGGCATTCGGTCTGTGAAGGACCCCGAGGCTTTTCTGGCCATGAACCGCGCCTACAACGATTTCTTGTCCGATTACTGCTCGCCGGCCCCGGACCGCCTCCTGGGGTTGGCCCAGATCCCGGATACGGGAATTGAGGACGCAGTTGAGGAAATGGAGCGAGTGCGAAAGATGCCAGGGATAGCCGGCGTTGTCCTCAACAAGTATCCGGCCGGCAAGGACGTTACAAGTCCCGAGGACGACCGTTTCTGGTCCGCTTCTCTGGATCTCGACATGCCTGTCACCATCCACGTGCAGATAGGCTCTCACCAGTATTATAAGGACGGGCTCATGGGCCAGTACCCCAAGAAGCCGGGGCCCATGGCGCTGAACCCTCACGTTACCGACTTTATCAAGAGGTGCGCCCGCTATGCCATCAGTGGCGGTTACAACTCCACCCAGATGGTCCTTTCGGGAGTCTTCGACAGGTTCCCTAACCTGAGGGTATTCATGGCCGAGACCCAGATCGGCTGGATACCCAACTACTACGACCAGTTCGATGACCTGTATGCCAGGCTCCACCATGTGGGCGAGCAGGAGCTCGGGCTTGCCCCCCTTTCCCGCAAACCCAGCGAATACCTCCGTGACCACTTCCTCTGGGGGTTCATGCGCAATCCGGTGGGAGTGCGGATGCGCCACGAGATCGGGGTTGAAAACATCATGTGGTCCAGCGACTTCCCCCATTCCGAATGCGACTGGCCCCACTCCATCGACGTGATCGAGGAGGCCATGGTTGGCGTCCCCGATGACGAGAGATACAAGATAGTGGCTGGGAATGCAGTTGACTTCTTCCGCTTGGAGGACGTCAAGTCCGGTTAGTCCGGTCGGCCTGAGGCCCATCCGATGCAAGGTCATTCAGGAATGGGGCCGCAGCTGGGCTGGTGAAATCCGATGCTGGACCTCGGCGTCAAAGGCATCAATCTTAAAGGGGAGGCAACCGTGCAGATAGTCCGAATCTATTCCGGCGATGACGGTGAGTCCCACTTTGAAGACCTGACCATAGACCGGTTGGCGGAAATAGTTTCCCGCCTAGGAGAAGGTACGATTAACTTGGGTCAGGGTCCGGCAAAAGCGGTCAGCGATTACCACCCCTGTCCGCGTCGCCAGTATGTGATGTTGTTGTCCGGAGAGGTGGAGGTTGAAAACGCCGACGGGAGTGTCAGGCGCATAGTCCGAGGCGACGTCATAGTGGCCGAGGATGAGACCGGACACGGCCATATCTTCCGCGCTGTGGGAGAAGAGCCCCGAGTGACACTGTCCATACCAATAGGATAATTTGCCATCCGCCCCATTATGACGTTCCCACGCCAGCCTCTTCCGTGGGGCTTTAGGCGATTCAGGCGCCAATAAGATCGCTTGATGGTTCTTCATAGATGATGATCATGCGACGCTGTCCAGGTCCGATGTTGGATCGTGTATCCATAAGCTTGCGGCTCTGAGAGGAGAATCATGCACCTGCGATGGTTGTTCAAACCCACCCTTCTGGTTGCCGCTCCGTTGGCGGCTCTCTTGGTGTTAGGCTCAGGCTGCGGCGGGGACGCCGCATCTACGTCAACACCGGAGGCTACGCCAGTTCCCCCAACAGCAACAGTACAGCCGACGGCCACGTCACCGGCGCCCACCGCCACGTCACCGGCGCCCACGGCCACGTCACCGGCAGCCACAGCCACGTCACCGGCGCCCACGGCCACGCCGCCGGCGCCCACGGCCGTTCCTTTGCCGGCGGCGCCATCGTCACTGTACGAACGGCAAGGCAAACAGGGAATGGTTGTGCCCATGCATGCCCCCCGCACTCCGACGGGGTTCCATATATGGGAATGTGGGTCCACCAGCGGGTGCCTGTCGAACAACTCGGTCCTGTACAACGGGATCGTGGAGCTGAATCCCGAGACCTTCGACGAGTTCGACATCAGGGGAGACCTGGCCAGCAGTTGGGAAGTCTCCGATGACGGCCTGACTTGGACCTTCCACCTGTTCGCGGCAAACTGGTCGGATGGCATGCCAGTGACCGCTGACGACGTAGTCTTCAGTTTGGACAGCATCGTTGACCCCGACGCTCGTAGGCCAAGGGCAGGCCAACTCCGGACCTACTACGAGAGCGGGAACGCCCGAGCCTTAGATGAGCATACCGTTCAAGTCACGACCAGGACACCGGCCGCGGGATTTTTACCCTTCCTGGGCTTGGACTACGAGAAGGTATACCCCAAACACCATCTGGAAACGGGCATAGAGTTGACGGAAGACAATCAAGTCACCTCCGGGCCCTTTAAACTCACGAAATCCATCAAGGACGTGTCCCTGCATTACGAGAGGAACGACGACTACTTCAAAGACGGGCGTCCCTATTTCGACGGCATGGACTGGTTCATTATTCGGGATAGAGGGACCATAGTGGCGGGCTTCGAGACAGAGAAGCTTCTTCTGTGCAGCGGCATATGCAACCTCCAGAAGGCCCAGGCAAGACAGTTGGCTGAGCGCCTGGGCGAGAAAATGTCCTACTTTGAGAACACCGGTGGGTCGCCCAGCGGCCTGATGTTCAACACCAAAAAGGCGCCCTTTGATAATGAGAACGTGCGGAAAGCGATTAACCTGGCGCTCTACCGCCAGGAGTTCAACAGTATCCTGGACGAGCCTCTTATCGGAGCGCCCTTCCTCACCGGCAGCTGGTTCTACCTCTCTCAAGAGGAACAGAGCAACATTCCGGGCTACAGGGAGCTTAACGGCGAGAAGCATCCCGAAGACCTGGCCGAAGCCCGAAGATTACTGGCCGAGGCAGGTTACCCCGACGGCTTCGAGAGCGAGATTCTCGGTGAGACCATTTCAAACTTCATAGAAATGGCCCAGGTGTTTTCAGACCAACTTAAGAGATACTTGAACATAGACGCCCCCGTTAAGCAGGTGGACACCGCAACATCGCGGAGCAGGCTGGAGTCCGGCGACTGGGACCTGTCAGCCTTCGGAACTGGAATCCTTTCAATTGATCCAGACGCCTATCTCCAGAGCCTTTACCTTGTTGGAGGGGAAAGGAACTACAGCGATTGGAGCGACCCGAGAGTAGTCGAGTTGTCGCAGCAAATCTCGGGCGAGTTGGATATCGATAAGCGTAGGACTCTGACCCTGGAAGCAGGAAAACTCCTAGAGGACGGCAGAAGCGGATGGGCTATAATGAACTATCGCACAGGAGCCGACTGGGTGAATAATAAAATCAAAAACTTCCATCCCGTCGGAAACTCCGGGGCGTACCTCAAGTTTGAGCATGTGTGGGTTGAGGACAATTACACTGTTATCGGTGATAGACCTTGATGTGCATGGACAGCAGGCTGACACGGTTGTGACTTGGTTGGCCTGCTCTTCTTCCCATGCCGCCAGGGCCCGGCTTCCCACGCCCAATTACTGCGGCGCCATTTCACCTGATAACGGGGATTAAGACGAGTTGCAAACTTACATCCTGAAAAGAATACTTCTCTTCGTCCCCACGATGTTCCTGGTCACCGTGATGGTGTTCCTGCTCATGCGGCTGATTCCGGGAGACCCTGCGCTCGCCTTCCTGGTCGGTGACGAGGGCGAAGGGAGTTTCACCCAGCAACAACTGGCGGACCTTAGGGCGGAGCTCGGTACGGACAGAAGCCTGATCGTCCAGTATGGAACGTGGATATGGGACATGGTCCGTCTGGACTTCGGAACGTCGATCTTTTATCGGACTCCAATCGGGGATGACCTGAAGCAGAAAATCCCCATCACCATCGAGTTGGCCATCCTGGCGGTGCTCATGGCTGCGGCGGTGGCCATACCCCTGGGAATCGTATCCGCCGTCAGGCAGGACACCGCCATAGACTACGTCGCAAGGGTGATTTCCATCGGAGGGGTTGCCATGCCCACCTTCTGGGTGGGTATCCTGGTCATTTACTTCCTTGTCAAGTGGTTCGACTACCTGCCGATCTTCGGATATGTCCATCTCTGGGACAATCCAGTCAAGAACTTGGAGCAACTCTATCTGCCGGCCATTGCCTTGGGGTTCAACAACATGTCCATCGTGGCCAGGGTCACGCGGTCTTCCATGTTGGAGGTCTTTCGGGAAGACTATGTACGTACGGCCAGGGCCAAAGGGCTCGGGGACTCCGTGGTGATTGGGAGGCATGCCCTGAAGAACGCTCTGTTGCCGGTGGTTACCATATCCGGACTAGAGTTCCAGCAGTTGATAGCGGGGACGATAATAATAGAGAGAATCTTCGCGGTGCCTGGCATGGGGAGCCTCATGATAGACGCCATCTTACACAGGGACTATACGACGGTCCAGTCTACGGTCATGGTCATAACATTCTTCGTGGTGACCATCAATCTCATGGTCGACCTGCTCTACGGTTGGTTGGACCCACGAATACGGTACGCCTAGGGCGTCGGTCAATGGATCAGGAAAGAAAATGAGAATTGGCCGACCTACAACCGCTGCGGACGATCAGGCAGCCAGCTTGGACATGCGCCCGAGGCTCGGATTTCTTCGGAGCTTGTGGAACATTGCCCGCAGCAAGCCCTTGGGGGCCCTTGGGGTCTTATTGGCCGTCCTTCTCGTGCTATTGGCCATCCTGGCAGACGTCATCACAACCAAGATACCGTCCGGCACCAGCGCCATGACGGTCGAAGCTCCGAGCAAGGGAGCGTGGCTGGGCACCGACGAGTTGGGCCGGGACGTATACACCAGGCTGGTCCACGGGTCCCGGATTTCCCTGCGGGTCGGGTTCTCCGCAGTGGCCATAGGAGTCAGCATAGGCTTCATCATCGGCATGGCCAGCGCCTACTTCGGAGGAGTGGCCGACCTTTTCGTCCAAAGAATCATGGATGCGATACTTGCTTTTCCCGGGCTCGTCCTAGTGCTGGCTATCATCACAGTCCTGGAACCGTCTATAAACAACGTTATCGCTGCTTTGAGCTTTGGGCTCATACCGCGTTCGGCCCGGACGATTCGCTCCCAAGCGCTGAGTGTAAAGGAGACGGACTACGTGTTGGCGGCGCGGGCCGTGGGAGCCAGCCATTGGCGGATAATCCTACGGCACATGGCGCCCAACTGCCTGGCCATCTATATCGTCTTCGCCACCTTCTCCCTGGGCTTCGCTATAATCGCGGAGGCTTCTCTCAGCTTCCTCGGCCTTGGAGTTCCTCCCAACATACCAACTTGGGGCGGCATGTTGAACCAGGCGGCGTCGACGGGCATCGACGTGGCGCCCTGGCTGGGAGTGTTCCCTGGCCTGGCCTTGGCCATCGTCGTGTTCGCCTGGAATTTGATGGGAGACGCGTTGCGGGACGAGTTGGACCCCCGCCTTCGCGGATCGCGTTAAGGCGTAGGAAAGCCCTTGAATCGACGGCTCGTACGTACAGGGACCATTTTTACAGACAGGATATTCTGAATGGCGCCAGAGAAAATCTACGACCTTTTCATCAGCCACGGATGGGCCTATGACGAGGAATACAACCGCATGGTGTCCCAACTAGACGCCCACCCCGGCTTCGAGTGGAGGAACCACAGCGATGTCCGGTTCGACCCCGCCCTGGACCCCGTGACCGACGTTGGGTTCTACGCTCTTCGCGACAAGCTTCAAGAGCAGATGTCAGGAGCCGGCTGCGTCGTCGTCTTTTCGATTGTCAGGCCGTCGACGCGCAAGTGGATTCAACACGAGCTTGAGATGGCGGGACGCCTGGAGAAACCGATAGTGGGGATCAAGCCGGAGGTGGAGACCCGGCGTCCTCAATGGGAGCAGCTGGCCGAAGCCGCTAAGGAGATGGTCGATTGGGACATCGAGGCCATAGTCGACGCCGTCAAGAGATGGTCCCTATAATCCCGACCTTCGCAAACATGGATGGTTAAACCCATAACCCGCATAAGGTCCCACAGCCGTCTACGCAGCGGCAGTAAACAATAGATTCCCTTGTAGCGTTTCCATAACGTTTTCATATATTATTTACGTTTCAATATTCCAATCTACATCTTATCTAGCGCTTTAGGTTGACATAATCCCGATTGGTGGGCGCTTTAGACAACGATGCTTGGAATCCTTGACATACTTGGAGCCATGCTGTTACACTGCGTAACCGACTCCAACTGGCGTCGTGCGCCGGTGCGGAACCCACAAAAATCACAAATGGGGGACACCATGAGAAAACGGTGGTTTTGGCCTAGCTTGATCATAGCCATTCCTTTGCTTCTGGTCATGTTAGCATCAGTGGCTTGCGGAGGTGGCGAAGAAGACACTCCTGTGCCGACCTCGACCACGGCGGCGCCGACGGCGGTTCCGCCCACGGCGACCACTCCACCGGAGGAACCTGCGACTCCCGAACCTACCGCTCGGCCGGGTGATACGGCCACTCCAGTCCCCCCGCCTACAGCCACATCGGCTGCGCCTCAGCCTACGGCTGCTCCGACCAGGCGTGCGCCGGGACCTACGTTTACTCCCACTCCTACTCCTCCGCCCACGGCGACGCCTCAGTTCGTCATGACGCCTCAGGGGCAGTTCGTCCGTGAGGGCAAGCGCGGCGGCGTGATTCCCATGCATATGCCCAACACTCCGACCCGTTTTTACATCTGGGAGTGCCCGTCCACGTCATCCTGTATGTCCCAAAGCTCCCCCATGTTCAACGGCCTGATTGAGTTGAACATGGAAACTTACCAATTCGCAGATGTCAGGGGAGACTTGGCCCAGAGTTGGACGGCGGCAGACGACGGCGTGACCTACACCTTCAAGCTGCACGACGCCCAGTGGTGGGACGGTATGCCCGTGACCGCCGAAGACGTGAGATTCAGCTTGGACATGATGGTCAACCCCGACAACCCCTTCCCGAAGACGGGCCAGCTCAGGTTCGTCTACGATGCTGGCGGCTCCAGAGTCATTGACGACAAGACCGTCGAAGTGAAGATTCCCAGGCCCAGCGCCAACTTCATCCCGTTGCTGGCCAACCAGCAAATGAAGATACTCCCCAAGCACAACGTGGAAAAAGACCACAACTTGAAGCTACGGGAGAACCAGGTCGGCTCTGGCCCCTTCATAGCCACCGAGTACCTGAAGGATGTGTCCCTCAGATTCGAGAGGAATGACAACTACTTCAAGGCGCCGCGCCCCTACTTCGACGGCATGATATGGCACCTCATGAGAGACCGGAACACCATCATCGCCGCTTTCAAGACTGAGCAATTCCTCGCCTGCTCCAGCTCGGTTTGTGGCCTAACACCGACCCAATACACCAAGTTGGCCGAAGACCTCGGGGACAGGATGTCCAGTTTCAGCTACCCCACCGGCTCCAACCGGTTCGTGATATTCAACACCAACAAGGAGCCTTGGAGCGACCCCCGTGTGCGGAAGGCCGTCAGCTTAGCGATGAACCGCCAAGAATATATTGCCATCGTAGGCGGCGGGACCATCGGCGCTCCCTTCCTTCCTGATACCCACTTCTATCACTCCAGTGAGGAGCAGCTCCAGGTGCCTGGATACAGGGTCGACGCCAATGGGGAGAAGCTCCAGGAGGACATAGACGCTGCCAAAGCGCTGCTGGCCGAGGCAGGATACCCTGACGGCTTCGAGACTACCCTGGACGCCGCCACCATCCCGACTTTCGTCACCATAGGTCAGGTGGTGGCCGACCAGATGAAGAGGTACCTGAACATCGACGTCAGAATCAAGTCGCCTACGTACGCCGCAGCCCAAGTGAACGACTGGGCGACTGGCAACTTCGACATGATTTCCTTCGGCACCAGCTTCCTGCTGGTTGACCCCGACTTCATAAACGCCAGCCTCTACCTGCCCGGAGGAGAGAGAAACAGCTGGGGAGGCGGTTGGCATGACGAGAAGGTCATAGACCTGTCGGACCGAATATCCAAAGAAGGCGACGTGGAAAAGCGCAAGGCCTTGACTTTGGAGTTGGGCGCTTACCTGGAGGAACAGGTGCCCCAAATAGGACTGGCTTGGAGCTTTGGTGTGGGCATCAACAACCACAAGATAAAGAATTACCACCCGTCCACGGCGTCCAACGCTTCCGTCTGGCACGAGCACACGTGGTTTGAGGACAACTACACGGTGATAGGTGACAGGCCATAACGTAGGGAATCGGACCACCGGAACAGATCAGCGTCCATAATAAAGGAGTTCCAACAGAAAGGTCCCCCGAATCTGTTGGGACTCCTTGGTTTATTCCAAAATGGAAGGGGTCGTGCAATGAGCGAAAACAGCCAGGAAGCCATCATATTCAAGTACGAAAAGCCTGAACTGACTCCCGGTAAGCCCAAGAAGATAATCAACCTTGCCCGGACCGACCTCCTAAGGGCCACGGCTCAGTTGATCACCGAGGGCGGAGAGAACATGCTCCACCGACACAAGAGCGACGACGGCTTCTTCATGGTGATGAGTGGCCGGTGCCGGTTCTTCGGCGAAGGCGGCGTCATCATCGCGGACCTGGGCCAGTACGAAGGAGCGCTGATCCCACGGGGGCTGGTGTACTCCTTTGAGAGCCTGGGCGATGAGCCGTTGGAAATCCTGCGAGTGGGCGCCCAGCTGCCCGGCGGCGAGCCGGGGATAGAGATAGTGGGCGAGGTCCCCGCGCACATCCAGCAAATAATGGACGAGGGCGCCGCAGCCAGGGCCGCAGCAGCCAACACCGGGCTTTAGCAGGAAACGCGCTCAGCGCGCGCCAAGACAGCCATTCGTCCCGGAAGGCGGACATACCGCCGCCTTCCGTGGGATTGTCCGACCTCGAACAGACAGTCTTTGCCGTAGAAGTTTGCCTATCGAGGGTGTTTCTGGAAATCACCACCTTGGATTGGAGGCTCCGTTGAACGTAATACGAATTTACTCTGGCGACGATGGTGAGTCCCATTTTGAAGACCTGACAATCGAACAGTTGGAAAAGTTGGTCGAGAAACCCGGCGAGGGAGCTATCACTCTGCGTCAGGGGCCCGCCAAGGTGGTTGTTGACTACCACACCGCTCCCCGCCGCCAGTATGTGACGCTGCTGTCAGGCGAGGTTGAACTCGAAGTGGCCGACGGCAGCACCAGGCAGGTAAACCGGGGCGACGTGATAGTGGCCGAGGACGTAACGGGCCACGGCCATATCTTCAAAGGTGTAGGGGAAGAAGACCGGGTGACGCTGGCCATCCCTCTGGGGTAGAGCGCCTTTTGGCTAATCTCTGTCCTACCGGCGAAAGCCGGTATCCAGGGTTGCCTTGTATGGTTCGGAGACAGCTCTCACTCCAACCCCCTCCCATTGGGAGAGGGGGAGTTACGCGAGGGGCTCCTTGATGGGGAAGAGGCTTGCAACCGTCATGTCGAGGGTAAGCTGGTAGTCATTAAGGCTAGTGACCGTTGCCCGACTCTAGTCCAGCCCTACTTCGTCTTTGAAGCGCCGGATTGCGTCTATGTGCTCCTGAGGCGACTCGAACCCCAAACCTCCGGTCCCTACGGATATGTACGTGGCTCCGATGCCTTCCCATTGTTTCATTGAGGCTATCCAGTCCTCAGCGTTGGACCCACGGGACATGACCACGCGGCCTTGTACGCCTAAAGCGTCCGGGTCTCGCCCGGCTTCCTTCGCATACCCCTTGATCCTGTCGATGACCTCCCGTCCGGCGTCGTCAGGGGGGAACAAGGGGAACATGCCGTCGGCCATGCGTCCGATGCGCCGGAGGATGTGCTCCCTCGGGACCGGGTTGTGGGGATTTCCCTGGCCTATCCAGAGCGGAATGGGCCGCTGCACCGGCAGAGGGTTGATTCCCGCTTCGGTTATCGTGTGGAAGCGGCCTTGGTAGTTAACCTTCTCCTGGGTCCACAGCAGACGCAGCACCTCGATTTGTTCCTCGAACTTCCTGCCCCTGGTGTGGAAGTCCTCGCCCAACGCCTCGTACTCCACTGGGTTCCACCCGACGCCAATCCCCAGGCGCAGCCTGCCTCCGCTGAGCACGTCCACCTCGGCCGCCTGCTTGGCTACGAGGGACGTCTGCCGCTGCGCCAGAATCATGATGCTGGTGCCCATGGTGATGTTGTTGGTGATGGCGGCCAGATACCCCATAAGGGTGAAGGGCTCGTGGATGTAGCTCTCGTGGGTGTAGTAGAAGTTGGCGACCTCAGGGTGGTATTGAGGGTCGGCTCCTAGCACGTGGTCCAACATGCTCAAGACCTTGTACCCCATGTCGTCAGCGGCCTGGGCAAAGTCTCTAACGGCGTTGAGGTCCGGGCCGAACTCGGTGATTGGTAAGGACGTTCCTATCTGCACTGGCATCTCCTCTCCTAGTAGAGTTGGGCGTCGCAGTGGACGACTTCGGGAGACATCGTCAACTCGTCCGCTCCCGGTGTTTCCAAGGCCATCGAAGAGCTATAAAACGGCGGAAGCCCTGGCGGACTGCCCAGGGCTTCCGTAACTCTTTACCTCAGGTCGGAGACCCGCCCTACAAGTTGAACGGCGGGTCTACCCAGTCTCGTTCTTTGGCGTAGACCTGAATCCGGTTGGCCACGGCCTCCAGGACCAGAATCCTGCCTTCATCGTCCAAGCGGATGGATATGGGCCGTTTGAGGATCTTTTCAGTGGACAGGTCGGCCCTCATGCGCGCTCGCTTGGTGTCCAGGTTGGAGTCCACTCTGTCCTGCTGCCAGGGAGGAAGCTGGTCGGCGTCTCCGGCCAGGGTGAGCAGATGGGTCCCCTCGGAGTCGTAAATCCTGACCCGGTTGGCGCCCCAGTCGGCCACGTACACGTCGCCGTCCTTGTCCACGGCGACGCTGGATGGCTTGGTCAGCTCTCCTTCACCGGACCCTGGGCCTCCAAAGGTGGCCAAGTACTTCCCCTCGTTTGAGAACTTCTGGACCCGGCTGTTCTTCCAGTCGGCCACGTAGATGGACCCTTCCGTGTCCATGTCGATGCCCCAGGGCAGGTTGAATTGGCCGTCTCCGTCACCGTACTCGCCGAACTGGCGCAGGTAGGTACCGTCCTTCGCGAACACCTGGATGCGGTGGTTGAAGCTGTCGGAGACGTACATGTTGTCGTTGTCGTCGAAGTATATGCTCATCGGGCCGTTAAGCTCGCCGTCGCCTGAGGAGTCCCGCGCCCCCACCTTCCTCAGGTACAGGTCGAAGGAGACGCCTTCCTTGTTGGAGTATTCGTGCTGCAGGAGGCGGCTCATGGGGGACCTGTGCACCAGAGTTCTGGTGGAGATGCCGTTGGCGGACGGGTTGGATCCGGGCCTCCAGGTGTCCAGAGTGTTGCCTTCGCTGTCGTATACGTATATCTGGTTGGTGAACTCGTCAGCGACGTATACATTTTCCTGGCTGTCCAGTCCAACTGCGCTGGGCAACGGTCCTCTGTGCATAATGTAGTTCAGCCCCCGGTCCTCCCAGATGAACTCGTGGTCCATGGTCACCTTGGATATTCCCATAGAGGGGTTGAACTCAATCGCCTTGTTCAGAACGTACAGGCTCCCGTTGGAGCCAAGGGCAAAGTCCGAGGGGAAGAAAAACCCCTTTCCCGCCAGCGCCGTGCCGCCAAGGCAATTGTAGTAGTTGAAAATCCGGCCATCTACATACTGGGATTCCATTCCGTCCCCCTTGGCCTAATCTAGGTTGTTATCCATTTAGCCATTCGTTTGGGCACAGCCCAGGACTTAACCGAACTGGTACTCCCTGGTGGAGGCTATAAGCGCCAGCATGTCTCCGACCCTCTGGGCTGATGTGCCTCGGGCCTCCTCCGTGTCCCACCTCACGTCCCCTTCGTGCTCCGCCATTACCAGAAGCTCGGTCCGAGTCGACTCTTCGACTTCCACCGGGCCAATTAGGTCCAGGCAGCTGTCCACAAGCTTCTCGGGCGAGATGGAGCCCATTGCTTCGACCCTCTCCACAATGGCCTGGATGCCGGGATATTCGATGTTGGCGACGGCGTCGGCGCAGAAGTTGATGCGCTTCACCAGCGCGCCGCTGTCTATCCACTCGGCCCCGTAGTGCCAGCCTTCGACGCTGGGCGGGTCGCACAGGAACTGTCCCATGTAGGAGGCTTCCAGTCCTGCCTGCTCCAGGCCGGGCCTGGGGTACACCATGTCCCCGACCAATCGCATGGTCCCGGCGATCACCTCCGCCGGGCTCTTGACCCTCTGGAACGCCGACTCCTTGAAGAAGTCGGAGTTGAAGAGGACACGCAGTGTGTCGTTGATCATGTAGCCGGAGGAAACGAAAGCGTCGGCGATGATGTTCACGGCCACCGGGTCTCGCGGCGGCGTGTGTAACCACGAGGGGACCTGGACCTCGTCGGCAACGAAGAAGTTGTAGAGGTGCCGGGCTATGAATCTGGCCGTGGCCGGCTGGCGCACGATTATGTCAAGAACGTCCTCGCCGTTGAACCTTCCCTTGTGGCCCAGGAACACCTTTTCGCCGTCGTCGTGGTCGTCCGGATCGTACTTGAAGTACCACATATACCGTCCGCCGATGCCGGAAGGCGGCTTGGGCTTCAGAGTCCAGCCGGTGAATGCCCGGGAACACTCGAACACATCCTGCTCGGTGTAGTTGCCCTGGCCCATGGAGAAGAGCTCCAATAGCTCCCGTCCCCAGTTCTCGTTGGGCTGGGTTTTGTGGTTCTCGTTGTTGTCCAACCAGTAAATCATGGCCGGGTTCTTGGCCAATTCAACCAGCAGCGTATGGAAGCTGCCCAGTCCCAGGTCGCGGAACATGTTCATCTGACGGGCCAGCTCGTTGGGGTTGTTAAGCTTGGCGTTGCCTGTGGCGAACACCATGTGCCAAAGCAACGCTATCTTCTCCTCGAGCGGCCTCGGGTTGTTGCACAGGTAGAACATGTGGCGGTTGCTGGCCGAGGGCGGCCCGGTGCCGCTCTCTATGTAGGGGAAGGTCCGAAAGAGCATGTCCACGTCGATTTCGGGCACACCGTGGCCCGCCGGGTCCAGAAGCTCCTCCACCGTAGCTTCGTAGCCTAGGGCCACCCGCCGCTCCAGTTCGTCGCGGGTCTCCCCGAAGCCAGCCCTTCGCATCAGATGCGCCATCAGGGCGATATCTTGGTCCGCCATTGCCGCCTCCTTCGTCTGTTAAGGGCGTTGGGCCGTATGTTTCCGGCTAAGTCAGCCAGGGTCTAGCCGAACTGGTATTCCCTGGTGGAGGCTATCAGCGCCAGCATGTCTCCAACCCTTTGGGCTGAGGCGCCACGGGCCTCCTCGGTGTCCCATCGCAGGTTCCCCTCCTGGTCCGCCATGACCAGAAGCTCCTGCCGCGTTGCGTCTCCGACATCTATCGGGCCAAGCAGGTCCAGGCAGTTGTCCACGAACTCTTCGGGTGAGATTGGGCCCATGGCCTCAACGCGCCGCACGATGTCCCGGATGCCTGGGTACTCGATGTTGGACACAGCATCGGCGCAGAAGTTGATGCGCTTCACCAACGCGCCGCTGTCAATCCACTCAGCCCCGTAATGCCACCCCTCCACGCTGGGCGGGTCGCACAGGAACTGTCCCATGTAAGAGGATTCCAGCCCTGCCTGCTCCAGGCCGGGCCTGGGGTATACAAAGTCTCCCACAAGCCTCATGGTTCCCGCGATCACCTCCGCCGGGCTCTTGACCCTCTGGAAGGCCGACTCCTTGAAGAAGTCGGAGTTGAAGAGGACCCGCAGTGTGTCGCCGACATTGTAGCCGGAGGAGACGAAGGCATCGGCGATGATGTTCACCGCCACCGGGTCCTTGGGCGGGGTGTGCAGCCACGCGGCCACCTGCACCTCGTCGGCCACGAAGAAGTTGTATATGTGCCTGGCTATGAAGCGGGCCGTGGCTGGCTGGCGCACGACGATGTCAATCACGTCCTCGCCGTTGAACCGCCCCTTGTGCCCGAGAAAGACCTTCTCCCCGTCGTCGTGGTCTTCAGGAGCGTACCGGAAGTACCACATGTAGCGGCCTCCGATGCCTCCGGTGGGCGGCTTGGGGGCAATGGTCCAGCCGGTGAAGGCCCTGGCGCACTCGAACACGTCCTGTTCGGTGTAGTTGCCCTGGCCCATTGCGAAGAGTTCCAGTAGCTCTCTTCCCCAGTTCTCGTTGGGCTGGTCCTTGTGGTTGTAGTTGTTGTCCAACCAGTAAATCATGGCCGGGTTTTTGGACAGCTCCAACAGAAGCGTCTGGAAGCTGCCCAAGCCAAGCTCTCGGAACATGTTTATCTGGCGGGCCATCTCGTTGGGGTTGTCCAGCTTGGCGTTGCCGGTGGCGAACACCATGTGCCAGAGAAGCGCCACCTTCTCCTGAAGGGGCCGCGGGTTGTTGCACAGGTAGAACATGTGGCGGTTGCTGGCTGACGGGGGTCCAACCCCGCTCTCTATGTAGGGGAAGGTACGGAAGAGCATGTCCACGTCGATTTCGGGCACGCCGTGGCCGTCCGGGTCCAGGAGTTCGTCCACAGTTGCTTCGTAGCCAACGGCCACCCGGCGCTCCAGCTCGTCGCGGGTCGCCCCGAAGCCGGCCCTCCGCATCAAATGCGCCATTTGGGCGATTTCCGGGTCGGCCATTGCGCCTCCTTTGTCGGCAGCCTTTACGCCGTTGTCCTGGATGACTTATTCAGGGCGCCTGAATCTGGTCATATTAAGCCGTTTCGTAGGGCTGAATAGGCAATCCCTGTCCCTTGCGGCGACATGGGGAGTGTACCTGTGCGGGGCTTTCAAGTCAAGAAAAACAATGATGCGGAGAGCAGCGTCGGAGCCTCTGAAGTGTTCCAGATGAAGGCCGCGCAGAGCGGAGCGAATTGTGGGGCTGGTTAGAAGCGGTGTTAAAGCTGAGCCTCGAGGCGGACGGGACAAATTGGGCAATCAAGAATTGTTTTATCATTAACGTGGTCGGAGACGGTATATACGAAAGCTCGAATGTGTTGTGTGGAACATTTTCGTGATGGATAGCGTCTATACGTTAAACGATCCGGTGACCAGTTGAAGGGGAACACGGTGAAGGCCAATACACACACCGGTACGGAGCAGAATGTTCCAGGCGCCTGTGGAAAGTCCGCTAAGGTCCGGCGGCTGTCTTCTATCGGAGTCCGACACTCGGCAACTTCTGCCTTGGGCCACCGAACTCGATGGCTGACCTTGGGGTCTCTACTCGCACTCGCGGCGGCTGCCGTCATCATTGGAGCGTGCAACGGAAACGGCTCCACTCCCGATGTGAGCGAGCCGCCTTTCACCGACATGGAAGCGCCGGTAGTATCCTACGTGGACGAACCGCCTTTCACTGGCCTTGAGCTGCTCGTCGAATACGCTGACCTATCCATCATTGGACGAGTCGTGTCGGTATCCGAGCTCCAAACAGCGCCCGTGCTCTACCGTCCTACGAACCGGGTGGAATACTACCAGGCATCAGTGGAGGTGGACAGGACCTTGTTCGGTCTCTACTACAACAAGGTAGATGTACACGTCGATATGTACTACGTGGCAGAGGATGGTAGGCGCACCCCTCCCACCAAGGCCCCGCTGTTGGAAATGGGCGAAACCGTCCTGTTGTTTCTGACGCAGGACGATTCCTTCGTCGATCTGATGGGGAACGACTTCGCCCTTATCGGAGGCGCCCTAGTGTGGGGGGTTTTCTACGTTGAGGATGACGGTGTGACGCCCTACGTCGGTACAAGCGAGGGACCGCGGCCATTGAACGAGGTGACCTCATGGATTGAAGCGGCCCGCTTCTCCCTTGCTCAGCAGGGGATGCTCTCGGGAGAAGTCTCCGGCCTGGATAAGGGCGATCGAGCGACAATCAGCCTCCTGAAGCTTGACCGCACACGGCGGCTGGAACATGGAGAAATGGTAGCCGAGTGGACGATGGGGAACGGCCCATGGGAAAAACGCGGCTTGCGGCTGTCCCAAGGGACCTACATTTTGGTTCCCGAGGCTAAGGGCTATCTTCCCTGGAGCAAGGGTCTGATGTTCGAGGTCCCTTCCGAGGGTATGGACTGGAGAGAGCGAAATCTGGGTTTCAGATTCGTACGGCCCGAAGACGCCGCCGGAAAGCCGGTTTCCCAGGGGACCGGTTGGCTTCCGGAGAGAAGCGTCCAAGGGCGGATATACGGAATCCCCGATGAAGCCGATGCAACAGTCAAGATATAACGCCTACCGCGGCAGCCTAACGAGGTGTATGACATCGGCCCTCCCTTGCCGACCGGTACACCATACTACTATCCCTCCGAGCTTACCTGCCTGGAGCAGATAGACGACCTGGAGCCAGAGGAGACGGTCGCCGTGCTGGAAGTGCGGAACGGGAGATGGGGAATCTCGGACCACTCCCTATCGAGCGGCCGGCATCTTATCACCGTCGAAGCGCCCGGTTTCGTCGCCAAGCCGGCGGGCTATGTAGCCGTGGTGTTTGGCGGCAAGGCTCCACATCGACTGCGGGGCGTAGATTTCCGGATAGGAGGCTCGGAACCTCCATCTTGTAGGCGCGACTCAGGGCTTCGGGATGATTCATCGGTGACGCCGGGTCCGACCGCCGACCGAATCGAGGCCCACACTGGATGGCCCCAGAGGCCCCGGCTTAAGTCGCCATAGCGGTTGTAGATGGTTTGATACTTGGTCTGAGGCTATGGCGTTCTACAAAGCCAACGGTGGGCCCGAGAGCGACCGCTTTTTTCTAGCCCTCGATGAAGGCGGCATCCCGTGCGAGCGGCTGCGTTAGCAAAAGCCCGATAGGTAACGCAGACGGTGACTTATGAAACCAGCGGTAACTGCCTTCGCTCTTATTGCGCTTCTTGTCCTCGTGTTTGCAGGACTGGGGTCCAATCAGACGCTCTATCGGTCTCCCATACATGACATCGGCTACAACAATATCTGGGCGGCCAACGTTCCGGAAGTTGTCGCCGGACATAGGGTGCTAGGTATATTTGTGAGGAAGGGCGGCTGCCGCTCCTGGCCGATAATAGCCTTGGAAACTCCCGCTGAGCTCATGGATGGGTCCTTGAGAGACTGGCCTGCTATCAACGCAGCGACGGATAAATTGGAGCAGGAACTCCGGTCGATACCGGGCATTCCAAAAGACATCTATCTGAGCTTGTCGTTGTCTCAGCCAGACAAGGAAGGGAACCTTGCTGGAGACAGACAGTGGAACGGGACTGTGGGTGAAATCGAATGCATCACCTTTGGGCAGGTAGGCGATCTAAACCTAGAGTCTGAGGGTCAATAGGGCTGCGACGGACAAGGCAGACGCCGCAGCCACGGCGGCAAGCACCGCGCCGTGCGAAGTCCTTGACCCCTATTCGGCGCCAACCTATAATCACCGCAGCCTAGGGAGAGGCGGGCGTGCTGTGTGACGTTCGCCGTTTTCCCTTTGAGAGGTGGTCTTGTGAGTTTACCAGCTTCCTTAGACGGAATCAGAGTATTGGACTTCACCTGGCTGAGGTCCGGCCCCTGGGGCACCAGGTGGCTGGCGACCCTGGGCGCCGAGGTGCTGAAAGTACAGTGGACCTTCAACCCGGGGCAGCGGGGCGTCGCGCCCGGAGCCGACGGCAGGCCGATTGTCGATCCCAACGTCAGCGCCTCCAACGTGGACGGGAACGCGGGCAAGCTGAGCATCACTCTCAACGTACGCAGCGAGAAGGGCTTCCCGCTGGTAAAGCGGCTCATCGAAGCCTCCGACGTGGTGGTGGAGAACTTTACAGCCACGGTGATGACGCGATGGGGCTTGGGCTATGAGGAGATGCGGGAAATCAACCCTGGCATTGTCTACGTCTCTATGGGTGGATTCGGCCACACGGGCCCGCAAAGGGACTACATGCTGGTGGGCCAGTCCACTCAGTCTCTCTCCGGCTTGACGTACCTGGTGGGCAAGCCCGGCATGATTCCGGCCGGGTTCGGCTACTCGTACATGGACGACACCGCGGGCATCTACGCTGCCAACAGCGTGTTGACAGCCCTGCACCATCGCAACAAGACGGGCCAGGGGCAGCACGTTGACATGGCTCAGATGGTGATCGGCGCCACGCAGACCGGCGCCGCGTTCCTGGACCGCAGCATCAACGAGCGTCCGGCGCGTCGGTCAGGCTTCCCGCCCGGCAACCGGGCAATCTGGCCGGGGACTCCCCTGGCGCCCAACTACCGTGGGCCAGTGGTGGCTCCCCATAACGGGTACCAGACCAAGGGAGATGACCACAATGACTGGTGCGCCATCGTTTGTCACACCGACGAGGAATGGCGGGCGCTGGTGAAGGTCATGGGCAGCCCTGCATGGGCTATCGATCCCAAGTTCGCCACCACGATGGGCCGCATTGAGAACCAGGAAGAACTTGACCAGGGCATCCTGGAGTGGACGTTGACCCAGGACAAGTACGAGATAATGGAGAAGTGCCAGGCGGCGGGTGTGCGGGCAATGCCGGTGCAGAGCGCAGACGACAAGGTCGACAGGGACCCGCAACTTCAGGCGCGAGGGATGTTCGTGGAGAGGGACCACCCGGTGGTGGGCCGCAAAAAACTCCAAAACATGCCCTTTGTCATGTCAAAGTCGGATGTGGGCGTCAAAAAATCGGCGCCCCAGATTGGTGAGCACACCGTAGAAGTGATGGAGCGGGTTCTGGGCCTGAGCCGCAATGAAGTCGTCGAGGGCTTTGACGACGGCACGTTCTGGCCCCAGGAGTTCCCCCGCTTCCCCCACATCCAGGAGTCGCTGACGGCGCCGTCCAACGGGACCGGCTCAAACGGCGCCAGTGCAGCTAAGTCTCCCGCTCCCACTCAGCAGAACAGCCAGCCCGGCGCCGGGCCCTTTGCCGGCCTGCGCGTGTTGGAGTTGGCCGACCAGCAGGGCCATTGGTGCGGCAAGCTGCTGGCCGACCTGGGGGCGGACGTCATCAAGATTGAGGCCCCCGGCGGTGACGAGACCCGTGCCATGGGTCCCTTCCTCAACGACGTGCCTAACAGGGAGCGCAGCCTATACTTCTGGCATTACAACACCTCCAAGAGAGGAATCACACTTGACATCGCCACCGATGCCGGCAAGCAAATCTTCAAGGGTCTGGCCGCAAAGGCCGATCTGGTGATAGAGACCTGCCCGCCGGGCTGGATGGAGTCGCAGGGACTGGGCTACGACGAGCTGTCCAAAGACAACAAGAGGCTCATCGTGTGCTCCATCACCCCCTTCGGGCAGACTGGACCGTGGAAGGACTACAAGGTCAGTGACCTGGCGCTCCTGGCGGCGGGCGGGCAGATGGCGGAGTGCGGCTATGACGCAGTGGATGACCCGGAACGGCCGCCGATCGCTGTAGGAGGCGGGCAGGCCTGGCACTGCGGGTCCCACTATGCCTACATGGCCATCGTGTCGGCCCTGATAACCCGGGACGCCACCGGCGAAGGCCAGTACATCGACTCGTCCATTCACGAGGCGTTGGCCTTGACCACTGAGAACGCCGTACCCAACTACATCTTCAACCAGACCAAGATTTTCCGGCACACAGGTCGCCACGGCTCCGCCAGGGAAATTGACACCGAATACGTCAGCGGCAAAGAAATGCCCACCAAATTCGAGGGCCACTTTGCCACCACGGCCTGGAGCACCCCCATGCTCCTTCCCGCGAAAATCGAGCAGGTGGCCAAATGGATGGACGAGTACGGCATGGCCCGCGAACTGGCCGAATACAACACACCGGACCTGATCGCCGAGAACCGGGAGCGCATTTACGAGATTCTGGCAGACTTCTTCAAGGCGATGCGCCCTAACGACCTGTGGCACGGCGCCGCCAAAATGGGCCTGCCCTGGGCTTACATACGGTCCTGGGATGAGATGATCGATGACGACCATCTCCGTGCGCGTGACTTCTACATTGATGTGGAGCATCCCGAACTGGGACGGACCTTCACTTACCCTGGAGGCGGCGCCATTTACAACGGGTCGCCTTGGCGCATATCCCGCCGGGCTCCCCTCATTGGCGAGCACAACGAAGAAATCCTTTGCGGCGAGTTGGGCTTCAGCAAGGAACAGCTGATGGTCCTGACCGAGTCCGGAGTGATATAGCTTCCGACCCGGGTCTTTAACTAACGGGTTCGGCGGCATCGCTGCGACGGCGGCTGGAACGAACATGAGCGCCAGCCGCTTGTCATGTGTCTTTATAGGCAACTAATACGAGAGGTGAAGAATGGCGACAGATAGGACGTTGCGCAGGGCTGCTGTTGCGGGCCTGGGAGTAACACAGATGACCCGCAGGTACGTCAAGCCTGCGACGGCTTTGGCGGCCGAGGCGCTCCAACTTGCCCTGGACGACGCCGGACTGACCAAGGATGACATCGACGGGCTGACCACCCACCCTGGAATGCGTCCCGACGCCGGATGGACGGAACCCCACGTCTCGCTGGGCCTCCGCAATCTGCGCTTGTTCAGCAACTGGCCCTACCCGGCGGTGCCGCCGGGACAGAATATGTTCCTGGCCATCCGTGCCGTGCAGACGGGCATGGCCGAAACCGTGTGCTATCTCTTTGCCGACGCGCCCCTGGTGCCGCAAGGCCCCGCTGGGACCGGAGCAGCCACCTATGGACGCATTCGCGGTACGGTGGGGCTTGCCGGACTTCCCGCCGCCTACGGCTTCTTCGGCGCCAACACAAGCTACGCGTTGGCCGCTCGCCGTCACATGGCCCTCTATGGCACCACCAGCGACCAGTTCGGCGCCATTTCCGTGTCCAACCGGAAGTGGGCTGCGCTGAACCCTCAGGCGGTGTACCGCGACCTCATCACTTTGGAGGATTACCACAACTCCCGCTGGGTGGTAGACCCCTTCCACTTGTTCGACTGTTGCATGGTCAACAACGGTGCCATCGCCATCATAGTGACCACTGAGGAGCGGGCTCGGAACCTGAAGCAACCGCCAGCCTACGTGGTGGGGATGGGCGAAGGGTTCCCCGGCAACCCCCGCCGCCGTGGGTACGAAAACGAAGTGAACACGGGCGCCGTGATTGCCGGGAAGACGGCCTTCCCCATGGCTGGCATCACAGCCCAGGACGTCGACATTTGCGAGTTGTATGACAACTACACCTACACCTGCATCGTGACGCTGGAGGACTACGGTTTCTGTGCCAAGGGTGAAGGCGGAGCGTTCGTGTCCGACGGCAAGATGGAGCCGGGTGGCTCCCTGCCTTCCAACACCTACGGCGGCCTTAGCTCCGGCCACTATATGTGGGGAGCGTCACCCATCTCCGAGGGCATCGTACAGGCTAGGGGAACGGGCGGAGAGCGTCAGGTAGAGAAGCACGATGTGGTGATGTCCATAGCCCAGGGAGGCACCCTGGACTACCACTACTGTTTCGTATTTAGCCCCCACCCCTCCCTGCACTAAAAGAATATAATTCAACTGTCAATGTAGAGAAACTCGCGCGGGAGGTAAAGGATGACAACTGGCAGCATACGCAGGACCGCTGTCGTGGGTCATGGGATAACACAGATGACTCGCAGGTACGTCAAGTCCTCCACGGCTTTGGCGGCAGAGGCGGTGCAGATGGCTCTCGACGACGCCGGCCTCACCAAGGACGACCTGGACGGGCTGGTGACCCACCCCGGAATGCGGCCGGACCCCTCTTGGGCGGAATCCCCCCATGTCGCGCTGGGGTTGCGCAATCTACGTATTCTGAACCACCCCCCGGTATACAGTAACTCTCCGCCGGGACATAACATGTTTCTGGCCATCCGTGCTATTCAAACGCGCATGGCTGAAACAGTGTGCTACGTATTCGCCGACGCTCCCCTTGGACCCGAGCGTCCCGCAGGCACAGGCGCCGCGACATATGCCAGGATCCGTTCCATGACCGGTTTTGCTGGCCTGAACGCCGCCTATGGCTTCTACGGGGCCAACACCAGGTACTCACTGGCTGCGCGGCGCCATATGGCTCTCTACGGCACTACCAGCGACCATTTGGGGGCCGTTGCCGTGTCTAACCGCAAGTGGGCGGCGATGAACCCGGTGGCCGTGTACCGCGATCCTATAACTCTTGAGGACTACCACAACTCCCGTTGGGTCTGCGAGCCGTTCCATCTGTTCGATTGTTGCATGGTGAACAACGGGGCCATCGCCATCATCGTGACTTCAGAAGAGCGTGCCCGGGACCTGAAACAGCCGCCGGCCTACGTGGTTGGAATGGGAGAAGGGTTTCCTGGGAACCCCAGGCGCAGCGGGTATGAAAACGAGGTGAATACGGGCGCCCAGATAGCGAGGGAGATGGCATTCCCCATGGCGGGCATCACGGCCCAGGACATCGACGTATGCGAGCTTTACGACAACTATACCTACACCGCCATAGTGACCCTTGAGGACTACGGGTTCTGCGCCAAGGGTGAAGGCGGACCCTTCGTGTCCGACGGCAAGCTGGAGCCCGGCGGCGCCCTCCCCACCAACACATGGGGCGGGCTAATCTCCGGCCACTACCTATGGGCCGCCTCCCCCATCTCCGAGGGCATTGTCCAGGCCAGGGGAACGGGTGGCGAGCGCCAAGTCGAGAAGCACGACGTAGTGATGTCCATTGGCAACGGAGGGACTCTGGACTACCATTACTGCTTCATATTCAGTCCCCACCCATCATTGCATTAAGCGGCTCCGGGGGTTTTAGTCCCTTATCCAGTCAGCGGCGCTTATAGATACAGAACCGCGGAGCTTCTTGTCCCTTCCCCCAGAGGGGGAAGGTTAGGATGGGGGCTTGAACACATCACACAAGAACCAAGTCAAGAGAGCACGCCAACTCCGAGCCCATCCTACCGTAGCTGAACGGGCCCTTTGGCGGCATCTCCGCCTTCGTCAAATGGATGGCCACAAGTTCCGGCTACAGCATCCGGTCGGTGGCTTTATCGTGGACTTCGCCTGCATAGAGCAACGGCTGGCGATTGAAGTGGACGGCGGCCAACATAACTGGAAGAAGATCGATTACGACAATCAGCGGACTAACAGGATCGAAGCGCAGGGGTATAGAGTCCTGCGCTTTTGGAACAATGACGTTCTACGGGATATTGAAGGCGTGCTGGAAGTGATACGTCAGAGTCTGGCGGAACCCCCATCCTAACCTTCCCCCAGAGGGGGAAGGGAGTTATCGAAAATGCCTTACTTCCAGATGGGATCTATAAATTAGGTTTGGCTAGTTCAGTTCTCCGCCGGACTCGTCTTCCATAGGCATGTCCATTGCCATGTCCGACTTGAACTCCCTGTTGAAGGTCTTCTCGATCTTCTGTTGGAAGTCCTCCCAGAGGGCTGACGTGTCGTGGATGCCGTCCTCTTTCGCTACTTGAAGCTGGTCCCTGAACTCGATGAACATCCAGTCTTCCGAACGGCCCCGGGGCAAGGCGAAAGTTTCGTTGTCGAACTTGGGCAGCTCACCCGGTCCGAAGTAGCCTTTCTCCGGCAGCGTGTAGCCCTCTAAGTCGTGGGTCCCCTTGCCCAGCACCTCGCCGGTCTCCACGTAGTGGTCCATCACTGGTTTCATGCCGTAGACCCCGATAGGGCAGGTCTTCATGCACACGCCACAGGCCTGGTAGCGGGATAGCATGGGGATGCAGCGCCTCATAGCGATCTTATTCTTGTGGGTGCCCCGGTACCAAACTTTCTCTCGTGCGATAGCGCGGCCTGGGCACCGGTTGGTGCATACCTGGCATATTTGGCAAAAGGCGTGAATGCCGTAGTCAACTGGTTCAGTGTAGGTGACCTTGGCGTCTGTCATGATGACCTGCAGCCGCGTCCACGGGCCGATGTGAGGCGACATGATAATGCCGTTGGCCCCTAGCTGTCCCAATCCCGCGTTCACGAACAGGGGAATCATCGGGCCGTAGCTGATGGCCGGGCCGTTCACCTGTGTGCTGTACCCCAACTCGTGAATCAAGGCCGTCATCTCCTGAGCTATGAGCGCCTGCCGCTCGTAGCAGTCGTCGTGGGTCCACATGGTGGACACGCTGGGAGTCATTTTGGTCATCTCGTAGTCTTGCTCTATGGACAGGCAGATGGCGTGGGGCAGGTCTTGCCTGATGTCCTTCCGTTTGCTGGTGTAGACGTAGCGTTCGTCCATGGCCGTGAAACCCACCTCGACGCAGCCAAGTTCCCGCGCTTTCTGACGTATCTTTTCGGTCACGTCTTCACCCGTGGGTGTCCCCGTGGGTTCCATGTCGCCGCTGTCTTTCACCCACTTCACGTAGGGCTTCATGTATTCGTCGTAGGAGTTGGACTGATTTTCCGTGCCTTCGGAGAAGTATTTTCTCCGAGGCCGCATGAAGTCGAAGGCGGCGCTGTCGGTCAGACTCACAGATTCCAGGGGATACTCCCGGTCGTAGCAGGTGAGGTCGTCGTCTCTGAGGGGAATCCCTGGAACGGTCACCAAGTCTTGGGAGATGGGGATTTGGATGTCTGGGTCTCCGAGGGTCTTACCCGGTCGAGTAACGTAGTGGCTGATGTCTTTCAGGGCCATGGTTTCCTCCTTACGGCGACGAGCCGATGCCCCTATGCTAATCGTTTCGTCATATTACGTCAATCGGAACGTCCGAAGGCGTTCTGATGGAGTTGGTTCAAGTCAGCGGGCGTCGGGATGCTCCCTTAAGTTGTCCGAAGCAGGCGATTTCCCAATTTTCGAGGTAGGACTCTAGGTCGTCCAGAATGGACACCGGATGATGCAGCCCGGCCAGATTTGCGCTGCCGACTTGGACCGCTGTGGCTCCTGCTACGATGAACTCCAGAGCGTCGCGGGCGGTGAAAATTCCGCCCACCCCTATGATGGGGATGTCCACTGCTTGGGACGCTCGATATACTAGGGCCACGGCGACGGGGCGTAGGGCTGGGCCGGAAAGCCCTCCGGTGACGCCGCCAAGAATGGGCTGCTGGGTGTCCACGTCTATTGTCATCGCCGGAATGGTGTTGGTCAGGACGACGGCGTCGGCTCCGGCGTCAGCCACGGCCTCGGCAATGGGCGATATGTCGGGCACGTTGGGGCTGAGTTTGGCCAGCACGGGCATGCCGGTCGAGTCTTTTACCCTCGCTACGGTGGCCCCGGCCAACTCGGCAGAATGGGAGAAGTGGGCGCCGTTGTCCACGTTGGGGCAGGACAGGTTCAACTCTATGGCGGCAATGCCTGCGATGCCGTCGGCCATGGCTGCCATGACTCCAAACTCGTGGACAGACTCTCCCGCCAGGCTGAAAAGCACCGGGACATCCCACCCGGCCCAGACGGGCGCCAACTCCTCAAGGGCGGCGTGTATGCCTGGGTTGGTAAGACCGACGGAGTTGAGGAAGACCGTGTCGCCCTCTTCCATGGCTCTCCGGTAGGACATCGGCCACCAGCGGGGCTCCGGGTTGCCTGTCCGTGGTTTCATGGTCACCGTTTTCGCCACGACGGCGCCCAGGCGTTGAAAGTCCATGTGGGAAGGCAAAGGGGCCTGGTCAACCAGACCCCTTCCGTATCCGTCGTATCCAAACGTCCCCGACGCTATCATCACCGGGTTGGGAATGCGCAGACCCACCGGATGCTTCGGAGCTATCTCCACTGAAAGCTCGGCGGCTGTCAAATCCTCACCCGACTCGGTTATTCCGCGGCCGGCTCCTCCGCCGCCATTGCAGCCTCAAGGAAGGCGGCGGCGTCTACACCGTTCTGGCCACCACTGTCATGGCCGTTGGTGTCTGTGCCGTCTATGGCGCCGTCCAGGGGCCTTTCCAGCCAGGAAGCGGGAAGCCCTTCGCTCTCCATTCGTTCGAACAGCTGCGAGACGTTCGGTCGCTCCATGATTTCCGGCAGCTTCACGTTGGAGCGGGCAGGGATGAGGCGCCCGATGATAACGTTCTCCTTGAGACCTAGAAGCCGGTCCCGTGCGCTGGTGGTGGCAGCCTCAGTAAGCACTCTGGTGGTCTCTTGGAAGGATGCGGCGGCGAGGAAGCTGTCGGTCAGCAGCGACGCGCGGGTGACTCCCAGAAGCACCGGCTTCGCGGTGGCGGGCTCCCCTCCCTCGGCCAGAACTTTGGCGTTCTTGTCTTGGAACTCGAACCGGTCGACGATTTGGCCGGGTATGAACTCCGCGTCGCCAGGAGTGTCTACCTGCACGCGGCGGAGCATCTGGCGAAGGATCACCTCGATGTGCTTGTCGTGTATGGTGACGCCCTGGGAGCGGTACACCTTCTGCACTTCGCCAATCAGGTAGCGTTGGAGCTCGTCCTTGCCCCTGATTCTAAGCATGTCGTGTGGGTTGAGCGGCCCCGCCGTCAAAGCGTCTCCCGCCTTGATGCTGGCGCCGTCTTCGACCAAAACGTGGGCGGAAGCCGGTACGATGTACTCCCTCTCTTCTATGTCTTCCCACACTATGGAGAGGGTCTTGTCGTCCAGCTCGATTTTTCCGCTCATGCCGGCCAGAATCTCTGCCGCCGCCTCTGTGGCGTCGCCGTTTTCGCTTCCCGGAGCGGGCAGGGACCGCGCAAGGGAGGCGCCGGCGTCCACGAACTCGCCCGCTCCCACCAGCAGTTCGTAGCCTTCCGCCAGCGAGTAGTCCTCTCGATACTCCTCGGTGCTAATCACCTTGATGCGCCGGCCTTCCGCGTCGGACTGTATGGCGACGATGCCGTCTATGTCTGAGAGCACGGCGTAGCCCTTGGGAATCCGAGCTTCAAACAATTCCTCAACCCTGGGTAGACCGGATGTTATGTCCAAGCCGGCCACACCGCCGGTGTGGAAAGTCCTCATGGTCAGCTGCGTTCCCGGCTCGCCAATGCTCTGGGCGGCGATGATGCCCACAGCGCTGTTTACGTCCACCACCTTTCCCGTGGCGGGGATGCGGCCGTAACACTCCTGGCATATTCCTCGGCGCGCGTCGCAGGCCAAGGGCGACCTAACATAAGCCTCGGTCATGCCTGCTTCCATCATCTGACTGATGAGTTCCTCGGTGATTTCTTCGTTGCTCTCGACTATTATCTCGCCGGTATTGGGATTAGCGATGGGTCCCGCGGCTATGCGCCCCAGCAGACTCTCTTCCAGGGGAGACAGCAGTGGGTCGTGGTTTCGCGACTGGAGCAGGATGCCGTCGGTGGTCTCGCAATCCTCCTCCAGGATGATGACCTCTTGGGAGACATCGATAAGCCTGCGGGTCAGGTATCCGCTGTCGGCGGTCCTCAGCGCGGTGTCGGCCAGCCCTTTGCGCGCTCCGTGGGTGGATATGAAGTATTCCAAGGCGGTCAGCCCTTCTCGGAAGCTCGACTTGATGGGCAGGTCGATGATGCGGCCCTTGGGGTCGCTCATGAGTCCCCTCATGCCAGCCATCTGCTTAATCTGCGCGATGTTTCCCTTGGCGCCTGAGACGGCCATCAGAGCCACACCGCCGTAGTTGGACAAGTCCTCCTTGACGATTTCCTCCATTTCGTCGGCGGCTTTGGTCCAGGTGTCCACCGTACGGCTATACCGCTCCTCTTCCGTCACCAGCCCCTGCATGTATTGGTCTTCATACACTTCGACCTGCTGGTTGGCGTGACGGATGATATCGCCCTTCTTCGGGGAAACCTGAATGTCGTTGATGGCTATGGTAAGGCCGGACGTGGTGGCGTAGTGGAAGCCCAGGGACTTGACGCTGTCCAGCACCTTGGCCGCTTCCTGGTTCCCCAGTTGGCGGTAGCACTCCGCTGTCAGGTCCTTGAGGGCGCCCTTGTCCATAAGCTGGTTCTTGAACTCAATCTCAGGAGGCAGAACCTCGTTGAATATCATCCTACCCAGAGTGGTGTCCCGCCACCCTCCGTCAGCCTCCGCATCCCGGATGCGGATAGGCGCACGGAGGTCCAACTGCTCGGCTTCGAAGGCCATTCGTGCTTCTTCGTAGTCCACGAACACCTTGCCGGCGCCGACGGCGGCGGGAGCCTCGTCGGTCAGGTAGTAGCATCCCAGCACCATGTCCAGTGTGGGAGCGACCAGCGGTTCTCCAGAAGCTGGTGAAAGCATGTTGTGGACGCTGAGCATAGTCTCCTTGGCCTCCGCCACAGCCATAGCTGACAGGGGCACGTGGACGGCCATCTGGTCCCCGTCGAAGTCGGCGTTGAAGGCCGAGCAGACCAGCGGGTGAATCTGAATGGCGCTTCCCTCGATAAGCACTGGCATGAAGGCCTGTATGCCCAGCCTGTGCAGCGTAGGAGCCCGGTTCAGCAGCACTGGCCGCTCTTTGATTACGTCCTCCAGAATGTCCCAGACCTCCGGCCTGGCGCGTTCCACCATCCTCTTGGCGCTCTTTATGTTGGGCGAGATGCCCAGCACCACAAGACGGTGCATCACGAAGGGTTTGAACAGTTCCAGGGCCATTCGCTTGGGCAGACCGCACTGGTGAAGAGCCAACTCGGCTCCCACGACGATGACGGAACGCCCGCTGTAGTCGACCCGCTTGCCCAGCAGATTTTGTCGGAAACGGCCCTGCTTGCCCCTCAGCAGGTCGGACAAGGACTTTAGCTTGTGATTGTGGCTGCCCTGGATGGGCCTTCCCCGGCGGCCGTTGTCAATAAGGGCGTCGACGGCCTCCTGGAGCATCCTTTTTTCGTTGCGCACAATGATTTCCGGCGCCCCGAGGTCGAGCAGCCTGCGCAACCTGTTGTTCCGGTTGATCACCCGGCGGTACAGGTCGTTCAGGTCGCTGGTGGCGAACCTGCCGCCGTCCAGCTGCACCATAGGCCTGAGGTCGGGCGGCAACACCGGCAGCACGGTCATTATCATCCATTCCGGCTTGTTGCCGCTTTTGCGGAAGGCTTCCACGACGCGCAATCGCTTAATTGCCTTCTTACGCCTCTGGCCGGAGGTGGAGCGCATCTCCTGCAGGAGGTGTTCCCGCAGCGCCTCCAGGTCAGTCAGCTTCAATATCTCCATAATGCCTTCTGCACCCATCATTGCGCGGAAGACGTGTCCTGTGTGCTCTCTGAGTTCACGGTAGCGACTCTCGGCAATCAGTTTGCCGACGCGAAGGTCTTCCAGCTCGTCTACGCGGGCTTCCATCTCATCCCGCAGCTTGTTCAACTCCTCGTTGACCTTCTGGCGCATGTCCGCTATTTCAACGTCAATGGCCACCCGCTCCGCCTGGGGCTCTTCTTCGGAAGAGTCGGCTGTGGCCTCCTGGAACTTGCTCTCCACTTCGGTGACCTGGACTTCAAGGACCTGGTTCCTCTTCTCTGATTCCAGGTCGTAAGTCCTCTGTTTGTCCTCTATGGCCAGGCTCCGGGCGTCGTCGTCCACGAACACGACGATGTGCTGTGCGAAGTAGAGCACCCGCTCCAGGTTTCGGGGCGACAGGTCCAATAGGAGCCCCAGCCTGCTGGGGGTCCCTTTGCTAAACCATATATGCGCCACTGGGGAAGCCAGGTTGATGTGCCCCATGCGCTCACGCCTCACCTTGGACCTGGTGACTTCCACGCCGCATCGGTCACAGACAACACCCCTGTAACGGATTCTCTTGTACTTGCCGCAGAAGCATTCCCAATCCTTGGTGGGGCCGAAGATGCGCTCGCAAAACAGGCCGTCCTTCTCGGGCCTCAGCGTACGATAGTTGATGGTCTCGGGCTTCGTGACCTCTCCATGGGACCAGCTTTTGATCTGGTCCGGGGAGGCTATCGATATTCGAATTGCGTTGAAGCTGGTGGCTTGTGTTTCCACCCTGTCTGTCATCATGCTTTCTTACTCCGCGTCCGGCTGTTGAATGCTCTGAGCGCCTTCAGACGTTGTTTCCGCCTTGTCGTCTTTTTCCTCGTCAACCTCCGATTCGCCGTCTTCCTCCTCGTCATCGTCGTCGTCGTCATCATCGTCCGCTTTGTCTTCTACTGTCTCTGTCAGCCCTTCAGTCAGGCTCTCGGCCAAAGTTTGGGCCAGCAACTCGTCAGGGTCCAATTCCTCTTCCATCTCTATGGAAGTGTCGACTTTTTCCTCCTCGTTCAACAACTCCACCGACAATGACAGGCTCTGCAGTTCCTTAAGGAGCACGTTGAACGACTCGGGAACCCCCGGCTGGACGATGTCCTCGCCTTTGACTATGGCCTCGTAGGTCTTCACCCGTCCGGCTACGTCGTCTGACTTAACTGTCAGCACCTCCTGGAGGTTGTGAGCGGCCCCGTAGGCTTCTAGGGCCCACACTTCCATTTCTCCGAATCTCTGGCCGCCGAACTGGGCTTTCCCTCCCAGCGGCTGCTGTGTAATGAGGGAGTAGGGACCGGTGGACCTGGCGTGTATCTTGTCCTCGACCAGGTGTATGAGCTTTAGCATGTAGATGAAGCCCACAGCTACGGGCTGGTCAAACTTCTGGCCGGTGCGACCGTCGTAGAGAGGCGCCTTGCCGAATATGGGAGGAGCCATATTGGTCTCCCGGTGGATTCGCATGGTCTCTTCTTTCATCCGGTTGACGTCCATGTCGGAGGCGTCGATGCTGGCCGTCTCTTCGAGCCATATCTTGAGGGACGCCGAGGTGGCCTCTCCGTGCACGGAGTCATCGTACAGTACGTCGGATTCGAACCCTCTTTCAGACAGCCAGTTGTGCACCCGATCCATGTTCAGGTCCCAGGAGTCCAAGCCCATTGAGGAATCTACTGCTCCAGCTTGTTGGGCGAACCACACTCTGGCCAGGGCGTCCTCTATGGAGACGTCCTTAGCTCCGTCAAACACAGGAGTGGTGGCCCTGAAGTTCAGGTGTCTGGCGGCCCAACCCAAGTGGGTTTCTAGCACTTGGCCTAGATTCATTCGTGAGGGAACCCCCAGCGGGTTGAGTATGATGTCCACCGGAGTTCCATCCTCCAGGTAGGGCATGTCCTCTACAGGAAGGATTCTGGCGATTACCCCTTTGTTCCCGTGCCGTCCGGCCATCTTGTCTCCGATGGAAATCTTACGGGTCTGGGCTACCCAGACTCGAACAGCCTCGTTGACACCGGGGGGCAACTCGTCTTTGTTCTTGCGGTCCAGCACCTTGACGTCGATGATCTTGCCTCGTTCACCGTGGGGGACGCGGAGGGACGTGTCCTTAACGTCTCGGGACTTCTCTCCGAATATGGCGCGCAGCAGCTTCTCTTCTGCAGTCAGCTCCGTCTCGCCCTTGGGAGTGACCTTGCCCACCAGTACGTCTCCGGGGCCGACGTCAGCTCCCACACGTATGATGCCGCGCTCGTCCAAGTCTCTAAGGCTTTCTTCTCCCACGTTTGGGATGTCCCTGGTGATTTCTTCAGGGCCGAGTTTCGTCTCTCTGCCCTCCATTTCGTACTTTTCAATGTGGACCGACGTGAAGTAGTCGTCCTTCACGAGGCTCTCGCTGATGATGATGGCGTCCTCGTAGTTGTAGCCTTCCCAACTCATGAAAGCGACCAACACGTTTTGACCCAGCGCGAGTTCGCCTCGGTCTGTGGAGGAACTGTCCGCCAGGACAGCGCCAGCTTCCACGGAGGTTCCCTTTTCCACTATGGGGCGCTGGTTGAAACAGGTGCCCTGGTTGGTCCGGGAGAACTTAGTGAGCATGTGGCAATGTTCCACGCCCTCGTCGTCTATCACCGAGATGTTCTGTCCATCCACCGACGTAACGATGCCTTTGGCCTTGGACAGGATCACCTGCCCGCTGTCCCGGGCGACACGACCCTCGATTCCCGTCCCCACTAGGGGCGCCTGGGGCCTAAGCAAGGGCACGGACTGGCGTTGCATGTTTGAACCCATAAGAGCCCGGTTGGCGTCGTCGTGCTCTAAGAACGGGATCAGAGACGCGGAGACGCTGGTGATTTGCATGGGCGAAACGTCCATGTAGTCCACAGAGTCAGGCGGCTCTTCCGAGTATTTCTCTCCGATTCGCACTTCCACGCGGTCCGATGTGAACTGGTTTTTCGCGTCGAGGATGACGTTGGCCTGGGCTATGACGTACTGCTCTTCCTGGTCAGCAGACAGGTAGACCACGTCCTCTTCTTTGCCGGAAACGAAGGGCTTGACCTTAACCTGTCGGGGGGCCAGGGCGGCTATCTGCTTCAGCCTGTTTCTTCCCACGGCGTGACCTGCCGTTAGGATGGTGTGTCCGTCGGCGCTGACCAACGTCTCGGTGATGGTGCGGCCCTCGATGTCCGGGTCGGTGTTGGACACCTCTTGGAGCACTCTCCGGTAAGGAGACTCGATGAATCCCAAGGGATTGATTCTAGCGTAGGTGGCCAGCGAGCTGAGCAGGCCGATGTTGGGCCCTTCAGGAGTCTCGATGGGACATATCCGTCCGTAGTGGGAGAAGTGGACGTCCCTAACGTCAAACCCCGCCCGCTCTCGGGAAAGCCCTCCTGGCCCCAACGCCGAAAGGCGCCGTTTGTGGGTAAGTTCAGCCAGAGGGTTGGTCTGGTCCATGAACTGGGACAGCTGGGAACCTCCGAAGAACTCCCTCACCGCTGCCACCACGGGTCTGATGTTGACCAGGGCCTGGGGCGTCGCCTGCTCGGGGTCTATCAAGGTCATGCGCTCCCGCACCATTCTTTCCATGCGGAGCAGTCCGACACGCATCTGGTTTTGCACAAGCTCTCCGACGGCCCTCACACGGCGGTTGCCCAGGTGGTCTATGTCGTCCACCGCGCCTTCGCCGTTGTTGATGGTTATCATGGTGCGGAACACCGCAATCAGGTCCTTCCGGGTCAACGTCCTGGTGGCGGCGTCCTCGCCGTGTTTCAGCCTGGAGTTGAGCTTGTAGCGTCCTACCCGTCCCAGGTCATACCGTCTGGGTTCGAAGAAAAGGTCGTGGACCAGCGTCCGGGCGTTATCTAGGCTGGGAGGTTCTCCCGGGCGAAGGCGTCTGTAGAACTCTATTTGGGCGCTGGCGATCTGGCGGGCCTTGACTTTGTCATACTCGTCGTCCGGGCGGAGCCACCCCCACAGAGACTTCAGGTCGTCTTCTTTGAAGTTGATTTCCTTTTCTTCTTGGGGAGGGTCTCGCTGGAGGGTGGACTCTATGTAGCTGTGGGTCTCGTGGGTGTCCACCTCGTCGTACAACGCCCTCAGCTCCTCATCGGTGGCGATGCCCAAGGCACGCAGGAACGTGGCCGCCGACACCTTACGTTTTCGGTCCACCTTCACCGACAACACGTTCTTAGAGCTGGTCTCAAATTCCAGCCAGGCCCCTCTGGAAGGGATTATCTTAGCAAAGCAGAACTCCCGGTCGCTGGCGATGTCCTTCTCGACCACGAAGTAGGCCCCGGGAGACCTCACGAGCTGGCTCACCACCACCCGCTCGGCCCCGTTTACGATGTAGGTGGCGTTCTCAGTCATCATAGGCATGTCGCCCATGAAGATGTCCTGCTCTTTTATCTCCCCCGTCTCCTTCATCACCAGACGGGTCTTGACGTAGAGGGGAGTGGCGAATGTAATCTCTTTCTGCTTGCACTCTTCGGGTGTGTACTTCGTACACGCTGAGCAAAAGCCGGTATTGGGATTCTCTATGCCCTTGCAGTCATCGTATCTGGGGTCCTTTTTGTTCTTGGGGTCATGGAAAGAGTGCTTCAAAAAAGAGAGTTCGTACTTGTTGCCCGTGTAGTCCTGTATAGGGGAAATCTCTTTGTAAACTTCCTCCAAACCCTCAATCCTAAACCAGCGAAAGGACTGTATCTGGCTCTGGATAAGGTTGGGTATGTCGACGATCTGGGATATTCTGGAATAGCTCTTGGTCTGGGTTGCAGCCAGGGAATGGCCATTAGACAGAGTTACTGTCATGCGTATGCTTCCTCCGGGAGGGGTTTAGACGTTCGGCGCCGGCGTGATGCGCAAAATCGGGCAGAGGTTCCTTAGGGTCGTTGACGTGGGTCCGAAGTGGGGGCTCCTGGTAGTGTGAGCCATACTGCAACCTTCGATTATAACCCTTTGGCGACGGTTGTCAAGGGGTATAGTCAAGCTTGATATACAAAATTCAAAGGCCCAGCGAATAGACTGCGGACCGCGACAGGCTTAGGGGCCGCGGAGTCGATCGGAGAAGAAGCGTTCCAGGATGCGGTCGACGACGGGCATCTCCCCGGCGGCGTACTTGCCTACGACCCAGCCAATCACCGTGAATACCAGGACGATGAAGGCTTCCAGGGGACCTAGGGTCACACCGATGATGCCCACCACCAAGCCTACCGCCGCCCAGAGAAACTTGGGGTCGTTCATAGCGTCATGTCCACGTTTGAGTACATCTTGTTATTCCATCAGGCGGCGTTCTTGGCCCCGGTCATATCTGACCCTGGACACGTTGACCCGTTCCACCTGCAGTCCTGTCAGCCGCTCCACGACTTCTTTAATTCTGGTCTGAAGGTCGTCCCTTAGCTCTTTGATGTCCGAACCCATCACTATCTGGGGATAGCAAGCTATTACGATGCTGGCGGGCACGGAGGGAGGTTTGGTCCTTCTCGCGGCCAAGCGGCATCGCAAGTCCACAATGTTCCGGTTGACGGCGCCGGTGCGCTCCGCCAGAAGTCTCACGCTGTCCGCTTCCACGTTCAGCCTGCCCAGGTCGGTGACGCTGATGGGCAGCGCGCGTTCTCTCTTGCCCGATCCGCCTTTGTACTGGAAGACAAGCAACAGCGCCATCAGCACGATCACGATAATGGGAACGACAACCGCCGCCACTTCTCCGCCGCCCTGAAACTCGGCCAAGCCCCTCAGCTGCGGCTCGAACCAGGCGTTGGACTCAGATTCTATGTCGGAGCCGCCGGGCAAGAACCAGTAGTTGACAGCTCCAGAGGCCACCAGAAGCGTGATGATGGCCGAAAGTATGATGAACAGGGCCCCCAGTGACACTGCAATCCGGTTATACCTATCCATAAGCGGAGGTCCTCATCGCCATAATGAATAGCCTATTCCACTCTGGTCGGGGGTTTGTCGGTGAACTCTATGCTGGTGACGTTGATGTTTATCTCCTTGGCCACCAGCCCGCACAACTCCAACACGCGGCGCGCTACGTTTTGACGCACCTTCATTACGATTTCCGGGATGGAGAAGCCGTAGATAACCCTCAGGTCGATGTCCAGTATGGCTTCCCTATGGCCGGCCTCCACCTCCACCCCTCGAGACTTCCGTTCGCCGCCGCCAACCCGTTCACTGATCGCCCGGCGTATGGAGTTGGCGCCCAAGGACGCGACTCCCTCTATCTCTCTTGCCGCAATGCCAGCTATCGCCCCTATTACGTCATCGTCTATTTCGGTCTGGCCTACAACCTCGATAGCTTCGAGGCTGCTTATCTCGGCCATCCTGGTTTCCATCTCGGTGTCTCGGATTTCCTCGTCTGCCAAGCATACCTCCCAAATCAGGCAAACAGCGAATCAGCCCCACGCAATGAGTTTGTCCCCGGCATCGAGTCTGCCTAATACCATGCTAGCACGCGGCCCTATAGCTGTCTATACGGCCTCTCAATTAAGTTCCCGGAATTCTAACGCCCGGCGTCTTGACGCGGATTCTCAATAGGGTCGTGCTGGTCGTCAGGTAGACATCGCGGCGGTCGTCGCCGCCGAATGCCAGGTTTGCCGTAACCTCGGGAGTCTTTAGAAACTCTACGTCGGCGCCGTCGGGACCGATTACACAGACTCCGCCATTGGCGGTGCAGAATACGTTGCCCGCCGAGTCCACCTTCATTCCGTCGGGAACCCCGGGTTCGGCTGACGACAGGTCGGCAAACTTGCGGCCATTGCTTATGGACCCGTCCGCGGCTACGTCGTATACCTGAATGTACCGGTGATTGCAGACGAGGCCCTTGGACTCCTCGTTCTCCACGCAGCCTTCAATGCGGCTATTGTCGACGTACAACAGGGACTCGTCCGGGGAGAAGGCGATTCCGTTCGGGTAAGGAAGCTCGTTGGTCCCCAGATGGACTTCCCCGTCGGGGGTGATGTAGTAGACGCCGGATGAGTCCAGCTCTCTCTCCTCTTTCGGAGTGCGCATCTCCGGGTCGGTGAAATAGAGGATGCCGTCGCTGCGCCCCACGATGTCGTTGGTGCGGCTGAGTCGCTTCCCCTGGAACCTGTCGGCCAGCGTAACCACGTTTCCATCGGGTTCGGTGCGGCTGATTCGCCGGTTGGTCATCTCGCAGGTGACCAGCCGCCCCTGGAGGTCCAGGGTGCTGCCGTTGGCCTCGCCGTTGTTTTCCCGGAACACCTCCACGCCTCCGTCGGGGGACCAACGGTAGGTGGTGCGCGTCCTGATGTCCACGAATATGACGCTTCCGTCAGTGGGCATCCACACGGGTCCCTCGGTGAACTGGAACCCGTCGGCTAGAGTCTCAAGCTCGCCCTCGAAAATCGTTGAGCCGCTGCTCATTGCTCTCCTCCTATCCTGACGATTGCCGCTATCCTCCGGCGCCGTGCAACATGGCGCGCAGGTGTATATTATACTGACAACGCATAATCAGTCCCACGCTGGGCGGATTGGGGGCGAAAATGGACGACGCAGTGAAAAAGGCCTTGGAAACGGACCTCGTTATCGACATCACCACCAAAGGAAGAAAGACCGGGCAGCCCCGCCGCAAGGAGATATGGTTCCACTATCTTGGGGAGGGTGAGATTTACATTACGGGCAGCCCCGGCAAGCGAGGCTGGTATGCCAACATGCTGGCCGAGCCGGAGTTCACCTTCCACCTGAAACGGAGCGTTCAGGCGGACCTGAACGCCCGGGCTACGGCTGTCACCGACCCCCAGGAGAGACGGAACGCGCTGGACCGGATAGAGGCAAAGAGGGGCCGCAGCATGAACGGCCAGGACTGGGTGGACCGCAGCCCCTTGGTGAAGGTGGAGTTTCCAGAATTGTAGGAGCCCAGGAGACGGCCCGGCTCTCTAATCGACGGACCTTAGGAGGTTTGTAGTGGCTACAGAAACGACTGGCGCTCAGGTCAAGCTCCAGGCGGTGGAGATGGACCACATCGTATTAAGGGTCAAGGACGTGGAGCGGGCCCTGCGCTTCTACACCGAAATCATCGGCCTCGCCCCTTACCGAGTCGAGGAATACCGATCGGGCCAAGTCCCCTTCCCCTGCGCCCGCATCAACGGCCACACCATCATCGACCTGCTCCCTTGGACTCAGGACGAGCCGGTGGGAGACGGTCCGCGGAACATGGACCACTTCTGCCTCACTATCGAACCCACCGACCTTGTCGGCCTGTCCGAGTCTCTGAAGAGCCAGGGAGTAACCGTCGTGAGCGACAGCCCCGCTCTCAGGTCGGGCGCCCAGGGCACGGGCAACTCCATCTACGTCAAGGACTGGGAAGGCAACACGATAGAGCTCCGCCATTACTAAGCCGACCTATTGACACTGATATTTCGAGCGTTGTATCATCGGCCTAGACTCGGTTGGAAACCGTCTAGCCTGGTCGCTTTAACAACCGAATAGTCGCAAGAGGTTGCTCTAAAGGAGCTGAAAAGGGAAGCCGGTGCAATTCCGGCGTGGCCCCGCCACTGTAACTGGTAAGAGCCCTCCAAATCCGAAAAGGAAGCCACTGGCCCTGTGGGCTGGGAAGGCTGGAGGGGTTCGCTAGCAGCCAGAAGCCAGGAGACCTGCCTCTCGCGTGGGACCTGTCTAACACTTCGTGGGAGGGTGTTGCCCAAGGAATGCCAAATCAACCCAACCTGAAGAGGTTGGGTTTTTTGTTGCCTTACGAGAATGTGAAACGGGGCCAACAAGAGGGACCTTATGAAGATATTGCTTATCGCCACCAACCGACACAAGCAGCTTATGAGCCGGATGGACGCCCGTCCTGTGCCCATCGGACTGGCCTACGTGGCCGGCCACCTGGACCCTGACCGTCACCAGGTGAAGACGCTGGACTTGATGTTCTCCGACGACTACGTGGCCGACGTGGAAGCGACGGTGGCGGACTTCCAACCCGACCTGGTGGGCCTGTCCCTCAGGAACCTGGACAACAACAGCTACCTGGACCCTCAGTGGGTCCTGCCCATCACCAAAGAGGTCGTGGACGCCGTCAGGTCTGTCTCCGAGGCGCCCATCGTATTGGGCGGCCCGGCCTTCAGCTTCTATCCCAAAGAGTGCTTCGACTACGTTCAGCCTGACGTGGGGGTCTACGGGGACGGCGGAGAAGCCTTTGCCCAACTCGCCGACTCTATCGAGTCGGGAGAGGATTTCCACCGGCTGCCCGGAATGGTGTACCGCTCCGCTGGTGGGGCGGTGTCCGTCAATGGCCAAGCCTACTCCACCTTCACAACGCCTCCGAGGTTCGACGGCCTGGACATGGGACGGTACGAGAAGGCCGGCTTCGGCATTGGAGTGGTTACCAAGCTGGGGGACAACTTCACCGTGACTTCGCCCGCGTCCAGGCAGAGCCAAAGCTGGAGAGCGCTGCGCCCCATTGAGGACGTCATAAGCGAGGTGCGGGACCTGAAAGAAAGCTATGGGATGCGCAAGGTCTTCTTCATAGATTCCGGGTTCAACGTGCCCCTGGCCCACGCAAAGTCCCTATGCCAGGGCCTTCTGGATGCAGACATGGGCATCAGCTGGAACAGCTACCTTGCCCCTGTTCCCGATTCCTTCGACCTGGAAGCCGCACGCCTCATGAAAGAGTCCGGGTGCGGGCTCGTGGTGATGACTGGCGTGGATGCCGGAGGCGCTCAAGCAGAGCAGTTCGATCGCGTGAAGCGCATTTGCGACCTCTGTGAAGAGGGCGGAGTCCACTACACCATATCCCAGTCCTTTGGAGACCCTGGGGAGACGGCGGAAACGGTGCAGGCGAAACTAGATTTTCTGGCGAGCATCAATCCCGCCATTGCCAATCTACGGGTTGGAGCTCGGATACGTCCCGGAACGGACCTAGCTCAACGAGCCTTGGACGAAGGGCTTATCTTAGACCCAGCCGAGCTTATCAAGCCCGTCTTCTACATGGAGAAGTCGGTCGAGGACTGGCTGGTGGACCGGCTGAAGGAAGAAGCGGACCAGCGGCCCCGCTGGAACCTTGTGTAGAGCGTATTCCATCAGGAGGGGATTCGGAATGATGGGGACCTTCAGGAGCGTTAGCGGATTCAGGAACGCAGTTGTCGTATTCATTATGACTCTGGTGGCGGTCGCCGCGATGGCCTGTGGAGACGACCCCACGTCCATCCCTACTGTGACGCCAACAGCTGCGCCGCAACCCACTGCCACCACTATGGCGCCCGCGGACACGCCCCTGCCCCCACCGACGAATACTTCCGCGCCCTCTCCTACCAATACGCCTGTCTCGCCCGGGGCTACGTCCACGCCACTGCCCACCGCCACACCCGCGCCGCAGCCGACGTTCACTCCCACGCCTGCTCCTACCCCCACGCCCAGCATCTTTCCCCTGACCATAACCGATTCAAACGGGAAGGACTTCGTGTTCGATGCTCCGCCCGAGCGCATCATCGTCTATGACAGCGCAGCCGTTGAAATCCTGTTCGCCATAGGACAGGGCCACCGCGTGGCAGGCACCCACGATTTCGTCTCGTACCCCCCTGAGACCGCCGACGTGCCAAGGGTGGGCAGCGCGTTCACCATCAACGCCGAGGTCATCATCGACCTCGAGCCGGACCTGATCTATACCTTCTTCCCCAGTTCGCTCGAGGCGCTGGCGGCCACAGGCGTCCCTGTGCTCCTGATCGATTCCTTAAACACTTCCCTTGAAGACGTCATAGAACATTTTCGGCTGTGGGGACGCCTTACTGACTCCGTGGAGGAGGCTGAACTCCTGGTCGCTGACATACAGGAAATACTCGAAGCCCTCTCTTCCACGCTGGAAGCGGTTGAACAGGGTCCCAGGCTATATGACCATAGCTTCGACTTCTGGACTCCCGGCGGAGACACTCTTCACGGCAATATATTCGAGCTTCTCAAGGCGGACCTGATTACAAAAGAGCAGTCCGGATGGGCGCAGTTGAGCCCTGAGCAGATTGTAGTGAAGGACCCGGAAGTGATTATCGCGGGTGCGGACAGCGTGGAACAGATAACCGGGAACAGCGCCTTTGACGACGTGAGCGCTGTGAAGAACGGGCGGATTATTTCCCCCGAAGGCAGCTTCAGTGTAGCCGGCACGACGCTTCTGCCGGCGATAGAGGAAATGGCCGCCCTGCTGTACCCGGACTTGTTCCCGTAAGAGAGCGGACGTATAGATGAGCTTACCCATCACCGGAGACGACAAAGTATGGACCAGGGTCGCAAGGCGTTCCGTCGCCCTGAACTACCCCTGGTGGAGGCTGGGCGTAGGACTGGCGGCGGTCCTGGTCATCGCCGTCGTGGCCGGAGGGGTGGGCTCGGTCTATATACCTCCTTGGACCGTGGCCCAAATCGTGGCGGACGGTTTCCCTTTTGTGGAAATATCGGGGGACTGGGCCGCCAGCCGCGAGACCATCATCTGGGACCTGCGGTTCCCCAGGGTGGCTCTGGCAGCGGTGGTGGGAGCCGCGCTGGCCGTGTCGGGGGCAACGTATCAGGGCCTGTTCAGGAACCCCCTTGCCGACCCCTATTTCATAGGAGTGGCGTCAGGCGCCGCTCTAGGAGCTACCATCATTCTGATGACCGGAGTCCCGGTCTACTATGGCGGTTTCACCGTCCTGCCCATCGCCGCCGCCATCGGAGCCTTGGGGGCCGTCACAGCCACGTACCTTATAGCCCGACGCGCGGGGCAACTCCCGCTGCTAACTCTTATACTGGCCGGATTGGCCATATCCTCCCTCCTTGGCGCCGTGACCGGCTACATCATCATCAGCAGCGATCCCGACGTGCGGCCGCTCCTGGGATGGCTGCTTGGGGGTTTTGTGGGGACCCAATGGAACGACGCTTACACGGTGTTGCCCTATATCGTGCCGGCCACCCTGATAATGATGGCCTATGGGCGAGTCCTCAACATGTTCCAACTGAATGAGGAAGAGGCCAAGCACCTTGGCGTGAACGTCGAGCGCGCCAAGCTCGTTCTCATCGTGCTGGCTTCCATCACCGCGGCTGCGGCGGTGTCCGTCAGCGGCATCATCGGGTTCGTAGGTATCATAGCCCCCCATACCGTCAGGCTGATTTGGGGCGTAGACCATAGGTTCCTGCTTCCAATGGCCATGATTGTCGGCGCAGGGTTTCTGGTGCTGGCAGACCTTGCGGCCCGCACCGTGGCAAGCCCGACCGAGCTTCCGGTGGGCATAGTCACTGCTTTTTGCGGCGCCCCATTTTTCCTGTTCCTCTTGACTCGGACCAAAAGGGTATTTATGTGAACACCGTTATCGAGAAACCACGCGTTAAGCACGCTATACAGGCGGAAGACATCCATCTCTCCTATGGGGACAAGCCAATACTGGTTGGCGTGGACCTGGAGGTCTCGCGTGGGGAGGTCCTGGGGCTTGTCGGTCCCAACGGGTCGGGAAAGAGCACCTTCCTCCGAATCGCCGCCGGTACTCTGGCTCCCCAACGGGGCAGGGTTCTCCTCGACGGAGAGGATATGGCTCTGCTGAAGCCCAAGGACAGGGCGAAGCTGGTGGCGGTGGTGCAGCAGAGCCCCGCCGCTCCCCCTGGGTTCACGGCTATGGACCTGGCGTTGATGGGCCGGAACCCGCACCTGCGCCTGCTCCAGTGGGAGAGCCAGTCCGACTACGATACATGCCGACGAGTCATGGAGCTGACCGAGACGTGGGAATTCGCAGACCGGCAGGTGTCCACCCTGTCCGGCGGGGAGCTTCAGCGGGTCTTTATGGCCAGGGCCCTGGCCCAGGAGACTCCGGCGCTGCTGTTGGACGAGCCCACCGCCCATCTGGACATCAGCTACCAGACCGCAACCCTTGATATCATAAACCGGGTGCGGAAGCAGTCGGACCTCACTGTGATCGTAGCCATGCACGACCTCACTCTCGCCGCCCAATACTGCGACCGCATCGCCGTATTGCACGAGGGGTCTGTGCTAGCCTGTGGAGAGCCTACGGAGACTCTGAACGAAGAGGTGGTCTCCAAGGCGTTCGGAGCGCCCGTGCACATCATCCCCCACCCTTCAACCGGAACGCCGGTGGTCCTTCCCGTGGGCCAGTCGGTGGGCGTCAAAGAAGAAGCCCGCTCCCGTATCAACGGAAGCGGGCCCCGCGCATAGTCCTGTTCACCCCCATCTCAATCTTCCCCCTGAATGGGGAAGAGGTCTTGCAGGGGTCTCCGGTTGGGACAGATTCTTTCCTAGACCCTGGCCGGGGCCTCCTTGAAGTGAGGCATCACTTTCGTGGCGAACATCTCCAGGGAGCGCTTGGTCTTGTCGTGGGGCAGGCCAGGGAAGCCGAAATTGGAGAAGATGTGGTCGATTCCGGCGTCCTTAACAGCCTGCATGGCCTCTATCACCATGTCGGGGGTGCCCCTGAGGGGCGGAAGCCCAGCGTGCCCTGGATCGTCCCTGCGTTCCCGGTCCCGCTGTCTTCCGGCCCAAGCCTCGTAGCCCGGAGGCAGGTTGCCGTTCTTGTCCGTGGGCATGCCGACCGGGTTGCCGGAGGCCCCGGTGGCCTTCAGGATGCGCCATGCGAAATCGTCCAGCCCGATGGGGTCCCTGTCGGCCTCCTCTTTCGTGGGCGCCACGTAGATGTTCTTGGACATGGGCGGTGACAGATGCTCGTGGGGGTGGCCGAATTCATCCATCTTGTCCCGCCACAGCTTCAGAGTGTCCGGGGCCTGTCCCAGGATGTCCGTTGGCCCGCCCAGGATGGGCTGCACCTGTCGGCTGGCGGCCCACTCGATGGTGGCCGGGCTGGTGCTCACGGCGACGTACATAGGGGGGTGGGGCTTCTGTACCGGCTTGGGGATGACCCAAATGTCGTCCACGTGGGTGAATTTGCCGTGGAACGTCAGAGTTTCCTCCGTCCAGCTTTTTTGGATGATGTCCACCGACTCTCTGAACCTCTCACGAGAGGTGGTGATGTCCACACCCATGCCGTCGAACTCCTGACGTTGGTAGCCCGATCCCATGCCGAACTCTATGCGCCCTCCGCTGATGACGTCCAGCATGGCCATCTCTTCGGCGACGTGTATGGGATTGTGCAGAGGCAGCACCACAACGGCGGTCCCTATACGCAGCCTCTTGGTGCGAGCCGCCACGGCGCCTGCGAATGAAAAGATGCCTGACAGCAACCCGTGCCTGGAGAACCGGTGCTCACCCAGCCATACCTCGTCCAGTCCGAGCTCGTCGGCCATTTCGATTATTTCCAGGGACTCACTAAGCGCCCTCTCCTGGGATACGCTCTCGTGCCAGGGGACTATCGTAAACACACCGAACTTCATGATTGCACCTTCCCGTCGTTGATGACTGACCCTATTATATCCCAAATCCCAGCAGTGCGGCGTGAGCCTAGTCCAAGGCCGCCAGTATGGCTTGAGATGCTATGTTCGCGGCGGGCCGGGGCCGCGTGGATGCTCCCAGGGGTTGTCGAGAGCGACCCAGAGACGAGTCCCGCACTGGGTGCAGAACCTTCTAACGCCGTTTGCGATAACCGAGGTGCCGCATACGGGGCATGAAATTCGCACTTCCCGGTCCTGGCTTTCCATGCCTATAGACTCATTCCCAGGCGTCCAGTCGGTCTGCGATTCGGCGGAAGGCCGCTGTCGTCTTTTCCCTGTTGCGCTCCAGGTATGCGGCCGCCGCCAGCAGGACCGCTCCGAGGCCGCCGAAAATCGCCCACATGAGGGTCGGCGAGCCAGCCTGCACCAATGGATTGAATACGAGCACGACCAGGTTAGCAGTGAAAGCCGCTATTCCTCCGAAGAACGGCCTCTTCCAGCGAAGGGCCGCTCCCCAGCCAATCACCGCCAGCGATTCTAACACCAGGATGGACCCGTAGACGTATGGGTTCACCCCGTGGGTGAACAGACCAAGGGATTGCAGGAAGGTTACGCCCAGCAGCAACAGGATTCCCCCAGTTTCCGCCGCGGTCATTGGGATGGAGCGGCGGTACTGCCGCTCAAAATAGGTCAATCCCAGCAGGTAAAGGGCTGCGGGCGCTGCGAACAGTTGGGGCTGCCACTGGTCGAAGATGACAAGCTGGGTCATGTATGACGCTATGAGGACAGCGACTCCCACGTAGGCCATCCGTTTCATCCGGTCGACGTAGGCCGCTCCGGCCACTCCCAGCCCAACTACAGCCAAGGCTAACACCAAGGGCTGCAGGTCGTCGTCGGCCCCTCCGCTGGAGCCCCAGAGGCCCAGGCTGACGAAGGGCGCTAAAGCGAATATGGCGTAACTTGTGTACTGGAGGGGCCTGTCCCATGCCTCTACAGCATTGTCACTGCGTCCGCCGCTTAATAGGCGCCCTGTATATCTTATGCACGTGACACCGGCAGCGATGGCGGCGATATAGATAGGGATGTCATGCGCAGGTACATTTGCCAGGTCCATTCCGTGGCCAAAGCCAATGCCCAGGAAGGCCAGAGACCCCCAGGCTGTCCGCTCGTTCCCGATGAAAAGGGCGCCTGTTCCAAGAGCTCCTCCATAGACGAGTCCGGCCAACAACCCTGTAATTGGGTCGAAAGAAGCCAACGCAGTGGAAACGGGAACTCCCAGCAAAGCGAACGCCGCCCAGGGAAGAGCCCAATCGGAAGCCGCTTCCCGAACGCTGGGTCTAGCCCAGCCTTTTATGACGTTCAGGACTATCGTGCTCCAGTTCCGGGCAGCCAAGGCGCCTCCCACTGCCAAAAGCCCCGTCAGCAGGATCCAGTATCCGCCAACCTCTGCAATGGAGATGTCATTGTCGAGGTTGTAGAGGAGGCGGAAGAAGGCTCCATGGAAGGCTGCTAGGGCAGCAAACATCCACAATGGAGCCCGGTGTCTCCACGCTGAATATCCGAAGAGGAACACAGCAGCCAGCAAAGCGCCCAACAGGGGCCACTGAGTTCCGGCGGAGGCGGCTATGGCAGCTAAGATGCCCGCATAAGCCGCCAGAACGAAGGGCGCCCCTGGTTTGCAAAGCCACGACGGAATATCGGAGAACGTTTGAATCCGGGACGGAGTCCCAAAAAACCAGTCCTGTGGGCTTGCCAGCTTGGGATATTGGGACAAGACCAGGCCGACTATCATGGCGAGGGCCGCTCCGGGAAGGACTAGGACCCCGTAGTAGGACGGTTCGACCCCCGAGACGGTGAGACCAAGTCCGTAGGCCGCAGCCAGAAGGCCCGCCACTGGATAGAGGAGCCAGACGGTCCGGAAGTAGAGGGCAGAAGTCAGGAAATAGACGGACGACAGGGCCAATGCAGCAACCGTCATGGATTTCGCGTCCGCTCCGGCTAGCCCGACTCCTGCAAGGGCAGCCAACGCGGCAACCAGCGTCAGCGGCAGGGAAGCTGATTCTGGAGCGACCAGCATTGCGGCGGTCCACGACCGGGTACCGGCGGGTCGACGTACAAGACTTGCCCCTCCCATCAGGGCGGACAGTCCCGTCAGGCTGACTCCGATCACGCCCGGTTGGATGTCGGCCCTGAGCATGGCGAAAGCCATTGCCGACGCAGCCAGTAGGGACGCCGGATACATCCAAACGCCCTGGCGCGTGTAGAAGGCGGAACCGAGATAGACCAGACCGAGCAAGCCGGACACGGCCACACGAAGGGTGGGGTCCAGGGCGGACACTCCGACGGCTGCCGCCGACCCTGCAACACCGACTCCGTAAAGTTGCCCGTGCCGGCTGAGACGGCGGGGCCATCCCCTGGCCTTGGCTGCGTGGCCGTACACCAAAAAGGCGGTGGACAGCCCAGCCGCCGCCAGTCCGTACCAACCCGGGCCAGGGTCCCCGTAGCTGACGGCCAGCATGACCAGGGCCGAAGCGGTCCCAAGGAACATGTAGACGAACAGATTGGAAGCATAGTCCCCGATGAAGCCGCCCCAAGACGGACTTCTGCTGTCACCGGCCAGATACGCTGTAAGCCCGTATGCGAAGGCGGCAATGCCCACAGCGGCGACATTCAGGTCCTTGTCGGGGATGGTCCCAAAGACGGCGGCCAGGAGAAGCGAGTGACCTACGGCATGGAACACCCTGGCGTGGTTCGACCTCGCCCGGTCCAGCGCCAGGCCGATAGTCAAATAGGCGGCCGCCAGGATTCCGATTGCCATGAAGAGCCACTCGTTGGTGAGGTCCAATCCCAGGAAGAACCCTCGCTCGGCCAACAGCAGCGCAAAGGCCACGAATGCCAAGGAGGCGCCGAGGGAGAAGATGTTGTTCCGGCGCAGCCAGGCCCAGCCGCCCAACAGCCCCGCGGCCATCAGGTAAGTCCACGGGGTTGGGCCAGCCCCAACAAACTGCAGTCCGCCGCCAGTTCTGTCAGCGGTCCCTTCTCCGGCGGCAAAGAGGTCAACGGCGCCCCAAATCATGGCTGCGAGAACCGAAACCATCCCTGAAACGAGGAATGGCCTGACGAAAGCGCCGGCTGGCCCGCTCTGGACCATGGACTCCGCTCCCCGCGGTTCCAGGATTTCCCAGGTCCGTCTCCCTCTCTGCCCTGTCAGCGCTAGCCCGACTTCCGAGCCGGTTAGGAAAAGCAGAGCCAGGGGAGCCAAGGCCATGGCTCTCCAGTGGAGGCCTGCGTCCGTCCAGTAGAGAGTCAGGCCCACGGCGATGAATAGTAGCAGCGATGAAGCGATGGCAAGCTTCTCGTTCCGATTCAGAGCCGCGATGGAAGCGGCCAGGGCGACGAGGGCGTAAACAGTGGTTGTGGCGCTGGGGAGCGTGGCTGTGGGCCAAACGACCGCGGCTACGGCGATGACGCCCGCAACAGCTTCTGATGGTTTGATGGAAACTGGGAAGGAGCCGATGTTCCCTTTCCACTCCGACTCCAACCATATCCCTTTGGACCGCAGCAGCTTGACCGCTCCCAAATACACAGCTGCGCCCGACACCAATACGACGTTGTACCAAGCCATGGGTACAGGGGTGAGCACGGCCACAGTGGTCAGAACGGCCAACGGCAAGGCTGCCGCGGACAGCTGGCGGTGGGTCTCCTTCTTGTCCACCCGATAAGACGCAACATAGAAGGCAAACAACGCCCAAGTCACGGCGGCAAAGGCTTCCCAGGGCGCTTGGTCCACCGAGGCCAACACGGCTATGGCGATTGAAACCCCACGGACTGTCAAATGGGTGAAGAACATGAGGTGGGCTGCCGCCGCTGGCCGTTCCCTCTTGATCAGGAACCCGACTAAAGCTGCATACAGGGGACTTAAGAAGCTCGCCGCCGCCAGCTGCCACCCTAGAGACGTCCCGAGAGCGGCCAGGGCCGCAATGACCGCTCCGGCTGCGGCTATTGCGGCCGTATGGAGAAGGAACAGAAGGTTGAATTTATAGGACAGGTAAGCGTGGATGGGGACCGAGACCAGGGCGACGATCATCCATCCAACGGGAGCCAGACCCAAGGGTATGTCGAGCCCAGGAACTGAGGCGCCCCCTTCCCATCCCATGAATTGAAACAACAGAACGGCGACGTTTAGCGGCACCCACAAGGCGGCGATGTCCATAATCGCTCCGCCGGAGAGCCACAGTCCCATCTTTTCCCTTACCTGGTGACCGACCCAGAAGAGACCGGCCATTCCCGCCAAGAGAATCCCCTGACGGCCTGCCCAGTGGATGTCATCCCATAGACGCACGACAAGCGCCAGAGCCGACACCACGAAGAGGACCGCCCCTATGTAGAGGAATGCCTGAAGGGAGCGGCGGGAGAGAAGGGCTTCACCGACTTTTGCCCAGGAAATCGAGGGCCCGGACCGCGTGGGGCCCACTGTTGTTCGCGCCGCTTCATATCTGGTCCTGGTGGCCTGTTCGCTGGCCTGAGGACGGGCCGTGGAAGGACGCCTTGAGGGAACACCGGGCTGCGGGGCGCCCGTCCGGAGAGGAGCCAAGGGATCGCGCGGGAGGGGAGCTGCCGGTTCCGGCGGACCTTCATGTGTGCCGACCCGCTCACTTGTTTCGTCTATCTCGCGATAGATGTCGGAGAGGACCCGGTTGATGTCGTTTACTGTCCTACCGGGGAAAAGCAGTCTGACGCCTTGCGCTCTCCATTCTTGGAGACGGTCTCTCAGGAATCGGAGGTGATGGAGCTTCTCGAGATCGGCCCTGTCGTAGAACCGCCCGCAGCTGGGACATCTAAGCAGCGGTTCGCGGTTTTGGTAAGAACATGCTGGGCACTCCATGAGGCTCAGCCTATCATATCAGAGGCAAGGTTCCCTTGGCGGCGCGGACCGGGGCCGCCGGGAATTATCGTTGGGTTTTCACCCATAGCCTCTGGCCGTCGGTGGTGAACTCTACGTCGCCGTGTTCGGAGGTCAGGTACGTGTGCTCCCGGCCCGGCATTGTGTCGAGCCTTGCGATAACGTCGGCGTGGGGGTGGCCGAAACGATTGTCGGCCCCAGCCGACACCACCGCCGCCTTTGGATTCACCGCCCTGAGAAAACCAGGCGTCGTGGACGTGTGGCTCCCGTGGTGCCCCACCTTGAGCACGGAGCTTCTCAGGTCTACCCCGGAAGCCGTCAACTCCTTTTCCGCTTCCGCCTCTATGTCAGCGGTCAGCAGAAAGCTTACCTTGCCGTAGACCAGCCTCAGCACGACTCCGTTGTTGTTGTCTGCGGACCCCACTCCTATTATCGGTTCCTGCGTAGGTCCCAGCACATCCATGACCGCTCCTCCTCCCAGATCGATTCGCTGTCCCCGGACCGCCGTAAAAAGCTCGGCGGGACCGGACTTGGAAAGTTCTTGCCGCCACGCCGTGTAGGGGCCGTCGTCGGAGGGCAGACCGTTTTCCATCACACGTTTCACCTCGTACCTCCTGACCACCTCCGGCAGCCCTCCGAAGTGGTCCAGGTCAGCGTGGGTGAGGACGACTATGTCCAACCGCCGGTCCCAGAAGGGAAGGGCGCGGCCCAGCCCGTCCACACCGGTTCCAGGCCCGATGCCTCCGTCTATGAGTGTTCGTGTACCCGACGGAGCTTGAACTAAGATGGCGTCCCCTTGGCCCACGTCCATGATTCTGACACGCAGCAGGTCGTCAGAGCGGGACGACAGACCATGCCACAGCGCTCCTGCCAGCATTGCCAGAGCCAATGCGGTGACAAGAAGCGCAGGCGCTATTCCCGTCGTCTCCGCCGTGGCTGCCCCTTGCGGAACGGGCGCCGGAGTCTTTCGCATCCGTTCCAAAAGAGAGCGCAGATTGATTCGGCGGTGTGACAGGCCCACAACCGACGCCGCCAGGAGTCCATAGTAGACCCACACCAGCAACCCGGAGAACTCCGGCACTGAGATTGCAGAGCCGGGAACGTCCGAGGCGATGCCGACTGCCTGAAGCAAGTACTCCAGGGGCGCCCATGCTATCCATCCTAGGGCCTCTCCCAGGACTCCGTGTATGAGACCGCCGACCGCAGCTGCCCCTGACGCAGCCAATATGAGGGGGAGGAACGGAAGGGTTATCAGAGTGACCAGTATCCCCAAAGTCGGGACCTGGTGGAAGTTGAACGCAACCAACGGCAACGTGGCAATGGTCGCGGCCAGGGAGACGGTGACGGCAGCAGTAACGCCTCGTTGGAGCGCCGCCTTGAGGCCCGGCCTGGGAGCGTTGCCGGCCAGCCCAGGGATGTCAAAGGAGAGGAAGGCGGCGATGCCCGCCATGGCTGCGAAACTCAGCTGAAAGGAGGGCTGCTTCAAAGCGATGGGGTCCACCGCCGTCATTACAACGGCGGCCAGGGCCAAGGCGGGAATGGCGCTCCTGGACCTCCCCAACCCCAACGCCGCCAGATATACCGTACCCATGATTGCCGCCCGTTCCGCCGACGGAGGCAGCCCGGCTATCAGTGCGTAAGCCCAGACGGCAACGATCGCAATTACGAGATGGATGTTCTTTCTGCGACCGAACAGCCAGGTCCCCAACCAGAGGGACATCACTAGAACGACACCTACGTGAAGCCCGGAAATCGCCAACAAATGCGACGTCCCCGAAGTGCGGAACTGCTGCTCCACCTCCGGGTTGAGGCGGCTTCTGACTCCCAGCAAGAGGGTCTTCGACAGCGAGCCGTGGGGTTCAGGCAGCGACTCATCCAGGCTACGGGCCAAGCCATTCCGGGTGTCCAGCAGTTTCTCTTTCAGTGGGTTTCCGGCGCCTTCCCCGACGAAGCTCACCTCGGGCCGGAACATGGTCCAGTGGATGCCTTGGTTGGCCAGGTAACTGGGGTAGTCGAAGCCGCCGAAAGGCTCCGGCTCGACTAGAGCGCCGGTGAGTTCCAGGCGGTCTCCGTACCTGAAATAGGGAGCGTTCCTGGTTTCGACAAGCTCGGCCTGCGGCTCGGCCACAGCTCGGATGCGGTCTCTCTGGGGTTCCCAGCCGTTGCCCAGGTCAATTTCGTCCACAGCGAAGTCGAACCGGGCGCCGGTGGAGGAAGGGACCGGGTCGCTGATTATCGTTCCCTGGATGGCAACGAGGCCTGGCCCAGCCTCCAAGCCGGGTGTCCCACTGGAGAGGTCTCCTCGCACGGCTCCCAGAAGGACTGCGGCCGCCAGCAGCGCCGGGACAGCCGCAGGCAGCCGCTGGATGGCCAGCGCCACGCCGCCGGATGCAGCGGCCAGGGCCAGCAAGCCCAGCGCCGGTAGAGGAACGTCCATCTCCATCCCCAGCAGAAGCCCTGCCAGCCACGCCGCCGCCAGATATGACAGTTTCAATGAATGGTTGCCTATATAGAATTATTATATTGATATTAATCATATCCTCGTTCCAGCGCCACCGTTGGCCCGGCCATCCCTCGATTGCTCTCCAATAACGGCCTATGTTTCGGGTATTGCCGCTAAGACTATGGTATAACTACCAACGGCATTTACCCGGACATGCTTGTGCCCGCGAGTCCTTTGCATTCGTCAGAAGGGCGGGATGTAATCTAGGTTGGACACCGACAGGCAGAAAGAAAACGAGCTGACCGAGTCCAGACCCGGGCGGCTCGCTGTCGGCGGGTGGATTTCATTCGAGGTTGCCAACGTCGTCTTCTGGATGGGCATCGTTGGCATGACATTCCCCCTATGGGCCGGGGATGACATCACCGTAGGCTACACTCTGGCGGCGACAATGACCGTGGTGCTCCTCGCTTCTCCCATAATCGGCGCCCTCTCTGACCAGTCGGGCCGCCGCAAACCCTATCTTATGGCAGCCGCGGGCATATGCGCCGCTGCCACGATGTTCGTGGGAGAAGTCAGCCTCATATCCTCCCTTGCCCTTTTCGCCTTGGCCTTCACCAGCATGGAGTTGGCCACCATCCTATACAACTCACTGCTGGTCGACGTGAGCAATCGGAGCAATCGAGGCTCCATAGCCGGCCTCGGTGTGGGAGTGGGCTACCTCGGCGCCTTCATCGCGGTGGGATGCGCCCTCATCTTTTCCGAAGAGAAGGGCTACCTGTTCGTGTTCAAGGCCCTGGGCCTCATCTACTTCCTGTTCGCCCTTCCGATTTTCCTGTTCCTCAAGGAACAGAACGGGCACAAGGCAATGAGGCCAAGAGACGTGGGGAACCCACTGGCGCTGGCTTTCACTCAGATCATCGCCGTGGTCGGGAGCCTAAAGATGTATCCGGGGCTGCGGCCATACCTCACGGCCCGTTTCTTCTACATGCTAGGCATAAACACGGCTACGGCCTTCGCCGTGAGATACGGCACCGAGACCATCGGACTCGATGAGCGGAAGATTCAAATCATCATGATAGTCGGCATCTCCGTGGCGGTGCCGAGCGCCCTCATTTGGGGTTGGATGGTTGACCGGTACGGTTCGTTCCCGGTGTTGCTTCTTTCGATGCTGGTATGGCTGGGGCTGTTATTCATCGCCGTTGGCATTCCGTGGATGGGGCTTCCAGAGGGGCTTTGGTGGCTTATCGGCTGCATGACCGGAACGGGACTTGCAGGCATATTCACGGCGGACAGGCCCGTGATGACGAGATTCGCTCCCCGGGAGCAGATGGCGGAGTTCTTTGCCCTTCACGCCATGGCCGGCAAAACAGGCCGGGTTGTGGGCCCCTTCATGTGGGCTTTTATCGCCGCTACGTTGAGTCTCGGACAGCCGGCCGCCATCCTGAGCCTCGTGGGCTGTCTCGTAATTGCATGTGCTATACTCCTCTGGGTCAGAGACCCTTTGAAATCAGGTTCTGAATCCGACGATGAGGTCGGACTTGTAACCACAGAGTCGTCCCAGAGTTAAGGCGAGTTTTCATAATGGTCAGTCATCACGATCACGCCCAAGGCCATACCGACGGCGAAGGCGCCGGAGCGGCGTCCGGCCTGCCCCACGGAGGCAGGTTCGGGTTCGTTGGCCGTGAGGATGACCTCCGTCGTCTGGACGAGGAGTTCCAGAAAAGCCCAGTCGTGGTCGTCACAGGTCCTCCCGGAGTAGGCAAGACAGCCTTGGCCGTGGAATACGGACGCCGAGCGGCAGAAGACGGAGCCGCCTCGGAGGGCGTCGCCTACGTCACCTTTGAATACGGCGCTGGCCTCCCAAGGGTCCTCCACGAAATTGGCTCCCTTGCCACGGGAGTCGAATTCGCCAGGAAGAGCCTGGAGGAGCAGAGGCAGTGGCTGCTCGACTACTCCAACCGGGGCGCCTGTATCACTATATTCGACAATATGGAAGCTGCATCGGGACGCCTTCCTGAAAGCGAATGGCGCGAGTTGCTGCAGCTTCTCAAAGACCTGTCCTCCGGCGGCGGACGCACCTTGGTCACAGGCAGAGACCCGCTAAAGCTTTCTATGGAAGGCCTTGGGTTTGCGACGGTGGAGTTGGGCGGACTCGACGATCAGGACCAGCTTCAGGTGGCCTCGGCCATATTGGAAGAGGCCAAGATAGACCCGCCTGGGGACGAAACAGCTTTCTCCGAGCTTGTGGAGTTGCTCAGGGGAAACCCGATGGCCATGTCCCTGGTTCTGACCCACCTGAAGGGACACAATGCCCGGGAGCTGGTCCAGCTTCTATGGAACTCCTGCACCGGCCCGCCCCGGGAACCCAACGCGCTGGACAACGCTCTGGAACTGTCATACTCCCTGCTTCCCCAGCGGACTCAGAAGCACCTTCCGTTCATATCACTGTTTCGGCAACGGGTGCTGTTGGACGTGCTCACCTTCATCACCCAGGACGAGACCTACCCCAAAATAATGGGAGAGAAACTGGGCTGGGGCGCCTGCCGCGGGCTGCTCAGAGAGGCGCGCAACCACGGCATCCTGGACTCGGTGTCTCCCAGCGTCTACCTGATTCATCCGGCGGTCTGGCCCTTCCTCAGGCGCCGTCTGGGGCAGCTGTTTGACTCCGGCCAAATCAACGAGTTGGAAGAGGAGATGGTCCGGGTGTACGCCGGACTTGGCGACTACTTCCTGGAAAACCTGTCCACCGAGGAGTCGGAGTCCACGGTCACCGGCGTGATGGCCGAGGAACCCAACCTGCTTCGTGTGACGGAGTTGGCCGAGGCGGCCCGCAAGTGGGAATACGTCCAGTACGCCATGCAGCCTATCGGCCAAGTCTACAAGATGCAGCTTCGCATCCCGGAGCTGCGCAGGCTGAGAATGCGCATCCTGGAGTCCCTGGGCCCCGATTCCGATTTGGACAAGGAAGATGGGGCCAGAGATCTGTGGGTGTATCTCCAGGGCACCGAAATAAGCGACTCCCTGGAGAGGGGCGAGATAGACATAGCCGAGGCGACGGCCCGCCGCATGTTGGACTACCTCTCCTCTGCTAAGGGTGACGACGTCGAGCTACAGCTCGCCTCGGTCTACCATCAGATGGGCACCGTGGCCCACGCCCGCAAGGAGTACGCGCAGGCTGCTGAGTGGCAGCAGAAATCATTGGCAATTAACGAGCGGACCAACAGCCAGACGGACAGCGCCGACAATTACTACCAGCTGGGCCTGATAAGCCATGCTCAGGCAGAATTCGAGCAAGCCCGTGAGTGGCACCAGAAAGCGCTCGACATAAGAGAGTCTGAGGGAGACGACGAGGAAATGGCCAGGGGGCTTCACCAGATTGGCCTGGCCTATGAGGGCCTGTCACGGCTGGATGCCGCCTTCGATCACTACCTACGGGCGCAGATGATGTACGAGCAGTTGGACGATAAGGTCTCAGCCGCCTCTGTCTACCACCGCCTGGGACTGATAGCCCAGGCCCATTACAACTATCCCGACGCCATCGGCTGGTATGAACGCGCCGTCAACAACTACGATGAGATCGGAGACGAGGTGGGTGGAGCGGCCGACAACTTCCAGCTGGGCGCTTTGGCCCTGAAGCTGGAAGAATACCAGATGGCCGAGGAGTCTTTGAACAAGGCCCTGGCGGCGTACCGCACAATGAACGACCGGACCGGGGAGTCTCACACGTCCCACCACCTTGGCATAGCCGCCCACGTCCAGCGCAGGGGCAAAGAGGCCCAGGAATGGTACGAATGGGCGCTCCAGGGCTTCCTCGAACTGGACGACCCCATATCGGCGGCCAGCTCCTGGGGGCAGCTGGGACTTCTGGCCGACCAGATTGGCGAGCACGCAGCCGCCGTATGGTATGTGGCCCACACCTATGAGATTGCCAGGGAGCACGGTCTGTCGCTTGAGGAGCGGGCCGCCCTACACTTGGCCCGGCTCAGGTCCCTCATGGGTGACGAAGCTTTCCTTGACTCCTGGAACGAGGTTTCCGACACCGACATAATCCCTGTCCTCGACTCCGTCAAGACCACCGAATAGAGCCTCTTACCCTATGTGGGCCATGCTCTGAGGCTTTCAAGTCTGTGATTCCGCACGCCCCACCTGCCATTCCATAGCGCTCCACCCTCCATCCCATACCGCCCCACCCTGTCATTCCGAGCGGAGCGAGGAATCTCAGGCTTTTGCTCGGAGTCATGGTGTGATTGGACTGACGAGCCCTTCCATCGGGGCGTTGCGCATCTGACAAGCGACGCTTGAGGGCAAGGATTGCAGGTTCCTCACTGCGTTCGGAATGACACCATGGGGGCGCTCCAAACGACAGACGGGAGGAAAGGACCGCCGGAAGTGAGACTGGGCGGTCCTGCGTCTCAGTCGAGACGGGCCCTAGTCGGCGACGGCTCCAGCCTCTTCTTTTTCCATTGAGCAGGCGGGGCAGAGGCCGTAGAAGTCCACACGCTGGGAGGCTATCTCGAACTCGGAGTTGGCCGACAAGGTCTGGCGCAGAATGTTGATGTGCTCCACGCCCAGGTCCGTGTCCACCACAGTGTCGCAGGACACGCACACCAGGTTGGCGTGGGGAGACAGATTGGCGTCGTAGCGGGACAGCTTCTGGAACGGCAGTTCCTGCACCAGTCCCTTCTTCTGCAGCACAGACAACGTGGAATACACGGTAGCCAGCGTAATGTACGGGAACCTCTCGCTGACGTTGTCGTAAATCTCCTGGACCGAGGGGTGGCTGGTCGAGTTGATGACCGCCTCCGTCACGGCGAGCCGCTGAGGCGTTAGCCTGATGCCCAGCCTTCTGAACTTGTTGGCCAGATCCTTTTGATTCACTTGTTTGTTCTCCTGAATCCCCATCTCGGAGAGGCTTATGATGGTCGGTCTAGAGTCTGCCTGGCTCGAAGAAGAAGGGGACCTGTTTCATGTATATCTGCACCCGGGAGCGGGAGGACTCGACGACGAACACGCGGTTGTCGTCGTCCACTTCCACAGCTATGGGAGACCAGAACATCTTCTCCCGTTCCATACCCTGGGCCGTCTTCCGTATCTCCCACATCTCCGGGTTAGCGTTCAGCTTTTCCGTGCCCCACTTGGACATGGTCGCATCGCCCGTGCGCGTGGTGACGAATTCGCCTGCCCTGTCGAATACCTCCAGACGGTCGTTTCCCCAGTCAGTGACGTAGATGAACCCGTCGCCGTCAACGGCCACGTCGGACGGTCTGCGGAACTCGCCTTCCCCGTCGCCGGAGCTTCCTATGCTCATCTGGAAGGAGCCGTCGGCTCCCAGCTTCTGTATGCGGTCGTTGCTCCAGTCGGCCACGTATATGTTGTCGTCCTTGTCAACGGCCACTCCCCAGGGCATGTTGAACTCGCCGTCTCCCGTTCCGTGGGTTCCTGCGGAAGAGATAAATCTCCCGTCCTTTGAGAACTTCTGCACCCGGTGGTTCTCGCCGTCCACCACCACCAACTCGTTCTGGGAATTGAAAGCCAGCCCTGCGGGATAGGATATTTCGCCCTCGGCGCTGCCTTGAGTTCCCCACTTGCTAACGAAATCTCCGTCGCTGCTGAACACGGTAATGCGGTTCAGCCACCCGTCGGCCAGGTAGACGTTGCCGTCCTCCCGGTCCACGGCAATGGCCGTCGGCCACACCATGGCTCCGTCCTCTGCGATGCGGTCGGCCCGGCTGGGTGTGTATCCCTTGCCGAACTCGGTGATGTAGTCTTCGCTCAGGGTGAACATAGTGATGCGCTTGCCGTCGGGGCGCGGCTCTGTGGCCCGGCTTATAACGTAGGCCACGTCACCCTCTCCCCTGGCGATGTCCACGGGAGAACGGAAACTGGGACCTGAGAAGTCCGACCGGCCAATGGTCTGGCTGTAGTGGAGTTCCAAATGTTGGACCGGCCTGATCTTGTGTTCGACCGATATGCCCCTGTGAAGTTCGATGCTCATAGCCGCCTCCGCGTTGGGCCTTGTTTTGCCCCCATCCTGACCTTCCCCGGGCTGGGGAAGGGGGATTTTGGGTTTCTTCCCCCAGCCGTGCCAGGAATTTTATTAGATAAAGTCCAGCTGCTCGAAAGAGTCGCCCAAAACGACTTTGGAGTCGACTCCAAGCCACTTCTCCAGGATTGTGGCGTAGGTCCCCCGGAAGTCGTTGTTGTAGACGAGGTCTCCGTCAATCAGGTCGCCGTCTTTAAGTGAGGGGTATTCTCCGTAGAGGCCTCCCTTGACCTTCTCGCCTATGACGAGGGTGACGCCTGCGGCGCCGTGGTCAGTGCCGGAGCCGTTGTCTCGGACCCGGCGTCCGAACTCTGAGAAGAGCAGCGTTATCACGTTGTCGCCAGCCTCGTGCTCCTTGAGGTCTTCGTAGAAGTCACTGGCGGTTCTGGAGGTCTCCGTCCACAACCTGGAGTGGTTGGCCATCTCCCCGGCGTGGGTGTCGAAGCTGTTGTAGGGGGCGGTGGTGTACAGGATCCTGGTTCCCAAGCCAGCCGTGTGGACCTGGGCCATGTTCCTGACGTATTGGGCCACCGAGTTCCTGGCGTATTCTACGCTGGAGGAGTACTGCAGCGGGGCCGTCGCCAGGATGTCCGCTCCCTTGAGGGCGTCCATGCCAGTCTGGGTAATGTAGTCCATCACCATGGTGTTGCCCAGCATTGGCGTGTACAGGTTTGAGAACACATCCAGGGCTTCTTCCCTCTGGTCCTGACCGGACATTCCGGTCAGGAGGCCATAGGTCTCCAGGTCGCCGACGGAGGCGACGGGAACACCCGGCGCCGCCATAGCCCGGGGAAGCCCCCGGCCGAAGTTGACTCCGGTCAGCACGTTCTCCTTGTCAGGGTCCAACTCACGGATAGTCTTGCCAAGCCATCCCTCGTTGACCACCTTCTGAGGCTCGCACGTGTGCCAGATGTCCATGGAGCGGAAATGGGTCCTTACCCAGTGGGGATACCCGATGCCCTGAATGATGGCTACCTTGCCCATGTCCCAGAGTTCCTTGATGGGACCCATGTTGGGGTTGAAACCCAGGTAGTCGTTTATCGGGATGACCTGCTCCTCAGGCACCCGTACGTTCTGCCGGTTGTCGAAGTAGAGGGGGTCTCCGTAGGGCACGACCGTGTTCATCCCGTCGTTGCCTCCGGAAAGCTGGAGCACTGCCAGCACGGTGTCTTTCTTGTCGCCGGACATGTCAGGCCTCCTTGCCTATTCGAAGATGTACTCTTGGGTCGCCACCAGCAACTGGAGCGTCTGCCCCACCCGCCGGGAGAACTCTTCCGTACCAGGCTCAAGCTCACCCCAACGCTCGGCGGTGGCCACCAGCTTGCTCTTGTGCTCGTCTGACAGCTCGTAGTAGCCCAGAAGTTCCAGGCATCGGTCCACCAACCGTTCCGCCGATATCGACGAGCCTTCCGACGCCACCTTCTCGATAATGTATCGTATGCCCGGCAAGTTGGTGTTGCCCACCTGGTCCGCGTTGAAGTTTACCCTCTCCACCAGGGTGCCGCTGTCAATCCACTCGTGGCCCGTGTGCCAGCCTTCCACTGTAGGAGGGTTGAGTAGGGATTGACCCATGTACTTGATTTCGTTGACCACCTGGTAGAAGTCGGGCCGGGGAGTCTTGTGGTCCCCTACCAACCTTATCATTCCCGCAACGGTCTCGGCGGGGCTCTTCACCTTCTTGAACCGGGCGTCTTTGAACCACTGAGAGTTGAACATCAACCTGAGCATGGACTTAATGTTGTAGTTGGACCGGTAGTACTCGTCTTCGAGTTCTTTGATGGCGTCCATGTTCAGGGGCTCGGTGTGTTTCCACGACGGCACCTGAGGCTCGTCAGCCACGAAGAAGTTGTACAGGTGCCTTGATACAAAGCGGGCCGTGGCCGGTCGGCTGCAGACGATGTCGATTATGTCCTCGCCGTTGAAGCGGCCAGTCTGCCCCAGGAAGGTCTTCTCCTCGTCGTCGTGGTCTTGACCATTATAGACGAAGTGGGACTCGTACCTGCCGAAGGGGTATCTGGGTATTGCGTTGGTGATGGTCCACCCGGTGAAGGCCCGGGCGCACTCCTTCACGTCCTCTTCGGTGTAGTTGTCCTCAGTGTCTTTGCCCACGCCCATGGAGAAGAGTTCCAGAAGCTCTCTGCCCCAGTTCTCGTTAATGGAGCCTTTGTGGCTAAGGCAGTTGTCCAAGTAGAAGGTCATGGCAGGGTCGGTGGCCAGCAACATGAGCAGGTCATGGAAGTTGCCCATGCCGTACATCCGGAACTTGTCCAGTTGAATTTGAATTTGCCTGCCATGTTCGCACTTGGAGTTTCCGACACAGAAGATTCCGTGCCAGAACAGGGCGATCTTCTCCTCCAGCGGGCGCATGGTGTTAATCATGCGGAAGGTCCAGTAGGACTGGTTCGAGTCCTCTGCCACCAGATCCCTCCACTCACCGAAATACCGGGTCAGGAGGGCTATGTCCAGGGCGGGCTGTTCCTCTGGGTTCAGAAGCTCCTCCACCGTGGCCTCGTACCCTTTGGCCGCCCGTTCCTCCAACTCGTCATAAGGGGCGCCAAACCCTGCCCGGCGCATCAAGTGGGCCATCAGCGCAATGTCTTTGGTATCTCCCATCTGGCTCCTCCTAAGAAGGATTTCCTCCAATTGGCGGTTGGAATCGACCCCCGGATAAAGACAAACTGGCCTCATCCGGAGGCCAGCGTAATTCCGGCTTCTATCGTGTTTTGAGCGTGGAAGGTTGAGTGTTCAGAAGCAATTCGCAGATTATAATGATTCTGTCCCCGATGATACACCCGACGCGTTTCCCTGTCAACGCGACGGGCCGCTTACAACCGTTCAGACCCCTCGATTAGACGAAAAGACGAACGTTCCTGCCATGCGGTTCCAATACATAGCAATGATACAATGACTTCGCCTCAGAGGCTGAGTGCGATTGAGGAGAAGACGTGCGTGGGTGGGGATTCAGCCTGGTCTTGCCAACCTCAGGTTTGGCCCGTCGAACGTCCCCAAACCATTGTCCCAAGGGACATCTATTGGACATCTGGACATCCTCAGCTCTGTTGGTGATCGGTCCTGGATTTAGGGCTTCTCCCCCAACGGCGCCCACGGCCAGGAGTTTATAGGTGAAGGACAAGGTTTATGGAAATTAACGACATCTTCCCCAACGGCCTGGATATTCGTGACGCACTGGATTTGCTGCGCCCTGTGTTGGTTTACATTCTCGGCATGACCGTATACGCGGTCTTTGTCTTCAGGTTCTACCGGTTCGTGGCCTCTCGGGACATGTTCCAATTGAATCTCGCCCAGCATGAAAAGTCGCGGCATTCATTGGCTCGAACCTTCTTGGACATTACCCTGTACATCGTTGAGTACATCATTCTGTTCCCTGTTTTTGCATTCTTCTGGTTCGCCATCCTTACGGCTATACTGACGTTCCTCTCAAAAGGGAATTCCTTCTCCGACATATTGCTGATGGCGCTGGCCACGGTAAGCGCCATCAGAGTGTCTGCGTATTACAACGAGGACCTATCCAAAGACTTGGCCAAAATCCTTCCCTTCGCGGTTTTGGCTATCTTCCTTATTGATGCGTCGTTCTTCACAATCTCTGAGTCTGTGGACATCCTGAGGGAGGCCGGGGGTTACACCGAGAAGATCCTCTACTACTTGGTGTTCCTCATCGCCTTGGAGTTTGCGTTGCGTCTAATCTTCGGGGTCATAACCTTGTTCGGTCGTCTGAAAGATCGGATATTGAAACGGGTTAGTCCCGTTGCAGAGGTTGTGCCCTCCCCTTCGGCGGAAGGACAGCCAGCGGGCGACGACTGACGCGAGGTCGGTGCAGGCAAGTCCAACAGGCGGCACTGACGCCTGTTTAGCGATCTATGCGGTGAGGGAGTCTGTTTGAGACGATTGCTCAGGATGTCCGGTTCCAGGAGGCAATTCAGACTTCGAGGTTTACCCCGCGGCCCCAGTCGCTCCCCCGCTGGGCATAGACGAGTTGAATGAACGACTCCATGACTTCGCCGTCCAGTTCACGCCAAGCGCCAGCCAACGCTAAGGCTCCTTGAGGCTGTTGGGAAGTTGGCCCGTCCGCCTCCAACCGTTCCAGGTCGCCCAAACTCACCAGCGCCGCCAGCGGCTCGCCCCGTCGCTCTATGACAACGCGCTGACCTCCATTGGCCACCTCAGCGGCCAATGCTGACAGCCGTGCCTTGGCGTATGTTGTGCTCACTCTTATTGTGAAGGCTTATTTCTCCTCAATTCCTGGCTAACAGGACATCTCAATATATTTTAGTCCAGTCAGACGTTGTGTGCAGGTAGCGCGCAGCGACGTTAGGATTCCAACTGTGTCAAACGACGCAACGGAGAGTAACAGGCTCCGAGCTTGTTGCAGCCCTGGGCCTCTAGGACTTCCGCCTGTCGTTCCACCCCTGCGACTCGCTGAGGATATGGGCCACGCGCTGGTCGAAGACCTCCTTGAACTTGGGTAGGAGGTCGAGCATCCAGACCCTGGTCTCCTCCAGCTTCTCCGGCAGGTCGTCTATGGAACCCTCTTTTCTTATGTTTATGGTGAAGAAAGAGTAGGGTTCGAATCTGTGCCATTCCCATTCCGCGTCGATGGACTTTTCGATCTCAGGCTTGGCCTTTTGCAGTTCGTCGAATATCCGATTGTTTCGCTCGATGCTGTCCCACGTTCGAACATGTAGAGATACCCATGCGCTGTTCTTCCAGAAGCTGACCGCGTAGCCTATGTCTTTGTCGAACCAAAAGGGAAAGTACCGACCAGTGTAGTCGAAGTACTGGCTTGACCGATCGGCAAAGCCCCTCCGCAACAACTCAGTGGCCAGCGGCTGGAAGAAGTCGCGGTGTTGCCGGACGTGGGACGGCATCTCGCCTGATTGCAGTGTAATCTCCCTGTCCCAGCCGCCGGGGTACACCACCTTGCGGAGCCTCGGCTCCGGGGGCGAATCGCCCGACTTCTTGACGATCTCTACCTTCATGCCGTAGAACCTGATTCCGTCCCTCGTCCACTCGTTGAGTCGGTGGAGCGCCTCTGCATGTTCATGCGTGAACTCGGGCGCAACCCATATCGCAACGCGGGCGTCGCATCCCGCGGCGTAGGTGAGCGTCTGGCCCAGATGGCTGTGGTCGGTCCATTCCAGTTGGTTCTCGATGGCCACGTTCACGCCCTCGTCGACCTCTCTCGCCAGAATGTCGAGGTAGAACGGGCCAATCGGGTATTCCATCTGGACCAGTTCCAGCTTCATGCCAAGTTCTGAGCCCAGAAGGTCGAGGTTTTCGGCCAGCCAGGGCGTGAAGTCCAACCCTTCGTGCGGCCACTGGGTCCGAACGTCAACCTGCTCGATGTCCTGTTCGTGCTCGGTCATAACACCGTACCCTGTTAGATCCCGGTGTCGCCGGGACGGATTTCGAAGTCGCGTCGGTCTCTGTAAAGCAGGGCGCGGTTCAGAACGTAGTCGTCGGCGTTTAGGTCTATCTCAGGGCAGTCCGTCTCCGTCCAGTATTTGTGGTCGCCCAGGAAGAGGTACTTTTTCCGGTGGCTGAAGAACCGGCACTCGACGCCCTCTCCCTGCGCGATACGTTCACAGAACGCGGCCAGCAGAGCCTGCTGGCCGTCCTTCTTGACCACCACGTACTCGTGAGGCCACGTATCTCGGTACGTAACCGCCTCGCGCCAGGGGGGCCCGGGCTATCAACGCCATGATGTCAGGGGTATGCTGCTCCAACGCGGGGGCCTCCTCTGCGTAGAGACTATAGCATTAGCCTCGGCACCATGAATCTTCCGAGAGACAACCCAAGCGCTTCGGAAGGAAGCACCGATCGGGCGATGCGGGGAAGTCCCGTCCGTGACCCTAACTCGAAGGGACTATCCGCTCCCCGTCGTCGGTGGCCATCGCGGTGGCGAAGGTCCGGTACACCGAGTCCTCGACCCTGTCGCGGAACTCTTTCCAGAGGTCGTTCTTGTCCACCGTAGGGTCGTCCTTGACCTCCATGTAGCGGTCACGGAACTCGACGAGCATCCAGTCTTCTGAACGGCCTTGGGGCATCTTGAAGTCGTCGGCTGTGAAGCGGGGCATCTCATCGGGCCCGTAGTAGTCCATGCCCGGCAGGCTGTACCCCTCCAGGTTATGGGTGCCCTTGCCCAGCACCTCGCCCGTCTGGAGGTAGTGGTCCATGACGGCTTGCACCCCGTAGGCTCCAATGGGGCAAACTTTCATGCATACGCCGCAGGCCAGGTACTTGGCCACGATGGGCTGGCAGCGCTTGAAGGTGACTTTGTTCTTCTCGATGCCTCTGTACCATATCTTTTCACGCTGGAGCGCCCGACCGGGGCACCTGTTCACGCATACCAGGCATATCTGACAAAAGGCGTGGAGGCCGAAGTCCTTGGGCTGGTCGTATGTGACGTTGGCGTTGGTGTGAATCAGCTGCAGCCGAGCCCAAGACCCGAAGTGGGGAGACAGAAGCTGGCCGTTCGCGCCCAGTTGGCCAAGGCCGGCGGCCACAAAGAAGGGTATCACCGGCGCCAGGGAGACGGTGGGGCCGTTGACCTGGGCGTGGTATCCCAGTGACCTGATGTAGTCAACAAGTTCGACCGTAAGCCCGCCCATTACCTCGTATACACCCTCATGGGTCTCCTCCGACTGGAGGCTGGGTGTGGTCTGGGTCTTAGCGTAGTCCTGCTCAAGAGCCAGGCATATCACGTGGGGGAGGTCGTAGCGTAGGTTCCTCTTCTGGCTGACGTAGAGATAACGGTGGTCGAATCTAGTGAATCCCACCTCTCCGTACCCCAGCTCTTTGGCCTTCGCCCGGATGAGCTCGGTGACGTCCTCTCCGGTGGCCTCGCCCGTGGGTTGCAGGTCCTTGGTGGACTGGACATATTTAGCGATGGGGACCATCGCCTCGCGGTGGTCCTCGTAGTGCTTTAAGACTTCAGGCGGATTGTTCTTTCGCTGTTCCCGGAGCCAGTCGAAGGAGGCGCTTTCAGTCAAGGTCAACATTTCCAGGGGGTAGTCCCTGGAGTAAAACGATACGTCTTCATCTCTGGTCGGGACACCCGGCTCGGTCACCAGGTCCTTCGGCACGTCAATGGTGATGGGCGGGTCGTTGGCTCCCTTGCCAGGGTGGGTTACGGTGTGGCCGACTTCCTTCAACATGCCTTCCTCCTAGGGCTTTGGCGTCTGGGCGTGCCTGGCGTTCGTGGTGTGACCTTCCGTCGCATACTACGCCAATTGTTTCAGTGTGAGTAGGATAAGCAATGACCGCAAAGGTGTCAACTTGGATAGGCGTGGGGCTGCACTGTGCAGCCCCTGCTCCCGATTGCAGGCCCCGCAGTCGTTTGTTACACTCGCTCCACTTGCTCATTGGGCCTTGGAGGCCCCATGCGAGGAACAAAGATGGCTGACAGCCCGCTGCAATACCGATACAACCCATTGCGCCAGGACATCGTCTGCTCTGAAACTGCCATAGACGCGCTGCCTGAAACGGTGGACGCCCTTGGAGCCGGCCGGGCCATGATTACCTGCGGCCCCACAATCCTGGCCTCCTGCAACGTCGTTCCCAGGGTGCAGGAGGCCTTGGGGTCACGGTGTGTGGGCGTCTACTCTGGGGTTGCGCCCCACTCGCCGGTGGAAACGGTGGAACAGGGCGTCGAGATGGCCAAAGAGCTGCAGCCCGACGTCTTCATCAGCGTCGGCGGCGGCAGCACCCATGACACCACCAAAGCCATTGCAACTCTGCTGGCTGAGGGCGGCGACATCCACGACTACGAGATCATCTTCCAGCCTCCCGACCGTATCACCGTGCCGCCCACTCCTTCCCCCAAGCTTCCGATACTCAGCGTGCCGACGACGATGGGCTGCGCGGAGTTCAGCCGCGGGGGCGGCGGAATCACAGACCATAAGCTGGGACGCAAGCTCATAATAGCCGGGGAGGGCGTCACCCATCGCACCGTGATTATCGACGGCCAGGCCCTGGCTACCACGCCCCTACGAATTCTGACTTCCACGGCCATCGGGCAGCTGCGCATCGCCATCGAGACGGTCTACTCCACGGGCCACAACCCCATAGGCGACGGCATGGCGCTCCACGCCATCCGGTTGCTGTTCGAGAACTTGCCCCAATGCAAAGACGGAGACATCGACACGCTGCTGACCACCAAGACGGCCTGTGCTATGGCGTCGCTGGCGTCCTTCGGAGGGATGGGGCTGAACACTGCCACCTGCCATCACGTGGGCGGACTGTACGGAGTGCCCCACGGCGAGGCAAACGGAATATTGCTGCCCCATACGATGCGGTACAACCTGGACGCCTGCGCCGACCGGCAGCGGTTGATTGCCGAGGCGATAGGTGTTGCGGACAGCGCCATGACGGACGAGGAGGCTGGCCTGGCCGCGGCTGACGCGGTGGACGGCCTATGCCGTGAGCTTGGTCTGCCTCGCACCCTCCGTGAAGCCGGAGTCCCTGAAGAGGGTCTGGAATATATCGCATCCGCCACCCTGCACGACCGCAGCCTAAGCACGAACCCCAAGCCCATCCGCGACGCCGGTCCAATCATGGAGGTCCTGCGGGCCGCCTATTGAGTGGGACGGAAACGGATGCGGCCCCCCATCGTCACTCCGGCGTAGACCGGAGTCCAGGGGCTGTGGATTTGGATTACGGCCTGCGCCGGAAAGACGGTTAGGGATGGCGATGCCGTCTATTTTCATTCCACATATGTGTTGGGGGATGTGCGTCCGGCCCTGATTGCAGGCCCTACGGCCATTTGGTAAACTCGCTGCACTTGCTCACAGGGGCGGCCCATAGGTCCAGGCGGCCCCATCTGACGGGAGGGGATCATGGAGATCGGAATATCCAACTTTCCCACCGCCTACACTGTCGATCCCGCAGTCCTCGGCAAACGCGCGGAGGAGTTGGGATTCGACTCCTACTGGGTCCCGGAGCACGCCATTATTCCGGTGGAAAACAACAGTTCCTATCCTGGTTCCGCGGACGGAGCCACCCCCGAGGGATACGATCAGATAGCCGACCCCTTCATCACGTTGGCCCGTGTTGCGGGAGTTACGAAAAGCATCAAGTTGGGAACGGGAATCTGCCTGGTGCCGGAGCACAACCCTCTGTTGTTGGCCAAGCAGATAGCGACCCTGGACGTTCTTTCAGGCGGTCGTTATATTTTCGGCATAGGCGCCGGATGGCTCCGGGAAGAGACCGAGATAATGGGAGGGGACTTTGACCACCGGTGGACCCAGACACGGGAGGCCATAGAGGTCATGCGGACCCTGTGGACTGAGGAAGAGGCTGAGCATCATGGCCGCTACTACGACTTCCCGGCTGTCCGTTTCAACCCCAAGCCGGTCCAAAAGCCCGGCCCGCCTGTCCTTCTCGGGAGCATAGCGCCCAACGTCTTCAAGCGGATAGTCGCCTGGGGCGACGGCTGGATGCCCACGCGCGCCACGCCGGCAGAGATAGAAGCGGGGCGCAAGGAGCTGGACCGTTTAGCCGCCGAGGCTGGCAGAGACCCTGAGTCCATCACTGTTGTGGCATACAGCTCGTCCCCTGACAGGGAACTGATCAGAGCATACGAGGACGCCGGAGCCAATTGGGTAACCTGCAGAACGCCTATGGCCCCGGAGAAAGAGTGCATCGAGTTCCTGGAAGACATTGCCCGGAAGGTGTTGTAACGCCTATTGCCCCGGGGAAGGACTCCTAACCTAAAAGTAAACACAGGAGGCGTTGACATGGTCACTACCGTAGGCGAAGGCAGATTCACTTACGAGGTCGAGGAGGACTGGGCCAAACTCCCCGAGGGCTGGAACATGCCGGCGGCCGCAGTCTCCGTTGATTCCCAGGACCGGGTCTTCTGCTTCAACAGGGACCCCGACCATCCCATCGCAGTCTTTGACCGGGAGGGGAACCTTCTCTACTCCTGGGGTTCCGGGCTTATAGCCTTCGCCCACGCAATTCTGCTGGACAAGAACGACAACGTATGGCTGGTGGACCGGAACAATGGCCAAGTCTACAAGTACACTGACAACGGGGAACTCCTGATGACCATCGGGGAGAAGGGCTTCCGTTCGGACACCGGCGCAGACCCTGAGAACTTTGGGGCTGACACGTACAAGCAGGTCACCCACGCCGGAGGTCCCTTCAATCTGCCCGCTGGCATAGCCCTCAACGACGCGGGCGAGATATTCATCGCCGACGGGTACGCCAACTGCCAGGTGCACAAGTTTTCACCGGAGGGAGAGTTGCTGCTGTCCTGGGGCGAGCCGGGGACCGGGCCGGGTCAGTTCAATCTTCCTCACGGAGCCTGGGTAGACAAGCAGGGCCGGGTGCTCATCGCAGACAGGGAGAATGACCGGATTCAGGTGTTCACCCAGGACGGCGAATACCTGAGCACGTGGCCCTCGGAGGTGGTCGGCGCCGCTCTGGTATACGTGGACGACGAAGACATCGCCTATGTGCCCGAACACAACGCCGGTCTGGTGAGCGTACTGACTTTGGACGGAGAGCGGCTGGCCCGCTGGGGTTCGGAAATCCACCGTTCCTGCCACGGGATATGGTTGGACTCCCACAAGGACGTGTACGTGGTGCGGCCAGGTGACTGGGGACGAGACCGGCGGGTGGTCAAGCTCCACCGGAAGTAGCGGGCCTAGGCTTCACCTTCTCACATTCAGAGAATACTCTTCCCCATTAGAGGGGGAAGGTTAGGATGGGGGTGGGAAGGTTGCATTGCAAGCTACGGTTCACTGTGCATACTTTCTGGATTCCGGCCTGCGCCGGAAAGACGTGGTTGGGGATTGGGTTCTCCCCCTCATCCCGACCTTCTCCCGCTAGGGGAGAAGGGGCATGCGTTTAAAAGGCTGGCGGGCTTATCGGAATGAGCGGGGGAGGAGTGTGGCGCCGGAGAGATAGCTGTCCATATAGTGGGCGGTCTCGCGGCCCTCGGCGATCGCCCAGACAACCAGGGATTGGCCCCTGGCCATGTCTCCCGCGGCGAATATCCCGGGCCTGGAGGTCATCCGGTTTGAGTCCAGCTTCACGTTGCCCCTGGAGTCCAACTCCACTCCCAATTCGTTGAGCATGCCCTCGTGCTCCGGGTGGAGGAAGCCCAGCGCCAGGAGCACCAGCTCGGTTTCTATCTCGAACTCGGAGCCGGGGACCTCTTTCATCGCCATGCGTCCATCGGCGCCGGGGGCCCATTCCAGGCGCACGCCGTGGAGCTTCTCCACGTGCCCGTTGCTGCCCGAAAAGCTCTTGGTCATGATACTGTAGTCCCGTACGCCGCCCTCTTCATGGGCGGGTGAGGTGCGGAGGACTCTTCCCCATTGAGGCCAAGGGTTGTCTGAGGACCGGTCGGGGGGAGGCTCTGGCAGAAGCTCGAACTGGTGGACGATTTCGGCGCCCTGGCGGTGGGAAGTACCCAGGCAATCGGCGCCCGTGTCTCCGCCTCCCAGTATCACCACCCGCTTTCCCTCAGCGGATATTCGTTCTTCTGAGGGAACGCTCTGGCCTGCGTTGAGCCGGTTCTGCTGGGGCAGGAATTCCATCGCCAGGTGGACTCCCCTCAGGTTCCTGCCGGGTATGTCCAGGTCCCGGGCTTTGGTGGAACCTCCGGCCAGGCACACGGCGTCGAACTTCTCCAACTCCGACGTGGGAACGTTGACGCCCACGTGGGCTTCAGTGCGGAAGACTATGCCTTCCTCTTCCATGAGCCGAATCCTGCGGCGCACCACCTCTTTGTCCAGCTTGAAGTCGGGTATGCCAAGGGTGAGCAGGCCGCCGGGATACTCGTCCCTCTCGAAGACGGTGACGTGATGTCCTGCTCGGTTCAGTTGCTGGGCTGCGGCGAGTCCTGCAGGACCTGATCCAATGACGGCTGCCCGCTTGCCGGTCCGATGAGCAGGAGGCTCGGGCTGTATCCAACCTTCGCTGAAGCCGCGCTCGGCTATGGACTTTTCGATGTATTCGATGGTGACCGGGTCCTGGTTGATGGCGAGCACACAGGCGTCCTCGCAAGGGGCGGGGCATATGCGGCCCGTGAACTCGGGGAAGTTGTTGGTGGCCAGCAGTTGCTTCAGGGCTTCCTGCCACCGGCCCCGGTACACCAGGTCGTTCCAGTCAGGGATAACATTGCCCAGAGGGCATCCGGTGTGGCAGAAGGGGACGGCGCAGTTCATGCACCGGGCGCCCTGGTCTCGAATGTCGGCCTCGGGCCACTCCTGGTATATCTCAGAGTAGTCCCTGAGCCGAATCTGGATCGGCCTTTTCGAGGGACCTTCGCGGTCGAACTCTTTGAAGCCGGTGACTTTACCCATGTACCGCCAGCTCCTGCTCTTCCCGCTCCTTCCTCTCTCTCAGTACCCGCCGAAAGTCTCGTGGGAATATTTTCACGAATTTGGAGACCGCGTTGTTCCAGTCTCCAAGGACCATTTGGGCTCTGGAACTTCCAGTCAGGTCGAAATGTTCCTGGATGAGCGACTTCAACCTGTCCAGGTCCTCGTCTTCCACCACCGGTTCCAAGTCCACCATTTCGGGGTTGCACCTGGTGGAAAAGGTCCCGTCCTCGTCAAATATGTAGCCGTAGCCACCGCTCATGCCGGCGGCAAAGTTGCGTCCGGTGGGCCCTAGGACGACGACCAAACCCCCGGTCATGTACTCGCAGCCGTGGTCTCCCACGCCCTCGACCACGGTGTGGGCGCCTGAGTTGCGCACGGCGAAACGTTCTCCTGCGAACCCTTTGATGAATGCCTTGCCTCCCGTGGCTCCGTACAAGGCCACGTTGCCCACGATGATGTTCTCCTCCGGCACATAGGAAGCTTTCGGCGACGGCACGACGGTTACGTGCCCTCCAGAAAGCCCCTTGCAGAAGTAGTCGTTGGAGTCGCCCTCCAGCCGGAAGGAAACACCCTGCGCCAGGAAGGCCGCAAAGCTCTGCCCGGCCGAGCCGGTGAACCGCACCTTGATGGTGTCTTGCGGCAGGCCGTCTTCCCCGTACTTCAGTGAGACCCTGCCGCTGAGCATGGCTCCCGTGGTCCTGTTGGAGTTGAATATAGGCAGGTCCAACTCCACTCGCTTACCCGATTCGATGGCCTCCTGGCATTCGGAGATGAGACGGCGGTCCAGCACGTCTTCAAGCCCGTGGTCTTGGCCGTAGCTGTTGTGGGTGGCTACGTAGTCCGGCGCGTCGGGTTTGTGGAGAAGGTTGGACAGGTCGATGCCCCTGGCTTTCCAATGGTCGATTGCCGCCCGCGTGTCTAGCATGTCAACTCTCCCGACCATCTCGCTGACGGTGCGGAAGCCCATGCTGGCCATGATTTCCCGAAGCTGGGCAGCCACAAAGAAAAAGTAGTTGATGACGTGCTCTGGTTGACCGGTGAACTTGGCCCTGAGTTCGGGGTCCTGGGTGGCTATGCCTACGGAGCAGGTGTTCAGATGGCATTTCCGCAGCATGATGCATCCCAAGGCCACCAGCGGGGCGGTGGAAAACCCGAACTCCTCGGCTCCCAACATGCAGGCTATTGCCACATCCCGGCCCGTTTTCAACTGGCCGTCGGTCTGCACGACGATGCGGCCTCTCAGGTCGTTCATCACGAGGACTTGCTGTGTCTCGGCCACGCCCAACTCCCACGGGAGCCCTGCATTTTTGATGGATGACTCGGGAGAGGCGCCGGTGCCGCCGCTGTCTCCGCTTATCAACACGACGTCTCCGTGGCCTTTGGAGACTCCGGCGGCGATGGTCCCCACGCCTACTTCGGCGACCAGCTTCACGTGGATGCGGGCGTCGGGATTGGTGTATTTCAGGTCGTATATCAGCTGGGCCAAGTCTTCGATGGAGTATATGTCGTGGTGCGGAGGCGGGGAGATGAGCTCAACGCCGGGGGTGGTGTGGCGGACCCACCCTATATACTCGTCAACCTTGTGCCCCGGGAGTTGCCCGCCTTCTCCGGGCTTCGACCCCTGAGCCATCTTAATCTGAAGGTCCTTTGCATTTATCAGGTAGTTGCTGGTGACGCCGAACCGGCCTGAAGCCACCTGCTTTATAGCGCTGTTTCGCGAGGCGCCGTCGGGGTCTGGGGTGAAACGGTTGAAGTCCTCTCCACCCTCTCCGGTGTTGCTCCGGGCCTGAATCGAGTTCATGGCCAGGGCCAGGGTCTCGTGGGCCTCCCGGCTGATGGAGCCCAGGGAGATGGCTCCCGTAGCGAACCGTTTGACAATCGCCGACGCAGGTTCCACTTCGTCCAGGGAGATGGGTTCGTCCAGGGTCTTGAAGTCCAGCAGCCCTCGGATTGTGGCCAGACGGGAGCTCTCTGAGTCGATGTGGTCTGCGAACTCCTTGAAGGTGGCGTAGCTCTTGGAGCGGACGGAATGTTGGAGCTTCGCGATGGTGTCGGGGTTGTACATGTGGTGTTCCCCGTCGCGCCGCCACTGATAGACGCCCCCGGCGTCCAGGTCCATGTTGGCGGCCACGTCCCGCTCCGGAGTGGTCCTGGAGTGCCGGCGCCGCGACTCCTCCTCTATGTCCCCTACGTCAATGCCGCCAATGCGGCTGGGCGTCCAGGTGAAATACTTGTCGATCAACTGCTCAGAGAGCCCGATGGCCTCATATATCTGGGCGCCCCGGTAGCTCTGGATGGTGGAAATGCCCATCTTGGACATGACTTTTACGACGCCCTTATGGACGGCCTTGATGTAATTCTTCTCGGCGGTGTGGAAGTCGATGCCCCGTTCGATTATCCCCTCGTCAATGAGGGCGTCCAGAGTCTCGAAGGCAAGGTACGGGTTGACAGCTCCCGCCCCGTAGCCGATGAGCAGGGAGAAGTGGGCCACCTCCCGGGGTTCCCCGGACTCCACCACCAGCCCCGCCTTCGTGCGGCTGCCCTCTCTAATCAGGTGGTGGTGGACAGCCGACGTAGCCAGCAGCGATGGAATGGGTATCCGGTCCCGCCCTGCTCCCCGGTCTGAAAGGATGAGGATGCTGACGCCGTCCCGGATAGCCGCTGACGCTTGGTTGCACAGGTCATCCAGAGCCTTCTCCAACGCGCCCGCACCGGATTGGGCGTCGAACAGCGTTGAGAGTGTGGCCGACCTGACGTCTCCGGACTGGATGCTCCGGATTTTCTCCAGTTCTTCGTTGGTGATGATGGGTTCTTTCAGCTTCAGCTGATGGGCGTGGCTTGGCGTCTCCTCGAACAGGTTTTGCTCCGAGCCTATGAAGCTCTCCGTAGAGGTGACAAGTTCCTCGCGTATGGCGTCCAAGGGGGGGTTGGTGACCTGCGCGAAAAGCTGCTTGAAGTAGCTGAACACCAGCTGCGGCCGCTCCGACAACACGGCCAGAGGGGCGTCGTTTCCCATGGAGCCGATGGGCTCACCGCCCGTCTCTGCCATGGGCTGGAGAATCATCCGCAGGTCTTCCAGTGTGTAGCCGAACAGTTGCTGCCGCTCCAGGAGAGTGGCGAAGTCCGTCCCGTGAACGTGTTCGGGCTCAGGGAGATGGTCCAGATGGACTGCGTTTTCCTTAAGCCAGTCGCCGTAAGGATGGCTCCGGGACACCAGGCCCTTGATTTCCTCGTCACCGATTATCCGGCCCTGGGAAGGGTCCACGTAGAACATGCGGCCGGGTTGGAGGCGGGCCTTGAAGAGGACATCCTCTGGGGGGATGTCCAGCACTCCCGTCTCGGAGGCCATGACCAGCACGTCGTCTTTCGTAACCAGGTATCGGAAGGGCCGCAGACCATTGCGGTCCAGAATGGCGCCTACACTTGTGCCGTCGGTGAAGGCCATAAGCGCCGGGCCGTCCCACGGCTCCATCATGCAGGAATGGTACTCGTAAAAGTCCCTCTTCTCCTGGGACATTTCGATGTGGTCCCCCCAAGCCTCGGGGACCAGCATCATCATGCAGTGGGCCAGCGGCCTGCCGGTGTTGAGCAGAAGCTCCAAAGCGTTGTCTATGCACGCCGTATCGCTTTGTCCGGCCTCGATGATGGGGAAGAGCTTCTCCATGTCGTCCCCGAACAAGTCGGAGGAGAACATGGCCTGCCGCGCGAACATCCAGTTGATGTTGCCGCGGAGGGTGTTTATCTCGCCGTTGTGAATGAGATAACGGTAGGGATGCGCCAGCCGCCAAGAACCCAGGGTGTTGGTGGAGAACCGGGAGTGGACCATGGCGAAATAGGTCACCATGTCGGGGTCGGCCAAATCGGAGTAGAACCCTGGAATCTGGTGGGCCATCACCAGCCCCTTGAACACTATGCGGTTGGTGAACAGGCTGGGGATGTAGAAGGTGGCCACGTCCTCTATTCCCGAGGAGGCCACGGCTTTTTCGGCCACCCTGCGGATGACATAGAGCTTTCGGCCAAGGTGGGCCTCGTCCTTAATGTCGGCGCCTTTGCCCACAAACAGCTGCCGAATCCGAGGCATGACCTCCCTGGCGTCGTCCCCGATGGCATCGGGGTCTACGGGAACGTCACGCCAACCCAACACATCCTGCCCCTCGTCAACCACGGTCTGTTCGAGGATGCTTTCGCAGGTCTTCCGCTCGTCGGGGTCCTGGGGGAGGAAGACCATCGCCACGCCGTATTCGCCCTGGGGGGGAAGCGGAATGCCGAGTTTGGAGCATTCCTTTTGGAAGAACAGGTCAGGCATCTGGATGAGAATTCCGGCGCCGTCGCCGGTGTTGGGGTCACGGCCACAGGCTCCCCGGTGACCGAGATTCACCAGAGTCTCGATGCCCTTCTCGATAATGTCGTGGGACTTTACACCCTTGATGTTGGCGACTACGCCGACGCCGCAAGCATCATGCTCGAAAGCTGGGTCATAGAGTCCGATTTTTGTAGTGGGCAACCGCCTGACCACCGGAATCCTCCGAAATCCCTGGCTATGGACGGGATATAGGTTGTAGGCGTGGGTTGGAGTTGAGAGCAATGCCGAAAGGCGCAACGCCCCGGAGCCCGACCTGCCACGGGAAAAAGACATTATACAGGTGAACAACGCGTATGTGTACCCCTTCCGTGAAATTCATCACTAACCGGACGGTTTTCACGCCCGTGGGCGCCCACTCCCTCCCCATTTAAGGGGAGTGGAGAGGCGACGGACCTCTTACCCTTGCCCTTGCACGACTGAAAGGACCCTCTGTAGAATCAGCGCACACTTAAGCCAGAGGCGACCATGAGTCTCCAAGACATGCCCTTCTCCCCCATGGACTTCTCCAGAATGGACGAGTCCGACGACCCATACTTTTACCAGATGCCCAGGTTGGTCGTTCACATAGACGACCAGGCTATCGAAACCGTGGGAGAGTTGTTTCGTGAGGAGATTCCGCCGGATTCCCGGGTGTTGGACCTGTTGAGCAGCTGGAGGTCCCACTGGCCCAAGGGCCACCCCAAGGAGCGCATGACGGGCCTGGGGCTAAACAGCGTCGAGATGGCGGACAATCCCGATTTGGACGACTACGTGGTGCATGACCTGAACCGGGACCCTGTACTGCCATTCGACGACGAGTCCTTCGACGCCGCCGTTATAACCGTGTCCATACAATACCTGACCCAGCCTGTGGAAGTGTTCCGAGAGGTCAACCGGACCCTCAAACCCGGCGGGCCTTTTCTGGTGGTCTTCTCCAACCGCATGTTCGTCCAGAAAGCCGTGCGCATCTGGACCATGAGCACCGACGGCCAGCGGGCGGGGTTGGTACGCGCTTACTTCAATCTAGCGGGAAACTTTGAGGAGATGCGGACGGGATTCGTCAACCCAGAAACCAGTCCCCCCGGAGACCCCATCTACCTGGTCATGGGTAAGAAGGCGGAGGCATAAGAGGGGTCTGGGAGTTCGAAACCTTGGCAACACCCCTTCTCCCTCTGGGAGAGGGTTGGGGTGAGGGCGTAGGCGGCACAGAGCCTAAAGGGTCTTGACCATCCGTACGTGCTCTATGCCGGCTTCCTGGAAGGTCCCGCCCTCTTCCTGGTAGCCGTAGGCGGCGTAGAAGTCCTTGACATAGGTCTGGGCGTGGAGCATGGCATCTCTGACTTCGTGCTGCTGGGCTACGGACTCCAGTATGGCGAGAATCTCGGCGCCAATCCCCTGGCGCCGCAGCTCCGATACCACGGCCATCCTACCTATCCGGGCGATGGGCTGACCGGGTTCGGGAGTGTTCCCTGCGGTCAACACCAGCCGCCCAGTCCCCACCACCGTTCCGTCAAGCACGGCGATGGCGTGGACGGCCCTGGCGTCCAGTTCGTCCAACTCTTCCTCTACGGATATGCCCTGCTCTCCGACGAACACCGCGACGCGCAGGTCGAAAGCGGCCTGCCGTTCGGCCGGGGTTTCAACCAATTTGACTGTAAGTCCTTCCATCGTCGCCATTCCCCAAGGTCTTGTTAGAAGACGATGACGCCCCGGCCCAGGCCGCCGCTGTTCAGGTCTTCGTAAGCCTTGTTCACCTCGTCCAGCTTGTATCTGCGGGTTATCATCCCGTCGATGTCCAGCTTCCTTGAGCGGTACATGTCCACGATGCGTGGCATATCCACGTGGCAACGGGCCGAACCGTAATAGGAACCCTTCAGAGTCTTTTCCTGCCTGACCAGGGCCACGGGGTCGATGGAGGCGTTGTCGCCCATGGGGGCTATGCCTACGATGACCACCGTGCCGCCCTTACGCGCCGACGCAAAGGCCATCTCAACAGTCTCCGAACTTCCGAACACCTCGAAGGCGTAGTCGGCCCCGCCGCCGGTCAATTCCCGCACCTGGGCCGCTGCGTCCTCGTGGGAGGCGTTCACAGTGTGTGTGGCGCCGAACTTGGAGGCGAACTCAAGGGCGCTGTCGCTCACGTCCACCGCTACGATCTGGGACGCGTTGGCCACCTTGGCCCCCTGAATCACGTTCAGCCCCACGCCGCCGCAGCCGACAACGGCCACGGAGCTTCCGGGGACTATCTCGGCAGTGTAGATGGCCGCGCCCACACCGGTGGTGACGCAGCACCCAATGAGGGCCGCCACGTCCAAGGGCACGTCCTCGTCAATCGGTATGCAGGCGGACTCAGGAGTCACCAGTTCCTCGGCAAAGCAGGCCAGCTTGGCAAAGTGTGTGATGCTCTGGTCTCCCTTGTGAAGCCGGGTGGTCCCGTCGTACATGGTCCCCACGGTGGCGGCGTGAGCGTCGCAGAGGTTGGGGCGTCCGACGGCGCAGAAGTGGCACCGCCCGCAGTTGGGAACGAAGGATAGGATTACGCGATCGCCTGTCTTCACGCGGGTGACGCCTTCCCCCACCTCCGTTATCACTCCGGCCCCCTCGTGGCCCAGCACAGTGGGCAGAGGATGCCGCGCCTCGCCGGCCATGAAGTGGTAGTCGCTGCGGCATATTCCCGCAGCCCCCGTCCTCACCCGAACTTCTCCGGCCTTGGGCGGGTCCAATTCCAAGTCTTCAACCACAAGGGGAGTGTTGTAATCGTAGAGCACCGCAGCTTTCATCCGGCCCTCCAGCTAACTTGGCGCCTCTGGGAAAACGCATTCCAAGCAGGATGGCCTAATCATGCCTTGCTGCCCTACGCCTGTCAACTTTGGCCGTGGCCTTGGTTGAGTTCTGCGGACCTAAACGTCATGTACTGGAACTTTCGAGTTTGTTGTTGGACTTCAACCGGAATGTAGTGGTCCTGGAACATTGCCAGATGGAGCCTACTATCCGGACTCAGCTCGAAGAGCGACCGTCCGTGGTCCGGCTAACTAATGAGCGTGCCTGCAGCTCTGCCTCTGTAAGAAGCGCTAAGTGATGTTTGGCAAGCCCCGAATCTCAGATGAGGTCGTGCAAGTACCGGTGCAGCAGGAACTTGATAAAGGCCAGAAGTAGGACAGCGCCGATGATGATCGATATTGTGAATGGGTCCCAGGCCTTGGTGGCTATTCCCAGCACTGTCCCGGCGGCCGGTGGATGTTCGGTATCGGTCGTGGACATGACCAGCATGAGGATTCCCACGGAAGCGGCCAGGATACCGCCGCGCAGGAATGTGGAACTCGTGAGGGAATCCTCCAGGGGGGTTGAAAACAGCAGAAGGGAAAATCCCAGGCCAATTAGCACCCCTAGAAGATGGCCGCCAATCAAAGACCGGGGCGAGGCAGACCGGTTGGAAGGATTTAAGAATACGATGAGGACGCTGGACCCCAAACCGGCGGCAAGGGCTGCGTCGGAGAGGGAGTCAACCATCAAGAGGATGGCAAACATGGCGGCGGTAGCCAGAGCGACCTGGATTAAGTAATTCTTATGGGACCGGCGGAACTGGGGGTCCAAAAGATGCACTTTGGGCGCGTAGCGCCGATGCATTTGCACCACAAAGGAAACTAGCCAGCCGATAATCCCCATATTCGTTAGCTTTTGCATCCTTTTCGGGGCTCCTGCCGTCTTCACCCCACCGATGCCTGCATAATCCCTAAAATGGGGGTGCAGCACCAACCCTGGCTACTCTCTGCATGCTGGCTTACCGTCGGGAGCAACCTCTCTGGATCGACAAAATCGGACTATGGTGACCTGCCCCTAATTGGTTTCGCTCTATCCTACCACCTCAACTTTTGCGCCAACACGCCCTAGTACGCAAGGCTGAATCTCAACACGAAGGCTCTTGATTTTCGTCCAGTGTGGTGGGTCGAGGCGTACCGAATCGCGAACTTTCCTGTGGGTGGTCACGCTGTAAGGAGTTGGTCAGGGGACTCCGGGTGGGTCCAAGGGTCTCCGACCCTCCAGAGTTGAAGGCTTTTGCATCCCGTCGTGGCCACACCACTCCCCACAAGCGGACGGGAGGGCGGTCCAAACCCGATTATCGCGACTGCGCCTCCGCGAAGACCAGACAATGACAGCAGTTTCATCGGCGTTTTACCGTGGACCCAGCTTTGAAACGAGGTGGACCATTGGAGATCGACTTCGGTACTCGTTCGACCGCTTAACCAGTTAGTGGGCGACGGTTACCAAGGCGGCGGTTCTCCCAGTCTTCTTGCAGAACCTTCATGACCTTGGTGGTCTCCCGCTTGCGACTCTCACGGACGTGGTCGAAGACATAGTCTGTGCTCTGTAGGAATCCCCCTATTTCTCGAAAAGTGTCCACGATCGAGTTGATGAAATTGTCTATGTCGACCGCATAAAGCTGACTATTCGGATTGAGCTTGTTCCTGCCTTGACTATGTGCGATGTACTGGTTTCGAAGTTGCGCAATCTTTTTTGACGTCGTCTTGTAGTTTAGCAAGAGACCATCTACATTGCCTTTTAACTTGCTATAGCGTAATGCTGATTCGGTCTTGATTAGATTTGGAATACACATCGCTTTAGGATTTTTGTCGAGAACTCTGGAAATCGCCAAGAGCACCGAATCCAAGAGTGCGATCTGGACAGGTTCGAAGAATTCGAAATGACCAGCGGGATTCCGAGATAGTTGATTGAGGTGGACCCAGGAAACTGGACAGGTAGTTAAGCGAGAGTCCTGCTCCTAAACTGAAGGCAGCCGTCGCTGTCAGGAAGGAGTGGGAAATGTCGAAACAACGGAGAAAGCACAACCCGGCTTTCAAGGCCAAGGTGGCTCTGGAGGCGGTGAAGGGGGAGGAAACGGTGGCCCAACTGGCGGCGAGGTACCAGGTCCACCCCAGCCAGATTCAGGCTTGGAAAAAAGCCCTGACCTCGGGAGCCGCCGGTGTGTTCAGCAACGGGCAAGATCAGAAGGCCAGTAGCGACGCCGCCCTGATCGCCCGGCTGTACCAGGAAATCGGACAGCTGAAGGTGGAGCGGGATTTCTTGTTCGAGAGGTCCGGTCCATGAGCCTGGCCCAGCGGCGGGGGATGGTGGACCGGGAGCTCCGATCGTTGTCGATAGCGCGGCAGTGCGCCTTGCTGGGAGTGGCCCGTTCCAGCCTGTACTATCGACCCAGGGAAGCCTCCGGCGAGGACCTGGCCTTGATGCAGGCCATGGACCGGCAGTACCTGGATACACCCTTCTACGGGTCGAGGCGCATGAAGGTCTGGCTGGCGCGGGAGGGCAGGTGCGTGAGCCGGAAGCGGGTGCAGCGGCTGATGCGCATCATGGGGCTGCGGGCCATCTACCGGAGTCCCCGTACCAGCCAGCCGGCGCCGGAGCACCGGGTCTATCCTTATCTGTTGGAAAAGATCAGAGTTGCCAGGCCCAATCAGGCGTGGGCCGCCGACATCACCTACTTGCCCATGGCCCGGGGATTCCTCTACCTGGTGGCCATCATGGACTGGCACAGTCGGTACGTGGTGGCCTGGCGATTGTCCAACACCCTGGAGGCCGACTTCTGCGTCGACGCCTTGAAGGAGGCTCTGGAGCAGGGCCAGCCGGAGGTCTTCAACACCGACCAAGGCAGCCAATTCACCAGCCTGGAGTTCACCCATGTGCTGCAGGAACAAGGGGTGAAGATCAGCATGGATGGGAAGGGGCGGTACACCGACAACATCTTTGTGGAGCGGTTGTGGCGCACCGTGAAGTACGAGGAGGTGTACCTGAAAGCCTACGCCAACGCCAGTGAAGCCAGGAGGGAACTGGGCGCCTACCTCCGGTTCTACAACGACCAGAGACCTCATCAAGCCTTGGGCTACCGGACACCGGCCGAGGTGTTCCACCAGGTGACCGATGTTGGAGAAGAGGGGGCGGTTCAGGCCAAGGAGTCTCCAATAGCCCAGACGCTGGTATCACTGGCAGGAGCAGCGGGACTCTCGCCTAATTCCACCGCGATCCTGTCCAACTGACCGGGTCCACCTAAGATTATTGATCTCCTTCCAGACTTCCCACGAGCTAACTCCTCTTCGGAGATCTTCGTAGATGGAACTCATTAATTCAAATGCCTGGTTCGTTGTCATCGTATGTCCTCAAGACTAGAATTCGCTCATCGCCATCCGTTTTGTCCCGAGAGTTGTAGGTGCACTCATATATTCTCTCAAGATTGCCGCCAATTCGGTAGGGAAAGTCAATATCTCACCACAGTTGGACGGCCCTCTCTCCCGCCCATGCGCCAGGCTGAAGGGCCACCTGAACAAGCGGAGGGCCTCAAGGCTTATCCATTCGGCTTGGCACGCGGCTGCCCTAGACTAGTTATGAATTCAGTATGCTTAGGCCGATAAAAGTGGACTCGCGTGGAATGGAACGGGAAGCCGGTGTATCATGGAGATATGCCAATATAGTCCATTAGCTTGATGGACCCTTGATGGGCAATGAGGGTGCATCGACTCACCGGGAGGTCTGAGAGATGGCAGCCAACGCATACGTGCTCATAACTTGCGAACCCGTCAGGACGGCGGAGATAGCCCAGAAGCTGCGGAGCATCAGGGGCGCCATCGTACGAGAGGTGCTTGGCCCCTACGACTTCGTAGTCGAACTCGAGGCCGACACAGACGAGGATCTCACCGCCCAGCTCCGCCACAACATCCGCACCATCACCGGAGTGACCGGGACCGTCACCTGCATCTGGTTATGACCGATACTCCTCGAACCGCTTGAACACCAGGCAGGCGTTCTGCCCGCCGAATCCGAAAGCGTTGGACAGCGCTACCCGCACGTCCAGCTTTCTGGATTGGTTGGGTATATAGTCCAGGTCGCACTCAGGGTCGGGGAACTCGTAGTTTATGGTCGGGTGGACTTGCCCGTCGGTTATTGCTTTTATGCAAGGCACGGCTTCCAGGGCGCCTGCGGCGCCTAGGGAGTGCCCGGTCATGGACTTGGTGGAGCTTATGGGAATCTTGTACGCCTGCTCACCGAACAACCCCTTAATGGCCTTGGTCTCCGCCATGTCGTTCAGAGGTGTCGAGGTCCCGTGGGCGTTGACGTAGTCCACCTCGTCCGGTGAAACTCCGGCGTCGTCGAGAGCATTCTTCATGGCCAGTATGGTGCTGTCGCCCGACTCCTCAGGGTGGACGGGATGATAGGCGTCGGAGGTGCATCCGAACCCTGCCAGCTCGCACAGTATGCGGGCGTTTCTCGCCAGGGCGTGGTCCAGGGATTCCAGGGCTAGCACCACGGCTCCTTCCGCGGGAACGAACCCGTCCCGTTTGGCGTCGAAGGGCCTGCTGGCCCGCTGAGGTTCGTCGTTGCTGACGCTCAGCGCTTTCATTACACAGAACCCGCCCAGGCCAAGCTGGCTTATGCCGGCCTCGGCCCCTCCGGTGAATATAACGTCGGCGGTCCCTCTTCGCACCGCCTCCAGGGCCTCGCCCATCGCCTGGTTGGAGGCTGCGCAGGCGGTGATGGCCGTCGAGTTGTACCCCTTGGCGCCGAGGACACGGCTCAAGTTCCCCGCTGCCATGTTGGGCAGCACCATGGGAAAGAAGAAGGGCGACATTCTCATTCCGCCCTTCTCGACCACCACGCGGGCTCCCGATTCCATCTCCGGGAAGCCGCCGTTTCCGTTCCCCAGAATCACGCCCACCTTGTGACGGTCTTCTTTGGACATGTCCAGACCGGAGTCCTCAGCCGCCATGAGACCGGCGGCCACTGCCAGTTGGGAGAAACGGGCCATTCGCCGGGCCTCCTTGGGATTCACGTATTGGACGGGGTCGAAGTCCTTCACCTCGCCGGCTATGCGGCAAGAGTAGCCGGTCGGGTCGCAGAGTGTCATGTCTCCGATTCCCGACTTGCCGGCCAGCAGGTTCGCCCAGTATTCGTCCACGGTCATTCCCAGCGGAGTCATCGCCCCCATTCCCGTGACCACCACTCTGCGCCTATCCATCCATCTCCTCTCGTCCTGCCCTCGGGTGCAACGTCCCGGGCTGACCGTCTACGAGTAGAGTTCCGGCTCTATGCCCAGGACCGCTTCTCTCACTTCCGCGGCTATGAAAAGGGACCCGGTGGCCAGCACTATGTCGTCGTCCCCGGCCATAGACCTGGCTTGCTCGAGCGCCCGGCTCACGTCGGGCGCCACGACGGCTTCCGTGCCGTTGTTGCGGAAGGCCTCTGCCACCTCTTCGGCGTCGGCTGCCCTGGGATGCCTTGACCTGGCGACCACGGCCTTTCGGGTCATTCCGGCCAACTCGGCCACTATGCCGCCCATGTTCTTGTCCGCCGAGACTCCCGCCACCATTATCACGTTCGAATAGTCCAGATACTCGGGCAGAGTGGCCTTGAGTTTGGCTGCCGAATATGGGTTGTGGCTGCCGTCGCACACGATTCTAGGCCTTCCCGGCAACACTTCCATGCGGCAGGGCCACGACACCGTGCGGAACCCTTCCTTCACAGCCTCCTTAGTTATCTCCAGGCCCCGTTCCGCAGCAGCCTCCAGAGTTCCGACAGCCACCGCTCCGTTCTCCATCTGGAAGTCGCCAAGCAAGGGCGTCCACAAATCGTAAGAACCGGAACGACCGTGAACTGTGAAGCTCTGCCCGTCCTGGCTTTTGGCTCCTGGCGTCCAACGAACGTCCTCGCCAACCAAGACCAACTCCGCGCCGTTTTCGTCGGCGACGGACCTGATGACATCCAACGCTTCCTGGGGTTGCGGCGCGCTGACGACCGTCGTGCCGGGCTTGATTATACCCGCTTTTTCGTTGGCGATGCTCTCAAGTGAGTTGCCAAGAATGGAGGTGTGGTCCAGGCTGATGGACGTGATGGCGCAGGCTTTCAGCGCCGGGGGTTGAATGACGTTGGTAGTGTCGAGCCTGCCCCCAAGACCCACCTCCAATACTTCGACGTCAGCCTTTTCGCTGAAATGGAGGAAAGCCATCGCCGTAAGAGCCTCGAACATGGTGGCCCCTCCGAGACCGGAGTGTTCGGTGACCCACGTGATGTAGGGCCATACCCGCTCCACCAGCGAGGCGAACTCGTCGGGGCTCACTGGCTCCCCGTCCAGACGTATGCGCTCCCTGAACGTATGGATGTGGGGTGATGAGTAGAATCCGGTGTGGTAGCCGGCGCTGACCAGGACGGAGGAACACAGGGCGGCCGTGCTCCCCTTTCCTTTGGTCCCAGTGATGTGGACCGCTGCCGTCCGGGTTTGGGGATTCCCCATCCGGTCGAGGATGGCTTCCATCTTCGCCAGGTTGTACCGTTTCCTGAACCTCGTGGCTGACCTCATCCGCTCCAGGTCCACCAGGCCCAGCAGCTTGGTATAAGCCGCCTGATAGTCCATTGCTCTAGTGGTCCCGGATGCGTTTCGGCATCTTACCCAGGGCCATCTTCAGGCCCTCGAAAGCACTGATGTCCCGGATGTATCCTATGTTCCCCTCAAGCGGCCTCGGCGAGAATCCGAAGACCTTCTCCACCGTACCCAACTCTGCCACGTTGTCTAAGCTCACCATGCCTAGCTGGTCGGTTGTGACAGGCGGCCTTGACATCATCGCCTCCATCAATTTAACCGCGGGCCGCATTGCGAACAACGGCACATGCAGCCTGAGCCTGCGAGCCCTATATGTGCGGCATATTGTGTCCACAATGTCGTTGTAAGACAGGTGGTGAGGGCCGCCAATCTCGACGGTCTCTCCCAAGGGGCCCTGCCGCTGGACGGCAAGGGCCACGCACTTGGCCACCTCATCCACCGCGATAGGTTGGAACTTGTTGCGTCCGTTCCCCGCCACCGTCGCCACGGGAAGGGCTTTGACAAGTCCAGCCAGGGAGTTGATGAACTCGTCGCCGGGTCCGAACAGGATGGACCCCCTGATGATCGTGTAGGGGACGCCGGACTCCATCACGGCCTGCTCGCCTCTCCACTTGCTGTGTAAGTAAGGGAGTCTTGCATCTTCGACGGAGCCTATGGCCCCGACGTGGACCAGGTGCTTGACCCCCGCTTGGGCGGCGGCCCGGGCCACGTTTCTGGCTCCCCGGTGGTTGATGGCTTCGAAGGTGGACGATCCCCGCTCCCGGATGACCGCAACCAAGTGGACGACTGCGTCCACGTTGTATAGGGCTGAGCTTATTGATTCAGGGTCGCTTACGCTCCCGTAGTGCACGTCAACGCTAGTGCGTCCGAAGACATCTTCTTTTCCGGGCGTATGGACCAGGCAACGCACCTCGACGCCCATGTCGTCCAACGCTTTGACTACGTGGCGTCCGAGGAATCCGGTGGCCCCAGTCACGAGAGCAATCAAAACCCTATCCTCATCCGGCTAGTCTTTCCTGATTTCAGGCTAGCAAAGGCTTTGATGAGTGTCAACGACGGGAGTCGAGATGCCTGCATCGATTCAATGTCATTACCATGAAAATAGGCGACAAATGTCCCTTCTCCCCTGGCGGGAGAAGGTTAGGATGAGGGGGAAAGCCAACCAGTTCCGTCTTTCCGGCGCAGGGCCTGCCCCGTACCCCGATACGAGGCCGGAATCCAGGAAGTGCCATTCTTTCTTGCAAGGTTCCCCGGATTTCGGTGGAAGCCGGAGTGACAGTGCAACGTACGCCCGATTTGGCGCCCCCAAGACCGTAGGACATATCGTAGAAACGAAGCTGCATGGAACGGTTCCCGTAGGGGCGACTGGCCGGTCGCCCCTACCCATCACATCCAAGAGCAGTTACTCGGAAGCTCACCGAGGCGCTAGCCCAACGCGAACGGCTATCGGGTGTAGAAACCAATACGCGACGGGCCGTTATATCAGGAAGCCGATCAGGGCCGCCGCTATCCCCAGGAAGAGCACGAATCCGACTATGTCGGTGATGGTGGTGACAATCACGGCGGCGCCGAGGGCGGGGTCCAGCTTCAGAACTCGCAGCGCTATGGGAGTCGCCGCCCCGGCAAGGCCTGCCACAATCATGTTGCCTATCATGGCCAGGCACAGGACCACGCCCAGCATGAAGTTGCCCTTCCAGGCCCACGCCACCAGGCCCACAGCCACTCCCAGCAGCACCCCGTGGAGGATTCCCAGTCCAGCCTCCCGCACCAACAGCCTGAAGGCCCGGCGAGCCGGAAGCTCCCCCAACGCCATGCTGCGGATTACCAGGGTGAGGGTCTGGGCGCCTCCGATTCCCCCCTGCCCGGCGATGACAGGCAGGAACACGGCGAGCACCACCAGCTTTTCGATGGTGGACTCGAAGAGGCTCACGACCGCCGCCGCCAACACTGCGGTGGCCAGGTTCAGGTAGAGCCATGGCAGGCGCCGACGCATGGACGAGAAGAAGGGGTTGAACAGCCGCTCGCCGGCGATTCCGGTCATGCTGTACATGTCCTCGGTGGCTTCATCTTCAAGCACGTCCACCAGGTCCTCGGTCAGAATCACGCCCAGCAGCCGGCTCTGCTCATCGACGACGGGCAAATAGCTCAAGTCGTACCGCTCCATGAGCCGGGCGCACTCCTCCTGGTCAGTGTCCGCCTGCACCGACACTACCTCTGGGTCCATCAGCTCACGTACCAGTGAGCCAGGGCGCGCCAAAGCCAGAGTAACCAGCCCCAATGACCCCACCAGCCTCCGGTCTTCGTTCACCACGAGGATGGAACCCACGTCCTCAACCCTTGGGCCGAATATCCTGACGGAGTCCAAGGCGATGTCGGCGGTGGCCCCGGCCCGTATGGACAGGAACTCAGGAGTCATCAGCCCCCCGGCGGTCTCGTCGGAATAGCCCAGCAGCAGGGCCACCTCATCCCGGTCTTCCATCGCCTCCAGGGTTTCCTGCAACTGCTCCTCAGGGAGATGCTTGAGGAAGTCCACGGCAACGTCGGGGGCCGTCTGGTCCAGCGCAGCCGATAGTACGGCAGTCTCCATGCCGCCGAACACCTCGACGGCCTCTTCGGGTTCCATGTGCTCCAGCAAACCCGCGGCGACTTCCGGGGTCATGGACCTGAGGAATTCTTCCTGCTGCCCGCCGCGCAGTTCACCGATCAACTCCGCCTGGTCTGCGGGGCGCAGGTCCATAAAGAGGGTCAAGGCAGAGGCGAAGTCGTTCGCGGCCAGGTTCGCCCGCACCTGGGCCATGAGGCCCTCGGCCCGCTCGATGATGTCGGGAACCCCACGAGTGTCACTGGCTCGTCCTGGATGTTCGAGGTGGTCTTGTGGATGCTCCATGACTCTTTTCGCGTCGACGCTACGCGTGTTGCGCGGCTGAAAATGGACGTAGCCGGTCCGCTGCCGGTTAATCTGAAGCGCTAAGTCCCTGTGATGTGGAATCGCGTTGACTGGGGACAAATTCAGGCTAGCAAACCTGTTGGAAAGGTGTCAATCCAATCCGTGCCGGGCTTGGGGGTTTTAGGTCAGCCACCCTCACCCAACCATCTCCCGTTAAAGGCGATGGGGCAACGTCTTTACGGTCGGTCCAGGTTCACCGCCTCGTCGGGGATGTGCTCCCGCAACACCAGCAAGTTGTCCCCGTAGTAGAGCGCGTTGCGTATGTGTGTCACCTGCCACGACTGAGTGCGGGGCTCCCTACCTGAGGGTGCCGGACCTTCTAAACAGCAACTCGTCCTGATAGTCCCGTAGATAATCAATCCCGGGATTCCAACCAAAACGGTGGAACAGTTCGGCAACTGGCTTCAAAGCCAGTTCTCTGGTTTTCGTAACCAAGTCCAGAGTTGAGAGGTCTACTTTATACTGCACGTCTGTGTTAGCTTCGTCTGTTAATTGGAAGAGGCTGGCTCCAACCTTAAGTGGACGATCGATTCCAGCCAATGTAACGTCCAAGTGCATCCAATCGTCACCAGCGTGACTATGGGACAACCGGGCCGCGAATTCGAAAATTTCACTGAAGCTGACTACAAGTGACATCGGATCCAGTGGTTGGCATTTGTTGTGATTAGGCACCCTGCTTTTGTAACAGACGAACTGCCCGCTTTGATAGAACCTCCATAGTTCAACTATTTCCCAAATTTCGGATTCTTTTTCTTGACCTATCCAGTCAATACCCTCATCGACCTGGGCAGAACTGTCTACGTTGGGGAAAGGTAATGGGTTGCCGAACTGCACGTAAGTTTTTTCCAGGATGTGAAGCAGGTCAGACTTGTCTGCGACTCGATTCTCATCAAAAGCGCAAGGCCGTACAACTATTTTCCAATGTCTGAGGGTCTGAATTTTTTTCAGGAGTCTACTCACTGTAAGTCACCTATCTGCTCATCAAAGCGTTCTTCGTCCGTCAGCGGAATTTCTACTTGGACACGAATCAGCCCTAACCGTTCGGCCCGAGCAATATATTGGATTACCCCCTTGTCTATAGCGAGATTAAGCAAGTCTCGCATCTCCGTCTGAGTCGGTATCTCAGTAGTCTCCGGCTTACGGTGGGTTCTCACATAGCAAGCTCCGGGCTTCAGAACGCCATCATAAGGTTTCTTGCACAGGACCGGAATGTTGGAGAACTCTTCCACTTGGAGGACTACATAACTGCCTCCATTCTACTCCTTCACTTCCAGCTCAAAGGTGACACTAGGGTCGGCGTGGGCGGCGATTTGGTCGGCCACATGGTCGTAGACCCATGTGCTCAGATCGTCGTCATTGAGGCCAATAGGTTCACCATCATCTTTTACGCCTATTATGACCGTACCGCCGTCACGCCTGTTCGACATGCCCAATACCGCTTTAACTACCTGTGCAGCAAGTCGGTTATTCGATAAACGCCCCGGTCCCTTGAATTCAATTCCCGCTGTCTCCTGCCCTGACGTCAGTATGGCGGCGAATTCCTCATCGGTCATAGGCGCCCCGCCAAGGCTTTATCAAGGACGCGGGCGTCGGCAAAAAGGGCGGTTACTTGTTCTGTTTCCAGCATGATGTCTCCGGGAAATCGTGGGTAAGTTCAATTCTACCATGCCTATCGAGACGGACATGGCAGTCTGCCGGTAGCTGGGCTGTTCGAGAACCGGGGAAGCTACGCCTGGGCTAGTTTGTGCGGACGCGCCAGAGTGTGTTGGACTCCCCGTCCGCTAAGCCCCCGAATACGTAGAGGGTGTTCTCGCCGCTCAGGTAGACCGATGCATGATTGCTGAGAAGGCCCGGCGCTCCACCAGAGCCCAGGTCGGTCCAGCCGTCGGCGGCGGAGTAGGCCCAGAGGTCGTCCCTTTTGCCCTGGGTGCTAAGCCCCCCGTACAGGAAGAACTCTCCGGAGTCGGAATCTCCCGCCAGGGACAGGTTGAAGCGGGGCAGAGGGGCTGGCTCGCCCGGCTCGGCCTCTGTCCAAGCGCCCGAACCCACGTCGAACTTCCACAGGTCTCCCAGGATGGGCACTACGTTGGACTGGCCGCCGAACAGGACCAGCTGGCCGGAAGTTCCGTCGAAGAAGCACTGGTGCAGGCAGCGTTTGACGGGACGGTCTCCCGACGGCGACAAGTCCGTCCAGGACTCCGTCTCAAGGTTGAAGCTCCAGGTGTCGTCGAAGCGGCCGGAGTTAGTGAACCCGTGGGAGATATAGAACACATCGTTGTCGGCGTCGTAACCGGAGCAGGAACCGTACCGGGTGACGGGCAGGTCTCCTTCCGTCTCTAGCTCCTCCCACTGTCCAGTGGCCGGGTCGTAAGACCAGGTGTCGTTGAAGAACGTGGTCCCGGCCTGGCCGCTGAATACGACCATACGGCTGCGCTTCACGTCGAACACGGCCAAGTGCCCGAAACGGGGTGAAGGCCCGTCTGCCTCCACTTCCGTCCACATGCGGGTTTGGAGGTTGAAGCTCCATAGGTCGTTCAAAGGTTGTGCTTTTTCACGTCCGCCAAATAAGAGCAAGGTTGAGTTGGCCGAGTCGTAGACCAGGGTGGAGTCCTTGCGGGGCGACGGCCTCGGCCCCGACTTGGGTCCGGCAGGCATAACCTCCTCCCAGGCTGGACCGCCGGTCATGGCTGGCGCCTCGGTGGGAGGGACTGTGGGAGCGGCGGTTGCAGTTGGGGTTGGCGGGACCGCAGTGGGAGTTGCTGTGGGAGCCGCACCTCCACAGGCCGTCATGAACAGCGCCAGCACCGCCAGGCAGGTGGCCCACGTCGCCGTCCGCAGTAGGACGCCCCTAGCCCTCGTCGTCGGCATACTGCTCCTTCAGCGACTCCACCACCGCCGGGTCGGCCAGCGTTGTGGTATCGCCCAAGGCCCTGCCCTCCGCCACGTCCCTTAGAAGGCGGCGCATGATTTTGCCGCTCCGAGTCTTGGGCAGCTCGGCGGTGAAGAATATGTCGTCCGGGCGGGCGATGGCGCCGATCTTGGTGGTCACGTGGCCCTTCAGCTCCCTGATTAGGTCTTCAGAGCCCTCGACGCTCTCTTTCAAGGTCACGAAAGCCACTACGGCCTGTCCCTTGATCTCGTGGCTCTTGCCGATGGACGCCGCTTCCGCCACGGCTTCGTGGTCCACCAGAGCCGACTCCACCTCCATTGTGGAGATGCGGTGGGCGGACACGTTTATTACGTCGTCCACCCGGCCCAGCAGCCAGAAGTACCCCTCCTCGTCCATCCTAGCGCCGTCTCCGGTGAAGTAGACGTTGGGGTATTTGGACCAGTATTGCTCCACGTACCTGTCTGGATCGCCGTAAATCGTGCGCAGCATGGCCGGCCAGGGCCGTTTGAGCACCAGGTAGCCGCCCTGGTTGGCCCCCACGGGGTCCCCCTTCTCGTCCACTACCTCCGCCAGGACTCCCGGGAAGGGTTTTGAGGCCGAGGCGGGCTTCAGGGTCGTGATTCCCGGCAGAGGCGTTATAAGAATCATCCCCGTTTCAGTCTGCCACCAGGTGTCCACGATGGGGCAGCGGCCTCCGCCGATGTTCTCGTGGTACCACATCCACGCCTCGGGGTTGATGGGTTCTCCGACGCTTCCCAGCAGGCGCAGAGAGGTGAGGTCGTGCTTCCTGGGGTATTCCTCTCCCCAACGCATGAAGCTGCGGATGGCCGTGGGAGCCGTGTAGCAGATGGTGGCGCCGTACTTCTCGATGATGGCCCAGAAACGGTCACGGTCGGGGTAGTCGGGAGAACCCTCGTACATAATCGACGTGGCGCCGTTGGCCAGAGGCCCGTAGACGATGTAGCTGTGCCCGGTTATCCAGCCGATGTCAGCGGTGCACCAGTATACGTCGTCCTCCTTCAGGTCGAAGACCCACTTGGTTGTGGCGTAGGTCCCCAGAAGGTATCCGGCGGTGGTGTGGACTATGCCTTTGGGCTTGCCCGTAGTGCCGCTGGTGTAGAGCAGGAAGAGAAGGTCCTCCGAGTCCATCGGCTCAGGGTCGCACTTCAGCGGCTGGTCGGCCACCAGGTCATGCCACCAAATATCCCTGCCGTCCACCATCTGGTCGTCGGCTGTGCCTGTGCGCCTGACCACCACCACGTGCTCCACGGTGGGCGCTCCGTCCAGGGACTCGTCGGCGTTCTTCTTCAGGGGAATGACGTTGCCACGTCGGTAGCCTCCATCGGAGGTGATGAGCGCCTTGGCCTCGGAGTCGTTGATACGGTCTCTGAGGGATTCGGAGCTGAATCCGCCAAAGACGATGCTGTGGGGCGCGCCGATGCGTGCGCAGGCCAGCATGGCGATGGCCAACTCAGGGACCATGGGCAGGTAAATGGTGACCCGGTCACCCTTGCCGATTCCAAGGCTCTTGAGGCCGTTGGCGAACTTGCACACCTCACGGTACAGGTCCCAGTAGGTGTAGACCTGCCAGTCGCCGGGCTCACCTTCCCAGATGATGGCTGCCTTGTTGCGGCGGGCGGTGGTCAGATGGCGGTCAAGGCAGTTGTAGGAGACGTTGATTTGGCCGCCCTGAAACCACTTGACGTGAGGAGGGTCCCAGTCCAGGACCTGGTCCCATTTCTTGAACCAGTCCAACTCCTCTGCGAACCTAGCCCAGAAGCCCTCGAAGTCGGCTTCCGCCTCGTCGTATACGTCCGTCGTTTTGACGGTGGCGGCGCTGGCAAAGCCCTCCGGGGGAGGAAAGCGCCTGTCCTCCTGAAGCAGTGCATCGATGCCGCCTGTGCTCTCGACCATGGGCGCCCTCCTTAGAGATGCCAAGCTTTTTCAGCCTGAGATTCACGGAATTATTAGCACAACGCTCCCAACTTGTAAACGACCGGCCTACTTCCCGTGAAGACCTTGGCAACCCCCCCTCCTTCCGGGAGAGGGTTGGGGTGAGGGCGGCTCCCTGCTTTAGAGAAGACCCTGGATTCCGGCCTGCGCCGGAAAGACGGGAGAAGGCCCGCACCTTGTCGTAGGGGCGTCCCTCGTGGGCGCCCGTTCACGTAGAGCGACTTAGTTCAAGAGGCAATTAAATAGACACGACCGGAGAATTGGGGTATGTTAATCTGGAAAAAACCCATTGTGGAAGGCATGATATGGCAATGATGTTGGGTGAGCCCAAACCGGAAATCAGCATGGTAGTGGAGAACTATCTCCAAGCCATCTACAAGCTGCACGAACGGGGTGAAAGAGTGTTTCCCACCCGGCTGGCTGAGGTTATGGACGTTTCAGTGGCCACCGTTGTGGGCACCCTCAAGCGGCTCAACAAGCAGGGCATGTTGGAAATCGGTTCGGACAAGGAAGTGAAGTTCACCGACCGAGGACAGGCGGTCGGTGAATCGGTGGTCAGGCGCCACCGATTGGCGGAAAGGATGCTCACGGAGCTTCTGGACGTCGAATGGTTCCGGGCCCACACCGAGGCCCACAGGCTGGAACACGCAATATCCCCCTACGTGGAGAAGAAACTGGCGGCGGTCCTGGGTTATCCACAGACGAGTCCCTTTGGAAGCCGCATCCCCGGGTATGACCAGGGTTTCAATCCGCCTCCTATGAAACCCCTCTCGGAGACCGAAGAAGGGGACACCACCGTGATCGAGCAAGTGCCGGAAGAGGACATACAGCTATTGGAGTATTTCGACCGGAGCGGTCTAAGGCCCGGCGAGAGGCTGGACGTGCTGGAACTGGCGCCCTACAAGGGGACCATCAGCCTACTACTAGACGGCAAAGAGGTGGTGCTGGGCATGGAAGTGGCGGAAAAGGTTCTGGTTCAGGCCTAGCCGTTCCTGGGTTTCCCCTCACCCTTCACGGAAACCTCGTGACTATTCCCTCTCCCACCGCAGGGGGCGCTCTCTAGCTGCATCGGAATCCCTGGATTCCGGCCTACGCCGGAATGGCGGGTTTGGGGTTTGGTCACCCAGCGCCCCTATTTACCACCATCCTAATCTTCCCCCTCAATGGGTAAGAGGCTGTGCAAAGGGGCGGTTGGGCTGCTGACGAGAGACCCTAGACGCGGTCCAGCAGCGTTCGGAGGGCTAGCAGGAACAGGCGGGGGTTGTCGCCTTGGACCAAGTGGCCCGCTCCGGGTATGACCGCAGCCGTGCTTCCTGGCATTGCCTGGAGCATCTTGTCCATCGTTTCGGCTCCTAGAATGTCGCTGGCGCCGCCTCGGACGATTAGCGTAGGGCAGGTGATGGCTCGGACAGCCTCCCACAGCCGCTCGGTGGTCCAGCTTGTGGGCCGTGGGCCCGAGGAACGCAGGGCCTTGTCATACTTCCATGTCCACTTGCCGTCGTCCCGCAGCTTGATGCTGTACTTCAGGGCTCCCAATACCTGGTCCCGGTCCCGGTGGGTGTACTCCTGGACGCGGTCAGCGAACTCCTGGTAGCTGTCCAGCTCGTCGGGGAGCTCGCGGAAACGCTGGATGCGGTTCTGGCCCACCCGGATGGTTTCCGGTCCGGTGTCCACTATGGTGAGAGCCTTCACCTTGTCTGGGTTTCGAGAGGTGTAAATGTAGCTGCCTCTACCACCCATAGAGTGGCCCACCAGAACGAACTGGTGGAGCCCCAAGGCTTCGACGACAGCGTCGAGGTCTGCTTGGTGAGCCTCCATGGAGTACTCTCCGTCGGGCGCCCACTGGGTGTCGCCGTGGCCACGAGCGTCGAGAGCTATGATGTGGTAGTCGGGGGCCAGCGGCAGGGCTATGAAGTCCCAGCTGTGGGCCTGTTGCAACGCCCCGTGGAGAAAGAGGATGGTCTGGTTGGCCGGGTCGCCCCATTCGAGGTAACTGAAGGTGAGACCGTTGGCCTGCACCTTTTTTCGGGTGGGCTCCATCTCATGGACGAACTCGACCCCCACTTCACGGGCGGCTTCGAACATGGACAAGCCTTCTTTGAGCAACTCTTGGGCCATCTATAGGACCTCCCTGGAGCGGATTCCTGCGGCAGCGCGGCCTCAACCCGGAAATAAACCAGCGCAATCTTATATCGATTGCCCTGACGTTGCAAACTCGCCGTCGTTACGCTACTTGACCTGGTAGGCCCATACCTGGTGATATATGTCGGGTTCGCCTTTCGGCAGAGTCTGGTGCTTCTCACTCCGTTCAACCAAATTCCACTTGCCGTCGGCCTCCAACTCACTCTGTTTCTCCTTGAAACCGTCTTCTTCATAGACGTCCGGTCTCAGGGTAAAGACTATGTGCCCGCCGGGGCGGGTGATGCGCACAAGCTCGTCGAGCGAGCTGGCGGGAGCGTGTCCCACGGTCATGACTCCGACGCTGATGACGGCGTCGAAGGAGTCGGACGGAAAGTCCAGAGGCTCCCCTAACACCATCCTGTGGAACTCTTTGTACACGTTCTTCTTGGCGGCCTCTTCCAGCATCCCCGTCGACATGTCCATGGCAGTCACGTCCTTATAGCCCAGCTCGTGCAGGAACTGGCCTACCAGGCCGGTGCCTGCGCCCGCGTCCAGGATTCGCGCGTCCTTGGAGACGAACTTGGCCAGTGTCTCCGCGCTCTTCTGAGGGCCTAACCAACCAAAGTCGGCGTCCAAGTCCTGGTCGTAGGAGGCGGCCCACTGATCGTACCTCTCCGCCAATTCTGTGTTGTCCTTGGATGAATATATCCACTGAATCAAGTTTTGTTCTTGGCTCATAAGTCTCCCTTATTCTGGAGTGCGTATTGCTTTCCTCGCCACATAAAAGGCCCATCCCAAGTCTTCCGCCTCTATGGCCGCCACCATCTGAGTGTAGGCTGCCGCCAGGGGGACGAGGGCCTCCGGGTTCAGGTCCTTTTGTTCAGAGGCCATCATGTGCAGATGCTGATAAGACCGCCGTAGATGGCTGGACATGTCCCTGGCGTCTTCCACTTGAAACCCTGTTTTCTCCAGGGCTTCCTGGTAACCCTGGAAGCTGTAGTCTGTGTCGAAGAGAAGGCGGTCATACACGTACTTCCGAGCGTCTGCACTGATGCCTGGTTTGGGTTTGATGAGGTCGTCGAACACCATGAGGCCGCCGGGCTTCAGTGTCCGGTAGGCTTCCTTCAAAGTCGTAGCCTTGTCCGGCACATGGTAGATGGTGGCCTGGCTCCAGACGTGGCTAAAGGAGCCGTCTTCGAAGGGGAGGTCCGTGGCGGAGCATTTCTCAAAGCGCACCCGCTCCCGAATGGACTCGGGCCGCCCGCTCAGGTCGGCTCTGGCGTTGTCGATTCGGACGCCGCTCAGGTCTATGCCGGTGACTTGGCAGCCCCACTGCTGGGCAAGCCAAATGGACGTGTTGCCGTTGCCGCAGCCCAGGTCCAGCACGTGGGACTGGCTGCCGATTCTGGCCTCCAGGGCCATCATGCGGTTGAGGTTTACGCAGGCCTTGAGGAAGTCGTCTCCCGTGGTTTCATCGAAAAGACCCCAATGGAGGCTTCCTTCCGAGTCCCAGAAGGAGCGATACAGTGCGTCCTCTGCGTCGTAGAAACGCTCCGTGTCGCGCTCTGAGAACCGGTTTGTGGTCATGGATGTCCCCCTCGTTGTGATTGATGAGCTTGTCCGCGTCATCGAGGGCCATATGGGGCGCAATCATCTATCTCAGATTGCAAAGAAGGAATATACCCCAAACGATATAGCGGGCGTCAAATCGGCTCACGCGGTGGGGGCCATTTTACGGGCAGTCGGTGCGCTGGACGGCAACCGTTCAGCCCTATCAGTCCGGACTGCAGCAGTGCTCTAGTCCCATTGGTCGCGTTCGGACGAGCGCCTGCCGCTGCGCAGCGCCGTCCTTGACGGCCCCAAAACCCCAGAATTAGAATTAGCCCAACGATGCTGACCCCGCCCAATTGGCGGGCCTCAGCTTTACACCACGATTTGACAAAGGTGAAACGAATTGAACGAGAAGGGACCCCGCAAGAGGGTTCAGAGGGCCGTGTCGGCCGGAGGAGTGGTCTACAGGGTAGTCTCCGGAAAAGTTGAGACTGCGCTGTGCGGAAGAAGCGACCCCGTCAGGTGGAGTCTTCCCAAAGGAACCCCGGACCAGGGGGAGAGCCTGGAGCAGACGGCTCTCAGAGAAGTTCGAGAAGAGACCGGTCTCCTGGCCGACATTGAGGCCCCGATAGGGAACATCAACTACTGGTTTGTCATTCCCCCCGAAGGGACCCATTGCAACAAGACGGTCCATTTCTACCTGATGGCTCACAAGGGCGGGACCACTTCCGACCACGACCCGGAGTTCGATCAAGTCCAGTGGTTCGACCCGGCGACGGCGTTAAAGAACCTGGTCTACGCCAACGAGGTTAAGGTTATGGAACAGGCGTTGACTATGATTGAAGAGAAGCTCGCAGGGTCGAACGGCACGGCGGCTCGGTAGGCCCGTTATGGTCAAGCTCGAAGGCGGCAAAATCATCCTGCGCGAGAAGCGCGTAGAAGACGCCGAGCTCGACTATGCTTGGCGCACCGACGAAGAGATAGCGCGGCTCGACGCCTCAACCCCGCTTAGGATGCGTTTCGAGGAGTTCCAACGCCTTCAGAGAGACCAGATTCGCTATCCCACCCCAGCCTCGGGCAGGTTCGCCATCGAGACCCTGGAGGGCAAATACATCGGCAACTGCATGTTTTACGACTACGACTCGGTGAACCGGCAGGCCGAGGTGGGAATAGTAATCGGAGACCGGGACTACTGGAGCAAGGCCTACGGCTACGACGCGGTGGTCACCATGCTGGACTATCTGTTCGGCAGGCTAAAGGTGGACCGGCTGTATCTCCACACTCTGGACTGGAACATGCGGGCGCAAAAGGCTTTTCAAAAATGTGGGTTCATTCCGGTGAAGTCGGTCCGGCGTGTGGGGTTGGACTTCATCCACATGGAAGTGACAAGGCATCGGTGGACCGAGATCAGGGAAGCAAAGCTGACGAGCAGGGACGCCGGAATCGTCGACCAAACAGGAAACCCCTCGGACTGACCAGCGACGCGTGGCAGAAAGGCGCCCTCTTCCACCCCACCGACCGTTATCTGATAACCCCGGGCTCTATCCACTCGCCGACGATACGTGAGCCTCAGGACTGTAGAGGGCTAAACGACCGTGCGTTCGTAGCTGGGCAGGTAGCCCTTACGGTAGTCGTTCTCTTCCCAGCTGCTGTCGTGCTCATCCCAGACGTAGGGGAGAACAACCACCTCGCCCGGAGCGGAGATTGACTGGGCCGCAGCCAGGGCGTCCAGCACGATGGTTCGCTGCAACGCCGGGTCGTTCGGCTTGCCCGTCTGGTGCCCAAGGGGGAAGTTGACGAAAACGGATCTTGGAGGCTTCACCGCCCTGGTTATGTCCAGAGCCGAGGTCATCGCCACAGTGGGAATCCCCGCCTCTTCCGCCGCTCTGGCTATCAGTCCAACGGACTGATGGCAAACCGGTCAAGCAGGCGCAAGGAACAACAGGTCGACCCTGTTCTTGACCAGACGGTCCACGACTTCGGGGCACAGTTCCTGGCGCACCCGCCGGATGGAGTAGACGCCGCCCATGAAACTGTACGCGGGGTCCGACAGTTCTCCGATGACTTTTTCAGCCTCCAGCTCCCTCATGCGGTCCAGGGGGAAGACGCAGTTGGGGTCGGCCTTGGCGTCGTTGGTGAGGTAGCCGAAGTGGCTGATGTGCAGTTCGGCCGTAGGGGTGTCCTTGGGAATCTCCCTAAGCGAGGTGTCATCCTTCATGTGGAAGGGCTTCTGAGAGTCCAAGTGGATGCCCCCGGACGTTATCAGAGCCACCTTGCACTGGTCCACGGGCTTGGACAGGGGCGTCCAGGGCGCGTCCTCGTTGACGACCCACCGGTAGGGCGGCTGGTCGGAGTACATCTCCCTGGTGCGCGGTATGTAGTCTATCGGCGCCATGTTAATCGGGTTGGGCCGGTTCTGCCTGGGCTACCGGCCTAGGCGGTTCCACTACGGGCCTGGGCCTCTCTCCCTTTAGATATGATAGCACAGCCCCAGCCAACAGGAGAATGCCGAAGGCCAGGCCCGCACGCCGCATTCCTGCAGTAAAGGCGGTGCATACGCCGGGGTCTCCCGCTGCGTCGGAGCAGGCTTCCAAGCTGGGTGGGAAGCCCATGGACGCCATAGTGGCGGTGACTATGGCAGTGGCTATGGCGATGCTGGTCACGTTGGCAGAGTTCCGCATAAGCTGGGTCAAAGCTCCCACGACTCCGAACTTCTCCCGCTCCACCGCGCTGAATATAGAACTGCTGTTGGGCGAGTTGAACATGCCCATGCCCATGCTTGAGAAGACGAAAGAGGCCACTACCAGGGCCACGGGCGTATTCACCGTCACTGTGGACAACAGTATCAGTCCGGAGGCTGACACCAGGTTTCCGCCCACGTTGAGTTTCCTCCACCCGTATCGGTCTGACAGCCGTCCGCTGAGAGGCCCCATGATGATCATGGCCAGGGCCCCTGGAGCCAGAAGCAGCCCCATCTGGGCCGGGCTGAACCCCAGGACCGGCTGGAGGAAGAATGGGATGAGGAACCTGACTGGGGAGTTGCTCAGGAAAGAAATCCACCCTGTCAGCACGCCTAAGGCGAATACCCGACGCTTGAATAAACTTAGGTCCAGCATGGGGCTTTGAGTGTGGAGCTCCCACCAGATGAACGACGCTAAAAGGACGACAAAGGCCGCCATCCCCGCTAGGACTCCGGGTGAACCCCAACCTGACGTGGGGCCTGCGGTGAGGAACAAGAGGAAGGCCACAAGCAACCCTGCCGACAGTCCTGCGCCCATCCAATCGAATTTGGCCCGTCCTCCTTCCTGGCCCAGCCGGGAAGGGTCCAGAATCACCAGGACCGCCGTGATGACCATGAGTCCCGCCGGAACGTTGATGAAGAAGACCCACTGCCATCCGAGGGTCTCTACCAGCAGGCCCCCCAGGACGGGACCGGCCACGGCGCCCACGCCCACCACGCTCATATGCAAACCCAGGGCCTTGCCGCGCTCGTTGGCAGGGAATATGGAGGTTATCATTGCCATCCCGGTGCCCTGCACCATCGCCGAACCGGCGCCCTGGATGACCTTGAACAGAATCAGGGGAAGCATTTCACCTGCAAACCCGGACAGGGCGGCGCCAATGATGTAGATGACGAAACCGTATATGTAAATGCGTTTCCGCCCGATGATGTCCGACAGACGCCCCATCGGAAGAAGCAGGGCGCTTATAGTCAAGGCGTAGCCCACAACGACCCATTGCGCCGTGGGCAGGTCCGAGTTGAAATGGTCGGTGATGGTGGGCAGAGCGACCAAGACTGTGCCGTGGTCCACTACGGAAACGAAAGTGCCCGACGCGATGGCGATGAAGGCCCACCACTTGTAGTTGGCGGCTTGCGTAAGGTGCGTTATCAAGGGGTATCCGGTCCGGTCTGCCTAGCGAGGGTCCGGGTGAAGCGACGGCGGTTCTGTCCGCCGGTCCCTACCTGAATGACGGAATCACCTGCTTGCCAAGACGATTGAGGGAGTCGAAGACCAACTCTTTGGGAATGCGTCCGCCCACGTTGAGTTCGGCGATGATGCCGGATATGCCCAGGTCTTCCCGCACCTCATTGATTCTTGCAATGACGGTCTCAGGGGAGCCGTAGGCCAGACGGTCTCTGAGTATATCGTCAAAAGTTGCACCTGCGATGCGCCTGGCCTGCTCAGCCCGCTCCTCCAATCCGGTCACTCCTGGAGTTGTGACGGTGACGTTGGACCAGGTGGCGGCCAGCCTTTCGTATGCCTTCATGGTGCTTGTCTCCGCGTCGTCCCGGGCGCGCTGGTCCGTGTCGGCCACATAGACCGGCATGCGCAGAATCACGTCGCCGTTTCCCGGGTGGCCAGCCTTGTTCCACTCCTCGCGGTAGACTTTGAGATGCCCTTTGAGTTCCGGCAGGTCCATGCCGCGAAGCCCCACGAATATCGGGTAACCCAATTTCCCAACCGCCGGAAAGGTCTCTCCCGTAGTGGCCGCGATACGGATGGGTGGGTGGGGAGTTTGGACGGGCTTTGGCATCACGCACACGTTGTCGAATTGGTAGAAATCGCCTTCGTAGGAGAAGCGGTGGTTGGTCCAAGCCCGGGTGATGACCTGCAGACATTCCCGGAAGCGGGGCCGGCTCTCTTCGTAGGGTATGCCGTAGCCCTCATAGGCCCGCATGAAACCGCTCCGGCCCACTCCGAAGTCCAACCGTCCCTGGCTGATGTTGTCCAACGTGGCCGCCTCTTCGGCCATGCGTACGGGATGGTTCAGCGGCAGCACGCTGACGGCGATGCCCACCCTGACCCGCTGGGTTCGGGCTGCGACGGCCGTGGCCAGTATCATGGGAGTGGAAACGATGGAGGGTATGGCAGCCCCCATTGGGTCCAGGGAACTGGCGGGAGCGGCGAAGTGCCTCTCCGCCAGCCATACGCCATCCAGCCCCAGCCCTTCGGCGGTGTCCACCAGGTCGTACGCCTCCTGGAAGGCCTGGTCCTGGGTGGTGCCTTCCCGATAGTCCCCTTCTATTACAATGCCGAAATGCATTTGAAAGCTCTCTTCTGTTTTCCTATTTCATGTGTCTCGTGTGCCTGCCCTTCGACAAGCTCCGGACGAACGGAGTCGGGTCTTGGGCTCCTTACGCTAGGGCTAGGTCACTTTGCGTTGGGTGTAGGCCTCCCTGGCCCTGTCGATGGCCCTCGTTCTCATTTCCGTCAATACGGGGGAGCGTTCTCTGGCCCACTCGTTGGAGGTCTCGATGCCCACCAGTGAGTTCTGGAACTTGGGCATGACGTACCGGGCCATAAGCTCATAGCTCTTAAGGAGCTTCTCCCGCGGCGCCCAGTCGAACGTCTGAACCAGGTATGCCCCGAATCCGCCGCTTTCCTGCTCCAGACGCTTGATGGCCGCCACACAGTCGTCGGGCGTCCCCACGACCCATGACCCGGTTTCGACCATGGTGTCCACGATCTTGTCCATAGGCTCCGGGTCGTCCGGGAGTCGTCCGAGGGTCTCCTCGAAATACTTGCGTTGGATGCGCCCTCCGCCCTTCCTTACGTCCTCTATGGCCTCTTGTCGGGATTCAGCTATGTGGGTGGGAATGACTATGCGCCACTCGTCTCTGTTGACAGTTTGATTGTGCTCCGCCGCCGACTCCTCGGCTATAGTCCAGAGTTCAGCCAGCTCTGTAAAGCCGGGCCTGTCCCTGGAAGTGATGAGTGAGAGCACAGCCGTTCCGTGCTTTCCTGCCAGCGCCACCCCAGATGGGGAAACGACCGACGCCACGGCAACGGGCATGTGGGGCTTGGTATAGGGCCTTAGTTGGAGAAGGGCTTCGTTGAGTTGGAACCATCCTCCGTCGTAGGTGATGGGGTCTGTTTCGGTCATGAGCCTGAGCACCATGCCCAGGGACTCGTCCATCCGCTCCCGCTGCACCCCTGAGTCGATCCCCAGCATGTAGGCGTCGGTGACGAGGGCCCCTGGTCCTACGCCCAACATGACCCGCCCCCTGGTCATATGGTCCAGCTGCACCATCCGGTTGGCCACCATAAAAGGGTGATGGTAGGGGAGGCTGATGACGCCGGTGCCCAGCTTGATGTGGCGGGTGCGCTCGGCCGCCGCGGCTATGAACACTTCGGGAGAGGATATTGTCTCCCACCCGGCGCTGTGGTGCTCTCCCACCCAGGCCTCGTCGAACCCCAGGTAGTCGAGCCATTCCAGCAGCTCCATGTCTCTGTGTAAAGCGAGAGTGGGGTTCTCGTCGGTCGGGTGGAACGGGGCGAGGAATATGCCGAACTTCAGTCGTTCCGGAAGGGCCATTGTTGTCTCCTGTTGGGCGCCCTTGAAGCCGCCTCAAGGGGGGCGCGGGGCGAGGCGCAAGATACATCGGGCATTATATACCCGCCGCACAGGAGCGGCAACCAAAGCTGTGGTCGCGAGGGCGCCGGGGTCAGGAGGTCTGGTGGGTGTGCCCGTATAGGGCGTTTGCGACCTCTTTGATGCGGGCCAGACTGGCCGAGGCGTAGTCGGTGGCCTCGTACCTCTGTATCTGCTGCTCCTTCACTCCAATGTGTTCCGCCAACTCTCTCTGGCTCAGACCTTGGGCGATGCGGGCTTTTATCAGGACTGTCGGCAGTTCTGCGACCAGGTTAAGCTCATCCAGTTGGAACTCCCCAGCCTTCAGGGACTCATACTCCCGCAACTCACTCTCCAGGTCTGCTAGCTGGCTCTTCACTGCGTCCTGCTGCGCCTTAGCGATAAGGGGATGCACTCCTGAGGCCTCCGTTTGACGCCCCTCGAGGCTGCGCAACGTCTGCGAGAACCGTTCCGCCTGCACTCTGGTGATTCGATATTGCCGTTCGTTCTTAATCATGTGAAGTCCTCCAAGTCGATTGCGATTATCCCCTTAGGACCGCCCGTGTCTTTGTCCGTCTGGAAGAATTCGAGAAACGACAACCCGCCGGTGTCCGCTGTGATTGACGCGGGGAACAACTCTCCCCGGTACTTGGACTTCTGTGTTGCTCTGCCTGGGTCGAATGTCAAGAGGACGGGATCGAGGAGCGAAGGGTCTACACCCCCTTCCTCCCAGCAACCATCGTAGTCATTCGGAGATTCCTTGCTCGTAACGAAACTCCCGTTGACATACACGGCCCGGCAACCCGCCCCCTTCAGGTTCTCAAGCGCCGCCTTGAGTCCAATCATGAGACGCCGCCTCCAGAGATTGCTCCCGAATCTGCTGACCAGCTCGTCCCAGGACGCCCAATGGACTCCTTGCGGCAGGAGCCCGTCGGAGTCGAATTCAGGAATCATAACACAATTATATCATTGTGTCTATCGCTAGTCAAGGACCATCATCCCTCTCCTCCTGTCCTTTCGATAAGCTCACTGAGAACGGAAAACCCCTGAGGGCCCAATCACCACAACCCTCCGCCAGTTGCCACTGTGTGGGCGTCTGGAACATAATGGGCCTCAGCAGTGAGCCGTTTACGCTCGGCCGGCCAGGGGCCGGCCGGGGGAAGGAGACCGTTATGGCCAGCATCGGCAAGGTGACCGGGAGCCAACTCATCGGAAGGGCGCTGAAGCTGGAGGGCGTGCAAAACGTGTTCGCCCTGGCAGGAGACCATACCCTGCCCGTCATGGACACCATGTTCGACATGGACTTCCGGTTTGTCGACGTGCGCCACGAGCAGGCGGCCGTCCACATGGCCGACGCGTGGGGCCGCATCACCGGACAGCCCGGAGTCACCCTCTTCACCACTCCCGGCATGGCCAACTCGATCCCAGGTCTTGCCAACGCCATGCACGGAGGCAGCCCCGTTGTGAACATCAGCGGAAGCGCCGCAGCATCCCAGCTTGGACGAGGCGCAATGCAGGAAATCGAGCAGACGGCCATGGCTGCTCCCGTGACCAAGGGTTCATGGCTGGTGCCCGACGCGCGGCGCATCCCGGACTATCTCGCACGGGCCTTCAGAACGGCCATGACAGGCAGGCGCGGCCCCGTTCACCTGACCATCCCCATCGACGTGCAGGAACAGACGGTGGACGCGAACGAGGTCGCCTTCTTCTCTGCGGAACAGTACCGGGCCGAGGAGCAGGCCTCGGCCAGTCCCGACGCCATCCGGGAGATAGTCCGAATCCTGCAACAGGCCCAGCGTCCCATGATTGTGGCCGGAGGGCCTGCGGCCGACTCCAATGCCGGAGAAGCTCTCGTGCAGCTCCTCGACATCACCGGCTTGCCACTCCTCACCGAGGAGCACGCCACCGGAATTGTGTCCGACGACCACCCCAGCTGTTTCGGGCTGTTCGTGCGCGGTCTTAACCGGGTCGCCAACCTGTTGTCCGAGGCCGACGCAGTGGTGTTTCTGGGCAGGAAGATGGACAACGCTGTGGGGTTTGGTCTGCCGCCCTCCATATCCGCCGACGCCAAGGTGATTCAGGTTGACCCTGACCCGGCGGAAGTGGGCCGAAACCGGGGCGCCGACGTGGGCATAACGGCGGACGTGGGAGCCGTGGTGAAGCAGTTGGTTGAGGAGGCTGCAAAGCACAACTGGACTCCCCTGCCCTGGATGGACAGATTGCGTGGGGTGCAGGCTGCCCACGCCGAATGGCTGGACACGCTGGCCAAGCCGGAAGCCCCCATGCACGCCATGTACCTGCACAAAACCCTGGCCCCTTACCTCCGCCCCGACGACTTTCTCATTTTCGACGGCGGGGACTTCTGCCACTTCGGCCGCTGCCACTACAAAGCGCACATTCCCGGACGCTACCTGTATCTGTCCACCCTGGGCATGTTGGGATCGTCCCTGCCCACGTCCATCGCCGCGAAAATCGCCTACCCCGATGCGCGTATCATCAACCTATGCGGGGACGGAGGTTTCGGCTTCCAGGCCATGGAGCTGGACACTGCGGTGAGGCACAAGATCCCTATGACCGTGATTATCGGCAACGATTCCGCCTGGGGCACGGACAAGCAGCGGCAGCTGGGCTTCTATGGCAGAGCTGTGGTGACGGACCTGCTCCAGAGCAGGTACGACATCGTGGCCCAGGGCCTGGGCTGCTACGGTGAGTTTGTCGAAACCCCAGATCAGCTTGCGCCAGCCTTGGAGCGCGCCCTGAGCGTCAAAGACCGCCCCTACGTCGTCAACGTAGCCGTGCAGCAGGCCATCAGCCCACGGGCCCAGGACGCCATCGACCGGCACAAGGCCGCCGCGGCGGCGTGAGACAGAGTGTCCTGCCCTCACCCCAGCCCTCTCCCAGGGGGAGAGGGTGCACCTGTCCCTTCCCCTTCCGGGGGAAGGTTAGGATGGGGGTTCGACGAGAGAAATCAGGAGGTGATTGATGGACGGACGATACCCCAACGGGATGCTGCTGGTTTTCAGCAACTGCGGCGAGGCGGGCCGCGAGGATGAGTTCAACCGCTGGTATAACCACATGCACCTGCCCGACGTGACAGCCACCGGAGTGTTCGGCAACCCTATGAGGCTGGAGAACGCGGACCGCAAAGACGGGCAGCCCGGCTACATCGCCCTTTACGAGACCGCTTGGGACGACGCAATGGACGCTTGGAAGGCCCAGAACGAGTCCCCCAAACGGGTAAGGTCCCCTGAACGAATGTCTCCCCTGCTGGACGTAGTCCATGTGGGCATCTATCAGAGGTTGGGCGGAGAGCTGCGGGCGGCCAGCCGGAAGTCCACCGGCGGTTTCGTGGTCATGGTGAACGTTCCCGATCCTTCCCGCACCGACGAATTCAACCGGTACTATAGCGACATCCACGTCAGGGACATCCTGGAGTCGGGCCTGTACCACATAGCCTACAGGTACGAGTGCAGGGAAGAGGTCACGGGCAAGGGCGCCAAGTTCCTGAACCTCTATGAAACGGACCAGCCCGACCCCGCAAAGGCTTTCCGGGAGCTGTTGCAGCTCAACGCTGGTTGGAAGGAGGAGGGCCGTTTCTCAGATGCACACGAAAGCGTCTACGCCTTCCCCTTCAAACGTCTTTACCCGAAGTGATAACGTAGGGGAGCCGCATAGGCCCCGGGATACCCTGGGTTTTGAGACAGTTCCCGAAGAGAGGCTTCACATGGCACAAACCGGCCAGTCCTTCAGGTGCGCCAAGTGCGCACACCCGGAGTTCACCGCCGAGGAAATCCGCACGACGGGCAAGTACTCCAGGTTCTTCGACATCCAGAACAAGAAGTTCACCGCCATCTCTTGCACCAGGTGCGGTTACACCGAGATATTCCGGGGCGACACCTCCGGCCTGGGCAACTTCCTGGACTTCCTCAGCGGTTAGACCTCGGTTAAAGGCCCTCTCCAGGCGTCCGGCAGGTCGCGAAAAGCCGGCTCCCGCTACGCGAGTTCGAGGTGGGCATAACTGAGAATCAGCCGCTTCACGCCTGCCCCTTCGGTGAACGCCACAGTCACCTCGAAGTCGGAGCCCGAGGGAACGCAGCTGACCACCATCCCCTCCCCGAAAGTCGGATGGCGCACCTTGTCTCCCGACTTGAACAACGTCTGAGGTTGAGAGGGCGCCGGGGCTGGCTCCCATACGTCCCTGGCTAGGGCGGTCCGGACCTTTCTAGGAGCCGTGGCGGGCGGACCTGTCAAATGTCTGGGAATCTCCTCCAGGAATCTGGAAGGCAGCGTAGTCGAGAATCCGCCCATGCCCATAAGGTTCCGGCGGAAGGCCCTGAGCAGGTAGAGACGTTCCTTGGAACGCGTCATCCCCACGTAGCATAGCCTGCGCTCCTCTTCTATCTCCGCCTCGCTGTCCATGGACCGGAAGTGGGGCAGGACTCCCTCCTCCATCCCCAGGATGAAGACCACGGGAAACTCCAGCCCTTTGGCCTGGTGCAGGGTAATCAGAGTCAACGACTCCGAGGCCTCCACGTAGTCATCCACGTTAGCCACCAGCGCCAGCCGCTCCAACATGCTCACCAGCCCGTCGGGTGGGTCCATGGCCCGGAACTCCTGGGCCGTGTGACGAAGCTCCCTGATGTTCTCCAACCGTTCTTCAGAGTCCTCGGTCTTTTCCTCGAGGTGCCGCTTGTAGCCCGTCCGCTCTACAACCGAGTCGACCAGCTCCACCACGTCCACCTTGCGGCTCTCCTCGGCGAGTCCGTCCATCAGCTTGAGGAAATCCGCCAGGGGACGCGCCGCCCTGGCGGAGCGGAGGGAGGCGGGAACCGTCTCCTCGTCCGGGCGACCCTGACTAGAGCAGACTGTCCTCAAAGCTTCCATGAGGGAGATTTCACGGCTCCGGGCCATGCGGGTCAGTTCTTGCACCGTGCGTTGGCCTATGCCCCTGGTGGGAGTGTTTATGATTCTGCCGAGGCTTACGTCGTCCTCGGGGTTGGCCAGCAGCCGCAGGTAGGCCATCACGTCCTTGACCTCCCGCCGTTGGTAGAACCTCACCCCTCCCACCAGCCGGTACTTCATCCCGTACCTTGCGCAAGCCTCTTCCAACGCCCTGGACTGGGAGTTGACTCGGTACATGACGGCGCAGTCGCCGTAGGAGTAGCCCTCATGCTTCGACAGCCGGTCTATTTCCTGGAGAGCGAACTGGGCTTCCTCTTCCTGGTCGTACACCTCATGGGTCACAAGGAGCGCGCCCGTGCCCTTGGAAGTTCGAAGGTCCTTGGCCAACCTCATCTTGTTGGCCGAAATTAGGTTGGAGGCCGCCTCGAGAATGGCCCCCGTCGAGCGGTAGTTCTCGTCCAGATTCACCGTGCGGGCCTCGGGGTAGTCGTTCTGGAAGCTGAGGATGTTGCGTATGTCCGCATGGCGCCAGGAGTAGATGGACTGGTCGGCGTCTCCCACCACGCAGATGTTGCGGCTCTCCTGGGACAGCAGCCGGGCAAGGGAATACTGGGCGACGTTGGTGTCCTGGAACTCGTCGATGAGGACGTGCTGGTAACGCCGCTGGTACTTCTTCAACACGTCGGGGTGGTCGCGGAACAATACCACCGTCTTCATCAGCAGGTCATCGAAGTCCACGGCGTTGTTGCGGCTGAGTATCTCATCGTACTGGCGGTACACCTTTGCCGCCTGCGCCTCGAAGTAGCTCAGCTGGTTTTGTTCCAAGGCGTGGGAGTCCACCATCTGGCTCTTGGACCTGGAGATGGAACTGAGGACCGCCCTTGGGTGAAACCTCTTGGGGTCCAGGTCCACCGCTTCCAAGGCTTGCTTGACCAAGTTTATTTGGTCCTCGTCGTCGTATATGGTGAAGTTGGATTCCACCCCCACATGCTTGCCATCACGCCTGAGGACCGACGCGCAGAAAGCGTGGAATGTGCCAACGGTAAGCTGCTCTGCCCGGGCGCCCACCAGCCGTTCGAGCCTCTCCTTCATCTCGCGGGCCGCCTTGTTGGTGAAAGTGACGGCCAGAATGCGGTAGGGAGTGACTCCGCACACCCGGACCAGATACGCGATCCTGTGGGTGATGACGCGGGTCTTGCCGCTGCCGGGCCCTGCGGCAATCAACAGAGGCCCCTCGATTGTCTCAACCGCTTCCCGCTGGGCAGGATTAAGCCCTTCCAGGATAGATTCCGACGCGGTGGTCATGCTTCTTTAGACTACCCTCACCCCAACCCTCTCCCACGGGGAGAGGGAGTTCACAAAGCTCTTGCAAGGGACAACGGGCGGAACTTTCATCATGCCGCCAGCTTGGGCCGGACCTCGTTGACGAACCGCTCCATGTTGTCCAGCTTGGCCTGGAGCGTGTCGCCGGGGAAGCCCATGCGGTAGTGGCCCACGCCAATATCCTGGTACCGCTTCAGGTCGTCGGCGATTTCCTGAGGGGTTCCTGTAAGAGGCCACCGTTCCCCGTTGCCTTTTCGCTCGTAGTCGACCTCGCAGGAGAAGGCCAGTTCCACGTCGTCCCTAGGTCGTCCTGCTTTCTCCGTCAGGTCCCTTAGCTCACCAATCTTCTTGGCCAACTCGTGGGGAGGGAACAGATCGGGAGGCCTGGCGCCGATGGGAATCCAGCCGTCACCCAGGCGAGCCGCCCGTCTGATGGCCGGAGGCGTGTTGCCTCCAACCCAGATGGGCACTCCGGGTTTCTGCGCGGGTTTCGGATAGAACTTCAGGTCCGAGAATTTGACGAAATCGCCGTCGTATTCAGGGTTGTCGTTGCTCCACAACTCTCGAAAGACCTTAATGAACTCGTCGGTGACCTTGCCTCGCTGCCGGAAGGTGTCCAGCCCAAGGGCGACAAACTCCTCTTCCATCCAGCCTACTCCGATGCCCAGAATCACCCTGCCGCCGGAAAAGTAGTCGATGGTGGAGATTATCTTTGCCGCCAGCACAGCCGGCCTGTAGGGAATCACCAGAACGCCAGTGCCGAACTTTATGCGTGAAGTGGCCCCGGCCATGAAAGCCATGACCGTCAGCGGGTCGCTGTACGGCTGCTCTACGACAAACCTGGGGACTCCGGTGGCAGAGTAAGGGTAGCGAGGAGCAACGGTGTTGGGAAGAATGACGTGGTCGCTGAACCATGCATGCTCGAAGCCCATCTCCTCGGCTTTAACGACCTGGGTCTTCATCTCCTCCGGGGTGAACAGAGGGTTGCCCCGGTTCGGTATAACACATCCGAAATTCATCCTTCTCCTCCAATAGTCTTGCCCTGCGCTCAGGATCCTTTGATCCCCCTCATCCTAACCTTCTCTCGCCAGGGGAGAAGGGACTTATGCTCCCTCTCCCTTGACGGGAGAGGGCTGGGGTGAGGGTGGGCGCACCATTTCCAACTCGCCCAGGAGGGCTTCCTGCACCGAAACAGGTTCGTTCAAGACTTGATTGTTCCAGAATCTGATTACTCTAAATCCCTGACAAGTCAACCATTTCGTACGTTCGCTGTCGTACCCCTCACGAGTCAGATGGTGTCCGCCGTCCAACTCAACAATCAGCCAATTCTCTAAACACACGAAGTCTACAACGTATGGGCCTATGGGGACTTGCCTGCGGAATTTTCGGTCTGCAAACTGACGGTTTCGCAAAAGCGACCACATACGCCTTTCCGCGTCGGTGGAATCCTTTCTAAGTTGGCGAGCCTTGGATGCGCTGCTCATATCCCCCTCATCCTAACCTTCTCCCGCCAGGGGAGAAGGGACGGCCGCCGCGTCCCTACGCCACAACCCCCTCCGCGTACATGGCGGAAATCTCTTTGTCGGTGTATCCGACCTCCGCCAGCAGCTCCCTGGTGTGCTGACCCAGAGTTGGTGCAGGCGCCGGAGCGAGCCGGGCGATGGGCTCTGAGAAGTCCCACGGGATGTCCAGCGTACGGTATCTTCCGACCACCGGGTGCTCCAGTTCGTGGACCATCTCCAACGCTTCCACCTGCGGGTGGTTCATCAGCGAGTCGAAGGTGTTCATCCTGACTATAGTGGCCCCCATGCCCCTGGCCAGCTTCTCCAGGTCATCGAAGGTCCAGTCCGCCAGCGCCGCCGCCATCTCTTCCCGGATGGTGGGCATCCAGTTAAGCCGCTTGGCAAAGCTGTTATAGAGGGGGTTGTAGGCGACTCCGTCGGCGCCCACGGCCAAGCAGAACTGCTTCCATTCTTCCTCCACCCGCCCCATGTCCAGCAGAAAGTTGGCATCCTTGCAGCGGAACCCGTGGTCGGGGGGTTCGGTGTACCCGGCGAGTTGCTTCCCCTTCCATTCGTCAGGGGCAGACTCGGCGGCTGTGGCCCACTGCATTAGGTTGACCGCCGCATCCAGCAACGAAGTCTCCACATACTGTCCGAGACCCGTCGCTTCCCGCTCCATTATGCCTATGACCACAGCCTGAGCGGCGGCCCATCCGGCGTTCTCCGACACCACGTCGAACCCCACGCGCAGAGGCGGCTCATCTGCGCGGCCTAGATGCCGGTACTTTCCGATAATGGCCTGCACGTCAAGCTCCGTGGCGGGATGTTCGGCCATTGGTCCCTGGCTTCCCATCCCTGATACTGAACAGTAGATGAGGCCCGGGTTCACTGCCGACAGGTCGTCATAGCCCAGCCCCAAGTCGTCCATGGCGCCTGGACGGTAGCCCTCGATGAAGGCGTCGGCGCCCTGGACCAGCCTGACCAGGGCGTCTCTGCCAGCCGGAGATTTCAGGTCCAGGCAGATCCCGCGTCGGTTCCTGTTCAGGCGGATGAACAGAGAGCTTTCTCCGTTCTCGAAGGGGCCAATCTGTCGGAGCCAGTCACCCTTGGTCGGCTCGACCTTGATAATCTCGGCCCCCAGGTCTCCCAGCATCATGGACCCCAAAGGCCCAGAGACGCCCTGAGAGACATCTACAATTCTTATTCCTTCCAGAGCCAGGGGCATTGCGCTAAGACCTCACCATACACATAGGAGGAGGGTGGCAGTTCAACTTCCGTTTCCCCTTGGAGAGGGTGAGGCGCCGTTTGACGCGGCCTTCTCTTCAAGTTCGAGGACAATCTCTTCCCGGTGCTGATTGAACACCGGTGAGGGCCTGTCCACCTTGGTGCGGGCCCGGCTGAACCGCCAGTGGCCCGTGGAGTAGTTCACTGGCCCCCAAGCCGACTCTATGGTGCCCATCATGTGGTTGGCCACAACCTGGGGGTGCTCCATAGCCAGGTGGCTCCTGGGCTTGTCGTACTTGTACTCGCCGCACGGCACCCTGTGGTGTCGCAGTGTCTCGACCCACTGCCAAGCGGCCCGTTTCATAAAGCGGTCTTCCAGGATGGGTATGATCTCGTCGCGGTTGTCCACCCGGGCCTGGTTGGTGGCGAAACGGGGGTCGTCCGTCAACTCAGGCATGTCCAGCGCTTGGCACAGGCGCCCCCATATGCCGTTGTGGACCACGCTGACGCTGATGTAACCCAGCGCAGTGAGGAAGGCCTGGTCCGGCACGATGTTGGGTCTGGACGATCCCATGGGCTCGGGAGATTCCCCAGAAGCGAAGTACTCCGCAAGCCGTGTGAAGCCGCCAGTCACCGTAGACTGTAGCTGGCTGGTCTCCATGAAAACGCCTCGTCCAGTCTTGTTCCGGACGTGCAAGGCGGCGAGAATGCCCAGGCAGTTGAGCATTGCCCCGTTCCAATCCAAGTGGGCGGACCCTCTCAGGAACTCCGGCTGGCCTCCCAGCTTGCCGTTCAGGCTCGTGTAGGCCGCGGCCGCCTGGGTGGCCCACTCATTGCTCAGCATCCCCTTCAGTGGACCCACAGGGCCGTAGGCTGAGGCCTGTAGGTAGATGATGCGCGGGTTGAGCTTGGACATTACATCGTAGCCCAGGCCCAGCCGCACCATGATGTCCCGCTCACGGAAGTTGTCCAGGGCTACGTCGGCGGAGGCCACCAGCTTGAATGCGATGCCCAGGTCCGTCTCGTCTTTCAGATCGAGCATCATGCCGCGCTTGGTGTAGTTGTTGCCGATGAAGGTGCATCCCATGCCTTGCATGGTGGCGCCGCTGCCTCGGCGCACTACGTCACCAGTGGGCTGCTCTATCTTGATTACGTCGGCGCCGAGCACTCCCAGATATGTTGCAGAGAGGGGACCGACTGCGGCCATGCCGAAGTCCAAGACCCTGATGCCTTCCATGGGGAGCCGCTTTTCGACGTTCATCGAACACCGCCGGATTCGATTCCTGGGCGGCCTTCATTATACACCCACCCCAAGGCAGGTGGGACGGTGAAACATCTAGGGAATCGAGTGCCGGGCGGCCTCGGGCGCTTATCGCCAGAGACGGGGCTCTTCCGAAGAATCTCCGATATTCGATGCCACCAATATAGGGGGTTCCCAATAGAAGATGATCCGGTAATGACTGTCTTGATATTCCAATAGATCAAACTCTTGGCTCCATATCCGCCGTACATATGGGTTGTCCAAGGAATCAAGCGAGGGGCTTCTGATGAGCCATGCGACGAGGTCGATGATGTCGGCCCTGACGCTGGGAGACGCTGAGTTTAGATACTGGCGCGCCGCTGGCAGGGGTGAAAGATGGGAGGCATGTGCTAAAGGCCAGCACGGCTGGGGTCCAATCCCCAGCCCTTCATCATCTCCCGCATTTCTTCAACTGTGGGAATGCCGTCGTTTTCTATGGAGGCTATAACCTTTTCCCAATCGTCCCTGGTGCAGTAGAACCCCGTGTCGGGGCAACGGTACTCATCAGGAGCTCCGGCAAGCGCTTCCTTGAACCTCTCTAGGACTCGCTGTTCGAATGCCGCGTGTTCGTCGGAAACTTCTCTGTGGTGCATGTCCCCTCTATGTTATAACAGGCTACAGCCCCAGTCTCTCTTAGAATCATAACCTACGCGGAGGCGTCAACCAGGATCACGTTGCATCACCGGACCGGAACGTATCGAGGTCGCCCACCCAGCCTGAGCCGCGCAGTTCCCTGGCCTCATCGAGGGTCAGAGGCTCAACCTCAGACGAGTGGCACGCTAGATCCGCTGTTTGCCGATTGGCCACCAGCTTGCAGCGGCGTGTCTTCTTGGCGTACACATCGTTGTCAATATAATCGTTTGTGTGTTCCATTCACCTACTATACACCAGACATATTGCCCCTCCAAGGCAGCGTCAGAGGGGTACAAAAATCGGCATCGCATAGGCTTACGACCAATACCTTACTTCACGTCCACAGAACAAAAAACGCCCTAGACAGTCTGTACTCACCCTCGCGCTGCCAAGCCAAAGCGTACAAATGACGCTATACTCGTATAATGGCCTAAGACGCTGGCTGCAATGCTGTAACTATCCTAGGAACAGAGGAACCCAGACCGTGACCGACACGCTGTCCAAACCGCTGCCGCTGCCCGACGACCTGACTCGTCCCTTCTGGGACGCGGCCAGAGAACGCCGACTAGAGATCCAACGCTGCAGCGCCTGTGGCTACTACAACCACCCGCCCAGGCCGCTGTGTGACTCCTGCGGCTTGGAGGACTTGGCTTTCGAGCCTGTCAGCGGCAGAGGCTCCATTTACAGCTACACCGTCATGCGCCAGAGGAACGTGAAGGGTTTCGAGAACGATGTGCCCTACGTGAACGTCATTGTTGAGCTGGATGAGCAGCCCATGCTGTTCATGATTACGTACATGCCTGGCTCAGAGTCAGACAGAGTGCGGATAGGTCAGCGGGTGCAGGTCGTTTACGAGGAGCGGGATGGTGTTGTCCTCCCCCAGTTCGAAGCGGTGGAGGACTAGATGGTCTGGGAATCCAAGGGCAAGACGGCCATTGTGGGAGTGGGCTTCTCCAAGCTTAGCCGCACCCTTGAGGGGACTCTCGGCGCCCGATGCCTGGAGGCTTGCGCCAACGCAGTCGAGGACGCTGGGCTGGAACTGTCGGACATCGACGGCATAGCCAGCTACCCGGAACCTCCCTTCCGTGGGGCGGGGTCCACCGACGGACGCGACATGGTGAGCGTGAACTACATCATGCGTCACCTGAAGATTGGCCCGGACAAGGGACCCGGGGTGCGCTGGTACGCCCAAATCGACCAGGGGATGGTCCTAAGCGCCGTCATAGAGTCCGTCAACGCACTGGCAGCGGGAGCGTGCAGCTATGCCCTGGTCTGGAGGGCGTTGCACCGCCCACGGGGAGCCTATGGAGCGGTGTCCGACTCTTACGCGAGGGGCGACGCACAGTTCCAGACGCCCTACGGGTTCGCCTCATCCTTCCAGCCCCACTCCCTGGCGTATCGCCGCTACATGCACCTCTACGGGGCTAAGCGGGAAGAGATGGCTGCTTTGGCCGTGGCCCAACGGGCAAACGCCAACCTGAACGAGAAGGCCTACTTTTTCGAGATTCCTATGACCCGCGACGACTACATGAACGCCCGGATGATAGCCGACCCTCTTTGCCTCTTCGACTGCGACATCCCGGTGGAAGGCGCAGCCGCCCTAGTCCTGACCACCGCCGAGCGAGCTAGGGACCTGCCTAACGCTCCGGCCTACGTGGCCGGTTATGGCCAGAACACCTCTAACATGCCCAACCTGATGGTCTACCCCCTGCTGGACTACATGGAGACGGGCGGCTCCATAGCCGACCGGGTCTGGGAACGGTCAGGGATGGGGCCGTCGGACGTGAACGTGGCCCTGCTCTACGACGGCTTCAGCCCCTCGGTCTACTACTGGCTGGAGTCGGCTGGATTTTGTGGCAAGGGCGAGGCCCATCAATTCATCCAGGACGGGCGGATTGAGCGAACAGGCCAGCTTCCGGTGAACACTCATGGAGGCGCCCTCAGCGAAGGACGCCTCCATTCCATAGGCCACTTGGCTGAGGGCGTATATCAGGTCACCGGCAGGGCCGGGGAGCGCCAAGTTCCCGGTTGCCGCACGGCATACGTGACCGCAGGCTCACCCATGCTCAGGGGCAGTGGTCTGCTCCTGACCGCCGAGCCTTAAAATTCCAGGATGGCCCGTCCGAAAATACGTCCGTGGTGCAGGTCGTCGCAGGCCTCGGCTATGTCGTCGAGGGGGTAGCGGCGGGTGACCAGTTTCTCCAGAGGCAGCTTCCCCTCTCTGTTCCATCGCAGGAAGGTGGCGAAGTCCTTTTCGGGGTAAGTGGCGCCCAGGCTGCCACGGAAACGCCTCTGCCCCATCATCAGCAGCTTGGGATTTATGGTGATTTCGTCGGGGGGATAGCCCACCATGACGGCCATGCCGCCGTGGTTCTCCGCCCCGTTGCCTCCGATGCGCACCGACGGAAGAATCTGCTCGGCGGTGGCCCGCACTCCTATGGTGTCGAAAGCGTACTCTGCACCGCCGCCCGTCAGGTCCAGCACGGCTTGCACCGCGTCCGTCTGCGAGGCGTTCACCGTGTGAGTGGCTCCGAACTCTTTGGCAAACTCCAGCTTGTCTTCCTGGAGGTCTACGGCGATGATGGGGTACGCCTCCAGCATGGCCGCAGCCGCCACCGCCGACAGCCCCACTCCACCGACTCCGAATATCGCCACCGAGTCTCCCGGGCGCACCTGGGCAGTATTCATCACCGCCCCGGCGCCCGTGAGCACCGCGCATCCCACGATGCAGCTCACGTCGGTGGGCTCGTCTTTGGATATGGGCACCAGCAACTGACTGTTCACCAGTGTGTGCTCCCCCCAGGTGAACACGTTGGGCGGCATCACCTGTTCCCTGTAAGTGACCCCCGTGGGAATCCTTGGAGGGCTGCCCAGGACCGGGTTGCGGGGCACCCAGGTCACGATGACGTGGTCCCCTTCTTTAACGTGGCTCACGTCCCGGCCCACGGCGGCGACTACACCGGTCCCCTCATGGCCCAGCGTGGTGGGGCGGGCAAACTCCGTGTTGAATATATTGTGAAGCTGGGAGTGGCATATTCCGCTGGAGAACATCTTGACCAGCGCCTGGTCAGGCTTGGGGTCGGGGACCTCAATCTCGTCGACAATGGGATATTCGCCCAGGTTTATGTGTATCGCGGCACGCGTCTTCATCATTTCCTCCGGTTAGATTGGTCTAGTGGTTCGTTTGCGGAATGGGACCTATTTTATCGCGTATGCGTTGGCCGGTGAACCGCAGGCTCCAGGGATGTTAACCGGCTTGGCCGTTACCATGCACTCGTAGACCCCGTCTTCGGCACAGTCGGCTGAAAGCTCCTCGAAGGTCAGCAGCTCGGCGATGCCCATGCCCATCAGTGGGATGATGCGCCGGTGCTGGAACTCGCTTCCCTCCACCGGCATAGCTTCCAGGGCAATGTTGTCCGAGAACAGCAGCGAGAACCGACGGTCCCACAGCCATGCGGCAGTCTCACGGCTGGCGTCCAGCCCTGGGCAATGGAGTCCGTCTTCCCCGGGATGCACCGTACCATGAGTGGCCTCCCGCTCCTCGGGACTCAAGCTCAGGTACCAGCGCATCCAGCCGGTTCGCAGCAGCATGATGTCGCCGGGCTGGAACTCCACTCCTTCGGCGGCGGCCACAGCCTCCATTAACTCCGGCCCGATGGGTAAGCGGGCGTTTGGGTCCACCGACTCGCCCCGCTTCTCGAAGTAACGGGGGATATCCAGGAAGACTCCGCGCCCCACCAACCCATGGTCGGCCCAGAGGTTGATGCCCAGCATGACCTTCTCGTCCAGCTCCTCGTCTTGCAGGCCCTGGTAGTAGCCGAACTCCCGGTAACGCATGTGGCGAAGCCCGTCCATGTGACCCATGCCACCGTGGAGCTCCCAGCCATCCACATAGTCGCTCCGGCCCGTGCGGCGGACATCGATGTGATGCTGGTACGGTTCATTCTTGGAACGTTGGGGGTGAGGGATGGACCTGGATGGTTCCAGGTTGAACACCTTGCCCTTTCGCACCAGAGACGCTGCCTGTACCACCCGCTCGGGAGTGAGCAGGTTCACCATGCCCAGCTGGTCGTCCTTGCCCCAAAGTCCCCAGCTATGGCGTTCTCCGGTCCTCTCGAATGCGGGCAGCTCTGTAAACTTGGGTAGGTCTGTCATACAAGCTCCTCTGCACGACTCATGGTTTACATGTCACTACGGAACTTTCTCTCCTTGTTGAGTGTTCCGACCAGGGATGGAATATGACGTCACCGGCGCCGGGGGATGACGGCCACGTGTATGGCTGGGCGGTTAGTCTCGCCTGCAAGGGTCTTTATGGCCTCTTCCGTCTCCTCCACGGAGAAGGCGTAGGTGTGCAGCTTCTCCAGCGGATAGCGGCGGGACTCGATGGTCTCCACAGCGCGCAGGAAGGAATCGAAGGGCACACCTCGTATGCCCTTCAAGGTCACCTCTTTGTGAATCAGGTCGTCGGAGGAGAGGTCCTTGATAGGCCGTCCACCCTTCAAACCTGCCACTCCCAACGTTCCTCCGGTCTTCAACATGCCTACGCCGTGGGTCACCGGGTCAACGGCATAGGGCGTCAGGTCCAGCGCCGTGTCCACGCCTTCACCGTTGGTGGCCTCCATGATACGGCCCACCGCGTCCTCGGCCTCCACGTTGATGGTCATGTCGGCTCCGAACTCCCGGGCCAGGGCCAGCTTGTGCTCGTCCCTTCCGAGACCCGTCACGGCTACAAAGGAAGCCCCGGCCTCCTTGGCGGCTATCACCGAGCAGATTCCTCTTTGCCCGCAGCCCAGAACGGCGATGGACTGGCCCTCTTCCAGACCCGTCGCTTCCACGGCCCAGGCAAAACCGGCACCCAGGGGGTTGAACATGACAGCCACTTCCGGCGGCAGGGAACTGTCGATGGGATGCACCACCGCCCCCGGAGCCAGGTACATGAACTCAGCGTGGCCTCCCCAAAGACCCGGCGACTTCTCCAACGAGGTGGAACCAAAGCCTCCACCGTCTGGGCAGGGGGCGCCCTTGTCGTCCCAACACGCCTGACACCGCCCGCACCTGTACCTGGAGCGCACGGCCACCCTGTCCCCGACGTCCACTCCCCAACGACGTTTTGCCTCGGGCCCAATGGCCTCTATCACGCCCAAAGGCTCGTGTCCCTGGATTACCGGAAAGGGAAGGTAGTAGTCTCCGTGGTACCCTTCGTAGTCGGTGCCGCAGACTCCCGACGCCTCGATGCGCACGAGGGCATCGTCTTCACCCACGTCGGGTATGTCCACTTCCCTTACGTCGATGGTCCTGGGGCCGGTGATTACCGCGGCCAGAGCCTTGCCCGCCATAGCGCCTCCTTGTGAATTAACCGGCGAACTGCTGACCTATCACCCTGCTGGGGCGAGGACCGGGTCCTTGTGGAGCTCGGGCAGGACTTCCTTGGCGAACAGCTCAATGCTCTTCCTGGCCACTTCCGGACTCATGCCCCCGAACTTCACCATTCCGAACATCTCCGATGGCCGGGTCATGGTCTGTATGCGCCGGAGCTTGTCCAAACACTGCTCAGGAGTCCCGATAACCTGGGTGTCGTCCTGCTCGGACCTGAGGCCCCTGCCGGCCCTCAGCTTTTCGGCTGTATCGACATAGTGTTCATAGCCCTTGGTGTTCCTGAAGTGTTCGGGTTCGTCGTGCTCGTAGTGGCGGGTGGAGGTGTAGATCATGTTGGGGTAGTACTGCTCCTTGGCTATCCTGACTTCTTCCTCGTTGGCCCCGCAGTACATGAAGCATCCCGTCACCGGGTTGCGGGGGCCCATCCCGACGGCGGCCCTCCTTGCATTGAACATCTTGATGTCATCCTCGTAGGCTTCCCAGGACTTCTGGGGGATGATCATCATGCCCAACCCTGCCTCCGCAGCCATCTCTACGCTGGCCGTGCTGTTGGCGGCGCAATACATGCGTGAGGGCAGGTCCTTGGACAAGGGCTGGGGCCGTATGGTGGTCTCCGGGATCTGGAAGAACTCCCCGTCGTATGAGAAGAGCTCCTGGGACAGGGCCAGCCTGATGATGTCGTGGGCCTCTATGAAACGGCCTCGCGACTCTTCCATAGGTATGTTGAAGGTCTCGAACTCTACTCTGGCCGCCCCCCTGCCGAACCCGACGGTGATAGGCCTGCCCTTAAGCATCACGTCGAGAAAGGAGAGGTTCTCCGCCACGCGCACCGGGTCGTGCCAGGGCAATACGATGACCATCGTGGCCATGCCCACCCGCTGGGTCCTCCCGGCAAAGTAGTTCAGGAACTGGATAGCGTCGGGCATCAGCTCGTAGGGCGTGAAGTGGTGCTCAGTGGCCCATATAGCGTCGTATCCCAGGTCTTCGACCATGTCCGCCAGCCGCAGGTCCTCCATGACCATCTCGTGGTCCGGGTTCTTGGCCGGTTTGCTGAAGTCACCGGAAAGATACCTGGGCCAGTCCTCGTAGTTCTGGCAGAAGACGGAAACTCCGAACTTCATGAAGCTCCTCCTGTGAAACGGGTGGGTGAAGTTGGCCGGGCGGACGCCCGCGCCTGTGTAGCCGAGAGTATAGAAGGGAGTATATTAGCGCCCCGCGCCCGGCGTCAAACTGCGCGCACGACGACGAGTCTGTCTGCGGAAGCGCACCAACGCGAGTCCCGGTGTTCTTGCTCAGGGTCAGACATTGGTGAGGTCCCGCTCGACATAAGGACGGACCTCCGAGCGCAACGCCTTCTCGGTGACAAGGTCAACATCCCGTCCCAGCAGGTCCTCCTCAATGTAGAACTGCACCCCAAAGTAAGTCCTAGATGTAACCGGCCCATCAAATGAGACAAGGATGTTGACATCGCTGCTGTCTGTGGCCTGGTCCCGCGCAAAAGAGCCGAACAGAGCCAGCCCGGTCACGCCGAATCGTTCCGAAAGAACTGGCTTGTGCGCTCTCAGCAAGGCCAGCACATCATCCCTGGTCACGTGTCTGTTCTCAATTCCGTATATGCCATGGCAACTACGTCAATAGCAGGGATTATACCAATGTCCAAGTAAGCACAGTCCAGGTTCTCACTGATGTTGAACTCTTGGAGCTTCCGTGGAGCATGAGAGGCCCCCTAGCCAAACGCATCCGATATACGCTTAACGAACGGCTTGTCCGCAGGATCGACTCTTGCATGCCATTCAGCTAGGTAGTCTTGGAACATAGATGGAGAGTCAGGCAGGTTGCGGATGGCGTTCCATCCTACGGGATCACTCTCGAAAATTGCCAAGAGGGAATATGCGACAACTGAGTTCTTTTCTCTCATGCAACAGTCTTTGCGTAAACCCTCTTCCTCAAATGATAGCCAAGTAGAAAGTGTCGTGCCTGTAGGTAATTGATGCTCCTTGCGCGACAGACGCTCCTGAACGTAGCTAGCCAGGGATTCACTGTAACCAGACCAGTTGGGATATGGCGGCTGCGTAAGCCATCTCTCCGCCATGCGACGAAGCGTGAATACAGAAGCCAATTCGCAGATAGTCTCGTGAAACCAGTTATTTGGACTGTCCCTCAATCTTTCGTAGTCCGACAGAACATGACAGAACTCATGTGAGAATTGGTATGCAAATTGGGACCACTTCCTGTCATGTGCTGTGAGTTCGATGAAGAAAGGTTGGTCGGTCGAAACCCGATAGTAAGTCATTGGATTCTCACTGCTAGACAGTGATGGCACGACAACGACAGTGCCTGTGAGGGGATTCTTGAGCGATTGGGTCAAACTAGAAGCAGTGTCCATTAACAACAAAAGAATATCGATGGGGCGCGCTTCACCCCAACCGTATGGCGCAACGACAATCTTCATCTGGACATCAACCTTCTCCCTCCGAGACCAGTACCTGCCCCGTGATCACCATGTCAGCCGTTGATGTTGCTAACAATTGTACTCCATCCCATCCCTTAAACACCCGCTGAAATGTCATATCCACTCTGCCCAACATGCTTTTGACAGTCTAATCGGCATATCGTGGTCTATAATTGGTCGCAGTGAACATCGCCCCTGATTCCCCAATGCAAGGAGAGTCGTTATGACCGACGCCAGGCAGACCGAAAAGACCTACGGCCAGTGGTGGGAGTCCTCGGAGGAGCAGGTGACCGTACGGCTGTCAGCCGTCGAAAAGGTGGGCATGGCCGCGCTAGGAGAGGCCGGAGCGTCCGAGGAGGACGCCGCTTTTCTCCTCAACATGGCAGTAGCCAAGGCTCTCCAGGGCGACTATGTCCGCGGACTGGGCTCGATTCGCAGGCACGTCACCGCTGCCAGGAACGGTTCCGTGAACATGAATCCCACCATCGAGCACCTGGCGGACAAGGGAGCTATGGCTCTGGTCGACGGCGGCCCCAAGGCCCAGGACGCCCTGGTGTGCCGGTACGCCATCGACCTGGCCTGCGACAAGGCTCAGGAGTTCGGCGTCGGCTGGGTCAGCGCCCGTAGCTCCGGCGGCTCGCTGGCTCCCTTCATGAAGAGAGCGGCGGCCAGGGACATGGCGGCCATGGTATTCATCCAGGCCAGGTTCCCGGTGGTTGCGCCTATGGGAGGCTCCAGCCCTATGCTGGGAAACGCTCCAGTGGGCTTCGCCATACCCGCCGGGCGGCACGACCCTGTGATAGTGGACATGTCCATCACCCAGACCTCGGCCAGTCCGGTGGCCGACGCTGCACGTCAGGGCAAGCCGGTGGCATCGGACATGATTCTGGACGCGTCAGGACAGCCCACCACCGACACATCGAACTTCCTGAAACCCGACTACCAGGGCCCCCTGTTCGTTCCCCAGGGGAGCATCCTTCCTCTGGGAGGCGCGCGCAGCGGCCACAAGGGCTACGCACTGGTCTTCTTTGTGGGGCTGTTGAGCTATCTGATGACGGACACCACCCCACCCTGGGACCTGGCGTTGGACTCGGACAAGGATGGCCAGCCCGGGACCATGTTCCTGGCTATGGACCCGTCCAACATCATGCCCATCGACCGCTTCAAGGAGCAGGTGGACGATTTTATCGACCACATTACGTCGTCACCCAGGAATGAGGGTGTAGACCAAATCCTCTACCCCGGTCAGAGGTCCCAGCTGCTGCAACGCCAGGGAAGGGAGCGGGACAGCGTGACCATGCCTGCCAGCCAGTACCACGACCTGGCCGCGTTGGCCAAGGAGCTGGGAATGGACGGGGTCCTGTAGGCCCGAGCAAGGAGGTCCCGGCTTTCACAGTTTCAGCAACTCTATTCAACAAGGCACTAGCGGAGACTGTGAATCGCCATCATGGACGCTTGACACTCGGAGCGGAGTAGAGAACAATGTCAAATCTAAAAGTGGGTAAACAGGTTCATGCGCGACAGCAACAGTCAACTCGAACCCATCATTGATGGTCTGATTGCAAGCGGTCAGCTTGAGATTGTTGAAAACGTGAATTGGAGACCCCGCGATGGGTATTTACATTGTACATTACGGGCTAACCATCCAGACCATAGCGACTTACGCCTTGAGTTAAACAAGAACCCTAATATTTCAAAGTTCAGCTTTCAACTGATCGTCTACGGCAAACCAGCACGACGATTCTGCTCCAGTCACACACACACAAACCCCCTGGACTGCAGCCAAGCTCCAAATGAGCGTTTGTATCAAGAACACAAACATCGTTGGTCCGATGAAACAGGGGATGAATGCGCCTATAAGCCGGAGAACTTCAATCTCTTTCCGCTCGAAGAGGCTTTTTTCTCATTCTGCGACGAGTGCGGCATAGAGTTTCGCGGGACTTGGAATGACCCTCCGCCCATTTAGCTCGGATGGAGACTGTAATATGACACTATGCGAGAACATTATTTTTCAATTGAACGATCATTTTGCCTCAGATATGGAATGCCTACGATCGGACTCCGGCTATCAAGTTGTAAGAACTCCGTTCTTGTACCCTGACGGCGACCATATCGAACTCTATTTGCGTAGTATGGATGACGGTCAGGTTCTCGCATCCGACGTCGGGCAGACCGTGATGAAGCTGGCCGAGTACGGATTCATCCTCCAGAATTCTTCACGGAGACGGGCTATGGCGATCCGAATCACCTCGTCACTGAGAGTGCAGTTCGACAACGGAAGCCTATCAGTTGCAGTTCCATCTGACAGAGGCGGAGCCAGGATCTGGGACTTAATGATGGCCCTACAGAGATTGTCCGATTTGGTTTACATCGAAGAGTCTACCAGCCGGGGATATGACAGCCGAGGGGTTACTTTTGAACACCAATTTGAGAATTACGTCACCGAGAAGCAAATCACATACCGGCGCGCGGTGCAAATCCAACTCTCTAATGACTATCGGTTCACATCCAACTTCACATTGGGTGAAGGGGCGATCGTTCAACTGCTCTCCGCCAATTCCGCAGGTTATGCAAGACGGAGAATGAACAATGTGTATGTCAATTTCTCCGAGATGAACATTGCCAAAGACCGCCGTGCTAGACTGGCAGTGGTAGACGATTCCAAAGACTTGTGGTCCGAGGCATTACTCGAACCTTTGACTCGTCAAGCGACGGAAGTGTTGTATTGGAAGAACAAGCCGAGCCTTGAACAGGCCCTTACAATTTATCCCTAAGGAGCAGGAAACCCTGAACTTGAGAGGTCTGAGAATCCCCCACCCGTCAAAATGAAGACTGACTTCATGCGACGAAGTTTGGCAGCAGCGTTGTTGTTCTTGGCAAGCGCTTCTGTCACCGTAGGTTGTGGGGAACGCGCGCCCAGCCCGACCCCAAATCCCCCCTTGCCCTCCCCGACACAAGTCCCACCTACAACTGTTTCAGCAGTCCCTACGGCCACCCCCGGGCCGTCCTTGGAGACGCCCACCGACACGCCTTCGACGTCAACTCCTTCTCCGGAGCCCAGCCCTACTTCAGCACCCCTGCGGCCGCTGATGGTGGAGCGCGTCTTCAGGAACTTAGACTTTCGGGGCCTTACCAACCTGACCCAGCCCGCCGCTGGAGACGACAGGTTGTTCGTCACCGAGCAGTCGGGCCGGATTCTCGCGTTTACCAACGACCAGGATGTCGGTGAGGCACAGGTGTTCCTGGATATCCGGGACAACGTTAACGACTCGGGGTCGGAAGAGGGGCTGCTGGGCCTGGCTTTCGACCCTCGGTACGACGAAAACGGCTACTTCTACGTCTACTACTCCGCCTCTGGTCCACGCCGGTCTGTCGTCTCCCGGTTCCAGCTGAGCGCCGACGGCCAGACCGTCGACACCGGCAGCGAGCTGGTTATTCTGGAAATCGAGCAACCCTACCGCAACCACAACGGAGGTCAACTTGCTTTTGGCCCAGACGGGTTCCTGTACATAGGCCTGGGGGACGGAGGGGCGGCGGGAGACCCCATGGGCCACGGACGCAACACGAGAACGCTGTTGGGCTCCATCTTGCGAATCGACGTGTCGGAATCCACGCCGGAAACACCGTACACCATCCCCGCCGACAACCCCCTTCTGGACGACTCTGACGCCCGACCGGAGATATGGGCTTACGGGTTGCGGAACCCCTGGCGGTTCAGCTTCGACCGGGAAACGGGACAGCTTTGGACCGGAGACGTTGGTCAGAATACCTTGGAAGAGGTGGACCTAGTAGAACGGGGCGGTGACTACGGCTGGAACACGCTGGAGGGGACCAGGTGCTTTTCTCCACGCTCCTCGTGTGACCCAGCCGACACAGTCCCGCCGGTGTGGGAGTACCCCACGGGAGAAGAGGGCTGCTCGGTCATTGGCGGCTACGTCTATCGCGGCGAGAGGATTCCTTCACTGCGTGGCGCCTATGTTTTCGGCGACTATTGCTCCGGCAAGATATGGGCCATCCGCTACGACGGCCAGGAAGTGACAGAACACTTGCTGCTGGCCGACACCGACCTGCGCATCGCTTCCTTAGGCCAGGACCGCAACGGCGCCCTCTACGTGCTCTCCCAGGACTCAGGCATCTATCGCCTGCGGCCCTAGCGCTGCATCAAGCTTCCCGCCCACTTCCGGTGTTGAATCAAGCAGGCTGACCATTCCTTGAAGAATCAAGGCCATGCATATTACTATTAGTGACTATGACCGAAGAAAATATCGCCGTTCCAATTCCCATGCCAGTTGTCTTGCTTCAATGCGGCGAAGCCTTAACGGACGAATCTACGTTGCATATGCGCGAGCCTCTGACTCTTCAAATGGAGCAAGAGGGGGAGTTCTACATCGCAAAATGCGACGAGTTGAACGAGTTCGGCTACGGCATGAACCCAATCGCCGCTGTACAGGATATACGCAACACCATAGCCGAGCTTTATTGGACATTGAAAGTGGACCAGGAGCGTCTTGGATCAGACCTCTCTAAGACTTGGCAGCGTTTGTCCGAACTAGTCTACGAAGCATGACCATCCGCGCCAGGGATTTCGATCTGCTGATCAGTAAATTCGGCTTCCAAACTCGCAACAGCGGAGATTTGCTGGCATGGTTCGAACATGACGGCAAGGTAGTCGTCCGGACCAAACGGTCGCATACCCGAGGCAGGGACTTGCCCTTTCAGCACAATATCCGCCAACAGATGAAGCTCAACGAGGAAGAGTTAACCCAGGCGCTGCGGTGTCACCTAGGCAGAGACGGCGATGTGGACTTGCTACGTCGCAAAGGCGTGATTTAAGAGGGCCCAACCCAATTCCCAGTTCCCTTAGCGGAGCCTACACCTCGCGCAGGGCGGGGAGAAGCTCGCGGGAGATCATGTCCATGCTGTGGAGAGCGGTTTCGGCCGGCATGCCCGCCCAGTGGGTGCGGACAACGAGGTGATTGACGCCTATCTCTTCCCAGTAGGGCCTTAGCTGCTCGTAGCATTCCTCGGGCGAGCCTATGATGAAGCGGTCCTCCAGAAGGTCGTCGAAAGCCTGATTGAAGGTCTCGTCCTCTGGCATGGCCTCGTCCTGGCCCCACGCTGCGTAGTCCTGGTACTTGCCCGCCAGGTATGGGCCTGCCATCTCCAGGGCCTTCCGGCGGTCGGAGCTGCAGAAGACCTCCTTGAGGCACGGCAACTCCGTGGGAAAGGGCTTGGCTAGGCGGTCCAGCTCTTCCCGGTACAGCCCGATCTGCCGCTTGATGGTTGCCGTCGTGGAGTGGGGGTTGATGAACCAGTTGTCTCCCACCCGTGCGGCTCGCTTGACGGCCCGGTCATTGTTGGCCGCGAACCACACCGGAGGGTGGGGCTTCTGGACCGGTCGGATGTTCATGTGCACCCCGTCCAGCTTGGTCACTTCGCTCTCGTGGGTGACTTGGTCCTCCGTCCATAGCCGCTTCACCAGCTCCAGGCACTCCTCGAATCGAGCTACCCGCTTGCCCCTGGGCACTCCGAACGCGTCGAACTCAGTGTCTCGGTAGCCAAGGCCGACTCCGAACACGAAATTTCCTCTGCATATCACGTCCAATGAGGCCACGGTTTCGGCCACGTAAACGGGATTGTGGAGGTTGAGGAGCAGGATGCCCAGCCCCAGGGTCATGTCCCCGGCCTCGGCCTGCAGCCGCGCCAGGAACGGCACAAGTTGCAGCTGCTGGTTGTTGCCCTCGTTCAAGTAGTGCTGCCCTGAGAACAGCGAGTCCCAGCCGTTGTCCCGGGCATGGCGCACCATGAGGACCTGCTCGTCCAGGGCCTCCACCATGTCTTTGTCCAGATGCTGCTGGTTGGTGAGAAAGAGTCCGACTTTCATGCTTCGTCTCCACGCGAGCTTCCAGAGCAGCCTAGTTCCCGCCTTCCAGGCCGAACACACGCCGGATGTTCCGGTGGAGTATGTTCGCCTTGTCCTCGTCACTAATGTCGGCGTCCAGTATCTCGTCCAGAATCGGAGGCCTCTTGGGATTGGGGTGGTCGGCGTATGACGGGCCCACGGCAAAGGTTATGTTCCTCGACCCGTGGTTCTTCACCCAACTGTCGATGGATATGCGGGTCGGGCCACCCACGTCCCACACCACGTTGGGAGTAAGCTCGGCCAAGTACTCAAGGTATTGGGTGCCGCCGTGGGTGAAGAAGGCGTCCAACGCCAGAAAGTGCATGTCTGGGAACTCCTGGGCGAGCTTCTGAAGCCTCCAGGGGGCCTCCAAGCCCGACTCCGAGTTGGTGTGGAAGATGGCCGCCAGGCCTAGGTCGGACATGCGTCTGAGAATGGGCCGCATCCACACATTGTCAATGAAGCATCCCTGAAACCGGTGGTGCCAGCTAACGGCTTCCAGCTTCAGTTCCTGCTTGATTCGGTCGATTTCCTCCAGGCTCCGTTCGCCGTGAGTGGGTTCCACGGTGCCGGCGGCAATGCCGAAATGGGCGGGGTCCATGTTGCGGTACTCCGCCACTCCGTCGTTGACCCGCATGGTGTCCTTGATGCCGTCGGGCTTGAGGTAGCCGTGGGCGGGTTGTATCACCGCCCAGTCGATGCCCTGGCCCTTAAGGCCAGCCGCCCGTCGCTGTTGCTCTTCTTGGATTCCCAGCGAAGACCCGCCGGAGCCTCCGTCTCCCAGAATGTTGCTGAGGTCTCCGATGTGCTGGTGGGCGTCTATAACTTCCATAGCTTCTACCTCCTCAAGCCGTTCCGGCACCGCCTTGTAACAGAGGTAGCACAAGCCTACCTCTGATTTGCCGCACCATAATATACCTTAAGCGCGGTCTCTGCACGAGCATCGGCGGCCACAAAGAGAAAAGGGACGGGCCGCGCGGCCCGTCCCTTTCAGTTGGTCCTTCCGACTACTTAAGCTGGTTACTCGGTCGATCAGTCCTTGTCTACGCCGGAGTAGCTGGACTTGTCCTTGTCATAAAAACTGAAACCTTTCTTATGCTTCCAGCCGCCCCGACCGTGGCCTTTGAACAGGCCTAGTCCATCATCTGGCCGGTCCTGGAACCATTCAAGATACTCATCGGCCTGATCCTGAGTAATAAGCCCTTTCTCGACCTTGGCGTCGAGCATGGCCTCAACCTTTTCGTCCGCCATCTCACTACTGGCCTGCTCGAAGGCGTCGCTGACCGTGTCCTCGTCGAGTTCGAGAATAGAGGCCACCTTGGATATAAACGTGCTCTTGGGGGAATCCCCATCGCGGTCTCCGTCTCCGGCACTGAATCCGCCTCTGGCAAACCCGGCCCCGATGCTAAGACCTGCCGCCAAAATCCCCACGGCGACGATGGCCAGCAGCCATTTCTTCTTCATATATGTCTCCTTCCCTTCTCGGTGGATGTCTCACGTCTCGGTGTGGATGTCCCGGGCACGTCCCGACAGCCACCGTACCAGCGCAGTGTCAAGGAAATGTTAATCTTGGGGCCATTTTAGGGGACTTCCCTCAAAAGAAGAGACCCCCGCCTATGACGGGGGCCTCTTGTCTTCAGTCTGACTGTAGAGCCGCTTCGCGGGTCTACACGATGGGCTCGGCGATGCCCAACTTCTTGACTTCGGGAAGCACTTCCTTGGCGAAGAGTTCCATGCTCCTCGTGGCCTTCTCCATGGGCATGCCGCCGTAGCGGGCGAACCCGAACATGTGCATGGGCGAAGTGGTCTCGATAGCCAGCTTTATCTTGGCTATGCACTGCTCCGGGGTGCCGATGCAGGTCCCGGCCTCGGCTCGGAGGCGTTCCGTCTCTTCCAGCGAGTGGAAAGCCGCCCGGTCAGACGCGGCTTGCTCGTGGGAGGATGGAGGGTCGGCCTCGTTGGGCACCGGAGCGTCCGCCCCATACTGCTCGTATCCGGACGTGGCCTTAAAGTGCTCAGGGTCGTCGAACTCATAGTGTTTGGTGGCCGAGTAGTTGAATCCGGCCATCCACCTGCTGTAACCCTCTTCCGCCTCGTCCTCAGTCTCGGCGCAGTACATGAACACGCCCACCACCGGGTTCCTGGGCTTCATGCCGGCTTCGCCGCGGGTGCGGTTGTAGAACTTCAGGTCTGCGATGTGGTCGTCCCACGGCTTTTGGGGAATAATCATCAGACCGGCGCCCAGCTGGGCAGCCGTCTCGATGCTGGGAGGTGTCACCGATGAGATGTACACCTTGTCCATCAGGTTCTTGGACCGGGGGGCGGGGCGTATTACCGTCTCTGGAATCTGGAAGAACTTGCCGTCGTAGGAGAAGGAGTTCTCGGTGAGCCCCAGCCTGATTATCTCGAAGGCTTCCCGGAAGCGCTCTCGGGAAGTGTCCATGGGTATGCGGAACCGTTCGAATTCGTACCGGGCGAGGCCGCGTCCGAACCCTATGATGAATTCCCGGTCCTCGCCCAACATAATGTCCACCAGGGCTATCTGCTCGGCCACCCTCACCGGGTCGTGCCAGGGCAGCACCACGACCATGGTGGCAACGTCCAGCTTCGGGTTTCTTCCCGCGTAGTAGGAGATTAGCTGCAGGCAGTCCGGGGCCATGCAGTAGGGGTCGAAATGGTGTTCGGGAGACCAGACCGAGTCGAATCCCAGGTCCTCAGCCAGGTCGGTGAGCTGGAAGGTCTCGGTAGTCAGTTGATGGTCGGGAGTCTCGGGTTCTTTGGAGTAATCAGCAGCCAGGTGTCTATCCCAGTCATGCCAGTTGGCATTAAGATGGGCAATGCCGAATTTCACGTTTAGCCTCCTTCATATCCATGAACCTTACCTTTTTTGCAGCATGGGCAGTATATCCTGTCGACTCTTATGCGTCAAAGACGCCGACTCTCCGGCAGCCCCGACGCGCGCCCGAAACCGCCGCCGCAAGTTCTGATGAAACATAGCTCCAGACCCGTAACCGTGTTGACCAGCGCCGCAGGACTGTCCGAGGCTGTGAGGCACGCATACGACCATCCCTGTGTCGCCGTTGACATAGAGTCCAACGGTTTCCACAGGTACCCTGAGCATATTTGCCTGGTCCAGCTTGCGGTCGACGAGTCCGTGTACATCGTCGACCCCCTGGCCATCGACGACATGAGTCCATTGGGACAGCTGCTGGCGGACGACAGGGTAGAGAAGGTCATGCATTCGGCGGACTACGACCTCCGGAGCCTGGACCGCGACTGGGGATTCCATACGGCAGCGTTGTTCGACACCAGCATAGCCGCTGCGTTTCTGGGCTCGGCCAGGCTGGGACTGGCGGCGGTGCTGGAAGAACATCTGGGCGTAGAAGTGACCAAGACCAAAAGTATGCAGAGGTCGGACTGGACCAGGCGTCCGTTGAGCGGCGAGTCGTTGGAGTATGCTGCGGACGACGTCCGGCATCTGGCGGCCCTGAGGGATGAGCTTGCTGCGAACCTGGCCAAGCTCTCCAGGCTGGGGTGGGTGCAAGAAGAATGTGAGCGCCTGAGCCGGGTCCGCAGCCAGGCGCCCGACCCGGAGTGGGCCTTTCTGTCAGTCAAAGGACGTTCGGCGCTGGACGCCCGGGGACTGGCAGTCCTCCGCTCATTGCACCGGTTCAGGGAGCGGGAAGCCCTGAGACGGAACACGCCGCCCTTCAAGATAATATCGAACGGGAAGCTGGTGGAATTGGCGGGCTCGCCTGAGCGGGACCTTGCCGCCGTAGGGGGGCTGGGACGGTTTGGACGCGGCGCGGACATGGGGCGTCTCCGTGCGGCCATTCACGAAGGGTTGAAGGAGGGTCCGGTGAGGCTTCCCAAACGTGGGACGCCGGACACGCCCCGGCTGGCGCCTCGGGAACGGGACCAGGTTGCCGCACGCCTCCAGAAGCTGAAGGACTGGCGGGCGGACAAGGGCGCCGCTTTGGGCATAGACTCCCCTCTGGTCTGGCCTGCCGTCAGCCTGGAACGGATAGCCCGGCTGCCCCAATCGCTGGAGGAGGAAATAGCCGGCCCGGACGTGCGTTCCTGGCAGGCCGGGGAGTTTGGGGCCTCCCTGGGAAAGCTGGTCGCCAGCCTATGAGTGCAACCCGCCATTCCGGCGGAGGCCTTTTGGAATCGACAGTAGGGGCGACCGGCCGGTCGCCCCTACGACTGTTGTCTGGCAGGAGCGGGAGGACTCGAACCCCCGACATCCGGTTTTGGAGACCGGCGCTCTACCAACTGAGCTACGCTCCTATATGGTACCCCTGGAGGGACTCGAACCCCCGACGCGCGACTTAGGACGCCGCCGCTCTATCCAGGCTGAGCTACAGGGGCATGGGCCGGGCCAACGGTGCCCATATCGGACTGTCCGTATCGTTAGTTTCATTCTAGCAGGGAGACCGTGGGGATTCCAGTGCACCCGTATCGGAAACCGGTCCCTCCCCTCCATCATGCCGGCGGAGGCCGGTATCCAGGAATCTATTGTCCAACCGAGGCCCTTCGACAAGCTCAAGGGGAAGGGGCCTGTCTATCACTGCGCCCTCCCAGCATCGCCTCCAGTGACCGCCCTCCGCCGTCCGGTTTTCGTCGAATCCGTACGCCTGTCACGTTGACAGAGCTTTCTCTGAAAGGCAGGAATAGACAGATTGTTTTCCGCCGAATATCGGCGCCACGAAATCAGGTGTTAGATGCATAACATATCGTCTTTCTCAGTAATCGCAAAAGCAGGTCTTCTAGTCGGTGTCATGCTGGCCCTTTTCCTGCTGTCGTCTAGTTTATATGACTATGCGCACGCCCGAACAACGACGACGGAGACGATAAACTACGCGGAGGGGCTCACTAGTCCAGTGACGGCTTACACTGCGTTGGACCCTGAAGGGGATACGGTCGTGTGGTCGTTGTCAGGGACCGACGCCGGCGACTTCGAAATCACAGGCGGAGCGCTCACCTTCGAAAACACACCTGACTATGAAAACCCGGTTGACGACGACCCGGACAACATCTATGAAGTGACGGTGCAAGCCGCCGACGGATCGCTAGACCCTACCACCGAGTCCTTGATCGTCAATGTGATTAACGTGGACGAGGATGGGGATGTAACCCTGTCTGCGTTGCAACCACAGGAAGAAACTCCATTGACAGCCACGCTGACAGATGCCGACAACATTGTTTCCAACACTACCAAATGGCGGTGGTCCAGGTCCTCATCCAAGACCGGGACCTTCACTAACATCGCTGGCGCCATAAACTTCACGCCCGACGTGTCACACACCTACATCCCTAAGGTAGATGACGTGGGCATGTACCTGCGAGCTACGGCTACCTACGATGACGGGGAAGGCGAAGGCAAGACGGCGCACATGGTCTCGGACAATCCGGTGCGGGCTGAACCCTATGAGAATGCAGCCCCCGTGTTCAAGAACGTTTATGACGAAGAGATAACCGGCGACATCGAAAGAAGTGTGGCGGAGGACGCCAGCCCGGGCGACCCCGTGGGAGACCCGGTTGTGGCCACCGACGACGCCCGAGACGTCTTGACATATACCCTGGGCGGGGCGAATGCGAGTTCGTTCGACATCGACAGCGGGACAGGCCAAATCAAGGTGGGCGCCGGTGTAACCTTGGACGCCGAAACGGACGACAGCTATACCGTTACGGTTACGGCCACTGACCCACCTGGAGACGATGACGAAATCACGGTGACCATCGCGGTCACCGACGTGGATGAAGTGCCGATGATAACAGCGGGAGATACGGCAATAGGCTATCCGGAGAACGGGACGAACCAGGTGGGCGTCGACTACATAGCTACAGACCCAGAGGACGATAACACCCCGGTGAGATGGTCGTTGTCGGGCGCCGACGGAGGCAAGTTCTCCATAGACGCCAGTGGGGTTCTCACCTTCGAGACGGCTCCCGACTTCGAGGCCGAGGACGACGCCAATTCAAACAACATATACGAAGTAACGGTGACGGCCACTGACAGCACGGGCAACACCGCTTCCCGTGACGTGACCGTCAACGTCACCAACGTGGAAGAGCAAGGAACAGTAACCCTGTCGACGTTGCAACCTGAGGCTGGGACCGAGTTGATGGCGAAGCTCACCGACCCTGACGATTCCATATCAGGTCTCAAGTGGGAGTGGTCTAGGGGTGCCAATGTAATCCCTGCCGCCACCTCGGCTGTCTACACTCCGGTCAACGAGGATGAGACGTTGACCCTGACGGTGAAGGCGACCTACACCGACGGACACGGCGGGAACAAGATGGCTTCAGCGAGTTCGGACAATCCGGTGAAGCAGAAGGATACCACCAACCTACCCCCTAAGTTTCCCGACCAGGACCCGGACAGGGATGGAGACCAGAGCAGTTCGACGTCCAGGTCCGTGGCGGAGAACACGGCCGCCGGTCAGCCTGTGGGCGTGGATGACCCGGTTGAGGCTGAGGACTGTGATACAGACCCTAAGGTCGACCCACCGCCCCCTTGCACTACCAACTCAGACCTTCTGACCTACTCACTGGAAGGCCGGGATCGGACTTCGTTCAACATTGGCAGGTCGGATGGCCAACTGACGACGAAGGCCGCTCTGGACTATGAGACCAAGAGGAGCTACACCGTCACGGTCAAGGCCACTGACCCGACCAACGCAAGCGACACGATTTCCGTCACCATCACGGTGATCGACGTGCCTGAGGCGCCCGTGATCAGCGGAGACAGCCCAGGAACTTACGCTGAGAATGGCAAGGCCACCGTAGCTGCTTTCACAGCCAGGGACCCTGAAAGGGACTCAGTTACGTGGACGTTGGCGGGAACTGACGTAGACGACTTCACTATCACAAATGGAACGCTCCGGTTCATTAGCCCACCCGACTTCGAGGACGCCAAGGACGCGAACACCGACAACACATACGCGGTAACTGTGCAGGCCAGCGACGGCGGGCAGGCCACCACCTCTCGGAAAGAGATAACAGTTACCGTCCTCAACGTGAACGAGCCGGGCACGGTAGACCTGACCACGTTGCAGCCAAAGGACGAGGTCCCTGTAACGGCTAGTCTGACCGACCCTGACGGATCACCTACGGGTGATCCTATGTGGCAATGGGCCCAGTCCTCGTCCAGGACAGGGACCTTCACCAACATTAGGAACGCCACGAACGCTACTTATACGCCGGTTGGAGGAGATAACCCGGGTACACCGGTTGTCGAAGTGAGCGACGTGGGCAAGTACCTGAGGGCGACGGTGACCTACAAAGACCCACAGAGCGACAGGGTCACCAAGACCGCGTTCAAGGTCTCGACCAACGCCGTCCTAAAGAAGGACTACGTCAACACAGCCCCCGTGTTCCCGGACCAGGACTCTGACATGCCAGAAGACCAGAGCGAGACGACGACTAGAAGCATACCGGAGAACGCGGCTCCGAATTCCGCCGTGGGCGCCCCGGTTGTGGCTACGGACATGGGCGAAACCCGGCTGGAGGTGTTGACCTACACTCTATTGGATAATGAAGAGGCGGACAGCGACAATGACGCCGCTACTCCCACCAATATGGATGGCGACTCAACCAAGTTCTCCATAGACACGCGGGGTCAAATCCGCGTGGGGCGGGGAACGACACTGGACTGCGAGGACGGCAACAATGCTGACCGCCAATATGTGGTCGATGTTACGGCCACCGACCCAGGGGGTATGAGCGACAAGATCACCGTTACTATCAACGTCACCAACGTGGACGAGGCCCCTACGATCGCGGCGGCGACTGAGAACGATGGACATACGGCCAAAGACCATGCTGAGGACACGCCTGACACTACAGCGGTGTCCACCTACTCAGCGACCGACCCTGAGGATGACAGTGCTATCCCTCGAAAACAGTTGAAGTGGTCGTTGTCCGGAAACGACGCCGATCTCTTTTGCATCGGCAATGGCAGCGATCGCGACGGAGACTTCGACCGGGGCCACCTCAGATTCAAGGCTGTGCCCAACTTCGAAGCCCCGATGGACGCCGGCCATAACAACAGGTACAACGTAACGGTTGTAGTTACCGACAGCCGGGGAAACACGGCAACGCGGGACGTAGTCGTCAGCGTCACCAACGTGGACGAACCCGGTGTGATAACCCTGTCGACGGAACAGCCGGAGGATGGAGTCAGATTGTCCGCTGTTTTGGACGACCCTGACGGACGCGCGACCAGCGTCAGGTGGAAATGGTGGAGGGTCACGACTGCGGGGGATGATCCTGATGTTGAGCAGGACGGCGGTTGGGAAGAGATTGATAGGGCCACGTCAGCAACTTACCAGCCGGTCGCAGCTGATCAGGGAAGATACTTGCGTGTGACGGTCACATACAAGGACCCTCAGAGTACTACTGAAGACAAGCCAGCTCGTGAGAAGTCGGCAAATGAGGTGCAGGGACCGGACACCAACAATAAACCCCCCGAGTTCCCTGACCAGGACCCTAACAAAGTTGGCGACCAAAAGGACCAAACAAGAGAAGTGAAGGAGGACGCGGTCTACGGCGCAGTGGCGCCCGCGACCCTGGGTGAAGTGGGCGAACCGGTTGAGGCTGAAGACTGTGACGCCGCCGCCAGTTGCACGGACCAAAACTCCGATAACCTGACCTACTCGTTGGGCGGCACGGACTCGTCGTCGTTCATCATCGTCAGGGGCACGGGACAGATACAGGTGGCTCCAGGGGTGAAGCTGGACTACGAGACGAAACAGACCTACACCGTCACCGTCACGGCCACGGACCCGTCCTTTACGGGCACAAACCCGTCCAACGCCAGGGACACCATTTCGGTGACCATCACGGTCACCGACGTGAACGAGGTGCCGACGCTTTCGAAGCGGGCCCTAGTGATATCGGGCAGGTCGAACATCGACCACCCTGAAAATGACAGGAACACGGTGGCGACCTACACGGCGGCCGGTCCGCAGGCAACCAGGGTTTCCTGGTCGTTGCTGGGAGACGACGCCGGCGACTTCTCCATATCCGGCGGAAGGTTGACCTTCAGGGGCACGCCGAACTACGAGAGCCCGGCGGACCGGAACACGGACAACTCGTACCACGTAACGGTAAGAGCTACAGGCGGCGGCTTCACCGCCACGCGAGCAGTGACCGTGAGAGTCACCAACCTGGACGAGACCGGCGCCGTGAGCCTGTCGTCGACGCGGGCCGCGGTTGGAATTGAGCTGACGGCCACATTGACCGACCCGGACGGCAGGTCCGGCGACACCCCTCCCATCACCGGAACGGCGACGGACTTGACTGACGACGCCGCGTGGATATGGGAGAAGTCCCCGGACGGCTCCACCGGCTGGGCCAGCATCGCCGGGGCTAATTCGAACACCTACACGCCTGACACGGACGACGTGGGGTCTTACCTCAGGGCGACTGCTAATTACACAGACGGACAAGGTTTCGGCAAGAGCGAGCAGGATGAGACCGGCAGAGTCACCGCCGTGAGGCCTGACGGGCGCGTAACCCTGTCGTCGTCACGGCCGGAGGTCGGCCTCGACCTGACGGCTTCGGTCAGCGACCCTGACGGCGGCGTAACCGGGCTGACTTGGCAGTGGGCGAGGTCCGCGGACGGGTCGACGGGCTGGGGTGACATATTCGGCGCCACGTCGGCCACCTACACGCCCGATGCGTCGGACCTGGGCGACTATCTGCGGGCGACGGCGACCTACACCGACAATGAAGCCTCGGGCCAGACCGCCGAGAGGGTGAGCGGCGTGGTTATCGCCGTGCAACCAGATGGGACAGTGACCCTGTCGTCGACGCAGCCGTCGGTGGGAACGTCGGTGACGGCCACACTGAACGACCCCGACGGCGGCGTGACCGGACTCACGTGGCAGTGGGCCAGGTCCCCGAACGGGACCACTGGCTGGACCAACATATCGGGAGCCACGTCAGACGCCTATTTGCCTGTTGCCGCCGACGATGGCATGTACCTGCGGGCGACGGCGCGCTACACCGACGCGCAGGCCTCCGGCCAGACCGCCAGCGTCGTCAGCGGCAGCGTAGGGGGCGAGGCAGACATAGTCGACGAATATGACGCCGATGGCAATGGCGAGATTGAACGGCATGAGGCCGTCGCGGCAGTTAACGACTACTTCGACGACCGTATCACAAGAGAGCAGGTCATAAGGGTCATCCAGGCCTATCTCTCCAGCTAGAGGTCCCGCGAGAAGGGAATCCCGCAGCGCATAACGGACAACGTATGGGGGCGACCAGAGGTCGTCCCCATATGTTTCTACGCCCGGTTAGTTGAAAACAAATAACGTGGCAAGCTCCCCTATCGGGGGCCTTCGACGTTTATCGTGACGATATCCACGTCGTGATACTTCTGGTGGCGCACCGACGAAGCGTAATGACGCAAGAGTCGGAACGATATCTCCCGTCCGTCCCGTATATCCGGCGTTTCCCCCAGATATCCCTGACGGAGTTCTAGATGGTTCGCGGCTCCTCATGGAGAAAATATTTTCTGTCATGATTACGCATCGGTATACTCCGGTACGAACGGAGAGGATACTATGGCCAGTGAGGCAAACAACACTCGGTTGCGGAGGGCCTATAAAGCCAGGCGACTAGAAGCCTTCCGACCAGCAATCGACTTTGGAAGAAAGGGCGGCTGCGGTGGGCGGAATCGGGACGACAGCCGAGCAAGCGCCATAGAAGAGGCGTGACTATTCGGGCGACGGCTGTTGTAACGACCCAAACAGATAAACAGTCGGGACCTGCGACCACTCACATCACCTGAGTTCGGCGGCATTAGGAAGTTAACGGGAGTCAGGCTGTAGGACGCCCTCAGAGACTGTATGAATGTCGCAAAGTCCGTTATAGTACTCCATGGGGTTCCAAGGACCCTGCTAATCCATCATCCCACTCGACAAGGAAGCGCCGGACCAACCTCATCGTCAGGAGGAAGTGCATGTTGCGATACATCTACCGTAAATCGCTCTTCGGACTTTGGCTGACTCTGGTCTCAGCGTCGTTGTTGTTTCTGGCGGCTTGCGGCTCAGACCCGACGTCGACCCCAGTTGCCCCGACCGCAACCCCCACTGTTGAGCCCACTCCTGAGCCGACGGCTACACCCCCTGGCGAGCCTTTCGTGATTGGCGTCATGGACGCTTTGACCGGGGTCGCTGAGGCCTACGGGGACCCCTTGCTTAAGTCCAAGCTCCTTGCCATGGAGGAAATCAACGCTGCGGGTGGGATCAATGGCAGGAAGCTGGAACTCATCGTAGAGGACTCCAAATGCGCCGCTCAGGACGCGATCACCGCTTACAACAAGCTGACTGATGTGGACGGCGTGAAAATTATTTTGGGAACCACTTGCAGCGGCGCGATGCTCGGGATCGCTCCCCTGGCCGAGAAGGAGGGAGTAGTCCTTCTTTCGCCATCCGCCACCAGCCCTGACATTGCCGGCGCTGGAGACTACATCTTCCGTACGGCCATCAACGACCTTCAGTTGGGCATTGACACCGGCAACACCCTTTGGGTGGACGGGATGCGCAGGATCGTTACGATCACCGAGGCCACGGACTACGCCGAGGGCGCTCGCCGCACTTCCGTCGCTCAATTCGAGAAGCTGGGTGGCTCCGTGGCGGCGGGAGAAAGCTACTCATCCGACGTGATCGACTTCCGGAGCCAGCTTACCAAGCTGATCAATGAAGACCCGGACGCTCTGCTCCTGTCAGCACAGGGTACGGCTTCAGGGGGTTCCATAATGAAGCAAGCTCGTGAGCTTGGCTACGACGGTCCAATCTACTCCGAATCAGTGCCCACTTCCCCCGATGCTCTCAGCATCGCCGGCGACGCGGCCACCGGCCTGAAAGCCATAGTCCCCAACCCCGACCTGTCCAGCGCAACTGGTAAGGAGTTCCTGGCGAATTTTCAAGCTCGCTTCGGGGCCGTAGCGCCGTTCCCATGGTTCCAGGGTTCGGCCTACGACGATGTCTACATTGCCGCCGAGTGCCTGAAACAGACCAACGACGACCAGGACGCCGACGGCTTCCGGGACTGTCTGTACAACCTTACCTGGAGTGGAGCGGTCGGTGACAACTACAGCTTTGACGAAAACGGCGACGCTGTCGGACTGTACAACGTATTGATCGAAGTGCTCCCCACCGCCGAACGAACTGAGGAGAATTTGGGCTACCGTGTGCTAGGACCCGCTCCTACACCGTAGCCCTTCCAGTTCCCTGCAATGACAGCGTGACCCAGGCGCTTCTGCTCTGGACTGTGGGTTACTACTTGACGCTCGTTGCATTGTTTAGGTGGGGGTGACCTCGTTGAGCCGCCCGGTGGCACAGTCGTACACGAAGCCGCGGACCTGGTCCTTCACGGGAATGAAGGGGTTGGCTTGGATGCGGGCGATGGATTGTCGGATATCCTGTTCCAGGTTTCCGAACGCTTCCAGCGCGAAGGAAGGCCGGAGACCGGTGTCGGCCTCTATCGAATCCTTTACGTCATCATCCCGGAAGGTTAGCATGCCGCAGTCCGTGTGGTGAATCAACACTATTTCGCGGGTGCCCAGAAGACGCTGCGAAATCACCAGCGAACGGATTGCGTCGTCGCTAACCACACCTCCCGCATTGCGTATTACGTGGGCGTCCCCTTCTGCCAAGCCTAACAGCTTGTGAGTGTCGAGCCGGGCGTCCATGCATGCCACCACCGCCAGACCCCGTCCGGGCGGCAAAGGTAAATCGCCTTTGTCGAAGCTCTCAGCGTAGCGAGCGTTGTTCTCCAACAGTTCATCCGTTTCCGACACAGTAACCTCCTTGTAAGACTATGATAACCAACCCGGATTGCGACATTCTAACAATCTCGTAAAAGGCAGTGTCAACAAACTGAGGGTGTTGTGCCGTTGCTGGCACGACTTGGGATATATTCAATCATAATGCTCAGTATGCTCGGTGGTCTCGTCATCAGGATAAGCTTCCATGTCCTCGAATTCCTCTAGCTCGTCTGCATATTGGTTGTAACCGAGGCCCCGAACGTGGGGTTCGTTGTTCAGCAGTTCGCGCAGTCGGGCCAGTTCCTCTCGGTCCCAGCCCATGGCCTCGGCGACGGCTTCGTCCCACAGGCGGCGCACCTCGCACTCACCGTCTCGGAACTGCGGCACTTCCATATCCCTGGTGCGCTCCCAGCAGTCGGCTAGAGTCTGACGGATACGGTCATCCTGGATGTCGGGTACCCTGAGGTTGTTTGTTGCCCGTGGTGAGTAGCTTGGAAACGCCAGCTTTTTGCTTGGATCTCGCATAATTTGAAGCCGTCCTGGCGTCGAGTTGGTAAAGACGGCGATGGCCTTCGCTTCGTCGGGCGATAAGCCGACCACGGGAAACCAAGTCTGTCCAAGGTACTTGGTTTCGCTCGCGGTCGCAGTCAAACGTGCTGTACTGTTGTCTTGCCCGGCGGTTATCAGAAGATGCGATGACCACTCGAGATAATGTCTTGCCTGCCGTTCTCGCCCCTTCTTAAAGACCCAATGTCCGTCAGGTGTAGATTTGATCGTCTTTTGACCTTCAGCGCCTTTCGATTCCAGTATAGGTATGCTTTCTTCGTTATACTGATCTGATCTGTCAAAGTTCTCACGTACTCTTCGGCTCCCATCGTGAGCGATGCAACCTGGTATTGACCCAAGAGGTTGTAGGGTGGGATCGTGCGCAAAGTCCGCGCCTGCTTTCGCTAATCTCGGTGAACGCCAGATTGCTGGCGTCCAGTCTCCCTCCGCCATTCGGTCAGCAGACCATAGTGATACCTCTCCCCAGCCGTTCGGGATTTGGCCGGGGGGAGACTCCAACAGGCAGCGATGCAGGTCCTCAACCTCGCTCTCGTCTGCTGGCATCTTATCCAGATGAACGAAGCGCGTGGGCGGTTTGGGGCCGTCGGGGTGGCGGCGCATGACAACGATGCTCTCGTTGATGCTCGTGTTCTGGCTCATGTTGATATTGCGGGGCTGGTGACAGGTGACCACGGTGTGGATGTGGAAGCGTTCCGCAAGTACCTGGCGTTCCTTCAGCCCCGACGTGGATGACAGGGCGATGGTCGGGTTGATCATCGACACCACCCCATCGGGCCGCTTTTGCACGTGGTCCGCTAGGGCCACGAAAAGCGGCCCGATGGAATTCTTATCTGAGAATTCCACCAGGCTGGGGTCCGCTCCCACCAATATTCCCTCCATCGCGTCTGCCCGGGAGCGCATCTTCTGCTGTATCTCCTTCGGGAACTTCTCGCCCATCTTGGCCCTGTTGGTGAAGGGCGGGTTCATGATGATGATTCGGGCTTCCTTGACGGCGGACACAGCGTCCTCTAATTCAGTGTCGTCGGACGGACTCCAAGTAAGCTGCGATGCTATCTTGTCGTCGGCGAGGCGCAACTCGCTCTCTCTCGGTATGACTGCCTTCTGTCCCAGCAGTTCAAGAGTGCCAACGGAGATGCGCTTTAAGTCATTCGGATGTGGGCCGTAGGGCATCAGATGCAGGCCCATCGAGCGGTATCGGATCTCCTGGTTTCCTGCGGTTAGCTGCGAGGCCGCCAGCTGAAGCGAGACAGGGTTGATGTCCAGGCCCTTGATGGTCTCCTCTACTCCCAGCTTCTGGAGTTCTGCGAGGCGGTCTTTATGCGCACCGCTATCTTCAGCCCTTCGCTTCATGTCGGTGAGGATAGCGGCCAGCAGGGTGCCGCTGCCGCAAGCCAAGTCCACCGTCTTGAGTTCCCTCCATACGGCGGGATCTGTCCAGTCCTGTTCGCCGCAGGCGTCCAAGGTTAGACGGGCGGCGATGGAGGCCGCCACCGGCCTCGTGAAATAGGCCCCATCGCTGGCCTGATTGCCCATAACCCGGTTGAACAGCGGGCCAGCGTGGTCCGCTCCCATATCAGCATAGGATTCGGCGATACGCTCCGCCTCGGCGGCTATGTGTCGCAGAGCGCGCTCCAGACCTGCCAGCTTCCCGGTGTCCTCGATGGCTTGGATGGCGTTGAGCGCCGGTTCCAGGACGGGACGAAAGTCGTGGCTTCTGATCTGGTTCCATTCGCGGATGACTCGTCGCGCACCACGTTCACGTCGTTCTTGACGGTCTCCAGGTCGCTTACGCCACTTAGCCAGCGGCCGTTGGCGATGCGCTGGTGGAGCATGGCGGCGTTCATCATCAACAGCGCCGCGATGGTGCATCCGTCGGCCTGCTTTGTTAAGTCGCTCTCCCTCAGGTTGTCCAGCCCGAAGTGGCGGTCGAGAGCGGGGCGTAACTCGTCGGCGTTCAGATGGTGGGCAGCCTCCCTGATGCTGTCCTCTAAGATGTTCAGGTCCCGGAGGACGCGGTCGTCCGAGAGGCCGGACTTTTCCAGCAGGTTCATGCGGATGGCCTCACCGAACTCCTGCATCTCCTTCAGCAGGCGCAGCTGGCGCTCAATGGCTTTCGAGTCGTCCTTTGCGCGCTTCTTTTTCTTGTCTTCCAGGGACGGTAGGGGGTTGCCTTTGCCGTTGTTGATCATGGCCTTGGCCTTGGCCTTGGTCTTCCTGATGTTGATGTCTCCCGGCTTTCCATCGGCATCGGGCTTCTCTCTGGCGACGGTGTCCGTACGCAGGTCGAAGCTGCCGTCGTCGTTCAGTTTGCCCGTGAGGACCGTTGTGGGTGGGCTGGCTTGGTAGGGTGCTCCCTGCTCCCGGACAACGCTGGGCGCTTTGGGTTCTGGCAGGCCGTACTCCATTGACTCTGGCAGGGGGACAAACTTGTTCGTTCGTGGGCTGTCTCCCTTCAGCACCTGCTCGACTGCCTCCTGCGCATCCCCGGGGGCACCCTCGTGTATCCAATACTGGATGCGCTTGCTCTCCCCCTTGGCGATGCCGATGAAGGTGTCCACCTTTTCGGGAATCTTGGGGAGGTACAGTTGCAGCAACTCTGCCAGGTTTTCCTCGATGCGTTGGTCGTGGGCGCGCAGGGCCAGGAGGATCTGCCCCAACTCCTGCCACCCTTCCTCCGGCGAACTGTTGCTGAGCCACGCTTCGGCGTCTGCGTTGGGAGGGATGACGAACGGGCAGATGATGTAGCCCAGGCACTTGTCGGGAGCAGTTCGCATGGCACGGCCAACGGCCTGTATGACATCTATGGGGCTCTTGCGGGATTCCAGGAATGCGACGGCGCTCAGCGAAGGCGAATCGGTGCCTTCCCCAAAGATGCCGACGTTGATAATGCCATGGGGCTGGGCTGTGGTGGCCGCCGCCAGGCGCCGCTTGCCGTTCTCCCGTTTGGAGACGTTGCTTGTGGCGTCGAGGTGTTCCAGGGAGTATGCCGCTGCCGGTTGACCTCCGGAGTGCTCGTTGAGCCAGCCTTGGAGCCAGTCCCGCACCATAGGTTGTTGGAGGTCCCTCGCAAGATTCTCTGACTTGTCCACCGTATTCATGAAGGCGATGCACGACTTGATGGGGACGCTGCCGTTCTCCATGTCCACAGTGGCGCCGCCCATAGCCAGGGTAAAAGCCAAGCCGCGGAGGAAGTGGGTGGTGGTGAGCCTGTGGCGGCCCTTGCTCTCGGTGATTGTAGCAAGCTCGTTGGCGACGTCGTAGGCGTCTGGGTCGTTGAGGGCCACGGCGATGATTCGATAGTCGGCGAGCCAGCCGTTCTTGACGGCTTCCACGTAGCTCTTGCGGTACAACTCGACACCGAAGACCTCTTCGTCGTCCATGGACCGGACAATCCAGTCGCTGTTGCGGTCGAGCCTGACCCTGGTGGTGTCATAGACCCGAGGCGTAGCAGTCTGATAGATGCGGTAGGTGGCGGGCATGGCGTCGTTATCGTGGCAGAGGGTGAAGTCGCGGACGCGCTGCTCGTCCAGGGAGAGCATGGTGCTCTTGGCGCTCTTCTTGCGCCGCAGGCCGGCGGTGCGGTGCGCCTCGTCGGCGACGAGGACGCGGACGGTGACGCCGGTCTCTTGGAGGGCGTCGGCGATGGGTCGGCCACTCTGGTAGGTGCCGAAGATGACACTGATGCGCCTACCCTTCTTGCCGTCGCGTATCCACTGGGCGATTTCGGCCGGGTTCGTGGTGACCTTTCCCTTCACCACGGAGACACTGACGTTGCTGTTGTCCAGGGTCGGATCGGAGGCCGTGTCGCGGGCACCTTCCTTGGAGGGATCGTAGCCGGCGGTCACGTCGGAACACACGGCCAACGCTCGTAGCCGGGTATCCGCGTACTGGAGGTACTCCCGACGAATCTGGGCCACCAACGCGATGGACGGACAGAGCACTATGGACAGTTCGCCCGGTGGTGTCAGTTGCTCGATGATGCGCAGGGAGATTCGGGTCTTGCCTGTGCCGCAGGGCAGGATGATTTTCCCGCGGGCCTCGCCGACGGGAAGCCCACCGCTGTCCGATTGGGCGTGCTCCTCCAGAATACGGGCACTCTCTGAGATTGCCTCTGACTGCATGCACGATTTGGTTCGCGACCGCCATTCGCCGTACGGGTTGGGGGCGCAGTGAGGGCATTCCTCAACGGTGGGAGCAAGTTGCTGTTGCAGCAGGTCATTGGTGATGTTCACCAGCTTGATCGGTTTGCTGGTCATCGAGAGCACCTGCTGGGCATTGTTGCTCAACGGATTGTTGCCGTTGGTTACAATCCAGCGTTCCGCCCAGAATCCATCTGCCGAGGCGCTAGCGAACTTGTCGGTCTCACCCTTCTCTATGGGAGCCCCGTCACCGCGCTCATCCAACTGCCGGGCTTTGCACTGGATGGCGATGTATTGGTTGTCACCCCTGCGGATCGCAACCGCGTCGATACCCACGTCCTGTTTGGTGGTCTTGGGGAAGTGGTCTTCCCGCTCTGGCCATTCTGACCAGTGGTAACACTCGTCGAAGTCCCATTCCTTGAGATGGGGACTTACTTGCACCGTGAGGTCTTCAAGCCACGTACCGTCCGTGTCTTGAGGATTCATCTCGGTGGCAATGCCGATAGCCTTTGTGATAATCATCTGTGTTTCAGTGTTCAGCATGTATGGGCTCCACCGGGGCATTGCTGGTGATGTGGTTTCCCGATTGTACCCGAACACCGCAAGATCGGATAGTGCGGCGCCGAGCGCCGGGTCGCTACTGCCTCCCTGAAAGGTACAGGGGCGTGCGGGCACCGAGTGGGGGGAGGCCGTCCCTTTATGCAGGGCGTTTCTGCCGTGTCTGAGGTGCAAGTTCGGGCCCAAGGACTAGGGCAAGTACAGCGTTGGAATCAGGACGGGAAGAGTTGCAATCCTGCACCGTCTCTAAGGGTGACGCCCTGCACCGACGGTAAGCGGGGTCGTGCTGGCGACTATTAGTTCACTGGTAGGATGCCCAAGCGAATGCCAGCGACCACCGCGTCCAGTTTGGTGGACGCATCAAGCTTGTGGCGTAGATTACGGATATGGTTGCGCACTGTGTGCCTGCTGATGCCCAGTTCGTCGGCTATCCGATGGGTGTCCCGGCCCAAAGCCACCAAACGCAACACCTCCAGCTCCCGCCGTGTCAGAGCGGGCGCCTGCCCGGGGCTGGCAGGGGCCGGAGGATGGTCCGATAGAATATCGGCGCCGCCCGCCAACAGCGCATCCCGCAACGAGCCTTCGGCTTGGCTGTAGTCTTCCGTTTCCTGGCTGTCGTCGAAGAGATGCACAAGCAGTGGGGCTCCTCCGAGGATGCCGGCAACTACCATGGGAGTGACGGTGACCCACTTTCGTTCTCCGGAGGAGCAGAGCATTCGCAGCCGTGCTGTCGCCGGGATCAAGCCAGTCCGCAGGTAACGCATCGAGGGGCATCCTCCCAAGCATTCCGGCGTCAAGCTGCCAGGGCCCAACCCCTTCATTACCTCGTAGCAACGACGGCCCAGGACCTCGTCGGACGGATAGCCTAGGATGCGCTCTGCGGCACGGTTCCAGAAAATAATCGTCTGGTCCACCGATACGGCGTAGATGCCGCATGAAGCGGATGCCAATGCCGTGAGGAGGGGACTTGAGGTCAATGCGTGCGCCTTTATAGGGTCACAGACCTATAGAATTTAGGAGGCGAAGTCCGGGAATCCGACAAACCCTAGACCCGAACTTCAGCTACTTGGTCACATCGGAAGCGAACTGGATATTCAGCTGGCGGTAATAGTAGCGCCTACGATGCAGTCGGTCTACGATATATAGGCGTTATGAACCGAGTCTCGTCCCACCGCAGGAATGAGTTCCCCGACGCCTACCAACAGCGTTAACCCAACCTGGAAGCTGCTTCAACGAAGCTTTACACAGAGAAAGGTTATCTTGACTCTAAACAATATAGTTGTGTCATTCAAGCGGAAGGGTCAAAACGGAGAGCACGGTAGTGTTGATGTCCTATTGTCAGCGCGTGACCGGAAAATGTTGCCGTGAGTGTGGACCGCACCCAGGCACACGAGAGTCGATTGAAGAAGCCTCCGGCAGACCTTGGGGATTGTGGGGGAGGCATAAGGGTGTAGCCTTACCTTCCGCGGATGATGGGTGTGATGCTGTTGACCACGCTGAGGAGATGGCGCTGAACGGCTCGGTTCTGTCTACCGTCAAAAATGGTGGGCCTATTTTGACGATAGACAGAACCATCTTTGAATTGTGGCTGGGAAGATTGTAGGTCTGTGTCTGACGGTAGGCAGTACCGTCTTCGAGGTGTCGAAGCCGGCAATGGACACACCTGTGGGATGAAGATGGACGGCACCGTCGCCTGTTGGGGCAGCAATGACCTGGTGGGCCAGGCCGAACCGCCGGGTGGGGAGTTCGCCTCCGTCGGCGCCGGCTCCCTGCACATCTGCGGGGCGAAGACGGATCGGACCGTCGTATGCTGGGGCAGCGATGTCAGCGGTGAGTCTTCACCTCCGGACGGGGAGTTCGCCTCCGTCAGCGCGGGATCCTAGCACACGTACGGAGTGAAGACGGACGGCACAGTCGCCTGCTGGGGTTGGAACGATCAGGGCCAGGCAGAGCCGCCGGGCGGAGAGTTCATCTCGGTCAGCGGCGGGTATGCCCATACGTGTGGAGTAAGGACAGACGGATCGGTCGCATGTTGGAGTGCTGACGACGACGGCCAGGCAACACCGCCTGCCAGCAGCTAGGTGCTCGCGGAGCTTGACGGCCCCCAGTCTGGTTTACGACTGTGTCAGAGCACCTTCTTTGGCCAGCCAAATCTCTCAAAAGCTTCGACCTGGCTGCCGATGGGGAAGAAGGTTGTGCCCCACTCCAACCCTCCGTAGCCTAGTTGTTCTTCATTGGGCGAGTAGAGGCTGTAGGCATAGGCTCCACTGGGAGCGATCACGATTCTTGCTCGGACGTTCGATGCTTCGTTTTCTCTTAGGCGAATGACAACGAACCTCTCCCTCTCAATGGATACCGTATCCACAATGTCCCCGATCCTCCCATAGATGTTTCGGATGCACAGCATGGCATACCAACCTGCGCTGGCGATGTCCTGCCTGAACTGCTCCTCAATGTCATTCATCTTCATGTCCAAGACATCAATCGCTCTGTAGGTCTTTGCAATCTCGTCGGGGGTATTGACGTCTTCCTGCCAGACTTTCCTCACTGGGCTCATGGGGTAGGTGGGGTCATCGAGCATTTCCTCAAACGACTTGTAGACACGACCCGTTACGGTCCTTATCGGGATGGCAGGCTCGTCGTCCTCTGATTGCCGTTCGCCGAGCTCGAATTCATCCAGAGCGAGTTCCTTAGCAACCTCCTCGTCACTCTGTTCGTTGCCGGGATCTCCCATCGAGTCCAAAGGATCAGGAGGTGAGAGTGGCTCTTCCGTCCCATGGTCGCTTTGGCCGCTGTGCGTCTGCTCGCGGGGTTCGTCTCTCTCGGACTCTTGGCTCCAGGTGACCGTTTGCTCCTTAACTGATTCGCGGAGACCCCCGTCTGAAGATAGCACCTCGCCATCTGGCCCCCTTGCTTCGAATTTCCACTCTTCCCGTTTCGCCGACCTCCGCCTTGCGGTCGCTTGCTTGGCGACAGGCTTTGGTCCTTCAACCCTGGCAGGCGGTGGCTCTGTTTTCAGATCCGCTCCAGAAGACAGAGGAACGCGGGCGTGGCGAACTAGCCCGTGGGTGGTTTGCCTCAGGGCGTCTCTCATCATCCCAGAGATTTGCAGAATGACCGATTCCTGTTCTGCACCTTCGTTAAGGATGATGAAACGATACTCCTGTTGCGCCGCATACTCTCTATCCTTCACAAACAACTGAGCAGCGACCCGCTGTTCATTGTTTGTGATGCCCTCAAGCAGTTCGTATACGCTATCGGTGTAGACCACCGGCCCGTGCAAGACCCACTGCGTCTTGTGTTTAGTCTTCTCAGTTTCAACACCGCCCGTCGAGTTGGTCATCGAGCCTTCACTCAGTTGAGGGCCGAGTTGATCCGCGACCATGTGCGCCAGTGCTTCGGCGAACCTTGCCGGTTGACCGATCACAGACACGTGATCGTAATCTTTGGGCAGCGTTTCACTCCAAGCTTCCCAATCGTCTGTCGCCGGTTGGATTGATGTGCAGAAGACCCACCATTCCTTGGCATAGGTGAAGCTTTTGCTCGCTGTGTCCGTGTTGCTCTTGGTGTTGGACTCGCTGTATTTGAGTCGCATACGTCTGTCCAACAGCTCAAAGGCCTCGTTCAGTTCGGAAACGGCACGTTGCCTCGTCGACTCGGCTGCGGTCTCCCGAGTGGTTACGACTGATTCCTCTCGTGCCAATCCCTCTTGTACGTCCAGTATCAACCCCTCTCCATATTCCCGGAATCTGGAGGGATTGGATACCATGATTGTTTCAGAGTCCTCGAGTGCGTACTTTCGCTCGCAGCCCCTGACGAGGCCGGTGATTGGAATTCTGGTCCCTGGTGGGCGGAGATCGACGTAGCTCGTCATGATGAGGTGTTCCGCATCATTCAGGACGAATCCTTCGTTGACCCAGACCATGTCGTATGCCATTCTTGCCACCCTTCCTGGTGTCTGATCAGTTTCCGGTTGCGGCTCTGCTTCCGTACTCGTTGGTCGGGTCCCTGTAGATGGAGTGGTAGTGGCTACCGCCACCCCCTACCGCTCCCTGGCTCGACAGCTCGATGATGAGCGACGGGCCCTGTATGGCGGTAGTAGATCGAGCCCTGGCCGCCCGCGTCCCCGTTCCATGCGAAGTAGGTATTGTCCAGGTCCGCGCTAATCTTGGGCCACCTGGCCTCGCTGCTGCCGTCGTCGAGCATGCCCAGCCACAGACCGATCGCATCGAGAAGCGACTGTCGGTGCGTCTCGCTCCAGTCGGAGACCCACGCCCCCTCCAGGGGCGGAATGACACCGTCCTTGCCCGTGCCCGTCCATACCTCGTCGGGCCTGGTCTCCACGGTGGCAAGTTCCTGAGCATCCCCATCCAGCGAGTCGAACAGCGCCAGCCCCGCTTCGATAAACGGGTCGAGAGGGGCAAAGGTCGAGCCGTCCTCGTACGACGCCGGTTTCAGTCGATGGGCACATATCTCCCGCTAGGTCATGTCCCATTCTTGCTGATTGGTCACTATATTGGGAGGAGTAGGATTCGCCGAATCATCGCCCGTGCGCAGTTCCATGATTCCTGCGGTTGTCTTCATTTCCGGGGCCTGGATCCTCCAGAAACAGACTGTGTGCAGTCTGGGTGGACCGTACGCTAAGGTCACCCCGTTCACATCTAAGACAGTCACGGGAAGCGGTGTGTCAGTTTTGAACAGTGGCGAGTAATGTCCCGCCAGGTATGGATTTGCGCTATTCCAGGATAGCTGGCCCCATACCACCTGCCACCCATTAGAAGAGCGTGAGCCTCCTGCCTTGCTCAATCTAATGTTTCGAATTCCTACGGCTCTAAATTGGGTGGGCAAGATACCTTGGGGAATTTCCCCTTGCCATATCTTCTCGAAGGCCTCCATATTGCTGGCTGGATGCAAACCGAGCTCTATCAAGGCCACTTCCGTCATTAGGCTCCCTGTGTTCTGAACTCCTATGTGAACTTGAACCCCGTCTCCTTGGCGAGCGAGGTACTCGGTGTGAGACAAGCTTGTCTCCCACCGGTCGTTAAGCCCGAATGTCAGTTTCAGATTCGGCTCTGTAGAGCGGTTCCTGACCATATCAATTTCGTGGTGGTCCATAGGTTCGGCTTTGTAATTGAACCTCTTGTAGTACTTCTTGTCCTTCGCCTGCCAAACATTGCCCAATCCGACGGCGACGTCAACGACAAACACGATCCGGCCACAGTAGGGTACTTCCGTGACTCGAAAGAGGTCCGGACCAGGTCTAGGCTGGATGTTGCTGGTGATTAGGTCTTCAATCGTTTCTTTAGCGACTTCCCCTATCCGGAATCCAATTTCAGGGCCATCGGGAATCGGTGACCCTCCGGTAAGACTTGCATCCTCGGATTCCGGCACACCATATACCAGCACACCGCCATCTGAGCTGAGAAACGAAGAAACGTCCTTGCTGATATCTTCAGCCCTCTTCTGACTGTTAAGCCCACGGCCGCCTCTACCCGGGGGCAATAGGCTCTCTTGGGCCTTATAGTCAAGATGCGCGTCCTCTGGCTTCTGGTCATCAAGCATTCGCTTGAGCTTCGCTTCCCAGCAGCGTTCACTCTGAGACAACACCATCGACTCACCTCTCTGGATCACACGTTGGCGTGCTGCACCCAGTATCCATGGCCTTGGGTCCATACCCCTCCGCGGTAAAGCAATCCGGAGAGATGGCAACGAACCGCTTTTCACCCTCTTGGGCAAGTTAGCGGATGTGGGTAGGGAACCCTAAACTCCGACCGCACACGCTCGGCCCGCCAACGCCGAGGCTCTCCCAATGCCCTCGTGGGCCGTCCAGCGGTCGCCATTGAAAGGCAATGACCGGCCTACGCCTCATTGTCGCGGCTGGCCTGCTTCTAGGACAAGGATCGTGGACAGTGCGGTTCGCCGGTGTGTCCCGCCAGACGAAGCGTAGAACGGATCCGGCGGTCAACCCCCGACATCATCATCCCTGAGGTTACAAGGGTGCTGGGGGCGCTTCAAGTAGGCCGTCGTAGACCGGAGGGCAGGTCACGCGTCATCTATTCCGGAGGTCGAGCGACCTTGGGGCCCTCACCGATCAATGCCCTGATTCGCTTTTCTAAGCCGTCACGCAATTGCCCGGGATTTTCCCAAGCGATGTGGTAATGCTGCCGGACGTCAAAATGCAATTCGTTACGATCTATGATGTCCTTGCGGCAAGAGCGAATCACAGGCAAGCCTAGTTAGGAACCTCAGGTCTCCTCCCGCAAATCCCAAGGTTTTCAGGTAGCTCTTTCCTACAGTACTACGAAGAACTTCAATGTACTCCGTTAAATCCAGGGTATTGCTTACCGGCTCTTGTGAGACGTCCTGCCGGTCGTGTGGAACCACTTGACGCACGCCTTGCACTCGTATCGCTGATAGCCGCGATTACGGCCCGCCTTGACTATCTTGTCCGAATTGTAGGCTGTACAGGTTATCGTGACTGTCTTGGTCGTCGTGTACTTAGCCATTAGCCTACGACCTAGAGAGGCCCAGTATCTTGTTGTACAGTCGATATAAAGGTGCAGCGGACTTTTTGCCTAGGGCCGGTATGTCGCCGTCGGTGAACACCCGGCGACCTCCCTCGTCCACCGTGGCAAAAGCCACCGCCGTAGCCGCCGCGCCGCCGGGTTCATACATGCGCGGCCCAAAGCCACGCCGCAACTTCCAGAGGATGCACTTCTCTGGCCCGGTCAGGGCGCGCACCCTCAGCTTGCCGCCCCATTCGGCGAGGTAGGCATCCCCGAATACCGATGCGCTGGTATTTGGGGATGTACGGTCGTGCTCCTTCTCCTTCCACCAGTCACTATCCATGAGACCGTCCTCGAGGCGGCGCTGGTGCAACTCGTCGAGCGTCAACTCGTGGGACTTGAGCCGGTTGCACGGTCCGCAGAGAAGTGTGCGATTCTGGATCGCGTCTGGGCCGCCAGCGGACTTTGGCTTGATGTGGTCAACCTCAAGATCCTTCTCGGATTTCGGTTGCCCGCAGCCCTGACAACGCTGTCCGTACCTGTCTATCAGGAGACTCTTTCTACGTCGCCCTCTTTTTCTGGAAAGGTCTGCGCCTAACTTAGTAGACTGTTCCTGCGCCCCCACACTCAGTATGTGGAGTTCGGCGTCGAGGCGGCCAATTACACACTCCAGATAACTCCTCATTGCCAACGTCCTTTCTCCATCCACCAATCCGATTGCAGACGTTCCTCGTCCACCCGTACCGTGCGCAACTCGGAGGCACCTGGGAATCATTGCCACTTGCCCGTCTTGTTCCACCAATCGGCTTCCATCCGATCCTAAGAGAGTCGCTGTTGGCGCAGCCCGGTCTCGCGCCACTCCTTCAGCACCGCCATAGGCTCCTTCCCCCGAAGGTGCATAGAAACTCCACGTTCTATCCCAGTGGTAGGTACTTGGCGGCTAGTTGTCACCTCATCCTCCGCCCACCGGGGTCGCTTCTCGTCGCTGCACACGCTCTGCGATCTGCGGACCAGACTCGATTTCCGCCACGCGCAGCTCGAATGCCTTCTGAAGGTTCTGCCATAGCTGGGGCGTCGTACCGAAGTACCGGGCAAGACGAAGAGCCGTATCAGCGGTTACCCCCCTCTGTCCCTTCAGAATTGCCGTGATTCGATTCGTGGGCACATCAAGAGCCTTAGCGAGCGCGTTAGCCGACAACCCAAGCTCCTCGAGCTCCTCAGCCAATATCTCTCCGGGGTGCACCGGCCTCATTCCGTTGCTTATACTCATGCCCAACTCCTCATCGATGGTAGTCCACGACCTCCACGTCGTACGGTCCGTCATCTTCCCAACGGAAGCATATTCGCCGCTGGCGGTTGATCCGGATGCTGTACTGGCCCGTTCGGTCGCCGGAGAGAGCCTCCAGCCTGTTGCTGGGCAATCCGGCCAGATCTTGTAAGGAGGCAGCGTTGTCCAATACCGTGAGTCGACGTGTCGCCTGATCCGAGAACCCATGGAAGGCCCGCACCAACTGGCCTTCAAAGAACCTCTCGGTCCTCCGATCTTTGAATCCTCGAATCATTGTAACGCCTTACGTAAAGGATACACAAGATGTTAACATACGAAAGCATGAATCGCGGAATAGGGAGGGCCCTCGACCTGAACTGCCCCGGTGCAAACCCGTACCGAGGCTGATAGCCGATCCTCAACCCATCGGTCGGCTTCTCACCTGCGACATCTAAGGGTAGCAACCAATTAGGATGATACAAAGATGAGTGGACGATCCGAGCCCACGCCGGTGGCTCTCTACGCCAGGGTGTCCAGCGACCGTCAGGACGTGGACCTCTCGGTGGCCGCTCAGCTTCGGGCGCTGAGAGACTACGCTGACAAGAACGGCTACGCGGTCGTCCGCGAGTACGTCGACGAGGCCGTGAGTGGTCGCGTGGACGACAGGCCCGAATTCAACAAGATGATCGACGAGGCCAGATTGCCCGAGGCCACGTTCAGCGAGGTCCTCATCCGGCAGACACAATAGCAACGTAAAACTCAGGTATTCGTGGGAGGTCGATCTGGGTCCATTCAAGCTAGGTAGGATTACTAGACAATAGCGTGCCCTACAAGACCCTGCCGGAGAAGGGGAGGCCGCTGGGAACGGGAGTGGCCCCGCACCCGAGAGTTCCGAGCTCCGCTAGGGCGGATCGTGGCCGAGGGTTCTCCTGCAACCTGGCAACCAGTTTCTTCACCTCCTCTTCGTAGGACGCGCTCCAGCTCTGACCTGTTGGACGTACGGCGATATCCACCCGGTCTTTAGCGACGTCGATGCCTACGTATGCGGGTTCTCGTTTCATGTTCACCTCCCCTGCTGTGCTGGCTCAGCCTTGCAAGATGCGGGCTTAATCAGCCCCGGCAACCGTTCGAGCTCTATCAGGGATGAGTGCGGCGACCCTCGCTTTTCGGCGGTCTACCATGACCAAAGTTCGGTCGGTCTGCCGCACTCGGAACAGCCCGGTAAGCGAATTCTCTCATATAGCCAAAGATACAAGTTCGCAGTTCACAAAAGACACGAAATACTCAGGTACTCGTGGGCGGTGGACTTGAAGCCAGCACGTAGTCGGACGACACCATTCGTGCGGGGCACTATCGTCCTTGGGGATGACCCGTCGTCTCCACCTTCGGCACCACGATCCTGATGCGCGGTTCGAGTCAGGTGGGATGGAGATGGTCCAACTCGAATCATCTAGACCCTTAAATACCATGTCGGCATAGCACGGCTTCAACGAAATGATTAACGGTCGCAACGCTATGGTCATGAGCAATCTGGAAAGCCTAGCCTAAACAGCTTCTGAAATCTACTTGCTGGCATGCTTGTCGGGAGTTGAACAGTCAAGCCACTCCCATCCTCTTCGTAGACCGCGCGGACCTCATTCAAAGGAAGCCTTTTTCTAAAGACAAACGTATGAGAAAACCGCAGCGCCATCAATTCCATCGACGTATCGCCGGCGCACATTCGGTAGAGTTCCTCCCATCCCAATATTCCGAATTTCTTGAATCTCCTAAGAAGCTCTTTGGCGGTGTCGACCACCACTTCGTCAAGATGGGATACTGCTACGATCTGTTTCTGACTGCGACTAACATACCAGAGTATGCGCCCAGGGGCCTTGAGAATCTTCTGTGACGTAGCGGCCTTGCGGTAATAGACGTTTTCCCACCGCAACAGCACCGAAGGGTCTCCACCGAACATGTCGCTAGATGACAATTGTCTGTCGATCAAGCTCATGGCATAACCAGGTCGAATCGGGACCAGAAGATAGTCTGGTTACTCTTTTTCGCGCTCCTCCGCGTCCAGCTCGTCGGTGGTCTTGACGCCCTTCAGGTTCTTTAACGTTCCTAGAATATCAATGCCCGTCAGGGCCTCAATCACGGACGGTAGTTGAGAGACAACGTTGGTGACGTCCCGCGTTAAGCGGCTGGCGCCCACTCCCGCCGAGTCGCCATTGCCGCCGCTGATCATAACGATCCGCTCGGTTTTGGCCAGGGGCTGGGCCACCGCCTCGGCTACCTGGGGGAGGGTTTGGAAGAGCTGCTCGATCAACGCGGCCTGGCCGTACTCCTTCCAGGCGTCCGCCTTCCGCTGCATTGCTTCCGCTTCGGCCAGGCCCTTGGCCCTGATGGCGTCGGCTTCGGCCTGTCCCCTGACTCTGATGGCTTCGGCTTCAGCTTCAGCTTCCGCCACCACGCGGGCCTTGTTGCCCTCCGCGACGGTTTCCAGTTGAAAGCGCTCGGCTTCCGCCGGCCTTCTTATCGTGGCAACCAGCTCCTGCTCCCGGCGCAGGACCTCCTGCTGTTGGACCTCGATCTGCTTCTGGCGTTCAATTACGTCGATCTGCATCTCTTCCTGTCGGATGTCCTGTTTAGTCTTGGCCTCCTGAAGCGCATAGGCTAACTCGGCGGCAGCCCGGCGTGCGTTGGTCTGTTCATCGTAGGCCGCTTTCTGGATGGCGAAGTCCCGCTCGGACTCGGCAATCGAAGTGTCCGCAGAGAACCGGGCGGCTTGGGACTCCTGGTCCGCCCGGGCGCTTCGGATGGCGGCGTCCCTGTCGGCTTCCGCCTGGGCGATGGCGGCATCCCTTTTCACCTCTGCCGTCCGGGGTATCCCCAGCGCCTCCAGATAGCCCTGCTCATCCTGGATATCCCTAATGGTGTAGCTGACTATCTCCAGGCCCATGCTGTCCATGTCGGCGGAACCTACTTCCAACACCCTGGTGGCGAAGCCCTCCCGGTCCTGGTAGATATCCTCCACAGTCATGGTGCCCAGGATCGCCCGTTGGTTCCCCTCCAGGGTCTGGAGGGCGACCTCTTCGATCTCCGCAAGCCGTTTGCCCAGGAACTGCTGGGCGGCTCGCAATATAGAGTCCCCGCCCTTCACCTTGACCTGGGCCACGCCGTCCACGGACACGGCAACCCCTTCCTTGGTATAGACCCTGTTGGTCGAGGGAGTCAGGGTCATCACCTCCAGGGAGAGGGTCTGCACCCGTTGGATTAGCGGTACGACAAAGACCCTCCCACCTACCACCACCTTTGGCTCCCGGCCACCGCCGGATACGATCAGCGCCTGGTTCGGTCCCGTGGTGTGAAAGCCTGCCATGCTGCACCTCCATAGTTAGTTGGTTTGCCGAAACATTTTGGCCGCTGCTGGTTACGCCTCTGCGTGGCAGCCGTTGAGATAGGCATAGGGATACCCTTTACTAATTGCGTTTTTTGAAGATTTTCCCCCTTCCGGCCCACCTCTTTGTTCTGACAGGTTCCTCTTTCCTGGCCACTTTAAGGACGCCCCCGTATGCCTCCAACACTCTCACTTCTTCCCCTTCCGGTATCGCGCCTTGCAGGTCGGTAGTGGCGTCCCATTCCTCCTCGCCAATTCGTACTTTCCCCATGGGGTCAAGATCAGAAACCACCACCGCCACCTGGCTCGCAGGCCCTTGACCTGACCTGGAGTAATCTCCGGTCGAGGACCCTGTGGGCCTCAGCAGGTAGAGGAAGGTAGCCAGTACTACACCCATGCCGCCCCCGAAACCTCCTATGAGCCAAAGACTGACCCCCGAGCCGGGTTCAGAGATGTCCGGTGTGCTGAAGTAGCCGCCGAAAAGCAGAAAGGCGCCCACAAGGAAGGATATCACACCCCCGATGCCGAAGATCCCAATGCCGGCCTCCTGGGCCTCCAAAAAGAACAGGACCATGGCGAAGAGGATCAGGCCGGCGCCAATCCAGTTGACGGACAACTGCCCCATCCCTAGAAACGCCAGGGCTAGGGCGATGGCGCCCACCACCCCGGGGCCGATGAATCCCGGCGTCAAGAACTCGGCCAGGATTCCCAGGCCGCCGATGGTAAGGAGTACAAAGGCAAGATTAGGGTCGGCGAGCACGCCTAGAAACATCTCTAACAATGTCCTTTTGATTTCCCGGACATCCGCGTTTTTGGTCCGCAAAACAACAGGACCGCTGGCGGTCTGGGCCGTCCTTCCATCAAGCTGGACCAACAGATCGGCCAGGTCAGCGGCGATGATGTCCACCACATTCAGCTCAATTGCCTCGGCGGCGGAATAAGAGCGGGCAATGGTCACCGTTTCCTCCAGAGCCTGGGAGTTTCTACCCCTGGCGACGGCGATGCTCCTGATGAAGGCCCTGGTATCTTCGTTGATTTTTTTGGCCAGGGTTTCCGGCAGGTCTGCTCCTCCCGCGGCGATGGGCGAGGCAGCTCCGATGTTGGTGCCGGGGGCCATAACGGCGAAGTTGGCCGCGGCGGTAATAAAGGTTCCCGCCGAAGCGGCACGGGCCCCAGGAGGCGACACATAGACGGCCACGGGTATCTCGGCACTTAGCATTGATACCACCATGTCGCGGGTAGAACTGAGGAACCCCCCTGGGGTATCCAGCGTAACCACCACCAGCTGGGCGCCGCTGCTCGAGGCCTGGCGGATGCCGCGGGAAAGAAAACGGGCGCTTAAGCGGTCGATGGCGCCATCTATGCTAACCAGCGCCACGTGCGGGTCTTCATCCTGCGCCATGGCCCTGACCGGCGCAAAAACGAGCAGGCCGAACCCAAGGAAGACCAGAGTAACAGCGATTCTCAGCCTCATGGGACTACCCTATCCAGCACTAGGAAATGCGCGCGCAATCGGCGTAACAGCGATTTTTGTTAACGGGAAACGGTGTTGGCCGGGATTCCCCAGATCAAACCAACTTTCCTGGATATAGCTCCTTCTGGGATACCGTCAAATATAATCCCGCATTCCAAGGGCATCAAATGCGGCCTGATTCGCTCAAATTCCCCGTTTTCATATAGCAACCACCGTCCTGCCAAGCCTAAAATCCCCAAACCGCTGGTCTACGCCCAAGTCTCCCCCTTGGGAACCTCTTTTGCGACCCCGTAACCGTAACCAATCCCGATGCTCCTGAGGTGGACTAGCCAGGAGCCAGCCGAAGCCGGCCAATTCGTTCCAGTATCCCACATAGCATTTCCCGGCTCACTAGCACCTCAGCAAGCTGAAACACCAGCCTTCTGGCATGGCGCACCAACCGTCCTCCGGTCTTGATCATCCTGGTCTGAAGACTGGTCAGCGACCAGTGCTTCATCGACTCCGGCAACACCAGCCTTCTCAAGAAGTTACCCAAGTTATAGGCCATGATGAACAGCCCCAGCCTGACCTGATTGGCCACGAACTTGTGGCAGGACAACCTCGTCCAGTTCAGGGCGTACTTTCCCTCTTTTATCCATTGCTCCGCCGTGCCTCGGCCGTTGTAGAAGCGGACTATCCCTATAGTTGGATAACTGAGGTTGGTAACTATGAAGCCCACTCTGGGAAACAGTTCTCCCTGGTGCCACTCCACCTTGGCCACCACCCTTCGGGATACATTCCAGCTCTGGGCCTGGTAAGTGAAATCGTGATACGAGACGATGGGCTTTGGGGAAGGCCCCTCAGTAGGCCGTGTCAGCAGGTGCGCTATCTTCCTCTGTAGCGCTTCGTTTGCTGGCAGCCTGATGGCGTAGTCGATCTGTCTGGTCTCCAGATACTCGTATATCTCCGGCTTGGCGAAGGCGGCATCAGCGCGAAACAGCAGCCTGACTGCTGCTGTAAAATAACGCTCCACCACCGGATCGAGGACTTCTTGCCAATCATCGGCACTGTGGACGTTGCCTGACCGTAGCTTCGCTCCTTCACAATCCCCGAACTGGTTGAACAGAAAGAGAGGATGATAGCAGACGCATTCGAAGTGGCCGTTATAGGCTGCGCCCTCCTGCTGACCGTGTACTGGACTCTCCGAACTATCCATATCCAGGATAACTCGCTGGTGTAGGGTGTGGGCCATCGCCCGTTCCACCCAACGGGTATTCATTCGTGCCAGCGCCTGCCGGTTGTCCTCTTGGGTCAGGAACTCCGTCTCGAACCGGCCCATCTCGCTGGTGCTGGCTCCCTTCCGCTCCGAGCCTTGCCATCCCACGATCACTCGCATGGCTGGGTCTTGGGAAAGGCGCACTGCGTCATTGGTATCGTCGTAGCCAGCTAGGCGGCTGTAGATCGACTGTCTTAGCAGCGGAACCAGGTGGTGGAGGATATTGCGTCCGGTACGGCTTTCCTGGAGGTAGTCCTCAGCGATTTCGGTAAGGCCCAAGGCATCATCAAACTCTCGAAAAGCAAGAAGACCAGCGTCGGTGGTGATGGTGGCACCGTGAAATGCCAGGCGGACTTTGGGGTTGAACTGGAGCCGGAGAGAGGCCTTTTCGCCGTCACCCATGGGGTGCCTCCAGGATGCTTACGCTACCTATATAAAACTCGCCAAGCTATGGGGTAATTATAGCCATACCGACGGCCAACGTCTCACAAATGGACAATGGTTTAAAGAATGCCGACGATTTACTCAGAGGGATATTCAGCCATATGGGAAATGTGGGTCAACGGGACTCCCATCGGCTGACGGTCGGGGGATGGCGGGGGAGCGCGCGGGGCGCAGCCGTGAGAGTCGGAATGGCTGCGGCGGTCTGAGACAAACCAGAGGCCCCCGCCTTTACAGCAGGGGCCTCGTCGCTGCCGGGTACGTTACCTGCTGGCCTGCTTCGTCGATTCCCGGCGGACCGCCAGCGGGGACAAGGCCGGCGTCAGATTAGAGCGCCAACCTGACCCGCAAGGTGAAGGTTCTTGATTTTATCAAGTCTGGTGGACTACCGTTTACGGAAGATACCACCGAGCCGTTCAGTGGTATCTCCTGTACTTTTTTTCCTGGAATCAAGCTGTCGTCGGGCATGGGGACGGAGTAGCGGACGACGGCGTTGTCGGGCAGAAGCTCGATCTCCTTCACGAAGGTCTCGATGAAGGCCCTGCGCTCCGTCAGCTCGCTCTTTTGCAGGAACCTGCTCATGTCCTTGGCGTAGGCCGTGATGGTCTTCACGTCGTCGAGGACCGCCCTGCGCTGGGCCAGGATAGCCCTCGCCCCCTCCGCGGCGGACTCAAGGCGCTCCTGACGCTCCTTGTGGTCCCGGATGCGGTGGGCGAAGTCGGCCATGTTGAACTCGGTCGTCGTCTCCACGAGGTCGTAGAGCCGGTCGAGCCTGCCCCTCACGTCGGCAAGCTCCTTCTCGATGGTCTCCAGCCGCTTGCGCTCGTCGCCGGCCACGTCGTCCATCTGCTCGTCCACGACATTGACCAGACTCCGAATGTTGCCCTCGGTCAGGATGTTGGAGCGAATCAGGCCGACGACCAGCTCCTCGAACTGCCGGGCGTCCACCCTGGGCGAGTCGCAGGACCCGGGCGCGCGCTTTACGAAGGAGTGGCAGACGTAGTAGGGGAACGTGCCCCTGCTGGAGTAGCGGCCCGACAGCGCCCTCTTGCACCTGTAGCACTTGACCAGGCCGCTCAGCAGGAAGGTGCTCCCCACCCTGCGGGGGTGGGAGACCTTGGGGGCGCGGGAGCGCAGTATCCTGTTCACCCGGTCGAACTGGGCCTTGGCGACGGTGGCGGGGAACGCCTTGTCCACCCGCACCGGGTCGGCCCCGTCCTTGGCGTTGTTGCCCCAGACCAGGGTCCCCAAGTACGCCTCGTTTCTGAGGATGTTGTGGACGGTGGGCTTGTTCCACAGCTTACCCCTGGGGCTGGCGATGCCCTCGTCGTTGAGGATGCGAACGATCTTCATCATCCCCTTGCGAGTCTCGGCCAGGTCGAAGATGCGCTTGACGATGCCCGTCGTTTCGGGGTCCGGCTCCAGGGCGGGCCTCTCCTTGGGTCCGTCCTGCACCTTGACCTTCCTGTAGCCGTAGGGGGCCATGGGAGCGACCCAGAAGCCCCTCGATGCGGCCTCGCGCATTCCGCGCAAGACCTCCATCGCCAAATTCTCGCTGTAGAACTCGTCCACGGTCTCGATGATGCCTTCGAGGAGTCTGCCCGTGGGGTTGTCCTCGGCCTGCTCGGTGATGGAGACGACGCGGAGGCCCTTGCGCCTGAGCATGGACTTCAGGACGACGGCGTGCTCCCGCTTGCGAGTGAAGCGGGAGAACTTCCAGACCAATATCTCCTCGAAGGGCGCCTCGGTCCTCTTGGCCTCGTCCAGCATCTTCTGGAACTCGGGGCGGTTCATCACGCGTCCGCTCTCCGCCTCGTCCACGTACTCCCGGACGACCTCGTAGTCGTTCTTGTCGGCGTAGTCTCTGAGCGCTCTCAGCTGGGCGGACACGGACAGGTCCACGTCCTGGCGGTCGCTGGAGACCCTGGCGTAGAGGGCCGCCGGCGTGCGGTCGTTTCGTTCACTCATCTGTTGCTCCTCCTTGTCTCTTCCTATTGGGTTGGCGTGAGCGCCGCATCTGCGTCCTTTCCTGTCTGCGCCACTCCCTCTCCTCCAGGTAGAGGCGAAACCCTTCGCGCAGAAGCTCGCTCACGGTGCGGCCCTCCTCCTCGGCCACCTGCCTCAGTTGCTCTTCCATAGCGGGCGGCATGGAGAAGGTGACGATCTTCGTGGTCCTTGCCATGTTTTTTGCTCTCGATAGTAATACTAAGTCCTACTCTTATCATGAACGAAACGGCTGCCGGTGTCAAGGGACGCAGCGCGGGAGAGGATATATACTGCGGATTGCCCAATTCGGTACCGCGTCTTTCACGCGATGAGATACACTCTGGTAAGTCTGGCACGAATGAGGTCGGTACATGCTAGGCATGGCCGTCTACGATGTCTAGCGCACACAGCCCAGGCCATTGCACATGCAGCCCGTGGCACAGAGGGACCGTCCGCTAGACAACAGTTCCTTGAAAATGCAAAGGCAGTCCTCAATCTCGTATGGTTTGAGGGCTGCGAAAGGCTCTGGTAGTTCCGATACGGAGACGGTTGAGCGACTGCGTTTGATTCCAATAATCCCGGCTCCAATCTGTGTGCCACTGTGCAGGTAGACCTTCGTCGGAAGGAGACTGAGCTTGTAGCCGATGCGGTGCGCGGTGTCGTAGATCGTGAGCTCGCCGATCATGTAGATCGGTTCGCCGACCTCCCGAACGATCTCATGGAGTTCATCGAAGGATGTTGCTTTCTGCATAGCCCGCTTACTGCCGGAGAGGCGCGTCCCGAACTTCTGGAGGGCATCGCGGGGGATTCGCCGTTGGTGCGGGTGCTTCCCGCCACCGGCAGTGCACGCATGAGCTGCCCGCGTGATTACTTGGCCGAGGGTCGTCCTATCCCGATAGAATTGTAGCTCTTTGATCGCGTCGTTCCGGTGATACGTGATGTAGTCTGATACCGCCCGTTTCATTCGCCGCTCCATGACCGCATCATCTACAGGCATGTCGTCCTCCTCCGGATAGGTACGGGACCTGGCAAGGCCGCATGGCCGCGACACGTCCGCATCCAACATCGCGACGCAACACACTACTAGTCTTGCTCAACTTCATTGCCTTCGTCGCAAACACGAGCCGATGGGAGATTCCCGTAACTCCGCAAGAAACGTGTCAGCGGCTCTGAGATCACGCTGCCGAATACAACGCCGACCATCGCGGCAAGCACCACGGACCAGTCCTCGCCACCCGGGATCGTCCTGGGAACCCATATCGCAAGGACCATGATTGGAAGGAACAGGGACAACATTGCGAGGCTCTCCATAAGTGGACCGAGCGTCTCGTCCCGCGGCCACCTGTCAACGCCCTTGAATAGAAGCCATACCAAGAAGGTCCAGGCGGCCAGCAGGATTGAGACGGCAGGAAGTGGAATCAGGAAGTATTGCAACTCAGAGCCTTCCGAAATCACAGGGGCGACCCAATAGCCCATCAATAGGACTGCTGCCGGTGCCATGCCAATAACCAATATTCTCTTTCCGCGCACCAGCATCCAGAATATGACCAACCAGGGAGCGGATATCATTACGACGACCACGTTGATTCCCAACTCGTCGAAGTCATACCTATCGCTGATAACCAAGAGCAGCGCAAGTCCCAGGAAACAAATGAACCCGGCGTACCACCAATTGAATCGCCGAGCCTCGGGGTTTCGGCGCATCGCTTGGTAGAACTCCACAGGCGGAAAATACACAGGCATGAGGTTCACCACGATGCTGTCATACAGCCGGTCTATATGGTCAAACCCCCAAATGAAGTAGGTGACCATCGCCAGAACCAACAGGGTCATCACAAAGTTGACGGTGAATCCCCTACGCAGGTCCTCACTAGATAGCCCACGGAGCTCCGAAATCATGCTTTGAGCGTGACGTACCAGAAGCCGTCCCAACCCGAGGAGAACGGCCACGTATCTGGCGTCATGTGCAAGGATTTTCTTGTGCATGGACTCAATCCGAGGATGCCTCGTCACCATCAGCCAATCTCGGTCGGCGACGTGGACAAGAGGCAGGTTCTTCAACCCACAAAGCTCCGCAGCAGGTAGGCGCTCCGGTAACGGGGAGCCTAGCCTCTACGGGGTCAGGCTGCCCGGTGAGGGTAGGAAGCCCGTTTAGGGAGCGGTCGGACCGTTGGAGCCGTCGCGGAGGGTCAGAGTTGTCATGATGCGCCTTATGGTTGCAATGAGCTCCGCCACCAACTCATCGTCGAAGTCGTCCGTGCCGAAGCCATGGACAATGGCGTTTCTGTACTTTCGCATGCGGGTCAAAGCGTCGTAGTCGTCCCTTGAGATCACCCCGTGGTAAACCCCTTGGTCGAGAACGTAACCGGGCGAGGTGATGCTCGTGCTGGAAACCCCCTGTGCTGTAAGCAGTACCCTTATGACGGCTTCAGAGGCCGACCATGCAAGCAGGAAGGCGGCCTCCGGCAGTTCCGCCTGGAGGGACCTCTCGGCTTCCTCGATCCTCTGAACGATCTTCTCGCTCTCAAACGAACGTGCGCCTTCGGGTGAATCCACCTTTTCCGGTTCACCCACCAGGACCAACTCGAAGGTCCACCCCGGCATCGATTCAATGAGTCGCGCCAGTTGGCTTATCTTGGGGTCGGCGGCCAGCGACGGCCTGGACTTCACCTCTATGACCCTTGCCTCATCGCCCTTCCGAACAAGCAGATCGGCTCTGAAGCCCGGCATGAAGTCCAGGGGCGCTTCAAACAGTACCTCGTAGCCCTTGCTTCGGTACTCTTCTGCGGTCTTGCGCGTGAGGAGGTATTCGGAGTCGGTTGCATTTCTTACCAAGACGGCACCTCCAGGCTCGATGCTTCGGTCACGGTGATGTGAAGAAACTGCTCGGATCGACCGAGCGTTTCCAACAGAACGGATGACGGGTTCTCGAATTGCAGGTCTCTATCCCGGTCTCTCTTGCGGCAGATGAGATCGGTTATCTGGTCGTCGTCGGCATAGACCAGCCCCTTCAGTGCATCCAAGATTGGCTTCGGCATGTTGTCGACGTCCAGAGACTCTCCTTTGAAGTAGTAGGTGATTCCCACCATGACTTCTCGGGCGAAGGGCGGTTCAGCGTCCCACTCCTCCCCTACAACATTCTGCACCACCCGCTTCCAAGCTCTGAGGCGGCGGCGGTCAGCCTGCTGTGATAGCGGAGTGCGCTCTATAACAACCTCTAACGGTATCGGCATATCTCTATGTGCTAGTCGCTCTTTCTATGTGGATTCCGTATTGGGTTATTGGTCATCCTGAACCATACTGACCTTACCCCAAAGTTAGTATCACTGGCTAGTAGAGCCCGGCAGTAGATTCAGCAAACTCCCTGGGAGTTCTGCCTTTCAGTGAGCTGTGAGGCCTGACCTCGTTGTAGTCTTGCCGCCAGCTCTCTATGACCTCCCTGGCATGCCTCACGCTAATGAACCAGTTGGTGTTCAAGCATTCGTCCCGTAGCCGGCCATTGAAGCTCTCAGCGAAGGCGTTCTCTACCGGCTTGCCGGGACGGATGAAGTTCAACTTGACGCCCATTCTGTATGCCCACTCATCCATGACCTTGCCTGCGAACTCCGGACCGTTGTCTACGGTGATCACCTCAGGCAATCCCCTTGAATCCGCCAGTCTCTCCAGGACCCCGACCACTCTGGCGCCTCCCAGTGATGTGTCCACCTCAATAGCCGGGCACTCCCGTGAGTAGTCATCCACTATGGCCAGGGCCCGGAAGCGCCGACCTGTCACCGTACTGTCAGAGACAAAGTCCATGGACCACCGCTGGTTAGACCGCACGGGATATGGAATGGTCTCCCTAGCTCTTGCCGCCCCTTTGCACCTTCTCTTCCGCCTCAGGGCAAGCCCCTGTTCACTGTAGATGCGCTCTGTACGATTGTGATTGACCACCAGGCCCTCTCTCTTCAGCATGATGTGCAACCTGGGACTGCCGAAGCGCTTACGCTCACCCGCCAACTCACGCATCCTCAGGCGCAGGTCACCATCATCACACCGCTGCGACCTGTACCGGTACACCGAGGGTGATATGCCGGTCAGCTGGCAGGCCTTCCTCTCGCTCAGCCCAAGACTCTCCGTGGCATACGCCACCGCCACCTTCCTCATCTTGGGCTTCAGAAGTTTTTTGACAGCAACTCCCTGAGGGCCCAGTTGTCCAGGGCCTGCTGGGCCACGATCTGTTTCAGACGCCGGTTCTCTTCCTCAAGCGACCTCAGCCTCTTCAGCTCGTTCACCGTCAATCCGGCGTACTTCGCCTTCCACTTGTAGAAGGAGCCTCGCTCATGCCGTGCTTCCGGCACAGTTCCGATGTCTTGGCCCCCGCCTCCGACTCCTTCAGGACCCCGATGATCTGCTCCTCTGTGTACCTCTTCCGTGTCATCAGTCCTCCTTGTGAATCCCATTCTATCGGAGGACTCTACTTCCAACCGATACTGTTTTCGGGGGGAAGGTCAATACGCGCATTTGGTAATGCTTCCCTATATAGACAGGTAATTGCAGTATACGACATGCTTGGTCGTGGGTGTCTACCTCTTTTCTCGCTTGGGGCCTCGGGAACGAGCGCGTCGGCCCTCCAATCCGTGTCACACCCCACAGTGTCCCTCGCACTCGTTCCCGAACCCGTCCGCCTGTCCTCCAGCTCCCATCTCCGCCTCGTCGAGGGCGACGGCTTGGACTAGGGGAATACGCAGGGAATGGAGGTACGGTTCCTTGGCGAATGCCAGGCCGTTCCGCATCCTGTCGTCGATCTCTACCGCCTCGGCGAATAGCTCCGGCCAGCGGCGCTTGGTCTCCACCCAACGCTGGCGGGACTGGAAGGGGCAGGCGACGCAGGCCGAACGTTCCAGGGGTCTGTCGTAGCGGGCTTCCCACCATTCCATGCAGTCCCTCCTTGACATCCCAGCCTCGATGAGGGGGTAGCGGTTCTCTATCCACCTGTCACGGGAGGTCTTCATTCGGATGGCCTCGTCGGCGGAGATGCCGAGCCATAGCTCGACGGTCGTTCCGGCGGGGACGCGCTGCCGGGGTCGCAGCCCCAGCAGCTCCCGCATCCTGCGTCTGATGGGCCGTATCTTGTAGTTGTCGGTGCACTGGCGTCTGCCGATGCCGTCGCCCTCTCCGTCGCGTCCCTTGAGGTAGACGGGTATGTCCACATAGCTGCGTGAGCCCGAGTGGTTGGTGAGGGACCTCACGTCCTCGCGGAGGCTGCGCCCGTTGTCCACGACGTGCAGGGGGAAGCTCAGCCGGTCTTTCAGCCACTCGATGTGCTCGTAGACGCTGGGCGGCTCCCAGCGGGTGTCGGCGAAGACGGCGCAGTCCGGCACGCGGTCGAACGCGCCCTGTCCGGCCATGAGCGCCATGACGGAGGACTGGACGCCTCCGCCCAGGCTGAGGACCGTCAGCGTTGGTGGGTTGCTCATCTCAGCCCTCTTCCTCGCCGCCGTCCTGTGGAACATCGGCTCGGGGCGATGCGGCCGCCTGCTCCTCCATGTAGGAGCGGATGGCGACGCGGGCCAGGATGCGCAGCCCCTTCAGGACGGCCCTGCGGTGTTCCGGCGTATAGGACGGCATGGAGCGCTCCAGGGCGTCTTCAAGCTCCCGGGCTTTGGGCCTCTTTCGTCCGTTGTTTCTTCTGGGATCTTTCATGGTGCGTGGTCGCAGCGGCGTCTCTGTGGGCCGCTGGCCTCTCGTTGCAAGTTGTGCGGCCGGGGGGCCGCCGACGCCGACGGAAGGGGCGAGCGCCTGCGGCCTCCATGCCGGTTCAGGCCCCGCCGTACCGCCGATGCGCGCCCTGCGCCCGGCGGGGCCGGTTGTCTAGCTCTCCTCCTCGAAGAGGGTCATCTGGATGCCCTCGCCCAGGATGACCGGCAGGCCGCCGGGTATCCGGAACGCGAAGCGGCAGATGGAGAGCATCGCTCCGCCGCAGGGCTCGACGCCCTTCCTGCGCCACATGCGCAGCTGCTTGGGGTCCACGCCGAGGGCCTTGGCGAAGCCGCGCCAGCTGAGGCCGCTGAACTCCTTGAGCTGTTCGAGGCGCTCACCGAAGTCCTCGGGCAGCACGCCGCCCTCCAGGGGTTCGGTCCCATCGGCTACGGGGTTGTCGTGCCCGTCGAAACGGGTCGGGTCGTTACTGTTGTTCATCGCTATCCTCCAATCTGAACAGGTCTCCGAACTCGGTCAGTTCCAGAGCCTTGAGCATCCGGCGGCGGATGCGACCGGAGGGGGAGCGCCCCGTGTTGACCAGCTTCGACACGTAGCCGGGGCTTATCCCGACCTCCCTGGCGAGCCAGTTCTGGGAGCGGTTCAGCACAGCGAGCCGCCTCCAGAGGGCCGCCACGTCGAGCTGGACAACAGTCCGTCCTCCGCGCCTCCGGGGGCCTTTCCGCTTATGGGTGTCTGGTGATGGCATAGGTATCCGTCCTCGTCGTTCATGGGGTCGGCAGCGCCTGGGGCGACTGCGGGTCGGCGGGGGAGCGCCATGCGCGTCCCAGCGGCCCCAGGGCTTCGACGGCCTCTCCGTGGGAGACCCACAGGGGGACCGTCACCCCCTCGGCCCGCATCTCCTCCCGCGCCACGCGCAGGAAGTGGGTTTGGGCGATCTCGTCGTCGAAGACGACCAGGACTGCGGGCCTTACGCCGTGGTCGTCGGTGGGCCTGTGAGATGAGTAGTAGCGCAGATAGGGGGCCAGGCGGTCGGACATGGTCGAGGGCCGCACGGCCCGTCTCTCCCACTCCAGGAAGAAGGGCCAGGTAGTATCGTCCTTGCGCAGGACGCCGAAGGCGTCGGGGTTGACGGCGCGCATACCGCCGTCGTGCCGGAAGTGGCGGGAGGCCCTCCTGGGCGGGTCGAGCTGGACGACCTCCCACGCCAGCAGGCGGGCCTGGGCGGCGAGGGCGGCCAGGAAGCCGTGTACGGCCGAGGTGTGCTCCATGTTCCTGAGCAGCTGCCGCGTTCTCCTGCCGGTCACGTTGCGCCACTCCAGGGGGCCTTCCATGTCTTCCAGGGAGATGCTCCACCGGCTCCTCGCCACGGCGACGGAGGTGCGGTCCCTGCGGGCGAGCAGGGAGAGGCCCCGGTCGGTGAGGGCCAGTCGTCCTCCCGCCTCCCGGGGACGGGCCGCCAGGCCGAACCCCTCCAGGGGGATGACGATGTTGGAGGCCCTCTGGGGCGAGACGCCCATGAGTGCGGCCAGCTCCCCCAGGGCGATCCAGGGCCAATCGGAGATGAGGTCGAGGGCGCGCTTCTCAGCGGGTCTGAGCATGACGGGCAGCATCCGGTCGGTCATGTCCGACGCGGCTCCCCTGTCGGGCAGGTCGGCGGGCGGGTCGGCCCGTCCGGGTTCCGGCTCCAGCGGCAGCCCGCCGCCGGGGGCCGCCCGATCGAGGGCGTAGCGCAGGGCGACGGATGCGCCCACCCTGGGCGGACTCCACACCGGGTCGCCCGCTCCGGCCGGGACCGCATCGCGTTCGAGGGCCAGCAGCGCCGGTGCGTCGGTGGTCGAGAGCGCCCTTCGCGCGTGCCTGAGCCGCACCTCGTCGGCAGTGAGGACAAGCAGCGTTCCGGGCATCGGCCAGTCGCGCAGCCGCCAGAGGCGCTTGGCGAAGCCCGACCGGTCAGCGGTGGGTCCCTGCCGGACGACGCCCACGGTCCTCCCGTCGGGAAGGGTCATGGCGGCGTCCAGGGGGATGGAGCGGTACCAGTGGAAGCGGACGGGGAACGCCACGTCGGAGACGGCGGAGGCTATGCCGTAGATCGACGCCACGGCGTCGAGACGCTCCATCAGGCTGCGCCGCCACTGGGCTGAGACGGGCCAGTGGCGCACCAGCTCGTCGGGGGCCATTCCCTCGTCGCCTGCGAGTCTGTGCAGGCCCGCGGCGGTGAGGTGGAACCTCCGGGCCTGGGGAAGCAGCTCCGTGGCGTGGAGCAGGGAGGCGCAGAGGCCGCCGGACTCCAGCTTTTCGACGGCCTCGTAGACCGCGCCCCTGGACCAGCCGGTGACGGCGACCATCTCCAACCGGTTGAGGAAGGGCATGGACGCCAGGGCGCGGAGCAGGTCGGGTTCGCATCCTTCGGGTCTCATTCCTCAGCCTCCTCCCCTTCCCCGGCGTCCGGGGCCGCCTTCCGCCTGCTCCGCCGGCTCCTGCGGTCCGGCCCCTGCTCGGCGTCCGGCTTCTGCTGCTGTTGTCCGCCGTCCTTCTCAAGCTCGTCGACGCCCCTGCGGAACTCCTCCACCTTCAGATCGCCCTCGGCGTCGCCGTAGGCGACCTGCCGTGCGGGGACGGTGTATGCGGTCGCCGCCTCTCGGATGCGGTCGGCGGTGTCGGTGTCTCCCTCCTCCGGCTTTCTGACCATCATCGAGAAGGCGGGCATCCGCTCCTTGCCCACCGTGGCCCTGACGTAGCAGTGGTGGACGGGCAGCGACACGATGTCGTCCTCGGACACCCGGTCCTTGCCCAGCTCCCACACCAGCGTCCTGGCATCGTTGCCTGCCACCTGGAAGACGGCCAGGCACCCGACGTTGGCGAGCAGAGTGTCCCGCATGGTGCGGGAGAGGTCGTCGAGCTTGGCGAGGCTCTGGGTGGCCAGGACGAAGCTGGCCCCGAACTTGCCGAGCTCGCTCAGCATCGACTCGTAATCGACGCCGGGCATCGACTGCATCTCGTCCACCACCACAAGGGCGCCGCGTCTTCTATTCAGGGGCAGGCTTCCCTGCTCCCGTATCACGGCGTCCACCAGGTTGAGGAGGGACGCGCCCACCAGGGCGGCCACGTCCCTGCCCACCGTCCCCTGGGACGTGGAGACGAGAAGCACCCCGCCGTCGTGGATCGTCTTTCGCAGGTCGATGGTGGAGCGGCGCTGGCCCAGGATGGCCCGCGCCCTCTTGGAAGATGCGTAGTAGGAGAGGCGGGTCTGCACGGGGGCCAACGCCTCGGCCCGGTACTGGCGGTGCCAGCTGCCGAAGTCCCTGGCCCACCACTCAAGGAGGTAGGGGTCCTCGATCTTCTTCAGCACGGAGTTGCGGAAGGGGTCGTTGGACAGCAGCCGCAGCCCGTCGAGGATGGTGTACTGCTGCTCCGCCTCCACCTGCTCGTTGGCCTCGTGGAGGGTCTTGACCGTCTGCTCCAGGATGGACTGCATCCTCGGCCCCCACTGCTCCCAGAGTCCCTTGGCGACGCGCACCACCGAGTCGGCGGTGCGGTCGCGGTCGGCGAAGATGCGGGTGTCCAACAGGTTGATGCCGGGGGAGCGGGACTCGTCGGACAGGTCTATCAGCCGAACGCTGTCTACCAGGGACTCGGGGACGTGTTCGAGGATGCCGGCCACCAGGTCTGTGTGGGGGTCTATGACCACGATGGCGTCCGAGTCCCTGCCCGCCGCCTTCTCCCGCATCTTGTGCGTGACCAGGTGGTGCATGAGGGTGGACTTGCCCATGCGGGTGCGGGCGACGTAGAGGTGGTGCCGCCGGAGCAGGTCCTCGGGGAAGCGGATCTCCCGCTTGGCCCCGGCGGTCGTGTCGCCCACCAGCGCGCCGCCACGGACGCCCCTGGCCGAGGGGCTGAGCGCCCTCGCGCCCGACCGCTCCACCAGGGGCGTCTCGTCGCCCGCTCCGGGCGGGTGCCACAGGCTGGCGACCTCGCGGACTCCCAGGACGCTGCGTCCGCCGAACAGGCCGGGGCCTGCCGGGTGCAGCATCTCCGGGTCTGGGGCAATGGGCCGGACCCTGCCGACCTTGAACCGCGCTCCTGCGGGGTTGTCGTAGTGGCGGTAGGCGGCGGCCACCGGGCCGAGAAGCTCCCTGGCGCGCACCTGCCCCGTGTCGGCGGGCAGCACCGCAACGACCTGTATCTCCGCGTCGAAGGCGATGCGGGAGACCTTCTCCTGTATCAGGATCGGGTCTTCCACCCGCTTGCGGGCCTTCTTCCACCGCCACCATCCCCAGCCGCCGACGACCAGCCCCAGGGCCGTGCCCGTCCCCAGAAGGGCGGCCTTCCATATCTCGCCGTCCTGCACCCAGAGGTAGCCCTTCAGCGCGGCGAGAGCGCCGATGCCCAACACGGCCATCGTGATGCCGTCCATCTGCAGGGGCTTGGTCTGGAAGGTGTAGGCGGGCTCCCTCGGCTCCATGCCGGGCCGCCTGTGGGCCTTGTCCAGGTGTCCCTGCGACCAGTCGGGTCCCAGAGAGCGCAGCAACAGCCGCGCCACCACCCGCTCCCCCTCGTTGAGGGCCGTCAGAGCGCCCATCAGGGCGATGAGGGGGTCGGAGCCGGGGTCGAGCAGGTCGTCGTCGCGGAAGGTCCTCAGCGGGACGTACTCGGGGCCGTCGGCCCGCAGGGTCATGCTCCACGCCTGCTCGCCCTCTTCGAGCCTGAGCGGGTCTTCCTCCGGGTCAAGCCTCTGGATGCGGGCCTGGGGGTAGTGGGCGGAGAGTTGGCCGCGCACCACGGCGGCGTCGAGGCAGCGGGCCATGAGGGTCACGCCGTCCATGTCGGCGGCCAGCTCCAGGGAGAAGGGCTCGGGCACGGCGATGGACTGGAGCAGGTTCTCCACGCCCAGCAGGGTGCGCTCCCCGGCGCGGGGCGGCGTCACCGCGAGCAGGACGGGGCCTTTCTTCTCGGCGTCGTCTCCAAACAGGATTTCCTTCGGGTTCAGCTTCATGAGGGGATGCCTTCCTTTCTCTATGGGTTCTTCTCGGCGTTCTCGCCTGTCCTACCTGTGCGCTCCGGGCCTCCACTCGATGACCGCCGTCTCCTCCGGGGTGGCCTCGATGCGGACGGGAAAGCGGTTGCCCTTTGCCAGCAATAGGCCGTCTCCCCTGGGGCACGACAGGAGCCATCGCTGGAGGTCTTCGGGAAGGTCGAAGGCGTCGCCCACGGTGCTGATGGCCGCCGCGTCCTGCTGGAGCAGCAGCTTGAAGGCGGCGTTCTGGAGGAGCGCCCTTCCCGAATGTCCGGTGATGGTTCGGGAGGTGTCCTCGGACAGGAGGTCCTGCACGTCCTGGGTGATGAACTGCAACCCCAGGCGGTGCTTCCGGGCGCGCTTCGCCATCGAGACCATGAAGGCCGCCCCCTCGGGGTGCTGCATGATGCTCCACACCTCGTCCACGACCAGCAGCCTCGGCTTGGGGTCCTGGGCTGCGGCCGCCCACACCGTCTCGGTGCAGACCATCGCGGCGGCGGGACGAAGCTCCGGTTCCAGGAGGTGCAGGTCGAACACGGTGATCAGGGCCTCGTTGCCGAGAAGGTCGTCTCCCTCGTCGGAGAGCAGGTGTCTGAGGCTGCCGGTGGCAAAGGGCCTGAGCAGCCTTGCGAGGCCGGGGTCTCCCGCCTCGTCTTCTCGCAGATATGTGTAGAAATCACGGAAGCCGGTGCGCTCGCGGGGCTTTGCGTAGTAGCCCGCCAGGGCGTGGTCGAGGGAGGCGCGGCGCTCCGCGCCGAGACTCTCGCCCACCATCACCTCGATGAGGCGTCTCAGGCTGCCGATGCGCTGGAGCATCTCCTCCGAGTCGCCCTTGTCGATGACGAAGGGGTTCATGCCCTGGCCGGGGACGCCGGGGCTGAGAACGCGTCCTCCCGCGGCGCGGGCCATGTCGGCGTACTCGCCCTCCGGGTCGATGGCGTAGGCGGTGACTCCCCTGGTAAGGCCCCGCAGCATTCCCAGCTTGGTGGCAAAGGACTTGCCGCTGCCGGAGCGGGCCAGGACCGCCGTGTTCGCGTTGAGGTGGGTCCCGTCCCAGGGGTCGTAGACGACAGGGGAGCAGGCGCGCATGTCGATGCCGTAGAGGGTGCCGGACCGCGTGTCCAGGTCTGGCGGCGAGAAGGGGAAGAGCCGGGCGATGCTGGACGTGTCCAGGCTGCGCCACTCGGCCACGGCGTTCAGGGCCAGGGGCAGCGTCGAAAGCAGCCCCTCGCGCTGTCTGAATGCGAGATTGTCGAGCTTGCCCAGGGTTGCGGCGAAGTGGGCCTTGGCCCGCTGGGTCATCTCCCTAAGCGACGCCTCGTCCTTCGCGTGCAGCGTCACCGACAGGGACGCATGAAACAGCCTCTCCCTGCCTCGCTGCACCTCGTCCCTGAGACGGGTGATGTCCTCCAGGGCGATCTCCGCCTCGGGGGACATGGTGCGCCCGCGCTTGAATGAAAGGGACTGGGCCGACTCGAAGCGCACCTTCTGCCACTCCAGGGTCCTGGCGGCCTGCTCCGCAGGTATCGGGCCGACGTGGATGGAGAGGTCCATCGGCGCCCCCGCCGCCATCAGCCCCTGGAGGAAGCCGGGGGCCAGCGAGCGGGGCCAGCGGCCCAGGTGAAGGGAGCGCACGAGGCTCCCGCCGACGCGCATGTCGCGGCGGCCTATCTCCACCTCGACGGGACTCTCCTCGTCGAACTCTGCGGGGGAGCCGCCCAGGGCGGCCGACACAAGAAACATCCGAAGCTGGCGACCTCTCAGGAGGTGGACGGACAGCCCGGCCCGTGCTAACAGGCCGCGCAGGTCGTCGATGCGCCCGGACTCGCACACGGCGTAGAAGCGCCGGTCGAGGATGCCGTCCCGCGCCTCCAGATCGGTGAGCAGACGCCCGAGGGACTCGGAGGCCGCCCTCGTCTGCGGGGGCAGGTCCTCCGGCTGGGCCTCCTTCAGCTTCTCCCGCATCTGTCCCAAGCGGGGCGCGTGCTGCCTGATGAGCAGTTGGGCCGGGAAGTCCAGGGCGTTGAGCGCGCCCGCGAAGGCCCCCAGCTTCGGTTCGTCCAGCTCCAGGCCCATCACCTCGCACACGCCGAGCTTCACCCCGTCCAGGCGCACCGGGCCGTCGTCGTCCAGGTGTGAGAGCATGAAGAACAGGGGCAGGTCCGGCGGCGGCTTGGGCGCCGGGGTCTCCGTCGTTCCGGCAGGTTCCGTGGGGAGTCCGCCCTCCGGCGTCTCCCCTCCGCGTTTCGTGATTCGTTCAATCAGCTTCTTCAATTCCGTAGATTCCTTTTCTCTATGGGGTTGGGAATTCCACGAGGCCGCTGCTGAGCAGCGCGGCCACGCCCTTGGCCGACAGGGCCAGGACCAGCCCGACCACCGCCATGACGACGGCGGTCTTGGCCTTGCCCCCACCCCGCTCCTCGCCGCCCTCGGCCATCAGGATGAAGCCGGCCCAGACGATGGCGAACACGCAGAGGCCGGAGGCGGCGTAGACCATCGCCGTGAGCACGCGGTCGAACTGGCGGAGCATCTCCTGCTCCTCCGCCGGGGCCGCGCCGGTGGTCGCCAGCGCAGCCGCAGCCAGCAGGGTGACCGCAATCGCGGGCCTCACCAGGGCCACTCCCAGCCCATGTCTTCGAACCAGCCCCGCAGTCCGTCGGCAGACTCCTGCTCAGCGGGCGGGTCTTCCGGCTCAGGCTCCGGCAGCGCCAGGGCCTCGTAGGGGTCGTCGCTGCCGATGCCGGACGCCAGGGACAGGGCCTCGTCACGGCTCCGGGTGATGGGCGAGCGCTCCACCGTCTCGGCCTTGACGTGCTCCTTGTGCAGGACATCCACCGTCACCTCCCTGGCGATGGTGGCGCTGGGGACGTAGGCGTAGGCCGTCGCGGTGGCGGACTCGGTGGTCCCGTCCTCGTTGGTCACGGTCACCGTCTCGCTGTCGTAGTCGCTGTCCCCCGGGCGATGGAGGTGCACGGTCCTGGTGACCTGCTCGACCCGCTCCGGGTGGTGGGTAAGCATCGTCAGCGGGGGGGTGGGGATGCTCAGGGACGCCTCAAGGGTCACGTCCATGCTCACGGCGTGAACCGTCTCGCCGGTCCCGACCGGGAGCCGGAAACGGGTCTCGCCGTTGGGGACGAAGGCGACGGTGGCGTGGGAAGCGCCGGTCGCTGCGGCCACCGTCCCGGTGATGGCCGTCACCTGGGCGTCCAACAGGGCCGTCTCGGTGACGCTCTGGTGCCCGGCCACCGTCTGAAGCTCGATGGGCTCCTCGACGGCGGACACGCACTCCGACTCGATGACCCCGCTGACCGCTCCGGGCGTCCAGCCCAGGGAGGTCATGCGAAGGGCGCAGAGCTCCCCCTCCACAGCAGGAAGGGGGTACGGGATCCGGTCGTGTTCCACCGTGAGGGCTCCCGCCTGCCCCAGCGTGTCCTCCCACGACACGGTGAAGGACGGGACGGGGCCGTTCAGTGGGAGTGAGTAGTCGATGCGCTCCCCCTCCGTCAGGGTGGCCGAACCCCAGAAGCGCAGCCACGTGCCGGTCGGCCCGCCGAAGGCCCGCACCCGGATGTCCAGGGCGGTGGCGGCCCGAAGGGTGACGGCGGCCCGGTCGCCGGAGACGGTGAGTCCCTCGACGAATATCCTCCGTCCTTCCACCGGCTCCTCGACCTCGAAGTCGATCTCGTCCCGCCAGGGCTCGTGGTCGTCGGCCAGGGCGACCTGGGGGACGGTCACCAAGGCCATGGCAAGGACGGCCAGGGCCGCGAAGGCCAGGAAGCCCCTGCGGGGTTTCCTCCGCCTCGTCTCCAGCGTCTCGGCTCGGTGGTCGTGACGCTGGCCCCTCCTTCCGTCCTTCCCCCTGCGCTTGCCGAACCAGCGCATCCTTCCGTTGCGGCGCTCCTTGTTCTTGCGGGTTTTCCCCTTCTTGCGCAGCCTTGCCAGGCCGCGCCCGGCGCGTTTCGCCATCAGGCTCAGCGGGCCGGGGCCGCTCCTGACCGGCTGCGCCGGCGCGGGCGGCTCGGCCCTCACCAACTGGGACACCTGCCCGGCGTAGAGCCGAGCCCCCAGCCGGTACTTGAGCAGGTCGGCGGCCACCAACGGCAGCCGCCGACCTCCTATCTTCCCGACGACCATGACGATGCCGACCAGTCCGAAGACGGCGGCAATCCCCATGCGCACCTCGGACGGGCCGACGGGGGCGTAGCGGTATGCGCCGTAGGAGATGGCGCACACCGCCATCACCGCCACGATCTGCGGGAAGGTGAATCCCAATAGGACCCGGTCCTCGGCCTGGACGTGAGTCGGTACCTCGTGTTCTCTCATTGCCATTCCTCCCTTCTCACGTGCGCCTAGCTGCTGGGCGTGGGGTCGGGCAGCACGTCGTCGATGTCGATTCCGGGATCCACGACGGCGTTCATCACCAGCTCCACGACGCCGTAGGCGACCAGGGCCAGCACGATGCCCGCCAGGGCGGTCATCATTGCGCTCTTGCCGCGCTCCATCTGATGGGGCGCTCCGCTGGCCGTGAGGTACAGGTAGGCGCCGTAGATGAAGAAGCCCACGCCTATCGCCCCCACGACGCCCAGCAGGATTCCCACCAGGTTCGATATGGTCTGTGTCAGTTGTTCCATTCGTTCTTTCTCCTCTTTTCCGCCGGACGCTGCTCGCTTTCCCGGCGTTCATCACTTCGTTCTCTCGCCTCGGTGACTCCCCGCTACTTGCACATCGCTCCTCCCTCCCTTGCTTTACTTATCGACGCGAATTCCATCGTTGGCTTGCTAGTCGTTTCCTGAGCTACTCGCCGCTGCTTCTGGGCTCGCCGCCCCCGTCTCCTCCTGCCGATGGGGTGGCCATCGAAGCCGCCGAGCTGAGGCCGCTGGCGGCGGCCGAAACGCCCGCGCTGGCCGCCATCGCGCCCACCGCCATGCCGCCCGGCCCCCCTGCCGCCCCGCCCGCCACCAGCCCGATGGTCTTGGCCGAGCGCACCATCGACGAGGGGAGGTTCATGCCGAAGTAGAGCATCGAGAGCCAGGAGTCGAAGGTCCCGGCGTTGCCCAGCATCGAAGGGACGCGGGTCGCCATGTAGACGAAGGCCAGGGACAAGAGCAGCTTCCAGATCAGGTCCTGCACCGGCTCGAAGGCGGCGATGGCGGCGACCTCGTTGAGGAAGCCGAACCCCAGGGCCAGGGCGATGAGCTGGATGGCCTGCTGGAACACCGTCGTCATGAAGAGCCTGAGCCAGTGGCGGCCCCAGCCCGCCGTGTGGGGCAGAATCCACAGCCCCAGGGCGATGGGGGCCAGGGCCAGCAGGATGTCGATGAGGGCCAGGCGCAGCACCATCTGGACGATGACGTAGAGCACGAAGAAGCCGTAGACGAGGTAGAGGGCCGCAAGGAGGAGGGCCATGCCCACGCTCCCGGCCTGCACGCCGGTCATCAGGGTGTGGAGGGTGGAGCGGAGCAGGTCGCCCGCCGTGACGTTCAGGGAGACGGCTATGAAGCCGGACACGGCGTCGGCAACGTCCAGGACCAGGGCGCACCACCAGAGGGACGATGCGGCGGCCACGAGGCCGAGCACCAGCCGGGGGACCATCTCCCGCCACCCCGTGTCTGCTGGCGGCCCAGGTGCTCGGAGACGATGAGGCTGAGCCCCATCCAGCCGAGGATGACCACCAGCGCGCCCGACGTGATGGCCCAGACGACCATCCACGCCTGGCGCACCAGGTCGTGGGCGTAGGTGAGGTCTGCGGGGGTGCCGGTGAGGATGTCGCTCATCGGCTACCTGCCCCCGCAGTTGTCGGCGTCCTCGCCGCTGGCTCTTTCAACGACCCCGCAGAGGGTCCCGTGGACTCCCTCGATGACCCAGCCGGCGAAGGCCCTCGCCCAGCGTCCGGGGTTGAGGGCGGAGAGAATCTTGTCCCAGATGCGGCCCGGCTGGTGTATGGGTATGACGGCGTAGAAGTCGCCCCTGTGGTTGTCCACGGACTCCGCCAGCATCACCAGCAGGTAGGCCCGGTCGCGGTCGAGCTCGGGGTGCTCGTCCAGGTCGGGGTACTCCCACGAATACTCCCAACCGTCGCTGCGCTCCTTCTCGCCGCCCCTGACCCGGTACATGGCGCTTATCCAGTCGCCGGTGTCGGCGTCCCGGACGGCATAGAAGAGGCTCTCGATCTGCCGGTCGAAGAGGGGGCGGGCGACGAACTCGCCGCCGCCCTTGCGCTCCACGAAGTCCCGGTCGGCGTTGACCAGGACGATGCCGGGCGGGGACTGGGCCAGGGCGATGTTGCTTGCGGGGATTGCCACCAGCGCCGCCAGGAGCAGAGCGGTTGCCAGCGGAATCAGCCTTCTAATGGACCGGAGTTTCGATCTCAGCGCCACCTTCGTTCACCTCTCTTCTGCGGTCTGCCGCCAATGGCCGGATTGCGGCGGTCGCAAAAAAGTGTGACCAAATGAAACTGGAAATAAGACCCCTGGTAGCTCTGCGCACGAATGCGGGGGGTTACGGGCCGTTCCCCCGTGGCTCTGCGCAGGGATGCGGGGGGTTACAGGCCCTCTTTTTTTCGGCCCCTTTCGTGCAGTATTGGGGGTGTACAGGAGTTTCAGTTTGGTAACAGAGCGGCCAGAGTCGTGAATTCATAGCTGAAACAGGGGTAAATCGCCCCCTACAGGACGTAAACAGGAAACACTTTCTCGAATGGCGGTGTTCCGGACTGCAATGACATCGCCAAACGTGGGGAATGACATCGGCGGGACCGTGGGAGCGGCGTCCCAATGACATTAGGCCCCGGAAAATGCGATTGAAGTGGGGGTGCATGACGTGCCAAAAAATGTGGCAAAAGGCCGGGTGAAAGGCTGACCGAAGACCTGGGCGAGATTCTGCGAGGGAGAAAAGAGCCATGAAAACCACCGAACACGGCATCGAAGACAGCAAGGACATCGAGAACATGCACCACATGCGGCTGATGACGCTGCTGCAAGAGCTGGTGCGGGACAAGGGATACAAGGGCGCGGCGCGGGTGCTGGAGCTGGACCAGCGGACGGTGGCCGAGTGCGCCAGGACGGGGCAGCTGTCGAGGCGGGTTCGGCAGGCCCTGGAGCGTGCGTTGCAGGAGGGCGTCGGGTCGGCTGCGGCCCGTCAGCGGGAGCGCAACGACAGGCTGGAGGCACGGGTGGAGGCGCTGGAGAAGGGCCGTGACGAGATGGCGAAGGGGTACGACGAGTTGGGCAAGGAGCTGCGGAGGCGGATGGCTGCCGTCGAGGGCCGGGTCGAAGCGCTGAAGAGCAGCGATGCCCAGGGGACCGGGGCCGGTCATGCCGGCGCCGGTCCCTCCCGGTCGGAGAGCGGTGCGCCGGACGCTGGAAGCAAGCCTTCGTCGAGGCCCACGGCGCGGCGGGAGTACCCCGACCTCGTGACGCTGGAGCCCGCCGAGGACGACGAGGAAGTGTTCGGCGATGTGTGGGCGCTCATCGTCGAGTGGCGGGGACTGAAGGACGCTCACCCCAACGACGGGAAGGGCCTCGACTGGCTGGCTGAGGAGGAGCGCCTGCGGGTGGTGGAGCTGGCCCTGCTCGAAGACCACGGGATGACGCTTCCGCCGGAGAAGCGGCCGCTGCGCGGGTTCGACCGCGACGGGCAGGTCAACTGGCGCAGGACCGCGCTCTTCGACACGCGGAGAGCGATCAGAAAGCGGGAGCTTCTGAACAGGCTGAGCCTCGGACTGTGGTGGCGATAGCCTGGCCGGGAGTGCTGCGGGGTTACAGTCAACTTTAGTGAACGATCTGGCGGCGGTTTGCGAAAGGGGGGCGCAGGCCCTCTTTTGCGGGTCTCGGGCCGTTGATAATGAGTGTGCTGTTTGGCTTTTTCCAAGGTTTCCGACCATAGAAACCCTGGGTGCGTGATCCCTGTTGCACGGGTCCGACCGGAGGATGATTCGCTCTCCCCCGGTCTCCCACGAGGGAATGCTGCTGAAGCGGAGTTGACGTTGGTCCTTCGCAGGCAGCGCGGGCTGACACGACGGAGTTGACGCTGGTCCTTCGTCCTCGGTCCAAGTCCGGCGGTTGGAGTTATAAGCCCTTCTCCCGCTGGACACCCGTCCGGTGGTTGGAAGTTGATCGCTTCCGTCACTGGGCACCGGTCCGGCGAGTTGGAGTTGATCGCTTCTTCCGCTGGACACCGGTCTGGCGGTTGAGGTTGATCGCTCCTTCCGTTGGACTCAGGGACGGACCGCTCTCTGTGCTTCGTCCTCACTTGGTCGGTCGAAATGCGTCTGTCGTTTCGACCGGCTCCTCACGCCCGCGGCATGGCTGACTGACAGCTAGGCCGCACCTTCGACATGCGCCGGTCTGCCGTTGCAAGCAGGCTGGCCGCTTCACGTCTCGCAGCTTCCCCCAATGACGTATTCACCCCCGTATCAAGTACGGGGCAGGCTCTGGGCAAGCTGCGTCTTTCTCCCATGCGCTGGTCTGCGACTGAGACGTAGGCCGGCCGCTTCCCGTCTCGCAGCTCTCCCCCTGACGTTACGCGCCCTGGGCCGAGCTGCGTCTTCTGTCACCCCACTCCGTCTCCCGCGTCCGGCATTCGACCGTGGGCGGAGTGCGTCCAGCGTCAGCCCAACCCATCACCAACGGCCCCCGCCGTGGATGTCCTGCGCGGGTCAACAACCGAAAGGAGGAGTCCATGCACGTCGACGAGGTCCATCGCCGCTGACGGCGGGGCCTCCGGCTCTCACCACACATCCCCATTCACAAGGGTCGTCCTCGTTCGCCGGGGACGGCCCTTCTTCTTTGCCCGCAAGCGGGCGCAAGGCCAAAGGCAGCACAACACACAAGGAGGTCGTGATGACGACGGCAACGATGGCAACCGGAACGACGACGAGGACGGCGGAGAGCGAGCTGAAGGCGGCTGCGAGGCGGCGGGGGCTCACCATGAAACAGCTTGCGGCCCGGATGGGCGTGGGCGCGAGTTACCTGTCGCGGATCGCCAACGGGGGCAGTCCGTGGACGCCCAAGATGCGGGAGAAGGTCGCGGCGGTCCTGGGAGAGGTCCCCGGTCAGGGCATCGTCTACCGACAGGGCGGCGTGGTGGTCGGCGAGAGCAGCTTCATCCGGGAGCGCGCCCGCGAGCGGGGCATGACCATGAAGGACCTGGCCGACCGCGTTGGGGTGTCCTACAGCTACATGACCCAGGTTGCCCGTGGCCGCCAGAACATGGGCGTCAAGGTCCAGACCCGGATCGAGTCGGCGCTCAAGGCCCCGGCGAAGGTCGCCCCGGCGCAGTGCGCCAACCGCCCGGCGAGCGTGGTGAACGGGCAGAGCACCTACGTGCGGGAGCGCGCCCGCGCCCTGGGCATGACCATGCGGGAGCTTGCCGAGCGGGTCGGCGTGTCCGCCAGCTACATGTCGGAGGTGTCCCGCGGCCGCAGGGGCATGGGCGTGAGGGTCCAGGCGCTGGTCGAGGCGGCGCTGGAGGCCGAGGCGACGGTCGCGTCCGCGCAGCTTGCCTGCGTCGACACGAAGGCCGTGTGGGACCGCATGGACGCTCACGGGTTCAGCCAGAACGAGGTCGCACGGCGAGCGGGCATCAGCTCCTCCCACCTCTCCCAGATCATGAACGGCAGGTCCTCTCCGTCGGCGGGCGTGCTGAAGAGGCTGCACGCCGTGCTGTTCCGGCGCGCGAAGTCGGAGGAGCGGGTCATGCCCGCCGAGGTGAAGGTGCTGGGCTGGCGCAAGGGCGAGCGGAGCGGGATGGTGGTGCACGGCGCGGGCGGGCCTGGGCGCAGCGGCAGGCTCGGCGGCCCCGCCGTCCGGGTCGGCGGTCGGGTGCCCTGGGGCGCGAAGGCGGAGTACGCCTACCGCGCCGGGTACGACGGCGCGGGCCGGTTGTCGATGACGCCCGTCCTGATGCCCGGCTACTCCGCCATGCTCAAGCAGCCGGAGACGGCAGCCGCCTAGAGACGCGGGGGCGACGGCCCGGCGCAACACACCGGGCCGTCGCTCAGGGGGGAGGCTATCGCCGCATCGACGGCGGCCTCCCCCCTGCTTCTCATGTATGCCGCCTTTTTTTGTTGCCCGAAATCACCGCCCGGCTTCGACATCTCTGAAGTGGGGGGCAGCGGGTGCTCACGTCCGCGCGGCGGCGCTACCGCGCCGCCTGCCCCTCGCCCGCGCCTCCCCGCATCTCCAGCGTCTCGCGGGCCAACTCCCTCGCTCCCCGCGCCGCGGCGTGCCCCGGCTCGATGCCGAGGATGGCCTCGAAGTCCTCGACGGCGCTCTCGAACCGGGCCGCGTACATCCGGGCGATTCCCCTGCTGTAGAGGACGTCCCTGTTCCGGGGGTCGATGTCGAGGACCCTGCCGTAGTCCTCTATCGCCAGCTCGTATTGCTCCAGGCTGCTGTGGGCCAGCCCCCGGGCCGCGAGGGCCTCGGCGTTGCCGGGGTCGAGCTCCAGGGCCCGGTCGAAGTCCCCGACCGCCTCGTCGTAGCAGCCCAGGCTGCCCAGGGCGACGCCCCTGCCCCGGAGCGCCGGGGCGTTGTCGGGGTCGAGACCCAGCACGGCGTCGAAGTCGCCGAGCGCGGCCTCGTGTGCTCCCAGGTTGACGTTGGTGATCCCCCTGGCGTAGTAGGCGAGGCCGTACCGCTCTTCGATCTCGACGGCGGCGTCGAAGTCCCTGAGCGCCCTGTCCATCCGGCCCATGTCGCGGTAGGCCATGCCCCTGTGGTAGTGGGCGTCGGCGAGGTTGGGATTCAAGTCTATGGCCCTGCTCAGGTCCTTCACCGCCTGGTGGCGCTTGCCCATCGCCACGTGGGTCAATCCCCTGTTGTAGTGGGCGTCGGCGGCGCCGGGGGCCATGGTGACGGCCACGTCGAAGTCGCTCATCGCTCCGGCCAGGTCGCCCAGCTCCGCCTTGCACGCCCCCCGGCTGTAGTGCGCCACGGCGTCGCCGGGGGCCAGGCGGATGGCGGCGTCATAGTCCTCCACCGCCGAGCGGTGCTCCTCCAGCTTGGAGTAGGCACGCGCCCTGCCGAGGTGGGCGCCCGCGTTGCCGGGGTCCAAGGCGATGATTCTACCGTAGTCCTCCGCCGCCCGGCGATGGTCTCCCAACTCGCTGTACGCCAGCCCCCTGCCGCCCAGGGCTTCGGTGTCGCGTGGGTTCGTCTCGATCCTCTCCGTCAGATGCTCGATCATCCGTTGAAGGCCATCGCGACCCACGCCGTCTATCATCTTGCGGAACCTCTGGTACTCTTCTTCCGATGGATTCCCCTGGTCCATCCCGTCATGCTCCTCGTTCATGACGCTCCTCCCGTATGTCCTGGCGTTCTACTACCGGGCGTGTCCCTTGTTGCGGGAACGGTCGCCTGCAACGGAGCAGACTCCGAGCGACGGCCCGGACCGGAGTTCGTCTCCCTGTCCGCTCGATCCCGTTGCGGGACCGGCGCGAGGGACGCCTCCATGATGGCGGGGCCGTCTCCGGAATGCAATGCGGGTCTGACGCTGAGGACTCGGTGTATGACGGCCTCTTGGCGTTCCAGTCCCCGCGGTCTCAGCACCTCAGCGGCGCGCCGCCTGCTCAGTCTCTGAACAGGTGGCCGAGACCCAGGGAGTCCGCCACTTTCAGGAGCGCCGCATAGTTCCGCGTGCTGGGAAGCACGCCCTTCTCCCTCCAGCGCCTCGTGGTCTCGGAATGGACGTCGAGACGCCGGTCTATCTCCGCCCACGGCAGCCTAGACTCCTCCTGGAACCGCACGAGGCGCTCAGGGAAGTCGTCGGGGAATTCGTAGGTCCTTCTGCTGTGGTGGATGCGCTGTCTTGGCATGGAGCCGGTCCTCTCCGTAGGACATTCGCAGAGCCCTCTCCCCGATGGGAACGGCCTGGACGTCCAGTGCGTGAGCGCAAGACCGAGGTGTAGGGGTTCGGTTCGTGACGGCCCCCTGAGTGGGGTTGCCTACTGTCCATCCCTAGAGCCTGGGCGAATCCACTCCATGTGACGCCATTGGCCTCACGTGTACATCCATGTATGCGTACTTTTTCGTTGCCCGAAAGTAGCCGCCGCCCAACTGTCAAGATGGCTGCGGCGGCGCCGTCTTCCACGGTCAGAGTTCTAGCTTCGACATCGGCGACCAATCCGAAGTTCCGGCCTCGTTGACGGCCCGGATGCGGAAGTAGTACACCGTCCAGTGCGTCGGCAGTCCCGTGACTGTGGCTCCGGACCCGCTGATGGAGACGCCCAAGCCTGCGCCGTCGTTCGGCAGCGTCGTCCACTCGCCGTTCCACCATAGCCCCACCTCGTAGCCAGTGGCGGTCCCAACGTCGTTCCAGTCCAGGGAGGCATTGCCTGCGCCGTCCAGGCTCCCGGTGGGCGCGCCGGGTGAGTCCGGGGCGACTGCCGGTGGCAGAGCGGCTCTGGTCACGGTCACCGTATAGGTCTTGGCGGTGTTGCCGTCCTCGGCTGTGACCTCGACGGTTATGACGTTGGCGCCCACGCTGAGCGGGACAGTCCCGTCGGCGTCAGCCACGCCGTCCAGCTTGACCGCGTAGACCGCCCCGTCGTCGTTCACCGTTGGTGTCACCGTCGTTTCGTCCACGTCATTGGCGACGCTGGCGGCATACTCGGTGGTGGCCGGGTCGAAGGCGCCGATGTCCACGCCGCTCAGCGTCAGCCTGCTCAGGGCGGCGTCAGTGGAGAGCGGCGGCGCGGCGCGAGTGACGGAGACGGTGTAGGTCTTGGTGCCGTTCCCGTCCTCGGCGGTGACCTCGACGGTGATGACGTTGCCGCCCACGCCGAGGGGGATTACCCCGTCCTCGTCAGCCACGCCGTCGAGCTTGATTACGTAGCTTGCCCCGCCGTCGTTGGTCGTCGGGGTCACCGTCGTTTCGTCCATATCGCTGGCGACGTTGGCGGTGTACCTGGTCGTGTCTGATGCGAACGCCAGGGTGACATCGCTCAGGGTCAGGCCGCTCAGCGTCGCGTCTGTGGAGGCTGGCTCCGGCTGTTGTTGGTCTGGGGCGTTGACCGTGAAGCCGGCGGTGGCCGACGCCAGCTTCACGTTGCCGGGGGACGATATGCTGACCTCGACGGTGTAGTCGCCGGGCGCGCAGGACGTGGAAATGCTCCCGGCGCGGATCTCCGGGTCCTCGTCCACCTTGTCCATGTAGCGGTCCACTCCCAGGCCGTAGCCGTTGGCCCGATCCTCGCAGGCGTCGGCATCTTCGTTGTCCGAATTCTTTACGTCGGTCCGAAATATGTAATCGATGGTACTGGTGTCTGAGTCGGCTTCCAGGCCGTCGAAGGACATAGTGACGGTGATTTCCGTGCCAGGTTCCACCGAGTCGGAGGGGGAGAGGGTAACCGTCACCGCTGGGCCGGACGCCGCCCTTGTCACGGTGACGGTGTAGGTCTTGGTGGTCTGGCCGTCCTCAGCGGTGACCTCTATCGCAATGATATTGCCCCCCAAAGCTAGGGTGATGGCCCCGTCGGTATCGACAACTCCGCCCAGCTTGACCACGTAGGTCGCCCCGTCGTCGTTCGTAGTGGGTGTGACAGTGGTCTCCACCACGTTGTTGGCGACGCTGGCACCGTACCCGAAGGTAGATGAGGCGAACGTGCCGATGTCCACTCCGCTCAGCGTCAGGCCCTTCAGCGTGGCATCGGCGGAGAGCGGCCGTGCGGCGCGGGTGACCGTCACGGTGTAGGTCCTGGTGGTCTGGCTGTCCTCTGCGGTCACCTCGATGGTGATGACGTTGCTGCCCACGGCGAGCGAGACACTCCCATCGCCATCCGTCATGCCGTCGAGCTTGATTACGTAGGAAGCTCCGTCATCGTTGACGGTGGGCGTTACCGTGGTTTCCGCTACATCGTTGGTGACGCTGGCGGTGTACCCCGTGGTTGCTGATGCAAACGTGCCGAAATCCACGCCGCTGAGCGTCAGTCCGCTCAGAGTGGCGTCGTTGGACAGCGTAGGACCCGGATTGACCACCGTGAAGGCCGCGCTCTCCGATGCCAGTTCCACGTTGTCGGCGGTGGAGATGCTCACCCGAAGGGTGTAGGCCCCCACCGGGCAGTCTGCGGAGATGGTTCCCGTGCGGACCTCAGGGTCCTGGTCCACCTTGTACATGTAGCGGTCCACGCCGAGACCATAGCCGTTGGCATGATCCTCGCACTGGTCAACGTCTCCGTCGTTGGAGTCCTTCACGTCGGCCCGGAAGACGTAATCCTTGGTGCTGGCGTCGGAGTCGGACTCCAGGTTGGCGAAGGACATGGTTACGTCGACCGCCGTGCCTGCCGGTGCCGTGGGAGGCGACAGCGCAACCGTCACCTCAGGCCCCGGTTCCTCTTTCTCCTCCGGCTGTTGAGTGTTCGATCCCGATGCGGCGCGTGTCACGGTGATGGTGTAGGTCTTGGTGGTCTGACCGTCCTCGGCGGTCACCTCGACGGTGATGTCGTTCTCGCCTACGGCCAAGGCCACCGTCCCATCCTCATCCGCTGTTCCGTCGAGCTTGATCGCGTAGGTTGCCCCATCGTCGTTCGTCGTCGGCGTGACGGTGGTTTCGGAAACATCGTTGCCGACGCTGGCCGTGTACGTGATTGTGGCCGCGTCGAACGCGCCGAAGTCTATGCCGCTCAGCGTCAGCCCGCTCAGCGCCGCGTCTGTGGAGAGCGGCGGCTCGGCTCGGGTGACCGTGATGGTGTAGGTCTTCGTCGTTTCCCCGTCGTCGGCGGTGACCTCGACGGTGATGACGTTGTCGCCCACGGACAGCGGGTATTCTACTCTGGCGTCAACCCCGTCCAGCTTTGTTATGCAGGTCGCCCGGTGGTGGGCCGCTTCTACCCCTAGAACGACCTTCGAAATGTCGTTCTCCACGTCGGCGGTGTACTCCGTAGTAGACGGAGAGAACTCACCTATGTCAACGACGCGGTCGTCGTCCGGTCGGTCGACGTAGAACCAGATGCGCTCTCCGGGCAAGGCTGTAAATAGATGGAGGCTACTCAGGGTGGCGACAGCGGATGCAGCGCTGGTTAACGCGACGGTGTAAGTCTTGATGGTCTGACCGTCCTCGGAAGTGACCTCGATGGTGATGACATTGCTTCCCGAGGCCAGGGTGAATATCTCGTCAACTCCCTGGGCCGGGATGAGTCTCAAGCCAACTTTGGACAGTCGGGCGGGCCGGCAGTAGTTCACATATGAAGCGTCGTACTTGACCGTGTAGGTCGCCCCGCCGTGGTTCACCGTCGGGGTGACGCGGATCAACTCCTCGTTGCTGTCCACGTCGCCGGTGTATTCAGTGGTGGCCGGGTCGAACGTGCCAAAATCAACGTCGTTCGCAAGTTCCTCCGAGGGATCGAGCCAATCAAGAGGGACGGGTGCACTGCCCATCGTGGTAGGGAAACTGAACGCCAAGTCGGCCAGGGTGGCGTCGCTGGATGCAGTCCTGGTTGCCGTAACGGTGTAGGTCTTGATGGTCTCCCTGTCCCCTGAGGTGACCTCGATGGTGATGACGCTGCTGCCAGGGGCCAGTACAACGGTTTCGTCGCTATCGGCCACGCCGTCCAGCTTGATTACGTAGGTCGCCCCGTCATGGTTCACCGTGGGGGTGACGGTGGTCTCCATCACGTCTCTGTCCACGTCGGCGGTGTATTCAGTAGTGGCCGAGTCGAATGTGCCGAAGTCAACGTCACTCAACGCCAGCCCGCTCAGGGTGGCGTCCGAAGCAGCGGTGAGCGGCAAAGTCGTGAACGTGGTGGACCTTGTGGACGTCGGCTGGAAGTCCCAGTCGTAAGAAGCCTCCACCTCGTAGGTAGTGCCGGACGTCAGTCCGGTCAGCCAGTATTGTTTGGAACCCCAGGCTCGGGGTCCATCGAAACGAGTCCAGTCGTCGTTGCCAGTGCGGTAGCGCAGATAGGTGGTGGTGTTGGTTATGGCTGAAATTAAGTCCAACGTGACGACGGCCTCGGTCCGCTTGATGCTGTGCACGCTGATGGTGAGGCCACGGGTGGTAATGGAAAAGGTCTCCGTAGCCGCCTCAGGGAAAGCGCTATCGAAGGACACCTGCATCTCATAGTCAGTGGACGCGGTCAGCCCGGTTAGCTTGACGACAAACCCGAGTTTGCTGGCCCCGTCTATGGGGTATAAGTATCTGATTCTCTCGTTCTCGAGGCCGATCGAGGTGCTCGTCCAGGCGCCGCCGCCGGTGCGGTAACGTATATGTGCGTCGACGGGCCATTTACTGAGAAGGCGACCGCTAAAGGAGGCGTTTCTTAACTCGGTCGCGCTCGGTAGATAAGCGTAGTCATCGTTGCTAAGAGACACAAGAAAAGTGAAGGTGGTGGTGGTCTCATCTGCGCTTACCCATATGGGTGGTCCGCCTACCTCCGGCTGTGGGTTGGTGAAGCGGATAGTCTTCGTTCCCGTGGCGAAGGTGCTGTCGTAGGACGCTTCTACCGTGTAGCTCCTGGTGCCAGCCACATCGCTCCACCCGAACTCTACCGATGACTCACCCGGGGCCACTGCCTTCGACTGGGTGGTCCATAGGGACCGTCCCAATACTTCGAGGGGACGGTCCCTAATGCCATCGCGGTACCGCAGGTAGACTTCACTGCCGTCGGGCGCGGTAACATTCACAGTGACGGAGGCCGTCAGTAATCCGGCCTTCTTCACAGTGAGGGAAGCCACGCTAGGGCCAACCGCCACTGCCTCCGTCGCTACGCTGGTGAGGGCTTCCGCGTAGCCGCCCCTGTCGGTGAAGGACACACGCACCTTGATGGTCTTGCCCACGTCGGCAGGCTGGAGCGTGTAGGCGGCGTCGTTGGTATCCTGAATCTCGGTATCGGTGCTTCCGTCGTTGGAAATCCACTGGTAGCTGAACTTCACCCGGTCCAGGCCGTTCCCGTCCGCAATGTCCGAGATGGACGCCGTGAGTGTCGCCCCCACCTGCGGGGTGCTGCTGACTGTGGGAGCGCCCGTGGCTGAAACGTTGTCCGGCCTGTCCCGTCTACCTGATTCATGATTCGAGGTGGGGTTCATGGAAAGGTAGTCGGACCAGTCCGAAGACCCGTGCCCGTTGTTGGCCCGCACTCGGAACCAGTAGGAGGAGCCCTCGTGGTGCAGTTGGCTGATGATGGCTCCGGCCCCGTAGAACGCGATTTCAACGCCGTCGCCCGGCAGGTCGATCCACTGGTCGTTCCAGTACAACTGGACGTCGTAGGACGTGGCCTCCGGCACCTGGTTCCACTCCAGGTCCACGCCGCCCCGGAAGACTGCCGTTCCGGTGGGTCTGTCGGGTTTGTCCGGCGCGACGCCCTGGGCGGATGCGATTGAGGTGCCGGCGAGCAGAGCGGAAAACCCCGCCAGAATCAGCAAGACTGCTGCGGCCCGCAGCGCTAAACTCCCGGTGGTCGATTGGAACGTCATCATTGTTCGTACACTCTCCTAAGCATTGGTAGTCTGTGGTGACTCCGCCGCTCGCGCCCATTGGGGGACGGTTCGCGGAGCCGGGAGGCAGAAACCGTCCGGCTGGGAGGCATTTCGCCACCCGCTATCCGGACGGTCAGGGGCTGGGGAGATGTGAAGTCATCTTGGGCAGAGGTAGTCCAAGGGATCGTCAGGAACAAACGGACACAGCGAGCGTTCGGACGCTCAACGGTGCGGGTGGGGCAGGTCTGACCGAACCTATCGGACGGGGTTCTAGGTCTATCTGGGTGACGATATTCGTCGGGGGGGGGGTAGAGAGATTGCGCTCGTCGAGGCGCGTCCTCACGACGGCGGATGCCGCTGGTGCGCTCTCTGACGCTGCTGTAACTTGCATCCTACGCGGAAGCCAAGACAATAGAACCCCTCTAACGGGCAGACATAGGCCAAGCGGACTGCGCTATGGCCCAGCATGTATTGTAGACTACCCGTGTGAGTCCAGCGTGATTATCAAGCCCTTTTTCCGTGACGTTGTTGTGAGTATTTGGCCAATCCGGTACAATTGATGCTGGCTAGCCGCGGGCGTCTCGAAGTCGGTCTCCGCATCCGGCCTGGCGCGTGGCGACGCGGAGCCGGGTGGCGTCCGCAGTCCGGGTCAGGGAGGGAAGAAGAAGGAAGCATGCGGGCTTTTGAGTTTCAGCAAGTCTAGCCCGTGTCCGGGCTGTGCATAGGGGACTAACTGACGTGGGTGCGCCGCGAGAGTTAGCTGGCTGCGGGAGAGGGGGTATTGTCTGTCACGCGTAGTCGGTCGAGCGTGTGATTGCGGCGGAATGGTCGGTCAGGAGGTTGAATCGGCGGCGGCTAGGGACGTTTCAGAGGAGGATTGCCGGGGTTTGGCAGGCCCCGCCCATCATTTTGGGCATACTTCGCCCGTAGCCGCTCACGCTGGCTGAACCGCCCTGGTCTGCTGAGGCGTCATCAACCTGGACATCCGAACCAGGTTGTACGCCGCAGCCTGTGAATTTCTCTCGGTCAGAACCGCACCATTAGCGCTGGCGTTCGTCTCATTCCACCTCTCCCCGCTGTCGGGGTTCGATGTCGGCGCGGATTCCCTCACTTATGCGGTCCGTCTCAGCCTGGAGGTCCTCGATGCGCCGGAGCGCGTCCGCCTTCGGCAGCTCCAGCAGCCCCTCCAGACCCTCGCAGAGGGCGTCGAACCGCTGCCACTCCGCCGCCTCGAACCCCTCCGGAGCAAGCTCCCCGCCCGACGTGACCCACGAGCACATGGCGAAGGCGCCTCTTTCCTTATCAAGCGCCTCCTCGCAGTTGTCCTCCTCGACGCACGCCTTCAGGTCGCCCAGGCGCGCGTCGAAGCGTCGTGCGAGTGTCTCGGAGTCGGCGATCCAGTCCTCGACGCCGGGAAACAAACGCTCGCACCCAGTCAGGGCCAGTACGGCGAGAGACGCGACCGCGATGAGCAGGACGGTCCGAATCAACCCAGCAGCCGCTTCATCGCCAGGTCTCACCCACCATCACGATTGCGTCCGTGTCGTCGTCTTCGTTCACCATGCGGGTCTTTCCTATCTCTCATAAGGCGATCACCCACCTTGTTCTATGGTCGTCTTCCTGTCTTCTCTTAAGGAAACCGTTCTTCCGCAGCCTGTTAGTCGGTAGGCCGGATTACGCGGAAGAATCCATGTATGCGGGCTCTTTTTGTTGCCCGGAATTACCGTGGGCGGGAGGCGGGTTTCTATTCGTGCAATATGAGACCGTCACGCTGGATCACCCAATCACGCCAATTGTTGGCGAACCTGCCTCTGAGCTTGGCCAGAAGCACACGTCCCTCGGCGTGGATTTCCGATCTCTCAACGTCGATGTAGTCTGACCATGAGATGTCGTAGAGGACCGAGCCCTCCTCCTCAATGATCCTGCGCAGCAGTCCCACGTTCTCTTCCGCAGAGGCGTCGTCGGCATGGACCAGCACAAGGGCCATATAGTGTCCGTTCTCATCCTTGCCTGCGCCGGTGGCAAACGCCTCGTAGGGACGCAGCCAGGGACCCCCCTCCGTGGCATAGTCATCCGCGTCCCAAACCTCAACGTCATCACTCAAGAGCATGGTGTAGGCCCCCAGCCGGGACATCCCGCCTGCCAGAAGCCGGAACTCCTCCACGTCCGCCAGGGAGGCGCCCTCGTTCAGGCCAGCGTCTATCAACGCCTCCATGTCGGAAGCCCCAAGGGTGCGGAATACATACTCGTCCAGGACTGCGATACGCCCCCCTCTGCCAATCTCGTCGAAGGCCGGGGGTGCGAATCTCAGTTGCGGATTGGCGGCGTAATCCTCGCCCCAGCTATAGTAATAGACGCCCCCGTACTCCTCCCAACTGGGCGGTTCGCACTCGGAGCAAGACTCCAGGGCCTTGTCGGTAGCTTGGGGATCGAAGCGGCCCCGGACTACATCCAGTGTGGCGGGGAGCGCAAAGGCTACAATGCTCTGGTCCATGCTCCGCACGTCGAAGGCAAGGTGTTGGAGATTCTCAGCTGTAATGTTCCTGTATTGGTTGAACGGGCCGAAGAATGAAATGGCCCCAAACCCCCTAACCGGAGGATCGTCAGCCTCCCCCTCAAATCCTGGTGGACGAAGCCACTCGTAGAATTCCACCAGCGCATCATCGTCGTCCCCTGGCCCAGGCAGGGGGATGTCAAACAGCTGGCGGACCAAAGCGTAATCGTTGATGTAGACCTGCTGGCGCAGTTCGGGCGTGTCAGGGATAGTTCCCAGCAGTCCCGCATAAGCCGTGTCCGTTGACGCGGTTCGCTCGTCTGCGTCGGGCGTGGGAGCAACCGCTGGTAGTGGTATCGGAGTGGCGGCCGGAACAGCCGGTACGGAAACGGTCAGGGTGTAAGAGCCCGTGCCGCCCCAGCCGAACACCGCAACATAGTATTCCCCCGACCTTGGGGCTACCCAAACGATACGGGAAGCAAAGGAATCTCCGTGGTCGTCGTTGGCCGCCAGCCATTCCTCGTTGGCGTCATACAGTTCAACCACTGAGTCAGACAGGTTTCCCAAGGCCACGTCTATCCGGTAGGTCTGGCCCTCCTCGGCCTGGAACAGAAAGAGGTCGATGTCGCCCTCGTAGTCCAGCGAGCCCTTGACGGCATCCCAAAGCGTCACGGCGGTGGCGTCATCAATTGCGTTGGCGTGGTCGTCAACTGCGGGTTCGGCTGGCCTAGCTGTCGGCGCGGGCTCGGGTGCGGCGCCGCAGAACGGCAGCCCTCCCAGGTAGGAAATCTCCATATACAACTGGTCTCGCAAGCTGCCTGGTACGCACCCGCTCAACTGGTTATCTTCGAGGTCCAGATTAGTTAGGCTGGTGAGGCTGCCCAGTTCCGCCGGTATCTCGCCGCTCAGTCGGTTATCCTCAAGGAACAGCGCTTCCAGGTTGGCGAGGTTGCCCAATTCCGCCGGTATCTCGCCGCTCAACTGGTTCCTGCCAAGTCCCAGCCCTCGCAGGTTGGCGAGGTTGCCCAGCTCTGCCGGTATCTCACCGCTCAATTGGTTCTGCCAGAGGTGCAGATATCGCAGGTTGGCGAGGTTGCCCAACTCCGCTGGTATCTCCCCGGTCAGGCGGTTATCCTCGAGTTCCAGCAATTCCAAGTCGGCGAGGTTGCCCAGTTCTGCCGGTACTTCACCGCTCAACTGGTTAAAGTTGAGGGACAGTTCGGTGACGCGCCCGCTGAGGTCAGCGATTACGCCATACCATTCTCCGATTGGCCTGTCGCTCAGCCAGTTTGCGTTGTTATCCCAGTTGGCTCCGTCCGTCGCTTCGTAGAGAGCCACCAGCCCGGCCCTATCATCTGCGGTGGGCGCGGGGGTGTCCGTTGCGTCGGCGGTCGGAGCAGCCGTTGGTGTCGGCGCAGGGGTATCCGTTGGAGTGACGGTCGGAGCAGCCGTTGGCTCCGCCGTGGGGGCCGGATCGTCGCTACAGGCGCTTAGAACGACGACGATGGCCAGAACTGTCACGACTGCGAGCCAGCGGATACGAAGAGGGGATACGGTCATATTCTGTGGTCTCCCTTCATCTTGCGCTGGAATTGCCGGGAGCGAGGATGGCATATAGGCCGCTATCGGCGTTCTGATAGCCCACGTACACCACGCCTGCCGACACGGCGTAGGGATAACGCCACCAGTGATAGCCAATTGCGATGCTCCAGATAGGCTCTCCGGTCCGGGCGTCCAGCGTGCGGAGGTAGCCATCCAGAGAATGGGCGTAGAGTACTTCGTCAACCACCATGATTGAGGTCAGGCCAGAGTCGTCATCAATGCTCCATACCTCGTCCCCAGTGGCGGCATTCAGTGCATGGAAAGCATCCGTCTTTTCGTACAAGTACTCAGTTCGCACGAACACCATGCCCCGTGCGACTGCGGGTTGTCCGGTCGCTGCTTGCCTGAGATCTGCTTTCTCTTTGTCCGCCTCAAACGACCAGAGCAGTTGCCCGGTGGCGGCGTCAAGGGCGCGCAGGGACGAGCCGTTCAGATACCACATGTCATCCACGACGACAGGAGGGAAACTCGACTCGGCGGAATCCACCTCGTGGCTCCAAAGCTCCTCCCCCGTTGACTCGTCCAATGCGTAGGCGGTTGTATAGGATCGTAGGAACACCGCCCCGTTCGATGCCGTGGGAGGGGCCGTGACCGGATCACCGGCGTCCAAGGTCCAGACCAACTTCCCGATCGTCGAATCAAGGGCATGCACCCGGTGGTCGTCTGATACGTAGACGTTGCTGCCCGCAGCCGTAAGAGGGAACAGTAGAGGCAATCCCGAACGGGGCATTTTGGTGGCCCACAACTGCTCCCCGGATACCGCGTCAACCGCGCTGACGCTGAAATCGTCGTCGCGTGGCGAAGTGGGAATGTAGACGATCCCGTCACTCACCAGAGCGGCATGCGCCGACTTCATCCATAGCAGATCCCCGGTGGACGCATCCAACGCATAAAGGTTGGCGAGATCTTCCACGAACACCACGCCCCCGGCCACCAGGGGTGGGATGTCCAGGTCGCTCTTGGCCTCGAAGCTCCACAGGAGTTCTCCGGTCTCCGCGTCCAGGGCGTACACACGGTTCTCGTAGGAGCCGGCGTATACCGCACCGTCGGCCACAGTGGGAGACACGATCACCAACTCGCCCGGGTTGCTGGTGCTGTATTGCCAGATCAGTGAATCATCCGGCGGCGGGGGGCCGGCGGCAGGCCCTCCATCGTCCGGCAGAAGCAGTCCCGCCAAGCAGGTCAGGAGTTTGCCCTGGAAATCTTCAACCATCGCAGCGCCTTCAGGACTGGCATCCGGCAGGGTAGCGGCAGCGATTCCGGCCACGTCGGTATCGGTCAGCAACTCGCGCAAGCAGGCTTCGTTCTCCTCATCCAGATCCAACCCTTGTCCCTCGATACTTGAGATCACGATGGAGAGGTACAAGGTAGCGGCGGTTTCCGGGTCAAGACACTCGTATATCGATACCTGCCATTGCTCCGTATCGCCCTCGCCCAAAATGGGCAGTCCCAACACGGACGCCAGCAACTCCTCGCCCAGTTCATTGCGAATGCACATCTGCTCCGAAGGGGTGAACGCGTCGAAAACTCCCTGCCACAGGGAGTCGAGGTCTAGGTCTCAATCGACTCTGACCCGGAAGGTGCCGAAGGAGTAGTGGGCCAACTCCCTTCCCGCGTCGAATTGAGCAGCGGGGAAAACGTATGTGATGAAGATGGCTTTCCCGCCGTCGGATAGGTAGATGAGCGCAGTTCCTGCCAGTTCGGAGCCGTCAAACTCCAAAAGGACTGCCGGATGACCCTGGGTTGTCTCAGTCTCCCAGAATTCATAAGATTCTGCGCCACCTTCAAGAAGCCCAGAACCAAATTCATCGGCGGCCTCTGTCAAGGAGACGAGAACGCCCTCCTTGACATTTATTATGATTCCGCCGTTCCCCTCGGGCTTGGAAGCCCAAAAAACCTCGTACTCTGTCGGGTCCGGCTCTTCTTCTATCCAAATCTGCGGCGTTTGCACCTCGAAGTAACCAGCCGGGTCGTCGAAGACCAGCATCTCCCCAAAGGGGCTGTCCACTACCTGCCCCTCGACTAACTGTGGGCCGGTTGGCACGTGTACCGTTTCCGTGCCTTCCCTCGCCTGTTCCACCGACAGGTAGTAGCCACCAAAGCTATCGCCCACTGCGTCGGTGACGACAATGAAATACTCTCCGGTATCCGGGGCGCGATAGACCAGTTCGGAGTTGATCCCGAACAACCCTCCTCCACTGTCGTCGTCAGAGACCACCTGATCGTCGCGGGAGTTGGGAAAGTCGACGTAGAGGAGGGTATCCACATTGATGGAGTCAGTGGCGATTGTTACCGTCTCTCCCTCCTCCAGGCGAATGGAATACCAGTCCCAATCGGCGTGGAAGTCGATGCTTCCAGCAACTGTTTCTCCTACCGCGATGGTCCGGCCGTCATCCGGGTCATGGAAGGGCTTCAGCCTGATGGTGCTGGTCAGATCAAAGGTGGATGATTCACCCGCCGCCATCTCGACTTGCACGAAGTGAATCCCGTCCACCGGCAGCTCCACTGCGCCGGACTCGATACCGGTTTCGCCGTCATCCACTTCCATGAGCAACCCAAATGGGGCGGACACCCGGAGCAACCCATCTCCCGGGCCGTCGATCTCGGCTTGGAGTATCGTTCCCGCCGTTGCGTCCAAGACGAAGGTGCGGGAGTCCCAAAAGTTAGCCAACTCCACGTAGAACTCGAAGGCGACGCCCCCGGCTGGCAACCGGCGATCACCCAGCCCGGACGTGAGATCGCCCCGAATCAGCCGTTCCACGATGGGCGCGTTGTCAGCCGCCGATGTCGCCAGCCCGAACCCGGCTTCGCTGAAAGAAAACGTGGAGATGCCGATTACCTCGCCCAGGGAGTTGACCAGCGCCCCGCCGCTCTGACCGCCTGCAATGGCCGCGTCGGTCTGAAGATAGGTCATCCCAAGCTGCTCCCACTCGCGGAAGCGCGAGAGGATGCCGCGGGTGATGGTAGGCTCCGGGAACTCGTCCACTTCGGCGGGGTATCCCACCAGAAACAACTCGCTGCCGGGGGCCAAGTCGTCTCCATCGCCCAGTTTCGACGGACGAGCCGGTACATCTACCGGGCCGAGCACCGCCAGGTCTGCCATGGAGTCCCACCCAACGACCGGCACGTTCTGCAACACCTTGCCGTCGGGAAAGACCACCCGAACTGCTTCATAGGGCCATACCACGTGGTAGTTGGTTATCACGTAACCGCCTTCGATCAGGACACCGCTGCCCGTACCCGTTGGCGTTTCAATGAACGGTATCGAAGAGGAGACAAGCGAATACACTTCGGCAGCCGTCAATTGTGCAGTGGGAGTTGGCGCTGGCGTCGGCGTGGCCGTAGGTGTCGGCGTGGGTGTGTTCGTTGGGGTAGCCGGGGGAGCCGTGGTCGGTGTAGCCGTTGGCTCCGGCGTGGGAACCGGATCGTCGCTGCAGGCGCTTAGAAGACGGCAATGGCCAGAACTGCCACGACTGCGAGCCAGCGGATGCCAAGAGGGGATACGGTCATTTCCGTGGTCTCCTTTCACTTGAACGCGTAGGCGGGGGTGTGGGGTTATCTGGTGACGATTTTCGTCCGGGGGGGATAGAGAGATTGCGTCCGCAGAGGCGCGTCCTCACGACGGCGGATACCGCCGGTGCGCTCTCTGACGCTGCTGAAACTTGCATCCTATGCGGAAGGCATACCAATACAACCCCTCTAACGGGCAGGCATAGGCCAAGCGCTCCTGGCAAGTGACATCGGACGGCACTCCAGCCCAGTGAATATTTTAGACTACCCATGTGAGTCTAGTGTGATTTCTAACCTCTATAATCGTGACGTTATTGTGAGTATCTGGCCGATCCGGTACAATAGGCACCGGCTGGCCCAGGGCGTCTCGAAGTCCAATCTGCATCCGGCCGGTTCCTGAAGACGCCGAACCTCGGGTCTGCCACAGCCCAATTGAGGTGGAGAAATGAAGGAAGCCGACGAGCACCGGCGGGAGATGGAGGCGCTGCGGGAGCGCCTGACCAGGTTGAGCGAGGCCAGCCTGCGCGTGAACGAGAGCCTGGACCCGGACACGGTGCTGCAAGAGGTCATGGACAGCGCCCGGTCGCTGACCGGCGCCCGGTTCGGCGGGATTACGGCCTTCGACGAATCGGGGCAACTGCTGGAGTTCATCACCTCCGGTCTGCCTCCCGAAGAGCAGCAGCGGATGTTGGACCTGCCGGAGGGTCCGGCGCTCTTCGAGTACTTCAGCTCGATTCAAGGCTCCCTGAGATTCGGGGATGTCGCCAGCCAAATGAGGTCGCTGGGCTTTCCCGACCTGCCGATCAAGACCCTGCTGGGAGCGCCGATGCGTCACCGGGGCGAGCACGTCGGCAATCTCTACGTGGCCGAGAAGGAAGGGGGCCGGGAGTTCACCCGGGAAGATGAAGAGACGCTGGTGATGTTCGCGTCCCAGGCGACGATGGTCGTGGTCAACGCCCGCAGGCACCGGGAGGAACAGCGGGCCAGGGCCGATCTGGAGGCCCTGGTCAACACCTCGCCGGTGGGCGTCCTGGTGTTCGACGCCGCGACCGGGGCCCTGGCGTCGCTGAACCGGGAGGCGAGAAGGATCGTCAACGACCTGCATACGCCGGGCCGCCCCCTGGAGCAGCTCCTGGGCGTGCTGACCTTCCGGCGCGCCGACGGGCGGGAGATCTCCCTGGAGGAGTTCCCCCTGGCGCAGGCGCTGAGCACCGGCGAGACGGTGCGGGCTGAGGAGATCGTCATTCAAATCCCCGACGGGCGTAGCGTCACCACCATCATCAACGCCACGCCCATCCACTCGGAGGAGGGTCAGGTCGATTCCGTGGTTGTGACCCTACAGGACATGACGCCCCTGGAGGACCTGGAGCGGCTGCGGGCCGAGTTCCTGGGCATGGTCAGCCACGAGCTGCAAACGCCGCTGGCCTCCATACGGGGCTCCGCAGCCACCCTGCTGGACGACGAGCCCGACCTGGACCCCGCCGAGATGCGCCAGTTCCACCGGATCATCGAACGGGAGGCCAGCCGGATGCGGGGCCTGATCAGCAACCTGCTGGACGTGGCGCGGATCGAGACGGGCACGCTGCCGGTCGCTCCCGGACCTGCGGAGGTGGCCGTCCTGGTGGACGAGGCCAGGAATGCTTTCCTGAGCGCAGGGGGCGAGAACCAGCTTCTCATCGACCTGCCGCCGGACCTGCCCTGGGTCATGGCGGACCGGCGGCGCATCGTCCAGGTCCTGGGCAACCTCCTCTCCAACGCCGCCACTCACTCGCCGGAGTCGTCCTCCATCCGGGTGGCCGCCGTGCGCGAAGACATTCACGTCGCGGTCTCCGTCGCGGACGAGGGCAGAGGCGTGTCGGCCGAGCGCCTGCCCCACCTTTTCCGGAAGTTCTCCCGGAGCGGCGACGAGGACCTGGGGCGCGGTCTTGGGGGGTCGGGGCTGGGCCTGGCCATCTGCAAGGGGATCGTGGAGGCCCACGGGGGCCGCATCTGGGCCGAGAGCGACGGAGAAGGTCTGGGGGCGCGGTTCACCTTCACGATTCCGGTGGTGGTGGAGGCCGGGATTGACGCCGCAGCCGGACCCGCCCGGCGCTCCGCCCCCTCGCGGCGGTCGGAGCGTGGGCGGAAGCGCATTCTCGTCGTGGACGACGACCCCCAGGCGCTTAGGTACGTCCGCGACGCCCTCTCCAAGCTGGGCTACGCGCCGATTGTGACCGCCGACCCGGAAGCGGTGGGACGCCTCATAGAGGCGGAGAAGCCCCACCTGGTCTTGTTGGACCTGATGCTGCCGGGGACCGATGGGATCGAGCTGATGAAGGGAATTTTCGATATTGCCGACGTGCCGGTCATCTTCCTGTCGGTGTACGGCCAGGACGATGTCATCGCCAGGGCCTTCGATACGGGGGCCGCCGATTACGTCGTCAAGCCCTTCTCGCCCACGGAGCTGGCGGCGAGGATCAGGGCGGCTCTGCGCCGGCGGGGGGCCGCCGCCCGGCCCGAACCCACGGGACCCTATGTGCGGGGTGAGCTGACCATCGACTACGCCGAACGCAGGGTGAGCGTCGCCGGTCGTCCGGTCCGGTTGACCGCCATCGAGCACCAGCTGCTCGTCGAGCTATCGGTCCACGCCGGTCTGGCGCTGACCCACGACCATCTGCTGCAACGGGTCTGGGGTCTGGGAAGCTCCGGCGACTCGCGGCCGGTGCGCACCGCCGTGAAGAACCTCCGTCGCAAGCTGGGCGACGACGCGGGCAGCCCCAAGTACATCTTTACCGAACCCCGCGTCGGCTACCGTATGGTGATGGGGGAGACGCCGGAGCAGGGACAGGCCTGAGCGGAGGCGGCGTGACTGTCTGGTCTTTGTTTCGGCTTGGCGGCGGTCAACGAGAGCTTGGTTCTCGCGTCCGGCGCCAGGCTGAGCGACCGACCCGCGGGGGAAGGGAAAAGCGTCCAACCCTGGCGGGCCGCAGGCTCTGGTATGCTTGTCGGGGGCGTACGCCCGACTCCGTATCTAGGGGCCTCCCGGGAGAATTTGCTCGATTACCGGCAGTGGAGCGCCGCCCGGACTCCGTCCCTGCTCCACACCGTAACCGCCCCGGTCACCGGCTCGGCCAGCGCCCTCTCCAATGTGGTGGTCAGCATGGGCAGCGGCCCAGCAGCGGCCCGGAAGTTCCGCCGACCCCCGCGCTGTCCCGCAGACCATCAGCAGGGGCAGGGCGCGGCCGGCCACCCTCCCCGGCAGCACGGCGGAGCGTTCGAACTCGATGTAGTGAGTCCCCGTGCCCAGGGCACCGTCGCTGACCTTCACCAGCAGGTCGGGCCTCACCTGGGTCAGGCCGGGCACGATGACCTCGCCCCGCCAGCCGGCGACGACCTCCACGGCTTCCCTGGCGAAGCGCACCACCAGCCGGTTCACCCCGTCGTTGTTGTGCTGCTCGTGCTTCCGGTACCAGCGGTCCAGGTAGGCCCCGTGCCGGCTGCGGATCACCGACGGCAGCACCCGGCTCATGTTGGCCGCCCGCCTCATCCCCAGTTCCGACAGGTAGTGCCGCCCGTCGAACACCGCCACCAGGCCGGTGTCTACGAACCGCATCAGATGGCGGAAAACCTCGCCGGATGACCCGCCCACGATCTCCCGCAGCCAGGAGGCCCGCATGGCGGGGAAGTGGCAGATGGTCATGAACAAGCGGTGGGCGGTTCTGCCGTCGATGACCTCCATGTCGGGATTGTCTTTCAGCCACAGGCCCACCTGCTTCGGGCGGCCCACCGTGGGATGTCCGGCGGGGTCGGACACCAAGTCCCGGGAGGGACGCAGTTCCACCGCCTCGCTGCATTGCCCGTCGGGGGTGCAGAACAGCGTGGGCGTGGCGCTGGACAGGGTGTTTCGGGCCAGCTCCCTGGCCCAGGCGTCCACGGCCACCACGATCTGGGCCGAGGGTTCCACCTCCCGGTCCGGGTCCTCGTAGAAGACCCGGTTGCCGATGCGGAGATAGCGGTCCTCCTCGTGGGAGTGGCAGTCCACCCCCCAGAAGCGGTGCTGCTCCTTCCGCCGCAGCACCCGCTCGGTGGCGTGAAGACCGGCGTAGGAGAAGGGAGTCCAGACGTCCGGGCCGTAGCGGGCCACGGCCTGGTAGAAACCGCCATGCCTGAACAGCCGGAAGTCGGTCATCCTGACCTCTCTGGAGGCCGCCGTGTCGTCGGGGGGCCGGTTGACCCTGCCGCTGCGGATCAGGTCGGGGGCCAGGCGGTAGATCGGCTCCAGCATGGCGAGCCGGCGCAGGGACATTTTCACCCCCGGAGGTGAGGACCCCAGGGTGGTGCTGATGGTCTCCTGTCTCACCACCTACGCCGAATCGAGGCGGAGCTTGGGCAGTGGTACATGCCAGAACAGCAGCGAGATTGTCTGGGCTGGTAGACCGGCCAGCGGAAATCGCCTCTCCCGTAAGCCGGGGGGCTTTTCGCCAACAGAGCAACGGAACAAGCATTGAAGGATTCGTAAGTACCTACTTGCCGACCTGGCACGGATGGATAGCTTGGCGGAATGGCAGATGGGCAAAACTGGTAGTAGTGCGTAGTACGGATCAATGCCAAGACCCATAGGGAAAATGGGCCATCTGCGGCTGCAGAATCAACTTGACAAATGTCCCGTACAATTGTAATGTACAGTAATCTAATTACAGTAATTCACGGAAGGACAATATACGATGAGACTCACCGTAGCGGACCTGGCACTGGCTATAGGTAAGGACGAAAACTACGTTCGGCAACACATCCGCCGGAAGAATCTAACAGCGGAAAAGGACGGAGGTAGAGTATTAGTAGAGGAAGCGGAGGCGGTGAGGTGGGCCAAAGAACGTGGGCTGCCACTCACCCAAGCAATCATAACGCCGGAGTCGGACGGTGAGGTTAGTACACGCGCCGCGCGCATGACCGTGCTGGCAGTCCGGGCACCAAACGGAACGGCTACGAATATGTTTACCCTAGTCCGTCATCGGGACCACAAGTCTTTAGGGCCTTGGACCAAAATTGAAAACCCAGACTGGCACCGAGAGACATCCAATGCTGAGGACTCAGGTCAGGCTGACAACCTAATCCTCTATCGATTGGACACGACACTGGCAAAGTGTCAGGAGATAGTGAAACAAATACTGCAGAGCGGCGTACTGGATATCGATAGTAGCGAAATCCGGTACGCCTTAGAACAGAGGCCGCGGCACCATTGGACCTACCAAGACCACACCGCGAGCCATCAGGAGGTGTTTGGGCATCTATTTCGCAGGCACAGTGCAGAAATAACCGAATACTGGTGCTTCGACTCCGAGACTCAAGCCCGATGGATGGGGACACTCGAATCCGCTGAGGCGGCCTCAAGAGCAATGGCCAAAGTCTTACACTTCCCGCTTGACCAACGGCCTGACCGAGCCGGCAACTTGATGATAGCGAGTGCCCAAGATGCCATTGAAAGCGAAATCACGGGAAGACCAGGCAAGAACCTGATACTCAGGGTTGCTGGAAATAACTGGACGACTCCTCCACCAGGGGCTTACTCAGCCTCGGTGTGGGCCTACCACAGCGACGACACAGTGGCCCAATGTTCAATGGAGATTAGAGATCCTGAAACGGTGATTAGCCGCGACACGGACTTTGACCGGTTGGGGTACGCGATTTACCGCAACAGCGACGGACAGTGCATTGATCAATACGATGCATACCTCGTCAAGTCGATTGCCATGAGCACCGTCGTTGCAGGACCGGAAGTACGGATGAACATCAAGGCCAATGGGAATTCCATAGAGGTGGGAACCAGCCTCGGCACAAGTCGTGAAACTAGAACAATCGAAAATAGCAACGGCGATCAAATGGACCAGGCCGTCCGAACAAAATACTTGTCATACCGGGCTTGGGAAAGGGACCAATCTGCACGCAAAGAGGGTAGCCTGGTTAGGTTCGTCCCAGAGCAAGTTGAAGAAGCCGTCGCCTACATCACGAATCTGATAGGTCAAGAAAATTCCTCAGAGGGGCCCATCTACTTCGCGGACCCACACTTCCTGGGCGAAAAACCCGGCAACACGGAAATCAAACTACTGACAGCCATCTTGGCAGAATCAAGAGGCCGACCTCTGAACATTTTGTTGGGTCGGCACTGGAAGGAAGGCCGCACATTGGGGTACCCGAAACCTTTAGTTGCAAATGCAACGGTCAGAAGTTTCACCCGTGCAGGCGAGCGCGAAGGACCTGCATTCCACGATAGGTATCTGATTACGCCGGCCGGCGAAACGTTAATCACGAACTCGGTCAACGGTTGGGGAAGTCATGGCGTCACGTTCAACCGCCTCTCCCATGGCGTCTACAGAGCCGAGGCAGAATACTTGTGGTCCCTGACCACAGGTGCGGAAGGTAATGGAGTCTTAGCGGAAGGGGTGGAGCCATGGTAGACCGAAACCAGGGACAAGTCCAAGAGGAAGATTGGGTCGCCAAAGTCGCCTGGCGGGTAGTAGGTGCCATTGAATCACCTTTAGTAGCCCCCAGGCTCACTCATTTGGTCAGCAATGTGGTGAACAAGTATGTCCCCGACAATGAGCGGAAACAGATCACAGAAACTATCAACGGGTGGTATGAAACGCGTGATGGGCTGCCGGCATTGGCGGACCACGTTAAGGACGAGGTTGACGAGCTTGTACTCAGAGGCGCGGGCCACCAATTGCTCAAGACAAAACCCGTCCCACATCAAGACGCGCTCTTCTGGGCAATCGGCGCCGTTGACCCGGAGACAGCGGAGGGAACGATCCGGGATTCATGGTGTCAGAAACAAATCGACGCCCTTTTGGAGTACGCCGTAGGCGTCCTTCAAGTGCTTTGCGAAGATTCCAACGTGATAGACCCTAGCGATGCGTTGGGCTTCAAAGTGGATAGCGGGAAAGCGTACGTCGACCCGGACTACAAACAAGAGCGTATCAAAACCCTTTACAGAACGCAGTGGAACCGGCCCGATCTGTACTCTGGGGTGGCAAGGGTCATACAACTCCTAATGACAATAAAGCCAGAGCAGTTCCCCATGCTGGTCGAAAAAGCGGACCACCCGACAGTTCAGAGATGGGCCTTGTTTATCGTGTCCGGATATTTGAAGACTGCTCGATTGCAGGCATTGGACTGGCTCAAAGGCAATCCTTCAGAACCCGTGGTCGCTGTAGCTATAGTCCACGGGCTTGAAGAAATCCGGGAGCTGAGATGGGAAGCTGAACACCAAGGTCGAGACCAAAGCGAACGGGAGATAGCCTACGAAACCGCCTCCCGGCTACTGTCAGGTCTGGTGAACCAATTGGCACAATATGAGCCTGGTGAAAGCGTGCGGTGGATAGCGGAATTGTACGAACACGGAATTCTCGTGCCTGGGATAAATCGCAGGACAGGCAGATACAACTTCGCCGAGAATCTGGAGAAACTCTGTATAGACAAACTGGCGGAGTTGGTTCGTCAGACCTGGGGCAGCGGCATACGAGAAGCGCTTAAATCCAACGCACCCTGGGGTGCTGTCACCCAACAAACACTGCCGCTGGGAACGGTAGCCTCTAGGGTATACGGCGACTTTCCCGAAAGGGCTGCCGAAATAGCCAGGACGGTCCTCGAAAAGCACGCGTCGCACATCAGCGACATAATGGTCAACAACAATCGCGCCTACTACACCCTAACGGAGAGCAGGGCAATAAAATGGATGGGCGGATTGGGAGCCTCGCTTGCAATTTCATTGCCAGAGGGTCAAACGCCGTTGGATTGGGCGATCAGACAATGCAACCAGCTCCCACTGAGTCCTTGGGATGCCGATGACTTCCCGGAACAATTCCGTCTTGCCGGCGACGTGGCCGAAATCCAACTGACGGTTGCCATCTATGCAGTCCTAGCAAGGTACGAAGCAGGTTACGATGTCGAACCCGCAATGGTAAGGAACCTGGCCGGAAAGGCATGGGAGCACTGCCGCTTTCTGCGCCAGCAAGAAACATACGGGCTTGAAGAGCCTGAACTCGACGAGTTAGCCGCTCGTGTTGCAATAGAGCTAGGTAGCGCAAGCGAAGAGTGGCTGATTGTCCAAGCCAAGAACCCGCAGATCGGGCCTCGAGGCCTATGGGCCCTGGTGGATGCCTACATAAAAAAAGACGGCTCCCTAACCCTCGCGAACGAATTGGGGGCTAGCATAGCAGCGCGGTACCGCAACATCAAAGGGACAGAAATCTCTACTCTCAGATACTTGGCCATGATATGGCAGCGGCTGGAAGCAGCCGACGCGGCGCTCGAAACCGCAGAAATCATGATGGAGTTCCACCGAAGGGCAATGCAGCGCAATGATTACGTCGTGGTGATGAGGCTGCTGGTCCTAGCGGCACGGCACAAGGGAGCTACCTCAACAATGAAGAGGGACATGAGATCTCTCTACGAATACCTATGGCGGAATTACACACTCGACGAAGAAAGCGAAACGAGACAAAGTGCCGACGCAATCTTGGCTTAGGGGATTAAAGACTAAGTGACTATCTCAAAAGTCCCAGTAGTGACGCATGTTGAAATGTTCTAAATCAGAACGGCGCCTACCAGCATCGACCGAGGTAGGTGTAGGGTTAGGTTTGGAAGAGAGGAGCGGTGATGAGCCAGCTTGGTAAATGGAGCCAGTCGAGGGTACCTCATAAGGGTTGGTCGTGCGTCGGGTTCGAGGACCTCGGCGAGCCATCCGAGATATGTGAGATGTGCGAACATCAGGAGATCCGGTATGTGCATAGCATGAGGCACCCGGACTACCCTGAGGTGCTGGACGTGGGCTGCGTATGTGCGGAGAACATGGAGGCCGACTACACATCCGCACGGTGGCGCGAGTCGAACGCCAAGTCCATAGCTGGCAAGTTCAGCAGGTTCATGGGCTCGCCCAACTGGCGCGCCACCAGAAACGACGGCCAACGCATCAAGCGCAAAAAGTGCATCATAGTCATCAGCGAGAGGTACTCGTTTGGTTATTGGATTATGCGAGGTGCGACCGAGTGTTCACAGTGGGGGTTCGATACGGAGGATGAGGCCAAGCGAGCAGCCTTCTACAAGTTACAGGACATCATCAAAGGAGACTAGCCGAATAAAACAATTCAGAATGAGTGACAGGATAGTGCAGTATCGCCGCGCCCCGCAACCGCGAAATTCCAGGTTGGTTTTGAGATAGTTTCTAAGTTACGGTTGACGCCATCTCAGTCGGCGACGGGGTACCAGACTCTGGAGAGCCTCTCAGGCACAGCCGCAAACGCGACCCGCACTAACGAAAACGGAAGCCTTCAATGAACGAGTACCATACACAGGAATACCGGAGTGCACGCGACGTAATCGGGGACTTGGAGTTGCTAACCCAAGAGAACGGATTCATCTACACCTTTTGCCATTTGGTCCTCGGGGCCTTGTGGATGTCGCCGGACGAAATCGCCGACATTGACTGGAACCAAAGGCTGAATGTTCAGGAGCTCTCCTTCCTTTTGGGCCTGATGGTCAAACGCCTGCTGAGCTTGACTGCCCCGCCCTCCGAAGAGACGGCCAACGAGCAAGCCGCCACCGCCTCCCTCTTGCTTGAAGAACTTCACAGGGTTCAAATGTTTTCACAATCAGGGGCCGCTGCCGAGGTTTATCCTGATGTCCAGGATTGGGCCGCCGAAGTTGGCGGATCCTATGATGACTGGATGACCAGCGGCCGTGGTATGGTCGAGCCTATTTTCTACGGCGACGACGGGGCATACGACTTCCAATATCTCGAAATGGCGGAAAAGAGGTACAGGAATGACGAGCCGTGGATACGGGATCACCTGGGAACAAACTGGGGATCAGTCCTTGAAATCGCCGGGCAACTAAAAGGCCTAACCCAGGCCCGTGCCGGCAGTATTCACACCGCATCGACCTTCCAGGAAATGTCCTTACAGTGTCTGGCGGCCTTCTTGTTCAGTCCAGAGGATATTGCGAACGTAAGCCGGGATGCCGTGGGCAGTTTTCTTGATGCCTTCTCGCTGGTTCCAGGAAAAGCAAACCAGGAGTTCCGCGCCGTCGGCGACTACAACGCGGCGCATTCACACCCCGTCATTCGCCTCCAAGGAAATAAGTTCTTTCTGCCCATCTTCTTCAACCTGGCCAAGTCCATCTACGAGAGCCCTTATTACTGGATGTTGAAGGACGGCAATTACAAGGAAACGGGACTAAGTAACAGGGGGGATGCTACTGAAGAGATTGCCTTTGACCTGTTGACACGGGTCTTCGGCGAAGAGAACGTCCGTCGCGGAGTGAAGATCAGGAACCGGAACCAGGATGTGACCGACATCGACGTGCTCGCCATTGCTGGTAATAAGGCGGTCATCGTGCAGGCGAAATCGAAGAAGCTCACGATGGCGTCAAGGGGAGGCGACGGCGAAAGTCTCAAGGGTGACTTCCAGGAGGCCGTGCAGGACGCTTATGACCAGGCTCTGTTGTCAAGGAAGGCTGTGATTGAGGCGGGCAGCTCCCTGACAGTCGGGGAAGAACAGCTGGTCGGACTCAAGGAAACCATCGACGAAGCCTACCTCATCTGCCTTACCGGCGACCACTATCCAGCGGTCACCACCCAGGTGGAGTCCTATCTCCAGAGGGGAGAGGGCGACCCGTACCCGTTGGCGATGAGCATATTCGACCTGGACATTGTCACATTTTATCTGGAGGACCCTTTTGACCTGCTCTACTACTTGAGGCAACGCTCCGCTCATGCAGCGCACTTCAAGTCGGATTCGGAAATGGCCCTCCTTGCTTTTCATCTCCGGAACAAGCTCTACCCCACGGAAGAGGCCGACCTTACCTACATCGACCAAGGAATGGCGGGGCTCATAGATGCCAACTTTCCGGTTGTAAAGGGACACTATCCTAAGACGAAAACTGCTAACAGGTTGTTTCATCAGTGGAGGAATGAAGAATTCGAGAGACTTGTGCGCCAAGTCAAAATGATTGACCAACCGGGGCTTACTGATGTGTTAGGTGGACCCGGTCAGTTGGACAGGATCGCGGTGGAATTAGGCGAGAGTCCCGCTGCTCCTGCCAATGATACCAGCGTCTGGGCTATTGGAGACTCCTTGGCCTGAACCGCCCCCTCTTCTCCAACATCGGTCACCTGGTGGAACACCTCGGCCGGTGTCCGGTAGCCCAAGGCTTGATGAGGTCTCTGGTCGTTGTAGAACCGGAGGTAGGCGCCCAGTTCCCTCCTGGCTTCACTGGCGTTGGCGTAGGCTTTCAGGTACACCTCCTCGTACTTCACGGTGCGCCACAACCGCTCCACAAAGATGTTGTCGGTGTACCGCCCCTTCCCATCCATGCTGATCTTCACCCCTTGTTCCTGCAGCACATGGGTGAACTCCAGGCTGGTGAATTGGCTGCCTTGGTCGGTGTTGAAGACCTCCGGCTGGCCCTGCTCCAGAGCCTCCTTCAAGGCGTCGACGCAGAAGTCGGCCTCCAGGGTGTTGGACAATCGCCAGGCCACCACGTACCGACTGTGCCAGTCCATGATGGCCACCAGGTAGAGGAATCCCCGGGCCATGGGCAAGTAGGTGATGTCGGCGGCCCACGCCTGATTGGGCCTGGCAACTCTGATCTTTTCCAACAGATAAGGATAGACCCGGTGCTCCGGCGCCGGCTGGCTGGTACGGGGACTCCGGTAGATGGCCCGCAGCCCCATGATGCGCATCAGCCGCTGCACCCGCTTCCGGCTCACGCACCTGCCCTCCCGCGCCAGCCAGACCTTCATGCGCCTCGACCCGTAGAAGGGTGTATCCAGGTACTGCCGGTCCATGGCCTGCATCAAGGCCAGGTCCTCGCCGGAGGCTTCCCTGGGTCGATAGTACAGGCTGGAACGGGCCACTCCCAGCAAGGCGCACTGCCGCGCTATCGACAACGATCGGAGCTCCCGGTCCACCATCCCCCGCCGCTGGGCCAGGCTCATGGACCGGACCTCTCGAACAAGAAATCCCGCTCCACCTTCAGCTGTCCGATTTCCTGGTACAGCCGGGCGATCAGGGCGGCGTCGCTACTGGCCTTCTGATCTTGCCCGTTGCTGAACACACCGGCGGCTCCCGAGGTCAGGGCTTTTTTCCAAGCCTGAATCTGGCTGGGGTGGACCTGGTACCTCGCCGCCAGTTGGGCCACCGTTTCCTCCCCCTTCACCGCCTCCAGAGCCACCTTGGCCTTGAAAGCCGGGTTGTGCTTTCTCCGTTGTTTCGACATTTCCCACTCCTTCCTGACAGCGACGGCTGCCTTCAGTTTAGGAGCAGGACTCTCGCTTAACTACCTGTCCAGTTTCCTGGGTCCACCTCAGTGCTCTTCTTTTTTTTCGATCTGGCCGGGTCGGGAGCAGACAACCTAATAAAGATCATCCAAAGGACCAAAAGAGCTACCCGCCTTGACGGTGAGTTGCACGACGCTTCGATTCCTTTCCCTCGCCACGCTAGGGGAATTACCTTCGTGAGCTACCCTCGGACATCGAGCCACGTTGAGGAGCAACGGTATCATGACCAGTTTCGGGGCTTGGCAATGGCCCGAAAGTACAAGAGCATGGCCAAAGAGTGGTTGGCCTTAGCGTCACGCTCGGATGACCAGGGACCGTTCAACTTGCTCTGGTATAGCAAGGAGCCCTGGCAACCTGACCCGGATTTGGACAACCTGGCGAAGGTTCTCTTGAAGCCAGGGCGGGCCATCCATGCCAGTGGTCGAAAGCTTGGTAGGAATGAACAATGTCCTTGCGGGAGCGGGCTGAAGTTCAAGAGATGCCACGGGAATTAGTCGGGATATACCGATGTTGGTGAATAGGAGCTATTTCATAACCCCTTCCAGCGGACGGTTTTGAGACAGCCTTTATTCTCCCCTACGTTCATCCAAATCGACTGCCCATGAGAATCGCACTTTTTTGTGTCGATTGGAAGACAGAGAACTCTGATAGGAGGCCATGAATTATGACTTTGGTTACAGAGAATCAACTTGACAACTGGGTGCGGGCGAACTCCCAAGAAGCACAGGGGCTAATCGTAGAGCTTGTATGGCGACTCGTTGCCGCTTCTAGTCCTCACCCATTGGAACGACGTTTTCCCCTAGGAGACAGCATCGGCCAGCATGGTGCTGACGGCGTACTCAATGTCAACTTGGGGTATGAGCCTTTCGTTCCAGAAGGGCACTCTCACTGGGAGATCGGGACTGGGGGCGATGCAAGAGCCAAGGCAACCTCGGACTACAAGGATCTTACTACATCTGTCCCTGATTCAGTTCGCAGCAATTCCACGTTTGTGTTCGTTACTCCTCTTTCAGGGCGTAGAGCCTGGACATTCACATGGAAACCGGAGTCCCAAACAAGCTGGGTAAAAGAGAGACGAAAGACGGCCAAATGGAAGGATGTCCGTATCATTGATGGGACACGGCTGATTGATTGGGTTCGCCAATTCCACGCCGTTCAGACCTGGCTAGCAGGTCGGATACATGACTTATCGCCGCAAGAAATTGATATTCCAGAGCGTCGCTGGGAATTGGTGTCGTCATATGGGGAATCACAACCTTTGCCGCCGGAAGTCTTTCTCGTGGGTCGAGGTACGGGCATTGATAGACTCCAGAAAGTCGTTGCCGGAGAGGAGCGACAACTCAATCTGAAGACACGCTATCCCAACGAGGCGATCGATTTTGTGTGCGCTTATCTGATGGCACTAGATGAGGAAGTTCGTGTGGACATCACCGGCCGCACTCTAGTTGTTTCTTCTTTTGAAGCCTGGAATACGCTATGCGGTCAACCAGAGAAACTGATTCTCGTTGCAGACCCTGCACTCGACCTAAGCGGCGACAAAGGATCTAAAGTTGTTCAAATGGCGCAACAGGCAGGTCATTCCCTGATTACTTGCGATCCCGCCAGTCCACCCAATCCCAATGGCATTCAACTTCCGACACCTAGACGGCATGAACTCCAAGAAGCATTAAGGAATGCTGGGTATGCAGATCAACGCGCTGAGACTCTGGTGCGTAGAAGCAATGGAAATCTGAGTTCTCTACTTCGCCTACTGCAAGGCGGCTCTATTCGACCGGATTGGGCCACTGGACCGAACGCCCTTGACCTTGCCATGATGGTATTGCTTGGCTCCTGGTCGGACAGTTCAAATGCGGACCGGGTTATCCTGAGTGATCTTACGGGTACGGACTATTCGGCTTGGATTGTCAGAGCGCAGGAAATCGCGCGGACTCCTGAAATCCCAATAGTTCATCACGAAGGAAGCTGGAAATTCACCCTACGCTACGAAGGATGGTTGAATCTTGGCGATTGCCTGTACGATCAGCATCTTGAGAGGTTCTTAAGCACCGCAACGTCGGTGCTCTCAGAGAGGGATCCCCAATTTGACCTACCTCCAAAAGAGCGATATATGGCCCAAGTTCACGGAAAGGTGTTAATGCATTCCCATACGCTGAGAAAAGGCATCTCAGAATCTCTGGCACTCATGGGCACCCATCCGGAAGCATTGGTGTCATGTACGACAGGTCAGGCCAAAATTATTGCTAGTCAAGCCGTCAGGGAGTTGTTGTTTGACGCTGATTGGGAGCGCTGGGCTGGCCTAGGCAACTTGCTTTCGGACCTTGCTGAGGCTTCGCCGGATGAATTCTTGAAGGCTGTCGAAAGCGCGCTACTACAGCCCTCATCACCATTCGATGAATTATTCAGTCAGGAAGAGGCAGGCCTCTTTGGGCGAAATTATCTTAGCGGTCTACTGTGGGCTCTAGAATCGTTGGCTTGGGATAAAGCGTATCTAGTCAGAGTTTGTACAATCTTAGGTGAACTCGCCAACCGAGATCCAGGCGGCAACTGGGGTAATCGTCCAAGTAGCTCACTCACCAGAATTCTGCTTCCTTGGCTTCCTCGGACCACTGCGCCTGCGTCAACACGAAGGGCCGCAATTACGAGCCTCCAAAGGGAGAATCCTCAAATCGCATGGACCCTTCTGTTGAGTCTTATGCCGAACCAGACCGAAACATCAACGCCGACCAACAATCCGGCGTGGAGAGATACGGTGCCCGAAGAGTGGGACGATTCCGTAACCATAGGGGAATACTGGGAACGAGTCACTGATTATTCGGGCATGATGGTTGAAATGGCTGAAGCCGACTTGGAGAAATTAGGCGAGCTCATTGATTTGCTCGACGATTTCCCAACGAGCGTCTTTGACCAAACGCTGGCTTATCTCTCATCGGATGCGGTCGTCAGCCTGCCAGAAGAGCAACGGATCGGCCTGTGGACAGGGCTTACGGCGGTTGTTCGAAGGCACAGGGCCTTCTCAGATGCAGATTGGGCCTTGAAGGAAGAGTTCGTGTCAAGGATTGAAGACGTGGCTGCTAAGTTGGCGCCCCATAAACCTCACAATGTCCACAAAATGCTATTTGATAGCTACGATTGGCCTCTTTACGAGAACACTATTGACTGGGACAGAGTCGAAGAGGAACGGACTAAGCGGCGGCGAAAGGCTATCGCGGACATTCTTGAATGTGGTGGGCTCAATGGCGTGATTCGCTTCGCTAAGCAGGTCGAAGAATCTGGTGCGGTTGGTTTTGCACTTGCAGATATTGGCGACCAGTCAATAGATGAGAGCCTACTTCCGGTGATGCTGGAAACTGACGATGACAAATTGACTCAGTTTCTCAAGAGCTATGTTTGGAGACGTCGATATGCCAAAGGCTGGGAATGGGTCGACGGATTGGACGTCTCGGGTTGGACTACCTCACAGAGCGGACGTTTTCTCGGTTGTCTGCCCTTTACGGTAGATGCATGGAAGCGGGTGGAGGCCATCCTCGGGAACGCCGAGGGAGAGTATTGGAGCACGACGGTTGCAAACCCTTATGACCCTCGATGCGACATATATTTTGCAGTAGAGAAGCTATTAGCCAATGGGCGGCCTAGGGCAGCTCTCATGTGCCTTCGAAAGCAAGTGTTTGAAAACCAACCGCTGAATGAGGAACAAGCCTTCAAGGCCCTGCTGGCATGGCCGTCCTCGGACGAACGGGCTGTTCGGATTGAACCGTACACAGTAGTCAAGATCATTGGAGCTCTACAGGAAGCGTCAGAATCTAACCGGGATCGTCTCATGGAAGTAGAGTGGCTCAACTTGGCCCTGTTTGAAGACCGACGAATCGGTTCCCCCAAGACATTGGAGAGTGGCATAGCTAACAACCCTGAGTTGTTCTGCAAAATCATCGACATACTCTATCCTATTCAGACAGAGGAGTTATCTTCAGACGAAGATCGACGTGAACTTCAGGCTCGATCTCGTAATGCTTGGAAACTCCTCCGGAATTGGAAGATTCCCCCGGGCACTCAACGAGATGGTACATTTCGGCCTGGTGATTTCAAAGCGTGGCTTCAGCGAGTAAGTGAAGATCTTGATGGCAGTGAACTCCAAGTATTAGCTCTCCAACAGCTGGGCGAAGTGCTAGTCCACAGTCCATCCGACCCCAGTGGCCTTTGGATCCACCATTCGATAGCTGAAGCGTTGAATGACAAGAGCGCGTGTGCAATGCTTGAGGGCTATCACTTGGGTGTGGTTAATGGCAGAGGCACCCACTTTGTGGACTGGACAGGCACTCAAGAAATGGCACTCGCCGAAGAGTTCACCCAGAAAGCCGAAGATGTCGAAATCGAGGGCTATTCACGATTAGCAGCCGAGCTGCGAAGGATCGCTGAGGATTACTCTCTAGAAGCAGAGCAGGTTCGCGCAAGGGCGAAGCGTATGGAGGATGGCTGAACCACGTCCGGGAAACTTGAGCTTATGAGGACTTGCGACCAAGCTGGGCGACGACACTGACCATCACGCCAACATCTTCATCGAGCCCAGAGTCGGTTACCGATTGGAGAAGGGCGGGACGGCCGAAACAAGAGGATGCGCGACAGAACCGAAAGAGGGTACGGGGCCACTGTGACGCTCCTTGCGATCCTCCTTCCCTACGCGTCACACTACGGGAATCGAGAGACCTTGGTGCGTCGAAAGCCTGCCGAGCCACATCTCGAAGATGGTGGTATCTACCGTAAGCGGTGGTGGGCCGGAGCATACTGTATTGAGAACTTTTCGGTGGGAGGTCCGAATGTAAGGAAATGGGCACGCCACCCTAAATAGGCGCAAGTGATCTCCCAAGCGTGGCCGGGCGCACTTCCTTTCACCAACAGGGAAATGCAGTCCGGCCTCAATCATCGCCGCTGCGCATCCGAGAAGACAGGTCTGGTCACCGGAAAAACCCTCTCTTCCGCAGCCTGTCAAAGAGGTTTGCGAGCCAGAAAACAGTACAACGGCGTGAAGATCCCGGCCCTGCCGCCCGCGACAAGGGCGTTGGCGGTCCGATCCAGCAGCCTAACAACGTCCGCGGAGCCCTTCGGGAACGCCCCAAGCACCTCGGCCAGCCTGGATGCCCCGATGAACGCCTTGCGGCCCAGCGGAATCCTGTACAGGCCATTGGCCAGCGTTCTGCGCCGGGTCTCCATGGGCTGATACCACGGCGTGGTCGGACCGTTCTCCTCGACCGCCCGGTCCATTCCCTCGATGAGCTGAAATCCCGCCATTTCGACCGCCCGGTTCACCTTTCCCATCGTCGCAATATCCTGGAGCGCGATGCCGCGCATCAGATCTTGCTTGATGGCCCGGTGCCGATTGTCGTTGGGATCGAACTTGTCCGTCATGCACATTTCCTGACCCCAGAAAAGGGCTCCGGGTTTCAGCACGCGGTAAATCTCGGCGAACGCGCCCGCCTTGTCCGGCGCATGACACGTCGATTCGATCGCGTAGCCGCGGTCGAATGTGTCGTCCGCGATGGCGCTCATGTCCATGAAGCTGCACGCGAGGTAGTCGACCATGTGGCCGAGCCCCGCCTCGGCGTTCAACGATTTCGCCTTGTCCATCTGGATTTCATTGCTGTTGACCCCTACGACCCTCACACCGGCGTCCCGGACGACACGCCGCATCGGCCCGCCGATCCCGCAACCGATATCGACCACCCTCATGCCCTCGCGCAACTCCAGCTTGGCGATCATCAGTCGCTGATGCCGGGTCTTGGAGTCCTCCACGCTCTCCTGGGGCGATAGCGGCGCGAAGTGCAGGGATTCGCCCCAGGCGAACACCATGAACTCGCCGCCAAGGTCGTAGAATTCCTTGACGGTTTCGGTGTGGTCGTAGCCTATCGCGCCGACATCCCGCGCGAACGCTCTGTCGATCCATCCATCGAAGTGTTGCACGCGACTGGCAACGTCCGACCCACGGTACGCGGCCTTCAGCCCGTTGGATAGTTTGCGGAGTTGCATGAACCCCCTTTCAACATAGTGATTATTGGATGGAGATGATGTACCCGTCCGCGGTGGCGAAGAGCCAGTATCCCTTGCAACTTCCACGCAGCCCGCAGGGCCATCCGGTCCTGGCCATCAAACTCGCTGTCCATTTTCCCTCCAGTTGACGAAACCTTCTGGAGACCGCTGAGCTTGGCGATTTCGGCCTCGAAAATGGAATGAACTTCGTGGTATATATCGTGCACCTGCTGCATTATATCAGGGTCCTGGAAGGCGCTAATCATTTAGTGAAACACGTCGTGACTATCTTGGGCCTCCTGCGTCGAGGTTCCCTGGCGGGCGGCAAGCAGCGAGCCAAGAAGGACGATCGAAATTACTAGTAGATGGCCTGAAGCGACATGTCGCTACCCTCCAACTGAGTTGGTGCGGAGCATGCCGGCATGGCGTTGGGTATACTCCTACTAGTCGGAAGCATATCAGATGACGACCGCAACTCGCCCCAGTTTGGTGGGCCTGCCAAGACTGAATTGCGAACTTTTCGGTGGGTCGTGGAACTGTGAAGTCTTCAGATGGCCGCCGTGGAGAGTAATAAGCAGAAGCCTATCCTATAGCCTAGCCGGTGATAACCACAGGACTTTCTGGGCACCCAAGTCTCTCCGGAAGAAGCGGCTCTCATGCCTACCGCAGGGAGAAACGCGAAAGTGACCGCGCAGTAGGTAGATTCGGCAATCAGATGAAGCTTAGTGGTCAAGCCGGCCTCGGACCGGCGTCCCGTCACGGTACCGCGCCCGTCCTGACCGGCACCCTTGAGACATCACTCACCCCCTCAGCTCCAACCGCGTGGACACGGTAGATGTATTTGGTGCCGGGTTCGATGTCAGTCGTGTCAACGTACGTCGTAGCAGCGCCTTGATTGACCTCGAAGGTGACGAACGTGTGCTGCCTTGCCACCCTCCGCAGAATCAGGTAGCCCGTTACCGTTGGGTCGGCGGTCACATCCCACGTCAGCGTCACTGATTCGTGTGTCGAAGTGGCTGCCAAGTTCTGCGGAGGTGGAGGGGTCTCGGCCACGTCCGTTGCTGGGTCGCTATCAGTTGTTGTCGTTGTGACGGTCGCGCGTGATACTTCGCTAACTCCGGCAGCGTTGACCGTGTGGACACGGTAGATGTACTTGGTGCCGGGTTCGATGTCGGTCGTGTCAACGTACGTCGTAGCAGAGCCCTGGTTGACCTCGAACTTGCTGAACGTGTGCTGCCTTGCCACTCTCCTCATTATCAGGTAGCCCGTTGCCGTTGGGTCGTCGGTCACATCCCACGTCAGCGTTACCGAGTCGTCTGTGAAGGAGGCCGTCAGGTTCTGCGGCGCTGGCGGAAGGCACGGCCCGTCGTTGGTCGCGCCAGTAAGGTCCTCTTCACTCTTGCTGATGCGCAGCATGAGCAGGTCTCCGCTCTCCCAAGGTTGCGTGCAGACGTTCCAGGCCAGCGTTCGTTTTGCTCCATCCACGACCTCCGACGCATCGTCGAAGTCCAGGCGTAGCGACATTGAGCCGTCCAGCGTTATGAAGTCGGCATGGTACCCCGCCAACGGAACGGAGGGTTCCAACTCCATGATCACTTTCCCCGATTCCCAGGATGTCTTTTCGAGAGAGGCTGTAGTAGTGCCCTCGCCCAACGAGAAGAATTTTGGCTTCAGCACGCCATTCGTCGCATCGGCACCCACAGCCGAGCCGATGGTCACCGGATCGAAAAAAGCTTCATGCACTGTGCCCGTGGGGGCAGCTACGTTTATAACCCACGTTCTCGAAGTTCTCAACTCATCCGGATAAGAGTCGCAGAGGGACTGAATCCATGACTCTGCGTTGTGAAAGAACTGATACTCTCCCCCTGGTAGGGGTCGGCCTGAAACGAAAGAAATCACGTAGTCATCAAATTGAACGTTGAAGAGGTTCTCGTCTCTGCCTTCCAGCCAATGTCGATCCGGCTTACCGGGTGTAGCGCCTGAGACTGCCCCAGAATCTAATACAGTTCCTGCGGACGAGCCGGACTGCAACTCAAACTCAAATCGGTAGTCCGTGGAGACACCATTCTGCCTCTTCCACTGAAGCGTGCGCTTGATTTCATGCTTTTCAATAAGGCACTGTCTGTATTCTTCCGCGGTATGGTCTTCCGAATCCTGACCTGCCTCTAATAGCTGGTCCATGTTCGCTACCAGTGTTTTTACTCGGCTTAGGGTAATCGTCGGAGGCTCGCTCGAACCTGCCCCAGATGCGCCTGAGACCCCGCCAGCCACCTCCTCATCAGGAGCATCCAGGAGGAAGCGCGTTTCGCCTCCCGAAGCTCCAGACGCACCGCCGCTGGATGCTGCGGGCAACCAGGACTTGTTGTACCGGCTTTCTATCGTGTAGGCTTGTGTGCTTTTCGAGAAGCCGCCGCCTACCACAAACTCGTACAAGTAGTTGGTCAAACCGGTTCTAGGATCATTGACAACGAAGACCAGCGCTTCCCGATCATCCCACTGGGTATCCCTGTACTGCACTAAATCTTCAGCGGCATTAAGGGCGTCCTGTTCGGTCTTAAACCTAGGATGGTGGTAATCCGAAATGATAGTGACAAGTTCGGTGTTGCCCATTCCTTTGATGTACTTGGTTACATCGAACGTAAACTTCATCCCGGGTTCGTAGTAGACCTCATCCAGGTCGCGTCGGGCTGCCGCAGCCTCCACCGACCTTAGTCTCACTCGGGCTATCACATCGGCAGACAGTATCCTTTCCTCCAGAGTCGTCGGGCCGTAGTCCGCCCGCATAGACTGATAGAAAGGCTCGGACGTATTTGGTTGAAGTTCAGGTTGCGCCGATGGGCCTTCTGCGCATCCAGCAAGGAGCAGGGCCAACGCCACAAGCGCGAACGGCAGAAATCTGATTCCACGTCTAGTTGTCCTGCTCATTCCCAGGCCCTCCCTGCTAACGATGGGAAGAATGTCCGGCGTAGTTGGCGTTCATGGCATCCTCATCGTTCTGTGATAGCGTCCTCTGGTCAGGAGGAAACTCCATGACGTCGCCGCCGACCCCACCAACCGGGCCGACCGGGCTGTGCCCCAGCCCCGCACTGTGACCGAGTTCATGCATCATAGTTGACGGGAGGTAGTAGTAGTTCAATGTTCCAATGAGAGCTTGCATATTGGTCCATCTTTTCTTATTGTTGCCGTCATATGGCGGTTCTTCTATTGCGAGTCTTTGGTTCCTTACATGTGGATAGGAGCTGCTCCCCGTATTAAAAGTGCAGGCATAACTATTGCCACAAGCAGTATTTATAATACCAGGGCTGCTCTCTTCCACGTTGATGGTGATAGTGTAACCATCTTTATTCTTACTCCCGCACAGATCACCCTCACAGAAAGCGACATTGGCTCCGGAAGATTTCCATTTGGTTATCGCAGTTGTAATAGCTCCCGGAACATCGATGATAGGTGGCGCAGGAGGTCCTACCGGTGGTGGAGTAGGAGTGGGCAACATGGTGCCCAGTGCATACTTCACGGTATGGTCGGATTGGTGCCAAGAGCGGCCCACCAATACGTCGTAGTAGGTCATGCTTAAGCCCGTTCCCGTATCTCTGGCCTTGACTCTGAGCTTTGAAGAGTCATCCCCGAGGGCGCAACGCATCAGGTAAATCTCTTGTACTTGAGTTTTCCACCCTGCCGACGTTTGCGTTCCTACTAAAGGCCAAGAACAGGAACCGTTGGAAGCGTTCGCTATACGAAATCCTGTCCCGGATGGTGCTTCGAGTGCGAATTGATATGTTGCAGGAGCGCTGGTAGCGTTGACTACTATACCAACTGAGGTCATCACGCCCATCTCGGCGCTAGTAAGACTGATGGCCGCTCCTAGTAATGTTCCATCCACTCTGACGGCATTTATGTCGGGAGCAGGATGAGTTCTCACCTCGATGGGTGGGCTTTCCGCCTTACGCTTTTCTCCGCTGACCGTTATTTCAACCTCCAGCTTGAATTCGTAATTCTTATCCAGTTTCAAGTTCGGGACTATATCCTGCGTCTGGGTGCTAGAAGCAACATTTATTGTGCCGTCGTCACAGGTTAGAAAACCAAAAAGGCCGCAGTGAGAGTCTGTGCGCTCCCATTTGATTTTCTGAATTTGTCCAGACACATTGGGAGTCAATGTCCAATTCAGCAAGACCGAATCGGTGCCTGCCATAGTGGTCGTGATGGCGACCTTAGGATCGTTGTCCTTAACATCCACGCTGTCTCTGGCGTCGCTTCCGACGCTGTAACCTGCGCCGCCGACTATGGTGGCCGATACACTTCCATGATCCTCGACTACGGCGTCATCGCTGGTCTGAAGGATAAGGTAACTCTTGTCTTGGCCTGCACTAATTGTTATAACCGACGTTGGAGTGCCTGCAAGGAACGAGCCGTCCTCTGTTACGCTGACATTCACCTGAATGGACGACGACGGGGCGTTGCTTGCCTTCAACTCGAAACGGATTTCCTGCCCTTCTGTCACTTCGGACTGCTTGCGTTCGATCTCCACAGACGGAGCAGAGTTCTGCGCCTGCACCGTTCGTCCATTCCCAGTCATCAGACCGATGGCTGCAATGAGTCCAACAAGTCCGAGAGTTGCCACTACGAGAATACTGCGTGATCGACGGAAGCTTAACATCCTAATGATCTCACGACCTCCATATTGAAACCTGGAAGAGCTTCATAGACTTTACGGTATCCGATGCACAACCAGAACTATGGCCCACTGACCCAAGTGAAATTCTATTCTGTAGGGGGTTCAATGTCAAACCCACCTTGCCCCCTGCCCGCCTCCTCCCACTCCTTCTCCCAATATGAGTGGCCTACTCAAAGAGGGAGGCGGAAGTGGGCTGGGGCTTGCGCCTGGCCCCTGGGCCTCACCGGCTCCTCAACCAGGACTCGGCCCAGGAGAGCCGGGGCCGCTGAACCTCAGCAGCCTCTTTGCCGAGGCCGTTGACCCCATAAACGCAAAAAGGGCCTATACATACGACCGCCGAAGGGGGCAAATGGCCGTCACCAGGACGACCACCTGCCCCAATCTCTCCCATGTCTCTGCGGTCTAACGTCCCGCGCCGACCGACTCGGCCTCCCGCTCCTGCTCCAACGCCCACTCGAACATGGACATGGAGGCGGGCTGGGGCTTCCCGTTGCGGCCCTTGGGCTTGACCGGCTCGGCCATGAACTCGGCCCAGGAGAACAGCGACTGCTGCGGCTCGTCGGCCTCCTCGTGGTGACCTTTGCCGTTGGCCCCGTTGGCGGGCGCGTGGCCGTTGCCGTTGGCGGTGCGGCCGTTGCTCGGAACAAGCTCGACCGTCGGGCCGATGGCTTCGTGGTGCCCGTTGCCGTTGACCGCTATGGTCTCCGGCTCGACCTCGACCAGCTTCCAGCCGTCGTCCACCAGCAGCTCCTCGGCGCTGACCTCGGCGTCCCTGGCCTGTGCGAGCGCCGCCTCCACCGCCTCGGCGTCGGCGTCCTCCTCGTCCCCGCTGACGACCTTGCGGGCCAGGGCCATCATCAGGTCATCGCCGTCGTCGCCGTATGCGGCCAGCCCGTCCTCCGGCAGCTCGCCCTCGACGGCGAGGGAGCTTTGCAGCTTCTTCGCCACCAGCTTCAGGGCGTCGGCCTGTAGGGTGTTGCGGTACGACATGAACACCACCTTGACCGGGCAGTTCTGCCCGATGCGCCAGGACCGGCGGGACGCCTGTCGCATGACGTAGACCGAGTAATCTATCTCACCCCAAACTATGGTCGGGAAGTCGATGAGGTCGAGGCCGGTCTGCACCAGCCTGGGGTGGCAGATGAGCACGTCGATGCCCTTCTTCACCTTGTCGGCCACCCACGACTCCCGCTTCTCGGGGTTCACCGCGTCGGCCTTCATCACCGCCACGCGGAAGCCGTGCCGGGTGAGGATGTCGTCCAACCGCTCCGTCACGTCCCTGGTCCCCGTGTGGGTCACGTAGACCAGCACCCGGCGTCCCGCCATGCGCTCGGCCGCCACCAGGTCCACCAGAGCCTTCTCCTTGGGGTAGAGCTTGTCCTCGGACAGGGGCGGCACCGAGACGATGACGTCGCCCGTCCTGGGGTCGAAGACCGTCTCGCCCCTGGTGCAACCGTCCGGGTAGGCGAGAAGGGTTTGCAGGTAGGTGGCGAGCAGCCGCTTGGAGCCGCTCTTGAGGGCCTCCGCCAGCTCCTTCCGCAGCTCCTCGAACACATGGTTGTAGGCGCTGCGCTGGGAGTAGCCTGTGCCGTCCTCCTCCGAGTCCATCGAGGACAGGAGCACCTGCTCCTCGTAGTCCGGCAGACCGGAGGCCACGTCGGAGAGGCGCAGGAAGACGGAGTTGCCTATCAGGTGGAACAGGGCCGAGGGCGCGAGGCCGGGCCGCTCCCTGACCGTCTTGCGGTACTTGCGGCGGCGGCTGTTGCGCCCGTCCTCCATCGACTCGTCGTCGGGCTTGCCGATGGAGTGCTCGACGAAGCCGTACCGCTCGATCCAGCGCCCCTCCTCGGAGCGTCCGAACTCGGAGCGAATCTCCGGGCTGAAGCGGTAGAGCAGGTGGAACAGCGTCGAAGCGTATCCACCCATGAGTGTCCCGCTCAGGGAGAGGGACTTGCCGCAGGCGTCGGCGAGGACGCCCGCCGCAATGCCCTGGGCCGAGCCGCGCCCCTTATACTCGTGAACCTCGTCCGTAATCAGCAGGTCGAAGAAGCCCCTCATGTGGTGCTTCACGTAGTCGGCCAGGGGATAGCGGGCGGGGCCGGAGTTGTCGGCCTGCCAGAGGGGGGAGTCGCAGTGGAAGCAGACGCGCTTGCGGCGGTTCAGGTCCTCGTCGGTCAGGGGAACGCCGTCCTTGTCCGTGATCTGGGCGGTGCAGTCGGGGCAGCAGGGCACCCGGAACGGCTCGCCGGTCTCCTCGTCCCTGATGAGCCTGCCCTTCGACGTGGCCCACCGATAGATGACGGCGGCCTGCCAGCGATAGGACAGCTTTGCCTTCTCCCTGGACATCACGGCGAACAGCGGCCCGAAGCCGATGGAGAGCCTGAGCTTTTCCAGGTCCGTGATGGACTTGACGATGGCGGCCCGTGCGCCGGGCACCGTCATCTCGACCTCCCGCTTCCACTTGGGGACCAGGTGGGGCGGCCCCAGCACGAGGATGCGCTGGAAGCCCGCCATGTGCGCGGCAGCCGCGCCGATGAAGGTCTTGCCCGTACCCATCTCTCCGACGACGGTGGTGCCCCGGTGGGCTTCGAGGGAGAGGGCCGCGCCCCTGATGGCGTCGGCCTGCGCCCCCAGGGGGGAGCGGAGCAGGCGGGGCAGGTCGCGCCCGTTCTCCGAGGGGCGGTAGAGGGGCGGGTAGGACTCCACCACCCTCTGGGCGATGGCGTCGCGGTAGGTGTCGATGAACTCTCCGAGGTTCATGTCTGTCTCCTTCCTTATATAGGGATGTGTTGCCGTCCGAATGGAGCGAGGCGCGGGGGGCTCGTGGGAAGCGGCTCGATGGCGAGCCGTCTAAGCGGCGAGCAGGGCCTTTCTGCGGGCGGCTTCGGCGGCCCTGTATTCCTCGTAGCACCGGCCCGACAGGTGGTACGCCTTCACCGGGGAGGAGACGGCCCTGCCGTTCATGCCCAGATCCACCGAGGCGGTCTGCATGGCCGGTTCGCCGGGGGCGATGGGCTGCCCGCACCGCGAGCAGGTTTCGAGCACCATGATTGTCTGCATCATTCAACCTCTCTTTCCTTTATAGGGGTGTGTTGCGTTGCGTCAGAACGAGGCGAGGCCCCGCCGTCCCGTGGGGGAGTGACGGGGCCTCGTGGGGTGCGGCTCGATGGCGGGCCGTCTACGCCGCTATCTCGACGATCTCGCCGTCGCCCAGGTCGAGGGCTACCACGGTGGTCTTGAGCCGCTCGCGGTGGACCTCCTTCTCCGGCGTGTCCTCGACCAGCACCATCTCCTTGGAGGTCCGGCCCTTGACCAGGATGCGCCTGTCTTCGGCCTCCAGGACGAGGTTGTCGAGGAAGCCCGCCGCCACCAGCATCGCCATGTGGCCCCGGCGCAGGGGCATGAGCGGCCGGGTGCGGTTGTCCTTCGCGGGCCAGAGGGAGTCGGTTATCTCCGGGCTGGCCCACAGCCCCGTCCGCCGCGCTTCGGTAGCCGCAGCGACGGGATCGACGGTCCGGGTGGTGAACAGGATGTCGCCGGCCGGGGTCGCCTTGGCCTTGAAGAAGGGGTAGCGAACGCTTCCGAGCCGTTCCAGAGCCTGCCCCGTACTGGATACGGGGTCTCCCTCCGACCACCTGTTGACCGTCTCCTCGGCGGAGGCGTCGGGGATCGGGTCGGCCTTGCGGTAGCCGAGGAGCACAACCTGGTCGAACACCTCACGCTCCGGGTCCGGGAAGGCCCAACACCGCAGGTTCCGGTAGTGGGTGGACAGGTAGCGTGCCGACACCGCCAGCCTTTGCCGGGGCACGATGAAGACCAGCAGCCCGCCCTCGGCCAGATACCTGGTGCGTAGGGTAGGCCGCCGGCGAGTTACCCCGTGTTACCGGAGCACTTTTCCGTCGGCCCCCCTCCGAACCGGACGTGCGGCTTTCACCGCATCCGGCTCTCCAGTGTCGATGTGGGTAGTGTCGTTAGCTAGGCGTGGTGCTTGGGCACCACGTGATTGGCAGTGTGAGCCTACGGGTGGTAGGCCCGCTTTACCTGCGCTCTGCCAGACGGGAGAGGCCGTAATGAGTCAGCCACCCGCCCAAGAACGTTACTGACGCCAAGCCACCATAGATTGTGGTGAGCGCGACGATGAACCAGAAGTTGTCAGAATCAATCGTCAGAGGGCCGTGTATGGCCGTCTCAACTGAGAGTCCGACAAACAGACTGATGGGGAAGAACGCTACGTAACTGGGATGGGGTGATAGCCAGCCAGCGAGGAAGGGGGCGACCATTAGCGCGATCACTCCTGTAACCATGGCACGCCAAGTGTCGTCTGGTCTCTCAAGTACAGTGACGGCCAGTACGAAGCCTACGCCCGAAACCAAGGTTAGGCCGAGCGTTGCTAGGAAGCGGCGTTTGGCGGGATACACCTTCACCCGGTGTAGCATTTGCCCCATTACCTCCAGTGGGCATAGGCCCAAAACCCCGGCAATGGCTGTCATTCAAGTGTACCACGCGGGGGAGGAGGCTGTTATTGGAGTCGTATTCAGTTGTTGTGGATTGGACACTACCTACTGTGCTTGCGTGGATTACTTGCGCCCGTGGTGGATGTCCATGTGACACGTACGACAGACCACGAGGGTCTTGCGTTTTCGCGCCGCCATGATTTGTACCCACTTGGGCTTTTCCCGTTGGCCTTTCACATTCAGGTCGCGAAGTGCGCGGATGTGATGGACTTCTACGTCCATCGTTGAGTCGCACATCTCGCATTCGTCCGCTAGAAGCCGTTTTACGAGCTCGTTACGGTGAAACCTGTACGGTTCAGGCTGTCGGTCTATTAGAATTGCCTGCCGGTTCCGCTTCAGGGGTATGCCACCGAACCGTGCCACCAGTGGGCGTTTCCCATCGCCCCGTTGTTTGACGGCCTCAAGGCAAGCCCGTTCGCCCTCTTCGGTCTGTACGACGCTCTTGTAGCGTCGGAGCAGTATCCGGCGTGGGGTCTTGTGCTTGGCGATGAGGGTCTTGACAATCGATTCCCGCATGATTCCGTGCAGTCTCTCGAAATGGGAGACATTCTGGGCCAGTAGGTAATACTGGACGACGCCCCGGAACTCCGCTTGATACCTGTCCACGATGGAGTAATCCTCATCGTGTATAAGGACGCTGCGGTGTGCCGGTTTGCCGTGGCGCATGTAGGCTTGGCAGTGTTGTTCGATGACTTTGGCGGGGACCCGTAGACCGATGCGACCGTTGGCGTTGCGTTGTCCGTGGCGGACATGCTTGTCATTGGCCTGTTGGTTCACGAGTTCATAGCCGAGGAACTTGGCCGCCTGGCTGGTGGCATGGGTTATGAGAGTCTTTTCCCTGGATAACTCCAGCTTGAGTGTTTCGTGCAGGAATGTCTCCAAGGCCTCCCGTATCTGCTCGGCTTCGGCCTTTGGCCCGATGAAGCCCAAGACGAAATCGTCCGCGTAGCGGACGTAGCGCAACCGACGGTATCCGGGGTCGTGGGGGTCGCCTGACGGAAGTTGTTGCATCTGTGTGAACAGTTGCGCCGCCTGAGCGTGGTTCCCAGTCTGCCGAGCCGCTGCCACGCGTCTGGCCGACGCGCGGTAGGAGGGGCTGCGCCTTCGGGCTTTGCCTCGGGTGTGTGCTGGAATCAGCACCGTCTCAACGTACTTGTCCAACCGGTCTAGGTAGATGTTGGCGAGGATGGGGCTGACGATGCCGCCTTGCGGGGTCCCGCTCAGCGTGCGGCCGTATTTCCAATCCTCGATGTAGCCTGCTTTCAGTAGGTACTTGAGCAGACGTAGGAATCGGTTGTCGTGAAGCTTCTCTCCAAGCACCGACAACAGGACATCGTGGTCGATGTTGTCAAAGCACCCTTTGATATCGCCCTCGACAAACCAGCGGGTTCCCGTCCAGGTGTGGACCACTTCGCTCAAGGCGGTGTGGCATCCCCGGTGGGGCCGAAAGCCGTGGGAGCGGTCCGAAAACTGCGGCTCGTAGTAGGCTTCCAGAATCATCCGGATGACCTCTTGCAGCAGCTTGTCCGGCCCAGTCGGTATGCCCAAGGCGCGGGTCGTGCCGTTAGGCTTGGGAATGTTGACCCGTCGTACTGGCGTCCATCGGAACCGCTCGTAGCGCAAGGCTTCGATGATGCGGTCGATCTTCGCCAGTGACATACCATCCATGGTTTCTGCGGTGACGCCCTTGGTCGTAGCTCCCTGGTTTGAGTAGATGCGACCGTAGGCCCGCAGGTAAAGGTTCCGGTTGTAAAGCAGCCGATAGATGTTCTCCAGCGGCAATCCTCGTTCTCCGCGTTTGCGTATGACGTTCAGTACAGTTTCGGCGTTCTGCATTCTGCATACCTCTCTGTGTATTCCGTCGTTGACACCTGCCCTCCTTCGCCATGTGCCGGGCTTTCCCCGGCTCGGACTACTACGAGGGCTCCGTTGCCATAGGGGTCTCCCCCCGTAGGCAATCCCGCGTTCCGTTGACATAGGACGTTCTAGCGCGACTGTAGGTGCCCCGTTCGTTCCCTTGAATGACCTAGTTAGCCATCGTTCACCCATCGGAGGTGCGTTGGTCCACACTGCCGACCAGTGCAATGGGTGGCGCCGGGTTACAAGCGTTTTACCGGCGGGTGTCCTTATACACCGACTGAGAACTGGGGTTCAGGCAATCAAGCTTTCACCGTATCGCGCGGGCCTTGCGGAACCAGCCTTACAACGCTTTGGGGCTGTAGCCGCTTTACCGACATGCTGTTGTCCCCTTTGGCTTTCGCCGCCAGGTGGGTCGGTTGGCCCAGGAACTCCCTCCGAGTTCCTCCTAGTTGAGCTAGGTATCCTATGCCGCGTTACGCGGCGCACAGTGGGTGAGGAAGGCGTGCTCGACGCGCTTGTCCTCCTGGTCCCAATCGTATGGGGGGTTGACGTAGGCGAGGCCGAAGGCCCCGTTTGCGATGGAGGTGGCGAACAGGTCGGCGGCGAGGGCGCGGTCCAGCCGCTCCTCCGCCTGCTGCGCCCGGTCCCGGTGAAGCTCCACGCCGAAGGTCTCGACGGAGAGGTCCCCCCGGTGGCGAAGCTCCTCCGCAAGCTGGGCCACGGCGTCCCCGCCCCCGCAGCACGGGTCGAGGATGCGCAGCGTCTCCCGGTTGTAGTGGTGGTAGCCGTAGGGGGTGTCTATCAGCCCCGCGATCATGTCCACCACCCTGTCCGGCGTGGGGTAGTAGCCGCCTTTTGCCTGAGCAGCGAGTCTCATGTCGTCTCTCCTTTCTGTGTGTCTTGCGTCGTGTCCGTCGAAGGCCCGAACCGGCAGGGTTCGGGCTGGCAGAAGTGGCAGTCCCTTCTCGCCCTGGGCGGCGGCACGTAGTCCTCGGCGGCCACCGCCTGGAATATCACCTGGATGCCGCAGTTGCCGCAGTGGTATATCTCCCCGGTGTGGAGGTCCTTGTCGAACTCCTCCGTGGTGCAGAACCGCTCGTCGCAGTGCGGGCAGTCGAAGAACAGCGTCTGTTCCCTGCTCATGGTGTCTCTCCTTTCCGCCGCCTTCAGGCGGCGATTGCGATGTCCCTGTGTCCGTTCTTTGCCAGTCCGACCACCTCTCCGATTGCCAGGTTCCTCTGGAAGCAGAGCACCTGCTCCGTTCCGATGCTCTCGGCGCATGGGACGCAGTAGGCGGTTATCAGCTCGGCGCGGTTGGCGACGGTCATGCGCCGCACCAGGACCGAGCCGCCCTCCGGCAGAGCCTGCCCCGTACTCGATACGGGGTTGTGGCGGTAGAGCATGACCGAGGGGTTGCGCCGCTCCGCCTCCGTAGCGGGGCGGAAGAAATGCGGCTGGCCCGAGCTGACTAGGTGCTGCGAGCCGTCGTGGGGGCAGTAGCGGCAGGTGTTGCCGTCCGGGGAGAAGCGCCGCCAGGCCCCGCCGTTGCGCTGGCCCCTCCGCTTGTTGTTGCGCTTGCCCCGCTTGAGGGTCCTATCCATCGCTCCCCTCCTCCGGCAGGGTGAGCCAGCCCGACGCCACCGCCTGGGAGAGGTCCTCGCCCAGCTTCTTGGCCTTGGGAGCGCACCTGTAGGCCGAAACGCCCACGGACTGGAGGGGGATGATTTCCTCCTCCTCCAGGCCCCTGTGCCAGAGCCACTCGGCCCAGGAGCGGTGCAGGGGCAGCGGGCTGCGCTTGTCGAGGAAGCGGTGATGGAGCGACGGGGCCTCCTCCTCCGACTGCGCCAGCAGGAGGAAGGAGTCCTTCTCGTAGCTGAACTCCGCGGTCCGCGTGTAAACGAGAGCGTGCCAGCCCCCGGAGCCGCGAAGCCTCGCTATCTTGGTCGTCCACGTCCCTATCGTCTCGTAGGGAATCTGGCAACGCTGGTAGCCGCCGGTCAGCGCCATGCCGTCCGCGCCGCGAATGATGTGGGCGGTGTCGGGCGGCTGCTTCAGCAGGGAGGCCCAGATCGCCTTGAGCGCCGTCTGGGAGCCGACCATCGAGACGAACCAGAGGCCCTCGGTCTTGTCGTCGAGGGCGAAGGCGTCGGCGGTGGCCGAAAAGCCGCCCGCCGTTATGGTGTAGAGGTTCTCGGGGTCTATGGTGTGGGTTGCGAGCATGTCATGTCTCCTTTCGTCGTGGGGGTTGAGTCGATGCGCGGGGGCGTGTCCCCGCGTGAAGGCCGGGCCGGGCTGGGCCGGTCCCGGAGCGGTCAGGCGGCCATGAGGCCCCGCTCCTTGAGGCTGACGAACTTCTTGCCGCCGATGACGATGTGATCGAGAAGCTCGACGCCAAGCAGCTTGGCAGCCTGGGCCAGCTCCCTGGTGATGGCGGCGTCCTCCGGGCTGGGCGTGGGATCGCCGCTGGGGTGGTTGTGGCTGATGATGATGCTGGGGACGGCTTCAAGGACGGCGGGGCGCAGCACCTCGGCGGGCCGGACCATCGACGAGTTGACGTTGCCCTGGTAGACGACCCTCTGGCCGACCACGTTGTTCTTAGTGTTGAGAAGCAGCACCCGTAGCTGCTCCTGGGCGAGATTGGACATCTCCGGCCCCAACAGGTCGTGAACGTCCCTGGGGGAGCTTATGGAGGGCGGGGCCTCCGGGCCTTCCGGCCTGGTTGAGACCTCGTAGCGCATCGCCAGCTCTCCCAGCAGGTACATGTTGCTGCGCAGCGCGTCCAACAGCGCCTGCCCCCCGGTCCAGTCGATGGCAAGCTGGGGGTTGGCCGAAGGGATTTCGGTCTGCTTGGTCTTCTTCTTCCTGGGCATGTCGGCCTCCTTGGGGTTTCGGTTACGGACGAGAGCGGGGCCGCCCCCCGTGGATGGGAAGCGGCCCCGTGTGTGTGGCGCGCCCGGCTCGGAAGGCGGGCGTCGCTATGCGGCTGTGGGTTTGCGGGCTAGAAGGGGGAGTCCTCCCCGCCGTCGTCGCTCCCGCCGTTGCCGTTGGAGTCGAGGAAGACGACCTCCTGGGTGTGGACCTCCGTGCGGTGGCGGCGCTGGCCGTCCTCGTTCTCCCAGGTGTTCTGCACCAGGCGGCCCGCGACGTAGATGCGCTGGCCCTTCTGGACGTACTGGTTCACCGCCTCACCGCTCTTGCCCCAGACCACGATGTTGTGCCAGTCGGCGGTGTCCTCGCCGTCCCTGCGGTAGCGGTCCGTCGCCAACCGGAGCTGGGTGACGGCGGTGCCGTTGGGCGTGTACTTCATCTCAGGGTCCGTGCCTACCCGTCCCAAGAGCTCGACCTTGTTTATCGTGCGTGCCATTTCGATTTCCTCCTGAATGGTGTGGCGCGGGCCTTGCCGCGCCCGTTTGAATGAGGCTTGTCCCGTACTCCGATACGGGAGCGGGGGCGTCCCTGTAGAGGGAAGCGGCCCCGTCCTGCGCTCTCCGCCAGGGGGAGCGTCTAGCTGAACTCGAAGACCGGAGGCTTCGGCCCCTGCCCGTCGTCGCCGAAGAGCTTGTCGGGGTCGAAGTGAGACGCCGCAGCCTGGAGAGCCATCAGCGCGTCGGTCCTTGCGCCCGGCCCCAGGGCCGGGTCGTCGATGTCCTTCAGGTAGCGCAGCGCGGCGCTCACCAGGTCGGCGTGGGCGGCGTTGTTGCAGAAGACCCGCTTGGAGGCGTTCGCCATCATCTCCATGCTCACCAGCCCGTCGATGCGGTTGGAGAGCCGGGTCTGCACCGAGGCCAGCTCGTTGGCCAGCCGTGCGATCTCGCGGGCGGCGGGAGGCATCCTGCGCAGGGTCTTCGGCGCGAACCTGCTCATCCCCCCCTCCTTATCTCGCCGAGGGTCTTCGGCTCCCAGTACAGGTCGCGCTCGACGGCGGGGACGCCGCCGAAGACGGTCGCCTCCGCAAGCTCGTCGAGACTGAAGTACCCCAGCTCGGTCTCGAACCCCTGGACGAGGCCGAAGCACTCGCCGGTCTCCGGGTTCCACTCGGTCACGTACCAGGTCCAGTTGCCGTAGGGGGAGAACAGCTTGGCCGGGGCGAGAACCGTGTCGTAGTCCTCGGCGTTCTCGTTGGCGTAGAGGGCGGGGATGGTGTCTCCCAGCTCCTTCGTCATGAGCTTGTGCCTGCGCAGTCCGCTGTGCTTGTCCTGCCAGACCCTGCCCCGCACCTGATGCGGGGTCGTCGTGGTCCGTGTTGCGTTGGTCATGGTGTCTCCTTTCATGCCGGGTTGATTTGGAATCGGCGGGGCCGTCCCTGTAGAGGGGAACAGGCCCCGTTGTGCGCTTCCGTCAGGGAGCGTCTAGCTGACCCGCACGTACTCCGACTCGCTCTCGGTGACTATCCCGGCCCTGGTCTCAGGGTCGAGCGCCTCGTTGAGCTTGCGGTAGTTGACGGAGTACCTGGTGGACTGCACGAGGCTGACCGTGCGGTCTCCGACCGCAGCCTTGGCGTCCCCCTGGCGGCGCATCCACGCCTTCAGGGTGTCCAGCGCGCTGCGCTTGGCCTTCTCAGGCTCTCGGATGGACTCCTGGGCCTCCGAGTAGGCCGCCACCGCGTCCCGTGCTTCTTCGTCGCTCACCTCCTCTATCTGTGTGTCTTCGCCCGTCCCGTCGTCTTCCGCCGCACCCGGCAGGCAGATGTCCAGGAAGGGGCAGGAGCGGCATTGCCAGGTGTTGGCGGAGAAGTCCCGCTCCGGCAGAACGTCAGGGTCAGGCCCGTTGAGGACGTGGTGCCCGCCCAGCTCGCCGAGCCATGCGCAGGCGTCCTGGAGGGCCTTCTCCAGCCGGTCGGCGGGGATGACCTCGTAGTCCCACGTCCGGTTGCCCGTGTCCATCGTGGCGATCACCGCGTCCCGAAGGCCGTCGTAGGTTCCCAGGGTGTAGAAGGCGGCCTGGGCCACCGCCTGCGGGTGGCTGCGCTCCGCCCCCAGGGTCCGCCACCGGCGGAACGCCTCCGGCCCCCTGGTCTTGACCTCGACGACCATCTCGTCGCCGTAGGGGGGAGTGTCCGCCACGTCCCCGAATAGCAGCATCTGGACTTCGGCAGCCGCCTCGTCTTCGGGGAGGGGCATCCGCCCGGTGCCGTCCGGGTGTCCCGTCACCAGCAGGCCGGGGCCGATCTGCACCGCAACCTGCTGCGGGTCCTGGGGGTCGGGGGCGTCCACCTTCCAGCCCGCCCGCTCCATCGCCCGCACCACCACCGGCTCAAGGGCGTTGCCCGCCTCCATCGCCGTCAGCGACTCGTCGCTGGGGGGATTCGTGGGCTGGTAGCCGGTAGCCGAGTACCAGAGGGCGCGGCGGCAGCCCAGGGCCGACGAGGCCCTGATTTCCAGGCCGCCGTCGTCGTCGAACCGTGCGGCAGGACGGGAGAAGACCTCCGCCCTGTCAGTAGTCGTCGTTACCATCGTCTTTGCCTCCTTGTGTCCTGTAGATGAGAAGCGGGGCGGCCCCGTTGAGACAGCCCCGTTGTGCAAGCCGCTCACGCGGCCGCCTTCGCCTCCACCGCTTCCACGTCCGCCGCCTCTCTTTCCTCTCTGGCCTTCAGGTGCTCCTTGAGGATGTGGGCGATGCCGTCGCCCAACCCCAGCACCGCGACGCTCCTGCCGTCCGGCATCTGGTTGAAGAAGGGCTGCATCTCCTGAATCCCTTGGCACTGGTCGATTACTTCCTCCAGAGGGGTTCCCCTCCGCAGGTGCAGGGAGATGAGGCGGCAGGCAAGCTCCGTGACTCCGTGCTGGAAGCTGCCGCCCTTGCCCAGGAAGCCGAAGACCTCGAAGGGGTCGCCGCCCTCGTCCACGGAGACGGTGACGAACAGGCTGCCCATCTCGGTCTGGAGCTTCGTCGTGGTGCTGGGCAGGCTGCGGGGCCTGGGCCTTGTCGTCGCGGTCATGGCCTTCCCCCTTCCACCCGGCAGAGCGGGAGCGTGCGGCTGCACTCGACGGCCTCCAGCTTCCGGCAGTGTCTCGCCATCGCCGCGTCACCGGCACAGGACTCGGCCTCGATGAGGGTGTCGAACCGCCCGAAGGTGTCCGGCCCCCATCCCTCCCCGTAGGCCATGATGTGAAAATGCGGCCCCGGCGCGACGGCCCGCAGGTGAGGCAGCGCGGGGCTGTAGCGGTCGAAGTAGCCCGCCACCTTCAGGGCAAGCTCCCTCTCCCGGTCGTCGCCGATGCCCAAGAGCGTCCTGACTATCGGCTCCTCGCAGTCTTCCTCCGCAAAGGTGGGCGTGTACATGGCGTCCCGCAGTTCGGCGGGAAGGGAATCCCACCGCTCCCGGCTTAGCTTCAGCCCGCCGTGGCTGGGCGTGGAGACTCTCTGGACTCCATCGGCCAGCTCCTCAACGTCGTGCGTCCAGCCCCAGGGCGTGTATGTCAAGGTCGTCGTCACCATTTCGTCTTCTCCTTCCTGTAATGAGAGCTTCTCCCGTACTCCGATACGGGAAGCGGGGCCGCCCCCGAAGGAGACGAACCCCGCTCGAACCCGTGCGTCGATTGTTGGGAGACTAGGCCGCCTGCGCCTGCTTCATCTCCCGGAGCTTGTTGGCGGCGGCCTCCACCAGCGTCCCGATCTCGTCCGCCGTCAGGTCGTCCAGGTCCTTGCCCGTCTGCCTCTGGACGGCGGCCCGCACCTTTGCCTCGTCGAACCCCTGCTCGGCGGCAAGCTCCATGAGCCGCTTGCGCAGCGTCTGGACCTGGGACCCGTTGCGCCTGCCGCTGGGCTGCGCCTGGGACTGGCTGGACCCGCCGTTGGTGTTGGCCTGTACTGGCGCACGCTGCGGCTGAGCCGAGCCGTTGGCCGGGGTCTGCTCGCCGTAGAATGAGTTTCCGAACTGAACGCCGAAGCTGCGGAACGCCCGCTTCATGCCGTCCGTGACGGCGGCTTTCATCGCCGTGTCGTGTCCGTCGAAGGTGTCCTCCGTCACCGGGTGGACGCCGAGGTCGGTGCGGGGCAGAGCGCCCGCCACGGTGACCCGCACCGGGGCGCTGTAGCCCTGGGCGACCTTCACCTCCCCGGTACTCGTATCGACCGTCTCGATCCGGCGCAGGGTGACGTCGCCTACCAGCTCGTATCCCCAGCCGCCATGACCGAAGATGCGGTTTGCCTGGTCGATGACCACGTGGCCTTCGAGGTAGTCGAAGACCCTGCCGCCGCGCCCCTTGCGCTGGGAGACGAGGGCCGAGTCGAGGGGCTGTCCGAGCGCCTGCGTGACGGCGGGCGAGAGCCCGTCCCAGAGCAGGTCGTGCTCGCCGACTATCGCGGCGTCGGGCTTGTGCCCGTTGCCGTTGACGGGAACGAGGCCGTTCCCGGTCCCGTTCGGGTGGTGTCCGTTGTTGTTGCCGTTAGACATTTCGTATCTCCTTGTGTGGTGTTGTTCCTGTAGCGAATGGCCGGTGCGGGTTCCTCTGCGGGAAGCCGTGTGCGGGCAAGGCCCGTCGTGAATGGGGCATAGGTCCTCCAGGGTGGTGAGAGTGGGATGGGTGAAGCGGGAGGGTGTCCCGCAAGCAAGCGGGCCGGGGAAGGCCCGGTAGAGGGAAAGCGGGGAGCTACCGGGCGGAGCGGGCCGCCCGTGCCAGCAGGCGCAGGAAGACGGCCCGGCCCTGGGGGAGGGCCGCAAGCTCGGCCACGTCGCCGACGCCCTGGGGAAGGGTGACGGCGGCGGCCCGCCTGCCAAGCAAGCCCGCAAACCGCTCCGTCGCCTCAAGGCCCGCCTCGTCGTTGTCGAAGGCGAGGAAGACCCTGGGACAGCCCCGCAAGCCCTCCGCCACCTTCTCGACCCCCTGGGTGCCCAGGGAAGCGACGGCGGGAAGGCCCCAGGAGGCAAGGACAAGCCAGTCGAAGACGCCCTCAGCAACGACCGCCCACGGCGGCGCAGAGCCGAGACGCCCAAGCCCAAGCACGGGCTTGGGACCGGGGAGCGCCTGGAAGCGGGGAGTCCGGTGGGCATCGACGGCCCGGCCCACGAGCCAGCGGACAAGGCCGCCGGAGAGTTCGGGGACGACCACCATACCGGCGAACCGCTCCGAACCCCGCTCGGTGAACAGGCCGCAGTCCCTGAGCCTGTCGGCGGAGAAGCCAGCCGACTCAAGGGCCTGCCCAAGCCCGCCGCCCGGCGCGAAGCCGAGGCCGAGACGCAAGGCGTCAGGGCCGACGCCCCGCGAGGCCAGGTACTCAAGCCCGTCCGAGTGACGGCGAAGCTGACCGGCGTAGAACCGAGCCGCCGCGGTCAGGAGCGCCGGGTCCCTGGGAGGAGGCGGAGCAGCCCTGGGACGCCGAGCCGGAGCGGGCCGAGGAGCAACCCCGGCACCAAGCCCAAGCCCGGTGCCCCCGCCAAGACGCCGGATGGCGTCCGGCAGGCTCAGGTTCTCGCTGCGCTGGATGAAGTCCAGCACGTCGCCGCCAAGCCCGCAGCCGAAGCAGTACCACCTCTCCGAATCGCCGTACACCGTGAAGCTGCCCTCAGCCTCGTCGTGGAAGGGACAGACGCCCTGGCGGACCCTGCCCCTTCCCCTCAGTCGAACCCCCGAAGCCTCAACCGTGTCGCCCAGGGGGTGACGCGCCTTCAGCGCGGGTATGTCCACGTTGGCCGTGACCATCACGCACCCCCGTTCAGCGGACGCAGACCCCGCAGGCTGCGCCCCGAGACGACCTTGCCGGGCCGCCAGCGCATCCCCAGGACAGCGACCACCTCAAGCGTCCCGCCGTCGCCGTGGGGCACTAGGGCGGCGGCCCGCCCCGTGGCCTGGCTGTAGACCGCCGCCCCCCGGTCTCCGAACCGCCGCCTGACCATCTGCGACCACTCGGAGAAGGCCCACCGAGCATCCCGCGTCTCCGCCTTCGCCGCGTCCATGCCGGCGAGGACCGCCAGCCCGCCGTCCACGTCCCCGGCCTGCCTGAGACGCCGGGCCTCGTGGATGGTCTGCGTCACGCTCCGCTCCGCCGTCTCCGTCTCCGCTCCGAACATCGCCTCGATGAGCCGGTCCACCAGCTCCTCCAGGCTGCGCCGGGGCCTGTCCGCCGCGTCCATCGTCCGATTGCCTGCTGTCAGTGTTGCCGTCGTCATCACGACCTCCTTCATGTTGTGTTGTTGCCTTGAATCCGTGCGCCCGCTTGCGGGCAAAGAAAGAGGGGCCGTCCCCGGATGGAGACGACCCCTTGCGATTGGGATGGGTTATGCGAGGCCCGGAGGCCCCATCGTCAGCGCCTGAACCTACGCACGCCGCGCCGCATGAACCGCCTGAACAGCAGCGCACCGATGCCCAGGCCGACCAGGTTGAGGAAGACCAGCTCGCCGTCGCCGGTGATGAGCGGCGCCGCAATCACCAGCGCCACGATCCCCGCCACGACGACCTTCTTCCGCTTCCACCAGGGCCGCTTCTCAGGGGCCTTGTCAACCGCCTCAACGACCGGCTCGAAGGCCGTCCAGATGGGCAGCCCAATGGCAGCCTCCAGGTGGGTCAGCGCCACGCCGTGGGAGCAGCCCCCGGTGTGGCAGCGCACCTCGATTCCCTCGCCGTCCGGTCTCTGCCGAAACGCCAGCCCGTCCGACTTGCCGCCGTGACAGATGGCCGTCGTCGTCCAGAACCAGCCGCGCTCGTAGCTCACCCGGTGCGGAAGCAGGTCTGCGATCCGCCTCGCGCTGGGTCCCGTGTACCGTTCCGCCATGTTCGTTCCTCTTTCCGTTGCCTGTGTCCGTGAGTCGTCCATGCCGTCTTCGACCTCCTTTGCTGATGTTGAATCCGTGACTCCGTGTTGCCGTTCCGACGACGCCCGCAGTCCGACAACGAGACGAACGCAGGGAGAGACGCCGGGGTGAAGAAGACGCAGCTCGGCCCAGGGTCAACTCACGAGGAATCGACTTGGGGGAGCTGCGGTGAGATGGGTGAAACCGACCGGCCTGCAGATCGTCCACAGGGCCGCCCAGTGATAGCGACGCAGCCCTACGAGGTCATCGCAGGCCAGCGTGCGTTGAAGCTGCGACCCAACCGCGTGACGCTTGTGCCGCAGGCATGAGGAATGGCCGGTGTGCAGGGCGCACTCCGACCAGGGTGGTGTCCGAGGGCCGAAGCGAGAGACGCATCGCCCAGGGTGTCCCATCTTCCGAACCGGCACCGGGGGAGCAGTGCTCGACCCCTCGACCGGCTCACGCAGCGGGAAGGCGCTTATCCCTCGTGGAACGCCATCGGGAGAGCAGGGCTCGATCCGTCAGGTCGCTCCGGGTCGGGGATGGACCCTCCAGGTTTCTAGGCACGAAACGCTGGAAAAAGCCAGAAACTGCGTCAATTATCGCCCGAACGAACGGGCGAATGGAAGCCCCCGGACGGGGCAATCGGCCCCCTGCGCCCGCATTGCTTACCGCCACCCGACAACAATGCGACAGGACTTGGACAGAGCCTAGCGCCGCCATATTCCGCAGGTCAGCAGCTTGCGCAGCCACAGTCTCAGCAGCGCCCGGTTCCGCTCCACCCGGACCCGATTGAGGTCCCTGTTGCGCTCCCAGAGCTTGTCCCGCCGGTCGAACTGGTCCCAGGGGTACGAGGCCGGGGGCAGCGTCAGCTCGTGCTCCTCGATGATGGCGATCTCCAGCTCCAGCATCCGTTCCTGGGCCTCCTTCATGTCCAGCGTCGTCCCGGTCCTGGCGGCCTCCCGGAACTCGTCCCGTGCCTCTCTCCACTCGACGATCGCGGGCGCGGCGTCGCCGTAGACCCGCTCCTCCCCCTCCTCGGCGTCCCCGGTCACCAGCTGGGGATACGTCCTTGGGGGGACATACCTTCGATTCGAGTCAGGCTCAGGGACGCTAGGAGAGGGCGTCTCCGACCCATGCCGGCCCGATTCGAGGGCCACGAGACGCCGCTCCACGTGCCGCATCGCCCTGGCGTGCTCCTCCCTGAGCGCCTTGACCTCACCCACGACGGCTTCGAGGCCGCCTCGCAGCTCCTTTTCCACAGCGTCCACCCGCTCCACCAGCGCATCGACCCGCTCCCGCTGCTGGGCGGCAGCAGAGCCGCCCCCCAGCAGCAGGTGCCGCTCCAACACAGCGGCCATGCGCTCGGTCAACCGACCCGACTCGACCGCCCTCGACACGGTGCGATAGCTGACGCCCAGGGCCTTAGCCGCCTTCGCCCCGTCCTCGGCGTCGATCATGTCCATCAACAACGCCTTCAGCCGCATCTCCCGCAGGCTGTCCAGGCTCCGGCTCGCCTCGGGGTACAGCTCCTCCTCGTCCATCGGCTCCGTCTCGCCCCGCACCGGCGCTTTGTCCGCTCTCATAGCTGCCATTGTCCACTCCTCTCCGGTTCACCCACCGGCGTTCTGTCCACTTTCACAGGGGGCGCTGTCCAACCGTCGTGGAAGGAACCCCGGAGACGAAGTGCTTACTGGATACGTCCTGTAGGGGCGTTCCCCGCCTGTGCCAGCTTGCCCACGACCCACCCTGCAACTCCTCCACCAAACTCCGATTCCTGTACACGGGTATGACACCACATCCAGGCCGCCATTTATCAGGCCCTGCGAGGGGGGACTGTCAACGAGCCCGGGCTCGCGCACAGTCCCCCCTCGCGCACCATTCCTAAGCCGACTTCGACTCCCCAGACTCGACGGCAGGCATCACGACCCCACCTAACGAGGAGGCGAAGACGTGGGAGTTTCATCGACCGTCCGACGGACCATTGGCAGAGCCGGGGGCGGAGCCAGACGGCTCATACCCCTTGCCGCCGCGCTGCTCCTGGCGGCGCTGGTGGCGATCCCCGCAAGCAACGTCGCCCTGGCCCAGGCCCCGCCCGGCGACGGCATCGTCCTGGTCAACGCCGACCGGGACTTCGTGGAGCGCAAGAAGAAGGGCGAGTTCGTCGCCCGCCCCACCTTCGACCGGAAGATAGTCAACCTCTTCTACGCGGTCAGGGACGCTGACACGGGCGATTGGATTTCCGCCATGTACCGGGTGAAGGGCGGGGAGAAGAAGCGCTCAGACGGCTGGGAATACTCGTGGGAGTACCCCGACCTGGACGAGCAGCCCGAGCTCGACCCCGACAGGTCCTACCTGCTGGTGATGCTGGCGGAGGCCGAGGACGGCAAGCGCGGCGACTTCTACGCCGTCGTCCCCATCCATCAGTCGGGGAAGATATGGGACAAGATTCTGTCCGCCCTCAACCCGGCGCGCTGGGCCAAAGCCCTCGCCGGCTGGGTCATCGAGGGCGTCCACGGCACCCTCTGCGGAGTGGTTGAGCGGGCGTCCAGCGAGGACGCCGACAACTGCCGGGGAGGGTAGCGGGGCATGTCCGACATCATCACCGGCACCCCTCCCGACCTCACCTACGCCCACGACCTGGTGCGCCATGCATGGCTCGTCGTCTGGGCCATCACCTCCGCCGCCCTCGTGGTCATCCTGGGCTGGATGGGGCTGACCCTCATCATGTCTGAGCACCTGGGCAGGTCCCAGGCCGGATGGCGCGAGATGGTGCCTCGGCTCGTCCTGGGCCTGGTGGCCGCCGCATCGTCCCTCTGGTGGTGCGCCCTGGTGCTGGACGTGGCCGACGCCGTGTCCGGCTTCATCGCCTTCTCCCTGAACGTCACCCCCGGAGACGCGCTGCGCTCCACCCTCCACACCCTGATGACGGCGGTGGAGGCGGGGAGCGTGGGCATGGGCCTGCTGCTGGCCGCTCTCTACCTGGTCTACGGCTTCTTCGTGCTGTACGTGATCGTGCAGATGGTGCTGCGCCTGGCCCTCATCGACATCCTGCTGGCGTTGGCCCCCATCGCCCTGGGGCTGTGGATTCTGCCCCACACGGCGGGCTGGGGCCGCCACTGGCTCAGGCTGTTCATGACGACCGTGTTCCAGCAGGCCGTCCAGCTCATCGCCTTGGCCCTGGGCTTCGGATTCCTCAACGAGTTCGCGGCCATCGCCGCCTTCGAGCCGGTGCAGGACCTGATCTGGAAGCTCCTGATGTCCCTGGGGTTCGTCTACATGGCGACCAGGGTGCCGTCGATGCTGGGCAACGCGGGCACCTTCGACTCCTGGCTCTCGATGCTCTATTTCGGCATGAACCTGCCCTCCTCGATGGTCAGGTCGGCCAAGACCATCGGCCTTATCGCGGGCGGGGCCGCCGGAGGGCCGGGAGGCATGGCGGTCGGAGCGATGGCGGCCAGCGCGGGCCTGTCGGCGGCGTCGAGCGGCCTCAGCTCGGCGGCTTCGATGGCGACCCCATCGGCTGGCGGAGACGGCGGCGGCGAGGCCCCCCGGAGCAGCGACGAGTAGCCCGACAACAACGACAACCCCATGCGGCGCGGACGCCGTTCGCGCCCATCGAGAACGCAAAGGAGGTGGGAGCGATGTGCAGCTAGGCGAGCGGAGACGAGCGGAACCGATAGAGACGAGCAAGAGACTCCGAAACGGAGTCCGAGAGGAGAGAAACGAATGGAAGACCTGACACAGACCATATCGAACCTGGTGGGAATCCTGCTGGGCGTCGTGGGGGCCGTTGGCGTGGGCTTCTTCATCTACGGGGCCTACCTGTACCTCACGGCGTCGGGAGCGCCCCACCAGATGGAGCGCGGCAAGAGCGCCATGATGACCGCCCTGGCGGGCATCGTCCTGGCGATGGTGGCCTACGGCGTCGTCGAGCTGGTGATGAACGCGGTCGTGGGATCGCCGGTGGACCCCAACGTTCCCGACCCCACCGACAGTGGCTAGGGCGAGGGGAAGGAGAGAGAGCATGAGAGAACACGAGGTTCCGACCCACGTGCAGGCCGAGGACAGGGTGCTGCTGTGGTTCACCTTCCCGCAGATCGTGGCGTTGACGGCGGTGTGCGCCCTGTCCTACGGCGCATACCGCTACGCCCCCGTGGGGCCGTCCGAGGTGAGGATGGCGATTGCCGTCCTGTTCGGCCTGACGGGGATCGCCGCGGTCGTCGGGAAGATAGGCGGTCGGCGGCTGCCCCTGGTGGCCGCCGACCTGTTGAAGTACCGGCTTGGAGCGAGACTCTACGCCGGGCCGCCGTCCGAGCTGGTGAGAAGCGAGCCGCCCGCGCCGGTCCAGCCGGTGAGGAGCGGCCCCGGCCCCCTGCGGCTGATGGCGAAGAAGGCGGGTAAGACCCTGCGCAACCTTCGCCCCAGGCGCAAGAGCCGGGAGAAGGCGGGCGGACGGAGGCCCTTCCGTCCCCATCGCTGGTTCGGCAAGCCCAGGCGGACGGAGGCCGACAAGGAGAACATCAACGGAAACGGCAAGGACAAGCGCCGGAAGAAGTCGAAGGGCTTTCTCTCGGTCATGGCCGCCGTCGCTCTCGCGGCGGCGGTCGCCACCATCCCCCAGGCCGCCCTGGCCGACGGCCACGAGCCGTGGCGCGACGAGATCGACTTCGAGCTGACCGAGCCGGTGGAGGGGCGGCGGATATTCGTCGAGGCGTTGACCGTCTCCGGCGACCGGGCCGCCGTCACCCTGCGGGCCGCCACCGCCCTGGACATCCGGGTGCGGTCCTTCGGGGGCAGCCAGGGCACGGCCCTGCGCTTCTGGAGGTCGGCGTCCCTGGACGAGGGGGAGAGCATCGACTACTCGCTGCCCCTGCACGGACCCACACCGTCCTTCACCGTCTCGTGGGAGGACGCCCTGGGGCAGGCGGGAGCGCTCACGGTTGAGCACGAGCAGATTCCCCATCCCCTGCCGGTCGTGGAGGGCGAACTCTGCGACCTGCGCGTGACCTCTCTGGGCTGGACGCCGGGGGCCGTCAGCGGCGCGGTGGAGTCGGAGTGCGTGACGCGCATCGAGCACCCGGTCGAGCTACAGACGGTGGCCGGACACGAGAGCGTCACCGAGACGGCGCTCATGGAGGCCGGGGTTATGGCCATCACGGGGACGGTCTCCGCAGCGACCGGCGCATCGACGGCCAGCGTCCCCTTCGTCGCGGGCGGCGAGACCCGCTTCCGGCTTCCGGTCGGAGCTGGCGCAGCCGTCCACGCCGTGACCGTCCAGGCCGACATCGAGGCGTCCCTCCGCATCCCCATGCCCCCGCTGACCGTGCTCACCCATCACCCGGCGCGGGTCGAGCAGGTCACCAAAACGGTGCACCTCCACCGCCCGGGGGCCAGCGACTACGACAGCCAGACGGTGACCGTCACCAACGAGGACGGAACCACGGAGTCCGCCACGGCGACGGCCTACGCCCACGTCCCCAGCGCCACCATCGCCAGGGATGTGACGGTGGAAGTGCTGCACCCGGAGCACGTCAAGGCCGAGGTGGTGGAGCGTTCGCCCATCAGCCGGACCAGAGGCGAGTCCCTGGCCCTGGAGTCGGGCGTCGGCTCCGACGACCCCTTCCAGACCCTCACAGTGCCGGAGCCTGAGCCGGAGGAGCCGTCCGCCGAGCAGACGCCGGGCGGCGACCTGAGCGACTGGTTCGACCTGCTCGGATGGGAGTGGCCGTGGTGAGGCGATTGCTGACGGCAACCCTTCTGGCCGGGGCTGCGCTGGCGACCACCGGCGCGGCCCCGGCAGAGAAGCAGGCCATGCTGGACGCCTTCGACAAGGTGCTCACCGCCATGGCCTTCGCCGCCGCCGGGCTCTGCGTCTTCGCCATCGTCTGGGCGGGCTTCGTCCTGATGGCCGAGGGCGCGGACGACCGGGGCGGCGGCAGGGCCAAGACCGCCGTCATCATGGCCGTCGTCGGCCTGGTACTGGTGCTCCTGGCCAAGGCCGTCGCCACGCTGCTGAGAAACGGCCTCGTCCCGTTCGTCACCACCTAGCGCAAAGGAGAAGAACCGAGTTGAAGAAGCTGATCGAACGATTCAAGAGAGACGGAGCGGAGGGGAGGCCCGGCGAGGCCGCCGCCCCGCAGGACATTTCGGGGGCCGACCCCGCGTCGGCCCCCCAATCCAACGAACCCGAGGCACCGGCCCCGAAGCCGCCCCTTCCGCTGCCCCTGTTCTTCATGCTGTCCCACCTGGACGACGACGGCCCCGTCCGGCTGGACGGGGTGAAGCTGGGGGTGTGCGAGGTGATGGGCCTGGAGCTTGACGAGCCGAAGCTCGGCGCATTCGCCGGGGCGCTCAACGCCTGCGATTTCCCCGTGCAGCTCCTCATCCGGCAGCATCCGCCGGACCTGGGCGGGCTCAGGGACAAGCTCGGCGAGGCCCAGCCGGAGAACCTTCCCCCGCAGACCGAGGCGGCGTCCGAGTCCCTTCGCAGGCTTCTGACCGAGCTGGAGGCCCGCGACGGCATCCTCGACCGGCGCTTCTACGCCATCGCCGAGTTCACCCGCTTCGACGAGCTGCGGGGCCTGCTGGCGCGGGCCGGGCTGTCCGTCCACCCCCTCAGCGGCAGGCGGCTGCGGATGTTCCTCGTGGCTGCGGCGCTTGGAGGCACACCCACGGAGTTCGACGAGGACACCTCCGTAGAAGTCGAGGTCAACCGCCGCGAGGTGCGCGTCGGCGACCGCCTGGTCCGCTCCCTCCACCTGGGCAAGTGGCCCCGGTCATTGGCCCCCGGCTTCCTACAGAGCCTCATGGCGGCGGGAGCGCCGATGGACCTGTCCATCCACCTGGGGCCGATACCCGCAGAGCAGGCGGCCAGGACCCTGGAGTGGCAGAAGGTCAGATTCGAGTCGGCCCAGTCCCTGTCCTTCAAGCGGGGCCGCACCATGTCCCCCGAGGCCGAGATCGCCCTGGAGGACGTGACCCGGCTCAGGGACGAGGTGCAGCGCGGGCGGGAGCGCCTCTTTCACTCCTCCCTGTCCATCACCCTGCACGGCAAGGACGAGGCGTCGCTCAAGGAGATGACCCAGCGTGCGAAGGGACACTTCGCCGCCACCCTGGGCAAGCTCGACACCCTGGCCTTCCGCCAGCGCGAGGGCATTCTCTCCACGCTGCCCCTGGGACTGAACGCCGTCGCGGTGTGGCGGACGCTGGACACGTCCAGCCTGGCGAGGCTGTTCCCCTTCTCGCCGCCCGACCTGGACACCCGCAGGGGGACGCTGTACGGCATCGACATGCGGGCCTGCGCTCCGGTGGTCTACGACCCCTGGGACGGGACCCACCTGAACGCCAACACCGCCGTCCTCGCAAGGTCGGGCAGTGGCAAATCCTTTGCCACCAAGCTGGGCGTGCTCAGGGGCCTGACCAGGGGCGTCACCGCCTATGTCATCGACCCGGAGGGAGAATACGCGGACATGGCCCGCGCTGCGGGCGGCAGGGTGCTGTCCCCCGGCGTGCCGGGGCAGGGCATGAACCCCTTTGTCATCGACAAGGGGGACAGCGAGGAGCTGTTGCAGCGCATCGGCAGCCTGAGACGGCTCATCGAGGTGATGGTGGGGGAGAGCCTTGGCGCAGAGCGCCGGGCCTCCCTCGACCACGCCCTGGCGGGCTACTACGCCCAGACCAGGGAGCGCACCGGCTTCCGGGACTTCTACGCCTACCTCGAAGGGGAGGCGCAGGAGCTGTCGCGGCTGCTGCGGCCCTTCGCCACCGGCAGCCTCCGCAACCTCCTCTCCGACGAGGGAGACGACCTGCTGGGCAACGAGGCCCTGGTGACCGTCTTCGACCTGCGATTGCTCGAACCGGAGCTGCGTCCTGCCGCCGCGATGGTCTGCACCGAGACGGTGTGGGCGGCGGCCGCCCAGGACCCCAAGCCCCGCCTTTTGGTTGTGGACGAGGTGTGGAGCATCATGCAGCACCCCGAAGGCGCGGCCTTCATGGTCAGCATGGCGAAGCGCGCCCGCAAGCACCGCCTGGGACTCCAGTTCATCACTCAGGACGTCCAGGACCTTCTCTCCGAGGACACGTCGAGGACCATCACCGGCCATTCGGGAAGGGCGCTTTTGCAGAACGCCGCCTTCAAGCTGCTCTTGCAGCAGGACGCGGCGGCCATAGGCACCGTGGGCGACGCCTTCGACCTGCCCGAAGACCTCCAACGCTGGCTGCTCTCCTGCCCGCGCGGAGACGGCCTCCTGCTGTCGAAGGGACACCGCTTCCCCGTCCGCATCGAGGCCACGCCGGAGGAGACGGCAGTAATTGAGTGGAGACCGGGCAGGCACTAGCCAGAGCGAAGGGAGTACGAGACCGATGGACGACCGGCGACGGCGCGACTACGAACCGACCGAAGACCCCAATAGCGAAAGGAAGAAAGCCATGAACCTGAACCCGATACGCAGGCTGCTGAACGACAAGGACGAAAAGCCCCCGATGCTGCTGGCGGTGACGCCGCCCAGGACCGGGGAGCGCACCATGCTCGGCGTGGAGAACATGCTCCAGTCCATCGCCGTCCCCGAACCCTTCTCCCTGGAGCTTGCCGGGGACGCGGACGGCGTGACCCTCCTGGCCCGCTGCCTCGACAGGGAGGTGGTGCAGGGCCAGATCGCCGCCCACTATCCCCAGGCCCGCATCCACGAGGTGCAGGCCGAGGAAGACCCCCTGCGCCTGGTCGAGGGAGAGCAGGCGTGGGTCATGACGCTCAGGGCCGACGGCCCCGAGTACGTCCCGCTGCGCACCTTCCGCGACGACGACCTGCTCGACCCCGGCTCCGACCCCCTCATCGCCATCCTGGGCGCGCTGTCCAACCTCAAGGACGACGAGCGCGTCGTGGCGCGGCTGCTGCTGAACTCCCTGGGACCCGACTGGTCGCAGCACCACCTGGAGAAGGCCCATAGGCGTCCTGTGGAGGAGCGGCGCGACCCCTCCTACACCTATCAGACCAGGCCGCTCCAGACGGACGGCGTGACCATGGCCGTCCTGGGCGTCGGCGCGGTCGCCGCCCTGCGAGCGTACCTGTGGGTGCAGGCCGGGGAAACATGGAAGGCCGCGCTGCTCGGCGTCGGAGTCGTCTCCGGCCTGGCCCTGGCGGGCTGGGCCTGGCATCGCTTCAAGAAGGCCCGCAGCAGGGTCTACGATCCGAACCTCATCAAAGAGAAGGTGTCCCGCGTCGCCTTCGACGGCGAGATACAGGTGACGGCCATCCTGCCCGCCACCGACAACCTGAAGAAGGGACGGGAGAGAGCCAGGAACGTGCTGGAGCCGGTGGCCGCCGCCTACCGCCACTACGACCACCCCGCGGGGGCAAGGTTCAAGGTGAGCAGGGTACGGCCCGTCGTGCCCGACCCGTCGATGCTGCACCCGACAGGCCCCGGACTCCTCGGCAAGCGCAGCGTCCTGGGCGTCCGCGAGGCGGCGGCTCTCTGGCACCCGCCGGGGGCGCGTGACGAGACCCCCCTGGTGGAGCGGTCCGGGGCCAGGGTGCTGATGCCCTCGGCCAGAGGGGTCAAGGGAGGAGCGCCCGTGGGACAGACCACGGCGGGCAAGCCCCGTCCCATCCACTTCCCCGAAGACCTGCTGAGGCGCCACCACCTCTACGTGGCAAGGACCCGCATGGGCAAGTCCACCCTGATGCACCACATCGTCGTCCACAAGATGATGGAGAAGGCTGCGGGCAGGGACGGCGACGCCATCGTCGTCGTCGATCCCCACGCCGACCTGGTGGGCGGCCTGCTCCGGCAGGTCCCGGAGTCCCTCATCGACCGGGTGCGCCTCATCGACCTGGACGACAAGCGCGGCGCTCCCGGCGTCAACCTGCTGGACGCCCGCGTCTTCGCCGACCGCGACCGCACCGCCGACTCGGTGGTGCGCATCGCCAAGGGGCTGTGGGACCAGTGGGGGCCGAGGATGCAGTCCATCCTGGAGCAGACCGTCAAGACCCTCCACGAGGCTAACGAGCACCCCTCCACCGCCGACGACGAGCAGCTGACCATACTGGACGCGTTGACCCTGCTGGCCGACGAGAAGTTCAAGAACGGCGTGCTGACCAGGGTGAGCGACCCCTATCTGACCCAGTGGTGGGCCAGGGACTTCGGCAACTGGCGGGGCGAGACCCGGGCCGACGCCCTGGCCCCGGTGCAGACCCGCCTCTCCTACTACGCATCCTCCAAGCGGGCGCGGGCCATCCTGGGCCAGCCCCGCTCCACCATCGACCTGCGCCGGATCATCCGCGAGGGCGGCATCCTGCTGGTCTCCACCGCGCAGGGAAGCGTGGGCAAGGACGTGGCCGCCCTGGTGGGCGCGTCCCTCCTCAACCTGGTGGACGCGGTGATACGGGAGCAGGGAAGCCTGCCGCCGGAGCAGAGGCGGGGCGCGCTGGTCGTCGTGGACGAGATGCAGTCCATGCCCGGCGTGGACTACGAGTCGATGCTCAGCGAGCTGGGCAAGTTCGGGGCCAGCTTCGTGCTGGCGACCCAGAGCCTCGCCAAGCTGGACGACCTCTCCCGCACCATGCGGGACACCCTGCTCGCCAACGTCGGCTGCCTCGCCGTCTTCCAGGTGGCGGGCAACGACGCCCGGCAGCTCGTGTGGGAGCTGGGCAAGGACCGGGTGGCCGAGGAGGACATCGTGTCTCTGCCCGTCCACCAGTGCTACGTCCGCGCCACCGTCGGCACCGAGCGGATGCCCGCCTTCTCCATGATGGTGAGCAAGCCGGAGCACGGAGACCCCGCAGTCGCCGAGCGCATCAAGGCAAGGGCGTCCTCCTACCTCACCACCGAGGAGGAGTTCGCCACGCAGCAGGCCGAGGCCCGCAGGCGGGCCGAGGAGTTCCGCAACGCCGTCAAGGAGATCAGGGAGGGCAAGGACGCCTCCAAGAACGAGAAGAAGGACGCGCCCAAGGACCTGGAGCGGGGCGAGCAGCGCAGCAAGCACTTCCAGCCGCCCACGGGGAAGAACGGGCAGACCGCCGAGGACGGGGAGGATGAGGAGTGAGGCCCATCGAGGCCGACATCCTGCGGCTTCTGTCCCACATGCCCCTCCTCGACCGGCTGGAGGCGGTCGCCGTCTCAGGCTGGTCGCGGGGCGCGGTCTACCGGGCTGTCGAGAGCCTTGAACGCGACGGGTTGGCGGTCTCCGTGCCCCACGCCTCGGAGACGACTGCGGCGACCCGCCGATACTATCCCACCGCCGCCGGGCTGCGCCGGTTGGCTCGGGTCGAGGGGGTCGCCGTGGGCGGGCTGCTCCGCAGCCGTCCCGTCTCGAACCAGTGGAGGCGACTCCTCATGGAGCGGCTGGACGCCGTGGCCGTCGTCTACCGCCTTGCATCCGCCATCTCCACCCTCGCCCATCCCCTCCGCTTCCGCTGGTTCAGGGCCATGCCGATGGACGCCGCCGTCGCCCTCCCCGACGGGCGCGTGATCGCCGTCGTCCGTCAGGGACCGGCCACCGACCGCACGGGCTTCTCCAAGCGGCTCTGGCGGCTCAGGGAGGGGGCGCAGCCCGCCGCCACGCTCCTGCTCATGCCCGACGAGGCTAGACTGCGCCACGCCCGCAGGCTGCTGGCGGGAGCGCCGTTCATCGCCTATCTCGCCCAGGAGAGGGACGCGGCGTCGGCGGGGGCCGGTGCGTCCGTCTGGCGCACGCCCTCCGGGGCCAAGCTCCTCGACCTTCGCACCGTCCTCGACCACACCGGGCCGCGCGGCCCCTGGCCCGACGAGGAGCCGCCGGCACGGGCATCCCTCCCCGAAGACCTCGAACCGGAGGCCGTGGAGGACTGGATGCTCCCGTCTCTGCTCAAGCCGGTGGAGAAACGCGCCCTCGACCTGATCTCCGACTGGCCCTGGCTGACCCCCGACCACCTGGGGGCGCTGATGGGTCTGAAGCGGTCGAGGCTCTCGGAGATCGTCGGGCGGCTGACAGCCCTGGACCTTGCGGTGTACCCCGCCGTCGAGGGCCGCCGCCGTCTCGCCGTCACCGACCGGGGGCTGGCGATGCTGGCCCGCAGGGACCGCGCCTCCGTGGGGGCGGCCAGGAGGCGGTGGAGCGTCGCTCTCATGGACGCCGACGCGCCCGTCGAGTGGCGCAACGTCTCCGGCAGGCGCAGCAGGCAGCTTCTCAGGAACGTGGAGCACACCGAGGCCGTCCACGGCTTCATAGCGGCCCTTTCGAGACAGGCCCGCTCACGCTCCAGGGAGGTCGTCCAGCTCGACCCGCCCCGCAGGGCCTCCCGCTACTTCCGGTACGCCGACCGGCTCCGCTCCATCCACCCCGACGCCTTCGGCGTCCTGCGACGGGGCGACGGCCTCTGGCCCTTCTTCCTTGAGTGGGAGCGCCGGGCCGTCCGACCCGTCACGATGGCGGCGCGGCTGGCCCCCTACCTGCGCTACTACTCGTCCCACAGGCCGACCGACGACCACGGAGCGCGGCCCGACGTGCTGGTGGTCTTCCACGACGACCTGGCGGCCACCCACTTCCTGCGCATCGCCCAAGAGGAGACGGCGCGGGCCGGGGTCGCGGTCCCCCTGCTGGTCTCCCACCGGGGGCTGGTGGAGCGGGAGGGGCCGCTGGGACGCGCCTGGCTCACGCCGGGCACAACCGAACCGGCCCATGCCTTCACGGGCCGCTGAGCATCGAACCCCCCGCAAGGAGAACCGCAGCCATGAGAATCTACTACATCGACGAGTCCGAGGGTCCCACCTGCTACGTCCGCTCCGCCCTGGGCGTGGACGCCGAGCGGTGGAACGGCCTGCACGCCAGCGTCCGGGACTGGCGCACGGCGATGGCGGGCGACTACAGCGTCCCCGTCAGCCGGGAGCTCCACGCCTGCGACCTGCTGGCCGGACGGGGCAAGCTGGCGCGCATCGACAACACGGGCCGGAGGCTCAGCCCGGAGCAGGGGGCCGAGATCTTCATGGACGGCCTGCGCATCATCGAGAGCGCCGCCCGGAGAAGGGGCGGCATCGAGGTCATCAACGTCTGCCTGCGCAAGGCCGACTTCAAGGGCTACGAGCGGGTCAGCCTCAACCGGCTGCTCAACCGCATTCACGCCTCCGTCGCGGCGTACGGCCGCTACGCCCACCTCATCTTCGACGAGGGAGCCGAGCGTATGGTCAGGCAGATGTACGGCAGGCTCAGGCAGCGCAACCCCGTGCCCAGCCGGTACGAGACCTGGGAGGACGGCGAGCCGACGAAGGACATCCCCATAGAGCGGATCATCGGCGGCCCCTCCTTCCGAAGCTCCCAGGACGACGACCTGATCCAGATGGTGGACCTCATCGCCCACGCCCTGCTGAAGCAGGAGGAGAAGCCCTCCCTCAGGGTGACGGAGCTGGGCCTCCATCTGGCCTTCGGCATCCTCGACCGCGCCCTCAACCGCAGGGCCTCCAGGCGAGACCCCCAGGGCGTCGTCAGGCGGTGAACGGCAACAGACGGGAACGGCGGAAAGTGAAGGGGGCCGGGCGGTTCATTCCGCCCGGCCCCCTTGCATTCATCGGCAACCCACACTCACCATCGCAGCGCCTTCGGGTCCCCGCCGTCGGGCGCGTCCCGGTCAGGGCACATGAGGATGCCGTCCCGGAGTCCCATGCTCTCGGCCAACGTCAGTAGCCAGAAGAGATGGGCGGAGCTGGGGGCCACGCCTCTCTTGCGCCACTGCCTGAGCCGGTAGGGGCTGATGCCCAGGATGCGGGCGAGCGACCGCCAGGTCAGCCCGCTCGCATCCTTGAACCGCTCCAGGCGGTCGGGGAAGTCCGCCGGGAGGACGCACTCGAAGGGCCGGTGTACCTGCCGCCGCGTTCCCACGCTCCCTACTCCTCCTCATGGCGGCGCAGGGCATCGGCGACGTCGGGGAACAGGGCGTCGAGGCCGCCCTCGACACCCAGGGAGAAGCGAATGAGGTTCAGCAGGGCGAAGCCCTCGGGGACCCTGCCCCTGCGCCAGCCCGTCACCCGCGAGGGCGTCACTCCGACCTCCCGCGCGACTCCCCTCCACGAAAGGCCCGACAGCTCCTTGAGCCATTCCAGCCTCTCGGGAAAGTCCTTCGGGAAGGGCCTCCGTATCCGCTGCCTGTCCGTCTCGGTGAGTTGCATGTATCCGTACCTCCTGCGTTTGGATTGCTTCTGTATCGGGTGGCCGGAGATGTCTCTCCGCCCGGCTCTGCGCGGCGGGGAGCCGATGGAAGCCGGGGCTGGCCGGGGACGAGGCCGTCCCCCGGCGTCGGCTTCCCGGCGCCGGAGGGCGGGATCACGTCCGTCCCCAGCAGCGTGTGGAAGCCGCCGGGGATGCGGGCCGCCAGCAGGATGAGGGCGCACAGCCCGTCTCCGTTGGGCTTGGTGCCCTTGCGCCACCGCTGGAGCTGGCGCGGGTCGATCCCCAGGCAACCGGCCAGGCCGTCCCAGGTCAGGCCGCTGGCTTCCTTGAAGCGCTCCAGGCGCACGGAGAAGTCCTCCGGCAGGAAGGTGACGCCGAACATGAGACGGGCCGGGGGCAGCGACGCGCTACGGCTCATCGCACTCCTCCACGACGAACAGGTCGTGGAAGTCGGTGACGCCCAGGGCCTCCATCAGACGCCGCCGGGCGTCCGGCGAGGGACGGCGCTTGCCGCCCACGAGCAACGAGATGTAGCCCGACGTGAGGCCCGCCCTGTCCGCCAGCTCGTTCTGGCTCATGTTGAGGACGCTGAGCCTGCCCCACAGAGCGTGGGGGTTCACCCTGATGATCGGGCGGGGGAGCTTAGCCGGCATGTCCGCGCTCCTTCCGGGAGGGGTCCCCGTCGGGAGCTGCGCGATGTTCGGGCGCGAGGCCGTCGCCGGAGCCGTTGCGCCCCGCCTCCGCCTCTCTGAGGGAGGCCAGGTGAGCGCGCACGATGATGCGGGCCAGTATCCGCAGGCCCCGCAGCCGTATCTCGTTCTGCCTTCTGGTCAACCTGGTGTCCAAGCGTCAAACTCTCTCTGGCGATTAGGGGTCGGATTGGTGTACAATCCCGTGGAAGGACACTAGCCCTACGTCCTAGTAGAGTATAACAGTATGCCAGGACAGGGAACAACGCTTTGAAGGCGCTATCGCCCTTCCGGTTGACAAAGTGTTTACTCTGATGCGACAATAGTCCGACAAGAGTTTGACAAAAGTTGACCGACGTGAGTGTTCGGCAGCATTAGGACAGCATAAACCCATTGGAGGAGGACATTGAACGACGAGGACACCGGCTACCACGACCTGGAGATAGGGCCGCTGCTCAAACGGCTCAGGGGCGGCACGTCCCTGCGGGAGGTGCGGCGGCTCACCGGCGTCTCCAACTCCTACCTCTCGGAGATCGAAAAGGGGGAGCGCCGCCCCGGAACCAACCTGCTCAAACGCCTCGCCGCCCTCTACAGCGTGGACCTCCGCGTCCTCATGGAGCGGGCGGGCTACCTGGACAATGAGGGGGACGCAGACACCGCCGACGAGCCCCAGGACATCGAGCGGGCCTTCCAGTACGTCCTGGCCGATCCCGTCTTCCGCTTCGGCACCCGCCCCTCCGGCCCCCTCTCCCTGGAGTCCAAGCGCTTCATCGTCGAGATGTACGAGCGCTTCAGCGGCAAGAGGCTCCTCTCGTGACGCCGACGCGGGGCGGCTTCTGCCGCAAGCTGATGGAGGACGCGGGCGAGTGGTCCTGCCAGAGGAGGTTCGGCCCGGAGCGCATGGCGGGCGAGTTCGTCCGCTTCTTCGCCGTCTCCCTCCGACCCACGATGGACGAGCTGAAGGCCCTGCTGATGCAGGCCGGATTCGGCGAGGTGTCCGAGGCGGGCCACCTGCCCGGCGGGATGCGGGGAGTCCACTACACCTCCCCCCACGGCGGATACGACATCCGCTACCTCAAGGACCAGCCGGAGGGAGCCAGGGTCCACACCGTGCTACACGAGACCTACGAGATCATCCACGAGACCCTCTGCGACCTGCACGCCGCCTCCCCGCCCCCCAGAACCGTGTGCGTGGAGGCGAACCGCTTCGCGGCGGCGGCGCTCTTGCAGCCCGACGCCTTCGCGCCCTGTTCGCCAAGGCAGCCGGCTACGATGTGCTGGCCCTCCAGAAGCAGTACGGCTGCTCCTACGCCACGGCGACGCTGCGCCTCGCCGAGGTGATGCGCCGCCAACCCCTCATGGCCGTCCTGTACGAGCGGGAGGAGAAGGGAGAAATCGCGGGCTGGACCAGGCAACCCCCGCCCTCGCGGCTCATGGCCTCGGTGGTGGTCCGGACGCCGGGATTCGGGATGAGGGACGGCCCCCTCCTGTGCGGAGAGCGGGGAGGCAGGCCCAGGAAGGCCAAGTCCGTCTCCCCCGGCTCCCTGGCACACCACGTGCTCCTCTCAGGCAGCGCGGCCTACGCCGAGCGCAGGCCCAGGCCCAACGGCAACGGTGCAGGCCCAAGCGACCTGGCCGTCGCCGCAAGGCCCGTCCTCTGGAGCGGGCGGCTGGCCAAGATCGCCCTGGTCGCCGTGCCCTACGGCGACCGCGCCGTCCTCTCGCCCCAGCTGGCCCACGACTCCTTCGAGCGCATGGACGACGGCGGCCTCTTGAGACCCATTGACGCAGGGTCCGCAGATGGGCGATGATAAGAGTAAGACGCAGTGCTACTAGAGAAGGCAAAAAGAGAGACCATGCCCGCTAAGTCCAGGAACACCGACACCATCACCTTCTCCCTGCCCCCGGAGATGGCGCAGGAGCTTCGGCAGGTGGTGAAGGAGGAGGACCGCACCGTGAGCGAGCTTCTCAGGGAGGCCATCCGCCTCTACATGGAGGAGCGGGAGTGGCGCACACGGGAGCGGCTACAACGGCTGCGCTCCCGCCAAGACGACCAGGGATGAGCAAGGAGGAGAGACACATGAACGACCGACTCGATATGATACCGGCGGCCCTCTACGCCAGGGTCTCCAGCGACCGCCAGGACGTGGACCTGTCCGTGGCAGCCCAGCTACGGGCGCTCAGGGACTACGCGGAGAAGAACGGCTACCTCGTCGTCCGCGAGTACGTGGACGAGGCGGAGAGCGGACGCATCGCCGACCGGCCCCAGTTCCAGAAGATGCTGGATGCGGCAGGCAAGCCCGAGGCCCCCTTCAGGGAAATCCTCGTCTGGAAGTTCAGCCGCTTCACCAGAAAGCGCGAGCACGCCGTGGCTTTCAAGGCCATGCTCAGGCGCAGGGGCATCCGCGTCGTCTCCATCACCGAGCAGGCCGAGGACACCGCCACGGGCAGGCTGCTTGAGGGCATCATCGAGAGCGTGGACGAATTCTACAGCGAAAATCTTGCCCAGGAGGTCACGCGGGGGATGCGGGAGGCCGCTTCCAGGGGCTTCTGGATGACCACCTACGCCCCCTACGGCTACAAGCGCATCCACGTCCAGGACGGGCCGAAGAAGCGCCCGAAGCTGGAGTTGAACCCGCCCAACGACGCCGTGGTCAGACGCATCTTCGACATGGCGCTTGCGGGCAGGAGCACCCTCGACATCGCCAAGACCCTCAACGCCGAGGGCATCCCCACCGCCAACGGCAAGAAGTGGCTCAAGACCACCATCCACGTCATCCTCACCAACGAGGCTTACGCCGGAACCGTGGTCTGGGGAGCCAACGCCAGGGACGGAGCGCCCCCCGTGCGCGTGGAGGACGCACACCCCGCCATCGTATCCAGGCGGGAGTCCCGGCGCATCGGCAGGATGATGCAGTCCCGCGCCCCGAAGAAGGTCAACCCCCGCCGCATCTCCAGCCCCTACCTGCTCAGCGGCCTCGCCAAGTGCCAGACCTGCGGCAAGGCCATGACCGCTGCCGAGGCCAAGAGCGGCAAGTACACCTACTACATCTGCCACTCCCTCCTCAAGCGAGGCAAGGGCACCTGCAAGACCCCCAGGCTCAACGCCAAGAAGTTCGAGAAGATCATCGTCGATGAGCTTCGCGCCAACATCCTCACCGAGTCCAACATCAAAGACCTGGTGAAGATCGTGGACGAGGAGATGGACGGCGTGGCCAGCGAGCAGCGGGATAGGCTGGATACCATCGACGGGGAGCTTGAGGAGGTCAAGAAGCAGCTGGGCCGCGTCTGGCAGTTCATAGCGAAGAGCGACAGCGTGGACGTGGCCGAGGCTTCGGACCTCATCGTTGAACTCCGGCAGCGCAAGGAGACCCTTGAGATCACGGCAGAGGAGGCGAGGGCCTTGCTGAAGGAACGGCGGCAGCTTCTGGACAGCGCCGACACCATCGCCGCCTTCGCCGAGGATATGAGCGAGTTCCTCAAGAAGAGCGAGCTGACTGAGACCAGGGCCTTCGTCCACTCCTTCGTCAAGAAGATAGAGGTCAAGCCCGGCAGGGCCACCATCGTCTACTCCATACCCACGCCGGACGACAGCCCGATGGGGGGAGCGGACACCGCAGAGGTCGCCCTAAACGGGCGAGTTATGAATTCAGTACATGCTGGTGGAGCTGAGGGGATTCGAACCCCTGGCCTCCTGCGTGCAAAGCAGGCGCTCTCCCCCTGAGCTACAGCCCCACAGAAGCCAATTATAACCCTACGGCTTGGTCGAGGCTATCGTCAAACCCATCGGTCATCGCGATGTTATAATGGCCAAGAGATAGGGCCGGGGACGCCGTGGCCCACACACGGCAACCTGCGGCTGGCAGCCCCTGGGATCAATCGGGAGGCGGTGGCGCTATGTCCTCGGACCTGCTTACCCTCGACTCTAAACCCCATGCCTCGTACATGATTGCCGGATGGAAACCCCAATGGTCCGACGGTGGAGAAATCTCCAGCGGCCTGCCGGAGTATCTCATTAAGAAATTCAACGCCCAAAAAATTGGAAGTTTCACCCGGGAAATCACCATGACTTGCTATCCCTTCCAGGTCCCCGGGACTCACGATGCCTTCCGACCCTCTGCGGCTTTTGACCAGGGACTTCCGACCCGGGAGATCACGCGGGACAACTCCGTCTACGACGCCGGAAATGGGCTGATAGTGTTCCAGGGTGAGGAGCCGTGGTTCCGGCTGGACATGTATTCCGAGGCGTTCTTCGGCATCGCCAAGGAGTTGGAGTTGGAAAAGGTTGTCGTGGTGGAAGGCTACAACGGACCGGCGCCGCCGGAGATGGAACGAAGCGTGAACTGCTCCTTCAGCCGGCCGGAGATGAAAGAAGAGCTGGAGAAGTATTCGGTGCGGTTTTCGAGCTACGGCTCCGACCGCAAGGCCGGCCCCACGATAGGCATGGGGCTGGTGTCCATGGCCCATTACCAATACCCGGAAATCAACATGATCAGGTTCGGGGCCATGGCCCCGATGTACTCATTCATTACTAACAACAACGGGCCTGTGGGAATCTCGCGAGACCACAGGTCTTTCTACGACATTCTACGTAGAATAAGAGCGCTGCTGGGAATGGACATCGACCTGTCTGACCTGCGGGAAAAGGGTGAAGCGGAGTCCCAAGAATTACAGGCCACTCTGGAGCGTATAGCATCGACCAACACATCGGCCAGGCAAGCTCTGGAACAGGCCAGGGCCGATTTCCACCACACACCTTACGTCGAACCGGTAGAGTTGGCTCCCGGACTGGACCGTGCTCTGGACGACATACTCCGCAACGCCGCGGAACACCCAGGGGAGGAACCTTAGGGACGCCATGAACGGACGTTCCCGGTTTACCCGTTGCGTATAGCCAGCTTGGCGGCCGTGACGGTGTTCACGAGCAGCATTGCGATAGTCATAGGCCCCACTCCGCCCGGCACAGGGCTGATGGCCTCCACTTTGTCATAGACACCATCGAAGTCCACGTCCCCCACCAGCCGGGAGCCGGACTTCCGCGATGGGTCGCTGATTCTGTTCACTCCCACGTCGACCACGACGGCCCCTTCCCGGACCATTTCCCGAGTGATGGAACGGGGAACTCCGGTAGCAGCCACCAGAATGTCGGCTTGGCTGGTTATTACGGCCAGGTCGCGTGTGGCTGTGTGACATACGGTGACAGTGGCGTTGGCTCCTTCCATCTTTTGCATAAGCGTCATAGCCAGGGGTTTGCCGACGATGTTGCTGCGCCCGCATATCACCACATGCTTGCCTGATGGGTCGTACCCGTTCCGTAGGAGCAGCTGCTGAACGCCCCCAGGTGTGGCGGGCACGAAATCGTAATCTCCCAGGGCCAACTTGCCCAGGTTCATAGGATGGATTGAGTCCACGTCCTTGTCGGGGCTTATGCAGGCCAGAGTGGAGTTTTCGTCGATGTGCTCCGGAAGGGGCAGCTGTAGAAGTATGCCGTGGAACCTGGGGTTCCCATTAAGGGAGCACACCAGCTCCAACAACTCCCCTTGAGACGTGTCGTGGGGAAGCCGGAAGGTCTCGGTGTATATCCCCACCTCGTCGCAGGCCTTTTCTTTGTTCCTGACATATACGGCTGATGCGGGGTCGTCGCCAACGAGAATGGCCGCGAGCCCGGGGACAACCCCGGGAGCTTGACCCATCTTGGCCACGTCTCGGGCCACCTCAGCGCGAATCTCCGCCGAGGCTGCTTTTCCGTCCAGAATCTTGGCCATCAACCCTCGTTCTTCAGACGTCGCTTGCTTTAGCAGCGCCCCAAACCTGTTGGACACCCAGCGTCGGGCGTATCTATAATACCCTAACTTGGCTTGAGACGTGTACCAAAGGCCCCGTGGGATGATCAGTACAGGCATAGACATTATTGAGATATGGCGGATCAAGGGAGTCTACGAGAGGTACGGCCAAAGGTTCCTTGACCGGATATTCACGCCGTCGGAGATCGAATACTGCCGCGGGAGAGCGCCCAACCTGGCTGCCCGGTTCGCCGCGAAGGAAGCCGCCATGAAGTCTCTCGGCACGGGTGTGCGCGGGGTGGGATGGAAGGATATCGAGGTGGTGAGGAATCGGGCCGGGGCCCCTTCCATCAAGCTCCACGGCAGGGCGTTGGCCCGTGCCGAAAGGTTGGGGCTTCAGGAGATGTCCCTGTCCATCTCCCACTCCAGGGAATATGCAGTGGCTTTCGTCATAGCCCACATCGACGGCGAGATTGAGTCTCCGTTGAGACCGGCCGCAACGGGTCTGTGAAGCCGGGCCTGTGAAGATAGTAACCTCCGAACAAATGCGCCGCATCGAAGATGCCTGTGAGGCCCAGGGCGTCCCCAAAGACACCCTCATGGAGAAAGCGGGCGCGGCTACGGCTGTCGTTGCTCGCAACCTGACGGGGGGCGCCGCCGGGCGTAAAATGGTTGTCCTGGTCGGCCCAGGCAACAACGGCGGGGACGGGTTGGTCGCAGCACGATTCCTGGCTGGTTGGGGTGCGTCCGTTACGGCATGGACCACGCCGACCACTAGAGAAGAGCACCCTAAGACGTCCCTGGCCAGGAACGCGGGCGTTTCGATAAGACCCATCACTGCAGAGAGCCTGGACGGTCTGCGAAACGACCTGCAATCTTGCGACGTCGTCCTGGACGCAGTGCTGGGCATCGGCAGGTCACGGCCCCTGGAGGGGCTTGTAAGGGAAGCAATGCTGCTTTTGCGCTCTACCAGAGAAAGTCGTGCTTCGATGCAGGTTGTAGCCCTGGACGTGCCCACGGGCATGGACGCCGACTCCGGCACGGTGGACCCGGCGTGTCCAAGAGCCGACGTGACCATATCCTACGGGTTCCCGAAAACAGGCCACTACATGTTTCCGGGTGCGGACTGCATAGGGAGGCTGGAAGTGGCGGACCTGGGGATTCCCAGGGTCCTTTCTGAGGACGTTGCTCTGGAGCTGCTGACTTCCGGCTGGGTTGCCAAGAAACTGCCCGTACGGCCTGCGTCAGGCCACAAGGGGACGTTCGGTCATGCTCTTGTAGTGGCGGGTTCCCGCAATTACGTGGGAGCGGCATATCTGGCGACCCAGGCCGCCGCTCGGAGCGGCGCGGGGCTGGTCACCTTGGCTTCTCCGCAGAGCGTATACCCCATCGCGGCTTCCAAACTAACGGAGGCAATACACCTGCCCCTTCCGGAAGACGACAATGGCCGCTTTCACCCAGACGGAGCTAACATCCTGAGAGAGCGTCTCGGCGAGTACGACTCTCTGATAATGGGGTGCGGGTTCGGCAGGTCTCCGGGACTGGTGGAGTTTATAGGCCGGCTGCTCATGGACGACCCGGGGCAGTCGCTGCCGACAATTATTGACGCTGACGGTCTGAACAGCCTGTCCCAGATTCCGGACTGGTGGGAGAGGATGAAGGCCCCATTGCTGCTGACTCCCCACCCAGGAGAGATGGCTACGTTGACTGATCTCACCGTCGCCCAGGTTCAAGCCGACCGGACGGCCGTAGGTCGGGAGTGGTCCGAAAAATGGGGGGTGACACTGACTCTCAAGGGAGCGTTCACCGCCGTGGCTTCGCCGGGAGACGTTTGCCGCATAGCCCCGTTCGCCAATCCCGCCCTCGCCAGCGGAGGCACAGGGGACGTCCTGACCGGTGTCATCGGAGGGCTGCTGGCACAAGGGCTTACACCGGAGGATGCCGCTTGCTGCGGGGTGTACATCCACGGGGAGGCGGGGGAGGCGGTGCGACTGGAAATAGGCGATATGGGCGCCTTGGCGGGGGACTTGCTGGACCGAATTCCCCGGTCTATCGCAATGATAAAGGCCAAATGATTAGAGGCCGAATAGGGAGAAAAGCTTCACCCTGGCGCTATAATGTGCGGGCGCCGTTTGACGTGGGAGCTTTCCGAGGAGCAGTTCGATAGTGAATAAACAAATGGAACCCTTCTATCCGCCGCCGCGTCTGCTGTTGGGCCCGGGCCCGAGCAGCGTCCATCCCCGTGTGTTGCAAGCCATGGCGATGCCGCTATTGGGTCACCTGGACGGGGCTTTCTTGAAGGTCATGGATGACGTCATGCAGAGCCTTAGGGACGTGTTCAAGACCTCCAACAAACTGACGTTCCCAGTGTCGGCCACGGGTTCTGCTGGAATGGAAGCTGCCTTTTGCAACATATTGGAGCCGGGAGACGTGGTTGTGATAGCTGTCAACGGCTTCTTCGGGAACCGCATGGTGGACATAGGCAACCGTTGCGGCGCCGAGGTCCATTCGGTGGAGTACGAATGGGGCAAGGCCATTGGGCCGGACCTTTCGAGGGTCGAAGATGAGATCAAGAAGCATAAGAGGGTGAAGGCCGTGGCTATCGTCCACGGGGAGACCTCCACCGGCGTGCTCAATTCTCTCAAACCGGTGGCAGATTTGGCCCACGCCTACGACGCAGTGGTCATAGCGGACACCGTGACCAGTCTCGGCGGGGTGGACGTAGCCCTGGACGAATGGGACGTAGACGTCGCCCACAGCGGGACCCAGAAGTGCCTTGGAGGTCCTCCTGGACTGGCGCCGGTCACACTGGGACCAAGGGCGGAACAGGTGTTGAAAGAGCGCACCAGGCCGGTCCAAAGCTTCTATCTAAACCTGTCGGACCTGGAGACTTACTGGGACGAACGTCGGGCCTACCACCACACGGCGCCCATCTCCATGGTTTACGCTCTCAGAGAAGCCCTTCGCATGGTCCAGGAGGAGGGACTGGAGGCCAGGTTTGCACGGCACGCTATCAACGCCCAGGCCTTCCGTGCAGGCGCCGAGGCCCTTGGTATGAAGCTCCTGGCTGACCCGGACGCCAGGCTGGACCCCCTCACCACCGTTCTGACCCCGGAAGGTGTGGATGTGAACAGGGTGCGCGGAATCCTGCTGGAAGAGTACGGCATCGAGATAGGCGGTGGACTGGGACCTCTAGCGGGGAAGATACTCCGCGTTGGCCTTATGGGAGACGGCTCCAGGGCGGCCAACGTCCTCTCGTTGCTTTCGGCGCTGGAACGAATCCTCCCCAGAGAAGGCTTTGAAGTCGCGAAAGGTGCTGGAGTCGCCGCCGCCCAAAAGGTGTACGCCGAACAGGATTAGGCATCGGGTCGCCTGTTACGACTGGCGGTAGGCGTCGCTGTGGTGTGCGACGCGGACCACTAAGACGACAAGTTCGTCATCAAGCAGTTCATACACTACCCTGTAATCACCAACGCGTAGGCGCCGCAGCCCGCGCATCCCTCCCTTGAGCGGCCTCCCTGCCAGCGGTTTCTCGCTAAGACTGTCGATGGCATGGACTATTCGAGTCCTCTCGAGTTTCGGGAGATCAGCCAACTCTTTGGCTGCGCTGCGCTTAATCCGAACCGAGTAGCTCACGCCTGACCTCATCCCAGTCCAGAACAGGGTCGGAGGGGTCGCGCAGCCTGTCCAACGCTACGGAGAGGTCATCGAAGTCTTCCAGGTATCGCTCCAACGCTTGGCGAATCACCTCAGCGCGGCTGCGTTTGAGCTGTGTGGCCGCCGAGTCCAAGGCTTCCGCAAGTTCATCTGGCACACGGGCAGTGATTTGAGTCATCGGAATTCTCTCCTAAGACAAATAAAGTCAAACGATGTAAAAAGATTTATTGGGATTACCGTAATCCCGAAGACATTGTCTGTCAACAGGTGTGCCGAATCTTCACTACTAAACGCCGAGATGGGTACGGTCCTATTCAACCGTCCTCTTGACATGGAGTTAGGGCCCGGTATCGGGCGGCCATTCCCGCCTGGGCCTGCCCCCGTACCTGATTCTGTACCGCCTGATGTTCACGATGCTCAGCACGCCGACAATGATGAGCGCGACCGGCCAGAAATCTCGCACCAAGCCGTCCCGCACGCCCAAGTTCTCCAAGAGAAAAAGGACTCCAAAGAAGATAGCGGTCAGTCCAAGAATGGCGGGACATCCAATGGCCATGTCCTACTCTCCCGCCTTCTCCTGGGTCAACTCCGAAATCAGCCAGCGCTGACCGCGCTTCAACAGGCTTATAGTTGCCTTGATGCGGGCAATTTCGGGGAAGTCCACATCATATTCCGCAGTGAGCAGCGCGGAGTCATCAGTCGTGGAGACCGTACTGATGATCAGGTTTTCTACGGCGATAGGCTGCAACCGCGTCCTTAGCATCGAATCCGCCACTTCGGGAACGAAGAGGTCGGGGAGTCGAACGGCGTTCCCCCTGGACAGTGCGTCGTAGTAGTCCCGCACCGTAGTCTCTGGAGTCGACTCCCCTCCGCAGGACACGGCGACAAGGGCTGTGGCCAGCGTAGCCAAGAGCACGGCCCCTGGCTTCAACCGCTCAGTTCCTCGTTCCTGTAGGCCTCATCCAGAAGGTCCACAACGTGGCAGACGGTTGTGTTCATTCCTCTTTCGGCGATTCCGGTCTCAATTTGGATCATGCAGCCTGGGTTGGCGGTGGCCACGCAGTCGGCGGCCGTAGCTGCCACCGCTTCCATTTTAGAGTCAAGGACTCTCCCGGACATCTCTTTTTGCACCATGGAATAGATGCCCGCCGCCCCGCAACAGCGGGTCGAGTCTTCCATCTCTACCAACTCCAGCCCTGGAATGGCTTCCAGCAAGGCTCTGGGAGCCCGCGTTATGCCTTGGGCATGGGCCAGATGACAGGGGTCCTGGTAGGTGACTTTGCGTCTGACCTCACCTCTCGGAGGCTCCAGGGGTAGGCTGGCCAGAAGCTCCGTCACATCCACCGTCATTTCGCTGAGCTGGCGGGCCCTCTCTGAATAGCTAGCGTCGTCCTTAAGCAGCTCGCCGTACTCTTTCATAGCGGAACCGCAGCCCGCAGACGCCACAACGACCTTTTCGACTCCGGCTGACAGGAATACGTCGATGTTCTTTCGGGCCACGCTTCTGGCCGATTCCAGCTCACCGCTGTGCAAACTCAGAGCGCCGCAGCATCCCTGGCCCACCGGCGTAGTCGTGTCACAGCCGTTGCGGGTCAGGACCCTGACGGTTGCTTCCATGGTGTCGGCCTGCACGAGCGGCATCACGCATCCCGACAATAGGGCCACCGTCATGCGCCGTGGAATCAGGCTGCGGCGCGTTTCGGGGCTGGGTCGAAAGAAGCTGTCCGACATTTGCGGGAGAGACTTCTCCATGTCATGCACTCCGCCGGGCAGAAGCCGGAGGAGTCTTGACCCCCGCACCAGCTTCTGGAGGCCCCATCGTTGGTAGACGCGCAACAGCATGGCTCCGAAACGGAGCCGTCCCAGCCGTCCCAAGGCTCCCCGGAGAAAAGCCCAGCGCACCAGCCGCATCTTGAAACCGCCGGCGCCGTTGGCGTTGACCTGGGAGCGGGTGTACTCCATCAGCCGTCCAAAGGGCACACCTGACGGACAGGCCGTTTCGCAGGCCCGGCATTGGAGGCATAGCTCCCAGTGAGACGCCACTCGGTCCGTTATTCCCAGACGGCCTTCATTCACGGCCTTCATCAAGGATATGCGGCCCCTGGGGGACTCGGTCTCAACCCCCAGCTGGACGTAGGTCGGGCAGGCGTTCAGGCAAAGGCCGCAGTGGACACACTTGTAGAGGTCCTCGTCGGCGGGCGCGTCAGGGCCAGTGAAAGCGGGATGGGTCGGCGGCTGAAGCATCTATATCCTCCCCGCCATGCGCCCAGGACTCATGATTGAGTTCGGGTCCAATTTCTGTTTGACACGCCGCATAAGGTCCAGCCCCTGGCCGCTGACCAGGTCTCCCCAAATATCGATGCGCCGCTTGACGCTCAACGGGCAGCTTTCCACCGTCAGGTGTCCGCCTCCATCAAGGGTGGCTTCCCGGATTCTGTATATCAGGCTTTCAGTCATGTCGTCCCCCTGGTCATCGAACCAGTAGAGGCGGACGGTCCCGGTCGCCGCGTCTACGGCCACGCCTCCTTCCGGCAGTTGATTGATGGTCCTCAGCAAGCCGCCTATCCGGGACGGCCTGACGGAGGCCCGGAGCATGATGGGCGGCGCAACAGTGTCGGACCATCCCAGGTTGGTCAGCCGGCGCCATAGGTCGGCGCTTTCGTCACCCCTCAGCACGGTCGAATTGGCGGGAAGCACGCCCTGGGCGTCCCGCTCCGCGCGGTCGACCATGCTATTGCGCCCCGAGTAGCCCGCCAGCAGGAATCCTCCATGCAGCGGAGGGAACACGTCGGGCATGTCCATCTTGTCGGCTCCGATTCTGTTGATTGCATGGACCGATGTCGGCTGGCCCGGCAACTTGAGTATGCCCGTGGCCAAGGACAGAGCGTCCTCGACGGTAGCGCAGGGCGTTAGCAGCGCGACGTTTGAAGCGGGCAAAGGAACGAGTTTGAACGTGGCGTCGACAATCACGCCCAGCGTTCCTAGCGAGCCTACATAGAGCTTGCCCATGTCATACCCTGTCACGTTCTTCACCACGCGCCCGCCCGCCTTGGTCAGTGTTCCGTCGGCCAGAGCCACGGTTATGCCTATCAACCAGTCGCGGGGGAACCCGTAGGCGAACCTGGAAGGCCCGTACACGTTTGACGCCAGGATTCCGCCGATGGTGGCTTTGCCAGCCGCCGGAGACTCTACAGGAAGGGTCTGCCCTTGCCTGACCAGCTGGGCTTGGAGTGATTCAAGGGTCATTCCCGCTTGCACTTGAGCCACCATGTCCAGCGGTTCGTGGAAATTCAGCTTGTCCAGCCTTTCGGTGCCAATGACTAGGTCGACTTGGCTGGGGACATTGCCCAACCCGATGTGCACACCGCCGCCTCTCGGGATGACGGCCATCCCCTCGGCGGACGCCCATGCAAGCGCCTCGGACACGTCGTCGGGCTTTGTGGGCAGAACAGCTTTCCGCGGCGTTAGGCCGTCCACGGCGTATCCGGCAAGGCTGTCCTCGGGGGCAAGGACATGAGCGACGGAAGAGGGGGCCGGACGGTCTGGAGAAGGCATGGCCGCCTATATGTAGGACCCTGGTCCGGCGGTGGATATGGCGGCGCGTTGCATCTCATGGGCGTATTCGGGGCCGCCGGGGAATATCTTGCCGGGGTTGAAGAGTCCCGACGGGCAGAAGGCGTCCCGGACCTTAATCATGGCCGACATGTCATCGTCGTTGAACACCATTGGCATGTAGGCCTTCTTCTCCAGCCCCACGCCGTGCTCTCCCGTCAAGGAGCCTCCCATCTCGACGCACACCCTCAGCATCGCCTCGCCCGCGGCCACAACCCGTTCCACGGCTCCGGGTTCCCGTTCGTCGAAGGCTATGCACGGGTGGAGATTGCCGTCTCCGGCGTGGAACACGTTGGCCACGACAAGTCCGTACTTGTCCGCGATTTCGGCTACCCTCTCCAGGGCTTCGGTCAATCTCGTGCGGGGCGCCACCCCATCCACCAGATAGTAGTTGGGGGCGATGGACCCCAAGGCCCCGAAAGCCCCCTTCCGGGCCGACCAGAGGCGTTCCCGCTCGGCAGCGTCGGCGGCTATGCGCACCTCGCCGGCGCCGCCGTCGTACATGGCCGCTTCCACGTCGGTGGCCAGGTCGTCCACGCTTTCCTGGAGGCCCTCCAACTCGACGAGCAACACAGCGCCTGCGTCCTCGGGGAAGACCCCCTTGTTCACGTTAAGTATGGCCCCGATGCACACCGAATCTATTATCTCCATGGCGGCGGGCACTATGCCACGGCCTATTACGGCGGACACGGTGCCGGTGGCTGAAGCAATATCGGGGAAGACCCCCAGCAGGGTTTTCACCGACTCCGGGACGGGGAGGAGCCGCACAGCTATCTTGGTTACGACCCCGAAGGTGCCTTCCGACCCGACGAATACACCGCGAAGGTCGTAGCCGGGAGAGTCGGCTGTATCGCCGCCCAGCCACACCACGGAGCCGTCGTCCAGCACAACCTCCATGCCCACCACGTGGTTGGTCGTCACGCCGTAGGCCAGGCAATGGGGGCCTCCGGCGTTCTCGGCGACATTCCCTCCGATGCTGCACGCCCGCTGGCTTGAGGGGTCGGGGGCGTATCGGAACCCCAGCTTACGCGCCTGGGTGTCCAACTCCAGGTTGGTGATTCCCGGCTCGACTATCGCGATGCGGTCGGCGGTGTTGATTTCCAGGATGCGGGTCATGCGGGTCAGGGCAATCTGGACGCCTCCCATAGAGGCGATAGCCCCGCCGCTCAACCCGGTGCCGGAGCCTCGGCATACCACGGGTGCCCCCTCATCTCGCGCCAGGGCAACCACCCGGCTCACCTCTTCGGTGGATACCGGGAACACCACAACGCTGGGCGTCGCGCGGTCTATGGAGCCGTCGTATTCGTAGACGAGCAGGTCTTCCGGATGGTGAATCACGTGGTCCCTGCCCACTATGGCGGCGAGTTTCTTGACAGTTCTTGAATCAATGGGCATGTCAGATTCCTAACCCCATTCTAATGCCTGGCGGTTTAGGCTTCAAACGCCAGCCCACGCTGTTGGTATACTTCTGCCAATGTTTTTCTGAAACGGGAGGTTTTCCGTGGGCTTTGCCGATGAGATCGAGACGAAGACTCTACCGATACGCGAAGCTATATTGGGGCACCCTTTCGTTACGGGCGTCGGAGACGGGACGCTGGACGTGGAGAAGTTCAAGTTCTACGTGCGCCAGGACTACCTGTACCTGATAGACTACAGCCGCGTTCTGGCCTTGGCTTCGTCGAGGGCCCCGGACCTGGAGGCCCAGTCCTGGTTCGCCCGGCTTCTCCACGAGACCCTGAACACGGAAATGGGCCTGCACCGGAGCTACTGCGCCAAGTTCGGCGTAACCCGCGAGGACCTGGAGGCCACCGAACCCGCCCCCACCACCGTCTCCTACACCAGCTTCCTGCTGAACGTGGCCCATCAGGGGACCTACCAGGAGTTGGCCGCGTCGTTGCTGCCTTGCCAGTGGGGCTACTGGGAGATAGGAGACTGGCTGTCACGGCAGGGGCCGCCCGAGAACGCTCCGCTCTACGCCGAGTGGATAGCGATGTATTCGTCGCCCGAGTACAAGGAGTTGGCGGACTGGGCCCGCACCTTTGCCGACGAGTTGGCGGTCCGCTCCACCGAGGAAGACGTGCGAAAGATGGAGGCGGCCTACGTCACCAGCCTCCGCTACGAGCGTCTCTTCTGGGACATGGCCTACAACCTGGAGCAGTGGCCCCTGTAGGGCCGCCCTCACCCCGGCCCTCTCCCAGGGAGAGAGGGGGTATTCCCCTTCCCCTGCATCCGTCATTCCAGCCTCCGCTGGAATCCAGAGGCTCCGTGTGAGCCCAAGGAGGCCCTTCGACAAGCTCAGGGCAAACGGGAAACACCCTCACCCCAGCCCTCTCCCGGGGGGAGAGGGGGTATGTCGCTTCCCCCTCTGGAGGAAGGTTGGGATGGGGGACGGAACGAATCCAAAAAGAGAAGCCCCCGAGGCCTGGAGGGTCGGCCTAGGGGGCTTGGATTGGTGCAGCGGGCCGTTCGGCCTCTGCAGATTAGTCGGAGGGCAGCCGGTCGCAGAACCATTCCTCTATACGGGGAGGCAGGTTCAGCTCGTCGCAACTGGGGAAGAGATCGGGAAACGACTCATCGAAGTCTGGGAAGAAGCCCCCGCCGGTCGTAGGCTCGCGCATCTCCTCCGGCCACTCGCCGAGAGCCACCGTAACCGTTCTGGCTGTTCCATCTCGGACGATGGTGAGAGGCACCTCATCACCTGGGCTGTAAGCGTCCAGCTGAGTAATCAAGGCCGTCACGTTGTCCACCGAAACTCCATTCACCGCCGTGATGATGTCTCCCCCGCGCGTCGGGCGGTCATCCCAGAGTCCCGAACCCATGATGCCCGCGTCGTCAGCCGGGCTGTCCGGCTCCACGCCAATCACGTACACCCCACTGTCTACGGACAGGTCCAAGTCCTCAACCAGTTCCTCGGTAACTTCAGTGGCACGTATGCCCAGCCAGGGAGGCCGAATCACCCCGCCCTCTTTCAGGTCGTCCAGGTTGTCCTTCAGGAAGTTGATGGGCACAGCGAACCCGATTCCCCCGAACGTGGACTGAAGCCCAGTCGTGCGGATCGCAGTCGTGACGCCTATGACCGACCCGTTGGAGTCCAGAAGGGGTCCGCCGGAGTTGCCCGGATTGATGACGGCGTCGGTCTGTATCACTCCTGACACCAGCCGCCCGACGTGGCTGGGCATGTCCCTATTGACCTGACTCACGACTCCCACGGTAATTGTGCCTTCAAGTCCGAACGGGGCGCCGATGGCTATGGCCAGCTGGCCCGGTTTGAGAACGCTGGAGTCCCCAAGGGTGACCGGAGTTATACCCTCGACTGCTGACGAATCCACCTTGAGGAGCGCAAGGTCGTTTCCGGGAAGGCGGCCGTGTACGTCGGCCTCGGAGGAAGAACCGTCGGAGAAGGTGACGGTTACCGTCTCTTCGTCCTCTACGACGTGGTCGTTGGTGACGATGTGCCCGTCGGAGTCGATGAGGAACCCTGACCCGCCGCTCTCACCTGTGCTGATCTCCACGACCGCTGGACTGACGGTTTGATATACGGAGGTCACCTCGTCCTCATCGAACAATGCCGCCGCGGCAGGACTGGTGAAGAAGGAGTTAGAACCCGGGCCCACCCAGAAGTAAGCCACCGCCAGCATGGCCGCTATGGCGGCGGCTGTCATGCCGATGCTGAGACTCCTGGCAAACTGTGCCATGTTCCACCTCCTACGATAGGGCAACCGGAGCGGCCTATCGCTCCCGTTATTTGGAATTGTAGGAGGCGATTCTTAATTTTTTATTAAGTTGTCACGCTCCCCGCAGGTCGGGCGGCAGCAGGTTGGGTATGGAGTCCTCTATCGGGTAGCTTTCGTTGCAGGCCTGGCAGTGGAGGGACCCGCTGAGCACTTCCTCGGCGTCCTCGACCTCCACATTCAGCTCCAGCGGACTCTTGCACAGCGGACACGCCAAAATATCAACCAGGTCTCTTTTCATTTACCACTCCTTCAGTGCGCGAGGACCGTCGGACCGTCCGGGCCTTTATGCGTCAAGGCTTATCTCCACCAAGGCGCGCAGCACGTCGGCTAGGAGGAACACCGCCACGCCCAGCACAGTGACCGCCGTCGCTCCGCTAAACGCCGAAGTGATTCTCCGCAAGCCCCGCGTCTCCCCCTCCAGGTCTTGGGGATAGCTCTTTGACCTGAGGAATCTGACCAGATAGAACATGTACAGGGACAAAACGATCTTTACAACCAGGACGGCTATGTAAGCGGGCCCCGCGGTGTCGGACGTGAGCCGGCTCAGCGTCATAATGACACCGGTCACGAGCAGCACTGCTATGGCGGTGTTTACAAGGCCTCGAAACTGCTCCGCTATGCGCCGCCGATCGTCTGCGGCTCCGTCTCCCTTGGAGAGGTTGGGGCGCAACACGAGCAAGTAGAAGAGCCCTCCGCCGACCCAAGCGACCGCTGCGACGGCGTGAATCCAACGTATGACCAGAATGAGGACTTCGGTGAAACTCATGGGTGCAGGAGCCCGGACATTGGAATTCTACGTTGGCCTTGAGAGCCAGTCAACGAGAAGCGGCCCTGGGACGGGTGGGAGTCAATCAATTCGGTTGACAGCTAATCCGAAATGCCCATAAAATTCCCGCGATTCCCAGACTGTGCCTATGGAGATGTAGATGAAGGACCCTCGGGTCACCAGAAGCTTGGGCATTGAGCACCCCATTCTCCAAGCTGGAATGCCCTGGGTGTCCAACCCCGAGCTGGCGGCGGCTGTGTCCAACGCCGGCGGCTTGGGAATCCTCCATCCTTCAGCCGGGATGGACATCGACGGCAACTTGTTGACCAACCTGCGGGAGAACATGCGCAGGTTGCGACGGTTGACCAACCACCCCTTCGGCGTATGCTTCTATCTGGCGAACCCCCTTACGGCGGAGCTGATGGAGGCTGCCATTGAAGAGGGCATGCGCATAGCCGTCACGTACAGCGGGAGTCCAGCGCTTTTCACCGGAATGTTGAAGAACAACCAGGTGAGCGTCATACACGTCGTGTCCACGGTCCGCCACGCTCGCGGAGCCGAAGCCCAAGGCGTGGACATCATGATAGCCGAGGGGTACGAAGGAGGAGGGTTGCGAGGCCCAGACGAGCTCCCCAATTCGGTGCTGGTCCCACAAATCGTCGACGCCGTCTCCGTGCCTGTTATAGTCTCAGGCGGCATTATGGACGCCCGGGGCTACGTCGCTGCCCTTGCATGGGGCGCCCACGGAGTACAGCTTGGCACCAGGTTCGTCGCCACTACAGAGTGCATCGCCCACCCCAGACACAAGGAAGCGCTGTTGGGCGCCATCGACACAGGCACTATCATCGCCGGACGCTATCACAGGCCCACGCGGCTGCTCCGCACCGGCACGGCTCTGAAAGCAAAAACCGGAGACGCCGAGGGAGCTGACTCCTCTTCGGCGGAACAGTGGGACGCCGAGCTGGGCCCCTCCAGAGTCCGAGCCGCAATCCTGGACGGGGACCTGGACGGCAGCATAGCCTACTGCGGAGCCGGAGTCGGACTGGTCTCCGACATAATGTCGGCGGGGGACGTGGTGAACAGCCTGGTCCAAGGCTCCAGCCAGATTCTGGGGAACTTGCGCTAGATGGGGCGCTAGGCCTAGCGCCGTGTATCCCAGCGAGGGCTTAGCCCTCTTCTGAATGTTCCTCAGCCGTAATTAGCTCCCCAGCGTATGTCAGAAGCGTTTCCTGACGCTTGGCGTCCGTTCCCCTGGACTCCAAATACATCTTCAAGGCGTCCATCGGCGATAGACCCTCAGCCACAGCCGCCGGGATGCGTGTGCGCCGGGGTTGGTCCACCTCCCGGGAGATGGCCGTTACGTAGTGGGCCGGGCTGAGCGCCTGACGGATGTCCGATTCGCTGAGTTGGACGTCCAACTCCGGCGGCGTAGTTATCCTCACCCGCAGGATGGAGCCGGCGATTTTGTGGCGTTGGATGGCGTTGATCACGGTCTGGGTGGGGTTGAGGTCGCCGGGGTTGATCCGGGCCTCTATGGTGACAAAGGGTCTGGCGTCCACCTGCTGGAAGCGGAAGTCGGTGACCCGCTTTCCCTGCGGGGCCGAGGGGTCGAGGTCTATGACGCAGAACCCCTTGGTGTCCTTCTCCTCGCTGAAGTCGACTCGCTGGAGGCTGCCCGAATAGACCACCATCGGGTCATGGCGCAAAATCTGGTGTTTGTGGATGTGGCCCAAGGCGACGTAGTCCAGCGAAGGCTTGTGCACTGCGGACGGGAACAGGGCGTGGTCATGGCCGAGCATCATCGAACGTTCAGACCCCACGGTGGAACCGTTGATGGTGACGTGGGCCGTAAGTATGGCGGGGAGTTCCGGGTCCAGCTTTTGCGTTTCCCGCTCGATTCCCGAAGTGCATAGCTCTTCCAGCCGCTCCCTCACCTGGTCCAGGGACAGACTGCGTGACTGCTCTCTGCTTAGCAGCCCGCTCCTTTTCGGCCAGGGGACCCCGACTATCTGCACAGGTCCCTTCTTGGTGGGCATCGTGTACGTGGCCAGGTCGTCTCCGACCTGCACGTGGGAGACTTGGAGCGTATCGAAAATGTCCACCGCCGTGGCTCTGCCCAGAGCCGCCGGGAGATCGTGGTTGCCCACTAGGAGGAAGACGGCTATCCCGGCCGACGACAGCTTCGCCAGACGGCGTGCAAGCTCCCTCTGGTGGGTCTGGGAGGGGTCTCGGCCTTTATAGGCGTCTCCGGCCAACACAACGAGGTCTACGTCGGAGCTGAGGCTGTACTCGACCAGTTCGTCCAGCGCCGACAGAAAGTCCAAAAGCCGGGTGGAAAGTCCCGTGGCCGGGTCAATCCGGCCGTGATTCTCCACGCCTATGTGGAGGTCAGAAAAGTGAACGATGCGCATCCTTATCCCAGCCTCACATCACGCCCTCTTAAACTTGGTTTGACCAGCGTAGACTACCACCCGTGCTGTAGCTTGTCCTGCAATATGCCGACAAGACTGGCGATGGGAACCCTTATCTGTTCCATCGTATCACGCTCGCGGATGGTCACCTGCTTGTCTTCCAATGTGTCAAAGTCCACGGTGACGCAGAAGGGCGTCCCTATTTCATCCTGCCTCCGGTAACGCCGTCCGATGCTCTGGGCGTCGTCGAATTGGGTGGGTATGTATTGTCGGAGCAAGGCATGGACATCCCTGGCCGTTGGGAGCAGCTTCTCGTTTCGGCTCAGGGGCAGCACGGCGGCTTTGATGGGCGCCAGCCTCCGGTGCAGACGCAACAGGGTCCGGGTCTCCTCTTTAGACGAGGACGTATCGGGCTCTTCGTCATAGGAGTCTATGAGGAAGGCCAGCGCTGCTCGGTCCACGCCTCCCGAAGGCTCGATGACGTAGGGATAGTAATGTTCTTTCATCTCGTCGTCGAAATACTTGAGGTCCTCGCCGCTGGACTCTCCGTGAGCCCTCAGGTCATAGTCTGAGCGGTTGGCTATGCCTTCCAACTCCGCCCACCCCCAGGGAAACCTGTATTCCACGTCATAGCAGTCCTTGGCATAGTGGGCCAGCTCGTCGCCGCCGTGCTGGCGCAGGCGCAGGTTCTCCTGGCGCAGGCCGTGCTTGACGTACCAGCCCAGTCTTTCGTCCACCCAGGACTTCAGCCAGTCCATGTCCGTGCCCGGTTTGACGAAATACTCTATCTCCATCTGCTCGAACTCCCGGGTGCGGAAAGTTGTGTTGCCGGGAGTGATTTCGTTGCGGAACGCCTTGCCGATTTGGGCGATCCCAAAGGGCAGCTTCCGGCGGGAAGCCACCAGCACGTTGGCAAAGTTGACAAAGATGCCCTGGGCGGTCTCCGGCCTGAGATAGACCTCGCTGGCAGTGTCCTCCACGGCTCCCATGAAGGTCTTGAACATCAGGTTGAAGTTGCGAGGGTCCGTCAATTCGCCCCCACAGTCGGGGCATTTGGCAGGGTCTTCCACGTCGTCGGACCTGAGCCGCAGATGGCACTGCTTGCACTCCACCAGGGGGTCGGAGAAGCTCTCCACGTGGCCGCTGGTGATCCACACCTGGGGGTGCATGAGTATGGCGGCGTCCAGGCCCACCATGTCGTCTCGCTCGTGGACCACGGTGCGCCACCATGCGTCCTTTACGTTTCTTTTCAGCTCAACCCCCAGGGGGCCGTAGTCCCAGGTGGCATTGAGTCCTCCGTAAATCTCGCTGCTCTGAAAGATGAACCCTCTCCGTTTGGAAAGGGAGAGTATTTTGTCCATGTCCGTCCGCTCCAGATAGTGGACCAAGGGACCTCCTTTGTTTGTTGGCGAGATTCACACGACGGATGAGTCAGAATGGGCGTAAGCTAGGTTAGCAAGCCTGTTGTCGGTATGTAAAGAACCACCGACGATGAGCGATTGTGTTGACACCCATAGGCGCCTGGGATAATCTGGCTTTACCGCACAGGGCCCGTAGCTCAGAGGTAGAGCAGCCGGCTCATAACCGGCGGGTCGTTGGTTCGATTCCAGCCGGGCCCACCATTTTACGCCTAAGCCATAATGGGCTCGAACTCCGGACTGTAGGCCAACACCAGTAGCACCGGCTCCGTCTATCGGGCTTTGCTCCAAGGGGGATATACCGGACACCAGCTGAGGTGTTCGACCAAGGCCCGCCTAGAGAGCATTGGCAGTCTCACTTAGCTCCTCCTTATTTCTGTCTAAGTGAACGGGTCCACCTCATCGCATGTGGACACCCTTGAAGAGGTCGGATTGCGTTGCGACTAAAAGTTACTGTTAATATGGATTTACAATGTACTTTAGGCTCCATTTTTTGTAAACTCGGGTATTGTCCTTTAATAATCTAGAACAAACGACCGTTTTGCTTGATTGCGTTTGGGGATGTTTGAGTTGGAGAAATGAATTCCGCAGAAATTGGTTTGCATCAGCTTTTCAAGGCTCAAGCGACGGAGACTCCAGACACTCCGGCAATAGTCTTCGGCGCCGAGCAGACATCCTATGCACAACTGGACCAGGCGACGGATGACTTGGGGGCCTACCTTCGACGTTGCGGCGTCTCAACCGATGATCCGGTGGGCATATACATGGAGACCTGCCCGGAGTACATCCTCGCGAGCATTGGAATATTGAAGGCTGGTGGCGCCTTCATGCCCGTGGCCCTGGACCTCCCCGATTCTCTGCTTGGTACACTGGTGTCCGAGTCCCAACCCAAGGTGGTCGTAACCAAGGCGCGGCACTTGCCGAGACTGAGTAAATTCGCTGGGCCTCGCCTATTGGTCATTGACTCCGACCAGTCCTGGAGAGCGTTCGCGGGGGCGAACGCTGAGATTCGCGTCGACGCCGGCGACCTGGCCTTCCTCCCCTACACCTCAGGCACAACAGGACAGCCAAAGGGGGTGATGCAGACCAGCGGCGCTCTGATATCATCCTACTTGGCCAGGTACAGGTTTAGTTCCTACAGTGTCGGGGACAGGGTCGCCTGCAACATCTTCTTTCCCTGGGAGTTCCTCCGGCCGCTGTTGAAGGGAGGAACGGTATACGTTATTCCCGGTGATGTCGTGTTCGCACCGCGCGCCCTTACCGGGTTCATAGCAGAGCACCGGATAACCGAGGTCCTGTTCACTCCGTCGTTGCTGCAGGGAGTATTGAATTCGACAGCCCGCAAACAATTGCGCGCCCGCCTGTCCTCAATGCGAGTGGTCTGGCTAAACGGCGAGGTGGTGCCAACCAGCCTGCTGAAGCTGGCCCTGGATGTTCTGCCCCGGTCTACGCGGGTGTTCAACACCTACAGCATCAGCGAAACCCACGACGTTTGCACCATTGAACTGACGGACTTGTGCCTCGACGGCAGGGATACCTGCCCTGTGGGTTACGCAATGGACGGGGTGACGCTCCGGGTGCTCCCGGAAGGGCAGTCGGACCTGGCTTCCAGCGGAGTCGGGGAGCTCTTCATTGGCGGTCGCGGACTGGCCCGGGGCTATCTGAAGAGGCCCGACCTGGATTCCGAGAGGTTCGTCAGATGGAACGGCAAGAGGTATTACGCCACCGGAGACCTGGCCGAGGTTGATGCGCGGGGTCTGACAACGATCATCGGCCGTAACGATTCGATGGTCAAGATCAGGGGCTACACCGTTTACCTGAGCGCCATAGAGGAGACCCTCCGCAAACATTGCGACGCGGCGGATGCGGCGGTGTTGGCTGAAAACGAGGACGAAGCCAACAAGCGGCTCGTCGCCTACGTCGTCCGGGGCTCGCAAGCGGCATGGAAAGTAGATGCGAAGAGCGGGACAAGCAGAGACCTGCGTGCCCGGCTGGAACGGCATCTGCCGCTTTACATGGTGCCCAGCCACTTCATGGAACTGGAGACGCTCCCGATCAATCAACAGACGGGCAAACTGGAGCGCAAAGCATTGCCCGCATTTCCGGTAAGGAGACCTGGGGTCAAGCAGCGCACCCCGCTGTCCAAGCACGCAACCGGATCCGAGCGTCGCAGGGTCTTGCGGGAGCTATGGAGCGAAGCGCTGGATGTCGACACTGAATCACTGGAAGATGACTGGAACTTCTTTGATCTCGGCGGCCACTCCCTGACGGGCCTGGGCCTAACCCTGGGCATCGAACAGCTGTTTGGGATTGAACTAAAGGGCACGGAGATCTACGAGTATCCCACCATAAATGAGATGGGCGCGTACTTAGAAAATAGAGGGCCGAATATGGAATCCAGAATTTCGCTGGCCCAGGACTCGGTCCTGGATCCGGAGATTTCACCAAGAGGAGCCCCAAGAATAACTCGTCTCAGTCAGGCGTCCTCGGTCCTCGTGACGGGAACGACCGGGTTCCTGGGAGCCTTTCTCCTCGACGAACTTCTGCGCGCCACGGGACAAGATACACGGTTCTACTGCCTGGCAAGGGACCGGGACTCAGGACAGGGCGGGGCCACCAACCGCGTGCTGGACACCCTGAGGTTTTACGGGCTGGCCGGTCATTCCGCGGGAGGCCGGATTGTCCCGGTGGCTGGAGACCTCACCCAGCCCAGGATGGGACTGGACAATGACGAGTACCGGCGGTTGGCGGAAGAGGTCGACTTGATATTCCATTGCGCGGCCTCGGTCAATTACGCCTACCCTTATTCTGTAGCCAAGCCCCACACCGTCGGCGGGACATTGGAGGTGCTCAAGTTCGCCTGCAGTGGCGCAACAAAACCAATTCAGTACATTTCTTCCAACGGCATCTTTCCCGGAGGAGACGACACCCCCTACCTGGAAAGCAACGAGATAGACGGCTTCATGGACAGAATGGAGGGAGGCTACAACCAGGCCAAATGGGTTTCGGAACGGCTGGTCTGGCAGGCTGTTTCTCGAGGACTGCCGGTATGCATCTTCCGTCCGGGCAACATTGGCCACCACGGCGGTATGGGCACGGTCAACCCGAATGACTTTCTCTCATTGATAATCAAGGCCTGTGCACGCCTCGGATGTGCCCCCTTGGCGCCGGAATGGTTCTTCGAGATGACCCCTGTCGACTTTCTGGTTAGCGCCATAACCAAAATTTCCGACGATCCCAGGCACCTAGGCAGGGTATACAACGTGGTCCAACAGGACCCCGTACCCGCAGATCAAGTTTTTGCATACATGGAAGACCACGGATACGTGGCGGACCGCGCTCAATTGGGGGACTGGAAATTGAGATTGGAAACGATGGCCGACCACGATGATGACATGGAATTGAAAGTTCTGGTCCGGTCTTTGGAGTCAGTCGAGCCGTACCTGTCCGATACCAGCGTCTACGACATCAGCCGATTCTCCGAAGCATTGTCGGCAATTGGTCTGGGAATGCCCGCAGTCGACATCGACTACGTGACCAAATTCTTACGGAAGTTACCATGAAAGTGAGTCTGCGGCGGATTCGATCGCTTCAGACAGTCGTTCCCGTCAAGAGGTAGGGCCAGAAACCGGGCCACGCTAGGGACGACACCGCCGTACCAAACGCGCCAGTGCCGGAAGGGCTGCTCCGACACACCGGCCATCATCGGAGGCGAGTCTTCCTGCAGCCATGACCAGTTCCGCTGCTCTAAGGTGTTGATCATTTTCCGCAATATGTTTCCTGTCCGGCTGTCTCCACCAGTAGCTGTCCTAGCATGCACTTGGCCCCCTAACGACAAACGTGATATGCTTCCGCTAGCAGCTTCAATGCACGGTTCGCAGCCTTCCGCGAGTTGGTCCACATAAGTAACCACCTCCCAGACCCATCGGTCTTTTGCATGTAATGCCCCGACGCTCCAGACGCGTTCAGCAGCATCTCCTAAAGGCACGCGACGCAGCTCAAGCTGCGGTCTACAACTACAACAGGCCTGTGCAACCTCTTTTCGTACGCGCACCTTCGTGCTCCTGATGACTGTTGCATGGACGTCATACTTCCACGCAGTCTTCTACGACAAGAAGGTGAAACCTTGGTATGTAGAGAGTGGGAGTGGTAAGGGTACACGCTATGAGCGTGTTGATGGCGACCCGAAGCACTGGGAGCTGTCGAAGTGTGTGAAGGAGTATTGGGATAACCAACACCCACCTTCCCGAAAGAACATAGAGTTCTTCCTAGGGCTCAGAAACAAAATTGAGCATCGCTACCATCCGGAGCTCGATCCCGCGCTCTACGGCGAGTGCCAGGCGATGTTCATGAATTTTGAGGATATGCTCGTCAAGGAGTTTGGAACCGACATGGCTTTACTAGACCATGTCGGGGTTGCCCTACAATTCTCTGCGCTAAGGCCTCATCAGCAAGAGAAGGCGCTGCGACGCCTTCAAAGTCCGGCCCTAGACGACGTTAGAGACTACATTCAAACCTTCCGTGCAGGACTTGCACCGGAAATCCTTGACAGTTCTCAATTTTCGCTTCGCGTATTCCTTATTCCCAAGCTAGAGAACACCCCCAATCTAGCCGATCTCTCGGTAGAATTCGCTCCGTATGATGCCAGTAGTCCTACAGAAATGGAAGAGCTACGGAGAGTCACGACACTGATTAGAGAAAAGAGGGTTCCCGTGGCGAGCAAGGGTCTCCTGAAACCGAAGACCGTAGTGGTGCGAGTCCAAGAGGGCCTTCCGTTCAAGTTCACCATGGACACTCACACGCGGTGCTGGAAACACTACAAAGTGCGGCCACCAGAAGGCAGTGAGCATCCAGAGAACACAAGGGCCGACTTTTGCATATACGATGAGTTCGCCCAAGGCTACGGCTACACCGAGGCCTGGGTGAAGTACCTCTGCAGGAAGCTCGCCGAGCCTGCTGAGTATCAAGCTGTGACAGGCAGGACCCTCGGTACAGGAGCCCCCCTTCCAGCAAGACTGAGAACAGTACACTCCTCGCCTGCCTACATCGGCTAGCTCTCTGGCAACGTCTCGACCCTCTGACCCGCGTTGGTAGGGGAGGGTGGGAGGCCGGAGCCGTTCCCTATACTGAGACTTCCCAGCGAAAAGTTCGCAGTTCGGTACGCCCTGGTCCACCATACTTGACGGTAGACAGAACCGGCGCGTGCAGAGCCAGTTCCTCGGCGTCGCTGTCCCCTATCGGAGAATCCTCGGGCATAGGTATCGTGTAGCGCACCACGGCGTTATCGGGCATCACCACGATCTCCTTCACGAAGCTCTCGATGAAGGCCCTGCGCTCCGTCAGCTCGCTCTCGTTGAGGAACATGCTCATGTCCAGGGCGTAGGCCGTGATGGTCTCCACGTCGTCCAGGACCTCCCTGCGCTGCGAGAGCATCGCCCTCGCCTCCTCCGCCGTAGCCTCCAGTTTCTCCTGCCGCTCCCGGTGGTCGCGGATGCGGGGCTTGAAGTCGTCGATGTCCAGGTCGGTGGTCTCCGCTAGGTCGTAGAGCCGTCCCAACCTGCGCTTCACGTCCACCAACTCCGCCTCGATGGTTTCCAGCTTCTGCCTCTGCTCCTTTGCCACCCCGTCCATCTCCTCGTCCACCATCTTCACCAACGCCCGTATGTTGGACTCGGTGAGCACGTTCTCCCGAATCTTGCCCACCACCTGCTCCTCGAAGCGCCGGGCGTTGAGCCTGGGGGCGTCGCAGGCCCCGCTGCCGCGCTTCATGATCGACTGGCAGACGTAGTAGGCGAACTTCCCGCTCTTGGCGTCCTGGCCGGAGAGCGCGCGGTTGCACGCCTTGCACCTGACCAGTCCGCTGAGGAGGTAGGTGCTCCCGACACGGCGAGGGTGGCTCCTCCTGGGGGCGCGGGAGCGCAGCTTGCGGTTCACCCGGCGGAACCGGGCCTTGGAGACGATGGCTGGGAAGGCCTTCTCCACCCGCACGGGGTCCGCCTTGTCCTTGGCGTCGATGCCCCAGACCAATGTTCCGGTGTAAGCCTCGTTCTTGAGGATGATGTGGACGCCGTTCTTGGACCAGAGCCTGCCGGTGGGGTTGGCGATGCCCTCGTCGTTGAGGATGCGGGTGATGTCCAGGATGCCCCTGCCTGCCTCGGCCATCCCGAAGATGCGCTCCACAACGGGCGCGGTGGCAGGATCGGGTTCGAGGCTGGGGCGCTTCTTGGCCCCGTCCTGTACCATGACCTTGCTGAAGCCGTAGGGCACCCTGCTGGCGACCCAGAAGCCTCTAGAAGCAGACTCACGCATCCCCCGGACGACTTCTTGGGCAAGATTTTCGCTGTAGAATTCGTCCACGCTCTCGATGATGGCCTCCATGAGCTTGCCGGTGGGGGAATCGTCGGCGTGCTCGGTGATGGAGACCACGCGGATGCCCCGCCTGCGGAGCATGGCCTTGAATGCGACGGCGTGCTCCCGCTTCCTGGTGAAGCGGCTGAACTTCCAGACCAAGATTTCCTTGAAGGGGGCCTCCGGCTTGGCGGCCTCGTCCAGCATCTTTTGGAACTGGGGCCGGTCGGCGATGCGTCCGCTCTCGGCCTCGTCCACGTACTCGCGGGCGACCAGGTAGCCGTTCTTCTCGGCGTAGTCCCTGAGCGCCCGAAGCTGGGCGGCCACGGACAGGTCCACGTCCTGGCGGTCGCTGGATACCCTGGCATACAGGGCCGCCGGTATCAGATCGAGTCGGTCGTTCATCAGTCTCTCCTCCCTGTGTCTTCCCGCTCGGTAGTAGTGCGGGAGCGCAGCCGTTCCAGCCGCTCCCGTCTGCGCCACTCCCGTTCCTCCATGTACAGGCGGATGGCCTCCCGGAGCAGCTCGCTCACGGTGCGCTCCTCCTCCTTGACCACCTGCCGCAGATGCTCTGCCATCTCGGGCGGCAGGGAGAAGGTGATGGTCTCGGTGTTCCTCGATAGCTTGGGGGACATGGCTGCTCTTTCCATCGTCTATTATAGCACTGAGTCTTACTATACGCCACCAGACAACCGATCTTCAACCACTGACCAAGGACCTGCCGCGCCCCCCTATTCGCTGAAGATGTTGACGCGTCAACCCGTCGAGAGCGTCGAACATGTCCAGAAGGGGGTGGGCGGCGAGGTATCCGCGATCCCGCCGGTTCTGCAACAAATTGGCATTTTGGGGCCTGTTGGGGGCTGACACAGTGAGTGAGGGGAACACCCTTTTGTCCCCTACAGGAAGTCCCGGCGACGGCTCGTGTGACAGGATGGCAGCAAGTTGCGAGGGGTTCGGTGTCCGTTGCCGGACTCCGTGGTAGGGTGGCTGTAGCCGGAAACCTTAGCTGGCGGGTCGTAGGAATGGGCGGCGGCCTCCGTGTCAACGATGAAGCCTGACGTGGCAGTTCTGCAACGAATTGCACTCGGGAGGGCGTAAGGGGTTTGGGTGACGTGTCGCGTCGGGAAGATGGTCCCAGCAGCCATGCTGGGACACCCCCTACAGGAAGTATCGGGAACGGCGGGAGTGGACATGTTGTCATTTTGCAACTGGGTACAACTCAGACAGGGGCCTTCTGTCCAGGGAGTGCGGCGGCGGTAGAATCCATGCGTCGCCCAGGATGCCACGCTCGGCAATGGTCTCTTCGTTGGATGTGACGATGGGGACTCCCTCCACCGTGTCGGCGACGTCGAGGAAGGCGGTCTCGCTGCCGGGGGACTCGAAGACGAAGAGCACGTTGGGCAGGTGGCCTTCGTGGTCCCGCTCAGCCCAGCCGCTCAGGAAGTACCGGCGGTAGGACTTCAGGCGTTTGGGGATGCGCTTTGACGTCGTGGCCCTTCGCTCGAACTCCAGCAGGAACGGACGCCACCGGCCTTTGTACTCCAAGGTGAAGGAGGCGTCGGGATGAATGACGTAGGTGGTCCAGTCGTAGCGGTAGCCGATGCTGGAGCGTGACGTGGGCAGCAGGTCAAACAGGTCGTGGTCCTGACAGCGGGCGACCTCGGTGGACAGGGCGGCGGCGAAGCCGGTGACGCCGGCGTGGTGGCGCCTTTGGGATGCCAGCGCGCGCAGGGCCGTCCCTGCGTAGGCCGAGGGGTTCGAGTAGGCAGGTTCAGGGCTCCAGCGGTCGAGGGTCAGCCCGACGGCGGCCCGGTCCCGGCGGGCCAGGTAGGTCAACCCCTCGTCGGTGAGCATGAACAGGGATGCATCCTCCCGCACGAGATCGTGTTCACGGAGGGAACGGAGCACCTGGTTGACCCGGCGCAGGGTGACGCCGCCCATCAGTCCCGCCAGGTGCTCACGGGTGGACAGGGGCCAGGCGGCCAGCAGGTCCAGGGCGTCCTTCTCAGCCCGGGGCAGCTGCACCGAGAGGGCCGGTTGGAGTTGTTCGGTAGGCTCCGGCATGGAGGCCTGAACGCCGGAGGGGTACAGGACGTCGGGGTGTGCCTTCGGCCTGTCCCGAAGGAAAGGGTAGGACGAGTCCAGCAGTCGCTCCATCCAGTCCAGGATGCCCGACAGGGATGCGTCGGCGTCGATGCGCACGGGAGGGTCGTGGTCCAGGCCGCTCCCGCACTGCTGCCAGATTGCGCCCGTGTGGTCTCCGGCCAGAAGCTCGCCCTCCGTCGCCACGAAGGTCCTGCGGTGCTCCGCCGGGTCGCCCAGGGAGCGGACGGCCCGGCGCGTGGCCTGGTCCGCGTGGGTCAGGACCAGGGTGACGAAGGACCTGTCGCTGCTGTGCATCCGCTCGACGCTCCTGAGGCGGTAGCGCAGGTTGGACGTGGGCAGCGTCGCTCCCTGGCGGATGATGCCGATGGAACGGCCCCTGGACAGGGTGAGCAGCATGTCGTAGGGGCCGTTGCGGTAGTGGTCCACGCGCACGGGCATCCGGTGCGGGTCTGCGTCGGTGATCATGGCGGCGACGCGGTGGAGGACGGCCACAGCGTCCAGCCGCTCGGCCAGCAGCCGAAACCACTGCCTCGACAACGGATACTCGCTGAGGAAGCGCTCCGTGCCGTGCTCGATTCTCCCTCCGGCGACGATGCCCTGCCCCGTGGGGAAGTAGCGGCGCTTGGGGTGCGGCCCCAGGCTGCCCAGGTGGTGTGGCACGGAGTCCACGAGACCCCGCTCGGCCAGCTCCTTCAATCGGTCTCGCAGGGTGGAGGCCGGGATGCGTCCGAAGCGGGACAGCTCGTCCACGGTGGCCAGGGGCGCGGCGCACAGCAGCCGTAGGGTATCCTCAAGACCCTCGCGCAGGGGGCGTGGCGTGCGCCGTTCTGCGACCTTGCCGCCGTCCTTCAGCCGTCGCCTGGCTTGCGCTTGGAGTATCAACCGCTCCTCGGCGTCGTCCAGCGCCTCTGCGCTGCCGCCCACGCGCTCCAACACCGCGTGGGGAATGGCCCGCCCCGTGTGGCCCCGGTTGAGAAACCGCCACAGCGTGTGGCGGGAGACGCCGAGGACCTCGGCCGCCTTGGGCCGTCCATGCAGCACGGCGTAGGTGCGCACGTAGGAACGGAGCGCCCTCTCCAGGTCCGCTCCGGCCTGTGTCGTACCGTTCAGTCTTGGCGTTCTTTGATTCGTGGCTGCCAATCGAATGCTCCAGCTTGCCAATGTCCCAACATTCCATTGTGACGGGCAAATTCGGCTTATGTAATGCCTTGCAAGCCATTGTGTAGAGGGCGATTTTGTGGTAGTGCGAGAGCCAATGCAGTGAGACCACGGAGCGGACGCCGTTCTCTTGATGTTCGAGTTGGCACTCAGTTCGCAGCCGGAGGCGGATGGTGCGCGGTGATAGGCCGCAAGTCACAGGGAGGACTACTCATTCGCTGATCTCCCCCTGCCTGCCGTCATATGCGGCATTTCCATGGGTCTCAGGCCGTACCGACCGTGGCGGCCACGTCTCGAGCAGCCCTCTGCTTGTAAGCCCTTGGGGTGGTCTAAGGAGATTACGGAGTGTTATGGGAAACTCGTCCAATGCGGTGGAATGGATAATCAGAAATGGGCCTATAGACGTCGATCACTTCGTCAGGAAGTTCGAACCTATCAGTCAACACGTCCAATGCGGCTTGGGTTATAAGGGAAGCACATGCCATAACTGTAGAGGGCGGCGCGTTGTTGACTGGCGCTGAGCAACCCAGTTGGAGAGCCGCGAAGTCCTTACTATCGTCTCCGGCAGGTATAAGGGGATAACGTGTTAGGTCTCCTCGTTGGTTGATTGGCGTGTCGCCTGGCAACGCCTGCCGCTGCACCCGTCCAACAAAACCGCCTCGATAGAGTGCCCCAGAGACAAGATGTTTCCCCATATCGTTCGCGACCATAGCTAATGAACGAGTTAGCGCTTCATTACCTGTCGTGTCTATAACGACGTCGGCGTCGCCTATGCGCTCACGGATCTCGCTTGGCGTACGGGGCGACTCTTGGAGGCTGGTGACTTCCGTCCAGGGTGCGTGTTCTTTAATGACGGCTTGAACCGCTTGTACCTTTGGGGCACCGACCTGACCGTGACCTGCTACGTGTCGCACCACATTGCCAGGTAACAGCACGTCGGGGTCGATCATCTTCAGGAACCCGACACCGCTTTCTGCGAGCAGTGTCGCGGTGTGTCCCCCCAAGGCTCCTACGCCCAACAAGACTATCCTCCGGGTATTCAGCATTGATGCGTCAGGACCTGCGCGCAGAATAAGGCTGTGTTTATCGTTCGGCCCTGGTTGCATAGCGAATGCCTCCAATCGTTCCGCCGTTCCTTTGCAGGCCATCACAAGTAGTTCGGTTCGACCATGCCGTTCCCAACAGAAAAGAATGAGGTCCACCCCTCCGCTAGCGACTAGGAATTCCGGCCTTCGTCGTTCATCCAGTGCCCTCTGTAGCCCTCTACGCTGATGCCTACGTAGACGAAGCGGGACTTCAGAGAGTTGACGGGGCGGTGGCATCTTCAGTGGCCCTACGTGGAACCACATACCCCGCAATTGGCTCGACGACTGCCTGTGCCCCGGCCCAATATCCACTCGTAGTGGGTTGGGATTAACTACTCCAAGGAATTCGCCCCAGCTACCTTCAACAACGCCGAGCTCTACAAGGTCGAACGTCACCACCAGTCCATACTTGTTCTGGAAGTTCAAGAAAGCGTCTTGATCGAGGCGATCATCCACCCATCCATTCCTTGCTTTCTCGCACCAGTCTTCAATTCGCGCAAACAGACCTTTGACGGTCGTCCAGTCGTGACTAAAGTCACCATCCTGCCACATGCAGACCAAGCCACCGCGAGTTGAATGGTTGGTATTGAGACCTTGGACAAAGACTGCCGGTGGTTGGAACGGCCATCCAGGTGCGATGACGATATCCATGGTCTCCGCATCTGTGAGCGGCGTGAAGGCAGGGTGAATGTTACTCGTCCATCTCGGAGGGTTGGAGCCGGGAGCTAGCTGGAAGCCAGCCGCCGCAAGTTCCGTGGTGAACTCCTCCAGCGATTCTAGGTGGAAGTGGTCATCCGTCAGCATAGCTATCCGAACCTGCGCGCCTCATTTGGCCTGCTGACGACTGGTATAGATGCGGCAGGGGCAACATGACCGCTGGGGTTGCTTCTTGGTCCGCTTGGCGGATTGCTTCGTCCGCCCCCACCATTGCCTCCCCCACTGCTGCTGCCACCAGAGCCCTTGCCGAAGTTTTCTCCGAACAGCTCTTGCCAGATCTTGACGGCGTCTTCGCTCGAGGATTCCTCTCTGGCCTTCCTTGCGGTTTGCGCATGGGAATTGACTCTGTTTCTGAAGTTCGCGTACTTGGTCTGGTCCCAGTGTCGATTGAAGGTTTCCGCCGGCAGCACCGGATTCCTGATCTCCGGCGTATAGGGGTGTTGCTGAAGGTAATCGTCCATTCTCGTCAGGACGGTAACCAATGTGTCGGCCACAGTGCCCACGGCCTCGGTGCCCTCATCGGTGGATTTGATTGTGTTGCCAGCCAACGTGGTCAGCAAGATCGACTTGGCAGTGTAGTTGTTCTTGTGGTCTCTCAGGTACTTGAGCAACCTGACGACTCGCTTCAGATTGCCGCCGGTTATCCGATTCTGCTCGTTGAACCAGTCCCGGTAGCCAGTGCCATCAGTCTCCTCGTATTTGTTGTCAATCCGGTTGCAGACGTAGTGCCTACCACCGATAGTCACACGGGGAACTACGTCGAGATGGAAGTCTCCAGCATAGTCGATGGTGACGCATCGAGTCTTGGGCCTGAGCTTATCAGCGTAGTTCTGGTTCTCTTTCAGAGTTCGGTAGACCTCATTGATGTAGTCTTTGGCCTGCCACTTGGGATTCGGGTTCATCACTATCTGGATGTCTGCATCGTACTCGTCGTTGTCATCGACGGGTTTGATGAGAGTACCTAGCGCATATGAACCCTGCCGCTCCATCTTCTGATAGCCAGTCAGGTGGTCCTTAAGGTAGGCGTCTACCGCCCCTACGCTCGTATTAAGCCGGTCGAGCCGACTTTGGTTCAGGTTGACCTCATCTCTGAGAAAGTCCTGGAAGTCCTTATTGTTCTTGGCCATCTCAATCTTCTCCTTCTGTTCTGTTTTCTTGGAAGCTGCTAGCCGGTCTACGTAGGCATTCCTTGGATCGGTCGGGGTCTCGTCACTGTGGTATCTTGAGGTTCTTCGCAATCGCCTCACTCCGTTGAGTGAAGTCCCTGATGGCCAGGGCCTTCAGGCTGTCCAGATGTTTGGTGTCATCCAAACCCCAGGGCTCGATTTCAGGGTCAAGTCGGAGATACCTGTCCGCGAGCAAGAGCTTGGCCATGTTCGCCGAGGCGTCGGATTGTAGCCGGAGGACGTAAGAGACCAACTTCTGACGCCCCCAGCCCGTAAGCAACCCCCAAAGCCTGTGCTCTGTATAGAGATTCACCGAATGGCCGGTGCCAATGGACAGGATGCGCACTTCGCTAACCGACCGCCCGAACTTAGAAACAGCCTCCGTCAGAGCAATGATGGATGGGTTGTTCGCCCACAACCCGCCGTCCGCCAAAAGGAAGTCGCCGACCGGCATGGGATCGAAGTAGGTGGGAGCAACACATGATGCAAGGATTGCATCGCTTAGAGCGACATACCCATCTCTGACGTATGGTTCTCCGAGGTCCTTGAGGTATCTGGACTTGAACACGTGGACACCGCCGGTGGAGATGTCGGAGCTTGTTATCATGAGAGGCGTCGAGATTTCTCCCAGAGTCACGTCAGGCAGATAAGACCTAACGATTTGTCCGAGAGGGTGCCTTGGATACTTGCTTTGGACATGAAGCCAACTAAACCACCTTCTCCGAAAGATGCGTGGAGACTCCGTTCTGAAGAGCTCGACAATCTTGGCCATCGGAATGCCCGCCGCGACGGCTCCGGCCACTATGGAGCCAGTGCTGGTACCGGCGATGAGGTCGAACTGCTCTCTTATCGGCACACCGTTCACCTGTTCGATGCTGGCAAGGATCTGAGCCGAGTAGATTCCCCTTGTCCCACCACCATCTAGAGCGAGTATGTGGAATGCGCTATCTTGTGCCATAGAAATCTGTCTTCTGTCCTCCATGCCACTCATCTTAATGAATACTGCGTTGAATGTCAACTCAAGTCCATGGCAAAGGCAGACGGCTACTACCTTAAGCGCATCTGGCCTTCATATTCCTGTCGCGATGGGTACAGATTCCCTTCCTCCGTCACGTACACGAGGCCCAGTCTTTCGAGCCTGATCGTCAGGGCCGATATGGTCACTTGGAAGAAATCACGGAGTCTGTAGAGGGCAGGCCAACTCTGCAGGTCAACATCTCTGGCGGCTTCCAGCAGTATGGGTGAAGGCATCAACAGAAACCCCATGAACCGGTGAGCTTGGAGTTCACGCGGGTCCTGGCCAGGTCCGGAGCCTTGGTAGAGGCACTTCATGTAGTGCTCGAAGCCGGGTAAGGGCGACTGTGCTAAGAGGGCATGATCAACATGGGCCTCCCAATGCCCCGCCTCGTGAGCAAGGATGGTGTGGTAGAGGCCCCGTGTCTCAGTTATCAGTGTACGCCTTGATTCATTAAAGACCACCGTCTTCAAGCTGGAATCCAGCTCGGCGAGAATAGACTGGCCAGGCGGTTCGGAGACCTTGTCCCACAGGATGTTGAGGTCTAGCACATCCTCCAGTATGCGCTCCACCGGGACCGGAGGACGCGACACCGCTCCATACAGAGACTCGTATCGGCCTAACAGGCGGCTCGCCATGCCCTCAAGCTTGGCCTCTGACAGAAACTTAGTGGTCATCGCTGGTCTGACCGCCGTTCCCGTATCAGCCTCCGCCACTCGGCCAGTGACTGCACGTCATCGCCGAGAGACCTCAGATACTGGACGGCGCCTGGATTTCGGGAGAGCGTATCCGCCAAGTCCGAGGGAATCTTCCCAGCCAGAGTTATCAGTTCGTCGGCCAGTTCGGTCTCGTTTCGGCTCAGTTCACCAGCCAACTCTCGAGCGATCCCCTTCAGAACCGCTTCGCTGGGAGGTTCGACGCGTCCATTCTCTATCTTGCTCAGGTAGGTGAAGTCGACTCCGATTCTCTCCGCTAGGTCGCGTTGGCTCATTTGGGCCTGCTTGCGCAATGTGCGTAGACGCTCCGAGAAATCCATGCTGCACCTCTCCTATAGATTAGCCGATATTGAGTTGATTATCAACAGCAATTGAGAGTATGCTGGGAGAGTCACAGAATCCGGGGGCACCGGGAGAAAGCGGACACATGCCTATAAGGAACCGAGAAGACGCGGTTGAGGTGGAGAGCCGCATCGCACGCATCTTTGAATCGCCTGCGGGCGAGCGGGGAGTTGCTGTTCGCACGCTGTTCGTCGAGGTGCTGGACTTCGATCCAGCATCCGGCCACGTGGACCTCGGCGGCTCGCCTGCCAGCGTGGCCCTGCCCGCCTCTGCGGAACGAATCGCCTCCCTGGACGGCGTGCACGTAGTGTACGTGGCCCTAAACACCCAAGAGACGGACCGTGTGCGCAAGAGCGAGGCTTCCGGTGCGGCCAAGCAGGTCATGGATCAGCTCGACGGTGACCTGCTCTTGGTCTTCACTAACACCTCTGCTAGTCAGTTGCACTTCGTGTATCCCACCTTCGAAGGGATGCGGCCGCTTCTCCGCCGCATGGTGGTGGAGCGGGACCTGCCTCGCCGCACCGCCATCCAGCAGGTCTCCAACATTTACTGGAATCACCAGCAAAGCGGCATCATCCGGCTGGCCCTAGACCAAGCCTTCGATGTTGAGCCCGTCACCAGAGAGTTCTTCTCTGAGTACAAGCGAGTTTTCGAAACAACGGAACAAAGCGTTACCGGCTTTGGCACCGACACGGAGGCGCGGCGGCGGTTCGTCCAGACCCTGTTCAACCGTCTCATGTTCGTCTATTTCCTGTCTCGCAAGGGGTGGCTCACCTTCAAGGGCGACAAGGACTATCTCAATGCCCTGTGGCGCGACTACCGAGCCGCTGAGGGTGAGTACAAGAACTTCTATTACGACAGGCTGCGGCTCCTCTTCTTTGCCGGGTTGAACAACTACCGGTCCGAGGACGTCACCTCCGAACGGAAGGCGCAAAGGCTCATCGGTGATGTGCCGTTTCTCAACGGCGGCCTGTTCGACATGACAGAGGAGGACGCTCGAACGAGTATCGTCGTTCCCGACGAGTGCATCTCCGAGATTCTCACGAAGCTCTTCGACCGCTTCAACTTCACCGTGATGGAGGCCACGCCCTTTGACGTGGAGGTAGCCGTAGACCCGGAGATGCTCGGCAAGGTGTTCGAAGAGCTGGTTACCGGCCGCCACGACTCCGGCGCTTACTACACACCCCGCCCCGTCGTCTCCTTCATGTGCCGTGAGGCGCTCAAGGGATATCTGGAGGGCCAGGACACCGGTGTCACGCCGGAAGCCATCGCCCGGTTCGTAGACGAACGCGACACGTCCGGCATCTCGGTGACATCTGCCCGCAAGGTGGCCCAGGCGCTAGACGAGGTGACCGTGGTTGATCCCGCCTGCGGCTCTGGAGCCTACCTCTTGGGCATGATGCAGGAACTGGTGGAGCTTCAGACCGCCCTATTCAACGTGGGCGTGGATCCAAAGGGCCTCTACGACCTGAAGCTGCACATCATTGAGCGCAACCTGTACGGCGTGGACATTGACGACTTTGCGGTGAACATCGCCATGTTGCGGCTGTGGCTTTCCTTGGCCATAGAGTACGAGGGCGACAAGCCGCCGCCCCTGCCCAACCTGGACTTCAAGGTGCTTTGCGGCGACAGCCTGCTGGGGCCGGACCCCGGCCCAGACAGCTACGGGGACCTCTTCCGCCACAGGGCGCACAGTGTTGCCGCCCAACTCGTTGACCTCAAGGCCCGGCACATGGAGACGACGACCGGCAAGGATGCGCTCAAGCGGGAGATAGAGCACGTACAGGACGAGCTCAGGGAGGCCCTTGCCGACGCGCCGTCGCCTGCCGGGGCCGTCGATTGGCGCGTGGAGTTCGCTGAGGTGTTCGACCGTGGGGGCTTCGACGTCGCCATCGCCAATCCGCCCTATGTCCAGCTGCAGAGCAACGGGGGCCTTTTGGCAAACCTGTATAGGAACGCCGGCTACAAGACCTTCGTCCGCACCGGCGACGTCTATCAACTCTTCCACGAGCGGGGCTGCCAAGCGCTCAAGCCCGCCAATGGCCTGCTGGCCTACATCACATCCAACAGCTGGCTGAAGGCGGAGTATGGCAAGACCACCCGCAGGTACTTCTCCGAAAAGCATACACCCCTGAGGTTGCTCGAGTTGGGTAAGGACGTGTTCGAGTCAGCCATCGTCGATTCCGGGGTGCTGGTACTGCGGACAGGTGGAGCCGGCGAGGTCTTCTCCGGCGTTGATATGGACCGTTTGCTCATCAAGGAAGTTCCACCTCAAGAAAGCCTGTGGGGCCGTGTGCGGCCTGACGGCGACGCTCCTTGGAGCATCCTGTCGTCCCTGGAGCAGAGCGTGCTGGAGAAGATGCTGTCGAAGGGAACGCCGCTCAAGGACTGGGATGTAAATATCAACTCCGGAATAAAGACTGGCTACAATAAAGCATTCATAATCGACAACAAAATCAAAAATGCATTGGTAGACAAAGACCTGAAATCCGCGGAAATCTTGAAGCCGATGTTGCGTGGGCGAGACATCCGACGTTACTTAACGCCTTGGACCGGTCAGTGGTTAGTCGATACTCATAATGGCTTTGGACATGTTGCTCCTGTCACTGTTGACAAATATCCCGCTATTAAATCCCATTTGGACACGTACTATCAGTACTTAGACAAGCGAGGAGACAAGGGGAAAACTCCTTACAACCTTCGCGACTGTGCTTACTACGAAGAATTTGCCCAAGAAAAACTAATTTGGATAGAACTGGTTGACCGAGGACGATTCACCTATGACAACAGTGGGATATTTTGTGGGAATTCAGCATACATTTTGTCTGGACATTCAATCAAATACTTGTGCTCACTTCTCAACTCGACCCTGATATATTGGTTTATGAACAGCACTGCTCTTACTTCTGGGATGGGTGCAACTCGTTGGATCAAAACGTTTGTTGAGCGCATCCCCATCCCCAAGGTCTCCGATGTGAAGCAGCACCCGTTCATTGACCTCGTAGACCGCATCTTGGCCGCCAAGGACGCGGACCCGAACGCGGACACCAGCCATTTGGAATGGGAGATCGACAGGCTTGTTTACGACCTTTATGGCCTGACAGAGGAGGAGGCCACAGCCATTGAGCGGAGCCTGGGCCTGATTCACCGGACAGATGAAGAGGAGGACGCGGCCATAGCCATGGCTATGGAGGAGGCGAAGGCGGAAGGCTACGTCAGCGAGGAAGTCGTTATGGCAACGCTGCGGGCCTTGAATGGAAATTAGATACGGTTCCAGATTCAATCGCGACTTGGCGCGAAGACGCAACCCGGACTTGAACCGCAGTGTGGAGCGAGTAATTGAGGAGCTGAAGGCAGCGTCAAGCATCAGGGAAGTTGGGAACGTCAGAAAAATGGAAGGGTGGGAGAGCCTTTACCGTATTAGAATAGGAGACTACCGTCTGGGCTTAGAGTTGGAGGACGATACAGCTATACTACTGAGAATTGGACACCGGCGGGAATTCTATCGCTACTTCCCGCAATAGCTAAGCGCAGGTTCACCATTGATAAGGAGTTACTAACCTGCAGGCAATTTTCTATGGGAGCCGGCACACTATCCGAATAAGTGCCGTAGCAAACTACGCAACTCATAACGTGAAAACTCAATAGGTGGGGAAAACGACATGGCAGCGATCTACAAGCTACTACAAAATTTGCTAGCAATTGAGGAAACCACACCCTACCATTGCAAGATTGAGGCATCTTCAGAAACTGATCACCAATGCTTGGAAGGAGATGTAACTTTTCAAGTAGAGAATGGGTTCCTGACATTCAACTTCTTCCCGGAAAAAGATGGATTAGATTTAGAATCAAATCGACTCTTTGCTGTATCTGGACAAGAGAACGCGGATACTATTCTCAGCGTTCCCAGCCAGGACTTCGAGTATCCAGTGCGAATACTCAGCTTGCCTCACCCTGGTATGATAACGGTCGGCCTGCCAATCAACAGATACAAGATGAAGGGCGTACTAGCGGCTGAACACTTTGGGTACGATCTAGCTCCGCTAACCAATGTCACTATGTGGTTCGAAAACTTGCCCGAATTCCGCGGCAGAGAGGCACTTTTTTTCAAAAGTGGGATAACAAGGTCGCATAATGACCACGAAACCCCGATGGGGTTCCGCATACTTGGTTATCTTATTCTGAACGCAAGAGGATGGTCTGTCAATTTCAACGAGGTTCCGAGGGAAATGCAGGTTTCCCATCAAGAAAGCCACATATGCGTAGTGAAACGTGAGCAAGGCGATCATTTCACAGCGCGGGAATTCGGGGAGTTCCTGGAAGACCTGCTGCCTTTTCTTTCTTTTGTCTTCGGTCGAAACGTTCGCCCCATTGTGGCTATGGGCAACGGAGAAAATGCCCCAATAACCAAATGGGGAATCATCAACAATGGAAATACTTCCTCGCATCACGGAAGAAACTGGTATTTGCTTTGTTCAGACCAGATAGATATCAGACCGATTTTCCAGCGGTTCTGCGAACTACCGGAGCAAATCAGAATACAATGGCGTAAAGTAATTCAGGCCTATATCGCTAGCGAGGAAATTGCCAATGTTCTCCGAAGATACCAAGTCGCTGAGGCTGTCAGCCTTTCAAGTCTTGAAGGGCTAACAAAATCCGTCATCAGCACATACGAACAGGAAATTAGAGAGCAATGGCTGACCAAAAGCCTCGAGCTGAAACATCCTACGGACGAAGATGGCAACCCACAAGGGTTGAAAGACGCGATTGAGTTGGTTGTGAAGCGGAAACTCGGAAGTACACAGTTGGATAGTATCCTGGTACAAATCACAAAGCTCCGAAACACGACAGTACACCTCGACCTGAACGCGGAGGAAGACCTCGAAAACGCCTACTTCAGATGGCAAAACTGCCAATCGTTGGTCGAAGTCATTTTACTGGCAACCCTGGGGTTGAAGGGAATTCCGAACAGAACCCAGCCGGGAAAATTCGAGGTAATGGGCAAAGATATCCTCTGGAAGCAAAGGGCGGAGGCTATTAACCTTTAGAAACCATTAGGAGACGACACGAACATCCTCCACACAACTACTGGCCCGGACCTGTTGAGCCGGCTGAGGGAGATCGAGAGCAGAAGAGAGGCCCCTGTGGCCATCTGACGGAAACGGAGTGACGCGAACGCTGTTTGCGGAGGAAATGAGATGAGCACTGTGCGAGCAAAGTATGAGAACGGCGTCCTGACACCGCTGGATCCCCTCGACCTGGAAGAGGGCACGGAGGTGACGGTGTCGGTGGAGGGCGGCCCCGTTGGAGTGTCGGATGACACTCCAACGCCAAAGCGGGGGCTGGCCGCCATCGTGGAGAGAGTGAAGGAACGACAGAAAGGCATCCCCCCAGAAGAATGGGCGGATATCCCGACGGACCTGGCCAAGAACCACAAGCATTACCTGTACGGCCACCCCAAAGAGGAAGACTGATGGCGTTGGTCTTCGCGGATACAAGTTACTGGTTAGCGATACTGCTCCCCGGTGATCAGTTGCACGACCGGGCTTCAGCTGTGGCGACGGCCGATGACGAGGCAACAGTAGTGACAACGCAGATGGTGTTGGCTGAAGTCCTAAACCACATCTCGGGAATGGGCCTCCGCGCCAGGCTGGCTGCCGCGCGGCTACTCGAAGACCTCGGAAGCAACCCCAATGTGGACATCATCCCGCAGACGGATGCGCAGTTCATGGCAGCGGTGGAGCGGTACGCTTCGCGAAGTGACCAAAGGTGGAGCCTCACGGACTGCGCGAGCTTCCTTGCCATGGAGGAGCGTGGCATCACCGAGGCACTGGCCTACGACCGGGACTTTGAGCAAGCAGGCTTTGTCGCCCTGCTGAGGGGAGACCAGGGATGATGCCACACGACTGCCCTCCTATAGGTGCAGCCCGTTGAATAGGTGCAGCCCGTTGAACATCCTGCACTCCACGACGGACCCGACGCTGCTGGCCCGTCTCAAAGAGATGTTGGGCAGCTCCGTCCGGGCCGACATCGCCGTTGGGTACTTCTTCATCGGCGGCTTCGGGGCCGTGTCCGACGATCTGGCCCGGCTGGACAAGGTGCGCATCCTGGTGGGGCGGACAGACCGGCAGGTGCTGGAGGAGGTTGCATTGGGCCTTCAGCAGAATCAGGCCCTGCGTGCCCGACTGGATGCGGACGCTCTGGTGCGACGCAGCCAGCGAAGCCAGATAGCTCAGGAGACCGTCGATCGCGTCGCTGAGGGCGTGGCTGTGCTACCGCAGGAGCGAGGCACGGAGGTTGCGGTTTCTATGCTGAGGGATCTAGTGGCCCTCGGCAAAGTGGAGGTGCGAGCCTACCTGCGAAGCCCTCTCCACGCCAAGGCGTACCTCTGTTGGTACGATAACCACGCTGAGCCTGGAGCGGCGGTGGTCGGCTCATCCAACCTAACGCTGGCCGGGTTCATGGGCAACACGGAGCTCAACGTACGAGTCACCGGAGACGCGGAGATGGCAGCCCTGCGCGACTGGTTCGATGCCCTGTGGGGAGACTCGGAGGACATCAGCAGTGCTCTGGTTACGGAACTGGAACGGTCATGGGTCCTAGCCAAGACACCTCCGTACCACGTCTACCTGAAGGCCCTCTACGAGCTCTACTACACCGACGTCGGAGGTGGACAACTGACAGTCCCACCACGGGACCAACTGCTGGCCAACTTCCAATTGGACGCCGTGCGCCGCGGGCTGTCCATGATAGAGGCCTACGGGGGCTGCTACGTCGGCGACGTGGTTGGACTGGGCAAGACCTTCATTGGCGCGGAACTGCTGCGCCAACTCCGGGTGAGCTACCCCAACGAAGGGCCGCCTCTGATTCTCTGTCCTGCTGGACTGAAGCCCATGTGGGAAGCGTTCAACGAGCGCTTCGCCCTAGGTGCAGAAGTGGTCTCTCACAGCATGATCGCTGCGCCCGTCGGGGCAGAGTTCGACGAGGAGTTGGGACGCTACGTTGACGCAGCCCAGCCGGGGCATGGCATCGTCCTTGAGCAGACGTACCCCAACCGAGGGCCAGTACTGGTGGACGAGGCACACAATTTCCGCAACATAAACCAACGTTCCAGAGGGCTCACGAGCTACCTCGAATCGGGCGATCACAAGCTGATTCTACTCAGCGCCACACCGCAGAACCTGGGACCAATGGACATCTACCGCCAGCTTCGGCTGTTTCTCCACGATACGGAGCACGGCCTGAACATCGAGCCGGTCAGCTTGGAGTCCTACTTCCACAATGCTCAGCTGTGGTTGGCATACCGTGCCGAGTACGAGAACTACGAGGCGGAGTTCAGTGCGTGGCAGGCGTCTGGGTCAGTGGGAGCGCCTCCGTTGCCTCCCGAAAAACCGAAGGTGCCCAAGGCGGAGATAGACCAGGTGCTGCTTCCGGTGTTCATACGCCGACGACGAAAGGACATAAGGGACCTCTACGGGGACACGGCACTCGTGGACGGCAAGCCGGTGCGCTTCCCGGACCCAGTATTAGACAACGTGGAGTACCGGCTGGACAAGGTGTATGCGAAGGCAGGGCCGCTGGACGAGTTGGAGGAGTTGCTGCACAAGCACAGGGCGGCACGGTATCGGGCCACCGAGTACATCAAAGAGGAGGTCAAGTCCAACCCGGAATACCGCGACCTATTCCGTGCAGGGGACAGGATCGCTCGGCTGATGGGCGTGCTCCTACTGAAGCGACTGGAGTCCAGCATTGAGGCCTTCCGCTCCACGCTGCGCTCCCTGATGACCAGTAACCGGAACTTCCGAGAGGCGCTGGACACTGGATTTGTCCCCATCGGTAGCACGGCGACACGCCTCTTGGCCGGGCAGTCCTTCGAAGTGGACGATCTGCTGGATGTCCTCCGGCAGGAGGAGCAGCGCCGACAGCAGGCCGGCGCCGTGCGCGACAAGCTGGTCCACAGCGGTGCTGACTTCGAAACCGACAGGTGGACGCTAGATCTCGATGCAGACTACGACGTGCTCAAGGACATCCTCGGGCGGGTCGAGGACATCAGGCCGGAGGACGACGACAAACTCAGGGCGCTGCGGGACTTCCTGGCTCGGCCGGAAGTGGAGGCGGGGAAGGTGCTCATCTTCTCCGAGGCCGAGACGACAGTGGAGTACCTCTACAACGAGCTAAATCCCAAGGGGCAGCATGAGCACATCGCGCGGCTGACAGGAAGCACAAGCCATGATGCCGAGAGGATGGTGAAGCGATTCTCTCCAACTTGGAACTTGGGGGCGCGCGAGTCTTTGCCCGGTCCAGAGATACAAGTGTTACTGGCGACCGACATCGTATCCGAGGGTCAGAACTTGCAGGACTGCGCCTGCGTGCTGAACTATGACCTGCACTGGAACCCGGTACGTCTCATCCAGCGGTTCGGGCGGGTGGACCGCATTGGCACCGAGCATGAGGTGATCAACCTCCACAACATGTGGCCCGACGTTGCGGTGGACGAGGAGTTGTCGCTCACGGAAAGGCTGCACCGGCGCATCCAGTCGTTCCACGACCTTATAGGATTGGACAGCAAGCTGCTGTCGGATGCTGAACGGCTGAACGCAAGCGCAATGTACCGCATCTACGATGGCAAGACGCTGCCTGACATGGACGACGGGCTGGACGAAGTGGCTGCGAATCAGCGGGCCATCACCCTGCTCCAGCGCATCCAAGAAGATGATCCGAACCTGTGGCAAACGATCACCGGGCTGCCCGACGGGATTCGGTCAGCACTGTCGGTGCGCACGAAGCAGCCCGCGCCGTCGAATGAGAGCTACGCTCAGAACGTACTGCGGATAGAGGGATCGCAGGCGCCGCTCATGACGCCTACAACTATGGCGTCTGAATCCTCACCGTTTGACGATCCGAGGCAGGGGGAGACGATGGTGCTTCTAGGCGCTGGAGGTGTAAGAAGCTGCTATGCGGTCGGCAATGACTTGGAAGCCCGCGCCATTAGCCCGGCCCAACTCATCGCGGCGGCTGAGTGCAGCCCGGAGACGCCCGCCCAGCCGTTGCCCGAAGGCACAAATGAGCGCGTTATGGCTGCGTTCGAGGCATTCAGCACCGACTTCCAGCGACGGCTGGGCAGGGCTAGAAGGCCGCGCGACACCAGGGCGCGCCGCTACGTCTCGCGCCACCTAGGTATCGCCATGCGCGAAGCCCGCGAGGACGCAGGACTGCTGAGTCGTATCGACGTGCTGCGTCAGATATTCCTGGGGGAGGTATCACCACAGGTTGAGAGCGCCTTGGGCGAAATCAGGAATCTGAGGCTTGGAGGCTCCGTGCTCCTGACCCGCCTCGAAGCTCTCCGAGAGCGGTACCGCCTCAACCCGCTCGATGACACCGACCGATCCCAGCCTGTGGAACCGCAGGTCATCCGCATCGTCTGTTCGGATGGGATTGTGTGAGAGTATGGGGGCACTGTCCCTCACAGCACCATTCTCAACTCAAAGATGGTTCTGCCTACCGTCAACTTAGGCCCACCTGAGAAGGCTCGAACCGATCATTCGGGCCGACTTGGGACACCCAACCACATCTCGAAGATGGTACCACCTACCATCCACTTAGGCCCACCATGACGTAGTGAACTGCGAACTCCGCCGCTCAAGGCGACCTCAGCGTTGTCCAGAGCGCCATTCTCAACAAAGACATGTGTTACACAATGCCCGAAGTAGGAAACACAGCATGCGCGCAAATAAGAAGATCGGTTTAGGCATCGCTCTCGGAGCTGGAGCAGGCGTAGGCATAGGCGCGGCGCTCGGCAACATCGGCGTCGGTGTGGCAATAGGAGTTGCCGTGGGCGTAGCGCTCAGTGCAAGTTGGGGCCGACATCGTCGCTAAGGCTGGTGTTAGCATTCCCTAGTCCAAGGCACCCTCACTGAATCCTTATAGCAGAACCTCCCACTGGAAAGTTCGTAGCACGGTACGTGTAGGCCCACCATTTTGGGCCAAACTCGACGGTGGCCGTATGAGACCGCCGGTGTAGCATGTCCTACCGTGCATCGACGCCGACCACGAAGTACAGAGGGAGCGCCGGACATTGAGGGCGTGGTTTGACCATTGAAATCGGAGGTAGGCTGACAAGAGCAGGGACGGTGCTAGGAGGGCGCCTCCCAAGCAGGGTTCATTCCCCGACGTCACCCCGAAAGACGGTGCGGTGTCCCCTACTACGCTTGTAATTGGCTTCTCGGCGGGTTACCCTACGGGAACCCTCCTGACTTCTCCCCAAAAGTTCGGTTACAGTATATATCTCCCGTGAAGTATGAAATATTCAGTCTAAGTTGCCGAGAATTGATGAGGGCCAGCCAACAATAATGCCCCAGGCCAGCGTCGAATCGAATTGGAGGCAAGGTAATGCCCGTTTCTGAAGATGCCGCAGATGTTCTGATAATCGGCAGTGGGGCTTCCGGCGCGGCTTTCGCATGGCGACTAAGCAAAGTCCCTGGAATACGTGTGGTCTGCCTCGAACAGGGCGACTGGGTCCAGCCCGCCTACAATCCCACGGCCGACACGGACAACGAGTATCTGAAGCTCATTTCGCCGCCTCCTACGGACGGAGTCAACCGGTTTGCCGACGGCTACCCCTACGACTACACCCAGTCCATCTGGCAACCCGGCATGTACCATGGAGTGGGCGGCGGCACCATCCACTACGAAGGAGGGTTGACCAGGTGTCGCCCGTCCGACTTCAGGGTGAGGACCATAACCGGCGCTGCGGACGACTGGCCCATAAGCTACTGGGACCTGGAACCCTACTACGACCTCAACGAGCGCATGATGGGAGTTTCCGGTCTCGCGGGCAACCCGGGCGGTCCTCCCCGGTCCGCCATGCCTTTGCCCCCGGCCAAGATAGGCAGAGGACCCCAGATATTCATCAAGGGATTCGAGAAGCTGGGTTGGCATTGGTGGATATCAACCCGAGGCATAGTCACTGAGCCTTACGGAGAAGGCCGGCTCCCATGCGACTACCAGTGCTCCTCGTGCGGCCTGGGATGCCACCGGAAAGCGAAAGCGAGCGTTGATATAGTCTATTGGCCTGAAGCGGTCCGTAACGGAGTGGAGGTCAAGACCCGGTCCACAGTCCGGGAAATCACCGTCAACAAGCAGGGATTGGCCGAGGGGGCGCTCTACTACGACGAAGAAGGGCGTCTACACGAGCAGAAGGCCCGACTAGTCGTGGTGGCTTGCAACGGCGTCGGCACTCCCCGGTTGCTCCTGAACTCCAAGTCTCCCCAGTTTCCGGATGGTTTGGCAAACAGCTCGGGTCTGGTCGGGAAGAACCTTATGAGCCACGTCATTGGCTATACGGTGGGACTGTCCGAGGAGGTTGACAGCTTCGACGACGGCCTTAGGGCCGGAGGAGTGTTCACAGAACAATTCTACGAACACGACCCTGCTCGGGGATTTGTCAATGGCTTTCGGTTGTCTGCCGGTTACGGCAGCGCCGGCCCGCTGGAAACGGCGATGGGGTGCCCTTCCGTCTCCATGGGTCTGGGGAACGGCCGCAGTCCGATATGGAACGCAGCGCCCTGGGGTGAAGGGCATCATGCCGCTTTCCGGAAATACTTCAGGCACACGCTGGGCGTGATGATGAGCGGCGACGATCTGCCCGAGGAAGCCAACCGGGTGGTTATCGACCCCGCGTTGACCGACGATGCGGGCATACCGGCGCCTAAACTGGTGTACAGGCGGGGAGAGAACGGCGAAAAGCTGCTGGACCACGCCGCCGAGCGGGCCAAGGAGTTGCTGGATGCTTCCGGGTCCACCGAGATAATATCTGTGACACGCGGCGGCGGGGCCATAGGCCACTATCTGGGCACCGCCCGGATGGGAGACGACCCCAGCACGTCGGTCGTGGACGGCTGGTGCCGGTCCCACGACGTGCGAAACTTGTTCATCATCGACGGCAGCGTTTTCGTAACGTCGGGGACTGTGGCTCCCACGTCAACCATTGGGGCCATCGCACTGCGGGCCGGGGACTACGTCGCCGACAACGCCCGGCATCTGCTGGAGCTGGAAGGAGGGGCCGTTGGAAGATGAAGCTCACCTGGTTTTGACGTCCCGCCAAGCCCTGACCTTGAAAGCAGTGTTGAACAGCCTGGTCCCTCCCGTGGACGACCTCCCTGGCGCGGGAGACCTCGGGCTGGTCTCTTACGTGGACAAAGCGATGGCGGACGCCCCCCATTTGAGGAGTCATATTCTCGGACTGCTGGACCAACTGGAGATCGACTGCCGGCAGGGCCGCCAACAAGACTTCTCGGACCTTACCGGTCCCGATAAAGCAGATATATTGCGCCGCTGTGAGGGGAGTCAACCGGAGAGCTTCAACAGCATGGTGCGGGCCGCATACGTCGGCTACTACAGCCACCCCGGAATTCTCGATGCGCTGCGCGCCGCGGCTCCCAGCGAGTTGGAGTCCCACCTGATACCCTTCGACCCGCAATTGCTGGAGAATGTCGTCAATCGCGGGCCGATGTATACAGATGTATAGCGATTAAGAGGGCGCCGGGCTTACCCGACGGCCAATGCGCTCAGACGCTTGACACTCTCTGGCAGGGAACATTCCGTCCAGCTTGAGCCGTCGTCCAGAGACTCGTAGAACTGCCCCTTGTTGGTGCTGCAGAATATCTGGGCGGAGTTGCGCGGGTCCACTGCCACTGCGTACATGGCGCCGCGAGGAGCTATGCCGTGGTCCACTCTCTTCCACGTCTCGCCCCAGTCCTGGCTCCGCAGCAACCCGCCGGGTTCCTCACTCAGAGCGGATACGCCATAGGTGACGTACATGCTGTAGGGTTCCCCAGGAGTGATGGCCAGCTGGCGAGTGTGGGTAAAGTGGGTGTACTTGCTGACGTCCAGGTGCTTCCAGCTTTCTCCCTTGTCAACGCTGTGGAACACTCCCTCACGGGTGGACAGGTAGACGGACCCGGCGTGGATGGGGCTGACTCTTATGCCGTGGGTGTCCAGTCTGTCCTCACCGCCCTCGCGCAGTCCGCTGTTAATTGGCTGCCAGGTTTCGCCACCGTCCAGGCTGCGACAGGCCCCGCCCACCTCTATCCCGGCGTATATCTCGTCCGGGTTGTTGGGGTCGGCGGACATGTCAATCACCTGGCTGGGGAGGAACACGCTCATGACCGTCGAAAGCTGGGTAATCACGTCGGGGCCGGGGTCGAAGGGCAGAAGCTCCCATGAGTCCCCGCCGTCGGCGGTGCGATAGATTTGGGCCGGAGTCATCCCCACGTACATAACCTTCGGGTCCGGGCGTGGGAACAGGATGGAACAGACCCGTCCTTCGTTCTCCGGCACGTTCATAGACCTCCATCGGCCCCCAGAGCCGTCATTGGCGTAAACGCCGCCCTGGACGCCGATGAAAGCCCGTTCCGGATCGAGGGGATGAATCGCAATCGCCCCCACGTCGGCGCCGGCAGGCAGCCCGTCAGTGTATTCCTCCCATGCGGCTTCCCCCGGACGCTTGCGGAACAGGCCGTCGGCCCTGGCCCCCGCATAGACGCATGATTCGTTGGAAGAGGACTTGTTTCCCGCCATGACTCACCCCCTATTTGTTATCGAGACGTATAACGAAGTGTTTAACGAATATGATGTACAGCACTGGACATTTCAGGTATTATGAGTCCTTGAGTTTCACAATTCCATCAGAAAAGAGACGCGTTGTCAAACGCCTACGCGAGGAAATGCCTGATGCGAAATGTCGAGGACTTACAGACGCATCATCGTAGTTCTCATTCGCCTAGCGGCAGTTCGATACACGCCCGTCTCCAAGGAAACGGCGGCTAAATGACTATAAGTTCAGACGCGCTGACATCGGATAGAGTGCAAGTCGACGGCTCCTTCGACGACGCCATCGAGCTTTGCTACCAAAGAGGTTGGACGGACGGCTTGCCGGTGACTCCCCCCACCCCAGGGAAGGTCCTGGCCTTCCTGGAATTCGTCGGTCGGGGACCCTCGGACGTTATAGGCATCGAACCGATACGCGGACGGGTAATCACTGCTGAAAAAGTGGCCATCAACGCCGTAATGGCAGGGTGCCGTCCTGAATACATGCCAGTGGTCATCGCCTGTATGGAGGCGATGGTTGAACCCAAGTACAACCTCCACGGCAGTTCCGCCAGCACCGGCGGTTCGGCGCCGCTGGTGGTGATAAACGGGCCTGTCCGCCAAAAACTGGGGTTCGCCAGCGGCCACAACATCTTCGGTCCCGGCCCCGACCGCCGAGCCAACGCTACGGTGGGAAGGGCAATGCGGCTGATATTGATCAACGTGCTGGAGAACCACCCCGGCGTGTTGGACAAGTCCACGATGGGCCACCCTGGAAAGTACACCTACTGCATAGCCGAGGATGAGGAGAACAGCCCCTGGGAGCCAATGCACGTCGAGTTGGGCTACCCGCCCGAGTCGAGCACTGTATCCGTTTTCACCAGCCTGGCTCCCTGGCAAATTAACGTGGCGGGAGACGCAGGAACCCCGGAAGCCATACTCACAGCCGCCGCCACAGCAATGAGAGGCCTCGGCCCCGGCCAGGGAAACCTCATTCTTGTGATTTCTCAGGAACACGGCGGCGTGATAAAAGAGGCGGGCTGGAGCAAGGAACAAGTCAGAGCGTTCCTTTTTGAAAAAGCACGCAGGAGTGCCACGGAATGGGCCGAGACCGGCCAAACGCTTCCGCCCGAACCGGGGGCCGAAGACGAAATGATTCCCGTGTGCCTGGAACCCGGCTCGTTGACGCTTTTGGCGGGCGGTGGGCCGGCCGGGGCAAACGACTCTCTGGTGCCGCGTTGGGCCAAGGGGTTGAATGGGCTATACGCCACCAAAGAAATTGACGCTAGCCGGATTCCGTAACGGTACGGCCCCGGCAACGCGGACAAGGTTGGCTTTAGATTCAGCATAAGGGGGTGACAGCATGGCAACTACAAGCGTAGGTTTCGAAATCCTGGACCCGACGGTCCAAGCCATCCCGGATGAGACCGTTCTGGCCAAAAGGCCGGGAGATCTGAACGGAAAGACGGTGGGTCTTCTCTCCAACGGCAAACGTAACGCCGACACTCTGCTGGACGCCGTGTACTCCCTGCTCCAGGACATTTACGACCTGGGAGGGGCGGTCAGGCTGAACAAAGGAAACCCCGGACGCCCCGTTCCCCAGCACATGAAGGACGAGCTTCTGGAGAAATGTGATGTGATTATCACGTCGACAGGTGATTGAGGGTCCTGCAGCTCGTGCAGTGTGCACGATGCAATAACGATGGAGAAGGCGGGAAAGCCGGCCGTAGCCATCTGCACCGAACCCTTTATTCCCACCGGCAGAGCCATCGCGAAGATTCGCGGGATTGAGGACTACCCGTTCTCCGTGGTTCGCCACCCTGTCGGCAGCCTGGAAGAAGACGGCGTTATGGCCCGAGCCAGAGAAGCTCTTCCCAAGGTGCTTGAGATACTGTTGGTCAAATAGTCCGCAGCTCGGCATTAAGAAAAGAACGCTGAATATGGAGGCGAGGCCTGGCCCGTATCGCTATGCCAGACCACCGGAATATTCGGCCCGACAGCCGGCAAAGTCGGGGCTTGGCGTGCGTCGTGGGCCGCTCACGGCGCTAAAGCCGTAGGTGAATGAATGCAAGCCTACATCCTGAAAAGAATTCTCCTTTTCATTCCCACGATGCTGATAGTGACCACAACCGTGTTCATTATCCTGCGCCTCGTTCCCGGCGATCCGGCTCAAATCATCCTCTCCGGCACCGACGGCAGGTCCCAGTACACAATTGATCAGGTGCAAAGTCTTCAGGCGAAGCTTGGCACGGACAAGCCCCTGGTCCAACAGTACGGCATATGGACCTGGAATATGCTCCACCTGGACTTCGGCACGTCGTTCTGGTACGAGACTCCGGTCTGGGAGGACATAAAGACCAGGTTCCCCATCACCCTGCAGCTCACCATCATGGCCCTGCTTATCGCTTCGATCATCGCAGTGCCGTTGGGGGCAATCTCCGCCGTATACCAGGACAGCCCTCTGGACTACGCCAGTAGGTTAGTCACCATCATGGGAATAGCACTGCCTAATTTCTGGGTAGCCGTCATGGTGTTGTTCATCTTGTCCAACGAGTTCGATCAGATATTGGCTCCCCTTGGGTACGTCCAATTCTGGAAAGGCCCAACGGACAACCTCCACCAGTTGGTATTCCCCGCTTTTGCTTTGGCCCTGTCCAACATGGCTTTCGTAGCTCGAATAACCCGTTCCGCCGTATTGGAAGTGTTCCGGGAGGACTACATACGCACGGCCCGCTCCAAGGGACTCTCCGAGGGGTTGGTCATCCGACGTCACGCTCTTAAGAACGCGCTGCTGCCGGTGGTCACAGTGAGCGCTTACGAGTTCGGGCGCCTTATGGGCGGAACGGTTATCATAGAGCGGATATTCAACGTGCCCGGAATGGGATGGCTCCTAATCTCCGCCATATCCCAACGGGACTTCCCGATGATACAGGCCATCGTCGTAGTGTTGACTGGAATAGTGTTGGTGTTGAACGTGCTCACCGACCTGATATACGCTTGGCTGAATCCCCGGATCCGATATGCTTAGACGCGCTTGAGTTGCGAGAGACTATAGAAATTATATGAATCAAGAGCAGCGCGCATCAACCGGCTCTCCGGCCCGGATATTAGCTGATCTCAGGCCGAGGCAGTCTGTCGGCCACAACTTGATCGATTTCATCAAGGCGAAGCCCCTCGGAGCATTCGGCGGCTTTGTGGCTATCCTGCTGATCGTTATCGCTATATTCGCTCCACTCATTGCCACTCAAGACCACAGGACAACCGATCCCGACCGCATCTATGCTCCTCCCAGTTCCGAGTTGCTGTTTGGGGGCGACGAGTTGGGACGCGACGTGTTCAGCCGGATAATCATGGGTTCGAGGATATCCCTGAAAGTAGGGTTGGTCAGCGCTTTGATCGGCTGCTCGGTGGGCATGTTGGTGGGAGTGACCAGCGCCTACTTCGGAGGGATTACCGACCTTTTCGTGCAGCGAATCATCGACGGCATGATCGCTTTCCCGGCTCTTGTGCTGGCAATCGCTATAATAGCCGCCCTTGGCTCTTCTCTCAACAACGTGATAATCGCCTTGTCTATATTGTTCATACCAAGCACCGCCCGGATCGTTCGTTCTCAAGCTCTGGCAATAAAAGAGATGGACTACGTGCTGGCCGCAAGAGCGTTGGGCGCCGGAGACCAACGAATAATATTGAAGCACATGATTCCGAACACACTGGCCATCGTGATAGTCATCTTGACATTTCAGTTGGGTGTGGCCATCATCGCCGAAGCCGCCCTGAGCTTCCTGGGCCTGGGCGTCGGCCCCGACGAGCCGTCTTGGGGAGGCATGTTGCAGGGGGCCACCAAGCAATATGTGGGAATCGGCCCTTGGCTTGCAGTGTTCCCGGGAGCCGCCATCGCCATAATCGTGTTCTCCTGGAACGTGCTGGGTGACTCTCTTAGGGATATTTTGGACCCACGACTCAGAGGCACCAGATAGGAACAGTTTGCTCAAAGTTTGGTAGAATATAAGTGCCAATTGCCTAAAAGCATGAGTTTGTCAAGCGTCTTATGGGCGGCGCCGGTGCAATTCGGTCAAGGAGGCGGCAGGATGTCAGACGAAGAACGAGCTGAAATGGCCCACTTGATGAGACGGGCGGGGTTCGGAGCGACTCCCGACGAGTTGGACGTGGCGCTGGCCAAGGGTTACGACCGGGTCATCGACGAGTTGCTGGACCCGGGAGCGTACGGCATACCGCGCATGGACGTCAGTTTGCTGGCCCGTGTGTTTCCGTCGGTGGTCGGAGGGTTCTCAAAGGAAGCCACCAACCATCACATTTGGTATTTGGTAAGCAACCCGCGTCCCCTGGAAGAGAAGATGAGCCTCTTCTGGCACTCCGTCTTCGCCACCGGCGTCACCAAGGTGGACTGTGCCCTGGAGTTGACGCGCCAGATGGACATGTTGCGCAACCGCGGCATGGGCAACTACCATGAGTTGCTGGTAGAGCTGGCCAAGGACCCGGCCATGATCTACTGGCTGGACAACAACGAAAACCATAGAGACCAGCCCAACGAAAACTGGGGCCGAGAGCTCTTGGAACTCTTCTCCATGGGCCAGGGCAACTACACTGAAGAGGACGTGTTCGAGTGCGCCCGGGCCTTTACCGGGTGGACCATAGCGCCAAAGCCGCCGTCCACCGGGTTGGGGCAATTCGCATGGGACTTCGAATACAGGGAAGAAGACCACGACGACGGAGAAAAACACTTCCTGGGACAGCGGGGCAAGTTCAACGGTGAGGACGTGATAGACATCGTAGTGCGCCAACCCGCCACCTCCCGGTTCATAGCCCGCCACCTGTACAACTTCTTCGTGGCCGACGAGGTCCAAGTGCCGGCGTGGCTGCACACTCCTCCCAGGGACCCGGTGGCCATCAACCTGATTGCCGACGCTTTCGTGTCCTCGAATTACGAGATGAAAGATACCCTGCGGATGATATTCAAGTCCGACTTCTTCAAGGAGTCCCGGTTCAAGAGGGTGAAGAGTCCCGCTGAGACGATCGCGGGACTGTGCAAGCTGGTGGGAGACTTCAAGTACCCCAGGCTCGGCTTGGAGCTTCTGGGGCTGGAATGTTGGTACATGGGCCAATATTTGAGCGACCCGCCCAGCGTGGAGGGATGGAACCACGGGCACGAGTGGATAGACAGCGGCTCGCTGGTGAAGCGCATCAACCTGGCCGCTGACGCCGTGTCCAACATCGCCTACCCCGGAGTCCAGGCTATGGTGGATCGGATGAGAGGCATGGGCGAGATGGGGCCGGACGAGGCAGTGGACGCATGTCTGGACATGCTGGGTCCGGTCTGGGTGGAGGACGACACCCGCGAGGAGTTGATGACCAATGCTCGCATGAACGGTGGACTGCAATGGGAGACGGACGATCAGGTGAGCGAGTCCACCCAGAGGGTGGCCGACATTCTAGCGTTGATCGTAGCCACGCGGGAGTACCAGTTCTGCTAGGCGCCCGTGTTGGTCTTCTGAGATAGTCAATAGCAAAATATCCAGGTGTTTCCGACGCAGGGAAGGAGAGAGGCATGAGAACGAAATACGTGAATGGGCGGGTATACAACTACGACTTCACCCACGGCTGCTCCGGAGTCGGGGGCAAGAACTTCTTCTATCCCGTGGACTTCGCCTTGGGGCCCCAGGGAAACATGTACGTGCTCAGCAAGGGCATGGAGTGGTTCCCTTCCCAGGGAATAACCAAGTGCAACCTGGACCACGAGTTCTTCTGGGAAGACCGTGGGAGGAAATTCATGGACGGGCAGGCCCCGCAGCCCAGTTCCATCGCTGTGGACAGCCAGGAGAACGTATACGTCTCCGAGGAAATGACCAACCACATATTCATTTTCGACAAGGACGGGAACCGGTTGGGCAGTTGGGGTTCCGGCAGAGAAGTCTACGGCCTCCACACGCCGGACCGAGGCTCCAACGACGTTGTGCTCAGCGGCCTAGAGGTCGAGGACGACCGCCCTTCCAGTGCTTTAATGCCCCTAGCCAACAACTTCACCATGCCCTTCGAACTCTACCTGAAGAAGGTGGGGGCTATGGACACCTCTGGCGACGGCCAATTGAACGGCCCCAACGGCCTCACCTTCGACGAAGACGACAGGTTGTTCATCTGCGACAGCCATAACCACCGCGTGCAGATATTCACCAAGGATGGTCAGTTCATCAACAAGTGGGGTCAGTACGGCAGCGACGAAGGCGACCTGAACCTGCCCTGGGGACTCGCTCTCGATAAGGACCACAACGTCTTTGTCGCCGACTGGGGCAACTCCAGGGTCCAGAAGTTCTCCGATGACGGTCATTATCTGGGTTCATTCGGAGGACCCGACTCCGGGAAGGGCCGGCTTTACAGGCCGTCGAGCGTGGCTGTGGACAGCGAAGGCGACGTATACGTCACTGACTACGACGCCCACAGGCTGGTTGTCTACGAACCCAACGGCGACTACCTGGCGTCCTTTGACGGCGACTCAGAGGAGCTCTCCCCGTGGGTCCTTGAGAGGTACGCCATAAACGCCGATGCAGCCAAAGCCCGAAAGCGGGCCGACTTGTCCGTGGAGAGATACTTCAAGTGGCCCGTGACCGTGAACGTAGACGATGAGGGACGCATTATCGTCCTTGAAGCGACCAGCGCTCGCATTCAGGTTTATATGAAAGAACGGGACTGGACGGACCCGCCCGAGAACCTATAGGCTCCTTCGGGCGATAGCAACGCTCGTAGCTTGAGTAAGAAGAAGTCGGGGAAAAAGTCTGGCCCGGGTTTATCCCGGGCCAGACTTTTCTATTTGGGCCAGTTGGGCTGACCTAGCATTCGAGGTCGCACCACAGGTGCTCGTGCTTCCGCTGGGCCGATACGGAAGCGGGGGCGTTGAAGTTCTTTATCTTGTTGTTGACTATCCATCCGGCCATGGTGAAGTAGGAGTTGACGAAGGAGGAGTCCTGCATCAGTATCTCGTTCACCTGCCCCACCAGCTCCTTGCGCCTGGCCGGGTCCAGCTCCGCCGCGATTTGGTCCCAAAGCGGCTCAGCCTTCTCGTTGTGGTAGCCGGTCTGAAGCTCAGCCATCCTGGAGCCTTTCCTGATGGCCAGGCCGGAAGCGTCGGCGTCGGGGAATTGGAATGAGTTGAAACCCGAAGCGAAGTCGTACTCCCCTGCGTCGTAGATGGATTGTGCGGCAGCCCTTTCTATCTGTCTTATTTCAACGTCCCACCCGAGGAATCTCCTGAACTGGTCCTGCAGCAGCACGGCCTGGTCACATCCGTCGGCGACCGGGTAGCAGGCCATCTCGACCTTGAACCCCTCGCCCGCTCCGGCTTCCTCCAGCAGCCTTTTGGCTTCTGCGATGTCATCGGGGTGCTTCTCACCGTCCAACTCCCTTATGCCGGGCATCTGCAGGGCCTCTTCCGCAGTGAAGCTCCATGCGTATCCCGGAGGGACCGGGGTCCCCAACAGATGTATCCCTCCAAAGGTCTGGATTATCGGCTGACGGTGCACTGCCAGGTGTATGGCCCTTCTTACCCTGGGGTCGTCGAAGGGGGCCCTCCTGGCGTTCATGTGCACGCCCGTCGTCCAGAACGGACCTCCGAAGTGGGCGGTTATATCGCCCTCACTCTCCTCCACCAACTGTTTGGTGGACTTGACGCTCAGGTTGCTTACCATGGAGCTGCTCATGAGCACCTGCTCAGCTTTGTAGGCGGCTACGATGGCCGCTTCTTCGGTTATTACGAAATGGCGGAGTTCATCGACGTAGGGCCGCCCCTCTTTGAAGTAGTCCGGGTTCTTAATGTTCTGGGTCGAGACGTCCTTTACGAATTCGCCCATTCGGAAAGGCCCGGAGCCGATGATGGACTTCGGGTCCTTGAAGCTGGCGAACACCCCCGCCTCCACCTGGTGCTTGGGGAGAATGGTGGCGGAAGTTTCGATGGCTAGAATGGGCATAAAGGCGGCGGAAGGCGTCTTTGTCTTGATCTCGACGGTCGTGGCGTCCACCGCCCTGGACGAATCGTAGTAGACTTTAAGGCTTAGGGATGTGCTGCTTCGACGAGCGCCCACTTCCTCTATGATGCGGGGGTCGTTGAGAGTCTCCGGCTCCATAAACAACGCCAAGCTAAACACCACGTCCTCGGACGTAACAGGCTCACCGTCGTGGAAACGGGCGTTCTCATTTAGATAGAAGGTGTAAGTGATGCCGTCGTCAGCCACGGTCCATTCTCGGGCCAAGTCGCCCCTTAAGTCATCCAGCGGCTCGGATTCCGGGTTGTATTCGACAAGTTGGCTGTACATCGGCGGTATTTGAATCCACGCAGCGAACACCCCTATCGAGAGAAAGTCCAGCGCCGGCTGGTTGTTGGCCTGCAAATTTATCACGCCTCCGAATATCCCCTCCGTCTTAGGCGGGCTGGTGGGCGTAGGGACGGCCGTCGGTGTAGCGGTAAGCTGAGCGCGAGTCGGCTGAACGGCCGCAGGTGTGTCCGTAGGCGCGTCGGTCGGCGGGACAGCCGTGGCAGGCACAGGTGTGTCAGCGACTTGAGGAGGCGTGGTGGCCGTAGCGGCAGGCTCATCCTCTCCGCCACAGGAAACAGCCGTCACAAGGACAAGAATCAGTCCTATCACCAGGAACCAATGTACGTTCTTAGAAATCATCGGCTCACCTCGTAGTATTCGTTGAATCACATTCCTAAAACCTTATGAATTGGGGTACGCTAGCACGGTGGTATTCACCATGTCAATAGGTTAGGGCAAATACGGAGGCGTCGGTCAGCGCCTTTGATCGAATGCCAAGTGACCACCAAGAACTAAGACGACGAAACCCGTAGGGATTGAAGCAAAATCGACGCCGGTCGGCTGCCATCGAAATAGGCAACGCCTACGCAGCCCCCTGGTGAGAAGCGCCGGCGATGATGCCCCCTGTTCACGAGACGCCCGGCGAACTGTTTAAAGGTTGTACGGAGGCTCCGCCCAGTTCTGTTCTTTTACGTAAATCTGCAAGCGGCAGGCGATGGCTTCCAGCACCATGATTCGCCCTTCGTTGTCTACGTTGACCGCCACCGGCCTCCGGAACTTCTGCTCTCGGCTCAGGTCGGCCCTCTTGCGGGCCTTTTGGAAGCCTGGATTCTGCATCAGCTTCTCTTGGGCCCAAGGGGTGATCTGGTCGGCGTCCCCGTGGAAGGAAGTCAGGAACTCTCCATCAGAGTCGTATACAACCAACCGCTGGCCGCCCCAGTCGGTGACATAGACGTCGCCGTCCCTGTCCACGGCCACGCTGGAGGGGTGGTCCAGTTCGCCGTCTCCGCTGCCCGCCGCGCCGAAGGTGGCCAGATGACGCCCGTCGTCGGAAAACTTCTGGACCCGGGAGTTGGCCCAGTCAGCCACGTAGACGTTGTGGTCCTTGTCGAGGGTGAGTCCCCAGGGCAGGTTCAACTCGCCCTCGTCGGTCCCATGCTGACCCCATTTACTGATAAATTGTCCGTCTTTGGTGAAAATCTGGATACGGTGGTTGTTGCTATCGGAGACGAACAAGCGGTCGTCCTCGTCAAAGGTGAGGCCGTTGGGGCCGTTCAACTCGCCGTCGCCGGTTGCGTCCATCGCCCCTATCTTCTTCAGGTATTGCTCGAAAGGTATGCTGAAGTTGTTTGCGATGGGCATCAATCCGGGAAGGTCAGTTTGGAAGTCATTGGAAGTCCTCTGAGGAGTCGTCAGCCCGCCCAGAACTCCTGAACCCCAGTCCCCGGCACGCTTTCCGTCACTGTCGAATATGTAGATGTGGTTCGTCATCTCGTCAGAAACGTACACATTGTCCTGGCTGTCCACAGCTATCGAGCTGGGCACCGGAGCCTGGCCATCCATGAACCCTGTGTCCGTCTGGTTTCCCCGGTCCTCCCACAGCAAACGGTGGTCCAGGGTCACCTTGCTGATGCCGTGGCACGTCACAAACTCGCAGCCTTTGTTCAACACGTACAAGCTGCCTTCAGAGCCAACTGCGAAGTCCACCGGAAAGAAGAAATTCTCGCCTCCGATGCCGATCCCACCAAGGCAGTAGTCGTAGTTAAACACTCGACCGTTGACGTATTTAGTTCTCATGCTTCTCTCCTTACAGGAATCGGGCCAGACATCGAAAACACACCGGCGACTCCGGTCGCCTAGCAGAACTGGTACTCCCTCGTAGCAACCGCCAGGGCGAGGATGTCCAGCACCTTCTGGGCGGACTCTCTCGTTTGTTCAGCCGTTTCCCACTTCAGTCCGCCGCTCAACCGAGCTTTGGTGATCAACTCCTCACGTGTGTCGGACTCAACCTCCACAGGACCCAATATGTCAAGACATGCGTCCACGGACTCCTCCGGACTCAGCTCTCCCATGCCCCTCACCCTGTCCACCATCGCCTGGACTCCGGGGTAGGCAATGTTGGACACCGCGTCGGCGGCGAAGTTGATGCGCTTCACCAGCGAGCCGCTGTCTATCCACTCGTACCCGTGGTTCCACCCCTCCACGCTGGGCGGGTTCCCCAGGAACTGACCCATATAGGAGGTCTCGACACCCAATAGCTCCAGCCCCAGCCTGGGATATTTGAAGTCGCCCACCAGCTTGCACAGCCCTGCCACCGTCTCGGCCGGACTTTTCACCCTCTTGAACCGGGACTCCTTGAAGAAGTCGGAGGTGAATATCATCCTCAACGTGGGTTTCATCTCGTAGCCGGAGGAGACGAAGGCGTCAGCGATGAGGTTGACGGCCACGGGGTCCTGGGGAGGAGTGTGGAGCCAGGACGGGACTTGCACTTCGTCAGCCACAAAGAAGTTGTACAGGTGGCGCGCTATGAACCTGGCCGTCGCGGGCTGGCGGACTATGATGTCGATTACGTCCTCGCCGTTGAACTTGCCCCGCTGCCCCAGGAAATGCTTTTCGCCGTCGTCGTGGTCGTCTTCCCGGTACTCGAAGTCCCAGGTGAAGCGGGAGCTCCCTCCCTGGGTCGGCTTTGGCGCAATGGTCCAGCCGGTAAAGGCCCGGGCGCACTCGAACACGTCCTCTTCGGTGTAGTTGCCCTGGCCCATGGAGAAGAGTTCAAGCAGCTCCCGGCCCCAGTTTTCGTTGGGCTGGTCTTTATGGTTGTAGTTGTTGTCCAGCCAGTAGATCATGGCCGGGTCCTTGGCCAGCTCTATCAGCAGCTCGTGATAGTTGCCCATGCCATAGGCCCTGAACATTCTCATCTGGCGAGCCAACTCCTGGGCGTTGTCTATCTTGGCGTCGCCAGTGGCGAAGATGGTGTGCCAGAAGAGGGCCATCTTCTCCTCTAAGGGACGCGGGTTATTGACAAGATGATAGATATGAATCGAGGCCGCTTCCGGCGGAATTGTTCCGCTTTCCAGCGACGGGTATATGCGATGAAGCAGGTTGGCGTCCATGGATGGTATGCCGTACTCTTCAGGGTCCACCAATTCGTCTACGACCCGGTCGTAACCCTTGGCCAACAGCACGTCTAACTCGTCGGGAGTCGCTGCGAATCCCGCCCGCCTCATCAAGTGCGCCATTTGAGCTCTTTCTTGGTCTGACATGATGTGCGCCCCCTTACCGAATGGCCCGGATACGCCTGGAGCTCTTGCCGGATGAAGGTGAAGTGAAAGGAACTACGGCGCCCCGTTTATTTGCGAAAAAGATACAATCTATGCGTCTATCTGTCAATATGTTCGTATTTGTAGCTGCAATAAATACTACATTCACTAATACGCGGACTATGCACAGCTACGACTCCACCCGATTTTGTATGGAACCTTAGGAAGACCTTCGTCATACAAGCGAACGCCGCCATCCGACGTCTCCTCGAAAGTCGGGAGGCGCTATCACCCAAACCCATTCCAAGGGAGGGGTAATTCAAAGGCCTCCCAATTCTATAGCACGGCGATGGGGTTCACCGGCGACCCGGTGCCGCCGATCACCTTCAGCGGGGCGATAGTCAACATGAATTCGTAGCGTCCTTCTTCGGAGCAGGCTATGGCCAACGGTTCCAGAAGGGCGTTGTCCACCAGGCCCACTCCGTATGAGGATATGGCAGCGTGTATCGCCCAGGGGATGTCGTACCCCTTTGGGTTGCAGTCCATCATGTCCCAAACGAGGATGCACACGTCGTGGTCACGGATGAACGGCATGCAGGAAACGTGGAGACCGGGCCTTACTGACCCGGCGCGCCCCAGCCAGGGATGGTCGTCAGGGCGGGCCCTGATGCAGGCGTCCCTGCCGCTGTACACCACCAGTGCGTCCCCCGGCCTCACCGACACACCCTGGGCCTTGGCTATGTCCTCAAGCTCCCACCCGTGGACGGGTCGATCTTCTGTCACGTATGGCTCATTGCGGAATTTAGGCACGTCGAGCAGCACCCCCCGAGTGACTATTGCATCAGCCCACTTATCCACTCCGCCGAATTTGGCGCCGTGGAAGGTGATCTCCTCGGCTGGGTCCCTCCCGTTGTACATACGCCCGTAGTTCCAGATGTGGGAGATGGCGTCAAGATGGGTCGCCGCCGAGCCGTGAAAGGCGATGCCCAGGTAGTCGGCGGCATAGCCGCTGTCCGGGGCGACGTTGTGAGAGTACATCCAGTGCTCCGCCGGGGTCGGGTTCCACGGGGCCGGTTCTTTGGGGAAGGGCCTGCTGAGGGAGACCGTCCTGCCGCTGACCACCAGCTTTGCAGCCTCTATCCGCACTTCAGGAGTGATGAGGTTAACCGCGCCCACGTCATCGTCGTCGCCCCATCGTCCCCAGTTGTTCCGCTCGTTGAAATAGGATTGCACCTCTTCGAACGTCGGCAGTCGCCTCTCCATCTCGGTACCTCCTCCACTGTTGAATTGAAACCGGGAATATCAAGCTGTCATGTTTCGTTCGTTCGCGAGCCTAGTCTGAGCCGGCCGGAGGGTTGGGAGCGTGGAAATCGTCAACGGATTGGCCGCCTCATTCGACTAACCACGCGGGGTTAAGGTCGTATACATTATGCCTGATTTCCGGGCCATGTGTTAGCCCGGCGGGCACATCAGGGCGTTTCGCCCACCAGTAAGTTGACCTGCCCCGGTCTTTGCACTGGCCGCTAGGTTAGTCCGACAAGCATCGGGACAGGTTCGGCAGTCAGGAAAGCCTCCGGCAGTATGCTCTAAGAGAAGGCCGTCCAGCCCCCGGTCGCTGCCTGGAACCCTTTGCACTTGAGCAGCTCCTCCTCAACAATGGACGGTCCGTATTTAGCCGCCCTACATCCGTCCGATGTCACGGGTATGGACCGACTGTCCGGCTCAGTCGCCTCAGGCTGTTTGAATCAACCAGCGAAGTAGAGGGCGATGACGGCTATCGCCTCTTCCCTGGTTATGATGCCGCTAAAGTAATCCGCCACTGCCATGACGGCTTCATCTCGATCGATCACGCCGTTGTTGTTCCTGTCATATTCTTTGAGCAGGTTCAAACCTGGAATTCCTGTACTAGTTTCTGACCAGCGACCGGCTCCCCAGGAGTTGATTGCCCTAACCTGTACGTCGTACTGCACCTTGGCGGTCAGACCTGTGATGGTGTATTCCAAGTCGCCGCCTCCGGCAGTTGTCCAGACGTTGTCTATGACAGTCCAGTTGGAGTCTACGGTTTCATCCGAATCGATCTCCATATATCGTATGTCGTACGCCGTGACCACGGAGTCCACGGGCTGGCTGGGAGCGGTCCATGCAACCGTCAGGGTTTCCACTCCAGTAGTTACCGAGTCCACTATGGGAGCCGCCGGAGTGCGTTCGTGACCGTATACGGTGATGTTCCACGCAAGGATAATCCCTTCTCCCACATGAATATGGTCGGTGATTCGGAGCGTCCACACGCCGTTGGGGTCTTCACCCAGGTGTCTAGCCGACCCGAAGCGGAACGAGCCGTACATCGGCACAAAATCGGAAATGGGAATTAGGTCGGTAGAGGTGTCGAAGGGAACAGCCAGTTTCGAAACGGCTCCGGACGGCGACACCAACTCTATCTCCAAGTCCCTGAAAGACTCATGTTCTAAGGCGATCTCCACTTCGACAAATTCGGTGAAATAGATGCCTGTGTCCAGCTTGATTGCGCTGGCGATGGGTGTGGGTTGGGCACCAGCAGAAGCGTCCGGCATTTCTAAACCCAGCTTGCCCGACTCAGTCGTCGAGATCACTAACGGGGGCGCATTAGTCCACTTTTTCGCTAGGTTGACCGCAGCCTCCGCATCAACTGCTCCGAACCCGTATTCGTGGTTGAAGTGATACCTGCCAGCATCGGACACGGCCCGGTATTTCTGGGCGCCGTCTTTCCAGCCTGAGTTTTCTGGGTCGTTTTTCCGGGCGGAGGCGGCGAGAATCAATTTCAGATCACGCCACGTCAAGTCCGGGTTGGCTTCGCGCATCAACGCGGCGACTCCTGAAACCATCGGTGTAGACGCTGATGTCCCGCCAAAATCCGTCATATACCGGTCTGAATGTTCGGTTGTGAGAACTCCAGGCCCTTCCGTGGGACGGTCGTTGGAAGGCGCGCATACCCACAGGTTGGCTCCCATCTCTGAGTAAGAAGCTCTGACGCCGTTGCTGTTCACTGCGCAAACGGCGGTCACGGCATAGTGATTGACGTATTCGTCAAGGTTGGAGTTGTCGCCCATCATATGCCCGTCGCCGGCCCGGAAGACATAAAATGTCCCTTTGCCGTCGTAACCGGTGGTTATTCCAGTCCTGACCGCCTCTCTCCAGACCTCACTGGCAGAGGTTAGCCAGGGACCATCAGCAAAACCCCAGCTGTTGTTGGATACGGCTGTTACGTCGCTGTTTCTGGTCATGGCATCGGTCAGCGTCTCGATTGACATTTCAGCTAAGGCGTTGTAGCCATAGATGGTGGCTCTTGGGGCGACGCCCCTAACTCCGACGGAGTTGTCCCGGGCTGCGATGATGCCGGCAACGTGCGTCCCGTGGTGTACGAGAGGAGAATATATGTCGTTGTTGCCGGTGTAGTCGTGATTGAGAGCCGTGTCGACGTTGTCTTTCAGGTCTTCCTGACTGTAGTCCATACCGTAATCGACCACAGCGATGGTAACACCCTCGCCCTTGATTCCCTCCTCCCATACTGATTCAACGTTGATGCCCTCGTCCTCAGCATCGTTCAGATGCCACTGGCATGAATAGAGAGGGTCGTTGACCTCAGGGTCATCCAGAGAACTTGTCTTGGCTTCACACTCTTGAATGAAGGCAGTGTACTGGATGTCGTCGACGGCAAGTATGGTGTAGGGCGCCGGTTGGGGCACAACTCCGTTGGCGCCGCTTACCCTGATGTAGTGTACGCCCGGACCAAAATCGTCCCTAATCTGGAAGCCATGCGCGGTCCGGAAACCGGAGCCTATGACAAACAGAGGATAGATGTTCGAGGGAATTTCTTTGTCACGGGCCTCAACCAAGTTTGCGGTAATAGGGATCAGATTAGAAGTCCTGGCTTCGATGATTAAACTCGCAGATTCGGTTAAATCGAGCCTGAAGTAATCCAGGTAGTTAGACCCGCCAATCGTCCCTGCAGCGGGCGAATCGAGAGCCAGCCGTTTGGCCCTGCTGAGGGCGCTGCCAGGGTCTCTCACCGCCTCAGAGTGCAGGTTGTAGTCTCCCGGTTCCGCCCGGTGGCTGGCAACGACTACATAATAGACCCCTGGAAGGACCGCCTTACGTAGGCTGAAACCGGTCGGATGTCCCAAGGTGTAACTGTCGTCGTTGAATGCGAGGAGATTCTCATCGCCGTCATACAACCCTCCAACGGTGTCGTGTTCTCCGGTTGTGTACGCCCACAAATCCGTGGTCCTAGACGCGCGAGAAAGGTCAATTTTGAAGACGTCCATGTCGTTGCCGGGGTCGATGCGCCCGAGAGTAGAAGTCCCAACTGCCATAGCGGTTGCCGTGGCGAGCGTGTCGCCGTGGTCGTCCACTGCCTCTTGTGCGCCTACATCGCCCCCTCCTAGGATGAGACATAAGGTCAGGGAAGCCGTCAGTAGGAAAACCGTCGTTATGGATGACGGTGAGGACATTCGTACGCCGTTGTCAGGGAATAGACGGTTTAAGTTGTAAAAACGCATTCCTATATGCCCTACAAGAGCGGTGACATCAGTGCGCCCGATTCTTTGGCGGGCAGGCTCTTGAAGTATGAGCGTCCCGGCCCTGAACCGGTGGGAATGTGATGATACGGGCTAGTCCCCATAGAGCTCCTTCCATCGGCGTTCCAATTCAATGGCCAGTTGGGGGTCGGCCCACAGCGAAGGGCAACCGTGTTCAGCAAGGCATTCCGGTGGTGAGCGAACATCGGACAAGTTATAAAAGTCGCTGGCTTTTGGCGAATCTATCTTGCTCAGGTTACGGACGTCGTTGGTGACCACATCCTGACCACCCCAGATATCACATAGAGACCAGTAAATCTCACTCACTATGAGAGCTTGAAGGAGGGCGGCTCGCTGAGCTTCGGTGATCCCTGCCAGGGAGCTTATAAGCGCGTGGGCATCTTCGATGCTAGTCCCGCGACAGGCAGGCAACACGTCCAGCGCCCGGCGAAGGGCGTTCCAATTTGATTCTTCAAGCTCAATGCCAGTATCAATGCCAATCTCATCTCGATAAAGCATCAAGCGATTGAGGTTCCCATGCGTGTACCATGACCAGAACGAAGGATCTGCGTTCCATAGCTCTTCGCAGTCGGAATTGCACGAGATGTCCTCCAGCGTATTCACAAAGTCAACAAGGGCCTGGCGGTCCGCTCCCCTTACCAGATCTCTGAACGGCTCCGGGAGGGCTGTGAAAGACTTGTTGGGTTCGAACATATAATCGTCGACGGAATGTTCAAAGAGGCGGCGGTGGTATCGAGAGGCGAAGTCCATAAGGTGACGGTCCTCTCTGGTAAGAACGCTGTATAGTTCAAGGGCGTCGTACCAGGTGGTCGCCTCGGCTTCTTCGACAGGAGAGACAAACCCCTCGAAATATCCGCGCAATGGCGGCGGTATCAGATGAAGTTTGCCGCTGACCAGCATTGGGGGGTCCGTGTCGGCTACGTGGTATGCTACGTTCCATATGTCGTTCCTGAAGTGGCTTCCCTCCCTGAACACCTCATCGAGCAGTTCCCACGCCGTTTCGCCATTGGGGCCTGAGTAGTGGCCGAAGTCTGCGATGAGGTTGTTGTAATACGGACGCCATTCTTCCCAAGGGTTTACGTCTTCCGTGCGGTCGAACACCCGGAACATTAGGATGAACTCCGCGAGGTCTCGCCTGAACGTGTAGACGTTCATCTGATCGCATGGCAAGGGGAATCCGTCCCAATGCTCCCAGAAGGCGTGCATAAACTCGTGTAAGAGCGTCCATGGGTGGCTGACATGCCCCATTCGGACCCCCCGATTCGGACCCCAGTACCCTGCAAAGCCAGGCTCGTTTCTGTGTACGACCATCGGGATTTCTACTATCATCTCTCGAGCTTGCTCCGTGAGGTTATATATTGCGACAACGTCGTCGATTCGAACGGCAAGCCAGGGATCGTCGGGTGGGGTCTGGGTCTCAGGAGGCGCCCCGGGGTAGTACATCCAACGTATGAGCGGCTCCGTCTCCAACCCGTTGAGGTTTCTAGCCACTATCTCGAATCTATGCCAGGCATATTGACGCAGTCCCTCAAATTCCCTGCACCGTGACGCGCTCCAATTCGAAACGGTCTTACCGCCCCTTTCGCCATCGAAAGCGGTAATCCGGTATTCCGTCCCATACGGGCTTAACTCATCCACCAGAGCAAGTGTAAATTCGCCGTCCTGGGCGTACATGGGGCCGACGAGTGCGGGTGTATGAGATATCGCCTCAACTTTCGTCTGTTGGCAATCTATGAGCGGAGGGCCGCCCTCTATAGGCAATATCTCGACACATTTATCATAGATCGGTATTGGAGGCATCTCCTGAGCATCGTCGTCCTCTGCCGACTGAGTCATTGCCGTGGGGGAGGTCGACAGTACGGCCAGTACGGCTAGAGCGGCTATGAGCGCCGTGCGGCTACAAAGCCGCTTCAGTGTCATACTTCCCCCTCCCTTCAGTTCGTCGACATCGAGAAGTCCTCAGAGAGTGCGGTAGCCCGGAACAGGTTCAAGCGCTGGAGGGTTATTGCCAATCGATTCTGGTAGACGGAAAGAGCTGCCCAACGGGCTATCGGAGAGGCCGCGCAACTCCGATAGAATCGGTTCGGCCAACCCTTTCGACTTGTAAGGCAACAATTGCCCTACTTGTTCTGGATTTTGAGATTCGGCAATAATATCAGGTCCGATTCCGTCATGTCTCCGTTGCGCGCCCGGCGCCACAACTGCATCCGTCGACAAATCGACGCCGGGCGCCTACAACTACATCCTTGGCTACGGCATCTCCGGGATCGACGCTGACCTGTTCGGCATCGACTTGACCGGTGGCCGATTACGCTCGGATGGCGGACGGTCGTGGACTATAAGGCCAGGAGTTTATACTCACTGACCGAGGCTGCTGGCTTAGTATGGCAGCTGAGTGTCAGGGTGTTCTCTCATATAGTTCGCCTGCCGCACTCCGAAGTCCTCCTGGAGCTGTATGGTCAGCCCGCCGTCCACTACCAGGGTGTGGCCCGTGATGAACGCCGCCTCGTCCGAACTGAGGAACACCACAGCGTTGGCTATGTCCTCCGGCTTGCCCAGCTTCCTCAACGGGTACTGGTCCTCGAAGAACCGCTCACCCGACGGATTTTCGTTCCAACCGGCCTGGAGGCGTTCCGTGACGATGTGGCCGGGGCAGATGGCGTTAACCCTAATGCCCATCGGCCCGAAGTCGGTGGCCATTTGCCGCGTTACTCCTATAAGCGCCGACTTGCCCGCCTCGTAGACAAGCTTTCCAGGGGCAGTAAGCAGACCGTGCACCGACGAGATGTTCACGATGCTGCCGGCGCCCGTCTTACGCATCTCAGGCACGGAGTACTTGATCGCCAGGAATATGGACTTGACCAGCAGGGCCATTCCGACGTCCCACGCTTCTTCCGTGACTTCAATGGCGCTGCCTTCCCCGCCGCCGTGAGCGGGGCTGTAGGCGTTGTTGACTAAAATGTCCAATCTCCCCCACAGCTCGGTCGCCCTGTCGATCATGGCTTTGATGTCGTCGTGCCGTCCCAAGTCGGCCCGGATGCTCTCAGCTGTGCCCCCTTGTCGACGGATAGCCTCAACGTTGGCCTCCGAAGTGGCGGCGTCTATGTCCGCTATCAGGACGTAGGCTCCCTCGTCGGCGAGCCGTCGTGCGCAGCTGCCTCCGATGCCTTGAGCGCCGCCTGTGACGATGGCCGCCTGGCCGGCCAGTCTGCCCATTGCTCACCTCCGTATGCGAGGTCATTGGTTCGAAGTCAGCGACTTTGAAGATTTTTCAAGCCGTTGGAGGGAATCTCACTCAGGAGACCGTCTCCGGCCATCGGCTGGGAACGCCGCTCTCCGTGAATGAAAGGTTATTCGACAGGGTTGCTGCGCCTCGTGGGAGTATCGGCGATGAAGCCGGAAAGGTTCAGAGCGGTGTGAATCAGGCCGGTGTGGGAGTAGGCTTGGGGAAAGTTGCCCAGCTGACGGTCGATGATGGGGTCGAACATTTCGGCGAAAAGTCCCAGGTGGTTGGCGCGCTTGGTGATCATTTCGTGGAAATAGTCTAAACCCCGGTCCGTCTGCCCCGTGTAGATGAGGTTTCCAATCAGCCAAAAACTCAGCAGAGTGAAGGCTCCCTCCCGCTGGCCTTCCAGCCCGTCGTCCGTCTCTTCCGGCAGATAGCGCCAGACCAGTGGCCCTTCGGTCAGTTCACGTTCTATGGCGTCAACGTTTTGCCGAACACGAGGGTCGTCGCGCGGGATCAGTCCCAGGAACGGTATGGCCAGGTTGGAAGCGTCCAGGGCGTCGGAGCCGTACCGTTGCCGGAACGCCTGTTTGGAGGAGCTCCATCCCTGGTCTAGGATTTCGGTCTTTATCCCGTCGGCGGCTAGAGACCAACGCCTGTACAACCGTCTGTGTCCCGTAGCGGCGGCAATGTAGGCTGCCTGGTCGAGAGCTGCCCAACACATCACTTTGGAGTACACGAAGTGTTGCTGGTCGCCGCGCACTTCCCACACACCCCTGTCTTTTCGCTGCCAATTGCCCATCACGGTTTCCGCCAGAGAGCGGACCAGCTCCCAGGCCTCCGCAGGTATTTCTCCGCGAAGCACCAGCAGGGAGTGGATGGAGAGGATGACTTCTCCGAAAACGTCCATTTGCAGATGGTCAGCCGCGGCGTTGCCGATGCGGACAGGACGAGAGTTTTCGTATCCGCTCAGATGGTCGAGAGTGTATTCTTGGAGCGATGAAGTCGGGCTGATGCCGTAGACGATCCGAGTTTTCCTCTGGCCTAACTGGCACTGGTCCAAGAGCCAGTGCATGTAGCGATCGGCCCCGTAGGCGTCTCCCAAACGATAGAGGATATCCACGGTGAATGCTGTGTCGCGCAGCCATGAGAAGCGGTAGTCCCAGTTGCGGGAACCGCCTATGGTCTCCGGCAGGCTGGTGGTGGGCGCGGCGACAATGGCTCCGGTGCGCTGGTACATCATGAGGTGAAGAGCCAGGAACGAGCGTACAACAGAGTCTCGCCACAGTCCCTCGTAGTTCATTCTGTCCACCAACCCACGCCAGTATCGTTGCGTGTGGTCGAGTTTTTCGGAGGTGCGCCGCCGTCCCAGGCTGGCCGGGCGCCCGTGGCCGTACGACAGCACGAAGGTGACTGTTTGTCCTTCTGTGAGGGTGAAATCGCACACGACTCCCCGGTCGTCGAAGGGCAAGGGAATGTCGGCCAGCAAGGTCATCGTCTGACGGCCGCCGCGGGCTTGGACTGCTGCCCCGCTGGAATCGCCGCTCAGCAATCGGAAGCTGGGGACGGTGCGGGCGTAGTCGTGTCTGGGCTGGAAATCGCAGCGCAGCTCCATATTCCCTACCAGGCAAGTCACTATTCGGTGAATTTCGTATGGAGCTTCAGGAGGGGTTTCCGGGTTGTCGTCGTGGTCAGCGGGGGCAGGCATGAAGTCGGTGACCGAAACGATCCCAGAGGCCGTGCGGAAAGTGGTCTGGAGGATGTTGGTGTCGGCTACGTACTCCTGCCGGGTCTCGATGATTGTGCCGGTAGGGCTGATTCGGAAATGGCCGCCAACGCCCGGGTCAAGGATGGCGGCGAATACGCTGGGGGAATCGAATCGCGGAAAGCAGCACCAGTCGATGGAGCCGTCGGTTCCGACAAGCGCCGCAGAGGACATGTTGCCTATAAGTCCGTAGTTGTACACGGTTAGTCTGGGCTGGAGCGGTCCTGGTTGATGTACGTGAATTTATCACTGGAGCGCAAAGATGTGCAATGAACAGGTCAATCATTTTCCGTGGGTGTTGCCGTTTAGACCCGCGCGAGATCCGGTCCGGCTCATGCGCTCCTCTCTGCGTCGACTCTCGCGGTCACTCCAGCCGGTAGTGGAAGTAGGTGGCGGTGACGAGGCTGTGTAGTTCCAGGCAGAGCTCGCTTACTTGGAGCAGAAACTCAGCGCGTCCTTTCTGATCGGGCCATTCGTAACGGACCATCTCGCGCACCCGCGCGGCCAGCCGCCGCGCCTCGAGTCCGGGAGCCGTGTCCGGGCCGGGGCCGCATCCGGCAAGCTCGACCTCCGCCGCGTCCAGCGAGCGGCAGAGGGACGTGGGCAGCGCAGGATCGGCGACCAGCAGGTCTAAAGCCTGTTCCGGATGCACCTCGACGCCGTGTCTGCGGCTGTAGGCGTCCAAGGCGTGATTGGCGCGGAGCAGGGCGGTCCACCCCACGATGAAGGCATCGTTGTCCTCCGCACCGGTCATCTGGACCAGAAGGAGGGCGGTCAAGGTCTGGGAGCGCTCTATAAGGCTTCCCAGCCGGAGGAAGCTCCAGCCTTCGTCACAGTACATTGTGGACTCTGCTACACCGGAGAATGTGTCCATCTCCCTTGACAAGTCATCGTAGAAGGTTTCCGGCGTTCTAGTCCAGATGTCCCGAATGCCCATCCTTTGGACTCGTAGGTAGGCCAGATTGAGGGACGTCCACATCTCAGCGCTGATGCAGTGGTGCATCTGGCGAGCGTTCTCTCGGACCAAAGAAAAACAACTCCACACAGAACCCGGGTTGGTGCGCTCGAAGGTGAGGTCGTCGGCTAGAGTATAGGAATCTGCCAGGGTGTAGCTGTCGTCGTCGCCGATTTCGAGACTGCCGCCGGGCGGCTCACGTTCTATGCTGGAGTATATGCGTCTCCAGCCGAAATATATCTCCCGCACTGGCCGGTCCGACAACGCTTCCGTTTGCAAACGGAGCAGGCGGCAGAGGCTCTGCGTCCGTTCCATGTATCGGCCCATCCAATAGATGCCTTCTGCGCTGCGTGAGAGCATGGTTACGTCCGTTCAGTCCTCCAGCACCCAGAAGTCCTTGCCGCCCCCGCCCTGGCTGGAGTTTACAACCAAGCTTCCCCGGCGCAAGGCCACGCGGCAGAACGCTCCCGGCACGATTCGGGTCTGGCGTCCCTGAAGCACAAAGGGCCGGAGGTCTACGTGACGGGGTTCGAAGCTCCCGTCAATCAAGCACGGCGACCTGGAGAGCGCGAGGGTCGGCTGCGAAATGAAGTCTGCAGGGTTGGCCCGCACCTGGGCGGCGTACCGTTCCCGCTCCTCCGGCGTTGAGTGGGGGCCCACCAGCATCCCGTACCCCCCGGACTCTCCGACACGCTTGACCACCAGGTCCTGGAGGTTGTCCAGGGTGTATTCCAGGTCCTCCGGCCTCCTGCACAGGCGGGTTTCTACGTTGGCCAGCAGCGGCTCCTCGCCCAGGTAGTAGCGCACCATGTCCGGAACGTAGGGGTAGACGCTCTTGTCGTCGGCGACCCCTGTCCCGGGCGCGTTGGCGATGGTCACGTTCCCCTTTTGCCAGGCGCGGACCAGACCGGGAACGCCGACCAGGGAGTCCCTGCGGAAAACGGTAGGGTCGATGAAGTCGTCGTCCACGCGACGGTACACGAGGTCCACGCGCTGCAGACCTGTTGTTGTGCGCATGTAGACAAAATCGTCGCGGACAATCAGGTCCCGGCCCTCCACCAGCTCCGCGCCAATCTCGTGGGCCAGGAAAACATGCTCGTAGAAGGCGGAGTTGTACACCCCTGGCGTTAGCAGCGCAATGGACGGCTCCGGCCGCCCTTCTGGAGCCAGTTCCCGCAGTGTCTCCAATAGGGACCGGCCATATTGCTCGACCTCACGCACCCGCGAGGCGCGGTACAAGCGACGCAAGTTTGCCTTGGACGCCTTGCGGTTGGCGAGCATGTAGGACACGCCCGAAGGGACCCGCAGGTTATCCTCGAGCACCCAGAAGCCGTCGTTGGTGCGCACCAAGTCCGTGCCGCAGATGGCGACCCAGACGCCGTGGGGTGCAGAGAATCCGCGCATCTCTGCCCTGTATTGTGGGCGCCCGTCCACCACGTCGGCGGGGACCACACCGTCACGGACGATACGGGACTCCCCGTAGACGTCTTCCAAGAAGAGGTTCAGAGTTTTAAGACGCTGGGTCAGACCCTCCTCCAAGAGCCGCCATTCGCCGCCTGACATCACCCTGGGCAGACAGTCTATGGGGATGATTCGCTCGTCCGACTCGTTGTCGCCGTAGACAGTGAAAGTGATGCCTTCGTTGGAGAAGGAGCGCGTTACGCGGTCCTGTATGGCGTTGATTTCTTCCGTGGAGAGGCGGGTCAGGGTGTCGTAGAGTTGGCGGCAATGCTCTCGTGGAGCGCCGTCGGGCATGAACATCTCGTCGTAGATGGACGGGTCGATATCGTAATTGTCGAATTCCACCGCTTCTTCCGCTGACGAGTTCGCTGACGACAGAGTACACGATGGCGACGGCGATTGTCTGTAACGTCCGCCTCCGACCAGGGGAGGAATTCCGTAAGACCCTTATGCCAGGGGGCAAACCCCTACAGGTCGGTGCGGTACAAGTAGCGGATGTCCCAGACCGCGTACAGGGTTGGGGTCAGGTTGCCGAAGACGTTTCGTACTGCGCTCAGCCGTTCTGAAAGGGTGGTGTATATGAGAGGCACGTTCTCGGCTGCGATTTCCTGGGCGCGGAGGTAATGGCCGATCCTCTTGGCTCGGTCCAGTTCCTGGCTGCCCTTGATGTACAACTCGTTGATTTCGGCTTCCCATTCCGTGGCTGGCTGCGGCTGGTTTGGGTTCCACAGGTGCAGGTTCTCGTTGCTGTGCCAGACGGTGATGCCGCCGTGGGGTTCGGTCCCGCCGGTCAAGCCGATCACCATAGCCTCCCAGTCGTAGGATGCGGTCAGCTGGGACACGAGGTCGCCGAACTCGATAAGCTGTAAGTCCACCTTGAGGCCTATTTGCTCCATGCCCCGGCTGATAATGGCGGCGGCCCTTTCACGTACGCTGTTTCCCGTGTTGGTGACCAGCGAGAACTCTATCGGGTTGCCCGCGCCGTCTTCACGTATGCCGTCCCCGTCTGTGTCGGTCCAGCCCATGCCGTCCAGGATTTCGTTGGCCTTGTCCAGGTCGTACTCGTATCGCCGCACGTCCGGGTTGTGGAAGTCGCCTGCGGCAGGGCTAATGGCGGCCCACTGCGGGTAGCCGAGGCCGTGCTGCACGTCGTCGATGATTGCGTCCTTGTCTATGCTGTGGGCGGCGGCCTGCCGGAACTCCTTGTTCTGGAACCACGCAAGCTTTTCCGGTGCCACGTAGACGTCTCCGGTTTCCGGGTTTTTGCCGGGGTTCATGTTGAACCCGAGGAACGTTGTGCCGAAAGCGGGGCCCCGCTTGTATATGGTGAAGTTGCGTTCCTCTTGTTGAGGTTCCAACTCCGCAAATTCCTCTCCCAGAACCCCGTGGGAGTCGGACTCGCCCGCCAGGAACTTGGCCAGCTCGGTCTCCAAGTCAGGAACGATGTTGTAGACGATTCGGTCCAGGTAGGGAAGAGTGTCTCCTGCTTCGTTCTTGAGCCAGTAGTCGGGGTTACGGCGCATGACGACCCGGGACATAGGTTCGTAACTTTCGATGGTGAAGGGGCCAGTGCCAATAAACTCCGCCGGGTCCGTTTCGATGTCCCACGTCTCAACAAATGAGTCGTCGTCCACGTGCTTCTCCAGGATGTGCCTCGGATATATTGCCGTGCCCATCGAGCGGAGGAACGGGGCAAATGATACAGGCAGGACGCATTCGACCGTGTATTCGTCTAATGCTCTGACCGTCATAGGCGACTCCTGCCACTGGCCGGTCTCCTCGTCTATAGAGCGGAAGTGGAATGTAGCGCGGCTGCTGGCGAGTATGTCGTCGTTGTAGATAATGCGGTTGAACGTGAAGTCCACGTCGTGGGCGGTGAAGGGTTCTCCGTCGTGCCACGTGACGTCCCTGCCAATGTAGAATGTCCAAGTCAAGCCGTCGTCCGAACGGGCCCAGGACTCCGCCAGGGCCGGTTCCACCTCGTCGGTAAGCCACGAGACCTCGGTCAGTCCCTCGAAGAGGGCTCCCAGCACCCCCGACGACGAGGCATCGTTGGCAATGGCCAGGTTGAAGGTGAGCGGTTCGGAAATTGTGGCGAACGTAAGTGTTCCGCCATGCTTTCCGACAGCGTATTCGAACTCTTCGGCGTTCTTCTTGAGTTGGTCGACGACATCCGGTTCGGGAGTGGGTGTTGCAGGTACGGGAGTGTGTGTGTTTGGCACCGGAGTGGCGGTGGACTGTTGAGGAGTGGGTGTAGCCGGTTGGGGGTCGTCTGAACATGCGGCAAGCATGAGCAGAGAAGCGACCAAAAGAATGGCCAGGCCCCACTGGAGCGTGAACTTATTTGCTCCGATATTAATCCGTGAAGCAAGTTCGTTCCGGAATAGAGTCATCGGCATGTTCCTCAAGTCGATTGAGATGCGTCTGGCGCTGTGCCCTATCATTTGTGGGACCAGCGCCTAGGCGTAGGATACGTTGCCATCGCTCTTATACCATCGCCGTATTAGCCCTGCAATAGCTGATACATCATCGTATTCTCGGATTTCTTCTATCTGTTGGGCGTAGATGGAAGGAATGGGTCGTGAGTTGAGCAGGAGGATGTGCCGGACGGCTCCGCGGCGTGGGGTCTACGGCGGGTCTAGGCCACCGGGGCGTCGGCCTCATCGGCTGCGACGACCGCCATGCCCGTCAGGGGCAGTTCCACCGTCATCAGGGTGAACTCACCGGGCTCCGAGTCCACTCGTATAGAACCGCCGTGCTGGCGCACGATGTCGTTGCACAGCGACAGCCCCAGCCCAGTGCCCTTGTCGGTGGGCTTGGTCGTAAAGAACGGGTTGAATATCTTTTCAATGACCTCGGGCGGCATTCCGGACCCGTTGTCCCTTATTCCTATCTCGCAACGCTCCTCGGTGCGGCGGGTCGTCAGCGACAACGTTGGCATGTAGCCGCCGCCGTCCCCGCTGGCTTCGTTAGCCCGCCGCATCTCGTCGGTGGCGTAGCAGGCGTTGCTAACCATATTCAGGAACACGCGTCCCAAGTCTTGGGATATAACTTCCAACTCACCCATTTCCGGGTCCAGGTCCACTTCGATGTGAAGTTGGAAGTCAGGGTCTGTGGCTCGGACGCTGTGGTAAGCCAGGCGTGCGTGCTCTTCCAGCAGCTGGTTGATGTCGGTGGGCTGGGGCGCCCCGGGCCCCCGGCTCATAGACAGCATGTCGTTGACGATGCGGTTGGCGCGGTCTCCGTGGGACTGTATGCGCTCCAGGTTGCCCTTGAGGTCGTCGGAGATGTCTTTGATGAGTCCCCGCTGCTCCTGGGTCAATTCACCGTCGCCTTCGTTTAGGGTCTCCTCGAGTTCGCCAAGCAGTTCCCCGGATATCTGGGAGAAGTTCTTGACGAAGTTGAGCGGATTGCGAATCTCATGGGCCACGCCGGCAGTAAGCTCACCCAGTGCGGCCAGTTTCTCCCGCATGACGATTTGGTCCTGGGCTGTTTGCAGCTCGGCCAACACTCCCTCAAGCTGTTCGTTCTTGCCTTGCAGCTCCTCGGCCAGCTTCTCCACAAGGTTCAGGCGTTGGACCTCTAGGGCGTGGCGTCGGAACACCTCAAGGGCGGCGGCCATGTCGGCCACCTCGTCCCGGCCTTCTATCTCGACCGTGGTTTCGAGGTCGCCATCCGCCATGCGACGCATCCAACTGGACAGCATGGCAAGGCGACGCAGCAACACCCGTCCGACGAACAGCCAGGCAAGGAGCACCGCTCCGCCGATGCTGATGCCGCTGATGGCCAACAACAGCGTACGGCCAGTCAGGACAGCTTGTTCGGAGGCCAGGGTTGCCTCCTCGGCGCTCAATTGGGCCTCGGCCACCAACCCGTCCACCTGCTCCACAAGGTCAACAGCTATGCCTCGGTTGTCAGCCAGCAGGCCCGCCTGAAGCTCGGAGAGCGCCAGCACTCGAAAACTTAAGTCGAAGGCGTTCTGGTCATGCAGCCCCAACTCCAACAACCGGGCAAAGAGAGGGTCAAGTTCTGCGTGCAGCGGAGAGTCCTTCAAGGACTCCAGGTTCCGTTCTATGTGACCGGCGGAGGACTCGAACCGTTCCCTCAGAGGCTCGACTGTGTCGGCGTTGGACAGAGTGAACGCGCTGGCCAGCAATTGCGTCGCTATGCTGGCGTGGGCCTGGAGTTCTGAAAGGTAACGGAAGCGGGCTATCTCGGCCTCGGAAAAATGGGTGTCGCGCGGCTCCGGAAGAAGAGAATCGACGGCAGCAGCCTCGATCGGCGTTTCCGACGTCTGGAAGCCGGTGATCGTATAGAAGAACTGGTCGTCAATAGCCGGGTTTATAGTCGATTCCAGTTTCGCCCGGAGGCCAGGCTGGTTCCTGTCTCCGGAAAGTTCCAGGCTCACGGCGTGGGTGCGCTCGGCCAGCTCGAAGCGCTCCAACATGCTGCTTTCCACTGACCTGATGTTTTTCACCAACAACTCGCCTTCGGAACGGATGGTCTCGAACCGCGGGTCATCCCTGCCGCTTTGCAGACGGCCCAGCTCTTCCTCGAATCCGCTGTGCGCCTCGGCGATGCTGGCGGAGACTTGGGCGAATTCGTCACGGTTCTCAGACGCAGTCAGGCTCGGCGCTGCAGCCGCCAGGATTCCTCCATAGCGGGCCACACCGAACGCCGCGGCCATGGAGGGTACGCTCTCATCGTTTACCCGCCCCTGCGCCGAACCCACGCTGTTGAATGAGAACCATCCCACGAGACTGGCTGCTATAGTGAGGACGACCGCTCCCCCCAGCGCGATGTAGAGCTGGGTGGAGATGCGGTACCGCAAGTCGAGAATGCGTTTCAGCCGCTCGCTCATTGCCCTAAAACCCCGGAGAGTGTGGCCAGATTATAGGCTCCGTCTTCCCCTATGACGGTCAGGAACACAGCGTCCGAACCTTGGTTGTCCCGCCCTCGGTATTTTAGTTGAAACCCATCTAGGTCAATGACTTCCGCCCCGAGCAGACTGTCGAGAAAACACTTCCGAGTCGGTTCAGGCCCGCACATTTCGAGTCCAGCCACAGCCAGGCGCCCGGCCAGATAGCCCTCCAGCGAAACGAAGCCGGGGACTGCGTCGGGGAGATAGTCCCCAATAGAGCTCAAGTATTTTTCGATTATGGGCAGTGAATCGTCGGTTGGGAAGGGCACCACCTGGGTGACGAAGACGCCTTCTCCCGTGGGGCCCAGTTCTTCGGCCAGTGCATTGCTGCCGACAAAGGAAACGGTCATGAACACCGCGTCCATGCCCAACCGTTTGGCCCAGGCAATTGAGTGGGCCACCGGCTCATACGCCCCGATCAATATTACCGCTTGAGGGTCTGCACTGAGAAGGTCGAGCACTCCGGTCTTGACCGACGTGGTGTTGCGGGCGTACAACCCGACCGCCGCCGGTTCCATGCCGCGGCGGTCCAAGGCCAGCCGAACGCCCCTGTAGCCGGCGCGTCCGAAGGAATCGTCCTGGTACATCACGGCGATCCGGTCGTAGTCCAGGTCCCCGGTCAATTGGGCCACCATCGATTCAGTCTCATCGTAGTAGGAAGCGCGCAGGTTGACGATGTTGTCCCATTCCTGTTCCCGCAAGAAGGCTGCGCCGGTGAATGGAGCGATGTAGGGAACACCCGCCTCGGCTGCGATGGGGGTCGCGGAGCGGGACGTGGGGGTTCCCACAGCCCCTATCAACGCAAACACCAGTTCCTCTTCTATTAGACGAGTGGTGTTGGCGATGGCCGCTTCCGGCTCATAGGAATCGTCCAGGAAAACCAGGTCCAGGCTCCGACCATGGACGCCTCCATTCTGGTTCGCTTCATGAAATGCAGCACGTATTCCAAGTCGCATGTCGATGCCTAGTTGCTGGGCTGGTCCGCTGAAAGCGGCGGACTGGCCGAAAAGCACGCGGTCATCGTAGATTCCTGGGTCTGGACCGGATGAGGATGTGGACGCCGAGGTGGGGGTGGGGACGGATGTAGCGACGAGTGTTGCGGTTGGGTCTCCTTGGTTGCATCCAGTCAAGCCTACTACGGCGAGGGCGACCGCAGACCCAACCCCGCACAGCAACGCTGTGGACCAGCGGGGTTTTTGGTTCACTCAGCCCTTCGTTTGGCCAGGGCCAGGAAGTTCTTGCCCTGCTCCCGCCGGTAGTGCATTTCGTCCATCATCGTACGCACGAAATATAGGCCCAAGCCGCCGATGGGACGTTCCTCCAGGGGAGCCTTTATATCGGGTTCGACGGCGTCGTTAAGGGGATCGAATGGTCGACCGTCGTCGGTGATTTCAATGGTGACCGATTCTTCTTCTGAGGAGAGAGAGACCTCAATCATGCTGACCTCTCCTCCGTAATTGACGATGTTGACGCTCAGTTCGTCAAGGACGAGGTTGACCTTGAACTCCAGGTCCTGAGACCAGTTCTCTCTTAGGGCCAAGTCTTCGACGGCGGCGGTGATTTGCCGAAGCTCGTCAAGGGCGGGCCGAATCTTCAAGGAGACGTGGGCGCTCAATTACCGCCTCCGATGTGACGCAGCGCCAGGCAGGTAATGTCGTCGGATTGGGCCGTCTCACCTGCAAAGGCGCTCACGGCGTCGAGTATTGCTTGAGTCAGCTCGTGGGAGTCCCCGAAAAGATTGTTCTGGAAGATCTCACGCAGGCGCTCAAGTCCGAACTCTTCGCCGTCCGCGTTCATCGCCTCGGTGACTCCGTCGGTGTAGCAAACCAAGATGTCTCCCGGAGCGCAAATTACGGTGTTCTGTTTGAAATTGATGTCTGGCATTACCCCAAGGGCCACGCCGCCGGTGGACGGAATAAGGGATGAACTTCCGTCAGGATGGACTATCAGCGGGGGGTTATGACCGGCGTTGGCGTAGGTCACGTGTCCGGTTGCCGGGTCATATACTGCGTACACGACGGTAACGAACATCATGGTTTCGTTTTCCGGGTAGAGCAGGTCGTTCACTTCCTTCAACACGTCCCCGGGTTCGGAGTGCCCTATGGCGGCGCCCTTCAACAGCGTCCGGCTGGACATCATGAAGAGGGCGGCTGGCACTCCCTTGTCGGACACGTCGGCGATAGCCAGCCCAATCCGGTTATTGTCCAAGCGTATAACGTCGAAGAAGTCGCCCCCCACAGTCCGAGCGGGATCCATGCTGCCGAAGAGCTGATAGCTGGGAGACTCAGGAAAGTGCCCCGGGAGAATCGATTGCTGGATGTTGCTGGCGATGTCGAGCTCGTTCTGCAGGGCCACCAGCTTGTCCCGGGAGGACAAGGCCTCCCGCCACTCCATCAGGTGGCTTAGCGTTCTTTCAATGGTGACTTCCAAGTCTTCGAAGTCGACGGGTTTTGTAACGAAATCAAAGGCGCCGCGGTTCATTGCGGTCCGGATGTTTTTCATGTCGCCATAGGCGGAGATGATCACACACCGGAGGTTCGGGTCCACCTTGGGAATCTGTTCCAGCAGAGCCAAGCCGTCCATCTTCGGCATGTTTATGTCCGAAAGGACCATGTCGATGTCTTTGTCTTCGTTCAGCTTCTCGAGGGCGTCCACCCCGTCATGTGCGAATACAAACTGGTAGCGACCAGCCCGTATGGCCCTCCGCATCCGTTGTAGAACCATGGGCTCTACGTCCGGCTCGTCGTCGACCACCAATATCTTGAACTGATCTTCCACCGGGCGCGTTCCTCGTTCAGTTGTTGACAACAGAGAGGGCTTCGTCCTGAGAGTTGTGGATAGGAATTATCTGGGAGAAACCGCTGATCTCGAATATCTCCCGGATGGCGTCCGAAGGCGAGCAGACGACGAAGTTCGTGTTTGTTGACCGGAGTGTCTTTGCCACCATTAGAATGACGCGGAGTCCCGCGCTGCTGATGTACGAAAGCCCTCCCAGGTCCAGGATTACGCCGGAACCGCTTCCATCATTCACCACGGACAGCTCCTCCTGGAATTGGCTTGCGTTGGCGCTGTCGACGCGGCCGCTGGCCACGGCGACTAAAGCGGTGCCCCGGGTTTCGATTGTCACTGCCATCGGTCCGCCTCCAAAACTATCTTAGGGGTTGCTGTCCGTCGTAGCAGGCTCTCTTCGGCGAGGCTCTTTTTCAGCGTGCTAGTCTAGCATATTAGCACATCGTTGGCATGGGAACTATAAAGCCTCACCCAGCTGTCCTAGACGGAACCGGTCTGCTGAGTGCAGCCTCTCCGGTTTCTCAGCCCGCAATGGCCCGCCATTGAGTTGTGTGGGAGACGTTCCTCGGTTGGTGGATGCTTCCTGAGAACTATACTCTCCATTTTTGCCAGGCGCATTGTCCCATACTCGCGGACACGTGGGGAGAGCTTGATGCGGTCTAGGGACCCAGTTCGAGCGGGCTCTAGGTCGTGGACGCTCCCATTGTAGTCGTCGCCTTTGCCACAGGCCGCCGCCTCTGGACTGAAGGCGGCGGCATAGAAACGCAAGGCTCCGCTAGAGAAGCCCCGCAAAGGGCTAAGTCTAGGCTAGAGGCGCCTATTCACCTATGGAGCGGGGAAGGCGTAGACGCTGCCGTCCAGCGACCCTACGTACAACATTCCGTCGGACACGGTGTAGGACGGGACGCCGTCGAAGTAGCCCTTCTGGAATTTCCAGAGTTCTTCGCCTGTCGCCGCGTTCATAGCTCGCAGGTTGCCGTCACTGGACTCGGCGTACAGCACACCGTCGACCACTGAGGGTGAAGCCAGTCTCGAATCCGTTCCCTCACGGCTCCAAACGAGGTTGCCTGTGGCGGCGTCCAGTGCGTAGAACCGGCCGTCTTCAGACGCCGTGTACACCATGCCTTCAGCGGCCAAGGGCTTTGTGGTGATGAAATCACTTGCCTCGTAGGACCAGACGGTTTCGCCTGTTGCCGCATCAAGGGCATAGAATACGTTGTCGGGAGAGAAGTAGTAGACCCCGTCTGCCACGACTGACGGGAAGTCCCTGGCAGGCAACATCTCCGTATCGTATGTCCATATTACTGCCCCAGTCTCCTCGTTGAGCGCATGGGCAGCGTTGACGCCCGTCAGGTACACGACTCCTCCGACGACCGTGGGCGGGGATTCAGCCCCTAAGCCGACGTTGAAGCTCCAGACCGTGTCTCCGGTTGCCCTGTTCAGAGCGTGGAATTCGCCGGATTCGCCCGGGGTGTAGACCTTGTCGCCCACAACCGCCAAAGCGAAATCGTCGATGTAAGGGTAAGGGTTCTCGGAAACCCACAGCGTCTCCCCGGACATGGCGTCGAGAGCATGTAGCTTCTGGTCCCCGTCCGCTCGCGCTTTAATATAGACGACTCCGTCGCTTACGACGGGTGAGTATTGCACCCAATCCTCTGTGTCGTGGCTCCACAGCTCCGTTCCTGTGGATGCGTCCACGGCATACACGTGGTTGTCGTTGGACCCCACGTACACCACACCGTCGATCACGGTCGGGGATGACCGTATCACGTCCCCTGTCCCAAAGCTCCCAAGTGCAAATCCCGTGGAGGCGTCCAGCGCGTACACGTTGGTGTCGTCGGAGCCGACGAACACGACGCCGTCAACCACTGCAGGCGCGTTGACTACGAAGCCTCCCGTGGGATGACTCCAGAGCATATCGGGGCCCGTCTGCATGGAGTCCGGGGGACCGCCCATCATCAGCTCAGGAGCACAGGTTAGGAGCCCGATGGTGAATATCTGCATCGCTTGAGCGTCGGCAGGCGTGGCGCCTGGCATGGAGCCCGCGACTATGCCGGATATGTCGACCTCCAACAACAGGTCCCGCAGGCACTTTTCCGCCTCCTCGCTCAATACACCCATCTGTCCTTGGAAGGTTGAGAGGAACAATGCGGACGCTGTTTCTTTGGACAGACAGTGGAAAACCGATGGAATCCAAGGCTGCTCCCCGGCTTCGGACATGACCCGCTGCGGCAACAGTGTCTCGATCAGTTCGTTGCCCAATTCCGTGCGAATGCAGTCTCGCTCCGAGTCGGTGAAGGCGTCGAACAGCTCCTGCCAGCTGGTCGCGGGGGTCAGTTCGACGTTGAACTCCCCGGCGGGGGGCGCGACGGTCATGGCGGTCGGCTCCGGGGTAGAAGTCGGGGGAACTGGAGTGGGGGTTGGCATGGGCGTAGCCGTCGGCTCCGGCGTGTCGGTGGGTGCTGTCGTTGCGGTAGGAGGAGTTGTGGCTGTCGGGTCCGGATCGCCGCCGCAAGCAGCCAGCAAGGCTACCGCTGTCATGCACAGCAACGCTATCAGTGCGGCCCGGGGCGCAAGCATTGCAAGTCCGCGAATTTTGGGGAGAGTGAATGCCATCAACCGCCTCCTGGGTGTCCGCTGCCGTCAGACTTGACGTAGGGCCTGGTTTTCAAGCGGGAAGAGTGTATAGGCCCTTCACTATATTAGTACGGTTGATTGTACGGAGTAGATTCGTTAAGCGCCTATCCGTCCTGCTACCGGTTTCGGACAGTCAGCCGCGGCCTGCGCCTGTCACAGGGACTTGACCGCGTTCTCGATGGCCCAGGTGGCGTCCTCGTAGTCCGTGCCGGGCGAGAAGCTCAACGGCTCTCCGAGGCGCACCTCGACGCGTCCCCGCCGGAATAGGGGGAAGCGCGCCGGCGACCCCAGGTCGTGGATGTGCAGACGCAGGGGGACGACAGGAATCTGACCCTCCACGGCCACCAGACCGGCTCCCCTCATGAAGGGCTTGATGGGGCCGCCCACGGTCAGCTCGCCCTCGGGGTAAATCAGCACAGACCAGCCGTTGTCGATGATCTTGCCCATGTTCTCCAGGCTGGGGCGGACGGGGCCCTCGGTGGCCAGGGGAAAGGCATTGCCCAGCAGCGGGTTCACAATCCACCACACAGGGTTCCGCCACAGGTTCGCGGCCCCGGCCACGGCCATGCGGCGGCGCCACTTCAGCGGCACGGCCTTGATTATCAGCGGGTTGTCCAGGCCCAGGTTGTGGTTGGAGGCGAAGAGCACGGGGCCCGTCACCCCCTCCAGGTTCTCGCGGCCCTCAACCTTCAGGCCGTAGGGGAGGCTGACCAGCGGGAAGACCACCGTGCGCTGGAGGAACCCCCGCACCATGCGGCACCACCACCGCATGCCCCACGCCGGAAAGTGCATCCGCACGGGGTTACGCGAGCCCTCCTCCACCAGAGCCGCCAGCTCCCGCAGCGTCGTGCCTGCTCCCAGCTGGCTTTCGTCCAGGTAGATGTCCAGGTCCGCCTCTATGGCCGACAGAAGCTCGATGCGGCCCAGGGAGTCCAGCTTCAGGTCGTCGCCCAGGGTCAGGTCGTCGTGCAGCTCCTCCACGGTGCGCTTGCTCACGTCGGCCACGATGTCCCGGAGCCCCCTCGCCTCGCCTGCCGTGCTGCTGGTGTTCGACGACGCGGACGGCGCGTCCTGCTGTATCCTGCCCAGAATCGTGTCGATGACCAGGTTCTTCTTTACTTTAAGGGTGTGGGTGCGGGGGAAGTCCTCGTCGGGCCACACGGTGAAGCCACGGACCCGCTGCTGCTCGGCCAGACGCCCGTTGGCCCACGAGACCACCTCCGGGGCGGCGTCGGCGTCGTCCAGGATAAGCGCGGCGTGCACCTCTATAGATGAGCCTCGCTCCAGGCCCACCACCGCCGCGTCTGTTACGTTGGGGTGCTTGGTCAGGGTGGCCTCCACGTCCTCGGGGAAGACGTTCTGGCCGCTGGGGAGGGCAATCATGTCCTTCTTGCGGCCCTGGATGTGCAGGAAACCGTTCTCGTCCAGGAAGCCCAGGTCTCCCGTCTTGTACCAGTCGTCCTCGAAGGCCGCGGCCGTGGCCTCCGGGTTGTTCCAGTAGCCCGGCGTGATGCTGGCGCCACGGGCCAGGATTTCGCCGTCGGGGTCTATCTTCACCTCCACGTTGGGCAGGGGGCGCCCTGTGGAGTCCATGCGCCTTTCCTTTATAGAGTGGTTGCTTATCACCGGCGAGGCCTCGGTGGCGCCGTAGCCCTGGACGATCTTCACGCCCATCGCCTCCCACTTCCGGCCCAGGTCCGGGTCCAGCGCCGCCCCGCCCGACACGATGAAGTCCAGCTTCCCGCCGAACTGGCGGTGCACCCGCCCGAACAGGTAGCGGCGCAGGGGGAAGGGCGTCTTCTCGGCAACCTTGTGGAGCTTGTTCCAGAGGGCCTCCTTGCCCTGACGCTTCACCTCCCGCTCGACGCCGTTCATCAGCAGCTCCAGGCCCTGGGGCACCAGCAGCATGATGGTTATGCGCCGCTCCCGCATGGTCTGGGCCAGCACCGTCGGGCGGCGGCTTATGGGATAGGTCACGCTGGCGCCGTGGTAGAGGGTCACCAGCAGCCCGCCCATCTGCTCGTACATGTGGCTCAGGGGAAGGATGGACAGCAGGCGGCTAGTGGGCTTGACCCCGATATAGGCCGACACGCCCACGATGTTGGCGGTCAGGTTGCGGTGGGTGATCATCACGCCCTTGGGGTCGCCGGTGGTGCCCGACGTGAACATGATTTCCACCAGGTCGTCGGGGGCGATTTCCACAGGCTCCGGCGGAGGCATGCCGCGGATGGCCTCCTCCAGCTCCTCGAAGCTTATCTCCGGGACGCCCAGTTCCACGCCGCCCCTGGGGGTGAAGGCCGACGTGAAGGCCAGCTTCGGCTCGGTGCGGGAGACGACCTTCTCCACGTAGTCCGGCTCGCTGCGCACGTCCAGGGGCACGGCCACCACGCCCGCCCGGATGCACCCAAAGAAGATAATGACCCATTGGGGCGAGTTGGGGCCCCAGACCACCACGCGGTCGCCCTTCTTCAGGCCCCGGGACTGGAGCAGCGACGCCATGCGCCCCGACTCCTCCCACAGCCGCCGGTAGCTCCAGCGGAGGTAGCGGAAGGCCGGCTTCAGCAGCAGCGCGTCCCGCGGCCCGTGCCGCTCCACGGCCAGCCGCAGGAACTCCACCAGGGTCTCGCCCACTCTGCCCGCTTGGTTCACGGCTTCCTCCTACCCATGCCGCAATGATACCACGGCCCGGCCCTCACCCCGGCCCTCTCCCGGGGGGCGAGGGGGACACGGCCCTCACCCCGGCCCTCTCCCGGGGGGCGAGGGGGATGTATGCCCCACCCTGGCCGCCTGCCTCTTCCCCATCGAGGGGGAAGATTGAGATGGGGGTGAATGGCAACCCCCCCAGGGCGCCCACGAGGGACGCCCCTACGATGGGGGCGAGGAGGTAGGGACGCGCATACCATATATAAGGGGCGACCGGCCGGTCGCCCTGGCGCCCCCGCCCCCGTCATTCCTGCGGAGGCAGGAATCCAGAAGGCGCCGTCATTCCGGCAAGGTTCCCTGGACTCCAGCCTTCGCTGGAGAGACGAAAGGGGTGGGCGCCCCTACACCATCGGGCATCCGGGCGTTATAATAGGACAAAGGCCTGAACCTGAGCCGGGAGTTGGCATGGTGACGTCTGAAGAGAGAATGAGCAGGCTGGAGGGCGCCTACGAACAGGTTGACCGGCGTCTCGAAGACCTGAACCGCGGGGCCGCTGAGACGCGCACCGAGACGAACGGACGTTTGGACTCGGTGGACCGTCGTTTGGATGCGGTGGACCGTCGTTTCGATGAGCTGCGCAGTGAGATGAACAGCGGCTTCACCGAGATGCGGCGCGAGATGGACGAGCGGTTTGCCGAGATGCGGCGTGAGATGAACGGCCGGTTCAACAACCTCCTCGTGCTGATGGGCGGCGCGTGGATCACGGTCATCGGGGCCATCATCGGACTCGCCATCACCGTTTGAAGGACCCCGCCCTCACCCCAGGGCGCCCTGGCCCCCCGTCATTCCTGCGGAGGCAGGAATCCAGAAGGCGCCGTCATTCCGGCAAGGTTTCCTGGGCTCCAGCCTTCGCTGGAGAGACGAAAGGGGGCGCCGTTGTAGGGGCGCCCCTACGTTGGGGGCGAGGGGGTAGGGACGCCCCTACGTTATATATAAGGCGCCCTTGTAGGGGCGACCGGCCGGTCGCCCTGGCCCCAGCCCCCGTCTTTCCTGCGGAGGCAGGAATCCAGGAGGCGCCGTTGTAGGGGCGCCCCTACGGCCCTCACCCCGAGGGCGCCCACGAGGGACGCCCCTACGATGGGTGGGAGAGACGAAACTGTAGGGGCGACCGGCCGGTCGCCCTGGGCCCCCACCCTTCGGCAGGCTCAGGGCGGGCTCGCCCCTACGTTGTGGGATGGGGATGAAGGGGGAAACGGGCCCCATACCTGTTACAAACCTGTTACAATGCACAAGGAGCAGCACAAGGAGCAGCGGGGCGGTTGGAGCCGAGATGCCTATTTCATTAAAAACTAATGGAAATTAGTGGTATAAAACGCATTGACACTTGCGTTTCCTACTGCTACTCTCTTAACGATAAAAAGCTCTAGGCGACTCTGGGAGTCGTATGGGACGTTGCACAAACCGAGATTGGCGTGAGTGAGGGATTGCATGTTGAACCGACTGTCTAACAAAGCAATGGTGAAGGTGGTTGCCATCGTCGGCGTTATGTTGGCGATATTGTTACTCTCATCCACCTTGTGGGCCCAAGACTCCTCAATAATCTATCCCGAGAACGGGATGGACCCGGTGGCGACCTTCAACGCGACGGACGACGACGGTGACGCCATCGTGTGGTCGCTGGCGGAGACGGGCGACTACAAGCGATTCACGATAGACGGCGGTGTGTTGTCCTTCAAGAGCCCGCCCAACTACGAGAAGCCGAATTCGGTGGTGACGGGCGGGACGCTTGAAGAGAAGAACGTATACAACGTGACGGTTCAGGCCACGGGCGGCACGCACACCGTAGAGGTGACGGTCACGAACGTGGACGAGGACGGCTCGGTGAGCCTTGACAAGCCGCAGCCGCAGGCTACTAGGGGGCTTGAAGCCACCCTGAACGAGCAGGACGACGGCGTGACGGATGAAGTGTGGCAGTGGTCGAAGTCCATGGACGGTGTGACCTGGGCGGACATAGAGGGAGCGACTGCACAGCAACGGAACCCGGCTACGGCTGACGTGGGGTACTACCTGCGTGCGTCTGTGACCTACACAGACGAGTTTGGCTCAGGGAAGACTGCGTCTGGGGTGACAGCGAACCGTGTGGAGGCGAGGACGTTGGCCAACACCCAGCCTTCGTTCGCGGACCAGGACGACAGGTTCGACGACCCTACGACGGATGCTGTAGAGAACGATGGGATCCAGGTGAACCGGGATGTAGATGAGAACACGCCTGCGGGCGTGAACATTGGGAAGCCGGTGTCGGCGTCCGACGCGGACAGTGACGTGCTGATATACACTCTGGGCGGCGACGACGTAGCCATGTTCAGCATCAACAGTGCGACGGGTCAGATAAAGACCAAGACAGCCCTGGATTCGGATGACGACAACAACGACGAAACGGATGAAACGCATTCGGTCATGGTAACGGCAACAGACCCGTCCGGCGCCCCACGGAGCCAACCAGTGACCATCACGGTCAACGACATAAACGAAGCGCCGGACTTTGATGACGACGCTCCGGCCCTGCTGAGGGTGGTGGAGAACGGCGTCGCCATCCTGATAGGCGAGACCGGCACCGATGGGGTGGTTGCAGCAACCTACAACGTGACGGATGAGGACAGTGATGACACCCAGTTCACCTACGCGGTGGAGGGCGCTGACAGGAAAGTCCTTGAATTCGCTGCCGGTGGTGCCCTTGAGTTCGTTACTGGGCACATGGTGAACTACGAGAAGAAGAGTTCGTACTCGATCACCATCGTGGGCAACTCCACCGCTACAGATGATGCAGACCGCAGGCTGACCAGCAGGCTGAATGTAACCATCAACGTGGTGGACGCTGAGGACCCCGGTACGGTGACCCTGTCGCAGAGGGAGCCTCAGATAGGCCGGACGGTGATTGCCTCGCTGACCGACCCGGACGGTGGAGTCACCGTCTCGGAGTGGGAGTGGGCGACGGCTGATCCGGACGGTGATGGGGATTGTGAGACCGTCTTTAGCTCTGGAACCCTGATAGTTGGCGCATCGTCGGCGGCCTACACGCCAAAGCAGACTGAAAGAGACAGTTGTCTGATAGCGCGGGCCACGTACACGGACAACATAGTCACGGATGCTGACGACGACGACGCTGACGATGGAGAGATGGCCGAGAAGTCGACGGATGCTGCGGTGCAGCCCAGTGACCCTGCCAACACTGCGCCGCTGTTCGGCGACCAGGACCTGAACACTATTGGAGACCAGTCGGACGAGACGAGCCGGTCGATAGCGGAGAACACGGATGCGGGAACGAGCATCGGAGGGGCGGTTAGCGCCGGTGACGACGACGACGACCTGCTGATCTACTCCTTGGGCGGAGCCGACGCTGCCTCCTTCTCCATAGACAAGGACTCCGGACAGCTGAGCACCAAGGCTAAGCTGGACTACGAGACCAAGAATATGTACATGGTGGTGGTGAATGCCACCGACCCGTCGGGCGCCATGGACAGCATACTGGCGACCATCAACGTCACCGACGAGAATGACCCGGCAGACATATCCGGAAGTTCTTCCCTTAGCTATCCCGAGGGCGGGATGGACCCCGCGGCGACCTTCAACGCGACGGACCAGGACGGTGACGCTATCGTGTGGTCGCTGGCTGAGAAGGACGACTACAAGCGGTTCACGATAGACGGCGGCGTGCTGTCCTTCAAGAGCCCGCCCAACTACGAGAAGCCGAATTCGGTGGTGACGGGCGGGACGCTTGAAGAGAAGAACGTATACAACGTGACGGTTCAGGCCACGGGCGGCACGCACACCGTAGAGGTGACGGTCACGAACGTGGACGAGGACGGCTCGGTGGGCCTTGACAAGCCGCAGCCGCAGGCTGGCAGGGGGCTTGAAGCCACCCTGAACGAGCAGGACGACGGCGTGACGGATGAAGTGTGGCAGTGGTCGAAGTCCATGGACGGTGTGACCTGGGCGGACATAGAGGGAGCGACTGCACAGCAACGGAACCCGGCTACGGCTGACGTGGGGTACTACCTGCGTGCGTCTGTGACCTACACAGACGAGTTTGGCTCAGGGAAGACTGCGTCTGGGGTGACAGCGAACCGTGTGGAGGCGAGGACGTTGGCCAACACCCAGCCTTCGTTCGCGGACCAGGACGACAGGTTCGACGACCCTACGACGGATGCTGTAGAGAACGATGGGATCCAGGTGAACCGGGATGTAGATGAGAACACGCCTGCGGGCGTGAACATTGGGAAGCCGGTGTCGGCGTCCGACGCGGACAGTGACGTGCTGATATACACTCTGGGCGGCGACGACGTAGCCATGTTCAGCATCAACAGTGCGACGGGTCAGATAAAGACCAAGACAGCCCTGGATTCGGATGACGACAACAACGACGAAACGGATGAAACGCATTCGGTCATGGTAACGGCAACAGACCCGTCCGGCGCCCCACGGAGCCAACCAGTGACCATCACGGTCAACGACATAAACGAAGCGCCGGACTTTGATGACGACGCTCCGGCCCTGCTGAGGGTGGTGGAGAACGGCGTCGCCATCCTGATAGGCGAGACCGGCACCGATGGGGTGGTTGCAGCAACCTACAACGTGACGGATGAGGACAGTGATGACACCCAGTTCACCTACGCGGTGGAGGGCGCTGACAGGAAAGTCCTTGAATTCGCTGCCGGTGGTGCCCTTGAGTTCGTTACTGGGCACATGGTGAACTACGAGAAGAAGAGTTCGTACTCGATCACCATCGTGGGCAACTCCACCGCTACAGATGATGCAGACCGCAGGCTGACCAGCCGGTTGAATGTAACCATCAACGTGGTGGACGCTGAGGACCCCGGTACGGTGACCCTGTCGCAGAGGGAGCCTCAGATAGGCCGGACGGTGATTGCCTCGCTGACCGACCCGGACGGTGGAGTCACCGTCTCGGAGTGGGAGTGGGCGACGGCTGATCCGGACGGTGATGGGGATTGTGAGACCGTCTTTAGCTCTGGAACCCTGATAGTTGGCGCATCGTCGGCGGCCTACACGCCAAAGCAGACTGAAAGAGACAGTTGTCTGATAGCGCGGGCCACGTACACGGACAACATAGTCACGGATGCTGACGACGACGACGCTGACGATGGAGAGATGGCCGAGAAGTCGACGGATGCTGCGGTGCAGCCCAGTGACCCTGCCAACACTGCGCCGCTGTTCGGCGACCAGGACCTGAACACTATTGGAGACCAGTCGGACGAGACGAGCCGGTCGATAGCGGAGAACACGGACGCGGGAACGAGCATCGGAGGGGCGGTCAGCGCCGGTGACGACGACGATGACCTGCTGATCTACTCCTTGGGCGGAGCCGACGCTGCCTCCTTCTCCATAGACAAGGACTCCGGACAGCTGAGCACCAAGGCCAAGTTGGACTACGAGACCAAGAATATGTACATGGTGGTGGTGACCGCCACCGACCCGTCGGGGGCCCAGGACAGCATACTGGTGACCATCAACGTCACCGACGAGGACGACGGCGCGACGATATCGCTGAACTCGGCGCCCGCTTTTGACGCGGACACGGCCGAGCGAAGCGTGGAAGAGAACGCAGCCGCGGGCGACGCCGTGGGCGACCCGGTAATGGCCACTGACGCCAACGCCAACGACACATTGACCTACACGCTGGGCGGAGACGACGCCGGTTCCTTCACCATAGACGGCACGGGCCAGATCATGGTGGGTGAAGGGACGACGCTGGACTTCGAGTCCGGCACGACGGAATACACCGTTATGGTGACGGCCACGGACCCGGCCGGCGCGAGCGACTCCGTCACGGTGACCATCAGCGTGACCGACATGAACGAAGCGCCTGCGTTCGACGCGGACATGGCCGAGATAATGGTTGCTGAGAACACTGCGGCGGGTGAAGCCCTGGGCGACCCGATTGCAGCCGTGGACATGGACGCCGACGACACATTGACCTACACGCTGGGCGGCGACGACGCAGAGTCGTTTGCCATAGACGGCGAGACGGGTCAGCTGATGACGATGGCCGCGTTGGACTACGAGACAACGAACAGCTACACCGTTATGGTGACGGCCACGGACTCCGGCGAAGCGAGCGACTCCATCACGGTGAGCATCACCGTGACGGACATGAACGAAGCGCCTGCGTTCGACGCGGACATGGCCGAGAGAAGCGTTGCGGAGAACACTGCGGCGGGTGAAGCCCTGGGCGACCCGATTGCAGCCACGGACGTGGACGCCGACGACACGTTGACCTACACGCTGAGCGGAGACGACGCAGAGTCGTTTGCCATAGACGGCGAGACGGGTCAGCTGACGACAATGGCCGCGCTGGACTACGAGACAAAGAACAGCTACACCGTTATGGTGACGGCCACGGACTCCGGCGAAGCGAGCGACTCCATCATGGTGACCATCACCGTGACCGACGTGAACGAAGCGCCGGTGGTGATGGGCGACGCCGAGGTAAGCTACGTAGAGGGCGGGATGGACGCGGTTGGGACCTACACGGTGGAGCCTGCGGAAGCGACCCTGTCCCTTGGCGGCGATGACGCGGGCGCCTTCACCCTTACAGACGGCGTGCTGAGCTTCAACGAGGCGCCGGACTACGAGATGGCGGGCGACGCCGACGGTGACAACGTGTACATGGTGACTATAACGGGAACCATGGACGACCAAATGGGTGAACAGGCGATCGCCATAACCGTAACCAACAAGGACGAGATGGGCTCGATAAGCTTCGATTCGGAGGAGCCCAGGGCCGGAACGGCGATAATTGCCAGCCTGATGGACTACGACGGCGTGGTGGACGGCAGCGTGACCTGGCAATGGTCGATAGAGTCGGAGCCGGGGACGTACGAGGATATTGAGGGAGCCACCGACGCCAGCTACACCCCGGTCGCCGGAGACGAAGAGAAGCACGTCCGGGTAACGGCGATGTACGACGACGGCGAAGGCATGGGCAAGATGGCGGTGGCGACGGTGATAAACTTGGTGTCCGCCGAGGTGGACTACGACGCCGACGGAAACGGCACGATAAGCCGCGATGAAGCCGTAACAGCCGTGCAGGACTACTTCGCCAACGTGATAACCAGGGAGCAGGTGCTCGGTGTCATCATGGAGTACTTCGCTGGCCTTGGAGAATAACAAATCGATAACGATATGCATAAGGTGAAAGAGGACGCATAGAGAAGGAGGAGGGCTTGTTGGTCAGAAATGCTATAACGCTGTGGGCGGTGGTGGCGGTAGTGGCGGCAGCGATGGGAGCGGCGTTGTTGCTCCCAGGCTCCACGGGCGCCAGCGGGCACAGCGCCACCAGGTCCTTCTCCTCGGATACAATTGAAGCGGGCGGCGAGCTGACGGTAACCATAGACTCCGACTACACAGGTTTCGCTGCGTCGGTTAAGGAGACGCTGCCCGAGGGATTCAGCTACGTAAGTACGACCTCAGACATCGAACCATCGATTGACGGTCAAACGCTTACCTTCACTCTGTTCGGAGTGGTGAACCAGTTCTCATACACCGTCACCGCTTCAGACACCGCAGGTGACCACAATTTCTCAGGGACTATCACGGATGACCAGGCCGACAGCCGGGACATTGGCGGAACGTTGGCTGTAACGGTGGAGGCAGCGGCCCCTGAGCCGACCGAGGAACCCACGGAAGAGCCGACCGAGGAACCTACGGAAGAGCCTGAAACGCCGATGGCGAGCAGGACCCTGCCCAGTACGGCAGTGGGCGCGGGCAGCGAATTCACGGTGAGCGTCGCTGCCAGTGGCTATGGCTCGTTTGGGCGGGTTATTGAAGTGCTGCCCGATGGGTTCAGCTACGTGGATGGTTCCTCCAGCGTCGACGCCCCCACGATTGAGGGCCGGGCTGTCACGTTCATCCTGCTGGGAGCCACGGACTTTACCTACAAAGTGACCGCCTCCGACACGTCGAGAGACTATAGCTTCTCCGGAACAGTGACCAGCGATCAAGGAGTTACGGCTGACGTTGGCGGCGACACTGACGTCACCGTAGAGGTCGTGGAAGGCCCCAGGGCCGACCGGACCTTCTCTTCGGCGGCTGTGGATGCGGGCGACGAAGTTACGGTGAGCATCAGCGCAATGGACTACGGCAGCGCCGGTCAGGTCACAGAAACGCTGCCCGACGGGGTTAGCTACGTAAGCTCGAGCTCGACTCTGGGGAGCAGCCAGGTGACCGAGGATGGCCAGGCCGTCACGTTCACGCTGTTCGGAGAATCCTCCTTCGACTACACTGTCAGCGTCGCCAGCTCGGCGGCGGGTACGTACGCCTTCACCGGCACACTGACGGACTTTGAGCAAGGGATGTTCCCGGTGGGCGGCGACTCGGAGATAACGGTAACGGCCACGGAGGGCCCCCGGGCCACCAGGGCGATTTCATCCAAGTCGGTCGGACGCAACGGTTCGCTGGTGGTATTCATCACAGCCGTAGATTACGGCGCCATTGGGCAGGTTGTGGAAACCCTGCCTTTGGGCTTCACATACGTAGATTCCAGCCTGCCCATGAGTTCGGTTGAAGCGGATGGGCAGACCGTAAGCTTCAGCTTGCTGGGTGAGACGGACTTCAGGTACACGGTAACCGCTTCTGCCAACGAAGGGCCATACACGTTCAGCGGCATCCTGACGGACATCGACAGGGTCGACCACCCGGTCACCGGCGACTCCGAGATAACGGTCCGGACTCGCAGGCCGTCGATCAGTGTTCCTTCAGCGCCGGTACAGTTGCCGCCCAGGTTCTTCCTGGGAGAGAGCGTGAAGCTGGAAGTGCGGGAGAACAGTACTGCAGGAACTCCGGTGGGCGACCCCGTGCTGGCCCAGGCCAACCTGAAACAGCCCATAACCTACGGCATAATGGGAGACGCGCCCTTCACGATTGACGCCGAGACCGGCCAGATCGCGGTGGGAGCGGGCGCCGAACTCGACTTCGAGTCGTCCAGAAGGTCCTACACCTTCGACGCAACGGCCACCTCCGAAGGCGGGACCGGGTCCATAAGCATCACGGTAGTTGTGACCAACGTGAACGAGGCTGGCAGCATAAGCCTGGCGCCGGCCGGAACCCCGAGAATCGGCACGACCCTTACGGCCACGCTTACCGACCCCGACGGCAGAGTCAGGGACGTGGCATGGCAGTGGGAGCGGTCTCGCGATGGCCTGACGTGGAACAACATAAGCGGCGCCACGACGGACAGCTACACGGCGCGGGCAGCAGACGCAGGAATGCGCCTGCGGGCCACGGCGACCTACAGCGACGCGCTGGCCAGCGGAATTAGCGTAAGCTCATCAAGTACGGCAGCAGTGCCTGTGCCGCCCACGGTGACGCCTCCGCCCACGCCCACGGCTCCGCCACCGCCGACACCGACGGCTCCGCCTACGCCGACAGCGCCGCCACCGCCTACGCCGACAGCGACGGCTCCGCCGCCGGCGACACCGACGGCTCCGCCTACGTCGACAGCGCCGCCACCGCCGCAGCCCACGCCGCCGCCGTCGCCGACGCCCACAGCAACGGCAGTGCCGCCTCCGCAGCCCACGGCGACGTCTCGGCCGCTGCCGACGGCTACACCGCCGTCCACAGCGACGCCTAGGCCCACGGCTACGGCAGAGCCCACGGCAGAGCCCACAGCTACGCCGCAGCCCACGGCGACTCCCACAGTGGCGCCGCGTGAGCCGGAAGATGAAGGCGGGTTCCCGATATGGGCCATAATAGTGATAGTCATAGTGGCCCTGGCAGCAGCCGGAGGCATAGCCTTCGTGGTCAGGCAGAGGATGCAAGAACAATAGCCGCGGCTAAACCGGAAGCTTAGAAGCAACTAGACCGGGGGCCCCATAAGGCCCCCGGTCCCTTTTTGTCGCCGAATCCACGGGGCGCCCCAGCCGGAGAGCTTTATCCGGGAGGGCGCAGAACCGCCTTTCCCCGTCGATTCCTTCGACGTGCAAGACGTTTGGTACGTGCTGGACGTGCTGATGGTCATCGGGCTGGGGCTCGCGCTGGTTTTCAACTGCATGCGGAGACGGGAGGAGGGCGCCCGAGACCCGGACGGGCCGGTCACCCGCCGCTATCTGGAGGCCAACACCGCGTTCTTCGTGACCGCGGGCGTTACGATCCTGTTTCTCCATAACTGGTTCTCGCTGCTGGCCAAGGGAGGGGACAGCCTGGAGGTCAACCACCAGGCCTGGATAATCTGGGCCGCCGTGGACGTGCTGCTCCCGCTGGTCCTGGGAGTCACCGGCTGCCGCCTCTGGCAGGAAGGCTCCCGCGCCTCCTCCTGAGGAGCGGTTGCCCTGGGGGCCTCTGGGAACGCCTCGGCTGGCCGTTTTGCCTCAAACACAGGCAGGAGGGAAGTGCAAAACACTACTACTCTTGACTGAACCTGGATAGAACATACGTCCCACACGGCTGCCCCCTTTTCTGCTAGACTCCCGACGCTACAGCCCTGGTCATCATCATCCGCATCAGCTCATGAGGGTTTGGCCTGCGCGCCCCCTTGCGAGGCTGATGCGTGGACTAGGCGGCTGTAGCAAGTAGCCAAATCCTACTTGCAAGGGGGTTCCCATGCCTGCCAGATTCATCCTCGCGGCTCCCATCGCATCCCTGCTGGTTCTCCTTATTGCGCTTACCGCTCCTGGCCTCGCCTATGCTGACGAGGACGTGAGCGGCTCCTATGACACCAACGGCAACGGCATCATAGACAGGGATGAAGCAATAGCCGCGGTCGCTGACTATTTCGCAGGAACCATCACTAGAGACCAGGCCGTTGAGGTCATGGCCAATTACTTCTCTGGTGAGCCCGTTGGAGACGAGGTTCAAACCGGAGACGATCCGTCTCCCGAATCAACCGAGGAGCCTGACTCACAGCCGGACCCCGAACCACTCAACACCATGATAGAGCGAGTCCGACCCAGCGTCGTTAAGATCGTATCCTCGCACACCGTAGGTTCCGGGGTCCTATTTCAAACGGAAGGTGAAACAGGCTACGTGCTCACCAGTGAACACGTTATAAGCTACAAAGATGAAGTGTATGTCTTGGTGAATGACCGGACGTACTACACCGGAGAAGTAGTGAGCTTTGACCTCGCCAGGGACCTCGCGGTGGTCAAGATATGCTGCGGCGACTTCTCCACTTTGGAATTCGCTGACTCTGAGACTTTCAACGTCGGCGATGAAACTTTAGCCATAGGGTACGCCAGAGACAGTGCAGTGCCGCGCGACACAGATTCAGGACGCAGTTTCGTGGCGGGTGCGGCGTCAGTCACGAAAGGCATAATCTCGGCGTTCCGTTATTCGACCTTGCTGGACATTGAGTTTCTGCAATTTGATGGCGCAATCAACCGAGGCAACAGCGGCGGTCCCATTCTATCGATGTCCGGGGATATTCTGGGCATTGTCTCTTATGAACTGGACTACGCCGAGAACATGGGCTTTGCTGTCTTGGAAACTACTGTGCAAAAGAGACTGCCCACTCTTCTCCAGGGAGAGTCCACCTACTTCGGCCCTCTAAGCGGTGAGCTGGAGCACGACCCTGATGATTCCAAGAGTTTACTCCGGCGGACCGGAATATACTTGGCTGATTTCGAGATTGAAGCGACCTTCTTCAATCCCTATGCCATAACCTCGCACCAATGGGACTACGGCTTCATCATCCGCGCCGGCGAGGAGCACCTAAGAGTGTTCGTGGGCGGTAAAGTGAATCGACGATGGTATGTGGACCTTTATCGAGACGGTGAACGGCATCTGATAGGCAAGGGCGATGTCACCAATCTGAATGTTCAGGCCGGGGAGAGCAATCACCTAAGACTGATTGCCGACGGCGGTGAAGGCACTCTCTTTCTCAACGGCGAGGAAGTCGGTTCACTGGACCTGCTTTATCTCACGTCACCCGGTTACATATACATCGGTTCTGGGTTCATAAAAGGGAGTGAGAAGGCGGGGGCCGTAACACGTTACGAGGGCTTTACGGGGAAACCGCTCCAGTAGAACGCGGGGGTACATCAGAGATATGCGATGTCCCTAGTCGTGGTATAATCTCATGGCAACGAAAAACGGCTCCAAGTGTTACAAGCACTTTGGAGCCGCAGTTCGGCGAGGTAGAGTAGGAAACATCTATCGATTCCACTCTACCAGCCTTGGTTGAAACTTGTCAACAGCCAGGGCCTCCGCCGATTCGTTGGCGGAGGCTCAGAATGGCCCAGCAACAGACAGGTGGAACTTATGATGCCAGCCCAGCACAAGAGGTCCAACGTGCAATCCAGGACGTCCACGCTCGGTATGAGCTGATGCGCTTCATTGCGGTCGCCGTCGATTGCCAGTTTAAGCTGGCGATACTGGAATCGCTCGATTCAGACTAGGCCACCTTCCGGACCATCCAACGCATCCACTCCTCCTGTCCGTCCCGTAACCGCACCAGAGCCGTCGCCTGAAACGCTAGGGCCGACATGAGGGCGTGAAGCGTGATCTGACGCAGGCCCCGGACGCAGTGCCGTTCCAGTCTGCGGGACTCCTTCATGGACTTGAACACACGCTCTATCGCCTGACGCTTGGCGTAGAGGTCCTTCCACTCGGGCCCATCTCGCCGTATCGCGCCGAACACACGGATGTTCTCGTTCGGGTCCTGCCAGACCTCATCGTCACAAGCTTGATGAGCTCCGCCCCGGATGGTCCCGGCCAGGTGACATCCTGCACACCTATAGAGACGACCCTTCACGGGGTCGCTTCTGACGTATCTCATGGGGATTTGGCCTAGGCAGGTTGGAACGCCCGCCGACGTGTGGATGTCGGTCTTGAGTCCCCTGTGAGCATTGCCCCTGATGTGTATTACGGGCAGGATGCCCTTCGAGAGCAGATGCTGGTGATTTGCCATGGAGTCGTAGCCTCGGTCCGCGATAACGGCTCGCGGGCTGAACCAGGGCAGAAGGGCCTCGGCATGAGTGATTATGGCTGGAAGTTCTTTAGTGTCGCCTCGTTTGGCTGTCGTGACCAAAAGACCCAAGGGCACGCCATAGTTGGCGTCCGCGACCATGTGGACCTTATAGCCGTGATGCCACTCTTTGCCGCCAGTCTTGGCCTGGGTGCTGTTCTTGGCCGTCCAGGACGCCTCTGGGTCGCTGATGCGCTTCCGATTGGGGTTGCAGTGGCTCCGGACAGTGGTGGAGTCCACGGCCACCTCTTCGCCCAGGTCGGGGAGCATCGCCTTGAGCTCGTCCGTGAGCTTGGCGAACACGGCCTCCACGAGGTCGGCGTGATGCGAGAGACGCCGGATGAAGCGGTTGAAGGTGGTGCGGTGCGGCAGGGCCTTAAAACCGCAGAGGGCGCGGAAATCATCGTCGTCCTCAAGCCTGCGAATGAGGGCGTTCGTGTGGGGCAGATTCAGGATGAAGGAGCCGACGTAGGCTCGCCAGAGGACCTTGAGCTCGTACCCCTGCCGCCCGGTGGGGCGGTACTCCTGGAGGCGGTCCAGAAGGGCGGCATCGTCCAGACTGGAGAAAACCGCCGCCAGCTCGCTATGACAGGAATCTTGCGGAACCTGACCGCAGGTGTTACGGTTAAGGTAGGCCACGAGGGAACCGACACTTTCCTGTGGTTGAGGCCATCGGACATGCAGATCCGGTGGTCTCTTATTTCGTGTCTACATTATAGCTGAATACGCACAGAAGTTCTAGACTCAGGCGTCAGTTTTGCACTTGCCTCCAGGCAGCCGTCAAGTTGACAGAGGTTCCCCTAAAAGGCAAGAATAGACAGATTGTTTTACGCCGAATATCGGCGCCATGAAATCAGGTGTTAGATGTATAACTTGTCGTCTATCTCGATAATAACAAAAGCAGGTCTTCTGGCCGGCATCATGCTGGCCCTTTTCCTGCTGTCGTCTCGTTTATATGATTCTGCGCACGCCCGAACGACGACGACTGAGACGATAAACTACGAGGAGAGGCTTACCAGTCCGGTGACAGCCTACACGGCGCTGGACCCTGAAGGGGACACGATTACGTGGTCGCTGACGGGGACCGACGCCGCAGATTTCGAAATAACAGGCGGAGCGCTCACCTTCAAGAATACGCCTGACTTCGAGGACCCGGACGATGACAACACGGACAACACGTATAACGTCACTATCCACGCCACCGACGGTGGGACCGATCCTACTCCGCCTAGTCAGGTTGTAATCGTCAAGGTAATCAATGTCGACGAGGATGGGGTCGTAAGCTTGACGAGGCGGCAGCCGCAGGAGGGGATCCCGCTGACGGCTGCGCTGACTGATGGTGACGGTGCCTCTGATTCTACGCCTCCGCTAGGCTCCAACGAGATGGACATAACCGGAGTCACCTGGCAGTGGGCCAGGTCCGCTAACAAGAGAACCTGGACCAACATCAAGGAGAATGCCGAGTTAGCGTCCTACACGCCGGTAGCGGACGACGTGGACAGCTACTTGCGGGCGACGGCGAGCTACGACGACGGACACGGCGACAAGAAGACTGCGGATAAGGTGTCTGACAATCCCGTTCAGGCGGACACCAGCAACAAGGCCCCTGTATTCCGGGATGCTGAGGGCGAGCCGATAACCACCGCTATCGAGAGAGAGGTTACGGAGAACTCGGCCCCGGGCGCTCTCGTGGGAGCCCCGGTTGCAGCCACGGACGTCCACGGCGGATTGACCTATACCCTGGCTGGCATGGATGGGAGTTCGTTCGACATCGACAGAGGCACCGGCCAGATCAAAGTAGGCGCCGGGACTATGTTGGACTTTGAGACGAACCCCAGCGACTCCGTGGAAGTCATAGCCACAGACCCGGCCGGCTTAAACGACCGCATCACGGTTACCATCGTAGTCACCAACGTGGACGAGGCACCGACGATTGAGGCTGAGACCGCAAGCTCCGGCCAAACCGCAAAAGATTACCCAGAGATCATAGATGATAGTACTCCGCCGACGGTGTCCACTTACACAGCGACCGACCCTGAGGACAACAACGACACGTTGAAGTGGTCGCTGTCTGGCGCCGACGGTGGCAAGTTCTCTATCACCGCCAGAGGCCCTACCAGTGAGCTTACCTTCAAGGCTTCTCCCAACTTCGAGGCCCCGACGGACGGTGGCAGGAACAACGTATACGATGTGACAGTGACAGTCACCGACAGCGCGCGCAAAACCGCTACGCGAATGGTAACCGTTAAGGTCACCAACGTGGACGAGGCTGGGACCGTAACCTTGTCATCGGAGCAGCCACAGGACGATACCAGCCTGACGGCTAGGCTGACCGATCCCGACGGCGCATCCGGTTCTACGCCTCCGCTAGACGCCAACGAGATGCGGATAACCGGCGTCACGTGGGCGTGGGCGTCGGCCAGTCCGTCGGGGGCGACGTGTCCCACCGCCGCCGATGGCGGGTGGAATATCGACACCAGTCCCAACGCCAAGTCAGCCACGTACACGCCCGTTAATGCCGACGTGACCAACTGCCTACGTGCGACGGCGACGTACACCGACGCGGAAGCTGCCGATGCGAAGATCGTGAATGCGGTATCGTCCCATCCGGTGCAGGAGAAGAAATCTGGCAATCTGCCTCCTGTGTTCCCTGATCAGGACCCTGAGACCGAAAGGGTACAGAACACCCAAACAGAAAGAGAGGTGGAGGAAAACACTGTCTCGGAGCAGAACGTCGGAGGCCTGGTAGAGGCCGACGACGCAGACATGGAAAATCTGACCTACACGCTGGGCAGCGGTCGTGATGATGCTTCTTTCTCCATCAACAGGGCCACGGGCCAGTTGATGACGAAAGCGCCTCTGGACTACGAGACGAAGACCAGCTACACCGTCACGGTTACCGCCACGGACCCATCCCTCGAGAGGGCCTCGATCAGGGTGGTCATAAAGGTCATCCGCGTGGACGAGCCGCCGACGATAACGAGGGGAGAAACCGTAATAGAGTACCTGGAGAAAGGCACGGGCACAGTGTCCACCTACGCGGCGACCGATCCTGAGAGAGCCGCGATTGTCTGGTCGCTGGTCGGCGCCGATTCCGGCGTCTTCTCCATAATAGGTGGAGCGCTCAAGTTCGAGAGTCCTCCCGACTACGAGAACCCAAAAGACGGCACCCAGGGCAACAGGGACAACACGTACGAGGTAACGGTGCAGGCCGGCGACGGCGGAACCTCCACGGTGGCTATGAAGCCAGTAATCGTCATCGTGACTAACGTCGACGAGGATGGGGAGGTAGCCCTGTCGGCTACGCAGCCGCAGGAGGACGTATTGCTAACGGCTACGCTGACCGATCCTGACCAGGTTACTGGCACTGCCACGTGGCAGTGGGCTAGATCCTCATCCAGTAGAGGGACCTACACCAACATCAAGAAGGACTCCACTTCAGAGACCTACACCCCTGTTGCAGATGACGTCGGCAAGTACCTGCGGGCGACGGCGAGCTACAACGACAGACACGGCAGCAAGAAGACCGCGAATGGGGTATCGGCCAACCCCGTGCGGGCGGACACCAGCAACAAGGCCCCTGTGTTCAAGGATGCTGACGGCGATCCGATACCTGACAACACCCCCATAAGTAGGAGCTTGGCGGAGGACGCGGACGCCGGTGACCCCGTGGGCGATCCGGTTGCTGCCACGGACGCCCACGGCGGATTGACCTACACGCTAGGCGATGCGGATGCGAGTTCGTTCACCATCGACAGCGGTACGGGCCAGATTAGAGTGGGCGCCGGGACTACGTTGGACTTCGAGGATCCAGACAACAGCGACCACGAATTCCAGGTGGTAGTAACGGCTGCGGACCCATCCGACTCGCTAACCACTCCCTCGAGAGATACCATCACAGTGATCATAACCGTCACCAATGTGGACGAGGATCCAACGATAACGGCCGGCCAAACCGCAAAAGATTACCCAGAGATCATAGATGATAGTACTCCGCCGACGGTGTCCACTTACACAGCGACCGACCCTGAGGACAACAACGACACGTTGAAATGGTCGTTGTCGGGACACGACGCCGACCTCTTCTGCATTGGCAATGGCGGCATCTCTCCTGACTTCGCCCGTGGCGAACTCAGATTCAAGGCTTCACCAGACTACGAGGACCCGAGGGACGCTGGCAGGAACAACAGGTACGAGGTGACGGTCATAGCCACCGACAGCGCCGGCAACACCGCTTCGCGGGACGTGACCGTGACGATTACCAACGTGGACGATCCGGGCATGGTAATCTTGTCATCGGAGCAGCCGCAAGACGGCATCGATCTGACGGCCATGCTCACCGACCCTGACGGCGCCTCGGGTTCTACGCCTCCGCTAAACGCCAAGGAGATGACGATAACCGGCATCACGTGGAAGTGGGATTTGGCCGCTGCGTCGGATTGTTCCCAAGTCAATGAGAGCGACTGGGAAATCATCGACCGTGCCAATGCCAAGTCTGCCACGTACAGACCGGTCTCGGCCGATCTCGAGGACTGCCTGCGTGCGAGGGCAGAGTACACTGACGGACAAGGCGCCGACAAGAAGGCCGCTATGGAATCAGCCAATCCGGTGCAACAGAAGAACCTTCTAAACCAGCCCCCTGTGTTCCCTGATCAGGACCCTGATACCGAACATGTACAGAACGACAAGACGGATAGAAACGTGGCGGAGAACGCAAAGTCGGACTCGGATACGAACCCGAACCCTGGCAATGTGGGCGACCGAGTTGAGGCCACGGACATCGACAATGACAATTTGACCTATAGGCTGAGCGGCGTCGATGCGCCTTCGTTCGCGATCGGCAGGGGCACGGGCCAGATCACGGTAGGCGCGGGGATAAATTTGGACTACGAGACGAAGCGCACCTACACCGTCACCGTTACGGCCACGGACCCGTCCAACGAAAGCACCAGCATCGTCGTGACCATCACGGTCACCGACTTTAACGAGCGGCCGGAGTTGTCGAAGAAAGCCCTGGTGGTATCAGGTAGGACGAACATCGATCACCCGGAGAATGACAGGCGTACGGTGGCGACCTACACGGCGGCCGGCCCGAGGGCGGGCAGCTCCTCCTGGTCGTTGTTGGGAGACGACGCCGGCGACTTCTCCTTATCAGGCGGAGCGCTGACCTTCAGGGGCACTCCCAACTACGAAAGCCCGGCGGACCGGGGCACGGACAACGTATACAACATAACGGTGAGAGCCAGAAGCGGGGCCTACACCGCCACGCAGAACGTGACTGTCACAGTCGCCAACGTGGACGAGGATGGGGCCGTTTCCCTGTCGCCCTCCAGGGCGGCGCTTGGGGTGGAGTTGACGGCCAGTCTCACCGACCCAGACGGCAGGTCAGGCGCCGTTCCCCCGATAACCACAGCGGAGACCGACCTGACCGATGACGCCGCGTGGCAGTGGGCCAGGTCCCCGGACGGAGACAGCGGCTGGACCAACATCGTGGGAGCCACATCAAACACCTACACGCCTGTCGAGGCGGACCAGGGAGCCTACCTGCGAGCGACGGCGAGCTACCGCGACGCGGAAGGTTTCGGCAAGAGGGCGATTGATGTGACCACCCAAATAGCCGCCGTGAGGCCGGACGGGCGCGTCACCCTGTCGTCGTCGCGGCCTGAGGTCGGCCTGGGCCTGACGGCCTCGCTGATCGACCCCGACGGCGGCGTAACCGGCTTGACGTGGCAGTGGGCCAGGTCCCCAAACGGGACCACCGGCTGGGGCGACATATTCGGCGCCACGTCGGCCATCTACAGGCCCGTTCCGGCGGATCTGGGTTCCTACCTGCGGGCGACGGCGACCTACACCGACAGGGAAGCCTCCGGCCAAACCGCCGAGGCGGTAAGCGCCGTCCAAGTCGTCGAAGTACAAGCGGATGGGGTTGTAAACCTGTCGCGGTCGCGGCCTGAGGTTGGAATCGGACTGACGGCCACGCTCAACGACCCTGACGGCGGCGTAATCGGCCTCGCGTGGCGGTGGGCCAGGTCTCCAAACGGGTCGACCGGTTGGTCCGACATCTCGGGTGCCACGTTAGCCACATACACGCCGGTTGCGGCGGATGTGGGCGACTACCTGCGGGCAACGGCAACCTACACCGACGCCCAGGCCCCGGGCCAGACCGCCAATGAGGTGACCGCCGTCCAAGTCGTCGAAGTACAAGCGGATGGGGTTGTAACCCTGTCGACATCGCAGCTGGAGGTCGGGGTGGAGTTGACAGCCAGCCTGAACGATCCTGACGGCGGCGTGACCGGCCTCACGTGGCAATGGGCCAGGTCCCCTAATAGATCAACCGGCTGGGCTGACATATCCGGCGCTACATTAGGCGCCTACAGGCCCGTTGCGGCGGACGTGGGGTACTATCTGCGGGCCACGGCAACCTACACTGACGTTCAAGCCTCCGGGCAGACCGCCATTGCGGTGGGCGGAGTGGTCATCGACGCGCAACCGGACGGGCAAGTAACCCTGTCGTCGTCGCAACCGGAGGTTGGAGTACAGTTGACAGCCAGCCTAACCGATCCTGACGGAGGTGTGACCGGCCTCACGTGGCAGTGGGCCAGGTCGCCGAACCGGTCGATTGGCTGGACCGACATCCCGGGTGCCGGGTTAGGGACATATACACCTGTTGCGGCAGACTCGGACATGTACCTGCGGGCGACGGCGAGCTACACCGACGCTCAGGCGCCTGGCCAGAGCGCTCAGGCGATATCCAATAATGTCGTAAACACCATGCCTGCGTTTCCTGCGACGGACACCGGTGAAAGGAGCGTGGCCGAGAACACGGCGGCACGCCAGAACGTGGGAGCTCCGGTTATGGCTACAGACTCCCTCTCCGACACATTGACCTACACGCTAGGTGGTGATGACGCCGAATCATTCGACGTTGCCGCATCGACCGGCCAGTTGATGACGAAGGCGCCGCTGGATTACGAAACGAAAAGTCTCTACAGGGTTAACGTCACGGCCACCGATCGGTTCGGCGCCAGAGACACCATAATGGTGATTATCACCGTCATCGACGTGAACGAACACCCGTCGGTGGTGACAGGCGACACCATGGTCGATTACTCCGAGAACATCTCTGAAGCGGTGTCCACCTACGCAGCTACCGATGCTGAGGATGACCCTGCCGACTTGGCATGGTCGGTGTTGGGAGCTGACATGGACGCCTTCGACATCAGCGCCACCGGCGAGCTTACCTTTAAGGAGCTGCCTGACTTCGAGGCCCCGACGGACGCAGACACGGACAACGTATACGAGGTCACGGTAGTAGTCACCGACAGCGGGTTCAACACCGCTACAAGAGACGTAACCGTCACAGTCATCAATGTGCGAGAGGATGGTGTCGTAACCCTGTCGTCGCAGCCGGAGGTTGGGGTCGAGTTGACAGCCAGCCTGAACGATCCTGACGGCGGTGTGACCGGCCTCGCGTGGCAGTGGGCCAGGTCCGCGGACGGGTCGACTGGCTGGACCAACATATCGGGCGCCACATCGGCCAATTACACGCCCGTAGACGCCGACGCGAACATGTTCCTACGTGCGACGGCGAGCTACACCGACGCGCATGCCTCCGGTCAGACCGCCAGCGCCGTGACCGGCTCAGCCACAGAACTGGACGTGATCAGCCGATATGACGCCAATGGCAACGGAATAATTGAAAGGGATGAGGCCATCGCGGCTGTCCGAGACTACTTCGATCGCCTCATCACCCGAGACCAGGTTATAATGGTCATCCAGAGTTACTTCGCGTCAGCGGGGCAGTCCGGCAGCTAGCTGAGCAACCCCAATCGGCCTGAACAAAGGACGAGGGGTGCATTCAGGGTGGGTCTGTTGTCGCCTGGGGAATTGGTGGGCCCGGATAGACTCGAACTATCGACCTCAGTCTTATCAGGACTGCGCTCTAACCACCTGAGCTACGGGCCCGTGGGATTTTGATTATAATCCCCAAGTCACGGGCGGGCAAGAACAGCGATAGGCCTCTGACATAGACCGAGGCTGGGGCGCCGGATGGGCAAGACCGACTTCAAGTTCCACACTAAGGTCAGGGTTCGCTGGGGGGAGTGCGACCGCCAGGGGATAGTCTATTACGGCGCCTACCTGGACTATCTGGAGACGGCCCAGGGAGCTTACTTTAGGAACCTAGGTTTCTCTCTGTACAAGCTAGCGGAGACGGGTCACTTCGACACTGCGACGGTGAAAGTCACCATAGAATACAAAGCCCCGGCCCGCGTTGAAGACCTGTTGGATGTATGCTTCCGCGTTGCCGGTATTGGTTCCACGTCAATGACGGCCTGCATGGATATATACCAGCACGAAACGGAAACGTTGCTGACCTCCGCGGAGGCTGTGTACGTCGGTTACGACGCCTCCACGGGCAGCAAGAAGTCTGTCCCCGGCGACCTGCGGGCCGTGGTGAGGGCATACGAGGACACCGGCGTGCCTCTGGACCTGGACGCGTTTCCTGAGTTGGCAAAGGCTAGGGTGGAGCCTGACGTTCCGTCGCCGGAGTAGCTGTCCTGACCTGGGACGCTTTGCCTCCTGGCAGGGGCGTTGGTCCCGGTGTGCTATACTCGTAGCTGAGGCGTCATGTAATGGCTGATTTCAGGCTGGCGCTGGCCCAGATAAATCCCACCGTAGGCGACCTGGAAGGGAACACTTCCAGGATTCTTTCCGTCATGGAAGAGGCCAGGGCGTTAGGGGCTGATCTGGTTGCGTTTCCCGAGCTGGCCGTGTCGGGCTATCCCCCGGAAGACCTTCTCCTCAAACCCAGCTTCATCAGAGACAACATAGCGGCAATGGAGCGTATCGTCGCGGCCTCTGGAGACATGGCCGTGGTGGTGGGCTACGCCGACATGGACTCTGACATCTACAATGCGGCGGCTGTGGGTTACGGCGGGGAGCTTGTGGGCGTGTACCACAAGATTCACCTGCCGACGTACGGAGTATTCGACGAGGACCGTTATTTCAAGAAAGGCTCCGCATGCCCTGTCTACAACATCAACGGGGTTGGCGTGGGCGTGAACATTTGCGAGGACATCTGGAGTCCGATGGGGCCGATGGTGGTCCAACGGGATGCTGGCGCCCAGGTCGTCGTCAACATCAATGCCTCTCCATTCCATGCGGGCAAGGCAAGCTTCCGGGAGCGGATGGTGGCCACACGGGCCCAGGACAACGGGGTCTACGTCGCCTACGTGAACACCGTTGGGGGCCAGGACGAACTGGTCTTCGACGGCGCAAGTCTGGTCTTTGATCCGTCGGGAGAACTGGTGGCCAGGGGGCAGCAGTTTCAGGAGGACTTGCTCGTTGCTGACCTGGAGATGGACCAGCTCTTCTCGTACCGACTGCGCGGTCCACGGCATAGACAGGGACTTCCCTATCTCTTCGACGAAATCGGCGAACCCGAAGTGGTGCATGTATCAGCCCGTACACCGCGCCCAAGGCCGCAGATTCCGTCCTGGAATGGCCGGAGACCCCTGGAACCGGCCGCTGAGGTCTACCAGGCGTTGCTTCTGGGTGTGCGGGACTATGTAAAGAAGAGCGGGTTTGAGAAGACGGTCATCGGACTGTCGGGCGGGATCGACTCTTCCCTGACGGCATGTGTGGCCGTGGACGCTCTGGGCAAGGGAAACGTAGTCGGTGTGGGCATGCCCTCCCGCTATTCCAGCGAGGGTAGCCTGGCCGATGCTGCGGAGCTGGCCCGGCGGTTGGGCATCGATTTCTGGGTTGTTCCCATAGAACCAGCTCATGGCGCATTTCAGGACATGCTGGAGCCGTATTTCAAGGGTACGGAACCCAACATGGCCGAGGAGAACGTTCAGGCCCGTATCAGGGGCAACATAATCATGTCCATCTCCAACAAGTTCGGGTGGCTGGCCCTCACCACCGGCAACAAGAGCGAGATGGCCATGGGATACGCCACGCTGTACGGAGACATGGCGGGCGGGTTCGCAGTCATCAAGGACGTGCCTAAAACGTTAGTGTACACGCTGAGCCGGTGGCGCAACGAGAACGGCTCTCCGAAACACGTCATCCCCGACGCTGCGTTGGAGAAGCCCCCCAGCGCCGAGCTGCGCCCCGACCAGACGGACCAGGACAGCCTACCGCCCTACGAAGTCTTGGACCCGGTGGTCGAAGCCTACGTAGAAGAGGACCGCAGCTACCAGGACATGGTGGACATGGGGTTCGACCCTAACGTGGTCAGGCAGGTTATAGCAGCGGTGGACCGGACAGAGTACAAGCGCCGCCAAGCTCCTCCGGGCGTCAAGATTACCCCCAGGGCATTCGGAAAAGATCGGCGGCTCCCCATCGTCAACCGTTATCGACCAGTTCAAGGTTAGCGACGCCGGCTGGCTGCGGGTCCCTAGAAGTCGTCGGTCTCCCCTTCCAGAACCGTTCCCTCGGCGTCTCGTTCGGGGCAGTCGGCGATAGTGATGTTGCAGAAGCGGCATTCGTCGGGGCTTGGTACCTTCCGTGCCGGAGTATCGGCCCCGACTCTTCTTATCAGGCCGCCCAGATTGGCGACGAAGGCTTCATCCACCGCGACAGACGGCACGGGAACTTCGTGGTCCGAGTAGACGAGCTTGCCCTCGAACTCTACGCCCACGTGCGGCCCGGGCGCTCTCGCCACGGCGTACATGTATGTGAGCAGTTGGATGTGGTGTGATGGCCTGGGGACGCCTGACTTGACCTCTATGACAATCCCCTCGCCGCCCCGCCGGGCAACCAGATCAGGCCTGCCGCCCAGGGTTATCGCCGTAGACCTTCCTCTAAGCGCAAATGCGTTCTGGCTCTCTGTGAAGACGGCGTACCCTTCCTCTTCGAGTTGCTCGCGCACCTCAGCCACCATTGCTGTGTGCTCTATGCGTGAAGGAGTCCAGTCTATTGAGTCTGGGACCTTTTCCCAGCTGAAGCCCTCATGCTGGGCCTTGAACCAAGCGGCCCATTCGCACGAGGCGTCCCCAACCAGCAGCTTAGTCAGCCAGGTCACCCACACGTAGGGGCCGTTCTGCCTCAATAGCGCCATGCATCGGCTCCTTCTACGCCTTGGGGAAGGTGAACCCCTTAGCCTTGGTCTCGATGCGGAAAAGCGAATCGATGGTCGTGACGAAGAGCGTCGAGAGACCCTCTCCGCCGAAAGCGCAGTTGGTGGTCTGCCTGGAGCCGGTGAGAATCGTGCCCAGGTGTTCCCCAGACGGAGTAATTATCCAGACTCCTCCGGGACCGGTGCAGTAGAGGTTTCCGTTCGCGTCAACGGCCATGCCGTCGGGCACCCCTGGCAGTTCGGTCGTGAATTGGAAGAAGATTCTCTCCGTCTGCCTCTCAAGTGCGCCGGTCTCGTGCAGGTCGAAAACCCGAATGTGTTGGCGTTGGGAGTCGTCGATGTAGAGGATGCTTTCGTCGGGGGAGAAGGCCAGGCCGTTGGGGTATACGAAGTCGTCGGCCAGCAGGAAGTGGGAACCGAGGTCGGGTGACACCCAGAAAACAGACGAGTGGTGCTGTTGCCGTTGGGCGAGAGGCATTCCACGACCGGGGTCTGTGAAGTATATGGAGCCGTCGGAGCGTACGGCCACGTCGTTGGGGCGGTTGAGCGCCAGGCCGTTGTGCTGGTTCATGACCACCGTGATGTCTCCTGCGGGTTCCAGGCGGGTGACCGGGCGGGCTCCGCTCTCACATGACAGCAGCCGCCCGTGAATGTCCTTCGTCATCCCGTTGGTCTCGTTGGTGGGGCTGCGGACCTCCGCCACGCTGCCTGCACTCCCGTCGGGAGTCCACGTCAGCCTGCGGTTGCCCCGCATGTCGCTGAAGAGCAGGCAGCCCTCCTCTGGGAGCCACAGCGGACCCTCAGCCACGTCGTAGCCCGTGCTCAACAATTCAAGGTCTGCGTCCCTGTCCAGGATACTGTCCAATCCCGCCGACATTCTGTCAACTGCCATTGCTATTCCTTTCTGCGTTTCGGATCAAACTGACCCGGACCCGTCTTTCCGGCGGAGGCCGGAATCCAGGATTCGCCGTCTGCTCCAGTGCCGGAGGGTTACCGCCGGTCACCCCTACACCATCCGTCGGAGAGGCGATGGAACAGCTGTCCGGCCCCACATACTGGAGGCCAAGCGCCTGTTTCTTCTTTGTGTCAACGTGTCCTCCTAAGGGCGCCCGTCTCCAAAAGCCAAGCTAAGTCGCGGCGGTGTCCGGGTGGGACTGGATGAAGTTTGCAAAAGACTCTGAGTCTCCCCGGATGTATCTGATTTCATAGGTCTTCATGGTTGGGCCGCTAATGCGAATGCTGGCGCCCGTCACTGCTGACCTGTGGGTGACCTCCCCGATGTCCTTGTACTCGACCTGGATGACTTTCTCCGCTCCGTGCCGTCTTTTTTCCACGCCAAGCAGCCGCTTGCCGGTCGCTGCGACTATGCCGTCGACAATCGGCGCTCCCGCCTCCCGTCGTTCGAGTCTGAAGGTCCCCGCGATCAGGCCCTCCGGCAATTCATCCCTCTCGAGAAGGTCGTACAGCGCTTCCCGGCTTTCCTGATAGTCGTTCTCACTCCAAGACATGGGTTTGAGTTCGTTCCAGCGGCTGTCCAGCAACAGCTGTCTCTCGTTCTGGGCCCTGGAGGCGGTTTCCTGGGCCGTTGGCGCTTGTTCCAATTCGCGTTGTGCTCTGGCGGCCTCTTGGACGCCTATGGTCTGTGGACTCCCGGTCACGCCCTCTGCGGGTCCGGGGACCGGAGCGACGCCAAGCAACTGGTTCTTCTGGGCATCGAACTCGCTTTGAGTAAGAATGCCTTTCGCTACGAGTCCAGCCAGCTTTTCAAGCTCATCGGCGACGGACAACGGGGGCATGCCCTGCGGGGTGGAGCGGCCGTGGGCAAAGGCGGCTTTCTGGGCTGCTATGAAATGGGGGTTCCCCTCCAGGGACGTTCTACCCATGCGAGCCAGAACGTAGTTTACGAAGGGATCTTCAACCCCATCCTCGAAGATGGACTCTATCTTATATGTCATGTGTAAGCCGATGATATGAACGGCTTCTTCTTCATGTCGTATGTCCCTGATGTCCCTATAGTCTATTTCGGCGACATCCTCGTTCCCAAACATTCCCCTGTCGACGGCAAGCAATCGTTTGTTGGTCGCCACGACCACGCCGTCGATATAGAGGTCGTCCCCCGAGTCCGACCCTTCGGAGGTGAATAGTCCCGCAATCATGCACTCCGGCGCCTCGTCGTCCTCGAGAAGGTCGTGCAGAGCTTCCCGTTTTCTGCGGTGGGTATCGTCGTCCCACGAATCGGGTTTGATACGGTCCCAACTCTCGTCTATCCTTTCGGTTCTTGACGACCTCTCGCTGACGGACGGTTGGTCGATGTATCCCAGGACGCAGTTTATGAACGGCTTCTGAAGGTTATCCTCCCCGATGGTTGCGATCTTATATGTTCCCAAGGTTGGGCCGCTGACGATAACGTCGTTTTTCTTATGGTAGATGTCTCTAATGTCCTTATAGTCTATCTGATGGACCTGCTCCTTCCCCAACATTCCCCTGTCCACGGCGAGCACTCGTTTGTTGGTCGCCACGACTACCCCGTCAATCAAGATGAACTCCCCGCTCTGGGTCCCCGTAAAGACCCCAGCTATCATGCGCTCCGGCAGTTCATCGTCGTTGAGAAGGTCGTACAGCGCTTCACGTTTTCTCCGGTGGGTTCCCTTGCCCCAGGACTTGGGCTTGATCCTGTCCCAACTCTCTTCAATCCTTTGCGCCTTCGTATTCATTGCCATACTCGTTGTCCTCCTTTTGTTGCCGCCGGGAGGTGGATTCCCGCAAAAGCGGGAATTACGGGTTGGGAGCGGCGCTGTCCATTTTCATGGCGATGAAGGGTGGGGCTCCCCTACTTGGGCATGAAGAATTCGTGAATTGCGGGGTCACCGTAGCCCTCTATGGCCCCGGGGGCTATGCCGGGGAAGCGGAGGCAGGAGTCGACGATGCTCTTGTTGAAGGGGCTGATGTCTTCCCTGTTCAGGAACTCCTGAACGGGCATCCAGAGGGCTTCGTCTAGCTCCTCTGCCTGCATAGTGATATCGGCGCTCTGGGGGGAGAGGCGGCATACGAAATAGATGTCCGACTTGCCGTAGCGGTAGCCGTGCCAGTGGCGGAAGAAGTGTAGGGACTGGAACGTGGCCTTAATTCCCGTTTCCTCAAGCACTTCTCTTTCGGCCGCCTCCACCAGGTGCTCGCCGGGGTGGAGCGCTCCTCCGGGCAGCTTGTAGGCCGGGCCGCGCCCGGCCCTGCGGTACTTCTCCGACACCACCAGCAGCTCGTTGGCGTCGTTGATCACCACTCCGCCGACTCCAACATAGTGGGTGGCGTAGGGAGGAATGTACGCTCCTTCCACCAGCTGGAGAGTGAGCATTGCGTAGCCTTCCTCCGCGTGGTGGAAAGTGAAGCCCGCCTCCACAGCCGCCGGAATCACCGTCGACTTGGCAAGGGGGACCTCCATCCAGACTACCTTGTACTCTTCAGCCTTCCACGATTCGATAGAGAGGGCGAGACTCTCTCGGAAACCCGCTGGGTCGTCCGGGAGGGCGTCGGGGGCCGTGACTATGCCGCCGAATGGGTTGGGACTGGCTTCAAGAAGGTCCATGTCGGCTGCTCCCCCGTTATTCGGCGGTGGTCCCGCCGTCGATGACCAACTCGCTGCCCGTCATGTAGGACGACTCGTCGGAGGCTAGGAAGAGGACGCCCATGCCTATCTCCTCCGGCTCAGCCGGGCGCCCGATGGGCAACCTACGCAGCCGTTGCTGGTAGTTTTCGGGATCGTTCAGGGTGTCGGCTATCATCTCAGTCTTCACGGGGCCGGGGTGGACCGAGTTGGCCCGGATCTGGTCTTTGGCGTGCTGCACGGCGGTGGCCTTGGTGAAGATGCGGACTGCGCCCTTGGTGGCCGCGTACGCCGCAGTCTCTCCTGGGCTTCCCACCAGGCCCGCCGTGGACGATATGTTGATTATCGAACCGCCTCCGGCCCGGCGCATGGCGGGGATGGAATACTTGGTGCCCAGGAACACGCCTTTGACGTTTACGTCCATGATGCGGTCCCATTGCTCGACGGTAATGTTTGGTATGGCGGCCCTGAAGAGAATTCCGGCGTTGTTGACCAGCACGTTCAGCTTTCCATATTTGGATTCGGCTTCGGCGACAGCCCTCTGCCAGTCCTCCTCAACGGTGACGTCCAGGTGCACGTAGGTGATTTCTCCGCCGGCTTCGGCGATTTCGGCCTCCGTCTTCTTGCCTTCCTCGTCCAGAATGTCGCCTATGACGACGCTGGCGCCCTCTCTGGCGAATATCTTGGCCTCAGCGGCGCCCTGTCCCCTAGCCCCACCGCTTATTATGGCTACCTTGCCGTCCAGCCTTCCCATGCCGTCCTCCTCGGGTGTGGTGTGACACCTCGTATGGCGTAAGCCTGAAAGAGGGGCGTCCGAACGGTCGTCGGACGCCCCTTGTTCCTAACCGGATGCCTCTTTAGAGCGGGTCCATCAACTGGTCCTTGTGAATCTCCGGAAGCACCTCTTTGGCAAAGAGCTTCATGCTCTCGGTGGACTTTTCCAGGGGCATGGCCCCGAACTTGAAGACGCCGTACATCTCCTCGGGGTGGGTCTTGCCCTGGATTTCCCGGATGGCCTCCAGGCACATTTCCGGAGTGCCCCATATCTGAGTGTGGCTGTGGGTGTGCCTGGAGCCGGCCCCGCCGTCGCGAATCCTGTAAGCGGCCTCGGCGTAGTGGTCGTAGCCGCCCACCTCTTTGAAGTGCTCCGGTTCGTCCAGCTCGTAGTGGTGGATGGCCGACATTGCGTGGTCGTGCACCGCGTCCCAAAATGTCTCTTTGGCGTCATCCAGGTCGTTGGTGCAGTAGACGTTGCAGCCCACGATGGGGCGGCGGGCCTCCATGCCCTGCTCCCTGCGCCGGATGTTGTAGACCCGTATGTCGTCGGAGTACTCGTCCCAGTCCTTCTGGGGGACGACGATGAGGCGGAGGTCGGCGTCGGCGGCCATGTTGACGCTCTGGCGGCTCTGGGCCGCGCAGTACATATTGTCGGTCAGGTTCTTGTTCAGGGGCTGCGGCCGGATGCTTATCTCCGGTATCTTGTAGAATTCGCCGTCGTATGAAAACCGCTCCTGGGTCAGGGCCATCTTCACTATCTTGGCCGACTCCACGAACCTGTCCCGGGACTCGGACATGGGGATTCGCAGGCCCTCGAACTCCCGGCGGGCGGCGCCGCGCCCGAACCCTATCGCGAAGGAGCGTCCCTGAAGCAGGATGTCCAGCAAAGCTATCTGCTCCGCCACTCTCAGAGGCTCGTGCCAGGGCAGCACGATGACCATGGTTCCCACTCCGGCGTTCTTGACTTTGCCGGCGAAGTAGGCCAGGAACTGGGTCACGCTGGGCACCATGGTGTAGGGCGTGAAGTGGTGCTCGATGGACCATATCCGGTCGAACCCCAGGTCGTCGGCCAGCTCTCCCACCTTCACGTCTTCCAGGACCTTGACGTGGTCGGGAATGGCCGGTCCGGGGCCGAATTGGCCGGCGTTGAAGCGGTCCCAGTCGGGGTAGTTCTGGCAATACAACGAAGTTCCGAATTTCATCGTGGACCTCCTAAAAGAGCCGCCGGAGCCGTAAATTCAGGTGCCGTTGGAGCCAGAGCTATCCCCGGCGGGGTTGAGCAATTTTAGTGTCTAGCCGTGCAGCCAGTCAAATCAGAGGTGTGGGGTCTACCCTCCTCTCCCTCGGACGGGAGAGGGTTGGGGTGAGGGCGGTCTCGGGGATTCGCTTGAACTGTGCCTTCGATGTTCTGGTGTCCCCCCTCATCCTAACCTTCTCCCGCCAGGGGAGAAGGGACAAAGACCCACGGAACTCAGGAGAAGAAGGAATTGGAGCGGGTGATGGGAATCGAACCCACATGACCAGCTTGGAAGGCTGGAGCTCTACCATTGAGCTACACCCGCTTGTGCTGCCGTGGGGGCACAGAAGAGGCAAGACGTTTTTCCGCTTCCTGGCGCCACGCCGTACAGGCGGCGGCTTGCTCTAGGTTGCCCTAAATCTTGTCTATGAGGGCGTCCAGCTCCAGGAAAAGGGGCGCGAACACCAGAGACACAATCGCCATGAGCTTCAGCAGGATGTTCAGCGACGGGCCGGAGGTGTCCTTGAACGGGTCTCCCACTACGTCGCCTTCCACCGCGGCCTTGTGGGCGTCGGACCCCTTGCCGCCGTAGTTGCCCAGCTCGATGTACTTCTTGGCGTTGTCCCAGGCCCCTCCGGCGTTGGCCATGGTGATGGCCAGGACGAAACCTCCGCCCACGGCGCCTATCAGCAGGCCGCCCAGGGCCTCCTCGCCGAGCACAAACCCCACCGCCAGCGGTGCGGCCACAGCCATGATGCCGGGTATGATCATCTCTTTGAGGGCGCCCGTGGTGGAGATTTCCACGCACTTTGCATACTCAGGCCGGCCAGTGCCGTCCATGATTCCCGGAATTTCGCGGAACTGCCTGCGCACCTCGTTGACTATGGAGAAGGCCGCCCGGCCCACGGCCCGCATGGTCATGGCCGAGAACAGGAAGGGAAGCATGGCCCCGATGAGAAGCCCGGTGAGGGTCGTGTGGGTCAGCAGGTCGATTCTGTTCAAGTCCGCCGCTTGCCCGTAGGCCGCCAGCAGGGCCAGTGAAGTCAACCCGGCGGAGCCTATAGCGAATCCCTTTCCGGTGGCGGCGGTGGTGTTGCCTAGGGCATCCAGCGCGTCGGTGCGCTCCCGCACCTCGGGGGCAAGCTGCGCCTGCTCGGCGATTCCTCCGGCGTTGTCGGCCACGGGGCCGTAGGCGTCAGTCGCGAGGGTGATGCCCAGCGTGGAGAGCATTCCGACTCCGGCCAGGGCCACCCCGTAGAAGCCCGCCAGCTCGAAGGCCGCGAGAATGGCGCCCGCGATGACGAGCACGGGCACGACGGTGCTTTGCATCCCCGTGGCTATGCCGCTGATCATGGTGGTTGCGGAGCCTGTCTGGGCTGACTCGGCGACTGACTTGGTCGGGCCGTAGTCGTATGACGTGTAGTACTCGGTTACCAGGCCGATGATTACTCCGGCGCCTAGCCCGGCGACGATGGCCCAGAAGATGTCGAAGTCGCTGACCGTAGGACCTATCAATCCGTCCAGGTCCAGCCAGACCACGGCTATGGCGGCGAAACCTACGACCAGTATGGCGGAGGCAAATATGCCCCGCCTGAGGGCCCACAGCAGGTCTCCGAAGCTGGCCCTCTCACCGCTGCGAACTATAAACGTGCCCAGGATGGATGCAGCTATGCCAAATCCGGCCAGCAGCAGGGGCAGAAGCGCCACGTCGCTTTTCCAGTCCTGTCCCGGGATTGAGGCCACGGCTGCAGCGGCCAGGGCTATGGCCGCTATGATGGAGCCGACGTATGACTCGAACAGGTCGGCGCCCATTCCCGCCACGTCTCCCACGTTGTCACCGACGTTGTCGGCTATGACAGCGGGGTTTCTGGGGTCGTCCTCCGGGATTCCGGCCTCCACCTTGCCCACCAGGTCGGCGCCCACGTCCGCCGCCTTGGTGAAGATTCCACCGCCCACCCTGGCGAACAGCGCAATGGAAGACGCTCCGAAGGCGAATCCGGTGACCCACAGGATATCCTGGAATATGACGTAGAGAATGGTTACGCCCAGAAGGGCGATGCCGACCACTGTGATTCCCATGACTGCCCCGCTGTTGAATGCGACGCGGAGCGCAGGGTTGAGGCCCCTCATGGCGGCGGCGGCAGTTCTGACGTTGGCCCTTACGGCCACGTTCATGCCTATGTACCCCGCAACGGCGGAGCAGGCTGCGCCCGCCAGGTAGGCTATGGCCGTCCTGGGAATCCAGTCTCCGTGGGTGTACCTGTCGATGAGTAGCCACAGGCCGACGGACACTATGATGATGAAGGGCAGCAGGACCATATACTCCCGGTTGAGGAAAGCCTGTGAGCCTTCTCTGATGGCGGTCCCGATGCTTCTCATGCGGTCGTTGCCGTCATCGGCCTTCACCACCCGAAAGATCAAGGCCACTGCGAAAAGCAGCCCGACTACCGCCAGGATTACTGCAACCAAGATAGGTCCCATAGGCGTAACTCCAACCCCTCCCGCGGCCCGATTCTTGAGCGCCAACAACCCTAACATGGCGCCCATGGGGTGTCAAGGAAAATCGGGTTGGCGGAATGTGCTTTCTGGCGTCGCCACGCGCGTGGGGTATAATGCCTCTGGCGCCCTATAGCCAAGGACATGCCTACGCGATCGACTGCCCGATATGCCTCTGACTGTCATCAAGGGATCGCTATCTGTCATGCCGAACGCACCGCACTCACCGTCATTCCGAGCGCAGCGAGGAATCTAAGGGACATGACTATGAGCCCGAGGAATAGATGAAGTTCGGGGTCTCCCTTACCGGGTTTGCCCAACAGCCAGCAGGCACGGACATGCGCCGCGTGGTTGCAGACATCCTGGAGTACGTCAGAGAAGCCAGGGCGCTGGGCTTCGACTTCGTCTACCAGGGCCAACACTACCTGACCGACCCGTATCTCCAACTCCAGAACCTTCCCTTTCTGGCCAGGGTGGCAGCGGAAGCCGAGGGCATGGGCATCGTGGCAACCCAGGTGGTCCCCCTCCTCAACCCGGTGGACCTGGCGGAACGATGCGCCACCATGGACGTCATTACCGGAGGCAAGTTCGTTCTCAGCGCCGCTCTGGGGTACCGTGACCAGGAATACGCCGCCTTTAACGTAGACCGACGCACCAGGGTTGCCAGGATGGTGGAGTGCCTGGAGGTAGTGAAGCGGCTGTGGACGGAGGACGAAGTAGACCACCGCGGGAGCCACTTCACTCTAGATGGCGCCCGGATGCCCCTCAAGCCTCTGCAAAAGTCCCACCCACCTATCTGGATAGCGGCCAACAGCGACGCGGCGGTGGTGCGGGCTGCGCGCCTGGGCTATACGTGGTACGTCAACCCCCACGCAACCTACGCGACCATCAAGGACCAGATTGAGTTGTACCGGCGGGCCGGAAAGGAAGCAGGCACGGATGCGGCCTATGCGCCCCTTCCCATGGCGCGGGAACTGTACGTCCACACAGACCAGGAGGCCGCATACGCGGAGGCTGCACCCTATCTGGGTGGCAAGTACGAGACCTACTCCCGATGGGGGCAGGATGATGCCCTGCCTGACGACTCCTTCTCCAGCGCCTTCCGCGATCTGTCCCGGGACAGGTTCATCATCGGCTCGCCAGAGGACTGCATCGGTGACCTCAAGCGGTGCGAGGCGTTGGGAGTGGACCGGATGGCCTTACGCATGGTGTGGCCGGGGATGCCCTTGGCCAAGGCTATGGAGGCCCTGCGCCTCTTCGCCAGCAAGGTGATGCCGGCCTTCACGGCGTAGCCCGCTCCGGCTCTAGCTATGCTGCTAGCCGCTATCCTCCACTGCCTTGGGTCGGATGACCAAAACCGGACTTCCTGAGTGGCGGACGATGCGGTCTGCCACGCTGCCCATCACCCAGCGTCCCATTCCAGAGCGTCCATGGGAGGTCATCACAACCAGGCTGTTGGGCTCTTCATGAACCAAGTTCACGACGGCATCGGCAGGGCTGCCGCTGAGCAGGTGTTCCTCCACGGTTACGCCGTTATCCATAGAGAATCTCTCCCCTATGTCACGGAGATAGCCCATGGCGTTGGCGTCGGCCTCTCGTGACCACTCCTCGTATGGCCCGGTGTATACGGACGTGGACGCGTCGATCATCGAGTATTGCATGTACTTCTGGTATTCGCCCAGGGAAGGAGTGGCCCTGGCCAGAATCACCTTGAGACGTCGGGGTCTGGCCAGGGCAGCGGCGTGGGGAAGGGCCTCCGCGGCGAACTCCGAGCCGTCCAGCGGCACGATTATGCTGTTGACTCTGGCGTCGGCCTCGATTTCCGCGTCTTCCCTGGCCTTTATCAGCAGGAAGGGGCAGTCGGTTGTGTGAAGCGCCTTGTCTGCCACGCTGCCCATGACCCATCTAGCCATGCCGGACCTGCCGTGGGTGGTCATGGCTATGATGGTGTCGGGCTCCTGCTCGGCGGCCTCGACGATTTCCTGGGCCGGAGCTCCGTCGCGGACGGATACCGAAACCGAGAGGCCAATATTGTCCAACCGCCGCATGGCGTCGTTCAGATAGTTGTTGGCCTCGTTCCTCATGGCGTCCATGATGTCCTGGGGATGGAGAGTCTGGTTGTTAAGGAATTCCAGGGGCACGCCCCCGGAGATTCTCAACAACTCCACCTTGGCCTGCAGGTCTTTAGCCAGGAACCTGACGTAGGGAAGCGCCTGCTCCGCCATCTCCGAGCCGTCCAGCGGCGCCAAAATCCGTTTGTACATCTCCGCCTCCATCCTTGGCTTGTGGCGTTCACCGCTAACGATCCAATCCGCCCTGTGACAGGCGCATTGACGAACGGGGTCCTCCCGCTTATCGTGGCTTCTACATCTAAGCTTATCAAAAAGGGGGGCATGATGGCCAAGCTGGAAGTTCTCACCAGCCTCGCCAGCTTCCCTAGGACACGCTTCCGGTGGGGTTGATGGGAGGGTGGTATAATTCAAGGTGCGGCTCACAACCTCGGCCCGGGCCGGGGCGGTTGGGTTGCCGTGAATGATTTCATACACCAAAGAGGAGGGTTAAATGGCTTCTGCCGGTGAGGATCGCGTTGTCAGTCTTGACGGCGAGCAACTCGCTGAGATAGCCAACCTCCTTCGATTCAAGGGCGAACGGTTCCCCGTTCAGATTCAGGGTGAAACGGTCGGAGTCTTGGTGCCGCTCTCAGACCTCCGTGCGCTGGAGGCGTTGGAAGACCTGCTTGACCTGCTCGACTCTCTGGACACGCTGGAAGACTATCGCAAAACCGGCGGAGTCGACTTCGAGAGCATCAAGGCAGACCTCGGTCTTTGACCTACAGGGTCATCCTGTCCAATGCGGCGGAACGAGACCTCCGCGGCATCCGTGACGCGACTATAGCTCGACGCTTGGTGAATGCCATTGATGCGTTGGCGGATGACCCAATGCCGCCCCGCTCCGGGAAACTTCGGGGACACCGCGATGTGTGGCGCATCTGCTATGCGGTAGACAGGATAGGCTGATAGTCCTGATATTGACTGTGGCCCAACCCGGGAACGTCTACGATAGGCTTCGCAGACGTTTGGGATAGCCCGGCGGATACAAGCGCATCTCTTAGTTGAGTAGCCGCGCATTGACGAACGGAGTACTCCCGCTTATCGTGGCTTCTACATCTAAGCTTATCAAAAAGGGGGGCGTGATGGCCAAGCTGGAAGTTCTCACCTACGGTTTCACTCTGATCACCAATCAAGGCTCCGTGGGGTACTCAACCAACTCCCTGCTCACCTATGGGAACCAGACCATCCTGGTCGACACCGGGCCGCCTTCCAGACGGGGGCTGCTGGTGGAAAGCCTCATGGCGAAGGGCATGACGCCCGCCGACGTGGACATGGTAATCCTTACCCACCTCCACTGGGACCATTGTCTCAACACCGATCTGTTCAAGAACTCCCGTATACTGGTCCATCCCGTGGAGTTGGACTACGCCCGCAATCCCAACCCCGGAGACCATGCCTGCGCCACCTACGTGGCGGACATGCTGGCCCACTTGAAGGTGGAACCCGTCTCAGAAGGGGACGTTATAGTGGACGGGCTTACCATCATGGACACTCCCGGCCACACCAAGGGCCACATCAGCGTGCAGGCCGATCTGGATGGCGAGAAGACGCTGATTGCCGGGGACGCCCTGCCCGACGGCGGCGCCGTGAAACGCGGCTTGCCCTACAACATATTCTGGGACATGAACGATGCACGGGACAGTGTGGAGAAGATGGTGGAGAGTTCCACCGTGTTCTACCCGGGACACGACCTGCCCTTTAAGCTGGACGGCAAGGAGATTTCATATCTGGACGGCCCGACGAACCTGGAAATCATCACGTCCAACGAGGGTGGGCAGGCGCCGACCATAAGCTGCACGGTGCAGGCGGTCAAGACGGTGAACCATAATCCGGTGCAGAAGGGCTGAAGGAGCCTTCAGGACGTACTGGAAACCGCTAAGCTCCCTGCGTGCAACGCCTTCGCCTCTGGGTAACCTATTCGCAACTCCCTCGCCCTCTGGGAGAGGGTCGGGGTGAGGGCTGGACAGGTCTCATTGCGACCGGGTTGACCCCCATCTAAATCTTCCCCCTGAGGGGGAAGACGGTCTCTGAAGGTCTCTCTTGGGGAGAAAGAAAGCACTCCCCGGATCGGGCTTTACCGGGCCCCGGCTTTGGCCTCCGCCTTCTTGAACTCCGGAATCACGTACTTGCCGAACATCTCGATGGTCTTCATCGCGTCGTTGTGGTCGAGGATTTCGGTGGCCACCTGTACCCCTAGTTGGTCTATGCCAGTGTCCTGGTAGAGCTTTGCGGCCTTGATGCAGCTGTCTGGGTTGCCCCCTACGACCACGCCCCGCTCGGCCAGCGTCTTGCCGTCGATTTCCTTCCATGCCCATTCGGCCAGAGCGCCTCCGCCGGACTCGTCCACCTCTTCAGGCTTCTCCAGCTGCGACGTGTCCACCGCACCGTCGAATGCGGTGCCCCTGCCCGTGGAGCGGTAGAAGTCCTCTTTCAGGTGGTCGGGGATGCCTCCCCACTGGTCCAGCAGGGTCTTGTAGACGTCGACCTGTCCCTGGAGGTAGGGCTTGTCCGGCCCGATGAAGGTCTTGAGAGAGAGCGCAGCTTTCTCCTTGGCGGCCAGGTCGTCCTCGTCGCAGCAGGCCTGGGAGAGGCTGAGCCAGTTGTTGTTCACGAACTTGCCTACCGGCTTGGCGCTCTTGATGTTCTCCCGGTAGGCTTGGATGTGGGGCGCCAAAAGCTCAGGAGCCGTGAAGGAGAGGGCCAGCACGCCGATGCCCTTCTCCGCGGCAAGCTGATAGGTCTGGGGCTGGAGCGCCGCCACCCAAATGGGGGGGTGGGGGTCCTGGTAGGGCTTGGGAAGCACTTCCCGTGAGGGAACGTTCCAGAACTCGCCCTCGTACTCGAAATGCTTCGAGTCCCATATCTTGGGGATCATCTCCAGAGACTCTGACCACATGGCCCTGGTGTTCCTGGGGTCAATGCCCATGCCCGTCTGCTCGTAGGGAGCCGAGCGGCCTGTCCCGAAGTCGAGCCTGCCTTTTGCCAGGTGGTCGATCATGGCCACCCGTTCAGCCGCGCGGACCGGGTGGTGGTAGGGCAGTATCATGACTCCGAAGCCAAGCCTGATGCGCTTGGTGATCCTGCTCAGAGCCGCCAGTATCACTTCAGGACAGGGCGACATGGAGAACCCGGTCAGGAAATGGTGCTCCACAAACCAAACGTAGTCCCAGCCCATCTCGTCGGCGAGGACGCACTGCTCAATCGTCTCCTCGATGGCCTTGTTGTCGTCGAGGGTGGGACGCTGTACTTCGTACAACACTCCGAACTTCATGGCGGCTCTCCCATCACATCGTAGCTGTGTTCTTTGCTCCTTGGCGCCAACATTCTACCGCCTATGCCTTGTTCCAACAACTTGACTGTCCCACCGAACCTTGACACCGCCAAGGCGCAACCGCACCATATTCTCCATGTACACTCTGGATCCTCACTCCAATCCTCTCCCGGAGAGAGCGGGAGCCTGCCCCTTCCCCCACGAGGGGAAGGTTGGGATGGGGGCCGTCGAAGTCCCACAACCGTCATTCCGGCGAAGGCCGGAATCCAGGGGCGTCCTTACTCCCGTGTGGCCTGGGCCTATTGAATGCCCGAACCAGGGGCAACAACGTGATCCTTCGACTCCGCTGACGCTTCGTTCAGGGCGAGCGGACGGGAGGGCGACCAGCCGGTCGCCCCTACGGAGGCAGCGGTTCATACATGAACTCAGGGCTAGCGCAAAGGCGAAGTACCCGTGAAGCGTAGCGGGATACTGATATTTGTGATCCTGGCTGTAGCGGTGTTCGCCGGACTGGCCTTCTATGGAGACTTCCTCGAGCTTATCGACCAAATCGCCGATTTCCCCGTCCGGTTCTGGCTGGCCGCCCTTGGCCTTGCCGCCGCCAACTATGTACTCCGGCTGGTCCGCTGGCACTACTACATGCGGGTCCTCAAGATTCCGGTGGGGCTGGCGTCCAGCGGACTGATATTCGTCGCCGGCCTCAGCATGGCCATCAGCCCCGGCCGGGTGGGGGAGTTGGCCAAGTCCTACTTCCTCAGGGAGAGGGCCGCCGTCCCCGTCGCACGCTCGTCGGCCGCCGTGGTGGCGGAGCGAGTGATGGACCTGGTGGGAGTGTTGCTCCTGAGTGTTTGGGGACTGTTCCTCGTGCCCTACGGTTGGCTGGCAGCCATTCTGGTGATCGGAGGTGTGGCTGCGTTCTTCTTGCTGTGCGTATCTTCCTGGGGGAGCGCAAAGGTCCTGGCCCTTCCCTTTCCGGCACGCTGGAAGCCCTTCCTCACCAACGCCCGTGACTCGATACGACAGCTGTCAGGGCCGCGGGAGTTGGCGGTTGTATTGCCTTTGAGCGTCGCGGCCTGGTTTATGGAAGGCCTGGCCATGTGGGTGGTTCTGCAGGGCCTGGGAGCGCCTGGCTCCCTGGACGAGGCGGTGTCCATCTATGCCGCCGCCACCCTCCTGGGCGCCGTCAGCTTGCTCCCCGGCGGTCTTGTAGGCACGGAGGGCGGAATGATAGCATTGCTTGGCCGCCTCGACATGTCCAGGACAACGGCATCTTCAGCTACATTTATTGTTCGCGTCTGCACACTCTGGTTTGCCATCGCACTGGGAGTCCTGGCCCTGGTTTATTTGCAGTTCCAACCGTCCAACAAAGAAAGAGAGTCCGTTGATACAGAGCGGGTTGAGACCGAAGCGCAAGGGCCCACCGCTTAGGCGCTGGCAGCATGGCTGAACAGGAGAGGCCCGCAGACTCCCATCGGCCCGGCGTCCTCAGCGGCTTCAAGGCCGCCGTCATGTCCACACGCCCGGTGCAGTGGACCAAGGCCATCGTCGTCTTTCTCCCTCTGGCGTTTTCTTTGGATGAGCGATGGACCCTTAACGAGGGCGGGCTGTTCGTTGATCTGTTTCTGAACACCTTGGCAGGCGCAGCCATATTCGCCGCCTTGGCGGGCGCGGTCTACATTATTAACGACCTCTTCGACCGGGAAAGGGACAGGAACCACCCTCGAAAACGCCACAGGCCCATAGCCTCCGGGGTGTTCCCTGCGCCCGCCGCGGGGGCTCTAGCGACGCTTCTACTGGCGGCAGGATTGGCCGGGGCGTATTTCTTGGACGTGGGATTCGGCGTCGTTGTGTCCGTCTACGTGGCCATCAACGTGGGCTATTCCGGCCTGCTCAAGGGGATTGCTCTCCTGGACGTCATGTTGGTCAGCGCAGGGTATATCCTGCGTGTTGTGGCGGGAGCCCAGATAATCGACGTGACGGTTTCCCCCTGGCTCTACTTCACCATAGGCCTAGGAGCCTTGTTCATAGCTCTGAGCAAGCGTCACAGCGAGCTGGCGGCGTCGGGCGACAATGCCGTGAGCCAACGGTCGTCCCTCGATCGGTATACCAGGGAATACCTCAGTCAGTTGATAATCATCACGGCAGCTGCGACCCTGGTGGCCTACTCCCTATACACCTTTGAGGCACCCAACGTTCCGGACAACCACAGCATGATGCTGACCATCCCCTTCGTGATTTTCGGCCTGTTCCGCTACCTCTGGATTGTGAACCACACCACCGACGCCGAAAGCCCCGAGTGGGTGATTATCAGAGACAAACAGTTGGTCCTGGGCCTGGCGCTTTGGGCCGTGGCAGCAGTAACCATTCTGGCTCTAGACCGCGGTTGAGGCGGCCCTCTCGTCGTCAGCCTCTTCTTCCTACTAGTGCCGGCGAGGCCTAGCGCGCCGGAGTTTAGATTTGACAGGCCATAGGGCCAGTCGTAGAATGGTCGCGGTTTACCAGCCCCGTAGCATGACGCCCGAGGGGGTGTTGCATGGCCAGCAGAGCGTTCATACTGATAGAAACCGCCGTTGGGAAAACACGGGAGGTGGGCGACTCCCTCCGGGGCGTCGCTGGAGTGTCGTCGGTGGACGTAGTCACCGGTCCCTACGATGTCATCGCCGTGATTGACGCACCGGACATGAACGTGATGGGCTCTTTGGTTACAGAGAGAATACACACTATTGGCGGTGTAGTCAGGACGGTAACCTGTGTTGCCGTAAGCAGTTCCTGACGCCGATGATTTCCCGCTGATAGATCCCCAGGAGCTCCTCTAGAATGGACTTCAGATTCTCCCCTGAAGACGAGGCTTTTCGCGCCGAGTTGCGCCGGTTCTTCGAGGATGAGATTCCTCCCGATTGGGTGGGCGGAAGCCGTAACCCGGACAACGAGGACTGGGACTTGACCCTGTCCATGCGCAAGAAGATGTCCGAAAGAGGCTGGCTCACCATGCACTGGCCCAGCGAATACGGCGGCCAGGACGCAGGCCAAATCAAGTCCACCATCCTCACCGAGGAGTTGACCTACAACAGGTGTCCCGGCAGGGATATCTTCGCTGTGAAGATGCTCTCCCCGACCCTGATGATTCACGGCACTGAGGACCAGAAGCAGGAGTTTCTTCCTCCCATCGCAAAGGGCGAGGTCCAGTGGTGCCAGGGCTACAGTGAGCCTGAATCGGGGTCCGATCTGGCTTCCCTCCAGACCTCCGCCAGGTCCGACGGAGACGACTACGTCATCAACGGCAGCAAGATATGGACCTCGATGGCCCATCGGGCGGACCGGATTTTCATGCTGGTGCGAACGGACCCGGACGCTCCGAAACACCGGGGCATCAGCTTCGTTCTCGTGGACATGAACACGCCCGGCATCACGGTCCGGCCCATACCCAACATGACCGGCATCCACGAGTTTAACCAGGTGTTCTTCGATGAGGTGCGGGTGCCTAAGAAGAACAGGGTTGGCGAGGAAAACCGGGGCTGGTATGTGGCGGTCACGCTTCTGGACTTCGAGAGGTCGGGTGTGGACTTTTCTGCCAGCGCCAGGCGGCTGGTGGCTGACACCGTGGACTACGTTAAGGACCGTCCCAACACGGTGAACGAGCACAACAGCCGTGTGGCCCGCAACAAGCTTACCGACCTGCATATCGAGGCGGAGGTCGCCCGGCTCACAGCCTACAACGTAGCCTGGATGCAGGAACAGGGGATGATTCCCAACAAGGAAGCTTCGATGAGCAAGGTGATGGGCACCGAGTTGCTCCAGCAGGTCACCTCCGGCTGCCTGGAAGTCATGGGGATGTATGGACAGCTCAGGCCCGGAAACGCACGCTCCCAGATGATGGGTCGAATGGTCGAGCACTGGATGTCTTCCTTCTCCGGCACCATCGCCGCGGGGACGTCGGAGATTCAACGGAACATCATCGCCACCAGGGGCGTGGGGCTTCCCCGGGGATAAACCCGCGGTGGCCAACCCCATCAAATAGCGAGAATGGATTAGCAAAGTCCACCTTGGACTGCGCAGGAGGAAGAGAAAGATGGACCTAGGATTCAACGAGACCCAGCAGATGCTGCAGAACAGCGCCCGAGAATTCCTGTCCCAGGAATGTCCCCACAGCCTGGTGCGGGAAATGGAACAGGACCCCAAGGGATACCCAGACCAACTTTGGAAGTCCATTGTGGACTTGGGGTGGACGGGAGTCGCATTTCCCCAGAAGTACGGAGGCACTGAGGGCAGCTTCGTGGACCTCGCCGTGTTGGTGGAAGAGTTGGGTCGAGCCTTGGCGCCAAGCCCCTTCTTCTCCACGGTGGTTATGGGCGGCATGACCATTCTCGACGCGGGAAGCGACGCCCAGAAGGACGAATACCTGACCCAGATTTGCCAGGGGCAGGCCACATTCGCCTTTGCAGTCCTTGAACCCAGCGCCACATACGAGGCGTGGGGCATAGAAACGGAAGCGACACGGGACGGCGACGGGTTCACCCTCAACGGCACCAAGCTGTTCGTGCCTGACGCCCACACCGCCGACAACATCGTCGTTGCGGCTCGGACGACCAAAGGAAGCGACCCGGAGGACGGCATAACCCTGTTCATCGTGCCCGCCTCGGCCCAGGGCATATCCATCGAAATGCTCAGCACCGTGGCGTCGGACAGGCAGTCGGAAGTCGGCCTCAACAACGTGAAGGTCCCCGCGTCAGCTGTACTGGGAGAAGTGGACAAGGGATGGCAGGCGCTGAACCTGGCTATCCAGAGGGGCGCCGCCGCCAAGTCCGTGGAGATGCTGGGAGGCGCCGGAGCGGTCTTGGACATGACCCTGGAGTACGTTAAGCAGAGGGTTCAATTCGGGCGGCCCATCGGCTCGTTCCAGGCTGTACAGCACCACTGCGCCAACATGGTCACCTTCGCCGAGTCCTGCCGCTACATGGCCTACCAGGCGGTGTGGACCCTGGACGAGGGGCTACCCGCCACCCGGGAAGTCTCAATGGCCAAGACGTGGGTCAACGAGGCCTACCGCAAGGTGTGCGCACTGGCCCACCAGTGCCACGGCGCCATCGGGTTCACGATGGAGCACGACCTCCAGCTCTTCTCCAGGCGGGCCCGGGTGGCCGAGTTGGCCTTCGGGGACGCCGAGCATCACAGGGAGCTTGTGGCCGGGGCCCTGGGACTTTAGTCCATGTCTGCCAAAGACTGCATCTTCTGTAAGATTCCCCGAGGTGAGCTTGACGCAGAGGTGGTCTACCGAGACGAGCGGGTCTACGTGATCAAGGATTTAGACCCCCAGGCTCCGGTGCATCTGCTCATCATCCCCCTGGAGCATCTGGCCGGGCTGGCCTACATAGGTCCCGGGCAGATACCGGCAATGGGACACGTTTTCGTGGTGGCCGAGGAGATGGCCCGGCGGCATGAGGTCACCCTGAGCGGGTACAGGCTAATCGTGAACCAAGGCCCCGACGCCGGACAAGAGATAGAGCACATCCACGTACACCTCCTGGGCGGCAAACCGCTTCCATCCCTGGGCTGACCAAGTGTCCCCCTCCATAGAAGCCTATATAGAGAGCCGGTTGGAAGCGCTTCCAACCGGCCTCTTCAATCATATCCAGCGGGTGCGCGACATCGCCTTAGACCTGGCCGAGCGTCACGGGCTGGACTCGCAAAAGACCAGGCTGGGCGCCTTGGCCCATGACCTTGCCAGGGCCGCCGGGGGCGAGGAGCTTTTGCGCCAAGCCAAAGAGCTGGGCATCCACGTGCACTCTGTGGAGGAGAAGGTCCCCATTCTGCTGCATGGCCCTGTCGCCGCCGAAACCCTCAGGCGGAATGGCCTCGATGACCCGGAGGTCTACCAGGCGGTGTACTGGCACAGCACGGCCCATCCGGGGCTGCCCGAAGTGGCCAAGGCCGTTTTCCTGGCCGACAAGCTGGACCCGTCCAAACAGAGGCGATACCCTTTCATAGACTCGGTGATGTCCCAGTCTCACGAGAGCATGGATAGCGCCATGCTCACCTTCCTGGACCGGGAGCTTGTCAGGCTCATTGAAATGGGGGAGCTTGTGCACCCGGCTTCGGTGGACGCCCGCAATGACCTGCTCACTAGGCGCCTCTAGAGCCTGTTCACGCTAGAGCCTACGTCTTTCCGACCCCTCAACTGTCATTCCGAAACGGAGCGGAGCGGAGTGAGGAATCTCAAGCCCTTGTCCTCTACCCTGGGTGCTCGGAAATGCAAGGACCCACGAGAAGACGCTATCAGTCGAATCGTTACATGACTCCGAAGAAGATCTTTAGATTCCTCACTGCGTTCGGAATGGCAGGTTCGGGGTTCGGCGTCCGTGTTCGGTATAAAGTGAACACTCCTTTAGTCTGTGTGACCCACGAGGCGGTTCCCCGTTACCGGCCCCTTCACATTCCTCTGCTATACTTGAAACCCAGTCTACACTCTTTATTGGCGAGGCTCCTTTGACCCAGACTCCCGGTTCCCAGGTCCAACGTTCCGACGGCCGCAATTGGGATGAGCCCCGCAAGACGGTCATCACGCCGGGCTACCAGCGTTTTGCGGAAGGATCGGCCCTCATTCAGATGGGCCAGACCACCGTGCTGTGCGCCGCGTCCATCGAGGAGAGAGTCCCTGCTTTCCTGCGGGGCGAGGGCAAAGGCTGGATCACCGCCGAGTACGCCATGCTACCCCGGTCGACGGCGACGCGAACGGCCAGGGAAAGCGCCGGGCAGGTTAGAGGCCGCTCCCAGGAAATACAGCGGCTGATTGGCCGGTGCCTGCGCGCTGTGACAGACCTCCAGGCCCTGGGAGAGCGGACCATCACTCTGGATTGTGACGTGATTCAGGCAGACGGCGGCACTCGCACCGCCGCCGTTTCGGGCGGCTACGTGGCCCTCCACCAGGCTATGGGCCAGCTGGTCAAGGCCGGACTTATGCGCTCAGTTCCCCTGAAGTCCGCTGTAGCCGCTCTGAGCGTTGGGTTAATCGATGGGCAACCTCTTCTCGACTTGGCTTACGACGAGGACGTAAGGGCGCAGGTGGATTTCAACCTGGTGATGACGGACTCTGGAGACTTGGTGGAGATTCAGGGAGCCGCCGAGGGGAGCCCTTTCCCAAGCGCCATCGTCCCCCAATGGATTGAGCTGGCCTTCAAGGGAATGGGAGCCGTATTCCAGGCCCAGCAGGCCGCGATTCAGTCCTACGCGCAAGGATTGCGATAGTCCCTTGTAAGACGACCGGACCTGCATTGAGTTCCCGCAGCTTAGCTTCAACCTTCCTGCTGGCGGCTGCCCTCAGCTTGTTGTTTGCCGCCGCCTGCGCATCTGAGGAGCGCAGCGCCGATCCGACACCCGCTGATACTCCCGCACCGCCTCCCACGGCGACCCGCGTACCCGAGGCTTCCCCCACTGTCGCACCTCCGGCCCCGACACGGACTCCCTGGGCCCCGCCTCTAGAAGGCCGCTCCGGGCTTGGGGAGACTATCATTGCGGAGACAAAGCCCATACCGACGCCGGTCCGGGTGGAATACGAGTTCCCAGACGTGGCCGGTGTGGTGGAATGGGTCAGGCCAGCCGTCGTCTCCGTGGTCACGGAGTTCATGGCCCTCACCTTCTTTGGCCCCCAGCGTGACGTGCAAAGCGGCAGTGGTGTAATCATCGATCCCCGGGGCTACCTTCTGACCAATTACCACGTGATCCAGGACTACGACAGGATAACCGTAACCACTGACGACGGGGTGCAATATGACGCAAAGGTCGTCGGCACGGACCTGCTCAGCGACCTGGCTGTACTGAAGATTGACATCCCGGAAACCCGTTTTGTTATTCCTGCCGTTCCGGAAAGCGTACACGTAGGCGACTGGGTTATCGCCATAGGGAACGCCTTGGCTCTTCCAGGAGGGCCGTCGGTGACTGTCGGCGTGGTCAGCGCCCTGGATCGCTCCTACGAAATCCACCCAGGTCTAACGTTGTATGGCCTGATACAGACAGACGCCTCCATCAACCCGGGCAACAGCGGCGGCCCGTTGCTGAACCTTCAGGGTCAGCTGGTGGGGATCAACACTGCGGTGGCCCGGGGCGACGACGCAGGCAGGACCATTGAGGGAATAGGGTTTGCGGTTGCTACGGACACGGCCATGTCGGTGGCCTGGCAGCTAATCGAGTTGGGCAAGGTGAGATGGGCATTTTTAGGCGTGGGGGTTGACGACCTTACTCCCAGCATGGCGACCAGCCTTGGAATCCCTGTCCGAGGAGGCGTGATGGTTGCGACCGTAACCCCGGACAGCCCAGCGTGGGAGGCGGGTCTCCGCGGCGGCGACGTAATAGTCGCCTTCGGGGGAGAGAACGTGTCAACCGCCCGCCAACTCATCGGAATGATCCGGGAGTCGCAGGTGGGGAGGAAGGTCGAAGTGGAGGCGTTCAGCAATGAAGAACGGGTTACTTTCACCGTGACGCTGGGCGAACGCCCAGACAGCTAGACCTTCATTACCGCCAGTACCAGCGGCTCTCCTTCCAGCTTCCCCGATTCGGAGTGTGCGCCCTCGGGCGGCTCTCCCTCCACAAGCCGGTCTGCCAGCGTCTCCTCCCGCACGTAGTCCTGGTGGACTTCCAGCATGTCCTGGATAACGTCGGGACCCTGGTAGTAGGCCGCTATGCGGTCGGTGATTTCCAAGCCCGCAGACCGGCGCAGGTTTTGGATTCGGTGCACGAACTCCCGGGCAAGACCTTCGGATGCCAGCTCCGGGGTTATGGAGGAGTCGATGGCGACCATGTAGCCGCCCTCTAACGCCGCCCAGTAGCCGTCGACCTGGACTATGGCCTCTACGTGGGAAGCCGACGAGGAGTCCTGAGAGTCTCCCGCCGCTTCCAGAGCTTTCCGGTGGATTTCCTCGGCGAGATCGGCGTCTCCGTGGCGCAGCTGCTTGACGTTCAGTTCGTCCAGAATTTGGTCCTCCACCTTGGGCAGCCACTGCTCCTCTCCTGCCCGTCCCGACTTGACCAGGACGCCAGCCAAGGGTTGCCGGACCTTAATGCCGGCCCTGGACCTGGCGCCTCTTCCCATGCTGGAAACCCGCATGGCAAGCCGCGTGGCGTCCATCAGCTCCTGGTCTACCCCATGGGCTGAGGTTTGGGGGAAAGCGGCCAAATGGACGCTTTCCGGGGCGTCAACGTCCACGGACCGCACCAGGTTCTGGTACATCTCGTCGGCGATGAAGGGCGTGAATGGGGCCATGAGCTTGCACAGGGTGGACAGGCAGGTGTAGAGGGCGGCGTAAGCTGAGAGCTTGTCCGCGTTTTCGTCGCTCCTCCAAAAGCGTCTGCGGCTCCGGCGCACGTACCAGTTGGAAAGCCTGTCAACGAATTCCTGAATGCGGCGGCCCGCGTCGGTGGGGTTGTACTGCTCCAGGTTTGTATCCACCTGGGTGATCAGGATGTCCAACTCGGACATGAGCCACCGGTCCAGCTCCGACTGGGGTTTCCAGTCAGCTGGGACCTGGTCGGGATGAAACTTGTCCACCGCGGCGTAGGTCGTGAAGAAGGAGTAGACATTCCAAAGGGTCAGCAGGAACCGTCGTACGGTGTCTCCCACCAGGTCTTCTGAGAAGCGGCGGGAGTCTCCTGGTTGGGCCGACGTGTACAAGTACCAACGGGTGGCGTCGGCGCCGTGTTTGTCCAGGACGCTCCACGGATTCACCACGTTGCCCGTGCTCTTGCTCATCTTGCGGCCCTTGGCGTCCAGTATCAGTCCCAGGCAGATGACGTTCTTGTAGGACGGTCCGCCTCTGATGAGAGTCGAGAGGGCGTGGAGAGTGTAGAACCAGCCCCGTGTCTGGTCCACGGCCTCGCAGATGTAGTCGGCGGGGAACCTGCCGTCCTGGAGGGCTTCCTCCCCGTCGAATGGGTAGTGGGCTTGGGCAAAGGGCATCGACCCTGAGTCGAACCAGCAGTCAATCACCTCGGGAACCCTGGTCATGGTCCCGGCGCAATTCGGGCAGCGTATGAATACGCGGTCCACGTAGGGCCTGTGCAGGTCCAGCGTCTCTGCGGAACCTGCGTCCATGTTGACGGCCATCTCCTGCAGCTCCTGGACGCTGCCCACGCAGTGGGTATGGCCGCAGTTGTCGCAGCGCCAGATGGGGATGGGGGAACCCCAGAACCGTTCCCGGGAGATGGCCCAGTCTACGTTGTTTCGCAGCCACTCTCCGAACCGGCCTTCTTTGATGTAGTCGGGGCGCCAGTTGATCTCCTGGTTTCCGCTGATGAGGCGGTCCTTTTCCGCGCTGGTGCGGATGTACCAGGAGGGCTTGGCGTAGTAGAGGAGCGGAGTGTCGCACCGCCAGCAGAAGGGGTAGGTGTGCCGGTATATTTCGCGGCGGTGGAGCAAGCCTCGCTCTGTAAGATCGGCCATGATGTCTTCGTCGGCGTCCTTTACGAACTTTCCCGCGAAGGGGTAGCTGCCGGTGACCGTTCCGTGGAGGTCCACCTGCTGGATGAAGGCCAGGCCATGGTACCGCCCGGCTTGGAGGTCCTCGTCTCCGAAGGCTGGCGCCAGATGTACGATGCCTGAGCCGTCGTCTAGGGAGACAAAATCTTCAAAGATGACGGAGGGCTGGTAATCGTCGGCGGGACGTAGGGTGGGCGTTCCACCGCCATCAGGGCCCTGGAAACTCCTTATCTCCACCCCGTATCGGGTTGCGTCGTACAGAGGTTCATAGGTCAGGGCGACCAATTCCCGACCGGCGAAGGTTTCAAGTAGGACGTAAGGTTCTTGGACGACTGCACTGAGCAGGGCGGAGGCCAGCACTAGCTTCTCGCCGCTTTCCAGCCGCACCAGGCTGTACTCCGCCGAAGGGTCCACGGCCAGTGCGGTGTTGCCGGGCAGCGTCCAGGGTGTCGTGGTCCAGGCCAGGAAGTAGACGTCGTCGCCGTGGGCCGTCAGGCGTTCGTAGGAGTTGTCGAAGGCTCCCAGGCCCCTTCTGGTGCCGTCCCAGCCCTTGACGCGAAACTTGACGAACACCGACGGGTCGGGGGTGTTCTCTTTGTAACCCAGAGCCACCTCATGGGAGCTGAGGCTGGTGACGCATCGGGGGCAATGGGGAGCGCCCTTCATGTCCTGGTACAGACGGCCCTTGTCCCACAGGCTGCGGAGTATCCACCAGCCCGTTTCGATGTAGTCGTTGTCGAGGGTTACGTAGGGGTCGTCCATGTCCACCCAGAAGCCTATCCGGTCGGTCATCTCCTCCCACTCTTTGACGTAGCGGAAGACGCTTTCGCGGCACTTCTGGTTGAACTTCTCGATTCCGTACTCCTCGATGTCCCGCTTGGTGGAGAAGCCTAATTCCTTCTCCACCTCCAACTCAACGGGCAGACCGTGAGTGTCCCATCCGCCCTTGCGTATGCACCGGTAGCCCTTCATGGTCTTGTAGCGAGGGATAATGTCCTTGAAAGCCCTGGCCAGAACATGGTGGATTCCCGGGCTTCCGTTGGCCGTGGGCGGCCCCTCGTAGAGCATGAAGAGGGGACGGCCCTCCGACTCTGTCTCGGTGCGGCGGAATATGTCCCGCTCCTTCCAGAACTCCAGGATGCGCTTCTCCATATCCGGGAAGCTCACCCTGCTGGACACTGTCTTGAACATGGACTACCTCAGTTCGGGAGTAAATGACACAAACACAGAGGCAACATCTTAGCGTAACGAAATTGCCCCGTCCATTAGGCCGGGCGTCTCAAGGTGCAGGAAGAACTCAGCGTTGCCCGCGTCTCCGAGGATGGGTGAAGGGGTCAGGTTTCGCAGCCTGAGGCCTTCGGCCACAGCCCAGACAATGAATCTAGCCAGGACTCTTGAGTGGACCTGGGGGTCTTTGATGACGCCTTTTCGGCCTACCTCCTGTTTCAGTGCTTCGAATTGGGGCTTCAATAGCACAACCAGTGGGCGCCCTGGTCCGAGGTGTTTGACAGCTTCAGGTATAACCTTGGCAGCAGATATGAAGGACACGTCCATCACGGCGATGCCAATCTCATCTGTGTCCGGGAGCTGGAACGGGTAGCGGGCGTTCATTCCCTCCATGATCGTGACTCGCGGGTCCTGTCTGAGGCCGTAGTCCATCTGTCCCCGGCCAACGTCCACGGCGTAGACCCGACTGGCGCCTCGTTGCAGCAAGCAGTCGGTGAAGCCGCCGGTGGAGGCTCCCACGTCCAGAGCCTCCAGGCCCTGCACGTCCAAGCCGAATGCGTCCAGTGCGTGGGCCAGCTTGACTCCCCCCCGGCTGACGTAAGGGAGCCTGCTCTTGACCTCCAACGGCGTGTCCGTAGCTAGAGTAGAACCGGCCTTCAGCACACGGCCTGTGGGCGAGTAGACGACGCCCTCCATGATGAGGGCCTGGGCCTTTTCTCGGCTGTCCGCCAGACCCCTCTCCACCAGGAGTACGTCGGCTCTCGTCTTCAGCTGCTTTTTCGGCACGTCTTTTGGGCCTGTTCAAATTGACACTCGTTCACGGCATCAATTATAATCCATTGGCTCAAGAGGAGACCTATGCCTAAGCGCACTTATCAACCCAAGAAACGACGCCGCCAGCGTGTGCACGGCTTCATGTCCCGTTCCAGTTCACGCGGGGGCAGAGCGGTTCTGAAACGCCGGCGGTTCAAGGGACGACATCGGTTGGCGGTCTAGCGGCGTGGCCAGTCCCAGATGCAACGGAAAAACCGCCTTACCAGCGGCAAGCGCTACGCACAAATACATCGCGAGTCCAGGGGCCGGGCCAACCGGCTGCTTGTAATCAAGTCCCTTCCGAACGATCTGGATGATACCCGTTTCGGGATCCTGGTGGGAAAGCGCATCGGCAACGCAGTGGTCCGCAACCGGACCAAACGACGCATTCGAGAATCTCTCCGCCAGGCGTCTGTGAAACCCGGTTGGGACGTGGTCATCATCGCCAGGCGGGACGCCGGAAAAGCAGACTATCAACAGCTAAAGACCGCGACGGAAAACTTGCTCAATAAATCCCACCTTGTCTATACAGGGGCGCGCCAAGGTCCCGGCGGCCCGGGGGATGAACAATCAACCCCTGCCGACCTCCTTCCAGTCTGTGAAGAACGGTCAACCGGCTCGTTCTCTCCGTTCAAGGGAGTCAAGAAACTGGCCCTGCTGTCCATAGTCCTGTATCAGCGTGCAGTCTCCCCCTTCCTGCCGATGTCCTGTAGGTACATTCCAACCTGCTCCCACTACTCCCACGAGGCGATAAGCCAGCATGGGACGCTGAAGGGGGGTTGGCTGACGTTAAAACGGCTTGCCCGATGCCATCCCCTGGGGGGGAAAGGTTACGACCCTGTTCCCTAGCCGTCAGTTCGCCAAGTCCGATAAAGGCTCACGGCCTGGATTCAGGCCTGAACTTCGTATTTCCAGCCCCACGGCCCTGCTGCTGGCTATGGCGATCCTTCTTCTAGCTGCTGTGGCCTGCGCTCCCGGACGAATCATCGGTTACGGCTCGGGTTGGAACAGCGTGGCCTACAGCGACGGTGTGGTCTACGTCGGCGGCAAGGACAACTTTGTAGCCGCCCTGGACGCGTCCACAGGCCGTCTACTGGAGGGCGTCGGGGAGGGAGCCGCTCAGGGCCGCTGGTTCCGTGAACTGCCCGACACTCACGGCGTGTTCGGACCTCCGGCTGTGGGAGAGAAGCTGGTATACTTTGCCGATAGAGGAAGCAGGGACGGGGAGGAAAGCAGCCTGCTGGCCCTGGACCGGGCAACGGGGGCCAGGAAGTGGGAAAAGACGGTCGGAGAAGGGAAGGCCTTGGTGGGCGGCCCAGCGTTGGGCGACGGCCTCGTCATTGTCGGCTCTGAGGATGGAATAGTCTACGCTTTTCAACAAGAAGATGGGGCGGCGCAGTGGCACTTCCCAACCGGAGACCGTGTCTGGTCCACCCCCACGACAGCCAACGGACGGGTCTATTTCGGGTCTATGGACGGGAACCTTTACGCAGTGGCCACCACCGGGGAGACGGCAGGAAAGAAGGTCTGGAGTTTTGACACTGGAGCGGCGGTGGTAACCCAGCCTCTAGTCTTGGATGACATGGTAGTTTTCGGAGCCTTGAATAAGAAGTTCTACGGGCTCGATCTTGAGGGCAACCTGCTTTGGACCTTCGAAGGGGACGACTGGTTCTGGGCGGCCCCAGTGGGAGTGGACGGGGTCGTCTACGCCTCCACCATGAGCGGGCGCGTCTACGCCCTGGACCGTGATGGGAATGAGCTTTGGCCCAGGCCCTTCAACGCAGGCTCCCCCATCGTCTCCAGGCCAGCGCTTCTGGACAATCGTCTGGTGGTGGGCACCGACGAGGGCAGACTATTCCTTCTAGACTCTTCCGACGGAACGAACGTACACGACACACCGAAACTTGACGGTCGGATCAAGGCAGACCTGACCGTGCATCAGGACTCCGACGACGGCAAGGTGTTCGTATTCTTGGGGTTGGACGACTCCACAATTCGCAGGTTCGAAGTGAGGGCCGGCGTAGACCTGTTGGAACCTGACTGGGTGTTCAAGCCTTAGGCGAGAAGCGGCATGGAAATCCTGAGATTCATATTCAACGACGTTCTTGTCAACCCGATGTTGAACGTGCTGGTGCTGCTCTACAGTTACCTGTTCAGCAGCATGGGTGTCGCTATAATCGCCTTCACCGTGGGCGTTCGGGTGGCCCTGCTCCGTCTCCAGCTCAAGCAGACGCGGATGATGAAGGCCCTCCAGGCCATACAGCCCAAGATGAAGGAAGTCCAGGAGCGGTTCAAAAACGACCCCCAGCGCAGGTCCCGCGAAATGATGGCCCTTTACCGGCGGGAGGGGGTCAACCCCCTGGGTTGTCTGGGGCCGATGTTCGTCCAGATACCCATCTGGGTGGGACTTTATCAGGCGTTGCTCAAGAGCCTGGGCACTAACCCCAACGACCTCGTAGGACTCTCCCAGCGGATATACTCCTGGAATCCGGTCGCCGACTCCATAATCCCTCTGAACGCCAACTTCCTGGGCTTGGACCTGGCCAACCCGGATCCCACAAGAATCATTATGCCCGTCCTGGTCGGCATATCAACGTGGGCCCTTCAGAAGACCACCACTCCCCCCAGCACCGACGAAAGGCAGCAGTCCACAGCCAACACCATGCTCTGGATGATGCCGCTGATGCTCGCTTTTCTCTCTCTTACGTTCCCGAGCGGACTCGCCCTGTACTGGACCATCTCCAACGCCATAGGCGTCGCTATCCACGTCTACATGACCAAGGACGTGGGTGCCATCGTGCCTGACTTTGCCAAACCATATTTCGGACTCTCGGTTCCCGCGCGCTCTGACGAGGGAAGCTCGACCACGGCGATCGTCGAGGCCCCTCCTCCGACTGCGGAAGACGACGGAGAGCCTGAGGAGAAAGCCATAGATGGAACAAGAACGAACGATGACGGGAAAAACCGTAGAAGAAGCAATCGAAGTGGCCCTGAGAGAACTAGACGTAGGTCGGGAAGAGGCCGAGGTAGAAATTATAAGCCGAGGTAAGCCGGGGTTCCTCGGCATTGGCTCGGAGCTGGCTAAAGTCAGGGTTAGAAAGATCGCAGGTTCCCAAGGCGCCGCCACATTCGCCATGGAAACGGTGAAGAATATACTGGGCGCCGCTGGGGCCCAAACCCTGGCCACTCTGCGGAGCGCCCACGACCAGGAGAGCGGAGGCCCGGTTATCGACATATCCGGCGAGGACTCCGGCCTGTTGATCGGCCGCAGGGGAGAAACCCTCAGGGCCCTTCAGTTCATGGTGAACATGATAGTCAATACCAAGTTGGACGACGCCGACGTAAGGGTGGCGCTGGACGTGGAACGCTACCGGGAACGCCGCTCCAACAATCTACGCGACCTGGCCAAGACTGTGGCTGACAAGGTGGCCAGCAGCGGCAGGGCCATAACCCTCGAACCCATGTCTCCAGCCGACAGGAGGGTCGTCCACGTCACTTTGGCCGAACATCCCAGGGTGACCACCCAAAGCGCCGGTTTCGGAGAGCAGCGGAAAGTGACCATCGCACCCAAACGGGAATAGGGGAAGCTCCCTCACCCCAACCCTCTCCCAGAAGGAGAGGGAGTTACGCAAAGATTACCGGGGGAGGAACCCAAGGAGCCTGGCGGGTCAGCGGCGTTCTATTGCGTGGGACTTGATGAAATCGTCGTTGAGTCCGTAACCGAGACCCGGAGCCTCGGGCAAATGCAGGACACCATCCCTGATGTCCAGCGGCTTGTCCAACATCTGGTTGTACGTCTCCAACCCCGATAGAGAAAACTCCACGCGGTAGAGGTTAGGCACCGTCATGACTGCGTGGGCCGCGGCCAGAAGCTGCACCGGACCCAGGACCGTGTGGGGGCTGATGGGGACGTAGTGAGTCTCGAGCATGTGGGCCGTCTTGCGCATCTCGCTGATTCCGCCGGACCAGCAGACGTCCTGCATCACGTAGTCGGCCAGGCGGCTCTCCACGATGGGCGCCACATCGAAGCGTCCAAAGAGCCGTTCCCCTACTGAAATGGGAACGTTGACTGAATCCCGGACTTGTTTCAGCGCAGTGAGGCTTTCAGGAGGCACAGGCTCTTCGTACCAGCCGATGTTGTAAGGCTCCAACCGCCTGCCGATGCGTATGGCGGAGGCCACGTTGTAATGGCCGTGGGCGTCTATGAGGATGTCCACGTGGGGCCCCACGGCCTCTCTCACCGCCGCAGTGATGTCCAGCCCTTGCTGCTCACCTTGAGGCGAGATGACTCCGTTCACGTACCCGGAAGGCTCCTCCGGCCCTATGGCCCCTTCCACTGCCGAGTGGTGCGGACGCATTTCCAGGAAGGGGTCCATTTTCATGGCAGTGTAGCCCAGCTCTACTACGTGTTTCGCGGCCAGGGCGTAGTCTTCAGGAGATTGGCAGCCACGGAACCAGGTGTTGGCGTACAGGGGAACTCCGTCCCTGAAACGGCCTCCTAGAAGGTCATATATGGGTCTGCCTAATGTCTTGCCCTTGATGTCCCAGAGGGCAATGTCTATGCCCGAAATCAGGCAGGTGGCCATGCCGCGGCTTCCCATGTAGGAGAAGCGTCGGAATAATTTGTTCCACAGCCGGTCTATGTCGGCGGGGTCCTCTCCCACCACGCTGTCCTTCACCCGGTCCAGGGCGTCGGCGAGGATAAAGCTCCCCGCTCCGGGAGTGTTGCTTGCCTCTCCCATTCCCGTCACGCCTTCATCCGTGTCTACGAAAACCAGCAGCCAGCTTCCGAACCACTCGGAGCTGTCGGGGGTTGGTTTAAGCAGTTGGGCCCTGACGTCGGTGATTTTCATGGCGGCTCCTATCCTTCGGGCGGCTTCCATAGGTCCTGTGAGAGGGTTCACAAGGTCAACGACAGTGCCGAGGGCCTTGTCTCGAACCCGGACAATGCGGGCCGGATGACGCGTTTGATGTGCTAGAATATGCCATCCCCAAGCTTTTTTCCACATCGACTAAAGGGAGGAGACGCCATGATTGACCAGAACGACCTTATTCGCGTATTGGATGGCATCCGGGGCGACGCTGTGGTCATCACCTCCATGAGGATTGCCATTCGCTGGCCTGAGACTACGGGAAACGACAACCGCGTCATTCCCCTGGACTCGGCGTTCATTCCCAGCGCCATGGGAAAGGTGTCTTCTTTCGGGTTGGGCCTGGCCCTAGCCAAACCGGACACCAAAGTGATTCTCTTGGACGGCGATGGGGGCCTCCTGATGAACCTGGGGACGCTGGTCACTGTGGCCAACAAGGCCCCTGAAAACCTTTACCACTTCGTGGTGGACAATGGCGTGTACGCCACCACCGGCGGGCAAAGCACACCCGGAGCCGGCACTTCATCCTTCACCGAGATGGCCGACGGAGCGGGCTACGCCAACACCTACGACTTCACCGACCTGGAGGAGTTCACCAACCGGGCGCAAGAGGTGCTCAGCACGCCAGGGCCTTCGCTCATTCGTATAGACACAATCCCCGACATTCGTGCCCCGGGCGAGCGGGCTACAGGCAGGCAGAGGCCAGCGGCTAACCGTCCGCGCGCATTCAACGTCATCCGGGACAAGATGAAGGAGTTGGGCACGGCTTAGGGAATCGCGGCCCGAAAGCGCCGACGCTGGGAGGGAAAATATGGAACGTGTAGGTTTCATCGGCCTGGGCAACATGGGCTCCGGCATGGCCGCCAACATCCAGAAGGCGGGATACCCAATGGTCGTATACGATATCCGGGAGGAAGCCACAAAGCCCTACCTGGAGAGGGGAGCGTCCCTGGGCAGTTCTCCCGCCGACGTGGCGGCCCGCAGCGATGTAGTCCTGACGTCCGTCCCGGGGCCGAAGGAGATGGAGCAGGTCGCTTTGGGGCCGGAGGGAATCCTGAACGGGATAACTCCCGGTTCCGTCTATCTTGACCTGACCACCAACCGGCCTTCGTTGATCCGGGAGACTGAGCCCAAGTTTCGAGAAAAGGGCGCACACCTTCTGGATGCTCCGGTGAGCGGCGGTAAGGACGGGGCCGCCTCGGGCAACCTCGCAGTGATGGTGGGAGGAGACCCAGAGGTGTACGAAAAGGTCAAGCCTCTGCTGGACTCCTTCGGAGACAAGGTATTCTATGTTGGGGGCATAGGCTGCGGTTGCGTAGCCAAGCTGGTCCACAACATGATCAGCCGGGGCGTGCGTTTGGCGTTCGAAGAGGGTATGACCCTGGGCGTGAAGGCTGGCGTGGATGCGGAATCATTGTGGGAGGCCGTCCGTCGGGGCGCCCTGGGACGGGCCAGTTTTATACACTATGACTTTCCGAAGAAGGTCCTTCTACAGGACAATGACCCGCCCACAGCCGACCTCTCCATCTCCATCAAAGACATCTCCCTGGCCACCGAGCTTGGCCGGGACTTCAGCGTGCCCCTGCCCATAGCCAACCTGGGAGAGCAGCAGGTTATCGAGGGAATCAACCGGGGCTGGCTAAGGCAGGACTCATCGGTCCTGTTCAGGCTTCAGGAAGAGAAGGCCGGAGTGGAAGTACGCGCTCCCAACGTGGACCCGGAAAAGGCAGCCAAGTTCATCACCACGCATCCTGAGACACAATAGTCGAGCCGAAACCCAGAGGACAGCCGATAGTCGGAGGAGGCGGACCATGCCTGGAATGAGGGAAAACAGAGTTAAGACCAAACTTGAGCAGGGGCAAGTGGCCACGGTGGCCGTGGGCCTCAACGACCCGGACACCATCGAGTTCCTGGGCCAGTTCGGGTTCGACGGGATGTGGATTGAGACGGAGCATGCACCCACCACCTGGGACCAAGTAACCCACCAGTCCCGGGCCTGTGACCTCTGGGGCATGACCTCAATATGCCGCGTAATGAACAACGACACCGCCCTGATTACTCGGACCCTGGACGCCGGCTGTACCGGAATAGCAGTGCCCCACGTGCGGACCAAGGCCGAGGCTGAGCACATGGCCAAGTCCGCCAAGTACGCCCCCATGGGATACAGGGGCATGGGCGGCGGCCGCCAGTCCTTCGGCGTCACCGACTACCACGCCGAGGCCAACGAAAAGACCCTGACGGTGGCGTTCATCGAGGATATAGAGGCCATCGACAACCTGCCGGAGATACTCACCGTGGAACACATAGACGTGTTCATGGTCGCCCCTGCAGACTTGGGCGCCAGCATGGGCATCATCTGGAGGTTCGGGCGGGAGCCCGCGCCGGCCCCCGTGGCCGAGGCCATCGACCGTGGGATATCCACCATCGTGGACGCGGGCAAAGTGGCGGGTCACGTCATAACCACGGAAAATGTCGGGGCCATGTACGACAAGGGAGTCCGCTTCATGCTGTCGCCCTGGCAGCCCTGGTTGGGCCGCGGCGCCAGCGAGTATATGGCCGAAGTGGCCAAGCTGGGGAATTAGCTCAGCGCGAGGCACTCATGACACCAGCATACCGTCGCTCCGGCGGAGGTGGGAGCCCAGAGGGAGTAGTGTGTAGACGCGCCGCCTCCCTGGCTGGATGGGCCTAGCGTTCGTACCAGCCTGAGGCGAACAACAGGCTATCGTGTCTGACCGCCCACGTGTGTTTCTGGGATTCTTCGCCAGTGTCCGGGTTCAAGAGGACGTAGTCGACCCACCGTCCCTGCTCTGTGGCGCCGAGCAGCTCGTCTCCGTAGAACTTTCCGGCCGCGTCAACCCGGAGGCTGGGGTCGCGGTTTCTGAACATGGGATTGTGGTGGGCGATGGTGTAGCCATCCTCGTTGATGATGAACACGTACCATTCGCCGTCAACGTTGTCCCGGCTGTTGTAGAAGTTGATGGACGCCTCCAAACCTATATCCTCGTAGCGGCGTATTGCGTCTTCCACCACGGCCTTGGTGTAGGCGCCAGGCTCGTCCTTGGTCGGGGCCGCTGGCGCAGGCGAGTCTTTAACCAGAGCCGTCACCGCTAATGCCACCGCCACAGCAGACGCCAGCAGGGCCGCCGCGGCCAGTCCGGCGGCTACTCGAGCAACCATGCGAGTCCTCCTGGGTTTGGCGGGATCAGTGACGTAGCTTCAGCTGTGATGGGACGGCCTGCCTAGGACAAGTTGTACAGTCGGACCACGTTGTCCAGGGTCATCTTCCGCCGGTAATCGGCCCTCTTGTCCTCAGGAACCTCCAGGAAGGTCTTGTCCAGGACTTCCTGGGAGTGGGGCCATATAGAGTCGTGGTGGGGATAGTCGCTGCCCCAAACCAGGTTGTTCTCTCCGATAATGTCGGCGGTGCGGAGGCCTACCCGGTCGTCCTCGAAGGTCATGTAGAACTGGCGGTGGAAATATTCGCTGGGTTCCATGTCCAGGTCCGGCGACAACACCTCCGGAGTGCGGTAGGCGGCATGGTCCAGCCGTTCCAGGTAGTGGGCCACCCAGCCAGTCTCCCACTCGGTGGGAACGAACTTCAGGTTTGGAAAGCGGTGGCACACACCGGACGTAATCAGGGTACTGATGGTCACGGCGCCGGCTGACAGCGCCAGGGCGTACTTCTGTATGGGGTCCCAGGTGTCTGGCAGGTCCATTCCGGGGATTGCCCCGGTGAAGATATGCATGGTTACGGGCAGCCCCGTCTCTTCCGCGGCCCTCCAGAACGGGTCGTATGAGGGATCGCCGAATGGACGGTCTCTAGGCGGGGTGCAGGTCACCGACACGCCAACGAATCCCTTCTTGGCGGCCCGGTCCAACTCCTGGACCGCCTCTTCAATGTCGTGGAGGCTGATGCAAGCCAAGCCTTTCAGCCGGTCCGGCGCGTGGCCGCAATACTCTGCGAGCCAGTCGTTGTACCTGCTGAATGCGGCGGATACGATTCTGGGGTCGTCAATGCCAAAGACGGCCATGCACATGGACGGGTACACCACTTCCATATCCACACCGTCGATGTCCTGGTCCTTCAGCCTCTCGGCGGGGTCGAACACCCCCTTACGAAGTCCAGCGTAGCCCTGCTTCATCAGCTCGTGGGTCTTAGGGTCGTCCAGCCGGTTCCCTGCAATGCCGAACCGCCCCACCAGAGAGGTCCGAGCTCCTACTTTGAGCAGATGGCCCCGCTCCGGGTCTTCGACGATGCGGGGAGCTTTCTCCCCGAACTTCTCGTACAGCCCCTCGAAGACTTCCGGAGGCTCGACAATGTGGGAGTCCCCGGAAATGCATTTCCATTCAGTCATTCTGCTCCTCCGCATTTATACACGGCCCGATGCACATACCGAGCCTGTGTCTTACAACCCTTGGATGCTAAAGGACGGGGCGGCGTCCGTCAATCGTGGCGGCCCGGTCCTTAGCCTGAGCAGCGGGCGCCGCCGTCTGGGGTGGGCAGAGCGATGAGGACAACTCGGACCTTTAAGGGGAGTTTGCCTGGGGGTTGCCAGAGACCCCGCCACAGGCGGTTTCGAATGTGTATAGTAAGGTCAAGATAGCAATAGCACCCCCGCTAAGTGGAGAGTCCATGAATGACCCTAACGTTGTCGACCGAGCCCCTAACGTCTCATCCATGCTGGGCATCGCCGGTGAGATTGGTGAACGACTGCCAGACCGAGCCTACGGCTCGATGCTGGGACTGGCAGTGGGGAATTTGTTGGGTCTCCCGATGGAAAGCCAGTGGCATCACGATATTGCGAGGCTTTATCCTCGAGGCGTTTTAGACATTGATCCTAAGGAGAGGGACCGTCCGATGGACGACGACCTGGCCCAGGCGGTTGAGTTGGCAGAGGCTTTGGTGGAAGACGGCGACTGTGTCAATGGCTTGGCCGACCGACTGGTGATATGGGCGCGCGAAAACGGGCGTGGCATCGGCAATTTGACGTCCAGAGTCATCCGCGAACTAGAAGATGGGCACATTCCGCCTGACGCGGCCCGAATTGTCTACGACGCCGACCCCATCGCCCCCAACGGCGGACTCATGCGATGTGCACCGGTGGCCCTGTGCCGCTTTCGGCAACCCGAGCTGCTGGTCAGCGACAGTGCCGCCACGTGTGTCGTGACCCACTACGCTGCCGCCTGCCAATGGTCGTGCATCATTATCAACGCGGCCATCGCCCTGCTGTTGCGGGGTGTAGAGCCAGACCTACCCGCTCTGATGTCTGCAGCTTCCGCCGACGGCGCTCCCGACATGCTCGGAACGGCGTCGCGCGACGGCATACCCACTGAGGTCTTGGCATCCATTGCGGATGGGGCTCCCATAGCTTTCGACGCATCGTGGCTGCGGCAAGACCAACGTCATATCGGCCACACTCTGCTGGGGATGCAGGCCGGTCTTTGGGCCGCCGTTACACCGCTGGGTTTTGAGGCGGCGTTGAGGCAGATAATTGAAGGAGGGGGAGACACTGACACCAACGGAGCAGTGGCTAGAGCGGTGCTGGGCGCACGTTACGGCATGTCGGCCATCCCTGAACGCTGGCTGGATTGCGTTCCCCAACGCAGCCGCATAGAAAAACTGGCCTTTGATCTGATGGCCTTAGCTAGCTAGCCCCTCTCCTCAATTGGCACCCGGCACTCCAGTCGAGGGTCACCCTACCAAGCGGCTTATGCCGTCGCGGATGAGGAGGACGCCTGTTACTAGGAGGACAAGGCTCATAACCTGGAGGAGGCGGTTGATAGAGGCCTTCCCAGCCAGGTGCGCGCCGATGTATGCCCCGACCATGGCCGTACTGCCCATGACGAGCAGCAGCCCGACGTCCACTTCTCCCTTGATGCCGTGGCCGATGAAACCCACCAGGCCCATTATGAAGCCTATGACGAGGTTGGAACCTGAGGCTACAAGGGGGTTTATCCTGAGGAATCGGATGATTACCGGCAAGCGGACGCTTCCAAGAATCAGACCTACCGCTCCGCCAACCAGCCCTACAACGGCGCCGGTAAGCCCCTCTATAGCGGCTTGGCCTGGAGTGATGGAGGCTTTCCCTTCTGGCCAGTCCCCGGACGAACCGGCGGGTGCGCTCCTGAGTCTGATGATGAACTCTACGGCCTGCCAGACTACGAAACCGCCCGCGACTGTGATCAAGGCGCCTTCCGGAACGGACGTAGAGCTGGCGAACCCGCCTATAAAGGACCCTATAGCTGCGGGGATCCCCATAACGGCCACGAGCCGCCAGTCTATCCGTCCGGCCCTGAAGTGCCTGTAGCCTCCCACGAAGGCGCTCACAGTGGAGACCAGTATGTTGACGCCCGCCGCAGTGGACGGGGGAACGTTCAGCAGCAGAAGGGCGGGGAGACGCATGGTGCCCAGGGCCAAGCCCACGAACCCTGCCAGTATGCCCACAAAGAAGGAAATGACACCCAGAATGGCAACTTGCCAGACTGGAAGGGGGAAGCCCAGGTCCATCTAGCGTTTACAGGCCCAGGATGTTGCCCGCCGCGTCGATGTCCAGGCTGCGGGGAGAACCGGGCAGTCCGGGCATGGTGACGACGCTTCCCGCAATGGGATATATGAACCCGGCGCCCACCGACGCCCTCACGTCGGATATCTCGAAGGTGTAGTCAGAAGGCCTGCCTTTAAGCGAGGAGTTGTGGGATATGGAGAGGTGGGTCTTGGCCATGCACACCGGAAGCCCGCCCCATCCGAGCTCTTCGTAACGGGCCAGCTGCCTCCGGGCTGAAGGTTCCCACCGCACGTCGCTTGCGTTGTAGACCTTCTGGGCAAGGGCCAGGGTCTTCTCCCGCAGCGGGGCGTCCTGGGGGTACAGGTATGAGACCGTGCCGCCTTGCTCCACAGCCCCGACTACAGCCTCAGCCAGGGCCACTCCGCCCTCGCCGCCGTCGGAGAACACTGTGCTCTCCACTGCTGCAAAGGCGCCGGCGTTCAGCGCTCCCTGCCGCACGAGCTCGACTTCCGGAGGGGTGTCTGAGGGGAAGGCGTTCACCGCTACGACCACAGGAATGCCAAAGGATTTGACCACGGAGATGTGGTGCTCCAGGTTGGGCATGCCCTTGCTGATGGCTTCTTCGTTGGGGGTGTCCAGGTCCCGGATTCGGACGCCGCCGTGGGACTTGAGGGCGCGCACCGACGCCACCAGCACAGCCGCTCGAGGTTCCAGGTCGTTGTACCGCGCCTTGATGTGCATGAACTTCTCGAAGCCCAGGTCAGAGCCGAATCCTGCCTCGGTGAGGACGTAGTCGGAGTACCCCAGAGCAAGCTGGTCGGCCACCACGGAGCTGCAGCCGTGTGCGATGTTGCCGAAAGGACCCGCATGGACCAGCACAGGCTGCCCTTCGGTGGTCTGTACCAGGTTGGGTTGGATGGCGTACCTGAGCAGGGACATCATGGAGCCGACGGCGCCTATGTCCTGGGCTGAAACAGGTTCCCGGCTGTCGGTGAATCCCACCACCATCCTGCTTAACCGGGACCGCAAGTCGTCCAGGTCGCGGGCCAGGGCCAGGATCGCCATTATTTCCGACGCGGTCACGATGTCGAAACCTGTTTCCCTGACGGGGGCGTTGTTGGAGCCGCCGATGCCCGTAACTATGTCCCTAAGGGCGCGGTCCTCGACGTCAGTCACCCTGCGCCAAGTGGACCCGGCCGGCCCGAATCCCGGGATCTGGCCCCGCTGAGTAGTGTTATCGGTGAGCGCAGCCAGCAGGTTGTGGGCCGACGCCACGGCGTGGGCGTCTCCAGTGAAGTGGATGTTGACCTCATCCTGAGGTTCGACGTAGCATGCCCCGCCGCCCGTTCCTCCACCCTTGATGCCGAATATGGGGCCGAGAGACGGCTCCCTGAGCGTGGCGGTGACCCGCTTCCCCAGCTTGCCCATCCCCTGGGCCAGTCCCACCGTGGTGGTAGTCTTTCCCTCACCCGCCGGAGTGGGAGTGATGCCGGTCACGACGACCATCGACCCCTGGGGGCCGTCGGACTTTATGGCGTCCAGAGGTATCTTGGCCTTGTACTTCCCATAGGGGATGACCATGGCCTGGTCCAGCCCCAACACCTCGGCAATCTCAGCTATGGGCCGCATCTCTCCTCCCTTACCGCCGACAGTCTCTCGTCAATGCTAGATTATCTCACACCCAACCAACGCAGAGTAGGGAGGGAGTTGTCTAGGGACTTTGGATTATCGGAATAACGCAGTTGTTTGCAGCCTGACCTGATATAGTCTATTATAGACTATGTCCATCAATCTGAAAGGCTATTCCCATGAATCGCTCTAACTTGAATCGCGTTTGGACCATAGCTGAAGCCAAGGCGCGTTTGTCGGAAGTCTTGCGACTCGCTGAAGAGGAAGGGCCGCAGCGCATTGGCGCTCGGAAATCCTTCGTCGTGGTCCCAGAGAAAATGTGGCAGGCGAAAGCGCCTGACCGCAAGCCGTTGGGCCAATGGCTGGTCGAGAACATGCCCCGAGGAATCGACCTTGAATTACCGGACCGCCAAGATTCAGGTCGGGAGATTCCATTTCTCACCCAGGAGAATGAGTGAGCGGGTTTTTGCTCGACACCAACGTTGTTTCGGAGATGGTGAAGCCCTCGCCCGAAGGCAGTGTCCTTGAGTTCCTAACTGAACAGCCCGACCTGTGGCTTTCAGTGATCGTCTTTCACGAGATGAAGTTCGGTCTGGATCTGCTGCCACAAGGCAACCGACGAAGAAGACTGAGTTTGGTCGTGTCTGCTCTATTTGCTGAGTACGATGACCGAATCCTGCCGGTGGACCGTCCAGAGGCCGAGCATGCGGCAGCGTTACGAGCGGAGGCGCGCAAGTCCGGCCGAACGCTGAACCTTGCGGACGCGCTGATAGCCGGGACCGCCAAGGCTCATGGACTTTGTGTCGCAACCCGGAACATCGCTGACTTTGACGGACTCGACGTTGACGTCCTGAACCCCTGGGACGCTCCTTAGTCACACCCCATCGGCGAGCGTCCACCGAAATTTGACCCTGCCCATAGGCACGGCTAAAATGGGTTTCGTCTCCTTGACTCCCCAAACCGCTGCGTAAATCGGACCGTCTACATCGGTACGGCAGGAGGACGGCGCTATGGCTAGCCAGGAAATTGTGTTGATGGCGCATTTGATGCGGAGAGCCGGGTTCGGCGCCCGCCGCGACGAGCTGGAGAGGCGCGCCGCTATCGGCTACGAGCAGACGGTCGAGGAGTTGCTGGACCCGGTGGAGTACGGTATACCCCCCACAGACACCGACATCCTCTTCCGCACCCAACACTTCCTGGAGGCAGGCAACGACCCGCCGGGCGCTCAGAGCGTCCACATGTACCACCTGATAAACAATCCCAGGCCTCTGGAAGAGAAGATGTCCCTGCTGTGGCACATGGTGTTTGCCACGGGGAACGCCAAGATAGACAACCCCCTGGAGCTTGCCCGCCAGATGGACCTGTTCCGCCGGTCGGGTCTGGGCAGCTTCCACGAGCTGCTGGTTGAGCTATCCAAGAACCCGGCCATGATTTACTGGCTGGACAACAACCATAATCACAAGGACGAACCCAACGAAAACTGGGGCAGGGAGTTGCTGGAGCTCTTCTCCATGGGCCAGGGCAACTACACCGAACAGGACGTGTTCGAATGCGCCAGGGCTTTTACAGGCTGGACCCTGGCCCCCAAACCCCCCAACGGCTTGGGACGCCGGGTCTGGGACTTCGAGTACGTGCCCGAAGACCACGACGACGGCGAGAAACACTTTCTGGGGCACAGGGGGAGGTTCAACGGCGAGGACGTCATTGACATCATCGTGCGCCAGCCAGCCACGGCCAGGTTCGTCGCCAGGCACCTGTACAACTTCTTCGTGGCGGATGAGGTGCAGGTCCCGGCGTGGCTCCACCAGCCACCGCGGGACCCGGTGGCCGTCAACATCATCGCCGACGCCTTCATATCTTCCAACTACATGATCAGGGACACGCTGCGTGTGCTGTTCAACTCCGACTTCTTCAAAGAGGCCCGGTTCCAGAGGGTGAAGAGTCCGGCGGAAGTGGTTGCAGGCACCATGAGGCTGGTGGGGGACTTCTCATACCCCAGGCCGGGCCTGGAGCCGTTGGGCATGGAATGCTCCTACATGGGGCAGTTCCTTTGCGATCCGCCCAGCGTGGAGGGATGGCATTTTGGGGCCGAGTGGATAGACAGCGGCTCCCTCGTGAAACGCATCAACTTTGTGGCCGACGCCGTGTCGAACATCAACTATCCCGGAGTCCAGGCCATGATTCGGCGGATCGCGGCCGAAGGCGACCTGTCGCCGATGGAGTTCGTGGACGCATGTCTGGACCAGCTGGGGCCGCTGGAGGTGATGGACGACACCCGTCAGGAACTGCTGGTTATGGCTGAGAAGGGCGGCGGGCTGCGCTGGGACACGGAGGAGAATCGCAACGCATCGGCCCTCAAGGTCGGCGACATGTTCGGCCTGATTGCAGCCACCAGAGAATACCAGTTGGCTTAAAGACGGCCCACGCGTCAAAGGGAGAGGCATGAAGACCGCATACGTACAAGGTCGCATTATCAACTACGGCTACTGCCTTGGCGGCACGGGGCTGGCTGGAGAGGCTTTCTTCTATCCGTCTGGATTCGCCCTGGGCGCCGACAAAACCCTTTACGTCCTGAATAAGGGGGAGGAGTTTGTCTCCTGCGCGGGCATCACCAAGCTCAACCTCGACTCGGAGTTCATCTGGGAGAGCCGCGGGAACGACTTTGCCAAGGGTCGAGGGCCGTTCCCCAGCGCCATCGCTGTTGACAGCGCTGAAAACGTATACGTCGCCGACGAGTTCAAGAACCAGATATACGTCTTTGACTGTGAAGGGAACCCTCTCGGAGACTGGGGATCCAGCCAGGATGGGGCCAACCGGGCAAGTGACTTGGTGTTCCCAGTCCCGAACACCGCCGGAGACGGCGTTTCCTTCGACCTTATTCTGAAGAAGGAAGGGGCCTGGGACACCTCCGGCGATGGGGAGCTGAATGGACCAATGGGCCTGGCTTTCGACCACGGCGACCGCATGTACGTGTCGGACAGCTACAACCACCGGGTCCAGGTGTTCACCAAAGGAGGAGAGTTCCTGGGTAAGTGGGGACGCTTTGGCTGCGATGAGGGAGAGCTCAACCTCCCCTGGGGCATCACTGTTGACAAAGAGGGCTGCGTCTACGTGGCGGACTGGAAGAACGCCCGGGTGCAGAAGTTTTCACCGGACGGCGAGTTTCTGGCCGTGTTTGGCGGACCAGATGCAGGCGAGGGCCGACTGCAACGCCCGTCGGGGGTGGCTGTGGACCAGGACGGAGACGTATACGTCACGGACTGGGGCGCGCATTCACTGAAGATATACGCACCCGACGGAAGCCACATGCTTACGTTGCTGGGAGACGCTGACCGGCTCCCTCCCTGGCAGCAGGCCAAGGTTGAAGCCAATGTCAACACATTGAGGGCTCGCCAGAGGGCAGACCTGTCCCAGGAAAGGCACTTCCGGCGGCCCGTGGCGGTGCAGGTGGACGACGAGGGCCGAATCATCGTCCTGGAAACGGTCAGCAACCGCCTGCAGGTCTACATCAAGGAGCAGAACTGGATTGAACCGCCGTTCAATCAGTAGGTGGGCGCCTCCCTCTTTCCGTTCGGCTTGAGCCAGTCGACGGCCCGGCCCACTCCCATAGATGAATCCTTCGACGCTGCTGGCGCCTCGCTCAGGGTGAACGGGGGTAGGCGGTTCGGCAGGATTTCAATCAACTGTATTCGCGTATGGGAGACCAGGCGACTAGCGAGTCGCCCCTACGACAGACCCGAGGTCCGGTCCCTGTCATTCCGGCGGAGGCCGGAAGGTGGGTTCACATTTCAAGTGCAACACCTGGTTGGAAAAGATTTCTGCCGGGGTGCGGTAGTCCAGGCATTTGCGCGGGGTATTGTTGTAGGCCTACAGCAACTGCACGAACCGGTCGTCAGACAACTCCGCTAGGTCGGTCTTCCGGGGCAGAGTGCGGCGCATGCGTCCGATGGCATTCTCCACTCCTCCCTTCTGCCAGGGCGAGTGAGTGTCGCAGAAGAAGGTCTCGACGCCCAAGGCGTGGAGTTGGTGATGGCGGGCGAACTCCGTCCCGTTGTCGAAGGTGACCGTCCGCCGCCACTGGGGTGGGAAAGCGCCCAGGACCTGAGTCATGGCGCTGGCGATGGGGTTTGACGCCTTTCCCGGGGGACGGAGGGCGATCAGGAGGCGGGAGTGGCGCTCGTGCAGGGTCAGGATGGCCTGTCCATAGGTCCGGAACAGCATCAGGTCAGCCTCCCAGTGGCCGGGTGTCCGGCGGTCAGCGGCGTCCTGGGGACGTTCGGCCAAGGGACGGCGGAGATGGATGAAGGAAGCGGGGCTACCGCCTTTGCGTCCACGCCAGCCGCGTTTCGACTTGCTGCGGGGCAGATAGCGGCGCCAGGAGTAGTCTTTCGTCCGAGCCAACTGGGCGTAGATGAACCGGTAGATGGTCTCGTGGGAGATGACCTTCTTGCCCGACTCCAGGGCCAGACGCCCGGCAACCTGATCTGGAGACCAGCCTTGTTGGAGACGGGAGAGGACCCGGTCTCGCAAGTCCGCATCCCGTTCCAACCGTGAGCCGCTCCAGCGGCGGGCTCGGGACTGTTGGTCCGCATAGACCGGCTCGTAGCCCTTGGTCCGTGAACCGTTGCGCTTCAGCTCTCTAGCCACAGTCGATGGCGAGCGATCCAGACTTGCCGCGATTTGGCGGACTGAGTGTCCCGCGGAGTGTAGACGGGCCATTTCACACCGTTCATCAATGGTGACATGCTTGTATCGAACTCCCATGGCAACACCTTAATAAGGCGTTGCACTTCGTTTGTGAGTTTAGGGAATCCAGAAGAGCCATGCGTTCTTGCAAGGTTCCCTGGACTCCGGCGGAGGCCGGAGTGACGGAAGGGTGTCCGCCTTTTTACGAGGCTGTGAGCTGGCTGGCGCCAGTTACTCGGCGTTCCTCTGTCCTGCCCTTGGTATAACGTTGACAAGGGCAAACGAAAACAGAGCGCCTGGGATAACCCAAAGGTACGACGACGCCGGTCAGGCGCCCGCACCGCCTTATTGGTAGTTAGGGCTTGATATCATGACGACTGCCATGGTGCACGGCTCGTCGCCTGCAACCCGCCAAGCATGGTTTGTTCCCCTCTGAACATACACGTCACCCGGCCCGAGGATGACGGAGCCTTCATCGACCGTCAGTTCCATTTCACCCGAAATCACTATGCCGTAGTCGATGGTCGGGGTGGTGTGCCACCCAGGGCCGCTGTCCGGGCTTGGATAGTGGGGAGGCCAGGTCACCACTCGTATGGCCGAGCCGTTCTCGGGAGGGTCACGATGGAAGACCTCGGGGTCGACGGGGTCTCGGGATGAGGTCGGATCAGGGTCAGCAGGGTTGTCGATCCAGATTTCATTGATGACCACCGGACCTCCCCGATTAGGCGTCCCGGGGGTCGGTCCGTCGTGCACGAAGTAGGACTTTCCCTCAGCATTGGTTCCTGTAACCACTCTTCTGGTAGCCATTGTGGCGCCTCCTTCTGAGCCTGCGTCATATTGGGGAAACGGTAGCGCCCGCTTGGGCCGGTGTCAAAAGCTGTAGAATGAGGCGACTGTTCAGACGTAGGCGTGTTCCTAGTGGCCGGTTCTTACAGTCCCTTCCCCCGCGGACGGGGGAAGGTTAGGATGGGGGCACCGGGTAAGCGAGGCGAGAACCCCCGTCTCAATCTTCCCCCTCGGACAGGGGGAAGAGGCAGGAGCCGCCTCTATGGAGATACGATGAAATCTGAACTATACGGAATAAGTCCGGGCGTCGGTCGGTCTTGAATACTAGCCGGACGGAGAGGGAATCATGGGACTCTTGTCACCCCGAATGCGCAGAGGGCTGCACGTCCTGGAGTATCGCACTACGGGCGGCTGGAGAGGAGGCATGAGAATTGGAGACGGGTATACGATACCCATTCTCTTGCTGACCACCACAGGCCGTAAAACCGGCAGAAACCACACGGTTCCCCTCGGGTACATGGAGGACGGCCCCAACTATCTTATTGTCGGGTCGTACGGTGGGGCCGTCAGGGACCCTGCGTGGATTCTCAACCTGGACAACAACCCTGCGGCAACCATTCAGATAAAGCGGCGGCGAATTCCGGTTTTGGCGGAGCGTCCCAGTCCGGACGAGCGGACTCGCCTATGGACGAACCTGGTCGAAAGCAACCCGGTCTTCGGCGTCTACCAGGGAAGGACTTCCCGCGAAATCCCGCTGATGGTATTGAGGCCCCAGAGTTAGCTCCTTTATGAGCGGGACCACTGGGGCCTCGTTTTAGTGTTCCTAGGCTTTCGCGGTCGCCGCTAGACGACCTGGGACTCGGCCAGGGCGGCGAGTTCGGCCTTGCTCAGCCCAAGTTCACCGCAGAGTATCTCCGCGTTGTGCTCGCCCACCAGCGGGGCGCGACGGGAGATGCGCCACGGGGAGCCGTTGTATACGGAGCCGGGGCCCGGGTAGGTGAAGGTCTTGCCCAGCTCCGGATGCTCCACTTCCACGTAGAAGCCCCTTTCACGGAGATGGTCGTCGTCGATTATCTCGTCCGAAGACCTGATGTATGCCCAGGGCAGGCCGATCTTTGCGGCTCCGTGCCAGAGGTCGTTCCCGGGCATCGACTTGAAGAACTTTTCGATGGCCACGTAGAGGTCAGCCTTGTGTTCCTGAATCCCCTCGGGTGTGTCGTACCCGCCGTCAAGAAGGTTTCCGGCCATGTCGTACTCAGCCATCCAGTCGCCCAGCCTTTTTATTGCCGCAGGCAGTTCCAAGGGGTCGCTCCATGCGGTGGTGGCGTAATGACCTTCCTTGGTGGCATGAGAGATTCCGCTGCGGTAAACCTTGTCGATCCGGTGAGCTGAAGCGTGGCGCCCGGTATGCCGCCAGACCACCTGGCCGGTGTATATGTAATTTGCCACGGCGCCTTCCGTGGTCAATGCGCAGGCCTGGTGTATGGAAGCGTCGATGTATTGTCCTTCGCCTCTCCGGTCGCGGTCCAGCAGCGCGGTGGCGATGGCGATGTATGCGTAGTGGGCCCCGATTTGCCAGGCCTGTCCACCGCCGGGGGCTATGGGGGACTGCTCGGGGTCGTCGTCCGCGTCATAGCCGCAGGACGCCATTACCCCACCCGCGGCCAAGTGGGTCAGGTCGCCGGCCTTGTAGTCGCGCCAAGGGCCGGTCTGGCCGAAGGGAGTGAGGGAGCACATGATGAGCTTGGGGTTGAGCTTGGACAGCTCGTCGTAACCCAGGCCCAGGGACTGGAGATATCCGGGCGCTTGGGTCTCCAGCAATACGTCGGCGGAAGCCGCCAGTTTCCGGAACAGCTCCCTGCCGTCAGCGGTTTCCAGGTTCAGGGTCACACCCCGCTTGGAGGTGTTGTAGTGCCAGAAGTAGAGGCTCCGGTCCCGGTTGGGCACGTCGTCCAGGAAGGGCCCCATCGACCGGGCGTCATCCCCGCCGGGAGGCTCAATCTTGATTACGTCGGCTCCCAGGTCGCCCATGAGCTTCCCGCAGAACTGTCCCTTCTCATCGGCAAGCTCCAGCACACGAACTCCGTCCAGCGGGCCTATTCCGGGAGTAGCGGGTTTCCAGGGATCGGGAGCCGCAGGTGAAGCCCCGTTACCGGAGACTGCGACGGGGTTGGCCAGAGATTCCTCGATGTGAGGATAGCGAGGGAACTCAGCGGGCCAGAAAGTGCCGTCTTCGAACCCCTCGACCAGTTCCTGATGTTCCAGGCCAAGCACCCGCTCCATGACCTCCACGGTGTGCTCTCCAATCATGGGGGACCTGCGGTTCACCCCAACGGTGGACTTGGACATGGAGAAGGGGACGTTCTGGTATTTATTGCGGCCCAAGGCCGGGTGGTCCAGTTCAGGGTACATGTTCTGGGAGCGCAGTTGAGGGTCGTTCTCCACCCGGTCCTCGGAACTCTGCACCGGCATGGCACCCACGCCCGCCTGTTGACACTTCTCCATAATGTCGTACTTGTTGAGGCCCAGAGTCCAGGCCCGGATTCCCTCGTCCATCTCCTCTTGATGCTCGATTCGGCCCATCAGCGAGCTGAACTTACCATTCGCGGCCCAAGAGGGGCTTCCCATGACCTTCACCAGGTCTTGCCACTCCTGGTCCGAGAAGCAGGCGATGGCGCACCAATCGTTGTGGCCTCCGCCCAGGGTTGGATATGCGTTGTGAGGGGCGACGTTGGGGGCCCGATAGTTGGGGGCCGCTCCGACGCCCGGCCATACGGCGCGGTTGCCGGGCGGGTAGCCTTCGCGGCGGGCAGAGCGCCCGTTAACCGACCGGTCGAGGAAAGCCGGGCCCGTCAGGGTAGCGGCTGCAATCATCTGGGCCAGGTCAACGTGCTGACCTTCGCCCGTGGCGTTCTTGTGGTGAAGCGCCGTCAGGACTCCTATTGTCCCGTAGAGGCCAGCGGTGTCGTCCATGTATGAATATCCGAATCCGGCGGAGGGTTTTCCGGGAAGGCCGGAAAGGAAGGTCAGCCCCGAGAGAGACTGGGTGGCCTGTCCCACTATCATGTAGGCGCTCTGGGGGCCGGTGTGCCCGAACCCCGCCATGGACACGTACACGATGCCGGGGTTTATTTCTCTCATCTCCTCATAGCCGAGGCCCCATCGCTTGAGCACCGTGGCCGTGAAGTTCTCCACCACCACGTCGGAAGCGGCCACCAGTTGCTTGACCAGCTCGAAACCCTTGGGGCTGCGCACGTTGACGGTGACGCTCAGCTTATCGGCGTTGGTGTCGGCGAATGTGCCGTTCACGTTGGGGTCGGGCACCGGCGCACCGCCGGCTCCGACCACGACACCCCGCTGGCCGGGGGCGAAGGTCCACTGTATTTTCATCACCTCCGCCCCTAGGGCGCCAAGCCATCTAGTGCCCCAAGGTCCGGACCGTAGCCACGTGAAGTCCAGGACTCTGATTCCCTCGAGAGGTCGCGGGAAAGCCATTTCTTGCCTCCTGTCCACCCTGCGATTGCTGTTTTGACGATTTTAGATGTCTCGCAATGTTGCGTCAAATCGGCGGCGCGGACTGCAACGCTGTTCGGTCTTCGTGAGTTGAGTCGTGAGGGCGTACCCACACCTGTCATTCCGAACGCAGCGCCAGCGCAGTGAGGAATCTGAAGGCCCTGTCGGGAGCTGCGCTGCCATTCCGGTGACCTACCCTGTCGTTGGGGGCAGTCCATTCCTCGACGGCCTAGAGAGTACGCAAGAATTCTTAGATTCTTTGTCGCTGCGCTCCTCAGAATGACAACAAGGCGGGCGACCCTGGCATTTCTCGCAAAGACTGAGCTGTTGCCTCAGACTTTGCATCGGAGCGATTCGAGATATAATGTGCGGAAATATACCTAGGAGGCTCACATGGGTTCCCCTTCCGCCCAAAAAGTTCTTTGCGTTCTCTATGACGATCCGGTGGAGGGGTTTCCTCCGAAATACGCCCGCGACAGCATACCAACCCTAACCCACTACCCGGACGGTCAGACTCTTCCTTCCCCGTCCTCCGTAGACTTCAATCCCGGCCACCTTCTCGGTTCGGTTTCGGGAGGTCTAGGGCTGGGAGAATTCCTCACCGGACGGGGGCACCAGTTTGTGGTGACTTCCGACAAAGACGGCCCTGATTCCGTATTCGAGAGGGAGTTGGACGACGCCGACGTGGTCATCTCCCAACCCTTCTGGCCCGCCTATCTCACCGCCGAGCGCATAGAAAAGGCGCCCCGGCTCAAGATGGCCATAACCGCCGGAATAGGATCGGACCACGTGGACCTTCAAGCGGCCATCGACAGGGGCATCACCGTGTGCGAGGTGACCTGGTGCAACAGCGTCAGCGTCTCCGAACACGCAGTCATGCAGATTCTGGCGCTGGTCAGAGACTACATTCCCCAGTACGGCTGGGTGGTCAGGGGCGGTTGGAACATCGCCGACGCCGTTTCCAGGTCCTACGACATAGAGGGAATGGACGTGGGCGTGGTGGCGGCGGGACGAATCGGCCTGGGGGTGCTGCGCCGGATGAAACCATTCGACGTCAAGCTCCACTACACCGACAGGCATAGGCTTTCCGCTGAGGTCGAGCAGGAGTTGGGCCTGACCTTCCACGAGACCGTTGAGTCGCTTGTCAGCGTGTGCGACGTGGTGAGCATCCATTGCCCCCTGCATCCTGAGACGGAGGACATGTTCAACGACGCTCTGATAGGCAAGATGAAGCGCGGGTCTTACGTCGTCAACACCGCCCGCGGCAAAATCTGCAACCGTGACGCCATCGTCAAAGCCCTGGAAAGCGGTCAGCTGGCAGGGTATGCGGGAGATGTCTGGTTTCCTCAGCCTGCTCCCAACGACCACCCCTGGAGGTCCATGCCCAACCAGGCGATGACACCCCACACTTCGGGCACCTCTCTTTCCGCCCAGGCGCGATACGCGGCGGGGGTGCGGGAGATTCTGGAATGCTGGCTCGACGGCCGTCCTATCCGGGACGAGTACCTGATTGTCCAGGGGGGTGGCCTGGCCGGGACTGGCGCGCACTCATACAGCGAAGGGGACGCTACAGGCGGTTCGGAAGAGGCGGCCCAATACACCGCCGGTTCGTCGGCCCAACAATCATAAGGAGGACCGGATGCCCGACTACACCGTTTACTCAGACCTCACCGTGGACGTTTCCGAGAAGGTGGCGACGGTCACCCTCAACCGGCCCGACAGGCTAAACGCCATCAACTTCCCCGGCCTTCACGAAGAGCTGGAGAACGTGATGCTGGACCTGAACGCCGACCCGGAGGTGCACGCCATCATCCTGACAGGCGCCGGGCGCGCCTTTTCAGCCGGCGGAGACATCGCGGGCATGAAGCAGAGGGCCGCCAACCCCGACCTACGGTACTTGCCCACGGGCTATGGACGCAGGCTCATCTTGAACATGCTTGAGGTGCAGCAGCCCATCATCGCCGCCCTCAATGGAGACGCGGTGGGTCTGGGCGCCACCCTGGCCCTCTTCTGCGACATCATCATCGCAGCCGACACGGCTCGCATCGGAGACCCCCACGTAAGGGTGGGGCTGGTGGCCGGAGACGGCGGGGCTATCATATGGCCGGCGTTGATAGGCGTTGCCAAGGCCAAGGAGTTCCTGATGACGGGCAACCTTATGAGCGCTGAAGAGGCTGAACGGATAGGTCTCATAAACAAAGTTGTGCCCGCCGACGAGTTGATGGACTCCGCCAACCAAATGGCGACGCGCCTGGCCAACGGAGCGACCCTGGCCATACGGTGGACCAAGTTTTCGATTAACAAACAACTGCGCATCCAGATGAACCAGATCCTGGACACCTCGCTGGCGTTGGAAGCGCTCACTTTCCTGAGCAAGGACCACATGGAAGCGACCGATGCCTTCCTGGAGAAGCGTCGGCCCAACTTCACGGGCCAATAGCCTGGCGCACGCTGCGGGGCTCCGGAGGCCTGTCTCTTTGTGCAAGGATTCCTGGATTCCGGCCGTCGCCGGAATGACGGGTTGGTGGGCCATCCCCCTCATCCCAACCTTCTCCCGCCAGGGGAGAAGGGGCAGTTATCGCCTATTTTCGGGGAAATGACGGTGTGAGGGAGTTCGGAACCGCTGGGACCTTGCGGAGGACGGACACCCCCTTCCTGTTGCGGGGGAGGCTTGAGGTGGGGGTGAATTGCTCTTTGCTGTTCCCCGACGCAAGTTGACGTAATTTGTGCAGGCGCGAGCGCTTGACACGGAATATTGGGGCGGCTATTATTGAGGTTCGGACAACGTGTGCACCTTAACAACTGGATAGTGGAAGGACGGTAAGGTTAAAAAAGCAACTAACGTTTACTCTAGAGAGTTTGATCTTGGCTCAGGGTGAACGCTGGCGGTGCGCCTAATGCATGCAAGTCGAGCGAGCTTCACCCGCTTCGGTGGGTGAGGAAAGCGGCGGACGGCTGAGTAACGCGTGAGAAACCTGCCCTCCGGTGGGGTAAAACGCCGAGAAATTGGCGTTAATACCGCATACGGTCATGCCGCCTCGGCGGCGTGAAGAAAGATTTATCGCCGGAGGAGGGTCTCGCGTCCTATCAGGTAGTTGGTGGGGTAACGGCCTACCAAGCCAATAACGGGTAGCTGGTCTGAGAGGATGGCCAGCCAGAGGGGGACTGAGACACGGCCCCCACTCCTACGGGAGGCAGCAGCAGGGAATCTTGGGCAATGGGCGAAAGCCTGACCCAGCGACACCGCGTGGGGGATGAAGGTCTAAGGGCTGTAAACCCCTTTTCCGAGGGAAGAGATAGGACGGTACCTCGGGAATAAGCCCCGGCTAACTACGTGCCAGCAGCCGCGGTAACACGTAGGGGGCAAGCGTTACCCGGATTTACTGGGCGTAAAGGGCGCGTAGGCGGCTGGTTAAGTCTCCTGTGAAAGCTCCAGGCTTAACTTGGAGAGGTCAGGGGATACTGGTCAGCTCGAGGGCAGTAGAGGAAGGCGGAATTCCCGGTGTAGCGGTGAAATGCGTAGATATCGGGAGGAACACCAGTGGCGAAGGCGGCCTTCTGGGCTGTTCCTGACGCTGAGGCGCGAAAGCGTGGGTAGCAAACCGGATTAGATACCCGGGTAGTCCACGCCCTAAACTATGGATGCTAGGTATTGGGGGTATCGACCCCCCCTGTGCCGCAGCTAACGCGATAAGCATCCCGCCTGGGGAGTACGGCCGCAAGGCTAAAACTCAAAAGAATTGACGGGGGCCCGCACAAGCGGTGGAGCGTGTGGTTTAATTCGATGCTAAGCGAAGAACCTTACCAGGGCTTGACATGTTGGTGGTAGAAACCCGAAAGGGCAACGACCCGGTTCGCCGGGAGCCTTCACAGGTGCTGCATGGCTGTCGTCAGCTCGTGCCGTGAGGTGTTGGGTTAAGTCCCGCAACGAGCGCAACCCTCGCCGTTAGTTACTCTCTCTAGCGGGACAGCCTCCCACAAGGAGGAGGAAGGTGGGGATGACGTCAAGTCAGCATGGCCCTTACGCCCTGGGCTACACACACGCTACAATGGTCGGTACAATGGGTCGCGAAAGCGCGAGCTGGAGCCAATCCCATCAAAGCCGACCTCAGTTGGGATCGCAGGCTGCAACTCGCCTGCGTGAACGTGGAATCGCTAGTAACCGCAGGTCAGCACACTGCGGTGAATACGTTCCCGGGCCTTGTACACACCGCCCGTCACGTCATGGAAGCCGAGAACACCCGAAGTCGTTGAGCTAACCCGCAAGGGAGGCAGGCGCCGAGGGCGGGCTTGGTGACTGGGACGAAGTCGTAACAAGGTAGCTGTACCGGAAGGTGCGGCTGGATCACCTCCTTTCTAAGGAGATAAGGTTGGCGTCTTTCTCGTATGAGTGGTCGCCCGCCCAACTCCTAGGTCGGTCGGTGGGTGTTCCGCCCCACGGTCGGCCGTCCGATCGAGCCCTTTGCTCTCGGGCCGGCCCCAAGGCGGTTCCCTGAGAAAGCCTACCGTTTTCAGAACGACCTAATCCATCCTTCCACTATCCAGTTTAAGGTGCATAGACAAAAGCCGGGCTTGTAAAAGAGCCCGGCTCTTCTGTTTGCGGGACCATATGAGAAGCTTTAATGTCTGACTTCGCGCTTTCGCCGATGGGTGCACATATCCGCCTGACTGACGAGCGGTGGGACCACATCATTAAGAACAAGAGGGCAAGTATGGCTCTGAAAGACTTGACCGAATACCTGAACATGGCTCCGGTAGTGAACCAATTTCCAAGCGCCAATTTGTGGTCGTCCTATGACGAAGAGGCGGATGTTCTCTACATCCGCTTTGACAGGTCTCTCCCGGTCACCGACAGCGAGTTGACCGACGATGACATCATCCTGCGGTACAACGGCGATGACGTGGTAGGAATTACGATACTGCACGCCAGCCAACGCTGAGAATTGGGGATGCTGGATACTGGATTGGGGGAGAGATGACCAAACAGAGAATCAAGCAAGGACTCTTGCTGATTCTCAGCGTTCTGATAGGTTCGGCGATAGCGGCTTGCGGCACTGCCGCAACGCCCCCGTCCGACTCTGCGCCTGTGGCTGAGGGCGCTCCAGCCTCCTCGTCCGTCGTCGGGACTCCGGTTCCTCGTTCGGATGTTGGGACGGTTTTCGCTAAGCCTCTGTCCTCCGGTTTGTCCGTTGCCGACATTACAGAGAACGCGCTGCCCAGCGTGGTCCAAATCATCACGGGTTCCGGCTCAGGGACGGGTTTCATCATCAATGAAAGCGGGCTGGTGGTCACCAACAAGCACGTAGTCGAAGGGACCAATCAAGTCACCCTCCGGCTGGTGGCGGGGAAAGAATACCGGGGCAGCGTGACCCATCGGGATCCCCACCTAGACTTGGCTTACATCGAGATAGATGCCACCCGGTCTTTCACCCCAATTGCCATTGGCGACTCCGACAAAATCCGAGTTGGCGAGGAGATCATAGCCATCGGGTTCCCCTTGGGCCGGTCCCTGGGACTAGAACCAACGGTCAGCGTTGGAATCATCTCGGCCAAACGGCAGGACCGTTTACAAACCGATGCATCGCTGAATCCTGGAAACAGCGGCGGGCCGCTCTTGAACATGTATGGCGAGGTTGCCGGAGTGGTGGTATCCAGGGTGGAAACCGACGACTCTGGGCGATCCATAGTCGGTATAGGTTTTGCCATCCCAATCAATGCCGTGAAGGCGGCGCTTCAAGGGCAGGTCTCCCCGTCCGGCAAGGCGCTGCCAACCCCGACGCCCTTCCCTACTATTGGGCCCACTCCCAACTTTGAAGCCACCAAAGCCGCGATAGACGCCATAGACGCTCACCGACGTGAGGTGGAATTGGCCACCCGCTCTGCGATTGAAGTCGAGAAGGAAGCGGAGCGGTACGCCGCGGCACTGGAAGCCACCCGCATCGCCGAACTGCCCACGCCAACGCCGGAACCTACACCAACTCCACTGCCGCCGACGCCGACACCCACGCCGCATCCGGCAACGTTCTGCCAGGAATGGGAGGCCCTGGTTCTGGAATGGATAAAAGAGGGCAACTATTTCTGGGGTGGCCAATGGTGGGTGACTGGCATGCGTTCGACCCATGATGTTCCTGACCACGCTCAGTTGCCTGCTGTTCTAGCACTCGAACATTGTGCGATCGACTTCCCGACAGGCACCCTAGGGAAGGGAAGCGGCGCTGTTGTCGGAGATGGGGAAAACCAACTTCTACCCGGCACATACGAATACCGACACGAGGGATACGAGGGAGATAATCGCGTGAAGGGCCACGATTGCCTTCTTCGCCTCAACAGAGGAGAAGATAGTGAACAGTCCGTGGAGATGCCTTATGGCGAGCCGTTCACCTTCCGATTCCTAGCCGATCACAGGAGAGTCTTATATGACGGAACATACTATCTCACCGATTGTGGAGGTTCGGCGGATGACAGCGGACTCTATCGCATCGGGGACTGATTCTCTACAAAACATAAACCAAAATATGGCGAGTCCCAGTGCTTTCCCAGTAGCTACATGAATAAATCAAAGTTGCTAACGGAAGGCTTGGATGGGAACTCCAGAATGACTAGGTGAACTATGGAAACGAAGCCCGATGATTTCGATTACCGCTCACAGTTATTTGCCATCCGCTGCCTGTTGTCTAGGCAATATCGAGCCGACGGAGAGCTTGAGGATGAAATCAAGAAGGCTGACACAATGGCAACACAATCCCATGGTGCTGCTAATGAGCGTTGGGTTGACAGGTGGGTCGACTTGGTGCATAGCGCCGTGTACCAGGATGCAACCCATAGCACGGCAGCTGTAGGTATGATTGCCCCGTTCATCGAGTCAGTTTTTAAGCGAGCCTTCCTGCGCATGGGAAAAGATTGGCCAAGAAACACAAAGCAGAGCATAACTGAGACAATCGGTAAATCCATTGATGAACTTGGCATGAGGGAATACATGCCAGATGACCTTGAGGTGACTCTGCGAGCGCTATTCAAATATAGGAATAAATGTTCCATTGCGGTTTTGAATGGCCGCCTAAAGAACGTCAGAGATTTGAAAAAAACCTTCTTGTGTGGCCATCCGACTGGTTTCAAAAGGCGACAACCGACGGTGAACCCTGGATGTTCTATATGTCTCCAAAGTTCATCGACCACTGTATAGATAGGGCAGAGCAGGTCATCGAAGGGATTCAAAAGTTCGAGCTAGATCGAGGGGTGGAATGAATGAACAACAGTTGAAGGGAAAACTCCGTTCAATCAGCCTGTACTAGAATGCCTCAAACTTACAAGCTTATTCAGCCTATCTTTAATGTCAGGGTGCGATGCCGAAAGTGTGGTTAGAGCGGACACATAGGAGGGTGGACGATGAGCGAAGACATCAACGGAGACCGGGTTGCCGACGCTTTCAATTCGTTGCGGGGAGCACTCCCTGCGGCGAGAGAAGACTTGGTGGAAAAACTTACGGCCGCTGCTGAAAGTGCCGACTATGGCGCCGTCGCCGAGTTGACAGCCGCTCTCAAACGAATCGACACTCTTGGGCTGGAAGTGGAAAGGCTGCATTCCGAGTGGGATTCGATATCCAATCCCCCAGTGTTCGAGACGGCATCCTCCAACGTACCCGACCAATATGATTTGTGCAGTCCCACTTTGCAGGCCCTCCGGACCTTGGGCGGTAAGGCTTCGATACGTGAGGTAGTGGACACTGTAATCGACCAAATGGGCGTACCAGAAGAAGTGACGGGGCAAATGCACGAGGATGGCAAGAATACCGAATTGGAGCACCAACTCGGCTGGGCGCGCACAATACTCAAGACCTGCGGGATGGTGGACAACCCGCAGTCGGGGGTATGGGTCGTTACGGAATTGGGCCTACGCCAACATTGGATGGAACCCGACGAAATTAAGAAGCTATACCGTCTGGCCCTCAACCAGCGGCGCCAGCGAATCGGAAACTAGACTCCGGCCCTCTCCGATCATCCCCTCGGCTAGGCCTGGCTGACGCGTCGCTTCCCCTTCGTCCCAACCTTGTATGCTCAACAGGGGTGACGGGACGTGCTCCCATGACTGCCGCCTCTCGTTTGATGGCAGAGGGTCCGCGATTGGCAAACCTCGGAGATTCGCCTACAATCTCTACTGCCCGGCGGGGGCTGTGGGCGTTTCCACGCCGGTCGTCAGCTACGCAACTACAGGAGGCATCAATCCGATGGCATCTCAGCAGACAAGGACCGAGCGTGACTCCATGGGGACTATGGAGGTGCCCATAGACGCATATTACGGAGCGTCCACCCGAAGGGCCGAGCTCAACTTCCCCATATCCGACCTGCGCTTTCCCAGGAGCTTCATACGGGCGCTGGCCCTCATAAAACTGGCTGCGGCCAAGGCCAACATGGAGCTGGAACTTCTTGACGAAAAGACGGGCGGCGCCATCGTAGAGGCCGCCCAGGAAGTCGCCGACGGCAATTTCGACAAAGAGTTCGTAGTGGACATCTTCCAGACGGGCTCCGGCACTTCCACCAACACCAACGCCAACGAGGTCATTGCCAACAGGGCCACGGAGAATCTCGGCGGAGAACGGGGCTCCAGGCTGGTCCACCCCAACGACCACGTGAACATGGGCCAGTCCTCCAACGACGTCATACCCACCGCAATTCACCTGTCCGCCCTCATGCAAATCAAAGAGCGGCTGATACCGGCCCTTGAGGACCTGAACGGCTCCCTGAGCGCCAAGAGTGATGAGTTTTGGCCTATCATCAAGACGGGGCGGACCCACCTCCAGGACGCCACTCCCGTCAGACTTGGCCAGGAGTTCGCCGGGTACGCAGGGCAGGTGGAATACGGCCTGGGGCGGATTGCCCACGCCCAGGAGGAGTTGTCTGAGGTGGCCCTGGGGGGCACAGCCGTGGGAACGGGGGTCAACACCCACCCGGAGTTTTCCGAGAGGGCCTGCCGAATCATCTCGGAAATGACCGGAGTCACAGTTAGAGAGACGTCCAACCACTTCCAGGCCCAGAGCGCCCTGGACTCCGCAGTGGAGGCGAGCGGCGCTCTCAAGACCCTGGCCGTCAGCCTTCACAAAATCGCCAACGACATACGGTGGCTGGGCTGCGGACCCAGAGCCGGACTGGGAGAGTTGGACGTGCCCGAGGTGCAGCCGGGAAGCTCCATTATGCCTGGCAAAGTGAACCCGGTCATATCCGAGTCGCTCATACAGGCTGCGGCCCAAGTGGTGGGAAACGACGCCACCATAGCGTTGGCGGGCTTGGGGGGATACTTCGAGTTGAACACGATGATGCCGGTGTGCGCCTATAACCTGCTCCAGTCCATCGACCTGCTTGCCGCCTCGGCAAGCAACTTCTCCGATCAGTGCGTCAAGGGGCTGAAGGCCACCGAAACTGGCCCCGCCATGGTGGAGAGGGGGCTGATGCTGGGCACTGCGCTTGCTCCCGCCATCGGCTACGACAAAGCTGCGGAGATAGCCAAGACGGCGGCGGCCAGCGGCGGCGTCATCAGGGATACCGCCAAGCAGCTGACCACTCTGACCGACGAGGAGTTGGACGAGCTGCTCAACCCCGAGAAGATGACCGAGCCCGGCCTCGGCGGAGGCCCCGGCGGCGGGTAGAAACCGGACAAAGTGGTATAATCCCGTCAATACACGCGGCGTCGCCGCGCGAATGAGCACAGCCCCAGGGTGAGAGGAGGGTTCTCATGAAGATATCCATGTTCCACCTGATGCCCCACAGAGAGCTTCCCGCCGACTTCGAGAAGCGTTACCACTCGGTGTGGGTTGACCCTCCCTGGTGGGAGCTGGCCGACGCCAAGAGGGTGGGCCAGTACTACAACTGGACCCTGGACGAGCTTATACACGCCGCCGAGGCCGGCCTGGACGGAATATGCGTGAACGAGCACCACCAAAACGCTTACGGCTTCATGCCCGGACCCAACCTGATGGGCTCGGTGCTGGCGCGGGCCACCAACGGCATGGACGTGGGCATCGTCCAGATGGGAGCCACCCTTCCCACCACCATCCCTCCTATTCGCGTGGCGGAAGAGTATGCCATGCTGGACTGCATCAGCGGGGGTCGCATGATTGCCGGGATGCCTCTGGGGTCGTCCATGGACGTCAACCTTTGCTACGGCATTCCCCCTATAGAGCAGAGGGACCGCTACTACGAGGCCCACGACCTGATAATGAAGGCGTGGACCACGGACGAGATATTCCCGTGGAACGGCCGCTACTACCAGCTTCCCATGGTGAACCTCTGGCCACGTCCAATCCAGTCGCCTCACCCACCTGTGTGGGTGCCGGGGTCCGGCAGCCGCAGCACCTGGGACTTCGCCACCAGGAACAATCACTGTTATTGCTACCTGAGCTATTTTGGCAGCGGCATTGGAAAGCGGATCATGGATGGGTTCTGGGAGTTCGTGGACTCCCGCAACCTGGACAATAACCCATACCGCGCAGGATTCCTCCAGCTTGTCGCCGTGTCCGAGTCCGACGCCCAGGCGGAGAAGGACTACTACGAGCACATCCGCTACTTCTACGACAAGACCCAATACATCGCGCCCGAGTTCATGATGGCCCCCGGCCACGTGGACTACCGGAGCATGGAATACACCTTCCGGAGAGGATTCCGCGAGCAGATAGGCGGAGTGCTCTCGGACATGAAGAACTGGAGCTTCAAGGACTTTGTAGACCATCGTCTGGTCATATCCGGCGGTCCCGAAACGGTGACAGAAATGCTCAGGGAGGCGATAGAAGACCTCCACTGCGGCAATCTGATGGTGCTGCTCCACATCGGCTCCATGCCTCACGAGCTGACCCTGAAGAACATCGACATATTCGCCAAAGAAGTCCAGCCCCACCTGCAGAATATGTGGGACGACGACCAATGGGTGAACCACTGGTGGCCAAGCGGAATCAGGGACAAGCGTAAGGTCACGGGGGCGGGGATATAGCCCTTTATTCTATTCAGGCCAGTCAGGCCGGGAGAGCCGACAATGCCCAGTGTTGAAGACAAGACCCTCAGCGTCTGGCAGGACCAGATAAACGTCCGTGTGAAAATTTCCGGTTCAGGCCCGCCGGCGGTGTTCCTGCATGGTCCGTACGGACTGGAGTGGGACAGCTTCCTCGACTCTCTGTCGGCCAGCCACACGGTTTACGCGCCGGAGCACCCGGGCACGACCCCCGGCGACCCGGATGCGGTTAAACCCCTGGACAACCTGTGGGACCTGGTTCTGCTGTACTACGAACTGTTCGACCAGCTTGGCCTAGACGCTCCCGCCGTCGTCGGCCACTCATACGGCGGCATGTTGGCGGCGGAGTTGGCAGCGACCAACCCCGCCAGCGTCAGCAAGTTGGCGCTAATCAACCCCATCGGACTGTGGAGGGACGATGCTCCGGTGAAGAACTGGATGTCCATGTCCTCGGAACAGGTTGCCGAAGTTTCATACTTCGACCCCGACGGGCCGGCGGCAAAGGCTTTCACCGAGCTCCCCGAAGATGCAGACGCCAGCGTGGATGCCCAGCTCTACAGAGTCTGGTCACTGAGCTGCACAGGCAAGTTCATATGGCCCATTCCCGACAAGGGTTTGAAGAAGCGCATCAACCGCATCACCGCCCCCACGCTTGTGATATGGGGCGAGCACGACAACCTGGTGTCCCCGGTCTATGCCGAGGAGTTTGCGAAACGCATCGCCGGCTCTCGCGTGGAGATGGTGCCGGAAGCCGCCCACGTGCCCCACGTGGAGCAGCAGGAGCGAGTCTCCCAGATCGTAGAGGCCTTCCTGAGGGCCTGAGCGGACGCCAAATCGGGTTTGCGGCCGGTTGGCGTTGTCCCAGGCTTTGTGCGCATGACTGGAGGGGTGGCCGAGCGGTCGATGGCGGCGGTCTTGAAAACCGCTAACCCGTAACCCGGGTTCGTGGGTTCGAATCCCACCCCCTCCGCCAGTAGCGGTTCATCTGTCAGGCCCACTCTGGCTCCAACGTCCATGTCGTAGTTCCTATTCGAACCTTGCTCCAAGGCTGTCATTCGACCGACTTTCCCGGAGGGACACGCAATTGAGGGTATTGGTTACGGGCGGTTGTGGGTTCATCGGTTCACACTTGGTGGACAGGCTGGTGAGCGACGGACATGAGGTCCACGTGGCGGACAACCTATCGTCAGGCCATGCAAGGAATCTGAACCCCAAGGCCCGCATGCACGACGCCGACATACGTTCCGCCAAGCTGGCCCTGGTTTTTCGTGAGACCCGACCCGAAACGGTGTTCCACATGGCCGCTCAAATCAGCGTCGCCTACTCGACCCGCGCGCCCGTCGCCGACGCCAGCGCCAACATCATGGGGACGCTGAACCTCATCAAGCAGTGCGGCAGGCACGGTGTACGGCACGTCATCTACAGTTCGACGGGAGGCGCCTTATACGGGGAGCCTATCTATTTGCCCTGCGACGAGGAGCACCCAGTCAAACCACTGTCTCCCTATGGGGCGAGCAAGTTTGCCGCAGAGACCTATTTGCATACCATGAGCTCCCTGGGCGGATTTGGCGATACGTGTCTCCGCTATTCCAACGTGTACGGCCCCCGCCAAGACCCCCACGGCGAGGCGGGAGTCGTGGCCATCTTCTGCGGAAGGATGCTTCGGGATGAAGAGGTCGTGATATTCGGCGACGGCTCTCAGGAACGGGACTTTGTATACGTAGACGACGTGGTTGAGGCCAACGTCAAGGCCCTGGAGCAGGAAGTGGTAGGGGTCTACAACATAGGGGCCGGAGTGGGAACGGACGTCAACACGGTATTCCGGGCCTTGGCCGACGTTGCGGGTTACACACGGCAGCCACGCTACGCTCCGTCCAGGAGAGGCGACGTGTACAAGATACGGTTAGACGCCAGCCTTGCCGAGCGGGAACTGGGATGGGAACCCAAAGTGGGGATCGACGAAGGGCTTCGGAGGACCCTGGACTACTTCAGGTCTGCGATGAGCGCTTCCTGAGCCGTCGCTAGGCGTTCCCGGCTTGACCCGTGGGGACCCGGCCCTCCACTATGTCCATGATGGTCCGGGCCAGGGGAATGGGGTCATGTCGGATGTAGACCCCAGACGACAGCAACGGTAGTTGGATGATCTCCTTCGCCTCGACCAGGCATGCTTCCCTGTCGGTCTCCACAGGCGCCTGCCCGTAGGAGTAGTACCGGGAAAGCAGCCTTTCCGGGAAGGGCGAGTTATTCACTATCAGGTAGTCCAGCTTGTCAGAGGTCCCCAAATACTCCCGGGACAGCCTGGCAAAGTCCGACGCATTGAATGAGTCCGACTCGCCCGGCTTGGTCATCAGGTTGCTGACACAGATTTTCAGGGCGTTGGAGGACCTGATAGCCTCGGCGATGTCCTTTACCAACAGGTTGGGCAGGATGCTGGTGTATATGTCCCCTGGCCCCAACACTATTGCGTCGGCGCTTTCCAGGGCGTCCACCGCAGGCCTGTATGCGTAAGCAGGCGGGTCCAAGTAGACGTAGTCGATGGGTTGGGTGGGTTCGGCGCCGTCTACGGCTCCCCGCTGGTCGATGTTCGCCTCCTCACGGATTTCCGAGCCGTCCTTCAGGTGGGCCACCAAGGTAGTCTTGGTCAGGGTAACGGGCAAGACCTTGCCTTTGATGCCGAGCATGGCGCCCGCTTCTGAGATCGCTGTGGCAGTGTTGCCTGTAACCTCTGTCAAGGCCGAGAGCAGAAGGTTCCCGAAACTGTGGCCGCTCAGCCCGCCTCCGCCGTTGAAACGGTAGTCGAACAGGCGGACCAGAATGGAAGTGGAGCTGTCATCGGGCGCCAGGGCCACCAGGCACCTGCGGATGTCCCCGTGGGGCAATTGGTTCAACTCGTCCCGGAGCCGCCCGGAACTTCCGCCGCTGTCGGTCATGGCCACAACGGCCGTGACGTCGCAGTCCAGGTGTTTAAGGCCGGTAAGGGTAATGTAGTTTCCGCCGCCTCCGCCTACAACTACAATTCTCTTACGCGACATATATTCAGCAATGCCAGGCAGGCCAACCGCCAACCCAAGTTTTGCCGGAGTGTAAACACTGCCCAGAACAGTGTCAAGGACGGTCTATCCAGGGCGGCGTGACTCCGGTCAGGCTAGGCGTCGGTCTATGGCGCGAAGCTGGATTGGGTCGAATACCAGGCCTCAAATCTTGCCGACAGGGGCGGACGCAGGTAATATTGTCGGGCTGAAGTCCAAAACGACTGGCGCTTCAACCCGCCCATGCCCGATCCCCGTTCGCGAGGAGAATCCTTGGAGTCCTGCCGAATCGACAAACCCTGGGGTTTTGAGGACATTAGAGTCCACACCCCTTTCTATGTAGTAAAGCTCCTGAACGTGACGCCGGGACATGGCACCAGCGTTCAGTACCATGCGGTAAAAGACGAGGCCCTAACCCTGAGTTCGGGCGAAATCAGCATCCTGCTCTACCACGGCTCCATTGACGAGGAACCGGAACGCATTCATCTACTCCAGGGGGAGTGGGTCAGGATACCTCAAGGCACGGTCCACAGGATCGAATCGACCGACGGCGGCGTGGCGTTGGAGGTCTCGACGCCTGAGCTTGACGACGTGGTGAGGCTTTTCGACCCCTATGGCCGCTAGGTTCTCGTATGGGTCGAATGATGCTGGACGGGGCTGCATGAACCTGTTGAGAGTGGGAATGCTCCACCTCGCGCCCCAGTTGGGACGCGTTGAACACAACCGCTCTTTGATCGAGGCGGGCGTGGACTTGGCCGCTCAGCAAGGCGTCGACTGGGTGTTGACTCCGGAGTTGTGCGTGACGGGTTACTCTTTTATTCCCCACATCGGGACGGACTGGATTCTCGCCCAACCCGACGAGTGGATGACGGGCGTGATGGAAAAAGCTCGGAGCAGGGGCGTAACCATCTTCCTTTCCCACCCCGAGCGTGACCCTCAGACGGGGCTGCTGCACAATTCCGTCTTCGTAATCGGTCCTGGTGGAGACATTATGGGCAGTCACCGCAAAATCAAGGTGACAGGGGGCGCCGAGAGCTGGTCGTCGCCTGGGGATTCGCTGGTCGTTGTGGACTGTCCGAAAGCCAAGGTGGGGCTGCTGGTCTGCGCCGACTCCTGGTTCCCGGAGATAGTTAACGGCCTCAAAGAAGAAGGCGCTGAAATCCTGGTTTCCGCGGCGGCGTGGGCCGACGGCGAGCATGGGCCGGAGGACTCATGGGAGCGCAGGACACTGGAGACGGGCTGCCCCCTGTGGGTGTGCAACCGCACCGGTTGGGAAGAGGGAGTCCACCTGGACTTCAGGGTGGCCGACAGCGCCGTGGTGCACCGGGGCCGCCGCCTGCTTGAAGCCCGCTACGACTCCTCCACTCTGCTTTGCTTTGACTGGGACCTGGACAAAAAAGACCTGGCGGGCCATTTCACCCTGCCCATCCACGCTCCTGAGGGGGGACCTTAGGAAGCGCGCTGCCAGGAGTTTCCCCACCGCTCCGAGTGGGCCACCTCCCTGACGGGGCGCCTGCGGGTGGGACCGTATTCGACTCCGTCTATTGGGAAGCCCAGCGGAAGCAGCGCCGCGGTCTCGACGTCTTCGGGGATTCCCAGAAGGCTCTTCAACTCCTCCTCGAACCTCCTCTGACGGGTGGTCAGAACTGACCCCAGCCCCATGCCTCTGGCCGCAAGCAGTATGTTCTGCACTGCCGGATAGATGGACGAGCCAAGGGTGAAGGTGGCCGTAGGTTCGGTTCGCTGGATGCAGCATAGAATCATTGCGGGAACCGTTTCCATGCGCCCTTCCAGGGCGATGGCAGTGGCGTACATCTTCTGCTGCTGCTCAGTCATGGTTGGCGTGATTGCAAGGGGAGGATGGGCCCGGTACAGCTCACCGATGCGGTCCTTGGTGGACTGCTCACGTATCACAACGAAGGACCAGCCCTGGCGTGCGCCCCCTGACGGCGCCTTTATGGCCGCCCTGAGAAGGCGGTGAATCATCTCGTCGGGAATGGGGTCCGGCTTGAACTGGCGGATGCCCCTCTGAGTGATGATGGCCTCGAACAGGTCTATATTGGACGTCATGCGCCGCCTCCTGGTTGGGTTTTATGGACAGGTAAAGGTCAGTCCGCTTCTCGAATCGAGCGGACTGCCGGCTCAAGAACGCGCACCATTTGGGATAGGCTTCCCGCTACAACGATGAGAAGGTCTTCGTCCAGGGAGTCGAATGCGAATGGGCGGTGTACCCTAGTCCAGGACTTGTCCCATTCCTCGGCCCTGACCTCCGGGCCGAGGGACGAGACCAGGTCCGCGAATTCGGTGCGCATGGCTTCCAGGCACCGTGAGTTTTCCTCGGCGGCCCCTTCGAAGTGAAGACCGGTCTCCAAGACGCCCATTCGTTTCCTGACCCACATTTCGTAGTGGACCTTTGGGTCGCCGTAGTGCAGCTTGACCAGAGAACCAACGGGTCCCGACACGGTTGGGGCGCCTAACGACTGCGGAAGCTGGGCACGGACCAGTTCGGCGGCTTCCGTCAGAAACTCTTTTGTCTTCATACCGGGGGTCTTTTTGACGGCTTTCATCGGCCCAATTGTACCAGCTTGGCGCTGGCTTGGGCAGGGAATTTTCCGGCAGCCACCCCGCCGCCTGTGGTAAAATAGGGTATATGGCTGGGACGCTGGGAGAGGGATGTCCGTAACCGACGACATTAAGAGCCGCATGGACATCCTGGACCTGGTTTCCAACTATGCAGCCCTGCAGCGTTCGGGCCGCAGCTACAAGGCAAACTGTCCCTTCCACAACGAGCGCACCCCGTCCTTCCACGTCTTCCCGGACCGCCAGACGTGGCGTTGTTTCGGCGCTTGCGCCTCCGGCGGCGACATCTTCTCCTTCCTGATGCGCGTGGAGAACCTGGACTTCGGGGAAGCCCTGCGCCGCCTTGCCCAACAGGCGGGGGTGAACATACCTGAAAGGGCGCCAAGAAGAGGTCCGGCGGAGGGAGACCCCCTAGTCCTCATCAACGAGGAGGCCGCCCGGTTCTTCCAGGAACGGTTGGCGTCTGCCGCCGGCGCCGGGGCCAGGAACTACCTGGAGAACAGGGGCCTGACGCGGGGAACCGTAGACGCATTCCGTCTGGGAGTCAGCCCGCCCGACGGTGAGTGGGTGAAGCGGCTTCTTACGTCCAAGGGCTACAGCGAGGAGCAGCTCGCGCTGGCCGGAGTGGTCACTCAGAACCGCGACGGGCGATATCGCGACATGTTCCGTGGCAGGCTCATGTTCCCGATTCAGGATAGCGGAGGCAAGGTCGTGGGCTTCGGCGGTCGGGAGATGGACGGCTCCCAACCCAAGTATTTGAACACAGGCCGCACTCCTATTTTCGACAAGGGTCGGCTCTTCTACGGAATGCACCTGGCCGGTGAATCCATCAGGGAGAAAGGGGTCGTAATAGTCGAAGGTTACATGGACGTCATTACGGCCTACCAGCACGGGTTCAGGAACGTGGTCGCGTGCATGGGCACGGCTCTCACCCGCGACCAGGCGGCCCTGGTGGGCAGCGTCGTGCGTCCGACGCCCCAGGGAGACGGCCCGCCGGTGGTGCTGGCCCTGGACGCGGACGCCGCCGGTCAGGAGGCCACGCTGAGGAGCCTGGAGTCCTCTTGGATGGTCTTCCAGAGAAGACTGGCCGGACGGTCCAGAGGCTCAGACCTGTTCCAAAGGCCGTCGTTGCCGGAAATCAAGGTTGCGCCTATCTCGGGAGGCAAGGACCCCGACGAAATCATCAGGGACGATCCTGCGGCGTGGGAAGGTCTGGTCAATGACGCCATGCCGTTGATGGACTACCTGTTTGAGGCCCTGGCATCCCGTATAGATTTGACGACCGCTGACGGGCAAGATGCGGCAGCGGCCCGATTGTCCCATCTGGTGTGGGCGCTCCCCAACCCCTTCCAGCAAGACCGCTACTTCCAGAAGATGGCCCAACTGCTGGGAGTCAGCGACTCCACCTTGAAGGCCCGTCTGAACCATCCCAGGTATAAAGGCGCCACTAGAACGCCATCGGCGAATTCGGCGCGCCGGGCAGAGGGAGCCGGACAGGCGAACCAGGCAGGAGCGGCGCCCTTTGCCGCCGTGGAGCGGGACCCGTTGGAGGAACACTGCCTGGCCCTTATGCTCCAAAGTGGGAAAACGCGAGATGATCAAGAAAGCGGCGACGGACCGGCTTTCTCCGACGGCGTCTTGGATGTTATAGACGCCCTGAGGCTTGAGCATTTCCGGCGTGTGGAGAATCGCGAGGTATTTACAAATCTGGCCCAATGCACCACACTAGAGGAGTTGCATCAGACTCTTGACCACGAGCTCCAAGGACATCTGGACCACCTTCTGGCAAGGCCCCTGCCCCCCACTGACAAGAAACAGAGAGAAGCGGCTTTGCGGGATTGCGCCCGCCGGATGGAGGAGCGGCATCTGCGAGAGCTCAAGCTGGAAGAGGAGCTCAAGCTAGCTGAAGCGACGCCTGAAGAAGCGGAAGAGAGCCAGGAGTCCATCCTGGAACTGAACGAACGGCTCAGGCAAGTTACCGGAGGATTGGGCCGTTACTAGAGGCCCAGAGAAGGTGAAACGATGGTAAGGCGCAGACGCGGCCTTGGGGACAACCCCGAAGAGTATATCGAGGGCGTCAACGGTGACCGGGGAATCGGCAATAAGGACGAACTCCTCAGCGTAGTCGGAGGCGTACCGGCCACCCACGGAGCAAAGCCCCTGTCTGACGAGGCCGAACCCTTGGCTGGGACGGCCACCATCACCATGCCTCCCCCTCCCGCCGAAGAGACTTGGGAGGAGGACGAGGCGACTCCGGGTGAAACTCCCGCCACTGCCGAGGCTGGCGGAGCCCAGACCGAAACCGAGAAAGAAGAGGTGGAGTGGGACCATGAGGTCGAGGGGGCGGAAGTCCTCGATGACCCGGTCCGCATGTACCTACGCGAGATAGGACGTGTGCGCCTTCTCACGTCTAAGGACGAGCGAGTTCTGGCGCGCAAGATGGAAGGCGACCGCCACATCAAGAAGCTGGAAAAGGAGCTTGGGCAGGACGGAATGACTCCCGAGGCGTGGGAGGTATGCTGCGCCATACTCTTGAAAATCGCCCAGTCCTCTCCCCTGATCAGCGCCCTTGCCCGACAGATTGGCCTCTCACCCTACTTGACCCTGTCCCAGCTTACCGACCACCCCAAGCTCCGGGCGGCCATCGACGCCGAGCTCAACCCGGAACTGATGGCTTCTCTGGCTGAGGAACTGGGAGTGGAGCAGCCCGAGATCGAGGCCGAAATCATCCGGATTTCACTGGGAAGCTGGGTCCTTCCCACCGACGTCATTGATGTCCTGGAGGACTGCAACCTTGACGAGTTAAGGGACATCGCTTCCAACCCCGACACCCAGGACAGACTCCAAGAGATGGACAGGCTCTTCAAGGCGTACCTGCAACGCATCAAGGACGAGGGGATGCGGTCTCAGGGCCACCTGACAGAGGCAAACCTGCGTCTGGTGGTCAGCGTGGCAAAGAAATACATCGGACGGGGCATGGCTCTTCTGGACCTGATTCAGGAGGGAAACATCGGGCTGATACGGGCGGTGGAGAAGTTCGACTACCGCAAGGGGTACAAGTTCTCCACCTACGCCACGTGGTGGATTAGGCAGGCGATAACCCGCGCCATCGCCGACCAGGCCCGCACAATTCGCATTCCTGTCCACATGGTGGAGACCATCAACAAGCTGATGCGCCAACACCGGCGTCTGCTCCAGGAGTACGGACGCGAACCTACGCCCGAAGAAATCGGCAGGGCCATGGAGGTCATGCCTGAGAAGGTCGAGGAGATACTGAAAATATCCCAGGAACCCGTCTCCCTGGAGACTCCCATCGGAGAAGAGGAAGACAGTCACCTGGGAGACTTCATTGAAGACCGGAGCGCCCCGGCGCCCTCGGACTTCGCTTCCTTCCAGCTGCTCAAGGAGCAGATTCAGGACGTGCTCGACACCCTGACAGACCGGGAAAGCAGGGTCCTGCAACTCCGGTTCGGCCTGGAAGACGGGCGGAGCCGGACTCTGGAAGAAGTGGGCCGAGAGTTCGGCGTCACCCGTGAGCGGATACGCCAAATTGAGGCCAAAGCGTTGCGAAAGCTCCGGCATCCCACCCGTTCCCGCAAGCTCCGGGACTTCCTGGAATAACCGCCTTTCTGTAGCAGGTTCCCTCTGACCGGTGGTCCCTCTGGAACCGTGTCCAGGCCCGGTGGATTGTCGGGGCGGTCGGCTGACGGCCCCGAAAGAAGACCGCCGCACTTCGGTTAATCCGCCGATCGCCCGAAAAGTCTGTGATTTGGGCCTTGGTTCCCCCTCATCCCAACCTTCTCCCGCCAGGGGCGGAGGAGTAAATTCCGTCTGTGTTCAATGGCAATGGCAGCGTGGAGCGGTTTAGACCCGTGACAGCGTGTAAGGTTCCGTCGTTCAAACTGGTTAAACCCTGCTGCATTGTTGCATTGGGAGCGTACAAAATCCGGCGCTATAATCCTCGTATCTTTTTTGTTGGCTCAGGGCCCGATGGGGACCTGAAGCTGACGGTGGGAGGAGGTTTTGGTGGAAGACCAGGGTATCCCCAAGTGCCTAAAGTGTGACATTGGCTATCTCGTGCCCCTGTCGGACTACGGCAGCCAGGGCGCGGCTGTCCACTACAAGGCGTGGGTCTGCATCAACCCGGACTGTGGGTTCAACATCAAGATACGCAACGGTGACATCTACTTGAACGAACCCATAGCCAGCGGGGCGGCACTGCATTCCCAACGAGTCCGCTAGGCGCCTGGGCAAAGTATATCGTCCATTGGACGAACCATTTCTACATCCACGGCAGGGTGTAGCAAAATACGATACAACACCCCGATTGATGCCGAATATGTCGGGGTAAGATAGGAGACTCACGAAAGATGGAAGCAGGCTATGACTACATACTGGTGCAGTCTAGGCAACAGCACCGGTTGATACGCATGGCAGCGTTATGCTCCTTCGGCATTGGGGTCATCATGGTGGCCGCATCTGTTATATACTACAACTATGCCTGATGATCCACGGGGCTAGACGCCCCGAGGAAAGCGGTGTTGACCATAGAGCTAAGCGCTTGTGGCCGCCTCTAAACATCCGGATAAACCAGGGCTGGAATGAGTTCAAGCTATGGCCATTCTGGTGCAGTCAAGGCCGCAGCGCCGAGCGCTCCGTCAAACAGCAATATTCTTAATCGTTTTTGGAGCAATCCTGGTCTTGGGGGCCGTCGCCTACTACGTCTACGACTACAAGGCGACGGCCGACCTGGACAAGCTGGAGGTGTCATTGCCCCCAGCCTCCAACCAAGGCCAATCTGACACCGCTTCCCAGACAAACAACCCGGAAGGCCCTTTGGAAGGGAACGGGGTCGCTGTGGCCCACACACAACTGGTCCCGGCCACCGGTGGCGAGTCCGTCGACCAAGGGGCCCGATCGGGCAACATAGGGGCGTCAGAGGACTCACAAGCCGTTACGGCGTCCATATCCGCTGACGCCATCGACGCCGAAAAAACGCTGCCTATCGATGGAACAAGGCCCAACGATTGGGACAATCCTCTGGAGTATGAGCCGCTGTCCCAGGCGGAGGCGGCTCTGCTCCGGCGGTTCCAACCTATCGACGCCTCCGACGCCTCTTTACCCGGAACTCTTCCCCCGCCGGACCGTCTTATCGTCCAAGCCATAGGCATAGACTCAGCCGTGACAGCTCTGGAAATTCTTGACCTGGGAGACCGAAAGGCATACGAAACCCCGGACAACGTGGTGGGGCACATACCATCCACTTCGAGCCCGGGAGAGCTGGGCAGCCAGTGGCTGTTCGGCCATCTGGAAAGCCCCATTGTGGGTGAAGGCAACGTCTTCCACAACCTGCCCAAGATACCTGGCCTGCTGCGTGAAAGCGAGGACGTGTTCGCGGTGGTCGAGTCCGGGCCCAGGTCCTATCTCTACAAGCTAACCGAGGCTCTGGTGGTGCACCAGGACGACATGTCTCTGAACTACCGGCGGCTCCGGGCGCAGAAGCCTGAGCTCGCCCAACTTACGCCCACCAACGCCAACCTCCACCTGGTTGCCTGCGTCCCCAGTCTCGTCTATGACCACAGAATCGTGGTCAGCGGCGAGTTGGTGGGAATCGACCGGATTGGGCCCGACTTCGGGAACTGGGTAAGTCCTCCCTAGGACGTCTCCAAAGCATCGCTCAAGAGAAGGTCAAGGAACTCTTCGTCGGAGAGGCCGACCCATTCCTTAAGAATCATCTCGTTGTGCTCGCCGATCATGGCCTGGTGACGCAGGATTCCCCCCGGCGTTTTTGAAAGCAGGAATTGAAGGCCGTCATAGGGCATCTGGCCCACTTCAGGGTGTTCTCTCCACTGCCAAAAGTCCCGATGTTCCAGCTGTGGATCGTTTCGCATGTCGGATTGGCTCTGTACCACTCCGGCGGGCACTCCGCACCCTTGTAGGGTCTCCATGAGTTCCCACGCGTCCCATCCCGTCGTCCATTGGGATATGAGCCGGTCCAATTCCTCTTCATTCTCCCTGCGGGCAGAAAAGGTGGCGAACCGCTCATCGCGGCTCCAGTCCGGGTTCCCCATCACCCCGCATAAGGCGTTCCATTCCTCGTCGCAGGTCACGGCTATGGCGCACCAGTAGCCCCCGGTGCGTTCCATGTCCTGGTCGGGGGGACGCTCCTTACAGGGATATACGTTGTGGGGCACGTGGGAATCGTCCTTGTTGCCCCTTCTGTTGGCTATCCGGTTGTTAATCTGGTAGTCCATAAGAGCGGGTGCAAAGAAATGGGTCGTGCACTCGAACTGGGACAGGTCCAGGTGTTGTCCTTTGCCCGTCCTGCGCCGATATTCCAGGGCGCCAACTATGGCTGCCAGGGCGTTGGGAGGGTTGATGAAGTCGGAGTAAGCTCCGTAGGGGCTGACAGGAGCCCTGTCCGGCCAGCCAGTCACGTGATAGATGCCCCCGACTGACGCCGCAAGGTTGCCGAATCCGGGTTGCAGGGAGTTGGGACCGGTCTGCCCCTGCTGGCAAGTGCTGAAGAAGATGATGTCAGGCTTGATTTCCTTCACGTTGGGATAGTCCAACTCCCAGTTGCGCATGGTCTTTGGCGTGAAGCTTTCTCCGATGATGTCCGGCTGCCACTCGGTGACGATTCTCCGTATAAGGTCCTGGGACTGTGGCAAGGCCATGTTCAGCCCCAGCCCGAACTTGCTGCTGTTGAAGTTGCCCGCAAAGGCGCTGGCGTTGATTCCGGAGAACCCTTCCTTCATAGGTATGGAGCTCCGCAGACCGTCCGTCCTTGTCGTAGACTCGATGTGGACCACCGTGGCGCCGTGGTCGGCCAGATATTTCATGGTGATGGGGCCGACTCCCCACCACGTGAAGTCCAGGACCTTCAGATCGTCGAAGGGCATTTCAGGCATTGCCGCCCCCAATGGATATTCGGCTCTACAGATAGAACCAGGCTAACAATATAGCAAAGGCCGTTTCGTTGTCCACACGGCCCAATCTGCTCACTGCCGCCCGCCGTTAAAGCACCCTTGGGCTATGCTATACTACCGCCCATCGAGGCTGGCCGGACCAGATGGCCAGCGCACATCAGAGGAGGCGACTAGATGGGGAGCATGGATGGGATGGTAGCCGCCGTTACGGGAGCCAGCCGAGGCATAGGAGCCGCCATAGCCAAGGCCTACGCCCGGGAGGGAGCCCAGGTCATTATTGTGGCCAGGACAGAGCAGGAGGGCGGAAGGCTGCCCGGCACTATCCACGGCACCGTCGACCAGATCAAAGAGGCTGGGGGCAGCGCCGTTGCAGTCAAGTGTGACGTGACCAAACAGGAGGAGGTCCAAGCCCTGGCGCAGGAAGTGAGAGACCATTTCGGCCGTCTCGACGTGCTGGTTAACAATGCGGGCATACGGGTCAACGTGCCTCTGCTGGACCTGGAGTTTCGCCATTGGGACCTGACCATGAGGGTCAACATGCATGGCCCCTTCCTGGGCTGCAAGCATTTGGCGCCCATAATGGTGGAGCAGGGTAAGGGCAGCATCATTAACGTAACCTCCAGCGCCGCCCAGAACATCAGGCCGAGGGGCGTGAGCTACTCCGTTTCCAAGGCGGGGCTGGACGTTTTCACCATCGGTCTGGCCAAGGAGCTGGAAGAGAACGACATCGCCGTCAACGCTCTTAGTCCGGGTCCCATCAAGACGGAAGGCGCAGTGTTCACCTCGCCGCCTGACTTCGATTGGACAGGTTGGCATCCCCCGGAAGTGCTTGGGCCCCCGTCCATTTGGTTGGCCCATCAGACGGCCAAGACTTTCACTGGACAGGTCGTCCACAAGGACGATTTCGGCAAGACCTGGGGGACCTCTTAAAGTTAAGGCGCCCCTCGCGGCAGGAACAAGAACACTGACTAGAGGATGATGGAGGCAGCACAGCGATGCCGTTGGACCCGCAGGCCCAAGAACTGCTGATACAGATGGAAGCCTCCGGGTTTCCGCCTCTGCATGAACTGACTCCCACCGAGGCCCGTGACCACGTCAACGCGTTGCCCCTTGGCACAGGGCCGGAGGTGGGCAAGGTCGAGGACCTCTTCATAGCCGTGCCCGATCACAGCGTCCCCGTTCGGGTGTACACCCCGGAAGGTCCAGGCCCGTTCCCGGCGCTGGTGTGGTTTCACGGCGGAGGGTGGGTTGTGGGCAACGTCGCGCGGGCCGACGGAGTGGCCCGGCATCTGTCCCACGGCTCCGGCTGTGTGGTGATCTCCGTGGACTATAGACTGGCGCCTGACACCAAGTTCCCTGGTCCCCTCGAAGACTGCTTCGCCGTGACTAAATGGGTGGCCGTGAACGCCGCCGCTTTGAACGTCGATCCCGCCCGAATCGCTGTGGGAGGGGACAGCGCCGGGGGCAACCTGACCGCCGCCGTGACCCTGATGGCGCGTGACAGGAGCGGCCCCGAGTTCGCGTTCCAGCTGCTGGTGTACCCCGTCACCGACATGGACTTCGACACCAAGTCGTATCTGGACAACGCCGATGGCTACCTGCTGACCAGGGACACGATGATTTGGTTTTGGGACCACTATCTGGCACAGCAGCAGGACGGCGCCAACCCGTATGCCTCGCCTCTAAGGGCCGAAGACCTGACAGGACTGCCGCCTGCGTTGGTGATCACGGCGGAGTACGACCCCTTGCGTGACGAGGGAGAGGCCTACGCAGAGAAGCTGACAGCCTGCGGCGTCCCCACTGAACTCTCCCGCTATGACGGGATGGTGCACGGCTTCTTCGAGATGTACGGCGCCGTGGACAGGGGCGTCGAGGCCCTAGCCCATGCAGCGAGGTCCCTCAGGGCCGCGTTGGGCGCATAGCCAAGTCAAGGGTGTTCACCAGGGGCCGACAAGCGACTTCTCTAGTTTAGGTAGGGGCGACCGGCCGGTCGTCCCTACGTTTTCAGTTGCGGGGCCCCACCTCAAGCATCTCCCTAGAAGGGGGGAGACAAGGCCCTACGGCCCCGGCCCCGTCATACCGTTCATCAATGGTGACATGCTTGTATCGAACTCCCATCGCAACACCTTAACAAGGCGTTGCACTTCGTTTGTGAGTTTAGGGAATCCAGAGGAGCCTCTCTTCGACGAGCTTTCAATTAACCGTCCTCGGTTCCTCGCCGTTGCTCGGCCGCGGGGACAGGGGGTAGCTGTGCCTATCTTTCAGCCTAACGTGGTCAGGCCGTCGAGCGGCGGGGCGGACCCGTGCGCGGGTTCCCCATATATAGATACAGGAGAGCAGCTGTCAGGTAGAAGGGTATGAAGGCTATCAGCGCCAAGCTGTAGTCTCCGTCGTGAGTGTCCACGATGCGGCCCGCCAATATGGGCGACAGCATCAGCCCCACGTTGATAGTCGACGACATGAACCCCATGAGTGTTCCGTAGCTCCTGCGGCCGAAGAGGAGTCCAAGCGCCACGAACGCCAACATTCCTCCTCCCTCCCCGACAGCCAGCAGAACGATGAAGGCGACTATGCCAAGGGTACCGTCCAGAAGCAACAGGGCCAGCAGGGCCATGCCTGCCGAGACCCTTCCGGCAAACGACAGCAGGTGGAGGGGGACGCGCATTCCTAATGCTCCGATTCCAATCCTGATGGGAATGGCCATCGACCACATGGCAGTGATCATGAAGCCGGCGGTCTTCTCGTCCATGCCCTTCCACACCATCATTTGCACCGAATGCAGCGAAATGGCCCCCTGCACCCCGACCCCCAGCGTGGTTGCGATCAGCAGCACCCACCAGATTCTGGTTTTTAGAACTTCCCGCGCCGTGAAGTCTCCACTGTCCCTCTGAGACTGCCCTTCCCCCTGGGGTTCAGAGCCGGCTGCCAATCCCTCCACGGGCCTGGCTCCCTCAAGCCGGAGACCCATCCTCTCGGGCGAATGGCGGACCAACAGCCCCAGGGGGATGATGGCGAAGACCGTGAAGATTCCTGCGTAGAGGAGAACGTCGCGCCATCCGACGGTGTGGACCCCCAGAGTGACCAGGGGCAGAAGCACGATTCCGCCGACGGTGCTTCCGGTGGTCGAGATGGACATGGCTAGGGAGAGCCTGCGGTGGAACCACCGGTTGATGGCGCTCATCAGCGGATGCCCGCCCAGGCCAGCGCTTCTGCCGACGGAAACGACGCCCACGAACACCAGCATGAACAGCCAGTAGTTGTGAGTCCAGTGGAGAATGATGTAGCCGACGCCGGCCATTACTCCCCCGATGATTATCAACGGCATGGAGCCGAACCGGTCCACCAGCGGCCCCACGATAGGCCCGGCTATGCTGCCCTCCGCCCTCTGCATGCCGAATACGATGGAGGCTTGAGTGCTGTTGAGTCTCAGGTCGTCCCGAATGGGACCGAAGAGGATGGGGGCGCTGTTATGGAAGAGCCCTCCGGCGAGGACCCAAACGGCAAAGGTTGCGGCCAGGACCCACCAACCGTAGTAGATCCCCCTCAGTCTTCGCACAAAAGGAAATGCAGGAGTCAAAGCTTAAGGACTGTCAACTCCGGGGAATTCCTGAAACCGACGGCTCCATGTGTATTCCAAGACGTTCGCCCCAGGTGTGTGGAAAACCTTAGGATTTGGAGTATAATATCCGAACATGCCGTTCCCAGCGGCCTGTGGCCTCCAATAGCTGGACATGCTGTACCAAGGGAACGATGTTCCGGCTCTGCGGCGGTTTTTGTAATATATCATTTCTGAAACCCATACTATCACGGAGAGACAACCGATAAGGGGGGCGAAATGGCCGACCAAGACATAGCGTTGATGGCCCACTTGATGCGCCGCGCCGGGTTCGGCGCAAACCGCGACGAACTGGAAGAGCGCGTTGCTAGAGGGTATGAGCAGACTGTAGAGGACCTGCTGGACCCGGACACGCACGGCGTTCCGAAAATGGACACCGACGTCTTGCTGAGGACCTACCTATACCTGCAAAGCGGCGTCGGTCCTCCCAGTGGCAGCAACCGTCACGTCTACTACCTTATCAACAACCCCCGGCCGCTGGAGGAGAAGATGGCCCTCCTGTGGCACATGGTCTTCGCTACCGGCAACGCCAAGCTGGACAACCCTCTGGAGCTGGCCCGGCAGTTGGACATGTTCCGCGAATACGGGCTTGGCAACTTCCGCGAGCTTCTTGTACAGCTGTCTATGAACCCTGCCATGATTTACTGGCTGGACAACAACTACAACCACAAGGACCAACCCAATGAGAACTGGGGCCGCGAGCTTTTGGAGCTCTTCTCCATGGGCCAGGGCAACTACACCGAAAAGGACGTTTTCGAGTGCGCCCGGGCCTTTACGGGTTGGACCCTGGCTCCCAAGTCCCCTTCCGGCAGCGGAATGGGACGTTGGGTGTGGGACTTCAAGTACGACGACGAAGACCACGACGACGGGGAAAAGGACTTTCTAGGCCACAAGGGACGGTTCAACGGAGAGGACGTAATCGATATCATCGTGCGCCAACCGGCCACGGCGCGGTTCATCGCCCGCCACCTTTACAACTTCTTCGTGGCCGACGAGGTCCAGGTGCCTGCGTGGCTTCACACTCCCCCGAGGGACCCGGTGGCAGTCAACATCATCGCCGACACCTTCACTTCCTCCGGCTACGTGCTGAAGGACACGCTGCGCGTCATCTTCAACTCAGACTTCTTCAAGGAGTCAGCCTTCCAGCGCGTCAAGAGCCCGGCGGAGGTCATCGCCGGCACCATGAGGTTGGTGGGAGACTTCTCATACCCAAGGCCCGGTTTGGAAATCCTGGGTATGGAATGCTCATACATGGGTCAGTTCCTGTGCGACCCGCCTTCAGTCGAGGGATGGCACTACGGAGACGAATGGATCGACAGCGGCTCGCTGGTGAAGCGCATCAACTTCTGCGCCGACGCCGTGTCCACCATCGACTATCCGGGAGTCCAGGCCATCATCAAGCGCGTCAGGGATAAGGGGAACCTTATATCTGAAGATTTCGTAGACGCTTGTTTGGACCTGCTGGGCCCCATTGTCGTGAACGAGGGCACCCGGGACGAGCTGTTGGCCCTGGCCGAGAAAGACGGAGACCTGAGATGGGACACGGATGAGGCGGCCAGCGGCGCTCCCCAGCGCGTCGGCGACATGCTTGCGCTGATAGCCTCCACCAGGGAATACCAATTTGCATAGGGCTTAGCAGCCGACGATCGAAAAAGACGTCTTGCAGGGGGTGAAATGCCTACCGCGTATGTGAAGGGAAGAGTCTTCAACTTTGAATATTCCATTGGCGGCACCGGTTTGGCCGGAAACGGATTCTTCTACCCCTCGGACTTTGCAGTGGGCGCCGATGGATTGCTCTACGTCCTGAGCAAGAGCATCGAGTTCGCCCCCGCAGCTGGAATTACTTGTTGCACTTTCGAACCGAAGGTGCTCTGGGAAAGCCGGGGCAACGACTTTCTGAAGGACACGGGACCTCTGCCCAGCGCCATAGCGGTGGACAAGGACAGGACGGTCTACGTGGCCGACGAGTTCAACAACCGGATCTATTTGTATGACGACGAAGGTTCGTACGCAGGGGTCTGGCGGGAGGGAGACCAGTACGCACCCGCCCCCGGTGAACGAATATTCGAGGCGCAGAACACGGTTAACAAGGGAACGCCTCTGGGGCTGTACCTGCAGAAGGTCGGCGCCCGAGACACGTCGGGAGACGGCGAAATCAACGGGGCCATGGGTCTCGTGTTCGACAACGAAGAAAACCTCTATGTCTCCGACAGCCACAACCACCGCATCCAGGTGTTTAAGAAGGACGGTACCTTCCTCAGGAAGTGGGGAACCTATGGAGACGGTCCAGGTCAGTTCAATCTGCCCTGGGGCTTGACCATAGACAAAGAAGGGTTCGTCTACGTGGCCGACTGGAAGAACTCCAGGGTCCAGAAGTTCACGCCCGACGGAGAGTACGTGGACACCATCGGAGGACCCGGCTCGGGTGAGGGAGAGTTGGACCGCCCTTCCGGCGTGGCGGTGGACAAGGACGGCGACATCTACGTCGTGGACTGGAAGGCGGCGCGGCTGAACATATACGACTCCGAAGGGACGTATTTATGGAAGTTCCTGGGAGACTGTGAACGCCCTTCAGTCTGGTCCCAGGCAAGGATCGACTCGAACCTGGACATCACCAGGGCCAGGAAGAGGGCGGACATTTCCAGGGAGAAGTTCTTCCGTGTGCCGGTGGCGGTGCGAGTGGACGACGAGGGCCGGGTCATGGTCCTGGAGTCCGTGGGTTCCCGCATCCAGATATACGTCAAAGAGCAGGACTGGACCGACCCCCCGTTCAACTTGTAGGGGACGCCCCTGTTTGGATTTTCCGCAGACTTGGCCGTCATGCCGTAACAGGCTGGCGGCCATATCATCGCACTTACATTACACTACGGAGGGTGCGGAAAATCCTCTTAACTAGTCAACTAGTGGGTATATCTGGACATCCGTTGTATCGCACTTTGCTGATTGCTCACAATAGGATTGTATTAGGGTCTCCAAAGGCACACTTCGTGCAAATGGAAATCCTTGGCATCTTCATGTAGGATTGAGCTGTCTGGACCCTCGATCCGGTGAGTCGTAGCAATGTGTTTGCTGTTTGGTAGACTATGCTTTACAATTCGGCTAATGGCATCTGGATAGTGATGTGAAGGAAGATCCCTACTGGGTAACGGTAAACTGACCAATCTGCCATCCTTAATTTTCGACCAGATATCAAATTCATCGAACAGACTGTCTAGTAACTCGATCGAGATTTGGACGGTGGGTTTCCGGCGCAATTGTTCCTCCCCTATTTAGGATGACAGTGAGTATTCCATGAACGAGCTGATCACACTACTGCGGTGTTACCTAGCGTCTTCGAGGAGTTTCGTTGAGTGCTCTGAATGGCTAGCTGGCGTCGATTGGGATGATCCGAACCTAGCCGATGCGGATAAAGAGACGGTTGGGCTGTTTGAGATGTTGACCACTGAGGTTGCTGAAGGTCTGCGTGAAGAGCGGGAGTTTCGGGAGGCTGCTGCTGAATTTCTAAGTCGTAAGACGTCAGAAAGATTCAGTGAGCAATCTTTTGCGGATATCTCGACTTCCGTGGGAACAGCCATCGCCCAAAGTACTATTGTAGAGGTGGTTGTGTTTGGCGGCCAGGGGTCACGATCCTGGAATATATCACCTCTAACGGTACTTTCGTCATAAGTTGATCATCCACAAATATTTGGAACCAGTAAATTCCAGGCATTTCCAAAGGCATGTTCATTCTAGCCAACAAGTTCTGTCCTTTGTTTTCACCCTCCAGATGGGCTGACAGGGTTATCGGTTCCAAGGTTTCACCAGAAGGCAGTTGGGGGACAATCTTAACCGGGTGAGAGCCACGAGCATCACCGGATTTCAACGCTATCACCAGCGTCCAGTTTAGCTGCGTAGGCGGCATTTGCTCGGGAGCGTTTGGTCCTGTTGCCGTAGTGGTCATTCGATCAACAATCCGAATTAGGGACAGTATACCTGACCCTTCTTGCAGCACTTGCTCACAAAATGTTGCCGCGGTGATATAAGGTCCTCGCTCAAATGGCATAGACTTTCCTTAAACCATTGAATGTATGAATTACCGAATAGATTATTGCTGACGTGAGGGTTGTACCACCTGGTATGTTAGTGTGACAAGAGATTGTCTTCGTATATTTTAGTCGAGGGAGTGTACTGCGTTGCCTAGAGGCCTAGTGCAGTGGGGGTAGGTAGATATAAAGTTGGCCTGACTTAGGACGTCCAAATTTACTGTACTAAAGAAAACTAACCTGATGACCATTGTCGTGCGGACCATTGTCCGGCGTTGGAATAACATGGTAGGCCGTCAGGGAATCGAACCCTGGACACCCGGATTAAAAGTCCGGCGCTCTGCCAACTGAGCTAACGGCCCACACTGCTGCTTGAGCAAGCAGAGTACGATTCTATCAAGCGCCCCTTCCGTCGGCAACCGGGCTATGGCCGATCTACTGCGTTTATGGGGCTCCGTTATTGTTCTCGGCAAGGGCCAGATGGCTATTGACACCCGTTCTTTAGCCACCCTATAATTCGAATTGGACTTCAGACGCGGGCCTTTCGAGGCGTCTCCGTCCACTTCGTTTCCCCCGATGACTCTCCCAGCATGATGCTTGCCTTTTCCCAGGACTTGGACAGGCGCCCTTTGTATGAGCGCTAAGTACGTATTCGTCACCGGAGGGGTCGTAAGTTCCGTCGGGAAAGGGATCAGCGTCGCCTCCATTGGTCGTATCCTCAAGAGCCGCGGCATATCCGTATCGGTGATGAAACTGGACCCCTACCTTAATGTGGACCCCGGCACCATGTCTCCCTACCAGCACGGCGAAGTGTTCGTTACGCGGGACGGCGGCGAGACGGACATGGACCTGGGCCATTACGAGAGATTCATCGACCTGGAGCTCACCAAGTCGTCCAACCTCACCGCCGGCCAAGTGTACGGGGCTATCCTGACCAAGGAGCGACGAGGGGACTTCCTAGGCGGCACTATACAGGCTGTGCCCCACGTCACCAACGAGATAAAGTCGAGAATTCTGGACTTGGCCGAGGAGTCGGCTGCTGACGTAATCGTCGTCGAGGTCGGCGGCACCGTCGGAGACATCGAGGGCCTTCCATTCCTGGAAGCGATACGGCAAATGCGTAATGAGGTGGGCAGGGACAACGTGTTCTATATCCACGTCACACTTCTGCTCCACATGTCCGCTACGGGAGAGCTCAAGACCAAGCCGACCCAGCACAGCGTCAAGGAGCTTCGCACCATCGGAATTCAGCCGGACTGTCTCATCTGCCGCAGCGACCATGAGATGACGGACTCGATTAAGGACAAGCTCGCTCTGTTCTGCGACGTGACACGGGATGCCATCATACCCCTTATGAACGTTCCCACCGTCTACCAGGCCCCCCTTATCCTGGAGGACTACGGCTTGGGAGACTTGCTGGTCAAGTCCCTCAGTCTCCGAAGCAACGGCAGGGACATGACAGATTGGTCGAACATGGTGGACAGGATTTGCCAGCCTAAGGAAAGGCTGCCCATTGCCCTGGTCGGCAAGTATGTCGAGCTTCCCGACGCCTACATATCCGTCAACGAGGCCCTGAAACACGCGGGCCTCTTTCATGACCGGGACGTGGACATCCAGTGGGTGCATTCCGAAGACATCGAGCGGGACGGCCCCGACGACCTGCTCAAGACCGTCTCCGGAATCATCGTGCCCGGGGGGTTCGGCCCGAGAGGTGTGGAAGGCATGATTGCCACGGCGAAGTACGCCAGGGTCAACAAGATTCCCTACCTGGGCTTGTGTCTAGGACTTCAGATGATGGTGGTGGAGTACGCGAGGAACGTGCTGGGTCTTAACGGCGCCCACTCGTCGGAGATGGACGACACCACCGAGTTCCCCGTAATAGACATCATGCCAGACCAGCGTGATATAACCGAGAAAGGCGGGACGATGCGCCTTGGGGTATATCCGTGCAAGCTCACCGAGAAGAGCCGCTCTCAGGCGGCCTATCATAAGTCCGAGGTGGCTGAGCGACACCGCCATAGGTTCGAGGTCAATAACAGCTTTCGCGAAGACTTGGAGAATCGGGGCCTTCTGGCCGGCGGAATATCCCCGGACGGACGGCTGGTCGAGATTACCGAGGTCGTGGACCATCCATTCATGATCGGAGTCCAGTTCCATCCCGAGTTCCTGTCCAGACCCAACCGACCCCACCCGTTGTTCCGGGACTTTCTGGCGGCAGCGAAAGAGACCTTGAGGGAGGGCGCACAACCCGCGCTTCCATTCTAGAACCGGTCTAGAACCGGAGCCGAATTGTCTCTTAGCGGACAACATCGACCGGCTCTGCCGGTTCAAGCCAAACCAAAGTGTGTGATGAGGTGTGATGATGGAGCTGTTTCTGGACACCGCGAATATAGATGAAATACGCAGCGCAGCAAGAATGGGCGTCATAAAGGGTGTAACCACCAACCCCTCTCTTGCTGCAAAAGAGGGCATTGGCAAGCTTTCAGCCTACAAGGAAGCTGTGCAGGAGATTGCCAACATTCTGGACGGCCCAATTTCCGTAGAGGTGGTCAGCCAGGACGTGGAAGGGATGATAACCGAGGGCAGGGACATCGTTGACTGGATTCCCAACCCCTGGGTCAAGCTGCCTTCCACTCCGGCGGGCATCGAGGCCATGTCCGTCCTGACCGGGGACGGCATCAGAGTAAACCAGACCCTCTGTTTCTCCGTGAACCAGGCCCTGCTGGGCGCCCAGGCCGGAGCCACGGCGGTCAGCCCCTTCATTGGCCGTCTGGATGACATAGGCCAGGACGGAATGGACGTGGTGGAGGACATAGTGGAGATATTCTCCAACTACGAAATCGAGACCAGAGTGCTGGCAGCCAGCATCAGGAACCCATTGCACTGCGTCATGGCCGCCAAGGTTGGAGCGCATATCGCAACCCTTCCCTATTCGGTGCTGATGCAGATGTTCAAGCACCCTCTGACCGATGCAGGTCAGACGCGATTCCTGCAGGACTGGGAGAAGGTCTCCCAATAGCTCTTGACGCCACTGGAGGCGTCCGCCGGACCGCCACGATAGCTATCGAATTTCGACAAACCAGCGGCCCGGCTCCCAACATCAGGAGGAAGTAAATGACCACGACAAAAGAGCCACCGATGGTGACCATAGCTGACCTGGACGTCAAGTCCAAGGAGGAGCTTGTCTCCATCGCCGAGGAGGCGGGCCTGGACGCCAACGGCCAGCTGGCCAGTCGCCCCAGGGATGAAGTCCTCAACAAGGTGCTCCAGTTCATAGCCGATAAGCAGGGGCTTTCTGCTCTAGGCATACTGGAGACGATGTCGGAAGGCTACGGCTTCCTGCGTCAGAAGGCCCTTCGGCCCGCCTCGGGGGACGTCTACGTGTCCCAGTCCCAGATACGCCGATTCGCCCTGAAGACCGGGGACATGGTGTCCGGCCAGGTGCGCCCTCCCAAGGACGGCGAGCGCTACTTCGGGATGGTGCGGGTCGAAAAGGTCAACGGGCTCAACCCCGACGACGCCAGGTCCCGCCAGAACTTCGAGTACCTGACCCCGATCTTCCCCGACGAGCACATCAAACTGGAGACCGTCTCCAACAACCTCACCACCAGGATGATCGATCTGTTCTCCCCCATCGGTCTGGGACAGCGAGGCCTTATCGTGTCGCCGCCCAAGGCCGGAAAGACGACGGTCCTCAAGCACATAGCCAATGGCGTAACCACCAACTGCCCCGAGGCCGAGCTAATGGTGGTGCTGATAGGGGAGCGGCCTGAAGAGGTCACCGACATGCGCCGCTCGGTGAACGGCGAGGTGTTCGCCTCCACCTTCGACGACTCGGTGGAAGACCAATGCCGTGTGGGAGAGCTGGCCCTGGAACGGGCCAAGCGGCTGGTCGAAAACGAAGTTGACGTTGTGATCCTGCTGGACAGCATCACGAGGTTCACCAGGGCCTATAACTTGGCCGTCCCCTCCAGCGGACGCACCCTGTCCGGCGGCATAGACCCGGTGGCCCTCTACCCGCCTAAGCGATTCTTCGGCGCCGCCCGCAACGTGGAGCACGGCGGCAGCCTGACCATCATTGCCACCTGCCTGGTGGACACGGGCAGCCGGATGGATGAGGTCATATACGAGGAGTTCAAGGGCACCGGCAACATGGAGCTTCACCTGGACCGGAGGCTCTCCGAGCGGCGCTTCTTCCCGGCCATCGACATCCAGCGCAGCGGCACCCGGCGCGAAGACCTGTTCTTCGAGGAGACCATGCTTAGACAGGTCGTCCTGCTCCGGCGGATGGTGGCTCTGCTCTCCAACGACTCAGTGAACAGCGCGGATGCTACGGAGAAGGTGCTGGAACAGCTAGCGAGGGCCAAGACGAACAAAGAGTTCCTGGACAACCTGTCCAAAAACTCCTAGTCTCTCCGAACCCTTAGCTCTGCTCCCATGCCTTGGGTAACCTCAGCACGCCGGTGTGGTGTTCCTCGCGTCCCGCGGGTTTCGGCCCCGGCTCAAGCCCAGACAGGCTAGGCGTCTGTAGGACGAGGGCGTTCTTAAAACACCGGCCATCACCGGGATTCCTCAATCCCGCCAGTCTTGTTCAGACGGGGCCTTCAGCATCCTCAGCAGAGGCGAGGAAATGCCTCTAACAGAATCGCGCCAAAGCCCGCCGTTTTTCTTGACATGCAGTGTCTGACTCGCTATAGTCTCCCTAGCTTTCACCGAGCGGGTGAAGCGTACCCTGGAGTGAGCTTCTAGTTTGAGTGTTGCAATACTTCATAACGCTGACTTTCCTGGCGCCCCAGCCTAATCGAATGGGGCGATTTTTAGGTCAGAAAACCCGCTTGGAAGTCCTTGACAGGGATTCCGTATGGTGATTGAATAGTCTGGGTCATTCATAGGGAAGGACTCACGTTTAATACTACGTGCATGGAACAAGTGAGAATCGCAGCCGGGTCCCTCGCCAATTCACGATACGTGGTGAGGCCAAATCTATTTCAGACGGCGTTGGCGGTTAGGGGAGTTAGAGCATGACGAACAAGAGGGCGCTACTCATTCTCTCGGGGACCGGCATTTTGGTCATCATGGCATTGACTCTCATGTGGGGGGCCCTCGTGGGTGCGGCTCCGTCGGGCGCATGGACTGGCGTCGTCGACGTCAACCCCGGCGCAGTTTCCGATAACGAAGCTGTTGGCGACGCTGCCACTACGGTGATGATTTCTGTAACCGACCCTGATCTGGACAGCGCGGCCTACGTCGGTCAAGGCCCCAACAAAGAGCCCAACGTCCTCGGAGATGGCGATGACGGCATAACGGTCACCGTGGACGCCTCACAGCTTGGGGGGACCGGCGTTGTGCAGCTTTCGGTCCCTGCGGACCTGGACGGTGACGGTGATGCCAATGACACGTCACCCATAGGGGACTACGACGGCGATGGTGACGTCGACGTCAACGACATCGTTATAGTCGACTCCGACTTGGACGGGGATGGCACTGACGGCGACATCGCGGTTGCCTCCATATTTAACCCGGGTCGCGGTCAGGTTACGTTCAACATATTCCAGGCAGGTCTTAGCGCCGCCCAACCGGTCCAAATAAAGTACGTGGCTGCGGTCAGGCAGCTTACCAGGGCGCACAAGAGCGGCGTAACCAAGAATTTCACACTTGACGCGGACTTGGCGGAAGACGGAACAGTCATGATACCGCTGGATATGGCCACCCTTCCGATTCAAGACTCCAACGGCGACGGCGCGGTTGACGTGAAAGACGTGACGGCCACCGCTGTAGGAGCGAGCGACGTCACTCTTAAGGTCATGAGCATCGGCGACGCCGGTTCGATAGGCAACTACCTAGACGGCTCAGCGGCTGGCTACATGATTGAGGTATTGCACGACGAGGGCGACACCGTGGAAGCCGGCGGGAAGATACGGGTAACCTACACCGGTCTGGAAGACCTGGTGACGGTGAGAGGCGCCATAGACACGGCTCACAAAATACGCCTCAGGGAGACCAAACCGAGTTCGGGCGTGTTCGTTGGGTACATAAAGGCCATCAACGGCGAAGACCCGGCTGTCGAGGATTTCAGCGACTACAGCCTGATGCCCCAGATGACGGCAACGGACCAAATCACCCGGATAGCTGTGATACAAGGGGACAATATAACAGTCACTTACAACGACAGGTCTAACGCGGCGGGCGCCGCCCAGACCATCACCAAGATAATCGACGTTGACCCGGACCCGCCCACCTTCACCAACATCACCCCGTCGGACGGGTCCTCGACTAACGACCTGACGGCTGAGCTCAGCGTTGAAGTGTCCGACACCATCGGAGGAGTCAACCCGAAGTCCGTAGTGTTCTCCGTCGGCGTGGGCGGCGGCGCCTTGGACCCAATATCGGCTGAAGAAATCACCGTGGCGGAGACCAGCGCAGGAAGCGGCGTGTACAAGGTGTCCTTCCCGGTGAACAAGATTGCAGAAGTGAAGAGCGCCATCGACGACGACACCAACCTTGATCTGAACGTCGAGTGGTCGGTCAGTGTCAAGGACGTGGCCGGCAACCAAGACGATACCGGATCCCAGGCTCTAAGAATCCTAAAGCAGACTCCTGGATTGGAAGCGGCGACTACGGGGAACAACTGGGACTCGGGCAGCGGGGCGTTGAAGACCGCCAAAGCCGCCAACGGGGATGATAGGACCAGCATCGAAGTTGTACTCACGGTGCCGTTGAACGGAGCCAGCGTGGATGCTGACGACTTCACCGTGGATGGCATAATTCCCTCCGACGCCGAACACTTCAGCGGCAGGGCAAGCAGCGTCTTCTTGACTGTGGACGCATTGGCCCCCGACGCAACTCCGACCGTGGCCATAGTGGGTTCGTTGGAGGACACCGGAGGAAACGTTATCGACAGCGGGTCGACGACGGCAGTGGACGGAATCGCCCCCGACCTTACGGTGACATTCACCGGCGGCAACTACACCAAGTCGGGTGTGGAAATCTCCGTGGTGTCCGACGAGCCTATCGCCGGAAGCTTGCCCAGCCGGATGGTATACAAGTGCACCACCAGCGCTGACGCCTGCGACGGCGCGGCCGGCCACACGCAGAGGAGCTCTGTGGTGGAAACCCGGAAGGAATGGACCTTCAGCATGTCCGGGTTCGGTGAAGGACGGTACTCCCTGGAAGTGGGAGCCCGGGACACCAAAGGGAACATAGTGACAGCTGGCGGCGCCAACGCCAAAAAGGGACTCTCCTTCGAAATCGACAAGACATTGCCGGCGCCGGTGAAGGACGTTAACGGAGACGAGGTGCTGGACACCGTTCCGGCTCCAGGCGGATCGATAACTCTTAGCGACTCTACGCTCCTGCGGATCAGGTGGGAGACCGAGGCTGACGAGTACGTTGGAGACTCCCACGTAACCGTGTGGATAACCAAGATGGAGTTGGACGGTGTTGACGTAAGCGACCAGGTCAGCACACGGGACAACAAGAACTTCACCATAACCGTGGACAAGTCCCTGCTGGGAGCCACACAGGCCGACCAATTGGGCAGCCACAGCCTGGTGTTCAACGCAACGGACGAGGCAGGGAACGCCCTGTCCAAGGATGCGAAACTGGACTTCACGGTTGCGTTGAGGGGACTGTACGAACTTAACCTGAACCCCGGCATCAATCTGGTGTCTCTGCCCTCGGACCCGGCCAGCACCGGCATAAATGACGTGATTACGTCGGGCGACAACATCAACCTGGTGTTCACGTACAACCCGGCCGACCCGCGAGGCCCGTGGCTCTTTGCCTCTAGGGCGAGCGTCGACGACCCGTTCACTGGCGACTTGGAGACGATAGACGGGAACCACGCCTACTTCATGCGGGCAGTATCCGACGTGACGCTTAAGGTCGACGTTCCGCCGACCGACCCGTCTCGCCCGGCCCCGCCCAAGACGTTCAACGTGGTGCAGGGTTGGAACCTGGTGCCGGTGTCCGACATCACCCGGCAGGCGTTCGACAGCACAATAGACGCTGATTCCTACCTGACAGGCATAGACTGGACAAGGGCGCTCACCTACGACTCCAACGAGGCCCAGCCTTGGGTGGTTGTCAGCCCGGGAACAAGCGCCGATTTGAAGGTTGGATTCGGCTACTGGCTGTGGGCCAACAATGCCGGTCAGATAATCCCAGGCGGCTAACAGATGACAGCCAGCCAATAGGATCCGTTCATAGCGGATTAGGGACAGACCATACGAGAGCCCTCCCCAGGATGCGGGGAGGGCTCTTGATTTATCCGACGACTCCCGCAACCGCATACTTGAGTTTGGCTTCCCCAACAGAATCGAGACAGCGTCTGCTTTCTCCCATGGAGGCTCGAGGCAGCGGCTGCTGGGAACCTGCTTAGTTGCTCACGTTATTAACTTGTAATTTATAGACGCCCGGGGGCTACAATAGAGGGTGGATAAGGCGCCGGGCCTCTGCCGGGCGCCGGTAGTGGAGGCAGAGGAGGTAAGGGTGGCGGCTAACGTTCTTTGGAGAACAATCGCACTGGTGGCTGTTACCGCAGTGGCTGCGGCAATCATGGGTGCCGGGCAGCCTCAGGCATTGCCGGACATCCCCAACGTGTTCAACGGTGCGGTCACTTTCGCAGGGGAGCCCGCTCCCGACGGGGTGGAGATATTCGCTCGCGTGGGAAGCTACCAGTCCAACGTGGCACGCCCGGGGTTCGAGGTCCACGAGCGCCCCATTGTTCTTACTGAAGGTGGCCGGTACGAAAACCTGAAAGTGCAGCCCACCGGGACCAATAATATCGGCCGCACGATATCTTTCTTCGCCACCTATGGCAACGGCGAGGTCCAGGCCGAGGAAACAATCGCGTTTCAGCCAGGTCCTTTCTTCGAGAACAACAACGATCTGACCTTTGCCGCATTGCCGCCGGGAGCGGCGGAGCCGACGCCGGTATCGACAACCGAGGCGACCACTCCCACTCCCGCCGAGCCTACCCCTCCGCCAAGTCCCAGTCCCACGCCGGTGCTGCCCATACCCGGAGACCCCAACATACCGCGCATTTCTCAGCTGGTCCTTGTGTTGGGAGCGGCAGCCATTATCGCGGGAGGCGCAATGTTGATGCTGATTCGGCGCAGGAATGTCTTGTAGACAGCAACTAGGGCGTGTTTCCCATTTAAGTCGAACGTGGGCGCCGGGACCCCCAAACCTGCCGTTCCAAGTGCTGTGACGAATCTAAGAATGTTGTTCGGAATCATGCAGCGATTCGACTGACAGCCTCTTCTTGGGAATGACAGTCGAGGAGGCGAAAAGACGTAGGTTCTAGTGAGAACAGGCCCTAGACGCGGCGTTCGAGGACGTTCACTCTGAGCTCGGCCGGGAGGTTGGTTGCAGTTACGTTGAGCCTGTTCTGAGGTTGCACTTCTCTCAGGCTCATCTCCCGCATGAAAGGCTCCAGGCTGCTCAGTCCCGACGACTCTACGGCGGGAATGGCGTAGTGCATGGGAACGACGATCTTCGGGTCCAGGGCGTGAATCATCACTGCCGCTTGAGACGTGGAAACGGTGCAGAGGCCTCCCACGGGCAAGAACAACACGTCCATAGGGGTAAGCTCCTCTGCCTGCCTACTAGTCAGCGTGGAGCTTACATCCCCAAGATGGCAGAGGCGCACCCTTTCCATTTCGATGAGATAGGCAGTGTTCCGTTTGCCGGGCGGGTCGCTCTCTCCGGGAGGAGTCATCACACCGGTGATGTAGACGCCAGCCAGCTCATACTCGCCTGGGCCGCTGAGGATCTTGGGGTCGTCGGAGATGCCCTGCCAATGGGCGTGGTGAGGGTGGTCGTGGCTGACCGTCACCGCGGTGGCCTGCTGGGATCCCATATCGAAGCCGAGAGAGCTTGAATAAGGGTCAGTGATGATGGAAACGTCGCCGGAGCGGAGCCGGAAACAGGAGTGCCCAAGCCAGGTTATGTCCAAGGCTCAGGACCCCTTCCAGCGGTTCACTATTGCCCAGCCCAGGGGCAGGGCGAGCGACGCCAGCATCAGCTTCATGAGGTCGCCGACGATGAAGGGGTAGAGGCCCCACTCGAGGGTCTGCGGCCACAGGCCCATGCCGTCGATTTGGAGTTCTTCCCTGACTATCCAGAATGACAGCCACAGGAGCCCGGGGACGTAAAGGACGATGTTGCCCATGAGCATTCCCAGGTGGACCCAGGGCTTGCGGTCCCATTGGCGTTCAGCCAGCCATCCGACCAGGATGGCCGTGACTATGAAGCCGAGGATGTATCCGAAGCTGCTCATGTCCCAAATGGAGTGCGGCTGCCAGATAAAGAACCGTGACCCGTCCCATGTGAAGTCGGAGGACAGGATGAAGTGGACGTACCATGTGTCGGCGTCGATTCCGAGTGGAGCGAACACAGGGATGCCGATGATCCCCATGATCAAGTAGACGCTGAGGCTGGCGGCGCCCCGCCACGCCCCCAAGGCGCCGCCTGTGAAAAGAACGGCGAAGGTCTGTCCGGTGAAGGGCACTGGCGTCCAGGGTGTGTTGACGGCTATCTGTGCGCATAGGGCGACGAACCATGCGAATCCCAGTATCAACGCAATCTCGCGCGCAGCCCACTTGATGCGGGCGTCCACCTGGGGGGCGGGGAAGGCCGCGGCGACAAGTGTGGGGGCTGTGGTCGATGCACGCATTTGAAGCTGTCGTCCTTTGTGTCTTTAGCTTAGTGGCCCACTTCCAGACCGCTTGGTTATTCAACCAACATACAGAATCCGATGTCAAGGAGTTCTATGCGTGTCTTCCAGGCGAAATTGGTCTTTACATTCCATAACTAAAAGCGTCAATTGACCTATAATCCGCTTGACAGTCATAAGAGGCGATGCTAGATTCCCTTCTAACTCACAGGCGCTCCCAGGCATTGACGGGTAAGGGTGGAAAGAGTGAAAGCAGGTCCGCAGCCGCTAAAGGAACGCACCGGCGTTGTGCTCAAGACCCTGGTGAGTGAGTTCATCAATACGGCCTCACCCGTGGGGTCCGGAGACATCGCCCGTGTCTCGCTGCTCAAAGTGAGCCCCGCGACCATCAGGAACGAGATGGCGGAGCTTGAGGAGGGCGGCTACATCAAGAGGCCCCACATATCCGCCGGAGGCGTCCCCTCGGACAAGGGTTACCGCTACTTCGTGGAAACCCTGGACGAGCCGCCGGAGTTGCCTGTCAACCTCAAGGACGAGATACGGGACCAGTTCCGGCAAGCCGACATGGACATGGAGGTGTGGGTCCAGACGGCTGCCTCGGCTCTGTCCGAAACCCTGGGGAACATGGCCATCGTCACCCTTCCTCGCGCCGAGGCCAATCGCCTGAACTACATTCAGTTGGTCTACTTGCAGGACTTCCTTGCGCTGATAATCATTGTTCTCAGGGGCGCCACGCTGGCGAAACAGCTTCTTCCGCTGGAGGAACCAACAACTCAGGAAGACCTGACCAAGGCGGCCAACAAGCTGAATGATAACATCGCCGGGCTGAAGCACAGCGAGATAATGGGCAAAGTAAAGGACCTGGAACTTACTCCCCTGGAGAACAAGGTGAAAGCCCAGGCCCTCCTGGCCCTTAAGAAGATGGACCTGGAAGTGTCGGTGGACTTCTACGTGGACGGGCTCCGGCTTCTTCTTGGCCAGCCGGAGTTCGACCGCACAGCCTTGGCCCGTGAAGTCGTGGGGATGGTGGAGGAGCGGGTCCTTATCAACTCTATGCTGGCTGAGGCGCCGGGTCCGGGTTCCGTGGGTGTGTTCATAGGTGAAGAAAACTCTCATGAAGTCCTCAAGCCCTTTACAATTGTCCTGAGCAGATACGGTGTGCCTCAAGAAGCATCGGGAACCATCGGAGTGGTGGGCCCGACGCGCATAGGATACGAGACGACCATCGGTGGAGTCCGGTTCCTGTCGTCGTTGATGAGTCGCCTGATGATGGGCGTCAACGGGCGCATCTAAGGAAGCTCGTTTTCCCTCCGGATGCTTTGACGCTCCTTGAGTGTGACCAACCCCTGCTTTATAATTACCGTGTAACTTTGTGCACCACAACCTGACTATGCAGAAGAGAGATTACTACGACGTACTAGGACTGTCCCGGGGGTCCTCGGAAGAGGACGTCCGAAAGGCTTTCAGGAAGAAGGCCATGGACTACCACCCGGACCGCAACAAGAGCCCGGACGCCGAGGGGAAGTTCAAAGAGGTCAACGAGGCCTATCAGGTCCTTACAGACCCGGAGAAGCGCTCCAGGTACGACCGGTTCGGCCATGCGGGCGTCACCACCGACGCTGGCGGGGCTAGGAATTTTGATGGCTTCGACATCTTCGGCGGGTTCGGAGACATCTTCGACTCCTTCTTCGGCGACTTTGCCGGACGGGGAGGCTCCACGGCACAAAGGGGCGGCGACGTTCAGGTTGGCGTTGACGTCTCCTTCGAGGAGTCGGTGTTCGGGGTCGAAAAAGAGGTGCAAGTGAACCGCGTAGAGCGGTGCGCAGAATGCGCCGGGACGGGAAGCGAGCCTGGGACCGACACCCAGACCTGTGCCACCTGCAAGGGCATGGGCCAGTTGCGGCGGACGCAGAGAGCGTTATTTGGTCAGTTCTCCCAGGTCACCCCCTGCTCCACTTGCCGGGGTCGCGGTAACATCATTCTCCATCCTTGCAACTCATGCAGCGGCGCCGGCTCGAAGCGTCAGGCCCGCAAGATAGGGGTGAGGATACCCGGCGGCATCGAAGACGGGATGCAGGTGCGCTTAACTGGAGAGGGCCATGTCGGGACCGGCGGTGGAGTTCCCGGCAACCTCTACGTCGGGGTTTCGGTGGAGCCTCATAGGCGGTTCCAGCGAGATGGCTACGACCTTGTTTACGAGCTGCCTATAAACGTGGTGCAGGCAGCCCTTGGCGACGAGGTGGAGATAGTAACCCTTTCCGGAGACGTAGAGACTGTCAAAATCCCTCCGGGAACGCAGCCCGGCTCAATATTCAAGATGAAGGGCAAGGGAGTGCCGTTGATCAACGGCGGAAGCCGCCGGGGCGACCTGGTGATGCCCGTCAAGGTCGAGGTGCCTACAAGCTTGGACCCACGTCAGAAGCAGCTTATCCGTGAGTTGGGAGACACTCTGGAGAAGCCCGAAAACGGCCATTCCAAAGACAAAGGGATTTTCGACAAAATCAAGGATGCCCTCGGATAGTCCTTGGTCATATCAACCCCGGATTGTCTCGGCCTAGGTCCATCATCAGTTGACCGGGCTTTTTGATTAGGTTTAATGGTCTGGCAGGAGCTTAGCGTAACCGTCCCTCCCGAATACGTGGAACCAATCTCCTATCTCTTCGGGAAATACGGCCACGGGTTCTCCGCCGAACATCAAGTTGACGGCAGCCTGAAGCTGCGCACATATCTGACCTCCGCCTCCAAACGGCGACGCGCTCACATAGAGGTCGGTGTGAACTTGGTCCGTTCCATAGAGCCGTCCGCCATCCTTCAGGTGCAGGACCTGGAGGATACCCAGTGGGAAGAGGCCTGGAAGTCCCATTTCAGCCTGCTGCGACTGGGAAAGCGGCTGGTCGTCAAACCCTCCTGGATTGAGTATGAACCCCTGGACGGCGACCTGGTTATCGAGCTGGACCCCGGAATGGCTTTCGGCACCGGCTACCATCCCACCACCAGAATGTGCATGGAGGCCCTGGAAGAGCTGGTCAAGCCCGGGGTGAAGCTGCTGGACCTGGGCGCCGGCTCAGGCATCCTAACCATCCTGGCGCTCCGGCTGGGCGCCGGCTCCGCGGTGGCCGTCGACATAGATCCCCTGGCGGTCAGGACGGCCCGGCGGAACCTCAGGGCCGCCAAGTTGCTGTCCCAGGTCGCGCTGGTGAAGGGCTCCATTCCTCATCAAACCGGTCGCGAAGCCGAATTCGACCTGGCAGTGGCAAACATCAGCGCCAGGGTGCTGACTGAACGGTCTGAGGCCCTCTTCTCGGCATTGAAGCCTGGCGGCGCTTTGGTGGCCTCGGGCATCATTCAAAGCCAATCGGACGGGGTTGTAGAAGCATTTCTGGCCGCTGGACTCACTTTGCAGTCGTCTATGGCCCAGGACGACTGGACAGCGATGGTCTTGTCGAAGCCGGAGTAGGTCGGTGCACCGTTTCTTCTTGCCTTCGGAGTGGACCGATGACGACATGGTGGAAATCCATGGCGAGGTTGCCCACCGCATCGGCAGAGTCCTCAGGTTGACGCCCGGCGCCGAGATAGTCCTCTTCGACGGCTCCGGCATGGAGTGGACTGTCCGGCTGGACGGCGTTGCAAGAGACCACGTAGCAGGGCGCGTCCTGTCTTCGGAGAAGGGAAGGGGAGAACCTACAGTCAGGCTTGCGCTCTACCAGGGAGTGATGAAGGGAAACAAGTTTGACTGGACGCTGCAAAAGGGGACCGAGCTGGGCGTGTCCTGCTTTGTCCCCATGCAATGTCAGAGGTCCGTGCCCCAGCCCCGCAGTGAGTCCCAACCCGGAAGGGTAGCCAGATGGGGGAAGATTGTGGTGGAAGCTGCCGAGCAGTCGGGACGGGCCGTTATCCCCGATGTGGCGGATCCAGTGGCCTTTAGGGAAGTCTGTGACGCCCTGGAAAACGCCTCCACGCTGGTTGTGCTCCCCTGGGGGGAGGGTGAAAGCGCCAAAAGCCTCTCTGCGGCTGTTTCAGAGGCCCCAGACTCGAAAGAAGTGGCCTTGATAATCGGCCCGGAGGGTGGACTCGATCCGGAAGAGGTCGATTATGCTCGTGGAAAGGGCCTGGAGCCCGTGACCCTGGGGAGACGCATACTCCGGGCCGAGACCGCTGGTATAGCGGCGGTCAGCGCATTGATGTACGCCCTGGGAGAGATGGAGCCTTAGGGCCGCTCCAACTCTGAGCGCGGCGGGCGCCCCATCAGCTCCGCCGCCGCCTGCTGGGGGTCGAGTCCCTCGTATAGGATGCGGTAGGTGGCCTGGGTTATCGGCATCTCCACTCCTAGCGAATCGGCCATCTTCAAGGCAGCTACGGTGGTGTAGACTCCCTCGGCCACGTTGTCCATCTCGTCCAGGATGTCTTGAAGGCTGTTTCCCGCCGCCAGCTGCACCCCGACGTAGTGGTTGCGGCTTAGAGGGCTGGCGCAAGTGGCCATCAGGTCGCCCACTCCGGCCAGACCTGCAAACGTGGCGGGATTTGCCCCAGCGGCCGTTCCCAGCCGGGTGATTTCTGCCAGGCCCCTGGTCATGAAAGCGGCCTTGCTGTTGTCTCCCGCTCCAAGGCCGTCGCATATCCCAGCCCCCAAGGCGATGATGTTTTTGAGAGCCCCCCCAAGTTCGACCCCGATGATGTCGTCGTTGACGTACACGCGGAAGCTGGGCGACATGAACATGGCTTGGGCTTGGGCCGCCACTCTTTCGTCGGCGGAAGCTATCACCGTGGAAGCGGGCATGCCGCTTACGATTTCCTTGGCAAGATTGGGGCCTGACAGCGCTGCTATACGGTCGACCAGGTCGTTGGGCAGCTCATCCAACAGAACATGGCTCATGGACTCCCCGGAGTCCATTTCCAGCCCCTTGGAAGCGCTGACGACTATGGGACTTCCCTTGATTGAACCTGAGACGCGTCTCACGTTGTCTCTGAAACTCCCGGAGGGGACGGCCAACACCAGCATGTCGATGTCTGCCAGGGCTTCACCGTAGTCGTGGGCGCAGGTCAATCCTTCCGGAAAGGACACTCCAGGCAAGAATCTGGCGTTCTCGCGGGCTGCTTCAAGCGCTGCGGCCTCGGCCTCAGTGCGGGCCAGAAGAGTGGTCTGGACTCCGTTCTTGGCAAGGATGATGGCCAGGGTCGTTCCCCAGCTTGTGGGGCCGATTACCGTTGCACTGGACATGGCGACGGCCGGCGTACTATCCGCCCGCTCCGGGAGTGGAGGCTTCTTCCAGTTGTTCCGCTGGTTGGCCCAGGCGTCTCTCGGTCCCGCGTATGATGCGTTGGATGTTGTCCCTGTGTTGCCAGGTGATGAGCGCACAGCCAATTCCCGTGTACCAGAGGTATGTGGCGGAGGTGTAGTCCAAAAGGACTATAACCAGCAACACAAAGAATGCAGCCCAGTTAGAAACAATGGAGCCTAACGAAAGGATTCGGGTGAGCAGTGTCACCGGCAGGAAGACTCCAACGGCTATGGCGCCGGCTATGGGCTCCATGATGAGCAATCCCCCGAGACCCGTGGCTATTCCCCTGCCGCCCTTGAAATTCAGGAACACGGACCAGTTGTGACCTGCCAGGGCTGCCAAGCCCGCCACGACCTCCACTCCAGGGTCATCGGCCACCAATCGTGCCATGAGAACAGCTAGAAGCCCCTTGCTCAGGTCCAACGCCAACGCTAGCGCCGCGAACTTGCCGCCTGCGGTCCGGAGGACGTTCGAAGTGCCTATCTTCCCGCTGCCGTACTGCCGTATGTCCACACCCTTCACGGCCAGCCCAATCAGGAAACCCCAGGGTATCGACCCCAGAACGTAGGCGACTGGGATGAGGAGGGCGTATTGTCCCGCGGCGGAGTCCAGGTCAGCCCTTACGAGCATAATGGCGACGTATACGGCCAGCGCCGGGGGAATAATCAGGGCTGTCACGACCTGGGCCATGAACTATATCCTCTGTCTGAACACGAGCCTTAGATGGGTGTGCGTGTAGCCGAAGGCGGTGCGAAGCCGATTCTCCAGGAACCGTTCGTATGAGAAGTGTACCAGTTTGGGATCGCTTACAGCAAAGACGAACGTCGGTGGGTTGGCGCCCAGCTGTCTCACCTGGGTGATTCTCAGCCGCCTGCCCCGTCTGGCCGGGGGCATGTGGTCGGCCATGGCGTCCATCAATGTCCGGTTCAGCTTTTCGGGAGGGACTCTCTGAGTCCGTTCTTTGTATATGGCAAGAGAGAGCTTGACCAGGTCATCCACTCCGTCGCCGTTCAAGGCAGACGTGAAGGTGATAGGGACGTAGGGCATGAAGTGGAGCCTGCTCCTGACGGTCTGGATGGCTTCCTCTTTCTCATAGGCGTCCACGTTTTCCCTGAGGTCCCATTTGTTGATGACTGCGACAATGCCTCGGTAGGCGTCCCATGCATAGCCGGAAACGTGAGCGTCTTGGGCGGTGGCCAACTCAGCCGCGTCCATGATCAGCAGGGCTATGTCGCACCGTTGCACCGCACGGGTCGAGCGCAGGGTCGAATAGTATTCGATTCCCTTGCCCACCTTGCCGGGTCGCCTTATGCCCGCCGTGTCTATAAGGGTCACAGGAGCGCCGTCATAGGTGAAGCGAGTGTCCAGGGCGTCTCTCGTGGTGCCCGGAATCTCACTGACTATGGCCCGTTCCTGGCCCAGGATGGCGTTGGTCAGCATGGACTTTCCCACGTTGGTGCGCCCGATTATAGCCAGCTTTAGAGACTCCTCTTCGTCGGGATAGAGTTCCTCGGATGGGGGAAGCTGTGCCACCACATGGTCCATCAGATCGTGGATTCCCAAGTTGTGGTATGCGCTTATGAGGAACGGGTCTCCCAACCCAAGGCCGTAGAATTCGGCTCCAGAGGCCTCTCTGTTCTGGTTGTCCGCCTTGTTCACAGCCGTAATGACGGGCTTGTGGATGCGCCGGAGCCAGTCGGCGATTTCCGCGTCCATGGGGTTCAGCCCGGTTACCGCGTCCATCACGAAGATGATTATCTCCGCTTCGGCCACCGCCGCCTCAACCTGGGCTTTGACTTGCTCCCGCAGAGGGTCTTGGGGACGCGGCTCCAGTCCGCCGGTGTCCACGATGGTTATCCGGCAATCGGCCCAGACCACCTCGGCCAACAGGCGGTCGCGTGTGGTGCCCGGAATGTCCGACACTATCGCGTCGCGGCCTCCGGCCAGGCGGTTGAAGAGAGTAGACTTGCCGACGTTTGGTCGGCCAACGATGGCTACAAGGGGATTAGTCATGGCGCTCCAGGGGTGGAATGAGGTCAGGCTCCTCCCATTATATACTCAAGGAGCGCTTTTTGGGCGTGGAGCCTGTTTTCAGCTTGGGTGTACGCGACGGACTGGGGATGCTCCAGCATTCCCGGAGCCACCTCTTCCCCGTAATGGGCCGGCATGTCGTGCATGAATATGGCGCCCTCGGCGGCTTGGCTCATGAGATGTGAGTCCACTGTGTAGCCTTCAAAGGCGGCTTGACGTCTCTGCGCTTCGGCCTCTTGTCCCATGCTGGCCCAGACGTCGGTGTAGACCACGTCGGCGCCCGCCGCCGCGTCCGATGGCAAGGTCACGGTCCTCAACTCCGCTCCCGTCGTATCGGAGGCCCTTCTGGCCGCGTCCAGCGTTCTTCCGTCCAGACCATAGCCGTCGGGAGAGGCGATGGAGAAGTTCATGCCCATCGCCACGGCTCCCAGACAAAGGCTGCGGGCGACGTTGTTGCCGTCTCCTATATAGGCCGCTTTGATGCCGTTAAGGCGGCCCTTGGAGTCGCGGATGGTCATCAGGTCAGCCAGGGTCTGGCATGGGTGCTCCCAATCGGACAGGGCGTTTATCACCGGAACGTGGGAATGTTGGGCCAACTCCTCCAGGTCTCCGTGTCCGAAAACCCTGGCCACTATGCAGTCCACGTACCGGGACAACACTCTTGCCACGTCGGACACTGCCTCCCGCTTGCCCAGTCCAACCTCTTCGGGTCCCATGTAGACTGAGTAGCCCCCCAGTTGCTGAATCCCGACCTGGAAGGAGACCTTAGTCCGGAGAGACGGTTTGTCGAACAGGAGGGCCACGGTCTTGCCTGCCAGCGGCGCAGCCGCTGCTCCGTCGGCCAGCTCTCGACCTCGCACTAGCAGCCCTTCAATTTGACGGCCGGTCAAGTCCTGAATCGAGAGTAGATGGGGCGCCATGTCCAGTCCTCCTTCTTTCCGTCTTAGGAAAGGGAATATTATCCCATAACCCGTCGCGGCTTCAAGGAGCGGGGTAGCGTTTCCAGGGTTTTTCTTTTTCGTGTCATTCTGAACTCAGCGGAGCTGAGTGAAGAATCTCAAATCCTTCATAGGGAACGTGGTATGGTCGCCGCGAGAACGATTGCAAGTGAGGGTTTAAGATTCGTCGTCGCTGCGCTCCTCAGAATGACAGCAAAGAGACCTTGGGAGCTCTTATTCGCAGCGAATGAGGTGGAATTACCCTTTGAACGGATATAGAATTGGCGGCAGCCAAAACGTACTGCAGTAGGGTATCACAGGAGGCTCGATGGCCGGAGAAAAGGTAACCATCGGATTGAAAGGCGAAAGGGAAACCATAGTCTGCGACCACAATGTCGCCGGACACATAAACAAGTTCTCCACTCCTGCAATGATAGGCCTGATGGAAGGCGCTTCCCAACAGGCAGTGGATGCCCATCTGGAACCGGGGCAGACTACGGTTGGCTTCATCGTCAACGTAAGGCACCTTGCTCCGGCTTCTATCGGCGCCAGGATAGTGGCGCGGGCCGAACTAACGGAGATGTCGGGAAACAAGCTCACGTTTACGGTTGAAGCCTACGACGGAGAAAACAAGATAGGCGACGGCACCCACGTGAGGGCCCTGATTACGCGTTCCGGTTAGGAAGTGTCTGTGTAGGGCCTGCTAGTCCGGGCTGTTGACGGCGTCTGAGGCGGGGATGTCCGCTTCCAGGTTGGCCAGGAGCTGTTCCAGCGCAGCCGCGTATTCCGTCTCAGTCTCCCAACCGCGGAAGTCGAACATGCGGTATCCGGTAAGCCCCAGCAGCTTGACGTTGCGGTTCTTCTCGTCGTAGGTCAGGTCTGAAATGGTCACCGGCTTCATCACCCATTGACCGCTGTCGCTTTGCTTCTTGGCCCCTTTGTTGAACTCTTCCCGCAGGTGCTCGTTGGCCAAGGAGTAGTCGGACAGCACAACCACCAGCTTGTCGTAGTAGACGATGCCCTTTTCTACGTCGGCGGTCACCCAGAGGCCGAGTTCGCTGGAACTGGCGGTCTCGGGCACCCAACGTCCGACTTTGGCGTCTGCGGGAAACGCCCAGCACCGTACGCCTCTACCCTGAAGGTCCAGGTACAGCTTCTGGGCGAACTCCCTGTCTTTGGAAAAATAGGAGACGAAGCATGTGTAGTGGCCGACCGAGTCCCGGGACGGCCCAGAGTCAATCAGTTCCTCCGGCGTTCCGGCCCCTCGCAAGAAGGATTCCGGCAACTTGGCGGGAGTGCGGGATATGGTGTCCAGGCCGATGACGCTGGGGCCCACGTGCCGCAGCTGGTCCAAGCCGATGGCTTGGCTTAGGTCGCAGTCTCCGAAAACGGTGTGGAAGAGTATGGCGTCGGTCAGCCTGACGCCGTTCAGTGTTGGTCTGAAGAAGATGGCCTTGCCCAGATTGGCTCCTTCGAGGTTCGCGTCCGTCAGGTCTGCATAGCTGAGGTCGGCCCTGTTGAGGTCGGCGCCTGATAAGTTGGCTCCCTTGAGGTTCGCCTCACCTAGTTTGGCGCCGTCGAGGCTGGCCCGTTCCAGATCGGCGCCTGCTAAATCGGCTCCCCGCAGGTCAGCGCCCGGGAGGTGGGCCCCCTTCAAATCGGCCCCTGTCAGCACAGCCTTCTGGAGGATGGTGTTGGTGAGATTGGCCTCTGCCATGATGGCGTTGGCCAGTCTGCCCATGCGGCAGCCTGAACGGCTCAGGTTCGCCTTGCTCAAGTTGGCTTCCACGAGGTGGATGCCGCTCAGGTCTGCATCGCTCAGGTCTGCATAGCTGAGGTCGGCCCTGTTGAGCTTGTGGCTGCTTAAACTGGCGCCTTTGAAATCAAGACGCTCGTTGGGGTTGTCCTGCCGCCAATGCTCGATGGCCGGAGCGCCCCGCAGGGCTAATTGCATATGCTCAGTCTTGGACACGCTGAGATTTTAGCACAGAGGTGGGTTGCGGGGTTACGAGTTGGCAGATTATGCGTACACCTGTCCAGTTGTTCGTCAGACCAGCATAGCCGCGACTTCGTCCGGCACCTTGACGTTGTTCTTCTGTTCAGAGTCCACAACACTCTGGTAATAGTTATAAGAAAAAGCATCGACCTCGTTGACGTTAAGTCCCTGATTGAAGTCCTCTAAGGTCCCATAGTAGCTAACGTAAAGCCGAGCTATTTCAGATCCCTTGTTCTTGGCATCAGTTAGATCTGATGTCGCATTCTCGAAATTCGCCAGACGCCCCCAAGCCATGCTTCTATAGAAATAAGAATCACCATTGTTGGGGTTTGTCTGTATGGCCTGGCTAAGATCTTGTACGGCTTCGCCATATTCCCCTTTGAAGTAATGAGCGATGCCTCGATTGTTGTATGCGTCTGGATGGTCTGGTTCCAGCTCTAGTACCTTGCTGAAGTCCGCTATGGATCGATCATAGTCGCCAATGAGTACGTAAACCTCTCCCCGATTCATATACACATCGATGTTGTCTGGGTTCAGTGCCAGTGCTGTGGTTAGATCCTGAATAGCCCTGTCATGGTCCTTGTTGAGTATGTAGGCCGAACCTCGATGGCAATATGCGGTGGCATTATTGGGGTTTAGTTCGAGAACATAGTTGAAGTCATGTATGGCGCCGTCAGCGTTCTCGTCTAGGAGGTATGCGATGCCGCGCTGGTAGTGTGCGTCGACATGCGTAGGGTGCAACTCTATTAGCCTACCAAAGTCCTGAATTGCGCTGGGTCGGTTCTCGAGAAGGTTGAACAAGCCACGACGAAGAAGAGCGTCCGGGTGGTCAGGGACCAGTTCTATAGCCTTGTCCAAGTCTTGGAAAGCCTTTTCATGTTCGCCCTTGATATAGTTGATCACGCCACGAGTACTGTAGGCGTCAGCATAAGACGGTTTCAATTCAATCGCTTGGTTCAAGTCCTTTAGAGCGTTGCCATCATCTCCTATTAGGTGATAAGCGGAACCCCGATTGTTATATGCCTCGACATCGTTCGGTTCAAGCTCTATCGCTTTGGTGAATTCCTCGATGGCCCTTTGAAAATCTTCCGCTAGAACATAGACGTCTCCCCGTAGGTTAAAGGCAGCAGCCATATTAGGATCGAGTTCCAACGCCTCGGAGTAAACTCGAAGGGCTTCTGCGTAGTCTCTTGTGAGATGGTGTTCATATCCTTGATACAACTTGGCTAGTGCTCGATCTTTTTTTGGTGCACTGAACGTAGCCCCTTCAAGCGGGAGGGAGTTTTCGGGTAAAGCGTCAGCGTTCGTTTTGGTTGTCTGAATGGCTGAACCGGTGTCGAAGTCTACATCGACTACCAACAGATACCCGTCTTCAGGACTTCTTAAGGCCTCCACCGACGCCACAGTACCTGAAAGAATCTCGTAGAGACGTGATGGGCTGAGAGGTAAGTAAACCCATCTTTCAACGGCCTCGTCGGAATCGTTCCACCATCCAAGGTACAACTGGCCTGCCTGACTTCTTTGCAGCAGGAGGCGAGGTCCGTCGTAGTATTGAAGCACCCGCTCAAACGTAAGGGTGCCCCACGGGACGGTCGAAAGCTTGGTTCCTTCTATTTCGGGGAGCATGACACGAGTACTGTCTTAACTATAGGATATGTACAACTTCGACGGAATCGATAGGGTTGAAGTCCCGGACTTTCCACCATGTATGGTGAGAAGGAAATCCACCGTCTGTTGGGATAGCTCTTCCCGAGGCGGGTGTAAGAGTTAGACGTGCAATCTTGTTGCCGATGTTGGGATACTGAAGAGCACATTGAACGGCGTCGTTCTCGTCCGCGTAAACGGACAGCCCCATTGTTTCGCACATAGTTCTCTCACCACGCTTGATTATCCCCTCGGCTCGGGTGCGATTCTGGTGATACATCGAAATGAAATCTTGTTCGCTGGGTGGGTCAGTCTTGACTATCCGATAGTAAATTCCATCAGCGGGTTGAGCTTCTTCAGGGGGACAGTCTTCCGGGAAGTCCGTTGGCCAAGTCACGTACCTACAGTTACCATCTCGTTACGCTGAAGCCTAGGCATAGCCTGATGTTGAAAATTGTACCATACGGTCGATACCTCCGAACCGCTTGGTTGTGGTGTAGACAAAAGTTGAGGCCGGCTCCCAACGGAGCCGGCCTCTCTGTAGTCGGTGGGAATGGGAGGGGTTAGGCTTCCTCGATGCCTCCCGGGGCTTCCATAGTGACGCCGGACTTGGCGATCGAGATGTACTGGGACACCTTGTCTTTGAAGTCCTGCAAGACCGCGTCGCCGTTGTTGTCGGAGGAGACCTCTCCGCTGGATATCTTCTCCTTGAGGTCCTCAAAGAGCACGTCTTCCGACTTGCCGTGGGGTATGTCGAAGAAGGCCCTGCCGAAGCTGGGGAGTTCGCCCGGACCGAAGTACCCCATCTCCCTGATGGAGTATCCCTCCAGAAGGTGGGTGCCCTTGCCAAGCACCTGTCCGGTGGCCACGTAGTGGTCCATCACAGCGGGTACTCCGTACCGCTGTACGGGGCAGGTCTTCATGCACACTGCGCAGCCGTCGTACCGTGCCATGACGGGTCGGCAGCGCTTGTATATCAGCTTGTGCTTCTGGACGCCTCTCCACCATACCTTGTCACGCATCAGCGCTCGGCCAGGGCACCGGTTGACGCACACCTGGCAGATGGAGCAGAAGGCGTGGAGGCCATAGTCGATGGGTTGGTCGTGGGTGACCACGGCGTCAGTGGTTATGATCATCAACCGCGCCCTGGAGCCAAAGTGGGGTGAGAGGAGCTGGCCGTTCGCTCCCAACTGGCCCAGTCCTGCGGCCACAAACATGGGGATGTAGACGCCGCTGTTGTCGTTTGGACTGTGAATCTGGGCGTGGTAGCCCAAGCTCCGAATGTGCTCAGCCAGGTCAAGGGCCACAGCTCCCATTATCCGGTACACGCTGTGATGGGGCCCCTCTGCGAACAGGCTGGGGGCCGTCTGTGTGGGCTCGTAGTCCTGCTCCCAGGCCAGGCATAGGGCATGGGGGTACTTGATCCACTCGCGCTTGGAAGAAAACGCGTAGCGCATGTCGTAGGCGGTGAACCCCGCTTCGGAGAAGCCCAGTTCCCGAGCCTTCAGACGGATCTCTTCGGTGACATCTTTGGCGTAGTTGGGTTCGACGGACGGTTGGATGTCGCCACTGTCCTTGGCGGCCTCTACGATGGGCTTGTTGAGTACGTCGTGAATCCGCCGGTCAGCCAGCTGGTCCTCTTTGTAGACGGTCCAGACCCATTCCCGGTCTGCTGTGTACTCGATCTGCTGGCTCTCCAGTGGATACTCCCTGGAGTAGAAGTCCACCTCGCTGCGAAGCTGGACGATGCCCGGCTCGTTTTCCAACTCCTCCGGCACGGTTATCGTGACATCATTGTCTCCGTGCCTCCTGCCAGGACGGTTTACGGAATGGCCGACCTTCAGCATGTCGCACCTCCACTCGATATTGGACGCTGGCTCTTGACGGCGCATAACGACGCACGGTAGAGCAGGTCCATATTGCCATCTATTGTCCTTTTGCCAGCACCTATTGTCAAGCGGAATGACGCCTCTCTCTCCACCGGGTCGTTTGGCTACTGGCGTTGGGCGGTCTTCCTGGCCACCATTGCATCGGCTAGGGGACTCTGGTGGGAGCCTATAACTACGTTCAGGAGCGACGGCTTGCCCGAACCCAAAGCGCGCCCCAAGGCGGGAGCTATCTGTTCCCTTCTCGAAACGGTCTCGCCGTGGCCTCCCAGCGTCGACACAAGCTGTTCGTAGGCGACGTAACGCAGGTCGGTGTTGACCGCCCTACCGTAGTAGGCCAGCTGGAAATTTTTGTCGATGCCCCAAGTCGAGTCGTTCCCCAGGACCGTAGTAATGTTGAGGTTGAATCTCACCGCCGTGTCGTATTCCATGAGGTAGAACCCGATGGAGCCGTCTCCCATGAACAGGAACACGTTGGACTGGGGCCGGGCCAGCTTGGCGCCCAAGGCGTAGGGCAGGCCGCACCCCAGTTGGCTCAGGGGCCCCAAACGCATCCAGTGGCCCAACTTCCTGGCTCTCAGATAACACCGGCCCCATTGGACGTAGTCTCCGCCGTCGATGATTATCACGTCGTCCTCTCCGATGAGAGGTTCAACCTCGGAGTACACGCTGATGGGGTGGAGAGGAGTCTCATCGCCGCTGAAGGAGTCCAAATGCTCCCTCCAGCCTCGTACGTCGGACTCCAGCTGTTCCAACCAGGGCGAGATGTCTCCTGCCTTAGCGCCCTCGGCCTTGGCCTCCGCCAGCATCTGCGCGACGACTGCATCAATGTCGCCCTGGATTCCCAGAGACACTCCACGGTTCTTGCCGATCTCGTCGGGGGAGGGGTCCACCTGGATAATCTTGGCCTCAGCGCTGAAATAGGGCGGGGAGCCGTAGCGATAGCGGTGGTCCAGACGCTTTCCCAGCAGAACCACTACATCGGATTCCCTGAAACGCCTAGCAGCCGCATTCAGAGCGGCGTCTCCGTAGCCGAAGCAGAGGGGATGGTCGTCGGAGATCATGCCCCGTGCCTGCTCCACAGTGAACACTGGGATGCCCATGTGTTCGATGAAGTCCCGGAGCGTAGATGGATTCAGAGAATAACGGGCGGCGTTGGCCGCTACAACCACAGGCCGCTTTGCGTTCGCCAGCAGTTCTACAGCTTGTTTCACCATATACGGGTCGCCCTGGGGCTTGCCTGGGCTCCTGTATGACGAAGGCCCGTACTTTGGGAGGTCTTCTTCTGAGCGTTCTTGCTCTTGGATGTCTATGGGCATGGTCAGACATACAGGGCCGGGCCTTCCCGACAACGCGGTCCTGAAGGCGGTGGCGGCCATGTCGGGAATGCGACTGGCGTCGTGAATCAGCCACGATCCCTTGGTCACGGGCGACGCCAGGCTAACCTGGTCTATCTCCTGGAAAGCGTACATTCCCTTCTCCGGCAGCTCTGCGGAACCCGTGAGCAGGACGACGGGAGACTCGGAGGTGTAGATGTTGGGCAGAGCGGATATGGCGTTGGCGAAACCCGGTCCGCCTGTGACCAGCACCACGCCCGGCCTGCCGGTTATCCTGGCCCAGCCGTCGGCCATGTGCATGGCGGCAGCCTCATGCCTGGTGTCCACCAACCTGATTCCCTCGTCAGCGCACGCGTCCACTAGGGGCAGGATGGTGTCGCCGACGATGGTGAAAATGGTGTCAACGCCCTCCAGCTTGAGGGAGCGAAGGAGCACGTGAGAGCCGGTGAGCTTGGGCATCGGGGCCTCCTGACGTAGGTCTGTCAAACAGCCACAGATTATCACCAGGCTATGCGGGAACGCAAAGACGCCAGGACGCAACGGCGCAATGCCGGCGATCTGAGGCAGCGTTTGGAGGTCTTGCTCCGCTAGAGGCCGTTGACTACTCGGTGGATGCCGTTCTTGACCACGCGCTCGCCGAAGTTGATGACCATGCCCAGCTTCATGCCCGACAAGCGCAAATACGTCAGAGTCTGGGCCTCAAATATTTGATTGTATCTAGAAGTCGACTTGCATTCTACGATCACTTTGCCACTGACAACCAAGTCAATCCTCAACGGCGCGGATAGTTCAACTCCTTTGTAGACCAAGGGCAACGAGACCTGTTGGCTTACGGCCAGTCCGGCTTGGCGCAATTCCCAGACTAACGCATCTTCGTAGACGCTTTCCAGCAGTCCAGGACCGCCCAGGGTTCGGTGGACTTCAAGGGCGCAGCGGACGATTTCCCGGCTGATCTCGTTTTCAGTCATGGGGAGAGGTTAGAAGGAAGGCACCGCAGAGCGCAATGGCACAATGTCAATGAACAACCTCTGCGTCATTGCGCCCTTGCGTCTTTGCGTTAGGGTTAGCCCAACACCATGATGGAGCTGGACTTTATGACGAGGTAAACGTCCTGCCCTTCATGCAAGTCCAGAGAGTCCAGAGCGTCTGGTGTGACCTGAGCCATAAGAGGCGCGCCCACGTCGGCGAAGAGCAGCACGTCGTGGTCGATCCGGTGAATCGCGTCCAACCGCGCCTTGAGAATGTTCCGGGCGCTGATGCGTTCCGGCCTATCCACGGCGATGATTATGTCCCCCGCCCGTATCCCTATGGACAGCGTGTCCCCCACCGACACCGAGTCGCTGAGTCCGGTGAGCTTCAAAGAGGTTGTGCCCAGGGTTGCCGTTGTTAGTCCGTTGGACGGGCCGCTGTCTGTCACCTGGACATCCAGCAGGTTTTCCAGGCTGCCCAGATGCACGAGGGAGTGGACGTAGGGCTCCAGAAGGACCTTCCGGGGCTCGTCGAAAGCAAGCTGGCGTCCGTTGGAAATGACCAGCGCCTGATGGGCCAGGGCCAGCGCCTCGGAGATCGAGTGGGAAACGTACACCATTGGCATTCCCAGGCTCCGATGAAGGTCCCCTAGGTATCGCAGCACTCGTCCCCGGAGGGCAATGTCCAAGGATCCGAGAGGCTCGTCCATGAGCAGCAACTCTGGTGAGGCGGCTACGGCCCGGGCCAGCGCCACTCGTTGCCGCTCTCCGGCGGACAGGTTTTTGGGGCGCCGGTCCATAAGGCGGCCAAGGTCCAGCAAGTTCACCAGGTGGTCAGGGTCGACATTGCGGGCTTCAAGGGGAGTCTGGTTATAGCCGTACATCACATTTTCCCTGACGCTCATGTGAGGGAACAGAAGTCCGTCCTGGAATACATAGCCCACCCGTCGGCGTTCGGGGGAAAGGCTGACGCGGGAGTCGGAAGAGAAGAGGGTCTTGCCCCGCAGTGTGATTTCGCCATCGTCGGGGTCGATGAGTCCCGCGATGGCGTTGAGTATGGTGGTCTTGCCGCTGCCGGACGGCCCGAAAATGGCTGTGACGCCTGGACCGAACCGGCTGTCTATGCTCAAATTGAAACCAGGATAGCTTTTGCGGAGAGTCAAGCTGAGGGTCGTATCGTTCATGGCTGGAACCGGCATGGCTGGAACGGGGCTAGTGAGCCGTATCAGGATGTGGCGGCGCGCCTCACTAGGAATTGGTGGGCCGTCAACGCCAGCAAGGCCAGGACTAGGGAAGCGACGATCATTCTTATAGCCGCCGCCTCATCGCCCACCTGCACCCGATTATATATCAACAGGGGTATGGTCTGGGTCTGACCGGGTATGTTTCCGGCCACCATGATCGTGGCGCCGAACTCGCCCAGTCCTCGGGCGAAGGCCAACAATATAGCCGCTAGTATACCCCTGTGGGCCAGTGGCGTCGTGACACGGAAGAAGGTCTTGACAGAGCCGGCTCCCAGACTGCGGGAGGCCATCTCAAGGCGCGGGTCAACCCCTGCCATAGCCACCTCTATGGTCCGCACCATCAGGGGCAGCGCGACCAGACCCGCGGCCAACGCCGCCGCTATCCAGGTGAACACCAAGTCCACCCCGAAGAGCTTGTCCAGGACCCATCCGATGGGTCCGTCCGGGCCAAGGACCAGTAGAAGGACGTAACCTGTGACCACTGGAGGCAGCACCAGGGGGAAGGAGACCAGCGTGTCAATAACCGGCTTGCCTCTTATTGAGGACTTAGCCAGCAGCCACCCTATCCAGAGCGCCACAGGGAAACCCAACGCTGTGCCCACGGCGGCTACCTGCAGCGAAAGCGCGATTATCTGAAGCTCACCGGCTGACAAATAGAAACCTCACGGTCGGCGCCGGTCTGGAGCGACGGACAATCAGCGGAACGGTTCCTCTGGCGCTCGACCCTGGTCTATTCTACTCTAACGGAGAGAATCCCCAACTTTCGAACAGGGACACGCCCTCGGGGCTTTGCAGGAATTCCAAGAATCTTCCGGCAGAGTCACGGCGCTCCGAGTCCTTTATCAGGGCCGCCGGATAGAGGATGGGTGAGTGGCTGTCAGCGGGGATGTCCGCGACGCTGACAAGACCTGCGGCCAGTGCGTCGGTGGCGTAGACTATACCGAAGTCCAGGGAGCCGGTTTGAACGTAGGCCAGGGCTGCTCGGACGTCAGGGCCGTATACAAGCCGCCCCTCCAGGCCCTCCCAGTATCCCAGGTTCCGCAAGGCTTCCTCAGCATAGGCCCCGGCAGGGGCCAGGTCGGGGTCCGCTATAGCAATCCGGTAGTTTCCATCCGGCTCCAGCAGATTGTCCAAGCGGCCCGTATTCTCATCTGGCTGCACCGTCAAGCCGTCCGAGCGGGTCGCCAGCGTCAGACGGTTGGTCAGGAGGTCAACCCTTGTTCCCTCAGCCAGCAGTCCCGCCGTCTCCAGGCGGTCCATGGGGATTGGTCCAGCCGATACAAAGACATCTACGGGCACTCCCTTGACTATTTGCTGGGCCAGGGACGTGGAGCCGCCGAAGTTGAATCGGACCTCGACTCCCTCCAGCTCCTCGAATCTCTGCCCAAGCTCCTCCATTACGTCGGTCAGGCTGGCGGCGGCGGAAACCAATATACTGTCGTGGTCAGAGGCGCAGGCTGGAAGAGCCAATGCAAGGACGAGGCTTAACGCAACGAAGAGCCGAATATGGGACCGCATAGCGCCGGGCTGATGGGTTCCTTATTTCACGAAGACTTGATTCTGGCTGTACAGGACGCCGGGCTGGCGTGACGTTAGATGGCGCCCTCTTCCTTCAGTTTGGCGATGTCGTCCTTGCTGTATCCCAGGTCGGTCAGTATCTCCTCGTTGTGCTCACCGTGTTCCGGCGGGCGGCGGCGGTAGTTGGGAGGAGTGTCGTAGAGCTTGAGCGGGTTTCCGGGCACCTTGAGGTCCGGCACCCTGGGATGGGGCAGGTCGACCATCATTTCCCGGTCCAACACCTGTGGGTCCACCACCACGTCGGACACCCGGTTGATGGGACCCACCGGCACTCCGGCCTCCGTGATGATGTCCACCCACTCGGCGGTGGTCTTGGACTTCGTGTGCTCGCTGAGTATGGAGACGATTTCGGCCCTGTTCTCGACCCGGAGAGTGTTGGTCTGGAACTTGGGATGGTCCACCAGGTCTTCCCGCCCTATGGCCGGGCAGAGCCGCCGCCAGAGGCCGTCGTTGCCGCACCCGATGATGAAGAACCCGTCGGAAGAGGGAAACGCCTGGTACGGCACCAGGCTGGGGTGTCCTGAGCCAAGCCTGCCGGGTACGCGGCCCGTCGCCAGGTAGCCCACTGCGTGGTAGCTCATCACCGCCACCTGACCCTCCAGCAGGGAGGCTTCCACGTATTGGCCCTTGCCGGTGTGCTCGCGGTTGTACAGAGCGGTGACGATGGAGCCGTAGGCCATCATGCCGGTGAACAGGTCCACCAATGAGTATCCCGTCCGCAGCGGGGGGCCGTCCGGCTCTCCGGTGGTGCTCATCAAGCCGCTGTACCCCTGGATGATGAGGTCGTAGCCCGGCTTGTCGGCTAAGGGGCCCGTGCGGCCGTAACCGGACACGGAGCAGTAGACTATCCGGGGGTTCAACTCGCTTATGACGTCGTATCCCAGGCCCATGCGGTCGGCTGTGCCTGTGCGCAGAGACTCCAGCATTACGTCGGCGTCCTTGGCCAAGTCCTTGAATATCTGCACGGACCTCTGGTCTTTCAGGTTGAGGGTCAAGCTGCGTTTGTTCCGGTTGAAGGCAAGAAACTGGGTGCCCACGTCGTTCCAGAAGGGAGTCCAGTTCCGGGTCTCGTCGCCGTGTCCGGGTTCCTCCACCTTGATTACGTCGGCGCCCATGTCTCCGAGGAACATGGTGCAGAAGGGTCCGGCCAGGGTCCGGGTGATGTCGATTACCTTTATTCCATCAAGCGCTGAGGCCACTTTTACCTCCGGGTGGATTAATTGAATGTTTTTTAGCAGTCAGCATTATACCATGTCTTCAGCGGCTGCTCTCCCCTGCAGTTCCCTTGACCTCGCCCGCCTCGGCGCCTAATATGGCTTCGTGCCTAATATGGCCGCTAGGAGGTGTCCTATGCCAGCCACAAACGATCTGAAAGCCAGGCTGTCCAGGGGAGAGACCATCGTCGCTCCCGGGGCCTACGACCCGTTCAGCGCCAGGGTTGTGCAGACCCTGGGCTTCACCGCCGTGTACACCGGAGGCTACATGTCGGGGGCGCACCTGGCCGTATCCGAGCCTCTTATGACCATGACCGAGCAGGTAGACGTGGGCAAGCGAGTGGCCGACGCGGTGGACTTGCCGGTCATCGTGGACGGGGGAGCGGGTTATGGAGACCCCGTGCACACGATGCGTTCAGTCAAGGCCTACGAGGCTGCCGGGCTGGCGGGAATGCACATCGAGGACCAGGTCTACCCCAAACGTGCCTCATATCACGCGGGGCTGGAGCACATCATCCCAAGGGACGAGTTCCTGCAGAAGATGGAATACGCCCTCAGAGCGCGCACCAACCCCGACTTCCTAATTATAGGACGCACCGACGCCTTTACCGCCGTGGAAGGGGACATGGACGAGGCCATCGCCAGGGGCCTGGCCATGAGGGACCTGGGCGTCGATGCCGTTATGCCCCGGGGCGTCAGAGCGGCGGAGGACCTGGCAACCTTCCGTAAGGGTGTGCCGGACGTTCCGCTGCTGGTCATCGCGGGCGCTGACGACATATCCGTCCAGGAATACACTGACCTGGGTTACCAGATAATCATCTACGCCACCACTCCCATTATCGCCGCCGCCAAGGGTCTGATCGAGGTCTACACGAGCCTGCGGGACACGGGGCTTACGGGCATCAGCGCCGAGGACGTGGTCTGGCGCCGAAGCGAGGTGGAGGCGCTGATCAGTCTTCCCGACTACTACCAGGTGGAAGCGGAGACCACCGAGAAGGAATTCCAGGGCCGACGTGCCCACTAGCTGGGCGTCATAGACGTAGAGGGATTCGATCCGACACGATTATCGCTTCCTGGGAGACGCGGCAGCGGTAGGCGTAGGCTTCCACGCCTTTCTCGACGGCCTGTCTCAGAGCCGCGCCAAACACGGGGTCAGCCTCGTCATGGGGCGTAAGGGCTTCCGCATCTTCCCTCTGGACCACGAAGACCGCCGCTGCCCTATGCCCCTGCTCCACAGCCTTGGCAAGGGTGCCAACGTGCTTGGCTCCGCGTATGGTGGGAGCATCAGGGAAGAGGCCCACCCCGTCGACCACGAGGGTCACGGACTTGGCTTCCACGTAGCAGACACCGTCGGGACCACTGAGGGCCAGGTCCAGCCTGGAGTCCTCGAAAGTGCGTTCGCGGGCAATCTCGGTGTAACCCTCGAACTCCGTCAGCCGGCCTTCGACCAGTGCCTCGTGGAGGAGGAGGTTGGGCAGACGTGCGTCGGCGGAGCAAAGCGTGTGTCCAAGGTCTACGAGGGCGAGGTCGTAGCATGTCTTCCGGTGAGTTCCGGCGACGGGTTTCAGCAACACGCGGAAACCCTCCACGAGCAGTTCCTTCATCCTGCCTGAGTTGGCGATGTGGACCAGGGTCTCGCTCCCGTCTATGTCCACCAAACCCGCGAAGCGGTTCAACCTGCGGAGAAACCGCCCCTCTATCAGCTCGTCGTACTTCATATCTGTTCCTGGCCGCTTCATGCTACCATCACACCGGGAGGCTGGATAGAAGCCACCGCCTGGGATGAACAGCGCCGCCAAAGCCGTTGACCGGCGTATGGCCCGTTGTTAGACTCGCGTCGATAGATGAAACTAAGGAATCATAGAGTGTCGGAGTTCCTGCACAAGTTAGACCAGGCCTGCCAGGCCAACCGTAGCCTTCTGTGCGTAGGGCTGGACCCCGACCCTGCCCTGATGCCGGTGAGCGACGTCGCAGAGTTCAACCGGGCGATCGTAGATGCCACCGCTGATCTGGTGTGCGCCTATAAACCCAACCTGTCCTTCTACGAGGCTATGGGCATAGAGGGGCTGAGGGCCTTGGAGCGCACCATCGCCAATGTCAAAGAGCGCGCCCCTGATGTGTTGCTAATCGGGGACGCCAAACGGGGCGACGTGGGAGCCTCGGCGGAAGCTTATGCCAAGGCTCTGTTCGACGTTTGGGGATTCGACGCCGCCACCGTAAACGCCTACGGAGGTGCCGACACTGTCCAGCCTTTCCTGGAATACCGGGACCGCGGAGTTTTCATATGGTGCCGCAGCTCCAATCCGGGGGCCGGAGACTTCCAGGATCTGAAATGGGAAGAATCGGGTGAGCCTGTGTACCGGGAGCTGGCGGGTAGAGCGGTGGAATGGGCCTCGGCGAGCAACGTCGGCCTGGTGGTGGGCGCCACTTATCCCGCTGAGATGAAGCAGCTTAGAGAGTTGTGCCCCGATACGCCTTTTCTCATACCCGGAGTGGGGATCCAAGAGGGGGACATTAAAGAGGCGACGCTGAACGGCGTGGACTCCAACGGAGTCCGGGCCGTCATCAATTCGTCTCGCGGGGTTATCTACGCTTCCAGAGGTAGCGACTACGCCCAGGCCGCCCGTAAGGAGGCCGCCAGTCTCCGGGACGGCATCAACGCCTCACTGGATGAAGCGGGGCTGGGATGGTCCTAGAACTCAGGCTCGGCGACCTCGTGCGGCTGAAGAAGGGCCACCCCTGCGGCAGCTACGAATGGGAAGTGACCCGGCTGGGAGCCGACATTGGGCTGAAGTGCCAGGGATGCGGCCGCTATCTGATGATGACCCGCTCCGACCTGGAGAAGCGGGTCAAGAATCCCCCAGTCCGAGGACGGGCGGGTGATTCTTAGAACCGGCTTTCTTAGGCGGTTTGGGACGCGCCCCAAAATTGACGCTCCATTAGCCCACTGATAGACTGGCTCCAAAGCTAACGTGCAGGTGTTCATTGTCTAGCTCTAAGGAAAACGACATGTCTTCACCACGGAAAGAGAGGTTCACCTCTCCTTCCCAAATACCCATAGACACGTTCTACTCCGGTCAGGAGAACACGCCTGAGCCCAGTCCTCCGGGAGAGTTCCCGTTCGTTAGGGGCATCCACCCCACCGGCTACCGCAGCCGGCTGTGGACCATGCGCATGTTCGCTGGTTACGGCGCCGCCGAGGAGACCAACGCAAGGTTCAAGTATCTCCTGGAGAACGGCCAGACCGGCCTGTCCACGGCCTTCGATATGCCGACCCTGTATGGCTACGACACCGACGCTCCCCAGGCCGCTGGAGAATTCGGCAAGTGCGGCGTGGCGGTGTCATCCCTGGCCGACATGGAAATTCTGTTCGACTCAATTCCCCTTGACCGAATTACAACTTCCATGACCATCAACAGCCCGGCGGCCATCATCTGGGCAATGTACATAGCTGTGGCCGAGAAGCAGGGAGTTCCTCTAAACAAGGTGGGCGGGACCCTCCAGAACGACATACTCAAGGAGTACATCGCCCAGAACGAGTACATCTTCCCTCCTGAGCCTTCCATGAAGCTGGTGGTGGACACCGTGGAGTTCGCGACCAACCACCTGCCCCTCTGGAACCCCATATCCATTTCGGGATACCACATCCGTGAGGCCGGGGCCACGGCGATCCAGGAATTGGCCTTCACCATGGCCGACGGATTCGAGTACGTCCGCTGGTGTTTGGACCGGGGCATGGACGTGGACGATTTCGCCCCGCGCCTCAGCTTCTTCTTCAACGTGGACAACTACTTCTTCGAGGAAATCGCCAAGCTCCGTGCGGCCAGGAAGATTTGGGCCCAGGAGATGCGTGATACTTTTGGCGCCAAGAACCCCCGGTCGTGGTGGATGCGCACCCACGCCCAGACGGCGGGATGGACCCTCACGGCCCAGCAGCCGGAGAACAACTACTCCCGGGTCGCGCTCCAGACGCTGGCGGCGGCTCTGGGCGGAGTCCAGTCGCTGCACACCAATTCTGCTGACGAGGCTTGGGCGTTGCCCTCGGATAAGGCTGCGCTGGTGGCCCTGCGGACCCAGCAAATTGTCGCTCACGAAACGGGCGTAACCGACGCAGTTGACCCTCTGGGCGGCAGCTACTTCCTGGAAGAGCTTACCCAGCGCGTTGAGGCCGGCGCCTACGAATACTTCCGTAGCATAGAGGACATCGGAGGGGTGCTTCCGGCCCTGGAAACGGGTTATCTCCAGAGGGAGATTGCCGAGGCCGCATACCGGCTCCAAAGGGAGATGGACAGGGGTGAGCGAGTGACTGTGGGCGTGAATGAGTACGTGAACGACGACGTCCTCGAAATTCCCCTTCTCCGGGTGGACCGCGAAAGCGAGGAACGCCACCTGACGCGCCTCAACGACGTGCGCCGCCGCCGTGACGACCGGGAAGTCAAGGAAAGGCTGAGAGACTTAGAGCGGGCGGCCCGTGACTCGGAAAACGTCATGCCCTATCTCCTGGATGCGGTAAAAGCCTACGCCACCCTCGGTGAGACGATGGACGTGTTCAGGGAAGTCTACGGCGAATACACCCCCTCCTGGGGCTATTAGCGCCCTGATACGGACAAGGGCACTGATCGTTTTCCACATTCGCAGGACCGCGGCAATGGCTTCACCTATCCAACCACTGAAAAAGAACAAACAATGACGTCCCCATCGGCCTCGGACAGGGAGGCCCTGGTTGTCTTCCACCATGCCACCGAAGGCCCGGACTGGGAAGACAACGAGGGATGGTTGAGCGATTCCCCCATTGGCGAATGGTACGGCGTCATCACTGACGTAGACGGGCGGGTCGTTTCTCTGTCCCTTGACGACAACAACCTGGGTGGGGAACTGCCGCCAGAGTTGGGCGGTCTCACCAGCCTGGAAGTTCTGTCTTTGGCCCTCAACAACCTGAGTGGCGAGATACCTTCGGTGTTAGGCAACCTCACCGAGCTGGAAGAGCTGGACCTCTCTTTGAACAACCTGAGCGGAGAGATACCGCGGGAGTTGGGCAACCTTACGAACTTGGAAGACCTGTACCTCGACCACAACAACCTGAGAGGTGAGATACCGGCCGAGCTGGGCGATCTTCCCGATCTGGAAAGGCTGGCCCTCGGCGGTGAAGTCCTTCGTGTGAATTCGCCTCCTGGGTTCCCGGAACCCGATGTGGTTATCGGCAATCAGTTCGCCGGATGCATACCCGAGCGTTTATGTGACCTGCTGACGGACGATGAGGTGGCCGAACTTGGCCTTCCGGTTTGCGACTCGTAGTCCTGGCAGTAGGCAGGGTTGGGTGGACGGCGCCCAGGTTCGGCGCTTCCCGCATGACCGCCGCCGGGATTAATCGAAACCTGTTCGTGACATTGACGATGTCTGCCAGCCATGCCCTTTTGGGGATGGGTGCGGTTTTTGACACCCGCCCGCCCGGTTTGCTAGACTGGACTTGGTTTTCAGGGGTCTCTGATATACGTTTGAAGCGGCCCTTGTTACAGCATCGAAAACCTTAGTCAGGCAGTGGAGGTGGTGGAATGAAAATCACCCTTTCCGTTCTCAAGGCAGACGTCGGCTCCGTGGGCGGCCACACCAAACCTATTGAAGAGATGATGGATGCCGTCCGGTCCGCCGCTCGGTCCGCCGAAAGCAGCGGGTTGCTGATTGACTCCTTTGTTTGCCACACAGGGGATGACATAGCCATCATCTGCTCCCACACCCGGGGCGCTGACGACACCGACGTGCACCAGTTCGCTTGGAACGCCTTCTTGGAAGCCACTGCCATCGCTTCCAAGCACGGCCTCTACGGCGCGGGCCAGGACCTGTTGGTGGACGCCCCGTCGGGAAACATCCGGGGAGCGGGTCCGGCTGTGGCCGAAGTCGAGTTCGACCACGACCCCGTAAAGACCAACAGGGTCAGGCCAGCCGAGTCCTTTATGGTGCTGGCCGCTGATAAATGCGGCCCCGGCGCCTACAACCTGCCCATGTTCCTGGGCTTTGCCGACCCCATGTACTGCGGAGGGCTTATGCTGCCCAACATGATCAAGGGGTTCACCTTCCACATCATCGACATGAACAACATCGGTGGCGACAGCATCATCAAGCTGGACGCCCCCGAGGACTACTACCACATATCTGCGTTGCTCCGGGACAACGAGCGGTTCGGCATAGACGGCATCTACTCCAGGACCCACGACCAGCGTGCCGTGTCCATCTCGGCCACCCGGCTGCACAACATCGCCGGCAGCTACACGGGGAAGGACGACCCGGTGGCAATCGTGCGCAACCAGGGTATCTTCCCGGCGCCAGAGGAGCTGAGTTCGCCTTACGCCAAGGCCCACTTCATCGGCGGAGACGCTCGCGGGTCCCACAACATGCCTCTTATGCCGGTTCCCATAAACACCCCGGTCACGGGCATTTACTGTCTGCCGCTGGTTTCTTGCGTCGGGTTCTCACTGAACGGCGAGGGCAAATTCTCCGGTTCCTACATTGACTTCTTCGACAACCCGGCCTGGGACCTCGTCAGGATCCGCGCGCAGGAGAAGGGTCTGGAGATGCGGAGCCAGGGTTGGTCCGGTCCCGCGATGCTGCCGTACACCGAGTTGGAGTACGGCGGATTCCGCACCACGGTCGGAAACCTGGTGGAGCAGTTCGCCTTCCGCAACGGCAAGGAGTCGGCCCCCATTCCCGAGCGCGCCACCGCCGACTAACCCCGCCGCCGGATTCACACAACACGCACGAGGCCCGTCCTAACCGGCGGGCCTCAAACTTTACCCGACGCCCGTTCCGGTAATACAATTACTTGGAGCCTCTTAAGACCCAAGCAACCGTTACTATGAGAATGGGCGGCGACTTCCCCTTCTCCCTTGGCGGGAGAAGGTCAGGATGAGGGGGAACCAAGGGAGTATCCAAAGGTAAGCTCGAAGAAAATGGTACTAGTCACCCTCACCCCAGCCCTCTCCCGTCCAGGGAGAGGGGGCCTGGACTCCGGCTTTGGCAGGAGAGACGATAGTATGAATATCACGGGCGTACTGAAGCATGACTCAAACGAATCAACCTAAGCTGCTGGTGGCCACTCGGAATCCCGGGAAGATGGTCGAGTTGAGGGAGCTGCTCGACGGCGTCCCCTTCCGGTTGACGTCCCTGGACGATGAAGAAGTTGCTGATGAAGTGGAGGAAACGGGAGCCACCTTCGAGGAGAACGCCTGCCTGAAGGCGTCCTTCTATGCCTCATTGACGGGACTGCTGACCCTGGCCGACGATTCGGGTCTGGAGGTGGACGTGTTGAGCGGCGAACCTGGCGTACACTCGGCCCGCTATGGAGGCCCCGGCCTCACCGACGAGGACAGAGTGGAGTTGCTGCTGAAGAACATGATAGATGTGTCTTGGGAGAAGCGTGCTGGCCGGTTCCGGTGCGTCATATCGATACTGTCGCCGTCCGAGGACTTTGGTATGGTGAATGGCGTAGTTGAGGGAATCATCCAATACGAACCCAAGGGCGCCAATGGCTTTGGCTACGACCCCGTGTTCTATCTGCCACACCTGGGCAAGACCACCGCCGAACTGTCCCTGGAAGAGAAAAACCTGCTTAGCCACCGGGGCCAGGCCGCCCGAAAAGCAGCCGGCCTCCTGAAATCCGTGGCTTTAACGTCACAGGAAACTTCTGTAAGACCATGACACAGACCGGACGTAAAACCGACTCTCTCGTCAAGGACAAGCTGGGACGCCCGGTGAGGGACCTGCGAATCTCCGTCACCGACCGGTGCAACTTCCGCTGCCCTTACTGCATGCCCGCCGAGATATACGGAGAGCGATACCAGTTTCTGGAACGCAGCGAGCTGCTGGACTTCGAGGAGATTGCCCGCCTCGCCGCCATTTTTGCCCAGCTGGGGGTCAATAAGCTCAGGCTCACCGGCGGTGAGCCGCTGGTACGCAACGGGTTGGAGCGTCTAGTCGGCCTACTTTCGGGCGTCGACGGAATCGATGATCTCACCCTGACCACCAACGGATACCTGCTGGCCCAGCAGGCGCAGGCGTTGAAAGACGCTGGACTCCAGCGCATCACCGTGTCCCTGGACTCCCTGGACGAAGAGGTCTTCAAGGCCATGAACGGCCGCAACTACGGCACTGAGAGGGTGCTGGAGGGGATAGCCGCCGCCGAGAAGGTGGGCCTCAGTCCCATCAAGATAAACGCTGTGGTCCAGAAGGGCGTCAACGACCATACCGTCGTGGACCTCGCGCGGCATTTCAAGGGAACAGGCCACATAGTCAGGTTCATCGAATACATGGACGTGGGCAACCTGAACGGTTGGAAGATGGACCAGGTCACCCCTGCAAGCGAAATCGTCGCGACGATAAACGCCGAGATGCCTTTGGAGCCGGTGGAGGCCAACTACTTGGGTGAAGTGGCAAACCGCTACCGCTACGCCGACGGTTCCGGCGAAATAGGGGTCATTGCATCGGTGACTCAGCCCTTCTGTGGCGACTGCACCCGTGCGCGCCTCTCCACTGACGGAAAGCTCTTCACTTGCCTTTTCGCAAGCCGGGGCGCCGACCTGCGCGGGCCAATACGGGACGGAGCCTCTGACGATCAACTGAGAGACGTCATTGCCGGCATCTGGCGGCTCCGAGAGGACCGCTATTCGGAACTGCGAACCGAATTTACTGGTCTGGAGTCCGCCCCCCGCAAGATAGAAATGTACCAAATCGGAGGCTAGGTGGAGTGAACGCCCTCACGGACAAGCACGTGAGCATCTACACCGACGGCGCCTGCCTGGGCAACCCGGGTCCCGGCGGATACGGTGTAGTCCTGCTCTATGGAGGACACCGCAAGGAGCTTTCCGGGGGGTTCCGACTGACCACCAACAACCGCATGGAGATTATGGCCGTGATAGTAGGCCTCGAGGAGCTTCAGGAGCCGTGTTCGGTCAGCCTCTACAGCGATTCCCAATACGTGGTCAACGCCATCAGCAAAGGCTGGGCCAAACGCTGGAAGGCCAACGGGTGGAAGCGCAACTCCAAGGGCGAAAAGGCCCTCAACCCCGACCTGTGGGACAAGATGCTGGACCTGTGCGGCAAGCACGAAGTCACGTTCAAGTGGGTCAGGGGGCACTCAGGCAACAAGGAGAACGAGCGGTGCGACAGTCTGGCCGTCGGGTCCGCGAAGATGAAGGGGTTGCCAGCCGACTCTGGATACACTGGTTGAGGGCATGAGCATGGATGCGGACGATAGAGCGGAAATTACAACGGGTGATGGGTCGAGGCTGACTCACCTGGACTCCCAGGGAGCCGCCTCTATGGTGGACGTGGGAGACAAGCCCGTCACTGACCGGGAGGCGGTGGCCGGGGGATTCGTCTCGATGAAACCGGACACGCTGCGCCTGATCAGGGAAGGGCTGATGAAGAAGGGGGACGTGCTCACCGTGGCCCGAATTGCCGGAATCATGGGTGGCAAGCAGACATCCAGCCTGATTCCACTGTGCCATCCCATCCCCCTCGACAATATCAGTGTGGACGTGGAACTGGACGAGGAACGGGGAGGGGTCAACATAACCGCCGCAGCCAGGACCTCCCACAAGACGGGGGTCGAGATGGAAGCGCTTACGGCCGTGTCTGTGGCCGCCCTGACCATATACGATATGTGCAAGTCGGTGGACAGGGCCATGCGTATCCAGGACGTCCGGCTCCTGCGTAAGCGCGGGGGACAAAGCGGCGACATAGACTTGGAGTAGACCTGTGGAGGTCGTCCCGGGGATTCATAAGGTGGACGGCACACGGGGCGGCAACGTCTACCTGCTTGCGGACGCGGACTCCCTCACCCTAGTGGACGCGGCCCTGCCCTTCAACGCGGGTAAGATTCGCCGGTACATAGAGTCTATAGGGCACACCGTCTCCGACGTACATCAGGTTGTCCTCACCCACTCCCACCCCGATCATACCGGGAGCATCCGAGCCTTATTCGGTGATTCGGGCGTCGAGGTCCTTATCCATCACGGCGACACTCGGACCGGCGTCTCAGGCCGGCGGCTCCACTATCCGGGCCAGTTGCTTTCCCTGCCTGGGAAGCTGCCGCTGCTGAGTCGAATCCACGCCGAAGGTCTTCTGGAAGACGGGGCAGAGCTTTCTGTCCTGGGCGGAGTCCGAGTCCTGCACACTCCGGGCCATACACCGGGCAGCGTTTGTCTGCTGGACGAGAAACGCGGGGTCCTCATTGCGGGAGACATGCTCATCAGCGACGGCAAGAGCTTTCACCGCCCCGTGCAGTTTCCGGGCACCGACTTCCGTGCCTACCGCAGGTCTATCGAGCGGATTGCGGCTCTGGACTTCGACACGGCGTGCGTAGGCCACGGCAATCCTGTGGTGGGCGGCGCCAAAGCGGCGCTGGAACGGATGCTGGCGGGCTACATCTGGGCCCTCTTCCCCTGGCGGTTCATCCCCCGCCCCGCCCCGAAGGCACGGGCCTAGGTTATGGTGTGGCGGGCCTCGAAGGTGGAGATTTTGTCCTCGTGCTGGAGGGTGAGGGCGATGTCGTCCAGGCCGTTCATCAGGCAGTGGCGGCGGAACTCGTGTGTGCCGGGGTCGTTGTGGACGACGAAGCTGAAGCTCAGCCCTTCGTCATCGGCGATGGTGCAGGTCTCCAGGTCGACTGTCAGCTTGTACCCGGGGCTACTCAGGGCCTTCTGCATAAGCTGCTGCACCTGGTCCTCAGGCAGATGGGCGGGCACGATGCCGTTGTCGAAGCAGTTTTTGTGAAAGATGTCGGCGAAGCTGGGAGCTATCACCACTCGGAAACCGTAGTCGAGCAATGCCCAAGGGGCATGCTCGCGGGAGGAGCCGCAGCCGAAGTTGCGTCCCCCCACCAGGATGGTGGAGTCAGTGTAGCCTTCCTGGTTTAGGATGAAGTCCATCTTGGGGCTGCCGTCCTCGTTAAACCGCCAGGAAGCGAACAACGCGTCGTCATATCCTGTGCGCTCGATGCGCTTTAGAAAGACTGCCGGGATTATCTGGTCGGTGTCGACGTTCACCCGGTCCAGGGGCAACGCAGTTCCGGTGGCCTTGGTTATTGCTTCCATCTATGGCTCTCCTTAGATAGTGTCGTCCCCCATCCTAGCCTTCCCCCGAGGAGGAAGGGACTATCGTGGGGAGGACGGCTTATAGGACAGGACTAATTCCAGTCCCTGATGTCTACGAAGTGGCCGGCTATGGCGGCGGCGGCGGCCATCTGTGGGCTGACCAGGTGAGTGCGGCCGCCCTTGCCTTGACGTCCCTCGAAGTTGCGATTGGAGGTGGAGGCGCATCGCTCTCCCGGCTGGAGGATGTCGGGGTTCATGCCTAGGCACATGGAGCAGCCAGCTTCCCGCCAGTCGAAACCCGCGTCCTTGAATATTCCGTCAATGCCTTCCTTTTCGGCCTGGAGCTTTATCAAAGTGGAGCCGGGCACCACCATGGCGTAGACGTTGGGGTTGACCCTCTTCCCCTTGACGACCTCCGCGGCGTTTCGCAGGTCTTCCAGCCGAGCGTTGGTGCAGGACCCCAGGAAGACCCGGTCCAGCTTGATTTCCTGCATGGGAGTGTTGGGCTCGAGACCCATGTACTCCAGCGCTCTGACGCCGGCCTCCCTTTGGTCCGAGTCGTCGAACGAAGCAGGGTCGGGGACCCGCCCGGTCACGGATACGACCATGCCGGGGTTGGTGCCCCAGGTGACCAACGGCTCCAGAGAAGCAGCGTCGATCTGCACCAGCGTGTCGAATACGGCGTCGGCGTCGGTGGGAAGCTCCCGCCAGCGTTCTACAGCCGCGTCGAAGTCCGCGCCTTGAGGTGCGTGAGGCCTGCCCCGAAGGTAGTCAAAGGTGGTGTCGTCGGGCGCCACCATGCCCGCTCGGGCGCCTCCCTCGATGGTCATGTTACAGACCGTCATTCGGCCTTCCATGGACAGGGACCTGAGCGCCTCGCCGGTGTATTCGATGACGTGGCCGATGCCTCCGTTGACTCCGATCCGCCCGATGATTCCCAGGGCTAGGTCCTTGGCGGTGACCCCAAAGGGGAGCGGCCCGTCAACACGAATCTCCATGGTCTTTTGCTTGGCTTGTACGAGACACTGGGTGGCGAGCGCCTGTTCGACCTGGGTGGTGCCAATGCCCAGGGCCAGGGCGCCAAAAGCTCCGTGGGTTGAGGTGTGGCTGTCACCGCAGACGATGGTCTTACCCGGCTGCGTGTATCCCTGTTCTGGGCCGATGATGTGGACAATGCCCTGGTTGGCGCTGTCCATGTCGTACAGCGTTATCCCGAACTCCTGGGCGTTCCGGGTCATGGCCTCCAATTGCTTGCGGGACATCTCGTCGGCGATGGGCTGGGACCGTTCCGAAGTGGGCACGTTGTGGTCCACGGTGGCGATGGTAAGTTCCGGACGCCGGATTTTTCGTCCCGTCATGCGCAGGCCGTCGAAAGCCTGCGGCGACGTGACCTCGTGCACCAGGTGGAGGTCGATGTACAGCAGGGTTGATTGGCCCGGCTCCTCGTGGACGACGTGGCTGTCCCAGATTTTGTCAAACATGGTCTTGGGCATGGGCGTGCCTCCTAGTTAGATCAAAGCGTCCCGGAATGTACTGAGGACTCCCTCACGCGAGTCGCCGCTACGGGGTGGTCAGAGGCGCCACCTGATAGGTCGCCCCGCTCTGAGCAAGGGCGCGGTTGACTGCGCTCAGGTAGGCGTTGGCGCTGGCGACGATGATGTCCGTCGAAGCTGCCCGCCCCGTGTAGATTTCCCCGTCCTGATCCACCCGGATGACAACCTCGCCGATGGAGTCCAGGCCCTCGGTCACCGAGTGGACATTGAAGTCGATGAGTTGCGCGCCCACGCCTGCGGCTCTCTGGATGGCCTTGCACACCGCGTCCACAGGCCCGTTGCCGGTGGATGCATCACTGTAGACTACGTCCTGCGGGCCGATAACGCGTACCGTAGCGGTGGCAATGTCGTGGTCCCCGCCGGAGAACTGCACGTGGTCCAGCTTGAACGTGGCCTGCTCGTAGGCCATGCGGTTTTCCTCGGCCATGAGAGTTTCCAGGTCCCGGTCGGTGACCTCCGACTTCTTGTCGGCCAGGTCTTTGAAAGCGTCGAAAACCCTGTCAAGGTCCGGTCTCTCCAGGTTGTAGCCCAGGTCTTCCAGGCGGGACCGAAGTCCTGCCCGGCCGCTTAGTTTGCCCAGCACCAGGGAGTTGCCGGGCCAACCGATGGAGACGGGGTCCATGAGCTCGTATGTGCTCCGTTCCTTGAGGACACCGTCCTGGTGTATTCCCGAAGCGTGGCGGAAGGCGTTTTCTCCCACCACAGACTTGTTGGGCTGTATGGGCATGCCCGTAATGCGGCTCACCATGCGGCTCGTGGGGTAGAGCTGGTGAGTGTGGGCGTTGGTGGCCACGTTCATGTAGTCTTTCCGGGTGTGGAGGGCCATGATGATTTCTTCAACCGACGCGTTGCCCGCCCGCTCTCCGATTCCGTTGATGCAGCCTTCCACCTGGCGGGCGCCCGCCTGCACTGCGGCAAGGCTGTTGGCCACGGCAAGGCCCAGGTCGTTGTGGCAATGTACGCTGAGAGTCGCTCGGTGGATGTTGGGCACGGCTTCTTGTATGTCCAGTAGAAGCTGGGCGAATTGGGCGGGAATGGCGTAGCCCACAGTGTCCGCTATGTTGACGGTGGTGGCTCCCGCGTCAATGACCGCCCTCAGCAGTTGGAACAGGTATTCCGGGTTGGTGCGAGTGGCGTCCATCGGCGAGAACTCCACGTTGGAGCAGTACTTCTTGGCCCTCGCCACCATTGACACGGCCTGCTCCATGACCTCTTCTCGGTTCTTCCTGAGCTGGTGCATGATGTGGATGTCGGAGCTTGACAGGAAAACGTGGATGCGGGGGTTTTCCGAGTCCTGTATGGCTTCCCACGCGGCGTCCACGTCCTCGGGCACCGCCCGCGCCAGAGACGCTATGACGGGGCCTTTCACGTCGTTGGCGATGGTTTTGACCGCCTGGAAGTCGCCCGGGCTTGACGCGGCGAAACCCGCCTCGATTACGTCAACGTTCAGCCGCGCCAATTGGCGGGCGATAATCAGCTTCTCATCTCCGGTGAGTCCGATGCCGGCCGATTGCTCTCCGTCCCGGAGAGTGGTGTCGAACACTATCACTTTTTCTTGGTCGATTTCCCCGTCCATAGTCATCCTTCCCTTCCGGTCCTCAGCGTGATGTCGGCACACAGGCGCCTCGATGTTTGGAAGACGGCGCCGGACCGCAGGGCGCCGTAGTCTGCCCTCTCCAGCCCTGCCAGGACCAGAGAGCGGCGGCGAGCTACACTCACCGTTGCCTCCATCGATGTATCGCGTGTGGAACTCATGGCCTTAATCGACTTCTACTGGGTTCATCCAGGGCATCATGCGCCTGAGCTCCCGGCCTACGGTCTCGATTTGATGTTCGTTGGCGTCGGTCCTGAGTTGAAGGAACCGCTGCCGTCCTTCGTCGTTCTCGGCCATCCACTCCTTGGCAAAGCTGCCGTCTTGGATGTCCTTGAGAATCTGCTTCATGTTCTCCCGCACGTGGTCGTCAATGACTCTTGGTCCCCGGGAGTAGTCCCCATACTCGGCGGTGTCGCTCACGGAGTAGCGCATGTACTTGAAGCCGCCCTGGAATATCAGGTCTACGATGAGCTTCATTTCGTGAAGGCATTCGAAGTAGGCCAGTTCCGGCGGGTACCCCGCCTCCACCAGCGTCTCAAATGCGGCCTTGATGAGGGAAGTAACGCCGCCGCAGAGCACGTTCTGCTCACCGAACAGGTCGGTTTCGGTCTCATCCTTGAAGGTGGTCTCCAGCACCCCTGCGTTTGTGGAGCCTATGCCCTTGGCGTAGGCCAGAGTGGTCTTGAGGGCGTCGCCGGTGGCGTCCTGGTGGATGGCCAGCAGCGCGGGCACTCCGATGCCTTCGGTGAACATCTCCCGCATCCGGTGGCCGGGGGCTTTGGGGGCCACCATGGAGACGTTCAGGTCGGGGCCAGGCACGATCTGTTGGTAGTGGATGTTGAAGCCGTGTCCGAACATCAAGGTGGAACCCGACTTGATATGGGGCTCAATCGACTGCTTGTACACCGTGCCCTGGACATGGTCAGGGATGAGCACCATGACTATGTCCGAGCCTGCGGTGACCTCTTCCACGTCTCCCACTTCCAGGCCGGCGCCGCTGGCTTTTGCCCGGCTCTGGCTTGTGGGCGCGAGTCCCACGATCACCTTCTGCCCATTGTCATTCAGGTTGAGGGCGTGGGCGTGGCCCTGGCTCCCGTAGCCGATTACGCCGATGGTCTTGCTTTCCAGGTCGTTCAGGTCTGCGTCGTTGTCGTAGTAGACGGTTGGGCTTGTCATACTGCTTCCTCTCTTACTGGCTGTCGTCTGATTCGCCGGCGTCGGTGGGCTGACTCTGGGGAGAGCCTCCCCGGCCATTGGTCATTACGCTTCTGGACATGGCGATTCGACCCGTGCGCATCACTTCCCTGATTCCGAAGGGCCTCAGCAGGTTGAACAGGGAGTTTATTCTCTCCTCGTCTCCGGTGGCCTCGATTATCAGCGAAGTCTGGCTCACGTCCAGGATGTCGGCGCCGAATATGTTCACGAGCTGCATGATTTCGCTTCGGGTCGTGGGAGTCGCGTGGACCCGTATCATAGCCAGCTCGCGGAGCACCACTTCTTCGTTCTTGTAGTCCGAGACCTTGAGGACTTCGATGAGCTTGTTCAGCTGCTTAGTGCACTGCTCTACGGTGTCCTCGTCGCCTTCGACCACGAAAGTCATTCTGGACAGGTTGGGCTGCTCGCTCTGTCCCACGGCCAGGCTTGCGATGTTGAAACCCCTGCGGCGGAAGAGGCTGGATATTCTGTTGAGGACCCCCGGTTTGTCCTGCACGAGGGCCACTATCGTGTGCTGGCCTGCCATTAGGTCGGTATCTCCTCTGGCTCCTCGATGAGCTCGTTGATGCTCTCGCCAGCCGGAATCATGGGGTACACGTTCTCTTCCTGCTCCACCTGGAAGTCGATGACAACCGGGCCGGGTTCGGCCATTGCCTGCTCCAAGGCGGTCACCACCTGGTCTTTCTCCGTGACTCGTATACCCAGGATGCCGTAGGCTTCGGCCAGCTTCACGAAGTCGGGGTTGCCGGTGTAGTAAGTGGCGGTGTATGTCTTGTCGTAGAAGAGGTCCTGCCACTGGCGCACCATGCCAAGGAACCCGTTGTTCATAATGGCGAACTTGACGGGAATGTTGGCTTCAACGGCTGTCGCCAGGTCGCACAACGTCATCTGGAAGCCGCCGTCCCCCGCGATGGACCAGACGGTCTTGTCGGGCCTTCCCACCTTTGCACCCAGAGCGGCGGGCACCTCGAAACCCATGGCGCCCAACCCGCCGGAGGTGATGAGCAGATTGTGTTCCTTGAAGGAGCAGTGCTGGGCCGCCCACATCTGGTGCTGGCCAACACCCGTGATGATTATCGCCTTGCTGTCGGTGACCTCTGAGAGTTTCTTCAGGATGAACTGGGGCAGCAGCTTGTTGGTATCCCGAATCTTCAACGACGGATGGTCCAGCCGCATCTGTTCGATGTGCTTGATCCAGTCGGTGTGGTCCGCAGATTCCACCTGGGGCACCATCGCCTGAAGGACCCTCTTGAGGTCTCCTACGATGGGTACTGTGGCCTTGACGTTCTTGCTTATCTCGGATGGGTCGATGTCTACGTGTATGACCTTGGCGTTGGGAGCGAAGGCGCTCAACCTTCCCGTCACCCGGTCATCGAAGCGGGCCCCCAGGGAGATGATAAGGTCCGACTGGTCCAGCGCCAAGCTGGCGTAGGCCATTCCGTGCATCCCCGGCATTCCCACGTTCAGGAAGTGGTCCGACGGGAAGGAGCTGATTCCCAGCAGAGTTGTTATTACGGGAATCTGGGCCTTCTCCGCCAGCTCCTGGACCTCTTCGAAGGCGCGGGAGATTGTGATGCCGTGCCCTGCCAGAATCACCGGACGTTGGGCCTCGCTGATGAGGTTGACCGCCTTGCGGATTTGGGCAGGGTGGCCCTCCATGTTGGGCTTGTAGCCGGGAAGGTCCACGCTGGACGGGTACACGAAGTCCGCGGCTGTGGCCAGCACGTCCTTGGGTATGTCAACCAGGACAGGCCCGGGCCGTCCGGTGTTGGCTATGTAGAACGCCTCTTTGATGGCCGGAGCAATCTCGGCGGGGTCCATCACCAGGTAGTTATGCTTGGTGATGGGCAGGGTGATGCCGGTTACGTCCGTCTCCTGGAAGGCGTCCTTACCGATGGCTGGGCGGGCCACCTGACCCGTGATGGCCACTATTGGGATGGAGTCCATCTGAGCGCAGGCCAACCCCGTAGCCAAGTTGGTGGCGCCCGGACCTGACGTGGCCATGCATACGCCCACCTGTCCGGTTGCGCGGGCGTATCCGTCCGCTGCCATTACGGCAGCCTGCTCGTGCCGCACCAGGATGTGGCGAAGCTGAGGGTACTGGTGGAGGACGCCGTAAAGCGGCAGGATGGCGCCGCCGGGCAGTCCAAAGACCACGTCCGCTCCCTCCTTCAGAAGACTTTCGCAAACGATTTGGGATCCAGTGAGTCTCATTATCTTTCCCGTCCTACGGCGGCGCGCGAACGCCGCATAAATTAAAAACGCCCATCCCTGCTAAGGGACGGGCTTCTCTCCCGCGGTGCCACCCTAATTCCCCTCCGGCATGGCCGTCGACCAAACCATCGGGACTCCTCATCGACTATAACGGTGTCGAACCGCCGAGCCCTACTGTTGTTTCAGGCTGGCCGCTCCGGGGCGAGTTCAGGGCCTTGCTGACACCGGCCTCACACCCTGGGCTTATGCAGACCCATTGCCGGCTCGCTCTGCCAGTGTACCCCTACTACTCCCCTTCCTAGCGGAGTGGTATTTAATTAACCGACGTACTATATCAGTGCCCCCGTCGGTTGTCAAATATAGTCTCGTGTAAACGGAGGAGGGAGTTAATTTCATATCAACAGCTCACTGGTTGCATGGCGCCATATGAAGTTGTAACGTATAGTTTTACTTGTAGTTGACGGCTGTACAATTGGGGGTGCTCAAATGGCGCAGTCTACAAGCGACAGTCCCCTCTCACCCGATGTAACAATCGACCTCTGTCACGGTGTGGAAATTAAGTTGCCGGCTAGGAAGTGGCAGAAGCTACGCGAAGCGGAATGGTTTAATGCCACGCGTCAGGCAATTGCTGCCTTGCCGTGGGATACCGACAATTGGACTACTGGCGGCACGCGTACCCAACTTTCTGCAGTTGCCTCCATGGTGACGATACTGATCAATGTCCTGGATACCCATACTCCGCCTCCCACCATAGCGCCTACATGGATCGGTGGTGTACAGGCGGAATGGCATCGCAACGGTGTTGACTTTGAAATCGAAGCCACCCCTCAAGGACAGGTTGAATATTTCTTCAAGAGTCCCACTGAAGAGCGCGAGGGACGGGTTAGCGACGACATCAGCCTACTGGTTCAATACGCACTGGCAGTCATCACACGTGAATGATCGAGCGTGATGCTGACGACGCCAGCATTGGCGATGAAGAGACGGCGCTCCGGCGGGTGCCCAACGCCGTTTACGACGAAAACCTAAAGAGGCTTCGGCCTTCCACCCAAGCTTTCTTGCAAGACGGCCCTGATGGGCTTGTTTCGGTGTATCTAAGTTCCGAGACGACCTCGGAAGCGGTTGCCAGTGGCGGACCAGAGAGATTTCTAGCGTCTATAACTGTCGGCCAACTGCGTGCACAGGATCTGGGAATAGTTCGTGACCCTTCGAGCGGCGGGCCAGGCCATTCCGTCATTACCGGCAGGAAAACCAAGGGAAGGTTGAACCGGATAGTCCAACAGGCTGAGTGGGTGGTAGGCTATGCACCGGAATAGCCTGACCGCTACCCGACGTCCCCAGAAACCTTCCCGCCGCGTCCCCTGCCGTTGCCCAAATTGTGCTTAATGAGAAACTGAACTATGACGGTTGAGTCTCGTCGTACGGCAGGGCGACTACGGCTCCTTGTTCATCCAGGTCGAAAGCCATCAGGTCGTCGCTGAAGTCACGGAGAAGCGTCTCGATTTCAATTGTCGAGCAGTTGCCGAGCCGAATCCAGACCACTTTCGGAGGATGCCCATGCGTGAGGCGCAACTCGGAGAAATCGGAATCCTTTGTCGCTACGGTGAAACCATTGTTTCTAGCGTAGTCCCAAATCACGGCGTCGGCAGATGACTTTAGTGCAACTTCCCTTACATGCAGCGATTCAGGGTAAAGGTCTTTTAGAGCTTCCCTCAGATGATGAGAGAGGTTCTGGTCGAACAGGAGTTTCACTCGGAGGGAGGCAGCGACACCAATCGCCGCTCCCGGTCGGCGGCGAAGGACAGGCAGGCAAGGATGTCTTCTCGGGTCAAGTCAGGAAAATCAGACAGGAGTTCGTCCTCGGACATGCCGGAGGCGAGATACTCCAAGACGTCGTACACCGTAATCCTCATGCCCCGAATACAGGGCTTACCCCCGCGTTTACCCGGCTCGATGGTGATTATCTTGGTGCAGTCTTTCGCCATGGCTAACGCCCTGGATGATTAACGACAGTGTACCACATTGCATGAGTTTGCCCCCGCCGTTTGGCTCGAACAATCTCCCCGCCTCGTCAATACAGGTGGCAGGAGACGAAGTGGCCTGGGGTTGCTTCCTGGAACTCCGGCTCTTCCTCTGAGCATCGCTCCATGACCCAGGGACAGCGCGGGTTGAAGTTGCAGCCAGGGGGCGGGTTCAGAGGGGACGGCACCTCGCCGGTAAGAATTATCTCATCCCGCTCTATGTCGGGATGAGAAGGCAGCGCTGCGGACATGAGGGCTTTGGTGTAGGGATGAAGCGGGTTGTCGAACAGCTCCCTGCTCTCGGCGAACTCCACCACCTTGCCCAGGTACATCACGGCCACCGAATGGCACATATACCTAACCGTCGCCAAATTGTGGGCGATGAGCAGATAGCTGACGTTGTACTCATCCTGGAGGTCTTTCAGCAGGTTCATGATCTGGGCGCGTATGGACACGTCCAGGGCTGAAACAGGCTCGTCTAGGACTATGATTTGGGGATTGACCGACAACGCGCGGGCTATGGCGAGGCGCTGCCTCTGACCGCCGCTGAATTCATGGGGATACAGGTTGGCGTGGTACGGGTTTAACCCCACGTCGATGAGGAGCTTTTCCACTATGTCCTGCGCCTCGCCACGCGACAGCCGCGAGTTGATTGCCACAGGTTCGGCGATGACGTCTCTAACGCGCATCCTGGGATTCAGCGAGCTCCAAGGGTCCTGGAACACGGCTTGGACGGATCTGCGGTACTCTTTGCGCTGAGAGGAGTTGGCCCGGTGGATGTCCTGTCCTTGGAAGAGCACTGAGCCTTCTGTGGGGCGCTCCAGCATCAGCAGCATCTTGGCAGTGGTGGTCTTGCCACAGCCTGACTCTCCAACCAGCCCGAGGGTTTTACCTTGGTTAAGCTCGAAGGACACGCCGTCTACGGCCTTAATCGATCCCGTCGTCTTGGAGAAGAGCAGTCCCTTGGTGACTGGGAAATGTTTCTTCAGGTTTTGGGCCTCAAGTAGGACTCTGGCGTGGCCGTTATCGGGTACGGGCGCCTGCTCGGAGGTCACTCCAGCCTCCAGCAGCTGGCGGAGTGTCCGTCTTCCACCTGCGTCTCTGGAGGGTACTCCTCGCTGCAACGTTCCATGACGTATGGGCAGCGGGGTGCGAAGGGACAGCCTGTAAGCTGCTCGTGGAGGGCGGGCGGCTGGCCCTCTATGGACGTGAGCCGGTCCACGTCGGCCTCCATTTTTGGCACGGAGTTCAAGAGGGCCTCGGTGTATGGATGGGAGGGGCGGTTGAAGATGCTCCGCACATCCCCCATTTCCACAATCTTGCCCGCGTACATCACCGCCACACGGTCGCACATCTTGGCCACTATTCCGAAGTCGTGGGTGATGAAGATTATTGCCAGGTCCGATTCCCGCTGGATGTCCTTCAGCAGCTTGAGGTACTGGGCTTGTATGGTGGCGTCGAGAGAGGTGGTCGGCTCGTCGGCGATGAGCACAAGGGGCTGGCAGGATATGCCAATGGCTCCGACGACTCGCTGTCTCATGCCGCCGCTCATCTGGTGGGGATAGTCCCTCACGCGCACCTCAGCGGCCGGTATCCTGACTTTCCGCAGGACATCCACCGCCATTTCGAACACGCTTCTTCTGGGGATGTTCTGATGAATGCTGATGGTCTCCCTGACTTGGTTTCCTATGGTGAAAACAGGGTTCAGGGAGGTCATGGGGTCCTGAAGGATGATGCCTATTTTGCTGCCCCGGACCCTGCTCATCTCCCGCTCCGACAGTTTGAGCACGTCCTGACCGTCCAGAATTACCTTGCCGCCCACTATGCGCCCCGGAGGCGACGGCACAAGACGCATCAGCGAGTTCATCGTGACCGATTTACCGGAGCCCGACTCCCCCACCACTCCCAAAGTCTCACCGGCCCGGATGCTAAAGCTGACGCCGTCCACCGCTTTGACCGTGCCCCAGCGGGTCTGGAAATAGGTGCGAAGGTCTTGGACCTCCAGCACTACGTCGTCATTGGCTTTGGTGTTCACAATATATGCTCTGTGGTTTTCCGTTCGTTGTCCTCAAAAAGCACTATAGTGCCTGTTACTCACGCTGTCTAAGTCTTGGGTCCAACGTGTCCCGCAGCCAATCACCAAAGAGATTGAGGGACATGACTGTAGCCAGGATGGCCAGTCCTGGGATGGTGGATACCCACCAGTGTTCCGCCAGCAAGTCTCTGCCGCCAGCCACCATGGACCCCCATGCGGGTGTGGGCGACGGCACCCCGGCGCCCAGGTAGCTAAGGCTGGACTCCAAAAGTATGACTATTCCCACCTGAAGCGTGGCCACTACTATCAGTGTATTGGTTACGCCTGGGAAAAGGTGTTTGAAGAGAATCCTTGGAGTGGACGCCCCGGCCACCCGCGCCAGGGCCACGTAGTCCAGGGTCTTAAGCTGCAGCACCTCCCCCCGTATCTGGCGGGCGAAGCGCGGCCATATCCATATAGCCAGCACTATCAGAAGAATATTGAAAGTGTGTCCCAGGGCGACCACCATCACCAGGGCCACCAGGATAATAGGTATGGCCAGCTCGATGTCCACCAGTCGCATTATCAGTTCGTCCACCCAGCCTCCGTACCAGCCCGCCAGGAGACCTAGCGTGACCCCTAACGTGCCCCCGGTGGCCAGGGCCACTCCCGCCACTATCAACGAAATCCGGGCGCCGTAGATCATGCGGGTCAGTATGTCCCTGCCCAGATGGTCCGTCCCCAGCAGGTATTTAGTCGTTCCGCCCTCTCGGGTCACTTCTTCGATTTGGTCTCCGACTTTGACGTCCCGGTCGTACCTTTGGGCCCTGAAGAGCGATATCTGTACGTGTTCCAACTCCGGGTTTAATGTTTCGACAACGGTCTTGAACCTGCTTTCATCCCCCACCCAGGCAGGCGGCTGCAACCTTTCTTTGATGCTGGTCCTCTCCGGGTGATGCGGTGAAATCCAGGGAGCCAATATTCCGGCGGCCACCACTATGGCAAGCATCGACGCTGGGACGAAGGGCAGCCGCCTCGATGCTCGCCACAGAGTGAGCATGCGGGCCCTCAGCGGCTGACGTGCAGCGATGGCTATGGAGGCGTCGGCCATCCGGCGGTCCCTCCTAATCTCTACCCGAACCGGATTCGAGGATCAACATAGGCATACAGTATGTCCACCAGGAAGGAGGCGATCACATACATCAGCGTGAAGATTATGACGATCCCCTGTAGCAGCCCGAAGTCCAGCCCGTTCATGGCGCGTACAGCCAGCTGCCCCAGTCCGGGCCACGCGAAAACGGTCTCTGCTATAAGAGAGCCTGTCACCAGGCTGCCCATAGTGACCCCGGCGAAGGTGAGGGGCGGTATGAGGGAATTTCGCAGAGCGTGTTTCCATATAATCACTCGGTTGGAAACACCTTTGGCCCGTGCCAGCTTGATGTATTCCGAGTCCAGCACGTCCAGCATGGCCGAGCGCACCAGGCGCATATTGGCCGCCACGAACAGCCAGCCTAGAGTAATGGTGGGAAGTATGATGCTTGTTGGCTCCTGGCGCCCGTATGGAGGGAGCCAGCCCAACTGCACAGCGAAGAAGAAGATGCCCATGATGCCCAACCAGAATGGTGGGGCCGCCTGCCCGATCAGGGCGATTATTTTACCAATCTGGTCGACAACGCTTCCCCGCCATACCGCCGAGATGATCCCCATGGGGATTCCGATCACAAGAGCAAACGCGAAGGAGGAGGCCCCCAGCATCAACGTTGCAGGCAGCCGCTCCAGAATCACTTCACTGACGGGCCGCCGCTCACGTATGGACTCTCCCAGGTTTCCCGTCGCCAGGTTCTTGAGAAATATCCCGTACTGGTGTACCGGGTGCTTGTCCAACCCCAGAAGGCTTCGCATGGCGTCGACATCCTCCTGGGTGACGTCTTCGGGGTTTCCAAGGTAGAGGTAAGTCGGGTCGCCGACGGCCCTGCTCATGACGAAGATAATTAACGACACCGCAAGCAGGGTGAGGATCGAGACTATGAACCGGCGTACCAAGAACCTCTGCATGTTATAGCTTCACATTCAGTAGACTCCCATGTCGAATGACATGGAAATGGTATGTACGCTTGTGGTTCACCTAACCCTTATGCTTTGACACCTTGTTTGATGGACACAGGCCCTAGACCTCCGATGGAAGGACGTCTAGGGCCCCTATTCTTTCTTAGCCGCCAAGTTTAACCGCAGGCCGGAGGATTCTCCATCTTCCGTTTATCAGACTGGGTTACTGACGCTGAGGTATCCATTCGAGGCCGCTGATGTTCCGGGCGTCCCCCCGGCTCAGGTGGTCCAGCCAACTGTCGATTCGCGGGCCGATGGGCCACACCATGTTCACGGCGTAAATGTCGAAGGCCAGCGAATTGTCGAAAATGAATTGCTCGATTTTTAGCGAGGTCTCAAGGCGCTTGGTGTACTCGAAGGTCCTCAGGGTTTCTGAGGCCAACTCTTCAACGTATGGGTGGTTCATGCCTCTGCTCCAGGTATGGCCCGGCGCATAGGCGCCGTATCCTATTGTGGGGTCGGGGATGAGTGACCCGCCGCGGCAGTGCACCCTCTTGGAGGAGCGTCCAAACTCGTGTTCGACCAATTGGGAGAAGGGGATGTGGACGAAATTCACGTTGAGGCCGATGTCCCTCCACATCTGGGATACTGCTTCACAGGCCGCCTCCTCACCGACTACGCCTCGGACCGAGGTGACCATGTCGAACTGGCGTCCGTCGTAGTTGGCCTCTTCCAACAACTCCCGGGCTCGGTCGGGATCGTAGTCCACTTTCATGCTCTCCGGCAGCAGGCTCAAAGAGCCTGCCCAACCGCCGACCCATGAGGGAATGCCCTCGCCGCCCAATATGCTGCCTACAATGCCTTCTCTATCGATGGCCATAGTCATGGCAAGGCGAATTTTGGCGACCCGTTTCCACTCGTCCGATTCGGGGTCCGGGTCGGATGAGACGTAAGGCAAGGTCTCCGGGTCGTAACCGGGCCACTGGTCCGGCGTGCCCAGCTTGTCGTAGTGGCTCCCGTACAGACTGATGTACTCATAGGTGGCGCCTTCCTGACGCATCAGCTTGGCGCCCTCGACCTTCTCGATGGCCGGGATGGAGTCCAGGGTCATGTAGAAAGTGTCAAGAAGGCCCGTCTGGAACCCGGCGACACGCGCTGACTCTTCAGGTATTTCCTGCCATACCGTCTCCGCGAAGAAAGGAGTCTTGCGCCAGTGGTCTTGAACGGCCTCAAACCTGAAGATGCCCGCCTCCTCTGAGATGAAGTCGTTGGGACCCGTTCCGGCGCCGTTGGTGTTGACCGCGTCTTCACCGTCAGTATCGGCCTGGTTTTTGCTCATGACCCAGAAACCCGCGCCGCTGGGAACTCCTATGCGGCGCAGGGTGTCAACCTTAGGGACGCCGGTGTTGTGCTGGATGGTGTAGTCGTCTATGGCCGTCATAGGCCCAGCTTCATTCAGGAAATAGGCGGCTAACGTCTTGCCGATGCCGTGAAGTGAGTCTTCCCTGCCGGCTTGCTCCAGCGAGTAGATGACGTCCTGGGCGGTAAACTCTCCGTATCCGTCGTGGAACTGGACTCCTTTCTGGAGCTTGTAGGTCCAAGTCTGGTTGTCGGAGGCGACCTCCCATTCAGCGGCCAGCATTGGAGTGTATTGGCCGTCTGCGTCGATTTCTATGAGTCCCTCACCGAATCCTGAAGTGAGGATAGAGGTTAGAGGATAGCCCGCAAGTGCAGGATGCGCCCTGAATGGTCCCAGCTCTTTGAAGCCGATGCTAAGAGTACCCTCGGGGCCGCCTTCCGGCATCGCCACCGGCGTGGCGGTGGGTCGCGGCGCCGCAGTGGGTGTGGGCGCCCGAGTCGCCGGAGCGTCAGTGGCTTGAGGCGCGGGAACGCTTGTGGCTTCCATCATCGCCGTGGGCGCCGGTGTGTCGGTGGGTTGAGGAGCCTGTGTATTGGTGGGCACAGGCGTTGGATCATCCCCTCCGCAGGCCGCTCCTACGACGAGTCCGACGGCAAGCAGAAGAGCAATGATAAAGACGGGGGTTGAAAAGGCAGATCGTATCATGGTGAATCCTCCTTCATGGCGCCATTGGTGTCCACTTGGGGAAGCAAATCACCAAATCTCAAAGAGTCCAGGAATATTAGGGAAGTTCTGGTGAAGCAGATATGCCAACGGTCCCAGAGCCTATCTAGAACATGACCTCAGCATAATCATAATAATTGGCGTAAGGACGCTAACATACGACTAGAAGAGTTGTCAAACGACTGTATTGGTCCCGAGAGTCCCGTAATAATTGCGTCGTTTCGTTTCAAGGGTGAAAAGATGTCGCGGTTGTGGGACCTGATGGAGCGCGTTGGACAGAGTTGCCTCTACCCGCCTCGCGGTGAGTCCGATACGGGGCCGGGGTCCTACTGCGCGCCGCCGACTATTATCTTCCGGCTGCCCTTGGGCTGGACCGGACGGTTGTTGGAGCCGCCGCTCAATGCCAACAGGTTGTCAACCTGTTCCTTCCCAATGGATTTCGGCTCGCGCATCACGTACCAGTCAACCGGCTCAGAGCAGGGAGGAGTAGTCAACGAGCCGTCGTACTTGTAATAGGCCAGTTCGCCCGGCGTGTAGACACCGGAGTTGAGGTCGTTTGTGGGGGCAACGGCATCGCCGACGTCCGGCGCGGCGTCGAGAATAGCCTGCACTACGGGGCTGGGCGGGCCCAGTCTGAACAACAGTCCCACTACGGCCAAGGCGCCTCCGGCGTCCTGGTGTACTAGGTGCAGCTCCGCCGCAAAGCTCACTCCGTCTACCAGGTGTTCCGAGGGCGAATGGAGGTGCGCCGACTTTAACTCAAAGGTCCGCTGGCCTACGTTGAACGAGGCGCCGGGCGCGTAGTCGACGTACACGAACTTGCCTTTGTTGCGCACTGCTTTTGCGTCGCCGACGTATGAAAATGAAATAGGCTCGGCGGCGCCCTTTTCGTATCCGGCAATGTCGATGGGTGATTGGCGCTTGCCGTCGGCGCAAGGCGTGTACTCTTCAGACAGTGAAGCCCAATTTTCCGGCGCGCCCGGCCCTTGGTATCCCCACTCCACCGCGCCGGCGGTCGTTGGCGCAGGCTCACCGCCGCCGCAGGCTGCAATTAAGAACATTGTCGGCAGTAGCCAGGCCGATGTCACCCAGGCGATTTTCATCCTTAGCCTATTTTTCAAGTCCGCACAAAGGCATCCGATGCTTTTTGGGCGATTTAACCCTAACGCCCTAGCTTCCGCGTCGTCAATCCGGCCCAATTTCGTTGCCCCGGCGGAGGCCGGAGTCCATCGGGGCCTGATAAGCAGACGCGGGTGTCCTGGGTTCCGGCCTGCGCCGGAACGACGGAGGGAGAACCGTACGTCGGGTGGCAGACGAGGCAGAGCGGCGCTATAATCCAGCCAGAGCGGGATTCTCCGATAACAGGTTCCCGCTCAGGAGCCGTCTACTTATCCTACGGAGGTGGCGTTTTAATGACTTCCAACATCGTTTTGTCCAACGTGGAATATGACGTAGTGGGCACTCGACCGGTCCGGCCCGACGGGGTGGACAAGGTGACTGGCCGGGCGGAATACGGGGCAGACATAAAGCTGACCGGTCTCCTCCACGCCAAGATACTCCGAAGCCCCCACGCTCACGCCCGCATCAAGTCCATCGACACTAGCGCCGCTGAGGCCTACCCGGGCGTCTACGCGGTGGTAACGGGTAAAGACCTGCCTTTCTCGTCCAAGACCAGAGAGGGGCTGGGGAACGGCTACCTCCCGTTGAAGTTCAAGAGCGACAACGTCCTCGCTTCAAACAAGGTGCAGTACAAGGGACACGCCGTCGCCGCCGTTGCCGCCGTCAACCCCCACGTGGCCGAGGAAGCCACGGAGCTAATCAAGGTGGACTACGAGGTCCTTCCTGCCCTTACCAACGCCAGGGACGCGATGAAAGAGGACGCTGTCCTGGTGCACGATGACAACTTGTACACCTCCGGGTTGGAAGGCAAGTCCGAGAAGCCCAGCAACATAGCTTCCCACTCCCGGTTCGAGCTTGGCGACTTGGACGAAGGGTTCTCCAAGGCTGACGTAGTCGTGGAGCACGAGTTCGACACCAAGACGGTCCACCAGGGTTACATTGAGCCGCACACGGCCACGGCCTACTGGAACAAGGATGGCCAGTTGGACATCTGGTGCAGCACCCAGGGCCCCTTCTGGGTCCGGCGGGACACCGCAGAGCTGCTGGACCACCCCGTCTCTAGGATCAAGGTGACGCCGATGGAAATCGGAGGCGGATTCGGCGGCAAGATTCCCGTATACCTTGAGCCGGTGGCGTCCCTGCTGTCGGCCAAGTCGGGCCACCCGGTGAAGGTGACCATGACCAGAGCTGAGGTGTTCGAGTCTTCGGGACCCGGCGCAGGCGCCTGGATGCGGGTCAAGATAGGCGCCACTAAGGACGGAATGCTCACTGCCATGCAGGCCGAGTACGCCTTCGAGGCCGGAGCTTTCCCCGGCTCTCCCGTGGGCCAGGCCGCAACCTGCGGCTTCTCGGCCTACGACTTCCCCAACGGTCGAGCCGACGCCTACGACGTGATCACCAACAAACCCAAGACGGCGGCCTACCGCGCTCCCGGATCGCCACAGGCCTCCTTCGCGGTTGAAACCGTCGTGGACGAAATCTGCGAGAAGATCGGCGTGGACCCGGTGGAGTTCAGGTTGAAGAACGCGGCCATAGACGGCACCCGCAAGATCGAAGGTCCCGTCCTCCGCAACGTCACCCAGGTGGAGTGCATCAACGCGCTGATGGACCATGACCACTACAAGACCAAGCTGGAAGGAAAGAACCGGGGCCGTGGCGTGGCCACGGGCTTCTGGGGCAACGCCAACCTCCAGTCCAGCGCCACTCTCACAGTGGAACCCGACGGAACCATAAGCATGTTGGAAGGCTCCGTGGACATTGGCGGCACCAGGGCGTCCATCGCCATGCAGGCGGCAGAGGCCCTGGAACTGCCCTTCTCGGACATCAAGCCGACAGTGGCCGACACCGACTCGGTGGGCTACACCGCAGTCACCGGAGGCAGCCGGACTGCATTCGCCACCGGATGGGCGGCCATTGACGCCGCTGAAGACGTAAAACGGCAGATGATCGAGCGGGCCGCCAAGATATGGGACACGGACGTGGAAAACGTCCAGTACTCCAAGGGTGTGTTCACTCACGGCGCCGACCCGGAACTCAAGATGACCTTCAAGGAGCTGGCTGGGCGCCTCATAGGGACCGGTGGCGGCGTCGCAGCCTCGGCCAGCGTAGAGCCCACCGGCCAGGCCGTGTCTGTCGGCACCCACATCGTGGACGTAGAGGTGGACCCGGATACGGGCAAGGTGACCATTCTCCGCTACACAGCGGTGCAAGACGCCGGGAAAGCCATCCACCCCTCCTACGTGGAAGGGCAGATGCAGGGCGGAGTCGTCCAGGGAATAGGCTGGGCCCTCAACGAGGAGTACTACTTCAACGACAACGGCCAGATGGTCAACTCCAGCCTCCTCGATTACCGGATGCCCACCAGCCTGGACCTCCCAATGATTGACACCATCATCGTCGAGCAGGCCAACCCCGGCCACCGCTACGGCGCTAAGGGAGTGGGCGAGATACCGATAGTCCCGCCCATGGCCGCCATAGCCAACGCCATATACGACGCCGTGGGTGTCAGGATGAAGGTCCTGCCCATGAGCCCCGGAGCAGTGCTGGAAGCTCTCTGGGAGAAAAACGGGGGCTAGCGTATGCCCACGGTGTTCATACCCACCATGCTCCAGAAGCTGACGGACGGCGTCAAACAAATAGATATGGAAGCTTCCAACGTCCGTCAAGTAGTAGAGCGGCTTGAGGAGCAGTTCCCCGGTATGAAGGAGCGGCTGGTAGAGGATGGAAACATCCGCTCCAATATCCAGGTGGCCGTGGATGGTGAGATAGCCAACATGGGCATCCTGGAGAAGGTGGGAGAGAGCAGCGAGGTCCACTTCGTGCCGGCCATCGGAGGCGGCTGAGCCGTCCGGCGTAAAGCATACACACGAATGAAGGCCGCCACTAAAGTTAGTGGCGGCCTGCTTTTTTGCCTCATAGGCGGTTGGCGCTGGCTGCAAAGTGGGCCTTAAGACGGATGCAGTAAGCCGCCGAAACCTAAGTTATAGTCTTGGACTCATCTATTTCCATAGATATCCTTTACGCCATTGTCATCATCCGCCACCGTGGTGAGTTTACACGCACCATCGGGCCACGTTACCGCTTCCGTATGAGAGGGGTCATGGTCCAACGCAATCAAGTGACTAGACTCGTGGATGGTAACGATTCGTACGTCGGCATCCTCATTATTCCAATCGACTGTACAAGAGCTATCATCCCAACTCCATTCTCGGTTCAGAGTGATCGACGAAAACCAAACTCTCCCAGCGTTGTTGCGAAGGTTCACGGTTACTCCTGGTGCATTATCGTAGCCGAGATCGGAAAAATTCCCAGAGTGCACATAGGCGTCGTCATCAGTGCTTTCATCGACATCGAAGTCTGCTCCGGTGTTCAAGTCATCCCATTGGTACATACCTTGCCGGATATGGTGCCGAGTTGAAGCTGGAAAGCCATGCTGCGCTTGATTATCCTCAAACTGACTATCCCATGTGACTTGATTCTCGACCCGTTGGTATAGAACGATATAGGCGGAAGCAGAATGGTGGGATAGGAGCATCAATCCTGCCACATACACGATGGCAATCAGGGGAAGAACTAGAGCCAGTTTTCGAGAAGAAAGGAGGTTTACCATCTGACGACTCTCCTAGTTAAGGATTTGAGAAGGGGTTCGCGGTGTCTTACTGGAGTTGCTGTAAGAGCTCTTCCATTGGGATGTCTTTGATGGGCCCCTGGGCAACGTTACCCTTAACAACTAGATGCAGCCTTGGGTAGAGAGCATCCGGCTCTACATTGTGCGGGGGACTGCCGTGTTCCGCTTTCCCGAGAAATACAATGATCCGACTACCTTCTTCGAAGGTCTCATTCCCCGCATAGATAAGAGCCGTATCGCCAACCCGGCCACCGACGAACGAAAACTTGAGCGTGTCCCCTACGGACTCCCCTTTGAAAACTTGCTTCACCGAAAGTTGGACCGGTGTACGAATCTGGACGGAGGCATCCTTCGCCACCTCTTTAGTGACTACGCCCGGACCGGCTGGATCGGTAGTGGTCCACCGTGCAGGATACAGATGGTCGATTACCCCTTCTACAACCAGTTCCGAGCTTTCCAATGCTCTCGAAAAGTCATCTGGCTGTCCTACGTATGGGATCGTATGTATTATTTTCTCGGCTCCAACGGCGTATTGAGGAAGGCCATGTGTGTCGGAACTTTTGTCCTGCACAACGAAGCCGTAGTAGCTGCCGACTGCAGCGATAGATAGGGCGATGATGGCGCTGAATGCAACCCACAACACTCGACGGCTGGGTAGACCAGTTGAAACTTTCATGTTTCCTCCTCCCGCTGCTTAGGGGCCTGCTTCGCGCAGCGTCAATCGATTAATTGATTTAGTTTATCATAAAATAGCATGGACCACAATGGCATGTGCGTTTTGGTCATGCTGGCTTGACATCCCTTGCAGACGTGTTATGCTTTTGTGCGATGTTTCCCGCTCGGTTCGGAGACGATTTGCACCACTTGTGTACCCGCCCCCAATAGTCGGGGCAGGTTACGAATCGTAAATTCCGGAATCCTAAACTGTGCCCGTCAAGCTAAGGCGAGCGCAGTTTTTGTTTGTGCGGCGCGACGATTGGGGCCCCTTGAATCGTAAGCCCGGTCCGGCAGCCCAATCTTAAGACGGGAGAAAACCCGACAGAGGTAAGAATCATGAGCATTAGCCCAAGCACGGAAAACGTTATAGAGCTGGTGGACGGGCTGCATTTCGCCCAGAAAGTGGAGCGGGCCCTGGACCTGATCAATGACTCGTACCAGAAGTTCGGCGACAAGATGGTGGTCGCCAACAGCCTGGGCAAGGACTCGGTAGTCGTCTGGCACTTGGCCAAGCGGGTCAGCGCCAACATTCCCGGTTTCATCATCACGACCCGGTACAAGCCCGCTGAGACCGTCAACTTCATGCACCAGCAGGTGGGTCAGTACCCCGAGCTCAAGGTCTTCAAGAACGACTCACAGCAGCCGGAAGCGCTTTACGCCTCCGACCCCGACCTTTGCTGCTACAACCTGAAGGTGCTTCCCACGAGGCAGGCCGTCGAGGATATGGACGTGGAGTGCTGGGTGACCGGTCTCCGGTGCACCGAAGGCCGCACGCGCACTGACTTCCAGGAAATCGAGGAGCGGGACGAGGGGCTGATGAAGCTTAATCCCATCCTGATTTGGCACGAGCGGGAGGTGTGGCAATACATAGCCCTCCACCAGGTCGCTGTGAACCCTCTGTACACACAGGGCTACCGGTCCCTGGGTTGTGCGCCCTGCACCCGCATCTCCAGCGGACCGGATGAAAGAGCCGGCCGCTGGGTGGGCACCAGCAAATGCGGTGGCGAGTGCGGCATCCACACACGCCCTCTGAAGATGGCCGTAGAACCTAAGATCTAGCTCTCCTCAGAGAGGAATCTATCCGAAAAGAGCCGGGCCCTGTACCCAGGGGCCCGGCTTCCTGTTTAATGTCTTACGGATGGAAAAAACCAAACAAACCGGATATAGTGCTAAGACAGCGTGGCGAACTATGGATCGACGCCGAAGTGGCGGAATGGTAGACGCGCCGGTCTCAAAAACCGGTGGGGGCAACCCCGTGTCGGTTCGAATCCGACCTTCGGCACCAGCTTCCAGCAGGACACAGGCGGAAGCCCGTCTTTCCCGGCTGTTGCGGCGAGGTCCATTTGGTGATCGGCATAGATGAGTGTACGTTCTGATTCTAAAATGGCTTGCACCTCCGTTAAGACCTAAACCGCAAGCCTTGAAAAGGAGGCGGCAATGGCCAACCGAGCATGGGTATACAGGGGAGGCTCCCAGTGGACTATGGAAGACGCTCCAACCCCTGAGCCGAGGGCTGGAGAGGCGCTAATTAAAATCGGCGGCGTCGGCTTCTGCGGCTCGGAACGTCGGTTTGAAAAGGAGGCTGGGGAGCTCCTCGGCCCGGACGAGACGGCTACCCTTCCCTGGGTTGGGGGCAAAGGGCATGAGGTCGCCGGAGTTGTGGAGGAAACTGGCGTCGGAGTGGTCAACTGTAAGCCTGGAGACAGGGTGGCTATCCTGCATAACATGGGATGCAAGCGATGCCGCTATTGCACGTCGGGATTCGAGAACAACTGCCCCACTCCTAGAGAACGGGTCCATCTTGCGGGGTACCAGGGCTACATGGCTGTGCCCTCGGCTCTGGCCTTTCAAATTCCCGACGACATGTCCATAGAAGAAGCGGCGATGGTGGAACCCTGCGCCATAGGAGTCCACGCGGCTGAGAGAAGGGCCAAGGTAGGCCCCGGCGAGACGGTCGTGGTCCTGGGAGTGGGCCAGATAGGGGCCTTTGCGGCCCAGATGGCCAGGATTTCCGGCGGCAGAATAATTGCCGTGGAACCCAGAGGCTTGGCGCGCCAGTCGGCGGCGGACCTGGGATTCGACGTCATCGTGGACCCCTCCACCGAAAACGTCGTAGAAGCCGTTATGGATGAAACCGGCGGCAGAGGAGCCGACGTGGTGATGGAATGCGCCGGCATTCCTGGAAACTACAACAATCAGATGCTGGAAATGCTTGCCCCATGCAGCCGCATTGTCCAGGTGGGACACTGGGGAACAGGCAGCCCCATAACGTTGGACCTACTGAAGCTGTTCAACACCGAGAGCAGTTTGATAACCTCCAGGACATGTCTTGGAGCGGACTACGACCGGACCCTAGACCTGGTCCGGATGGGACGCATGAAGCTGAACTGGATGGGCGGGACAGCAATACGTTCCTATCCTATGGAGGACTTCGTCGATGGCCGCAAGGAATGGCTGGACGAGCAGCACATGCTCTACGTGATGACTCCATGACCACTTATCGATAGGATATGTTTGACCCACACTTGGCGTGAAGGAGCCGCTATGGTCCAAGGAGCTAAGGCCACCTGGTTCGTAGTCTCGGATGAGAACCAGCCGATGGGACAAGTGAGCAAAGAAGCGGCGGATGCCGTGCCCACGGTGGGCGGCGCCGTGGCGGGCCTCAATGAAGGGAAGCAGGGCACGGTCGTGGAGTTCAACGAGTTGGCTCCGAGTTGTGGGGCCCGCAGATTCAAAGTGGTTGTAAAGGCTTTGAGCTAGGCCCTGGCCTCTCGGACATTACAACCATCGAGACGATTTCATGTTAAAATAAGCCAACCTTTTTCAACCCATGGGTCGCGGCCAGGCTGTGGCTCATCAACCGACCGGTCTATCCATAGGAAGGGAGCGCTATGGCGGTAGAAGCTCCAGGCAGGACGTATGTTGAGAACCGAAGCGGCGGCTCTAACGGTCTGAACGAACCTACAATTTCAGTCAAGGACCTGTGGAAGGTCTACGGGAAGAATCCCCAGCAGGCTCTCAACTCCGAGAACTCCGGGCTGGGCAAACGCGATATGCAGGAGAACCTCGGCCTGGTTGTAGCGCTCCAGCAGGTCACTTTCGACGTTCACCGTGGAGAGACCTTCGTCGTAATGGGTCTGTCGGGAAGCGGAAAGTCAACCCTGGTGCGCTGCCTCACCCGGCTCATAGAACCTACGTCGGGCGAGATAATGGTGGACGGGGAAGACATTATCAAAGCCGACGACCAACGGCTGACCGAGTTCAGGCGGGGGAAAGTGGCTATGGTGTTCCAGCACTACGGGCTTCTGCCTCACCGCAACGTAATTGACAACGCTTCCTGGGGCCTTGAAATTAGAGGAGTGGAAAAGCTGGACAGATACTCCAAAACGCTCGAGATTCTGGAACTGGTGGGCCTGGACGGCTGGGAAAAGGCGTATCCCAGAGAACTCAGCGGAGGCATGCAGCAAAGGGTCGGCCTGGCCAGAGCTTTGGCCATGGACCCGGACATCCTGCTGATGGACGAGCCCTTCAGCGGACTGGACCCGCTCATCCGGAGGCACATGCAGGACGAATTGGTTCGGTTGCAGCAGGAGCTCAACAAGACCATCGTGTTCATCACCCACGACTTGGCCGAGGCCCTGAAGCTGGGAGACCGCATCGCTATTATGCGGGATGGGGCCGTAGTGCAGATAGGACAGCCCGAAGATATCGTGCTCAGCCCGGAAGACGATTACGTGGCCGAGTTCACCCAGGACGTCCGCAAGGAGTCCATCTTGACAGCCAGCCACGTGATGGAGGACCCCTCTACGGTCATTCCGTCATGCAAGGGTCCGCAGGAAGCTCTCCAGGCAATGCGCGGCGACGCCTCCGACTTGGCGTTGGTGCTGGACGATGACGACACCTACCTGGGAATGCTCACCATCGAACAGGCCCATGCCGCTCTCCAAGCAGGCGTGGACAAGCTGGGGGACCATATCGAGCGTTACCTATACACCGATCCCGAACCCATCTCCAACGACATCGCTCTGGAGCAACTGATACCCATCTGCATGTCCAGCGACTATCCGATCCCCGTAGTGGATGAAGACGGCAAGCTGATGGGAGTCGTGCGGCGCTACGCAGTCGCCGAGGCCATTTCAGAGAACCAATAGCTCTTCCACTCCACCAAAGGGACCGCTCCAACTTTCGGCCAAGACGACCTATTTCAGGAGGCATCCTGTGGCTAAAGCTGTCCCAGGTGAGGACGCCCTTGAGTCCCAAGACCAGCCCGCTGTTTCAACCGCTATCCGCTCATGGTTTGAAGGACGGTTGAACGGGTTTTCCAACGCTCCCTTCCGGATTTGGGCGCCCATCGCGGCGGTCTTGGTAGTGGGCGTAGGCGCTGTTGCATCCGCTGGATGGGGACACAACCTGAGCTTCCCCGTCGAATGGGGGCGACCCATTGGCGGCAACATCGACGAATTCGTCAGCTGGTTGACCACCAATCTAGACTGGTTGTTCGGCGGCATAAAGAAGGTAGTGCTGCAACTTCTGGTCTGGCTGGAAGACGGTCTATTGTGGGTCCCCTGGCCGGCCATAATAGCGGCTGTGGTGCTGGTGGCTTGGCGCGTCTCCGGGCTGGCCCTGGCCGTATTCGCCATCGCCGCTCTGCTGTTGATAGGGTTCATGGGCAGACTTCCCGACAACACCGAAACTTTGTGGGATAGTTCGATGGAGACCCTGGCCCTAATCCTAGTCTCGGTGCTCATCTCACTGCTTATAGGGATCCCTCTCGGTGTATTTGGAGCCAGAACCACCTGGGCGGACAATGTCTTGCGCCCGATTCTCGACGGGGCTCAGACCATGCCCAGCTTCGTATACCTGGTCCCGGCGCTGCTCTTCTTTGGCTTGGGGGCTGTGCCGGCTGTAATGGCCACCGTGATATACGCAGTGCCGCCGGTGATACGCCTTACCAACCTGGGCATAAGACAAGTGTCGCCGCAGACCGTGGAGGCGGCCCGCTCTTTCGGAGCAACTCCTACGCAACTCCTTGTCAAAGTCCAAATACCCATGGCTCTCCCCACCATAATGGCGGGTGTAAACCAGACCACAATGCTCGCCCTTTCCATGGTCGTGGTGGCGTCCCTGGTCGGCGCCGGTGGACTTGGTGAGGTAGTGCTCCGGGCTCTCGGCCGTCAAGAACCCGGCAACGCCTTCCTTGGGGGTGTTGCCATCATCTTCATAGCCATCGTCATCGACAGGATCACTCAAGCCATGGCCAGGTCGAGGGAACGGTCTTTATCTGGCGGCTAGCGGCTAGTAGGAAACTAAGCCGCTATGGTCATGCATCAGTTAGGCGATGAACTCCTATCAACTTGACAGACGTGCGAAAATGGTTAGAATATTGGCGAATAGACGCTCAGCGAGAACGAATTAGGGGAGGGATCATGTTTAGATTCTTTAGGGTAGGGGGATTGTTCCTCCTCATCGCATTGCTTGCCCTTTCATTGGGGACTGCCGCATGTGGAGGGGGCGATGACGGTGATGAAAAACCCACTATCGTCTTCTCGGACCTGAACTGGACCAGCGCCCAGGTGCAGAACAGGATCGCCCAATATATCTTGGAGAACGGGTACGGTTATGAGACCGATGCCATTCTTGGAGGCACACTTCCCAACTTCCAGGGCCTCATAGCCGGAGACATCGACGTGACTATGGAGATATGGCTGCCAAACCAGGACGAAGCCTGGAACAAGGCTATCGTCGCAGGGCAGGTGGTCTCCATTGGAGAGAGCCTCGGCAAGGACTGGCAAAGCGCTTTCGTCATACCCAAATACGTGGCGGACGCGAACCCCGGTCTTAAGACCGTGGAGGACCTCAAGAAAGAAGAACACATGAAGTTGTTCGAGACCACCGACAGCCGGGGCAAGGCCCGTATCGTGGGCTGCGTGGTCGGCTGGTCCTGCGAAGCGGTCAACGATGCCCAGGTTGTGGGCTACGGCTTGACCGACTATGTAGAACCCATCAAGCCCGGCTCCCAGGAGGGGTTGTTCAGCGACCTCCAGGGCGCTTACGACAAGCAGGAACCCTGGCTTGGATACATGTGGGGAACGGGAGACCCGGGCTTGACCCTGGACCTCGTAAGACTGGAAGAGCCCTCGTACTCCGATGAGTGCTGGTTCACCACGAAAGCCTGCGCCTACGAGGACGCCACCATATTGATAGCAGTGCATCCTGACTTGGTGACTGCGGCGCCGGACGCCATCACGTTCCTGAGGAACTGGGGCTTCAACATCGAACTGTACAAGACCGTCGCGAAATATTCCGCCGACAATCCAGGCACAGAGGCAATGGACGCGGCCCTCTGGTTCCTGAAGAGCAACAATGTCTGGACGAACTGGGTGCCGGCTGACGTAGCAGAGAAAGTCAGCGAAGCTCTGGCCGACGCATAAGCTAACTCCAACGTCAACTATGGTTCGAAAGAGCGGCTTGATTCAAGCCGCTCTTTCCTTTTCAACGGGCTTCGAGCAGGACATTTTTTCCTGAGCGCCAGCGTGGACGACAGCAGTCCTCACCGAAACACGGTATGGTAGAATGGCGCTGATTCTCCTGTGGAGGTAAGACACGACATGGCTACTGAAGCGAAGGTGCAGGACCTCAAAGTCATCGGGACGCGTCCGGTGCGCCACGACGGCCCCGACAAGGTAACTGGCAGGGCCCGTTACGGAGCGGACGTCAATCTGCCGGGGCTTCTGTATGCGAGAGTCCTGCGGAGCCCCCACGCCCACGCCCGCATCAAGTCCATCGACACCAGCAAGGCCCTGGCTCTTCCAGGAGTCAAGGCTGTGGTGACCGGCGCCGACTTCCCCCAGCCGTCGGGCAAAGTGGCGGACCTTGGCGAAGGCTCCATGATAAACATGAAGTTTCTGAGCAACCAGGCCATGGCCTCCGACAAGGCCCTCTACAAGGGCCACGCCATCGCGGCGGTTGCCGCCATCAGCCTCCATGAAGCCGAGGAGGCGCTGAAGCTCATCGAGGTGGACTATGAGGTCCTCCCGTTTGCCATAAACGTGCGCGACGCCATGAAGGAAGACGCTCCTAAAATCCACGAGCGCCTGGCCAACTTGGCCAATCCCGGACTGCGGCCCGGAGGTCTCCGAGACGACTCAGACGACTCGGAGTCCACCAACGTGGCCAACCACTTCGTATACGAAATCGGGGACGTAGAGAAGGGATTCAAAGAGGCTGACATCATTATCGAGCAGGAGTTTGAGACTCAGCCTGTGCACCAGGGATTCATCGAGCCTCAGAGCGCCACCGCTCAATGGAGTCCCGACGGGTCATTGACCGTATGGGGCAGCAGCCAGGGACACTTCAACATCCGGGACCAGCTAGCCGGACTCCTTAATCTGCCACGGTCAAAGGTGAAAGTGACGCCCATGGAGATAGGCGGCGGCTTTGGAGCCAAGCTCCACGTCATCCTGGAGCCGGTGGTGGCCATCCTTTCCAGGAAGACGGGCCGCCCAGTCAAGGCGAGCCTTTCCCGGACGGAAGTATTCGAGACATCCGGCCCCACGTCAGGCTCATACATGAAGGTGAAAATCGGGGCCACCAACGAGGGAAAGATAACGGCGGCCAACGCATACTTGGCCTATCAGGCCGGGGCCTATCCCGGCTCTCCGGTCATGGGAGGAACTCAGAACGTCTTTACTCCTTATGACCTGGAAAACGCCCGGGCCGAAGGACTGGACGTCATCACCAACATGCCGAAGGTGCTGGCGTACAGAGCGCCTGGCGTGGGCGGCGCAGGGTTCGCGGTCGAGCAGGTCATGGACCAGATATGCGAAAAGCTTGGCATGGACCCGATAGAGTTCCGCGTTCTCAACGGAGCAAAGGAAGGCACGCGCCGCATCACCGGGCCGCAGCTTCCCAAGACGGGATACTCGGAGATTCTACAGACGGCCAAGGAGCACAACCACTACAAGACGCCTCTGACGGGACCCAACCAGGGCCGCGGTGTGGCCGTGGGTTTCTGGGGCAACACCACCGGACCTGCCAGCGCCGTGGCCAGCGTCAACTCCGACGGCACCGTGAGCCTGGTGGAAGGGTCTGTGGACATCGGCGGCACCAGGGCAGTGGCGGCCATGCACGTTGCGGAGGAATTGGGTATCGCAGCCGAAGACGTCAAACCCTCCGTCGGGGACACGGACTCCATTGGATACACCAAAATCACCGGAGGCAGCTCGGTTGCCTTCATGACCGGCTGGGCCTCCTACGAAGCGGCCAACGACATCAAGAGGCAGATGATAGACCGGGCCGCGCGGATATGGGACGTCTCCTCGGAAGACGTGACTTACAGCGAAGGTGAGGTCGCCCACAAGTCGGACCCTGAGTTGAAGATGACCTTCAAGGAGATGTCGGCAAGGTTGAACGCCACAGGCGGCCCCGTTGTGGGCCGGGCCAACCTGAGCCCTGCCGGGCAGGGCCCCTCGTTCGCCCTACACATGGTGGACGTGGAGGTGGACCCGGACACCGGCAAAGTGGACGTGCTCCGCTACACGACGTTCCAGGACGTGGGCAAGGCTATCCACCCCAGCTACGTGGAAGGTCAGATGCAGGGAGGCGCTTCCCAGGGAATCGGATGGGCCCTCACCGAAGAGTATTATTTCAACGACCAGGGCCAGATGGCGAACTCGTCCTTCCTGGACTACCGCATGCCCACTGCCCTGGACCTGCCCATGATTGAGACGGTGATGATCGAGTGCCACAACCCCGGCCATCCATACGGGGCCAGAGGCGTCGGCGAGGTGCCCATAGTGCCGCCCCCGGGAGCCATCGCCAACGCCGTCTACCATGCAACGGGCGTCAGGATGCACAAGCTGCCCATGGCTCCGGGGACCATCCTGGACGCGGTGTGGGAGTCAAAAGAGGGCAAGTAGCCTGGATACAAAGCCACGGAGTTAAGCGAATGCGACTTGAGGGCAAGACAGCCATTATCACAGGAGCCGGCAGCGGCATCGGGCGGGGAGTGTCCCGTCGCTTCAATCAGGAGGGCGCCCGGCTGGTCCTAGCGGACTGGTCTGAGGAGAGTCTCCAGGCCACCGTCAACGAGATTAACGACGTGGGAGGCCAGGCCATTGGCGTCACGGCTGATGTCTCCAAGAAAGCCGACGTGGAAGGCCTGGTGGCTACCGCCGTGGAGACCTACGGTGGACTGGACGTCATGATCAACAACGCGGGTGTGGCCAGTTGGGCCTCGGTGTTGGACCAGACTGAAGAGGAATGGGACCGCATGATAGCGGTCAACCTGAAGGGCGTCTTCCTGGGAATTCAGGCGGCGGCAAAGCAAATGGTGAGTCAGGGCGCGAAGGGGAAAATCGTCAACACCGCCTCGGTCAACTCTATGGTCATCTCTGAAAACCAGACTGCTTACGCCGCGTCCAAGGGGGGAGTGTACATGCTGACCCGTGCGGCGGCGGCTGACCTGGCCAAGTACGGCATTAACGTCAACTGCATCGCTCCGGGCGGGACCCGCACCAACATCGACCCCAGGCTCCAAAGCCCCAGGATAGACGAACACACCAAGAAAACAGTGCCTCTGGGCCGTGTGGCCGAGCCGCTGGACCAGGCCAACGGCGTGGTTTTCCTGTCATCCGACGAGGCCGACTACATCACCGGCCACATGCTGATAATCGACGGCGGCATGACCATGCGCCAATACTCAGGCCAAGACCAGTCCGCCTGGGACTGACGGGTGGTCTGTAATGGAGTTTCCTTAGGCCAGGAACCCCATGATGGCGGCTATGGCTGCCAGACCTCCGAGTTGAAACATGGCCATCCATCTCACGACGCTGCCGATGTCGCCCTTCAGTTCGGCCCTGAGGTTGGCTATGTCTGCCTTCAACACTGCTACGTCCGACTTGGTCGCCCACTGTCCAGAGGCGCCTTCAAGGTGACTGACCCGCTCTTCTATCGTCGCCATCAATGCTCTCGTTCGCTATAGCCCCAACGGCAGTTGGGGCTCCCGGTCCAATTACCTTAAAGATACACCAACACCCTATTTCTGTATACACCGGCTTGACACAGTTGTGTCAGCACAGTCAAAGGAGTTCTACAGTCCCACAGACGCTCGCTTGTGCCTTCCCCAGTGCTTCGAACGGAGGCTGGAACCCAGACGCTTGGAAAAAGAGACAATACCTTCGAGGGGCCTATCTACCTGAGATTGAATGTTTGCCATACCCCTAACGATGTGAGCGGCAAGAGGTATCCGCTAGCCCGCTGCTAAGGCGTGGAGGCGATATCCCGCTAGACAATGTGTCCCTTATATAAGACAATTGGCGTGAACTCTAGGGAGGAGTCGATGAAACTCAAAAATTTCGACGCGGTTGATTTTCTCGACAATGACGAAGCGTTGATAGAGTACCTGAATGCGGCGCTGGAAGAGAATGCCCCAGCGTTCTTCGTCAAGGCAATCGGTGATGTGGCCCGTGCCAAAGGAATGACCTCCGTCGCCGAATCGACAGGATTGGGGCGGCAAGCTCTGTACAGGTCACTTTCCAGCGACGGCAATCCACGCATAGATACGTTGTTCAAAGTGCTTGATACACTGAACGTTCGGCTGGCCGTCACCCGATAGTTTCGGCAAAACGACCGTCTTCCGAGCCTCGAGCTTCCTTTCCAACATTCCGCCCCTTACGCTTAGTCAGGAATCCAGAAGCCCCTGTACTTGATGAGTGGGCTTGAAATTAGACCTCTGTGGTCTCCTCGTATTCTGCAATTATCGAATCGCTCATATGGGCAAGATGCGGAGTATTGTCCAACAATTTTACCGAGTCGTATGAGAGGAACGAGCACTGCTCGTAGAGCGGACCTCTATCAAGCAGGGAAAACACCGGTCTCCGTATCTCGCGTAGTACCCGTTCCCGCCTATCGTCAGGAGCCACGATATGTAACCGGATGTTCATGTTAGGCTGTAGGGCCAACAAATCAGCCATGCGCAGCAGGCCTGAATAAACCGCAGTTGTATGCTCTATTTCAAACGCTCGAGCCATAGATCGGCCCTTGAGCCATAGTACATCTATCTGCTCGATCGTCCTAAGGGTAGTGTCGTTGTAGTTCAGCGGCAGTGCCTCTACAAACTTGTCATGCATGGTCTCCGGAACAAACTTCAGGACACCCTCTTTGTTGTTCCGTGGCACCCAAATTAGAAATCCCATTTGAGCGCCTATTTTCGCAACCGTGGCCTGCATACGAATCGATTCTGGCTCTCCAGTTGGTGTCACAGTTTGCACCATGGTGTCATCTTCGTCCACTTCCGGAACCTCGACTTCGACTTGCCGGTCCACGGTCCAAACTTTGTTACCAGCACCAAGCTGACGCCGGTCTCTGTCTGTGAATGGATAAGCCCTTGGGTCATCTCGAAGCTTGCTTAGCAACTCCACTAAGTAGCTTCCGTCCCCGTCATCTAACTGTTTAAGTGCATTCCGAAAGAACCCAGTCCAATAACGATGTCCCTTTTCGTACTGCTTCGTGATAGATAACTTGCTCCAGACTTCCTCCTCGAAAATCGGAATTGATGCCTCAGGGTCCAGAGCCACTATTGGGTTCACTTTAAAGCGAACCGTGTAAGGGTCTGGGTTGTCATAAATTGGGCTATCGTCTTCGTAGGCACTAGACTGAATCTTGAGTACTCCGCACCATCTTGACAATCGCGTTAGGTAGCATAGGAAAAGGTCGTCCTGTTTGATCTCGTCGAATGCCACTCGCCTATATCTGGTTCGGAAGCCTGAGACACTATGGCCTGCCTTACAGAAAATGTCCCATGTTTCAGGTGTAAACAGATTTAAGAAATATGCCATGTGACTGCCTTCTGTATAAACGAAAAGATCTTATATGCACGTCTATCCCGGAATGTATCAGAGGGGGCCAACATATACGTCGACCGTTACCTGGCGAAACAAGTCCACAAAGCTTTGGGCTGTGAGTATTTGAATTACGCGCACTACCGGGTGTGGTGGGAGAGGGTGTTCTCCTCCTTGGTCATGAACTCCAGCAGCGCGGGCTGGCCGGCGTCCATCGCAGCCTGGGCTCTCTTGATGGCGGGCACGATTTCGGCAGGGTCCTCGACTCGCTCGCTGTAGGAGCCCAGGGCCCTGGCCAAGTCGGCGTACTGGCCGTAGAGGTTGGTGAAGGCGTACTTCTCGGCTGCCACGGGGTAGTTGGCCGAGTAGCCCGAGAGGACGTGGTTGTTCAGCACTATGATGAGAATGGGAATATTGTGCCGGGCGGCAGTCTCAATGTCCATTCCGGCCATGCCTATTGCGGCGTCTCCCATGATGGTGGCCACCGTCTTGTCCTTGGCCCCCAGCTTGACTCCCATGGCCACGCCAATTGAGTAGCCCAGCTGGCTGGAGTTGCCCCACCCGATGTAGCCTCTGGGGACTATGGCCTCGTAGAAGGGTATGGTCTGGTCTCTGGGGTGTCCGGAGTCGTGGGTCAGGATCGTCTTGGTACGGTCCACGGTGTGCATGAAGTCCCAGATGATCCTGTAGGGGTTGATGGGCGTCTCGTTGGACGTAAGCCGGGGCATCCACTCCTCCAGCCACTCGTCCTTGACCTGCTTTATCTCCTGGGCGACCGAGTCGTCGCCCTTCTTGCCGTCCGGCCCTGCCTGCTTCTTCACCTCTTCGATGAGCTGTTGCAGCACCAGCTTGGCGTCCCCTACGACGGCGTGGTCGATTGGAAGCCGCTTGTTCAGGTCGGCCACGTCGACGGTGCACTGCACAAGCGTCTTGCCTGAGGGGACGGTTGCGTTGGCCAGGTTGGAGGCGAAACCCGCCCCGACCCCGAAGATGAGGTCCGACTTTTCCATGAAGACCCTCGCCATCCTGGTCATCGTCCGGGCCGCCGTGCCCAGAGCGAGAGGGTGGTTTTCGGGGAAGGAACTCTTGCCGGGGTTGGTGGTCGTGACCGGGCAGTTGACCAGCTCGGCGAACTCCTTCAGTTCATCCGAAGCCTCGGCCCAGAGGATTCCCTGTCCGGCGTATATTACGGGTCTCTTGGCGGACAGGATTGCGCGGGCTGCGGCAGCCACGTCCTCAGGGTCTCCCATGCTCCGTAGGGCCTTGACGGGCCTGTAGTCGAAGGCGGACTCGTCCAGCTCGTCCCCTCCCACGTCCTGGGGCACTTCCAGGGCCACGGGGCCTCCGCGCCCTGATTTCAGCTGGGTGTAGGCCCGCCGCATGAGCTCGGGGATTCTCTCAGTCTGGTTGATTTGGGCCGTCCACTTCGTGATGCCCCGGTAGTTGTCCACGGCGCTGAAGTCGGGGGGCTGGCCCGCAGAGCCGCGGGGCGTTCCGCCCGGCAGCACCAGGATGGGCACCGACTCGGCGTAGGCGTGGGCAATGCCTCCCACGGCGTTCTCCGCTCCCGGCCCAGACTGGGTGACGACCACTCCGAGCTTGCGGCCGTTATTGATTCGGCTGTACCCGTCGGCCATGTTGACGGTGGTGCGCTCGGTCCGGGACATGATGGGTTCGATGTCGGCTTTGGCCGCTTCCTCGATGAGGAGGTTGGCGGGATAGCAGAATAGGTAGTCGGTGTTTTCCAGCTTCAGGATGTTGGCGATGGCCGTGTTGCCTTTCATAGGACATCTCCTTGTGGGACACGTATTTGGCGCCTAATCCTACCATACAACGGGGAAAGCGTGGGAGGACGGGCCTTCGACAGGACCAGGGCGAATGGCGATGTGAGGCAGCTAGCCCAGGACGACGTTTACGAGGCGGCCGGGGACGTAGACGACGCGGCGGGGTTCCTGTCCCTCGGCCAGGTGGTTTCTGATGCGGAGGGCCACCATCGCCTTCTCTTTGGCCTCGTCCTCTGTGATGTCTACAGAGACTTGCAGGCGGTCGCGCAGCTTGCCGTTGACCTGGACCACCAGCGTGATTTCTTCTTCAGCGGCCAGGGCATCATCCCACTGAGGAAAGAGCCGGTCGTGGACGCTGTACTGGTGGCCAGTCTGCTCCCAGAGTTCCTCGGCCAGGTGCGGTGCGAAGGGCGCCAGCATCAGCAGGAACTTCTCTACGCAATCGTGCCAGGTGTCCGAGTCCAGGTCGGCGGCGTTCCATCGGCGCGACATCTCGTTGGAAAGCTCCATCAGGAACGCTATGGACGTGTTGAACTTGAACTTGTCCAGGTCGTTATGGCACTTCTTGACGGTCTGGTGGAGCATCCGCACCGTGTTCTTGACGGCTTGCGGGTCGGTGGGAGACCGGTCCAGGTCGGATGCGTCGCTGCGGCAAAGCTCCCACACCCTGTTTAGCCACCGGGCGACACCGTTGATCCCCGACGTGCTCCAGGGTCCTCCCTGGTCCCAGGGTCCCAGGAACATGAGGAAGCAGCGCATGGAATCGGCCCCAAGGGACTCCACGTAGTCGTCGGGGTTGATCACGTTGCCCCGGCTCTTGCTCATCTTCTCGTGGTCTTCGCCTAGCATGATCCCTTGGTTGTAGAGCCGGAGGAAGGGCTCGTCGAAGTCGAGAATTCCCATATCGCGGAGGGCCTTGGTAAAGAACCGGGAGTAGAGCAGGTGCATCACCGCGTGCTCCGCGCCGCCCGTGTACTGCTTGGTGGGCATCCACTGCTTGAGCACGTCGACGTCGAATGCGGCGTTGTCGTAGTTGGCGCTGGTGAAACGCTGCATGTACCAGGAGGAGTCGACGAAGGTGTCCATGGTGTCCGTCTCCCGTTTGGCCGGACCGCCGCACTCAGGGCACTCGGCGTTGACGAAAGAGGCATTGGCCGCGAGGGGCGACTCACCAGTGGGTTTGAATTCGGCGTCTTCCGGCAAAAGGACGGGCAGGTCCTCCTCCGGCACGGTCACTGTCCCGCACTTCTGGCAGTAGACCACAGGAATGGGCGTACCCCAGTACCGTTGCCGGGAGATAAGCCAGTCCCGGATTCTGTAGGAGATTCCACGCTTCCCCCAGTGCTGGGCTTCCACGTAGTCGGCGATGGCCTCCTTACCCTGGGCGCTGGGGATGCCGTCGAACTGGTCCGAGGCTGCCATCACACCTTCATCCACGTATGCCTCGGGCAGTTCCTGACCGTCCCAATCCGGGGGAGCGACGACCACGCGGATGGGCAACCCGTATTTCAGAGCGAATTCATAGTCCCGCTGGTCGTGGGCGGGCACCCCCATGACGGCGCCAGAGCCATAGCTCATCAGGGCGTAGTCGGCGGTGAATATCGGGACCCTTTCGCCGTTGACCCGGTTGATCGCGGAGGAGCCCAGGAAGACTCCCGACTTCTCCTTGTCGGAGGACAGGCGGGCGATTTCCGTCTGACGGCGGGTCTCGTCCAAGTAGGCTTCCACCTCGGCCTGCTTGTCGGCAGTCGTCAATTGGGGGACCAACGGGTGCTCCGGGGCCAGGACTAGGAAGGTGACCCCGTAGATGGTGTCGATGCGTGTGGTGAAGGTGCGAATCTCCTCCTGGTCGGCGCTCAGGTGCGAGATGTCGAAGCTTATGTCCACTCCCTCGCTTCTTCCCACCCAGTTGCGCTGCATGGTTAGAATCTTCTCGGGCCACTCTTCCAACCCGCTGAAGTCCAGCAGCTGCTCGGCGTAGTCGGTGATCTTGAAGAACCATTGTTCAAGGTCGCGGCGTGTGATGGGAGTTTCGCATCGCTCGCAGCGTCCGTTGACCACCTGCTCGTTTGCCAGGACGGTTTGGCAGGAAGGGCACCATACCACCGGCGCCTTGCCCCTGTAGGCGAGACCGTTTTCGTAGAGCTTAATGAAGAACCACTGGTTCCACTTGTAGTATTCGGGCAGGCAGCAAATCACCTCACGGTCCCAGTCGTAGACGGCTCCTATCGAACGGAGCTGCGTGCGCATCCTCTCGATGTTTGACATGGTCCAGGTAAAGGGATGGATGCCCCGCTGTATTGCGGCGTTCTCAGCAGGCAGTCCGAAAGCGTCGAAACCGATGGGGTGGAGGACGTTGTAGCCCTGCATCCGCCGGAACCGGGCATGGCAGTCCGACGGCGCCATGACGTACCAGTGACCGATGTGCAGGTCGCCCGATGGGTAGGGGTACATGGTCAGCTCGTACCACTTCGGCCTGGGGTCGTCGTCGCGGACCTTGTGGAGGCCGTCCCGCTCCCAGCGGCTTTGCCACTTACGGTCCATCTCCTTTGGACTGTACCTGAGTTCCACCTGTTTCACGGTCATTGACCAAGGCTCCCGTGCGAGTGTGAATCTGTGGATGTATGTTAGAGCAGAAGATGAATCTGAGCAAGCTGGCCCGACCGGAACTCACGCCAGGTGGAACCGTCGAGCGGCCCTGATCACCAAACTTGGCAGGGGTTCCATAAGCATAAACCACCGCCACGTCAAATAGCCCATGACGACTCCAATGAGGGCGCCGACCACTACGTCGGTGGGATAGAACACTCCGGCGGTTATTCGCGACAGCCCCCAGACCGCGGCCAGCAAGTACATGACCGCGCCCGTTTTCCGGTGTCCTTGCCAAACGGCGGTGGCCATAGAGAATCCCACCGCCGCAGGATGGGCCGGAAAAGAGGAGTCGGTGGGCTGGTAGAAGAGCAGGGTCAGGTCATGGTCTACAAAGGGCCTGTCCCTGAAAAAGGGGATGTTCAGCATGAGGACGACAAAGCTGGCCCAGCCCATGGCGGCCATAGCGGCCAGGACCGCTTTTTGCGTCCTCTCACGCCGGGCCGGGTCGCGCTCTATGAACCACGACGCCAGCATGAGCAAGGATATAAGTGTGGGGATGAAATGGTCTCCCACAAGCAGTTCCACTGCGGTTCCCAGGGGTGGGACGTCCCCGCCCAGCCCGTTGAGCCAGAGGACTATAGCCTCGTCGGCGTCTATGAGCGGCCCCATAGACTCCTGACGGTCGCCTTGAAGGCCCGCACGTAGTTGGTCTGCTCCAGGGCGTCCAGGCCGGGGCGGTATGAGACTTCATTTCGGGCCCGCTCGTTTCTACCAAACGACCAGTTCAATAGAGACGACAACAGCAGGGTTGTCAGAACGGCTAGTCCAGCCCCTCCGGCAAAGAGGGCCGACGACTGGTTGCCGTCAATGCCTCCCTCAATGTCGGAGATGTTGCGGGGTTCGGACAGGTAGAACCAGATGAAGGCGGCGGACATGACCGCCAGTCCCAACAGGAAGGCCACCGCCCTGCTGCGGACGAAGAGCAGCCCGCGTAAGGAGCGGTAGGCGGCTGCCATCTGGAGAGTCCCCAGGGATACGAGGAAGGCCAGGGTGAAGAAGTCCAGGGCAAAGGGACCGGGCATCGCTGGGGTCAACCGGACTGGACGCGTTCCCCATCAATCATGGTTTCTGGCATGTCTTCCGGGGCGGGTTTAGGTTGGTTGCGGGTGGTCTGATAATGGCGCAGTCCGATAAGCACGGGCAGCGCCACTGAATAGACGGCCAACATCGGCTCAGACAAGACAAGCCAGACCAACAAGGCCATGGGGACCATGATTATGGCCACCGCCGCGGTAGTGCTTTTCAGCAGCTTGAGGACGACGAATCCCACAGCGCAGAGGGGCATGGCCACGAACGGGACCAAGGCCAGGAAGACCCCTACGGCGCTGGCGGCGCCCCGGCCGCCTTTCAATCCCAGGAATATGGGCCAGTTGTGTCCAGCCACGACGGCGAGTCCTGCAGCCATCGCTGCTTCGGTCGTGCCGGCTATCTCTCTAGCTATCAGGACGGCTCCTGCCCCCTTGGCCACGTCCAAAGCCCCCACGATCACACCCACCCTGGGTCCAATGATGCGGTAGGCGTTGTTGGCGCCTGGGTTCCGGTCTCCTTCCTGGCGGAGGTCCTGTCCCTTGATCAGCCTTCCGGCCAGGTACGCGAAGGGGACAGAGCCCAGCAAGTAGGCCACTGCCACGGATATGACCCAGTGAGAGTTCAGCCAGTCCAACTTATCGTCGCCTCGGTACGGTGTCCTCAGTGGGACACTACGGTCCCTAGACCCTGACAGCTTTGGGGTTGGCGGGCGTGCACCACTGAATGTATTTGGGATTCTTCCCAACGACTACGTCGAAGTAAAGTCGTTGGAGCTTTCTAGATATGGCGCCGGGTTCGCCGTCGGCGATGTTGCGGCTGTCAATTTGGACGACGGGAGTCAGGTGGGCGGCAGTGCCGGTGAGAAAGACCTCATCTGCAATGTACAGTTGGCTGCGGTCTATCCTGGCCTCTATCACACTCAGGCCCAGCTCAGATAGTGCCAACTGGATTATGGTGTCCCGGGTGATGCCGGGCAGCACATTCTCCTCGATGGGAGGTGTGTACAGCTTTCCGTCCATGACCAGGAAGATGTTTTCTCCTGAACCCTCGCAGACGTGCCCGTCCTGGTTCAAAAGGATGGCTTCGTCGAATCCGGCGAGGGTGGCTTCCGTCTTGGCCAGGATGCTGTTTACGTATATGCCTGAAATTTTGAAGCGGGCCGGAATCATTGGGTCGTCCACCCTGCGCCAAGAGGAAGTGCAGCAACGCAGTATGTCGGTGCCCAGATAGCTGCCGAAAGGCACCGCTACAAGACAGAAGTCGCTGGACAAGTCCTGGAGCTTAAGGTTGGCCACCCGCTCCTCGGCTTTGTATGCGAGCGGGCGTATATACAGGTCCTCGGAATGGCCGCAGCGTTCCACAAGCTCCACGGTGATGTTGCACAGGTCGTCAAGGGAGTAGGGAATGTCCAACATCAACATCTTGCAGCCCCGCAGCAGACGCTCGTAGTGCTCCCGGAGCCTGAAGATGTATATCCGCTCCGCCTCGGCGTTCCAGTTGCCCCGGATACCCTCGAAAACGGCTGTGCCGTAATGCAGGGCATGGGTCATAATGCCTACCCTGGCCTCTTCAAGGGGCATGTATTCTCCTCTTAGAAAGGCCGTAGGGTTGGGGCTCACCGGGTCACCTCCCGTTTTTGGCGGCTCCGCCGTCGTTCGCGCAGGGGTCGTAGTGACGTTCGCTGCGGGTCGGACATTGGGCTGTATTGTACTGCGTGGCTGGGTCATTATAATCAGCCCCAGCGATTTTAATCAACGGGGACATATGTTGAAACTATCCTACAATGGCATACTGAGCATTTTCCTGGTCATAGTTGCTATAGCAGCCCTGTCGGGAGGAATCGCCCTGGTCGTGGTCCGGAACAGCTCTCCCGACGACGCCGTGGAAATCACTTTGCCGACCTTGACTCCTACTCCTGAACTCAAGGTCTACGTAAGCGGCTCGGTGGCGTCGCCCGGTGTGTATTCGTTGAATCCTGGAGATAGGATGGCAGACGCTCTCGAAGCAGCCGGAGGTCCCGCCGAGGACGCCGACTTGGACTGCGTCAACCTGGCTCTGAGGGTGAAAGATGAGGGACGCTACCATTTCCCAGGCGCCGCAGAAGGGTGCAAGCCTGCTTTGGCGGCAGCAGCCTCGGATACCCTGGCGGAAGATCCGCAAACTGCAACTGTACTTATAGACCTGAACACAGCATCTGTGGATGATCTGAAGGACCTCCCTGGAATAGGGGACGTCAAAGCCCGCGCCATTATTGACCACAGGGAGCTTAATGGCCCCTTCGCCGACATCCAACAGGCGATGGACGTGAAGGGCATCGGCCCCGCCACATTCAACGGGATGAAGGACCTCATCACCGTAGTCCCCTGACCGGAGCTTCTTTCCCTTAGTCCTATAGTCCTAGCCCGAGATTCTAGTGGACTTTGTGGCCGTTGACCACGGCCGGCGTGCTCATGGCGCTGCGCTATACAGCTTGTCAGGGCGGGGATATACTGAAACATATCCATTGAAACGGGTAGAGTCTTGCTATTCGGACATCCGGGGAATCCAGAGCGGCGTCTTGTGCGTATAAATCAGCGCAATGGGCTGGCGTCTCCATTTTTGAGAGGCGCAAGTGCTTAGCTACGACGACCTCAGGGACGAGCAGCTGATAACTCTGATCGCCAACGGCGAGAAGGACGCCTTGGAGGTCTTCTATAACCGCTACGCACGACCAGTCTTTTCGCTGGCCAGGTATATGCTCAGGGACCCGTCCCTGGCAGAGGAGGCGACGCAGGACGTCTTTCTGAACCTATGGCTGAAAGCGGCAAGCTACAACCCCGAGAGGGGGGCGCCCAAGTCATGGTTCATGAGTGTTGCCCACCACCGGATAGTCGACGTTATCAAGTCACGCAACAGGAGGCTCCAATCTTCCAACTCGGCGCCTCACGAACTGCTGGACCTCCACCCCACCACCGGCGACAGCACGGAGGATGCGGCTCACCGCAATATCGCCAGAGACGAGATTCTGGAAGTATTGGGGCGGCTTCCTGAGGAGCAGCGCAGGGTGTTGGTGATGGCCTATTTCGAGGGCTATTCCCAGTCGGAGATAGCGAGCAGATTGGGTGAGCCGTTGGGAACGGTAAAGACCAGAGCAAGGCTAGGGATTCAGAAGCTGAGAGCAGCCATGGTGCAAGGAGAGGATGGGCCTGCATAGGCGGAAGATGATATGGACTGCAGCCACGTAGAGGAACTGCTGCCGGGCTATGCTCTCAACGCTCTGGATGCGGCGGAAGCCGCCGGAGTTGAGGAACACTTGGACTCGTGCGCGTCGTGCACAGCGGCGTATCGTGGCGAAATCGAGTCCGTGCTCTTGTTGTCTCAGGCGGCGTCGCCTGCCGCTCCCCCGGACCGGTTGAAGAGTCGTCTGATGGCCCGCATCCCGTCGCCGCCTCGACGTGAGCCGGAGCGGGCTGGCTGGTTCGCTGGAAGATATTCCTTCGGCTACGTTGCGCTGGGGGCCGCCGCCTCGGTGATGATTGTGGCACTCGCAGCTTTCATAGGCGTCTCCATAGGCATGTCCAACAAGATTGGGAGTTTGGAGCAGGAGAACGGTCTACTCACCGCCCGCATAGACGAGATGGGCGACATGGACGACAAGCTGGTGGAGATGACCGAGGAGCAACGTTCCATCAGCTATGCTATGGCGGACCCCTATAGTGAAGTCGTCCCCCTTAGCGCGGCCCAGGAGTCTCAGTCGGCAAAGGCGTTGCTGCTGGTGTCACACCAAGACGGTGTCGGTATATTGATGGCCTTCGGCATGACTCCTCTTACCCACGGTGACCACTACGACGTCTGGCTCAGTTCTGATGACAGCCAACACATGATGGGAGCCCTCAGCGTGGACGAAACCGGCTGGGGCGTCCTGACAATTGTGCCGGAAAAGCCTATGGACAACTTCGAGCATATATTGGTCACACATCGGACATCGACCCAGACGTCTTCGTCGGCAGAAGCGGCCCCGGTGCTGTGGGGCGCCCTCAACGAGGGGTAGTCATCACGACTCGATAGGTGCTGACCCGTTGCGCGCATTTCATTGACTCCCATTACGGCTGCAGGTACATTGGACAGTGGGGGGAACGGTCACGTTGGCGTCTTCGAGCCGCATCACCTTGCCTATAGACGGGATGACCTGCGCCGGATGCGTCTCCACCGTGGAGAACGCCCTGAAGCGGGTGCAGGGGATTAGCTACGCCTCCGTAAACCTGGCCACGGAAAAGGCCACCATCGAGACCCCCGACGATCGAATAGACGCCTCGGCCATCGTGCGGGCGGTGAAGATGGCCGGGTACTCGGCCCCGGTTGAGCAGCGCGACCTCAACATTGCTGGAACGGACAATGCCGGACCGGAGTCCGTAGTCCAAGGTTCGTTGTCGAAAATTGCCGGAGTCGTCTCAGTCGATATTTTGCCGGGCGTTGGCTCGCCCGACGGAAACCCTACGGCTCGGAAAGCCACGGTCCAGTCCATCTCCGGCGTTGTGACTTTGGAGGACTTCCGCACGGCGTTGGCCGGAGTGGGGTGGGGCCTGGATGGAGACGAGCCTGCGGACAGCGACGTTCCATCGGCAGAAGACGCCTCGTTACAGCGTCTGGCGCGAACTGAAGAGACGGCGGACCTGCGGCGGCGATTAGGGTTTGCAGGCCCCATGGCCGTCCTGCTATTTCTGGGAAGTTTCCACGGTTTCCCCTGGGCAGGCCCGCTGATGGACATGGGCTTCTTTCCCTACCTGCTCTGGGCGGCGGCCACCCCTGTGCTCTTCTGGGCGGGTTGGCCCTTCTATGCGTCTGGGTTCCACGCCGTTAGGCGGGGCTCAGCCAACATGCACACCCTGATTGCCTTAGGGACAGCCACGGCATATTTCTTCAGTGTCGCCTCCTTGCTCTTACATGCTTTCTCCGCCGACGCCATCTCCTCCGCCGGATTCGAGCGACAGGTCTACTTTGACACGGCGGCGATTATCATCGCGTTGGTCCTGCTGGGCAGACTTCTCGAAACCTTGGCCAAGGCGCGGACCTCCCAGGCCATAAGTCGCCTCATGTCATTGCGCCCTAAGACAGCCCGGGTCCTGCGGGGCGGCGACGAAAATGAGACGCCGGTGGACCGGATTGTCCCCGGCGACATGGTGGTCATACGCCCTGGAGAGAGGCTGCCCGTCGACGGAGAGGTGGTCCAGGGTTATTCCAGTGTGGATGAGTCAATGCTCACGGGCGAAAGCCTGCCCGTCGAAAAGACGGTGGGGACGCAGGTCTACGGGGGAACCATAAACAGCGTCGGCTTCTTCACATTCGTAGCTGGGAAGGTTGGCCGGGACACCATGCTGTCCCAAATCATCCGCATGGTTGAGGAAGCCCAGGGGTCACGGGCACCCATCCAGAGGCTTGCTGACCGGGTGGCCGCCTTTTTCGTGCCCGCCGTGTTGGGTGTGAGCATCGTGTCGTTTCTAGTTTGGCTGACGGTTGGGCCGGACCCGGCGTTGACTTATGCCGTGCTGGTCATGGTGGCGGTGATGATCATCGCCTGTCCCTGCGCCCTGGGGTTGGCCACGCCAACAGCCATAATGGTGGGTTCGGGAAAGGGGTCAGAGGCCGGGGTCTTGGTGCGCAACGCTGAGGCTCTGGAAAAAGCTCACCGTGTAGACGTTGTGTTGTTGGATAAAACGGGAACTCTGACTGTGGGCCGCCCGTCGGTTACTGACGTAGCGGTCCGGTCCGGGGTCACGGAATACGAACTGCTCAGCTTGGCGGCGTCCGCCGAGTTGGGCTCGGAGCACCCTTTGGCCGAGGCCGTCATAAGAGAAGCCAGGGACCGGGATGTCTCGGTCACCTCTGGAGAGACCTTCGACGCGGTCCCCGGAGAGGGGATAGTTAGTCATGTCAAGGGCGTGGCCGTATATCTCGGCAGCGAGGCTTACATGAAATCGACGGGGCAGGACTTTGGGGGGCTGGGCGTCGCTGCAAGCGAACTTACCCGTCAGGGAAAGACGCCGGTTTTCGTGGGGTCCGGAGGCGAAGTCCTCGGGGTTATCGCCGTGGCCGATTCACTCAAACCCGAAGCGGTGGAGACAGTGGCTGGCCTGCGACGGCAGGGCATGGAAGTGCATATGGTGACCGGAGACGCCGCTGGCGTGGCCGACGCAGTGGCCGGGCGGTTGGGCCTGGACGGGGCCGTCTCGGAAGTCTTGCCTGACAAAAAAGTCCAGGTCGTGAAAGACTTCCAGGCTAAGGGCCGCGTCGTGGCCATGGTGGGGGACGGCATCAACGATGCTCCGGCCCTTGCCCAGGCCGATGTGGGCATAGCCATGGGGACTGGAACAGACGTGGCTATGGAGTCGGCCGACATCACTCTCGTGCGCGGCGATTTGCACGGGGCGCTTGCAGCGTTCAAGTTAAGCCGCGGGACCATGCGCGCCATAAAGCAGAACCTGTTCTGGGCCTTCTTCTACAACGTGGCCCTTATTCCAGTCGCCGCCGGCGTCCTCTACCCAGTTTTCAGCAGTTTGGGAGGCGTGCCCGGAGGGTTGGGATTTTTCTTTGGGGAGCAGGGCTTCCTGAACCCTGTCCTGGCGGCGTTGGCTATGGCTTTCAGCTCCGTGACCGTGCTCACCAACTCCCTGCGTCTACGACGGTTGAAACTATAGGGGCACACAATAGGGAAAGTGACGGCAGGGCGGCTCTCGCCTCCGTCATATATCGTATAATGAAGCCCGCTTGGAGCGATGTTTCACAAAAACCTTAAGGAGGAGCCGGTTGGCTCAGGAAAAGACAGGGACCATCATCATCTACACCCACCCCGATTGCGGCTATTCGGACGAGGCCAGGGCCGACTTCATCAAGCGGGGCATTGAGTTCCGGGAAATCGACGTGGCTACAGTCTCCGGAGCGGGGGACGAGGTGGAGAGGCTGGCCGGAGAGAGAATCACCCCCGTCATCGTCGATGGGGATGAGGTGATAGTCGGCTTCAACGGCATGGGTTGAGCCTTCGATTAGGGAGCGGTCCGCTCCCCGCAATCCAGCGCTCTGCCCACGGTTCTAAGGCTCCTGGTGGAGTTGTTCTGGAGGGCTTCGCTCTCAGGAGCAATCAAAAATCCATCCTGTGACAAATTGACTTCCGGCTATCGATGTATGTAAAGTTGAGGCGAAATCCAACTAATTGGAGGGAAGCACCGATGAGGCTTTGGAGTTTGGCGATTCTAGCCGGACTGGCTGTAGCGCTTCTGGCGTTGGCCGCGTGTGGAGGAGAAGAGGAAACCACCAGCCGGCTGGACACTGTGACAGAACGTGGGAAACTAATCTGTGCCAGCCGCAGCGACGTCCCAGGTTACGGCTCCCTTGACGCTGGAGGAAATAACGTGGGCTTCGACATCGACCTTTGCCGAGCGGTGGCCACGGCTGTGCTTGGCGACCCTAAAGCGATAGAGATTCGCTTGATCAGCGCCGCCGAGCGCGGGCCGACGATTCAGTCGGGTGAGGTTGATCTATTGGTGCGCACAGTTACGTGGACCACGTCCCGCGACTCACAGTGGGGCAACTACGTGCAGACCATGTTCTACGACGGCCAGGGATTCATGGTACGGAAGGACAGCGGGGTGGAAAGCGCTCTTGACCTTAAGGGAGCGTCAGTCTGTGTGACGCTGGGCACCACGACAGAGCTAAACCTGCAGGACTTTTCTAACCAGAACGACTTAAGCATTTCGGTTGTGCCGTTCGAGGACACCGACGCCGTGGTTGCAGCCTATGAGGGCGGCCGATGCGACGCCTTCACCAACGACCGGTCCCAGCTGGCGGCCATCGGAAGCGCGTTCCAGGACCCCAGTGCCCACGTCATCCTCCCGGAGACTATTTCGGAGGAGCCCCTGGGCCCAGTGGTCCCCCATGGCGATGAGCAGTGGTTCGACATCGTCAAAACGGTGATGAGTATTCTCATCTACTCCGAGGCTTACGGAATCAATTCCGGCAACGTTCCCGCCGCCAAGACCGGCGCTACAAAGGTTGACCGGTTGTTCGGCATGGAGGGCGCCTTCGGCCAGGATACCCTGGGACTTAAAGAGACCGTGGCCCAGGACATTATCAGGGCCGTCGGGAACTACGGAGAGATATACGACCGCAACCTCGGCGCAGGCGGCATCAATCTACCCCGGGAGAACGGTCGGAACGCCTTATGGGCCGACGCTCCGTGCACCGACTGCCCCAAGGGCGGCCAGATATATGGGGCGCCTCTGCGATAAGTCCGACTCCGGACGACGATTGAAGGGCTGAATATAGGCAGCCAATGGCAAGAATGGGCGGCCAGCGCTTTGCTGGCCGCCCGCCTTTTTGGGCCGAACGAATCGCCAAAAAAGTATCGGTATAGAGTACAATCAGGCGAAGTTCGATGCGGCCGGTCAGTAGATAGCGATGGCTTCAACGCCCCGTAGGCTAACTTATCAGGGCATACCGGTCTGGAGACACGCCCAGATCATCCAGTGGACCACTCAGATCGTGTCTGGGATACTGGTGGTGGCGCTGGTGGTCTGGTTCTTTGCCAACATCGCCTCCGCCGTCCAGGAGCGGGACATACCCCACGGGTTCGGCTTTCTGGACCGCGAGTACTCGACGGGTATTGGGCACGACTTCTTGCCCTATGAGTCGTCTGACTCCTTCCGGTACGCCATTCTTGTGGGTGTGACCAACACCCTGTTTGTCTCAATAATCGGAGTAATTCTGGCGACCCTCCTGGGTATAGTGGTGGGCGTTGCTCGAATGTCGAGCAACTGGATTGTCTCCAAGGCGGCGCTGGTCTACGTCGAATTCTTCCGCAACGTTCCTCTGTTGATTCAGCTCTTCTTCTGGTTCTACATTCTGCTGGTGCTGCCGCCCGTGCTCGAGGGCTACGTCATCGGGGACAAGCTGTACATCAACAACGCGGGCATTTGGATTCCCATGATCGACCCCAGCGGCCCCGCCGCCGCCTCTGTCTGGCTTGGTGTTGCGGTCGTCTCTGTCTTGGTCGGATTTGCGGTCCACCGTTGGCAAAACTCGTATGAGACCCGGACAGGGCAAACGTCCTATCCCTTACTGTTGGGGGCCGACGCCGCCCTGGTTATCGGCGCTCTCGGTTGGCTGGTCATCTACTTTGTCTACAACAGTTCTCCCTTCGGCATCTCGTACCCGGCCCCTGAAGGCGACTTCGGGCGCCTTCAGGGAGGATTCGACATAGTGGCGGGGCTGATAGGTCTGCTGGTAGGCCTGGTGATGTATACGTCGTCCTTCATCGCGGAGATTGTCCGCGCAGGTGTGCAGTCTGTGGGACGAGGGCAGACCGAGGCTGGCCGGTCCGTGGGACTGACCGGGAGCAAGACACTGCGTTACGTGACGTTTCCTCAAGCCTTGCCGGTGATTGTGCCTCCGCTGATAAGCCAGTGGCTCAATCTGACGAAGAACAGCAGCCTCGCCGGTGCAATCGGCTACTCAGACCTCACCAACATTGCCAAGACCATGACTCAGACCGCTCCGGCCATCTCAATATTCATCATTATCATGGTGGCTTATCTGGCCATGAGCCTGGCTTACTCACTTATAGGCAACCTGTACAACCGCACCCTACGCTATTGAGATGAAGAAAGGATGACCAAAGGCGCCGACTATGTCGACAAACGTTGAAGTTGAGTTGGGGCGCTCCCTTCCGCCGCCGCCCTTAGAACGAGGCGCAGTCGGATGGGTCTACGCCAATCTGTTCAACTCCAAGTTGAATGCCGGTCTGACCGTACTGAGCGTTGCTGTCATTGTTACGGCGCTGTGGTTCGGCGTGAAGTGGCTGCTGGTTGACGCTGACTGGGAGGTCATAGGGGTTCTGGGCGGTCGGATGGTGATTGGACAGTACAACAATGAGATAGCCTGTCCGAGCCTGAATTGCTTCTGGAGGCCCCAGGTTGCCCTGCTTTTGGTGACCGCCTTGCTGGGGATGGGCTGGGGAATCGCCGGGAGCGGCCTGGCGAAACGCCTTGCCATAGCGGTCGCGGTGGTCCTGGCGTTGTTCGCGCTGCTTCCGTACAGTATGGAGCGAATGGGTCTGGACGTGCGTCTGCTGTTGGCAGCCAACCTGCCTGCCGTAGGACTTGGATGGCTGATAGCCCGTTACACTCCACTGGGTTCGATGAACTGGGTGATGATTTTGGGGGCGGTCGTGTTCATTGTCACCCTCTTGCTGCTGCGTGGAATCGAGGGAATTCCAGGCCTTGGCGGTGTGCCGGTGATTTACTGGGGCGGGCTGATGCTGAATCTGATTCTGGCCGTTGGTGGGATTGCGGTGAGCTTCCCCATAGGGATTGCTCTGGCCCTTGGACGGCGGAGCCGGCTCCCCGTGGTTAAGGTGTTGTGCGTGGTGTTCATAGAAGTGTTCCGGGGAGTCCCTCTGATAACGCTTCTGTTCATGTCACAGACGTTGGCGCCGTTGGCTTTTCCAGAGGACTTCCCTATAAACACCCTGCTCCGCGCCGCCATCGTAATCACGTTGTTCAGTTCCGCGTATATGGCCGAGAACATCCGGGGAGGGTTGCAAGCTCTGCATCCCGGCCAGGCGGAAGCAGCACGGGCGTTGGGCCTCCCGGCTTGGCAGACCACCTTGTTCATCTCCCTGCCTCAGGCGATCCGCAATGTCATACCGGCAATAGTGGGGCAGTTCATCTCGTTGTTTAAGGACACTAGCCTGGTGTACATAATTGGAATGTTGGACATAGTGCAGTTCAGCAGAGATTTCATTCAGGGCAACACAGAGTACCTGTTGAGCGCCAAGGAGTTGTTCATTTTCCTGGCGTTGGTCTTCTGGATATTCACGTACACCATGTCGTACGTGAGCCGCCGGATCGAGGACAACCTGGGCGTGGGTCGCAGGTAATGGGGTCGCCGACCTCTGGGTCTGTAAGGAGCGAAAGATGACTACGACGGAAGCCGTAAACGGCGCGGATGACATAATCGTCTGCCGAGACGTGAACAAGTGGTTCGGTGACTTTCACGCGCTAAAAGGGATCACCACCTCCGTGAGCCGGAGTGAGAAAGTAGTGATCCTGGGCCCGTCCGGTTCAGGAAAGTCCACGTTCATACGCACCATAAACCGCCTGGAAGAGCACCAGAGGGGCGACATCATCGTAGACGGAGTCCCTTTGACCAACGACGTGCGGAACATCGACGTCATCCGGCGTGAGGTCGGGATGGTGTTCCAGTCGTTCAACCTCTTCCCCCATCTCACCGTCAGGCAAAATATCACGCTGGCGCCCATAAAGGTCAGAAAGTGGCCCAAGGACCAGGCCGACCACACGGCCGACGAGCTTCTGGAACGGGTGGGCATACCGGAGCAGTCGGAGAAGTATCCATCCGAGCTTTCAGGGGGTCAGCAGCAGCGTGTGGCCATCGCCCGCGCCCTTGCCATGCAGCCCAAGATAATGCTCTTCGACGAACCGACGTCGGCCCTGGACCCGGAGATGATCAAAGAGGTGCTGGACGTGATGCGGGAGTTGGCGAACTCCGGCATGACCATGCTGATTGTCAGCCACGAGGTGGGGTTCGCCAGGGAAGTCGCCGACCGGATAATCATGTTCGACCACGGGCGCATTATTGAGCAGGCGCCGCCGTCAATCTTTTTCAATAATCCCCAGCACGAGCGGGCCAAGACATTTCTTTCGCAGATTCTGTAGTGGGCCTTAGGGTGGAAACACAGTAATCTCGGACGTTGTAACCTAGGGAAACGTCGGCGCGAACGACCCTAGCCGCCCTCACCCCAACCCTCTCCCAGCGGGAGAGGGGGTTCCGTTAAGGTCACGTCGGACTTAGAGGGGGCGTGGGCCCCGGACTGTGACGGGGAGGAGCGGTCTATACGTTCCGGCCCTGGAGTATCTCCATGATGCGGGGGAGGGCTTGCCTTGCGCGGAGCATTACGCCGTCCTCATCCAGGCTTCCCACGGGGTGCGGGACTATGGAGAGCGGGTAGTCTTCAATGCCCCGTATCCTGGCGATGGCCCGTCCGGTTGGGATGAAGGGTTCCGTGCATATTACCGCCGCAGGCTTTCCGGCCTTCTCGATGGTGATGCCGTCGTGCACACTGCACGAGGAGCAGGACCCTCAATCACCTGTTGCGACAATTGCGATGTCACACTTCTCCAGCAGCTCATCCATAATGGGTTGAGGGCATGGCCTGGAGGCGTCCCTCTTGTTGTAGCGGTGAATTTCACCAAGCTCGTAAGTGTCCTGCAACAGGGCTACGACCGCCTCCAAGAGCTCTTCTGCGTTCCGCTTGCCGTTGGAGAGCAGGCCGACTTTCAGCCCGGTCAGGTTCTTGGGCCTTTCGGCCATCAGGGTGGTGTCGGGCAGGGCCTCCACCGTGGGGTCCAGAATCCTGAGACCAGTTGTCATAACGCCTCCTCTTCCGCCTTTTGACGGCTACCGTTGCAGTCGCGCCAATTTTCTACGCCGGATTATATCATTTGCCGGGCCGCCCGGCCAAACACGGAAGCATGTTTTTCCAGGCTCACCCGACCCAGGGACTCTGTTCTAAAGAATCTTGCTGGTGTCTATCTCTTTGGTGATGGACTTGGAGTTGACGCCCCGGCCCCAGCGGGTGATGATGCAGTCCCAGGGACCTCCCGCTCCGCCGCCCGAAATCAGAGTAAGGGCGTCGGGACTTTCAATGGCGTGTATAAGCTCGTTCTCCTGGCCCGGTTCGGGAGGGTCAACCTTCTTCACGCGGGCGTACTCCTCGTGAGTGCGGCAGGCGTGGTCGTAGACGAACTGCTTCACCTGCTTCTTGGACCATCCGGCGTTCTTGTAGAGGTGGCTGTGCTCGATGGACATGACCAGGATTACCTCGCCCTGTCTTGGCATGATGCCCAGCATGGTGTCTGAGATGTTGATGAGCATGGCCTCGGGAGTCCCCTCCCACACCACGCCCATCTGCTGGGGACCGTGGGAAGCGGCTACTGTTACGGTGCTGGCGTCGGGGTCGAACCCTTTTTCCACGTGGAGGGGTTCCCAAGGGCTGTTCTCCTCGTCCTCGGCAATGCAGTAGCTGTACTTGCCCGGGTGGCCCAAGGTTGAGCGGTCCAGGACTCCGGGATGGTTTTCCAGCACGTTGATAAGAATCATCCTGATGGCCCGGCCCACGGTGGCGTTGGCCCGGCGGTCGGGGCCGGGGCCGAAGAGGTTGTTGCCGGAGGCGAGCCCCAGCTTCTGGCGGATGGGGCCGTTGATTATGAGCAGAGGCGCCGAGCCTCCCGTGCTGGCAGAGCTCCCGTGGAGGTTGTACTCGGGCAGGACCATCCCCTCCACCGCTGCCATGATGATGGGCATGTACTCTTGTTTGCATCCGGCCATTACTGCGTTGATGGCCACCTTCTCTGCTGTGACGACACGGCCGCGGACGGGTTCTATCCCAATCACGTCCGATGGGTCACGTTCCGCGAACTCCAGAAACCGGAGCACTTTCTCTTCCGTGGGAGGCACGACGGGCAGGCCATCGGTCCACCCCTTCTGGTAGCACATCTCGATGGCGTCGTCCAAGTCGCCGGCGACGTCTACGCGGCTGGAGACTAGGGAGTCGGAGTTAAGGGTCATGCTGCACCGCCTAAGAACAAGCTGGGGATAGAGCCATGCGGAATTCGTGCGTAAAGTAGCACAAAACAAGTCTCCCTTCAACCGGGCGACGGTGGGAGGCAAGGGTGGAAAAAGGGATGATCAAGGTGTAAACTTGGCGAATCTAATTACGTACAGTCGGGGTTGGACATGCCCATCATTCCGGACAAAGACAGGGACTCCCTCAAGAGGGAACTGCGCAAGGACCTCAAAAACGACGTTACAATCAAGCTGTTCTCCCAGGGGTCCTCGCTGCTGGCCATTCCGGGTCGGGAGTGCCGCTACTGTCCCCAGACCCAGCAGCTCATGGAGGAGCTTACGTCTCTTTCTCCCAAGCTGCATCTGGAGGTGGTGGACATATACAGCCAGGCGGAGGAGCGGCAAAAGTATGGCATAGAGCAGATACCCGCCATCGTTCTGGGAAACAACGGCGACGGGCGGCTGAAGTTCTACGGCCTGCCTGCTGGCCTCGAATTCCCAACCATCGTCGCGGGCATCAAGACCATATCCAGGGGCGTGAGTCCCCTCTCGATGGACTCCCGGAGAAAGCTCAAAAAGGTGAGCAAACCGGTGCACATCCGGGTGTTTGTAACGCCGTCGTGCGGTTACTGCCCCGGCGTGGCCCGGATTGCTCACGCCATTGCCCTGGAGAACTCAAATGTCAGCGCTGATGTGATTGAGGTGGAGGAGTTCCCCGCCCTGGCCCAGACCTACCAGGTGCGGGGAGTGCCCAAGACGGTCATCACCCAGGACAGCAAGCTGGGGGTCCTGCCAAAAGCGCAGTTGGTGGGAGCTGTATCCGAGGCGGAGTTCGTGGACAAGGTGCTGGAGGCGGGTGCGGACGACGAAGAGGCCGCATAGGGGCCTCAGAATCCGATTACAGGAGACTGACCTTGGCTAGAGAGCTGTCGGGAGACCTTGACGGTCGGGGCTTGAGCATCGGGATTGCCGTGGCCCGATTCAACCAGTTTGTTACCCAGAAACTGCTGGACGGGGCCCGTGACACCCTATCCAGGTACGGAGTCCAGGACGTGGACATCGTCTGGGTGCCGGGGTCTTTCGAACTGCCTGTGGCGGCCAAGACCATGGCGCAAACTGGCAGATACGACGCAGTAGTCTGCCTGGGCACTATCATACGAGGGGAAACCGGTCACTACGATATGGTGGCGAACCAAGCGGCCTCCGGCATCAACCGAGCTTCCACCGAGACTGGCGTGCCCATCATGTTCGGAGTGCTGACCACCGAGAACATGGAGCAGGCCATCAACCGGGCCGGCGGAAAGTCGGGCAACCTGGGCGCCAACGCCGCCGAGGGCGCGGTCGAGATGGCTCGCGTCCTGAGGGCTGTCAAGGACTCTCAATAGAGCCTGTCCCCAGACCAGGCATTCCGGCGGAGGCCGGAACTCAGGCACTCTGATGTAGCTGTGACATCCCTCACCCCAACCCTCTCCCTGAGGGAGAGGGGGTCTAGACTCCCTCGGAACCCGGAATCCTTGAACGGCATCTCCCGATTCGCGTAGAGCTTGTCGAAACGCCTTTTGTAAAGAATCAGTCGACCTCCGGGTGAGCGCTCCACGAGGTGAATGGTTGGCTGGACGCCGGGAGATTTATGTCCACTGTCTCACCAGGAGCCAAGTCCACCGGGGTCGTCGGACCCAACTCGATCCCGTTCGAAAGATGCACCTCGACCCTGACCCTCCTTAACGTGTCCTCCGTGGTGTTCTCCACTGTACCCGTGAAAGCATTGGCAGTCGAGTCATACGACAGGACCAGCCGAGCGCCGGCCCGGATCGAGTCGAAGGTTTCGCTTAGCGCGAACTGAGCGCCGGACTCTTCACCGCCTTCACCTGACTCCGATTCACCGCGGCGCTCATCTGGCTCGGATTCACTACTGTGTTCGCCTGACTCTGATTCACCGCGGCGCTCATCTGGCTCGGATTCACTATTGTGTTCACCCGACTCTGACCCACTGCGGCCCTCGCCCGACTCCGACTCAATACGCCGTTCACTCGACTCCGATTCACCGCTGCCCTCGTCTGGCTCGGATACACTATTGTGTTCACCCGACTCTGATTCACTGCGGCCCTCGTCTGGCTCCGAGCTGGCGTTGCAGCCGATGAAGGCGAATGCTAGGACGACGCCTATGACCGCAAGGATCACTGGGAGATGTTTCATGGGATTCCCCTTTTCGTACTGTGTCTGAAGGCGCCGAGAAAATGATTGTGACCAGCGGTCCCGGATGCGGTTGGTTGTGTCGGCATTCGAGACAAGACGGTCTCACAAGACAATAGGCTACTACAACATTGTTAAGTACTTGACAAGATCGGTCGGTGATTTTACGGCAGCGACGGGATGAGTCCTTGATAATCGAAAGACCCCGACGTCGCCGGGACTTTGGTTGACAATCCCCAACCATCTCTGTTTTCCATATGGCATGGTACTATGACACAACCTGCCAGACTTGCTTAGAGATTCCCTAGGTCTAAGGGACGGGCTGCCTGCGCCGTCTCCTCGGCCTTTGCCCGGGTGCCTTTTCGGGCGTTTTGTCAAGCCCAGTTCCGACTACGTTCTTCACCGTCTCCACCAGCCAGGAGTTGATGCTTTTCCCCTCTGCATTGGCGGCCACAAATGCGGCCCGGTGGAGCTCTGGCGTGACTCTCAGCAGAATCTTTCCAGGGAAGGGCTTGTCCGGCTCCCGGCCCATTTCCGCGCACACCCTCAGGTACTCGTTTACAGAGCCTTTGAAGGCGTCCCTAAGCTCCCCGACGGATGTTCCCTGAAAAGTGATGACGTCGCGGGTGTCTAGGACCTCGCCGTGGAATATGCCTGCCTCGTCGTCGAAAGTTATAGTCGCACGGTACCCTTCGTATCCCATCATTTGTTGGCCTCCTGATTGCCCTGAGGGCTTATTCCGGCCTCGTTCAGAAATCTCTCCATGGACCTTACGGACCCTCTGTCCGTTTCTTTGCGAGGATGGGGCCGGTGAAAGACGGCCACGCGATCATTGAGTTTGACTATCACACGGGACCCGGCCCCTTCTTCAATGATAGCTCCGGCGGCCCTCAGCAACGACTCAATGTCATCCCAGCGAATGTTGGATGGGGTAGGCCGTTTGAATATCTCATACAGGATCCGACGATGCCGCGTTCTCACTTACAATTGATAGCATATCATGCTATCAATTGTCAAAGGGTTGTGCCGGTTGACAATCTACTAGGCGGCTCGTATTCTTACGCCACCTTTCCGGCGCCCGCTGGAACGGCGCCCCAAAACCCCATCGCCTAAGGAGTTGCGGTGGCCTCTATTGACCGCCTCATGGAAGATTCGGTGGACATCCACGTCCACTTCGACCCCGACCCCAGAGTCGAGCGGCGCAGCGACGCCCTTGATGTTGCGCAGATGGCTAAAGACATGGGCATGAGGGGCCTGGTGTTGAAGAGCCACGAGTACCCAACCCATCCCGTAGCGTTCACCGTAAGCAAGGTCGTCCCGGGAATATCTCTCATGGGAGGGATAGCCCTGGACGAAGAGGTGGGAGGCATAAACGCCGCCGCAGTGGAGGCCTCGGCCAGAATGGGCGCACGGATGGTCTGGATGCCCACCTTCTCGGCTCAGGCGGACAAGCGGCGTAAGGGGCTGCCCGGCGGAATATACATCCTGGACCAAGAGGGGAAGCTGGCGCCGGAAGTCTACCCTGTTCTGGAGTCAATCAAAGCCCACGACATGGCCCTCGCCACGGGCCATCTCTCGACACAGGAATCTATGGTCCTTGTGGACGAAGCGAGGGCTATGGGCATCAACAGGGTAGTGGTCACCCACGGATCATCCATGACAGTGATGACTGGCATGACCACCGAAGACATGATAGCCCTGGCGGCCAAGGGAGCCTACATCGAGCATTGCGTTCACGTGATGATGCCGCTGGGATTCGGCATGGACGTCAAGCAGCTGGCCGATATCATCAGAGCTATCGGGGCCGAGCATTGCATCATAAGCTCCGACTTCGGCCAGGCCTTCCACCCCATGCCGCCCGAAGGGATGCGCATGGGCATCGCCACCCTGTTGGAAGCGGGCCTCGAAGACGTGGAAGTTGGTTTGATGGTCAAGGACAACCCGTCACGGCTCCTGGGGCTCTGAAAGACAGCCGCAGTTTCGGCTGGCCGGGGCAGCCTCTAGCCCACTCGGCAACCCTGTAACCCACCACCCAGGCTATTCCCCTTTCCGTCGTCACCAGAGGCGTCCTGTCGCGCCATGCCCGGGGAACCTTCTGGTCCACGAAAAAGTCCTGGAGCTTCTTGGAATGGTCCATCCCCAGGGGGTGGAACCGGTCGCCGGGCTTTCGAGTCCGTATGGTGATGGCCTCTCCGCCCAGGGAATCCAGGTCGAGGTCGGCGGTGAAAAGCCCCTCGGACGGCTCTTTCGTCGCGTCCGTCCGGTCCATGCCGCACTGCCATCCTGAAACCGTATGTGCTACGGCGTGACCCGGTTGAGCAATGGGAATCCGGGTCTCTCCGTGGAACTCAGGGAACGGACACGGAACTTCCGCTCCCTTCCCCATCCACAGTCTGTCGTAGCTTGAGTGGAGATAGAGGCCCCGGGGCAGTCGCAGGCTTTTGCCGGACGGCGCTTCAATCAGGTTGGCCATGTCCCTGAGGTGGGACTGGTAAAGCCTCCGGGGGTCTCCCGTGAGCTCAAGATAGGCTCTCCGCAGCAGCAGCCTTGCGGCCAAGGTATGCTCTTGAGCCAGTCCGGATGAGTCCATCACAAGCCACCCGCCCTGCTCCTTAACGCACCGTTCCCAGAGGGCGTCAACCTGGCTCTCCAGGTAGTCAATCACTAGCGTCGAGGTCTCGGACAGCCGGTTCAGGGACTCGATAATGCGGGGGTTGTATTCAGCCAAGGCGGGCACCAGCTCTCCCCGGACCCTGTTGCGGGTGAACCGGGGCATGTCGTTGCCCAGGTCTTTCCTTACCGCAATGCCATTTTCCAGGCAGTAGTCTGCTGTCTCCCGTTTGGAGGTCCCTAGCAGGGGGCGGAAGAGAATCGTCTGGTGGTCGCCGGAGCGGCTTACCCAGGGCGATACTTCCTCCATGCCCCGCAGCCCGTGGAGGCCGGCGCCCCTGATTACGTGCATCAGGACCGTCTCGGCAAGGTCGTCGGCAGTGTGGCCTACGGCGACGGCTTGGGCTCCCTGGCTCTCCGCCACCCGCGCCAGGAAACGGTATCGCAGTTCCCTGGCAGCCTCTTCAAAGGAACTGACGCCCGACTCCCTCCGATACGCTTCCGGGTCGTCCTCATCCACTGTGCAGGGCAGCCCCAGGTCTCGGGCAGCGGTGGCCACGAACCGCGCGTCGACGAATGCCTCTTCTCCCCTGAAGTCGTGGTTGAGGTGGGCTACGTGCAGCTCCGGCCGCGCCGTTTCCTTCAGAGCCGTAAGAAGGTCCATGAGGGCCATGGAGTCGGGTCCGCCAGACACCGCCACGACCAGTTTGACGCCGCTGGAGGCATAGCCGGCCCTCAGAAGGGCTGCTTGGACTCTGGCCTCCAGGGAGGGACCCAAGAACCGGTCTCCGACCTTTTCAGTCGATGTGGCAGGTGTCGTTCAACCTGACCACCTGCCGGGCGCCTGACTTGCTGGATACAACGGAAATGGAGGCCAGGTCGACGTTGATCCGGTGGAAGCCGGACAGCGGCAGACCGAGGTAGGTCAGGAGAGCGATTTTGATGGGAAAGTTGTGGCTTACCACGGCCACAGTCTTTCCTTCGTAGTTCTGCTCGAAGCTCTCTATGGTGTTTGTCACGCGGGTCTGCAGTTCTGTCATACACTCCCCAGCGGGGAAGCATATCGGGGAGGGGTCACTCCTCCATTGGGCCAGCAGTTCCGGGTATTGCTCCCTCATGTCGCGGCCTTCCAGCCCTTCCAGGTCTCCCAGGTTGATTTCCGTCAGCTCATCCATGGTGGACGGGCACAGACCGGCCCTCTCCGCTATGGCGCCTGCGGTCATCCTGGCCCTCAGCAAGGGGCTGCTGATGAGGTAGTCGGGCTTGAGTTCGGCCACGGCTCCTGCGGCCATCCAAGCCTGCTGGATGCCCTCGTCGGTGAGCTCCACGTCGGTGGCCCCCAGGAACTTGTTGTCCCTGTTCCAGGCGGTCTCGGCGTGTCGAATAAGTATTAGCTGCATCGTCTAAACTTTGCGGTAAGTCCATAGTAGCAGTATGCCCATACAGCGTCAAAGTCGGGGTTGTGGACCGGGACCGAGGCCCTTTATGCGTACTTTGTCGCTTCACACCTGTTTGCTGATGCGAACGCGAAACCGGATGCCAGATGTGTCGCTGAGCAGAATACTGGTCTAGTTAGTCCAGTTGAATACGGAATCCGCCTTTGACACCTCATCTTGTATACCAATCGCACACTGCCTACAATTTGGGAACAAAACGGATGTAGTGGCCGTCTATATATTGGATGGTGGATCGACAGATGTGGTCGAAGCTGGCACGACTCAGCTTGCTGTGCCTGGGGATAGTCGCCTTAGGGTTAGCTTTGGGACTTCCTGGTTGCCAGAGTCAGGAGGACGACGGACAGTTGACTCCGGTCGTCTCCACTCGGATGGCGACCGCTGCCCCGACTCTCGAGCCAACACCTGTACCGATCCCTCCGGTGACGCCTGTCGCCACCGCTGCACCGATGCCGACTCCGTCTCCTGAGACTATTTTGATCACTGAACCGCTTGACCCATGCGGTCCGTCCTTAAGGCCCTATTCCAGAGAGTTATACGAGCATTTCGTTTATTGGACCAGCGACGGAGCTTATCTGGTGTTTGACGTCGGTGACACCATCTGGACGGTGGACATTGAAGACGGTCGGTTGCGACAGGTCGCTGACGCTGACAAGACTCGTTACAACTTTCTCTATGGGTTCCACGCGGACGTATCTCCCGACGGCACCCGGATTGTCTATTCCACCTGCGAATATGTGCTTGACCGACCGTCTATCAGCCGGATCGGGGGAAGCGAGATATACACTGAGGGCTACGAGATAGCGTCGGTCAACATCGATGGCACCGACCGGAAGAGATTGACGGAGAATGCGCATTTCGACCACTATCCGGTGTGGTCACCTAATGGATCACGAATCGCGTTTATCGCGAACCTCAATGACAGCTATTGGGAACCAGCCTCCACATGGATATTTACAATGTCCAAAGACGGGGATGATAAAAGCGGCCCCGCTCTTGCCTATAAGGCCGCGCTATATCCTCCGGTGTGGTCTCCAGACGGCCAGAGCCTAGCGTTCATTGTGAACGAGGAGGATTATTATCCAAGCGAACCAATCATCTACACCGTCCACGTCGACGTTGCAGTCCGGAACAGGATAGGGAAGACAACGGCTCTGCCCACGTGGTCTCCCGATGGCGATGAGCTGGCCTTTGCCTCGGTAGACGGAGACGAACCAATGATTTACACCGTCAAACCTGACGGCACAGAAATGCGACAAGTCTGGAGCGATGAAGCCGACGGCGCCTCTACACCGGTCTCCCAGGTGTCGTGGTCTCCCGACGGGTTGGAGCTTCTCTTCATCTCCGACCGCCTGTATACGATACGTCTAGACGATGGTGTCCTTCGACCGTTGCCAGGCGTTTCCCCTGATAACCCTTCGGTTGCCCGGGCGTCCTGGTCGCCGGACGGGTCCAGGATTGCCGTCTACGATCCCGGGGACGGACTCATCACCGTGTCCCGTGATGGAGCGGACCTGCGCATACTGGCTGAAGTGGATGACTATGGCCGTGTCCGAGCTCTGAATTCGCCACCTATCGGGATTCCTGCTAACCCCGCGGCATGTTCAGCAGGTATTGTTGTTCCTGAGCCGGATGGGAACGAAGGGTTGGTCCAAGACTGTGAGGCGCTATTAGCGGCACGGGACCAACTAGCCGGTGGTGCTGAGTTGAGTTGGAACGAATCCCTGCCTATATATCAGTGGCAGGGCGTGGCCGTCCGTGGGTCTCCTCCCCGCGTTGTCGAGTTGGTTCTTTGGAACCGTGGCTTGAGCGGCGAAATTCCTCGAGAGTTGGGCAGCCTAACGGAAATGCGGGCGTTGTTGCTCTATGACAACTCTTTGAGCGGCCCTGTCCCATCGGAATTGGGGAAGTTGCCGAAGATGCTCTCGCTGGATCTCTCCAATAACGATTTGGTTGGGGGTATCCCACCGGAATTGGGCGGACTCCCGAATCTACAGTACCTAGATCTCTCCTTTAATCAGTTGAGCGAAAGCATACCCGTTGAGTTGGCTCACCTCACTAGCCTACGGTACCTGAACCTCAGCAGGAATTCTCTGGGCGGGAATATCCCGGCTGAGTTGAGTACGCTGGTAAACCTATATGAATTGAATCTGTCCGATAACAGTCTTACGGGAAGCATACCTGTAGAGATAAGCGCACTTGTCAAATTGATAGGCCTGCAAATTGACGGCAACGATTTGGTCGGATGCGTAGCGACCGGACTGTCGGAATTGTGGGTAGAGCAAAGCGGACTGAAACGCTGCGATCCGGTGGAGCCATCGGACCAATGAACACCGTGGATGACCATCATGTGGACAAAGGGTGGGCGGCATTATAGACTTCCCGCAGGCGGAGCAGACCCGGGAAATCCCCTCATAAGGAGACGGACATGCCTGTGTTTCCCCATGACTACCTGGAGAAGATGACCTTCCACATCTACGTCGCCGAAGGCGTACCGGAAGACGAAGCCCGCACGGTGGCCAGGCACCAGATATGGGCCAACCTCGTGGGCCACGACTCCCACGGCGTGATACACATCCCCGAGTATGTGGAGCGAATCCACAAGGGGCACATCGTGCCTGGCGCCCCTTTTGAAATCGAGCACGAGACTCCCACCACGGCCCGCATCAACGGCAACTGGGGTTTCGGGTTCGTCGTGACTGAGCGGGCTATGGGCATGGCCATCCAGAAGGCGAAGGCCAACGGCGTCTCGGCCATGACTATACGGTACCAGAGCCACATTGGACGCCTGGGCGCCTATCCCACCATGGCGGCGGCCGAGGGGATGATCGGCATGATCACCGCCGACTCAGGCCGAGGCCCCAAGTCCGTGGCTCCCTTCGGGGGACGTGAGCGGAGGCTGGGGACGAATCCCATCTGCATGGCGATGCCCAGCGACCTGGAGGGGACCGTGCTGCTGGACATGGCCACCAGCGCCGTCGCCGGCGGCAAAGTCTCGCTGGCCCGCAACCGGCGGGAGCAGGTGCCCCTGGGTTGGATAATCGACAAGGACGGCAACCCGACCACCGATCCCATGGACCAGGCTCAGGGTGGGGCCATTCTGCCCCTGGGAGGAGACCAGGGCCACAAGGGCTACGGCCTCTCCTTTATGGTGGAGACCCTCTCTGCGGTGCTGACGGGCCTGGGATTCGGCATCGACCCCCAGGGAAAGCACAACGACGGCTGCTTCCTGGCTTGCTTTGACGTGAACGCCTTCCGTCCGCTGGACGTGTTCAAGAAGGACCTGAAGGAGTTCGGAGAATACGTAAAGCAGACGCCTCCGGCCAAAGGGTTCACCGAGGTGCTCTATCCGGGAGAGATCGAGCACAAAAATGAGCAGCAGCGCCGACGTGACGGAATCTATATCGAGGACGACACCTGGTCTGAGATATGGGAGCTGGTGGAGCAGCATAAGCTGGAACAGGTCATAGGCCAACCGTAGGGGAGCTGGCGGCTCCTCTAAGTGTCATTCCGAACGCAGCGGAGCGGAGTGAGGAATCTAAAGCTCCTGTCCACACAGCCCGTCCGGCGAGAAACTCAATGTCTAAGACGCTCGGAACTGTCGGCGGAACGGGGTCGCGATTTAGGAGAACCCTCCTAGATTCCTCGCTGCGCTTCGGAATGACAGTATGGACGGAACGGGAAGGTGCTGAATACTGGCCCGCGCCGGTATGACGGAGCTTATACAGAGACCTCTCTAGGGAGGTCGTAGGGGCGACTGACCGGTCGCCCCTACGCTTGGCTTACGATTCTCCGAGGCGCAACCTAGGTCCCCGTGAACGGCGCGGCAAGGGCTTTCAGCTATGCGCTATGCAATGACTACGTTTATTCGAATCATTGGGCTTGACAGCTAGGGCGGCCTTTGCTAATCTTGCGAGCATCGTCTAGCGATGTATCCCTGTTCAGGAACGTCTTATGGCTGGAGCGGGTAGGGTTAAGACCGGCGAGTCTGGTATGGGAGGCGTTGTAGGGCCTTCCCTACCTTCATTTTTTTCTAGATACAACGAAGAGTTGGAGAACGCCCTACGGCGCGCCATCTCCCCAGTGAACGACTCAGGAGACAGCGCCTCCGATCTTTACACGATGATGCTCTATCACATGGGCTGGGCGAATGAAGAGGGATCCCTGCTGGACGAGCGGGTTTCCGCAGGCAAGGCCCTCAGGCCCGCCCTTTGCCTGTTCTCGTGCGAGGCCCATTCCGGCGCCTGGGACCAGGCAATGCCCGCCGCAGTCGCTCTGGAACTGGTCCATAATTTTTCACTTATCCACGACGACATCCAGGACGGGGACACGGAGCGCAGGCACAGGTCGACCCTCTGGGTCTTGTGGGGGCAGCCACAGGCCATAACAGCCGGAAACGCCATGCGCTCGCTGGCGGACGTTTCCGCCTTATCCGGCGCTGGACTGCCGGAACGGAAGGTCCTGAGGGCCTCCTGGCTGTTGACGCAGGCATATTCGGACATGATTCGCGGACAGTGCATGGACCTGTCCTTCGAGGGACGCCTGGACATCGGACTGGAGGACTACCTGGGGATGATCGCCTGCAAGACAGGCGCCCTCATCAAGTGTGGAATGGAGATGGGCGCCCTGATAGGGGCAGACGACGAGGACTCCGTGCACCATTTCGCCCGAATAGGAGCCTATCTCGGGCGCGCTTTCCAGATACGGGACGACCACCTGGGAATTTGGGGAGACGAGGGGGCCACCGGCAAGTCCGTGGGCAACGACATAAGGAGGAAGAAGAAGTCTTTCCCCATAGTCTTTGCTCTGGAAGCGGCCGAGGGGCCGTCGCTGAAGAGGTTGACGGAAGTGTACAGCAGCGAGGAGGTGGACGAACGGGACGTAGATGACGTTCTGGACGTCCTGGCTGAGTTGAACGCTGCGGAATATTCCACGTCGGACACTCAGCGCGCTGCGGGACTGGCGCTTGGACACGCGAGGGATGCCGACATGAGTCCCTGGGCTTTGCAGGAGCTGGAGCATATGGCAGCATTCCTTGTGGAACGCCAGTCGTGATGCTAGAGATGGAGCGTAAGAATTGAAGGCGATTGAAGAACGGCAGGAAGAGTTAGGCGCCCGCGCCAAGAAGCGGGCTTCCAGGCCAATGGTGATGTCCCTCAAGCTGGCTTGGTACATGGTCAGCAACCGGCTGAAAGGGAGGAAGCGTTTCCCCCTTGTCACGATGCTCGAACCGTTGGAGATGTGCAACCTGGCCTGCGTAGGATGCGGCCGCATCCACGAGTACAAGCCGGTCATGGACAAGATGATGGACGTGGATGAATGCGTACGGGCAGTTGAGGAGTCAGGGGCGCCCATCGTCTCCATAGCCGGGGGAGAACCCACCATCCACCCCAAGATAGACGAGATTATCAACGAGTTGGTCCGGCGGAAGTATTTCGTCTACTGCTGTACCAATGGGCTGCTCCTCGAAAGAGTCATGAAGAAAGTCCCGCCCTCCAAGTACCTCTCGTGGGTCGTCCACATGGACGGCATGGAAGAGAAACATGACGAGGCAGTGGCCCGGAAAGGCGTCTTCAAGAGGGCCCTACAGGCCATAGAAGCGGCCCTGGACTCGGGCTACAGGGTATGCACCAATTCCACTATCTACCGTGGCGTGGACGTCGAAGACATGCACACACTCTTCAAGACGATGACTGACCTGGGAGTGGAAGGTTGCATGGTCTCGCCGGGTTACGACTACACCCACGCCCCGGACCACGACATCTTCCTGACCCGTAAGGAGTCCACGGAGGCCTTCAAGGAAATCCTGGATGAAAAGGCCATCAAGGACCTGAAGATGTACAACAACCCCATCTATCTGGACTTCCTCCGGGGGAAACGGGAATACCAGTGCACCGCCTGGTCCAACCCCACCTACACAGTCATGGGCTGGAGGAAGCCCTGCTATCCCCTGGCTGATGAGCATGTGCAGAACGTGGATGAGCTTTACGACGCTACTCTCTGGAACGAGAAATACGGTGTGGGTCGGGACCCCAGGTGCTCCGGCTGCATGATGCACTGCGGGTTCGAGTCGGCCACCATCTTCAACGCGGTCAGCAGCCCCAGGGATTGGGTCACTCTTATCAAGTCCGGCGCCGTCAGCAAGAGCGGGATTACGGCCAGCTAGCTTATGCCTCGAACTGTCTTCTTGACGCCAATGGCGCGGGAGGCCCGGGCCCTCCGCAGAGCCGCCGCTTTATCCAACATTCACGCTGATGCCCTCGTCGCTGGAGTGGGGCCGTGGCCGTCCGGTTTCTCTATGCGTCCATTAACGGAGGCTGTGCGGGGTGGGGGCGCCATTGTAGCTTTGGGGTTCGCCGGCGGTTTGGACCCGACCCTGAAGGTTGGAGACTTGGTCACAGCAACCCAAATCCAGGAAGAGGCCGGTCCTCCCATTGAATGTGACCGGGAGATGCTGTCCAGAGTCCAGATCATTGCCTCAGAAGTAGGTTGCCGCCCATTGGCTGCGTATACGTCACGCCGACCGGTGTGTACGCCAACTGAAAAGCGAGACTTATTTGACCGGACAGGCGCCTCTTTTGTGACGATGGAAGATTACTATTTTGCAAAAGAAGCTTCACGTCTCGGAGTTCCTTTCATCAACATTCGAGCTGTCGTGGACACTGCCGACCAGTTTGTTCCGCCCCAAATGGCAGGCATCGGAAACGCGTCAGTGGCAAGCCAGGCCGCGTCGGGACTGTCTTATGCGGTCACTCACCCTTGGGATTTGCCGGCGCTCATAGCTTTGAGAGTAGGGGCGTCGAAAGCGACGGGCGCCTTGGAAAGGTTTCTTCAAGCTTATCTTCCGATGACGGTCCAGACGGCAATCCGTAGGAAGGGCGTGGCTCTAGACAGGCGGTGACTTGAAAGCGTTAGTCACGGGAGCGACGGGATTCATAGGAGCAAACGTAGTCCGAGCCCTCGTGTCAGGAGGGCACCAGGCCAAAGCTCTGGTTAGACCAGAGAGCACTTTAATAAATCTACAAGGCACAGGCGTTGAGACAGCGCTAGGCGACGTAACTGACCGTCAGTCAATAGCGTCCGCGCTTGACGGCTGCGACGCAGTAATCCATTGCGCGGCCGTCTACTCTTTCTGGTCAAGCGCCCCGGACCGTATCTATGAAGTAAACGTAGAGGGGACCAAGAACGTCCTGGAAGAGGCCGCGCGGGCAAAGGTAAACAGGGTGGTGTACACAAGCACCGTCTCTACCGTGAAGTTCCATAGAGACCGGTCGGCCACCGAGGAAGACCATCCCGAACCCAGCGAATTGACGGGCCACTACAAAAAGTCAAAGTATTTGGCGGAGAAGGTGGCCTTAGAGAAGGCGGAAAAGGGGCTTCCGGTGGTGGTGGTGAACCCGACTTACCCGGTGGGGCCGTGGGACGTGAAGCCTACTCCGTCGGGACGGGTGGTGGTGGACTTCCTCAAGGGGAAAGTTCCGGCGTACGTGAACACGGGGTTGAACGTGGTGGACGTTGAGGATGTTGCCAAAGGCCACGTGTTGGCCCTGGAACGAGGGAGAGTGGGAGAGCGTTACCTTCTGGGAAATCGGAACATGTCGCTGGAGGAGATTCTGAGAACGCTGGCCAATCTGACCGGAAGGAGACCCCCAAGATTCCGCATACCCTTCTGGGCGGCTATGGCGGCAGGCTATCTCGACGGCCTGGTTGAATCCGGACTAATGAAGCGGGAGCCGACGATTCCCGTGGAAGCCCTCAAGCTGGCCCGAAAGCCCATGTATGTCGACTGCACGAAAGCAATCAACGAGTTGGGGCTTCCCCAGAGTCCGGTGGAAGGCGCCTTGGAGAAGGCAGTCAAGTGGTTCAAGGATCACAACTACTGTTAAAAAAGAGAATAAGAGATGGTTGAAGCATCCCCTAAACCGGATAAGAGCACGTTCTTTGCCCTTCACCTGAAGCCGCTCTTGAGGCTCGAACTGTCCCGCAAAGCGGAACGGAGCCTCCAGGAGAGGGCTGAGTCTGTCATCAAGCGTTCGCAGAAATACCTTCTGTCGGTCCAATGGCCGGAAGGTTACTGGTGGGGCGAGTTGGAGTCCAACCCAACCATGGAAGCCGAGTACCTGATGCTTACTTACTTCCTAGAGGTGGAAGACAAAGAGCGTTGGCGCAAGTTAGTCAACCACATCCGCAGTCGCCAGCAGGAGGACGGCTCCTGGGGACAGTATTACGAGGCCCCCGGCGATGTGTCCACCTCCGTGGAGTGCTACTTTGCTCTGAAGCTGGCTGGAGTTTCGGCTGACCGTCCGGAGATGAAGAAGGCCAGGGACTTTATCCTCAGCAAGGGCGGGGTGCCCGAGGTGCGCATCTTCACCAAGATATGGCTGTCTCTGTTCGGCCAATGGGAATGGAAAGGCACTCCGGCCATGTTGCCTGAGATAGTCTTGCTTCCCACGTGGGCGCCGTTCAACATATACCGGTTCTCCAGTTGGGCCAGGGCCACCGTCGTGCCTATGACTATCATTCTGTCCGAGCAGCCTTCCAAGCCAGCGCCGCCATGGGCGACCATCGACGAGCTGTACCCGACGCCCAGGCAACTCACAGACTATTCCCTTCGCAAGCCGAAGTCACTTTTTTCTGTACGAACGATGCTGCTCATGGCCGACTCCATCCTACGACTGTACAATGGCCTTCCCATAAAGCCCGGCCGCGACAGGGCCATTAGAAAAGTCATGGAGTGGATAATGTCGCGCCAGGAGGCTGACGGTTCATGGGGCGGAATCCAGCCGCCGTGGGTCTACTCGCTTATCGCCCTCAAGCACATGGGTTTCTCCATGGACCACCCGGTGATGAGGAAGGGCTTCGAGGGCTTTGAAAAGTTCGGAATCGAGGAGGGCGACACTTGGAGGGTCCAGGCCTGTGTGTCGCCCGTCTGGGACACCTGTCTGGCGGCCATCGGGCTGTTGGACTCAGGCCTTGCCCCCGACCACCCGGCGCTCCAACGTGCCGGTTACTGGATGCTGGACGAACAAGTCACCTCCGGAGGTGACTGGCAGGTGAACGTGAAAGGCGTGGAGCCGGGAGGATGGGCTTTCGAATTCGCCAACGACACTTATCCCGACGTGGACGATGCTGCGGAAGTGTTGATAGCCCTGAAGGAGATCCGGCTTGACAGGGAAGGGGAGTCCAAGAAGGCGCAGGCCATTCGGAGAGGCGTCGATTGGATGCTCGCCATGCAGTGCTCCAACGGCGGGTGGGCGGCCTTTGACAAGGACAACGACGCGGGGTACGTGGCCAAGATACCCTTCTCCGATTTTGGAGAGACCTTGGATGCTCCCAGCGTCGACGTGACGGCCCATGTGCTGGAGGCTCTGGGCAAGCTGGGTTACTCCAAGGACTTCGAACCCTTGCTCAGAGGGTATCAATACATCCGGTCTGAGCAGGAGCCCGACGGCCCCTGGTTCGGGCGGTGGGGCGTCAACTACATCTACGGCACCGGCGCCGTCCTGCCGGCTCTGGAGGCCATAGGCGAAGACATGAGCCAACCCTACGTCAGGAAGGCCGTGGACTGGCTGCTTGCCCACCAGAACCCGGACGGCGGCTGGGGAGAAAGCTGCGCCTCGTATGTGGACTGGGAGTGGCGGGGGCGAGGCCCGTCCACGCCGTCCCAGACGGCTTGGGCCTTGCTGGCCTTGATGTCAGCCGGAGAAATCGACCATCCCGCCACCGAGCAGGGCATAAGGCATTTGATGAAGACACAACTCTCAGACGGCTCCTGGGATGAGCCTTACTTTACGGGCACAGGGTTCCCGGGATATGGCATTGGCAAACGGTTGGCCCGCTATCCAAAGCCCACCGATGACGGCTACCAAGGCACAGAAATGCCGGCCGGGTTCATGATCAACTACCACATGTACCGCAACATTTGGCCGTTGATGGCGTTGGGTCGTTACAGGGAAAAGGCGTCAAAGACAATCTAGGAAAGTTGTTTCCGGGAACGGCGGAGGTTAATATGGTAAAAAGACTTATTGAGGAAATCGCCCCAGAAACTGTGACGCAGTTGTCGATGCCACAAGAACGGGGTCCGGAAACCTATGCGATGGTCCCGGAGTCCCGCCCCGAGAAGCTAGAAAGCGCCAACGCCGGGCCCATGGCGTGCAAGACCTATTGTATCAAGGTGCACAGCGAACGGGCTCCGGAATTCATGGACATCACGTCCCACGTTCGTGAGTGCGTGGCGGATTCCGGTGTCAGAAGCGGATTTGTGGTGGTCTATTCCAAACACACCACCGCCGCCGTAAAGATAAATGAGAACGAACCGTTGCTGCTCCAGGACATGGAGGACTTCTTGGAGCGCATTTCGCCCCGGAACGCCTACTACCGGCACAATGACTTCGAGATTCGCAGCGCCAATATGACTGATAACGAGGCGCCCAACGGCCACGCTCATTGCCAGCACTTGTTGATGGGCGGCAGCGAGACCATACCCATAGCAAACGGCGGCATGGTGTTCGGCTCCTGGCAGAGCATCTTCGTGGTCGAACTGGACCATCCACGACCCCGAGAAGTGGTGGTCCAGGTTATCGGCCAGTGATGAAGGGGCCAATGCGCCATGGCGGACGTGGACTTGGCCTATGATGTCTGTCGCCTTATAGCCAAGCGCGAGGCGAAGAACTTCTATTACGCGTTTATTACTCTGCCGCCCCAAAAGCGGCAGTCGATATACGCTTCCTACGCTTTCTGCAGGCTTTGCGACGACGCCAGCGACGAAGACCTTCCCATTGAAGAGAAATTGGCCCGCCTGACGGAGATTCGCCGCAAGCTGTCGCTGGCGTACAAGGGAGTCATCGACGACCCCGCGGACGAGCCCGTGTTCACGGCAATAGCCGACACTGCGTCTACTTTCGGCATCCCGGAAGACTATTTTCTGGAAGTGGTGGCCGGGGTAGAAACGGACCTGACCAAGCACACCTACAACAACTTCGTCGAGCTCACGGACTATTGTTACAAAGTGGCCTCGGTGGTGGGGCTCTGCTGCATCCAGATATTCGGATACTCAGACGAACGGGCCAAGAGCCACGCAATAGACCTGGGTGTGGCCATGCAGCTCACCAACATTCTCAGAGACGTCAAGGAGGACCTGGAGCGCGGCCGAGTCTACATTCCGCTGAACGAGATAGAGGAATTTGGATACTCCATAGAAGAACTCCGATCCGGCGTCGTCAACGAGCCCTTCAACAATCTCATGAGGTTCCAGGCCCATCGCGCCCGGACATATTTCGAGAGCGGCTTCAAACTGCTGCCCTATCTGTCGGCCAGAGAGCGGGCGTGTCCTGCTGTCTTGGGACGGCTATACAGCCAGATACTGCGCAGATTGGAGGCCAGGAACTTTGACGTATTCGCCGGACGGGTGAGCCTTACTGCGCGGGAGAAGTATCTGATTACGGCCAGCGCCTGGATGCGAAGCCTGCTCCCCATGGGAAGTCCTCGCTCGGAGAGTCTCTGAAGTCCTGCCCGAGCCTGGAGTCAGGCGTGAATTGCTCCCGGAACATCTATAACCCCGATGGCAAATGTGGTATGAATGTGCAGATAAGTTGGCGTGGGCATCGTCCGCCCGGTCACAACCGGCGTGGGCTGGGTCTTTCAACTCTGAGAACAATCACGGCTGGGAATGAAACGAGATGGTAAAAAGCGGCGCTAAACCTACGGTCGTGGCTGTGACCGGAGCGTCAGGGTATGTCGGGACGAACCTGTTGGGCCAGCTGGAAGAAGATGAATCGCTGGGTCGCGTCTTGGCTATCGACCACAGGCCGCTGCCCATCCCCTTCCACAACGTAACCACACGGCGCATGGACATCGTCCAGGCTACGGAAGACCTCTTCAAGGACAATCACGTGGACACGGTGGTCCACTTGGCCTTCATCCTGAAGCCTGGCAGGACCCGTAAGGAAGTAGAGGCGGTCAGGAACAACAATCTGAAGGGTCTAGAAAGTGTGCTGAAGGCCTGCAGGGGTGCCAGGGTCAAGAACCTGGTCTACGTCAGTTCCCATACCGTATATGGCGCCCAACGGGCCAATCCGATACCCATCACGGAAGAAGCTTCAGTCCGTCCCTTGAAGAGGTTTCAATATTCCGAGGACAAGTCTATGGCCGAGGAGATGGTGAGGACCTTCGGCGCCGATAATCCAGAGGTAACGGTGTCGGTGCTGCGCCCTTGTGTCGTCATGGGTCCCGGGGCCGACAACTACGTCACTCGCGCGCTGTTCAAGCCTGCGCTTTTGGGAGTGGCAGGCTCGGATCCTCCGTTGCAGTTCGTCCACGAATACGATCTTGCCTCCGTTCTCCACTGTTTCATAAACAATCCATTGCCGGGCACGTACAACGTAGCCGGAGATGGAGTCATTCATTACAGCCGGATGGCCAAGTTGTCCAATCGCAAGCTTGTCTTCCTGCCGTCTCTTATGGCCTATGGGTTGGTTGAGACGGCGTGGAAGCTGGGCATCCAGAAAGAGTCTCCTTCCGCGGGATTGAATTTTGTGCGCCACCCCATCATCATGAGCACCGCCAAACTGAAGCGGGACACTGGATATAAGTTCACGTACACGTCCACCGACGCCCTCATGTCCTACCTGCCTGACCGGAACCCGTGATGGCGAGCGATGGACACGGCCCGCCCCTTCAAGATATTCTACGGCCCGTTGGGTTGAGCAAACGCTTCCGCAAGAAGAATTTCTGGAGGTCCGATGGCCCTTTTCCTAAATGAAAGCGACGTTCGGGGACTGTTGACCATGAAGGAGTGCATCGACGCGTTGGAGACGGCGTTTATCCACTCGTCCAGCGGCATGGCTGAGAACGTTCCTCGCAGACGCATTCGACTTCCCAGGGGCTTTCTGCACCTGATGTCGGCCGCCGCCACCGCTTCCGACATGACAGGGTTCGGCTACAAGGCCTACACTACCTTCCCGCGGGGTGAAAGCAAGTTCCTCATGATGCTGTATGACGGCGGCCAAGGTGGGTTGCTGTCCGTTATGGAAGCCGGGAATTTGGGACAGATACGGACCGGGGCGGCCTCCGGTCTGGCCACCAGGTTTATGGCCTCCGAGGACGCCGACACCGTGGGCATACTCGGCACCGGGTTTCAGGCCAGGAGCCAAGTGGAAGCAATATGCGCGGTGCGACCCATTAAGCGCATCCGTGCCTTCAGTCGGAACGCTGCAAATCGCGAGGCTTTCGCTTCCAGAATGTCCCAGCGGTTGGACGTGGAGGTGACTCCTGCGACCAGCGCTGAGGAGTGCATTCGCGGCGCGGACATCGCTGTCACAATTACGGACTCCAGGGACCCGGTGCTCATGGGCGAATGGCTCAAGGACGGGGCCCACGTCAACGCCGCTGGGGGCAACCACTGGTTGCGTCGAGAGGTCGACGAGGAGACAGTGACCCGATCATCGGTCATAGTCGTCGACGATTTAGACCAGGCCAAGGCGGAATGCGGCGACCTGATTTGGCCGGCTGAGCGGGGAGCGTTCCGCTGGACCAAGGTCGCTACATTGGCCGATCTGGTGACCAAAAAGGTCGCAGGTCGCCCGGAGGCTGCTGACGTGACGCTCTTCGAGTCCCAGGGAGTGGCCTTGGAGGATGTGGCGGCGGCCCTCCACGTATATAAGAAGGCCCGGGAAAGGGGCGTAGGCCAGGAATTGCCCTTCTGATAGAGCCATGTTGTGGCGGCGCCTGCCTAACGTACATATAATGGGCCTGACGCTTCCAAGCTTCGTTGACAACGGCATGGTCATTTCCCTGCGATTCGGCCCCTTGGGAAACGTTATGTCGGGGTCTCTCTCGTCAAAGGAGGAACTATGGCAACCGCCAGCGGCGCCGGTCTAAAGCACAAGAGCCGTGACATCACCGAGGGTCCTGACAGGGCGCCCGCCAGGGCAATGCTTCTGGCTATGGGCCTCAGCCGGGAAGACCTGGACAAGCCTTTCATTGGCATCGCCAACTTGGCCAGCGACATTACCCCCTGCAACGTACATCTCGGCAAGCTGGTCGAGCCGGTGAGAGAAGGAGTGATTTCTTCCGGGGGCACGCCTTTCCAGTTTGGAGCCATCACCGTCAGCGACGGCATATCCATGGGTACGGAAGGGATGAAGGCATCCCTCATCAGCCGGGAGGTCATAGCCGATTCTATAGAGGTGGTCGCGTTCGGCCAGAGGTTTGACGGGTTGGTGACCATCGCCGGGTGCGATAAGAACCTCCCCGGCTGTCTCATGGCCGCCGCTCGGCTGAACATCCCGTCCGTCTTCATATACGGCGGCTCTATAATGCCAGGGCAGTTCCTTGAGAGGGACGTGAACATTCAGGACGTGTTTGAGGCCGTCGGCGCCCATTCCAAAGGAGCGATGTCGACTCAGGACTTGACCTCCCTAGAGTCCTGCGCCTGTCCTGGCGAAGGCTCGTGCGCGGGGTTGTTCACGGCCAACACTATGGCCGCCGCCATCGAGGCCATTGGGATGTCTCTGCCGGGCGCGGCGTCCATTCCGGCCATAGACGGGCGCAGACTGTCCAGCTCTGTGGAGGCCGGCCAGGCGGTGATGAGTTGCCTGGAAAGGGGAATCAAGCCCAGAGACATAATGACCCGTCAGGCCTTCGAAAACGCCATCACTGTCGTGTCCGCGATGGGAGGCTCCACCAACGCCGTCCTTCATCTGCTGGCAGTCGCCCACGAAGCCGAGGTTGACCTGGACATAGACGACTTCGACCGCATCAGCTCCAATACTCCCTATATTGCTGACATGAAGCCGGGCGGACGGTATGTCATGTCGGACTTGGACCGGGTGGGAGGCGTGCCCCTGGTTATGAAGCGGCTGCTGTCGGCTGGACTTCTGGACGGCAGCCAACTAACGATCACGGGAAGGACAATTGAGGAGAACTTGGCTGCCCTGGACGTGGTCGAGGACCAGCCCGTAGTGGCACATGTGGGCCAGCCCCTGGCGTCCACGGGAGGGTTGGTCATTCTGAAGGGCAACCTGGCTCCGGAGGGCGCCGTCGTCAAGGTCTCAGCCAGCCAAGGTCACATCCAGCAGACGGGTCCGGCGCGGGTATTCGACCGGGAAGAGGACGCCTTTGCGGCCATACGGCGCCAGGAGATTCAGGCGGGAGACGTAGTGGTCATACGGTATGAGGGACCCAGGGGCGGACCTGGGATGCGTGAGATGCTGGGAGTGACGGCGGCGCTGGTCGGACAAGGGTTGGGTGAGCAAGTGGCGCTGGTGACTGACGGGCGCTTCTCGGGGGCCACTCGCGGTCTCATGGCAGGCCACATAGCGCCGGAGGCTGCGGTGGGAGGCCCCATCGGACTGGTCAACGACGGCGACATGGTCACTCTGGACATACCACGACGTTTGCTGGCTGTGGATGTTCCCGATGAGGAGATGGAACGGCGACGCCGCGCGTGGCAGGCCCCCGAGCCGCAATACACCGTCGGCGCTCTAGCAAAATACGCCCGCCTAGTCTCCTCCGCTTCTTCGGGGGCCGTAACAAGTTAGAGTCGCCAATCCAAGATTCAGAACGGAAGTTAAAGATGTCTGAAAGAGTGGAAGTGGGCCTGCTGGACAAAATCAGGCCTCAACTGGTCTCGATAGTCAACGATGACGCCAAGCGCCTACCTGGCTTGGAATATTGCGACGTCCGTGTGCAGGTGCGAGAGGAAAAGGGAGCAGTGGCCGAAAACGGAAACGAGAAGGCTTCGTCGGAGGACTATGCCTTCGACTTTGGGGTACGTGTAATTTCGGGAGGACGCGTTACCGCTCCAGGGTTCTATGGGCGCATCCTTGGCGCCGCTGACATCGACCGGATAGGCCACGTCATCATGGAAGGCATCACCCAGGCCCATGAAAGGGCCAGGGCCAGCGCCAGGATGAAAGCGTCCGCCACGAAGCGGTTGGGCGCGTTGGGCGCCAGCCTTTCCAACGCCGTACTGGCTCCAGTGACCATCGCTCAGGATACGGTAGAAGCTGTGTACAAGATAGACCCTCGGTCCGTGTCCCTCAATGACGCGATGGGCATGGCTCTGGGCGGCTGCAAGGCCGCCCAAGCCAGCGACCAGGTGGTGTACACAGCGGCCTCGGCGGGAACTTTCATGCTGCGAGAGCTGTTCTGCAGCTCCGAAGGCGCAGACATCGACCAGAGCTTCGCCCAAACCGAAGGGTTCGTCGTGGCGATATGCGCCGCCGACCACGGCACGATGGAGATATACGACTTCACCGGCCACCAGCGGGGATGGGAGATTCTTACGGAGGGTTACGACAACGGCCCTATCGTACTGCCTGACTTCATCTCATTTTGCAAGAAACTGGGAGTCGATGCCGTAGAGGTTGTGAACGCCCCGCCGTTGAAGCCTCCGGACAAGGACGTGACGGTGGTCACCGACCCCCACTTCAACACCCTTCTGGTCCACGAGGTGGTGGGTCACCCGTCGGAGTTGGACCGGGCCCTTAAATACGAGACCTCCTACGCGGGGCGCAGCTGGTTCTTCAAGGACATGAAAGACAACCAGATGGGCAAGTCCATCGCCTCGCCTCTGGTGAATGCCTTCTCCGATCCCACCATGGAGGGGTTCGGGTCCTTCAAGTACGACCACGACGGGACTCCCGCCCGCCGGGCCTACCATATCCGGGACGGCGTAATGGAGGAGTTTCTGAACAACCGGCAGACAGCCGCCATTCTAGGCGCTGAGGCCAACGGCTCCTCAAGGGCCACCGAGGCAAGCCTTGTTCCCCTGATTCGTATGACGAACACCGTTTTCGCACCCGGCGAGCAGGACCCGCAGCAGATTATTAGCGAAGTCGAGGATGGATACTACGTCTCCGGCCACCGCATACCCTCCGTGTCAGAGGCCCGGGAGAACTTCCGCATTACCGCGGTGAAGGTCTATGAGATAAAGAATGGTCAGTTGGGCCAGCTGTACAGGGACGGCGGAATCACGTCCGACTCACGAGACTACTTCATGAGCATCGACGCCGTTGGCTCCGACTTCAAGATGTATCCCGTGCCCAACTGCGGTAAAGGCCAGCCCATGCAGGCCAAACGCATGAGCAACGGCGGCCCCACCATGCGGGGCATCGCCCGTCTCACGGGCCCGGCGGCGTGACTTGGCCGCCGCAACGGGCTGGCATTACAGGAAATTATAGGCCAGCCGCTCAATTCCAAGCCGGAGAAGTGAAATGCCCCTGACATCCACGAGCCGATTGCGCAGGTCAGTCAAAGAAGGCTTGGCGTATCTCAAAGCTCAGCCTGACGTGTCTGAGGCAGAAGTGTTCGCCGCGGCCAACGGCAACCTGACGGTACGGCTCAACTACACGTCCCGGATACCCAGCAATGGTGTGGAAGAACCCAAGTCGCTCGAGTCCTACGGCCTGGGGATCCGTGTGGCCTTCTCCACTGGGGACGGCATAAAGACCGGCTTCGGCAGCGAACCAGCAGACCTGTCTTTGGAGGGAGTGAGGAAGGCGTTGGAAAAGGCCCGCCTAGGCGCCGTGGCGGATAGGGAGTACGTGTCCCTGCCCAAGCCTACTGGAGAGACTCCCGGCTTGTCTAAGTACCACGACCCAGCCGTCATGCGTATTAAGAGCGGCAAGATGGTCGCCGCCGGATGGCAGACGGTGGAGCGGACTCTGGAGACTATAGGGACCTCCGAAGACTTGTTGAACCTGGCCGGGTCTCCTGAAGGAGTGAGAGACCTGGGAATCATCCTGGGCGGCGACGTAGTCATGCTGCAGGAACGGATGGCCATAGCTTCTACGCACATGCCCCAGGTCCAATCGGACGAGTCAACGTTGGTAATGTCCTTCGCCACGGCCATGCTGGAAGACGCTGCGGCCAAGGGGAGCGGCTGGTCGGTGGGAAGCCGACTTTCGGACTTGACGGGAGAGGCTGGGGCCGAGGCCGCCCGCAACGCCATAGCGTCAGTCAATGGTCAGCGGGTTGAGACGGGAGCCTTTCGTGTGGTTCTTGGTCCGCAGACGCTCACTGAGATATTGGAGTGGATTCTGATGCCCAGCCTCTATGCGGAGATGTTCTACGCTGGGGCTTCAACCTACATGGGCAAGTTCGGCCAGCAGGTGGCCGATGAGACGTTGAGTATCTATGACGACGGCTCGGCGTCGGGACTGGCGGCCAGCAAAGCCATCACCGATGAGGGTCTTCCCACAGGAAGGGTTGACCTGATTCAAGGGGGCTCCCTTGTAGGGCTTCTGTCCAACCATTATGAAACTCAACGGCTTCTTAACGACCCCAAGGGAAGCGAAAAACTGGGAGTGGACCCCAAGGGCGTGGCGGCGGCGTTGTCTCCCCGCAACGGTTTCCGCAGCGGAAGGGGCGGCGGACGGAACTTCGATGCGTCTCCTGGCGTGACCCCCACAAACCTGATCGTCGAGAGCAGCGATCCCTGCACCAACGAGGAATTGCTGCGGAGGGTCGGTGACGGGCTGTACATAGGCCGGATATGGTACACCTATCCCGTCAACGGAATCGGGGCGGGAGACTTCAGCGGCACAGTCATCGGCGACTCCTACTTAATCAAAGACGGCAAACTCGCGGCTCCCATCAAGCCCAACACCCTGCGTATGAACGAGAACGTCCACAACGTGCTGAGGAACATCCTGGGCATCGGGGCGGAACGCAAGGGGACGATACGCTGGTCTTCTGACCAGATAGTGTGGGCGCCCGAGGTGGCGGTGGCCGACTTCCACCTGTCGGAAATCGGCGAGTACATGGAGCAGGTGTTCTAGGGGCTACGGTTTGTCAGTTGGCGATGACGATGCTGCTGATGATGGCTCCCATCATCGTGACCCATGAACCGGCGACAAGGATGATGAGGCTGGTGAATCGCCGGTCGATCGCGTCGAAACGACGGTCCACCTGGTTGCTAATATCGCTGAGACGGGTGATCAGGTCGTCGAGCCTGCTGTCAACCTGCTCGTAGGCTCCCTCCAGCCTGCTTACTCTGTCCTCAGTGGTCACCATGCCAACTCCCGGCGTCCGTCTAGGCCGTTAGGCAATTATAACCGTTGAGGAACTAAAGTACCGGTCGATTTGTCACTCCTACGGAACTGGTTGTCCAGACTGGGAGCGATGGGTCTTTGTCGCTGGAAGTTTATTGCCTTTCCGTGCGGCCAATCCACCGTTCCATGACGTTGAAGAAAGACTGGTCATAAGCCTCATCCACGTGGTTGTTGTTCCAGGGGCCTGAGAGGCGCACACGTCCCCGGTCGCTGTGTCGGCCAAGCCAGTGGGGAGACGGAGCATCGACTGCCCGCTCCCCAAAGCCGCTTAGAAGTGCGACAGCGTTGCGTTCGATGAACCCGCGCTGGCTGTCGGGGCCAGGCTCGTCATCTACGTTCAGACACAAGAAAGGCATTCCCGTGATGTATCGGCTGACCTTGACCTCAAGACCACGTTCCCACTGTTTCACTTCCTCCAGCCCAATGCCGATTTGACGAGCGGCAGAGCGGATGTCGCTGGTGACACCCCAGGATGGCGGGGGACGGACGTTCTCTTGACGTTCCAGTGCAATGCCCACCAGAAGCCGGAATATCGATCCCCGGTGATTGCCTTCCCCGGTGCTGGCGGCCCCCCGATGTTGGTACAGTCGTCCCCAAAGCGTGCTCTTGGCCCGGTCAATTAGAGCGTGGGTTCCAATGCGCACTACCCTGGGACCGCTGCCCGATCCGGTCCGGGATTCACCGTGCTCAAAAAAGAAGTAGATTCCGCGCTCCGGCCAGTTCATATTGCTGTGGCAATCGGCCAGTGTGCGGGTGCCGTCCACGCGGTCACGGAGCCGGTCCAGGAGGTCGTAGAAGCGGATTGTGTCAGCGATGCGGCTGGTCATGGACTGAGTTGGCGTTTGAGCCATGCAAGCTGTTCACCGATGCGCAGTCCCTTCATGGGAAGGTGCACGTCGAAACCCCTCTCCCTCAGGGAGGGCTCAAGGAATTCGCGGTAGCGTCGGCTGGTCAGAAGCACGACTGACTCGGCGTCTCCAAGCGTCCGCTCGATGTCCGCCAAGACACGCTGAGCCCAACCGCGCCGCTGGTCGATGGGCATGGTCCTGAGCGTCTTGTCGTATGGCTCGATGACTGTCTCCGGGTGGAGCAGGCCATGCTTTGCGGACAAGATGGACCACGGTTGACCTGTCCTCTCCACGTATTCCCGCGCCTTGTGGAACCAGTCGGAGGTGTAGAGGTACTTGGCCGGCGCCGGCGCGGGACTCTTACGCCTCACACACGAAACAAGATAGTGGGTTCTGCCGCTAGGGCCTCCTGGGTCTGCCTCTGTGTGGTCGCTCATTATTCCCTCCCGGCTAAGGGCTGTGGGAACGGCGGGTTGGGGGGTAGGTCGGTCTAGCCCAGGATCAGGACGATTTCGCGCTGGATGGCGGTGGTAGGCACGGGGCCTTCCTCCGACATAAATACGTCTATCTCCGAGCGCATGCCGAAATCGGGCAGGTATATGCCCGGCTCTATGGAGAAGCATATTCCGGGGATTATCGTGCGCCTGTCATCGGTCTCGAAGCTATCCAGGTTCACTGCGTCTCCGTGGACCTCCCCGCTGATGCTGTGGCCCAGCCGGTGGGTGAAATAGTCGCCGTAGTTGTAGCCCGTAATCACCTCGCGGGCCACGTAGTCCACGTCGCGGCCCTCGACGGTGCGCCCGTCGGCGTGGGCCTCCTGGATGAACTCCAGGGCGGCGTCGCGGGCTTCCACCACGATGTCGAACACTTCCCGGCAACGTTGGGACGGCTCGTCGCCGATATACGCCACCCAGGTGATGTCGGCGTACACTCCCTCCTCCGACTCCTCCCGTGCCCACAGGTCAATCAAGACCCAGTCCCCTTCGTTGAAGGGAGGTCCGTCGGGCTGGGGTTCATAGTGAGGGTCGCCGGCATGGCCGTTGGCCGCCACGATGGGGCCGTCGGGGGAGTGGATGTTCTCCTCTCTGAAGCGGCCCCTGATGAACTCCGCCACGGCATGTTCCGTGACACCCGGAGAAAGATTCTTTCCGATATAGTCGAAAGCCTCTAGCACGATGCGTCCCAGCTTGTCCGCCGTGCGTTTGTGGGACGCCAGCTGGGCTACTCCCCAACGCTGGGTTGCATATTGGAGCAGGTCCGCCGACGAGGTCACGTCCACTCCTAGGTCGCGAACCAACTCCACCGTTCCCGCGTCCACCTTGGAGACCCTGGGAATGGACCCCAGGGGAGAATACTCCATAGCGACCCGTCTGCCCGACGGCAGCGCCTTTGCCAGAGACTCGATCATGGTCTCTCGGTTTCTATACACGTCCTTTCGGAAAGGGACGTTCTGGAACCTTCCGGCGTCCACGTGGTGGACGATGAGGACGGGTTCTCCCGAAGTCGGCACGTAGAGCCAGCAGGGACGAGTCACGTTGGAGATGCGGCCCCCAAGCGCTTGCCACATGATGGGGTTGGAGTAGCGGTAGTCGTGAATCAACCACCCGTCGACGGGATGGGACGATTGTTGCATGAAGCTTTGGGCAGCTTGGATTACAGCGTCGATGTTCATAGCGGCTCGTCGGGGGGGGCGTTATCAGATGGGGAACTGTACGGCGCCTCCGTCAACGGGAACGGTGGTTCCGGTGATGTAGCTGGACCGTTCGGAAGCCAGGAACGTTATCAGGTCGGCCATCTCGCCAGGCTTCCCCATCCGGTGCATGGGTATGTCCGACTTCACGATTTCGGAGAGGGACGTTCCCTGGTCGTTGGCCGCATCCTCGTAGAAGGGGGTTAAGGGTTCTACGTCTATCATTCCGGCCATCACCGAATTCACGGTAATGTTATAAGCGGCCAGTTCCACGGCTAGCATCTTCGAGTATCCTAAGACGGCGGTGGGGTTGGATATGGAGACCACCCGGCCTTTGAATGAACGGCCTACCGGCGCCGACAGGGGGTTGATGATTCGTCCCCATTGCTGCTGCTGCATGTACGGCATGACCTCGCGGCACATGCGTACGACGCTCAGGAAGTTACGCTGAAGGGCTTCTTCCCATTCCTGGTCGTCCATCAAGGACGGCGCCTTGGTGGGTTGCTTGCCGATGCTGTTGACCAATATGTCTATGCGGCCAAATCTGTTGTGTGTGCCTCTGACGATTCTTTTTACGTCGGCGGAACTCAGCATCTCTCCCGGGACGGCCAGCACCTTGTGCTGTGAACTGACCCTTGAGATGTCCCGCTCTGTCTGTCGCAGCTCGTCTTCGTTGTCGGAGACGATAGTCAGGTTGACTCCCTCGCGTGCAAGGGTAAGCGCCGTCTCCCGGCCAATTCCTTGGCTGGAATTGCCCACGATAGCAACCCTGTCCAGGAGACCCAAGTCCATTAAGCCGTTACCAGCCTACAATCGAATTCCGGGGGTCCGACGCCGCCCCAATCATAATGCCGGAGTCGTACCTAGGCAATAGAATTCCTGTCCACAACTCCGCCCGGGCCTTAGATAGCCCCTTCCTCTTTAAGGCGGGCGGCGTCCTGTTCCGAGTAACCCAGCTCGGACAGTATCTCCATGTTGTGCTGACCCAACACCGGAGCCCCTCGTTCGACGCTTCCGGGGGTCTGGGAGAACTTGATGGGTATGCCCGCGACCTTGACCGTGCCGAGGCTGGCGTGGGGCGCTTCCTGCAGCATCTCGCGGTGAATGACCTGGGGGTCGTTGAAAACGTCGCTGACCTCGTTGATGGGTCCGCATGGAACTCCGCCCTCTTCCAGCGTTTTCACCCACTCGTCCACGGACCTCTTTCCGAACTCTTCCTGGAGCAAAGCAACCAGCTGGGAACGGTTCCTCACCCTGTCCCCGTTCTGGTGGTAGTCGGGATGGTCGAACAGTTCTTCCCTGTCCATGGCCTTGCAGAACCTCTCCCAGAGGCGGTCGGACCCGACGGCGATGTTGATGTACTTGCCGCCCTGGCACTGGAAGGCCTGATAGGGCACCAGGGTGGGGTGGGCCGCCCCGACTTTCTCCGGGTTCTCGCCGGTGGCGAAATAATAGCCCGCCATGTAGGTCAGCCACGCCACCTGGAGGTCCAACATGGACACGTCTATGTACTGGCCCTCGTCCAAGCCGTGCAGCGACTGGTGGAACAGTGCGGTCATTATGGCGTAGGCCCCCATCATACCGGCGCCGATGTCGGTGAGGGCGATTCCCATTTTGGTGGGGGCGCCTCCTGGTTCGCCGGTGAGGCTCATGATGCCTCCTATGCCCTGCATCACCTGGTCATACGCAGACTTGGTGCGGTAGGGCCCGGTCTGCCCGAAGCCCGATATGGAGCAGTAGACGATTTTGGGGTTGACGGCCTTGACCGCCTCGTAGTCGATGCCCAACCTGCTGGTTACGTCGGGCGTGAAGTTCTCCACGACTATGTGGGCGTTCTTAGCCAGCTCCAGGAATATCTTCGGGCCTTCTTCATGCCGGAAGTTCAGGGTCAGGCTGCGCTTGTTCCGGTTAATTGACAGAAAGTAAGCGCTCTCGTCCTCTATGAAGGGCGGCCCCCATTTCCGCGTGTCGTCACCGCTTCCAGGCACCTCTATCTTAATTACGTCTGCGCCATAGTCCCCCAGCATCATGGCGCAATAAGGGCCGGCCAGCGCTCTGGTCAAGTCCAGCACGCGTATCCCTTCTAACGGCTTCATTAGTCCCTCCGGTTGGTCGATTCAGTGTGATTGTGTGGAGAATGCGCCGGTATTCTAACCCATAGCGGCGGCGCTAAACAGGGTTGACGGTATCCAGGGCCCTCCGGTAGTCCTCGGGAGTATTCATGTCCAGTGCTACCTGCGGGTCATCCAGGTCCACTCTCTGGGTGCGGTCCTCGTGGCGGATTCGCAACTCTTTGACTCCCAGGGTTTCCTCACGGATTTCCAGAAGCTCGTCCAACAGACTGGCGGACAGGACTATCGGGTGGCCTCCCTTGCCTTCCCATGTCGGGACGGTGACCAGCGCGTGTCCGTTGTAGTGGGCGTCCACCACCCTCCTTATCAGGTCGGAGGTGCGGGGCTGGTCGACGTTGAGCAACAGAAGGGAGTCACCCGCTCCCAACCTCTGGAGTTCACGCGCGCCAGCTTTGATGGAGGTGGTCTTACCCGACTTATAGTCCGGGTTGCGGACGGTATGCACCCCTGGGGAATTGGGAACAAGCGGCGCCAACTCTTCATAGGCGTGGCCCAGCACGACTATGATTGGGGAGACGTCTGCTTCCGCCAACGCGTCGACCTGACGCTGGATGAGGGGGGCGCCTCGCCAGTCAAGGAGGGCTTTGGGTTTCCCCATGCGGGTGGACTCGCCCGCTGACAAGAGAAGGGCGGCTGTTGTGGGCACAGGTCAGTCTGAGGCTGCCTGGCCCGCCAGGGCCTTGCCCACAGCCCGGTCAAAGTACCGTTCCTCCATCTTCATGGGACCGCCTTTGCCGTCGTGGCGGAACATGATGATTTCGGACATGATGCTCACGGCCAACTCCTCCGGAGTCCTGGCGCCTATGTCTAGGCCGACGGGAGCGTGCACAGCCTTGAGCCTATCGGGGGACATGCCCAGCTGGACCAGCCGCTGGTAGATCATTATAGTCTTGCGCCTGCTTCCCAGCAGGCCGATGTACTTGGCCGGAGTCTTGACGGCCGCTTCCAGGGCTACGTCGTCGAACCAGTGGCCTCTAGTTGCCACGACGATGAAGGTGTTGGCGTTTATTGGCACGTCTTCGAAGCTGTGGCCGTAGTCCGGGACTTTGAACGTTCCGGCTGCGTCCGGGAACCGCTCCGCGTTGGAGAATTCCTCCCTGTCGTCCACCACGTATATCCTGTAGCCCAGCAACACCGCGAGGTTGTAGGTGGCCCTAGCCACGTGGCCCCCGCCCACCAACACCAGGGTGGGAGGAGTGGTGACCCCTTCCACGAAAATCTCAACCCCGTCGTGGGTCATCAGGTCCTTGTTGTTTCCCAGGTCCGCCACCTGCCTTGCGGCTTCCAGGGCCATCCGGTCCAGTTCTTCATCTCCCAGGCTGCCTTTCGTGGAGCCGTCGTCTCTGAGTAGAAGCCGGGCTCCCATCTCGCCACGGCCCGAATCTGACCTGACCACGGTGGCGACGCTGACGGGGCGCCCGCTCTCGTAGGCCTCCATCATCTCCCTGGCGTAGGGCAGGAAGTCCTCCCCGCCTCTTAGAGGTTCCAGGAAGAAGTACATGGAGCCGCCGCAGACCAGCCCGTCCCTTGCGGCGATGTCCTCGTTGAGAAGGTAGTCCTTGTACTCGGGGCCGTCGCCCTTGCGCAGTATTTCCTTGGCTGCGTACCAGATGTCTCCTTCAACGCAGCCGCCGCCCAGAGTCCCTATGCCCGAACCGTCCTGGCGCACCAGTAGCTGCGCACCGGGTTTCTGGGGCGTGGAGCCTTTGGTCCGCACCACCGTGGCCATGACGCAGGGTGAACCCTGCTCCAGCAACCTTGCAGCTTCTTCTACCGTTTCTCTCATCCGCTTCTCTCAATTGGGGCGTGTAAGGGATCGTGCCCTATAGCCCACCGCTCTATAGAAAGGATACCAAATATCTGGCTGCCCTTCCATCCGCACAGGTTAGGCGATGAACTGGCGCCGGATGCTATTCTCCGCCTTTGGGGATGAGTATGACGCACAGCCAGCCGTTAGGGACACCATCGGCCAGGGTTCAGGGATTGATTCGGTGCACGGAAGGGAAGAGGCTCTCTTACGGGGAATTGGCGCCTAGGTAGGCTCAGCCCCATTGTCCGATTGTGTCCCTATGATCAAGTTGCGAAGGTCTTGATGTTGGCTATCCATCTTGGTGTCCAGGGACTTGAAACTATCAACCATTAACTCTGTCAAGGTCTCGAAACCCTGACTCACGATGCCTGCCAGAGCTCACAACTCTTGGTCATGCCTGGCAACCGTGGTCTTCAGTTCGTCAAGCTCACTCACGACAGCCTCGAGAATGTACACGAAGGTGTCTGGGGATTCCTCGACTGGCTTGGGCGGGCGTCCCAGTTTCCTGAGTGTGTCCCCCATGCTGGCCTCTTACTTCTCACCAGAATAGTGGACGTCCAGACGTCGTATGTCAAGCGAAGAATGTCAGGCACGAGGGGAGGACGACTAACGGTTTACGTGCTTCCGGCGGTTGTTGACGTAGTCCACCAGGACGAACTCGCCCAGCTTGTCGGGAGCGCTGTAGAAAGCCCTGCCCCGGTTGATGCGCGTCATCCGGTCCACGAAGTCCATCAGCTGGTAGTTGTTCTCCAGCATGAAGGTGTTTATGACGATGCCTTCCTGGGTGCACTTCCGGGCTTCCTTCAAGGTTTCCATGATGGTCTTGTAACTGGGAGGGTAGCTGAACAGTGACTGGTTGCCCTCCAGGTAGGCCGTGGGTTCCCCGTCGGTGATGAGCAGTATCTGGCGTGAGCCGCCCTTTTCCTTGGACAGCAGCTTCCGGGAGAGCATCAGCGCGTGGTGGATGTTGGTGCCGGAGACCCAGGAGTTCCAGTTGGACTTGGCAAGCTCATCTTCCTTGATTTCGACGGCGTAGTCGGAGAACCCCACCACGTAGAGGTTGTCCCTAGGGAACTGGCTGTGTATGAGGGCGAACAGGGCCATAGCCACCTTTTTGGCGGCGTGGAAACTGCCGAAAAGCCCCATTGATCGGCTCTGGTCGAGCAACACCACGGTGGCGGCCCTGGTCATGTGCTCGTTGCGGTATATCTCGAAGTCTTCAGGAGTCAGCTTGACGGGCAGGTCCGGACCCGTCCGGGTGATGGCGTTCTTCACGGTGGTGTTCAGGTCCAGCTGGAAGGGATCGCCAAACTCGTAGGTCTTGGTCTCGGTGATGGTGTCCCCGCCTCCGCCCCGGTTGTCAAGCTCGTGATTGCCCATGCGGTCCTTCTTCAGATTGACGAAGACCTCTTTCAGCGCCCTTTGGCCGATGCGCCGGATGGCTTTGGCCGTCAGGTCGGGCCGTGCGCCGTCGGTGATGTAGCCTGCTTCCTTCAGTTGCTCCATCAGCTTCTGGAGCTGTTCCCAGGCCTTGCGGGCCTCTTCACCCAGTTGCTCTTCCAGCTGCTGCGGGTCCAGGTCGTCCGGGTTGCCCGACCTCATGGTCTGCCTTATGGCCCGTTCCAACTCGTCCATGCTCTGGAGGTCCGACATCAACTCCATGGCCTGATCCAAGGTCAGGCTCTCGTCTCCCAGGAAGGGGTATTGGCGCCTGAGCTCGTCCATGGGCATCAGCTGTTCCATCAGCGAGGCCAGCTGGGCCATCTGCCGCTGGGTTTCAGGGTCGAGGACGGAGTTCAGGGCCTCTTCCATCTCTCGGCGCGCCTCCGGGGACATGCTGTCCATCATCGATTGCATCTGGGCCATCTGTTGCAGCATGTGCTGCATCAGCTCTTCCAGGTTTTGGGGCGGGTTCGGGCCGAACATCTGGCCGTACTGTTGCATGAACCCGTCGAAATCGGGTTGCTGTCCGTTTGCCTGGTCCTGGAGCATCTGGTTCAGCTGGCTCAGCATGTCCCGCATGGCAGCCATGTCGTCAGGGGTCATGTCTTTGAGCCGCTGCATGATGTCCTGGGACAGGTTCTGGGCCATTTGGCTCTGGAGCATGTCCAAGAGTTCCTGGAACTTCCGCTGGGCCTCGGGGTCCATGAAGTCGTACTCCATGAGCTCCCGGATGGCTCCTCCGGCGCTTTCGGGGAGGGCGTCCAGCTTTTCCAGATTGCGTTGGGCCCGCTGTTCCAGCAGCTTGGTCAGTTGCTCCATCTGGGCCCGCTCGGGGCCTTCGGCGTCGCCGGCCTTGGACGCGGCTTCATCCAGCCGCTTGCCGATTCCTTCCCTTTCGGTCTTCAGGACATCTTTGAGCCGCTCTTTGATGTCCTCCATAACCGAGTCCATGTTGTACCGCTGGAGCTGCTCTTTTCGCCGGTCCTTCAGCTTGTCCAGAAGGTCCCGCAGGCCGGGCATCTGTCTGCCGGACTGGTCCTTCATGCCCCGGCGCATCAGCTCTCTCAGGGCACGGAATACGTCTCCGTCGGCAAGGACGTCGTTGGACAGATGGTCCATCAACTCATCGGCGTCCATCTGGAAGACGTCTTGTGAGCCGTCCCACCGACTGTATCTATAGCGACCGCTTAACATAACTGCTGTCTGGGATGAAGCCGGATACCGTAAGGGACTTTTTGCCTCCCCTGCTCCCTGTCCCTCATGTTGCGCCCTGGGCGCTGCTGTGATTCCAGGGTAAGCTCCGCGACTTTACCGGCCTTTGAAGGCGGGTTTGCGCTTTTCCACGAAAGCCCTGACGGCTTCCTTGTGGTCATCCGTGCTTCTGGCGATGTCTTGGGCGGCGTGGCCCATCTCCAGGCTTTCTTCCAGGCTGACATCCATGGACTTTCTGACCAGATACTTAATCAGGGACATTGCTTGGGTGGGTCCGTTGGCTAGCCTCGCGGCCAGTTCCATGGCGGCGGGCATCAACTCGTCGTGGGGATAGACTTTGCTGGCCAGGCCCAGACGGTAGGCCTCGTTTCCGTCGATTCTGTCTCCTGTGTACTGTATGAGAAGCGTGTTGCTCAGTCCGATTAGCCGAGGCAGTTGCCAGCAGCTTCCGTCTCCGGGTATTAACCCTCTGAGAACGAAGGCTTCCGAAAAGATCGCATTCTCCGAGGCCAGGCGGATGTCGCAGGCGAGGGAGATGCCCATGCCTACGCCCATAGCGTAGCCGTTGACGGCGGCGATGGACGGCTTCTGCAGGTCGTGGATGCGGAGGGGGAAGTTACCCACTCTCCAGGCTTCATCCGATTCTGCCCGGGACCCGAACCGCTTCTCCATCTTGCCCCAGGGAAGTTCGGCTTTTTCAGCAGGCGGCTCGTCTGAGCGCTGCTGGGCTTCCCGGTCCATTCGCCGGACGTTGGCGCCGGAGCAGAAGGCGGGGTCGGCGCCGGTGAGGAGAAGTACGCGGTCGTCCGGGTCCTGCTCGAAACGGTCCAACTCAGCCCTGATCTGTGCGGTCATGTCCGCTCCCAGAGAGTTGCGCGTAGGCGGGTCGTCCATGGTTATGACGAGCACCCCGTCCGTACGTTCAACTCTGATCATCTGGTCAGCCATGCGTTCCTCCCGGTCTGGGAATGGTAGAAAGGCCTTTAGCCGTGACAATTCTACACCACGTTCCTATAATGTGATAGTCTTAGCCAGAGGGTACTTGCAGGCGTAGATTGGATAGGGGGCGATAACGTTGGCCCAAGACACAACGGGAAAAGTTCTGGCGATACAGGTTAGCAAAGAACGGCGTCAGCCCATGACCTCCACGGAAACCGCTACAGCCATTGCCGACGTGGGAATCGAAGGGGACAGACACGCCCAGAGAGGTTTCGCAAGACAAGTCCTGATAATGGACAGGGAAACCCTCGACCTTCTGGGCCTTTCTCCCGGACAAATCAAAGAGAACATCACCATTGAGGGCGTAGACCTGAGCGGCATCCGCCCCGGGCAAGTCTTCTTCTTCGGCGACGAAGTAACCATGGAAGCCACCGGCGACTGCGAGCCGTGCGGCCGCATGGACGAGATACGCGCCGGTCTGCGCGAAACGCTCCAGGGCAGGCGGGGCATCCTGGCCATGGTGCTGAATGGCGGCGAGCTCCGCGTGGGAGACAGCGTCAGAGTCGAGCCTTCCCCTGAGGCCCTCCAATCTAACTCCTAGTCTCCGCCCCCTGTCGGGGCCTGCCTTCCGCCCAAGGTCTTTCGATAGTCAAAGCTTTGTTCTCTCCGTTCGTGGTGAGCTTGTCGAACCGCCATTCGACCGGCTCAGGGTGAACGTAAAGACGTGGAGTCCTACCCCAACATTACTCCCACGCCCAAGGCGTTCGCGGACGGCCCGTGTTAGAATAGGGAGAACACCCCGCCCAGAGGTGGACATCCCCTATGCAGTACCGCGACCTGCCCAGCGTTGAAAGCATCCTTTCCACCCGTTCCATCCGGGCCTTGAACAGCGAGTACTCCAGAGAGTGGCTGACCACACTGGTGCGCGAAGAGATTGACCGGGTCCGCAAGTCCATAAATGAGTTGGACGGGAATAGAGGCCAGCCGATTACCGCTGAGCGAATTACCGAACAGGTGGCGGCACGGGTGGAGAGGCTAGGGAAGGTCAACCCCGTCCCCGTAATCAACGCCACTGGGGTCATAATCCACACCAATCTGGGCAGGGCGCCCCTCAGCCTGGAGTCTATGGAGGCTGTCCTGCAAGCCTCGGAAGGCTACTCTAATTTGGAGCTAAACCTGGACGACGGACGGAGGGGGAGCAGACAAGCCCACGTTCAGCATCTTCTCAGGCACCTTACCGGGGCGGAAGCGGCCATAGTCGTCAACAACAACGCCTCGGCGGTCCTTCTGGGGTTGTCGGCGTTGGCAACGGGCAAAGAGGTTATCGTCTCCCGAGGGGAAGAGGTTGAGATAGGAGGCGGGTTCCGCATACCGGATGTTCTCCGACAAAGCGGGGCTACCCTGGTGGAGGTTGGGACGACCAACCGGACCTATGCTGCCGACTACAGCGCCGCCATCACCGAGAACACCGCCGCCCTGCTAAAAGTCCACGCCAGCAACTTCCGAGTGGAGGGCTTTACCCACTCTCCGGACACGGCAGAGTTGGTTCAGGTCGGGGCACGGCATGGAGTGCCGGTGCTTCACGACATAGGCAGCGGCTGCTTTCTGAACACCCAGGACTACGGTCTTGCCCACGAACCCACGCCGCAGGAAGCTATCTCGGCTGGCGCCAAGCTGGTCTTCTTCTCCGGGGACAAGCTTATGGGCGGCCCCCAGTGCGGAATCGTTGTGGGAACCAGAGAGTTGGTAACGCGCCTGGAACGTCACCCGCTGGCCAGGGCGGTGCGAATCGACAAGCTGAGCTTGGCGGCCCTGGTGGCCACGCTTCTTCACTATATTAAGGGAGAAGCCGAGGAAAAGGTGCCGGTTTGGCGAATGATCGCCGCATCGGCAGGGGAGATCGAGGATCGGGCGTACCACTGGCAGACCATCATGGGGCGGGGAGCCCAAGTCAGGCGAAGCCTCTCCACCATCGGAGGAGGCAGCCTGCCCGGGGAGACGCTGGGCACGTGGGTGGTCGCCCTGGAAACCCAAATGCTGGGCGGCCCACAAGGAGTTGTGGACCGGCTGCGGAGCCATTCGACGCCCGTTTTGGCCCGCATCGAAGAAAACCGGGTTGTCTTGGACCCCCGCACGGTTTTCCTGGAGGAAGAGGAATCCCTCTTTAGAGCAGCCCGAGAAGCCCTCGGCGTTTAGTCCGAGCGCACTTCAGTCAGCGCTTCGAGCGGGGCGCCTTATCGCTTTCCGATATTACAGAATTGCTCATAATGCCGACCTGTTCCTGTCCTTGTAGGTGGTCGCGGCGCACAGCGCTTGAAGCTGGAATGGGTCCCGGAACAGAGCCACGTCGGATATGCCGAGTCTGTCCGAGCCTGCCTCGTCCACCATACGGGACAGCTCCAGCAGCTCGTCTGTCGTCACCACCGGGCTGAGTTCAACCTCTGTTTTCATCCGCTATCCCCGCGTATACCGGATATAATGGGATATGATTGTACATGACAGCTTCCTATCAGGAGACCCGGCGTGGAATGGGGTATATACGATGTCCGATTATCGAATAGGCGCCAGTGTGCTGTTGCGCCGCCCGATCTCCGAAATCTTTGAGTTCTTTGCTCTGGCGGAGAACCTCAACCTACTTACGCCTCCGTGGCTGCAATTGTCCATCCTAACCCCGCTGCCTATCCACATGGAGGTTGGGACCATAATCAAATACCGGATAAAGCTGCGAGGCTTCCCTGTGATGTGGGACAGCGAAATCACCGAATGGGACCCGCCCTATGGATTTACGGACACCCAGATAAACGGCCCGTACGGGAGCTGGGTGCACCGACACCGTTTCGAAGAGACGCCCGAGGGTACCGTGGTCACTGATGACGTCACCTATCGGGTGCCGGGCGGCGACTTGGTTGATCGGCTGTTCGTGCGTCCGGAGTTAAAGAAAATCTTCGACTATAGAACTGCCAAGCTCGTTGAACTCTACCCCTGACCAATGCAGAGGGTCCCGCTACCAAGTCCCAGCCGGCCACACTGGATGGGCGTTTTAAGGTGCGGCCCTCATCGCCGTACGCAAGTTGAGGTCTTCATTGGTCCGGCAGTCGCCCTTCCTGCCGTAAGTATATCCGCGCCAGCCGCAGCTCGTTGTAATCGAACTCGGACCCCAAGAAGTCCCATACCGGCTTCAAGAAAGCGCTGCCACAGACTTCGAAGGCCTCCGCTATCCGGTTGAGCTTTTCCCAGTCGGGAAGCAGATGTTCGATGTCCAGGACGATTCCCGTGTCAGCCATGTGTTCGATGTGTCCGATGACGGTGGTGTCTGCCAGACCTCGCTGCTGCGCTATCAGACTGATGGGCAGCTTCTCGGATAGCAGCTCTTTGGTCACATCGTAAGTAGTTCCCCGGCGACGCTCCACTCGTTCGGGGTCCTTCTCTTTAGACTCCTCCACATGGCGCATTCTCAGTGGAGGTGTGTCTGTCCGGTCCGGAATACCGTTGGCCTCGGCGTAGCTGCAAATGGCTTCCAAGAACTCCGGCCCGTACTGCTCCAGTTTGGTCTTGCCCACCCCTGGGATGCGGGAAAACTCTTCCACGTTTCGGGGAAAAGCCGAGGCCATGTGGCGGAGCGACGCGTCGTTGAAGACCACAAAGGCCGCGACGGCCCGTGCTTCGGCCAGCCTTCTCCGCAAAGCGCGCAGTTCCTCGAACAGGCCCTCGTCACATTCCATAGCAGTCGATCTTTTGGCTCGGCTGGGTGTCCCTTCTGCCGTCCCTGGTGCGGCGATGGGCCGTGGGAGGGACAATGTTTCGCGCCGACTTAGAAACTCCTTCCCTTCAGGGGTGACGGCCAGGGTTGGATACTCCCCCTCGCTCCGCGACAGGAGTCCACGTGCCTGCAATTGGCCGATAATGTCCCTGAGTTGAGGCTGCGCGAAGTCCTTGGCCAAACCGTACACGCTCAGCTGATCGTGGCCCAGTTCCAGGACTCGCTTAGTTCGGCTTCCGACCAGCACTTGGATGACGTGGTTTGCACCGAACCGTTCCCCGGTCCGGATTACCGCCGACAGGACCTTCTGGGCTATTTCTGTGGCGTCAAACGGCTCTTCCGGCCTGAGGCATTTGTCGCACGCACCGCAGTTTTCTTCCTCCCAACTCTCTCCGAAATACTCCAAGATGAACCTGCGACGGCAGGTTGCGAGTTCGGCGAATTCCACCATCTTGGCCAGCTTCTGACGGGCGTTGCTCCGCTCTGACGGGTCTTCAATCTGGTTGATGAAATAGTCCTGTTTAGCTTTGTCAGCGTACGCATAGAAGAGGACACACTCGCTGGGCAGTCCGTCCCTGCCGGCCCTTCCCGTTTCCTGATAGTAACCCTCGATGGACTTGGGCAGGCTGTAGTGGACCACCAATCGGATATCCGGTTTGTCCACTCCCATGCCAAAGGCGACGGTGGCTACTATGATAGAGACCCTGTCTTGGACGAAGTCTTCCTGCGTCCGGCGTCGGGTCTCGGCGTCCAGCCCGGCGTGGTATGGCTTGGCCACCAGACCTTGGCGGTTCAGGTCCTCGGCCAGGTCCTCCGTCTCCTGCCGGGAGAAGCAGTAGATGATGGAGGACTGGCCCTGCAGCCGACGGAGCCTCGCCGTCAACTGCTCCCAGGATGTGCTCTTAGGTTGGACTGAGTAGCTGAGATTGGCCCTGTTGAAGCTGGACAGAAACACTTGTCCCCGCTGCAAATCAAGCTGGGCGATGATGTCCTCCCGCACCTGTTCCGTGGCTGTTGCGGTCAGGGCAATCACTGGAACGGACGGAAAGTCCTCCCGGAGTTGCCGAAGGTTGCGGTAGTCGGGGCGGAACTCGTGGCCCCATTCGGAAATGCAGTGGGCCTCGTCGATTGCGATGAGGCTCAGGTCCAGGTTGCGGAGATAGCGGCGGAACCCTGGCAGGATGAGCCTCTCCGGGGCCACGTACAGCAACTTGGCCTGTCCCTGCCGGACCTCGGCCAGCGCCTGCTCCATCTCTGATGATGACAACGTGCTGTTGATGAACCGGGCGGCGATTCCGTTGGCGTGCAACGCGTCCACCTGGTCCTTCATCAAAGCAATTAGCGGCGAGACGACCAGGGTGACTCCATCAAAGACTAGGGCTGGCAGCTGGTAGCAAAGGGACTTGCCGCCGCCGGTGGGCATGAGGACCAGGCTGTCCCGACGGGCCAGGACATTGGTGATGACTTCTTCCTGACGATCCCGAAAGCTGTCGTACCCGAAGCGGGCTTTGAGGATGGAAGTCAGCGCTGCGTTGTCCATAGATTGGCGGGCCATTGGGTGAATGTTTGCACCATGCCGTGACTTTCGGACCGACCGGATAAAGAACGGCGACGCCAATTATACTCCCGCCTGCTGGAAAGGCTACCGGAGGTTGTCAGAGGGGCAGGCGCAGTTCCACATGCTGCTGCGGCAGGCCCCCAAGTCCTGGCCCGGTTCAGCCGAGGACGGGAAGAGGATTCAGCCCCCTATATTTCGGTCGACCCGCGAGGGGCGTGTGGACAAAGTGTGGGGAGGTTGGGGAAAAGGAACCGGGGCCGTATGGGCGGCAGGCTATACAGGCGCTTCTGTCACAACCTTACGGGAGGCGCTGGCTATCATTTCGGCGGCGTCCTGAACGGTCAACGCCCCCATGTTCAGCACCAGATGGTAATTGTTTGGGTCAAGCTGGTGGGACTTGAAGAACCGTCGGAAGTAGGTGGTCATCGCCTTGTCCATATCGGCGATGTACTTCTCCGCCTCTTTGCGGTTGAACCCTTCCCGGTTCATTATGACGTTCATGCGCGTTTCCATAGGCGCTGTAAGGCCGACGTGCATCACACCCGGCTCGTCCTGAAGGATCATATTGGAACCGCGGCCGTTTATTACTACATTCCCCGACTTGGCCAGGTCTTGTATAACGGACTGGGTGGCATCGATGAATTGCTGGTCATGAAGCCTTATGGCGGCCGTCTGAGGTTCCGGGGCCAAGTCGGTGTATTCCTCCGACGGAAGATACTCCATGCCGGGCCCGAAATAGGGTTCTCCTCCGGCTCCCGACATTGCGGAACGTTCCAGCATGGTGCGGAGGAACATTGCGAGCTTGTCCCTGAAAGCCGTGGGCTGGCGTTCCTTTATCTCCAGCACCTGCACCGACGCGCCGATTCGCTTGGCAGCTTCGGCGAGGACCAACCGGTCTACGTAGTCGTAGTCAAGGAGCCTTGCAACCTCGAGTCCGACCTCTCTGCCGCCTGCTCCCATAGGGCCGTTTAGAGTTACTGCCGCCATCAGTCCTCCCTGACCCTTGACGATTGATCGTGAGCCTTCTCCGCGTGCCTGAGGCTCACTCTAAGGATAGTGTATGGGAGTCTGAAAGACCCTGTCAACATTGTGCTTTTAGGCACGATTCACCGGCGTACGGAGTCTTTTGGGCTGGGACGCTGGGCATCCCGGCGTTCGGTTGACCCCGCTTGGGGCCTCTCATATAATTGGGCCACCAATTCCCAGGCAACGAGTCAACGCCCCTACGCGGTCCTAAGGAGACGCCATGCAACAAGAAGCAGTGCTCCACCCCATGGCCATCATAGACGAGCTCAAGGCCAACAACATCACCCACGTGGTCTGGCTTCCCGACAGTGAGACCAACTTCATGTTCCACCAGTTGACCGCCGACCCAACCCTGGACCTCGTCCCCGTCTGCCGGGAAGGAGAGACTATGGCCATAGCCGCCGGTCTCTGGGCCGGAGGGAAGAAGCCCGTAGCCTTGATTCAGAACACTGGTGTGTTAGAGTCGGGAGACTCCATTCGAGGGCTGGGCCTCGACATAGGCCAGCCGCTGGTGATGCTTATCGGATACCGCGGCTGGGACAGGCACGGTCTCTCCCGTGATTCCGCCGCAAAATACATCGAGCATATCCTCCATGCTTGGGGCCTGGAATACTACCTGGTGGAGGTGGACGACGACGCCCCGCGCATATCTCTGGCGTTCCAACGGGCCGAGGAGACCTCTAAACCCGTTGCGGTGCTCCTGGGAACGGAGTTCGGGGCTTAGAAGTCTAGAAGGTCCACCACCCCACTATGAGCTACCCAATAACGGGAGCAACTAATGATTAAGAACCAAGACGCAGCCAGAATCATAGACGAACACAGGCAGGACGGCATCATTGTTGCCACGATGAACGCCGGAAACATAAACTTTGGGTTGGCCGCCATCAGCCAAAACCAGGAGTTGGACCTGCCCCTGTCCGGGTGTATGGGCAAGGCATCGTCTATGGGTTTGGGAATGGCCTTGGCCCAACCTGACAGGAAAGTGATTGTCCTAGACGGCGACGGCAGCTTGCTCATGAACTTGGGAACCTTGGTGACTATAGGCAACAAGGCGCCTGAAAACCTGTACCATTTCGTTTTCGACAACGGAGTCTACGCCGTAACTGGAGGCCAGCCGACGCCCCTTGAGGGGTCCGGCAACTACGTAGAGATGGCCTCCGGCGCCGGGTATGCTGCCGTCTACGACTTCGAGGACACCGAAGACCTGGCCACTGGCATCGACCAGGCATTGAACGACAAGGGGCCCGTCTTCATCAGATTGAGGATCGAACCTGAGATTGAGAACACTCCTGTCCAGTTTCGTAAGCGGTCCACTAGGAGCACCACTTCCGCCGCCAGAGAGTTGCGTCAACGATTCGCCGGCTGACCTGATGCGCCCCGCCGGTCTCCTTGGCCAGGCGCTGGGACTTGCAGCGTTCGTAGGCGGATTTCTTCTGATGGGGCGAGGCGTCGTCGACTCCAACTTTGCCTTGGGAATCGTCGGGGCGTTGCTTATTCCCGCAGGGATGTGGATTATGGTCAGCAACAGACGGGGACGTTGACCACGAGGGTTATATCCATTGACGACTTCCGAAAAGGCTGTAAGAGCAAGTCAAGCTCTGCGAGCCATTCACGACAACCGAGGTGACTGCGTGGTCGTGGCCGCCGGGACGCCTCTAGCGGGATGGTCCGCAGTTTCCCAACGCAGGGACCTGGACATAGACCTGACAGACTGCGTCGGGCGCGCTCCAGCCCTTGCGCTGGGGCTGGCCTTGGCCCAACCCCAGCGCAAGGTGTTGGCGCTGGACTCAGACAGCGCTCTCAGGACTAGCTTGGACACCCTTGCCACGGTGGGCGCCGCAGGAGCGGAAAACCTGGTCCACTTCCTTCTCTGCGACTCCGACGACCGGTCTACAGGCGGCGGTGTCATACCGGGCCTGGGCAAGCTGGACTTCCCCGCCCTGGCTGAGAACGGGGGCTATAATGCCGTCTTCAGCTTTGACAGCCTGGAGGACCTGGTGCTGGGAATCCCGGAAGTCATGGAGGCGCCGGGGCCTGCTTTCGTAAGCATCAAGGTTTTCTACGACTCCGAATCCACAGACCACTCCAGGGTCGGAAACACTAGGGACTCCCTCTGGAATGTCAGGGAGTACCTCGTCTCCGGCCCGACAGACTCCGATTAGATCCAAGGTAAAGCGAGGAGGCATATGCCGCGCATCGGACTTAGGTTGGACACAAGCGTTCCGCTGAAACCAGGGGAGTTAATGGACCTGGCCCGCCGGGCTGAGGAGCGAGGCTACGAGTCGGTGTGGATTCCCGAAGGAAACGGACGTGACTGCACCACACAGTTGGCTGCCATAGGGGCAGTCACCAGCCGAATCAACTTGGGAACGGGAATACTGCCCGTGTTCACCCGCACTCCTACTCTATTGGCCATGACAGCGGGGGGTGTGGATGCCATATCCCAGGGCCGGTTCATCCTGGGTCTGGGCACTGGACACAAAAACTCCGTGGAGGAGACCCAGGGAACCGCGTTCGAAAGGCCCGTTACACGTCTTAAGGAGACGATCCAGGCGATTCGGGGCCTCTTGCGTGGGGAGACGGTGGACCAGGACGGGCGGACGTTCAGCCTGAAGGGTTCGTCTCTTGGATTCAAGCCTTACAGGGCCGACATGCCCATCTACATCGCCGCCTTGGGGCCAAAGATGATGGAGTTGGCCGGCGAGGTGGCCGACGGAGCGCTTATTACTTGGGCTAACCCCGACTACCTGAGGGTTGCCAGGGAGCATATCGCCATAGGAGCCAAGCGGGCGGGCCGGAACCCCGACGACATTGAACTGGCGGGCTATGTGCGGGTCGCCGTGGAAGAGGACCTGGACCTGCTCCGGCCCACGCTGCAGGTGGAAATCGCCCGCTATTGCAGCCGGCCCTTCTACCAGGCCTATTTCAGGCAGGCCGGGTTCGAGGAAGAGTCGGACGCTATTACGGAAGCCTGGAACCGGGGAGACCCCGAGGCCGCGACGGCGGCCGTAACCGACAAAATGGCCAGGAACCTGAGCGTCTTCGGCACGCCGGAGCAGTGCCGCGCCGAGGTGGAGCGTCGCCGCGCCATGGGAATCGACCAGCCTATCGTGGGCCCTTACGTATACAAGCGGGACGACCCGATGTCCTGCTTCCGTGGCGTGGTGGAAGCCTTCTCCGGCTAGGGCCTGTTTACACTAGAACCTACGACTTTCCGTCCCCTCAACTGTCATTCCGAAACGGAGCGAAGCGCAGTGAGGAATCTCAAGTCCTTGTCCTCAAACCTGGGGGTTCAGAAATGCAACGGCCCACGGGAAGAGGCTGTTAGTCGAATCGCTGCATGACTCCGAACAACATTTTTAGATTCCTCACTGCGTTCGGAATGACAGGTTTGGGGATTTCGGCGCCCGCGTTCGGCTTTAATGTGAACACTCCCTAGTCAACATATATTGACATACCAATGCGGCTGAACCAAAATGGCCCAGATTCGAGCAATAACTTCCTGCGAAAGCAGGCATTATGACGGCTAAAGGAGGCCCGATGACCCAGCAGCCTACCACGTATATCACTCCTGAGCTTGAGGCCCAGGTCGGCGTCGAGCGGGACCGGAGAGTCTCGCCGACCGTCGAGTTGGGGGAAATCCGGCGGTGGGCCATCGCCGTCTACTGGCCGGAAAGGCCTCCACCTATATACTGGGACGCCGAGTATGCCAAGAACACCCGCTGGGGAGGCGTCATAGCACCCCCCGACTTCAACCCCTTCACCTGGCCTGTAGATGAGGAGGGGTTCAACCAAAGGGTGGAGCATTGGCGGCGTCAGACCAAGCGGGACTCCAGCACCGACGACGTGGGCAGCACTCCGGGGAACCGTGTGCTCAACGGCGGCAGCAACACCGAATACTTCAACCCCATCCGCCCTGGCGACGTCATAACCACCGTGACCAAACTCGCTTCTATGGACGAACGCCAGGGTTCCAAGACTGGGCTTATGCTCTTCATGTTCAGCGAGGAGCGGTGGACCAACCAGAAGGATGAGCTCATCAAGATTAACACCCGCACGACTATCTGGTACTAACGGTCCGGCGGGAAGAAACCAAAGGAGGCTCAAGAGTGGCAGCCGACTATGAAGTGAAACTCTACTGGGACGACATCGAGGAAGGCCAGGAGGTCCCCGAGTTCTCCCGGGAAACGGACCTGATGAACTGGAACCGCTTCGCCGCGGTGAACGACGAGTTCCTGTACATACACATGGACGACGGTGCGGCCCAGAAGGCCAACCAGCCCGGCGTTTTCGGCATGGGCAACGTACGTTGGGCCTACATGCACAACATGCTTGGCCGGTGGATAGGCGACAGCGGTTTTATCAAAAGGCTGCAGACCCAGTATCGAGGCATGAACTTCTACGGGGACGTGCTCACGGCCAAGGGCAAGGTGACCCGGAAGTATGAAGAGGACGGCGACCACAGGCTGGACCTGGACGTGTGGGTGGAGAACCAGGACAACGTAAACACTTGCCCCAGCAAGGCCACCGTCTCACTTCCCAAGCGGTAGAGTGTAAGCACGGCTCTAGGGAGATAAATCGGTGGGGGTCAGAGAGGGGCTATGGACATGACTAATAGGTTGATTGAGACTGCTTATGCAAGTTTTCTTTTTGTAGCAGGTGTGCAATACTAAATTCAATGGTGTCAGAAATTATCGCACGATTGGGATGATATGGCGTTCCCGCCAAGTTCGCGTGAAATCTACTCCATCAATCCTCTGAATCAGGTGATTTGTCAGTTACGATACCCGGCTATACTGACGATATCTACTACCAGCCCAGCGAAATTTCAAGACGCCATCAGAACCAATTACCCTTGGTACGAGGAACAGAAAAGTACCGTTGGCTCGCCTCCTCTTGATCTGCCGAAAGAAATAGCTCAGTTACTGTCTGCGGTACCTTTTTCGCCAACAGCCTCTTTGCCGGAGCATCATTTCCTAACAGAGGCTAAAACTCGGCGTATCTCGTTGACTCGTGATTTCATTGCAGTGACTGAGAATGAATATAGACGATGGGAAGACTTCCGAAACGAGATCGAATTGGCAGAGCAAGTACTACGTGAAACCTACCGTCCCGCATTCTATAATCGCGTGGGGTTGCGATACATCGATGTACTGGTAAGGGCCGATTTGGAATTGTCCGACGCTCCTTGGTCCGAGCTGTTAAGCCCGTCTTTTATAGGTATCCTAGGCGACGAAAACCTAGCCTATGATGTACAGGAACTAAAGGGAGAGTCTCTATTGCGGATTCCTGACGTGGACCAAGGGCAGGTGCTACTAAAGCACGGCTTGGTCACGATCCAAGGGAGCGATGAACAGGCATATATGATTGATGCCGATTTCTACACGAATCGGAGGAGTGTACCAGATGATGTCTTCGACGCGTTGGACAAATTCAACAGATGGGGAGGACTTCTTTTTCGGTGGGCTACTACCGAAAAATTACGAACCGCTCTTGGACCGACCAAGATCTAGTGACGATTCACTTGTCACCGGGCCGTATCCTGCTACTTTTCGAGCAATCGTCACCTCTCCCCGGGGTAGTACTTCCTTCAGTATTGAAGGTAGCGATGAATATTCACTGAAGCGGATCTACGCCTGTCTAGCTGCGTTTTTTATGCCTGATGCCGGCGTTGACGAAAACTTTGATTCAACGATAGACCGACTTCTTTACTATCTTGAACAATCATCTTTTCCAGTCACACGGCAGGATTCTCTGCCACTGCAAGTTACCGGTTCGTTAAGCGGTGTCAAGGCTCGCCCCGAATTCATACTGTCTGACTTGTAAACGTGGGCATTGCGTATCACCGTTCTGGGTCTCCCCAATCGAGGTTGTTGCAAGGAGAGATCCTATCCGGACTTCAGGAACTTCAGCCGGAGCATCCAGGCACACGCATCTCCCTGGATGGGCTTCGGATTAACTTCACTTTGGTAGACCATACGAAGTTTGTGATCCTTACGCCTGACTGTGATCTATTAACGGATTACTTAGCGAGACAAGAGGATTTGACCTCTGATGGAAAACTTCAGTCAAGATTATTGCAACACATCCAATGTTGTGATGTTTATGAAGAAAGCGAGATTAGGCAATCCCGTTCTCTCAATAGTGAGTTATGGAAACGAGTTAGGCAGAACCAAGATGAGAGGTATCACCGAATACCGGCTGGGAAACTAGAGGGACTGGAGGAGAGTGGGTATCCCGATCTCTTTTTGGACTTCAAGCAAATGTTTTCGGTGCCGACTGAGTTTTTGTACGAATCCATCAAGGTCGGTGAAGCGGAACGGCAAGGCGTCGTTCCGTCGATTTGGATTCACTCTCTCATCCAACGATATTTTGCTTTCCACAGCAGGGTAGGTGTGCCAGACCCGAGCGATGAACTTAGGTAGCAGCCTAAAGCAGGCAACGATTGATAACACTTGGCGAGAGTGTGCAAAGAAGAGCGGCGACTATTACTCTGACGACACTTGTTCCTGCTTCTCAAGTTTGATGAATCGTTAGCCGAGCAACGCTTGTCTAACCCACCAGTCCAGGCAGTAGCGTTAGATACGGGGGTACTTAGGCATGACGGCTAGGGAATATGGCGGACCCGACCGGATTCGAACCGGCGATCTCTGCCTTGACAGGGCAGTGTGTTTGGCCAGCTACACCACGGGTCCGTGTCTTGAGGAGTGGGTTGAACGGCAGGCCGAGCTTGCGGCCCGCTTGAAGCCCACAATAAGATTGTAAGCGTCCTACGCCCCAGCGTCAACGGCGGGAACCGCAGGGCGGTTCGGTTATTCCCCCTCGCCCTTGACGGGAGAGGGTTGGGGTGAGGGTGTCTCCCTGCTTTAGAGAAGACCCTGAATTCCGGCCTACGCCGGAAAGACGAGGTGGGGCCTCGACCCCCATCCCAGCCTTCCCCCAGAAGGGGAAGGGGTAGTCGCTGCATTAGACGTTGCGCGCAGCGCGGCGCTTGACCCTCTCCCCCTTGGGCGCCAGAATGGGCATGGCCCGTCCATCGTTAGATAATGGCGGGCCATCATCAGGCTTAAAGCCTCTTCAGGAGGAAGCTATGAAGGTAGGAGCTGTCTTTCCCCAGACCGAGATAGGGAGCGACCCTATAGCCGTACGGGACTGGACCCAGGCTGCGGAAGACCTGGGATTCGACCACCTGATAGTGTACGACCACGTGTTGGGGGCCGACGGCTCCCATCACACCAACCTGACCGGCCCCTACAGGCTGGACGACATGTTCCACGAACCCTTTGTGCTGTTCGGCTACATGGCCGCCCTGACCCAGCGCATTGAGTTGGTCACGGCGGTCATCATCATAGGCCAACGGCAGACGGCCCTGGCGGCCAAGCAGGCGGCAGAGGTGGACGTCCTCAGCGGCGGCAGACTGAGGCTGGGACTCGGCACCGGATGGAACCACGTCGAGTATGAGGCCCTGAGTGAAAACTTCAACAACCGGGGCAGGCGCAGCGAAGAGCAAATCGAGCTTATGCGAGAGCTTTGGGCCAAAGACGTGTTGGATTTCGACGGCAAGTGGCACAAGGTCACCAAGGCCGGAATCAACCCCCGGCCCGTACAGCAGACCATACCCATCTGGCTGGGCGGCGGCCGTGAGGCGGCGCCGGGCAACAGAGGTGAGCGTGTCCTGGAGCGCGTGGGGCGCATGGCCGACGGTTTCTTCCCAATGTGGCCGCCGGACCGGGCCGCGGACGGCCTGGAGAGAGTAAGGAACTACGCCAGAGAGGCTGGCCGGGACCCCGCGTCCATCGGAATCGAGGGCCGGGTCAATCATGCTGACGGGCTGGAGCAGTGCGTGAGCTTGAGCCAGGCATGGAAGGACCTCGACGCCAGCCACGTCTCCATCAACACCATGAACGCGGGTCTCAAGTCGCCCCAAGACCACATCAGCGCGATCCGCGATTACAAGGACGCCGTGAAGGGGATCGTGTAGTCGGACTTGGATATAGCCGGGGCCGAGGATTCACCCTCACCCCAACCCTCTCCCGTCAAGGGCGAGGGCGCATAGAAAACCCCGGGGCATAAAGGAGCGAGATAGATGAAAGTCGTACAACTCTACACGGGCGACGACGGCGAGTCCCACTTCAGGGACGTTCCGCTGGATGAATTCCACGCGATAGTGGCCCGGCAGACAGAGGGCGAAATACGTTTTGTGCAACGTGAACCCGATTTCTACAGCGACTGGCACACCGCCCCGCGGCGCCAGTACACCCTTTTCCTCCAAGGGGAGTGGCAGGTGGAGTGCGCGGACGGCGCCGTCAGGCGGTTCTTCCCTGGCGACGTTATAGTGGCAGAGGACATGACCGGCCACGGCCACATCATGCGAGGCGTGGGGAAGGCGGAACGGTGTCTGGTGGCCATACCCCTGGCCGACCCGGAATAACCCAGGCGTCTCAGGGCAGGGCCCATTTCAGAGAAAGGCCGTATTCAGGAGGAAAACATGCCTGAAATAAAGCATCTGGTGACAGGGTTCCACGTAAACACCGACCAGGGCGCCTTAGCCCTGTGCACCATCGTCCTGATACAGGGCGAGAAGAACTACTTGGTGGATGTGGGATTCAAGGGAAGAGCCGACCTGCTGAAGACATCCCTGGAGGGACTTGGATTGGGAGTCGACGACATAGACGCAATCATATTGACCCACTCCCACTGGGACCACAGCCAGAACACCGACGTGTTCCCCGATGCCCAGATAATGATTCATCCCAAGGAATTGGAATACGCCGAGGCGCCCAAGAAGGGCGACTACGCCACCCCGCGCTACTTCATCAACACGCTGCAAGGCAGGGACGTCAAGGAAATCGTGGAAGGTCAGGAAATCGAGCCAGGCATTACGGTGTTGGACACGCCCGGCCACACCCGGGGCCACGTCAGCGTCATGGTGGACACCTCATGCGGCAAGATAGCCGTGGCCGGCGACGCCCTTCCCATGGCTACGTCGGTGTTCACCAAAGAACCGATGATAGCCTTCTGGGACAAGAAGGAAGCGGCCGACAGCATAAACAAGCTGATCGACTCCACCAAAGTCTTCTACCCCGGCCACGACCGGGCTTTTGAGATAAAACCCGGGGACGTTATAGAGTATTTCAGCGGAGACGAGTACATCACGCTTCAGACCCGTCACCGGGGAATCGGCGACGTAAGGATCAAGGTGGCCCCCGACGCTCCGCAGCCTCTCAGGGTCCTGGAAGAGGAGTGGGTGCCGCCGAGAAAGTAGTCCCGGATTGCCCCCTCTCCCACTGGGAGAGGGTTGGGGTGAGGGCGGCCCGCACTTTAGTAGAGGCCCTGGATACCGGCTTTCGCCGGTATGCCGGAGGTTTTCAAAGGTCTCTTTGAGGGTCACGATTGAGATATGAGAGTGAGAAAAGCCCATGCCTGATGGATTTGTGAAAGTGGCCAATGTAGATGACCTTCCGCAGGGGGAGATGGCGTGTGTGGAGGTGGGCGGCGAGGGCGTCCTTCTGGTCAACCTGGAAGGGGAGTATTACGCCTTGAGCGAAGAATGCACCCATGCTTTCGGCAGGCTCTCGATGGGAACCCTCAAGGGCGACGAGGTGAAGTGCCCATCCCATGACGCCTGGTTCAACCTGAAGACCGGCGACGCTGTGACCCGCCCAGCCATATATCCCCTGGTCCGGTATGAGGTGCGGGTAGAAGGCGGCGACATTCTCGTCGGCCCGGCCGTCTGACGTACTGCGCCTCTCTTCTCCGGTGAAGAGACCCTTCACAACTTTCGTCATACCGGCGCAGGCCGGTATCCAGGGGCTCCCCCTGAAGCTACGGTGATACCCTCACCCCAACCCTCTCCCTGGGTGAGAGGGGGCATTGCACAAGGTTTCATTGAGTAAAGGGACTCTATGGGGCCAGGGTCTTTCGATTGTCACCCCGAGCAGAGCGAGGGGTCTAAAGTCTTAGCCATTCCCACCGTTCTGCTGCCAAAGGATTGTAGATTCCTCACTCCGTTTCGGAATGACTGTGGGGCCAGGTCCTTCCCATAATAGAAAGACCCTGGACAATGCCCCCTCGCCCTTGACGGGAGAGGGTTGGGGTGAGGGTGAATAATCGAATGACCCTGCTATGGGGCGGTGGCTCGTTTACGCTTCCGGCGGGTGGGGCTATAATGAATCCAAGCTATCCGACAGGAATGGGATAGAGGAACATTGACTCAGACAAGGTCGAAAGCTCCAGGCGAGAAGGCTGACCATCTCCATAGTCGGCTGGGAATCAGCGACGAGGAGATACGGGACTTCTACTGGAAGATGGCGCTGGCCCGCACCTTTGACGAGAGGGTTTGGGCGCTTAACCGCCAGGGGCAGGTCCCCATAGCGGCGTCCGGCCAAGGCCAGGAAGGCGCCCAACTGGGAAGCCTGCTGGCCGCTCACAAGGATGGAGACTGCTTCCTGTTCCCCTACTACCGCGATCTGGCGCTTAAGCTCTCCAACGGGCTTTCGGTGTTGGAGACCATGCTCTCCTATACAGGCAGGCAAGGAGGCGCTTACAGCGGAGGCCGACAGTTCCCCCTCCAGGGCGCCCATCTGGAAGGCAAGCTCATCCAGCTCTCCAACGTCGTGGCGGCAGGGATGACCCAGTCCGTGGGCTTCGCTCTAGGTTGCCGGATGCGGGGGGAAGACACGGTCGTCCTGTCCTACTTTGGAGACGGCGCCACCAGCGAGGGAGAATGTCACGAGGCCATGAATTTCGCCGGAATACACCGCCTTCCCGTAGTCTTCATCTGCGAGAACAACCGCTACGCCATATCGGTGCCCCAGTCCAAGCAGATGGCGGTGGAAGACATCGCTTTCCGGGCGGAGGGCTATGGGCTGTTGGGCCGCGTGGTGGACGGCATGGACTTCCTAACCGCCTTCGAGGCTGCCCGCGATGCTATTGTCCACGCGCGCAGCCTAGGTCCTGTTCTGCTGGAAATGAAGGTGGAGCGGTTCATGCCCCACACCACCGACGACGATGACCGGCGCTACCGCCCCAAAGAGGAGGTGGAGTCTGTGCGCAACCGGGACCCCCTCCATATCCTGCGCGACTACCTTTTGGAGTCCGGGTTGATGATGGCCGAACAGGACGAAGAGATTCAGGCCAAAGCGCTGGAGCAGGTGGACGAGGCAACCGAGGAGGCTCTGGCCGCTCCACTGCCAAACCCAGCCACCATCAACGACAACTTGTTTGCCCCCTAGCGCTTTCCACCGAGCGCGTTGAAGGAGTGCATTGCCGGAAAAATCGGTCATTGAAGCAGTAAGGGAAGCCATCTTCGAGGAAATGGAGCGAGACCCCGACGTCTTCATCATAGGCGAGGATGTGGGCAAGCGGGGCGGCGTTTTCCTTGCTTCCCAGGGGCTTATCGACCGGTTCGGTGAGGAGCGTGTCATTGACGCGCCGCTGGCCGAGGCGTCCATCGTGGGAATAGCGTTGGGGGCCTCCTACAAGGGCTTGCGTCCCATTGCGGAGATACAGTTTTCCGACTTCATCTGGCCCGCCGCCAACCAGCTCATCGGAGAGGCGGCCAGAGTTCACTATGGAACGGACGGCGCCGTCAACGCGCCGCTGGTGGTGCGCGTCCCTTACGGGGGCGGCATAAGAGGTGGCCTCTTTCACTCCCAGAACGTCGAGTCCTACTTCTTCCACACGCCCGGCCTCAAGGTCATAGCCCCTTCTACACCCTACGATGTCAAAGGGCTGCTCAAGTCCTCCATAAGGGACAATAACCCGGTGGTGTTCTTTGAGCATAAGAAGACATACAGGCTCGTGAGGGGCGAAGTCCCGGATGGGGACTACACCCTTCCCATCGGAAAGGCCGACGTAAAGCTGGAGGGCAATCACATCAGCGTCATCAGCTATGGGTTGACGCTCCACTACTGTCTTGAGGCCGCCAACGCGGTGAATGCAGATGGAATCTCTGCAGAGGTCGTGGACCTGCGGTCCTTGCGTCCCTTGGACACCGCGACCATCTTGGAGTCCGTTCGCAAGACGGGCCGGGCTCTAATTGTGCATGAGGACAACATCACAGGCGGCGTGGGAGCCGAAGTGGCGGCCATACTGGCCCAGGACGCTTTCGAATACCTGGACGCGCCGGTGACACGGCTCTGCGGCCCGGATGTGCCCACCATGCCCTTTGCCGCCAGCCTGGAAGACGAGTACATGCCCAGCACCGAAAAAATCACGGCGGCGCTGCGTGAGTTGGCGGCTTACTAGAGACGTGTGAGACGAGACATGCCCCTGATTATTGATCTGCCGCATGTCGGGGAGTCCGTTGTCGAAGGTATCATCGGCAAATGGCTCAAGCAGCCGGGCGATACGGTGCGGAAATACGACCCCCTTGTTGAAGTGGTCACGGACAAGGTGACTATGGAGGTCCCCTCTCCGGTGTCGGGCATAATAGCCAGATTGTTGGTGGAGGAGGGCGAAACGGTCCCCATGGGAGCTCCCATTTTGGAGATTGACACCGACGAGACTCCCGAACCCGTCCCTCCGGCCCCCGTTGAGGCGGTGGCTCCTGAACAGTCCCGTCCGGCGACGTCCACCATTGGCCATCTGGTCAAAGACGTCAAGCTGGTGGGTCCCACCGGCGGCGGTATGGTGGACAACGCGGCCGGTCTGCCGATTAATAGGGCTGACGATGCCGACGGGGGACGGCGGCGGTACTCACCAGCGGTCCGGCGCATGGCTCAGGAACACAACGTAGACCTGACACGCGTTCCCGGTACGGGCATGGGAGGGCGCGTTACCCGCGAGGACGTAGAGCGGTTCATCGAATCAGCCGAGTCCGATGGAGCGGCGCTATCTGCGGAAATTCTGAGTCCTGTTCCTGAAGGCGGTTCTCAGGACGACGTCGAGCTCCCCCTTAGCCCCGTGCGGCGCCTCATAGCCCAACACATGGTGAGGAGCGCCACTGAAATACCCCACGCCTGGACTATGGTGGAGGTGGATGTAACGGGTCTGGTCCGGTACAGACAGTCTATCCGGGAGAAGTTCGAGGTGCGGGAAGGCGTGGCGCTTACCTATCTGCCCTTCTTCATCCATGCCGTCGCGGGAGCATTAAAGGAGAACCCCAAGCTGAACTCCGCGTGGGCAGGAGATAAGATAGTCCTGAAGAATCGGATAAACGTAGGCATTGCCGTCGCCGCCCCTGAAGGGTTGATAGTGCCCGTCATCCACGACTCTGACACGATGAGCATAACGGCCCTGGCCCGGGCGTCCCGAGACCTGACTGCCAAGGCAAGGGAAGGCAGGCTGGCCCTCAACGACGTTCAGGAAGGGACCTTCACGCTGAACAACACGGGAGCCCTGGGTTCCATTGCGTCCCAGCCAATCATCAACCATCCCCAGGCGGCCATCATGACGACCGAGGCGGTCCAGAAGAGGCCGGTTGTGATGGGAGAGGGGATAGCCGTCAGGTCGATGATGAACGTCTGCCTATCCTTCGATCACCGAATCATCGACGGGGCTGAGTCTGGCTCGTTCCTCCAAGCCGTGAAGCGGCGCCTGGAAGCCATAGGGCCGGACACTCCCCTTACATAGGAGCCTTGTGCCGTCCTCACCCGAATGCTCTGTAGTCAATCTAGGCTTGGTGGACTACGCGGAAGCCTGGGACCTCCAGGCGTCCCTGGTCCGTCAAGTCGCCGACGGGACCCGCTGCAGCGTTCTGCTGCTTCTACAGCATCCCCACGTCTACACTATAGGCCGGCGGGGAAGGCGCGACGAAATCCTCCTGGACGAGGCTGGCCTACAACGTCTGGGTGTTGCCGTCCATGAAGTGGACCGGGGCGGCCAGACCTCGTATCACGGTCCCGGTCAGCTTGTTGCATATCCCGTGCTGGACCTGCGGGGCTGGGGCGGCCCCGTGAAATACGTCCGCACTTTGGAGCGGGCCATGATAGCGACGTTAGGCGACTTTGGCGTGCAGGCCGAAACGGTGGAAGGCATCACGGGAGTCTGGGCGGACGGGAGGAAGATAGGCGCCATCGGTGTGAAAATAAGCCGAGGAGTCTGTTGGCACGGGCTTTCCCTAAACGTGAGCGTGTATCTGTCCTACTACGACCATATCGTGCCCTGTGGAATGCCCGACCTCGATGTAACCTCTATGGAGGCCATTCTGGGACATGCTCCCGACATAGAAGCGGTAGGGTACAGCCTGTCGTACCATCTGGGTGTCGAGCTGGGATTCCGTATGGCAGCGTCCGACAAAACGATGGAAAGTCTGATGCCGAGTTTAAGCCAGAAGTCCCCTCTCCCCGTTGCGGGAGAGGGTTAGGGTGAGGGGGCGATATGAATCGCAAAAATTCCCATCACCCTCACCTCAATCCTCTCCCGTCAAGGGCGAGGAGCGAACCACGGGGAGCGTGAGCTGATGTTCATTGAGGTTGAGGTCCAGGGATTCTCCAACTCGCCCATGCCGTTGGTCCGGATGTTCGACGCTATGGAGGAGCCTCGTCGGGTGACGAAGGTCGTAGCCAGCGACCCTATGGGCGCCGACCGGGAATGTCAGGTCACAGGCTGGTCAAGTGAGTCTGGACCGTGTCCGGCTTATGCGGCGCTGGTTGAGGACTCAGGGGAAGGCGTGGCTATGCTGCTATACGGTGGGGACGAGGGCATTCGGCTCAGGCCCGCCTCGGCGGAAGGAGACTGGGACTTGGATGATCCCGTCCAGTGGGGCGAGGCCTGCCTCCTTCTGGACAAAGACGTTCGGTTGTCGTGACGCCGGGTCGCTTACCAGAACGCCGGACTACTTGAGGAACTGAGAAACGGCGGCGTAGAAGTCCTCGCCGCATTCCAGGTGCGGGTAATGGCCGCAGCCTTCCATGACCTGAAGCCTCGATCCAGGGATTATCCTTTGGAACTCCTCGCCGTACGCGGGCGGGGCCACTCCGTCACCCGATCCCCACACTATCAGCGTGGGCGACTTGATGCGGTGGGCCCTTCTCTTGAGTCCCCGTTCGGGTATGGGCCAACTGAACTTGGCGATGGAGATGAGGGTCTTGGTGCGGTCCAGGTCGAACTCGATGCGTTCTTCCGGGTCTTCGGGCGCTGCCAGCGCCTCCTTGGCCGCTTCAGAGTTTGAGTCGAACCAGTAGTTCAGCGCTCTCTCGTCGGGAGTGAAGATGAAGAAGTCAGCCATGGGCTTCTCGTCCAGCCAGACACCGAAAGGCGAAATCAGAGCCAGTTTTCGAATGCGGGCCGGTATGTGGGCTGCCAGTTCAGCGGCAACCATGCCGCCGTACGAATGGCCCACCAAGTCCACCTTGTCCACTCCGAGGGCGTCCAAGAACTCCTCGTAGAAGAGCACGAGGTCCCAGACATCTTCCAGCTGCTCCAGCCCGGTGGAGTTTCCAATGCCAGGCTGTCGGGGTGCGTAGACCCGGCGGTCCTTGGACAGCTGCTCTAGGTTGGAGTCCCAGCCGCTGAGGCCCTCCACGCCGTGTAAGAACACCAGCGGTTCCCCGGTCCCGCCCTCCAGGACAGAGACCTCTATTTTTCCGTCGCGTACCGACACCATGCGCTCTTGGTGGTGCGCCATCTACATGCCTCCGAATTGTTGGGGGTGAGTTTGCCGTTAGACTACGGGTTGGAGCCTGTCGGGCACAGCCTGGGGCCACCAGGGGTCGTCGTATTCTTCCCAGATGTCTTTGAGGCCGGGCATGACCTCTTTGGCGAACATCTCCATGTTCTTCATGGCCTGGTGCCTGGGCATGTTGCCAATCTGGAGGAGCAACATGAGGTGCCCTATACGGAGCTCTTTGATAGACTCTCTCAACTGGTCCCGGACAGTCGCCGGGCTACCGGCAATGACATAACCTGCGTCTTTGTAGTCCTGCCAGGTTTCCACCTTTTTGAGTTGGCTCTGCTCCTCCCGCAGGTCCCTTGCCGCCGACGCCCTCAGGGTCTCTATGGACCGGTATCCCGGGGCGTTGAACTGCGGGTAGATGTGGATCATCTTCTCATAGAAGTATTTGACGTGCTCGAAATACTCGGCCTCGGCCCGTTCGTCAGTCTCAGAAACCCCTACCATCTGGAGGAAGCCCATGCGGTAAGGGTTGTCGTCCACACCCAGTTCTTCCGCCCGTTCTCGGAATCCTTTGGCCGTGCGCCTGCCCCGCAGCCAGCCCTGGTAAATCAAGTAGCAGTAGACGTAGTCGCGGGAAAGCACCCAGTCCCAGGTCTCGAGGCTCCCACTGCCAGGCACCCACACCGGCGGGTGGGGCTGCTGCATGGGCCTGGGCCAGACGTTTACATAACGCACCTTGTTGTATTTGCCGTTGAAAGCGAAGGGTTCCCTCTCGGTCCAGGCTTTCATTATCAGGTCGTGGGCTTCAGTGTGCCTCTCCCGGATGGTTACGGGGTTTTGGCCGTAGGAGAAGTTGGTGTCCATGGATGTGCCGACGGGGAACCCGGCCACCATGCGGCCCTTGCTTATTACGTCCACCATGGCCATCTCTTCCGCGACCCTATGAGCAGGCTGATAGAGGCCCAGGCTGTTGCCCAGCACGATAATCGCCGAGCGACGCGTGCTCCGGGCCAGGATGGAGGCCATCAGGTTGGGCGACGGCATCAGTCCGTAGGCGTTGGAGTGGTGCTCGTTGACGCATATTCCATCGAACCCCAGATTGTCGGCGAACTCCAATTCGTCCAGGTATTCGTGGTAATACTGTTGCCCCAGTTCCGGCTCGAACTCGCTGTTAGGCAGGTCAACCCAGGCGCTTCTATGCCTGTCCCTGAAGTCCTCGGGCAGAGCTTTGTAGGGCATCAGATGGAAGAAATTGATTTTCACAGTAGCCTCCCTGTTATTGGGGGAACAAACTAGAGTCCCAGGGCTTCGACTCCCAGACGGGCAAGGTCCTCGTCTTCCTGAGCAGTCAGTCCGCTTACGCCGATGGCGCCCAGTATAGCGTTGTCGCTGGGACGCCGGATGACCACCCCTCCCTGCACTGCAACCAAGTCGGGGTCGCCGTAGTCCATGACGTTTCCGGGCATTCCGGTTCCGGGGCCTCCGCCGTCGATGATGCCCTGGGCCCAGGCCGCCGAGTCCCGCCCATAGGAAGCGGCGGTGTACGCCTTTTTGATGGCCATCTTTCGGGGAATGGAGCGGCAGTTGTCCAGCCTGGCGAACGCCAGCAGCCTCGCCATGTCGTCAACAATGGCTATGGCCAACGGTTTGTGGGGTTCTTCCATAGCCTTGTCCAGCATGGCGTCCATGGCTGACTGGACTTGTGCGCAACTTAGACGTGGCTTGTCGTACATCGGCTAGGCCTGGTCCAAACCCATCGCGGCTATTCCCAGCAGGGCCAGGTCCTCGTCCTCCTGTGGACGCAGCCCGCTGACTCCGACGCCGCCCAGCAACGCCCCGCTTCCCGGCGCCCTGATGGGCGCGCCTCCTTGGCCGGCGGTCAGACTGGGGTCTCTGAAGGAACCGACGGTACGCCCCTCTCGCATGATGCGGTCGCCGAACTCCCTCGATGTCTGACCAAAAGCCGCGGCAGTGTAGGCCTTTTCGACGGCCGCCTTCATGGGGCGCTGCATACAGTCGTCGGTGCGGGCGTAGGCCAGCAGGTCTCCCATGTCGTCCACAATGGCCAGCACGACGGGCCGGTCGGGTTGCTTTGCGCAGTGGTCGAGCATGGCCTTCATGGCCGCTCTGACCTCAGATATGCTCAACTGGGGCTTATTGAACACGCCGCCGCCTTGGTGGAAGATGCCCCATTGTACCCCCACGACGGCAAGGTGACAAGTTTGGGGCGTGCCTTGGGGATGTGGCGCCCAGCTAGTGACGAGGAGTTTGATTGATGGAATGGGTTGGGGTTCGTAACGCTCAGTCAGGGCCTACTCGTAGACCATGAACTCCAGGAGATTGTCGTCCGGGTCCCGTACGTAGACGCTGGTGCCGAACCGCTGGCCGCGATCTCGCCCGCCTTTCCTAGGGGCCGGTCCTTGGATTACCTCTACGCCAGCGTCGGCGAGCATCTTGACGACTTCATCCACTGCGCCGTCCCATACGAAGCAGAGGTCGCCGCATCCGGGGCTGGCCGTAACTCCCTTCAAGTTCGCGGTCATGCCCTGGGGATGGACGTTAATCTTGGAGTTCCCGATTTGAATGGCGAAGATGCGGGCCTCGCCACGGCGCCACTCATCTTCGTCGATAATGCTGAAGCCTAGCTTCTTATAGAACTCGATGAACCTGTCGGCGTCGGAGGTGGGAAGGGCTACATGATCGAAACCTGCAACGGGCATTTCGGCTCCTTTACGGTCGCAAAATCCTCCCTGGGAACGGGGTTGCGGGATGGTTTGAGCCTACCAAATAAAGAGAGTCCGTACAATGCGGCTCAGTTTTGGTGGTGAACCGGGGATTCGGGGAAAAGAAAAAGGTTGGCGGGGCCCTTTTTGAGTTTTGGTCGTCCGAAGCCTCCTGGCCCCGGGGCGATGGCAGACACTCGCCTGGGCCCGACCAACCTTGGATGTTCAGTAGTTTTTTACAGGGACTCTGGCCCTTTCGGGTCCAGACAGGCGCCTACCATCGCCCCTTCTTAGTTAAATCATCACTCATTTATCACCTCCCGGCTCCCCGCAACGAGCAGCCTCTCTAAGATTTCCGACTAAGCGGATTAAGTGAATTTTATGGGCGGGGATTCCACAATGTCAAGCTGTCGGATCGACTAATAATCGAAGTTGCCGACGGAGGTGTCGTTGCCTCGCAAGCTGTGTTGCAGGAGGTTCGAGCGGCGCGAGGCGGTATGAAGGAGCATTTGAAAGCGCCAACAGAGCGGTACATTTCCAGAGGGAGCAGGAACGCCTATGGTTCCCGGCGGATCCCAACGGTATAACCCAGACCTCGGGCAACAATGACATCTGAGACAACACGTGACCAGCCAGCCCTCCGGAGTGAGTTGCGTCACCAACGGCGAGGCATTGACTCCGATTTCGGCGGTGGACTCAAAGAGAAATCACCGCGATTCAGGGTAACGAGGCCCGTTTTTGCTTCGAACATACGAATATCGTATACCGTTTTCGCCAATATAAAATAAAAGTAATTGGGAATATAAGCAATCTATTGTTAAATACATATTCAAGACTATATACTTGGTAAAATTTTAGCAGGAACCACAAGACCGATTTGGTCAATAGGGAGGCGCGCAATGGCGAGATGGATTATTAAACCCTGGTTCGTGCCCATTGTGGCCATTGCGATGCTATTTGCCGTGTCCGTAGCCTGCGGCGGAGATGACGCAACCGAAGCGCCTACCTCCACAACAGCTCCTACGGCAACCACGGCGGCGCCTGCGGCCACCGATACACCCGTGCCGATGGCGACCACGGCTTCACCCACTGCCACTGCACCGCCTTCAGCTACGAATACACCTGTGCCGACAGCTACTCCCGAGGCTATGAAGGGTGGAGTGGTCGATATGTCCTTTGTGATGGAAGGCAGGGTTGGAGGCCTGTCTCTCCCCATGTACAACTACTCCTACTCCTCACACTGGGATATGCACGCAGCCAATGCGCTGGACTCCACCCGCGGCGCCAGGTCCATGTTCAACGGCCTAGTGCACTACTCCTTTCAGGACCCACGGATAGTCATCTGTGACCTGTGTGAAAGCTGGACCCTGGCCGATGATGGCTTGACCTACACCTTCAACATCAACCCTAATGCCAACTGGTCCAACGGGGAGCCCGTCACTGCGGAGGACGTGGCGTTCAGCCTGGACAGGATGGTGGATCCGGATGCGGTCAGGCCCAGGACATCGGCGCTGAAACCCTACTATGAGAGCTCCAAAGTGATAGATGAGAAAACCCTGGAGCTCACCACCAAGTTCCCGGCCGCGGCTTTCCTCAAGTTCCTGGCGCTGGACTACATGGTCATACACAACAAGAAGCACGTAGAATCGTTGGACCCTGAGAGTTTAGACCTGTTCGACGGGGTGCTGGGTTCGGGCGCCTTCGTCCCGGTGGAGTCCCTGGTTGGCGAGGCGTGGACACTTGAAAGAAACCCCAACTACTGGAAAGAGGGCTTGCCTTTCCTGGACAAGGTCCAGGTCATCGTCGTCCGGGGCCGCAGCAACCAATTGGCGTCAATGCTGGCGGACCAGACGCTGGGGTCACTGCAATCCGGCGGCGGGGTTACGGTCGCGACCCAATCTGAAGCGGTAGAGCAGTCAGGGGGTAAGCTGAGGCCCACCACCGCGTACGTGGGTCCCGCCGCGGCATGGGTTAACCCTCTGACGCAGCCCTTTGATGACAAGAGAGTGAGGCGAGCCGCCTTCCTGCTCATTAACCGCGAGGAGATGAATCAGGGCGTTTTCAAAGGGGGCATGTCACCGGGCTCCTTCTTCGGGCCTGGGGTGGCCCATTCAGGAGAAGAGATAGCCCAGTGGGAGGGATACCGGAATAACCCCGACGGCTCCAAGCTCCAAGAGGACATCGACACCGCCGTGGCTCTGTTGAGAGAGGCCGGGTACAGCGAAAACAATCGGTTGAAATTCACGCTCACGATCACGAATGTAGGCGACAACCCTCTCGGCGCAACCTTCCTCAAGCAGCAGTTCGAGCGCAGCGGTTTGATTGAAGTGGAAATCGAGCCAGTTGAAAGCGGAGTCGGCCTTGCCCGCCAGACGGCGGGAGACTTCCAGATGACCTATCGGAGGACCGCTGTATCGACCGACGACCCTGATGGAGTCTTCCTACCCATTTATCTGCCCGGAGGGGGAGAGAACCCTCATGGGTATGTGGACCCCAGGATACAGGAAATCTTCGACAGCCAGACCAGAGAGTTCGACCCTGCCACACGGCGCGAGCTGCTCAGGGAGGCCGACAACATCCTCAGACAAGGGGAGGGCCATTTCCTCACAATCGGGAACACCTCCAGCTTCGGAGTGTGGAACGTCAAGCTTCGGAATATGGGCCTGTGGGAGGGGCAGTGGGGTGAGTACCTCCGGCCCATTGACATGCTGGCTGAAATGGAGCACGTCTGGATTGACGAGGACGCCCCGCTATACGATCCTGCGGCGCCTTACCCCAATATAGATTAGTCCCGGCGGGACATGGGCGAGTGAATTCGATCAGGACCCCTGCCAGGTTATCCCGCCGGCAGGGGTCTTGATAAACATTGTGACGGTTGGTCGGCGTTGATCGTAGAGTAAATTCGAGGACCGTTCCTGAACAGTGGCTGCATGTAGAAGGTTCAAGGGGACCTTCAATCTATAAGACAATCTAAGGTGCGAGGGATGCACGCTTATTTCGCCAAAAGGGTACTCCTATTTATTCCCACCCTGATAATCGTCTCTTTTGCCGCCTTCTTTATCGTCAATATCCTCCCCGGTGACCCGGCCTTATTCCTCCTTTCAGGAGGTGAGCCGGGAGGGGAAGGCGGCGTTGACCCCGTTGAATACGAAAAGCTGCGTCGTGAGCTGGGAACAGACAGGCCCTTCTTGATCCAGTATGCGGACTGGTCATGGGGCGTATTGCGGGGAGAGCTTGGCAGCTCTCTGCAGACCAAGAACCCCGTTACCAACGAGATGAAACGCAGGTTCCCCATGACCCTTCAGCTCGCGGTGATGGCCATTCTCATTTCTATGATCGTCGCCGTGCCGCTAGGCGTTTTATCTGCTGTGAAGCAGGACTCTGGGTTCGATTACGGCGCTAAAGCGTTTTCCATACTCTTCGTGGCAGCGCCTACCTTCTGGGTAGCCCTGGTGCTGCAAGTGGGTCTTGTCAGATGGGCCGGGTGGTTGCCTCCCCTGCTCTATGTCGATCCCTGGACCGACCCCCTGACGAACCTGGAAATACTCATCTTTCCGGCGGTCGTACTGGGACTTCACGACATCGCATTCATAGCGCGCTTGACCCGCTCCTCTATGCTGGAGGTCCTGCGAGAGGACTACGTTAGGACCGCAAGGGCAAAGGGTCTGGTTGAAGCCGTGGTAATCGTCCGGCATAGCCTCAAAAACGCCTTTCTCCCAGTGCTTACCGTGTCCGGCTGGAGATTTGCCAGTCTCCTGGGAGGCATCGTGATAATAGAAAGAGTATTCAACCTGCCGGGCATGGGACATTTGCTCATAACCGGGCTTGAACATCGTGACCTGCCTGTCATTCAATCACTGATCCTCCTTCCCGCCCTGGCGGTCATGGTGGTGAACCTGACGGTGGACCTCCTATACGGGTGGCTGGACCCTCGAGTTCGTTTCACGTAGTAGACAACGCCACTGGAGGACTATGCTAAGCGGGCGAAGAGACAATGAGACAACCCTCCCCAGGTTTGGGGGAGGGTTGTTGCGTGCGTCGGCCCTGGCCAGGGCGGTGTGGAACTTCTCCAGGAGAAAGCCTGTGGGGGCCCTTGGGGCCTTCATACTGCTGGCTCTGGTCGTGATTGCCATTTTCGCTCCTTTCCTCGCGCCTCAGGATCCTTACGAGCTCAACGCGCTGAATGCATGGGCCGCTCCGGGAACAGGCGGCCACCTCCTGGGGACCGATGAGGGCGGTCGAGACAACATGAGCCGCCTGCTTTACGGCACCCGAGTCTCTCTTCACGTGGGTGTCATGAGCGTGCTGATAGGGATAACCGTAGGAGCGCTCATGGGAATAGTCAGCGCCTACGTCGGAGGGGCATTCGACCTGATCTTCCAACGGGTCGTCGACGCCTTCATGGCTTTCCCGGGGATAATCCTTGCCCTGGGCATCGTGGCGATCCTTGGCCCCTCTGTGTGGAACGTTATATGGGCACTGTCATTCTTCCTGGCGCCAGGGACGGCACGAACCGTCCGGTCCCAGGTTCTGAGCATCAAAGAGATGGACTACATGTTGGCGGCTAAGGCCGTGGGCGTCTCTCCCGTACGCATCATCTTCCGCCATATCGTGCCCAACTGTCTGGCCGTCTATATGATTCTCGCCTCCCTGACCCTTGGCACCGCCATCACGGCGGAAGCCTCCCTCAGCTTCCTGGGGCTTGGCGTGCCTATCACGACAGCCACCTGGGGCGGCATGTTGAACTCTGCAAGCGCCGATTTCTTACTGGTTGCGCAGTGGGCTCCTATAGCGCCGGGCGTTGCCATAGCCCTGGCTGTGTACGGCGCGAACCTGTTAGGAGATGCCATGCGTGACGTCCTCGACCCTCGGCTAAGGGGCGGACGTTAAACCGATATCTTGTTCCTGAACCTACCAGAGGTTCGAGCGTTTGCTGAGTGGACGTTGCAGCGCCGGAAACTTTTCTGCGGCGGACTTGACCCGAACCTGGACTCGTTCAGCTCTTGATGCGGAGATTTGAGGCGATAGTGCACTGCCTGGTTGGCTCTGGCCTGCCCACCGAGCGCCCTTAGTCGAAGAACCGGATAATGGCCGTCAGGTCATCCTCTCGGAAGGTGCCGTAAGCGTCCTCCCGTCCCCGGTTAGCGCTTCGCTTTTCGTCCACCAGCGCTTTGAGGCTGTCGATGGCCTCCTGGGAGTTGGCCGCCTCATTTACAAGCTGGGCAATCTCCTCTGGCCGAATGTTGTGAATCAGGCCGTCAGTGATGAGCACAAGCCTGTCTCCCGGTTCCAGAGCAGCCTCGTTCCGTTGCAGCTCCAGCTTCTCCTTCTGTCCCAAAGCCCCTCCGGAGAGGCTGGATATGAGGGTGGACTTTACGATGGTGTTGAGCTCAGTGATTTCCCCGCCTCTGATGAGGAACATGGGGCTGTCGCCAAGGCTGAGGACGTGCAGCCGGTCTCCCTGCTTGAGGGTGGCTGAAATGGTGGTGAGCAGGTTCCTGCCCCGTCCTCCCTGGAACAGCAGGGAGTTCACCTGCTCCAGGGCGGTGATTAGGTCGTCCAACCCGTTGATCTTGGCGGTCTCCAGAGTCTGCTGGGTGAAGGTGCTGGCGTAGGCGCCTTCCAGCTGGGACACGCCGTCCATTACGGCGTCCAACACCGAGTCCTCGCCGAGCTCCACTGTGACGAAGGCGTCTTCGCCGTGGGCCGAATTGTCTTGAAAGGTCGCCGCTTCTCCGTTGTTCATGAACCTCGCGCCTGATGGAATGTGTGGACGTTTATTGGTAAGCCGAAAACATCGAATCACGGTCCAGCAGGAACTTGGACCAATACTCATCCGAAAGGCCGTCCAGCGCCTCTCGCCACACAGTCGTCAGCGCTTCCAACCCTGAGTCGGAAGCGTTTCTGGACTCTACCTCGCCGAGGTATGCGTTCAGGTCCTTCTGGAACTCGTCGTAGGAGCCGTAGGCCCGCTCCCGGACCTTTTCGAGCGTTGTCAGCGCCGATTCTCTTACGTTGGACGCCGCAGGCATATAGGAGTCAATCAACAACTGAAGCTGCTTGTCGAAGTCGGGGACTCCCCTCATCCCCTCGGGTTCGCCGTACCCCCGCACGGCGGACGGGGGGGAATTGGGAGAGGCGTAGTATTGGAAGATCTCCAGAAAGAAGTCATGGAAGTCCCGAGGGCGCGACCCGAAGCTGATTTTGCCTTGGCTGGCCTCACCCAGGCTTGGAATGACGCCAATGTCGATTACGGTGATTTTCCCGTCGGAGGGGTCGAAGTATACGTTCTGGGGCCGGAGGTCCAGCACCAGAAGCCCCGCCGCGTCGAAGGGACGTTCAAGCTCGATAAGCTGGTCTTGCACCGGGAATCGGCCGGCTTTGGCATGAACGGCCAGCGGGTGAATGGTGAACAGGTTTTGCGGCAACCCAATGGGGACGCCTTTGAACTTGTCCCGTATGTCGCAGGCCAGCGGCACACCCTTGGCGCGTTCTTCTATCAGGACAGTATAAGGGTCCGTAATGGTGTCGCCGAAATAGCCGTCATGCCGCCCCGGCTCGGCGTAGCCCACCATATGTGCCAGCCGCTCGGCGGAATCGCCCACTGATTGGTGGACCTGTATCAGGGCTTGGGACAGACGCTCTATGCCGTGGTGCATCTGCCGGACTATGTAGTCCGGGTTGGGACGCTTGACCACCACGGGCAGGCCGGTCTCGGTATCCGTGGCGGACCGGACCTCGTAATCGGAGCCGGAGCCCAGCAATTCTTCCAGCTTGAATCTGTTCAGGTCTGTTGGGTTCATGGTCTAACCGTTCCGCCTGTCATATGGTGGGCGCCAGTCCCTCCAGGGTGCGGAAGAGCGCTTCCCTGGGAGAGCCGTTGGGGAACCCCACCACTGGAGCGTCCACGCCCGAGGCCCGCAGTCGGGCCATTTTGTCCCGGCACTCGTCCCGATCGCCGTATATGGTGATATTGTCGAGCATGTCGTCGCTGATTTGGCTGGCGGCCGACCCCCGGTCGCCCTGGGCCCACAGCTCCTTGACCCTATCGGATTCCTCAACGTAGCCGTAGCGTCGGAACAGGGCGTGGTAATAAACGCCCATCCCGCCGATGTAGTAGGCCATGTGGGAGCGGAGCAGCCTTCTGGCGTGTTCCCTGTCCTCCGGGCCGTCGGTGACGTAGCACAACACCTGGGGAGCTACGGTCACCTCGGACGGATCACGTCCGGCTTTTCTGGCTCCGTCGGTCAGAGGGTCCATCAGCGTTTCCAGATGCCCCGGATGCACCCATATGGGCAACCAGCCGTCGGCCAGTTCCCCGGTGAGGGCCAGGTTCTTGGGGCCTAGCGAGGCTACGTAGATGGGGATGCGCTCTTGCAGGGTCTCGAAGGGCAGCTTGAAACGCTTCAGGTTGAAGTGGGGGCCCTGATAGTCGACCCTGTCTCCGGCCAGGGCAAGCCGGACGATTTCGATGTACTCCCGTGTCCGGGTGATAGGCTGCTCGTACTTGAGTCCGTGCCACTGCTCCACCACGATGCGTCCGCTGGTGCCCAGACCAAGCACCGCCCGACCCTTGGACACCAGGTCCAAGGTGGCCGTGCTTTGGGCAATCAGCCCCGGGGTGCGGCTGTACACGTTGACGATTCCCGGGCCAACCTTGATGTTGGAAGTGTTGCAGGCGACCATGCCCAAGGCTATGAAAGAGTCCGGCCCCCAGGACTCGCCCATCCACAGCGTGTCGTAGCCAAGTTCGTCGGCCTGTTTGGCCAACTCGACCACGGTGTCGAAATCTATGCCGCGCCTGCTGCTTATGGTGAGGGACGTGGGTTCCATGTCAGAAAACGGCAACCGGATTTACCGGAGAGCCGGTTCCTCCCTTCATCCTGAGAGGCAGCACCATGAGCATGAACTCATAGCGGCCCTCTTCCGCGCAGGCTTCAGCCAGAGGCTCCAGGAGGGCGTTGTCCAGCAGAACGATTCCGAAGGCGGCAATGGCACTGTGCAAGTTCCAGTCGTAGCCTGAACAGTCCATCATGTCCCAGACGACCATGCAGGCGTCGTTTTCCCTGACGTACGGCACACTAGAGGGATGTATGCCGGGCTTTTCGGTTTGTGAACCCCAGACCGAGTCGGGATTTGCCCGGTTGTAGGCCTCCCGGCCGCTGTAGAGAATCAGGGCGTCGCCCGGCCGCACCGAAACGCCCTGGGCCTTGGCCGCCGCCTCCAGGTCCCAGCCGTGGACAGGCTTGTCGATAGCGGCGAATGGCTCCCCCCGGTATCTGGGTATGTCTATGAGCACGCCTCGGGTGATGATGCCCTCGTGGAAGTTGTCCACGGAGCACCAATTAGAGCCGTCGAACGTGATTTCGTCCTTGGGCTGCCGGTTGTTGTATAGACGGTCGTCGGTCCATATATGGCAGATGGAGTCCAGGTGTGTCGTGGACTGCCCGTGATATCTGAGGCCGTAGAAGTCCCCGGACGACCCTCTCCCGCCGCCCCGGTTGAGGGTGTACATCCAGTGTTGGGCAGGGACGGGGTTGTCCGGGGCGGGAGTTTTTGGCAGGAACCTGCTCAGGGATACTCTGCGGCCATTCTTGACCAGCTGCGTAGCCTCCACGACCTTTTCCGCCGTGACCAGATTGAGGACTCCCCGTTGGTCGTCGTCTCCCCACCGCCCCCAGTTCCTATTTTCGATGAGGTACTGTTTGGTTTCCTCTTCGGTTGGGATGTTTCGCGCCATTTGCTATCCTCCCGTTCCAGCCTTTGATATTGAGGGATATTCTCGTTAGAACAACGCCACCGGATTCACCGGAGACCCGGTGCCTCCCAACACTCTGAGAGGCAGAACCATGAGCATGAACTCATAGCGGCCCTCTTCAGCGCAGGCGTCTGCAAGGGGTTCCAGCAGAGCGTTGTCCTGCAGCGCCACTCCGTAGGAGGGTATGACGCCGTGCACCGACCAGGCCAGGTCGTATCCGCTGGGGTGGAGGTCCATCATGTCCCACGAAATCATGGCGACGTCGTTGTCCCGCACGAAGGGCAGGCACGAGGCGTGGAGGCCCGGCCTCTGCGCAGCATTGGCCGTGCCCCAAGGCACGTCGGGATTGTCCTTGTTGTACGCTTCCCGTCCGCTGTAGACACACATGGCGTCGCCCGGCTCCAGAGTGACTCCCTGTGCCTTGGCCACGTCCTCCAACTCCCAACCGTGGACCGGCTTGTCCTGGGTCACGTACGGCTCTCCACGGAATTTGGGAATGTCCAGAAGGACTCCCCGGGTCACGATGCCTGTGGGCCAGTTGTCCACGGAGCCGAACTTGGCCCCGTCGAATCCGATGACCTCCTTAGGGTCCCTGCCATTATAGAGGCCGCCGCTGGTCCAAACGTGGCACAACGCGTCGAGGTGAGTGGTGGCTGTGCCGTGATACGCCACTCCGTAGAAGTCCACAGCAGAACCGCCTCCATATCCACGGTCGTTGGTGCGCATCCAGTGCTGGGCCGGTGTTGGGTTGTTGGGAGCCGCGTCCTTGGGCAAATACCGGCTCAGGGAGACCGCCCGACCTGAGCGCACCAGCGCGGCGGCCCTGATCCTCTTTTCAGGGGTTATGAGATTGACTGCTCCCACCTGGTCATCGTCGCCCCAACGGCCCCAGTTCCGACGCTCGGTCAGATACGACATCACCTCATCGCTGGTGGGTATGTTTCGTCCGGCCATGTTGTCCTCCTTGTTTTGATCAAATAGGACCGGTTGCCTAGAGAATGGCTATGGGGTTCACCGGCGAGCCGGTCCCTCCCTCCACCTTGAGCGGAGCCACCAGGAACATGAACTCGTAGCGGCCCTCTTCCGCGCATATATCCGCTAAGGGTTCCAGAAGGGAGTTGTCCACCAGACCGACGCCATAGGAGCTTATAACCGCGTGGACAGCCCAGGGTATACCGTAGCCGTTGGGCGACAAGTCCATCATGTCCCAAGCCAGTATCGACACGTCGTGGTCCCTGATGAAGGAGAGGCAGGATACGTGAAGCCCCGGCCGTTCGGTGATAGGGGCGGCGCCACCGGGCGCACCGTAGACGGGTATCCCCGCCATCCACGGGTGGTTGGTCGGATATTCCCTGACCAAAGCTTCCCTGCCGCTGTATACGCAAAGGGCGTCGCCGGGTCTAACTTCTACGCCCTGGGCTGCGGCTACCTCTTCCAGCTCCCAGGCGTGGACAGGCCTGTCCTGGGTTACGTATGGAACGCCTCGGTGTCTTGGCACGTCAGAAGGACTCCTCTGGTTATGATGCCGTCGCTCCATGCGTCCACGGCGCCCCACCGGGCGCCGCTGAAGGTAATTTCCTTGTCGGGGTCGCGCCCGTTCCACATGCCGTCTTCGTCCCATACGTGACAAAGGGCGTCGAGGTGGGTGGCTGCCGAGCCGTGGTAGACCAGACCGTAGTAATCAATGGCCGCTACGGTCTTTCCGTCCCGCTGCATTGTGGCCATCCAGTGCTGGGCCGGCTGAGGGTTGTCGGGTCCGGCGGTCTTGGGGAAGTAGCGGCTCAGGGACACACTCTGGCCCTTCTTGACCAGTTGTGCAGCCTCTAGCTTCTTCTCGGGTGTCACCAGGTTCATGGCGCCCATCTGGTCGTCGTCGCCCCATCTGCCCCAGTTCCGCCTGTCCCGGATGTAGGATATGACTTCCTCTTTGGTGGGCAGGCTTCGTTCGGCCATGTTGTCCTCCTCGTCGTTGAGAGGTCGATGTCCGGCTGCTCCGAATTGCCGCCCCTTATGATAACCGATGGGGGAAGTTGGGGGAATAAGCTAGGGGGATGCTGACTGAACGCGGGAGGCGGCAAAGTCCTTGACCTCGCCTCAGCTATGCTATAATTGAGGGTGAAGCAACGCAGCAAATAGATTGGTGGCGGACGAGAATGCTCCCTGAGATTTCGTTAAGGACTTGCACTAGAGAGGACGTAGTCAGGGTAGACGGCTGGCTCAAGGAGGAGATTGTCAACTCCTCCTGGTACGGTGTGGACGACAACGGGAACCCAGTGCACCTGGGATACACTCCTCGCCGCGTGCTCAGCGGTGAATCCGACCCCGAGTGGGACGAGCTTTTCGGCAACGAACGTCCGCGCAAGATATACGCCATATACACCCCCGGCGGCGAGCACATCGGAGAGGCTCAGATGGTCATAAGGGCCCCGATGTGGGAGGCCCAGCTGTTCGTCCTCATTGGACGCACAGACATGTGGCATCAAAGCTATGGCAGCGCCGCTCTGATTCAATTGATGGATATCGCCTTCTACACTTACGGCCTGCACCGGGCTTGGGTGGACGTGCCCGACTACAACCAAGTGGCCATACACATGTGTGAGCGCCTGGGCTTCCAGATAGAGGGAAGGCTCAGGGGCACCCACCCGAAGGGCGGGGAATGGTACGACTCCCTGGCGATGGGGTTGCTCTCCAACGAATACCCGAGACGGCGCGCCAGGTTAATGGGTGGCCAGGAAGAGCCGCCTATGTGGACCAGCCCTGTGATGGAAGGGCCGTTGGACCGGGAGCCCCGGGAACGGTAGTCCAGGGCAGTCCGCCTTCTGATACATCGATTTGTCCCACACCGATGTGGGCGTCCTTTGAGAGGCTGGTACAGCGGCGGCATCCTGACTGTTTGAGCGCCCGATTTGATTCCCCTATACGACGCATCAGTCCGCCGCCGAAAGCTTCCGGTCGTAAATATAGCTCTGATAGTCGTCAACGCCCTCGTCTTCATCTACGAGCTAACCCTTGGCGGCATTGACCGGGACATCTTCTTCTTTACGTTCGGACTGATGCCCGTCGAGTTGACTCAAGGGATTTCGTTCCAGATATTGCCCCTCAGAGACTCCCTTGGCAACGTCGTGGAAGTTAAGGACATAGAGACTCCGTTCCACACGTGGGGTACGGTTTTCACTTCCATGTTCATGCACGGCGGGTTTATGCACTTCATCGGAAACATGTTGTTTCTGTGGGTGTTCGGAGACAACGTGGAGGAGCGGCTGGGCCACGTCAAATATCTGTTGTTCTACGTCGCTGCGGGCGTTGCGGCGGCCTGGGCCCAGATTGGGATTGATTTAGACTCCCAGACGCCCATGATAGGCGCCAGCGGCGCCATATCCGGCGTCCTCGGCGCATATCTGATGCTCTACCCCTACAACCGCATTACAACCTTGGTCATGTTCGTGTTCATCACTGTGATACAGCTTCCCGCGCTGCTTGTGCTGGGCGCATGGTTCCTGCTCCAGCTTATCAACGGACTCGGCTCGCTGGGCACCTTCTCGTCCGGCGCCGGCGTGGCCTACATGGCCCACATTGGGGGATTTGCGGCCGGAATGGTCCTCATGTCCCTCTATAAGCTACTGACAGGGGAACCCGTATGGCCCTCACGGCCCTGGGACTATAATCCATGGCGGCTGCGGCCTTGAGGGTCTGGGCGAGATGGACTGTCGATGAGGAGTATGTCCCCGGCGTATAGGCGTATAATGGACGCGGAACCCCTCAACAGGCGCTTGTCATGCTTAAAGTAAAGATATGCGGAATCATGAGGCCCGAAGATGCGCGGTTGGCTGCCGACGCGGGAGCCGATGTTCTGGGCATGAATTTTGTGGCAGGAAGCAAAAGGCTCGTCGACCGCTCCCAGGCCGCGCGCATAATCGAGGCGGCTCGGGCCGGAGACAAACGTCCTCAGGTGGCGGGGCTTTTCGCTGACCAGCCGGAAGATGAGGTGAATGGCGTGGCGGCTGAGCTAGGGCTGGACTTAGTGCAGCTGTGCGGGGGCGAGCCTCCCGCGTATTGCACCCGAATGGGGTCCCCCGTGATGAAGACAATCCACGTCGGAACGGGAGCGGTGGACTGCGGTGAGTTGTCTAACAGGATCAAAGCGTACACTGATGACGGGCATGTCGTGGTAGTGGACCGTAAGGTGGAAGGACTGGCTGGAGGCACTGGCCAGACCTTCAACTGGGACATAGCCAGTGACCTTTCCGAGCGGGGCATAGATTTCTTTCTCGCAGGCGGGCTTACGCCGGATAACGTAGGCGGGGCTGTGCGTTTGGTCAGGCCGTGGGGAGTGGACGTTTCCAGCGGTGTCGAGACCAAGGGCGCCCCGGGCAAGGACCACGATAAGGTAAGATCATTCATCCGAGCGGCCAGGGAGGCGCAATAACATGGTGGACGTTAGCTCATTGCCGGACAAACGAGGCAGGTTCGGCTTATTCGGCGGCAAGTTCGTGCCGGAGACTTTGATGGCTGCCTTGGAGGAGCTCGAGAGAGCCTATTCGGACCTGAAGGACTCCCCGGAATTCCGGCGGGAGTTGGGCAGGTTGAACAAGGACTATTCGGGAAGGCCCACTCCTCTCTACCTGGCCGAAAACCTCAGCCGGAAGACCGGAGGAGCGCGCATCTACCTGAAGCGCGAAGACCTGGCTCACACGGGAGCGCACAAGATAAACAACGCTCTGGGTCAGGCTCTGTTGGCCAGGTACATGGGCAAGACGCGTATCATCGCCGAGACCGGCGCTGGACAGCACGGAGTGGCAACCGCCACGGTCTGCGCAATGGCGGGCCTTCCCTGTGTTGTTTACATGGGGTCCGAGGACATCGTTCGCCAGTCGCCCAACGTTTACCGCATGAAGCTTCTGGGCGCCGAGGTGACGCCGGTGGAGTCGGGCAGCCGCACTCTAAAGGACGCTATCAACGAGGCCATACGAGACTGGGTGACCAACGTCGGGACGACCCATTACCTCCTGGGAAGTGCAGTAGGACCCCACCCCTATCCCATGCTGGTACGGGACTTCCAGTCCGTGATTGGACGCGAGTCCAGGGAGCAGATCCTGGAAGCCGAGGGACGCCTTCCAGACTACGTCGTCGCCTGCGTCGGAGGAGGCAGCAACGCCATTGGCATGTTCCACTCCTTCATAGGGGACGAAGAAGTGAAGTTGGTGGGCGTCGAAGCGGGAGGGAAGGGAGCAGGCGCCAACCAGAATGCGGCCTCCCTTAGCGAGGGGCGGCCCGGTGTGCTCCACGGTTCTATGTCATATTTACTGCAAGACGACCACGGCCAGGTGGTGGAGACCCACTCCATCTCTGCGGGGTTGGACTATCCTGGCGTGGGTCCTGAGCACAGCTACCTGAAGGATTCGGGTCGGGCGGAGTATACGACGGTGAAGGACGAGGAGGCCCTTGAAGGCTTCCACATGTTGTCCCGCACGGAAGGCATAATACCGGCCTTGGAACCTTCCCACGCCGTATATTACGCCGCACGGCTGGCTGAGACTCTGCCGGAGGACAAAACAGTCCTGGTGTGTCTCAGTGGGCGAGGGGACAAGGACATTCACGTCGTGGCCCAGGCGGGCGGCCTGGAGGTTTAGTCCACGTCTGTCACATGCGGCGCGGATAAGAGCCGAACACCCTCAGCATGGCCGTCTGGCTTTTGATGAAGTCCAATACTCCCTGGACCTTCGGGTCTTCCCTGTGGCCGTCGAAGTCCACCAGGAACCAGTAAAGACCCAGGGACTCTTTGGTGGGCCTCGACTCTATTTTGGCCAGATTGATGTTCCGTATGGCGAACTCCCCGAGAGCGTTGTAGAGCATCCCGGGCTTGTCCTCCGCAAAAGAGAAGCAGATAGACGTTTTGTCACGCCCGGTGGCCTCATGGTCCTCTCTCGCCAGGGCGACGAAGCGAGTCTCATTCGAGGAGTTGTCCTGAATTCCGCGGGCCAGGGTCTCCATGTTTCGGAGCTCGGCAGCCCGTTGCGGCGATATGGCCGCCGCCGGCACGGGGCTGGCCCATACGTCGTCGATGGCCGAGACGGTGCTTAGGGAGGCTATCTTCTGGGCGTTTGGGAAGCATTGTTCCAGGTACGCCCTGCACTGGCCAAGGGCTTGGGGGTGGGAGAAGATGGTCTGTATGTCCGCGGCCCTGGTCCCCGGGACCACCAGTAGAGTGTGGTCTATGGGTATCACCAGCTCGTTCCGTATGGAAAGGCGAGAGTCCTGAATGAGGATGTCCAAGGTGGCGGTGACCGACCCCTCCAGGCTGTTCTCTATGGGAGCCACTCCTTCGTCGGCTATGCCCGATGCCACCGCCAAGGCCACGGCCTGGATAGTTGGAAAGGGCACCAGGGTCCAGTCGCCTCCGATCTTCTCGGCATACTTGACGGCAGCCTCTTCCGAGTAGGTGCCCTCAGGGCCCAGGTATGCGATGGAGCCCGTGGCGACAGGGGACATTACTCCACTCCTGTGAAGGTCTCAAATAGAATATGTTCATCGCCGTGGGAGGTCACGGCGACAATCTGGTCGTCGGCCATGAGGACCACGTCATCGGTGGGGAGATGGGGTCCGTCGGGTTTTATCACCAAGGAGATGAAGCTGCCAGGCGGAAGGGGAATGTCCCCCAAGGACTTTCCCATTGCGCCTGCGTCTTCAGGTATGGTCACGGTAATCATTTCCTGCTGGGACGCCAGAGACATGAGATGCACCAATGACTGACCCGGCAGTTCATCTTCGATGTTGGCGACCACAAGGTGGGTGCCGTTTACCACCTTGTCGACACCCAGAATCTTAAACAGGGACTCGTTTTGCGGGTCTTTAATCACAGAGATGGTCCGGGGAGTGTTGAACACCTGTTTTGCGGTCTGGCAGATGGCCAAATTGTCCTCGTCCCTGGCGGTCACAGCAATTACCAAGTTGGCCCGGGCGGCGCCGGCTTCCTTCAGGACTTCAATCCGGGTGGCGTCCCCTAGTAGAGCCACCCTGCCCAACTCTTCATTCACCGTGTCGCAAATGCGCCGGTCCTTATCTATCACTAGCACCTCGTTGTCCATGGCCAGCAAGACCCTGGTCAACTGGTGGCCCACCTTGCCGCATCCTGCGATGAGAGCGTACATGCTTGGTGTTTTCCTCCGGACCTTTTCACCCTTTAACGGGGCTGTTCGAACGTGCCGGTAACTATTGTGTCCGTCATCAGTTGGGTGGGAGATATTACGTCGAGACCGAGGTTCCGGTACAGGAGTTCCCGTTCCGGGTCTTCAATTCTGCACACCACTTCTGGAATATGGAAGATATGGACGGCGATTTGGGCCGCCATAGCGTTTCTGGAGTCGTCGTCCGAAAGGGCCAACGCGGCGTCAATTGTGGCCGTCCCAATGTTCCTGATGTCGGCGATAAGGGACTCAGAACCCGGAACTATGTCGACTCCCTCCTCGTTGATCAGGGGATCATTGGGGGACGTCTGGTAGTCAAGGGCTGTGACGGCGTGTCCTGACCTGGCCAACCTCGAGACCAGGTGGGCGCCCATGCGGTCGTAGCCCACTACTAAGACGTTCATGGTCTATCCGTCCCCGCCCTTGTTTTGGTAACCCTCGGCGTCTTTCCACAGCAAGACCTGGCAGGGTGCGTTCCTCAATACATAACTGATGGTGTCCCCAAAGCGATCGTCTCGTCCATAACGTTTGCTGGGCAGTCCGAGGACCACCATCTGAGCGTTCTTGTTGACAGCCTCTTCCACAATGGCGGGTCCGGCGTGCCTGGCTTGGACGTACCCGCCTTCCAGGCTGCATTTTTCACGCCCGCCGATCGATTCCAACCTATCCAAAATCGCCTCTCCCCGTGAAGGGTCCAATTCTATGTCCAAGGGGAGCTCGTGGCCAACTTCAATGACGTACAAGACTACTACCTTGGCTTTGCTCGTTCGGGCCAGCCCGCAAGCCAGCCGAGCGGCCCCTTCATCGCTGGAGCCGCCGTCTACGGCGACCAATATGCTGCTGTGGTTTGAAGGCATGTCAAAACTGGGCAGTTGGAGTGGGCCGTTCCGTTAACCTTCAGTGGCGCCGTTTTCTGACGGTCCCCGGGGTATGGAATGAATCTTCCCAAGCTGCTCACTGTTGCCGGCCACTATCAGAATGTCACCGGGTCGTATCTCTTCGTCCTTTGACGGCATCAAGAGGAATTCTCTTCCCCGGCGCAAGGCCAAGACAGCCAGGCCGTACTTGTCCCTGGGCCCGGTCAGTCCGGCGTCTTCAAGAGTCCGCTTTATGATGTTGGCAGGGGGTCTTAGCTTGGTGATGCCGTAACCGGGTCCGACCTCCATGAACTCCAGCACGCCCGGCTCGAACCCGACGTGAGAGAGCCTTTGCCCGATTTCTTGCTCCGGATAGACTACTTTGTCCGCCCCTATACGGTCCATCGTGGCCCCGTGAAGCTGATTTATTGCCCTCACTACGATATAGGGCACACCCAGGTCTTTAAGCACCACCGTAATGAGGATGGATGCCTGGATATCCTCGCCAATGGCTACCAGCGCCACGTCGAAGTTAGGCGCCCCCAGTTCCCTGAGCACGGCCTCGTTGGTGGCGTCGGCTTTCACGGCGTAGGTGACGTGTCCCAACATATCCTGGACCGGCTTGTCTTCGATGTCTATGCCCAGGACATCGTGCCCCATCTGGTACAGCTCCCTTGCCGCGCTGGACCCGAACCGCCCCAGCCCAACGACTATCACCTGCTTTTTCATGGTTCTCCTTACGGACATTCCTGAGAGCCGCGTTTGGCTGGGACTTCTGTGCCGCCCGCCCTCAGGGAATCCCTAGCCTATTTTAACTCTTTCCTGTACGTAGCGGTACTCTGTAGATTCCTCGCCGGACGTAAGGGCCAACGCCATTGTCAAGGGTCCGAGCCTGCCGAGGAACATGGCCACCATGAACACAATCTTTCCCGCCAGAGAGAGTTCCGGGGGAACTCCGGTGGACAGTCCCGTAGTGCCGAAAGCAGACACCGTGTCGAAGTAGAGGCGGAGGAAGTTAATTCCTTCTTCTGTGAGGACCAGAGTCAATGAGGCCAGGAATACGAAAGTCATTCCCAGTGCGGCGACCGAGACGGCCCGGTGCACCTGGAAATGCGGCACCTCTCTTCCGAAAGCCTCGACCTCGGAGCGTCCTCGTATTGACGAAATCACCGCGGCTATTATGACCGCCAACGTTGCCACCTTGATCCCTCCGGCAACTGATCCCGCCGCTCCGCCTACGAACATCAGGAAGGGGTAGAACAGCAAGGTCAGCTCTTTAGCCGAGCTGAAGTCCAAAGCCGTCAGACCCGCAGTCCTTCCGCTCACTGAATGGAACAGAGACAAGAACCCCTTTTCCGGGACTGTATACGAACCTAGAGTCGCCGGGTTGTCGAATTCAGCGGTGAAGAGAATTATCCCTCCCAGGAACCACAAGAACAGGCTGGTGACCACCACCAGTTTCGTGTCCAGGGTGAACCTGGAAAAACGCCGCTGCCGAAAAATGTCCAACAGGGTTGTCCAGCCTATGCTCCCGACGATGATAAGAGCCATCACAATGGTAAGGAGAATCGGAAAGGCCGCGAAATCCTCAAGACTTCCCGCGTTCGGCAAGATGGAGAAACCGGCGTTGTTGAAGGATGATACAGACAGGAAGGCCGAGTGCCAGAGTGTGTCCGGCAGGCTTAGGCCAAGCTCATTGCGAAGTTGCCACCAGATGAGCGCCATTCCCAGAAAGTACAGGGAAAGCACAATGAATACGATGTTGCGGAGAACGTGGATAATCCCCCCAAGCCGTTCCACTCCCATGGTGTCGCGCATGAGCATCCGTTCCGGCAAGGTGATGCGTTGGCCGATCATGATGAGGAAGAAAGTGGCCATGGTCGTGAATCCCAGGCCGCCAAGAAGCATCAGCGTGAAAATGACAGCGTGGCCGAAGTCGCTCCAATACTCACCGGTGTTCACCACGACGTGTCCCGTGACAGTCACTGCTGACACGGACGTGAAGAAGGCTATGTCAATGGGGGTGAAGCCGCCCGTGTCTATGTTGTTGGACACCGGGAACGACAGTAGAACTCCGCCGATGACCACCAGGGCGGCGAAGCTGTATAAGAGGATGAAAGTAGGGGAGAGTATTCTGGCGGGACGCCTGTCAGGCAGGCTTTCGGTCACAACGGGAACCATGTCTCGCCTTCGAGGTCGGCGGACTATGCGGTCCCCTATTCTGCCCTGCCTCTCCATCTAAGCCTGTTCCTCCTCCCGTAGGGGGAAAAGATTCCAAGTAGTATACTCTCCGGCCCGAACCAACGGACAACTCATTTTACCCTGTGTCCGTTCCTCCATATAACGTCGTGGGAAGCGATTTACGACGCCTTGGAACCTAAATCAAGCGTGATGAGAGAAAACCTGTGGCATGAAAAGTTACAGAAAAGGGAAAAAGCGCTGGAAATGGGCAAACACTATCTTGACGAGTCTTGGCGCCCGGTGATAGCGTGAAATTGAAGGAGGGAGACGACATAATGGTCCAGCAAATATCCAGGCCAACGCTTGGTCATGAAGATGAGCCGGCATCTTGCCTACACTATTGGATAATCGAGGCCCCTACGGGTCCAGTGAGCCGCGGCGTATGCCAAGTCTGCGAGGAGATCAGGGACTTCAAGAACTACATCGAATCGGCGCCCTGGGGTGATGATTCGTCCTCGTCCCATGACTCATCCGAGCCGATTGCGGTGCCCGTCGGCGGTCCTGAAGACGCTGGCGACAGCGAAGAGATCGAGATATAGACGACTTCGGGGCCGGCCCTGCCGCCCGGTCCTCAGCCGCCCAACGGTCCAAGCTTTCGGCCTCGGTTTTCCACTGCTTAAGCAGCTTCCGCCTTACCGGAACATGTCTTTTTCCGGGGCGCGGACCAGCGCCGACGCTCCGCTTCTTTCGGGAAGTTCAGGGTCGTACCTGTAGCCACGAATTAGGGTCACTGGAATTCCGAGGGTCTTTCCCGTTGCCAGTTCCGCTGCCGCCGCAAGCTCATCAGCCACGGCTATCACGGTAGTCCTCATCATCAGACCATGCTCGTCGGGCAGACCTCTATAGTCCTTCACAGGGTCCATGCCCGCCACACCGATGGCCACGTTTGCGGCGCCCTCTCTCCACGGTCTGCCGAAGGTGTCTGAAATAATAACGGCGACGTCCACTCCGGCCCGGTCGAGCGCAGCTTGGCGAATTCGGCGGGCCGAAGCGTCGGGGTCAATGGGAAGCATGGCTATCGTCTCCTCCCCCGGTACATTGGAGGCGTCGATCCCCGCGTTGGCGCAGATGAACCCGTGACGGGTCTCGGCGATGATGTTGCCCCGGTCCATGCGAACGATTCGTCTGCTCTCCCGCAGAATCGCTTCCGTGTGTCGGGCGTCCCTGTTGTGGCCCTCCGACAGCTGCACGGCGATGACGGACGGTTCCAATTCGTCCACGGTTATAACCCGCCCCTCGGCCTTGGAAACCACCTTCTGGGTCACCACCAAGACGTCTCCGTCGCGAATGCCTAAGTCCTGTTTCAGCGCCGCCTCGATGATCATTGCCGGAAGGTCGTCGCCCGAGTTTATCTCAGGAATCCCTTCTATGCCTGTAACCGTAATTTGCTGACTCAAAACCGCCGTCTCCGGAATTTTCCCAAAGTATACCACGCTACAAATCCATGGCAGCTTCAGGTAGACTATAGAGTGCCCGTCGATAGAAAGGGAGGCGAAATTGCCCGACAACAAGATATACACCAAACGCGGAGATCAAGGAGAAACAAACCTGCTCTATGGTGGCAGGGTGTCGAAAACCAGCCTCCATACCGAAGCCTATGGTGTGGTGGACGAAGCGGTGTCCACCTTGGGCTTAGCCCGCGCTTTGTCTGAAGACGACGAGGTGAAGGACCTCATCGTGCAACTCCAGAGGGAACTATTCGTGGTGATGTCTGAGTTGGCCACCGACCCGGACTGGTACGACAACTTCATAGAACACTTCAACCCCACCACTCAGGAGATGGTGGACAACCTGGAGCGGACCATCGACAGTCTGGAGGAGCGGGCCAAGGTCCCCAAGATGTTCACGCTGCCGGGAGGGTCCCCTCCATCGTCGGCCATTAACATGGCCAGGGCCATGATTCGAACAGCGGAACGGCGAGTGGTGGCCCTTAATGACGCAGGACGGCTTACCAACCCAGTGATACTGACCTACATCAACAGGCTGGGCGATCTGCTCTTTGCTTTGGCGCGCTTCCAGGACAGGGACATCCCCGTCGAGCGGGCCACAGGAGAACGTAAGAAGCAATGAGCCGCGCCATCCAGCCTGTTTCGTCCATCAAACGCTTGTTCGACGGCCGCTTCTTCCTGCCTCCGTTGCTCATAGGGGTGGTTGCGGTGTTGGTTGCGGCTTGCGGCAGCGTCAAGGGAACGCCGATTCCGTCGCCCTCCGCCGATGCGGCCCGGCGCGTCAGTTTTGTGACTGCCGACGGTGTCGAACTCAAAGGGCGCGTCTTTGGACGGGGAGAAACGGGCGTAGTCCTGGCCCACATGTATCCGTCGGAACAGAGCGCCTGGTGGCCCTTCGCCCGAATGCTGAACGAGCATGGCTACATGGCGTTGACCTTCAACTTTCGGGGATATGGAGAAGGCGAAGACCTTTCAGGGGGCGACAAGAAAGATATCGAATCCATCCCCTTGGACGTGGATGCCGCTAAGAAGTTCCTTCGGAGCCAGGGAGCGTCAGCCATATTTCTGGTCGGCGCGAGCATGGGCGGCGCGGCCTCCCTGAAGGCGTCAGAGGGCAACGACGTAAGAGGCGTCGTGGCCTTGTCGGCCCCCGTGGACTTCAGAGGATTGTCCCTGAGGGGCGAGAGTGTGCGGGTCCCCGTGCTCATGCTTGCCGCTAATGGTGACCGGGGAGCTAAGAACAGCGCAGAAGTGATGATGGACCAGGGAATCGTTAGCGGGGACACGGAATTTGTGCTTTACGAGGGCGGCGCAGACCACGGCTCCGACCTCCTTTTTGGCAGACATGGGAATGACGCCCGGGCTAGGGTGGTCCGGTTTTTAGAGGAGAAGAAGTAGAAGACGGCGCCTTCCCAGTAAACTTGAGTAGAGGGAATTCTGCCGGACCTGTTGCATTGATGATGAGAGACCCGAAGATAGCCGTTGTAGACTACGAGTCAGGCAACCTGCGCAGCGTAGCTAAGGCTCTGGAGAAGATGGGGATAACTCCCGTTGTCTCCGGCGAGCCGGAGGCTGTCTTGAACGCCGACGCCCTGGTGTTGCCCGGCGTGGGCGCCGGAAGTTCGGCCATGAAGGCGCTGGAAAACCGAGGGCTTGTGGAGCCGATACGTCGGTTCGAGGCCTCCGGCAAACCGTTCCTTGGAGTGTGCGTCGGACTCCAGCTTCTGATGGAGTCGACGGAAGAGGGAGACGCCGAGTGTTTGGGCATAGTCCCCGGACGGACGGTTAGGCTCCCGCCCGGCCTCAAAACGCCCCACATGGGCTGGAACAGAGTGGCCCTGAACACCGACCATCCAGTATTGGGCGGAATACCCTCCGGGTCCCACTTCTATTTCGTGCACAGCTACTATCCCCAGCCCGATGACCCGGCCGTAGTTGCGGGGACCACCGACTACGGAGTCGGCTTCTGCTCGGCGCTGGTGCGGGGCAACCTGGTCGCAACCCAGTTCCACCCGGAGAAGAGCGGGGATATCGGCCTGCGCATATACAAGAACTTCGTGGACCACGCCCGTCGGTCCCTGGAATCGTAAGAGCCGATGGCTATGGAGGTCATACCCAGCATCGACATCAGGGGTGGACGGTGCGTACGCTTGTACCAGGGAGACTATGACAGGGAAACAGTCTTCTCCAACGACCCCGTGGAAATGGCCCGACGCTGGCAAGACGAAGGCGGCGCCAGGCTTCACGTCGTGGACTTGGACGGAGCGGCCACCGGCCAGCCCGCCAACCTCTCGATAATATGGGACATTCTGGATGCCCTGTCTATACCTGTCCAGGTCGGGGGCGGAATACGGTCCCTTGACGCTGTGCGGGAGCTCATCGAAGCCGGGGTCGACCGGGTGGTACTGGGAACGGCCGCCGTTCGAGACCCGGATATGGTGCAGGAGATTTGCCGGAGCATGGGAGGCGAAAGAGTGATTGTCGCCGCCGACGCCCGGGACGGAAAAGTGGCGGTCGAAGGATGGCGCGAGGGCACGTCTGTAGAAGCCGCCGACCATATCGCCGATATGGAGAAGCTGGGAGTCGTCCGTTTTCTCTACACCGACATCTCGCGGGACGGCGCCATGACCCAGCCCAACTTCCAGGCCTACCGCGAGCTGGTGGCGTCCACAAAGGGTGCGGTGATAGCCTCCGGAGGGGTGTCATCCCTCGAACACCTGCGGCAACTCGCAGAAATAGGGACGGAAGGCGCGATTCTAGGCAGCGCCCTGTACAGAGGCGCTCTAGAGCTTTCCCAGGCCGTCTATGCAATGGAAACGCTGGACTGACGCCGGATAGAAACATGGTAGAGCGAGACACTCAAGAATTCATCAAAGCCCTGCTGTCCCGAGAGCGTGAGCAGACGTTGGACCCGTTCACCACGCTTGCCTACATGCCCATAGACCCCTACGACCAGGTCGCCGACATAGGCTGCGGGCCGGGATATTTCACCGTTCCCCTGGGCAAGTATCTGGTGCATGGAAAGCTCTACGCCCTGGACATTTCGGAGGAAATGGTCGAGGCGGCCCGACGCCGACTGGAAGAAGCCAACCTGGGCAACGTGACCGTGGAGACTTGCGGCGATTACGACTTCCCCGTGCCTCAGGGTTCCCTGGACGGAGTCCTGATGGCCTTTGTGGTGCACCACAACCAGGACCGTCCAGCTCTGCTAAAGGCCGCGGCCAACTTGCTGCGACCCCGTGGCTGGTGCGCCATAATGGAATGGCACAGAGTGGAGACGGAGCAGGGTCCTCCCCTTCAGATGAGAATAGAACCCGCCGAGCTCAGGGAGTTAGCCGAGAACTCCGGCCTGGAGTTCTCGTCATCCAGGGAGCTTAACGAATTCCAGTATATGTCGGTGTTCAGAAAGGTCCGGGTCAGGTGAAGCCATGCTGACGAAGCGCATCATCCCATGCCTGGACGTGGACGGCGGTCGAGTGGTCAAGGGAATCAAGTTCAGGGAGCACAGGGACGCCGGCGACCCGGTGGAGTTGGCGTCGATATACGATGCGGAAGGCGCCGACGAGTTGGTCTTCTATGACATCACCGCCTCGGCTGACCAGAGGGGAATCATGCTGGACGTGGTTTCCAGGACCGCAGAGCAGTTGTTCATCCCCTTGACCGTGGGCGGCGGCCTTCGGTCCGTCCAGGACATGCGCCGGATGCTCAACGCCGGGGCCGACAAGGTGTCAATCAACACGGCGGCGGTGCAGAACCCTGAACTCATAAGCGAGGGAGCGGAGGCATTCGGCAGCCAGTGCATTGTCCTGGGAATGGACGCGCTGCGGGTTTCGGGAAGCTGGCCGACCCGCTGGGAGGTGCGGACCCACACGGGCAGGGCTGGCGGCAGGTCCGCCGGATTGGACGCCATTGAGTGGGCGTTCAGAGCCGTCGAGTTAGGCGCCGGTGAGATCGTAGTAAACTCCATCGACGCCGACGGCACACAGGAAGGCTACGACCTGGAGCTGCTCCACGCCATATCAACCGGCGTTACAGTCCCGGTGGTGGCGAGTGGTGGCGCCGGGAATCTGGAACACCTCTACGACGCCATCGACCAAGGGAAGGCCGACGCAGTGCTGGCCGCCAGCATCTTCCACTTTGGTACATATAGAATAAGCGAGGCCAAGGAATACCTCGCCTCCAGGGGCGTCCCCATGCGGCTGAGCGAAGACCAGAGCGGATAGTTCAGGCGACACCCCGGCGCTGCTCGGCCTTTGCGGCTCCAGGAGTAAGTCTTTCAAAATCCCTTCCCCCTCAGGGGGAAGGCTAGGATGGGGGAATGAGCAAAATCACTACGGTAATCTTCGACATGTACGAGACACTGGCAGAAAACAACCCTGACCTGTGGGTGGGAACTTTCGGAGACATAGTGCGGGACCAGGGGTTGGACGCAGACCCCGACGAGCTGTACAGGAACTGGAAGTCTCTGGAGGTGGGGTTCAGGAAAGTAAGAATCAACCTGGAACGGCCTGAGCTGACGCCTCCCTTCAAGTCTTACGAAACAGCGTGGATGGAATGCTTTGCGCAGACCTTTCAGGATATGGGCCTTGGCTCCGCCGACCCCGCCGCCGCTGCCCGGAAGGCGGTCGTGGACATGGGCCTTAGGGAAGCCTACCCCGAAACGGATGGGGCCCTGTCCGAGATACAGGGCGGATGGAGGACGGCCGTGCTGTCCAACGCCGATGACGATTACCTATTCCCCCTCATCGAACGAATGGGCTGGAAGTTCGACGCCACACTCTCGTCCGAGGGAGCCAAGGCGTACAAGCCTCTGCCCGCCGCTTTCCACCGGATTCTGGAGATGCTGGACGCCGGGCCGGAGGAGTGCATCTACGTGGGAGACACTCTCTTGGACGACGTCTTCGGTTCCAAGGGAGTGGGGATGCGCTCGGTCTGGATAAACCGGACAGGGGCCGTCCACGACCCCAATTTGCCCGTGCCCGACTACGAGATAAGCAGCCTGGACCAGCTTTCAGGTCTGCTTAGAGCGGAGTCTTGAAGCCCCGGCGATTGTCGGCGTTGGACTCTGTCGGGCGGTAGAAGGAGGCGACGTTGGAAATCAAGCTGAATGAGCAAGGACTGGTCCCAGCAATAGCCCAGGACATAAACACCGGCCAGGTGCTGATGCTGGGATACATGAACCCGGGCTCCCTCAAGAGGACGGTTGAGGGAACGCAGGTTTGGTACTACAGCCGGAGCAGGGAAGACCTGTGGCACAAGGGAGAGGTGTCGGGCAACTACCTGAACCTGCGGGAAGCCTACGTTGACTGTGACGCTGACACCATTCTGCTCAAAGTGGAACCTGACGGGCCGACATGCCACACGGGAGAGACCTCCTGCTTCTTCACCCTCATGCCGGGAATGCCGGAGGAGTTCACAGACACGGACGAAGGTTCAGGCATCCTGGAGGAACTCTTCGCACTGGTCCAGGACCGGAAGCGAGAAATGCCAGAGGGCAGCTACACGACTTCACTGCTTCAGGGAGGCGTCGGCCGGATAGCGCAGAAGGTCATCGAAGAGGCGGGCGAGTGCGCCCTGTCGGCGGCCCAGGGGGAGAAAGAGGAGCTGCCCAAAGAAGCTGCGGACCTGTTGTACCATCTGCTGACGCTGCTGGCGGCGTCGGATGTGACACCCAGTCAGGTTTGGGCGGAGCTGAGGGCGCGGAGAAGTTAGCCCTTAGCCGCCGAACTGGAATATCTTGCCCTCGGTGCGGATGGCCGGGGCTATAACCATCTCGGCCTTGTGCATGTCCCGAATCGTGTAGGCCCCGCACATTCCCATCGCCACCCTGAGGGCGCCCACCAGGTTCTGGGTGCCGTCGGTAACGGAAGTCGGTCCAAACAGCAGGCTGCTCAAGGTCCCCTTGGTCCCCACCTTGATGCGGGTGCCCCTGGGCAGTTCGGGATGTGGGTTGGCCATTCCCCAGTTGTATCCCCTGCCCGGCGCTTCCTCGGCCTGTGCGAAGGGTGTGCCTAGCATCACGGCGTCGGCGCCGCTTGCGATGGACTTGCAGAGGTCGCCGCCTGTGCGGATGCCGCCGTCGGTGATCACCGAGACGTAGCGGCCCGTCCGCTTGTAATACTCTTCGCGGGCTGAGGCGCACTCCAGGGTTGCCGAAATCTGAGGGACTCCTACGCCCACCACCTCGCGGGTGGTGCAGGCGGCCCCCGGCCCCACCCCGACCATGATGCCGTCAATCCCCGTCTCCATCAGTTCCAGCGCCACGTTGTAGGAGACGCAGTTCCCCACCAGCACCGGCACGTTGAGCTGCTGTCGCAGTTCGGAAAATATCAGGCCGCGGTAGCTGCGGGACATGTGCCGGGCGGTAGTGACGGTGGACTGCACCAGAACCATGTCGGCGCCGGCCTCCACGGCTATCGGGGAGAGCTTCTTGGTGCTCTGGGGCGTGATGGACACGCAGCAGACGGCGCCGGTCTCTTTTATCTGCCGGACCGACTTGCTGATGAGTTCTTCTTTGATGGGTTCGGAGTATATTTGCTGGAGCAGCTCAGTGCACTCCTCCTGCCGGGCCGCCACCACTTCTTCCAGGGCGGAGTAAGGGTCTTCGTAGCGGCTGTATATGCCCTCCAGGTTCATGACCCCCAAGCCGCCGTTCTGGTGCATCAGCCCGGCGAAAGACGGGGAGACGATGGCGTCCATGGCCGCCGCGATTATGGGGATGCCGAACACCCTGTCGCCGACCGAGAAGTCAGTGGAAGCCAGGTCGGGGTTGATGGTCACTTCGCCGGGGACGATGGCGACCTCATCGAAACCGTAGGCCCTGCGGAATTCCTTAAAAAGCGGCGCTCCCATCCTCTCAACCACCTCTCAAATGCACCCCTGAGATGGCCTCTGCGGATGCCCTGTGGCCGTCTGTTTGTGGGCTGGCAAAGGGCTGAGCGCCATCGGCAGGTGGGATAGTTCGCAAGACTCTATCAGAGCCAAGCCGCAAAGTCAACATAACTTGAAGGGGAGGCAAGTGCAAAACTGACGCCTGAGTCTAGAACTTCTGTGCGTATTCAGCTATAATGTAGACACGAAATAAGAGACCACCGGATCTGCATGTCCGATGGCCTCAACCACAGGAAAGTGTCGGTTCCCTCGTGGCCTACCTTAACCGTAACACCTGCGGTCAGGTTCCGCAAGATTCCTGTCATAGCGAGCTGGCGGCGGTTTTCTCCAGTCTGGACGATGCCGCCCTTCTGGACCGCCTCCAGGAGTACCGCCCCACCGGGCGGCAGGGGTACGAGCTCAAGGTCCTCTGGCGAGCCTACGTCGGCTCCTTCATCCTGAATCTGCCCCACACGAACGCCCTCATTCGCAGGCTTGAGGACGACGATGATTTCCGCGCCCTCTGCGGTTTTAAGGCCCTGCCGCACCGCACCACCTTCAACCGCTTCATCCGGCGTCTCTCGCATCACGCCGACCTCGTGGAGGCCGTGTTCGCCAAGCTCACGGACGAGCTCAAGGCGATGCTCCCCGACCTGGGCGAAGAGGTGGCCGTGGACTCCACCACTGTCCGGAGCCACTGCAACCCCAATCGGAAGCGCATCAGCGACCCAGAGGCGTCCTGGACGGCCAAGAACAGCACCCAGGCCAAGACTGGCGGCAAAGAGTGGCATCACGGCTATAAGGTCCACATGGTCGCGGACGCCAACTATGGCGTGCCCTTGGGTCTTTTGGTCACGACAGCCAAACGAGGCGACACTAAAGAACTTCCAGCCATAATCACTCATGCCGAGGCCCTTCTGCCCTGGTTCAGCCCGCGAGCCGTTATCGCGGACCGAGGCTACGACTCCATGGCAAATCACCAGCATCTGCTCTCGAAGGGCATCCTGCCCGTAATACACATCAGGGGCAATGCTCACAGGGGACTCAAGACCGACATCCACACGTCGGCGGGCGTTCCAACCTGCCTAGGCCAAATCCCCATGAGATACGTCAGAAGCGACCCCGTGAAGGGTCGTCTCTATAGGTGTGCAGGATGTCACCTGGCCGGGACCATCCGGGGCGGAGCTCATCAAGCTTGTGACGATGAGGTCTGGCAGGACCCGAACGAGAACATCCGTGTGTTCGGCGCGATACGGCGAGATGGGCCCGAGTGGAAGGACCTCTACGCCAAGCGTCAGGCGATAGAGCGTGTGTTCAAGTCCATGAAGGAGTCCCGCAGACTGGAACGGCACTGCGTCCGGGGCCTGCGTCAGATCACGCTTCACGCCCTCATGTCGGCCCTAGCGTTTCAGGCGACGGCTCTGGTGCGGTTACGGGACGGACAGGAGGAGTGGATGCGTTGGATGGTCCGGAAGGTGGCCTAGTCTGAATCGAGCGATTCCAGTATCGCCAGCTTAAACTGGCAATCGACGGCGACCGCAATGAAGCGCATCAGCTCATACCGAGCGTGGACGTCCTGGATTGCACGTTGGACCTCTTGTGCTGGGCTGGCATCATAAGTTCCACCTGTCTGTTGCTGGGCCATTCTGAGCCTCCGCCAACGAATCGGCGGAGGCCCTGGCTGTTGACAAGTTTCAACCAAGGCTGGTAGAGTGGAATCGATAGATGTTTCCTACTCTACCTCGCCGAACTGCGGCTCCAAAGTGCTTGTAACACTTGGAGCCGTTTTTCGTTGCCATGAGATTATACCACGACTAGGGACATCGCATATCTCTGATGTACCCCCGCGTTCTACTGGAGCGGTTTCCCCGTAAAGCCCTCGTAACGTGTTACGGCCCCCGCCTTCTCACTCCCTTTTATGAACCCAGAACCGATGTATATGTAACCGGGTGACGTGAGATAAAGCAGGTCCAGTGAACCGACTTCCTCGCCGTTGAGAAAGAGAGTGCCTTCACCGCCGTCGGCAATCAGTCTTAGGTGATTGCTCTCCCCGGCCTGAACATTCAGATTGGTGACATCGCCCTTGCCTATCAGATGCCGTTCACCGTCTCGATAAAGGTCCACATACCATCGTCGATTCACTTTACCGCCCACGAACACTCTTAGGTGCTCCTCGCCGGCGCGGATGATGAAGCCGTAGTCCCATTGGTGCGAGGTTATGGCATAGGGATTGAAGAAGGTCGCTTCAATCTCGAAATCAGCCAAGTATATTCCGGTCCGCCGGAGTAAACTCTTGGAATCATCAGGGTCGTGCTCCAGCTCACCGCTTAGAGGGCCGAAGTAGGTGGACTCTCCCTGGAGAAGAGTGGGCAGTCTCTTTTGCACAGTAGTTTCCAAGACAGCAAAGCCCATGTTCTCGGCGTAGTCCAGTTCATAAGAGACAATGCCCAGAATATCCCCGGACATCGATAGAATGGGACCGCCGCTGTTGCCTCGGTTGATTGCGCCATCAAATTGCAGAAACTCAATGTCCAGCAAGGTCGAATAACGGAACGCCGAGATTATGCCTTTCGTGACTGACGCCGCACCCGCCACGAAACTGCGTCCTGAATCTGTGTCGCGCGGCACTGCACTGTCTCTGGCGTACCCTATGGCTAAAGTTTCATCGCCGACGTTGAAAGTCTCAGAGTCAGCGAATTCCAAAGTGGAGAAGTCGCCGCAGCATATCTTGACCACCGCGAGGTCCCTGGCGAGGTCAAAGCTCACTACTTCTCCGGTGTAGTACGTCCGGTCATTCACCAAGACATACACTTCATCTTTGTAGCTTATAACGTGTTCACTGGTGAGCACGTAGCCTGTTTCACCTTCCGTTTGAAATAGGACCCCGGAACCTACGGTGTGCGAGGATACGATCTTAACGACGCTGGGTCGGACTCGCTCTATCATGGTGTTGAGTGGTTCGGGGTCCGGCTGTGAGTCAGGCTCCTCGGTTGATTCGGGAGACGGATCGTCTCCGGTTTGAACCTCGTCTCCAACGGGCTCACCAGAGAAGTAATTGGCCATGACCTCAACGGCCTGGTCTCTAGTGATGGTTCCTGCGAAATAGTCAGCGACCGCGGCTATTGCTTCATCCCTGTCTATGATGCCGTTGCCGTTGGTGTCATAGGAGCCGCTCACGTCCTCGTCAGCATAGGCGAGGCCAGGAGCGGTAAGCGCAATAAGGAGAACCAGCAGGGATGCGATGGGAGCCGCGAGGATGAATCTGGCAGGCATGGGAACCCCCTTGCAAGTAGGATTTGGCTACTTGCTACAGCCGCCTAGTCCACGCATCAGCCTCGCAAGGGGGCGCGCAGGCCAAACCCTCATGAGCTGATGCGGATGATGATGACCAGGGCTGTAGCGTCGGGAGTCTAGCAGAAAAGGGGGCAGCCGTGTGGGACGTATGTTCTATCCAGGTTCAGTCAAGAGTAGTAGTGTTTTGCACTTCCCTCGAAGGGGGAGTTACGGTTGTGGGCAGGCCATTTTCAACAGAGTGAACGTCATAGCCGCCAAGTTGAACATGGTCCCTGTTATGCCTCTCTTAGCTTCTCAGGTATCCAGGTGCGGAGGAGGCCACGCAGCTCGTCAGATGATTCCCTGAGCCCGTGTTCGGTGTCGGGGTATAGAACAAGCTCCTTGGGTTCTCCGGACCAGGCATAGATTTGCTCAGCGCACCTGGGCGGCAGGCGCGTGTCGGCCAGTCCATGCACCACGAGAATGGGACGCGGAGCTATCTCCCCGGCGTTTTGTGCGCCGTAGGTCTGAGGCGACAGTGACACGACGGCGCTGGCGATCGGGTTTAAAGCCGCAGCCGCTATCACTACAGCCCCACCAAAGGAATGGCCGACCACCGCCGTCCGGGCACAGCCGATGCCTTTCAGGAAGGAGAGGCCCACCAGTGTGTCCAACACTGATTCAGGGAACACACTGGGTTGCCTGTAGTTGAGCCTCAGGGAGACAATGCCCTGGGAGGTGAGCTCTTCCGACATGTCTCCGTAGACGTTGTAGGCGGGGCCGGTGTATCCGCCCCGGGCCCCAGCAACCCACAGGACTCCGCCAGCGCTCTGGTCCTGGCCCCTGTGCAGAATTCCAGGCAGAGGGCCGCGGCTGGTGTGGATGACTATGCCCTCTCCAGCGTCTCCTTCATGGGGAGGACCGGAGTCCACCCTGAGAATGTCGGCGCGGAGTTCGCCGGAGTCCTGGCCAGGCGGTTGGTTGAACGGTTGGGTCACGCACTCTGTCCCAGGTAAGGTTAAAGGGATGCTAGCGCCGGTGTTGCGGGGCGTCAAACTTGGGTCGAGACGCAGGCTCCGAGATGGGTGTACAATTGAGGAAGGAGAGAGGCATGGCGCCACATATTCTTCCAGAACTAACCCCTGAAGAGGCGTCCCGGACCTGCATGGAGGAATGCCACGGGATGTGCTGCAGGGGTCCGATTGTGTTGCTGCTGGAGTGGGACGAGGTGGACCGGTTCCTGGGCTCCGCCAGGGACCTTGGCGTCTCTCCGGTGGTCGTCCAGGACCAGTATGGCTCAGGATGGGTGCGTTTCACCGATCACCAGGGTGACCGCTGCCCGATGCTTGACCCGGAAACGTGGGCTTGTCGTATATACGACAGCCGTCCCCAAAGGTGCAGGGACTTTCCTGAAAAGAAGACGCCGGGTTGCGCCATATCCGGGGGTTGATTTAAGGCCCTGTTTGGCCCGGACTACTCTACGGGCATCCCGTCGTCAATCCACCTCTCGATTTCCTGGACCTCCCATTCCTTGAGGAAGGGTCCACCCCGGGGCATCTTCGGGATGGAGCCTATGCCCTTCCTGAGAAAGACCACGAGGAAGGTTTCCTTGCCGGGCACTCCCGGCTCGATGAGTTGGCGTCCGTAGGGCTTGTTGGCCGCCAACTCCTCAGGCGTGTCCCACCAGTAGTCATGGATGCCGGGCGCAGGCTCTCCGTGCCTTGCGATCCAGCGTTCCATGATGCCGTCCAAAAGCTCCTTGACCCTGGGCCACGTGACTCTATCGTCGGCCATTCTGTTTCCTCACGGCAAGCACCTGAACGTGAAAGTCCCCCGACTGTCGGGGGACTTTCATTGGCTTTGCAGCATTGGGGACAGGGCGGCTAGTAGTCTTCTTTCTGGTAGATCTGTATGCGTGACCGGTTGGTATCCAGGATGAAGATGCGCCCGTTGTCGTCGATCATTATCGCCTTGGGCCGCCACATCTTGCGCTCCATTGTGAGGTCGCGCACCAGCTTGCGCATTCTCAGGTGGTCCGGATTGGCGTTGAGCTTCTCATGGCCCCACTTGGACAGGCCGGCCTCGCCGGTCAGCGAGGTGATGTAGCGTCCGTCGGGCGAAAGGACTTCCACCCGGTCGTTGCGCCAGTCGCATACGTACACGTCGCCGTACTTGTCGACAGCTACTCCCGTGGGACGGTCGAACTGTCCCGGGGGCATGGCCTGCCTGGGCTCGTCGCTGAAAACTTTGTCCACGCCTATCTGGACGCTAAGGACGTACTGTTGGCTGTCGGCTTCGGACATCTCCGTGTGGGGAGCGCCGAACTCGGCCAGGTACTCGCCGTCAGGCGAGAACTTCTGGACCCGGTCGTTGCGCCAGTCGCATACGTACACGTCCCCGTTGTGGTCGATGGTCAGGCCCCAGGGCAGGTTGAACTGCCCCGGCCCGGTCCCGTGGGACCCCCAGGCCGCCAGGAACTTGCCGTCCTTGGTGAACTTCTGCACCCTGTGGTTGGCGCTGTCCACCATAATCATGTTTCCGTCTGCGTCGAAGCGTATGCCCGACGGCTTGTTGATTTGGCCCTCTTCCGAGCCGGGGACTCCCCACTTGTCCAGGAAGCCGCCGTCCTTGTCGAATATGGAAATGCGGTTCAGGGCCTCGTCGGCCAAGTAGACGTTGTCGTCTTTGTCCAGGGCGATGGAGGTGGGCCAGACCATGTCGCCGTCCCCGTCCCCGAACTTGCTGAACTCTCCGACGAAGTCCTCGTCCGGCGTCACCATGGTGACCCGGACTCCGTCAGGGCGGTACTCCCAGCACCGGCTGGGCACGTATATGATTCCCTCGGAGGACATGGCCATGTCCATGGGCTGCCTGAACCCAGAGCCCGAGAACTCGGCCCTGCCGATAGTGTGGTCATAGGTGAATACGCGGTCTGTTATTCCAAAGAAGAAGCTTGACATGCTAACTCTCCACTGTCGGGACGGTTTCCCGATGTACACCATGATGGACGGCAGGGAAGACGGATCTCCCCTGCCGCCTTTTGTTCCGGTCTTCGCGCCTAGAGGAAGTCGATCTGCTCGAAGTTGCCGTTGACGATGGGCTGAGGCTCCAATCCAAACCACTTGTCCAGGATGGTGGAGTATACGCTGCGGAAGTCCACAGTGTGCATCAGGTCCCCGCCGTCTTCCAGGTCGGCTTCCTTCAGGGAGGGGTACTCGCCGTACAGTCCGCCCTTTACGTGGTCGCCGATGACGAAGCACACGCTGCCTGTGCCGTGGTCGGTCCCGCCTCCGTTGTCCTTGGCCCTGCGTCCGAACTCGCTGAACAGGAGCAGGACGACTTCTTCACCCTGGTTGTGCTCTCGAAGGTCGTCGTAGAAGTCTGAGACGGTCCGGGAGACCTCGCGCCACAGGCGGGCCTGGTTGCCGGCCTGGCTGGCGTGGGTGTCAAAGGAGTTGTATGGGGACGTGGTGTAGAGCACCCTGGTCCCAAGCTCGGCGAAGTGGACCTGCGCGATGCCGCGCATTCCCTGGGCGATGGGGAAGTGACCGTATTCCACGGTGGACTCGTACCGTTCGGGGGCGATTTTCAGAATGTCGGCGCCCTTGAGGGCCGAACGGCCCGTTTCCCAGATGTAGTCCATCACGGGGCCGGAGCCGATGGCCGGGGAGTACATCCTGCTGAAGGTCTCGAGGGCCTGGGACCGCTGGTCCTGGCCGTCGATTCCCGTAAGCACGCCGTACGTTTCTATGTTGGAGACTGACGCCACGGGGACACCCGGGGCCACCAGGGCCCTGGGGAGTCCGCGCCCAAAGTTAACTCCGGTCAGGACGTTCTCACCGTTGGGGTCAATGTCGCGGATGGACCTTCCGAGCCAGCCTTCCTGTCCGATGATGTCCGGCTCGCAGGTGTGCCAGATGTCCATGGAGCGGAAGTGGGAGCGGCTGGGGTGGGGGTATCCGACGCCCTGAATCACCGCCACGTTGCCCTCGTCGTACATGTCCTTGAGCTCGGTCATGCTGGGGTGGAAGCCCACCTCGTCGTTTATCTTGAGGACCTGGTCTTCCTGCACCCCAAGAGTGCGCCGGTAGTCGTAGTAGTTCGAGTTGGTGTACGGCACAAGGGTGTTGAGCCCGTCGTTTCCACCGGACATGGAGAGGACTACCAAGACTCGTTCTCTGCCGTTGCCGTTTCCTGCCATGATTCCTCCTCGTGGTTAACCTATGCGTATTGGTATTCTGCGGTGGCTGAAATCAGCTGGAGCATCTCCACCACCCGGTCCGCGAACATGCCCCGTGCCTCTTCGGAGTCTCGCTTGAGTTCTCCGCCGGCGGAGGCGTATTCAACCAGGGACTTGCGGGTGTCGCCCTGGACCTCGATGGGCCCCATCAGGTCAAGACAACCGTCCACGAAATCTTCGGCAGCCATGGGCGTCGTGCCGTCGCTGAGCCGGTCGATGATCAACTGCACGCCAGGGGCTCTCTGAGATATCTGGTCGGCGACGAAGTTGATTCGCTCGACCAGGGTGCCGCTGTCTATCCATTCCCTTCCGGTGTGCCATCCCTCAACGGAGGGTGGGTTCATCAGGTCCTGCCCCATGTAGGTGCATTCCTGCATTATCTCGAACATGCCGCGCTTTATGTCTCCCTGGTGGTCCTTGGTCAGCCTGACCGTCCCTATCACCACCTCGGCGGGGCTCTTCACCTTCTGGAACTGGGCCTCTTTGAAGAACTCCGAGTTGAACAGCGTCCTGTATACGGGCCGCATCTCGTAGTCGTTGTCAATTATGGCCTTTTCCAGGGTTTGGATGGCCTCGACGTCCCTGGGAGCCGTGTCCTTCCATGCGGGCACCTGGGGCTCGTCGGCAACGAAGAAGTTGTAGAGGTGGCGGGCGATGAACCTGGCCGTTCCGGGCTGGCGGAGGATGATGTCGATCACGTCTTCGCCGTTCCAGCGGCCGGTCTCTCCCAGTAGGGTCTTCTCGCTGTCGTCGTGGTCGGCGGGGTCGTATCGGAACTTCCACAAGGCCCGTCCGTACGGGTAGGTGGGGTATGTGGGCTCGATGTTCCAACCCGTGAAGGCCCTGGAAGCGGCCTTTACGTCGTCCTCGGTGTAGTTGAAGTCGCCGTCCATGCCCACGCCGAGGGAGAACAGTTCCAGAAGCTCACGGCCAAAGTTCTCGTTGATGTTGCCCTTGTGGTTGTCGTTGTTGTCCAGGTAATAGACCATCGTGGGGTGTTTGGACAACTCCACCAGCAGGGTGCGGAAGTTCCCGAAGGCGAATTGCCGGAAGAGGTCGATGTTGTAGCTCATCATCCGGCCGTGGTCGATCTTGGCGAAGCCCGTGCACAGAATGCCGTGCCAGAACAAGACGACCTTCTCCTGGAAGGGACGCTGTGTGGTGCACATCCGGTAGGCCCAGCCTTGCTGATTGGCCTCGATTCCGGCCAGTTCACCATACTCGGGGACGTAGCGCTCCATCAGGTCGAACTCTACGTCGGGCTGCCCCTCGGGGTGAATCAGCTCCTCGACCGTAGCTTCATAGCCTTTGGCCACGCGGGCTTCCAGCTCGTCTCTGGTGGCTCCGAACCCGGCCCTACGCATGAGGTGGGCCATTAATGCAATGTCCTTATCAGGCATAGACGCCTCCTTTCGTCATAACCAATCGCGGTTAAGTATACAATCGCGGAGAAAGGGAGTAAAGCAGGGGAAAACAGGGCTAAACTGCCCTATGCCTCCAACGAGAGCGTTCCATCGATTCTCTCATTAGAATCATTATTGGAAGTTTAGTTTCTGACGGCTCCTTTGTCAATGTGGCTTGGGCCTTCATGCGAGTCCTTTCGATTGTCTCTGGCCACTCCTTCGTTCCGTTCGGCCTGAGCTTGGCGAAGGCCCTCTAGCTTCGCCCGCCGCCTATGTCGCAGGTGGCGGATTAAGCCCCACGATGCGGTAGAGCAGGTCCATCTTGAGGCTGTCCCTGACCGTCTGGGCCAGCTTGTCGTATTCGCTGTCGCGGGAAAGCTGTCCGCCCGTTTCGGTTGGGTCGGGCAGGGACGCTCCCTTCCATTCGGCCAACTGCTCCAGAATAGCTCTACGCAGGCTGTAGCTGTTGAACACGCCGTGTATATACGTCCCCAAGGCAAGCCCGTCTTGGGTAGCGGCGCCATCGACTCCTGACAAGGGTTGGCCGGAAGTGCGGCTGATTCGGAAGGGGTCCGACAGACCTCGCGAGCCTGTCGGCGTGGACGAACCCATGTGAATCTCGTAGCCCTCGACGGCGGCTCCGCCTGCTTTGCCCAGCAAGCCGCTGCTGGCGCTGACGGTCCCGCGGACCCTGTGCGTTTCTTTTTCCGTAGCGAACACCGTGTCCACGGGAAGCAGCCCCAGACCCTCCGCTTCCTTCTGATCGGACTCCACGCCCATAGGGTCCAGTATGCGGCGGCCCATCATCTGATAGCCACCGCATATCCCTATTACCGGAGTCCCCGCACGGGCCAGGGCTTGTATCTCCGACGCAAACCCGCGTTCCCGCAGCCACCACAGGTCGGCCATGGTCGTCTTGGTGCCGGGCAGGACTATCAGGTCGGGTTTCCCTAGAACGTCCCGGTCCTCAACGTAACGCAGACGGACTCCGGGTTCCCGCTTCAGGGGATCGAAGTCGTCGAAGTTGGATATGTGGGGCAGCCCGAGAACGGCAATGTCCAGCACATAGTCGGTCTGCGATTTCAGCAACCTGCGTTCTTCCAGGGATACGGCGTCCTCTTCGGCAATCTCTATGTCCCTGAAGTAAGGCACCACTCCCAGCACCGGAATGCCGGTGCGCTCTTCCAGCCAGTCCAGCCCAGGTTCCAGCAGGGAGAGCTGCCCACGGAACTTATTGACGATAAAGGCTTTGACAACCTCTTTTTCGGGCGGGTCGAGGAGTTCCATAGTCCCCACCAGGGATGCGAAGACGCCTCCCCGGTCGATGTCGCCCACCAACAGCACCGGAGACTTAGCGTGTAGGGCCACTCGCATGTTGACGATCTCGTTGGCCTTCAGGTTGATTTCGGCGGGGCTCCCTGCGCCTTCAATTACCACCACGTCGTATTGGCTTCTCAGCTTGTCCAGGGACTCTGCCACTGCTCGCCAGAGCCTGGGCTTAGCGGTTGCGAAATACTCTGCGGTGGCGGAGGCGGCGGGCTTGCCCAGCAGCACCACCTGGGAGCGGTGGTCCGCCTCAGGTTTCAGAAGGATGGGGTTCATCTCCACGGACGGTTCGACTCCGGCCGCCTCGGCCTGCACCGCCTGAGCGCGTCCAATCTCCCCGCCGTCGGGAGTGACGAAGGAGTTGTTGGACATGTTCTGGGCCTTGAAGGGGGCCACTCTGTAGCCGTCTTGCCGGAAAATGCGGCAGAGCGCGGCTACCAGAATGCTTTTGCCCACGTGGGAGGCCGTGCCTTGGACCATCACCACTTTGGATAGTGGGGCCTCTAGCTTCGAACTTGGCATCAGACCTTCCCCTCCCAGTGGGAGACGTCTCCGAAGAGCCTCATGGCCCGACCCCAAAGGAGAGGCTCGATTACAGTCAGGCTGGCCGACGGCAGAGCAAAGCGTCTTGCTGCGGACGGGGGAAGATCGAGCAGGTTCACCAGTAAGGCGTTAAGGCACCCCCCATGTCCCACGGCCAGCACGGTGTCCTCACGGGCGTGGAGTCCATTGATGCTCTGTACAAAGTCCGTTGTACGGGACACTAGGTCCAACACACTTTCGCCGCCCGGCGGGGAGACTTCAACGGATTCTCGGACCGCCGCGTACTGCTCGGGAAACTGCTTTCGCACCTCCCCGAAGGTCATCCCTTCCCATTCTCCCCACGACCGTTCCCTGAGGAGAGGCGCAGGTTGGGGTTCCAGGCTGTGCCCCTTCAGGGCCAACCGGGCCGTCTCCCAAGCGCGGGACAAGTCGCTGGCATAGGCGGCGTCAATCTTGTGTACGGCCAGCCTTTCACCCAGGGCCTCGGCCTGCTTGATTCCTCTCTCGGACATCGGAGTGTCGATCTGGCCTTGCACCCGCCCTTCGGCGTTCCATGCCGTCTCTCCGTGCCGGACCAGCAGCCATCTAACCACGAACTTTCTCCCTTGCTGAAGCGCAGCGTCGGACGAACCTCGGGGCGATGCTTGGGTCCGTGCCCATGTGCAGGTGAACGTATGACCCCGCGACGCTGCCTGCCCGGAAGCCTTCCATCCTGCGGGTCTCGCCAGGCCCGTTCTTGTCCAGCGCTCCCTTTTCCAGAATTGCATAGAGGGCCGTCTCTTGAGAAGGAGTTCCAGTCTGAATGGACCAGTGGAACTCGTGGCCTCTGACCCTCTGGCCTCTGGCCAACAGCGGGCCGTCGCTCAGCGCTTCAACCTCCCTGTATCCCAGGGTCAATCGGCTTTCGACCATGGATGACTCCAAGGGCAGCAACCCAACCATCTCATGGGAGACGCCTTGGGGGTCTGTTAACGAGCGGCCCAGGTACATCAGGCCGCCGCATTCCCCGTATATCGGGATGCCCACCCGGGCGGCTTCCCGCAGTGCCTGGCGTATAGCAGGGTTCCCCGCCAGCTCCGCAGCGTAAAGCTCCGGGAACCCTCCGCCCAGGTACACTCCGGCGGCGCCCGGCGGGATGGATGAGTCCTCCAGGGGACTGAAGGGTGCCACGTCCGCGCCCCACGCCTTCAGCAGGTCCAGGGAGTCCTGGTAGTAGAAGCTGAAGGCCTTGTCCATGGCCACAGCGATGGTTGCGGTTTTGGGTTGTGGCTCGGCGGGATACAGAATCGGATCGACTAACCACCAGGTGGGTCCCGTCCCTGCCAGCGCCAATATCCCTTCCGGCGGCATGGACTCCTCCACCTGCAACACCAGGCGGTTGAGCCACTCTCGGACTTCGGCGTTCTCCACCGCCGGAATCAGCCCCAGGTGGCGTTCCGGCTGGGACAGTTCCTTCCGCCGTGGGAGCCATCCGACCACGGGAACACCCGTCGTGGCCTCGATCTGGGGCTGGCAGAATTCGAGATGGCCTGGTCCTGCGATTCCGCTCAGGACCACCCCGGCTATGTTCACGTCGGGGTCGAACTTGAGGAATCCCAGCACCTCGGCAGCTACACTGCGGGCCACAGCCGACGCGTCCACCACCAGGATGACCGGAGCTCCCAGAAGCTTGGCCAGCTGGGCTGTGGAACCCTCCTCGGTCAGGCTGGAGCGTCCGTCGTAGAGGCCCATCACACCTTCCACAACCGCGACGTCGCTGCCCGACGCCGCTCGCTGCGCCAGTTCCAACACAGCGTCGTCGGTGAGCATCCACGTGTCCAGGTTGCGGCTCGGGGTTCCGCAGGCCACCTCATGGTAGGAAGGGTCGATGTAGTCGGGTCCCGCCTTGAAAGGCTGGACCTTGAAGCCTCGGCGAGTGAGTGCAGCCATGATGCCCGTAGCGACGGTGGTCTTGCCCACACCGCTGCGGACTCCCGCCACCACCAGCCACCGGGTCTTGTTGTCTCCGGAGCGTTTCAACGACATCTTTGGTCAAAGCTCTTGTAAACGGCTGTGCGCTCGTACAAAATTCCTGCGCGGCCTATTTTACCATTGTTGTCGTGGAGGTTTCCCATGGACCGAATACTGGACTACCTCAGTGATTACGCGACCAGCCTGGACTACAACCAGATTCCCATCGACGCCGTCGAAAAGACCAAGGGCCTTATAGTGGACACCATCGGCTGCGCTCTCGGCGGGTACGACAGCTTCCCCTCGCAAGTCGCCGTGGACTTGGCCAAGTCCGTCACCTCCAACAGCCCCGCCACCGTGCTGGTCAGCGGGGATGCCACGACTCCTGACCTGGCCGCCTTCGCCAACGGAGTGATGATTCGTTACCTGGACTTCAACGATGGGTACACCAGCATCGACTCCGGCCATCCCAGCGACGCCATAGCCGCCGTGCTGCCCCTGGCCGAAATGCGCCACGCGTCGGGCAAGGAATTCATTGCATCCACGGTGCTGGCCTATGAGACCTTCTGCCGCCTTTGCGACGCCGTTGAGGTGCGCAACCGCGGCTACGACCATGTGACTCTGGGGGTCATATCGGCTGGGGTGGGAGCCGCCCGCGCTCTGGGACTGGACAAGGAGAAAACGGCCGAGGCCATCAGCCTCTCCCTGGTTCCCAACGTGTCCCTGCACCAGACGCGTATCGGCACTGTTTCCATGTGGAAGGGGTGCGCCTTTGCCAACGCCTCACGCAACGCTGTGTTCGCGGCCCAGCTGGCGGAGAAGGGCCTGACCGGACCGGCGGAGATTTTCGATGGGCGGGAAGGCTTCGGCAAGGTGATAACCGGCGACCTGATAGAACTGGCCCCCTTCGGAGGAGGCGATATCCCTTTCAAGGTGTCCGAGGTGAGCATAAAGCGCTTTCCCCTGGGCCTCTACTCCCAGACGGTGATGGAAGCGGCCTTGAAGGTGCGAGAGCGGCTGTCCGGGGTGGACGACATCGAGGAGATTCATGTTTCCACGTTGGGCACCGCTGTCCGCATCATGGCCGGAGACCCGGAGAAATGGCGGCCCGCCACCCGGGAGACGGCGGACCACTCCATGCCCTACACCGTGGCGGTCATGTTGAAGTACGGAGACGTGGGAGTGGAACGCTTTGACGACACCCATCTCAACGACCCTGCGCTGTTGGACCTCGTACAGCGGGTGAAAGTGTCCGTGTCGGAGGAAGCCAACCGGCGCGCTCCTGAGGCCATGCTCTGCAGCATTGAGGTCACCACCAAGTCCGGGGAACGCATAGAGTCGGGCGACGTGCCCTTCCACCGCGGCCACTGGCGAAACCCCATGACCCGCGCTGAAATCGATTCCAAGTTCCGCGCCCTGGCCGACGGTGTCCTCGCCGCCGACCGCACCGAAGCCCTCCTGGAAACCCTGTGGCGCCTGGAAGAAGCCCCCGACATCGCCGACGTGGTGGCGATGATACAGGCGTAAGGGTGCCCTGCCTCTACAAAACCTCCAGGGCCAGCTTGTCCAGGTAGTCGAGGGCAGACTGGGTGGAGTCGCCGTCGATTCGGGTGACGGCGCGGTAAGCCCCCGCTTCACCCAAGCGGCGCATCACGTCCCTCTCGGGAGGGATTTGGTACACCGTAATCCCGATCTCTCGCGGGTCGCGCCCGGCTTGAGCGCAAAGCATGGTCAGCTTATGGGCGGCTGCGGTGATGTCGTGGTAGCTGGCTATGTTGGGCGCCCAGCCGTCTCCGTACTCCACCACCCGGTTCAGCACCCTCTTGGCCATGCCGCCCAGAAGAATGGGCGGATGGGGCTTTTGCGCGGGCTTGGGGAAAGACCTGAGGGGTGGGAAGTCGTAGAACTCGCCGTGGAACTCTGACACCTCCTTGGTCCAAAGCTCCTTCATGGCCAGCACCGACTCCCTGGCCTGGCTCCAGCGGCGGGCGAAGTTGCCGCCCATTATCTCCAACTCCTCACGGAGCCATCCGGCCCCTATGCCCACCACCGTTCGGCCTCCGGAGAAGTGGTCCAGGGAGGCTATGACCTTGGCCAGGAGTATGGGGTTGCGCTCAGGCAGCAGGGTGACCCCCGTGCCCAGCTTGATGGTGGAAGTGGAGGCGGAGGCGTGAGACAGGGCCACGAAGGGGTCCATCATGTGGCTGTAGTATGGCGGCACGGCGCCGTCGTCGCTGTAAGGGAAACGCGTCTCCACGTTGACGGGCACCAGAGTGTGCTCCGGCGCCCAGATGGACTCGAACCCCATCTCCTCGGCCCGTTTGGCCACCGTCGCCATGTCTATGGGGTTCCCTATAACGGTGGGGATGGATACGCCTACCTTGATGTCTGCCATAGTGCCGCTCCCTTGTTTGTCTTAGGGGCTATCGCCCGGGGCCGCCAACCCTAGTGCATCGGAGAAAAAGCCGCCGGCTCCATGATTTTGCACTCGTTCCTGAGCAGCCACTCGTAGGTCAGCACGGGCCAGTGGGGGTCCCTCAACGACTGGCCTCTGAGGTACTCGCGCTCCTCCAGGTCCTTGTAGGCCCAGAGGTGGTACCACTTGTTGAGACGCCCCATTTCCGGGTACCACGCAGCCACCAGGGGCGAGTACTGTTCCCGGTATTCGATGGACTCGGACCAGCGCTGGACCACGTGGGGGATGCCTCCGGGGACGTAGGAGTAGATGCGCATCTCGTAGATGTTCCCCAACTGCCGGTTTCCCAGGGGCTTCATGAAGGGCGCCGGGGACATGACCTCCACCTGGACGTTCATGGTCAGGTCGTCGACCTGCGGGGGCCACCCGGGTTCCTGGGCGGCTTCCGTCCGCACCCTGGCCCGGTGCGCGAGGTCCTCGTAGGGCCAGACGTGTATCACCTGGTTCAGGGGGCCTATCACGGTGTGCCAGAAGGCCCCCAGCTTCGAGTGCCTTTCCCGGCTGGCCAGCTTTTCCTCGAACCGCTGCTCGTACTCGGGCACGGCGCCGGGTCTCAGCGTCTCGGTCCTCATCTCGTATATCATGGGTCGTTCCGGTTGGGCGACCGGCCGGTCGCCCCTACCGTATGGGCGAGAATGACGCCGGGTTGAGTATCTTGTTCTCCTGGCTCAGCCAATACTGGCCGGTGGGCGGAGGCCACTTGGGGTCTGACCTCGCCTCGGCGCGGACCCTGTCGCGCTCGGCCAGGCTAGGGTAAGCCCAGACGTGGTACCAGCGGTTCAGCCCGCCGATTTCGGTGTAACCGGTGAACACGTTGGGCGAGTACTTTTCCCGGGCCGGAAGGGAGTCTTTCCAGCCTTCTATGACGTGGGGCAAAGCGCCCGGCTGGAAGGTGTAGATGCGTATCTCGAACACGGGGCCTATCTCCGCGGGCTCCAGGGACTTGGCGAAGGGCGCAGGCTCTATGATGACGTTCTCCATGTTCAGGATCAGGTCCTGGGTCTTCGGGGGCCAGTTGGGGCTCTTGGCCGCCTCCGCCCGTATAGCGGTCCTGGCGTTCAGGTCTTCGTAGGGCCAGATGTGGACGACCTGGTTCAGCGGGCCGATGGAGGTGTGCCAGAAGGCCGCCATGGGGGACAGGTGGGTCCTGTGGGGCAGGGCCTCTTCCACCCGCCTCTCGAACTCTTCGATGGAACCGGGCCTCATGTCGTAGGTGCGCAGCTCGTAAATCATATAACCTCCAGATGTCTTGAAATGGCGCCGAAAGCAAAGAGGGCCAAGAGTCGTGTTATTCTACTTCAGCCCACTAGAGGCGGCAACCGCCCGCGGCGGTCGGTTCATTCCCGTTCGCCCTGAGTGTGTCGAAGGGCGGTTCTGTAGGCGACCATTGGGACGAGACACAGTGAAGCTCTATGAGACGATTGATGGACGGCATGGGACGGCTGACGGGTAAGACGGCGCTTGTTACGGGAGGGGCCAGGGGAATGGGCGCCGCCCAAGCCCGGCTGCTGGCCCATGAAGGCGCGACGGTGGTCATCGCCGACATCCTGGACGATGAAGGCCTTGGTCAGGTCGGCTTGATCGAGAAGAGTGGAGGCCGCGCAACATATCGTCATCTCGACGTATCGGAGGAGTCCGACTGGATTGAGGCCGTCGACAGCGCCGTGGAGATGATGGGTGGACTCCACGTACTGGTGAACAACGCGGGCATAGGCCAACGGCTTTCCATCGAGGAGACAAGCGAGGAACTTTGGGACCGGGTCATGGCTGTCAACGCTCGAGGTCCGTTTCTGGGCGTCAAACATTCCATCCCCCACATGAGGAGGGCTGGCGGCGGCTCAGTCATCAACATCTCTTCCATAGCCGGAATAGTCGCCGGAGGCACGTCAGCCGTATACCACGCCTCCAAGGCGGCTGTCCGCCTGTTCACCAAAGCTGCGGCGTTGCAGCTTGCGCCCTATGGCATCAGGGTCAACTCCATTCACCCGGGAGACGTAATAACGCCTATGACGGCCGCTTACTTTGCAGACCCCGCCAACGTAGAGGACCGGATACGGAAGACTCCGCTGGGCCGTATAGGGACCCCGGAGGACGTGGCCCAGGCCGTACTGTTCCTGGCTTCCGACGAATCCTCATACATGACCGGCGCAGAGCTTGTCCTCGACGGAGGCCGCACGGCCCAGTAAACGTGGGGTCGGGGCGCCGCCGGTGGATGTCTGGATGGAACGATGCAGGGATTGACAAGTGCTTCCGTTTCAACTGATTATCCGGTTAATTGCCCCGACCACATGCCAATCTGCCTAATGGAGGAGTAGGCATGGAGCCAGGGGAAAGCGAGTCCCCACGGAGGACGGAAGGCAGGTTCCAGATGAAAGCCATTGTTTATGAGTCGGGCGGGGTGGAGACGTTGGGCATAAGCCAGGTCCCGGACCCCGTGGCCGGGCCTGGAGAGGTCGTGGTGCGGGTGTGGGCGTGCGCCATGAACCACGCCGACGTATGGGGGCACAAGTCCGGGGGGCCGCGTTTCGGAGGTCCCAGAATCCTGGGACGGGACGTGGCTGGAGTCATCGAGGAAGTGGGGGAGGGCGTGGCCTGCTGGGCCAAGGGCGACCCCGTAGTGGTGGCGCCGGGCGTAAGCTGCAACGTCTGCTTCCATTGCCAGCATGGGCAGCACTCCGACTGCCCCGAATACGGGATGCTGGGCGCCAAGGTTGACGGCGGCTACGCAGAGCTGATGAATGTCTCGGCCATGAACCTTTACCCCAAGCCCGACAACCTCAGCTATGAAGAGGCGGCGTCGATTCCCCTGGTCTTCATAACGGCCTGGCGGTGCCTGGTGGAAAAGGCCCGCGTCCAGCCTGGGGAGTGGGTGCTGGTGAACGCAGCCGGAAGCGGCGTCGGCATAGCCGCCATCCAGATAGCCCAGATGCTGGGCGCACGTGTGGTGACTACGGCCAGCAGCCAGGAGAAGCGGGAAAGAGGACTCGAGCTTGGGGCCGCTGCCGCCGTGGACTACACGCAGGAGGGCTGGCCTGACATGGTTGTGAGGGCCACCGGCGGAGGCGCGCACGTAGCGGTGGACAGTGTGGGCGGCCAGACCCTCATGGACACCTTCCGTGCCATGGCCTACGCCGGACGGGTCATCAACTGCGGGTTCACAGCCGGAACGGGCATGGAGTTCGACTGGGGCGAGTTTCGGGGAAAGCGTTTGTCCCTGCTGATGTCCTTCATGGGTAGCAACAGCTACCTGCATGACATTATGCGGCTGGTCAAGGACGGGCGGCTCAAGCCGGTGGTCCACAAGGTCTTCCCCTTCAGCCAGGTCCAGGAAGCCCACAGCGCCATGCTGAACAGGGAGAATTTCGGGAAGATTGTCCTGACCTGGGAGGAGTGAACGACCCTCCCCCATCCCAGCCTTCCCCCGCCGGGGGAAGGAGTAATACTCCCTCTCCCCACGGGAGAGGGTTGGGGTGAGGGCAAACCCTACGTGGTACAATATGCCCGACTATCTACGGGAGGGCGCCATGGCCCAGGAATTCAAGGGCCGTTTCATCAAGTATTCCTTCTACAAGGCCGACCCCAGTTGGAAGCTGCTTCCCGACGACGAGCGTGACCGCGGGAAGCGAGAGTTCGCCGCCGTCGTGGACGAGTTCTCCTCCAGGATGGGCATCGCCAGCTACAGCCTGCTGGGCACCCGGGGCGACGTGGACTTCCTGCTCTGGAAGGTGAGCGAGTCCATGGACCTGCTGGACAGTCTGGCAGTCCAATTGAACCGTACCGGACTGGGCAGGCGTCTACAAATGCCCCATTCCTACTTGGCCATGACCAAGCGTTCCCCATACATCGACAGCCACGCCCATGAAGGCCAGGATGGCTCAGGCGAGGGGTTCAGGGCCATAGGCAGGGACTACCTTTTCGTCTACCCCTTCGTCAAGACCCATGACTGGTACCAGCTTCCCAAAGACGAACGGCAGCGCATGATGAACGAGCACTTCCAGGTGGGTCACAAGTATCCGTCGGTGAAGATAAGCACCTCTTATTCATTCGGGTTCGACGACCAGGAGTTTGTGCTCGGTTTCGAGACGGCCAACCCCGTGGACTTCCTGGACCTGGTGATGGAACTGCGGGAGTCCGAGGCCAGGCCCTATACGGAGAGGGACACCCCCATATTCACCTGCATCCACAAGCCCCTGAGGGAATGCCTTGACGGCCTGGGGTGAACGGCGGCCCGCCCCTGGAGAAAGCTGAATATGACGCCGTCAGCCCAGGCAAAAAGCGTGGCAGCCCAGGGTGAGCATCCCAATATTGTTGCCGTATAATCAATAGTGTAAGCTAGCTCAAATCCCAGGGGAGGAATGAATGGCTCTGAAAGTATATCCGGCCAGCCAGGAAGAGACACTGGAAGCGCTGCTGGCGGTCGTCGAAGAGGTGCGTCCCGTCCTTGAGGCCCATGCCGAGGAAGGGGAAGCCATCGCCACTCTCCCTAAGGCTTCGGTGGAGGCCCTGTACGACGCTGGACTGTTTGCCATAAAGCTGCCCAGGGTGTTGGGTGGAGCGGAAGCCGACCCCGTGGTCCAAATGGAGATAATTGAGGCCATCACCCGGATAGAGCCGTCAGCGGGCTGGTGTGTAATGATTGGCAGCTCCAGCGCGGGGCAGCCGGGAGCATATCTTAACGACGAAGCCTTGGAGATAGTTTTCCCCGGAGGGCGTCCTCCGCGCGTGGCCTCATCCCTGGCTCAGGGAGGCTCCGCCGAGCCTGTGGACGGCGGCTATAGGGTTACCGGGAAATGGTCCTTTGCCAGTGGTATCCGTCACTCCAACTGGGTGCGTGGCGGCGCCCTGGTGCCGGGAGTCGAAAGCGAGTCCGAACGCCACATAGTCTGCATGATGCCCACGGAGCAGGTAAAGGTGCACGACAACTGGGACGTGATGGGTCTAAGAGGCACGGGAAGCTGCGACTTCTCAGTGAAAGACCTATTCGTCCCTGAGGATTTCACCTGGGACGTGTGGAAACCCACGATATACCGGGGCGGTGCCCTCTACCGGCTTGGCCGCCCTGGATTCGTGATTAACGAGCACTCCGCCTTTGCCATAGGGTGTGCGCGCAAGGCGATGGACATTGTCATGGACAAGGCGGCGATACGGCAGCGGGGCTACTATAGCCGGCCTCCTCTTTCCGAGCGGGGCGCCTTCCAGAGGGACCTGGGAGAGTGTGACCTGAAGCTTCGGGCCGCCAAGGCCCTGGCGAAAGAGGTCATGGACGAGGGCTGGCAAGTCGCCTGCCAGGGTGAGACGCCCGGGCCCGAGCTCCAGTCCGCCATGCGGGCAACGTCCAGCTACGTCACCCAGGTGTCCGTAGAGGTGACGGAGATGCTGTTCAGGTACTCTGGCGGCGAGGCCATCTTCAACTCCAGCCAGCTTCAGAGATGCCTGCGGGACGTATACGCCGGAGGCCAGCACCTCATGGTCAGTGAAAGGGCCATGGAGAACCACGGGCGGTTCCTGCTGGGCCATCCCGACGCCAATCCCATGGGGTAGACCGGGGGGCCGATGTCCGTCCCCGTTCATTACAGCGAGAGACTCCGGGATGGTTGCCGGAGGATTTCTGTCGTGGCGCGGTCAATTCAGATTGCTCAAGGCTTGCTGCCAGGGTTTTGGACAGCGATAATTGTACTATTGTTCGTATGCCGAGTAGGTCTGCCGCTTGTTGCCGACATAAGTAACTTTTGCCTAGCCTGGGAGATGTAGATGGCTCCAAAGGGTAACCCTGTCGCTATTTCGGTAATCAACCTGAAAGGCGGAGTCGGCAAAACTACGATTGCCGCCTTGCTTGGTAGGTATGCTGCCCAGAGTCTGAATCTTAAGGTTCTAGTTATTGATTTAGATCCACAAGCCAACCTATCTCAGGCGTTGATGGGTGAAGTCAGCTATAGGCAGTTCTTGAACGACAAGTCGCCTTCGATTGTGGAGGTGTTTGCCGGATATCAACCACCGACAGTCGGGCAGACCGCAACGAGTGGGTTGGACAGACAGAACGTGGTACGGCATCCCAGACCGAATTTGAAAATCATCCCTTCAAGGTTCGACTTCTCCAACAACCTTGTCAATGCGGCGACACCGGACCCGCAACGGTTGGCACGGCTCATAGCCGAATATTTCCAAGATGAGGACCTTATCCTCATCGACTGTGCTCCTACTGAGTCAATATTCACCATAGCTGCCTACCATGCCTCTCGCTACATTCTTGTTCCAGTGAGGCCTGAATTCTTCGCAACCATTGGGTTTCCGCTCTTAAATGATTCTCTTCAAGCCTTCCGAGCCAATAATCGGGGGCATCAGATTGATGTAATCGGTGTCGTGGTCAACGATGCAACCGATGGTGGAGGAAACGATGGAGGGCCAGAGAAGAAGCGGTCGATTAATGAAATCAAGGAGGAATCGGATAAGAATAGATGGCATGTATTTAACAACCACTTAGGTTATTCTAGAGGTTTTCCCAAGATGATGCGGGGTGATTATATGTACCTTGGCAATGCTCCGTACGAATTTGCGCGATTCGCGAAAGAACTATTCAGCAGACCGGAACTGAGCGGACTTCAGTCTTGAGCTAGTGGCAAGGGGGTGACAACTGATGACTCAGGCTAACCTAAAAGACACATTGCGCTCAATGGTCACAGAGTACGGAATTGAGTGCGTTCAGGAGTCTCTGCGGGAGATCGAGTTAGCGGAATCTCACATTGTGAGCTCTAGTCAGAACACCAGGACCCGAAGTCGTCGCCATGTCACGGAAGCCGGTAAAAGGAGTCCTAGAATCACGGCTTTACAATACGTCGAGAAGATGGCATTGCCAGCAGAGAAAATGCCATCTGTGGTAGAGCTTGCCGGAAGATTCGAGGAAAAGTCGTTTCTCCCCAGTTTCAGCGACATCTCCAATTTCTGTCAAATCTATGGAATCGACGAGCCTGCGTCCAAGTCGCGTTCCAGTGCTCTACCGAGGCTGTTCAAGTTCATAGCCTCAATGGAAGCTGACGACATTGACAGGATTCTTAATGAAGGCCAGTTCTCTGGTCCATCAAGGCTAGGGCCTATAGCAGACGCAATCCGTCGCAACGGCAGGGCCGGGACCCCTGTTAGTTCTTACGGCACCACTGTCCAAGGCTCGTAGTCTAATTTCCTCTCCCAAGACCGTCGACCGGCTGGGGTCCGCTTAGCCGCCACGCAGCAGGTTCAGTGCCGCGCCGGCCTTGAACCATTCGATTTGGGTGGGGTTCATCGTCTGGTGCAGGTTAAGGTCCTCAGTCGTGCCGTCGGCGTGATGCAGTGTGGCCTTGACCGGCTTGCCGGGGGCCAGGTCCGTCAGTCCCGTCAGGCTGATGCGGTCGGCTTCCTGCACCTTGTCGTAGTCGGCGGCGTCCTCGAAGGTGAGAGGCAGCAGCCCTTGCTTCTTCAGGTTGGTCTCATGGATGCGGGCGAAGGAGCGGGTGATGATGGCTGCGGCTCCCAGCAGCCTGGGAGACATCGCAGCGTGTTCGCGGCTGCTTCCCTCGCCGTAGTTGTAGTCTCCAACCGCCACCCAGCGCTTGCTCTGGGCCTTGTAGTGGCGGGCAATCTGGGGTATGGGCTGGCCTGTTTCTCCCGTAAGCTGGTTCAGGCCCTCTCCCGACTTGTCAGTGTAGGAGTTGGTGGCCCCCAGGAACATGTTGTCGCTCAGGTTGTCCAGGTGTCCGCGGAACCTGAGCCACGGCCCGGCTGGGGAGATATGGTCGGTGGTGCATTTCCCCTTGGCCTTCAGCAGGATGGGCAGTTCCAGGAAGTCCTCCCCGTCCCAGGGTGCGAAGGGTTCCAGCGCCTGCAGACGGTCGCTGGCCGGGTCTACGCTCACCTCCACCGAGTCCCCGTCGTCCTCGGGTTCTACGTACACGTCCGTCGCACGAACGAAGCCGCCAGCAGGAATCTCAGGAGCGGCCTTGGGGGGTTCCAGCTTGAAGGTCTCGCCCGAGGGAGCGGTTACTTCATCGGTAAGGGGATTGAACGAGAGGCGGCCAGCCAGGGAGTAGGCGATGACTATCTCGGGGCTCGTGATGAAGGCGGCGGTATCGGCCCTGCCGTCGTTTCGGCGGGGGAAGTTGCGGTTGAAAGACGTGACGATGGTGTTGGGCTGGCCGTCGGCCACATCGTCCCGCTTCCACTGGCCGATGCAGGGCCCGCAGGCGTTGGCCAGGACCGTGGCGCCGATGTCTCCCAGTGACTGCATTTGGCCGTCCCGCTCGATGGTGGCCCGGATCTGCTCGGAGCCCGGAGTCACCAGCAGGGGAATGTTCACGGAAAATCCCCTCGCCTTGGCCTGCTCGGCCACGTCGGCGGCCCGAGACATGTCCTCGTACGACGAGTTGGTGCAGCTTCCGATAAGGCAGTCGGATATGTGGTCCACGTAGCCTTTTTCCTGCACCTCTTTGGCCATTTGGGATATAGGCCGCGCCAGGTCCGGGGTGTGGGGGCCCACCACCTGGGGTTCCAGGCTGGACAGGTCTATTTCCACCACCCTTTGATAATAGCTCTCCGGGTTCTGCACCGCTTCATCGTCGGCTGCCAGCAGGCTGCGGTTGGCTTCCGCCAGGTCGGCCAAAGCTCCCCGTTGGGTGGCCCTGAGATAGGTGGCCATGCGGCTGTCAAAGGGGAACACGGAGCAGGTGGCGCCCAACTCAGCCCCCATGTTGGTGATGGTCGCCTTGCCGGTGCAGCTTATGGACTCGGCTCCTGGGCCGAAGTATTCGATGATGGCGTTGGTGCCCCCGGAGACCGTGAGGACTCCGGCCAGGTACAGGATGATGTCTTTGGGCGCCGTCCATCCGCTCAACTCCCCGGTCAGGCGCACTCCGACGGAGGTGGGGTACTTCAGTTCCCAGGGAAGCCCAGCCATCACGTCGGCTCCGTCGGCTCCTCCCACTCCAATGGCGAGCATCCCCAGGCCGCCGGCGTTGGGGGTGTGGGAGTCGGTGCCTATCATTAACCCGCCCGGGAAGGCGTAGTTTTCGAGAACGACCTGGTGGATAATTCCCGCTCCGGGTTTCCAGAAACCCATGCCGTATTTGCGGGCGGAGGACTCCAGGAAGTGGTAGACCTCGTTGTTCTCGTTGAGGGCGTCTTGCGTGTCGGCTCTTCCCTCGACCCGCGCCTGGATCAGGTGGTCGCAATGTATGGTCGTGGGCACGGCGACCCTGTTCCTCCCTGCCTGCATGAACTGGAGCACCGCCATCTGGCCGGTGACGTCCTGGTGAGCGACCCGGTCAGGCCGGAGCATAAGATAGCTGTCCCCTGCTGCCAATTCCTGGCTTTCGGGCTCGTCCAGATGGCCCAGGAGAATCTTCTCGGCCAGATTGAGGGGCCTTCCCAGCTTCCGGCGAGCCACGGCCAGGTTGGCTTCAACCGTCTTATATGCCGCTTCGACGAATTCGGGAGTGGAGTCTATAACGTTGGTTGTCATGCTTGGCCTCCGTCTATGGAATTCGATTTGGGAGTTGGCTTACTGCGCCCTGGTCCCATTCTCACTACAGGACCAGTCCATAGGTGCGTTTCTTGATGGCCAGGTTGACGAAGGTTTCGGTCCGCGTGATTCCTGATATGACGCCTATCTTGCCCCGGATGAAGTTGCCCAGCTGCTCTGTGGACTCGACTCCGACCCAGGCGAATATGTCCCACGCCCCCGTGGTAATGGCGACGTAGTGGGCCTCGTCCAATGCCGATATAGAGTCGGCCACCTCGTCGACCCGGCCTGGGGAAGTCTGCACTCCGATGAGGGCGGCAGTGGCGTAGCCCATCTCCTCCAGGTTCGGCACCGCTATGACTTTAACGACTTCGTCTTCCATAAGACGCCGCAGCCGTCGTCTAACCGTGCCCTCGCTGACGCCCACGTCCCGGGCAATCTTGGCGTTGGAGGCGCGTCCGTCAGCCTGAAGGAGGTTGATGATTCTGCCGTCCAGTTCATCCATAATCGTCGCTCCCGAATAGAGTATAGGGGTGACATGATAGAGTAGAGCAGTAATCAAGTCAATGGTTGCCTCTTTTCGGCGCTAACCGAGCGAAAACCATCGCTTTCATTCACGAATCAATTGTTCCTTGGCCTTGTTCATCGCCTTGCCGTCGGGCTGCGGTTCTTGTATATTTGAGAGCTAAGAATGGAGGGATCGCATAGTGGCCTAGTGCGGGCGCCTGCTAAGCGCTTAGCCTGAGAAATCGGGCTCATGGGTTCGAATCCCATTCCCTCCGCCATTATATGATTCCTTAGTTCATCGCATTATGAACAGCTATTATATTTGGACTATCGGCTGCCAGATGAACGTGGCGGATTCGGAGCGCCTCAGCAGCGGTCTGGAACAGCTGGGGCTGACCGAAACCGACAAGCCCGGCGACGCTGACGTGTTGGTGCTCAACTCCTGCGTGGTGCGGCAGAGCGCCGAGGACAAGGTCATCAGCCATTTGGGGTTCGTCAAACAGGCGAAAGTGAAACACCCCGATAGTGTCCTGGCCCTCATGGGGTGCATGGTGGGAGCCGACTCCTCTCCGCTTCAGAAGCGTTTCCCCTACGTGGACGCCTTCCTGAAACCTCAGGAATACGGCCCATTGTTTGACATCGTGGGCCAACGCATGGGGTTGGACTGGGAAGGCTGCGTTGGGACTCTGACGCCTCCCCGACCGTCGGTCGGCGCTCATGTGCCCATCATCCACGGGTGCGACCTGATGTGCACATTCTGCATCATCCCCTACCGCAGGGGCAGGCAGACCAGCCGTACCGTGGATGATGTTGTTCACGAGGTCGAGCTTCTGGCGAGCCGAGGCGTAAAAGAGGTCACTCTTCTCGGCCAGACCGTCGACGCCTACGGACACGACCTAGACGAGGATGTGGACCTGGCCGACCTGCTCCGGGCCGTCGACGACGTCGATGGGCTGCAGCGCATCCGTTTCCTCACATCCCACCCCATGTTCATGAGCGACCGGATTCTCGACGCGGTTGCCGGTTTGGACAAAGTCTGCGAACACATCAACCTTCCCGTGCAAGCGGCTGATGACGAGGTGTTGGCCAACATGCGCCGACGCTACACCCTGGACGAATACAGACGACTGGTCGACCGTATTCGCCAGAGGGTCCCGCACGTCGCGCTGTCCACCGATGTGATAGTCGGGTTTCCGGGAGAGACCAGGGAGCAGTACGAAAGGACCCTCGACTTGCTTGAGGAGGTGGAGTTCGAGAAGGTGCACTCCGCCGCCTACTCTCCCAGGCCGGGAACGATAGCCTGGCGCAAGATGTCCGACGACGTGCCCGCCGAGGAAAAGCAGTTCCGCCTCAAAAACCTGACGGAGTTGCAGGAAGGCATCGCTGCACGCCGAAACTCCCGGCTCCAGGGAAAAACCGTCGAGGTCCTTGCAGAGACCCGGAAGAAGGGAAAGTTGCAGGGGAGGACGCGAAGCGATAAGCTGGTGTTTTGGGAAGGGGACGACTCGCAGATTGGCGAGTTGGTCAACGTCGAAGTGGCCAAGACCAGCCCTTGGGCCCTCCAGGGGAACGCGGTTTAACGCCGAAAGCAGGTGAACGCGTGACAACCAAGGCCAAGCAGCCGGTGATTCCCATTACTGAGATAGAGCACTCCGCCTTCTGCCGCACGGAAGACGAGCTGCCCGCCAAGTCCCTAGCTGAAGAAATCAAGGTGAACATCCGCTGGCAGAAGATTCCCACGGAGTACCTCCACCTCTCGCCCGATGAGCTAGACCGGCGAATAATCGAGGTCCGGGCCAAGCTCGGCGAGAGGGTGACCATACTGGGCCACCACTATCAGCGGGAAGAGGTCATCAAGTACGCCGATTTTCAGGGAGACTCCTTCAAGCTCTCCCAGAACGCCGCCTCCAAGTCCGAGGCCGACTACATAATCTTCTGCGGCGTCCACTTCATGGCCGAGACCGCCAGCGTCCTCTCCGCAGACCATCAGAAAGTAATCCTGCCCAACATCACCGCCGGATGTTCTATGGCCGACATGGCTCCCCTGGACGACGTTCTGGACGCCTGGGACGACCTTCAGGACGTGGTGGGAGACCAGGGCGGCATACTCCCTGTTGCCTACATGAACACCATCGCAGGCCTCAAGGCGCTGTGCGGCCGTCACGACGGGATCATATGCACTTCCTCCAACGCTGCCGCAGCCCTTAAATGGGCCTACGAACGCTCGGACAGAGTATTCTTCCTGCCCGACCAGCACCTTGGCCGGAACACTGGGATAAAGCTGGGCATAGACCCCAATGAAATGGTCGTCTGGAACCCATACAAGCCCTTGGGAGGCAACACGAGGGAACAGCTCCAAAAGGCCAAGATGGTGCTGTGGCAGGGCCACTGCTCAGTCCATACGCGGTTTACCGTCAAGCAAATCGAGGGCGCCCGGGTGCGCTTCCCCGACGTAAAAGTCATAGTCCACCCCGAATGTGTGATGGAAGTGGTGCAGGCCGCGGACATGGACGGCTCCACAGAGGTGATTCGCAAGACTATAAACGAGGCTCCGGCGGGTTCGGTATGGGCCGTGGGCACCGAGATTAGCCTCGTAAACAGGTTGGCCAAGCAGAACCCGGACAAGACCGTTTTTTGCCTTGACTCGGTGGTGTGCCCCTGCTCCACGATGTACCGTATTCACCCTGCCTACGTCTACTGGGTGTTGGAGGGTCTGGCCCACGGCCAAGTCGTCAATGAGGTGTCAGTGGACGAAGAAACCAGGCGTTTGTCCCGCATAGCCCTGGAGCGCATGTTGGCAGTGGTGTAGGGCCAGCGGGGCGTGAGCAAGCTTGAGATAGGCTGGTGAACAATCGTGCAGGAAGCGGCAATCGTAGTCCACACCAATGACGCCGGCTCTCCCGACTATTTCATGCCTCTGACCATGGAGTATGTTTTCCAAGAGGGGAAATGGGTGGGGACCTGCCTCGAAATCGGGACATCTGGTTTCGCCGACGAGCTAGACGAGATGAAATCCAGGCTTTTCGAGGCCGTTGACCTTCAACTTAGTGAAGTGGAACGGTTGGGTTTTCTGGAGGAGTTTCTTCAAGACCATTCGGTGTCCGCATATCCCATCCCACCGTTGGAATCTTCTAGCAAGTCTAGGTTCACGTTGGTGGGTGCAGGCTAGCAATTCTCAATGCCTATCTCTGGGCGTGACTTGATGGTCCTGCTTGAAAAGGATGGTTGGGAACGAGGAGGGAGAAGGACACACGGGGTATTCTTTTCCAAACAGTTCCAAGGTGAACGACTGCCCAAGTCGACAGTAGTCCCGGATTCGTCCGAGCCTCTCCCTAGCGGCACCTTGGGAGCAATTCTCAGCGTGAAACAGACCGGCTTGGGGCGTGCCGGGCTCGACGAACTTATATCCAAACAGAGATAGACGGAGCGCTATGATTCACCTGCTCCCCGAAGTCCAACAGCTAGTCGAGATGGCCCTTGCCGAGGACCAGGTGGCCAACGATCCCACTACGGATTCCCTGGTTCCCCAAGACCTTCAGGCCAGGGGCGTCATCCGCGCCAAGGCCGAGGGAGTCCTGGCCGGAGTGGACGTGGCCCTCTCTGTATTCAAGCGGGTCGACCAACAACTTCAGACCACGGCATGGCTGGCGGACGGAGCGTCGGTGTCACCCGGAAACAACTTGGCCTTCGTCGACGGTCAGGCGACATCCATCCTGAGAGCCGAGCGGACCGCCATCAACTTTCTCCAGCGCATGAGCGGCATAGCCACGGAAGCCTCCCGCTACGTCAAGTTGGCGGAAGGGACCCGAGCCCGCATCGTGGACACCCGCAAGACGGCGCCCGGCTTCAGGCTGCTGGATAAATACTCCGTGCGCATGGGAGGGGCGGGCAACCATCGCATGAACCTGGCCGACGGCATCCTCGTCAAGGACAACCACCTTGAAGCTATGCGCCATCAGGGTTTTGGAATCGACGGCATCGTCCGCAAGGCCCTGGACCAAGCTCCTCACAACCTCAAGGTTGAAATCGAGGTGGAGGACCTGGATGAGCTACGGGAGGCCCTGGACGCCGGCGCCCACATCATACTGCTGGACAACATGGCGCCGGAGGAAATGAAGCAGGCCGTGGACATCGTGGCGGGGCGCGCCGTGTTGGAAGCGTCGGGCGGCGTCAACCTGGAGACTGTCCGGGCTGTTGCGGAGACTGGAGTGGACCTCATCTCCATTGGCAGCCTGACTCACTCGGTCAAAGCCCTGGACATCAGCCTGGACCTGGAATTCGCCTAGGCGCGTCGCGGGCGGTTACGGTCTGCCGAGTCCAGCATGATGGTGACCGGCCCGTCGTTCACCAGCTCCACCTGCATGTATTCCCCGAATGTCCCCGTTTCGACCTTAAGCCCCCGCCCTTTGAACAACTCCACCACGTCCTCGTAGATGCGCTCCGCATTATCAGGGGCCGCGGCCTGGATGAAGTCCGGACGCCTGCCCTTGCGGGTGTCGGCGTAGAGGGTGAATTGGCTCACGACTAGGAATTCTGCCCCCACGTCTAGAGCGGATTTGTTGAAACGACTTTCGTCGTCAGCGAATATTCGAAGGTTGACGGTCTTTTCCACCAGATAGGCAGCGTCTTCTTGGGTGTCGTCTTTGGAGACTCCCAGAAGGACCAGAAGACCCGGGCCGGTCTTGGCCGTCTGCCTTCCGTCGATGGACACGGAAGCGTGGGAGACGCGCTGGAGCAGGGCCCTCAAGCCAGCCCCCTAGTGGGAGGGGCTCGCCGTTTCTTCTTTGCTTTCGGTGGCGGTGGCGGACTTGGATGACTTGGAGGAAGAAGTTGACTCCTTTTCCTCCTTGGCTTCATCCTTGGAGCTGGAGGCCCCGCTGTGGCCCGTCTTCTTGTAGTCGGTGGTGTAGAACCCTGAACCCTTGTATATGATGGGGACCACCTGGAACTTGCGCCTGGCCTGACCTGCACACAAGGGACAGTCGGCCCGAGGCTCGGAGTCAAAACTTTGTCTCATCTCGAACACGTGATCGCAACTGCTGCACTGGTAGTCGTACCTGGGCAAACCGGCCCTCCTGAGTCGTCGTTGGCTTGAAAAGCAGCCCGAAGGAGACTGCGAATCGGAATCTAATCTATCATCGGGCTGTTTCCGATGTCAATCGAAACACGGCTGTTCGATGAGCGGATGGAACGTTCGCCAATGCCAAACAATTATTGGCAGCGACCGACAGATGACCACTGCGGACCTTGCGTGGCATGATAGACGGTGAAGTTTGGTCTGGGGGTGAAGGCGCCCGTGGTTCCACGATTCTTTAGGGCCGCAGTTATGGCCGCGCTTTGCTTGTCCCTCGCCGCGTGCGGGGGAGCTGCCAGTCCGACGTTGATCCCCACACCTGAGCCTACGTCCACGCCGGTTCCGACTGCGACTCCAACGCCTCCGTCTGCACCCGTCCCAACCGCCGAGTCGGTCCCATACGTGCGGTTGCCCCAGGACGAGGGGGCGCACCTGACTCCTGTGGAGTGGTGGTATTTCAACGGACATCTCACGACCGAGAGCGGGGGGGACTACAGCTACCACTTCGTGACATTCCAGTTGGTCTTGCCGGATGGCCCGACGGTAAGGATTGCACAACTAAGCTGGGCCGACCATTCCGAGGGAGTCCACCTGATCGCTGAGCTGCCCGAGGCGGTCCAGGCTGAAGCGACCTCCGGGGAATTTGACGGCAGCGTGTCCTCATGGAAGATGACGGGGGATGGTGAGGACTACTCGCTGGCGTTCCAGGTCGGGGAGTATGAGGTAGAGATGCAGGCGACATCCCGTAAACCGGCTGCGCTCCACGACGGCAACGGGTACGTCGACCTGGGAGTCGCCGGCAAGACCTACTACTATTCCCGCACGAACTTGGACACCACCGGTTCTCTCGCAATAGACGGACAGTCCCAGGAAATCTCCGGCACGTCCTGGATGGACCACCAGTGGGGCGACTTCGGCACCGCTGAGATAGGTTGGGACTGGCTGAGTATGTTCCTCGACGACGGCTCGGAGCTTACCGTGTCCGTGGTCTGGGAACGCGACGGACGGAAGCACATCGAGACCGGCGGCACCTATGTCCCACCGGACTCCGGCGCCGTGCATCTGAGCGGAGATGACATAACGCTCAACCCCAAGGGGTCGTGGACGAGTGAGGCCACCGGCGGCGAGTATCCCATGGGATGGGACCTGCGGGTGGAATCGTTGGGACTGGACGTGGCTCTTATTCCTCTTATGGAAGACGCCGAGTTCATCGCCATAGGCGTCATACCGGTCCACTATTGGGAAGGCGGTGTGGATGTAGAGGGAGTGAAGGGTGGCTCACCAATCATGGGCAAAGGGTTCGTGGAGATGACGGGCTATGCACCCTTACGCGAGGCATTCCCGACCCTAACGCCCTAGGGGGGCAAAGGGGGCGATGTTCGTGTAAACCAGGGAGGGACCATGAATAGGGCTGGAATGGTAATATACCACGGCATCGGCGGCGGCGCTGACCTCCGGGAATACGGGCGTATAGCAGATGACCTGGGCTACGACTCCTTGTGGGTCACCGAGCGTTACCTTCATGAAGAGACGGCGTCCATGCTGGGTTATCTCGCCGCGGCCACTTCCAGGGTCAAGCTGGGCGTCGGAGTGGTCAATCCCTTCACCCGGCACCCGGCCCTGCTGGCGATGATGGCGGCCACTCTGGACCGCATCAGCGGAGGACGGTTCATCCTGGGCATGGGCCGGAGCGACAGCTTCATCATCGAAGATCGGCTGGGGATGTCCTATTCCCGGTCGCGAGGCAGGTTGGAAGAGGCTCTGACAATCGTCCGTGAGTTTCTGGAAAAAGGTTCAGCTTCCTATCAGGGCAGAGTATTCAACCAACCCGAGGTCAGCCTGGAGATGAAGCCAATACAGGACAGGCTGCCCATCTACATGGCGGCTATCGGTCCCAAGGCCCTGAAGACGGCGGGCGCCTTGGCCGATGGAGTTCTCTTAAACGCCTACGTCTCACCCGGGTACGTGAGGTACGCAGTGGGCCTGGTCAAAGAAGCTGCAAAGGAAGCGGGCCGGGACCCGAACTCGGTGCGCGTCGCCTGCATGTTGGTGATGCGCATGACGCCCCGCCCGGAGGAAACCCGTCCCGGACTAAAGCAGAGACTCGTGCGCCTCTATTCCGAGGCCCACGTAGGGGAGATTCTCCTGGAGACTGCCGGATTCGACCCGCAAACGGCCTCGCGGCTGCGGGTCCTGTATGAAGAGGGCGACATGAAAGGTGCAGTGGGGCTTGTCACCGACGACATGGTGGACTCATGCTACGTCATTGGACCGCCGGAGCAATGCAGGGAACGGGTGGAGGAGTACGTGAGGGCCGGTGTGGACGAACCGTTGCTGCTTCCCAGGTTGGAGGACTACCAGGGTGTGGCAAAGGCCATGGCCCGGGCCCTACGACCATAGATAGACCGACCCTGACGGATGGTGGAGAATCGGTCAAAACCATTGCTTTGAACCCTAGAGAGGGGAACTGTTCCTCGGCCCAAAATGTAATAGTTATATGAATGCAAATATGAGTCTAGTCGTGAAACGTCTTACCGTGAGGTTTCTGGCGGTCATCATCTTGGCGTTAGCAACTCTTGGATTGGCGGCCTGCGGCGCCGACACTCCGGAGGCATCCGATAGTTCCGACCAAGAATCATCGGACCATTTTGTAGGCCGTGTCTCAATATATACCGTTCGCCATGAGGGTATCTCTTATAGGCCCGTCGCTGGCCCGATACGAGAGGAACTGCTGGATCTGGATCGTTTGACGCCGACCGGACTGGTGCTTGGTGACAGCGACCAAGAGCTGGTAAAAGGCAGCGAAGGGCGGAAGGTCTTCACATTGTCTGGAGTGCCCATAGAACAAGGGTTCTTGGTGCGTTCCAACGATAGGGGGTATGGGCCTGACGTCAAATGGGGGACAAAAGCAACATCATATCCGGTCTGCCAGTCTGGGTCGGGCGCCTATGTGTACACCGCTAAGGGCGCCTCGCCCTCGCCTCGGTGGATCCCGTCTCGCGGACCGGCCTATCCCGGCGGACCTACTCCCACGCCGGTCCCTACTCCCCCCAACGTACCCATCGTCGCCACAGCTTTATCGGCACAGGGGTTGCTGGGCGTAGGCTGGCCGGTTGTGAACATGGAACGCCTTCAGTTCGGATTTCGGGGAGTCGAATACTTATTTACCGCTTTTCGTTCCATAAACGAGCATGGGGCGGACTCATCCATCTCTTCTGCCGAAATCGAGGAGCTGGAAACCCTGTCCATAACCTACTTTATCGACCTGGCGCCGTTGCCGGCTCCCGCACTGGAGGAGATAACTTCGGATGGCACGGTAACAGACCACGTGCGGGTCTATCGTCTCGAAGACCGACCCGCCGGCGAAGTAATCGTGGTCGACCAATGCCCGGCAGACCTCCAAGGCGACCAATTCTCCTATTTTCAGCCGACCCAGGCGGCGACTCATTCTAACAATGGCGACTCTCCTCCGGTCCCCACTTCTACACCAGAGCCCTTGCTGCCCGGCGGCACGTCTAGGGCGCCGGACCACGTCAGGCTCGACCTCGATGACGGAGTCGTGGTTGCTTTCGCCGCTGACCCGAGTCTCGGACGGATAGCGTATGTCACCCACGTACCATCGGGCGCCCAGGTTGTACTCGACCGGGAAGGCAAGGTGATTGAGCGGCACGACCCTCCAGGGGTTGACAGCGATTTGCTTGACGCGACATTAGAGGACAGCGACGCCATGACGAAGATCCGGCGAGGTCTACAGTACGAGGGAGTCCTGGTTAGGGACCCCATCAGAAGCTGGATCAACGCTATCCACTTCGAAGGCGCTTCATACTACCCGGCGTCGGAAGGCGCCGATGGCGTAGCAACTGGGGAGGTGGAGCTAGACCGATCCGAGCTAGGCCCGGTCATCTATTGGGTAGCTTTCTGTCTTAGCTGCAACATCGACCTGCCAATGGGCTACCAGGTCCAGGACGGCGATGCCACTCTCCTAGACCCGGGCACTGCCGTATACAGCGTTAACGGCTACGATCCTTCGGAGCGGGTGGCCGTCATTGTGGATGGCGAAGTGTTGTTGTACGACAAGTTCGAACCCACCCCTCCGATTATAACTCCGACCCCAAGCTTCAAGCCCACTGATCCCGAGGCTTCAAGGAGACCATCCTCCGACAAGTACTCCGAAGAGGAGCAGCAACTACGAGCCGTTATGGGCAACTTTCCAAGTGACGAAATAGTCTGGATCGATGGAGACACCGTTGTATATACACTAGCCCGAGACCCTCACGCCTATTATCACAACCCTCCCGATTTTTCCAAGGGGTTCATAGCGGTTGCTCAGCATCTTCCTACGGGAGCGACCAAGGCCTACGCCCTATCCAGCGAGGCCGCCTCTGATACGGGCGTGAGGAGGGTTGAAGCCATCGATGAATATGCAGGCGACCACCCCGAGGGTAAAGAGGTCTTAGACCGAATGCAGCGGGACCCTAAGGTAATCGGTGCGGTCACCAAGCTTCTACGAAGGGTGGAATGATCTACGAACGTAACAAAGGGTTAACTAGGAGACGTTGCATGGTGGGGCTTCTGATGGCCATGGTCTTGGGACTGGCTATCCTTGCACTGGTGGCGTGCAACTCCGGCGCGACGCCGATGACCAGTCAGCCGACGAAGACTGAGGAAGCGCTTGTCTCCAGCTCCTTCGTCAACTCCTGCGCCTACCGCGCCCCGGAGCCTACCCCTACGCCAGACCTGACGCCGCCGACGTCCACGCCATTCTCAAACATTACTCCCATCCCCTACCCGACAGAAAGGCCGTCGGCGGATGTTGTTGCCTACCCCGATCTGCCGTCGCCCGCGCTGCCGGCCCCCGTCAAAGCCTGGCAGGACGCCGTGGTGCGCGTGACCGTCGAACTGGCCAGCGGCCGCATTCGACACCAGCAAGGGCTGGTCGTCGCCGATAAAGCCGTGCTCACCGTGCTTGACCTTACGGAGGAGACCGCTTCGTTGTCTGTGGACGTGTCCCGACTAGGCGCCTTCGCCGGTGAGCTTGAGCGCTTCGACCCCCGCACCGGCGCTGCGCTGATCACCGTTGGGGCTGAGGGCTTGACCGTGGCGCCTGGTGAGCGCACGACTGTAGCCCATGGTGAGCCAGTGTTGATTCTGAACCGTGACCGGGACTCCGGCGATCTCGTAGTGGGAGAGACCTTCGCCAGCCCCAGTCTCAACGCGCCGGACCATATCTTCGCACTGCGCACGGACTACACACGCCGCGCCCAACGGGGCGCGACAGTGGTCACGGGCGACGGCACACCCGTTGGCCTCGCGGGTTACGGGCGGCGATGGTATGGCCACGGCGGGCCGGTCGTTTTTGGCCAGATTGGCGGTACGGACCTGCCGGCTGTGCTGTTCGACTCCGCGTTCCGGCTGCTGGAGCTCGCGCCCCCGGATGCGGGCATCACCCCCTCCGCAGTCGCCTACCACGGGGCGGGTCGAGGTCGGCCAGTGGACGGACCGGTGACTCGAGAGCTATTGGGAGAGCCTGTTCGGGCAACGCTTAGGGGCCTAGGAGAACCGGTTCTACTGGAAAACCTTGGGCGGCACCCGGGATACGTGCTCCGGTTTAAGTCAGGCACGATGCTGGAGTTGCTCTACGCCGCGCCCCAGGAACTGCGCGGGGCCGATCGAGAACTACTGGGCAGCGCGCGGTACATCGTGCTCTGGTGGGCCAGAGAGGGCGGCGTTCCCGACCTCGTCCTCTGCGGCACAGACAGAGAACACCTAGGAGCCGCCTTTGCCGCCCGTGACCTGCGCTTGTTCGAGGCGTTCATGGTGAGAGCGCCGTCCAGTTCGCCGGACTCGATGGTATCCGCCGCCCCTCTCGACGCGCCGGAGTATGGATACTCCGGTAAGTACGGCTACTCCAGTGAGGACTACCAGTACCCCTTCGAGTGGGAGCTGAAGACCGACAAATTGGCATACGTGCAGGATGAACCGGTGGCACTGACCTTCACGCTCACCAACGCCAGCGATTGGCCCGTGCCTCTGGACTACGTGCCGCCGAGAGTGGTTATTCACAGCCTTCAGGAACACCGAGACGTGGCTGTGCTGGGTTACGGCGACGGGCGCCGCGTCCTGCAACCCGACGAGACCGCTTCTTTCACCATGACCTGGGACCAGATGCACTTCGAGGGCGGGCGGGCTCCGGCGGGACGCTACGTCGCACATGTACACCTGGCCAACGTCGCGGACAACTGGTTGCTGACTCCGGGGCCGACAGCCTATGATGTGATATTGGAGTAGACGCTATGATACGGCTTCGTGGGGCCTGCTTGCAGTGAAGGCGGCCCCACGCCAGCCCCGGCTGGTGCAGTAGGCGAAACTGCTTCAACTTGCGTTGCCTGGTTATCTCTGAGCCACAGCGGGAAGCAGCCGGACCTGGCCCCGCGCTTCTATATCGGCCCAGTCCGGAACAGAACCGCCTTCCAACAGTCCTATCCTCGCAACAACCTCGGACAGAAGATTTGCCGTGTCTATGCCCATGAACGACGGTGTGAAAGGCTCCAGTCCCGTCCGTGCATCCATTAGCTTGGACAGCGAGCCTTTTCGGTTGCGACGCTCCATGTGGAGCAAGCCCACGGCGGACTTCAACAAGGCTTGGTAGAAGAGCCGGAGGGGGTATCCCTCTCGGAGCCATATCTCTTCCAGGGTTTCGTGGCAACGCCAGTACTGGCCTTCGTTGAACTGCTGGACCGCGGTCTGAAGAGAGGCGGGCGGAACGAGGGGGCCTTGGAGGAAAGCGTTTACGCCCCGGTCATGGATGAGGTCCAGCCACTGACGGTCAAGCGCGGGGCGTTCGCCCTTGGCTGGCGTTGACGGAGGCATTTCATACGGCATTAGAGCATGTTGCTGGGACAGTGGGTCCAGGTCCACAGCCGGACATCTTGTCCAGCCATTCAGTCTCCTGAGAGTATAGCTGTCCCAGGTCTTATTGGGGAGAGTTCAGGGAGCCGTCGATGCGTCCACGTCCGGCGCTCCTAGACCCTGGTGGTAGTCGCCTATGGCGATGGCGTTCCATTCATGGGTGGACTTGCCCGTGCCGATCATGCCCCACCTGGTCATGACGGTGTAAGCCAGTTCCTCTTTACCTGCGTTGGCCCTCCCCAACATGGCGATGCGGACATCCTTAAGGGGATATATGAACAGGCGTATGTCGTGTTCCCTGGACCACTCGTCCAGGACCTTGCCTAAGGCCTCGACGCTCTCCTTCCTTTGAGGCAGATGCAACAGAGACTGGCGTCCGCAAGCGGCCTCCGTGGGTCGCCAGAGCTGGGCCATCCGTTCCAGCTCTTTCTTGATGTTTTCCAACCGTTCCGGCAGCTTTGTGTGCTTGGAGCCGCATTTGGGATCCATCGCGCCGGTGTTCACGATGCTCCAGGCACACCCCTCTTGCCCTTGCAGCCGTTTAGGGTACCGGCCTTCGCTAGGCCCTTCCAACTCGGGGTTGTTCTCGGTTGAGAAGAGGGCCCAGCCCAACTCCCTTACCGACAAGTCTATCGCCAACAGGTTAGCCACGCGTTGCGCCTTCCTTCATTGGGCATTGGGTCGGATGCGTGAGAATTCCCCGCACTCCTTTAGGAATTATACGTCGCTGATGCCAATCCAGACGCATCGGACGACGCTTTTGTTCCGCGTCTTTTCCTGGAAGTCCCTGGCGCGTTTGCCCAGACAGTCTCCTGGAGGACCGCAAAGTCGAAAGGATTGTTGAGCCAGTAGTTCCTGGCACACTGAAGGCATCTCCAGTGGTCCTCTTCCTTGTACAGGTCACCGCTGCACCTGGTGCATCCCCTGAGTCTGAACATCGTACCAGCCTCCGCTATTTGCTCTTGTTGACTCTTAGCACACCTTAACAATCGAATATTAATAATTTGTTTAGGAATGCTAGGATTTTGCCGGATCTTCTCGGGAACTGGCCCCGGAAGGATATTTCGGGCCAAGGTGTTGAGAATATCAGCACATTTGTACTAGGGTCAACGTTGCGGCGTCACCCCCCTTGCGGCTGGCTCATTGCGAACCGTTCTCAGGGGAGTTATCATGCAGGCAAGTGACTCAACGGTCCGGATACGACCGGGCAGCGGCCAATCTGGGCAGGCTCAGGAGGCCTCCATGAGCATACGTGTAGGGTACATGCCGGGCGGCTATCCCGCCGGTGAAGAGGGGAAAAGCCATCTCAAGCGCCTGGTGGAAGTGGGAGACGAGTATGGCTATGACTCGATATGGCTCTCTGACAGGGTGGTTGGGGAGAGGTTCAGCCCAGAGCCCATGATTGCCATGGCCATGGTCGCCGGATACTCACAGACCCTCAAGTTCGGCACGAGCGTGCTGCAGCTTCCCATCCGGAGTCCCGTAGTGCTGGCCAAGGAGATGGCAACTCTGGACTATCTTTCCGACGGCCGGTTTCTGCCCGCCATCGGGCTGGGCCAGGAAGACCCCCGGGAGTACGAGGCCTGCGGCGTGTCTAAGGCAGACCGGGGCAAGCGCACCGACGAGGCTATGGAGGTCATGCGCCGGCTCTGGCACGAGGACAACGTGACCCACGAGGGACAGTTCTACACCCTCCATGATGTGACTGTCACCCCCAAACCCGTGCAGGAACCTTCCCTCCCCGTTTGGGTTGGGGGCCGGAGCAAGGCGGCCCAGCGGCGGGTCGGACGAGTCGGGGACGGATGGCTGGTTTCCTTTGCCACTCCCGACGAGGTGGCGCAGGGCATCGAGGTGGTGTTTGAGACCGCTGGAGAGTACGGACGGAGTGTGGACGAGGACCACGTGGGGGCCCTGATTGGATTTTACATCGCACCTAGTAGAGAAGAAGCCGAGGAGCGGGCCGAGGGTTACCTGACCCGCACTCGTGACGACGCCCATTTCACTGAATACACGGCTCTGGGGCCGCCTGACGAGGTCCGTGGCCTGGTGCAGCAGTACCTGGAAGCGGGCGCATCCAAGTTCGTGGTCAGGCCCACCTGCCGGCCGGAGGAGACTCTGGAGCAGCTGGAGCTATTTGGCAAAGAGGTCCTCCCCGACTTCCACGGCTAGGCTGATTCTACCGGAAACCCTGCGATTCGGCTATAGTCATCCCCCAGACTAACGGCTCCGGGGACACACCTCTATTCACCGAAATAATGGCGCCTTATGATTGGCTCGGCTATGGCCGCAGACTCCGAATCAGCGTCGGTGACGAATGCGGCCATCATGTAACATGCCCCCACCTCGATGCCTCCACACTCTTCGTCATATGCCTGATCGCGCATAGTCTCGTACAGTCTACTAAACCCGGCGCTGGACGCCGACTCCCCCAGGCTCTCGTGAAGATCGAGGAACAAGGCCCGGCCCAGCGCGTAAGCACAGTGAGAGCTGCGAGAGACCGAAGGAAGTCCCTTCACGGCTCGCTCCCGTTCTAGATGGTCCAGCTCGGAGAGGTTGTCTACGATACCGCAGAGGTCGGACGAGAACACCACGTCCGCCGAGATGGCGCTGAAGAAGTCGGCTCCTCCCTCGGTAATCCAGACGGAGGGCAAGGCCCAATAAGTATGGGCCAGTTCATGAGCTATAATATGCTTGTTTTCTTCCAGTCCAGGGTCCACAGTGAGAAGCCCGGTCGGCCCTCCGCCTCCGGCGGCTGGTGTGGCGTCTGCAACGAGCAGACCGACGTAAGTCTTGGGGAAAGGTATCTTCATGAATCCTTCCTGACGCCGCAGGCTCCGCTCCAATATATCCATGGTGGGGTAGGTCGCGTCTGGCGTAACATGGATGACCGATGCGATCGTCTCCCCGGTGTAAGGAAGATCGACTACGCGCTTCTCGACCTTTATTTGCTGAGGATCCAGAAGAACCTCCAGAAGTTCTGGTCGATGTCTGATCACCTGCCCCACCGCCGCGACGACCATTCTGTGTTCATCGGTGATCCCACCCCGGAGAGTCGGATGCGACAGGACCGCCTGCAGATATTCCCCATCGGCCTCATAGAACAGCCTCCACAATGAGCTCATCGCAGCCGAATCTGCGCCGTCAATGATGTCCAGGAAAGGCATGTCGACAATCTGCAGCGCCGTAGCCTCATCGCTATGGGTATGAGACGGTGACGACATTGAAGCCAGTATAGACAAGACAAACATCTCGTCTGAGTTGGGGCTGTCTTGCAGCCACGACTTGCTGGCAACAACCTGCAACACCTTCAGTGAACTCAGCCCCAACTCCCTAAGCAAAAAACCGCATCCTGCTCGGATACAACCAGGCCGTCTCGAACCCATGGCAAAGACTCCAACACGGCGCCCGCATCGGGATCTTGTATCCTTAGAGCCAGCAGCGCCACTATCCCTGTCTGGCCGTCGGCTATGCCGCCACTGAGCATGGGATTGGCGATCGGGCTTTCAAGTTCGGCCCTCTCGATCTCCGTAAGAATCTGTATTGGGAGCAAGTCGTCTGCTTCGAAAGTCTCAAGGAACGGCATGTTCACCAGACGCGCCGCCATCTTCTGGTCTGTGTGAGAGATTTCCAGAATATGCGACAGGGCTGTCCTTTCCCTAGAACCGATCCCATTTTGTGCCCAAGGCTTGCTGGCTAGGCTGAGGAATGCTTCTGGCGACTTGAGATAGAGTTCGAAGAGATCTAATACGACCCCGGATTCCAAGCTGGCTCTTGACGGAACGGCGAAGGATACGTTGGCCTCGCTGAACGGCTCGATACCATCATGTAACCACGGTAGGTCTTCAACGGCCGCCGCAACCCCAGGACCTTGAGACTCCAAATACACCAAAGCGACTTCCGCCGGCCACAAGGCGTCGGGCAGTGCCGGGTTCCCAAGGAGCTGACTGGCTCCTTGTGGGTCGCTCCGCAACAAGCTGATGAAAATCGACACCGTACTGGAGTCGTTCGTAACCTCAACCGAGTCCAAAAACGGCAACCTCACGATCTGGGCCGCCGCCGAGTCGTCTAGCGTGGCAAGATTTTCGATACGGTAAAGGACGAACGCCCTGTCTCTGGTGAAACCCTCCGGAGTTCCCTGAATCCAGGGCTTGTCCATCACGGTCCAGAATACTCTTGGGAATTGCGTTGCAAGCCGTTCGAGCCTCTCAACGTCCTCGGGGTTCCCGTCTTCGACCCAGGGGAGAGCCTCGATGGCAGCCGTAGCGTCTTCGGTTGGACGCGGCGTAGGCATGGGAGTTGGCGGCGGCGTGGCTGTTTGAAGAGGCGTAGCGGTTGGACGCAGCGTAGGCATGGGAGTTGGCGGCGGCGTGGCTGTTTGAAGAGGCGTAGCGGTTGGACGCGGCGTAGGCATGGGAGTTGGCGGCGGTGTGGCCGTTGGAAAAGGCGTAGCGGTTGGACGCGGCGTAGGCATGGGAGTTGGCGGCGGCGTGGCTGTTTGAAGAGGCGTAGCGGTTGGACGCAGCGTAGGCATGGGAGTTGGCGGCGGCGTGGCTGTTTGAAGAGGCGTAGCGGTTGGACGCGGCGTAGGCATGGGAGTTGGCGGCGGTGTGGCCGTTGGAAAAGGCGTAGCGGTTGGACGCGGCGTAGGCATGGGAGTTGGCGGCGGTGTGGCCGTTGGAAAAGGTGTAGCGGTTGGGTGCGGCGTAGGCGTGGAAGGTGGCGACAGAGTGGGTATAGCGGTGGGGAACGCAGTAGCTTTAGAAGTAGGTTGGGGCGGCTCTTTCTGCGCCTCGCTGGGTGTGGGAGTCAGTGTGTTCGCTGGCAGCGGCGTAGATGCAGGTTCGAGGTCGGCATTGCAGGCCACCAGCAAGGCCGCGGCAACCAAATACAGCAGCACGAACGGAATCCAAAACGTTCGCTGTCTAAGTTTGATCATCGTCCAAATCCTCGTATCAGTGCGTCAGCGAGGCGGTGGCTGTCGTTGGTAACCGATCACGAGGTCGCCTTGATTGACGGAATGGTGGGTTATTGAAGATGGATATGCATCCTGTCCGAATGATTTATCAGAAACATATCAACCGAGGAACATTTATGCAACTGACGTCTCTTTCTGCAGCTAGGTTAGACACCACGATTAAGATGCCACGTGTTAGGTTTGGCGCCATTCCTCCAACGATTGAATATTCCTAGGCCGACGCAAAGACCCCGGGCCAGTACCCTTCATGTGAAATGCCCGGCTTTCGTGAACCTCTCCAGCTGAGCAATGAAGTCAAGAGGCAGCCAGGACGGAACGCATTTGTCCTTCTAATACGTTGTATGTAGAGAGAAGCGTCAAAGACTTGCTTGTCTCTCGAAAGGCGTCGGGTTCTCGTGTCCGCACGAATTGACACCCACACAGCGGCGTATATATACTCGATGCATATACTCAAAGGCTGAGAAGAGGAGTAGTAGGTTTTCAAGCGGGGCTACAGAGAGCCGGGTGAGATGAGAGCCGGCGCTGGCGCGAAAACTGAATGGACCTCTGAGCCGCAGGGCGAAACCTCCCCTTACACGAGCGGGGAACAGTAGCCCGAGCCGGGTGGAGCCCGTTACAGGTCCACGGCACGGAGGGCGGCGCATCCCTCCCCGCCGGTTGAGACGCCCCAAGCGGCCGCGCACTGGACATCAAGCCGCAGGGCAAGAAGGGTGGCGCCACGGGAACGTCCCGTCCCTTGAGGACTGGGCGTTTTTTTATTGCCCCGTGATCCTTTTGTGGATGGGACATATTAGGGGAAACAAGGAGCGGAATGACCAACGGCAAAAGACGGATACTCACGGGAATGCGTCCCACCGGAAAACTCCACCTGGGGCACTATGCGGGCGCTCTGGAAAACTGGGTGCGGCTGCAGCACGAGTATGAATGCTACTTTCTAATCGCCGACTACCAGGCGCTGGGAGACCACATCCGAGACATCGCCGGAATACGCCGGTCGGTTATCGACGTGGCCATGGACTGGCTGTCCGTAGGGCTGGACCCTGAGGAGAATGCTTTCGTGGTCCAGAGCTACGTGCCTGAGCACGCAGAGTTGACCATGTACATGGCCATGCTCACTTCCCTGGGACGGCTCCAGCGCAATCCCACTCTGAAGAACGAGATGGCCCAGTTGGCCGACGAAAAGACCGAGGTGACTCTGGGGTTCTTCAATTACCCGGTGAGCCAGGTGGCCGACATACTTCTACCTAAGGGCGAGCTGGTGCCTGTGGGAGAGGACCAGGCGCCCCACATAGAGTTCGCAAGAGAGCTCGCCCGGAAGTTCAACCGGACTTACGGGAAGGTTTTCCCCGAGCCCCGTGCCATGGTGGGCAGGGTGCCCCGGCTGGTGGGAGTGGACGGTCAGGCCAAGATGAGCAAGAGTCTGGACAATGCCATCTATCTGTCCGACGACGCCAAGACCGTCGAGAATAAGATTAAGCGCATGATCACCGACGTGACGGGCAAGAATCCTCGCCTCAAGGCCACCGATCCCGGCGTGGTTGAGTATAATCCGGTGTTCCTGTACCACGACGCCTTCAACCCCGACACCCAAGAGGTGGATGACTTGAAGGACCGCTACGGGAAAGGAATGGTCAGTGATGCCGAAGTGAAGCAATCTCTGATCAAGGCCCTCAACGACTTCCTTGATCCCATCCGCGAGAGGCGCGCCCACTACGAGTCCAATGTCGGTGAGGTGAACGAGGCGATAGACTCCGGGACCAAGCGCGCCAAGGTCATAGCCCAACAGACGATGCAGGAAGTCCGCGAGGCCATGCAGGTCATATACACGTGACCTTGCGGCCTACAGGCTCCACGGGAGACATCCAAGAAAGTATGGACAAGCCATGTATAAACCGACTCTGGACGAAGTGAAGGCCATGGCGGGCCAGGGCAACCTGGTCCCCATATACCGGGAGATTGAAGCTGACCTGGAGACTCCAGTCTCCGCGTATTTAAAGGTGGCCCGGTCTCCCTACTCTTTCCTACTGGAAAGCGTCGAAGGCGGGGAGAAGCTGGCCCGGTACAGTTTTATCGGCACGGACCCCTACAAGATTCTCAAGACAGGCAGGGGCACCGCAGAGGGCGCCGTAGACCCCCTCATTCCCATCAAGGCGGAGATGGACAAGTATAAGCTGATCCCTACACCGGAGCTGCCCAGGTTCCACGGCGGCGGCGTCGGATACCTGGCCTACGACGTGGTGAGATATTTCGAGCCGAGACTCAAAGAACCTCCGCAGGACACCCTGGGACTTCCCGAGTCGGTCTTCATGTTCACCGACACTCTCCTGGTGTTCGACCATCTTGCCCACACCATCAAAGTGGTCAGCCATGTATTTCTAGATGGCGACGTGGAAGCGGCGTACAGGGACGCCGTGGCCAAGATAGAGCGCATGGTGGACCGGCTAACGATGCCCCTGGAGTTCCCGCGCTCTTTGAAAGTGGACCCCTCAACGGTGGGGCAACCTGTGGAGTCCAGCTTCACCCAGGCCGAGTATGAAGCGGCGGTGGAGGAGGCGGTTGAATACACCCATGCCGGGGACATCATCCAGGTGGTGCCCTCCCAACGGCTGCGGCGCAAGACCGATGCCCATCCCTTTCAGATATATCGCGCCCTGCGTTCTATCAACCCATCGCCTTACATGTATTATCTGGAATTGGGCGATATGCATATTGTTGGCGCATCCATAGAAACGCTGGTGCGGGCCGAGGACGGAGTCGTCGTCACCCACCCCATCGCCGGCACCCGACCCAGAGGGAGCACTCCAGCCGAGGATGCGGCCCTGGAAGAGGAGCTAAAGACCAGCGAGAAGCAGCGGGCCGAACACATCATGCTGGTGGACCTCGCGCGAAACGACGTGGGCCGTGTCAGCATTCCGGGTTCGGTGCACGTTCCCGACCTGATGTACGTCGAGAAGTACTCCAGGGTCATGCACCTCGTGTCTCACGTGGAGGGGCGGCTGAAGCCTGAGCTTAACGCTTACGACGCACTGCGGGCGTGCTTCCCGGCGGGGACTCTGTCCGGCGCCCCCAAGATACGGGCTATGGAGATCATCAGCGAGCTGGAGGGCGACAAGCGAGGCCCCTACGGCGGCGCTGTGGGGTACTTCAGCTTCTCGGGCAACGTGGACACGGCTATCGTACTGAGGACGGCGGTCATCAAAGACGGCGTGGCCTATGTGCAGGCGGGAGGAGGAGTGGTGGCCGACTCCACGCCCACCGACGAGTACGAAGAGACCCTCCACAAGGCCGGAGCCCTGCTCCGCGCTATCGACAAGGCCGAAGGCCTGGCGTAGGCGACCCTGCCATCGACAACTGAGAAAAGACTGTTGAGTGAAGTTCACCGACTACTTTTTGAACATGCGCCGCCGTCCTGACCGTGCTGTCATTGAATTAGACTGGATTCAGCGTGTGATAGACTATCCGACAAGAGAAGCTGTTCAAGCCGATGGACGCATTCGTCGATGGGCGTCAATTTCGGAGATGGGTGGAAGATGGCTTCGGGTTATTCTATTGCCGGACAAGGAAACCGTACATAACGCTTTCTTTGACAGGTCGTTCAAGCTATGAAGATTAAATACTACCGAGACACGGACACCCTCTACATCGAGCTTTGCGCCGCCGAGGTGGACGAGACGCGAGACTTGGACGAAAACACCCTTCTCGATCTAGACAGAGATGGGCGACTCTGTGCCATAACTATCGAGCACGCCAGCGACCGTATGGCTATTCCATCTTTCTCGTATGAGCAAATCCCGGCCTGATCCACACTTGATCGGAATGGCGTATTCCGAGAGAACGTGACTCCATGGTGCATTTGACGACTGACGAACAGGCGTGGTTAGACGAGTATAGGCGCGAACTTAAGGAGCGTTTTCCGGGGAACGTGGAAGACGTTGTTATCTTTGGCTCAAAGGCCCGGGGCGACGACCGCCCCGATAGTGACGTAGATGTGTTGGTGGTCCTCCGGGAAGGAGGCAGACAAATTAAGAGGGAAGCCCGTCTTCTGGGCCACAGGCTCGCGGCTGCCTCAAACGCTGTCCCGTCAATCCTGGTTTACACCGACTCTGAATGGCAAGACCGAGCAAGAGGCGGTTCGCCATTTTACCGATCTGTAATGCGTGATGGAGTGCGCGTGCTGTGAACCAAGCGGTTGTCGGAGAGTTGAAACGAGCTGGGAGACGGGTAAGCTCTGCTGGGTGTTCCATACTGGGGCAGGCAATGTGAATGTAGAACAGATAAATCCGGAAGGAGTGAAATGCTGAAATCGTTTTATCACACGGGGTTTGTAGTCAAGAACCTGGAAGAGTCAGTCAAGTTCTACACCGATATCATGGGACTCAACCTCAAGCGGGAACCCTTCGAGGCCACTGGAGAGTCCACTGAACAGGTGACGGGACTGAAGGGCGTCACCATGAAAGTGGCCTTCGTAGACCTGATGAACGGCCATCACCTTGAGCTTATCGAGTACGTATATCCCCCTGGCACAGAGGCCCACACCAACATAAACGACCTTGGCGCCGCTCATATAGCCTTCTACATAGACCGGGCGGAAGAGCTTTACGAAACGGCCAGCGCCAAGGGCGTAAAGTTTGTGAATCCTCCATCCTACCGTTACAACGACCAGGGCGAAATCATCCGAAAGACCTTCTATGCCAGGGACCCGGACGGGAACTGGATGGAGTTCATAGAGGCCCTGGAGTAGGCCCGTGATTCTCCTCATAGACAATTACGACAGCTTCACCTACAACCTCTACCAATATCTGTGTGAGCTGGGCGCTGAGGTCGTGGTAAGGCGCAACGACGAGTTGACTCCTGAGGATGTGGAATCCCTGGAGCCAACGGGCATCGTCGTGTCTCCGGGTCCATGCACCCCCAAAGAGGCCGGAGTGTCCAACGACGTGATACTGCGCTGGGGGCCCACGATCCCCACGCTGGGCGTGTGCCTGGGGCACCAGTGCATCGGCAGCGCCTTCGGAGGCGTCGTGGACCGTGCCGGGGAAATCATGCACGGCAAGACCTCCATGGTCCACCACGACGGCAAGGGCGTCTTCAAGGGACTCCCGGACCCCTTCGAGGCCATACGCTACCACTCCCTGGCAGTCTACAAAGAAGACCTGCCGGACTCGCTGGAGGTCACGGCTTGGACCGACAATGGGATTATCATGGGTCTGCGCCACAAGGAGCACCCGATAGAGGGGATTCAATTTCACCCGGAGTCCATTATGACTCCCGTGGGCAAAGACCTCCTACAGAACTATCTCGACCAGGTGTATGGCAACAGCTAAGACAGCTCCCCAAGCCGGCAAAACAAGCAGGAGGTAGTCGATGACAACGCCGTCCAGCGAAGGTCCTATGGGTGTGTGGCGTCCCCCGGCGTCGCGGAAGATGCGGGAAAACCGGGTCAAGCGAGTGTTGAGGGAGGGGAAGTGCGCCGTCTGCATCTACGGCGTTCCCACAGGCGACATGGCTGAGGTGATGGGCAACCTGGGCTACGACGCCATCTGGATTGAGATGGAACATGCACCGCCTACGCTGACATTGAGGGACGTGGGCGAGATTTCCCGGGCCTGCGACCTATGGGGGATGAGCTCCATCTGCCGGGTGCCCAACGACCCCTGGATGATAACCCGTGTGTTGGACGCGGGATGCGATGGCGTGGCCGTGCCTCACGTACGCACCAAAGCCGAGGCTGAGGCAGTCGTGCAGGCTGCCAAGTACGGACCCATCGGGCGCCGAGGCGACTACACAGGGCGCCAAGGAATCGGAGTCGCCAACACCAGGGACGCCGCCAACAAAGAGACCCTTGTCATGGTCTTTGTGGAAGAGGTAGAGGGCGTCAAGAACCTGGACGAAATCCTGGAGGTGCAACACATAGACGTGATTTTCCTTGGCGCCGGAGACCTGTCCCAGGACATGGGCTACGCGGGCCAACGGTATCACCCGGAAGTCCAGGCGGTCGTCGACGACATGATACGCAAGTGCGCTACAGCCGGAATAGCCGCCGGAGTGGTCACCAATGACGACGACGTAGAAGACTATGTTGCGAAGGGGGCCAGGTTTTTCCACATCGGCTGGCAGACCTGGGTGGCCAAGGGAACGACGGCGTACATTGAGAAGATAACCCAGAAGATGAACAGCCTGCCTTAGCATCAGGCGGCGGTATGCTAGAATACACCTGAACGGACTCAGAGGGAAAAGGGGAAGAAGCCGACATGGTTTCCGCAAGCTCAAGACGAGTCATGGAATTCACCCAGCATATATATCTGGGCATCCTGGCCACGGTTTATCCCAGCGGGGGTCCCCAAGCCTTCCCCGTCTGGTTCGACTATGACGGAGACCGGTTCAACATTGCCACGGACGCCGACGCCGTCAAGGTGCGGAACATCAGGACGAATTCCAAGGTGGCTCTGTGCATCACTGACACCTCCCGGCAGGTGAGGTCGCTGACGGTGCTGGGCGACGCCGAGGTGGAGATGAACAACCTGGCCGCCCAAGACCTGCACAAGAGACTGGCAGTGCGCTACATGGGCCAGGACGAGGGAGAGGAATGGGCTGAGTCCATGGGCGGGGACGAAATGGCCATAGTGCGAATTGTCCCGACCAACTTTCTGTGGACCGGCTAGCCGGCGTCGGGCTATAGGCTCAAAACATGCCTCTTAAGATACAACAGTTCCTTGACCCACTTCTCGACGGCCAGTCCTTGTCGATGGACGAGGCGGCGTCAGTCATGGAAGAAATCATGGAGGGAGAAACGACGCCGGTCCAGCTGTCGGCCTTCCTTTCAGCATTGCGCGCCAAAGGAGAGACTGCCGAGGAGATAGCCGGCATGGCTTCGGTCATGCGTCGAAAGGCTGTCCAGGTGTCTGTAGAGGGAGACGTGGTAGACACCGCTGGGACCGGCGGCGACGGAAAAGGCAGTTTCAACGTGTCCACCGCGGCAGCTCTAATAGCCGCCGGAGCTGGCCTTAAAGTGGCCAAGCACGGCAACCGGGCCGTGACCGGCTCGTGCGGAAGCGCCGACGTGCTGGAGGCCCTAGGGGTGAAGATTGACCTGGGGCCTGACGGAGTGGAACGGTGTATTGACGAGGTTGGTTTCGGCTTCATGTTCGCGCCGACCTATCATCCCGCCATGCGTCATGCCATGCCCGTGCGCCGCGAATTGGGTGTGCGGACCGTATTCAACCTGTTGGGGCCGTTGACCAATCCCGCTGGGGCGAAGCGCCAATTGCTGGGTGTGGCCGACCCACATATGTGTGAAACAATGTCCCAGGCCCTTGGTCTGCTGGGCGCCGAACACTCTATGGTCGTGCATGGAGAGGACGGGCTGGACGAGTTGACCCTAGGGGGCATGACCCACGTTTGGGAGACTGAAGGCGGAGTCACGCAGAAATACGTGTTGTGGCCGGAAGACTGCGCTATGATGCCATGTTCACTAGACGAAATTAAGGGCGGGACTCCTGAAGAAAGCGCTCGAATGATGAGGGAGACGCTCCAAGGAGAACGGGGCCCGTTGCGGGACCTGGTCGTGTTCAATACCGCCGCTGTGCTGCAAGTTGGTGGACTGGTTCCCGACTTCATAGAGGGGCGTGGCCGGGTCCTGGGGGCCATCGATAGCGGCGCGGCCCTGCGGACCCTCGACAACCTCGCGGCCCTGAGCCAGTCCCTGGCCTGAAGCGGTTCGGACCGTGTCCAATTTGCGCCGCAGTCTCGGTCCGCTCGATTCCTCAACCCTTCCCCCAAGTGTCCGGCCGGTTTCCCTCGTCATTCCAGCGAAAGACGAACCATAGTAGGCGGGGTGGCCGCAATCCCCCGTCATTCCGGCGTAGGCCGGAATCCAGAATAGCCGGCGTGCTCAGTTGTGGTAGATACTAGAGTCCGGCCTTTGCCGAAGCGACGAAAAAGTGGCAGGAGAGACGAAAAGGACCAGGGAGACAAAGTAGCGAGAAACCGGTCGCGCAAAAATCGTACACGGCCGGTCGTACGAAAATGAATAAAGAGGTGGAGTAGCCCATATGACCACCATACTTGACGACATAGTCATGGCCAAGCGAGGCGAACTGGAAGCCCAGCGTTGGAACATGCCTCTTGAGGCTCTCGAAGAACAAATCGATTCCCAGCCTAGACCTCTGAACCTGAGCGGAGCCCTTATGGGAGACCGGGTGCGGTTGATAGCAGAGGTCAAGAAGGCGTCTCCCTCAAAGGGCCTCCTCTGTCCCGACTTCGACCCGGTGCGTCTGGCCTCAGCATACGTAGCCAACGGAGCGGCTGCCGTCTCCGTTGTTACCGACCTGCGCTTTCAGGGAGAGTTGGACCACCTGGGCTTGGTGAAGCAGGCCATCAGGGACAGCGGAACACCGGCGCTCAGGAAGGACTTCATCTTCGACCCGTACCAGGTCTACGAAGCCCGGGCGTACGGGGCCGATGCTATTCTGCTCATCGTGTCCATACTGTCTCCGGGCGAGCTAAAGGACCTGCTGGCTCTCAGCCGCGAGTTCTGGATGCAGTGCCTGGTGGAGGTTCACACGGCTGAAGAGCTTGATATGGCGTTGGACGCCGGGGCGGAAATCATCGGCATCAACAACCGGGACCTCAAGACGTTCCACACCGACATTCAAGTGACCGCCGGAATCGCTCCGCGGGTGCCCAGGGGAAAGTTGGTGGTCAGTGAAAGCGGCATCAACACAGCCGAGCACATGACTTATCTAAAGGGTTTGGGTGTCCATGCCGCCTTGGTGGGTGAAGCTCTCGTCACAGCTCCCGATGCGGGCGTCAAGACGGCGGAGTTGGCGGGGCAAAGGTAATGGTTGGCGACCTAATTGGTGTGACCGTCTGGACCGAAGACCTTGAACGGCTGGTGGGGTTCTATAGAGACACACTGGGCCTGGCCCTGAGGGGGAGCCATAACGGCTGGGCCAACTTCGCCTTCGGAGAAATGCGGCTTAACCTGGGGTTGCACGATCGAGTCCACGGACCGGCCAAGGACCCTTATCGGGTTATGCTGTCCTTCAGAGTGGACGACATAGATGGCGAATACGGCAGGCTGTCGGAACAGGGGGTCAAGTTCATCAGAGTCCCCGAAAAGGAAGATTGGGGAGGTATGGTGGCGACCTTTCTGGACCCTGACGGCAACGTTCTTCAGCTTCTTGAGAAGCCTGACAGCGCGCTCGGATAGACGTCGCAGCCGGGCGTGCCTCCGTCGAATTCAGGTTTACTTGAAACCGCAGGCGCATGCCGCCTATAATTGATTGAACGATCCAGGGCGGTTAGCTCAGTGGTTAGAGCGCCTCGTTCACACCGAGGAGGTCAGAGGTTCAAATCCTCTATCGCCCACCATTAATACCGGGGACATGCCCCTGTAGAACAAGCCGAGGTGGCGGAACGGCAGACGCGCTGCGTTCAGGGCGCAGTGCCCCTTGCGGGCGTGTGGGTTCAAATCCCACTCTCGGCACCATCGACAAGTCGGCACGCGCTTGTAGCTCAGTTGGATAGAGCGCATCCCTGCGGAGGATGAGGCCGTGGGTTCGAGTCCCGCCAAGCGCGCCATTCTCTGTCGCCGCTAGCCCAGGAAGATGTAGACGTCTGCGTGTGGGAAGGCCACTTCCACCGCTCCCTTAAGCCGGTCCCTCACTAAACGTCTGTAGCCGTCCAAAGGCTGCTCGACGTCCAAGTGGGAGCACCTCTGGCCCCTCTGCTCGTCGGGGCAGATGTGGCCTCCCGTGGGGCCGTCCCAGAACCCCACGCAATGCATCGGGAAGAAGAAGGTCTCGGTGACGTTGCGCAAGTCAGCAACGATCTCAGTGGCCCGAAAGCCGCTGTCAGTCGTCACTGAGACGACTACTCTAGCAAGTTCAGCCACGCTGTCTCACGCCCCCGTCGACGGGACAGGCGGGTTAGCCGCCCCGGAATAGCTTGTTCCGCTCACCGTCTTGGCATTCTTTGTTGGTGCAGAACCAGAAGATGGTAGGCATTGGGGGCGTCCTGACGCCGTCCCTCTCTCTGCGCATGGGCTGTTTGCAAGTCGGGCAGACGCTTGAACCTTGAGCGCTTTCAGATGACATGGAATCTCCCGGGAGGTTATACCTGGAATGTTCTACCATCCCAGCCTAGTGTGTTGCAAGTGTACAGTCGGCCCCGCGTCTCCAACTGGTACCGTCTCCGAGAACTTTGGACTCCACTCGAGGATTCGAAATAATTACCCCCTGAGATTACGGTATAATATATCGTCGCTCCGGGCGGTTAGCTCAGCCGGTTAGAGCGCCTGCTTTACACGCAGGAGGTCAGTGGTTCGAGTCCACTACCGCCCACCAACGTGCTTGGTAGACAGAACCGAGCCGTTCAGGGCATCTCCTCGGCGTTCCTGCCGGGTATGCGGCTATCGTCGGGCCTGGAGTTCGTTGGGCTCCACTATCCGGCGGGCTTGTAGGCGTTATCCACACCCCAGGGCTGGCCGAACGACACCCAGATTCCAGGTAACGTTGCGCAATAGACGCAGGCCTATTGGGAGCTGCTGTATTGCTCGACAGAGCTATGATGTCAGCGCCGATAGAGCAAAGCTGGCTCTTGGCAAGCGGAAACTCGTCTGCGTTAACACAGAGGCTTAGCTGAAACTCCACATCTTACCGGAAGGCAGGCCTAGGTCCTGCGATTTCATAGGCCTACAAAATACAAGGCAGCATCGCAAGAGGCGTCAACTTTTGGTTCGGGAAACCTTGGCAACGGGTCTCGGGGTCGTTCCGGTAATGGGTAGCTTTGAGGGAGTGGTCGCAGGTCGCACCGTGGGTTTGGTTGCGGGTTGTTTGTGCCGTCGGATGTCGTCCATCGCTTGAACACACACTATCATATTAACCACCGAAGAATGAGTAGTAAGGCATTAATCCGTAATGGACGCCAAACAGAATATCGCTACGTGTTGACTTCGCTATACAATCATGCTAGCGTACAGCTAGCTCCGAGCAATCCGGCTGAGGGACCGTCCGATGGACAGAGCGCTGTCGGGAACCTTAAGGAGAGGATAGCTGGGGACTAACCCGGAAAACCAACCTCACAACCTCGACCTGTCGGGGAGAAGGTTGGCAAGGAAGGCGAGGTTCGCAGCTGCACTGCGCCAAAGGGTTTAAGAGTCAGAAGAGCAGGGTTACCTGGGGTTTCTTTTTTTATGATGTCCGATGACCTATTCTAGGTTTGTAGGGGAGTCGCTCGATGAAATCGCATAGCTGGTTGCTCAAGCCCAGATCATGGGCGCTTATTCCGTTGCTGCTTGTTCTGGTCACAGCGGTAGCCTGCGGTTCGGACGCTGAGCCTACGCCTCAATCGATGGTTCAACCAACGGCTCAACCGACTCCGACGCCGGTGGATGTCGCAGGGATAGTGCAGCGAGCCATCGCTGAGCAAGCTGCCGCTCAACCCGCCGGAGTTTCAGCGGAGGATATGGCGAAAGCCATAGAGAGGGCCTTGGCGGCGCAGCCCGGGGTTAGTCCGGACGATGTGGCGAAAGCCATAGAGAGGGCCTTGGCGGCGCAGCCCTCCGGGTTGACCGAGGAAGACCTGTCCAGGGCGGTGGCGAAGGAACTGGCGCAAGCGCTCCCGTCTCCCACGGCCATGCCCGCGGAACCTGCCGCTACCCCATTGCCGGGTCAGGGAGGACCGATATTCGGCGGCATAGCCCCCATGCTGCTGTATGCTCCTCCCTTTGGCGACTTCCTTTGGAAGGGCAGCGCCCCGACGGCTGTTTGGGCTGACCCGGTGTTCAACCGGCTCATTGAGTTCAACCCGGAGACGCCGGAGCTCACGGACTTGCGAGGCGACCTCGCTGAAGAGTGGTCGGTGGCGCCTGATGGCTTGACCTACACCTTCAAGCTCCACGAAAACGTCAAGTTCCAGGACGGCCAGCCCCTGACCTCCGACGACGTCTTGTTCTCCTTCAAGATGATGACGGACTGCGAAAGCATCGACGTAGTGAAGGACGTCTGTCCCTGGACCAGCGGCCAACTGAGACTCTTGGGGAGCTACTACGAAAGCTCCAGGGCCATAGACAGCCGCACGGTGGAGCTGAAGACCCAGTTTACGGCCCCGGCCTTCCTGACCAACTTCTCCCAAGGCGAAATAATAGTCCTACCGAAGCACCTGATCGAGGCGGGGACCTTCCCCAGCTCTGCCACACCTGAGAACATGATCGGCTCGGGACCGTTCAAGATGAAAAAGCACACCAGGGACGTTGGGACCGAGTACGAGAAGAACACGGACTACTTCAAGGACGGCTACCCCAAGTTCGACGGCATGGCCTACTTCATCATAAGGGACAAGGGGACCATCATCGCGTCCTTCAAGACGGGGCAGGTGTTAATGGCCGCCACCGTGCAAAACAACCTGAGCTTCAAGGATGGCTTACAGTTGAGCAATGAGATGGGCGATGACGCTGAATTCTACGTGTCAGGCCCCCTCGCCGGCATGGGTCTGATGGTTAACGCCAAGAAGCCCGAATTTGACAACGACGAGGTTCGAAGGGCCTTTATGCTGATTATCCACCGCCAGCCAATCGTAGCGACGCTGAGCGACGGCTTCTATCCTATGGGCTTCCCCATTCCGCCAAACCTCTACTGGTTCAGCAGGACTCTGGATGAAGTCCTGGAGATCCCCGGTTTTAGAGAGCAGAATGGCCAGAAGCACCCCGACGACATAGCCGAGGCCAAGCAGTTGTTTGAGAAGAACGGAATGGGGGAGGGGTTCAAGGTCGCTATCACCTGCCGCACCATATTGGAGTACTGCGAAATGGCCACGCTGCTGGCGGACCAGTTCAGGAGGTTCTTGGGTTGGGTCCCCAGCGTCGACGCTGGGGACCCGGTCGTGAACATAGGCCGCTTTAATGACGGCGACTACGAGCTGGGAATCATGGCCAACTCCTGCGGCTTCCCCGACCCCGACTCGTGCCTGACCTCGGCTTATGCCCTCCCCACCTCCGGCATGAGGCGGCGGGCGCATTACACCAGTGATGAAATCGTCGACCTCAGCGAACTCCAGACCAGGGAGATTGACCAGGAGAAGCGTGGAGCCCTGGTCCGCCAGGCCGAGGAGCTGCTCCTGAACGGGAAAAACGCCTTCCCCTATACTCATTTCCTGATGAGCCCTGTAATCGTCAACAACAGGATTCAGAACTATCACGTCCCGCCGGCCTACAGCTTCCAGGAGAAGAACGAGCACCTCTGGTGCGACCCCGCGTGCTGACGGCGGGCGTCTCCGTAGCCGACCAGGCACCCTAGACGGAAAGAAGGCCCGGGTCCCAAGAGACCCGGGCCTTCGTCGTGTGAAAGGGCTTGATGTCGAGGGTCCCGTGTATGGACCGCCGTATTCGGGTCACCCTGGGCAAAGGAGTAAACGTCAAGGTGGAGAGGATTTTTGTGCCGTCGATCTGACTAAGCTCCAGCCATCAAGGGAGGGGAGCTTGTTGGTAGGGCTGTAGCTTAATCTTGTGTAAGGCCGGGATAACCTCTCTGCCCATCAGCTCTATGGAACGCATGACGTCCTGCTGGGTCATATCGCCCTCGGCGCCCCAGGCATGGAGGTAGCCTGGGTTGAGGCGGTTTATCACCTCTGTCAGCTTCTGGATGACTGTGTCCGGGCTGCCCACCACGATGCTGTTAATTTCCTGGAGCTCCTCGTAGCTGGCGGTCTGGCCGCCAAGGCCGCCAGAGGGCCTGTTACGCTGTATCTTCACCGCTTCCCGGGTCTGGTAACCCGGAGGGTCGACATGTTCCCTCGGCCCCTTGTGACGGTGTGGCCCAGTCCACATGAAGGTGCGGCCGATCTCTTGGGCCTTGGCGTCAGTGTCGGCCACCAGAACCTTGATCGTATAGCCAAAGTGCTGAGGCCCGGGCTGGAAGCCGACCTCGTTGGCCGTGTCTATGTATATGTTCCTCAGCCACTCGGTGGTGTCGAGCCGGGCCCCCTGGTTCATGTAAGGGTGGCGGTGTTTGGCTGCCCAAACCACGCTCTCCGGGCTGGAAAGCCCCGGGAACCAGATCTCTGGATGGGGTTTCTGCATGGGCAGCACCCAGGGGTTCACCATCCGGTAGTGGAAGTAGCGCCCCTCCCACCTGAATGGACCCGGCGTGGTCCAGCACTTGAGAATCAGATCGTGGGCTTCTTCGAAACGGCCCCGGTTCTCTGAAGGGTCTATTCCTGCTTGAAGACTCTCGACAGGGGTGCCCCTTATAAAGCCTGCGATTATCCGCCCGCCGGAGTAGCAATCCAGCATAGCCACCTCTTCAGCCATCTTGATCGGATCGTTGATGGCGATGGGACTGCCCAGGATAGCTATCCTAACCCGCTTGGTCACCTTGGATATGACGGCTGCGTCCAGGTTGACCGATGGTTTCAAGTTGAAGTAAGAGGCGTGGTGTTCATTGGTCATGATGCCATCGTAGCCAACCTCGTCGGCCCAGGCATACTGCTCGTGGTACTGGTTGTAGAGCGCCGCCGCTTTCTGGGGGTCGAAGTGCGTGTTGGGGAAACCTAGACGCCCGGACTCATATTTCTCCAGGTCCTGTTCGCTGACATAGCTATTGGGCTGTTGGCAGAACCAAAACACTTCCACCTTTTCTTTGGGCGCCGGCGCCTGATCAGCCATTATTCCCCTTTCCTGATGGTACGATAATACAACACCAGACAAGATGACAATGGCGCTCGTCGCCACCGAACGGCCTCCCCGCGAAGACTGGGACCGGTCGAACCCGCGGGAAGGGAGCGCCCACCGAGCATAAGGGGCGCCGTTGAATTTTTGACGGAACTGTCACGGCTTGCTACAATCGAGCGTGTGCCGTGGCCGGTGACAGATGGCGATCAGCGTGACCGCTCCGCCACGGCGCCGCGACCCCGTATGGGCATCAGAACTGGACTGCCGTAACAGCCGAGAATCACGCTAAAGGGTGCGCTTGTCCTTTGGTAGAAAATGGCGAGGAGGATTCCGATGCAAATCGGCTATTTTACGGAAGAACCCTGGGTAACAGAGAAGTGGGACCCGAAGTGGGGAACGGGCGTCCTTGTTACCAGCAACGAGGAATACGACCGTCATCTCGGAGCGCAACTCTATAACCGTTGGATTGACGAGAAGATTTACGCCGACGAAATTGGGTTCGACATTCTCATGAAGAACGAACACCACAGCGCTCCCTATTGCATGCAAGGCGTTACTAATGTCGAAGCCGCTATTCTGGCCAGAGTGACTAAGAAAGCAAAGATATTCTTGGGAGGCAACATTCTCCCCCTTTGGGACGACCCCCTGTGGCTAGCCGAGCAGCTCGCTATGATTGACCTAGTATCCTATGGGCGTTTGATTTCCGGTTGGGTAAGGGGAGTGGGTTCGGAGAGCTACTCCCACAACGCCAACCCTTCTTATAACCGGGAACGGTTCGAAGAGGCGCACGAATTTATCGTGAAAACCTGGACCACTCCAGGGCCGTTCCGTTGGGAAGGGAAGCACTATAACTATCGTTACGTCAATCCGTGGTCGTTCCCCTACCAACAGCCGCATCCGCCAATTTGGATTCCCGGGACCACCAGCCCGGAGACGGTAAGGTGGGCGGCCGAGCGGCGCTATCCCTACATACGGTTGTCCGGGCAGGGTCCGGAGCAGTCCGTGGATATGTTCGACCTGTACCGCGAGACGGCGAAAGAAGCCGGATACGATTCCGGCCCGCAGCACTTGGGCTACATGCTTCACATTCATGTGGACGAGACCGATGAAAAAGCCGTGGAAGTGGGGCGAAAGCTGACCGAGGGCGTCCGGAGCCCATTCGACGCAACCACCCCACAGGACATCGCCGGCACGTGGTTGCCGCACCTCCCCGGACTCCAGTCGGCCGAAGCCCGGCGGTATGCGGCTGCGCGGCAGGTGCGACTTAGCACCGGCACTCCGGCCGGTCGCGGCAACTTGACCTGGGAGGACCAACTCGCCCGTCTCGCCTCAGTGGCAGGCACCCCGGAGACCGTGCTGCCGAAACTGCGCCACATCTTGGAAGTTATGCGGCCCGGGGTCTTGATTCTTCGCACCGGCGAAGGCACGATGACCCATGACGAAACCATAAAGTCGTTAAAACTTCTGGGAGAAGAAGTTATTCCCGCGCTCAAGGAAATCGGCAAAGAACTCGGGCTTGACGGCCCCCTCGAGGTTGATCCGGCGACAAACGAGCGCATCCCCGTTGAGGCCAACTCAAGCTAGAGACGGTTGGTCGAGACCGCCAGGTTCCAGTCACAATGCCCGTAATCGGGCTAGGAGGCCCCTCGTGACAACGAGCGCACAAGACTATGTTGAAGAGTTCGTGGAAGTCGCGGAAGTCCGTACCCAGCTAAGAAGGGGAGGGCATGGGGACCCCCTCCTCATACTACACAGCGAGTTGTGGATACCGGGGTGGACCAAGGCCCTCCAAGAACTTGCCAAGAACCACACCGTTTTCGCACCGTCGCTGCCCGGCTTTGGCCAGTCAGGACGTCCTGACTGGATCATGAACATAGACGATGTTGCGGTATGGGTGAACGCCTTTGTAGAAGAGCAGAAACTGAGGAAACCCGTTGGCGTCATCGGTTTCTCCATGGGGGCCTGGATTGCGACACATATGGCTGCGGTCAACTGTGACATCTTTTCTAGGATGACGCTGGTCAATCCGGTGGGGGTGAAGCCCCGACATGGAGAAATCTGGGACTACTATCGCTGGAACGCCAAAGAAGCGTTGGAACAGGCCTTTACGGACCCGGCTGCCTGTGCGGAGTACCAGGAGTACTACGGCAAGGACTGGACATCTGAGGAGGCGGAACAGGTGGAGGTGAACCGGGACATGAGCGTCAGGCTCACGTGGAAGCCCTACATGTGGTCGTATACCACAAAAGACCGCGCGAAGCTGATCACCACTCCAACCTTGATTGTGGTAGGGGCGGACGACAAGGTCGTGCCCAACAGCTGCGGCGAAGTCTTGCACGAGACTATCCGGCATTCGCGGATGGAAACGATCGCCGGAGCGGGACATGCAGTGGAAATGGAGAAGCCGGAGGAGTTCACCCAGCTGGCGCACGACTTCCTGGCCGGCAAATAACCTCCGGGATTTCACCGGTCGAAAACGCCCGATCCCAGCTAAGGCATCGGCGTGACCCAGGAAGAGTGCCGTATCAGGAGGAGGAGATGGGCAGGCTGGATGGGAAGGTCGCCCTTATCAGCGGAGGCGCCAGAGGCCAGGGCGCCGAGGAGGCCGAGCTGTTCGCCAAAGAGGGGGCCAGCGTAGTCTTCGGGGACGTACTGGACGAAGACGGGCGGGGAGTCGAGGCCAGGATTCATGAGTTGGGGGGCGAGGCCGCCTACGTACACCTGGACGTGACCAACAGCGGTGACTGGCAGTCCGCGGTCGACGCCGCGATAAGCTCCTACGGCAAGCTGGACATCCTCGTGAACAATGCGGGGATCGTCTTTACCGCGAGTATAGAGGACACAACCGAGGAGGAGTGGGACCGGGTCATGGCGGTCAACGCAAAGGGTGTGTTTTTGGGAACCAAGTGCGCCATCCCTGCGATGAGGCAGGCGGGAGGAGGGTCCATCGTCAACATCTCCTCGGCGCTGGCGATCACTGGTTCCGCGAACAAAGGCGCCTACACAGCAAGCAAAGGGGCGGTCCGTCTATTCTCAAGAGCGGTTGCCGTCCAGCACGCCAAGGACAATATACGGTGCAACTCGGTCCATCCCGGCTCAATCGACACCCCCATGCTCCGCGAGGCGGCCCCCGGCGTGAGCCTTGAGGACCTGGCTCACATCTACCCGCTCGACAGGATAGGCACGCCGCAGGACGTCGCCCACTTGGTCCTGTATCTGGCTTCCGACGAGTCCTCCTATGTCACGGGTGCGGAACTGATCATCGACGGCGGCAGGACCGCCCAGTAGGCGTCGCCATAGCCTTCGTCCAGCGGTCTGCTGGGGCCAGTGGTTTCCGGCTGTACACTAGTCTCGTGGTATGACCGGCAAGGTGATGTGCGAGGCATGTTCGTCGGTATGCAAGACCGTCTGTACCGCCGGCCTTAGTTCCGTCTCCTGCCAGGGCTCCCGTCCCGTGTTCGGATTCCTGTCGAAACGCGGGAAATTGCTGCTGGACACGTCCACTCGGATGCGGTGGCCCGCTTTGAAGACGTTGCTGGTGGCCACCAGGTCTATGGTATATTCATACACGCTGCCCGGCTCGATGGGCTTTCCGGCGGATAGAGATTCCCGGTAGCGGGCCCGTATGATTCCGTCGACTAGGCTGCGGGTGCAGCCGCAGGGACACACGTCCACCAGCTTGGCGGTGAAGTCTGTGTCGGCGCCGGACGTGGCGGCGTACAGGGTCACGGTGACAGGGCCGGTCACCTCCAGGTCTTCGGCCAACTCGGGTGACGTATACACCAGCACGTCCTGGCGCGCTTCTATCGAACGCTGGTCGAAGGGACCGCCCGGAAGAACGGCGGCGTTGCAGCAAAGGCCTCCACCCTTTGTGGGGACCGGTGACCTGGGGTCGTAGAGGAAAACGTCGGGCGGTTCTGAGCCCGGACGGTCTCTGGACATGCTCCCGTCCCCATTGAGCGTGTTGGCCTTCCCGTCGCTGTGGAAATAGTAGTCCACGTATTGGGTGCGCGCCAAGGGCCACTCCTGCTCGTAGCGCCAGGCGTTTTCGCCCATCACGAATATGCGCACGGGAGGCTCGTCCATTATGCCGTTGTCCACTCCCTTCAGCCAGAATTCATGCCATCTGAGAAACAGGCCCGGCAAGTCTATAGCTGAGTCGGCGGACATTACTCCGAAATACATCTCACCTGAGATCCCCGCCCCCCGGGATCCTCCGTGGTTCCACGGACCGACTATGAGCTTCTGGCCCGTGCGCGCCGTCTCAGTGGGTCCCTTCTCCGTCATGCCTATGTAGTTGCGAAGGGTGCCCTTCAGAAATATGTCGTGCCAACCGCCTACGTTCAAGGCCGGCACAGCTATCTGATTGTGGCGGTCTTCAATCTTCCAGCGTTTCCAATAGTCGTCGGCGTTCGGGTGGGCCAGCCAGTCATAAAAGTAAGGGGCCACTTGTTCCTTGAAGTAAGGGAAATCCTCCGTTGGGAGGTGTTGCAGAGTCTCCTCCATCCGGTCTACGGCCCCCAAAAGGGAAGCGGCGACGCCTGGGGGCAGAGACTTGTCACGAGAAATCTTCGCTATGTTGCCCAGAGCTAACTGAGCCATAGTCCAGGAGACGGCGAAGCCCAGTGCGAAGGCGCCCCCCTGGTACGTCCATCCCTCGTAATAGTCCGATGCCGTGACGCGTGGGGCGATGGCGGCCAGGGACGGAGGGCGGGAGACAGCGGCGAGCCACTGGGTGGCGCCCACGTATGAGCTGCCGTACATGCCCACCTTCCCAGTGCTCCAGGATTGGGCGGCGCACCATTCGACTGTGTCGTAGCCGTCGTCAATCTCGTTCAAGAAGGGATAAAACTCTCCATCGGAGGTGTAGCGGCCCCGCGTGTCTTGTATGACCACTGCAAAACCGTGTGATACGGCCCGTAGCGCGTCCACCACGCCGCTGCGGGCATAGGGAAGCGCCTTGTTGTATGGGGTGCGCTGCAACAACACGGGGACCTTGTCGTTGGTGTCCGGTCGGTAGACATCCGCGTAGAGCCGGGCGCCGTCTCTCGCCGTCACGGGAACGTCGGTCTCGACCTTCATAGACGCATGAGGCCCCATGAACATGGTCATAACACACTCTCCCAGTCGTTCTGCTGTCCACGAGCTCTTGAGGAAACGGGAGATGCCGCCGTACCGGTCTCACGACAAAGGCCAGGGACTTCAGGGTCGGGGAAACTACAGGCGCCCGCAGTTCAGGAGAAGTTGTAGAGACGGGCGCAGTTGTCCCACAGGACCTTGCGCTTCGCATCGGGCGACAAGTCCATCGAGAGGAAACTATCCACGGCGTGGGGATACTGGCCGTCCCCATGCGGATAGTCGGTGGAGAAAACTACCGTGTCTCTGTAACCCAGGTCTTCCAGGTGCTTGGCCGGCCATTCGCCGGGCTCCATGTTGACGAAACACTGCTCCTTGAAGTGTTCACTGGGAGGCTTCTTGAGCTCTGGCTGGCGGTATCCCTGTGCCTCGTAATGTTCGTCCAGACGCCACATAAGCCAGGGCGCCCAGGAACAGTTCGCCTCCAGAAAGCCGACTTTCAACTCTGGGAACCGGGCCAGGACTCCTCCTCCGCAAAAGCTCACGGCCGCCAGCATCATCTCCATGGGATGGCTGCATGCATGTATCAGCATGTTGGACCCCAAGCTGCTCCCAACCTGGTTGATGTAAGGCGGGTTCGCCCCTTCGTGGAGGCCCACGGGAATCTGCAGCCGCTGGCACTCCGCCCACAGGGGGTCGTAGTACGGGTCGTGCCAGTTTCGACCGTTGACGACGTTTGGGCGCATGAAGATGCACCTGAGGCCCAGCTCTTCCACACAGCGGCGGGTCTCGGTCACCGCATATTCCACATCGAAGGGCGGAACCATCGCGGCCCCGTAGAGCCGGTCGGGGCCTCCCTGACAGAATTCGTACAGCCAGTTGTTGTAAGCCTGGGAGATGGCCAGAGCCAGGTCAGGGTCCATTCCGTCGATGGCCAGCACGGTCAGCCCGCGGCTGGGGAAGAGGACGGCTATGTCGATTCCTTCGGTGTCCATGGCCCTCAGTTGTGAAGCGGGGTCCCAGCCGTTTTCCTCTCCATCGGCGTAAATGGCGTCCTGTTTTCTCCTCTCCTGTTCAACCCTCTCTTGGACCTGAGGATTGGCGGCGGGCTGAGGCCTGCCGGGCAGCAGCGGGGCTCCGAACTGGATGTTTACGCCGTCCAGGGTGAGGCCCATGTCCCTCCGATGCCGGTTCAGTCCCACTGGGGCGCGTTTTTCGAACTTCGGGTCTATGTACCGCTGCCAAAGGTCAGGCGGCTCGAAGATGTGCATGTCGGAATCCATCACTTTAAACCCACTATTGGCCATATCCTGCCCCTTTATGTGTGGATATCTCCTGTACGACCTGGCCGTGCCTGATTGGGCGATTGTATTGAAGCGCAAAATGGTTGTCAACGAACACTGGAGGGGAGACCTTGGACGTTAGCGGCTGCCTCTCAGACGCGGGTCCAGCACGTCCCTAAGGGAGTCTCCAAGTAGGTTCCAGGAAAACACAACGATGGCTATGGCCAGCCCGGGGAATACGGGGAGCCAGGGGCCCACACCCACGTAGTTCTTGGTCGCCCCCTTCAGCATCCCACCCCAAGACGGCTCGTCTGGGCTGGCTCCCAGTCCCAGGAAGCTTAGGCTGGCCTCAGCTATGATTGCGACGCCCACCTGGTAGGTGATGATGACAATCAGCACTGCGGTCACTTGGGGAACGATGTGACGGAACATGATTCGAAGGTGCCCGGCGCCCAGGGAACGGGCCGCCACCACGTAGTCCATCTCTTTCACGGCTAAGGCTTGGGAACGGATCAGCCGCGCCGTACTGGGGATAAACAAGATGGACAAGGCGACAATGACGTTGTTAATGGACGAGCCTAACGCGGCCACTATGGCGATGGCCAGCACGAGGGCGGGAAAGGATATCATGCCGTCTATAAAGCGTTGGACCACCAGGTCCCAGAGCCCCCCGAAATAGGCGCTGCTGACGCCTATCAAAAGACCTATGCTGGACCCGATGAAGGCGCTGATCAGGCCCACCCTCAGGGAGATGCGGGAGCCCATGACGATCCTGCTGAACACGTCCCTGCCCAACTCATCGCCGCCAAAGAGCATCTCGGAACTGGGAGTGGCATAGAGCCGCGTGTGGTCGGTGGTGAACTCCTCCTGGGTCTTGATCAACGGGGCGAAGATGGCGACAACTACCAGTAGAATTGCCACTGTGGCCCCGAAGGCCCCCAGCGGTTTTTTCCTGAAGAACATGGCAACGTGCCACCAGACGGGCGGCCTGACCCTCATGCCGGTCGCTTCTGCCTCGGGAAGGCTCGCTGCGGAGGTTCTTCTGTCCTGACTCATATCGCTCTCTTGGTTTGACGTAGGCTAGGCGTAACGTATCCTGGGATTCAGCCAGGTGTAGACCAGGTCCGTAATTACGTTGAGCACCAGCACCAGCACCGTTATCACCACGACAACCGCCTGTACCACGGGAAAGTCCCGGTGAGAGATGGCGGTGATGAGCAGCCTTCCCATTCCTGGTATGTTAAAGATGTTCTCGATAATTACAGTGCCGCCCATGAGGCGCCCGAACTCGTAGGCCATGACAGTTATGACGGGCAGCATTGCGTTTTTCAGGGCGTGGCGGCCTATAACGACCATCTCGGCAAGCCCCTTGGCCCGGGCCGTGCGAATATAGTCCTCCCGAAACACCTCCAGTGTCGCCGAACGCGTGACCCTGGCCACGAAGGCCGTCTGGGAGATAGCCAGGGGCAGAGCTGGGAAAAACATCTGTTGAAGGTTGTCCCACGGCCCATCCTGGAAATTTACGTAGCCCAATCGGGGAAGCCACCCGAAATAGTTGGACAGAATGAAAATCACCATGATGCCCACCCAGAAGTTAGGTAAGGCGATGCCGATAATAGTGATGATCCTGCTGGCGTAGTCCACCGGCTTGTCCTGGTTTATGGCGGAGACCACTCCAAGCGGGATGGCCACCGCGAAGGACATGAACAGTGAGATGACTGTGAGCTCCAGGGTGATGGGGAACTTAACCTTGATGTCGTCCCAGACGGGGGTGGCGTAGAAGATGGATTTACCGAAGTCCAGGTGGAGCATGCCCCATATCCATCTTCCATACTGCTTGGCGATGCTGTCGTCGGTGCCCAGCTTGGCCCGCATCGCGGCCAGGTCTTCATCCGTGTATTCTTCGAGCCCCTCCTGACCTGAAAGGAGCATGACGGCAGGGTCACCCGGAACGATGCGGAGTAGGAGGAAGACGAAGGTGGTGACCAACAAAATGGTCGGGATGAAGAGGAGCACCCTTTTGACTAGGTAAGCCTGCATATCGTCCCCATCACCTGATCCGAGGTCTCCGGACCATCGTTCCTCGACCGATTTCCGGGTGAGACGGTGCCTGTTCTCGGCAAGCCGACTTGCCCAAACGCGATACAGGCTGCAAAGGGGGCCCGGCCCTATTTAACCCTGAGCCCGTCGGTTCTTCTGAAGGACCTGCTTAAACGCTGGGCGGGCTCGGACCTGTTATGCGATGCTTAAGCTGCAGGCGGGGGGTAGCCACCCATCCTGTTGTCCATGATGATGGCCCGGACGGTGTGGTGGAAGCAGGCCGGAATTCCCCGGTTCAATTTGTCTGCGCCACCATGACTGCGCAGGGACGATGCGTCAAACTCTAGCGCCGCCCCTTTTTATTGTCAATCGCCGTCTCAGGCGCTCCAGGGCCGGTAACAAGACACCGCCCCATCCTCAAGTCAACAGGCCTATGTTCCGTCCGTTAGAGGAGCCGCCGGTCTACAGGAGCCATACGGAGTAAAGGTCATACCCAAGAGCCGCTGGTCCTTCGCTTAATTCAGACCGAATTCAGTTCGACTGATATGGTCTATTTCACTCTCACCAGCCTGGATATGAGCACAATACGCCAGGATGGTGGGCCTAAGGGGACTGTACGCAGTACTGTGTTTGAACTAGTCGTTGTACTCTAAGAGCCAGAGCATAACGAGACGTGTCTGGTTAGACAAAATATCCTGGTAGACAACCGAGCAGGAGGGCGTCACGAACAGCGATGCCCTCAACTTGCCTTCGGATAGATTGGCACGGGTCCAGCAAGCGGCACGTCCTCGCTTCCAATCCGTCCCTGCCCTTGTCGGCGTAACATAGGGGGTGATACAACTATCGAGGACGGGTCGGAATGTGCCGGGAAGGACTCCTGTGAGTAGGCTCTTGCGTCATTTCGCAGCGCTGGCGACTGGGGTTATAGTGTCTTTTGCCGCGGCTTGCTCCGGTACTGGTGAGCCGACCGGACCGGGCGAGAGCGCACCGACGGATTCACCCACACAGACCCCGACGGTTGCGCCGACCCTAACCGAAACGCCGGAGCCTACGGCAGCGCTCACCCCGAGCCAGCCGGATCTGACTCCGGCGCCTACGCCAGCGCTCACCCCGAGCGAGTCGGGGCTGACGCCGACTCCCGCGACGGACTACGACTCCAACGAGAACATGTATCGGCTCTTCTCGGGCCGGGACCACAGCCCAGAGGAAACACACGAGGCCATCACACTGGCCGTTGCGAACAACGACAAGTCGATGGTCCCGCTCTTGATCGAGATGCTCCGCTTCTTCGGGGACTGGGAGCTGGTGACGGAGACCAACACGGCCCTCTCGGTGATGACTGGCTGGGAGTTCGAGGACGACTCGGGGACGTGGAACGAGTGGATGGAGTGGCTGGGCAAGAACGCCGATGAGTACCGTCCCCCCGACGGGTACGTGCGGTGGAAGAGCGAGCTCATGAGCCTGATCGATCCCAGGTTCGGCGAGTTCCTGGCTCCGGCGGCGGAGGGCTCACGGATAAACGTTGCCGAGATCGCGTGGGGAGGCGTCCGGCCCGACGGGATCCCTGACCTTCAGAACGCCCCGATCCTTCCGGCGGGCGAGCAGAACTACCTGCAGCCGAGCGACCGGGTCTTCGGAGTGTCAATCAACGGAGAGCACAGGGCGTACCCGCTTCGCATCGTGAACGCCCACGAGATGGCCAACGACGTGTTGGGGGGTGAACCCATAGCTCTGGCCTATTGAACCCTCTGTGGAACCGGAATCGTGTATTCTGCCAAAATCAACGGAGAGCCAACCACCTTCGGCACGTCGGGGATGCTATACCGCAGCAACAAGGTGATGTACGACCGTCTGACCAACTCGCTCTGGAACCATCTCACAGGCGAGCCCGTCATTGGGCCGTTGTGGGACTCGGGTATAAAGCTCGACTTCTTCCCGGTCCTCCTCACGACGTGGGAGGAGTGGTTGGAGCTTCATCCCGACACGACAGTGCTGGACCAGGAGACGGGCCTGTATCCCGCCGAATTCTACGCGCCAGAGGAGGACCCGCAGGCGATATACTACTCCTACTTCAACTCACCTGAGACGATGTTCCCGGTCCCTTACCGCGACGATAGGCTCGAAACAAAGGACGTTGTGCTGGGGGTCCAGCTGAACGACAGCTACAAGGCCTACTCCTCCGCAGGGCTGCTGAAGAGCCGGATCGTTAACGACGTGTTGGGAGGCGAGGAGATATTGGTGCTGGGGTCGGGCGCAAACCAGGGCGCGAGGGTCTACTACCGCACCGGCAGGTCGTTTAAGCTGGTGCCGAACGAAGGCGGCGAGTACTTCGGCATACCGTCGGTGATAGTGGATACCGACAGGGGTATATGGCAGGTGACCGAGGAGTTTCTGGTCAACACGGCAGACGAGTCGGAGAAGTTCGCGCGGATACCCACGCACATGTCGTTTTGGTTCGGATGGTTCCAGTTCCACCCGGACACGGAATTGTACACGGGACCCTGACCAGAGATCGCCTCGAAGGGGCCGCGCGGTAGTCGCATGGTGCTCCGACGCCTCAACGACCAACAATACGGGTGGACCGGGAGCTGCTAGCCCGCCTCCGCGCGACCAGGGAGGCTATCGTGGGCTTGGGCTGGTTGGTGCAACATAGTTGGCGGCAGCCAGAGTCGAGTTAGGGGACCTCTGAACAACTCAGTGTGGGCTGTACAGGATGGTACGTACGGAGATTGGTGCAGACGTAGAAGCCTCTCAGGCCGTTCTCACGCCCGATAAGGTGACTAGTCAACGCCGTCCCGACGGCTCCCCAAGCCCCGTTCACCGAAATGCGGCATGGTTTCTCACCCGTCCGCAACTTCGTCGATGAAATCGAACCTCAAGGTGCCCATTCCCGGAACGTCGAACCCCATCTCTACTGTGTGCACTCCCGGTTCCAGAGGTCCGCTGTCGGTCCAGATGGTGATCGTCTTGTTGACCTCTAAAGTGAAGGTGTTGTCGGGGGATACGTTGCTGAAGGGGGTGTCCTGGCCCTCGATAATGAAGTAGCTCCGCTCGGCCCGGATCTCTTCGCCGTCGAGCTTCAACGGCCACACCTTTTGCGCATAGCCGGAGCCTAAGCTGTTCCTAAGCTCGAACTTGAAGCCGCCCGCGGTGTTCTTCAAGCTGCCCTTCACGTATAAGCGGCGAAGGAGAAATCCAGGTACGGATACCATGTGCCAGTCCTCGACAGTTTAGAGTCGGTTACTATGAGTCTAGCGCATTCTCTCGCGGCGAGAAGCCCTTCGCATCTCGAATATGGTGGCCTCGGACTCCGCCACCTCATCGGGCAGGGCAGTGGCACGTCCCAAAATGGATGACATGACGAATATCTTGGCGGTCCGCTCGGTAAATATAGACGCATCCAGCGCGTCTTCAGGGGTTGCCCCCACTCCGACGGCCCCGTGATTGCGAATGAGGGCGGCGTCGCGATTCCCTAGGGCCGCGCATACACGTTCGGCCAACTCCTCCGAGGCCGGGGGCGCGTACTCGGACACCCTGATCTCTCCCCCCAGGACCACCACCATCTCATCCACAATGGGCGGTATCCCCAGGCCCGCCACGGCGACGGCGCTTGAATACACTGCGTGGGTGTGGACGATGCCCCCGACGTCCGGGCGTGCTTCGTAGATGGCGACGTGCAGTAGGGACTCGGATGACGGCATCAGGTCTCCCTCGACGGGATACAGGTCGCCGTCCACAACGACGATGTCGTCCGCGGACATACCTTCGTAACTCCTGCCCATCGGCGTGATCGCGACTAGAGCGTCGGGCAGCCGTGCGCTCACGTTGCCGCTCGTCCCCGATACGAGCCCGAGTTCGGCCATCTTCCTAGCGACCTCGGCGACCCGCCTCTTCGCTGCGTCCATGCTCATAGCGTAGCCCTACATTCCGGCCGATTCCAAGTGTTCGGCCATTTCGATCCAGCGCCTGTAGTGGGCGTCGTACTCTGCCGATTCGACGGGTCCCGGCTGGATTGTCGTCGTTGTAGCACTTGCCGCCGCCTCGCCTGGAATCGAATCGAGACCACGCAGCGCCGCCGCTGCTGTGACATACGCGCCCGTCGCCGTTACATTCGGGGCCGAGGCCACTTCCACCGGTCGTCCCAGCACGTTGGGCAGCATGTCCACCCATGAGGACGTGGCTATCATACCCCCTCCCAACGCTATTTTGGATACGGGGATGCCGCTCACGCATTCCAGCTGTTCGAGATTCGCCCGCACAGCAAACGCTATGGACTCAAGGGCCGCCCTTGCCAAGCGCCCGCGTCCGATGCCGCTGAAGGTCATGGGCACGGGGAAGATGAACCCGCCAGCCCGCAGACCGACCCTTCCCATATCCATTCGGGAAGCTCCCAAGTAGGCCAGGACACCATCCGATCCAGCCGGCGCCTCATGCGCGGCTGCGTCCATGCTGTCAAATGGCCTGACCTCTCCCGCCCACATAGTATCGGCGAGCCAGCGGTAGGAGTTGCCCGCATCGCCGCATGTGCTCTCGATACTCCACAGGCCGTCTTCCACGTAACAGCCCGTCCAAGTCCGTCGTCCTTTGTCGAACGTAGGGACGTCAGTAAGCATGAGCAGCGGAATGCTCCATCCTGCGACGATGCCCACCTGTCCCGCGTGGCTGACTCCGAGTCCCAGAAGGCCGCATTGCGTATCGGCGGGCGATACGACGACAGGGACGCCCTCTGGAATGCCGGTGCGGTTTGCGGCTTCGCGCCGCACTTTCCCGATCACGGCGCCCGCCCGCTCGATGGGAACGGAGCCGTCCGCCCGGACCCCCAGCTCATCAAACAGCGCCGTGCACCATCGTCCCTCGCGAATGTCGAGCAGCCCGGTCTCGGCTGCCAACGTGGGCTCGCTTACAAGCTCTCCCGAGAGCTTCCACCGCAACCAGTCCGCCAGCGTGACCACACGGTCGATCCTGTCATAGATCTCCGGCCTATGATTCATGAACCAGCGCAGCTTTGCGGGCGCGAACAGGAAGGACGGCAGCCTTCCCGTCACCTCGTAGACGCGGTCCCTCATCACATCGTCGATGGCCGCTCCCTCGAAGACCGCCCTCAGGTCTACGTTCGGGCCTGCGTACAGGATGTGGTCCTCCTTGTCGAGGAACACGACTCCCTGACGCTGGCTTGTGACCGTGATGGCCGCAATCCGTTGGGCATCAACACTGGTGTCGCCGACGCATTCTGCCATGAGCCTCGCCGTCGAGTCCCAGACTCCCTCCGCGTCCAACTCCCGCGCATACGGCGAAGGTACGTCTGGGGCAACGTAGCTCCAAGCCGCTGAACGTTGAACGACTACCTCACCGTTCGAGTCGAACACGAAGCAACGAATCCGGGTCGAACCGGCGTCCACAACGACTATGGCCCGGTCGCTCACTGTGCTTCCCAAACGGCGGGGTTGACCAGATTCAACGGCCTCTTGCGATCCAGGAAGCGCACAATATCGGCGGCCATCATCCTGGAATAACGCTCGATAGTCTCATCCGTCGCTCCGCCCACGTGGGGTGTTAGAATCACGTTGTCGAGTGGCAGCAACGGGTGATCGGGAGTGATGGGATGGGACTCGAAGACATCGAGTGCGGCCCCCGCGATCTTCCTGTTTTCGAGCACGGCCACAAGGCCGTCCCTGTCCACTATCCTCGCGTCGGAGAGGTTCACCAGGAACGCTGTCGGCTTCATCAGTGCGAGCCTACGGGAGTCTATCAGACCCTCGGTCTGGACCGTCAGCGGCGCGTGAATAGACACAAAGTCCGAGCCTGCCAGCACCTCGTCCAGGTCATTCAGCGAGACGCCCGACGGAGGGCTGTCCACATAGGGGTCGTACGCGATGCACGTCATGCCGATTGCTCCCGCCATCTCCACCAATCGTCGTCCGATAGCGCCGAGCCCCACGATGCCCAGCGTCTTCCCCGCCAGTTCCACTCCCCGCATCTCCACGTACGGCGCCAGGGGGTTGAGCCATCGACCTGCCTTAACGTAGTTGTGGCCCTCCGGTATGCGCCGCGCAAGGGCCAGCATCAGCCCAAGCGAGTGTTCCGCTACGGCTTGGGCGTTCCGCCCTGGAGTGTTGACGACGGCGACGCCGTTGGCAGTGGCGGCCTCGAGATCGACGTGGTTTGTGGAGGCTCTGCAAATCCCAACGAACTTCAGATTCGGCGCCGCCTCAAACACCTCTTGGAATACGAAGTCCAACTCTATCACCAGGACCAAGGCCCTTAGATCGTTCAGCCTCGCCGCCAGTTCGTCAGGGTCGTGCAGACGCCTCGATTCCATCCAGCTTTCGCATTCGACGTGGAGCTTGCCCTTGAGGCGTTGCAGCTCCCGCTCCGCAAACGGCGCGAGAAACAACCCTCGGGGCTGTCCGTCCGATTCAAGCGCCCGCATCACGATTGCTGTGCGTCGCCATGTAGGCTTGGGGCGAATCTCCTCGTCATCGGTGGGTGCAGATGGTCCATCGAGTCCTCTGTTGCATATCTGTAGTGTAACTCAAAGCGAGATGGAGCAAATATCGTCAGCATACAGTCTTAGTATCGATAAAGCCCGCCGCCGCCGCAAAGGTATTGTCCTTCACGTTCACAACTGTGGCGGTTGATGAGCTTCACCATTCGCCGTCATATTCGCTAGTCGACTGGTCGCCAGGTTGGGGGTTGCTTCCCTGTCGGGCAACAATATCGCGATGGTCGCCAGCACCGAGCCGCGACCCTGACCAGGTATAGGACTGCACTGTCCGATTTCTCGGGTCCACCCCACTCCCGGCCTACGAAGTGCGTTCTTGGGTCGACGCCGCACGAGACGCAACCGAGATAGGCGCAGAGTTTTCTGGAGTTCGTTAAACCTATTGCTGCGCACTCAGCAGAAGGGATTTGGAACACCTTTCAATGTATCCTTCGATCTGGTTCTCTCCCATACCCATTTCCCTCAACAAGAATGATACTCCGGCTATGTAGAGGACATTCGTCATCACTTGCATTTAGGTGGACCCGGTCAGTTGGACAGGATCGCGGTGGAATTAGGCGAGAGTCCCGCTGCTCCTGCCAATGATACCAGCGTCTGGGCTATTGGAGACTCCTTGGCCTGAACCGCCCCCTCTTCTCCAACATCGGTCACCTGGTGGAACACCTCGGCCGGTGTCCGGTAGCCCAAGGCTTGATGAGGTCTCTGGTCGTTGTAGAACCGGAGGTAGGCGCCCAGTTCCCTCCTGGCTTCACTGGCGTTGGCGTAGGCTTTCAGGTACACCTCCTCGTACTTCACGGTACGCCACAACCGCTCCACAAAGATGTTGTCGGTGTACCGCCCCTTCCCATCCATGCTGATCTTCACCCCTTGTTCCTGCAGCACATGGGTGAACTCCAGGCTGGTGAATTGGCTGCCTTGGTCGGTGTTGAAGACCTCCGGCTGGCCCTGCTCCAGAGCCTCCTTCAAGGCGTCGACGCAGAAGTCGGCCTCCAGGGTGTTGGACAATCGCCAGGCCACCACGTACCGACTGTGCCAGTCCATGATGGCCACCAGGTAGAGGAATCCCCGGGCCATGGGCAAGTAGGTGATGTCGGCGGCCCACGCCTGATTGGGCCTGGCAACTCTGATCTTTTCCAACAGATAAGGATAGACCCGGTGCTCCGGCGCCGGCTGGCTGGTACGGGGACTCCGGTAGATGGCCCGCAGCCCCATGATGCGCATCAGCCGCTGCACCCGCTTCCGGCTCACGCACCTGCCCTCCCGCGCCAGCCAGACCTTCATGCGCCTCGACCCGTAGAAGGGTGTATCCAGGTACTGCCGGTCCATGGCCTGCATCAAGGCCAGGTCCTCGCCGGAGGCTTCCCTGGGTCGATAGTACAGGCTGGAACGGGCCACTCCCAGCAAGGCGCACTGCCGCGCTATCGACAACGATCGGAGCTCCCGGTCCACCATCCCCCGCCGCTGGGCCAGGCTCATGGACCGGACCTCTCGAACAAGAAATCCCGCTCCACCTTCAGCTGTCCGATTTCCTGGTACAGCCGGGCGATCAGGGCGGCGTCGCTACTGGCCTTCTGATCTTGCCCGTTGCTGAACACACCGGCGGCTCCCGAGGTCAGGGCTTTTTTCCAAGCCTGAATCTGGCTGGGGTGGACCTGGTACCTCGCCGCCAGTTGGGCCACCGTTTCCTCCCCCTTCACCGCCTCCAGAGCCACCTTGGCCTTGAAAGCCGGGTTGTGCTTTCTCCGTTGTTTCGACATTTCCCACTCCTTCCTGACAGCGACGGCTGCCTTCAGTTTAGGAGCAGGACTCTCGCTTAACTACCTGTCCAGTTTCCTGGGTCCACCTCAGTGAGCTCTCTTCTCTTGGTTCTATCAACGAACCGAAAGTCTCCAACTTCGACTCGTTTACTTCGTTGACGTAGAGGTTCCCCATAGTTTTCTCTGCTCATTGTCCCTGAGCCAGAATAGTCCGTGCTCGGTGATGGGTTCGTTGTTGTCCACGACTCTTCCCTTTCCCGTCCCTGTGTTGTCAGGTCAGTGCCTTCCGTCACTGCCGCACTGTGTGTAGGCCGTCGCTATTGGGTAGCCAACGGCATGGGTTACAAGTCGCGGTGGTCGGCCCGACGGGTCAGCAACGATGATTGGAGGATTGCCAGAAGTGTTCACCTCGGCCCACAGCCTCCACAACCTCCTGCATCTCCGGCATCTGGAAGCCGACGCGAGGTTTGGTGAAGATGTCGGTGGGGTTGTCCCCGTCGTCGTCCAGCCTGCTAGCTTTGGCTGGTTACGGGCGGTGTGCATCAATGCGCATGTAGCCAGTTATGGTGGGCCTATTTTGACGGTAGGCAGAACCATCTTCGAGATGAGGCTGGGACTGTGAGCCCAACAACATCCTAAGCCTGAACGCCTTGGGCTTCAATTGTCGTGGTATTGAGCAAAGTGGAGAAGCACCCCGGACGGGTCCCAGACGAAAGTGACAAGCGCGCCGTAAGACTGTTCTTTAGGTTCACGGAGTCGGGCGTACTCGTACACCCGCCGTTATCTATCACCTTGGACGCATGCTCATACCAGGTCCGAGCATCGTCTACGGTGATGTGCATCATGAAATTGTTCGCCGAGTCTTCATTGTAGTAGTTCTGGAGATAGAAACGGCAGTCAGCAAGCTCCAACTCGGCAAGACTATCGTCGTCAGCTCGCCAGTTGATGTTCCATCCCATTGCCTCATAGAACTCCAGGGACTGCCTGAAGTTCTTGGCAGGGACGAACACCTTCATGTCGCTCGCATTCGGTATGTCCATCGGAATCTCCTCATGGAGCAGACTAGGTTCGGGTATACCTCTACCGAGTCTAGGATCTTTCCGCACAAGTTGCAAACTTATCTCCTCACATGAACATTGAGTCAGACCTAGATTTTATCTATACTCCCTAAAGGTGGGTTATCGGGAGAACTGTCTAGGGGTGGTTTCAGAGGAGAACGAGGTAGACACGAATGAGCACACCCCACGAAAACCCCTATCGCCCATCAGCAACATGTGGTTCCTGAAGCCAAGCGGCAAGTACTCAAGCGGCTGAGCTACATTGATGGCCACCTGCCCGGCATCAGGCGGCCGGTGGAGCGGGACAAGTACTGCGTCGACATTCTCAAGTCGACGTTCGCAGTCCGCCGCGATCCAGAAGATGGAGATGACTCTCCTGGGACCATCTGACCTCATGCGCAGTCGAAGGAGTGCGAGAGGGGTCCGTGAGTACCACTGCCACTGGGGCGAAGGCCTGCTGGACTCGAACCGCAGGGAAGCGCTCCATCGGGCCGTAGAGCCCGCGTCACTGAGGCTGGTGGGCCTAAGGGGACTGTAGACAGTACTGTCTTCAAGTTGGTGGTAAACCTGTAAGCCGGATAAGTTCTCGGCTCGTTTGCTTAGGCGAGTTGATTAGGGTTTGTTAACACTATAGCAATGCGTCGAAGATAAGAGCGAATAGTATAAAGCCGAGGAAGAGCTTATCAAGCTTTTCGAAGCGAGAGAAGATGCGACGGAAGCCCTTCAAACGTCGCAACAACCTCTCAATCTCGTTGCACCTCTTGTACATCTCCCGGTCGTATTGCCACGGGTTTATACGGGTGCTCACCGGCGGGACGACGGGGATGAATCCCAGGTCCAGGGCCAGTTGGCAGGTCTCATTGCTCTGGTAGGCTCGGTCCATCAACAGAAACATATTGTGGGCCTGGGGATCAAGGCTCTCAAGCAGCTTGCGTCCTTCCGGTGCGTCGTGGGCCTGTCCTGGGGAGAGGGAGAAGGTCATGGCTGTTCGAGCATCCGCGGCAACCATATGAATCTTGGTGGTCCAGCCTTCTCGAGACTCGCCGAAGGACTGGGGTCCGTTTTTTAACGCGCCCGTGCCGTCGGGATGGACCTTGACCGTTGTGCTGTCCAGGGACACCGCCTCGATCTTGATGCGCGCTACCCGTTCCCGCTGCAGATGTTCGAAAACCCGGTCCGACACTTCTTTCTTTGACCAGCGGTTCATGCGGGTGTAGACAGTGTGCCAGGCGCCGAATCGAGCAGGCAAGCCCCGCCACTTGCAGCCCTGCTCGGCGACATATAGGATGGCGTTGAGAACTTGCAGGTTGGAGAGGCGCACGTTGCCCCGTAGCACTGGTAGATATGGCACTATGCGTTCGTACTGTGCCTCGGTGATCTCCATGCCGCCATTCTACTACAACCCATACTCTTAGTGTGAACAGGCCCTAGCTGAGCCGCAGCTTCCGTACACGCCGGTCTGCAATGGCTTCGCAGCCTAGCCGCTTCACCGCTTCGCAGCCTCTTTAAGGAGATTCCCCGCGAGTTGACCCTGGCCGGGCTACGTCTTTTCCGCCGCGACGTTCTGTGTTTAAACTGCAGGCCGGTCGCTCCCTCGGCAGCAGCCCCCACAAGCCGAGTGTAGGACGTCAGCGATAGTGGGACAACAGAGGGGGTAGAAAAACCCGAGAGATCTGATGTGGGGTCAGCTCCCTGGACGAGGTAGAGTACTTCAGATAGAGGAGCCAAAGATGTCCCAGGCAGAAACAGGTAAAGCAGTGGCCGCTGATGAGCGCACAGAGGCGGCCAGGTCCTTCGTCCGCACGGTTAAGGCCGCTACTCGGCGCAAGTACACCCCGGAAGAGAAAGTTCGTATCGTGCTGGAAGGCTTCCGCCGGGAGGTGACGGTCAACGAGCTGTGTAAGCGGAAGGGGATCAAGCCTCATTCCTACTATGCATGGACCAAGGCATGGACCAAGGAGTTCATGGAGGCTGGGAAGGAGAGGTTGGCCCGGGACACGTTGAGGGACCCCACCCAGCAGGAAATACACCAACTCAAGAGAGAGAACGTAGAGCTGAAGCAGTTGGCGGCGGAGTTGTCCCTGGGGGGCATCGTCTCAAAAAAGGCCATCCCGATCCCCCGGGACGCCGCCGGTACCGGCGGATGAGCGCCACGGAAAAGACGGAGGCGCCTGCCATGATAGCCTCGTCCTCCCTGCCCAAGCGGAAGGCGCTGGGTGAGCTTGGGGTGGCCAAGAGCGCCTACTATCGGTGGCTGAGGCGGAAGGAGCAGCAAGGACTTGAGGACGACGTGGGAGGCGGCAATCCCCCATGGAACAAGCTGACTTCCCAGGAAGTCGACTACGTTCTGTCGGCAGCCAGGGATATGCCGGAGCTGAGTTGCCGGCAGTTGGCCGCATGGACCACCGACAACATGGGCTTCTCCGTATCAGAGTCTACGGTTTACCGTATCCTGCGCAGGGAGGGGCTGGTGAAGAGGCCTGAGATGCGGCTGGCTGCGGGTAAGGAGTACCATCGGAAGACCACCGGTCCCCACCAGATGTGGGCCACCGATGCCTTCTACTTCAGGGTGGTGGGCTGGGGCTGCTACTACCTGGTCACCGTCATGGACGACTACTCCCGCTTCATTCTGGCCCACAGGCTTCAGAGGGACATGACCTCCGACTCCCTCATAGAAGTGTCCAGGAGGCCGTGGACAGGACCGGCATGGACCAGGTCCCGATAGAAGACAGGACTAGGCTGCTGAGCGACAACGGCCCCGGCTATGTATCCAGGGCCTTCAGGGACTGCCTGGGCATGGTGGGCATCAAGCACATACTGGCAACGCCCTTCCACCCCCAGACCAACGGCAAGCTGGAGCGCTGCCGCCAGACCCTCAAGCGAGACGTGAACCAACTGCCGTATGAGATGCCCTCAGACCTGGAGGCGGCCATCGTGGCCTTCGTCAGCTACTACACCGCCGCTATCACAAGGCCCTGGGAAACGTGACGCCCTCAGACGTCCTCAAGGGAAGGCGGCAGGAGATTCTACGACGCAGGAAGGAGGTGCAGGCCCAAACAATCCAACGGCGAAGACAGCACAATAGGGGACTCAGGGAGCTTACAAGACCTCAAGACCACCACTGATTTCTCGGGTCTCAGAGTGTCCCACTTTTGCTGGTTGCTAACAATGCAGCTTGAACGGTGGCCAGAAGTCGGTTTCTCAGGAAAGGTTCGGACCAGGTGGTATGATGCACCACATTCTCAATCGTCCTATCGAGTTAACGATGTCGTGGACCAGTATTATCTGCGGCGGGGTACTGGAACGCTTCCCAAGGCTCAGTGTAGCGTTTCTGGAGGGGAATTGTAGCTGGGTCCCATTCTTGCTTGAGCGAATGGATGAGCACGTAGATCGGTATGGTGCAACGGGGGATACCTATGCTACGGCCCTCACACTAAAGCCGACAGAGTATTTCAAGAGGCAGTGCACCGTCAGCATGGAGGCCGATGAGGATACAGTAAGGCACGTGATTGACGCTCTGGGAGATAACTACATCACTTTTACTACCGATTTCTCTCACTCGGACTCCAAATATCCCCACGCTACTGAGACCGTCCTGGCAATGGCAGGACTCACGGATACCAACCTGCGTAAGATATTATCTGGACTTTTGCAAAATGGCCCGGAATGATAGTAGGGGGTTGGGGAGCATCAAAGAGTGACCTCCGAAATTTGGCTCAGACGCTTCCGAAACAAGGTCCTCACCTGCGGACGACCATCCGCTTTATTCGACTACATGGCTCGGAACGTGCTCGACAGAGGTTATAGCCGGATAGGCGCTTGGAGCGGTGACCACCGCAGCATTCCGTGTTCCTCACCCCTGTATGCCCAGGGAACCATACATGGCAGTCAAATTCCGCTTTTTAGCAAGCGGCTAGTTTTATTTGTGCTATCTTCTAGAATTGCCTGGCAAATTTGCAAAACTTCAAATACTATGGGATAGTTCTGCCAGGGTCTATGGGTTATAAAACATCCTTGCAAACAGGCCGTTGGTCGTGGAAAACTCTGCGACCGGATAGAGGTCAAAAAGCATGGAAACCAGATTCGTAAAAGCTGGAGAGGTAAATCTACAATATTATGAGCATGGCGTCGGTCCGGAGACCGTGGTTCTCGTTCATGGTTATGTTTCGTCAGGGCGCTTCTGGCAACTGATGATGCAGGAAATGGACCACACTAGGTTCCGAGTAATAGCCTTAAACAACCGAGGCGCGGGAGATTCTGACCGCACACCTTCTGAAGACGACTATACTGTCGAGTCTTTTGCCGTTGATCTGTTCAATGTAGTTGAGGCTCTGAATCTGGATGACTTCACATTGGTTGGTCACTCCATGGGAGGAGCAACGGTTACCGAGTTCGCTCTTTCGCACCAGTCCAGACTTATGGGATTGGTGCTGCTGAACCCGGGGCGCCTCAACGGTCGGACCCTGGCTGAGGGATGGGAAGAGGCCATTCGAGAGGAATTCCGCACCGGAAACCGGCCACAAGTGGATATGGGTCTGAATGCATCCCATATACCCCCGGCGTTCGCCCAAGCGGTTATAAATGATGTTGCCCGCAATCCGGTTGAGAGAGCCGTCGGCGGACGCCGCTCTATATCGAAGCGAAGGTTGCGGGAGAGACTCCATGAACTGACACTGCCAGTTCTGGTGGTTGGTGGTGACAGGGACACTACTTCGGGGGTGGACAACATTCTGGCCGAATACCTGGCGCTGCCAGAGTCATCTCGGTCACTACATATCTTCCATGGCATAGGCCACTCTCCCAATGTGGAGATACCCGGTGAGTTGTCTGGGCTCTTTACTAAATTCATCGAGAAGGTGCGAGAATCGACAAAACTCACCGTATGAACGGTTCGACCTTGTTGGCCAGAATGCCCTGAATACGCAGGCGGTGGGAGAGCAACATGCGCTCTGGCAAGGCATTCGTGAGGAAATAGCCTATTTCTGTATTTTCTTCTAGAGGTCCCGTCTTTATTGAATGGATGCCTACGAAGTCAGTCTACTTTGACGATCCTGATGACCATGTTCTTGAGCATAGCACATTAGACGCCATCATATCCAGCCCCACAGGCGATAGAAAGGATGTTATGACCACCAACCAACAGGCCAAGATCCATTATATGGACCTACTCAACGAAATCACATCGGGTGAGCGCCGTGCTGGCGTTACGTTTAAAGCCTGGGCTGACAAGTGTCAGGACCCCAGCCTGAAGTCTTGCCTTGAATTTGTAGCCAAGCGGGAGACCAGCCACTACGAGATCTTCAGGCGTTGCCAGGAGGAACTAGGTGGCACCTGGGAGGATAGTGACGACCCCACCTTCCACGAGTGGCTCATGGTGAACATGTCTGACTTGCCAGACATTGAGAAGCTCCGGTATAGCCAGACCAGGCAAAGGCGGAACCGGGAGCAGCAGCAGGGCCCGACCAGGGGACAAAAAATCGATGCGGCAATTGCCGACGAGACGGTAGACCAGCTCACCCGCGACTTGCTCAAGTGGTTCGCCGGGGTGGAGGCCGACACCGGTGTTTCGATAGGGAAAGAATACGCTCGCCTCGAGGCAATCAATAAAGAGTAGGGATAGGCAGTGCATTTCTAACGATGCCAGGCCGGCGCTGAACGCTGGCTAACCGACATGTCCAGGCTCCGGCCCTTAGGGGCCAGCGGCCTGGACATGTCGCATGACCGCCTGGCGGCGCTAGAAGACAAGCGTAAGACAGCGCCAGAAAGAATTGCTAAAGGGGGGAGAGTATGGCAGACAACGACATAGCTTTGATGGCTCACCTGATGCGCCGCGCCGGATTCGGAGCGCCCTATGAGGAACTGGAGGCACGGGCGGCCAAGGGCTACGAGGCGACGGTAGAGGAGCTGCTTCATCCCGAAGAGCAGTCCGGTCTGGAAATGGACCTAATAGACCGGTACTTCTCGTACTGGACTGGACTAGGAACCGGCCCGTTCCTCTGGGCGTGGAGCATGGTCAACTCCAAGAGCCCACTGGAGGAGAAGATAGCCCTCTTCTGGCATGGCATCCTGTGTACCGGCAGGGCCAAGTGCGAGAACGACGTACAGCAGAAAGTGGAGTATGATATGTTCCGTCGCGACGGGCTGGGAAACTTCCCCAACCTGTTGTTGAACCTATCCAGAGACCCGATGATGATCTTCTATCTGGACAACTGCATGAGCCACAAGGACGCCATCAACGAGAACTGGGGCCGGGAGCTGCTGGAGCTCTTCTCTTTGGGCGTGGGCATGGACGGGCGCCCCAACTACACTGAGGATGACGTGAAGGAGTGCGCACGGGCCTTCACCGGCTGGACAATCACCAACGCCATTCCCACTATCCCCTACAGCTTTTATGAGTCCCATTTCATGTACGACCCAGACGACCACGACGATGGCGTGAAGACCTTCCTGGGTGAGACGGGCCGCTTCAATGGCGAGGACATCATTGACATCCTCGCCAAGCAGCCAGCCACCGCCAGGTTCATCTCACGACATCTGTACAACTTCTTCGTGGCCGATGAGCCTCTGGTGGCAACCTGGACCGACACCCCACCACGGGATCCCGAGGCGATCAAGATGCTGGAGGAGAAGTACTTCCGGTCCAACTACAACATTCGCTCCATGCTGCGGGCGCTGTTCAACTCCGACTTCTTCAAGAACGCCCGCTTCGCCAAGATAAAAAGCCCCGCGGAGACGGTGGTAGGCACCCTGCGCCTGGTAGAGGAGTTCACCTTTCCCAAGCCGGGCTTTGATCCCATACCCCTGGAGATGGGGTATATGGGGCAAGTCCTGGAAAACCCTCCCACCGTGGAGGGCTGGCGCACGGGCAGGGAGTGGATAAACAGCGGCACCCTCGTAGAACGGATTAACTGGACAGGCAACTATCTGGGCAACGTAAGTCTCCCCGGCGTACGGGCCATTATCAACAGGCTGGGCTCTGAAGGGGCCACTATCTCGGTTGAGCGCCTGGTGGATGGCTGTCTGGAGGCGATGGGGCACTATAAGCTGCCGGATGAGACCCGCAGTGTGCTGGTGGCCCATGCCCAGAAGCGGGGTGAGCTGCGCACTGGTACTGAGGAGTTCGACCAAAGGGTTGGGCAGATGCTCCAGCTGATAGCGGCTACCCAGGAGTATGTATTTGCCTAGCTAGATTGAGCGCTGACGGCCGGTAGCTCATCTAGGGAAGGAGGGAATCATGACTTCTAGTAGTAAGAGAGACCCGGTACTGGTGGTAATTGAGCTGGCAGGGGGCAACGACAGCCTGAACTCCGTAGTCCCTTACGGCGACCCTCTGTATATGGACAACAGGGTCGCACTAAGGATAACCCCGGAGGAGGTGCTGCCCATCAATGACCACATAGGGTTTCACCCCGCCATGGGGGCGATGAAGGGGCTGTACGATGAGGGGAAGGTAGCCGTCATTCAGGGCATAGGCTATCCCAACCACACACTCTCTCACTTCCGCTCCATGGACATCTGGCACACCTGCTCGCCCGATAAGGTGAGCGCCGAGGGCTGGCTTGGCCGGACCATGCGGGAGCTGGACCCCAACGCTGACAACGTGCTCACCGGGGTGAACTTCGGCCGAGGTCTCTCCAAGGCCCTTGTATCACCCGGAGTGCCGGTGGCCTCGGTGGGTAACTTGGAGACCTATGGCGTGCTGACCGGCATCCAGGACCAAGAGCAGCGATCTGAGGCCCTTGAGTTGTTCGCCCAGATGTACACTCCCAGCATGGGGAGAGATATGGTGGGTGAGTACATATCCCAAACGGGCATGGATGCCTTGAAAGGAGCGGACATCCTCAGCACGGCCCTTGATAAGTACTCCTCCACAGTGGAGTACGCCAACAACGAAGTGGCCCAGTACATGAAGAACATTGCTCAGGTGCATCTGGCGGACCTCGGGACCAGGATCCTGTACACCACCAACCCCTACAACGCCTTTGACACCCATGCCAAACAGATGGAGGTCCACGCCAGGGAATTGGAACGGGTGGCCAACGCCGTCGGAGACTTCTATCAGGACCTGAAGGAGCACAACGCCAGTCAGGACGTGGTGGTCCTGCTGTTCAGCGAGTTCGGCAGGCGGGTGAAGGAGAACGGCTCGGGTACGGACCACGGCGCCGGCGGCGTAGCCTTTGTGGTAGGTGATGCTGTAAAGGGTGGGTTGTACGGCGAGTATTCTTCCCTTGAGTGGGGTAAACTCACGGAAGGGGACCTCCAGTTCAACAACGACTTCCGTGGAATGTACGCTACTGTGCTGGAGAAGTGGATGGGGATGGACTCCACGTCCATAGTGGAGGGCAGCTTCGAGCAGTTCGACTTCATCCGGTAGAAGCGGCCTCTGGATACATGGGCCAGCTAGAGACTGAGGTCTGCTGCCCAGGGCAAAAGAGGGGCTGGGACCAAGGCCGTGGAAAAACCTACATCTGCGGGGTGAAAATGACTTCTCAGATTATGCCCACAACAACGTTTCAGTACAGCCATACCATCGGCCGCAGGGAGCCCCAGGGATACGGGTTCTTCAATCCCTCGGCTGTGGCCCGGGGTGAGGGGGACCGGCTGTATGTAGTAAACCGCTCCTTAGAGAACCCGGTAGTCTCACTCGCCAAGCATATCACTATCTGCACCGTAGGAGAGGAGTACATCACCGAGTTCGGACGAGGCGTTCTCAGTGAGGATGCGGATGAATCCGCCCCCGATGGCACCTTCATGTGGCCCTCCTCCCTGGCCTTTGACGCTGAATGGAATGTCTACGTCACCGATGAGTGGCTTAACCGCGTCTCCATCTTTACCAAAGAGGGGGACTGGATAAGCAAGTGGGGGACAGGGGGGGATGGCGATGGTGAGCTGAGCCGCCCCTCGGGAATCGCTCTGGATAAGGATGACAACGTCTATGTGGTGGATGCTTTGAACAACCGCATCCAGGTGTTCACCAAGGATGGAAAGTTCTTGCAAAAGTGGGGCAGGCCAGGCGCCGGCGACGGTGAGTTCAACATGCCCTGGGGAATAGACATAGACAAAAATGGGGATGTGTATGTGGCCGACTGGCGCAACGACCGCATTCAAAAGTTCACCCCAGACGGCCAGTTCCTGATGAAATTAGGCGCTTCCGGAGCAGGGGATGGGGAACTCAACCGCCCCGCAGGGGTTGCAGTTGATAAGGATGGGCTTATCTACGTGGCCGACCGGGGCAACGACCGGCTTGAGGTGTTCGGCGCCGATGGCGGCTTCATCGCCAAGATGACCGGCGATGCTACCCTCTCTAAATGGGCCAGAGAGAAGCTGGACCTAAACCCGGAGATGTTGAAAGGCCGGGACGTGGCCCACGGGCTTGAGCGGGAAAAGCTGTTCTGGGGGCCAACAGGGGTAGACGTGGATGATGAGGGCCGGATTTTTGTGCTCGAATCTGCCCGTAACCGCATCCAAGTTTACCAGAAGCAACTTCTCCGCTTCGCCGGGGGCCGCCTGTAGGTAGTCTTAAAACGATGCCAGGCCGGCGCTGAACGCTGGCTAACCGACATGTCCAGGCTCCGGCCCTTAGGGGCCAGCGGCCTGGACATGTCGCATGACCGCCTGGCGGCGCTAGAAGACAAGCGTAAGACAGCGCCAGAAAGAATTGCTAAAGGGGGGAGAGTATGGCAGACAACGACATAGCTTTGATGGCTCACCTGATGCGCCGCGCCGGATTCGGAGCGCCCTATGAGGAGCTGGAGGCACGAGCGGCCAAGGGCTACGAGGCGACGGTAGAGGAGCTGCTTCATCCCGAAGATCAGCCTGATATGGTAACGGATTTAATGGACCGGTACTTCCTGTACTGGACGGCGGCGGCCGGCCCCGTTGGCTATCAATTCCAGTGGGCTTGGCGCATGGTCAACTCCAAGAGCCCACTGGAGGAGAAGATACTCCTCTTCTGGCATGGCATCCTGTGTACCGGCAGTGCCAAGTGCGACAACGGCAGACAGCAGCAGGTGGAGTTTAATATGTTCCGTCGCGACGGGCTGGGAAACTTCCCCGACCTGCTGTTGAACCTATCCAGAGACCCGGCCATGGTCTTCTATCTGGACAACTGCATGAGCCACAAGGACGCCATCAACGAGAACTGGGGCCGGGAGCTGCTGGAGCTCTTCTCTTTGGGCGTGGGCATGGACGGGCGCCCCAACTACACCGAGGATGACGTGAAGGCGTGCGCACGGGCCTTCACCGGCTGGACCATCACCAACGCCATTCCCAATATCCCCTACGGCGCCTATGAGTCCCATTTCATGTACGACCCAGACGACCACGACGATGGCGTGAAGACCTTCCTGGGTGAGACGGGCCGCTTCAATGGCGAGGACATCATTGACATCCTCGCCAAGCAGCCAGCCACCGCCAGGTTCATCTCACGACATCTGTACAACTTCTTCGTGGCCGATGAGCCTCTGGTGGCAACCTGGACCGACACCCCACCACGGGATCCCGAGGCGATCAAGATGCTGGAGGAGGAGTACTTCCGGTCCAACTACAACATTCGCTCCATGCTGCGGGCGCTGTTCAACTCCGACTTCTTCAAGAACGCCCGCTTCGCCAAGATAAAAAGCCCCGCGGAGACGGTGGTAGGCACCCTGCGCCTGGTAGAGGAGTTCACCTTTCCCAAGCCCGGCTTTGATCCTGTACCACTGGAGCTGCGGTACATGGGCCAAGACATCGGGAACCCGCCCACCGTGGAGGGCTGGCGCACGGGCAGGGAGTGGATAAACAGCGGCACCCTCGTAGAACGGATTAACTGGACAGGCGACCGTGTGGGCAACGTAAATCTCCCCGGCGTACGGGCCATTATCAACAGGCTGGGCTCCGAAGGGGCCACTATCTCGGTTGAGCGCCTGGTGGATGGCTGTCTGGAGGCGATGGGGCATTATAAGCTAACGGATGAGACCCGCAGCGTGCTGGCGGCTCATGCTCAGAAGGGGGGTGAGCTTCGCACTGGTACTGAGGAGTTCGACCAGAGGGTTGGGCAGATGCTCCAGTTGATAGTGGCTACCCAGGAGTATCTATTTGGCTAACTAGCACGGCCCTTGATTCCATGCGTCGGTGCGAAATACGAACAGTGGAGGTGGATATGAAGGTAACAAGGATTAGTGAAGTTGCCGAAGAGCCAGCCGCCAGCCCATTGTTTACTGGTGAAGTAACGCGGCAGGCCGTGGTACCCGCCGAGATGGCGAAGGACTTTAACTGCGGGATAGTGAACTTCAAGCGGGGAGCGAGGAACAAGTTCCATACTCACTCCGGAGAGCAGATCCTGATAATAACCTCCGGAATAGGGATAGTGGCTACCAACGACGAAGAGCGCGAAGTATCGGGGGGAGATGTGGTACATATTCCGGCGGGAGAGAGTCACTGGCACGGGGCCAGGAGAGGGTCTCCCATGTCCCACATCTCCATAACAGTAGCCGGCGGCCAGACGACGCAGGATGAGGACTAGCCTGCCAATACATAGGCGAGAGACAAGCATTCATGGAGGTAGCCATGAGGGTAGTAAGGATTGCCGAAGTCCCAGAGACGCCGAACCCCAGCCCAATTATTGTGGGGGGAACTGTAACGGTCCAGCCTGTCGTACCCACCAGCAAATCGAATGACTTCAACTGTACGGTAATGAACTTCGCTAAGGGTGCGAGGAATAAATTCCATTCTCATACCAGCGACCAGGTCCTGGTGATAACCGACGGAGTGGGCATAGTGGCTACAGAGAACGAAGAGTGTGAGGTGACGGTGGGGGACATTATCCATGTTCCGGCGGGCGAAAAGCACTGGCATGGTGCCAGGAAAGAGTCGTACATGTCCCACATCACCATAATGGACAAGGGCAGCCAGACGACCACGCTTGAGGACTAGTGGATCTCTTGACTAGTCACTTTATGCCCGCAACATTCCAGTACAGCCACACCATCGGCCGCACCGAGGTCGCGGGGGGACATGGGTTCTTCTATCCCTCGGCTGTGGCCCGGGGTGAGGGAGACCGGCTGTATATATTAAGCCGCTCCTTAGAGAACCCGCTAGTCTTGCTTAACAAGAAAATTACTATCTGCACTGTGGGAGAGGAGTACATCACCGAATTCGGACGAGGCGTTCTCAGTGACGATGCAGATCCATCCGCCCCTGATGGCACCTTCATGTGGCCCTCCTCCCTGGCCTTTGACGCTGAATGGAATGTCTACGTCACCGATGAGTGGATCAACCGAATTTCCATCTTCACCAAGGACGGGGACTGGATAGGCAAGTGGGGGACAGGGGGGGATGGCGACGGTGAGATGAGCCGCCCCTCGGGAATCGCCCTGGATAAAGATGACAACATCTATGTGGTGGATGCCATGAACAACCGCATCCAGGTGTTCACCAAGGATGGAAAGTTCTTGCAAAAGTGGGGCAGGGCAGGCGTCGGCGACGGTGAGTTCAACATGCCCTGGGGAATAGACATAGACAAAAATGGGGATGTGTATGTGGCCGACTGGCGCAACGACCGCATTCAAAAGTTCACCCCCGATGGCCAGTTCCTCATGAAATTAGGCGCTTCTGGAGCAGGGGATGGGGAACTCAACCGCCCCGCTGGGGTTGCGGTTGATAAGGATGGGATTATCTACGTGGCCGACCGGGGCAACGACCGGCTTGAGGTGTTCGGCGCCGATGGCGGCTTCATCGCCAAGATGACCGGCGATGCCACTCTCTCTAAATGGGCCAAAGAGAAGCTGGACGCAAACCCGCAGATGTTGAAAGACCGGGAGGTAGCCTACGGGCTTGAGCGGGAAAAGCTGTTCTGGGGGACAATAGGGGTAGACGTGGATGATGAGGACCGGATTTTTGTGCTCGAATCTGCCCGCAACCGCATCCAAGTTTATCAGAAGCAACTTCTCCGCTTCGCCGGGGGCCGCCTGTAGGCAATCTTAGGTGCCGGGAGCTCAGGAAGGCTCCTGGGGCAACTCAGATTAGGGCCCACATCTGGGGTGCAGACCACCAGATGTGGGCCCTTCTACGAAGGGGCCGATGCCATAAAACTGATTGTTTAGAGCTTTCCTTGCCACAGACGAGTTCCCCGCCTAGTCCCCCGATGGCCTCTCCATCACCTTCCACGCCGCGCGGGACGGCAACTGGGATGTATACGCTAATCCCTCTGCTGAGACAGGTCATATACAGCCGCCTCGCTGGTTACGACGACACCAAAGACGCAGAACGCCTTTCCCAAGACCCTGCTATGAGAGTGGTGGTGGGATGGAAAGGCTCTGATGGGAGGCTACGTGCAGTGCCTGGCTAGCGGGCTTGGAAGAGCGTGGATTCATAATCATATCGAGGCTGCACAGGGCAAGGTGAGTGGCTTGAAGGGTGAGCTTGGTCCGAGAGCCACTTTGACGCTTTTGTGGGTGGTATTGAGTGGTTGGCTGACACTTCGAGATGAAATTGAGGACTTCAGATGGCAATTGACAACTTCAATACTCGGTCTTATAGTCTTTGGCATCTCAGATTGTTGCGTCTTTAATGAGCCTCAGTCCCATCTGGGGAATATCGGATAATGCCTCACGCAAAGCAATTTCTTTGTTCCGAGGAGGTGTCAGATGAAGAGCGGCTTCAAGGTCATGGACAGCGACATCCACATCGTCGAGCCTCCGGACCTGTGGCAACGCTATGTAGCCCCAGAGTTCAAGGACCGGGCGCCCTATGGACTCGCGGAATCGGTGGGGGACATGTCCCTGTTCGGTCCTGATGGTGTGCTATGGGGCCCGAGAATGACCGGATCGGAAGAGAAGACACGCATGTCGGGAGAGCAGTACTCCAAGAATAGGATGCGCTACAAGCCCTATGATGATCGGGGTTGGACGGGGGAGGTAGAGCTTGACGGGATGGACGCGGAAGGCATCGATGTGGCGGTGGTCTACCCTTCCCGCGGCATCTACATCCTCTCCAACCCCGGCATGGACCCGAGGCTTGCGGCGGCCCTGGCCCGGGCCTATAACGACTGGCTGTACGACTTTTGCCAGGCGGACCCCACTCGCCTCATTGGGGCGGGAATGATCTCCCCCTTCGACGTGGAGGATGCCGTATCCGAGGCCCACCGCTGCGTTAAAGACCTGGGGTTCAAGGGTGTCTTCCTCAGGCCGAATCAGATCAACAATCGCAACTGGCATGACCCCTACTACGGGCCCTTGTGGTCTGCCCTGGAAGAGCTGGGAGTGCCTATAGGATTCCACGAGGGCTCGGGGTCGGCGTTGCCCCAGGTCGGCAAGCAGTTCGGAGAGAATTATATGCTGCGACATATCTTCTGCCATCCGGTGGAGCAGATGATGGCGGCAGCGAGCTTTTGCGCCGGAGGTGTCTTGCAGCGCCACCCCAACCTGCGCGCTGCCTTTCTTGAGGGCAACTGTTCTTGGTTGCCGTTCCTTCTGTGGCGTATGGATGACCATTGGGAGCGAGAAGGGGATACCTACGCCCCGGATCTGAAGATAGCCCCCAGCACATATTTCAAGCAGCAGTGCTTCGCCTCGGTGGAGGCCGACGAGGAGCCGGCGAAGTACGCCATCGACTTCATGGGGAACGACCGCCTCATCTTCTCTACCGATTTTCCCCACGAGGATTCGAAATTCCCCCACTCTGTGGAGAGTTTCCTCACGCTTCCCATCACCGACGAGGACAAGCGTAAGATACTGTGGGATAATTGCGCCCAACTCTACGCCATTAAGGGGTAGAGCAGGCCGCTAGGCGGATTATCCCAACAGGCATGAGTAGTGTCTGCGATAACTTGGGGCTGTGGTCAACCCTGCTCCACCAGTAGGTGAGGCGGGGTTCATCCAGCCCCGACTCTGTCTCTACGTTCGTTAAGGAGGTAATGCCATGTCCATCATGATCACCGGCGGCACGGGATTTCTCGGTTTATCACAGTGCCCTTGGCCACCTACACTGGATGGAACCTGCGCCATCCCGACATCGGAGGACAGAGCCAAGCGCTGGCTACCGGTGGGGCCTCCGGCGACACTGTGAGGGGCTCAACGACCCCTTTCCCGGCTACGCGGGAAGAGCGAGAGAGGTCAGGGGGAACCCTCGGCATTCTATTGGAGAGCGTTACCCCTCCAAAGGGGACTACCTGGAGCGGGTAAGGCGGGCAGGTCAAGCCCTTGTGGATGCGGGCGAACAATAAACGACTACATCAGCCAGAGTTCAGCTTATTTGGGAAACGTCGGACCTTATCATTACCTCCAGGGTAATGACGTGATGGAGAAGGAAATGACCACACAAATACCGCTTCTGACCGTCCCTGACTACGAGGTTCGCGCCAGGGAGACCATGCCAAAGGCGCTATTGCACTTCGACCGCCTGTTTGGGACCTACGGTGCCCCTACTATGACCCCCAATACCAACAACCTCGCAGCCTTCGAAGCCTTAAAGCTGCGGCCCCGGGTGCTGGTAGACGTAAGCCATCGTGACCTCTCCACCGAAGTGCTGGGGCAAAAGATCAGCTTACCCGTCATGCTTGCTCCCTTAGGGACTCACCAGCTGGCCCATCCTGAGGGTGAGCTGGCTTCCGCTCGGGCCGCGGGAGCTGCAGGGACTATCATGGGACTCAGCACCGGCTCTAGCTATAGCATAGAAGAGGTGGCGGACGTCGCTACAGGGCCTCTGTGGTTCCAACTATACTTCTTCAAGGACCGGGAGCTTACCGAAACCCTGGTACGACGGGCCCAGCGTGCTGGATATACTGCACTCATGCTCACCGTGGATAACCTTGGAGCCGGTTCGAGGAAGGAGGTCCGGGAATATCGTTATGGTTATTCCGTTGAGTCCGAGCGGACATTGAAGAATTTGGTCGGCCTTGAGCTGCCAAACTTGCCCACAAGGGATAACCTTTACGATAGCTTCGAGTCGGCCTTGAACTGGTCCGACCTGGAGTGGCTGCGCTCCATCACCTCCATGCCCCTTGTCGTAAAGGGAATTCAGACGGCTGAGGACGCAAGGCTCTGCGTGGAACATGGGGCCGACGGCCTCGTCGTCTCCAACCACGGCGGCCACGCCATTGAAGGCTCAGAGGGGACTGTCGCCGTGCTTCCGGAGGTGGTGGATGCGGCAGGGGACCGGGTGGAAGTGTTCTTGGACGGCGGGGTAAGGCGGGGCACAGATATATTGAAAGCCCTGGCCCTTGGGGCAAAAGCCGTGTTTATTGGCCGGCCCATCTTCTGGGGACTATCGATAGATGGCGAAGCCGGATTGCGCCGCGTGCTGGACATCCTGAGGGATGAGCTTGACGTGGCAATGGGGCGGTGCGGCGTCACCGACGTTAAAAAGGTGGATAGGAGCCTGGTGGTAGGGCACGACGGCGGGACAAGAGGAGATCACGTGGTAGGCCAACTGGAGCGGCTGGCCAGCCTCCTGGAACGCGGCTACATGACTCGCGAGGAGTTCGAGACCCAGAAAGTGCAACTGCTAAGAGCATATCCGACAACTTCCCATACCGCACCCTAAAAGGTGCAGCATGTGCCCCATCCTTCAGGATGGGGTGGTTATCGGATAGGTACTAAGCCAGTAGCACCTCCCCCCCACCTCAACCGGTGGGTGGGAATTGAAAAAACGAGTATACAGTTTGGTATGTGCATCGCCATAGTCGGAATGGCAGCCAAAAGATGGAGCTTTCCAGAATCGCCACGTGGGTCTGGCACCCTCTTGAAGGCTCCCTACAGTGACTTGCTAATCTCCTCAATGTCCACTTCCATCGCAACGGGGTATATAGTCTGTGCCGTCCCAGAATGTAGTGTTTGCGAAGGCACCGGGTTCCATCTGGGGAATTCCGGCTAAACAAGAACAGATAGAGCTAAGGAGGTATCGCGAACATGGCTACCCCCACAGAACTCGCCGCCGCTCAACGCACCCATCACCTGATGCCCACTGCTGATCCAGACTTGCTAGGGCTCGATGTCAAGAGGCTTACCCAACTCAAGCTCCTCATAGAATCCCACATAGCCGAGGACCGTTATCCAGGGGCCCAAATCGCTGTTGCACGACATGGAAAATTCGCGCTGGTCCAATCATTTGGTCAGGCTCGCCTGAACCCTGTTTCCGTACCTGCTACCGATAACATGCTTTGGCTTATTTTCTCCCAGACCAAGGTGATCACGGCTGCCGCGGTTTGGCAACTGGTAGATTCCGGTGCCGTACGGTTCGCAGATCGTATCGCCGACCATGTTCCCGAGTTCGCACGCAACGGGAAGGGCGAGATCACCCTCTATCAGGTCCTGACCCATCAGGGGGGCTTTCCCAGTGGTGTTGTTCCCGAAGAGGCCTGGGGGGACCATGAGCTGCTACGCCGGAGCGTCTGCGACTTCACCCTGGAGTGGACACCAGGTTCTAGAGTGCATTACCACATGCGTTCTGCCTACTGTGTTGCGGCCGTCCTCATCGAGGCAGTCACGTGCCGTGATTACCGGGATGTGGTGCGCGATGACCTCCTGGCTCCAGTGGGGCTAGCCGATGACATATTCGTCGGTGTGCCGGCTTCGGTGCAGGAACGATGCACAGATATTCACGCATTCCAGGATGATCAGATGGTGGTGCGGACAGATAGAAACACACCTGAGTACCGTGCCGCAGGTGTCCCAGGGGGTGGTGGGTATGCTACCGCCGCTGGATTGGCAGCCTTTTATCAAATGTTGCTACAGGGTGGAGTGCTTAACGATAATCGGGTCTTGAGTCCGCGAGTGATCCAATTCGCCACCCGGAATCACACCGATGAACGGGTTGTTGAGTCTATGGGTATGCCGATGCATCAGGGCTTAGGACCCCACGTACGTGGCCTGACACCTACAATTCGAGGGTTGGGCACCATCGCTTCGCCTTCCACTTATGGTCATGGAGGAGCAGGAACATCATACTCTTGGGCTGACCCAGAGTCCGAGGTTTCGTTCACCTACCTTACCAACTGTGGTGCGCCGGAGCCTTGGCACACTGTACGCCTTGACCAGGTCAGCAATCTGGTGCACGCAGCTATAATCGAACCCTGAGCACTAGGAGAGTGAGCGATGCAAGTATCTACGAGGTTCATTCACGGTCACGCTGTGGAGGATTGAGATTCAAGCTACCTGGAGTTGATCACCATGCCTCTTTGACTTCGGCTTCGATGGGTTCTACAGGAACATCATAGAGACATTCCCTCATCCCGTCCTCCATCGCTCCCACGAGCCAGCATATGGCTTCTTCCGCTTTGTCCGCTGACGCTTCCACGACTATCTCATCATGGATGGCCAGTACAGGAAAGGCATCAGGGCATCGTTCTCTGCGCTCCCAGAGCAGAGCTAAGGCCAGCTTCAGGCCATATGCTGTTAGGTATCTCTGGAACTTCGACATCTACGTAACCTTCGCCGTCGTCACGTTCCTCTGTATCTCAACCGCCAGACGAACCCACCTCCTTCGCGGGCGACCGCTATGAAGTCAAGCGTTTCCTGGGAGAGGGAGGCAAGAAGGTAGTCTACCTGGCCCACGATACCCTCCTGGACCGAGACGTGGCATTTGCCCTTCTAAATCCGCCCAGATGACACGGAAAGTGACTGCAACCGGCCCTTCGACAGGCTCAGGACGAACGGGAAGTACGGTCTGCCGCTCGTGGTGAGCCTGTCGAACCATGTCTCGGCTGCTGAACACAATCGACCTTGAAACGGCCCGGCCTTGATGGAATTGAGGCTCTTCAAAAAACCCTCAGCCCCCTTTAGCGGCTACCCTGGACAGATACTGGTTGTCTCCCCGGGAGACCCACTGCGTCCAGCCAGTCAGGAAGAACCTTGCGCCTTTATCTATGTAGCTCTCGAAGTTATCATCGTCCACTGTGGTCCCGGTTACTTTGTCCGCTGCCAGAATCTGGGCCATACACCTGTCGACCACCGCCTGTACCTCGGGATGATTGGGCTGCCCGGGTCTCGGACAGATCGGTGCGGGCCATGTAGTAGACATCTATGTTGTCCATGGTAAGTATATCCTGAAGGTTGTTGACTGCTTCTACCTCCTCGATGAGCACTACCACCAGGCTCTGTTCATTGGCCTTGGGGTAAAAATCTGTAACGCCGTAGGACTGCCGGGGCGCGGCCATGCCGAGGTAGCCCATGGGGCCGTACTTCGCTGACTTGACAGCACACTCCGCTTTTTCCTTAGTCTTGACATGGGGCACCGCGATACCCGTAGCCTCACATCCAGGCTGCGGGCAATCAGCCAGGGCTGGTTGCTATTCACACGGCACAGGGATGTCGGCCCCAAAGGTCACAGGCTCTGGATATGTTGGCCACCTGATCCCAGCAGGGTCTTTTAAAAGTCACACAGCAAGCAAGCCAAGAAGGGCCAAAGCTTCGGCAGCATTCCAACTATAGTGACGTAGCGCTGCAACAATGTTAGCAGCTCCGGCTCGCCTCAGTAAGGCAATCACTACATTGCGTAGTGCCGCCATCACCTCTGGGGCTGAGCCAGTTCGTACCTGTGAGGCATCCTTTTTCATGCTCACGTCCCACACATAATGTAACAGATTCTCTATCCCACAATGGCCTCGCCATACTTCCGGTGACCGCCTAGCATCCACCTTTGAGGGATTCATGCTGGTGATGGCATAGGAGGTCTCTTGGCTAGTTACCCCCTTGGCTGGTTACGGTCCTTTCCACACAATACGCCTCTTGTACATGGGGCCAGTCCAGATACTCATTGAGGGCTGTGGATGCCCACAGTTGGCGTGTCTCCTGCCGGTTTCCATGCCTGCCCTGCGCCATGAAGGTGTCAAATTCCTCCCCTCAGGGTGGTTCTTCAAACAGCAGGGCAATATCAACTCTTAGGGTTGGCTGATTACCCTTCACCACCCAGCAGTAGTCCCCACCCTGTTCCGCTGCTTGGAGGTTCAGGTTCTTTTGGGCATAGAGGGCATCACCGGTTACCACTCGATCCTTGAGATCAAGCTGGGCCGGCAGTCCTGGTGCTACTGTCAGTTCTCCCTCCTTCTCTTCTACCCCCCTTTTGCGCCAGCACCAGGCCGGTCTCTTGAGCATAGGCGGCTACCAGATGTACCCCAGGCAACTGTTCCCCATGGATACCCCTCAGGCTCTTCCCATCTATAGCGATAGCCTTCTATAGCGATAGCCTTCTTCCTATCGCCTAGGGTATGCTGTACGCACTCTCTTAGAGCCCCCTCAAAGGCTTCTTTGTCCAGTCGGCTGAATACCAGGTGTAGAGTGGCCACGCAGGGGGTCTGCTCTCGGGTGAACCCCAGGCTCTGGGCTAACTCCAGATGCTCCCGGCCCCATTGGGCGATGGCATATAGGCTGTGGCAGTTACAGAGCATGGCGCAGGTGGCTAGGGTTAGGATCGCCGCGGTAGGCGATGGCGTTTCCCTCTGGGCTTCCGAGGATATGGCACCCTCTCAAAGGCTTCCAGTAACGAGGCTCCAAGGCTCACAATTTCTGCTTCCATACCCCTTATATCGCACCAGTATCCAGACAATTAAAAGACCCTGAGCCATCTGGGAAACAGATATTGACAATGACAGAGGAGCTTTGATAGATTGTGTCCAATTTCGTATATTTCGTTGTATAAAATATCGGAGGCGAGTCATGGCTAGCTGGTCAATAAAGCCCAAGTTCCTGTTCGTCTTGCCGTTGCTGTTGTTGATGCTGACTGCGGTGGCCTGTGGGGGCGATAAGGCGACCCCGCAGCCGACCCCAACCCCAATCGACGTCGCGGGGATAGTACAGCAGGTCATTTCCACTCAGCCCGCTGGAGCCACCTCGGCAGATGTGGCGTCAGAGATAGCCAAGGCCCTGGCGGCGCTGCCAGGTGGAGTCACGCCGCAGGAGATGGCGGCGGCCATCGCCAACGCCCTAGCGGCGCAGCCAGGGGTGACTACACAAGATGTGGGGGCGGAGATTGCCAAGGCCCTGGCGGCGCAGCCAGGTGGAGTCACGTCGCAGGAGATGGCGGCGGCCATCGCCAACGCCTTAGCGACGCAGCCTGGGGTGACTACACAAGATGTGGCGGCGGAGATTGCCAAGGCCTTGGCCGCGCAGCCTGGGGTGACTACACAAGACGTGGCGACGGAGATTGCCAAGGCCCTGGCCGCGCAGCCTGGGGTCACCGAAGAGCAGGTCGCCATAGCGGTAGAGAACGCTCTGAAGGCCCAGCCGGGAGTAAGCCAAGAGGATATCGCGAAGGCCGTCGAATCAGCTGTCGCCAAAGCGCTGCCCACGGCCATGCCTGTGCCTACCTCCACGCCGGGGCCCGGTATGGAACCCAAGTTCGGTGGGACTGTCCCCATGTTGGCTATCATAGCTCCTATCGGATCCCGGGTGTGGCCGGAGATTAGTTATGTCAATTTGCAGTGGATGGCTCATCTATATAACAACCTTATTGAGTATAATCCCGAGACCTCGGACCCCTCGGATTTAAGGTGTGACCTGTGCGCGGACTGGAAGTTGGCCGATGATGGCTTGACCTATACCTTCGACCTGCCGAAGAACGCCCGATGGACCGACGGCACGCCTGTCACCGCCGAGGATGTGGTCTTTAGCATGGATAGCTTTGTGGACCCAGAAAATCCAGCGTTCGGGGACCTTTGGGAGGACCACACACTCCGGTCGCGAACGGGCCAGCTTAAGGTCTACTACGACTTCGGAAATAGCCGTGCGATAGATGAGCATACCGTAGAGATAAAGACCAAGTTCAAGGCGGCAGCTTTCCTTCCTACGCTTGCTCTCGAAGGCATGAAGATAATGGCCAAGCATGTGGTGTGGGATCAGCGAAAACATCAGGGTATGGCCGAACCAAATAATATGGTGGGTTCGGGCCCCTTTTTGTACGTGAAAGGCAGTTTCATCAGGGACACCTCGCTTGAACACCGCAGGAACCCAGCTTACTTCAAGGAAGGATATCCCCGCATTGATGGCATCAAAATATTCCAAATCTCAGATACGGGCACCATAATAGGGGCATACATCACAGAACAGATCTTGATGGGCGTTGCCAACGGTGACAACATAGGCAGCGTAGAATCGAGGAAGTTTGAGGAGGACTATGGAGACAGGTACGATGTGTACTTCATAGGCCCCGCCGGTGCGTACCACGTGATGTTTAATTCGGAAAAGGCGCCCTTCGATGATCCGAGGGTGAGGAGGGCCATCAATTTGGCCGTTCACCGCCAGGAGGCCATGGAACTCTTCGGAGCTGGTGACCTGCTAGGTACGCCTTTCCCGCCTGGTCTCTGGTACGGGCCGACATTTGAAGAGGCAGCCCAGATGCCCGGCTTTAGAGAGTCGTCGCCTGGTGTGAAAGACCAACGGGATATAGATGAGGCCAAGAGGCTGCTGGCGGAGGCCGGTTTCCCCGATGGCCAGGGGTTTAACGTCAAACTTATGGCCAGGGGCACGGGCCTTACCGTGGACATAAGCGCGGTGGTGGCGGAGCAGCTCAACAAGTTCTTGAACATCAATGTCGAGCAGGATATTCAGGAGAGCTCCGCGGGCGCAGCAAAGTTTCTAGCCGGGGACTTCGAGTTCGCAATTCAGCCCTCTGGTATGTCGTTCCTGGACCCTGATGGGGCATTCTCGGACCGGTACGCTGAGGGAGGTCTTCAGGCGGACAAATGGGCGCGTGGTAGTGCGACTACGAACTGGGACAGGGTCCAGGAGATCTTTCTGGCGCAAGCCAGGGAGATCGACCAGGACAAGCGGAGGGTCCTCATCAGGGAGGCATCGGCCTTACTCATGGAGGACAACTGGTTACCGACCCTCTGGTGGGTCACCAGCACCATGGCCTTTCACAAGAAAATCCGTAATGAACACCCCAACCCCAGCCCCGCCGCGTCTAGTTGGAAGCAGGAGCACATCTGGTGCGACCCGGCGTGTTAGCCTAGCCAGCGTCAGTCTCCAGGTGGATTGACGTAACGGGCCAGGCCCAAACCAGGGCCTGGCCCGTAGCAGTTAGTGGTGGGGCAAAAGATGCAGGCCTACATAGCCAAAAGGGTCCTCCTGTTCATTCCGACACTGTTTTTTGTCACGGTGCTCGTGTTCCTCATGCTGCGCGTCGTCCCTGGCGACCCGGCCCTCGCACTGGTTATGGGAGTGGGGGGTGACGAGGGAGGAGAGGCAGGTTTCACTCAGGAAGACCTTGACAAGGTGCGGGCGCGCCTGGGAACGGATAGGCCGATCTATGTCCAGTATGGGGACTGGGTATGGAGTATGCTCCGCCTGGATTTTGGTACGTCTTACTTTAACGCCACAGCGGTTAGTGATGACTTGAAGCGCGCGCTTCCCATCACGCTGGAGTTGACCATCCTGGCGGTGGTTATGGCCGGCGTAATAGCTGTGCCCCTGGGCTTGATTTCCGCTATTAAACAAGATACGCCGGTCGACTACACCGCCAGAATCATAACCATCGCGGGGATAGCGTTTCCTAACTTTGGTGTGGCCATCGTGATCGTGTTCGTCCTAACGCATCTGTTCCAATGGTTCCCTCCTTTGGGTTATGCAAACCTGTGGGACGACCCGTGGCTAAATGTGCAACAGCTTTTCTTCCCCGCCATCGCACTGGGTTTCTCCAACATGGCTTTTTTAGGGCGTGTGACCCGCTCCGCCATGCTGGACGTATTCAGGGAGGACTATATCCGCACTGCCCGGTCAAAGGGCCTTGCGGAGCAGGTGGTAGTCGTCCGGCACGCCCTCAAGAATGCCTTGCTCCCCGTGGTCACTGTGTCTGGCTATGAGCTCGCGAGGCTCCTCGCTGGCACTGTGATTATCGAGAATATATTCCTGATCCCTGGGGTGGGCAGGGTCTTGATTTTCGCTATCTTCCAGCGGGACTTCCCCATCGTTCAGGGCATAGTAATGTCGTTGGTTCTGTTCGTACTGGCAATTAACCTTGGCCTGGACCTGATGTACGCCTGGTTGAATCCAAGGATCAGGTACACTTAGGAGATGTTAAAACTCACGGCGCCTCGGATTGAGGTGGACCCAGGAAACTGGACAGGTAGTTAAGCGAGAGTCCTGCTCCTAAACTGAAGGCAGCCGTCGCTGTCAGGAAGGAGTGGGAAATGTCGAAACAACGGAGAAAGCACAACCCGGCTTTCAAGGCCAAGGTGGCTCTGGAGGCGGTGAAGGGGGAGGAAACGGTGGCCCAACTGGCGGCGAGGTACCAGGTCCACCCCAGCCAGATTCAGGCTTGGAAAAAAGCCCTGACCTCGGGAGCCGCCGGTGTGTTCAGCAACGGGCAAGATCAGAAGGCCAGTAGCGACGCCGCCCTGATCGCCCGGCTGTACCAGGAAATCGGACAGCTGAAGGTGGAGCGGGATTTCTTGTTCGAGAGGTCCGGTCCATGAGCCTGGCCCAGCGGCGGGGGATGGTGGACCGGGAGCTCCGATCGTTGTCGATAGCGCGGCAGTGCGCCTTGCTGGGAGTGGCCCGTTCCAGCCTGTACTATCGACCCAGGGAAGCCTCCGGCGAGGACCTGGCCTTGATGCAGGCCATGGACCGGCAGTACCTGGATACACCCTTCTACGGGTCGAGGCGCATGAAGGTCTGGCTGGCGCGGGAGGGCAGGTGCGTGAGCCGGAAGCGGGTGCAGCGGCTGATGCGCATCATGGGGCTGCGGGCCATCTACCGGAGTCCCCGTACCAGCCAGCCGGCGCCGGAGCACCGGGTCTATCCTTATCTGTTGGAAAAGATCAGAGTTGCCAGGCCCAATCAGGCGTGGGCCGCCGACATCACCTACTTGCCCATGGCCCGGGGATTCCTCTACCTGGTGGCCATCATGGACTGGCACAGTCGGTACGTGGTGGCCTGGCGATTGTCCAACACCCTGGAGGCCGACTTCTGCGTCGACGCCTTGAAGGAGGCTCTGGAGCAGGGCCAGCCGGAGGTCTTCAACACCGACCAAGGCAGCCAATTCACCAGCCTGGAGTTCACCCATGTGCTGCAGGAACAAGGGGTGAAGATCAGCATGGATGGGAAGGGGCGGTACACCGACAACATCTTTGTGGAGCGGTTGTGGCGCACCGTGAAGTACGAGGAGGTGTACCTGAAAGCCTACGCCAACGCCAGTGAAGCCAGGAGGGAACTGGGCGCCTACCTCCGGTTCTACAACGACCAGAGACCTCATCAAGCCTTGGGCTACCGGACACCGGCCGAGGTGTTCCACCAGGTGACCGATGTTGGAGAAGAGGGGGCGGTTCAGGCCAAGGAGTCTCCAATAGCCCAGACGCTGGTATCATTGGCAGGAGCAGCGGGACTCTCGCCTAATTCCACCGCGATCCTGTCCAACTGACCGGGTCCACCTAAGAGTTTCGTATGGTATACCCATACAAAACTCTGAAGAACCAAACTCACGTAGGAGAGGGAAGAGATTAGTCAGGAGCGAGCAGGCGCAAAGGCCCTTCCAGAGGGTGCTATCGGTGGCCTGAGGCCAAAGCGTAACGCCTTCCAGATTGTGGGCAGCTTCTTCAGGCGGAAGCCTCTGGGAGCTTTCGGTGCGGTAGCAGCTGTTGTCCTCATAATTGTTGCTATCTTCGCTCCGCAGATCGCAAATCACGACCCACTGGAGGTCAGTACAAAGAACAAGTTTAACCCGCCCAACTCAGAAACCTGGTTCGGAGGCGACCACCTGGGCCGTGATATATTCAGCAGGGTCGTTTACGGCGCAAGGATTTCTTTGTATGTGGGCATCCTCAGCTCCCTTGTTGGGACTTCGATAGGCCTGCTAGTGGGCGTTGCCAGTGTCTATTTCGGAGGGTGGACCGATCTCCTCGTCCAGAGAGTCATAGATGGTATGACAGCCTTTCCACCCCTACTTCTGGCTATTGCCATCGTGGCGGCCCTCGGGTCATCCGTCAACAATGTGGTAATCGCCTTGACTATCCTATTCATACCAAGCACTGCCCGAATCATCCGTTCACAAGCCCTGACCATAAAGGAGATGGACTACATACTGGCGGCTCGAGCAGTGGGAGCTGGGCACATTCGTATTATGCTCCGCCACATGGTCCCCAACTGCCTGGCTGTGTACATCGTTCTTGTAACGTTTTACTTTGGAGGAGCGATCATAGCAGAGGCCTCTCTTAGCTTTCTTGGAGTAGGCTCACCGCCGAATGTGCCAACCTGGGGAGGTATGCTAACCGGAGCTACCAGTTTCATAAGGGTAGCGCCCGAGATGATTATGTTTCCGCTCGGAGTCATAGCCGTAGTCGTGTTCGCGTGGAACCTTCTGGGCGATTCCCTGCGGGACGTCCTTGACCCACGGCTGAGAGGAACGATCTAAAACCCTGCAACTTGAAATTATTGTTAGACATAATCCACTAGTCTACAGGTTTTGGCATACACCATAGCCTGAGGCCAATCGAGAGCCGACCTGTCAAAGTGGGCTTAGGAGGGTGGTAGATTGGGGCAACCTCCGGGTAGGCATACTGGGGCGTGGGATGCCGAACAAGGGGTGACGGTCGTAGCCCAGGAGCCCTCAGGCTACCTCTAATATTTACGTTCATCGGGTCAATCCCCTGTGCCATCCAGCTAAACCTCGGCCCCAGGCCACCATTGCCACTCAAGCTGAAGGTGATGCTACTCTACTACCTATTAGTTAACCTACGGCCTGGCGATGCGTGTTGCCTCAAGAGGGAATGTTACCGAAAGTCATACGTTGCCTCAAATGGCATTGTTACCCGAGGTCCGGGTTGTACCGTTGGTTTCCACCAGGGACCATAGGCGTTCCTGCTCCCTCTGGATTTGTCTCAAAAGCCCGGCCGGATTCAGCCGGCGGTACGGTCTCCCATCTCTTCTCTACGCTCCCCGTTCAACACGCCGTGTTCCAGTAGCCTCTGATACGGAGTCCTGCTGTGTCATAGACCTTGTGGACTCGGCTATCTTGTCACAAGTTCGTTGCCAATCAAGTGAGGTTGTGGCTGTTCGTACTGGCCTATAATCTGGGGAACTTCCTCAGAAGGCTTGCTTTGCCGGAATCCCTAAAACGCTGGTCGCTCACGAGCGTTCAGACGAGGCTCATCAAGATTGGCGGGCGTCTGGTGCGTCATGCCAGCAGGCTTGTATTCCTACTCTCTGAAGTGATGGTGACCAGGGACATGTTCGATGAAATGCTGGAAAGGATAGGTAGGCTTCGCCTCGCTCCTGGGTTGCAAGACGTGTCGGCAAAGGGAATCGTGATCATATTGAGGCTACCCTGGGTAACGTGCGCGACCTTCAGGGTGGGATCCGGTCTGAAAAGACCGGGTTCGCGCCTTGGAGGATGGTTCCGAGTTGTTAAATGGCACCGCCAGGTGGAATTGAGCACGTAATTGGCGATTGACAACATCAGCAACGGGGCATATAGTCTGTGCCGTCCCGGAATGTAGTGTTTGCGAAGGCACCGGGTTCCATCTGGGAAATTCCGGATCAAAGAGGGAGAATTTCAGCCCATAACTAATGAAGCTTTACATACACTTTTCCCGATCGCCGGTTGGCTCGAAGAGCACGCCCGATTCGCTGAGATAACCGGCGGCACAGATCCGATATTGCCGACTCCGTTCCGGATCGGTGAGACCAGCGCCGCCGCGCTCGCGGCAATCGGCCTCGCCGTCTCCGATCTGTGGAAATTGCGTACCGGGCGTCGCCAAAAAGTCGTCGTTGATATCCGCCAGGCGACCGCCGCACTACGCAGCAACCGTTACATGAAGATGGACGGGGCGCCCGTTTCGACCGAGCTCAACGCGATATCGGGCGTCTATCCGGCGAAGAATGGCCGCTGGAGCTATCTCCACTGCAGCTTCCCGAACCACCGTGCCGCCTCACTCAGCGTACTTGACGTGCCGGAAGATCCCGAGGCAGTGCGCAAGGCGGTAGCGAATTGGGACGCTCTCGAGCTTGAGGAGGCAATCATCGCCGCAAACGGCACCGGAGGAATGGTGCGCACCATGGACGAATGGGCCCAGCACCCACAGGCCGCGGCAATCGCCTCGCTGCCACTGATGGAGATCATCAAGATCGGCGACAGCCCGCCGGAAAAGCTCCCTGATGGCGATCGACCGTTGTCGGGCGTCCGGGTGCTCGACCTAACCCGCGTCCTCGCCGGTCCAACCTGTGCACGCACCCTCGCCGAGCACGGCGCCGACGTTTTGAGAATCACTGGGGCGCACCTGCCGAGTTACGGTCACCAGGAATACGATACCGGCCACGGCAAGCTCTCCGCCCATCTTGATCTACGGGACAAGAAGGATCTCGAGACGCTACGCGAGCTGGTCCGTGAGGCCGACGTGTTCTCGCAAGGATACCGTCCGGAAACCCTCAACAACCGCGGCCTCTCGCCGGAAGCGCTGGCGCAATTGCGGCCTGGTATCATCTATGTCTCACTGAGCGCCTTTAGTCATGTGGGGCCGTGGGCATCTCGCCGCGGCTTCGACACAGTGGTGCAGACGGTCAGCGGCATCACCAACCGCCAAGGTGAGCTGTTTCCAGACACTGTCCCTGGCCCGCAATTCTACCCCGTGTCGGCGGTCGACTATTTAAGTGGCTATCTGATGGCGTTTGGCGCACTGGTGGCTCTAGCGCGACGAGCCCATGAGGGCGGCAGCTGGCTCGTGCGGGTCTCTCTAGCCCAGACCGGGCACTGGCTCATCGGACGTGGCCAGGTGCCAGATGCCGAGCTCAAGGACGTGCCAAAAGAATTCACCACCTTAGAGCTAGAGCGCTGGTCGATGGAGAGCGAAACGCCGGTCGGTCTGCTTCGGCATCTTGGGCCGGTACTAGGCCTATCGGAGACGCCGCCGCACTGGGCACGGCCCTCAGTGCCTCTCGGCTACAACGAGCCCGTGTGGCCGGAAAATTAAAACGGTGATTTAGCCGGCCAACGATCTCATGGAGTCCCAGCCGGGCAAAATGGTGGGTTCGAGGCCCAACGCGCTCCGCAATTCGCACGGTAGGTATTCCTTAGTGCAGGATCAAGCCACCTTCTTTGCGATACCAAGATGATCGAGATAGGGACAAACAAAATAATCACAGACTCGCTCCGTGGTCTCCCGAGCAGTCAGCTTCCGTCCGTTTGAGGTGGACCCGGTTATTTAGACAGAATCAGGGCAGAGTTAAGTGAGAATCCCGCCGCTCCTGCCAGTCGTTCTGCTCCAGTACCGGGTGAAGACCTCCTTCCACTATACTCCTCCTCCCCGACTCCCTGCTCTCCTTGGAACACCTCGGCCGGCGTCCGGTAGCCCAAGGCCTGATGGGGCCTTAGATGGTTGTAGAACCGGAAGTAGTCCTCCAGTTCCCCGCGGGCTTCGTGGCAGTCAGCGTAAGCCTTCAGGTGCACCTCTTCGTACTTCACCGTCCGCCACAGCCGCTCCACGAAGATGTTGTCGGAGTACCGCCCCTTCCCGTCCATGCTGATCTTCACCCTGTGCTCCTGGAGGACCTGGGTGAACTCCAGGCTGGTGAACTGGCTTCCCTGGTCGGTATTGAACACCTCAGGCTTCCCACGGGTCAGGGCCTCCTCCAGCGCCTCGGCGCAAAAGCCGGCCTCCAGGGTGTTGGACAGCCTCCAGGCCACCACGTACCGGCTGTGCCAGTCCATGATGGCCACCAGGTAGAGGAATCCACGGGCCATGGGCAGGTAGGTGATGTCCGCTGCCCACACCTGGTTGGGCCGGGTGATCCTGGCCTTCCTCAACAGGTATGGATAGACTTTGGCGCCCGGCGTCGGCCTGCTGGCGCCAGGCTTCCGGTAGATGGCCCTTAGCCCCATGGCGCGCATCAGCCGCTGCACCCGCTTCCGGTTCACCCGTACCCCACACCTTCCCAGCCAGGCCTTCATCCGCCTCGACCCGTAGAAGGGGGTCTCCAGGTACTGCCGGTCGATCTCGCCCATCAGGAACAGGTCCTCTTCCGAGGCCATCTTGGGGCGGTAGTATATGCTGGAACGGGTTACCCCCAGCAGGGAGCACTGCCGCACTATCGGCAGTTTCGGGTGTTCCCTGTCCACCATCTGCCGCCGGCGTGCCGGGCTCATGGACCGGACCTCTCCGCCAAGAAATCCCGCTCCACCTTGAGCTGCCCGATCTCCTGGTACAGGCGGGCGACCAGGGCGGCGTCGTTCTTTGCCTTCTGTTCCCGACCGTTGCCGAAGACGCCGGAGGCGCCCTCCACAAGAGCCTTCTTCCAAGCCTGAATCTGCCCGGGGTGGACTTCATACCTGGCTGCGAGCTGGGCCACCGTCTCCTGGCCCTTGACCGCCTCCAGCGCCACCTTGGCCTTGAAAGCCGGGCTGTACTTACTTCGTCCTTTCGACATTTCCCACTCCTTCCAGACAGCAACAGCTGCCCTTAGTTTAGGAGCGGGACTCTCACTTGCCTACCTGTCCGAATTCCGGGGTCCACCTCACACCTACATCAATGGCTCTGCGGAGCTGGCCGTCGTGATAGGTAAGCACGTGCTAGTCGAGTTCGTAGTGGTTACATTCAGGGTCGGAAGGGCGAATGGTGATCTCGACTGGGTAGTGACTCCTGTTTATGAGGTCTCGTACTTGACTTGAGAGGTCTTCTGGCCAGAGACCTCCCTTGCCGGAACAGGGTCTTTTAATTGTCCCCCTGAGCAGAAGGCGAAGGGTCTATCCTAACATGGTTAGATGCTTCGCCTTCTGCTGTGTGGTACGGAACTCTCAGCATAACGAAGAGAATTAAAAGACCCTACAATCCGCTGGCCTCGATTGTCCCCCGTTGCCCAGTGCTCTATAATTGGCCTGCCAAAAAACTTGAGAGGGAGGTTGTCGTATGGCTCTTACTATGGCAGAAGCGAACCGGATTGCTCAGGCGACTATAGCGAAAGCAGAAGAGATGAACATCAGGATAAGTGTCGCTGTGGTTGACACAGGTGGGCGTCTCCAGGCCTTTAGTCGCATGGATGGCGCCATCTGGGCCAGTGCTCTAGGCTCCCAGGGCAAGGCTGTAGCCTCGGCTGCATTCGGACGTCCCAGTGGTGATATCTCGCCTGATGCTGCCACTCCTCGGGGCATCGCTGCCGCAGCAGGGGGACACATGATCCCCGGTGGGCAGGGAGCGGTCCCCATTGTCCGCAACGGTGTGCTGGAAGGTGCCTGTGGCGTGGGTGGTGGCACCAGTCAGCAGGACGAGGACTGTGCCCGGGCTGGAGCAGGCACGCTCTAACGCTATACCAACGGTATACGGGGGTATTCATACTAAAAGTGTTCTTAGTCAGGGATGCGTTAAAGGATTCCTTGCTTTTCCCTGCTCCGTGTATTGGGCAGCACCCGACCAGTTCGTCATTTGACAATTTTTTTGAAGTGTATCCCCCTTATTTCAATGAAGATATATAACCCGACCACCCACATATATTTGTCAGAGACACCGAACTTTGCGAATGGTGAGTAATTCACAAGGGAGCGACTCCCCGGACTATGGTTCTGTAGAGTCGCTTTGGACTAGCTTTCATCAACTGGCTAGACAATAAGGCGAATAATTCCCATCAATTACAGTATATAAGGGCTATGACATGGCTAACAACGGGTTATAGGTGCTGGACAGTGATATGCACTGTATGGAGCCTCCGGACCTGTGGGAGTGTTACATAGACGCCCCCCTTCAAGTCCCGTGCCCCCAAGGGCCCACGGGAGCGGGATCTTCCTAGTACTTTCTTGATCCCCTCTAGCTTGTGAATGGTCTCGGACCTTTCCGCGAACATTACTCTGAGCTGCTTCACTAAAGAATCCGCCACTCCATAGAGCGTCGGGAACTCCCAGCAATTGACGTACTCCGTTTTGACCTGCGTCTCCTCTTGCACCCGCTTCAATACATTCTTGGTGATTGCTGTCTTGCCAGTACCCGGTCTGCCGAATAACAGAACGTGTAATGGTGACCCGCCGGCGAGGAAAGGATTCAGGGAGTTCATGACCTCAGTGATATGAGTATCTCGCGCTCTCAAAGTATCAGGCACAAAGCTATTATCCAGTGGTGACGAGTCCACGATCACCAAATTTGAGGTCATAGAAACATCTATTAGGTTTTCGATGATAATTTCTTTTCTGCCTGGAGCCTGCCGTTTACGCCTTATGGGACCATTACGTTGTACAAGGGCAAGATGCCTGATTCAAGAATTCGCATTCCACGAGTCACCTATGGTACATGCGAGGCTTTTGTGCGAGATGCAAGGAATATCGAAGTGATGACGGCATTGATGCTCACCCCATCCAATGGGAGTCAGGAGTTGCAGTTTGTGGAAAGTGGGGGGGCCTATTGTGATGTGCAGAATAGCAATGGAGGAAACGGAGAGAACAACTAACAAGATGAAGCCCATCCCACCCGAACACAAAGCATTCTTACGAAAACTCGTAGGCTAATTCCGATCTCTCACACGAAAGGTATCTCATTGGTGAGATAAAGCGATCACGTTGATGTAAATGGACGATAAGACCGACGAGTACATGGATGATGAAAGTAAGTGGTACAGAAAAACGTATCGCGAAAGATTTGGCCAGGACCCCTTTCAAGAATCAGGGGATTCAAAGGCTCCACCTGGATTCGAGGGATATCGGCCACCGTTCAAGCTGCATTGTTAGCAACCAGCAAAAGTGGGACACTCTGAGACCCGAGAAATCAGTGGTGGTCTTGAGGTCTTGTAAGCTCCCTGAGTCCCCTATTGTGCTGTCTTCGCCGTTGGATTGTTTGGGCCTGCACCTCCTTCCTGCGTCGTAGAATCTCCTGCCGCCTTCCCTTGAGGACGTCTGAGGGCGTCACGTTTCCCAGGGCCTTGTGATAGCGGCGGTGTAGTAGCTGACGAAGGCCACGATGGCCGCCTCCAGGTCTGAGGGCATCTCATACGGCAGTTGGTTCACGTCTCGCTTGAGGGTCTGGCGGCAGCGCTCCAGCTTGCCGTTGGTCTGGGGGTGGAAGGGCGTTGCCAGTATGTGCTTGATGCCCACCATGCCCAGGCAGTCCCTGAAGGCCCTGGATACATAGCCGGGGCCGTTGTCGCTCAGCAGCCTAGTCCTGTCTTCTATCGGGACCTGGTCCATGCCGGTCCTGTCCACGGCCTCCTGGACACTTCTATGAGGGAGTCGGAGGTCATGTCCCTCTGAAGCCTGTGGGCCAGAATGAAGCGGGAGTAGTCGTCCATGACGGTGACCAGGTAGTAGCAGCCCCAGCCCACCACCCTGAAGTAGAAGGCATCGGTGGCCCACATCTGGTGGGGACCGGTGGTCTTCCGATGGTACTCCTTACCCGCAGCCAGCCGCATCTCAGGCCTCTTCACCAGCCCCTCCCTGCGCAGGATACGGTAAACCGTAGACTCTGATACGGAGAAGCCCATGTTGTCGGTGGTCCATGCGGCCAACTGCCGGCAACTCAGCTCCGGCATATCCCTGGCTGCCGACAGAACGTAGTCGACTTCCTGGGAAGTCAGCTTGTTCCATGGGGGATTGCCGCCTCCCACGTCGTCCTCAAGTCCTTGCTGCTCCTTCCGCCTCAGCCACCGATAGTAGGCGCTCTTGGCCACCCCAAGCTCACCCAGCGCCTTCCGCTTGGGCAGGGAGGACGAGGCTATCATGGCAGGCGCCTCCGTCTTTTCCGTGGCGCTCATCCGCCGGTACCGGCGGCGTCCCGGGGGATCGGGATGGCCTTTTTTGAGACGATGCCCCCCAGGGACAACTCCGCCGCCAACTGCTTCAGCTCTACGTTCTCTCTCTTGAGTTGGTGTATTTCCTGCTGGGTGGGGTCCCTCAACGTGTCCCGGGCCAACCTCTCCTTCCCAGCCTCCATGAACTCCTTGGTCCATGCCTTGGTCCATGCATAGTAGGAATGAGGCTTGATCCCCTTCCGCTTACACAGCTCGTTGACCGTCACCTCCCGGCGGAAGCCTTCCAGCACGATACGAACTTTCTCTTCCGGGGTGTACTTGCGCCGAGTAGCGGCCTTAACCGTGCGGACGAAGGACCTGGCCGCCTCTGTGCGCTCATCAGCGGCCACTGCTTTACCTGTTTCTGCCTGGGACATCTTTGGCTCCTCTATCTGAAGTACTCTACCTCGTCCAGGGAGCTGACCCCACATCAGATCTCTCGGGTTTTTCTACCCCCTCTGTTGTCCCACTATCGCTGACGTCCTACACTTTCGGTCCTTGAGGAGCCTGGACACGTACCGGGTGAAAGCGGCGTTCATGGTGTTGGAGACCTTGTATAGCTTTCCAGGAGTGAGCTCCTTAACCTCTTAAGCGGGAAAGACCCAGGCGATAGAGTAGAATTTGTTACCTTCACATCAGATGGTAAGCCCGGAGGAGTTTCGAGTCCCTCAGGCTTAAGGATATATTCCTCCCCCTTGAACATGAGAAGGTAGAGGACAAGCTGGGGTAGGTAAGATTTGTAGGGGCAAGGGGGACACCTTTGCCAACACAAGCATTGTCATTCCTTTGACAGTACTTTCCAGGACTTTCCAGGATCTCATCCCGGAGCAACTCCAGTGCGGTCGAAGAGCGATGAGCCCCTTCCCCGGGGTACAGTAATATTGCTCCGGTAGCTGGCTGCGGCAGCCTGACAAGGGGGGTGGAAGGTTAGGCATCTCCCAGCCCCTCTTGGCCATTATCTTAAGACTGGATCCCGTAGTACCTGGCGCAGTTGTCCCAAAGGATATTGCGCTTGTTTTCGTCTGAAATCTGGTTTTCCAAGAAGGTTTCCACCGAGTGGGGATATTGGGAGTCGGTGTGCGGCCAGTCGGTAGAGAAGACGATATGCTCATCCCCCATGTAGTCTATGACCTGTTTTACAAAGCGCTCGTCGGCCTCTACGGAGACGAAGCATTGCCTCTTAAAGTAATGGCTCGGGTCCTGGGGGAGGTCCTCAGCGGTAACACCATACTGGGTCTCATAGTGTTCATCCATGCGATCCAGGAGCCAGGGCAGCCAACCGCAGTTTCCCTCCAGAAAGGCCACTTTCATATTCGGATGCCGCTCTAGCACACCACCCCCGCACATGCTTAACACCGCCAGCATCATCTCCATGGGGTGACAGGCAACGTGGCGCAAAAAGGTGTTAGAGCCGAAGCGGTCCCCCACCTGGGGCAGTAGCGATCCGATTCCCTCATGGAACCCCAGGGGAGCCCCCAGCTCCTCTAGCTCGGACCAGAGGGGTTCGTAGTAGGGATCATGCCAGTTTCGCCCATTAACCGGATTGGGTCGCACGAAGACGGCCCGAAAACCGAGGTCTTTCACCGCCCGTCGCGCCTCGGCCACCGCATCCTCCACGCTGTGGGGCGCCACCATGGCAGCGCCCAGAAGCCGGTTGGGATTAGCCTGGCAGTAGTCGTACATCCAGTTGTTGTAGGCCCGGGCGATGGCGGCGGCAAAGTCGGAGTCAATACTGTCCAGGGCCACTGCAAAGAGGCCGGTGGTGGGATAAACGACGGCCACATCAATCCCTTCCACGTCCATCGCTTCCAGTTGGGCCTCAGCGGGCCAACCCCGCTCGTAGGCACTCCTCATCCGTTCTACACGCCGCTCTTGCTCAGGAGTCAGGAGTCCACTTTGATTGGCGCCGCTGATGGCACCTGACACGGCGGGCATCGTCTTGCCTTCGATAAAGTAGCGGGCATCGAATACCCGCTCCCGTGCGCCCTTGGGGGCACGGGACTTGAAGGGGGCGTCTATGTAACGCTCCCACAGGTCCGGAGGCTCCATACAGTGCATGTCACTGTCCAGAACCTTAAACCCGTGGTTAGCCATGTCTTGCCCCTTATATACTTTATTTAAACTTACCCTTGGTGCGTGGTGGTATCCCTCATCCTCCCAACGCCCGCTGATAACTCTCCTTGATGATCTCTGGGGTTGACTCCGCATTAATCTGCGTGGTTTCCAGTTTGGAGCGGCTCAAGCCGGAATTTCCCATTTGGCCCGAGCTTCCCATGAATTCCGGTCCCGCGATAGCATGCGGTAGTGTACAGATGCTATTTGACCCTGTCAACAACTCCTGCAAGCCTCCAATAGGCCCGGTAGGTGTCCCGTCACACCGATTCACCTCTTCAGAGAGCATTTCTGCCCCAGTTTCGGCCTGTTCCCACCCTCTTAGTGGCACACCTCGCCCTGGGTAACCACAAATCCCTTCCGACCTCATGGACAGCTACTATCCAGGCACTGCGCGCAGCCTGCCTATGCGCTCCAGAATCCCTTGGAATACTTTTCTGCTAACCAGCACCTCTGCCATCTGGAACACCAGCCTCCTGGCGTGCCGCATCAACCGCCCTCCTATCTTGATGGGCCTCGTCTGAATACTGGTAAGAGGCCAGCGTTTCATTCCTTCCGACAGTGCCAGCCTACGTACGAAGTTCCCCAGGTTGTAGGCCAGGATGAACAGCTATAGCCTCACCTGGTTGGCAACAAACTTGTGGCAGGAAAGCCTCGTACAGTTCAGGGCATACTTGCCTTCCTTTATCCACTGTTCCGCCGTTCCACGGCCATTGTGGAAGTTAACAATCCCTCTTGCTGGATAGCTCAGGTTGGTGACGATGAAACCCACCCTGTGGAATAGCTCACCCTGGTGCCATTCTACCTTGGTCATAACCCTCCGGGGCTGGTCCCAACTCTGGGCCTGACAGGCGAAGTCGTGGATACTAGACGAGGGGCTTTCTGGAGGGCCATTCAGTTGGTCGCTCCAATAGATGCTGGATCTGTTCCTGCAGGACCTCATTGGTAGAAAGCATGATGGCATAGCCTATGCCCCGGGGCTCCAGGTACTCGTACACCTCAGGCTTGGCAAAGGCAGCATCAGCCCGGAACATCAGCCGCACTCCCTTCTTCTTGTAGCGCTCCACCACTGGCTCCAGAAGCTCTTGCCAGCGATAAGCGCTGTGAACATTACCAGATCGAAGTATCGCTCCTTCACAATCACCGAACTGGTTGAAGAGGAACAGGGGGTGATAGCACACCGGCTCAAAGTGGCCGTTGTAGGCAGCACCTTCCTGCTGCCCATGCACCGGACTCTCTGAACTGTCCATGTCGAGTATGACCCTGTGGTGAGGTGTCTGGGTTATGGCTCGTTCCACCCATAGAACGTTCAGGCTGCCAAGCCCCTTCAGGTTGTTGTCTTGGCTCAGAGTTTCAGTCTCAAAGCGACTCATGTTGTTGGTGCTGGCTGCTTGTTTCTCTGCGCCTTACCCGCCTACGACGACTCTCATGGCGGGGTCTTGGGCCAGCCTTTCAACATCATTGATGTCCTCGTACCCAGCCCAGACGATTGTATAGGGACTGTCTGAGCAAGGGCACCAACTGGTGTTGGATGTTACCCCCGGTACGACTCTCATGGAGGTAATGGCAGGCGGTTTCAGTGAGTTGGAGAGCATGGTCCAATTCGCGGCATGGGAGGAGGCCTGCGTCAGAGGCTATGGTGGCACCGTGGAATTCTAGGCGGACTTTGGGGCCGAACTGTCACTTGAGATGAGCATTATCGCCGTCACCCATAGGGTGTCTGAGGTGGACTCGGTTAGTAGGACAGAATTAAGGCAGAGTTAAGTGAGGGTCCCGTCACTCCTGGATATGATCCCAACACCGATCCGTCTGAACACCTCCTATCCTTTGGCTCTTCCTCCCGGACTGTACGATCCCCGTGGAACACCTCGGCCGGGGTCCGGTAGACCAAGGCTTGATGGGGCCTCAGGTTATTGTAGAACCGGAAGTAGGCTCCCATTCCCGTCGGGCCTCGAGGGCGTTGACGTAGGCTTTCAGGTAGACCTCCTCGTACTTCACCGTCCGCCACAACCGCTCCACGAAGATGTTGTCGGCGTACCGCCCCTTCCCGTCCATGCTGATCTTCACTCCGCGGTCCTGGAGGACCTGGGTGAACTCCCGGCTGCTGAACTGACTGCCTTGGTCGGTGTTGAACACCTCGGGCCTTCCACGGTCCAGCTCCTCAGTCAGGGCCTCGGCGCAAAAGCCGGCTTCCAGAGTGTTGGACAATCGCCAGGCCACCACGTAGCGGCGGTGCCAGTCCATGACGACCACCAGGTAGAGAAAGCCACGGGCCATGGGCAGATAGGTGATGTCGGCGGCCCACACTTGGTTGGGCCGGGTGACCCTGGCGTTCCTCAACAGGTACGGATAGACCCGGTGCTCCGGCGCCGGTTGGCTGGCGCCGGACTCCGGTGGATGGCCCGTAGCCCCATGCCTCTCATCAGCCGCTGCGCCCGCTTCTGGCTTACCGGTATACCCTGACGGTCCAGCCAGGCCTTCATCCACCTCGACCCGTAGAAGGGGGTCTCCAGGTACTGACGGTCCATCCCCCGCATCAGGGACAGGTCTGCTTCGGAAGTCTCCTTGGAACGGTAGTAGAGGCTGGAACGGCTCACTCCCAGCAGGGCGCACTGCCGCACTATCGGCAACTTCGGGTGACCCCGGTCCACCATCTGCCGCCGCCAGCCAAGATTCATGGACCGGACCTCTCCGCCAAGAAATCCCGCTCCACCTTCAGTTGGCCGATCTCCTGGTACAACCGAGCGACCAGGGCGACGTCGTTCTACCCTTCTGCTCCTTACCGTTGCCGAAGACCCCGGAGGCACCCTCTACAAGGGCTTTCTTCCAAGCTTGAATCTGGCCGGGGTGGACTTCGTACCGGGCGGCCAGTTGGGCCACCGTCTCCTCTCCCTTAGCTGCCTGTCCAGTTTCCTGGGTCCACCTCACTTGCCGACAAGAGAGGGAAATGTTCTCTTCAGATTTCGAGTTTGTGTAGTACGCCGTTCCGTCGGGTTGGTTAACGGCCGTTGTCGGAACCGTGTACATTCACTTCTCCGGTAGTTCAAACACATTGGTGTTGACCGGCACAGCGCTGGTTGTGGAAATGCTTGGATGAGTGTTGAACCCTTGTAGTGGGACAACGCCCTAAACCGTGTCGTCATTTTCCGGGCAGAGTCCGTCTCCCGGTCGGTGTCTGTCTATCTGCCTGGCCCTGAATCCATCGGCAGTCTGCAACCCATCTCCGCATCCATGAGGGCATTTATGGCCGCCTCGTTTTCGGGCTGCATCGCCTCGGCCAAGCTTTCAGGTCCGCCCACTGCCTCAAGAAGGCACTTCATACCCTCGCGGTCTTCCGGACTCACCCCCAACGAGGGAGCAGCAGCCTCCCATTCCCTTTCGTTGAGGCACGTGAGGGTCAAGAAGAAAGCGGTCATGCTTCCAGCCAGCCCCGCCCCTGCGTTTCCGCCCACGCCTGCCAGCATGACCGAGCGGAGGTCCAATATTTCCATTACTGAGCGGATGCACGTTGAGGTATCTTCACTCAGGGGGCTGGCGTCGTCTATCAGCCCGGTCAAGAACATGCGGGTGACCGTATCGTCTTCCAGGCAGTTGAGAAAATGCGTCTGCTCTTCGGGGGAGGCCAGCTCAGGCCTGGCGAAGAATTGCAGCACATCGTCAGTCATGGCCGCTTCCGAGGTGCAGGCGAGTTCAGAATGGGACAGTTCGGCGGCAATCGCTTCCCGGTCATCCAAATTGAGGGGAACCAGCCTTCCGGATCCTGCGACTCTCTTCAGTGGCTTCACAGTCGGCAGCTCTGCGCCCGTCGATTCAGGCTCCGGTGTTGCCGTCGGTTCGGGCGCCGTGGTCCCAGTTGGCTCCGGTGTCGGCTTGGGCGCCATCGTTGCCGTGGCCGTGAACGTTTCCGCCGGCGCCGGAACGGTGGTGGCAGTGGGCGCCCTCGTTGGATCTTCGCCTGAACATGCCAAAAGGGCTGCGATCGCGACTAGGACTGTAACCATCAGGAGTTTCGACATTTGGCGCCTCCTTAAAATTCGCATTTCAGCTGGACCAGTTTTCCGGGAGCGGACCACACTTTCAGCCGTGCTCTATGCATTGGATAGTAGCCTTCGATATCTGACATAGAAATAACGATTAAGGCAATGTATATAACAATACTGTGACAGAATTGACGCAGGTGGATACAATGACACCGGTGCGAGCGAGGAGACCCTTGAACAGACCGGAGCATCCGGCCAGGCCGCGACGGAACGAAATCCCGCTTGCGTCACTGCGGAACAGGAGGTTAGAGCTTGAAGACAGAGGACCGGCCCGACCTTGAGATGAGGGCATTGCAGGTGCGTCTCACCAAGTTGAGTGAGGCCAGCCTCCGCATCAACGAGAACCTGGACTTCGACAGCGTTCTACAGGACGTCGTGGACAGCGCGTGCAACATTTCGGACGCACGGTACGGCGGTATGACCGTCCTCAACGACGCGGGGAGGTTTGAGCAGTTTGTCACCTCCGGCTTGACGGACGAGGAGCGCCGGATTCTGGCGGAACTGCCCGAGAGCGTCCCTCTATTCGAGCACCTGAACGGAGTGAACGAACCACTCAGGATCGACAATCTCCCCGGGTATCTGAGGGCCCTTGAACTGTCCGGCTGGCGTCCGCCTATCGCGGTTGCCTCATTTCTCGTGGCGCCGATCCGTAACCGTGGCGTACGGATGGGATCCCTATACTTGACCAAGGGACAAGAGGGCCGGGAGTTCAACCGGGAGGATGAAGAAACGCTGGTCATGTTCGCCTCCCAGGCTGCGCTAGTCATCGCGAACGCGCGCAGATACCGTGACGAGCAGCGAGCGCGGGCCGACCTGGAGGCCCTGATCAACACCTCACCGGTGGGCGTCGTGGTATTCGACGCCAGGACGGGAATCCCCGTGTCTCACAACCGCGAGACCCTGCGAATTGTCGAGAGTCTTCTCGACCCCGACCTCCCTCCTGAGCAGATCATGGAGATTCTAAGCCTGCGGCGGATGGACGGGCGGGAGGTCTCTCTGGAAGAGTCTCCCCTGGCGGAACGGCTCAGCGCCGGTCGAACGATCCGAGCAGAGGAGATCGTCATCCAGGCGCCCGACGGAAGGTCGGTAACCACGCTGGTCAATGCCACGCCCATCTATTCCGAGGACGGCAGCGTAATGGAGTCAGTGGTCGTTGCCCTGCAGGACATGACTCCCCTGGAGGAATTGGAAAGGCTGCGGGCGGAATTCCTGGGGATGGTGAGCCACGAGCTTCGCGCCCCGTTGACCTCGGTAAAGGGGTGCGCTGCCACCCTGCTCGATGATTCAGCGAACCTGAACGCAGCGGAAATGCGCCAGTTTCACCGGATAATCGACGACCAGGCCGACCGAATGCGCCGGATGATCTCCGATCTGCTGGACGTGGCCCACATTGAGACGGGGACTCTCTCCGTTAGTCCTGAACCGTGCAGCGCCGCTGTCCTGATGGACCACGCCAAGACCTCTTTTGTCAGTGGAGGGGGCGGGAACGAGTTGGAAATAGACCTGCCGCCGGACCTTCCCGCCGTCATGGCCGACAGGCAACGAACCGCCCAGGTTCTCAGCAACCTGCTGTCCAACGCGGCCAAGTACTCAAGGGAATTCTCTACCATCCGGCTGAGGGCCGAGCGGCAGGGCCTGTATGTCGGATTCTCGGTCACAGACGATGGAAGGGGAGTTTCCTCAGAACGACTGCCCCACCTCTTCCGTAAGTACGTCAGAATCGAAGGAGACAGCGTCGGACGGCAGATCGAAGGGTCGGGCTTGGGTCTGGCCATCTGCAGGGGCATCGTCGAAGCCCACGGGGGACGCATATGGGCGGACAGCGAAGGGCAGGGCCTTGGGACGCGATTCACTTTCACGCTGCCCGTGGCCGAACAGACCGAATCCGGCCAAGCTGTCGGCCCGCACCGGATCTCGGGCCGTCGGGGCCAGGAAGTGGACGATCATGCCCGCATCCTGGTGGTTGACGACGATCCCCAGACCCTAAGACACGTTCGGGATGTCCTCTCCAGGGCAGGCTACGCCCCTGTAGTTACCGCCGACCCGAACGAGGCTGTCCGGCTTGTGGAATCGGACAGACCGCAACTTGTGCTGCTGGACCTCGTGTTTCCGGATGCCGACGGCATTGAACTGATGCAGGACATTCTAGACATTGCGGAAGTGCCGGTTGTCTTTCTTACGGCTTATGGCAGGGACCAGAATATAGAACGGGCCTTCGACATGGGCGCCGCCGATTACATGGTAAAGCCCTTCTCACCCACTGAGCTGACCGCAAGAATCAAGGCGGCGCTGCGGAAGCACGCCGGATTGGGTCACGACGAGCCTCCAGAACCCTTCATCCTGGGCGGTTTGACCATCGACCATTTCCACCGACGGGTTAATGTAGATGGCCGACAGGTTCATCTCACCCCCATCGAGTACGACCTGCTGCGAGTCCTTTCCGTAAATTCGGGAAGGGCGCTTAGCCACGACCAGTTGCTGCGAAGGGTCTGGCGCATAACAACCGCCGGCGACCCCCAGGTGGTTCGCACACACCTGCGCAGGCTCAGGCGCAAACTGGGGGACGACGCCGACAACCCAAAATACATCTTCACCGAGCCGGGGGTCGGCTACAGGATGCCGGAAGGGTGATCTGCTGTTAATGTCCAGCGAAAGTGTCCGACCGGCGCTGCGCTTTGACCTTGGGCATCGGCGGCAAGGCCCAGTTTACGGCTTGCCCCACCGGGTTGGCCTCAATCAATTCATTCGCCATGGCCCACCTGAATATCGCGCGCATCCTTTGCCGCACGCGCCGGGCGGTCTCGGGCCGTGTTGACCATATGAGCGTGAGGACTGTCAACACGTCGGCGCGGCCTATCGTGTCGATGGGCTTGGCGCCGATCTTGGGGAAAGCGTGTCGTTCGAGGGTCTGAATCCACGCTCTAGCGTGGCTTCCGTTGCGCCAACGAGGTTTGTTGACTTCGTGGACGGCATGGGCGGCCTCGCTGAAAGTGGGCGTCGCGGGCCTGCGCTTGTCCGCCGCCGGGTCCCTCCCGCCGCCAACCGCCTCGCGGTTGTCGGCCGCGCGCTTCCTCGCCTGGGCCAGCGACACGGCCGGATACCCGCCCAGGCCGATGTCGCGCCGTCGGCCGTCAACGGTTGTCCGCAGCACCCAGCTCTTGCCGCCGGTCTTGCTTATGAACAGGTGCAGGCCGTCGCCGTCGGAGTAGCGGCCGGGGTCCCTGAGCGCCTTCACCCTTGTCGCCGCCAGCTTCACGCGATGCCGCCTCCTTAACCTCTTACCACAGAAATTGCCACACATGAAGCGAGACAACAAGGGATTGCAGGAGACCGGGAGCGAGGCCTGAGGGGGACGAATCCGGGGTTGGCGACGCCTGCCTCAGCTACGAATAGGGGCTTTGCTGAGACCTGAAGAGGCGGGCCGGGAATGGGCGAGAAAGGATGAGTCTGGTGGAGCTGGGGGGACTCGAACCCCCTACCTCTTCAATGCCATTGAAGCGCTCTCCCTGATGAGCTACAGCCCCACGGGGGATTTACTATAACAAAGGGCACGAAGCCCCGCAACGCTGGCCGGGACCTTTATCAAGGTGTGATGACGTCGAAACCGGTGTACGGCCTCAGAGCTTCGGGGATCACTATGGAGCCGTCGGCCTGCTGGCAGTTCTCCATTATGGAGATTACAACCCTCGGCAACGCCAGCCCCGAACCGTTGAGAGTATGGACGAAAGCCGGCCTGCTTCCCTCTTCCGGTCTGTATCTGAGACCCGCCCGCCGGGCCTGGAAGTCGGTGCAGTTGGAGCAGGAGCTCACCTCCAGCCACTCGCCGCAGCCCGGAGCCCACATCTCCAGGTCGTAGGACTTGGCCGAAGCAAAGCCCAGTTCTCCGGCGCATAATCGGAGCACACGGTAGGGCAATTCCAGCCGCCGGCAAACATCCTCGGCGTCTCCCAACATCCTTTCAAGCTCATCCTCAGAGGAATCCGGCTCCACCAGCTTGTACATCTCAACCTTGTCGAACTGGTGCACCCGCTTAATCCCACGGGTGTCCCTTCCCGCAGCGGCTTTCTCCCGTCGGAAACAGGGAGTGTATGCCGTATAGTTAAGTGGAAGCTCCTCAGCCTTGAGCACTTCCCCTTTGTGGACGCTGGTAAGCGGCACCTCGGCTGTCGGGACCAGCCACAGGTCGTCTTCAACGTCCCGGTAGAGGTTGTCACCGAACTTGGGCAGGTTTCCGGAGCCTTCCATGATTTCCCGCTTCACTACAGCCGGGAGCAACACTTCCGTGTATCCATGCTCGGACGTGTGGAGGTCCAGCATCCAGTTAATCAGAGCCCGTTCAAGCCGGGCGCCCTGACCCTTGAGCAGGAAGAAGCGGGAACCCGACAGCTTCACTCCCCGCTGGAAATCGATTATTCCGAGACGCTCTCCCAAGTCCCAATGAGGCAAAGGCTCGAAGTCGAACTCGGGAATTTCGCCCACTGTGTGTACCACCACGTTGTCTTCTTCACCCAAACCATCGGGCACGTCGTCCAGCGGGAGGTTCGGCAGCTCCAAGAGCAGGTCTCTTATCTCCGAGTCCATCCGGTCGACTTCCTGCTCCGACGCCTTGATGTCATCCCCCACTTGCCGCATCTCGGCGATCAGCTCCGGCGGACGCTCCTTCATAGAGGAGATTTGCCGGCTTGTCTCGTTGCGGCGCGCCCGTAGCTCATCCCCTGTCTGAATCAGCTTGCGGCGGCGGGAGTCAAGGTCAAGGAGCTTTTCGATGGGCGGGTCTTCACCTTTACGGACCAGAGCTTGAGCGATAACTTCCGGTTGGTTTCTGATGAGTTCTATAGAGAGCATGGGCTATTTCTTTGACCTCATCTGGGGAAACAGCAGCGCGTCCCTCAGCGTGTTTTGCCCCGTCAGGAGCATGACCAGTCGATCTATCCCGATTCCCAAGCCTCCCGTGGGAGGCATCCCATGTTCCAGGGCCTCCAGGTAGTCCATGTCCGTGCGTTCGGCCTCCTCTTCCTGGAACTGTTCCCTGAGCTGTTCCTGCTCGGCAAACCTCTCGGCCTGCTCATGGGGGTCGTTCAACTCGCTGTAGGCGTTGGCCAACTCCATGCCCCCGGCAAACCCTTCGAACCTCTCCACCAACGCAGGGTCGTCGCGCTTCTCCTTGGCCAAGGGCGACATCACCTTTGGATAGTCCATGACAAAAACGGGTTGGATGAGGTTGGGCTCCACGGTGGAAGAGAATATCTTGTCATACACCTTGAATGGCGGCACGTTGCGCAGGTCTATGCCCATGCCTCCGGCGGCGGCGGACAACTCCTCGATGGGCTTATGGTCCCGAATGTAGGGGTCCAGGTCAAGCCCGGAACTGCTCTTGACAGCATCGCAGAAACTCACTCTCCGCCACGGCGGCGTAAAGTCGATTTCCATCTCCCGGTACACCGTCTTCGGCGACCCCAGGGCGGCGGACGCCACCTCAAAGACCATTTCCTCCACCATGTTCATAACGTCGCCATAGTCGGCGTAAGCCTCGTAGCTTTCCAGCAGCGTGAACTCCGGGTTGTGGTCCTGGTCCATGCCCTCGTTGCGGAAGACCCGGCCTATCTCATACACCTTGTCGAACCCCCCGACGATGAGCCTCTTTAGGTAGAGTTCGGTGGCTATCCGGAGGTATAAGTCTTCATCCAGCACGTGGTGGTGGGTGATGAAGGGTCTGGCCAGGGCGCCTGCCGGTATCGGCACCAGCACTGGCGTGTCCACCTCTATAAATCCCCGGGCGTCCAGGAACGATCTGATCCCATTGATGATCTTGTTGCGTTGGATGAAGACGGTCTTGACTTCCGGGTTGGCGATCAGGTCCAGATGCCGTTGGCGGTAGCGCACCTCCACGTCCTTGAGACCATGCCATTTTTCAGGAAGAGGGCGCATGGACTTGGAAAGGACCTTCAACTCCCTGACTTCGACGGTCACCTCTCCGGTGCGAGTACGGAACAGGGGGCCGCTGACTCCCAGGAAGTCACCGATGTCCAGGTCTCTGACTAGCTGGAACTCATCCTCCAGCACGTCCCGCCGGAAATGGGCCTGGATTTTTCCTGAAGAGTCTCGCAGGTCCAGAAATGCGGCTTTGCCCATGATGCGCATGGACATGATGCGACCGGCCACTGAAACAGTCTGGCCCGAATGACCGTCTCCCCCCGACTCCGACTCGCGGTCAATGAACAGGGATATGGCTTGTTCGGCCGTACAAGTCCTGCGATAGCGCGCCGGATAGGGGTCTATTCCCTTGTCTCTGAGTTGGTCGAGCTTGTCCTGGCGGCTTCGGAGGAGCTCTTCTCCACGTTCGGGCATGAGGCTACCGGATTTCCAGTATCTCCAGGTTTGTCGTACCGGCCGGCGCTGTCACGCTGGCAATGTCTCCTATGTGCTTTCCCAACAGCGCCTTTCCGGTGGGAGATACGTTGGATATCCTGCCTTCTGCGGGGTTGGCTTCGGTGCTCCCCACGATGGTGTAGCGGACTTTTTTCCCCTTGTCGGTTTTTACGGTCACCCGCGATCCGATATCGACAGTGTCCGAAACTCCCGACTTTTCATTGATGATGGCGGCGTTGGCCAGGGCGTTCCCTACGGTAAGTAGGCGCCCTTCGATAAACGCCTGCTCGTTTTTCGCTTCTTCATACTCGGCGTTGTCGACAGCGCCGCCGATTTCCTTGGCCTTCTGTATCCGCTCGGCGACCCCCTGCCTACGTGTCGTAGACAGCTCTTCATATTCAGCTTTTAGCTTAGCCAAACCCTCTTTCGTCAAGTAAGTCGGCTCGGCCATCGTGTCCCCTCCCCTCCAAAAAGAGAAAAAGACTGCGGGCTCCTATCGAAAAGGAAGCCCCAGTCAGCGATTGCAGTGTATATAAAACAGCGCCGTTTGTAAAGGGTCTGTGCTCGGTCAGGGTGTGCGGCGTCTCAACGGCCGCCGACCGCCACGAGCCCACCCTAGAGATTTGCAAGCTGCTCTCCCCGAGAGGGGCTCCTTCCTTGGAAGGACAGCGCCGCTAGCCACAGAGATTCAACGCTTCTACGTTTTCGTTGCAGCGTGAGCGCCCAACCGGGTACTATATTATTGAACTTCGGCGCAACTCCCTTGGCTAAAGCAGGAGTGTGTAACATGAGCGTCAAGAGCTATTCGGAATTACGGGACGTTTATAAGCCACCTGCTCCGCGTGCCGTGCAGAAGGTGTTGGACCACCTGGATGTTCACTGTCGGAACTTCATATCCCTTTCTCCCCTTTGCGTTCTGAGTTCCGCCAACGCTGGGGGACAGGCTGACGCCTCTCCCCGGGGCGACCCGCCTGGATTTGTGAAGGTCTTGGACAACAAGACTTTGCTGCTTCCTGACCGCCCAGGGAACAACCAGGTGGACTCGTTTCAGAACATCGTGGGGAACCCAGGCGTGGGCTTGCTCTTCTTCGTGCCGGGGATGAACGAGACCCTGCGTGTGAAGGGCAAGGCGGAGATAGTGACCGACGACGATGAACTGGAGTCGATGACGGTTAAGGGACGACCTCCGGTGTCCGGACTGCGGATCACCGTGGAAGAAGCGTTCCTCCACTGTGGCCGGGCCCTGATACGTTCGCGGGTCTGGGACCCTGACGTCCAGATAGAGCGTTCGGACTACCCCACCTATGGGCAGGTGCTGGCGGACCAGATAGCAGGCGCCGACGCGACGGAGATCGACGACTCCGAGGACGAGGCCAACCGGGAAAGGCTTTATTAGCCCAACGGCAAGGGGGCCGCGGGGCCGCTAACGGCGCCACTCGGCGATGTTCCACAGTTCGCTGTCCCAAGCGTTCATGCGGACCCCCTGCAGGGTGTCGGCGTGCGCTGAAACGAGGCCCCGCAGCGCCAGGGGAATCTCGTAATAGCTCTGCACGTAGATGTCGTTGAGCTGTTTCACTAAGGCGTCCCGCTCGGGCCCGATTCTCGTTTGAGCAAGCTGGGTTAGCAGCCCGTCATAGGTTTCGTTGCAGGTGCGGGCGTTGTTCCCGGCGGCCCAGTTGTTCTCCCGGCTCTGGATATGCTCGCAACCACTGCTGACCAGATGCAGCTGCGGGTCAATGTCGGGGCCGGTTGTGTACATCTGTACGTCGGCGAAGAACCTGCGGTAGGTCGTCCCCTTGTCGACGGCGGGGTCGCCGCCGAAAAATACGCTGGCATCGTGCTGGACCAGTTCAGTCTCGATCCCTATCTCGCTCCACCAGTCCCGAATAAGGGCCTGCGTGTCCTGCCGGATGGCGTTCATTGTGGTCTGATACGTTATCCGCAGGGGGACACCGTTGTATTCGCGCACACCGTCTCCGTCGGTGTCCAGGACCCCGTTTCCGTCCAACAGCGCCTTGGCTCCTTCGATGTCTTGGGTTAGACACCCGTCGTTCTCGGTTGAGGCGTACCTCGGAGGGGCCATGATTAGATTGCAAGCGGGCTTTGCTGCAAAGCCGTAGAGTTCCTCCGCGATGCGTGTGCGATCGATGGCCATGGACATGGCCTGTGGAATCGGCGTGAACGTCAGGAAGGGGTGGGGGTTCTGGCCGTCCAGGTATTCGGAGCGGTCGTCGCCTAGATCTGGGTCGGGGTTGGTCTGATTGACGACAATGCGTTCGACGTCACCGGCAAAGGCCGAAATTATCTTGCCCATCCCCCCCGCTTCCATCGCTGCCAGCGTCTCCGGCTCGATCTGGAGGTTCCAGGCGTAATCGGCTTCACCCGTTTCCAGCACGGCCTGCGCTGCCGACTGAGCGTCGCCCCCTCCGACGATAACAACACGGTCGAAATAGGGCGTCTCGCCCCTGTAGAACTGGTTGCGCTCATAGACGGCTTGGTCGTTGGGCGTAAACTCGACTATTCGATAGGGACCGGAGCCCAGAGGAGTCCTGTTCTGCACGTCACAAGTCCTCGCTGCGGCCCCGACGCAGTCGGCGAACTGTGCTTTGCTGATGACGGGCGTGCTGGCGCTCACGAAAGCATTGTAAGGGTACGTAGCTGGCGTCTCGAACCTGATCTCCACGGTCAGGTCGTCCAGTACTTGAACGGATGTGATTCCCGAAAAGGTGTCCTTGCCGGAGCATCCGGTCGCCTCATCCGTGCAGTAGCGCCAAGTGAAGACTACGTCACGGGCCGTGAGGGCGCTGCCGTCAGACCACTTAAGGCCCCCATGCAGCTTCCATGTGATGGACATCAGGTCTTCTGCAACCCCTCCGTTCTCAACGGTCGGGATTTCTACGGCCAACCTTGGCGTAAGCTCGCCGTCGGGGTCGTAGCTGGCCAGTGGTTCAAGGGTGACGGCGGCGGCGTCCCGGTCCTTATACCCGTCCGCCAAGTATGGGCTGGGCAATGAGGGGGCTTGCCAGTAGCGGACGGTCAACACCTTCTCCCCGGGCGCAACCTCCGTCGGCGTAGGGGCGCTGGTGGGAGTCGGTGTGTTGGCCGGAAGCTTTGTAGCCGTGGGCGGTGGGTCCTCCCCGCACGAAGACAGCATGGCTGCCGTCAGCAGACCCGCTAACCCAATCCACGGTGTCTTCTGGACCCACTCTCTCAGTACACTCACTGTGCGCGAAGTGAACACCAAGCGATCCCAAAGACGTCTCAGTCGAGTGCGTCCGCGGCTACCACTTAGTGGACTCTTCCGCGTATACGTGGTCGGGCAACGCGTAGCGGATTCCGTCCTCGTCGTACGCCGAAGTCTCGAGCAAGCCCGTGAATCTGTTGAAGTTGCTCTGCTGGCGACGGCCCGCAAACAGGCTACCCAAGAGGTGCTCGTAACGGTGTTGCAGTTTGAACCAGCCGACAGCTCCAAAAGCGGAAAGGGGCGGATACATCAGCGCTTTGGCAGTCTCATTACCGATAAGTCCGCGGGAAAGGCGGTACACGTACTGAGCTAAGCTGCGGCGGCCCTTCGGATCAGTCACCCCGGCAATCAACGGCGCCGAGTTGACCAAAGCGTGGGCCATGACGACCGATTCAATTTCGGAACTGGGCTCGCACATGAGAGCGACGTCATACAGTTTCAGGGCATCTTTCCCGTCATGGAACAGGATAGTCTCGGGAATGCCCATCAAGTAACCGGAGTAGCGCCAAACGGCCATGAAGCTCGCGTACTCTTCGTCATTGTAGTCAGCGCCCAGGGTTTTCATGTGTTTCAATAACCTTGCCGAAAAAGCGGAAATAGCATAACCCAAATGGGCCGCGCTAATCGGCGCACCCCAAGCTTCGGCATCCCAATCTTCCGTATTGTTTAAGAGTTGCCTTGTCCGGGCGTGGACTATTCTGATGCGGACTGAAAGTTTCCAGCCCTCTCCATACCTGTACATGCCTCCAGGAAGAAATATCTCCATCATATGACGGTTATTCTGTCCCAAACGCCTGACTCCCTGGTCACGCACCTTCCCGGTGATGATGAAGGACTTTGCTATATTCGTTGTAAAGCCTTCTATCAGAACTCCTGCAACGAATGCCGCCAGGACCAGATATGAGTTCCTGTGAAACATGCGGACAGCCGGGGCGAACGCTGCATAATCGAGCCATTCCGGAGTAGTTTCCGCGTCCTTGAAGAATTCTCGCAGCGACTCCGGCGCGTCCCGCAGAGCCTCCTCGCCTTCTTCTTCCATAGCCGCTCGAATGAGTCGTTCTTGCTCTTCTGTACTAAGGTGTGCGAGGTCTGCCGTCATCGCTTCACCCAGTGGGTCTCCAATGTGTGTGTGCGCGACGTAATTGGCAGCTATTTCAGGCGCAACAGCACGGGCCTTTTCGTAACCCGGCTTGTAGTCAGTCGGTATGTTGTCGGTCAGTATGCTCATGGCTCCTCCCATATCGACTCCGTTATCTACAATTTTAACTTCATTCTTCCTTCGGTTCCACCCGCAGGTCAGGAAGCCAACTCAACCAGGACGGCAGGTACCAGTTCCGCCTGCCCAGCACTTCCATGCTGGCGGGGACCAGGACCGAGCGGACCAGCGTGGCGTCGAGCAAGACGGCCACTGCCAGTCCGAATCCGACTTGCTGGTTGATGATGGTGTCGCCTGAGGCGAAAGCACCGAACACTGCGACCATTATGAGGGCCGCCCCGGTGATAATCCCGGCGGTCGACCGCAGCCCGTAGGCTACCGCCTCGGCGTTGTCCCCGGTCTGGTCATAGCGCTCACGGATGCGGCTCAGAAGGAACACGTGGTAGTCCATGGACAGCCCGAAGAGGATGGAGAACAGAAACAGAGGTATCCAGACGTCGATGACCTCGGCTTGTTGAAACCCCAGGAGGTCCGCCGCCACCCCTTTCTGGAACACCAGGACTATCAACCCATACGCCGTTCCGACGGAGAGAAGGTTCATGATGACGGCTTTGATGGGTATGACTATAGACCTGAAGACCAGCATCAATATCAAGAAGCTGCATCCAAGCACGAATGCGAACACAATGGGCGTGTACACCCGCACTATGGAAAACGTGTCCGCGGCCTCCGCGGTCACACCTCCGACCAGGATTTCCGCGTCGACTCCATCGAAAGCGTCAGGGACGTACCTGTCTCGGATCGTGGACACCACGTCCACCGTATCCCGACTGCGGGACTCTCCTGGGACAAATACCGTTAGGTTGGCTAAGTCCCTCGAGTCGTTGACGTCTGGGATGGGGAAGACCTGCACTCCCGGGTGGGCTGCCAGGGAAGCTTGCAACTTTCCTATCCCCTCCTGTACGCCGGGACTGTCGATGTCTCCATCTATGACGATGTCGGTGGGGTAGACCAGCCCAAAGGAGAACTCCTCTTCAATGACGAAGAAGGCTTCCCTGGTTTGGGCGCCTTCCGGGAACACATCGACGCCGTTAAGTCCGGTGTTGATTCCTGGCCACTGGAAGTAGAAGAGGGTGACGGCTATCATGGGCGCCCCGACCGCGATGATGCTGATGACGGGGTAACGCATGACCATCCGGGTTACCAACTCCCAGAACCCTCGCCCGGAGCCGTCGCTGGACTGGGAGGGCTGGGTCGCTTTCTTTCCGAAGAAGGGGACTGGCAATCGATTCAACCTGTCGCCGTGAACCGCAAGGTTGGCTGGCAGGAAGGTGAAGGTGGCCGCCAAGGCGACCAGCACAACCAGTATCGCCCCGAGGCCGAGGGACTGGAAGAAGGAGAAGGGCACTATCAGCATTCCGCAGAGGGCGATGATCACCGTCACTCCGCTGAACAGCACCGTGCGGCCCGCCGTCGCGCCTGCACGTTCTATAGCCTCGTACTTGTCCAGGCCGCGCGCCATCTCATCCCTGAACCGGGAGATGATGAGTATGGAATAGTCGATGCCCACCGCCAGGCCAATCATTATGATCATCAGCGTGACGAAGAAGACCAGGTCCAGTACCTGGCCAATTAACGCCGTTATGCCAAGGGCGACTATGATGGCGACGAGGGACAAGCCTATAGGCATGAGCACGGCTACGAGGGTACCGAAGAGCACAACGAGGATGATGAGGGCAATCGGGATGCCTATTCTCTCTCCCTGGCGCAGGTCATTTTCCGCCAGTTCGTTTTGCTCGTGGGAGATGCTGGCGTCCCCTACCGTGAGCACTCGGAAGCCGTCCGCGCCGTTCGCTTCCTCAACGACCTCCACGACATGCTGGACGTTTTTCACTGCGTCTTCGTAGCCGCCGGTCATGATGAACGGCATAATCGTGGTCTTGCGGTCGTCGGACACGAGGTTCTCGTCCGGGGGACTAGACAGGTAGTAGTTCGGCACAGGGGTTACGATGTCGTCTCCCAGAGAAGCTATCTCGTGGTGGACCGCTTCGACTTTCGCCCGGAATTCCGGGTCATCCACGGTCAGGGACTCCGACTGGACGATGACTATTTCGGTTAACGGTGTGGTGCGACCCCCTTTTTCTTCCAGCAGACGTTCCGCGCGGGAGGACTCGGCGCCTCCGCTGAGCTTGAGCTCGGTGGTGGTCGCCGGCTTGAGGAAGTCGGTTAATTGGGGCCCGGGTCCCAGTTCGCTGTCAACGGCGAACCCGCCGGAGATGATTCCCACTATGGCCCAAACCGCGAGAACGGTTTTCGGCCTTCGGGCACAGAAGCGGGCCAGGAATTCGGTGGATAGGAACTTCAACGCTGGACCTTTATCATCGATGGCCCTCCGAGCGGGGGCCTCTTATTTTTAGCGCTTATTAGGAATTGCTGCCTTATTCAGGCAATCGTTCCTAACTATACTGGCGGGATAACCGCCGTTCAAGACATAGCAGTACGAGCTGGGCACAACGCTGAAAGGGGATGCGGCGTCGCACAGGTCGTGGGAGTGAAGGCTGGCGTTTCACAGTGGTGGGTAGGAGGGACGGGATCGGGGACTTGGAAACGCGTTGGTCGAGTCAGCTGTCCATGCCTGTCATCATCGCTGTGAAACGCCTCTGCATCTCCTCCGGCGTAACCTCGTCGAGAAAATGGCCGACGTTCCAGCGATGGCCAGAAAGGTCACGCAACCAGCCCGACCGCTCGCCGTAAAACTGGTCCTCCGGTTCGTTCTCGATCTCGGCGCCCGCCTCGGACGCGCGACGAATCACCGCGTCGGCATCGACGACTTGCAGGTGCATCGTGACCGAGGTGCCGCCTCATGTCAGCGGTCCTAGGATGCCGTATTCAGGGAACTCTTCAGCCAGCATGAGCTCCGTGCCGCCGAAATCGAGCACGGCGTGCCCAATTCGCCCGTTGGGATCCGTCAGTCGAAACTTCTCATTTGCCCCGAAAACCGACGTATAGAACTCGATCGACCTGGCGGCATCATTGACCTGCAGATATGTGAGCAGGTGATGGATCCTCATGGCGGCAGCGCACTACTTTCTATGAAGTTTATCTTGTGGACGCCGTTGCAGCATACGCTGACTACATTGTTGGTGGGTTCCGGGTCAGTCTAGCAACGGTGGACGGGTGCGCCAATTTGGGGTGTCGGTGGAAGCGGGGCCTTGTCATAGCCGTGGCCAAGTGGGAAGTATATGAAGGGAGGTGAGTCATGGGGGACGAACAGTAATTGGTGGACGAGGAATTCGCCTTGCTTCGCACCTGTTAGAACGCTATCCCAGACCCTCGTCAGCATTGCGGGATGGGTACATTCTCTGGAAGGAGTGTTGAGCCTGAACGTGTTGGGTCTTATGGCCAACTGCCGGTCCTTCAGCGGAATCCGGCGGTTTGGAGAATTACACCCGGAGGCGCTGCAGGGGTTGAAGCTGCGGCGCAGCCCTTCCGTGCCCACTCTGGGAAGGGCGCTCCGCCAAGTGGCGTAGAGATGGTGGCTGATTACAGCGCCAAGGCGGACGCAATGGTAAAGGTTTTTGATTTTGTCAAGTTTGGTGGGCCTAAGTTGACGGTAGGCTGAACCATCTTCGAGTTGTGGATGGGACTGTGAGCTTCTCAGGCCCATCCACTCAATCCTTGAGGGAGGATAGGAGCAACGTCCTGACTTAGAACCCGGGTCACTCGTGAAGTCACGGTCCTCCCCATCTTCGGGGCTGAGAATAGTTGCCACTCTCGATTGTCGCTCTGGTGCCCCATCGAAAACAAGTGCTGGGCGATAGGTTAGCCCTCTAGGACTTGACGAAAGCCCGTGGCTGCCCCCTATGTGCCGTCTTTAGCCAATCGCAACGGAAACCTGCGGTATTCTTGGGTTGCGAAACTTGAGCCACTAAAGCTAGGCAGCGGACCTGAGGCTCCTAACCGGCATGATCGGAGAGTCAACCTACATCCCCGACACTGCTTTCATCTTTCATCCTCAGCAGGGATACCGAAGAGTCGTTCAGTTGACCGTGTCAGGCAGGACGCTGGTCACCAAACTCCTGCCAGCTAGCCTCGGTGTCGCCGTCGAAGTCCATTTTCAGAACCGCGCATTGGCTGGCGGTGCCGAAGTCTCACGGATCGTCTATGCCGGTACGCGTTGGCCTGGCGCCTGCCCAGCACCCTGGACGCAGACTTGTGCATCGAGACACTGAAGGAGGCGTTGAGCGACGGAAGACCTGAGCTCTTCAAGACCGACCGGGGGAAGCCAGCCAAGCTACAGTCCATCATTCCATATCGTATTCAGACCGTCACCCGTTGCTGGCTCAGGTCCACCTCGGCGTGTCGTCAATCACCCCCTACCTTGGTGGGACCAGGATCCAGTGCTTGGGACCGATCTCAGAGTCGATTCGGGCAAGATCAACCTCCGGCTCTATCAGACGAGTCGCAGGCCGTCCGTTGTACGTGACGTAGGCGTCAGCACGAATTTCAACCCCTTCGTGCCCTCTCCCGATAAGGTCGTCGCGGATGAAGTGGGCAGTGGCCAGGATCATATCTGGCTGATATGCCATACGCTCCACTTGAGTCGCCGTCAGGTACTCCTCTGGATAGACCAATCTTTCTCCATTCATACCCCGACTGATCACACAATACTTTACAAGGCCAGTCTTCTCCGTGACGAGCACTCTCCAAGAGAATTGGTAGCCTTCCTCCGTCCAGCGCACATTCCCAGGGTAGGCTAGGTGCCTCAGAGGCACGAGCACTTGCACTGCCAAGAATATAACTCCGAGGAGGAAAGCTGGCCGAACTGGCCACGAAAGAGATCGTGCTTCCGTCGGGGGCGTGGGAACGTGAGTAGATCCAGGCAACATACTAGTTGATCTACGGAATCGTTTAATGAGACGGATCGGCCAGTCAGGTTCAAAGAAGACCAACGTTGCCCCGATCATTATCCAAGGGAACATGCCAATAGGGGGGAACAGCACTCCCGTGGCTATGTGGAACATCACGAGTACGACATGGGCGAAGGGCCGGGTCCTCCTCCAGATCAGCCACCCCACTATGGTCAAGTCGAAGCAAGCGCCACCCCAACTCATGGCGTAAGGGACCCACGCTTCCCGCAGGAATGACCCGATAAGGGGTGTGTCAGTGCTGTTGTAGAGCCAGATGCGTAGCGGCTCAGCGTGAAACAGCCAATCGGGATTCAGCTTCGCAATTCCGGCGAAGATGTAGACGAGACCAACCTGCGCCCTCAGCATCCACAGTATGGCCCTCGGAATAGTACTGATTTCCTCCACTGGAGATGCTCTTCGAGAGTCTAGAGACAATGTACGACTCAGGGGTAAGAAGATCATGATGAAACTGATCAGGCTGACGAAGTAGTAATGATTGAGATACGTTGTCTGATCAATCAGCTCGATGTAGGTGAAGAGCAGAAAGAACGCGGTGATGGACAGTCGGTAGCGATACCCCAGCGCAACGCAGAGGCTTGCAAGCCCCAGGAGAGCGAACTGAATGTACATGCCCCACCCGGGCCAGGCCTGGACCCATCCGAACCCGTAGTAGCTGAAGTGGTACGCCGGCTCGATGTACAGATCGGAAACCCAGCCATTTGCGACGAACCGGACCACCGCAGCCATGCCGAGAAGGCCGAATAGTATGCGGAAGACGGCTGCCGAAGCGGGCGAGACCGGCTCACGCATGACTTGGCTAGCAAGACGGAAGGAGTCCACCCTAGCGCGTCTCGTGCCGACTGGTATTTTGGGTAAGGCTATTGAAGAAGACATGGATGGTGGTCTGCTAGCGGAGGCTATCTCCGTCCGTGTCTGTGAACCCCACAGATATTCCTAGCAAGCTGACTACCTCGGTAGCCATTGTCCGCTGCAGCTCTGTGAGTCGCTCGTAAACATTACGCACCTGGTGGGGATGCTGGACTACGGCGGTGCGCAATGTTCCTTCAACAGAATCGATTGCTGCAATGGCCGCGGTGAGTTGGCTTTGCATGCGTTGGTCGGTGTCTTCCGAGAGAGGCCGCACCAACGCCGAGATACCCAGGGCCTCTTGTCCAGAACCTTCGTACACGGCCTGGACTCCAAGGATCTCGCGGCGCAGGTCTTGTAGACCGTTGCCTGCGGTGTTGCCGGGAATCGCGGATAGGTCAACGACTCCATCTCTCAACCCCAGAGCCGAGGCCAACCGCATGTCGACGATATCCCGGATGAGAAAGACCTGGGTTCGCACGACGTCTGCCACGGCAGCGCTGGCGATCAACGCTGTGTTGGATCGCTCCGTGAAGAAGTCTCGGTAGGCAGACCGGTGCTCCGTTCCTTTTACCCACTCCGACAGAATTGCGTCCGTCTCTTCAACGGCAACCTTTGTCAATGCACTCAGGTAAGAACAGCGTGAATCAGAGACGTTGAAACTGGCGAGAGCATCACTCTCAAAAAGAACATACTCGACAGCTCCGAACCCACGATGGTTGGCTGCTAATGCTTCACGAACTTCGTCGGCTGTAACAGGGCGTTCCTCAGCCAGCAGCCGGTTGACACCACTGACATCGGTCGGCACCCAGTCGAGCAGGCTGATGGACCGTCGTTCCATCACTGGTCCGACCCACGTTGCCTTCGACCTCAACCAGGACGATCGGGCGCCACGCCACGATTGTCGAGCCGCCTCTAGCGAGGCGTCGCTGGGTGCGTTGCATAGCGTTTCTACGTCCTTGTCTAATTGAACCACGTCCCTAGCAATGTTCTCGTAGGCGGGGACGATAACTTCGTCGGTGAGGCTGATCAAGACATCCCTGTCAGAGGGAACATCTGAGGTACACGCCGTCATGAATAGGACCAGAACAGTCAACATTGGCACGAACCGTGTAAGAACCCTCCTCAGTAGAGCGACTTCAAGAATCTGATAAGGGCTCTTCGTTCCTCCACAGTCAGGCCCGAAAAGAATTATCGAGCTTCCTCCGCTTCGCCACCATGCCAAAGGATGGCTTCCTCTATGCTGCGAGCGCGGCCATCGTGGAGGAACATTGTGTGGCCGTTCACCGTCTCCACGAGTCCGCTGCCCCAGAGCGGTGGAGTACGCCACTCCGTACCCGATGCCTGACCATCGGGACGATTGTCCGTAAGACCTTCGCCCATGTCGTGGAGCAGCAGGTCTGTATAGGGGAAGATCACCTGGTTTCGGAGGGGTTCTACCGGGTGTGTGTCTTCGGTCTCATGGCGAGGCGTATGGCACACCGAACACTGGGACTGGACGAATAGCCGGGCTCCTTGTTGCACTTCCTTATCTTCAGTATCACGCATGGCGGGTACTGCCAGAGTTTGTATGTAAAGGGTGACCTTCTCCAGACGACTGTCTGGTATCTCGGGGATTCCTCCGTTCGGAGCCAGGCGACACTCCTCTTGGCTCGACGGGCAATTCTCATCCGGAAACAGGCTGGATGTGATGCCGATATCTCCCAGAAACGCGCTTGCAGCTTGCTGCTCAACGGTGGGCTGGTTCGCCTTCCATCCGAAACGTCCGAGGACTAGCTGGTCGCGCCGGATGTCCCAAACAAAGTTGGGGCGCCCGGAAATGCCGTCGCCGTTAGCATCCTCAAGATCCGCCAGGGCCAAGATACGCTGCTCCGGTATCGCCTCAAGCGGCCCCATACCGATGATCGCGGGCGCTACGCGAGGCGATACCTGGACCTCTGGGTGAAGCGGGCCAAAGGTAAGGTCTTCGATGCCGTAGATCGGTTGGTGAAGGGTGTACGTTGTGCCATCCGCATACTGGCCTTGGATTTCCTCGTAGAGGATCACGATTCGCCCTTCAGCTGTCACCCCGAGAATCGATCGGTCCTGTAGCTGCCCTCCGTACGTGAGTTCATCAACAGGGCCATTCTTGCCTGAGATGCTCAGCCGAAGGAGCAGGCCACGTTCTGGGTCGCTAGCATTGTCGGGGGGCTTACCTCTGCCATCATGGCTATGACAGGAGGAACAAGACAAGGCGTTATGTGTGGGTCCCACCCCATCTCTCGCCTCCGTACTGGAGGGAGCTGCGACCCAGTTCTGATTGAAGAAGCTGTCGCCGACCTCGAAGATGCGTCGAAGATCATTGGGTAGGTTGCGAGCCGACAGCTCGAAGGCATTGCCACTCGCGCTGAGGGCCGTGGTGTCTCCTCCCAACATCGGGTTGTAGACGACGCTTAGGTCGATGTCACCATCGCCGTCTCCACAGGATAGGATGGCTAAGAGCACGACCGCCAGCAGCGGCAATACCGCCAACGGTCGAGCCCATGGCTTAGCTAGAAGGTCGGAGCGATGCATACGTTCCTAGCTGACGTTGATCGTAATACCTACCTGCTGGGCGGCCTCAACGATCGTATCGGTCTGGTTTTATAGGGCAACTATTGTGTCGAGGATGGCGCGGCGGCTATGGTCGGCATCTGAAAGTCCCTGTACCAGAGCACCGTCGAAGGGAGCAGGTATCGACCTAGCAAGGATGACCGAGCGATTGATCTCATCTGCCAAGGACTCTGCAAGGTCCTCGTCCTCCGCCCCAATAAGGTCCTTGATGCCAGGCCCGGAGACGTCTCCGTACTGGCCCAGGTACACACGCTGGACACCTAGAGCGTTGGCTACGATGTCCGACGTTGTATTGTCAGAGAAGCAGGAGTGCTCGTCTTCATGAGATCGTTCCTCGTAGGCAACCGTCATGCGTTCTCCTGCGAGTTCGCCCCGACTCATCTCTCCTATGCCGGTAATGATGTCGGTAATCGCCTCATCGGAGTCCTTAGCGACGAACCGGGCACGGTAGTTGCTTGCACCCGGCGCCCAGGCATCCACCACCTGCTGCAGATGAGCGAGCAGAAGATCGGACGTCACGGCGAGGTAAGTCCTGCGGCGGTCGGCGTCCTCACAGGCCACCAGCGCTCCCATCTCCATGGAGCACCTGATCAGCGCGCCCGTCTTTCGAGAGATCATCTCCAGGTAGTCGTCCAACTTGACGTCCACTCGCCCCTCGAAGGCCAAGTCCATGCACTGGCCGCTGGTCATATCCAGGTAGCCTTTGGTAAGCACACGGGAAACCCGCAAAGCCCGCGTGGGAGTCACCCCTCTAGCAGCCAACTCCAGAGCAATGAGGTCGGCTATAGACCTCATGGCGTTTCCCGAAATCATGGCCTGGGGCTGTCCCCACAATGCCCACACAGTGGGGCGGTGGCGGCGCTCCAGGTCCCCGTCCTGAATGTCATCGTGAATCAGCGAGAAGTTGTGTATCAGCTCCAGGGCCGCAGCGGCCGGAAGCCCTGGGGTCCAGTCGCCGCTCAGCGCCTCGCAGGCGAAGAGACACAAAGTGGGACGCAGCGCCTTGCCTTGGGGGACTGGGACCGCCGGAGGTTCACCATCCTGGTTCATCCAACCGATGTGATACTGGAGCATGTCCTCCAGGTTTTGTGACCGGCGTTCCCCAACCGGGTCGCCGCCGATACCGTTTTTCCCTACTGCCGGGTCCGGGAGCTTATTACCCGCAGCCCGGAGCTCTCCTTCGAGACCTTCTTTGTAGCGGGAGAACATAGGGGGAAGGGATGGCGCCGGGGCTCTTCGCGCATGGGCGTTCAACGTACTGATGTTGCCCACTCCTGCCAAACTAGGCGACTTGCCCGGACAAGATCGCAATACATCGCGAGACGATGCTTGCAATCCTAGCAAAGGGGGAGCAGGCTGGGGACCTAAGGACAGCGTTGATAGCTATCCGCGAGGGACGGAGTACTCTGGAGTTATTAAGTCGCCTCTCTGGGGAATTGGCGGGAGGCGAACAGCCGGTGCAGGTCAGACAAGTCACGATAGTGTTGCCAGCAGGACATGAGCCGCCGGTAATAGAGGGAGAGGGGCAAGTTGAGTAGCAGAGGCTACCAGTGGGTTCCGGAGTCGACGGCTGACCTGCTAATGCACCGGCACCCCAATAAATTCGAGGTTGCCAGAGAGGGCATCGTGGAGTCTGTACTGGAGTCTGACACACAAAACGGAACCGGCCCAATTAGCTACGTAATTCGGTGTTTTCGGTGTAGGAACGAAAGCTAAGTGCTTTGGTGTTCACCCAGGCCCCGGCAATGTGGGCTTCTATCTCTCTCCTATGACCGTGTAGTTGTCCTCGAGCCAGGTGTCCGCACCAACAAAGTTCAGCTTCCGAGTTGGACATCTATTCTACATGATCAGGAAGGACTAACCGGACTGGGGGGTACAACGCGCACCACAAATGCCTACAGGATTATACCTGAGGAGACGCGTCGGACGACTTTCCACGGTTTCGTAAACCGCAGGTCAAGGGTTCGAATCCCCTCGCCGGCTCCATTTCCAGAAATAAAATCAGGGCCCACGAGATATTCAGGGACCGCTGCTTTTTTGAATTGCCGACATTTTGCCGACGTTGTTTAGTTCAACTCGGGTGTCGATTGACTGCAGGTGTCCGAGGCAACAACCGCACTAGCATAGCCCACGATTTTCGTGTTGACTCCCTCGTGGGACCAGAAAACGCCTTCTGTAGGTCAGCTCTTAACGAAGCCGAGCTTCTCGAAATGGCCGTGGACGATGGGTGAGGCGTCAACCCCCAGCCAGTCCTCTAGTATGGTGGAGTAGGTGGACCGGAAGTCGTTGTTGAAGTGCAAGTCCCCCTCCAGCTGGTCCTTCTCCTCCAGGGAGGGATACTCCCCGTAAAGGCCGCCGTTGACGGAACGACCGATGACGAAGGACACCCCGCCGGAGCCGTGGTCACATCCCGTGCCGTTGTCCTTGATCCGCCGCCCGAACTCTGACCAGGCCAGGATGAGGGTGTCATCCTCAAGGCCGAGCTCTTTCAGGTCCTCGGTAAAGTCGCCGATTGCCGCGGAGACAAGTTGCCAGAGCTTCGCGTGGGCCAGCAGCTCGTTGCCGTGGGTGTCGAAGCCTCCGTGCTGGGCATAGTAGATCCTCGTCCCCAAACCGGCGCTCATCACCTGAGCAACGCCCTTGAGAGACTGAGCCAGAGGATTGTCTGCATACTCTACGCTGGAGGAGTACATCTCTGGGGCGGTCCTGAGGATGTCGGCCCCTTTCAAAGCATCTGTCCCGGCCTGGCTCAGCGCCTGTGCTAGCACATCTTTCCCCGGCGTCGGACCGTACAGGCGGCTGAAGGTGTCCAGGGCATATCTCCGCTTCATCTCGTCCTGCACGTCCGGCAGGAGCCCGTAGGTCTCCAGGTTGCCCACGGACGCCACTGGGACTCCCCGGCAGACCAGACTCCTGGGCAGGCCACGGCCGAAGTTCACCCCCGTCAGGACGTTTTCAGCTTTGGGGTCCAGGTCCCTTATCGCGGCGCCCAGCCAGCCCTCCTCACCTACTTTCTCAGGCTCCGCAGTGTGCCAGACGTCCAAGGACCGGAAGTGGGAGCGGTTGGGGTCAGGGTAGCCGGTGCCATTGATGACGGCCAGGTTTCCCTCATCCCAAAGTTGCTTGACGGGACCCATGCTGGGGTTGAAACCCAGCTGGTCGTCTATCTTGAGCACCTCTTCCTGTGGTATCCCTATAGTCGGACGGAAATCGTAGTAGAGACCGCTGTTATAGGGGATTATGGTGTTCAGAGCGTCGTTGCCCCCCGCAAGCTGTATCACAACCAACGACCGGTCCCTCTTGGTAGAGGTCATTGAGTCACTCCCTATTAAGGGCTTCGCTTGTAGACCTGAATCCTGTGGCGGTTGCTGTCTGTCACGTAAAGCGTCCTAGCGCCGTCAAGCTTGACCGAAACTGGGGCCCAGAAGTATTTCTCTATTTGGGACGATTCGTCGTGGGGCTCATCGACGAAGTACTCCAGGTCGAGTTCCAGGTTCGCCGTCGCACGGGCCTCCGCTTCCTCCACGTTGCTCCTCAAAAAGTCCTCGGCCCACTTGGACAGGGTGGCCTGGCCCCGGAGCTTTGTCACGAACCGGCCCTCGGGATCCAGGACCTGTACTCTCTCGTTGCCCCAGTCTGCCACGTAGATATAGCCCTCCTTGTCGACGGTGACCGACGCCGGCCCCTGGAACTCTCCGTCTCCATTGCCCGGGGTGCCGTAGGTGGCGAGGTACTCACCGCCCGTTGAGAACTTCTGGATACGGTCGTTGCCCCAATCGGCCACGTAAACGTCCCCGCCGGGAGCGACGGTCACTCCCCAGGGAAGGCTGAGGCTTCCATCACCGCCGAAACTCAGCAGGAACCGGCCATCGGCCGTGAATTTCTGTACACGATTGTTATAGGAGTCGGAAACATATAGGTTTTCCTCCCCATCGAAGGCCATCCCCGATGGTGTATCGAGCTCTCCCTCGGCGGTACCCTTTAGACCCCACTTGGACAGAAATGCTCCGGAGTGGTCAAAAACCGAGATGCGGTGCAGTTGCTCGTCGCTGACGTAAACCCGGCCCTTGCTATCGATCGCAGCGCCTGAGGGCCAGATAAACTGTCCGTCGCTTTGCCCGAAAGATCCAAAGCTACCGTAGTATTCGCCCTCCGCATCGCACATTGTGACGCGCACTGCCTTGAGCGGCCCCGGGGAACGGTTCACGACATACAGCCGCCCGTCCTTGCCGATGGCAGTGTCGGTGGGATAGTAGAACCCCCTGCCCGCGTCCATGGTGTAAAAACCCACGGTAAACCAGTATTCCAGGAAGTCTGGCTTTGACCTGGTCTGAATCGTGCTCATTGTCTCCACCTACGCGCGCTGGAACTCATGGGTGGAAGCGACCATCTGCAAGACATCCACGATTCGTTGGCGGGCAGCTTCGTCTGGGCTCCCAGAGCCCAGGTGCACAACGCCGCCCCTCGCGGCGAAATCGACCAGCTCCCTCCGTGTGTCATCGGAGACCGAGATGGCGCCCACCTGATCGAGACAGGCATCCACCAGACTCTCTGGAGAGATAATCCTCTCCTGCCCTGATGCGATCCTTCCGATCATCGCCTGTACGCCCGGCTTATTTGCATCACCGATCTGCTGGGTGGCAAAATTTACTCGCTCTACCAGGTTGCCCGTGTCGAGCCACTCAGTACCATGGTGCCATCCTTCAACGCTGGGAGGGTTGTTGAGCCACTGTCCCATGTACTGCGCCTGAAGGTGCCCGTCCGGGATCTCGCGCCTTGGCCTATCAGACTCCCCCGTCAATCGGACAACTCCGGCCACCAGCTCCACAGGGCCCTTCACCTTAGTGTACCAAGCCCGCTGGGACCGGAAGAAATCTGCGTTGAACAGTACCCTCAACATTGAGGTTATGTCGTAGCTACTATCGAAGTAGGCTTGAGATAGCTGCTCAATGGCCTGGGGGTCGGCCGGCGGGGTATAGGGCCACTGGGGCACCCCCGGCTCGTCGGCCACGAAGAAGCTGTACAGGTGCCTCGAGATGAACCGGGCGGTGGCCTCTTGCTGGCATATGATGTCTACGACGTCCTCACCATTGAAGCGGCCCCGTTGCCCAAGGAACTCCTTCTCGCCGTCGTCGTGGTCCTCGGGAAGATACTCGAAGTGCCAGGCTATGCGGCCGTAGGGCCAGACCGAGTCCCTTATCGAACGCATCTCCATGTACTCCCGGTTGGCGATGGTCCAGCCCGTGAAGGCGCGGGAGCACTCCTTGACGTCGTGCTCCGTGTAATTGCCCACTCCCATGGAGAAGAGCTCCAGGAGCTCCCTCCCATAGTTCTCGTTGATGGCCCCTTTGTGGTTGTCCTGGTTGTCCAGCCACATGATCATTGCCGGGTCTTTGGACAGCTCAACGAGAAGCTTCCGGAAGCTGCCCATCCCATATCGCCTGAACATCCTTATCTGGTCCGACAGGACTTTGCCGTTGACTACTTTGGGGTACCCGGTGGCGAAGATGCCATGCCAGAATAGGGTCATCTTTTCCTGTAGTTGAGCGGATGTCGTTGCCATCCGGACTAGCCAGTTGTCACCCGGGTCGGTCGGCCCCATCATTCCCGAGAGCTCGGGATGGAAACGGCGAATGAGGCGGTCTGTCATCCTGCGCTCATCGCGGGGATCAAGGAGCTCCTCGACGGTGGCCTCATATCCCTTGGCTGCGTAGGCGTCCAGCTGGTCCCGGGTGGCCCCAAAACCGGCCCGCCGCATCAGGTGTGCGATCAGTTGAACCTCGCTGTACCCCATGTCGCTCCTCCAGAGCCGGTGGCGTTATCCACTCAAGGGCCAACTCAGCTTCTAGTACTGTGTTTTCTGGCACACATTGTACAGAGTCTGGGTGGCAGAACACAAGGAATCGGTCGCGCTGGGCGCTTGTCTGACCTGAGGTGAACTGGAGACCTCCCTTCCTATACCACTCCCGATTCCGACAGCAGCGCCAGATCCGCCCGCTGAAGCCTCAGCTCCTTGCAATATACCTCCTCGTTGTGCTCCCCAACCAGCGGCGCGCGCCGGGAGATGCGCCAGGGCGAGCCGTTGTATATAGCGGCGGGCCCCGGGTATTTGAAGCTGCGCCCTAGCTCGGAGTGGAGCACTTCTGTCCAGAATCCCCTGTCTTCGAGGTGCCCGTCGTCCACCAGGTCCTCGGGGGTGCGGATGGCAGCCCAGTGTAGTCCTCGTTCCTGGGCGCCATGATACACCTCCTCCTGGGCCATCCCTTCATGAGGGGGTGGGCGATGTCTCGAACCCGCAAATTCTAACCACACACTCGTTGAAACGGGAGAATTAAAATGGGAAGGCTCGATGGAAAGGTAGCCATCATCAGCGGGGGTGCCAGGGGCCAGGGCGCCGCAGAAGCCCGGCTATTCGCCCGTGAAGGGGCGAAGGTGGTCGTGGCCGACATCGAGGACGCCGAGGGAGCACAGGTTGTAGCAGATATTAGGGAGTCGGGAGGTGATTCCACCTATATCCATCTAGATGCGGCCAGCGAGGAGGACTGGCGCAGTGCCGTGGAGACAGCCGTCTCCACCTACGGGAAGCTGGACATTCTGGTGAACAACGCCGGCATACGAGGACCTTCCCGCATCGAGGAGACCAGCGACCAGGACTGGGAGAGGGTAGTCGAGATCAATCAGAGGGGGGTCTTCCTGGGTACCAGACAGGCGGTGCCCGCCATGCGCACCGCGGGTGGCGGCTCCATCGTCAACATCTCCTCGGTGGCAGCCATGAGGGGCAGGGGCTCCGCTGCCTACTCTGCGACGAAAGGGGCCGTACGCACCTTCAGCAAGGTGACTGCCATCCACTACGCCAAGGATAATATTCGTTGCAACTCCGTCCACCCCGGGCCCATCGACACAGCCTTCTTCGGCGATGCCCTGGCCGACCCCGCTACCCGAGAGGAGGTGGCCCGCCCGATACCCCTTGGCAGGCTGGGGACGCCCGATGACGTGGCCTACGCCGTTCTCTACCTGGCTTCTGATGAGTCCTCTTTCGTTACAGGGTCAGAGCTGGTGATTGATGGAGGGAGAACGGCTCAATAAGTCCGTAGGGGCTCCCTATCTGTCTGAGGGGATGCGCGCATATGTATCCAGGCAGCTGCGGTTCCTACGGAACCTAGCTCCCCTGCGCCGCGCAACGCAGTGCGGTCGAGGGCTGCCGCGCGCGCGCTCCTACATCACAGAGAATGTCTGTACGGCCATCCTGAGGGCTTCTGAGGGGACATACAAGGCCCGGCTTGTACCTGTATAAACAGCAGACTCCTATACAAGATGGCCCTTCGAGTCCTAATAGGCGCGGTCGGAATAAGCGCTATTCTCGGTATCTACGCACTGTTGCGGCGGGACCTCGACGAATGGAGTGCCAAGACCCTTGGTACTACGCTCTTCGTTTCGGCCGCCTCGCTGCTGATAATGGTGAACGCTGCTAGCCTTGAGAAGCGATCGGCTGGCTACTTCTTGATCTCGGGAGCCGGCCTGTTGGCTGCGCTGAGTGCACTCCCGGTATCCCTTTACGCACTTTGGCTTGAGGTAGACAACGATGAAGTGTGGAGATCTGTGGCCTCTCTGGAGGTCATTTCTGTTTTCGCGGGCCACTCATCATTGTTATCGCTGCGCCAGCTATCTCCTCGATACCGATGGCTGAAACCAATCGCCACGGTACTCGGAGGTGCGCTGGCCACACTTGTTATCTGGATGATCTGGGCTGAAGAGTTCGAGTCCGCTGAACTGCGCGCAGCCGGAGTCCTGTCGATTCTATTGCTGTCTGTGACCATCGTCATCCCCATACTTCCAAGGCTAGCAGCTCTCGATGACCCCGAGAGGGCTGAGGGGAAGGGTGGCCGCCAACGCTCAGATCGGGTCCGCTACTGCCCCAGCTGTGGACGGGTGTGAGGGCCTCGGGCGAAAAGGGACGCTGTGGGAAGTGCGGGGCGAGCTTCGCCGTCACGTTTGACTCAAGTGGTTAGAAGCCCCGATTCTGCTCGGTGGTCGCCACTTCCTGGCGCTGCCGCAGGGAGCTAGTCCCCCGGCAGAATGCACTTGTAGGTGACGCTTGAACGGTTCTTCAGATGCGGCCGCACCTTCTGGGGCCATTCGCCGCTGTTGGAGGCCGTTTGCCAGGCCGCGCTGTCGGTCACGTGGGGGCTCTCCAGCTCGTAGACCGCCAGGTACTTGGGCAGGCTCTCCTGGGATGTCTCGTAGCGGGAGGCTTTCAGTACGCCCGGCACCCTGAGCAGGGCGGGTATGTGCTCGTTGTTGTAGAGCTCGTTAAACAGCTCCTCCATGTCTGAGTCCACGTCCAGCATTACCAAGTACAAGTATTTTGCGTCGGTTGGCATGTCGTATGGTCCCTCCCCGCGAGTGTTTTGCGACTGTATTATGGAACCTGGCCACAGCTTTGCAGCAAGCGTGTGGCTTCTTCCATTATAAGTCCGTTTCAGGTCCGTAGAACCTAGAGACGTAGACGATCTCTTCGGTACCTAGAAGGGCGTTGCCCATTCCAGAAGGAAGCCGATGTCATAGGATCAATCAACAGGCGATGGACACGATTGATCAGCTGCAGATGAGATTGGCAGCGACGGAGAGGGCTATCCAGGACATCGGGCATCATCTGACCGGTACCCCAGGTTACGGCGCCCGCCACACCTTTACATGCCCTTCCTGCAATGCCAGTGGCTTCATAGCCATCGGCATCACATGTACGTCTTAACAACGGGATATCAGTAGAATGGTGTCCACAAAAACCACAGTGACAGGCTCGATGTTCGGGCATGCCAGTGGTGACTGTCCAGGACCCCGCCCGTCATGCCCTCGTCGGTTGAGTGCTGGGATGTCGCGGGGCCCATATCGCGAGTTGACCAGAGTGTTCGTTAAGAACCCTCTGCGGCAATTTCCTCCTCTGCCTCCGCCCTCGCCCGTGCAGCCGCCTTCTCGCGCTCTTTTCGGTTGCAAGCCTCAGCCCATTCGATGAGCTTCTGGGCCCGGTCTACTTCCCACTTGTCAACCATTTTTCCGTGGAGTTCCCCTTGTAGCTCCCCTTGGCCATCCAGCTCCTCAAACAAGGCTATAGTTTGCTTTGCCTCCGCTACTTCTTCTGGGGGAGTATACCCTCGATTCAGTGGTCCCACAGTGTTGGGGTGTAGACAGGTGCCACCGCCATATATTCCCGCTCGCCGATTTGCCGACGCTTGGTCGAATCCAGGATCTCCAGAAACAACGTCGCCCACCACACTAGCCGCTGATCCTACACCACCGCCAGGCGTCAAACCCAGGGCTCCTGACACCAAGTACTCTTCTCCTATGCTATAGTCGTCAAGGACACGCCTTGTCACTGCCATGGCCTCGGTGGCCAAGCCTCTGGCGATATCGAATCCGACCCCTCCCCCTACAAAGGAACTGACGCGAGGGTTCGATGTGGCGAGCTCGTACAGATTAACCACGCCACGAACGGTCTCTATGATCGGATGAACTTCCACGGTGCCAGGGCGTATACCTCGGCGTCGTTCCAGATCAGAGATCGTTGAGTCCATACGACGGATCTGTTCTGCACTCTCGCCCTTCGGATACGAAATGGAACTCAGCCCTGGCCAGACCGTTCCGTCCAGATCTGCTGCCCAATACAAGTGGTTGATCCGCACTCTGACGTGGCTCGCTCCACCCTTGGAAACTTGGTGGTAGGCCTCTCTGGGCAACGTCCGGGCATACGTCTTATTTGGCTCACAGACCGCATCCTCCAGGTCCAAGCTGATTGCATCGGAGTTGCGCCTCCACATCCCCATTACGAAGCGGGGGTTATCGATAGGCCCCATCAATGATGAACGCCGCACTTGCATACCTACGCTCCTTCTGCTATGTCCTCCCCGAGCCGCTGGAAGCAGAGGTTCAAGGCGTCAGCCACGACCTCGGGGTCGGCAGCCTCAGAGGCAGAGTTGAACCCCTTCATATCCGAGAAGCGGTTGGTGACTCTTCGCCGCTCTTCCATGGTTAACACACGTCCAGGCTGTTCCTAAACATTGCCGGTACCGGCTGACCTTTTGCAGAGGCCAGGACCTCCGTAACTGCTTGTCTTGTTGAGCCTAGTATGCCTAAATTGGGCCCAACTTCAAGCATTGCGGGCTCAGAGCAATGCGCGGGAAGCGGGGAGGGAGTTGGCTGATCTACATCGTCCCTAAGGGACCGTTGCAGGTATTGGCAGGTACCGCCGGGGCTTCACTGCCGGGGGAGCATGACAAGTCGGCGCCCAAGCCATTTCCCTTTTTTTCGTGGAAACCCTTAGCTTGGTGTCAATCACGTACTGGACCGGGAGCGTTCCATTTCATCAAGAAAATCACACCTGGAGCGATTGCCGTTCTGGTCACACCTGCGCCAATTGGCAGTAAGCCCGTCTACTGTGCGTAACCATATACCCCGTTACAGTGGAACGGCCATCCTATGGGGCGGGATGTCCAAGCATCTTGCGGTAGGCGTGGGTTTTTTATTGCCCAAACAAGGAGGAATCGGTAAAGAACAAAACTAGCGAGGGCCACTTTCGCAGGGCAACCCTCGCCAGCTTTCAGTCACCCAATGGAGGGCACCATGGGCTCCCGAGGGTATATCGTCTGAAGGTCGCCACCGTCAACCCGATGTACATCTCTCCTTCGAAAACACGTATAATGGCTTCTCCCTGTTCCACCAGTTCCGACGCCAATGAAAGCTCCGGACGCGGCGTCGAGCCAGAGCATGGGAGGCTCCGGGTCATCAGATTTCAGTCGGTCTTAGGGGGTGATCTGTTTGGCTCCTGACTAAGGTGGTTGCCACGGTAGCTTGATGGGCTCAGCCATTGCTCAGATCGGGCGCCATAAGCCATCCCGTAGAGCTTAGGTTAGAACTTGTTTCTCTTGGGCATTATCTACAGGGAGGGGGACTCCTTGGACTCTTAATTGGATACGGTAGAGGGACTCCATATCGGTGATAAAAAGGGTCGTCAGGTCGTCTCCTCCCCAGCCGCAGTTGGTCGCTTGCGGCGATGCGGTCAATACCGTGCCAAGGTGTCTGCCAGAGGAGTCGATGATCCAGATCCCTCCGGGTCCAGCACAGTAGATATTCCCTTCCACATCCACTTTCATGCCGTCGGGGACTCCTAGAAGGTCGCTGGTGAACTCGAAGAAAACGGGGCCGGTCTGTGGTTCTAGTGTCCCTAACGGCGTCACGTTAAATGCTCTGACGTGCCCCATGCGTGAGTCGTCGATGTACATCACGGTCTCATCGGGAGAGAAGGCCAGACCGTTTGGGGCCCAGAAGTCAGCAACCAATAAAGTAAGAGTGCCCAGGTCGGGGGTGACGCGGTACACGCCTAAATGGTCCAGCTGACGCTCCTCGAGAGGGACTCCTCCCCCGCGATCTGTGAAGTAGATGCTCCCGTCGGACTTCACCACCACATCGTTAGGCCGGTTTAACCGCAAGCCTTTGTAACGGTTGGCCACCACAGTAATGCTGCCGTCTGGCTCAGTTCGTGTGACCCTGCGGGAGTCGCCTTCACATGCAATGAGCCGGCCCTTAAGATCCCGAGTCAACCCGTTAGCCTGGTTGGTTGGCTCATGGAACACCGATATGCCTTCGCCGGGAGTCCACTTCATCCTGCGGTTGTTGCGGATGTCACTGTACAGCAGGTAACCGGCCTCACGGTACCAAACTGGACCCTCCGCGGTGAGGTGTCCGGTACTAAGCCGCTCAAGGTCCTGGCCCGGGTCCAAAATTTGGTCCAGCTCCGGTGAACCGCGTTGGATAGCCATAACGGCCTCCCTGGTGGTAATTTGTCAGCCGATGAGTTGGCAACATTCTAGCAACGTACGCGGAATAGCGGAACGATACTCACTGAGCTGTCCAGGCGCGAAGGAGTTCCTCCATTAGAACTAAACTAGACGTATACAATATGGCGGACCAGGGTAGGGGGCTGCCTCGGATTTGAGACCATCGCATCTACCATCCCGACAATTCGGTCTATGGCAATTCTATACTCAAAACCAATGTTCTGCCACCATCACAGGGCGTCCTCGTCATGCTTGGCGGCACCAGCCCGAATGGGACCATTGGTTTGACACCTTTTCGGGGCGCGGCCTATAATACGGCTGGATTCAGTCCCCAAGTCCCCTTCCAGAGGCAGAGATGATAACCAAATTCGATAGCATGTACGCGGGCCACGTGGACATGGACAACCTCGGCTATGGCGGCACTGCCGTAAACGACCGCCGGTTCACCAACGAGCACTTGCTCACCGCCTTCGACAAAGGCGAGGCCATCGCCCAGACAATGGACCGCACGGGATACAACACCTTCTGGCTGGCGGAGCACCACTTCCAGCCCGAGGGGTACGAGTGCCTTCCCAACATCATATTATATGCCCTCCACCTGGCCCACAAGACGACCAACATCAAGATAGGCTGCGCGTTCAATATAGCGCCCATGTGGCACCCATTGAGGCTGGCCGAGGACTTCGCCACGGTGGACTATCTCACGGGGGGAAGGGTCATATTCGGCGTGGGACGCGGCTACCACACCCGGGAGGTTGAGACCTTCGGGGCTCCCTTGCGGGACCAGCCGGGCAACCGGGACCTCTTCGAGGAGCAGGTGGAGATAGTCTTGAAGGCTTTCAACGAGGAGTCCTTCTCCCACCGGGGTAAGTACTACGAGATCCCTCCCCCAGTCACACCCTATCGGGGCTACACCCTGGAGAAACTCACCGTCGTCCCACGGCCGGTGAACAGGCCGGTGGAATGCTGGCAGGCGGTGCAAAGCGCCACCCGGCGGGGCCTGGACTTCATGGCCAAGCATGACATCAAGGGCATCATAGGAGGCGGCGTGTCCGAGGGCGGTGCGATGAGCACGGTGATGGAGGCCTTCAGGGATGCCCTGGTACGGGCCGGTCGCACCGACGCCCAGCTGGGAGAGGACATGTCCATCGGATTCCACTTCTTCATGGACGACTCCACGGAGAAGGCCATCCAGTCCGCCCGCAAGTACTATGAGGAGAACCTAAAGATGTTCGGGCCGCTGCGTCTGGTCCGTTCCCTGACCGATGAGCAGATAGAGGTCATGTCCGACCCCAGGAGGGCGCCCCACGCCGGCTTGCCCAACATTGAGGTGGCCGTCCAGGGCGGGGGCTTCCTGGCCGGGTCTCCCGAGGAAATCACCGCCGCGATACAGGAAGTAGAGGAGAAGTACCCTGGGCTGGACCGGGTCGGCGTCGGCATGCCCGTTGGCACACCCCAGGGAGTGATGCTGGAGCAGCTGGGGCGGTTCGCCGCCGAGGTTATCCCCAAGTTCAGGGCCAGGGTGGAGGAGCCCATCCCCGCCGACTAGCTCCTCACCCCCGGCCCCTCTCCCTGAGGACTAGCTCCTCACCCCCGGCCCCTCTCCCTGAGATAGAGGGGTGGTACCGGCCTTGCTGGGTGTATCGGGCCCCCGGCATCTATTAGGACGCCGGGGGCCCGGCTCTTGGACCCCTTGAACGTTCACCTGGTTCTCCAAGGATATGTTACCGGAGAGCTTCCCACCCTACAGACTTGCAAATAATCTATATCAGATATATAAATATGGCCCTCCAGAGCGGGAACCCGATTTATCAATGGGGCATCATGGTGAAAGGAGGGCTGCCATGTATGTCAGGACGATCTGGGGGGAAAGCTCAGGCGGGGAAGTTGGGAAGAGTATTCCAGGATCTATCACGAGACGGTGGACGACATCACCAAGGATACCAAGGGGTTGTGCGGCCGCCAGCTCCTGCGCAGCACCGAAAACCCCGGCGAGGGTCTTTCCGTCACCATGTAGGACAACCTGGACGACCTGCGCTCCTATGACAGAGCGCCGGGCGGCAGGAAGCTACCAGGAAAGTCGAGCACCTTCACCCCGGGGACTACTGGGTGCGCATCTTCGAGGTGGAATCGGCGAGTCCCTAGGCAACCTTGCTATCAGTTCGACCGCTGCGCCAGGAGTTATGTAGCTGCCCCGGCGCACCGGTCGATTTACACCGAGATACCAATGGCGTCAGCCCGCCGGTCGGCCCGTGTTGGCGGACCGGGATACTTGTAATAAGTTTGTGTTACGGGACATCCGACTGAGCGTCGCAGGACGGAGGGGCACATGACTACGTCCAACGAGCGCTTCCAGAAGGGACTTGTACCGGATCACCACCGAATGCCTCTACGGTTCCATCTGGAGCCGGCCTTGGCTGGATGTTAACCTACATTGCACCGGAGGAGTTGGCCCCGGACCCCTCCCTAGTCCCCAATCGGTATGGACACCATAGTACGCGTACCACCGACGCCCCGGGATGTATGTCCCTCGCCCGACAGGTCGTCTGTCAGCAGGATGTCTCCAGGGCCGAATGTGCGGACGGTGCCGTCGCCGATGGCGATCTCAACGTGGCCGGTCAGTGTAATGACGAACATACGCCGGGGGGCGGTGTGCCAGTCGAGGAAGTAGTCGTCAGGTGCGCGGCGGAATACCATTTCGCCGCCGGCCTGGAGAAGGAAGCTTTGGGTTTCACCCTCAGGTATGGGCAGATCCTCGAAATGGGACCTTCCATCGTCCCCGGTGTAGATTCTCACGATCATGCGGGCTACCTCCTTGGTCTATGGTTCCTAGCTGGCTGCGCAGATGCTGTCCCGCCTGGGTTCTTGGGATGGGAGAAATTTAGGAGGATGCCTGGACTTCGTCAAGGCCACCATGGTGGGGACCTATCGGGGTAGTCCCTTGTTTCCACGCTTAGCCCAGTTTTCCGATCTGCACCGGTCCGGGTTAGTCCGGTGGGATGAGAGGAGTGTATTCCCGTCCCCGGAAGCCTGTCAACGATCATTTGCTCGGCCTCCAGGTGCGAGTTTGCCCTTCCCCGGCTTGTTCGACCGCCATTCATCGTCATCATGGGTCACGGTGAGCCACGGAGTCTGTTACGGAGAGAGCATTAATCCCTGGTACCCACACGCCGCCACCTCGAAGTGGCTTCTTCCGCTAGACAGGCGCCAGACACAACCGAGCGATACCTCCATCGACCGTCTACTCAAGCCCTACCGCCGTCGAAGTCCCAGTGGGCCATCCTGGGAGCAGAGCAACCGGATCACTGCCTTCCGATGGTAGCCGGTCACCATCACAGTCTCATCCAGAATCTGGCCCTTCTCTGTGCAACTTCCCTTCATGTACCTAACTCGAATCGCTTCTATGTACTCTTTCACACCGCCTCGCGTCATGCCACCTCCCGGTAACACTTATTGGCAAGGCAACGATACCCACTTGCTTGGGTAACACTTTTTAAAGAGTCCATTCGGATTATTGACAAACATTAGGGCCTTCTGCTATAGATGAGGGTGTTCTTGCGAACCCACCTACTCAATCTACAGGGAATCACCGGTAACAACCCGATCATACTCGGAGGGTGAAGAACATGTTACGATGGCGCAGTTGGCTTATTCCTGGCGTGGTTGCGGCGTTCTTATTGGTGGTCGCTGCCGCGTGTGGTACCGATGACCCAACCCCGCAGCCAACCCCAACTCCGGTAGACGTTTCAGGGGTCGTGCAGCAGGCGATTACTAACGCTTTGGCGGCTGTGCCGGCGGGGGTGTCAGCCGACGATGTCGCGAAGGCGGTTCAGGCGGCCCTGGCCGCCCAACCCGGGGTTACTGACGATGTCGCGAAGGCGGTTCAGGCGGCCCTGGCCGCCCAACCCGGGGTTACTGCGGAGGAGGTATCGGCCGCCATCGCCAAAGCCCTGGAGGCCCAGCCTGAAGGAATCACTCAATCGGACGTCGAGAAGGCCATCGGAAAAGCACTCGTACAGGTACTTCCCACGGCTACTCCCCTCCCCGGGGCCGCCATGATGGTGCCCATTCGGGGCGGCATCGTCCCCATACAGACTACCAGCGCTCCAGAGCCCGTATATATTCTGGGCTCAGGCACCCTTGGTGGGGTAAATCAAGCCCTGGCCGGTATGGTCAACCAGCTCGTCGAGTTTGATCCCGAAACCGCAGACGTCCTCGATCTCAGACCCGACCTGGCCGAAAGCTGGACCATTTCGTCCGACGGCCGCACCTACACCTTAAAGATCCGTCAGGGTGTGCGGTTCCACAATGGAGATCCCCTCACCATGGACGACATCCTGTTTAGCTACACGTCCCAGATGTCCCCCAGCGACAGCGAATTCGAATTAGTGAAGGAAGCGACTAAGGGCGTTGCTGGGAACCTGGCCAGGAGGGCAGCAGATTTTATAGATGATTGGAGTCGGGACGTCACGGCTCTGGATGAAAATACTCTGGTATTCAGGCTCAACAGGCCCGGCCCACATTTCCTCACTGTCATGGGCCAGAACCATCTTCATGTCTTGCAAAAGAAGTTTGTCGAGGAGGGGAAGCTGCATAAGTTCGCGAACCCGGAGACCCTCAATGGCACGGGGCCCTACCAGTTGGGTAACTACAACAGGGACGTAGTAACCAGTTGGGAGAGGAACGACCGGTACTGGAGGTCAGGCACCCCCCACCTTGATGGTATTGACGTATTCATTATAACGGACGCCAGTCGGGTCGCAGCGGCCTACAAGACACGCCAGGTCCTGCTGTCCGCGAACATTACAACGGGCCTGTCTATTCCCTCGGCAAAGCAGCTAGAAAAGGACCTGGGGGACCAGGCAACCGTCTCCTATGCTGGGCCCGCTTATGTTAGCGGCATCGTCATGAATGCCGACAATAAGCCCTGGGACGACCCCCGTTCCCGGAAGGCTATGAACCTGATCATTGACCGGCAATCCATGATAGATATTGTGAGCGAGGGAGCTTACGTGATAGGCACTCAGCTTCCTTGCGGGTTCAACTGGACTTTCTCCTGTGAAGACGCTCTGCAAATGCCAGGTTTCCGGCAGTTGGACGGCAAGAAACACCCTGATGACATCGCCCAAGCCCAGAAGCTTTTTGAGGAGCTCGGGCTTGGCTCTGGAAGCAAGGTCGATATAGGCTGTGCAACTTCCGCCTCACGGTGTGATTATGCGGTAGTATTGAAGCAGCAGTTTGAGGACCGCCTGGGCTGGGATGTGACCGTAAACGGGGTCGAGTCCAGCGTGGCTAACGAACAATTGGACACAAGGAATTACAAAGACATCTACATAGCACTGACAAGTGCCAGCCCACCTATCCCCGATATATCGCTCGGGAATCACGGGGAGGGGAACGAAAACCACTCGCTCCGTGTTGGGGTCTATAACGAGGAGGCCGATAAAGTGTTGAAGGAGCTTGTGGGGACTCAAGACATCGCCAGGCAGCGAGAGCTAGCCCTCAAGGCCAATAACCTTCTCATAGAGGACAGCGTTCATCCCTACCTCTTCTTTGTTCAGTCGGCCTTTATCAAGGACAAGGTGATACAGGGCGTCCATGTCCCTGGCGTATACTTGACTTACGCGAAATGGGATCATATCTGGTGCGATCCAGAGTGTAAATGAGTTCCCAACCGCGCCATTTGAGAAGGCAGATCTAGGGACTGCTGAAAATCCTTTAGCGCCGACCCCCTGTGCCCCCTTCCATAGGGACACAGGGGGTCCTTTTATGGAGGCGGTGTCACGAGGCAATTGGATCTGAGGACAAGGCCTCTGGGACGCTGGGGCAAGCCCTCAGGCTCCTGGGTCCGTCCCAGGTTACATCTGCATTCCCCAATTATTTCAACGGCCGACTGGAGCGGGCACTCGGGAGAGCTGCAGCTAAGTTAGAATCCGGAACAACCCGCCTTTTTCAGGAAGAGGAGCGCAGGGCGGTGTCTGGCTAGCTAGCACCACGGAGCCGGGGATCCAGTGCGTCGCGCAGCGAGTCTCCCAGGAGGTTCCAGGAGTACACCACTACGGCTATCGCCAGCCCGGGAAAGATCGCCAGATACGGAGCGACTCCTTGGTATTGTTGCGTGGCTCCTCTGAGCATGCTGCCCCATGACGGGACGTCTGGGCCCACTCCGAAGCCGAGGAAGCTGAGGCCCGCCTCCGCGATGATGGCTATGGCCATGTAGAAGGTGACGGCCACGATCCAGATGGCCATTACATTGGGGATCATGTGCCGCATTATGATGCGCAGGCTTCCGGCGCCGACGGCCCGGGCGGCCAGTACATAGTCCATCTCGTTGATGGCCAGTCCCTGAGAGCGGACGATCCTCACATTACTGGGGATGAACCCTATGGTCAGTGCGACGATGACCTTATTAATAGGGTCAGTCAGTAGTGCTAGGTCGGCTGTGCTCAATGCGGTCATCAGCGCTAGGGCCAGGACCAGGTAAGGGAAGGCTATCATGGCGTCGACCAGCCTCTGTACCAGCAGGTCAGTAATGCCTCCGTAGTAGGCGCTGGCCACCCCTATGAGCGCCCCTATGGTACAACCGACAAAGGCGCTAATCAGCCCTACTCTGAGGGAGATCCTGGCGCCCGAGACGAGCCGGCTGAACACATCGCGTCCCAGCTCATCGGTTCCGAACAGGTTCTCGCTGCTAGGAGGGGCGTACGTGTTGGGTGGGTCTGTAGGAATACGATAGGGATCTTGGGTCCGTATTAGAGGGGCAAATATCGCAACGATGACCAGGAGAAGGGCAATTGTGGCCCCCATGCCGCCCAGGGGCTTCTGTCTGAAAAAGTCGAGGATGGGGTACCAGATGGGGGGGGTTGGACGCAGTCTATCGAAGCCCGGTTCTCGCCAAACCTCCTGAGCTTCGGTTTGCTCACTCATCGCTAATCAGCCTCCCGGACTCCGTCGCCGTCAGGTGTACCGGATCCGTGGGTTCAACCACGCGTAGAGCACGTCCACCATAAGGTTCAGCGCCAGGACCACCAAAGTGAGAACTATTACGATCGCCTGGACTTGAGGATAGTCCCGGGTTCCAATAGCTGAAATCAAGAGAAACCCCATTCCCGGGATGATGAAGATGGCCTCGATAATTATGGTCCCGCCCAAAAGGGATCCGAACTGCAAGCCGGAGATGGTGAGGACCGGTAACAACGAGTTCTTTAAGGCATGGCGCCCGACAACCGCCTTCTCGGCAAGCCCTTTGGAGCGGGCGGTTCGGATGTAATCTTCCCTCAACACCTCCAGGGTAGCCGAGCGGGTTATTCGTGCCATGAAGGCCATGTTACTCGTGGCCAGGACCAAGGCTGGGAAGATCAGCTGCTGGAGATTAGTCAGAGGCTTGTCCCATAAGCTTTCGTAGCCCAGGGGAGGGGCCCAGTCAAAGTAGTTTGAGAGTATATAAATCACTAGGACGCCGAGCCAGAAATTGGGTACGGCGATGCCGCTGATAGTGATCACGCGTCCGAGATAGTCTGGCCAGGTGTCCTGGTTGACGGCCGACAGCACTCCCACGGGCACGGCCACCACGACCGAGATCAGGAGAGCGAGCACTGCCAGCTCGAGGGTTACTGGAAACTTGTACCTCAGGTCAGTCCACACCGGAGCCTCATAGGTAAGGGAGTCCCCAAAGTCGAGGTGGACGATACCCCACAACCACGTTCCATACTGCACGATCAGGGGCCTGTCAGTCCCCATAGAGGCCCGTACTTTCGCCACGTCTTCGGGCGTGTACCGGCCTTGGCCCTCAAATCCCGCGAGCTTATTGATCGCGGGGTCTCCCGGGACCAGCCGCAGGATTACAAAGATCAGGGTGACCACGAGAAACATCGTCGGTATGAATAGGAGGACCCGTTTAACTATGTAGGCCTGCATCGCGGTATCACCTATAGGCCCCGACTGAGTGGTGTGGTCCCATGGGCCTTTGTGACGACTAGTCCAAAATGGGCCAAGGCCCGGGGCGAATTGGCCAATGTTATCATACGCGCCGAGGGCAAGTCCATGTAAGAGGGTTGGCTGGCCAAGCACCCACGCTACCCCTTCCACTCACTCCTACTGGCTCTTCCTGGCTCAACCTGGTAGAGCGGTGGTTCGCTGCCCTCACCGAGAAACAACTCCGTCGGGGCGTCCATCGCAGCGCACGGGAGCTTGAGCAGGCCATCCTTTGGATACATCTGGATACATCGAGTCGACCTACGCCGAACCGTAAGATAGTTAGTCGGGGTATTTGCCGAAGACCGTCCAGGCGGAGCTGCCGGGCATAGTTCCACCACAGACGGCGGTCTCGGCCCTTAGCCTGATCTGCCTTTCGCCCGCTTTTCCCTGCAGCTGCTGAATAGAGTCTGTCAAGATTGCGCAACGAGTGCGTCCCGTGCCGTTGTTGCCACCGCTGGAGAGCAGCGGATGTGGCCCCTCCACGCTGATGTCGCCCCCGTAGAAGTCATGTGCCTCGCCCCTCTTCACCCCGTGCCATTGCATGGCCTCTAAGAAGTACTGGGTGAAGTGGGTGAAGCCATCATAGGGATTATACACGTCGACTTCGTTATGGGTTAGCCCTGAGCCTTCAAAGATCTTCCTAGCCAGGCTGTCCGTCCACCCTTCCACTTCCTCCAGGGTCTCAACACTGCTCCGCTTGTGGAACTTGTTCGCACAATGGTTGAGGAAGTACACAGGAGGCTGCTTCATGTCTTTGGCCCGCTCCGCGGTGGTCACGATGTAGCAAGCTCCACCCTGCACCGGCCTGTCATAATCGTGGAGCCTCAAGGGTTTAGCTATCCACCTGGAAGAGAGGTAATCGGCAATGGTCAGCGGCTCCTGTGGATGCTGATAGTAGTACCCATCAGGAAACATGCTACCATTCCTCCGCAGGTTTACAACAAAGGGGGCCATCCTGTCGGGGTTGCTGCCGTACTTGCGACAGTACTCACCCGTGATGTAGGCGTATTGTGCGCCGGCGGCACCCCAGCCCCAGGGACCGGTCCATTGCCCATCACCACGGGCGGTGTCCTCGGCGTTGCTCCCGGACGTCATATACCTGCCCGAGAAGTTCCCCATAGTATACCGCACAAGGCACACCTCGCACTGCCCGTCTCCCACGGCTTGGGCTGCAAAGTTCAAGGCCCAGCTTATGTTACCTCCCAAGCTTTCGTGAGTGTTGTCGGTAAACTTGACGTTCTTGAGTCCCATATTCTTGATCAGCCACTCTGCGGTCACTTTGCTGACGCCGTCCGCGGTGTTGTAGGGCGGGGGCAATTCCGGTCGCGTCCATTCTGGTATGTTCGCCCTCGGGCACGACACAACCCCATCAATATCGTCTGGCGATATCCCCGCGTCGTCGATGGCCTTCTGGGCTGCCATCATGGAGTAGGCGCCCAGGCTGGTTTCAGGCCGTTCGTCCCAGCGCCGGTCAACGGGAGTGTGTCCTATACCTGCCACCGCCACCCTCCCCTGGTGCTCCCAGACCCCCAGTCCCTCATCCATCCGATAAATCGAGCGATAATGTGGAGAAACCATCGTCCTCTCCTTGCTGCTGTATCTCCGGTATCTGCACGGATAGGTGGAGCTAGCTCACAACCTGCCAGTCGGGCACCAGTTGGCCTGGAGCAACCTCTTCAAAAATCACTTCTGTAGGGGCACCAACGGGTACATCATCCACTGGTGTCCCGGGGAGGTTAGCGAAGAAGTTGATAGTCGGGTCTTCCTCTAGTTGGATTATCGCGACGTTATAGGGCACCTCAGGCGACCACACCCTCATGCGGGAGTCGTGTATGACGATATAGCCAGAGATGCTTCCCCGCCCGCTCGTGTCTTTCCACTCCAGTGTCTCTGACCCGCAGTCCTCGCATCTCGGCCGCGGCGGGTAGTGTAAGGCGTTACAGGCGGTGCAGCTCTGCACGACCAGCCGCCGCTCATTAACGGCATCCCAGAAGGGCTTGCTCAGTTCATCGGGTACGGGTATCTGTCTTGGCAATTCCGACCTCCGTTCCATTCTATTGGGGCTAGATCACCCCTGCCTCGCGTAGCACCCCGAGCTCGAGTAGGTCGAGTCCGATTTCTCCGAAGACCTCTTGGTTGTGTTCGCCAATGACAGCAGCCCGGCGGTAGATCTTCCAGGGGGACTGGGGATAGATAGATGCCCCACCTGGGTATGTGAAGCTTCTGCCCAACTCAGGGTGCTCCACCTCCACGAAGAATCCCCGATCATGCCAGTGTTGCTCGTCCAGAATGTCCTCGGGGGCATGGACTGCTCCTATCAGCAAGCGCCGTTGCTGGCCTTCGTGGTAGGCCTCCTCCTGAGTGACGCTAGCGAAGAAACGCTCAACTACTTCGCTTATGTGGGCCTGCTGCTTCTGGAGTGCTTCCGGCTCCACATTCTTGAGATCGTTGAGGTCATGTTCGACGCCTTTACTGTCCATCCAGTCTATTAGCCTCTTCATGAAGTCCGGAGTCAGGCGTCCGACAAGACTGAAATTAACGTAGCGGCCGTCCTTGGTGGGGTGCTGCCATCGAGGCATGGGGCCGACCGAGTGATGGCGGCCGGTGTTGCGGCGCACGACCTGCTTAGTGAAGAGATAGGTGGGAATAGCGCCTTCGGTGGTGAGGGCGCAGGCGCTGTGGACTGAGGCATCGATGTACTGTCCTTCGCCGATCCCGTCGCGCATGCAGACTGCGGCCATAATGGCTATATAGGCGTAGTGACTGCCCATGTGCCAGGCGTTGCCGCCACCCGCTGCAATAGGGGGAGGATCGGGCACGTCCTCCTCGTTGTATCCCGTGGAGGCCATCTGGCCGCCGGCGGCCATGTGTACTAGGTCTGAACTCCGGTAGTGCCGCCAGGGGCCCGTCTGGCCGAAGGGCGTGAGCGAGCACATGACGAGTTGCGGGTTGATCTTTTGAAGCTCTTCATAGCCGAGACCTAGAGACGGGAGGTAGTCCGGCTGATAGGTCTCCAGCAGGACGTCAGCACTCGTCACCATCTTCCGGAAGAGGTCGCGGCCTTCCTCGGTCTCGAGGTTTAGGGTGATGCCCCGCTTGCTGGTATTGTAGTGCCAGAAATGGAGGCTCCGATCGGGGTGGGGTACGTCCTGGTAGAAGGGCCCGATCCGGCGCTCGGCCACCCCGCCGGGTGGCTCTATCTTGATGACATCGGCACCCATGTCGGCCATAAGCTTCCCGCACCACTCACCGATCACGTCGGATAGCTCTAAGACCCGCAAGTTCCCTAAAGGACCGGGAGAAAACCGTACATTCTCCATGGCTGCTAGTCCTCCTCTCTATGCGGTCCCAACTTCAAGTGCCTCAAGCAAGTAGGGCTCGAGGGGGATGGTCTTGGGCCAGAAGGTGCCGTCCTCGTATCCCTCTCGAATCTCCTGAGTGGAGAGGCCCAGGATGCTTCCGAGTACCTCGGGGTTGTGCTCACCGCAGAGGGGACCGGGCCGTTCTACGCTGGTGGGCGAGATGGAGAAGGTGAAGGGTGTGTTCTGGGTCAAGTGTTCCCCCAACACCTGGTGGTGTACGGTTGTGTACATGCCCTGGTGTCGGAGTTGGGGGTCATGCTCGACCCGGTCCTCGTTGCTCTGCACCGGGGCAGCAGGGACCCCCGCTGCCTGGCAGCGGTCGGCCAACTCGTATTTCTCCAGGGTCAGGGTCCAGGCCTCAATGCCTCGGTCCAGGTCCTCCTGATGCTGTATTCTTCCTGCCACGGTGGCGAACCGGTCTTCGTTAGCCCAGGCTGGGGCTCCCACGAGCTCCACCAGGGAGTGCCATTCCTGCTCTGTGAAGCAGGCGATAACGCACCAGTCGTTGTAACCACCGCCATTGGTGCGGTAGGCGTTATGGGGGGCAGTACTTGGGCCTCGATAGTTGTTCACCAACGGCCCTCCGGGCCACACTGCGCGATTACCCGGTGGGAAGAAGCCGCGACGAGTGTTACGTCCATTTATGGTCTTATCGAGTATGGATGGCCCGGTAAGGGTGATGCCCGCGGCTACCTGGGACATGTCCACCCATTGACCCTCCCCAGTGGCATTGCGGTGATGGAGTGTGGTGAGGACACACATCGCCGCGTACATTCCGCCGGTGTTGTCCATGTAGGACCATCCCCAACCAGCTGGAGGAGCCCCCGGTAGGCCCGAGGTGAAGGTCAGCCCGCCCTGGGCCTGTACAATAGGCCCCACAGTTCTGTAGTCCTTGTTGCGCCCCGTTTGCCCGAAACCAGCCATGGAGACATAGACGATGTCCGGCTTGATCTTGGTCATCTCCTCGTAGCTCAGTCCCCAGCTGTCAAGCACACCGGTACTGAAGTTCTCGATGACCACGTCCGAGGTGGCGAGGAGGCGCTTGATGAGCGCCAGGCCCTTAGGAGTCCTGGCACTGATGGTGACGCTCTTCTTCATGGGGTTGGTATCGCTGAAGTCTCCTCCGCTGTTGATCCCAGGCGCTACCCCAGGAGGTCTTGTCCCCGCGGTGCCCGATACTGAGCGGCCTGTAAAGCCGCCTAGGGCCGGTTCGGGCCATTCCACCTTTAGGACTTCGGCTCCCAGAATGGCTAGCCAACGGGTCGCCCAGGGGCCTGACCGCACCCAGGTGAAATCGAGAATGCGAGTACCATCGAGTGGTCGTCGTCCTAACATTGTGTGACTCGTATCTCCGCTATTTTGCACGGATTATAATATTAGTAGTGCCTTTTTATGTAAGTCGGAAATGCGTCACGGGAACTTCCATGGTTACACTGATCATCCCCATCCGGCGAACACCCGAGTAAGCCTGAAAATGTGCCCCTATTATTGTGACCGATATTTCCCATTTCAACCGGTCCGGTCTAATCCAGTGAGACAACGGGAGTATACTCGCGGCCCAGAAAGCCCGTCAACCATCTGTACTCGTCCGGTAGCGTCAAGCTTAGTGTGTGAATTCTTTGAGGGGCTTGTCCTTCCAGGATTGATTGAGGTAATTGATCACTCCGAATATGATCCGGTCCACGCTGGCTTGGTCCTGAAAGCAGCTCATTGGCCTGGTCCTGCGCCTCATTTCCCAGAAGGCTCGTTCGCTGGCATTGGTAGTACGCACCTTGACTCTGGAAGCCCCTCCGGGTCTCGATAATCCGGCTCGATGTTGGTCGCCCGCGAATACGCTTCGCCCGGCCACACGAGATCAGCAAGCGCGGCCCGCCTCCGGTCAACCATGCTGGGCCTCGCGCCGTGCGTAGAAGTCTTCCAGAACGTCGGCGGAGCGTACATCCGCATCAAGCGTCACCATGTTGAGCCCGGCAGTGCGGATCAGGCGTGCTTGTGCGGTTCGCTGCTCAAGCTCCTCCAGAAGTTCTAGCAGCGCCCGATTTTCGAGGCACAGGACGCGACTCGGACTAAGGGGAGCCCAGCGGAGCTCCTCTAGCGCGAGGACCGTCTCGCCCGGGCGCACTCGCTCGCGGAACCGGTATAGCGCGTAGGCAAACAGCTCAAGCGACAGGCTCCGGTGCTGGCCCACCGCGAATCTGTACTGACCGCCCGAGAGACCGTCGCGCACCGCCCCCCGAAAACGGCGAGAGGGCAGCCCAGGGGATTCCTTCGAGACGGTCTTGCGCGCCCTGTCGCATGCTGGTGGCAGGTAGGTTCTGAGGAAACACCGCGCGTCCTTGCGCAACGAATGAGAGGCGACCGCGGATATTCCATTATCCAAGAGGTACTGCTCCATTCCCTGGACAAGTCGCTCCTCGCTAAAGTCCAGCTGGGGGAATTCGTTGAATGCCCAATACCAGAAGGTCGCCCGGCGGTGTTCGTAGCCAGCTCTGAATGGAGGAGACAGGTCTCCCGGGCCACCTTCAACGCTGCCGTCACTTCCAGCCCGTACTGCTTGGCCCGGCTCCGCCGGTTCCTTGAATCCAACTTGCATCCTCGGCCCAACAGCCGAATCGCTGAGGTGTCCTGGACGGTTCCATAGTCCAAGAAGGGACCACTAATATCCAGATGCTTACCAACGGCCAGCAGGATAGCAGTAGCGAGGAGTGACAGGGCATACCAGCTCGTAGGTCCTCCAGCTGCTAGCTCCTTCCCAACGCCGGCCGATGTATCCCGATAGGGGCCACTGATCCCACCCCTGGTTAGGGCTTTCCAGCTGTTTTTTGGGAGATATACTAGTCACTCTGTGCTTGGAGAGCTCCTGAAGTTACCCGCTGAGACTGTCCCGCCTCAAAACCCCTCAGACGCCGCCCCTAGGATGACCGGACACGGCGTCACGGTAACCGTGGACAACTGCGTCTACCCCTATGCGCGGCGCAGGGCAGCGAGGTTCCGTCAGGAACCGCAGCTGCCCAGAAGCCGGAGGGGACTATGGGCCCACCAAGGTATTGGAGACTCTGTCTAGCCCATTACAGGCAGGACTACTCAGGCTTCACCCCGACAAAGGGGCGGAGCTACTGGCTTTAACCTCGTACAGAAGGATTATGGCTGGAGTGTTGACCATAAGAAAGTCGGATACAGCGAGCGGGCATGGTATCAGGCATGATGTCTATGGAATCCCTGGCAACTCCCTGGCAACTCCCGCTAGCGGAATCATGGGGCTTTATGCCTGATGGGGGAGTCCGCCCCTATGTAACAAATCATGCGGAGAATTGGACGCTAACCCCCGGGCATCATCATGATGAGGGCAGGTCGGGGACGGGACCTGAATCTACTTGGTCTACCTGTGGTCGGGCTCTAAATCCAGCTGTTGGTCGAGCTGTTTACCCATCTGGGCTACCATCAGCCTTCCCATGTTGCGGGTGAATCCGAGCCCCAAGACAGGATCTTTGTCAAAGAGTTCCAGGAGTTTCTGGCTGTCCAGAGCCAAGACTTCCACTCCTTCGATGGCCCGCGCTGCTACGTAATCGTAGTCGGCACCTAAGAGAGGCCCGAAGTCGAAGGCAGACCCCTTGCTCTCCACCTCAATCACATGATGGTGGTCCTCATGCTCCCTATCCAGGGTCACGAGGCCTTTCAGCAAGATATAGACATCGTGATGGCCCATCTGTGCTGGGCAATCACAGGAGATGTCCTGCGAAAAGAAGGGTTTGACCATGACTGCGTCGGCCAGGCGGCCAATCTGTTGCTCTGAAAGGTTGTCCCCCAGACCTGACTCCTTTAACTTCTCGACCACTTCTATCTGTTGGGCTGGAACGCCTCCCAAGGAACCCTGAAGAAATCCTCCTATTGGCTCCGCGGAGAAGGCCAGGGCTAGGCCCACCCCAGTGGCAACTCCAAGGGCAACAATGAGAAGGACCACAGAGAAAAACGATGCCTCCCGTACCTCGCCGGCATCAGCGCCTCGGCGCTGGAAGTCCTGCTCGGCGTCACTTATCCAAAGCATCGTTCGGATCAGGAGATAGGCCGTCAGGATGATGACCCCTAGCGATACTAGACTGGCCTCGGTCACGTTTGGTTCCACGTCTAAGTCGGCGAACTGTAACCAGTCCAGAGAGCTGTGGGCGTAGAGGGACGGAAGGAAGAAGAGAAACAGGATCAGGGCAAACAGGCCTGGCATGCGTCCCATGAAAGAAAGGAGTAGGCCCAGTCCCACGAAGATTCCCAAGAGGACTAGAGCGAAGGCTCCAGCATACCACCCCAGGAGGTCAGCCAAGGTATCACTCAACCACCTCTCATACAGAAAGGAAGAATGGAATACGAAGGCCGCGCTCGTACTCATCGCGAAGATGGCCGGCAAATGAATACCGGAAGCGAGTAAACGGGTTGGGATCATCTGGTCCTCAGCTGCCTCATCAGGGCAGTGGCGAAGTCGGACCTCGTTGGGTCCCACTCAAGCACAGAGACCCCCGATCCTCGCAGGCGGGTGACTGTCGACCTGGTCTGGAGCCGGTAGAAGGTCTGGGCGTTCTCTTCCAACTGACCTTCCCTGGGAGCGAAATAGTACCCATTGACTCCCACCACCATGACTGGCGCCTGTAACCTTCCCCGGGGGTTCATCTGGATAATGGTGCGTGTCCCGAGCATGAGGGGCGACGTATCGCCTACGTCCAACCTGGTGACGACGGCATCCGGCTGAGGGAGTGGAACAGCTCTGGTTCGGAGAGGGCCATACGTCCAGCGTAGCAGAGGAGGCGCGCAGTAGGCAGCCACCACTTGGCAGTGTCGATGTATGGGAGGGCGCCCAAGGCCTCGGGTGTTGATGTCCCTCCGTACTCAGAGCGCTCTATCTGCCGAGCATGGTCTGCATGGCCACCATCCACCAGATGGCGCTACCAGTGCCCCTTCCAGAAAGCCCACGCATTTGACAAACCAAGACGATGGCCATCGTCGTTGACCTCGTTGCGGTTCCGGGACACCGGGACACGTCCACGCAAACCCATCATTCCTGTAGAGAGCTTCGCTCTCTGCCAGCCTATTGCCGAGTCCAATTCGAAAACCCGACGTTGTCTTGGGAAAACATGTAGAACGCCAAACGGCCCCCGGTGTAGTCCCTTGGGGTTGGCCAATCGATTACCAGAGTCCCGTTAACGTGGACCTTGAAGTTGGACGAGGTGAGCTCCAGTGTGAATTCGTACTCTTGATCGACCCACCAGCCGGCTCTGCTGGGGCTATTGTCCCGCTGTAGTTCCTCCAGCAGAAAGTATGAAGGCGTGCCATCCAGGTTCCCGTGCTGCAAGAACTCGTCGGCATCGGGCACTCCATGCACCCGTGATAGGGCTATGCCTTGCCTTGAGAGGCCGCCCTGTGAGGCAGAGGGGTCCGGAAAATCGTAAGACTCGTCCGTCTTCCTCCAGTCCAGCAACAGGTAGTCGGCCGATGCGTTGGTCGTATGGCCGGGCTGGAATCCGACCGCGAAGCCGAATAGGCCGTCGTCGTCGCTGCCGGTAACGTACACGTTAACCGTAAACGAGCCGCTGCCGAACGGCTGATCGGAAATTGCGAGGGTGGGACCGCTGTCTGCAATCTGCGTGGCCGTTAACTTATCGACAAAGTCATAGTCTTGAATGTCCCATTCGGGCGGGCGGGGCTCAGCGGTATCGGTGGCCATGGCATGAACTGTCTTTCGGTTGATGAACACTGAGTAGGTTTTGCAAGCCTCGAATCGATGGGCCCTATCCTCCAGAGGAATCGAAACCTCTACCAGTCCGTCTGTGCGTTCCCTCGCATATTCGGGAATTCGGGTCACCATTCCGATCTCGATCCAGGGATAGTAATCTCTGATGGAAGGGCCATCGTCGCTCTCCCCCTGAACATGTTCTACAACACGGGGATCGCCACCTACATCTGGGTCTTGAGTAACCGAAAGCCGGAGCACCGCCGCGGCAAGGTGCAGCTCATAGATGCCACCCAGTGGTTCCGGCCGCTGCGCAAGAATCTGCGTAGCAAGAACTGCGAGTTGTCAGACCAGGACATCCAGCAAATCTGCGATGTCTTCCTTGCTTTGGAGGAGACGGAAGAATCCAAGATTTTCCCCAACGAGGTCTTCGGCTACTGGAAGGTTACGGTCGAACGGCCGTTGCGACTGGAGGGCATAGACCCAGACCGGGTCTACACCGTCAAGGAAATTCGAGAGCTCAAGGAGAAGTGGGAACGCTCGGAGTCCGCGACTCCTGTTATCAAGAGGGTCCTCAAGAGAGGTATCGACCCCGATCCCCCACACGGCCTCTTCCAGGCGACCGTAAAAGGCAGACTCGCCGTGGTCGAGTACGAACCGGACACAGACCTGCGAGATACTGAGCAGGTGCCGCTGCTGGAGAAGGGCGGCATCGAAGCCTTCATTAGCCGTGACGTGCTGCCCTACGCCCCCGACGCTTGGTACGTGCCGGCGAACGTGAAGGTCGGCTACGAGATTAGCTTCAACCGCTACTTCTACAAGCCCAAGACCCTGCGACCGTTGAAGGAGATCAGGGCCGACATCCTGGCTCTGGAGCGGGAAACCGAGGGTTTATTGGGGAAGATAGTAACTGGAGTATAGAGGATGGTGAACCCAATCTACGATCTGGAAAAGGTTATCGCTGGTAGTTCAGGGCATGGATACCGTGAGTCTATTGGGGGTACGTCGTAGTGTGTATGGAACCCATCTTCTTCAGCCGACCCAATTGGATGCGGCCCGAATGCAAGAAGGGCTTCGAGAACTTCAAGCAGCTCCTCAAGGCCAATGATTTGCAGCCACGATCCATCGGCACTACGGATCAACCCAACGTGTCTCCCATGGACGAAGTAATGCAATTGATGCAGCAATGCTCAGGGGCAATAGTCTTGGGCTTCTCGCAGACAGAAGTCCATACAGGAAAGGTGGTCGGCGACGACATCCGCGCGCCACTATTCCTTGCGACAGAATGGAATCACATTGAGGCTGCTATAGCACATGCCCTAGAGCTTCCGTTGTTGGTTGTTCACGACGCTACGGTCAAAAGAGGTGTTTTCGATCATGGAGCAATGAATGCATTCCTCCACGCAGTAGACTTTGCAGACGAGTCTTGGGGACTCAACAACCAGATTGATGGCGCGTTAAGGAGCTTGCGTGGACGGCTTCGACCCGCGTCGTCAGCAAAGTGGCGATCAGACTTGCCCGAGCCGACCTTACAATGGGGCTGCTATAAGTTTGAAGGAAAGGAAGGCCTATACTGTCCAGCCTGCTACGAGAACAAGAACCTATTGGTGCCTGCTTCACGATTGCAAGGTGGACACTACAGATGTCCTTCGTGTAAAGCCGACCTGTCCTGATGCGGTTGTTGTGAGTTCAGTGAGTCTCCGTCAAAAGCACAGTCCGGATATAGTTCAGATTGAAGCTTGTTGAAGGTCTCCTTCCTATGAAAGCTGGCCTCAAACCCTACACTTCCTACAAGCCCTCCGGTGTGGAGTGGCTCGGTGAGGTGCCGGGGCATTGGGAGTGCACACAGCTAGGACGGATTGGAAGATTCTCCAAGGGTAACGGAGGCTCGAAGGAAGACGAAGTAGACATCGGGCTCCCTTGTGTCCGATACGGCGACATCTACATGAATCACAAGTATCACATCAACAGGAGTCGTTCCTACATTTCCCCTGAAAACGTACCGGACTATACGCCCATCCAATATGGTGACATTCTTTTTGCAGGATCCGGCGAGACAATTGAAGAGATTGGCAAGTCAGCGGTTAATCTCATCCCCGGAGAAGTCTACTGCGGTGGGGACGTGATCCTACTGCGGCCTCAAATACCCACGAATGCGCGTTTCATGGGTTATGCCATTGATTGCTTCCAAAATGCCCATCAGAAGGCACTCATGGGGCGTGGGATCACCGTCATGCACATCTACACGTCTCAACTCAAATACATGTGGCTTGCTTTCCCTTCCCTCCCCGAACAGGCCGCCATCGTCCGATACCTGGACTATGTGGACCGCCGGATACGCCGCTACGTCCGCGCCAAGGAGAAGCTCATCGCCCTGCTAAAGGAGGAGAAGCAGGCCACCATCAACCAGGCCGTCACCCGGGGCCTGGACCCCAACGTAAGCCTCGTGCCGCCGGGCGTCGAGTGGCTCGGAGATGTGCCCGAGCACTGGGAGGTTTCCCGTGCGAAGTTCTTCTACGGTGAGGTCGATGAGCGATCCATGACCGGCGCGGAAGAACTCATGTCGGTGTCACATATAACTGGCGTGACCCCTAGAAAATCGAACTTCACCATGTTCATGGCAGAATCAACTGAAGGTTACAAGGTCTGCCGCCCATTTGACATAGTAATCAACACGATGTGGGCAGCTCTTGGCGTGGCAAGGCAGACTGGTCTAGTTAGCCCCTCTTATGGTGTTTACCGACCCCGCAATGGAGGGTATCACAATGCCAACTACTTGGATCTCTTACTTCGAGTGGACGGATACAGGGCTGAATATTATTGCCGATCAACAGGAATCACCTCTTCACGGTTAAGATTGTATCCTGACTCCTTCCTGAGCATTCCCCTACTGTGCCCACCATTAGAAGAACAGGCTGCCATCGTCGGCTACCTGGACAAGGCCACAGCGGACATCGACGTCACCATCACCCGGACCCGGTGCCAGATTGAGCTGTTGCGAGAGTACCAGACCCGCCTCATCTCCGACGTAGGCACGGGCAAGCTGGACGTGCGCGAGGCTGCGGCCAGCCTACCGGACGAGGCCGACGACCAGGACCCTATAAACGAGAGTGATGGGATGGAAAATGGAGACGGGGACCTCTATGGAGCCGCCCTGTCAGCCGCTCCGGACACGGAATAGAGCCCCCGTCACCGAATCTTGACAATATCCATTGCCTGTAACTACAATAATGTTGTTACGGAGAGACCTACTCTTTGCGTTGGACATGGGACCCGGAGAAGAACCGAGAGAACCGGCGGAGGCATGGTCTCAGCTTTGAGACCGCTCTGCTCGTCTTTGACGATCCTCTCGCCGCAACCCGTGAGGACCCGTATCCGGACGAGCTGCGATGGCGGACTATGGGACTGGCGGGGCCGGTAGTCCTGATGGTAGTCCACACATGGCCTGAGCCAGATTCGGAGAGCGGTGAAGAGGTCGGACGCATCATCAGCGCCCGAAAAGCCACCAAGAGTGAGAGGGAGGCTTATGAAGAAGGAGACCATTAAGCTGACCAATGAACAAAAGGCCGAGCTCAAGGCCCTAGATGAGATGCCCGACGATGAGATAGACACGACCGATGTCCCCGAGCTCCTCGACTGGTCGGATGCCCAGCGCGGCGTGTTCTACCGGCCCGTAAAGCAGCAGATCACCCTGCGACTGGACGCCGACGTTGTGACGTGGTTCAAGGCGAAGGCCCAGGACGGCCGCGGCTATCAGACGGATATCAATCGTGCCCTGCGGGACCATGTGCGGCGCAGCGAGACAGGGTAGCCCCATGACGAACCTGGAGACGTGCATCGCCATCGGACGTGATCCGGCCAAGATCAGCAGAGCCTTGTGGAAAGTCGAAGAGGTCTTAGACCTTGAGGGGAAGGCCTAGTCGTGACGACGACTGATACTACAGAGAAGGGTCTTGAGCGGCTCATCTGCATTGCCATGGCGGGCCACCCTTGCGAGCCTGTACAAGCAGCCGTCATAGCTGAGCGACCGGCAGATTACGGTGTCGGCTGGATCGGCGGCGACCCCCACGACTACGACCGCCAGTACTGCGTGGACCTGGCCCAGTTAGCCGAGTTCCTTCATACCACCCACCCCGGCGTCGCCCAGTCCCTCGACCTTAGTCAAGACAGTCCGACGCGGCGCAAGTTTCTAGCCCGGCTCCAGGGGGAGGTCACCAAACGGGGCACTATTGACGTGCTGCGTAAGGGAATCAAGCACGGGCCGCACCAGATAGACCTGCTCTACGGCACACCCTCACCGGGAAACGAGAAGGCCAAGACCCAATACGGTCAGAACCGGTTCTCGGTAACCCGTCAGCTCCAGTACATCCAGGACAACACCCAATTGGCTCTGGACCTGTGTCTCTTCATCAACGGCTTGCCGGTTGCCACCTTCGAGTTCAAGAACAGCCTCACCAAGCAGACGGTCCAAGATGCCATGGAGCAGTACAAGCGGGACCGCAACCCTCATGAGAAGCTCTTCGAGCTGGGACGCTGCCTGGCCCACTTCGCCGTTGACGACCATGAAGTGTGGTTCTGCACCCACCTCCAGGGAAAGAGCTCCTGGTTCCTTCCCTTCAACAAGGGCTGGAACGACGGCGCCGGCAATCCGCCGAACCCCAACGGACTCAAGACCGATTACCTGTGGAAGCAGGTGCTCACCCGCGACGGCCTCACCCACATCATCGAGAACTACGCCCAGATGGTCGAGACGATAGATGACAAGACCGGGCGGAAGAGGCGAGGACAGATTTGGCCACGCTATCACCAGCTAGACGTAGTGCGCAAGCTTCTGGCCAACATGTCGGCTCGTGGAGTCGGACCCAGGTACCTGGTTCAGCACTCGGCAGGAAGCGGGAAGTCGAACTCCGTAGCCTGGCTGGCCCACCAGCTCATCGGACTTGAGAAGGACGGCAAGGCCCTCTTCGATTCGGTGATCGTCGTCACCGACCGGCGAATCCTGGACAAGCAGATTCGGGACACCATCAGGCAGTTTGCTCAAGTGCGCTCCATCGTGGGCCATGCCCAGAGCTCCGGGGACCTGCGAACCTTCCTCCAGGACGGAAAGAAGATCGTCATCACCACGGTCCAGAAGTTCCCCTTCATCCTGGACGCCATCGGCAATGAGCATAGAGGACACCAGTTCGGCATCATCATCGACGAGGCCCATTCGAGCCAGGGAGGACGCACCTCGGCGTCTGTGTCCATGGCTCTGGGTGAGGCCGGAGTAGAGGAGGAAGAGGACACCACCGAGGACAAGATCAACCGGCTCATAGAGAGCAAGAAGCTTCTGCTCAACGCCAGCTACTTCGCTTTCACGGCGACCCCGAAGAACAAGACGTTGGAGATTTTCGGCGCAGCGATTCCCGAGGGCGGGAAGGTCAGGCACGTTCCATTCCACGTCTACACCATGAAGCAGGCAATCCAGGAAGGCTTCATCATGGACGTGCTGCAGCACTACACCCCGGTGGACAGCTACTACCGGCTGGTAAAGACGGTGGATGCCGACCCCGAGTTTGATACGAAGCGGGCCGGGAAGAAGCTGCGGCGCTACGTCGAGAACCATGAACACGCCATCGGTCTCAAAGCCGAGATCATGGTTGACCACTTCCACGAGCAGGTGATGGGACTTCAGAAGATAGGCGGACAGGCCCGGGCCATGGTGGTCACCGGCAGCATTGAGCGCGCCATTCGCTACTACCACGCGATCCGCGACTACCTGGCTGAGCGCAAGAGCCCCTACCAGGCCATCATTGCCTTCTCCGGTGAGCACGAATACGGTGGTGCGAAGGTCACCGAGGCGTCGCTCAACGGCTTCTCTTCCAATCTTATCGCCGACGAGATTCAGAAGGACCCGTACAGGTTCCTCGTTTGCGCCGACAAGTTTCAGACGGGTTACGACGAGCCGTTGTTGCACACCATGTACGTGGGCAAGATGCTTTCCGGCATCAAGGCGGTTCAGACGCTCTCACAGCTCAACCGGGCGCATCCGAAGAAGCATGACGCCTTTGTGCTCGACTTCGCCAACGACGCCGACACGATACAGGACTCCTTCGCCGACTACTACAGGACCACGGTCCTCTCCGACGAGACCGACCCCAACAAGCTGCACGACCTCAGGGCAGCGTTTGATGGCTACCAGGTGTACGAGCCGTCGCAGGTCGACGAACTGGTCGAACGCTACCTCACGGGGGCAGATCGTGACCAGCTCGACCCGATTCTGGACGCCTGCGTTTCGGTCTACCGGGAGCAGCTTGATGAGGACGGCCAGGTTGACTTCAAAGGCACGGCCAAAGCCTTCCTCCGTTCTTACGGGTTCCTGGCCTCCATACTTCCCTACACCGACGCCGAATGGGGAAAACTCTCCATCTTCCTGAACTTCCTCGTCCCGAAGCTGCCCGCTCCCGTTGAGGAGGACCTGTCGAAGGGGATACTGGATGCCATCGACATGGACAGCTACCGGGTGGAGAAACAGGCAGTGCAGCATATCCAGCTCCCCGACGAAGACGCGGAGATCGAGCCCGTGCCGACGGAGGGTGGAGGCCAGAAACCCGAGCCGGAGTTGGACCGGTTGTCGAACATCATCAAGGACTTCAACGACCGCTTCGGCAACATCGAGTGGAAGGACACCGACAAGATTCAGAAGGTGATCGCCGAAGAGTTGCCTGCAAAGGTGGCTGCCGACAAAGCGTATCAGAACGGAATAGCCAACTCCGACCGGGAGAACGCTAGAATCGAGCACGATAAGGCTCTTGAACGCGCCATGACGGAACTACTGGCGGACCATACCGAGCTATTCAAACAGTTCAGCGACAATGAATCGTTCCGCCGTTGGCTATCGGAGATGATCTTCGCCGCTACGTACGTTGGAGTAGCCACGCCCGCTGGTGGGCCTAGGAGCAAGGTGGGCTGACCGATGATGGCAATGCCTACCGCAACTACCATCATGCGTCCCGTCGCTGTCGACCTGTTCTGTGGTGCCGGGGGCCTATCCTATGGAATGCAGAAGGCAGGTATAACGATCGGCGGAGGAATCGACATAGACCCTACCTGCAAGCACCCCTTCGAGGAGAATGTCAAAGCGGACTTCTACGAGTACGATGTTTCTGACCTGACATCAGATTTCGTAGCTTCCCTCTTCACTGAAGGACAAGTAAGGGTTCTTGCAGGCTGTGCTCCATGCCAGCCGTTCTCTACCTATACGAGGGGCAGCAAGGCACGGAACCCTCAATGGCAGTTGCTCGACAAATTCGGGGAGATAGTTAGGGAGTTGCAGCCAGAAGTCGTCACGATGGAGAATGTGCCGCGCCTTGCCAAGCACTCCGTCTTCAACGACTTCCTGTCCATCCTCAGCAGTGGCGCCTACTACTACAACGTTCGGTGTGCCAACTACGGCGTGCCACAAACGCGGGTACGCCTAGTGATCTTGGCTTCAAGGCTGGGCGAAATCGAATTGGTGGCGCCTACTCACGTAGACGGGCAGTTCGTGACCGTCAGAGATGCAATCCAAACCCTTGACGAAATTCAGGCTGGAGGCACTTCGGAGTCTGATTCCTTACACAAGTCTAGCGAACTTTCCCCAAAGAATCTGGATCGCATCCGCAACTCGAAGCCCGGAGGGACTTGGCGCGACTGGGATGACACGCTAAGGGCCGCTTGCCACTCTCGGGACAGCGGACGTACGTATCCAAGCGTATATGGCCGGATGCAGTGGGACCGACCAGCCCCGACGATTACGACGCAGTTTCATGGATTCGGTAATGGACGCTTCGGCCATCCAACTCAAGACCGAGCCATCTCACTCCGGGAGGGTGCGATCCTCCAAACTTTCCCAGAGGACTATTCGTTTGTTTTCCATGGTGACCCTGTACACATCGCTCCTGTCGCCCGTCTGATTGGAAATGCAGTACCCGTGAGGCTTGGCGAGGCCATCGGCAGGTCCATTATTGCGCACCTAGAGGCATATGCATGACGACTGCAATGCCCCAGTATCAGATGACCCTGAGCCTCAATGTGTTGAGACATCTAGGGTTCGGCCTATATAGCAACATCGCAGCAGTCCTCTCGGAAGTCGTGGCTAATTCCTGGGATGCCGACGCCGAACATGTACGGATTGCAATCTACGCCGATAACGGCAAAGTGGTCATTGAAGACGACGGTCACGGAATGACAATCGACGACGCAAACCCAAAGTACTTGGTCGTCGGATACGAACGCCGCAAGATCGGAGGTCAGACGCCAACTCTAAATCGCCCGGTCATGGGACGTAAGGGCATCGGAAAGCTATCGCTCTTCTCAATTGCTCGCACAGTGGAAGTGCATAGCGTTAGGAACGGCGAGAAGCACGGATTCATCATGGACTCGGACGACATTGAGGAAAGGATACGGGATGGGGGCGAGGCTCAATATTATTCCCGCCCGGTTGACCAAGGCACAGTCGACCTTGACCGCGGAACTCGTATCATATTGACGAACTTGAAGCGCCGCCTCCAGTGGACTGGTAGGCCACTGAGACGACGACTCGCTCGGCGATTCAGCATCATAGGGTCCCAACATCATTTCGAGATTGAGTTGGACAATGAGCCGATTACCGTTGAGGACCGTGAATATCAGGACAAGCTCCAATACATCTGGACGTTTGGCGGGTTGGGGCTACAAAGCCGCAATGCTGCCAAGAACCTAGCGAATGTGGAAGAACGCCCTGGTGACATCGATGGACAGCCTGTCCTTGCAATCGACGGGTGGATTGGAACCGCATTCAATGCCGGACAGCTCCGGGATTCAGACACCAATGAAAGCATAAACAAGATAGTAGTCATGGTACGAGGAAAGCTGGCGCAGGAAGACATCTTGGAGGAATTCGGAGAAGGAGGCTTGTACACCAAGTACATCTTCGGTGAGATTCATGCCAACTTCTCGGACTTGGACAATCAAGAAGATATAGCCACTACCAGCAGACAGCGGCTCATTGAAGAAGATCCGCGCTACCAGGCCCTCAAGACCAAGTTGCTCTTGGAACTGAAGCATATCCAAGGTAGATGGACCGAACTCAGGAACCGACAAGGAACCGAGCAGGCATTTGCATTTCCGCAGATAAAGGAGTGGTTCGGAGACCTCGACTCGGACCAAAAAAGGGCGGCAGAGCGTCTGTTCGGCCGCATCAACGAATTGCCCATCGACGACGAAACCGATAAACGGCAACTCTTCATCAGCGGGGTCTTGGCCTTCGAAAGCCTAAAGCTCCGGGACATGCTCCACCGGCTGGACGAGGTTTCGACAGAAAACTTGGAGGTGTTCGTATTGAAGTTCAGGCTAGCCTTGTGAGCGTTCCGATGCGCCGTGTCGCGGGCCAATCCAGCCAGCGTCGCGGTTTCTACTCAGGAGTCTTGAAGAGTGATATTCGATTGTCAGCAATGTCATAGAATATGGCAATCGAGCCGAATCCGCCAGGAACCTCTGTGGGAGGCATTAAGGCGCTTCCACCCAGGCTTACGGCCTTGTCAAGATAGGCTTGCAGGTCGTTGACCATAACGGCGACGGAAGGATGGTGGGGCGGCATATCCTTTGTGTGCTGGAAGATGCCTCCGCCAATCCCTCCGGATTCCTGTTGGATAAGGCGGTAGTTGGCCTCCTCGTGATGGTGGATTTGCCAGTCGAACATTCCGGTGTAGAAGTCGGCTAGGACCGTTGCGTCGCTGCCTCCAACCTCGAAGTGCGTCACGGGCGGGGCGGTTCCCTTGGGCGGCATCTGTCCGTCCCATCCCGGCGGTAGTGAATACAGCCCTATGGTGTTGTCGGCAGGGTCCCTGAACATAGCGATGGAGCCCATGCCGAGCGCTATCTCCACCGGCGGCATGATGGCGTTCCCACCCATAGCGGCGACCTTGTCCAGCGCCGCTTGTGGGTCGTCAACCTGCACATAGAAGGTGACATATCTGCGCGCTGGCATATCCTCAGTTGTAGAAAACACGCCGCCACCGATGCCGCCCTCGTTTGCGGATACCAAACCGTAGTTGCCCATCTCTTCGCCCTGCACGTCAATCTTCCATCCGAACAAGTCGCGATAGAACTGCTGCAAGGCAGGCCCATCCGGGCCGGCAATTTCAAAGTGCACTACTGGGTTCCCCATTGTTTACCCCCTTTCAGGGTTAAGAATTTCTCTATGTCCCAATGTGTTGCTAGCTTCTAGGACGTGTCAATTTAGTTCACTATCGAGTTGCTCGATGCGTAGACCGTCAGCGAAAACCAGACACAGTAAGGGGTGGGGAACCCCGAAGGGTTTGAGGTGAGGTAAGTTCCCGGGATGAGGTGGAGCACTTCAACGAGAGGAGCAGATATGCTCCAGACATAAATGACTAAGGCAGTGGCTGCCGAGGAGCGCACGGAGGAGGCGAGGTCCTTCGTTCGAAGAGTCAGAACGGCCGCCCGACGCAAGTACACAGCCGAGGAGAAAATCCGCATCGTCCTGGAGGGGTTCCGCCGCGAGGTCACTGTGAGTGACCTGTGCAGGCGGGAGGGGATCAAGCCTCACTCCCTGCTACTCGTGGACCAAGGAATTTATGGAGGCGGGCAAGAAGCGAGCCGCCCGTGACACTGTGAGGGACGCCGCCCAACAGGAGGTGCAGACGCTCAGGCGAGAGAACGTAGAGCTGAAGCAGTCGGTGGCGGAGTTGTCCTTGGAGAGGAGCCGTCTGAAAAAACGGCTATTCCGATGCCCCACGCCGCCACCGGCGCCAACGGATGAGCGCTGCGGAGAAGATTGATACTGCGACGGAGAAGGGAGCTAAAAGCTCAAACAATCCAACGGCGAAGACAGCACAACAGGGCCCTCAGGGAGCATATGAGACCTCAACCCGATCCCTGATCTCTCGGATATCAAACTGTCCCAATTTTGCTGGTTGCCAACAACTTTACCCTCGTTCAGACAGTGCGATATACGTAGTTTGAGGGTATATATACCTTTATTTTTCCTAATCCCCAATCCAATACTATTTGAAATGAGGAGATAATTACCTATCTCCCGAGCCGTGTGATAAACTCCGAAAAACGCCCTCCCCAGGGATCCGCTACTGTGACTAGGAACCCCGGCGACACGATGCCGAATGCGAAGGTAAGGCGAGATGCAGGCTTACATAGTCAAGAGGGTGCTCCTCTTCGTTCCGACGATCTTGTTGGTCACAGGTATCGTCTTCGTGCTTCTGCGGATCGTCCCGGGGGACCCGGCGGTTGCGCTTCTTTCGGGAGACCAGGGGCTCGCCGATTACTCCGAGGAAGACCTGGCGGCCATGCGCTCCAAGCTCGGCACTGACCGGAGTTTGGCCGAGCAGTACGGTAGATGGATGTGGGGTATGCTCCACCTGGACTTCGGCACATCCTTCTTTTATGAGACCTCTACATGGAAATACATAAGAGCTAGATTCCCCATCACCTTGGAGCTTACGATTATCTCGCTACTTATGTCCTTCGCAGTGGCTATCCCATTGGGCGTGATGTCCGCCTTGAACCAGGACAAGCCTGCGGACTACGCTAGCAGGCTTATTACCGTAATCGGCATCGCCCTGCCCAATTTCTGGGTGGCCATAATGGTGATTTTCATACTATCCAATTACTTCAACTGGCTCCCACCGCGGGGATACGTCAACTTTCAGGACGGCCCCTGGGACAACCTCCAGCAGATCTTCTTCCCCGCTCTGGCCTTGGCCGTCACCCACACGGCCTTCGTGGCCAGGATCACCCGTTCGGCGACCCTGGAGGTGTTCCGAGAGGACTATATCCGTACAGCCCGCGCTAAGGGACTTACTGAGATGGTGGTCATCGGCCGACACGCCCTCAAGAACGCCATGCTTCCCGTAATCACGGTCCTGGCATACGAGTTCGGGCGCCTCATGGGCGGTACCGTGATTATAGAGAGCATCTTCAGCATACCCGGCATGGGTATGCTGCTCATTACCGCAATCCGCCAACAGGACTTCCCGATGGTCCAGGCCATTGTAGTGTTGATCACGATCCTGGTGCTGGCGCTCAATGTGATCACCGACCTGATCTATGCCTGGCTGAATCCCAGGATCCGGTACGCCTAGACCAGCAGAACCAGGAGAGGGCGATGAGACAGGGAGAAACTTCGGTCACCGGCCTTCCCCAGAGGGAGGAGACCGGCCTCAGGGTCAAGCGGTCAATCTGGTGGCAGGTTGCCAATTTCTTCAGGAGTAAACCCCTGGGGGCCTTCGGGGCGACCACTGCATTCCTGCTAATAGTGGTGGCCATCTTCGCCCCATTGATCAAGACCCAGGACGAGTTCGCCACCAACCATGAACGTCTGTACGCCTCACCTAGCTCGGAAATGCTCTTTGGCGGCGATGAGTTTGGGAGGGATGTGTTCAGCCGGATCGTTGTGGGCAGCCGTATCTCCCTGAAGGTGGGCCTGATCAGCGCCTTCATCGGGTCGTGGATAGGCCTTCTTATAGGAGTCGCCAGCGCCTACTTTGGGGGCGTGATCGACCTGACAATCCAGCGGCTGATCGACGGAATGATAGCCTTCCCTGCCCTGGTCTTGGCCATTGTCATAGTGGCTGCTCTGGGGACATCCCTCAACAATGTGATACTAGCCCTGTCTATCTTGTTCATACCAAGTACTACCCGAATAGTACGCTCCCAGGCCCTGGCCATCAAAGAGATGGACTACGTCCAGGCGGCCCGTGCCCTGGGCGCAGGGCATCTGCGGGTCATGTTCCGCCATATAATCCCTCAAGTGGCTGCGGTACTCCTGGTGATCATTAGCTACCAAGTGGGGGTGGCGATCATTGCAGAGGCGAGCCTGAGCTTTCTGGGTCTAGGTGCAGGCCCCGACGAGCCCTCGTGGGGGGGAATGCTGAAGGGGGCGACAAAGAACTATGTGGGCGTAGGTCCCTGGCTCCCCGTATTCCCCGGACTGGCCATCGCCATCGTCGTGATCTCTTGGAATGTCCTAGGTGATGCCCTGAGGGACGTACTTGACCCACGGCTCCGGGGCGCCAGGTAGCCAAGACGGAAGAGAGTTGCGGTAGGAGCAACATGCATGCCGTTTTCCCAGGCTTTGAACTGGGGGGCTCAAGCGTCAATCCGAGGTGCATTGGGGTTCTGCCCCCGCGCCCACCTGGCCCGGAGGCCAGCAGCCGTTTAGGCCAAAAGAACGGTAAGCAGCACCCTGGGCTCCTCCCCCACGGTTCTGGCAGTGTGGCCCTGGCCTGTAAGGTCCTCTGATATCAGCACATCACCCGGGCCGAGCCGCCGCACATTGCCGTCTCCGACCCCTATCTCTCCCTGGCCCGAAACATATACCGTGAGCCGGCGGTTAGGAGTGGGGTGGAAATCCGAGAAATTGCCCGCTGGAGAGCGCCGGAACGTTGCGCCCGCCGCGCCATCGATGGTTATGGTCTCCGACTCGCCTTGAGGGACATTCAACTCCTCGAAGTGAGACTTGCCATCGCTGCCCGTGTAAAGTCGCAAGATCATTCAGATCCTCCTTAGCATACTGTACTCGGATCAGTCAGTCCAAGGTCTCGGCTTTGCCACATCATACTTGGACTTCCATTCGACCACCATCCGCCCAACTCACATGTTGTTGCCCTTGCACCTTGCAGGTTCCAAGCTGGAAAGCGGATTCCCCTTCCCCTCTTCCTGCCACCGCGAGGGCTGTCACTACCAGGTTGGACGGGCGGCCGTATCTGGCCAAAAAGGGGGGCTTCCAGCCGACATCCCATCCTCAACAACTACAAGATGCAAGTGAGCGTCGGCTGGTCGTCGGCCCGGCGCAGACCTATCCGGCCTTGGAGTGGATTAAGGGACGCGGCGCCTCCCGCTGCTTGTCGATGCTCTCCCCTTTAACGGCTGGAGCTCCTTATTCGGTATATGCCATCGTGTGCGACTGGAGGATTGAGAAATATTTACACAGGATTTCTACATGCTCCTCGGAGGTAAAAAAGAACCCTGTATCGGGAAGAAGTGGCTGAAAAGTGCGGAACAACATTAACGCTCCCTGATCTGGAACGATAGCCATAAAATGCGGAGCGGCAGCGCGAGCGTAACCTTTGGAGTAATGATACTCATGGATAGATCCTCCACCGGGTGGGCTTTGAGAAGGGTCATCCCGAATCAGTGCAGCCAGCGAGGATCCCTTATTGTCCCGTAACCTCAAGAGTACTACGTTCCATCCTCGGTCCAACGCTTTCCGTAGTGACGCGAACCACCAGGGCCACCTGGTTAAATAGCCTGCATGCCTTTCGTTCCGCGAACTTATCAGTATCTCACCCTTACCGGATGGTGGCTTGTTGCTGGCGGCTGTAATCAGCTCAAGGGCGAGGGCCGAGACTGCCCACGCACCTACTACAAGTCGGGCCTGAGAAGGATTAGCCGAAAGTTTGGTGAGCTGGTCATACTCGGACTCGTCAGACGGCCGACCTTCGAGCATGCCATTGCCAAACTCCCATTTCTCTCGCCCAGCGATGGTGCCGCTCAAGGCCCCAGCGGGGAGTCTGAGGGAGCGCTCATATGCCTCTATAAGCTGTCGTGTGGGCCTTTTTACGCCACTCTCAACCATTGACAGGTACCCTTTACTATAGCCGATTCGCTCTGCCAGTTTGGTTAGAGACCAACCCAATTCTTGCCTCATTTGGCGCAACGGTGAATCGGATGGATTAGCTCTCCGTCCCACTTCAAACTCCTACGCAGAACTGACTAATTTAGTTAACAAATCAGTACCACAAGCCGATTGACAAGTAAACAATTTGATTTTAATTTGAAATGCGGTAAAGCGTCAAATTACCCAACTCGAATTTGTTGGCTACGTTAAGAACGGAGGGGCAACATGGCAAGTTACGACACCATCATCAAGGGGGGCATGATCGTAGATGGCACCAGGGCGCCGCGCTATCGGAGTGACATAGCTATCAAGGACGGGAAAATCGTACAGATAGGTGGCCTGAAGGGTGCTAGCGCCGCCAAGGTACTGGATGCCGGGGGTCTCATCGTAGCTCCGGGCTTTGTTGACCTTCACACTCACTATGACGCCCAGATCTTTTGGGACCCATACTGCACCCTTTCGGGATGGCACGGGGTGACTTGTGTAGCCATAGGAAACTGCGGCTTCGGATTCGCTCCGTCCCGCCCCGAGGACAAAGAGCGGGCGATGCTGGCCCTGACCCGAAACGAGGCCATACCTCTTAAACCCATGCAGTTGGGGATGCCGTGGGACTGGGTGACCTTCCCCGAGTTCCTGGCTAGCCTGGACCGCGTCCCCAAGGGATTAAATATCCTGAGCTACCAGCCCCTGACGCCCCTGTACGCCTGGGTGATGGGATGGGACGAAGCCAAGAAGAGGCGGCCCAACGAGGCTGAGCTTAAGGAGATGTGCCGGCTCGTGCATGAGGCGATGGATGCTGGCGCCTGCGGCTGGAGCGCCCAGGTCGCTGGCTCAGATTCCGCGCAAAGGGACTATGACGGGACTCCAATGATTACTGACCTTATGACCCCTGAGGAGATCCTGGCCTTTGCCCAAGTGCTGGGTGAGCGTGATGAGGGGTTCATACAGATGTCTTACAGGGAGCCGGACGAGGGGACCGAGAGCAAGATAGAATACACCACCAAGGAGATGTTCGAAAAAGCGGCGGAGGTAGCCGGTCGGCCTATCCTCTACCAGTCGGTGCAGGGCAACCCCAAGAGGCCCGAGGTACACCGGGAGAGGATTCAGTGGCTGGCGGAATGTGCCCAGAGAGGCCTCAGGGTATATGGTCAGGGCTCCACAAACCGTGGTGGCAATGAGTTGACCTTTGAGGACTACAACTTGTTCGATCAGATCCCAGCCTGGCGGGAAGTGACGCTGGGGACGATCGCCGAGAAAAAGGCAAAGATGCAGGACCCTGAGAACCGTAGGAAGCTGCGTGAGTCGTGGGACAAGGGCGAGCGGCCGGGGATCTTGAAAGGGTCCGTCGGAGGTCTCATCGTCCAGAAAGTGTACCATGATGAGTTCAACGACTACATTGGGCGGACGGTAACGAATATTGGAGAGATGGAAGGCAAGCACGTTATAGATGCACTGCTGGACCTGGTGGTGGCGGAGGACCTGCGGACCGAGTTCTTGGGCCCGGTGGAGCGTGACGACCCTGAATGCACCGCAGAGGTACTGAACTCGCCTCACGTGATCCCCGGAATATCCGATGGTGGGGCGCATCTCAAGTTTGTCACCAACGGAAGCTTCCCCACGGACACACTGGCCTGGATGGTGCGGGATGAGCAACGGCTGAGCTTGGAGGACGCCCATTATAAACTGAGTTACCTGCCTGCATTTATGGGTGGGTTCAAAGACCGGGGCGTTCTACGTGAGGGTGCACCTGCCGATATAGTGGTGTATGACCTGGACAACCTCAAGTTGCTGCCCAAAGAAGTGGCCCACGACCTGCCTGGTGGTGAATGGCGCAGAATTCAGAAGGCGGAAGGGTATCGCTGGATCATGGTGAATGGCGAGGTGACCTTCGAGGACGGAGTGGCAACAGGGGCGCTGCCCGGCAAGGTCCTACGCCATGGTAAGGGCTAAATCTCGATTATTTCCCGGCCGGCAGGAGGTCGCATAACAGGAGCGGAACCCCACTTCTGTGATGCCATTCATGTCGAGCTTCGGCAAATCTAGGCGCCAAAACCAATCCGGCCGATCAAAGGAGGAGGCATGAGTTCGTTCAGGATTACGCAAAGTTGGTTTAAACTGATAGCCCCGTTGGTGTTGCTGCTTGTTATAGCAGTGGCCTGCGGAGATGATCCCACGCCCACCTCAGCGCCCACAAATACTCCTATACCACAGGCAACGGACACTCCCGTTCCCCAGCCCACGGATCCTCCACCGCCGGACGCTACCGATACCCCCGTGCCAGCGGCCACCTCTATCCCCACTGCCATGCCTCAGCCTACTGCCAGGCCCGAAGTTATGGGCAAGTACGGCGGCGTGATACCCATTCACGCATTCACGGGCCCATCTGCGGCTCCTCTAAACGCCGGTAACCTCTCAATAACTACCCACTCTGCATCCCTGTACAGCACCCTTACGGAAATCAACCCCGAGGTTCCGGAGTTCTGGGTGGTCCGGGGTGACTTGGCCAAAGATTGGACCCTGGCCTCGGACGGCGTGACCTACACATTCGAGCTAAATGAGAACGCCACGTGGCACGATGGTCAACCCGTTACCGCCGAGGACGTGGCCTTGAGCATTCAGCTTATGGGTAAACCCGACACGGTGTCAGCAGAGGCTTACCCCGCCCTTGTGGAGGCCACGAAGGGGCGTAGGGCGAACAGCAACGTCATGTGGCTCTACTACGACAGCACGAGGGCCATTGACCAGAATACTGTGGAGATCAAGACCCAGTTCCCGACCGACGCCTTCCTTGTTTCCCTGGGATTTGAGGATATCCCGATACTGCCCAAGCACCTGCTGGACCAGAACATGGTCATCAGCTTCAAGGATACTGAGGCCATAATTGGCTCCGGGCCATTCAAGCTGGTGCGCCACCAGGAGGGCGTCCTGACGGAGAGTGAAAGGAACCAGGACTATTTCAAAGAGGGACTGCCGTATCTGGACGGCCTGGTCCATCACATCATCACGGATACGGGCTCCATCATAGCGGCATACAAAACAGGGCAGGTGCTGATGGGTGGCAGTTTGATCAGCAACCTGAGCGTGAGGGACGCCATCCAACTGGAAAGGGAGATTGGGGACAGCCTCACCATTAACTGGGTGCCGACTCCCGTCGCCTTAGGAGTAGAGATGAACACCCGGGTCGAACCCTTCGACGACCCCCGGGCGAGACGGTCTATGAACCTGGCGCTGCACCGGCAGCCAGTTATCGAGACCAGGTGCGCGGGGCAGTGTCCGCTTGGCACGCCCTTCCCCCAAGATCTCTGGTGGAGCTACTCCGCGGAGGAGGCGTCCATGATGCCTGGCTTCCGGGAGCTCAATGGGCAGAAGCATCCCGATGACATCGCCGAGGCCCAGCGCCTGATGGATGAGGCCGGCGCCGGCCCGGGCTCAAAGCTCGAGCTCTCATGCTCCGTGACCCTGGCGCTCTGTGACCTTGCCGTGCTGGTCAAGGAGCAGCTCCGGAATACGCTGGGGTGGGACATCACAATCAGGCAGAGGGATCCCGCGGTTCAAAACGAGGCGTTCAGGGACGGAGACTTCCAGTTCGCTGCCACCGCTGTAGCCGTCCAGAACTATGATGCAGATGGGGCGGCCAACACCTACGCCGAAGGGGGCGGGCAATACTACGTGCATACCGGATTCTACAACCCCGACGCCCAGCCGCTATGGGGCCAGGTACTTAGGGAGTCGGACCGCGCCAAGAGACAAGAGCTGATGGCGCAGGCCCATGAGTTCCTCTTGCAGGACAACGCATTCCCCTTCCTGTACTACCAGACCGAGATAGTGCCGGTGGACAAGCGGATCCACAACTGGAATACGCCCTCTTATTACAGTGACCACAAGAAGCACGAGCACCTGTGGTGCGACCCCGAGTGCTAGAAGCTGAGGGCAAAGCCCGGGGTGCTGTCATATAGTAGGGCAGGAGGTGCGATGGATGGCCACCCAAGAAATGATCGACATAGCTCACTTGATGAGGCGGGCTGGGTTCGGTGCAACTCGAGACGAGTTGGAGGGACTGGTGGCCAGGGGCTACGAGCAGGTGGTGGAGGAGTTGCTGGACCCCGACGAATATGGCATACCTCCGATGGACGACCGGCTTCTGATCCGTGTGCAACCGGCGCTGTGCGGATATGGTGGAAACCCAAAGGACGCCTGTACCCACCATATGCACTGCCTGATCAACAACCCGCGTCCGCTCGAAGAGAAAATGGCGCTCTTCTGGCACACGGTTTTCGCCACTGGTGCAACAAAGGTATCCAAAGCCCAGGAGATGGTGAGCCAGATGAACATGTTCCGCAAGTGTGGCCTGGGCAACTACCGAGACCTCCTTCTAGAGTTGTCCAAGAACCCTGCCATGATCTACTGGCTGGATAACAACGAAAACCACAAGCAGCAGCCCAACGAGAACTGGGGACGGGAGTTGCTGGAGCTCTTTTCCATGGGGCAGGGCAACTACACCGAAGAGGACGTGTACGAGTGCGCTAGGGCCTTTACCGGCTGGACCATTGCGCCCACACCACCCAGTAGTGGAATCGGTACATTTCCATGGCGCTTCCAATACCGGCCTGATGACCACGACGATGAAGAGAAGCGCTTTCTGGGGCAGAAAGGCCGGTTCAACGGAGAGGACGTCATCGATATCATAGTGAGGCAGCCGGCCACGGTCCGGTTCATAGCCCGCCACCTCTACAACTTCTTTGTGGCCGACGAGGTGCAAGTACCGGGATGGCTGCACACTCCTCCCAGGGACGCGGTGGCCGTCAACATAATAGCCGACGCCCTGGTCTCCTCGGACTATGAGATGAAGTACACTCTGCGGATGATTTTCAACTCCGACTTTTTTAAAAATTCCCGGTTCCAGAGGGTGAAGAGCCCGGCTGAACATGTGACGAGTGTATGCAGGCTTGTGGGCGACTTCAGGTATCCCAGGCTAGGACTGGACCTCCTGGGCTATGAATGCTCATACATGGGACAACAACCTAGCGACCCGCCCAGCGTGGAGGGATGGCACTACGGTGCCGAGTGGCTAGACAGCGGAGCCCTGGTGAAGCGGGTCAACTTTGCCGTTGATGCCGTTTCCAACATAGGCTACCCGGGCGTCCAGGCTATTGTCAGCATGGTCAGGGCCATGGGCAGCCTGGGGCCTGAGGCTATTGTAGATGCCTGTCTGGACATAATGGGCCCTCTGGAGGTCCAGCCCTCTACCCGTGACGAGTTGATTGATGCGGCTCGATCGGATGGTGAATTGAATTGGGAGACGGAGGACCTAGAGCGAGAGTCGACCAACCGGGTACTGGGCATATTGACTTTGATAGCATCCACCAGAGAGTACCAGATGTGCTAGCACCCACCATTTATCATGGTCCTCGGGGTATGTCTTGATATACCGAGTGTGGAAAGGAGGGGTCAATGCCAACAAAGTATGTGGGTAGCCGTATTTACAATTATGATTTTTCCCTGGGGACGACCGGTACTGGGGGGAAAAGTTTCTACGTGCCCGTTGACTTCGCCTTGGGTTCCGGAGGAAGCCTGTACGTGCTCAGCAGGGGCAAGGAGGGTTTTCCCCTACAGGGAATAACCAAGTGTACTCTGGACCATGAGTTCGTCTGGGAGGACCGGGCAATGAAGTTCCTGGACATGCAGGCGCCCATGCCCAACTCCATTGCCGTAGACAGCCAGGAGAACGTGTACGTCTCCGAGGAGCAGACAAACCACATTTACATATTCGACCGCGATGGGAACCGCCTTGGCAACTGGGGGTCTGGTAGCAAGGGCATCACCCTGTCGGCGCCTAGTTTTTTTGGGCAAAACGAGGTTGCCCTGGAGTCCCTTCCCAGTTGGAACTCCGAGGACCTCGGTGAGCGTCTTATGCCCATCTCAAATAACTACTCCATACCATTTCAGATGTACCTCAAAAAGGTGGGGGCCATTGATACTTCGGGGGACGGAGATTTGAATGGTCCCAGTGGCCTAACCTTCGACCATGATGACAATTTGTTCATCTCGGACAGCTACAACCACCGCGTCCAGAAATTCACCAAAGACGGCGCCTTCCTGGCCAAGTTTGGGAGGTATGGCAACGAGGAGGGCGAGCTTAGTCTGCCATGGGGCCTTGCTATTGATAAGGACGGCAACGTGTACGTGGCCGACTGGGGCAACTCCAGGGTGCAGAAGTTTTCCAGTGAAGGACGGCACCTGGTCACTTTTGGGGCGCCCGGGTCTGGAGAAGGGGAATTGCACAGGCCTTCCGGTGTGGCGGTGGACGAAGAAGGCGACGTGTACGTTACTGACTGGGACGTCCACCGGCTGGTCATATATGACGCCGATGGGAAGTACCTGACGTCCTTCGAGGGTGATGAAGTGGAACCGTCCCCCTGGCGTCAGGAGAGAATTGAAGAAGAGTTGGATGTCAGAAACGCCCGAAAAAGGGCGGAGGACTTATCCATAGAGAAGAAGTTCAGGTGGCCTGTGGCGGTGAACGTGGACGATGAGGGCCGGATTATGGTATTGGAGTCTCAGGCCGCCCGCATTCAGGTGTACGTTAAAGAGAAACACTGGGTAGAACCCCCGTATAACATATAAGACAGCTACTTAAGACCGACTACACTCCCCGGGATTGGCTCCAAGGCGATGGCAACCGTGAGAACTGAGGTGGACCCAGGAAACTGGACAGGTAGTTAAGCGAGAGTCCTGCTCCTAAACTGAAGGCAGCCGTCGCTGTCAGGAAGGAGTGGGAAATGTCGAAACAACGGAGAAAGCACAACCCGGCTTTCAAGGCCAAGGTGGCTCTGGAGGCGGTGAAGGGGGAGGAAACGGTGGCCCAACTGGCGGCGAGGTACCAGGTCCACCCCAGCCAGATTCAGGCTTGGAAAAAAGCCCTGACCTCGGGAGCCGCCGGTGTGTTCAGCAACGGGCAAGATCAGAAGGCCAGTAGCGACGCCGCCCTGATCGCCCGGCTGTACCAGGAAATCGGACAGCTGAAGGTGGAGCGGGATTTCTTGTTCGAGAGGTCCGGTCCATGAGCCTGGCCCAGCGGCGGGGGATGGTGGACCGGGAGCTCCGATCGTTGTCGATAGCGCGGCAGTGCGCCTTGCTGGGAGTGGCCCGTTCCAGCCTGTACTATCGACCCAGGGAAGCCTCCGGCGAGGACCTGGCCTTGATGCAGGCCATGGACCGGCAGTACCTGGATACACCCTTCTACGGGTCGAGGCGCATGAAGGTCTGGCTGGCGCGGGAGGGCGCAGGTGCGTGAGCCGGAAGCGGGTGCAGCGGCTGATGCGCATCATGGGGCTGCGGGCCATCTACCGGAGTCCCCGTACCAGCCAGCCGGCGCCGGAGCACCGGGTCTATCCTTATCTGTTGGAAAAGATCAGAGTTGCCAGGCCCAATCAGGCGTGGGCCGCCGACATCACCTACTTGCCCATGGCCCGGGGATTCCTCTACCTGGTGGCCATCATGGACTGGCACAGTCGGTACGTGGTGGCCTGGCGATTGTCCAACACCCTGGAGGCCGACTTCTGCGTCGACGCCTTGAAGGAGGCTCTGGAGCAGGGCCAGCCGGAGGTCTTCAACACCGACCAAGGCAGCCAATTCACCAGCCTGGAGTTCACCCATGTGCTGCAGGAACAAGGGGTGAAGATCAGCATGGATGGGAAGGGGCGGTACACCGACAACATCTTTGTGGAGCGGTTGTGGCGCACCGTGAAGTACGAGGAGGTGTACCTGAAAGCCTACGCCAACGCCAGTGAAGCCAGGAGGGAACTGGGCGCCTACCTCCGGTTCTACAACGACCAGAGACCTCATCAAGCCTTGGGCTACCGGACACCGGCCGAGGTGTTCCACCAGGTGACCGATGTTGGAGAAGAGGGGGCGGTTCAGGCCAAGGAGTCTCCAATAGCCCAGACGCTGGTATCATTGGCAGGAGCAGCGGGACTCTCGCCTAATTCCACCGCGATCCTGTCCAACTGACCGGGTCCACCTAAAACCGTCAGCGACTCCAGAGGATAATGTAGTTCTAACTCTTTATGGGAACGAACGGCCTCAGCCCTTGAAGTCTGGTGCGGCAGAGCGGCAGGATGAAGATGCCGCCGGTGGCTGACATTTTAACCTGGGCTCCTCAATGGTCTTCTATAGCCACTAGGGTCTTTGAGGCTGCCTGCCGAAAATAGAACGGTTCGCCGATTGCAGCAAATCGTAGGGAAAGTCCGGATTTGGGGCGTCTAATCAAAGGGAATATTGTAGTCTCCGTGTTGATATAACGTTCACACCAATGGAGGAGAACTGTGCCGGAGGAATTCATCAAGGTGGCCGAGATCGGAGAGTTGAAACCGGGGAAAATGCGACGGGTAAGGATGGGCAGTCAACGGATATTGCTTTGTAACTACCGAGGTAGCATCTATGCGGTGGCCAACAGTTGCACCCACGAAGACGGGCTCCTGGACAAGGGTCTGTTTTATGAGCACGAGATAGTGTGCCCGCTCCATGGTGCGTCCTTCGATGTTAGGACAGGTGAGGTGGTAACCCCACCGGCGATGCAAGAGCTCACGGTCTATCAAGTGAAGGTAGAGGGCAACGACATCCTGATAGGTCATCCTTCAGAGTAGAGGCCACCCGCCAAGGATTCGGTCTTAGAAAGTTCCTTTTGAAACGGCCATAAGAAGCGAATACCTCCATCTGTTAACGAATACCCGAAAATGGAGCTCTGACCGTCGGCAGCTTAGCTGTCGCAACAGAATCTACCCACTCCTCAATCCTTCCATTCAGACGGTAGGCTTTATCTCGACCAGAGTTTGAGGTTCCTGACTAAGATGGTAGCCAAGGCAACTCAATGACCTTAGCCATTGCGCAGATCGGACGCGATACGGCCATCCCGAAGGGCTTAAGTTAGAGCTTATTTCCCTTGGGCGTTACTTAACAGGGAGGGGGACTCCTTGGACCTTTGATTGGATACGGTAGAGGGACTCTATATCGGTGACAAAAAGAGTCTTAAGGTCGTCGCCTCCCCAGGCACAGTTCGTTGTCTGTCTCGAGCCGGTCAGTATCGTCCCCAGGTGTTTGCCCGAAGAATCGATAATCCAGATTCCACCAGGTCCTGCACAGTAGATATTCCCCTCCACATCCACCTTCATGCCGTCGGGGACCCCTGGAAGGTCACTGGTGAACTCCAGGAAGACGGGGTGTGTCTGCGGTTCAAGTGTGCCTAGGGTTGTGACGTTAAATCCTCTGATCTGTCCCATTCGAGAGTCGTCGATGTACATCACGGTCTCATCGGGAGAGAAGGCCAGGCCGTTTGGGGCCACGAAGTCAGCCACCAATAGAGTAATAGTGCCCAGGTCGGGAGTGACTCGGTACACGCCGAAATAGTCCAACTGCCGCTCCTCGGGAGGGACGCCTCCCCCGGGGTCTGTGAAGTAGATGCTTCCGTCGGACTTCACCACCACGTCATTAGGCCGGTTTAACCGCCAGCCCTTGTAACTGCTGGCCACTACAGTAATGCTGCCGTCGGGCTCAGTTCGTGTCACCCGCCGGGAGGCGTGTTCGCATGCAATAAGCCGGCCCTGGAGGTCCCGAGTCAACCCGTTGGCCTGGTTGGTCGGTTCAAGAAACACCGATACACCTTCGCCGGGGTCCCACTTCATCCTGCGATTGTTGCGGATGTCGCTATACACCAGGCAGCCGGCCTCTCGGTACCACACCGGCCCCTCGGCGGTGAGATGTCCTGTGCTAAGCTGCTGCAATTCCTGGCTCGAGTCCAGGATATGGTCCAGTTCCGGTGAAACGCGTTGGATGGGCATAATGGCCTCCCTAAAGTCGTTTGTCAGCCGAGAAGTTGGCAACATTCTCGCAACAAAAGCCGAGTGACGGAACAATGCAGACCGAGCTGTCTAGGCGCGAAGGAGTTCCTACTGGAACTAAAACGAGATGTAAACAAATATGCCGGACCAGGGTGGCACGGGCACCTTAGACCTGAGACCTTCGCACCTACTATTCCGCCGATTCCACCTAGGCCCAATTTTATATTCAAAATCAATTTTCTGCCACCAGCAGCGTCGATGTCAGCTGAATCCCGCTCCGAACATTTTCAGAGTCTCCTTGGTGGCGCGGACGTCGGGGTTCAGGTTGAGGACCCGCAGGCGGCCCATATCGCGATTGGGGGGCCTATTGCCCCGACGCGAAGGTCCTCCGGCCCCGGGGTCGGCGGATTTATATCCTATTACGGCCTTTGGAGATGGATCATAGGCGCCGTTTCTGCAGTGGGAGCCCTAGCGATTCTGATTTCTGTAGCCCTTCTTCACCGCAGGCCCCAGCGTGCTACGTCTATTTAAGGTGAAACCAAAGCGACTGCCGATTGGACTTCGAATATAGAGATTCGAGCCGTTGAGCAACCCTTGGAGAATTGTCCAAAGACAGGGCTGGAACGATAGGGTGCGCCATACAAGCCCTTATATCGGATGCTCGTGACTTACCGAGAACGGCCTCCTGTACAAGCAGCGAAGCTTCGCTGGGTCCTGCCGTCAAAGCGGTGTGCAGACGTGGCGTTGCCGAATAGAACTCCCATTATCCTGTAGACTGGCATACCGATTCCGAAAGGTTACTGGACTACAACTAGTTCGAAAACGGTACTGCGTACAGTCCCCTCAGGCCCACCAATCTCGGCCGTGGCTGACTGTAGTTAGTACAGAGTGCCACCTTGGAAATTCTGTTGGCAGACCTCTTTGGTCTTAGGCGGAAAGCATTTCTGTGCAGTTGAGGTCTGATATGGCGGCGTCGAGGCGCTGCAATGTGTTGTACAGGTACCTTTTGGCCCGTAGACCATCGAAGTTGCAGTGTCCCCCTGTGACCACCCAGAAAACGAGAACTTCCATCATGGATAGCCGGTAATCATGTAAGCACTCTTCGAACGAGTAACCGCTCACGCCGCAATGGATCAGTGTGTTGTGATAGCTTCGCAGGAGACCGATCTCGTGGTCTCGTCGCTGGCCGGGGGAGAACGCTTCACTGACGAAGGTAGCCACGTCGTAGACACCCCTGCTGCGCGTACAGAACTCCCAATCTATGACAGTAAGAGGTCCGCGACCCGGCGAATGGGGAAAGAAGCAATTGTCGAGGCGATAGTCGCCATGAACCATGGTGCGAGGATGTCTGGTTAGTGTGGCCTTTATCTTCGGGATATCAACGGCTAGGCGTTCACCAACTAGTCTCAAACCACGCTGCATGCCCTCCTCGCTCTTTTCCACAAGAGATTTCCACGCATCGGCGTAAACTTCCTGGTAATCGCCGGTTTCACCGTCCTTCAGTGGGACCCACTCCAGCCGGTCCAAGCAGGGGTTGCCCCACCAAGAGGCATGGAATTTGGCCAACTCGCTCAAGCACAGACGGGCCTCGGCCAACGAGCAACCCGCCACACTGTCACCTTGCCGGGCCCACGTGATATCCTCCAACAGCACAACCGTATTCCCGGTCGTTGGGTCTGTATGTGAATAGTAGCTCTTAGGAGTCCGCAACGGTCCGCGTCCCGCAAGGTGTTGGTAGAAGCTGACTTCGCGCCGTTGATGTCCCAACCTGTCTGAGAGGTTCTTCAACAAGGGGTCTGCGGAGGGAAGCTTGGCTATGATGCTGGCAGGCAGGGCCGTAGGGTCGCCCTCGTATTGGGGCTCGAGTCGGGCCACCTGGTTCATAAACCCGTTTCCGCCCGTAATGGTCTCTGCCGACAGGCGTATCACGCGGGCGCTCCGTGTGGCATCTCTACTATGCAGCGCGTCGGTCAACCAACGTGGGGTAATCTCTTCGAGGTTTCTGGGGACGCGCAAACTGGCCATGTTAATCCCATAGGCTGGCACAAGCTCGGTCGCGGACGCAGGGCTCTTCGGACTTCATCCTGTTTTTCGCGCGAAAAGGACGCAGTGGTCCATGGGTTTGGGGTCGGTGAAGTACATAACTCCTCCCAGTTTCTCGCCCTCGGCCTGCACTATGCTCAATCCCTGTTGTTCAAGGACGTTAAGTAACTCATTCTCACTGTAAAGCTGGAAGGTCCTGTCGACGCCGTAATCCTTGTCGTAGACCGTTGCGATTCCCGTTCCCACTTTGAACATCAACTGGAGAACGCCCAGTCTGTCGAGGAGTCTGGTGAAGTCCGGCAAAATGACCCCCAATACCAGCTCGGGCTCTATATGCTGGATGACCGCGTTGCACAGGATGAAGTCGAAAGATGCGTCCTGATACGGCAGCGGCTTGCGGAGGTCCGCGACGCGAACCCTGCCCGCGATCTCCGGATGAAGCCTGCGCGCCTCAGCTATGTTTTCTTCTACCGCGTCCACCCCATAGATATCGTACCCCTTTCCCCAGTACATGAAGACGTCCCTCGCGCCTGCACCGCAGCCGGCATCCAGTCCTCGTGATCCGGGAGGGACTAGCTCTTGCAGCCGGTCCATAAGGTCCCGGTCACTCTTGAGCCCCGGATGCGAGGCTTTGATATACACAGACTGGAGGAAACTGTGGCTAACTTCGGCGTAACGCTGCGCATTGCGCGAATAGAAAGCCTCGGAAAAGTCTGGTGTTGCATTCATTGGTTTGGACTTCCCTTGTTGCAGTAGGGCAGCGCACTAGAGGCGCAATTCCAGTCGAGGGCTCAGCAAACGCTCAGGGACTTTGGTCTCGCGCATGAACTGCACAAGTAGGCGATGGACCTCTTGGGCGTCGTCGGTGTGGGTTTCTATGACGTTTTCCAACTGACGCGGGTCTGAGGCGAGGTTGTACAACTCCGAGAACCGTTCCTGTGGGCTGTAGAGCAGGCACCACTCGCCCGAAGTCACGGTAGTGACAGGGTGGTCCGAAAGAGTCCGGAGGAGGCTGTCGACGGAATGGACCGGGTCACCGGGGTTGGCGAAGGGGATACTGCTTACCACGTACTCCCGACCCGGAATAGAGGGATCTCGCATTCCGGGCGCCAGAGACCTGCCCTGGACGTAGGCCGGAATCTCCATCCCCATCAACTCGAGCACCGTGGGCATAACGTCGATGGCGGAGGTAAGGCCCTTGTATACTCCCTGCACCGTTCCTGGTGTGCGAATCAGTAGCGGCAGGTGGATGAGTTCCTCGAAGAGGGGAGAGTAGGTCCACTTGGACCCAGACTCGCCATAGGCGCGTAGACTCCCGTCCGGGCGTTTGTCCGAGGTCATCTTGCCGAAGAGCCCGCCGTGCTCCCCAAAGTAGAAGCCATGGTCCGTGGTGAAGATGATTGTTGTTTTCTCCATCAAGCCCATGTTTTCCACAGCCCTCAGCAGGAACCCCAGCCACGTGTCGACCATAGTGATCTCGCCACAGTAGGTGGCGTGACCTTTGCGCAGCGTCTCTTCACCGTATCCCGGTACGTCCCGCCAGTTCCCATAGACGGGAAGCACCACCTCTCCATCGTATCCCGGCCAATAAAGCTCCGTGTAGTAAGCTGGGGCGTCCCAAGGCTCGTGGGGGTCCCAAGTGTCGACGTAAAGAAAGAAGTCCTCCTTGTAGTGCCGCTCCAGCCACTGCATTGCCGTCATAAAGGTTCGAGGAGCGCTCCGGTCCGATTCGAACCGCCACGCCTCCCGTACGTCCAGAGCCTCGTTGTGGTAGCCGGGCTGAGGGACGAGGGACCACATGGTGTCCTGGCCTCGGTTCATGAAGAAAGATTGAAACCCTCGATCGTAGTTCATACCGTTCCGCAGATAGTACGGGGTGTCAACCGACGCCGCCGTGTGGAAGCCGTGGTCGGCCAGTATCTCCGTTAGGGTGGTTACCCCCGGGGGCAGAGGCTCCCATCCCATGAAGGACATGGTCCAGCGTCCCGTGAGATGGTCTGCCCGGGTGGGCATGGTCGGAAATCCTGCGGCGTAGTGTGCGTCGAACCTAACCGATTTGGCAGCCAACGCATCCAGTGAAGGAGTCCTGATGGTCGAATTGCCGTAAGCCCCGATGTGGTCCCGACGAAAGGTATCAGCAACTATCCAGATGACGTTCATTTCGATCGCTCCGACGACCACTGTTCTGTAGGCGATTATTCTAACATCTTGAGGGTCGATCTATCGAGATCCGATACCTCATTGCGCATCGCAAGCGCAAAACGTCAAGGGATATACAGACGGACGCCAATGTGGCGGATTCTTGTCTGACGGGGCTGGCGGACAACCGAAGTAACGGCAATCGTCCCCGGAGACGGTGAATCGCGTCCAGAAGTTCAATGAGAGTGATGCATCGCGAGAACGCCACCACCAACTCGAAGACTGTACGCAGTACAGTCCCCTTAGGCCATCACCTCCGGGCTTCAGGGGCAGTATTCGTGACTCCCCGACCGTTGCGGTCATTGTTCTACGGGCCGAGTTCAAGACCGAGGAGTCGGCGAAGCCAAAGCCCACTTCTGCGTCACTGTTCGAGTCGACAGCAGCTAACACTAGCAACAGGGGTAGCTGTTACGGTGCGTTGTGGAAGGTCGATGATGTAGGGAGCGACTGATGCTCGGAGCAGAAGATGGTAACTTCTGCTATGTGGCGGCCTCAAGTCTGTTGACCACGACGCACATAATATTGTTTGATTTCGCCTCGTATATCATCTGCGTGTTGTCGCCGGACACGCCGTCTCCTATCTTTAAGCGCCTAACCACTCTCAGACAACTTTATTCTGAGGCGCCGCTCTGCGTTGACCGAAGGGTTGGATCGTTCTACAATCTTGGCAGATTCCCAGAGGGCGCCTTGGAAAGCCCGTTTCGGTAAGCGGGAACCGTCGGCGGCAGAGATATCCCAATTGCGGTCCCTGCGTGCGCAGATTTAGGCCGAGCAGCCTGAACTCTCTTCCCTGTAGACGCTGGCTGCGCCGTCCTAATCATAACTTACCGCATCACGCCGAGAGCTGGGTAACTGGCAGAGGAGGATTCGATGCTGGCTACAACGAGGGAAAAGGAATTCCGCGACAAGATGGCCATCGCCGGCGTCGGCTACAGCCGAAGCCCCGGCGTGCCGGGAGGATTCACGCGCAGGTCCGGCGTCAGCGTACAGACTCTTGCCGTACGGGCCGCGGTGGACGCCTGCAACGATGCCGGCCTGGACCCAAAGGAGCTGGACGGCGCCGTGTGTTACGGGCTTCAGGACACTGTATGGCCCAGGAACCTGCTGACCGCTCTTGGCGTCAAAACCATCAACTGGGACTGCAATTTGCAGGGCGGGGGCAACTGCTCCACACTGTGCTATACGATGGCAGTCCAGGCGGTTCACCACGGCATCTGCAACTACGTTCTGGCTTACCGGGGCATGAACGGACGCACTGGCGTACGCATGGGCCAGTATGGCGGGTGGTCCTCCAACGTCGGATCGGCCCAGAGAGTGGGGGATCAGTGGCAGTTCATATCCATATACGGTATGGCCGGAGCCCCACACCAGTTCGCGCTGAACGCTCGGCGCTGGATGGACTTGTACGGCGTCACCAGCGAGGACCTGGCCAGATACTGCGTCCACGCCCGCTCCAACGCCGTCAAGAACCCACGGGCCATCATGCGCGACCCCATCACAGTAGAAGACCATCAGAGCTCCCGCATGATTGTGGACCCCTACCACATCCTGGACTGCTGCCTGGAAACCGACGTCGCCGGGGCGGTGATAATCACCACCGCCGAGCGGGCCAGGGACCTGAAGAAGCGTCCTGTGCTGGTCTCCGCAGCCATCAAAAATGAAGCGCCCAAGACCGACATCATAGACACGGGCTACCCAGGGATGATGCCCAGGTTGCTGGACGCCGCCGGTGTGGAGCTGAAGGACATAGACATCTATGAACCCTATGACAACTTCTCGGACACACCAATACGTGCCCTGGAAGAGATGGGTTACTGCAAGAGGGGAGAAGGAAAAGACTTCATCAGGGACGGGCGCATAAGCCTGGACGGGGAGCTTCCCATGACCACCCACGGCGGTCTGATGAATGAGGGCTATGTCCACGGCTTCAACAGCGGCATGGAGGCTGTCCAACAGCTCCGTGGCGACGCCGAAGACCTGTGCCCCAACTGGCGTGAGGGCGAGCACACTTACGACCGGACCATCTGCCGCCAGGTGAGAGACCCACAGATCGCTCTGTTCAACTCCGAAGGCGGTGTCGGCGGCGTCATCCTTAAGAGGGGTTAGTCCTATCCATCCGCCGACCGCCGGTTCCTGCCCACAGTCCGGGCACCGAAACGCAACCCTACTGAGGCTGTCTCAAAATAGCCTCTGTTTCAGAGGTGAGGCCCTTCGATAAGCTCAGGGCGAACGGTTTTAGGTACACTATCCGTTCGTGGTGAGCCTGTCGAACGACCACCTTGCTGGTTCGTTTGGACTTCTGAGATAGGCCCTACCGGGACGCCGTCAAGAATCACGATTTAAGGGTCCCTAAGCGCACAGACTGCCCATAAATGAGACAGTGGACCAACTCACACCTGCACCCGGGGCTCCGGCGAGACGCGGCAGCGCCTAGCTGGCCTGACCCCGCGCCGCCACCAAGGGCTGTTCCAAGCTACCGGTCCCTCGTGAAGATAACGCCCCCGCCTCCACCCTCAGCCGTGAACAGGGCCGTCTGGGGATCGCGAACCTGACGACATATTGTGCGGTCGTAGGTGTGCTCACCTTCACGCCAGTTGGGGCACAGGTCCTCAGCGTCGCCCCGAAGCTGCTGCACTGCCTCCATTGCATTGTTGAAGCCGTGGACATAACCTTCGTTCATCAAACCGCCGTGGGTGGTTATGGGCAACTCCCCGTCCAGGCTTATGCGACCGCCCAGAATGAAGTCCTTCCCCTCACCCCTCTTGCAGTAACCGATCTCCTCCAGCGCCCGGATGGGGGTGTCCGAGAAGTTGTCGTAGGGCTCGTAGACGTCTATGTCCTTCAGCTCAATCCCTGCCGCGTCCAACAGTCTGGGCATCATCTGCGGGAAACCCGTGTCTATGATGTCCTCCTTGGGCGCCATGCTCTTGATGGCTGCTGAGACCAGCACTGGCCGTTTCTTCAGGTCCCTGGCCCGCTCGGCGGTGGTGATTATGACCGCCCCGGCTACGTCGGTTTCCAGGCAGCAGTCCAGGATGTGATAGGGGTCCACTATCATGCGGGAGTTCTGATGGTCCTCTACGGTGATTGGGTCTCGCATCACGGCCCGGGGGTTCTTGGCGGCGTTGGAGCGGGCGTGGACACAATAGTTGGCCAGGTCCTCGCTGGTGACGCCGTACAGGTCCATCCAGCGGCGAGCGTTCATCGCGAACTGGTGTGGGGCCCCGGCCATCCCGTAAGGGGAGATGAACTGCCTTGGACCGCTGACCCTCTGGGCTGACCCGACATTGGAGGACCACCCGCCCCACTGGCCCATGCGCGGCCCTGTGCGCCCGTTCATGCCCCGGTAGGCCAGGACGTAGTTGCAGATGCCGTGGTAAACAGCCTGGACCGCCATAATGTAGCATATGGAGGATGCAGTGCCTCCACCCTCCAGGTTGCACTCCCAGTTGATGGTTTTGACGCCCAAGGCGGTCAGCAGTGTACGGGGCCATACAGTGTCCTGAAGCCCGTAACACACGGCGCCGTCCAATTCCTTTGGGTCGAGGCCCGCATCGTTGCAGGCGTCCACCGCGGCCCGTACGGCAAGAGTCTGTACGCTGACGCCAGACCTGCGGGTGAAGCCTCCCGGAACGCCGGGGCTTCGGCTGTAGCCGATGCCGGCGATGGCGGTCTTGTTCCGGAATTCCTTTTCCCTCGTTGTCGCCAGCATCGAATCCTCCCCTGACAATCCCACAACCCTAGGTGTGATGAGGCAAGTTTCGGTCAGGCCGGCAAGTCGGCCCGGTTATTCGCTGCGGCGTCTCCAGCGGGGAATGGTGTCCTCAGGAGTCACGTCGTCGAAAACGATCTCCATGGGAATCCCCACCTTTAGCTCGGAGTCGTCCATTTCCACGGCGTTGCCCATTATCTGGACGTGGGGGGCCTCTTCCAGAGCAACTTGTATCACGTTGAAGGGGGTCAATTCCCTCCACTGGGGCAAGACCGCCTGGTGAATTATCACGTAGGTGTAAAGAGTGCCACGCCCGCTCATCTTCACCCATTCGACGTTCTCGCCGTAGCACTGGTTGCAGGTGAGTTGGGGCGGCCATCTCATTAGCCCGCAGTCGGAGCACTTAGGGACCCTTAGCTCGTGATTCTTGATGGCGTCCCAGTAGGGCTGGGTGTCTGTGTCGGGATGGGGGAGCAGGAACTGGTAATCGGTGGTCATGACTAACCCCTCTTGAAGATGATGCCGCCGCCTCCGCTGACGGCTGTGAACAGGGCGGTCTGAGGGTCTCGCACCTGGCGGCAAATGGTGCGGTCGTAGGTGTGTTCGCCCTCACGCCAGTGGGGGCACAGGTCTTCGGCGTCCCCACGAAGCTGCTGGATCGCCTCCATGCCGTTGTTGAAGCCGTGGACGTAGCCCTCGTTCATCAACCCACCGTGGGTGGTCATGGGAAGCTCCCCGTCCAGGCTTATGCGCCCGCCCCGGATGAAGTCCTTGCCCTCGCCCCTCTTGCAGTAGCCAATCTCCTCCACGGCCCGCAGAGGGGAGTCGGAGAAGTTGTCGTAGGGCTCATAGATGTCTATATCCTTCAACTCCATGCCGGCGGCGTCCAGAAGCCTGGGCATCAACTGAGGGAAACCGGTGTCTATGAGGTCGTTTCTGGGCGTCTGGCTGCTGATGGCTGCTGAGACCAGCACCGGCCGTTTCTTGAGGTCCTTGGCCCGCTCTGCGGTGGTGATGATTACGGCCCCTGCAACGTCCGTCTCCAGACAGCAGTCCAGGATGTGGTAGGGGTCCACGATCATGCGGGAGTTCTGGTGGTCCTCTAATGTGATGGGGTCGCGCATGACGGCCCTGGGGTTCTTGACGGCGTTGGAGCGGGCATGGACGCAATACCTGCCCAGGTCCTCGCTGGTGACGCCGTAGAGGTCCATCCAGCGTCGAGCTTCCAGGGCGAACTGATGTGGGGCTCCGGCCATCCCGTATATGGATAAGAACTGCCAGCGGTCAGACGCCGGGGGCGCCCCGGCATTGGACGACCACCCGCCCCACTGTCCCATGCGCGGTCCCGTGCGTCCGTTCATGCCCCGGTAGGCCAGCACGTAGTTGCAGATTCCGTGATGGACCGCCTGGGCTGCATTTAGGTAGCAGGCTGTGGAGCAGTTGCCGCCGCCCTCTATGAGACAGTCCCAGTTGATGTTCTTGACGCTCAGAGCAGTCAGCAGGGCCCTGGGCCATACTGTGTCCTGGAGTCCATAGCAGACAGCCCCGTCCAGTTCCCTTGGGTCAAGGCCGGCGTCGTTGCAGGCGTCCAAGGCGGCCCTGACGGCCAGGGTCTGCACAGTCATGCCGGACCTACGGGTGAAACCTCCCGGCACGCCGGGGCTTCGGCTGTAGCCGACACCGGCGACAGCGATTTGGTCTCGAAATTCCTTCTCGGTAGTTGTCGCGAACATAGGCCTCCTTTTCACTGGCCGCCGGAGATGTCCATCGGCATTATGATATCCAGAGGACGACGATCAGTTCCTTTCGGAAGCGCGGACAAATGCCTATTGGGCATCATACGTGGGCCGGTTAGAGGTTCCGGGAGCCCAGTCAGGAACGGTATGATTGGTCTGGAGGGCGCTAGGAACCTTCTTGGGTTAGCCACGACTTTAGCAGTCCGGCATTGCGCAAGTCAACATAGGGCGTTATCCAGATACGCACGGCGCCGAAAGGCTTCGGCCAAGTCAGACTATGGCTGGCTGTTGTCTGAAGGCCGTCCTACACAATCGTCACGAGAACCAGGGGCAGCCTGCCTCACACACCTCCTTCAGGTTATGGCAACCGTACCGACTCGCGCCGTCCTTACGCAACATATCTCCTAAAACCGCTACCTATTCGGTAATAATATTTTATAGGTCAATCTGATTTATTGACAATAGAGCTCTTTCTTGATATTAAACAGTGAGAATCGGTGAATCCCACGTTGGGATAATAATCCGTTGGTTGAGCGCCTGACCTAAGCGCCATAGGAGAGTAGAAATGAAACTCCGCGCACCACGGGTGTATATCGTAGCATTAATCTTGGCTTTGGCTCTGGGGACCGCAGTATTGGCGTGCGGAGACGACGCAACACCCACCTCCCCGCCGGCCACCGCCACCTCCCCCGCGGCAACCTCTCCTCCTGCCACGGCAATCCCTCCGGAGGCCACCGCTGCGCCCACTGCAACCTCCCAGCCGGTGGCTCCTACGGCTGCTCCGACCGAGGTAATGACTAAAGCCGGTGAAGTTGATTTTGGGGACATCGGCTACGGCATGCAAGGGTACAGAATAGTGGACTTCGGGGAGCCCAAGTACGGCGGCGTCAGTAAGAACTCCTACTGGACACCGCTTAGGGCCTGGGACCCGCACGGCGGTTTCACCTCACAATCAGGCAATTTCAGCCCTATGTTCAGCAACATGATGCAGTTCAACCCCTTCACATTCGACCGTTTCGATATGTGGGGGGACCTGGCGGAGAGTTGGGAGATGACCGATCCGGCAGGTTTTCACTGGACCTTCGAGCTGAAGCCGCACGCGATCTTCTCTGACGGCAGTCCAGTGACCGCTGAAGACGTGGTCTACAGCTTCGATAGGATGTTGGGAAGGACACCAAATCACCCAGACCCCCTATTTGAGGCCTCCAAGAACCTCGACCCCCATTTCGATCATGCTGAAGCTATCGACGCCAGGACAGTCCGGATATTCCTGAACGCCCCTTGGGCCGATTTCATATCCTTCATGGCGGAAGACCACTTTGTAATAGTGCCCAAGGCGCACTACGAGGAGTTGGACGCGAAGACGATGGCCGGCGACGACCAATTCACGTGGGACCAGGGTTGGAAGAATGTCGTGGGTTCCGGCCCGTACAAGCTGTCGGCCGTCCCTTCCAAGGAACAGTATAGCTACGAGAAAGTCCCGGGCTACTGGAAGCAAGACCCGGAAGGACGGGACCTCCCGTATCTGGACGGGATGGACTACTTCGTCCTGGCATTCGGAGACGTGGCCTACGGCGCCTGGGCTGCGGAACAGGTCTGGGTCTCGGTGCCCCGGGCCAACGGCGGCATGAGCCGCCCCCTGTTGACTAACCTTCTGGAGGAAGGCAACAACGAGAAGTGGATAGCCTATCGAACGCCCGGGTCCGTCACCGGCCTGGTGGTCAACCCGACCAGGGCTCCGTTTGACAATCCTATCGTACGGAGGGCTATGTTCCTGGCCATGGACCGTCATCTCCTTAACGAGGTGATAGAAGGAAACCTTGCGATATGGGCCAGCACCTGCGGCCCTTCGGGTCATCCGCTCTGTATGTCCGCCGAGGAGGTGTTGGCGTTGCCAGGATACAGGCAGCTCAACGGTGAGAAGCACCCCGACGACATAGCGGAGGCGCGGCGTTTGATGGAATCGGTGGGTTATACGGCCGACAACCCCGCCGAAACCACGTATCCCATCAGAGAGGGATCGCTGGGCGGCACGGCAGCAAGGGATGAGTCCGCCTTGTACCAGGAAATGTTCAAGCCCATACATCTCAAGATAGATGTCAGAGTGGTGGACACGGCCACTCATAACGAACTCAGGGCCAAGGGGGACTTTGACATGCTGGGCGTCGGGCTTGCATCGGCCAGCACTATAGTGTCACCCGACGCATACCTGTACGGCACCTACCAGGTGAGCCCGAACGCCTTTGGCTGGACATACGACCGCCAGGAAGATCTGATCAAGCTCATCAACGAGCAGTCCGCCATATCTGATTTCGATGAACGGAAGAAGGTGCTCCAGCAGATAGAAGATATAACCATGAGAGAAGACAGCTTCTGGATACCTTCCTTCGGCAGAGCATACAGCACTGTGTTCAACGCGGAGAAGATTGCCGGCATGATGCCGACCCAGGGGCAGGTCACTGAAACCAAGTACGAGGCTATCTGGTTAGTCAACCCGTAAGAGGCGGTCAGGAAAGGCTCGATGAAGGGCCAGGGAGATACATCCCTGGCCCTTTACTTTATTTTGCGAGTGACGGGCTGGGTTTACATAACCCAGCCCGCGCACTGGTTACAAAGGTCGGACACGTCTAGCAACCTTTACTCGCGGCTGCCCCGTAACCTGGGGTCCCAGGTGTCCCGGAGCGCATCACCGAGTATGTTAAAGGCGAACACCACCAATCCGATGGCCATCGCTGGGAATATCACCAGGGTTGGAGCGTTTTTCACGAAACGGAAGGTCTGTCCGGCCATCATTCCGCCCCAGGAGGGCTCCTCCGGAGGCGCTCCCAGGCCCAGGAAGCTGAGGGAGGTCTCAATAATGATGGCGGCGCCCAGAGAGATAGAGGCCATGATGATGACGAGAGCCATACAATTGGGGACGATGTGCTTTAGGATCAACCTCCCGTACCCGACGCCCACGGCCCTGGCTGCCAGGACATAGTCCATACCACTAATGGAGAGGGCTTGAGCGCGAACCGCGCGAGTGGTTGGAGGTATCATGGTAATGGTTATGGCCGCAATCACGTTCTCGAGAGAGGCGCCCATGGTGGCCATAATGGCCATGGCCAGGATGATGCTGGGAAAGGCCATGAGGGCGTCAATGACACGCTGGAGCGCCAGGTCCAGGATTCCGCCTCTTGTGGCGCTGACGACCCCCAAAAAAGTGCCTATGGTAACCCCGGCTAGGGTCGACACCAGACTGACGTAGAGGGTGATGCGCGCCCCATAAATCAGGCGGCTCAGAACGTCGCGGCCAACCTGGTCTCCCCCGGCCAGGTATCCCTCCGTACCAACGCCGGCGAACACGGCCTTCCGGTTGATCTGGTAAGGGTCGGCTGGAGCGAGAAGGGGAGCAAACGCAGCCATAAGAATCAGCAGAATAATGATGGCGGCTGCCACTGCACCGAGGGGCTGGTGTACCGTGAAAGACGCCAAACGGCGCCTGGCGTCGGAAAGCCTGCCCCCGAAACCTCGGCGCACAACGTCAACGGGTTCCGCCCTTAACAACGCGCCCTCGCTATTTGCCCCACGCTAGCCTCCCCCTGCAAGGTCTCACCGGTAGCGGATTCTGGGGTCAATCACCGGATAGATAAGGTCCACGATGAGGTTCACCATCAGGATTATGCCAATCATGGTCATAACAACAGCCTGGACTATGTTGTAGTCCCTTGTAGTGATGGACCCGAGGAGCAGGCGACCCACTCCGGGCAGCTGAAATATTTCCTCGATAATGACCGTCCCGCCGACCAGAACAGAGAACTGGAATGAGGCCAGGGTAAACACCGGCAATATGGCGTTCTGCAGGGCGTGTCGATACACCACCGCCCGTGCTCCCAGCCCTTTGGCACGGGCGGTGCGTACATAGTCTTCCCGCAGGACCTCCAACATGCTTGATCTGGTGATTCGGGCCGTATAGCCGATGCGGGTAAGCGAAAGGGCGATGATTGGGAACGCCAGTTGCTTGAGATTGGTCAACGGCTCATCCCAGATGTGCCGGTAACCTATGGGTGGGAGCCATTCGAAAAACCTGACGAGAATGAAGACGATCATTATGGCTACAACGAACAATGGGACGGTTACTCCCGTGATCGCTATCAGCCTTCCGACGTAATCGATCCAGGTGTTTTGATTAACAGCGGAAATGACGCCCAGAGGAATGGCCAGAACCGTGCTTAACACCAAGGAGACGATTGCGAGCTCCAACGTCAGGGGCAGCCGGTGCGCCATCGTCTGGTTTATGCTGGTGTCGTCAAACAGGGACTTGCCGAGGTCGCCCCTTAGCAAGCTGAAAGCCCAGTCGCCGTATTGCACAAGCAATGGCCGGTCGGTGCCCAACTTAGCTCGGATGAGCTTCAGGTCTTCTTCGGTGTAATCGGCTGTGCCGGTGGGGCCTTCGAGTCTGGCGGCCGCCGGGTCGCCGGGAACAATGCGCAGCATGAGAAAGGCAATGATCGAGACGAGCACAATGGTGGGGATCGTTGCAAGGAGCCGTTTAACCAGGTACACGGTCATCTGGCAGGCTACACCAGTTTAGTTAGCGGCATCGGCAGACCAGGGCATTTCGAGAAGGGAAACCCTGTTCCAGGCCCACGCACACCACTCGGAAGATGCGCAACTATAGCAGGCCATTTAATTGGGTGTCAAGAAATCGAATTGAGTCATAAATATCATTACGGAAAATGGCATCGCCGTCTCGGAGACCATCTTCCCGTTGATGGCCTCACCCAGGCTCAGAATCACTTCCCTCTCTTATGGGGCAAGGTGATTCAGGCTCAAGACCTGGGTGACATGCGTCCCAGCAACGCCTAGGTGATGTGCAAGCTCCCCTCTGGAGGCAACATGGCTCTGACACGAATTTATCTCACTCAGAGCGGCTCCCTGTCCAGTCGCTGTGTTGACGATTGTCAACACTGAATGTTAAGCTTCTCGGAATCAGCCCGGCACGAGTGACCGGCAGGCGTCCGGCTTCCGAGCCGGGCCGTCTTAGTTTCTTAGAGGGCTGAAAGTTGGGCCCTCGCTTCGCCTTGATAGAGTGGTATTGAGCCGGGTAAGCGCCAGCCTTGTTTACTAGGAAGCCTGATGCATTTCTACGTGATAAAGCGGCTTCTAGCCTTCATCCCCACCATAATTTTGGTCTCCTTGATAGCCTTTATCATGCTCCGGATCGTGCCTGGAGACCCGGCGGTGGCGAGAATGCGGGGCCCCACCGGTGAGGCCGACTATACCGAGGAAGATCTCCATATCCAGCGTCAGAAGATGGGCACCGACCGACACTTGACCGTCCAGTATTTTACCTGGGCAGGCGGGTTGCTCCGCGGGGACATGGGCAAATCTCTTAACGATGACAGTGAGATCCGCCAGGCTATATGGAAGCGTCTACCCATTAGCGCTGAGCTGGCCATAGGAGCTATCGTATTCAGCATGGTCTTCGCCATACCACTGGGCGTCCTCTCCGCCGTAAAACAAAACACCTGGATAGATTACGTCGGGAGGGCAGTGGCCATCATGGGGGTGAGCATACCCCTGTTCGTGTTTGCCATTCTGGTGATTTTTCTACTGGTGGTGGTGTTCGAATGGCTTCCACCTCCAGGGTTCGCTAATCTATGGGAAGACCCGTGGACAAATATAAAGCAGATGTTCTTTCCCATTTTGGCTCTCTCTTTTACTCGAATCGGTTACATGGCGCGTATCACACGCTCCGGCATGTTAGAGGTGCTCCGCGAGGACTATGTGCGCACCGCCAGGGCAAAGGGCCTAAGCGAAAACCTGGTGGTGGCCCGGCATGCCCTGCGGAACGCCATGCTGCCGGTGGTGACCCTGGCGGCCTTTCAGTTCGCGGTGTTGATAGGCGGCACGGTTATCATAGAGGGCATCTTCCGGCTAAACGGCATGGGACAGCTTCTCCTCAGTTCCATCGGGAACAGGGACTACACCACTACTCAGGCTATCATCATGACCATGATCGGCGGGATTCTGCTCATCAACCTCTTCGTGGACCTTCTGTACGGAGCGCTGGACCCGCGAATCCGGTATTCATAATGGACAAAATCAAGCCTTTACATGCCTACTAGGAGGGCTGGGTGTCGGTAGCAGGAATCGAAGCTCGCAGCGCCGACCTGGGACGAAAACTCAGAGTGGCATGGGTCTTGCGGGCCTCAAGGGATTTCGCTGTCCGGCAGCCCCTGGGGGCAATAGGTCTGGTCATAATCCTGTTCCTGGTCGCAGTGGCCGTATTCGCCCCGGTGTTGGCGCCTGCCGACCCACTTAAACCCAATGCACGGGGTGTCTTCGCCGAATGGGGATCGGGAGAGGGGGGACTTTTTATACTGGGGGGCGACCAGCTGGGCCGAGACGTGCTAAGCCGGCTTATCTACGGAGCCCGCATCTCCATTTACGTCAGCGTCGTTGCCACCTTCGCCGGAATCTTAATCGGCACAATGTTGGGGATAATCAGCGCCGTATCGGGTGGTAAGGTGGACATGGTTATCCAGCGGATAGTTGATTCTTTCATGGCCTTCCCCTCCCTCATCCTGGCCCTGGCCATCGTAGCCACCATGGGCAACTCGCTGGAGAACGTCATTCTCGCCATCAGCTTCACCATTATCGCGCCAACGGCCCGGGCCTTACGGGCTCAGGCCTTGGGCATCGTTCCCATGGACTACGTGACGGCTGCCAGGGCTATCGGCAGTGGGTACTGGCGCATCCTCTTCCGGCACGTCATGCCCAACTGCCTCTCCCTGGCCATCATTCTGTTCTCCATTACCCTGGGAGCCGCCATCGTCATAGAAAGCTCTCTAAGCTTCCTGGGCCTGGGGGCTTCAGCGGAAGAGTCAACCTGGGGTGGAATGATGAGTCGCCAAACATATCGGTACCTGAGGGTGGCTCCCAGCCTGGTGTGGCTGCCCGCTCTCGCAATAGGCTTAGTGGTGTTCGCATTTAATATGTTGGGCGACGCCCTACGAGACATGTGGGACCCGAGACTTCGCGGGGGCCGATAGCAGCCGCGACCACCCCTTAAGCCACGGAAGGCCGTCCAACGCCGCAGAGGGACGGGCCTGAAACCTCAGAGCCGTGTCCGCCGACGCTGGAGAGGGTCTCTTACACTCAACTCTCCCACATTGGCAAAGCTCTTGGCCAACCACAGCGGCCAGCTAGGTAGATGGACATCTCGGCGAAGCTGGAGGCCCTGCCGTTGTGACCACTCGTTGCGTGAGGGACCGAACTTAGCTGATGCCGTAGGTACTGGCCGCGTTGTCGTAGAGGATCTTGCGCTTTTCCTCGTCGGTGCAGGGCTCCAGTAGCCTCTCGGCTATCTCTCGGGACTTGGGGAAGGTGCCTTCGTCGTGGGGGTAGTCGACGCCGAACTGGATATTGTCCACGCCGATCAAGTCCCGCAGCCTTATTGTCAGCGGGTCCTCCTGGAAGCCCACGAAACAGTTCGAGTACCAGAAATCGCTGGGAAGCATGCCGTCCGGGAACTTGTAGCGTCCCTGCCGGGTTGATTGTAGGAACCGGTCGGTCCATGTGTAGTCCATGCGCTCGAGGAAGTGGGGTATCCAGGCGACTTCGTGTTCGATTACGCCTACCTTTAGCTTGGGGTGCCTCTCGAACACTCCGGCGAAGATCATGTCGGTGAGGTTCATCCGGGGGTAGTGGTCGACATTCGCCAGAAAAGCTGCAGTTACGGGGTCCGGGCCCAGGAACTCGTTTTCGGGCGAGGGGCGGTTGCATCCGATGTGGAACACCACGGGCATCTGCAGGTCCTGGCAGGCCGCCCAGAAGGGCTCGTACATGGGGTTGCTGTACCTCATTCCCGGACCGGGACCTTCGGGTATCATGCACCCCACGAATCCCATATTCTTACATCGCTCCAGTTCCACCACCGCGTCTTCCACGAGCTCGGGATTGAGCAGGGCAGTTGCATAGAGCCTGTCGGGGTGAGCGTTGCAATACTCGCCAATCCAGTCGTTCCAGGTCTTATGGATTTCGTGCAGGAGGACTTGGTCGGTGACTTTGTAAAGGTGCAACCCGATGGTCGAATAGATTATGGTCTTGTCAATGCCGTCGATGTCCATGTCCTTGATCCGTTCATCGGGGTCATAGGCTCCAGGGCGGAGGTGTTCCTCCCTGACTCGTGTCAGGCCTATCTCCTTCCGCACCTCAGGGTCCTTCTCATACCTCCTACCGGGATGAGTGCCTGGTGAAAGTCTCTGCAGTATTAGCGTGTCGTCACACACCCACATATCCGAGTCTTCACCGTGGACCAGGTGGGGAGCCCGGTCGCGGTACTGGGCGGGCATCCTGGTCACCCACAGGTCCGAGCGCTCAAAGGTATGGTCGTCTTGAGACAGTATCTTGTAGCCTTCCAGAGCCATGTTCGCCCTCCTTGTAACGGGTCTCTTCCGCAGCCGTAACCCTATTTTACGACAGGATTCCTCGGATAAGATAGTATCGCTTCAGTCGAGATTAGCGCTAGAAGCTGATGGGGTCAACTCCCGTCCCCGATCACAATTGTCATTCTGAACGGAGCGGAGCGGAGTGAAGAATCTAAGGGCGCTGTTGGGAGCTGCGCCGCCATTCCGTGACCGACCCTGCCGTTGGGGGTGGTCCATTCCTCGACGGCCCGGAGTATGTGCAAGGATTCTTAGATTCTTCGTCGCTGCGCTCCTCAGAATGCCAACAAAGGGGGCTACCCTAGAATGACAATAAAAGGGGGCGACCCTTGCATTTCTCACAAAGACTGGACAGTTATCCCCGTATCTTGGAGAGCCGGGTCTGGTCCCCAGGCAACGACAGGCGCCGGAGAGCCGATAAGCCTCCGGCTTCCGCCGCACCTTCTCGGCGGCAGACTGCTGGGACTCCTGGCCCATGTCCCTCCTTAGTCTTCGCCGGTGATAACCGACAGCGGAGGCTCTCCGGCCAAGACCCGTCTTATGTTGCCGAAGATGAACTCATATTGCCGCTGCTGGCTCTCAATAGTGGCTCCCGAATGGGGCGTAATAACCACGTTGTCCAGGTCGAACAAGGGGTTGTCGGGAGAAGGGGGCTCGGGGTCGGTGACGTCCAGGGCGGCTCCGGCGATGACCTTGTCCACCAAGGCCCTATATAACGCCGGTTCGTCGACCACGTCGCCCCGGCACGTGTTGATGAGATAGGCCGTCGGCATCATCATCTCCAGTTCCCGCTGTCCGATCAGCTTTCGCGTCCTCGACGTAAGGGCTACGTGCAGGGTCACGAAATCCGATTGCCGCAGGACTGCCTCGAAAGACGCCGGTTCCGCCTTGAGCTCCTCCTGGACCTCGCTGGGGACCTCCATTAAGTCGTAGTAGATGGTCCTGGTGTCAAAGCCCCTGAGCAGCCTGGCTACGTTCTTGCCTATGCGCCCGAGTCCTATGATTCCGACTGTTCTGCCGGTGATTTCTATCCCCGGCGGCCTCGACAGTCCCTCGTTCCAACGACGCTCCTTGTGTACATTGTGCCACTGGTTCATCAGGTTCCGGCAAGCTCCTATCATCAGGCCGATGGTTTTTTCGGCCATGGCGTTGGCGTTCGCCCCGCCATTGTCCGCCACTGGTATTCCCAATTCGGCGAAGAGCTTGAGGTCCAGGAGGTCGTTGCCGGCGCTTCCGGACTGAATCAGTTTTACGCTGGGGCAGCTTCTGAGGAACCCGAAATCAACACCCTCGTTGGGGGTCACCAAAACCTGGACGCCTTCAAACAGCCGGATTTTCTCATCGTCAGGGAGTTCGGCGTCCACCACAAAGGGATCCAAATCAGTTGGGGCTTGGGACACAAACCTGGGTCCGGAGGCCCTTCCGAAACGGGGGCCGGCAAGGAAAGCTACTTTGGGCCTGGCTGTGGCCATAACTCCTCCCACTGGACCGGGGAACAGGAAACAAGAGGACCCCTGTTCCCTACCCGTTGTTCCGTTTTCCTATAAGGCGCCGCGAGGCACGGGAACGCCGGGGACTTTGAGCTGGATGCGGCCTATGGTGCCCATGCCGGTGTAATACAAGGTTTTCCAGTCGTCTTGTCCAAAGCCGACGTTGACCGTCTGGTCCCTCCAGGGAAGTATCTTTAGAATCTCAGGGTGGACGGGTTCGCGCACCCATATGATGCCCAGGTGTTCGCCCGAGGGAGCCACCACCCAGATGCCCCCCGGCCCGGCCATATACACGTTGCCTTCCATGTCCGTCTTCATCCCGTCGAACACCCCTGGCGGGGCAGTCGGTTCCAGCTGGTACAGCATTCGCTGAGAAGGCAGGCTCAGACAGCCATTGCCCTGGACGTCGAAGGCCCATAACTGCCGGTTCCTGGCGTGGACCAGGTAAAGTATCTTTTCATCCGGGGAGAAGGTCAGGCCGTTGGGCGAGGTAAAGTCCCGTATAAGCAATGTGATGTCTCCCAGGTCCGGTGAGACACGGAACACACCGCTGAAGTCCAGGTCGTGTCCGGGGGCGGGGGCCCCGGGGTCGGTGAAGTATGTTGATCCATCCGATGTTACGACCACGTCGTTGGGGCGGTTGAGCCTCATGCCCATATACTTATTAGCGATTACCGTGACGCTGCCGTCGTGTTCGACCCGGGTCACACGGCGCAGTCCCTGCTCACAGGCAACCAACCTCCCTTGGGCGTCCCTGGTGAGACCGTTGGCAAAGTTGGTGGGCTCGCGGAACACCGAAAATTCCTCGCCCTCCACCCATTTCATCGTCCGGCTGTGACCGATGTCGCTCCACACGAGGAAACCGCCCTCTTTCCACCACACCGGACCCTCGCCGGGGTTGGGGAAGATGCCGCCGTGGGCGCGGGAGTCATCCTCAGGCGAGGCCTCGGGCCCGAAGCCGTAGGGCAACATTTCGTACTCTGGATTCGCGGATACGACGCGCTCGAATGCTGGCGAAACTTGCTCTATCTCTATCTTCATAACGTCCTTCTCTCCTGGGACCTCCTATTCCAGATTGTAGGCCCTGGCCGCGTTGCCCCAGAGAATCTTGTCCGTTTCTTCCTCAGTGCAATCTGCCAGCAGCCTGGCCACTATCTCCTGGGACTTGGGGAAGGTGCCCTCGTCGTGGGGGTAGTCGGCTCCAAACTGGAGGTTGTCCACGCCAATAATATCCCGGAGGCGGACGGTCAGGGCGTCTTCCTGGAATCCCACGAAACAATTTTGATACCAGAAGTCGCTGGGAAGCATGGCATTCTTGAATTTTTGCCGGTTGCGGCGGGCCGAACCGGTGCGCTGGGTGTAGGTGTAGTCGATGCGCTCCAGGAAGTGGGGCACCCACGCGGTCTCGTGCTCGATGACTCCCACCCGGAGCTTGGGGAACCGCTCGAATACAAACGCGAAGATCATGTCGCTGAGGGACATGCGTGGGAAGTGGTCGACGTTGGCCAGGAAGGAGCTGGAGAGGGTCTTAGTGTCCATGAACTCGTTCTCCGGCGCAGGTCGGTTGCAGCCTATGTGGAAGCTCAAAGGCATCTCCAATTCCTCACATGCCGCCCAGAAGGGGTCGTACATAGGGAGGTTGTACCGCTTGCCCGGGCTTGGCCCCTCTGGTATCAAGGCTCCCACCAGCCCCATCTTTTTGCACCGGTAAAGCTCCGTGACCGCTGCTTCTGTGTCTTCGACGCTGATAAAGGCGATTCCGAACAGCCGGTCGGGGACCGCACTGCAATATTCGGCGATCCAGTCATTGTAGGCCCTGTACAGCTCTGTCAGGTACTGGTCATCGTCCACCTTGTTCAGGTGCATGGCTATCGTCGAATAGACGATGCTCTTGTCAATGCCGTCTATCTCCATGTCCTTCAGCCGCTCTATTGGATCGTAGCCCCCCGGGCGGAGATGTTCCCGCCGTATCCGGGTAGCGGAAATCTCATCCCTTACTTCGGGGTCGGGCTCGTATCTCCTGCCGGGATGGGTGCCGGAGGAGAGGCCCGCCACCCTGAGGTCTCCGACCCACCAGAAGTCGCCGTCGTCGTTTTGCACCAGACGGGGAATCTTGTCTCCATACTTGGGGTCCATCCGGTTGAGCCACAAGTCCCAGGGTTCATGAGTGTGATCGTCCGAGGACAGTATCCTACGCCTTTCCATTACTGCACCTCCTTAGGGGCTCGTTAGTCCTCGTTGCCTCTACCTCAGGAGCGTTCCACCTTTTCATCGGCCTCCTGGTAGTCGTCCCAGGTCCAAGGGGGTTCTCCCTCGGCCAGCTGGAAGTTGACGCCGCAAGCGTCCGCGGGATCGACGTCGAAGCGTATGTAACCCTTCGGACTCTTGACAATGGCATCCCTTTTTATCTTGGACCCTTTGTCTCTCATCTCATCGAACAGGTTTTCGATGCCGTCGACTGCATAGGCCACATGGCTGATGCCGGGTCCATTTTCCTTCAGCTCCCGGGCCAGCCCGGAATCTCCCACGGGAGATATAAAGTCCATTAGCGTTTCGCCGACCTTGTACGCGATGTAGTCGAAGCGAGTCTGGGTCTCGGACCGCCCCTCCAATGTGGGCAACATCCCGAAGTTCTTCTCAAGGTACGCACGCATTTGTTTAACGTCATGAACGCGATGCGTTACATGGTGAACTTTTAAGAACGTCATACCAAGCGTCTCCTTTCCCAATGATTTGGTGATTATGCTCTGAGCGTCTGGGCGTGTCAAACTCCATGCCCGGTTGGAGACGTAAATAGGCTTGGGGAGCCCAAAAGCGGGCTCCCCAAGTGAGTGTCACCTATCTTTCCAGCTTCGAACCTCTATGGGTTGTTCAGCCAGAGTTGCTCCATCTTGGTCTCCAGATACCCCGTCTGAGTGGGCATCTGGCCGCTTACTACGTCGGAGTTAAATATCTGCCCCCAAGCCTTGACGTAGTCTATGATCCAGTGGCTGTCTATGGTCATCGTGATCAACTCGATCTTCCGCAGTATCGCCCGCCTCTCGGCCACGTCTATAGCGGCGCTTTGCTGTTTGACAAGCTCCCGCAGGTCTCCCTCCGGCCCTACGTAAGTCCAGTTGTAGGGGTTCTTGGGCACGTCAAACTGGTAGTATTGGTTCAGGTAGTTGTCAGGCGTGGTCATGCCCCCGGTGCCGGAGACGATGATGTCGTAGTCTCCGCTGCTCTCCGCGGGTACGAAGGCTTCCCTCTCCAGCGTGACCAGTTTGACATCTATGTTCAAGTTCCGCTTCATCTGGTCCTTGAATATGATCGCCGTCTCCTGCGAACCCCCGATCTGGGTGGTGCTGGATAGTATGGTCGTGCTAAAGCCGTCGGGGTATCCGGCTTCCGCCAGGAGCCGCTTGGCCTCTTCAATGTCCCTGGGATCCTTTGTTATCCCGTCGTCCAGGTACCGATGCCCGGGCAGAGAACTGAGCTCCTCTATGCTCATGCACAGAGGTCCCGGAGCGCCGCAGGTGGTCCCCCGTGTCCCCAAGCCCGACCAGATCAGCTGGTGCAGTTCCTCCCGGTCCAGGGCCCGCATAATGGCCTGACGCACCAGTATGTTGTCAAAAGGCTCCTTTGAGACGTTGAGAGTGTAGCCGGTGGGGCAGCAGGGGACGCCGTAGGATATGATGCTGCCGTCGCTACGCTCCACCAGCTCTTTTAGCTGACCAATCGCCATGCCTCCGTTGGTGCGGGTGGAGGTGGCTACGACCTGCGCGACTTCCCAGGCCGCCTGGGCGGCGGTCCGGTCGTTGATGGTGTAATAGGTCATGCCGTCCAAATAGGGGAGTCCCCTGCCGTCGGGGTCCTGCTTCCAGTAGTTAGGGTTCTTCTCCCAGTTTTGTGTCACGTCGTCAGGCACGTCGGCTACCATGAACGGCCCTGACCCCATCATGTTCTTCCAACCGTTGTCCCAGGTGTACACATCCTCACCGCCGGCCATCCGGGCATCCAGGTCCTCATAGTGCGCCTTGGGCACGGTGAGGATCAGGTCGTTGGCCATGAAGAGGAGGAAGTCGGCCCAGGGCGCGTTCAGGGTGATCCTGAAGGTAAGGGGGTCGACGACTTCCGAGCTCTCGTAGTGGGGCCTGATGAAGTTCTTGAACTCGTTGCCCAGGTCCGGGTGGTTGGGCGTTAAGCCCAAGGCCCGCTGGAAGCTATAGTGCACGTCTTCAGCTGTCACCGGCGTGCCGTCCCGGAAAGTGGCGTGGGGCTTGATCTTGAAGGACCAGACCGTCCCGTCGTCGTTTTCCTGTTTCCAACTCTCGGCCAGGTCTCCCCATATGTCGAAACGGTCGAAGGTCCAGGGGTTTAGCTGGAGCAGACTGTTATAGGGCGGGCTGAAGACTGAGGACCGGGCGCTGAATATGGGGTGGGGGTCCCAGCGCTGGACCTTGGACCAGTACTGGACGCCCAGTTCGCCGCCGTAGACGGGCTCGCCGAACTCCTGGATGGCCTTGCCGACCATCCCATACCCGATGGCTCCCTCAGCCACCGAAGCCCGGCCTACCGGCCTGGCGGTGGCCGTCGCCGCCGGAGTGTCAGTGGGTTCAGGCGCCGCGGTGGTGGCGGTGGGCGGAGGCGCCGTAGTAGCGGTGGGTGTGGGTGTAGCGTCCTCGCCGCAAGCAACTGCCGCCAGTAACACCAATAACAACGGAAGTCCCAACAACCACGTAGCTCGAAGCGACCTTCGATATTTCATGCGTTTCCCCCTTATGATTCACAAAAGACGTACGCGGGGCAGTCTAGCGTATACCGTAGGGCTTGTTATAAGCCTTGTCAATAGTTTGTAACGTACTTGTTTTCCTTATTAGCGACGGTATCCATCACGGCGCATAGAGATGCTTTGACAGAGACCTGGCAGGGATTTCTCCCCAACCGTCGGCGGTTGCGCCAGAGGGCGTGGGATGATACCGTGCGGCTGTAAAATGTTGGGCTTTTCGGCGCCGCGAAAATCGAAACGCTAGTGGAGGTGAACCATGGCAGGCAAGGGGTCGGTAAAGCAGAAAATACGGAATGGTGAGACTGTAATCGGGACTTCTCCCGGGAGAAATGCGGACCGGGGCAGACTTGAAGCTTTGCTCAACCACTATCCCTACGACTTTTTCACAGTAGATATGCAACACACTGCACTGAACGAAGTGGCGTTGAGCGAGCTTTGCCAGATCGCTGCCGACCTGGAGACGCCCGTCCAGTTGCGGACCAGGCATCCCCGCCAGGCATACTTAATCGGCTCAATCGTCGACTGGGGTCTGGGCGGGGTCGAAGTTCCCCAGATCGACACCGTCGCAACGGTCAGAGAGGCGTTGGACTCCTTCTACTATCCGCCGACAGGCGGTCAGAGAGGCTGGGGCGGCGTGAAATATTCCGTGGGCTTCACCGGAGGCGACGGACAGCCCCATTCCAGCCAGACCAAAGCCGACTACTCCGAGTATTGGGCCAACACCGGCGTGCTTATGTTGCAAGTGGAGTCCGTCGAGTCCGTCGTCAATGCCCGTCAGCTCTGCCTGCCGGGCGTGGACTGCCTGTCCTGGGGAGCCCACCCAGATTCCAACGACCTAGCCTTCAGCCGTGAGCAGCACCCCGAATTCCCGCTGAAGACCGACCTGGAGTGCCTGGCCTACGTCATAGATCTGGTGAAGGACACTCACGTAAAGGTGTGCATGAGGAGCGGTGCCCGCGAGAATAGGGACATGTACCTGAAGATGGGATGCACCGTGCTCATGGAGACCGCTGGGGTGTAGGGTCCGGCTCGTTTCGACAGCCTCCTGGCGGCCTCCTCAATCGTGTCCTTCAGGGTCCTGCTCCGGTCGATATTCTCTGGATTCTCTGCAGCGAACGACGTGGAATTCAGCAGCCTGAATGTCTCCGCCGCACCCTGGTGGAAGTGAGGTGTCACTCCAACCACGTCGAAAGTTTTAGCGATTTCCTCCATCTCCCCGACTATACGCTGGCGCCCCGCTATGTGTACGCAAGCGGTTCGGCCGGGCTGCCCCTGTTGTATCTTACCTTGGACTTGCTCCAGATTGTAGACCCTGGCCGGGTTGCTCCAGAATATCTTGTCGTTCTCTTCCACAGCGCATCCGCCGGCAATCTGGCCACTATTTCCTTGTATTTGGTGAAGGTGTCCTTCTGGAAACCTGCCAAGCAATTCTGGTGTCTGCAACCCCCGTGAAGCATGCCGTTCTCGAATTTTTGCCGGTTGCGGCGGGGGGTGTGGGATGATACCGTGCGACATGTAGCGGTTGGATTTTGGGCGCCCCGAAAATCAGAATGCGAATGGAGGTGAACCATGCCTGGTAAGGGGTCCGTAAAGCAGAAAATACGGAATGGCGAGATTGTCATCGGGACTTATATAGGGAGAAATGTGGACCGGCGCAGACTTGAAGCTTTGCTGGACCATTACCCCTATGACTTTTTCTCAGTGGACATGCAACACAGCCCAATCAACGAGGTTGCGTTGAGCGAGCTTTGCCAGATCGCTGCCGATCTGGAGACGCCCGTCCAGTTGCGTACCAGGCATCCCCGCCAGGCATACTTAATCGGCTCAATAGTCGACTGGGGTCTGGGTGGGGCTGAAGTTCCCCAGATAGACAGCGTCGAGACGGTAAGGGAGGCTGTGGACTCCTTCTACTATCCGCCGACGGGAGGCCAGAGGGGCTGGGGCGGCGTGAAATATTCAGTCGGCTTCACGGGCGGCGACGGGCAGCCCCACTCCAGCCAGACCAAGGCGGACTACTCCGAATATTGGGCCAATACAGGCGTGCTCATGCTGCAGGTGGAGTCGGTGGAATCCGTCATCAACGCCCGCCAGCTCTGCCTGCCGGGAGTGGACTGTCTTTCGTGGGGAGCCCACCCCGACTCCAACGACTTGGCCTTCAGCCGCGAACAACACCCCGAATTCCCATTGAAGACTGACCTGGAGTGTTTGGCTTACGTGATAGACGTGGTGAAGGACACTCACGTAAAGGTGTGCATGAGGAGCGGCGACCGAGAGAACAGAGACATGTATCTAAAGATGGGTTGCACCGTGCTAATGGAGGCCCCTGGGGTCTAGGACCGTATACACGCTGGTCGAGGTCCGTTAACCGGCTCTGGATCGGTTCCCTAGGCAGGACCTGGGGAACCGATAGCGGCATCAGATGGCATCCAAGCCTCGCTGTCGCATCTTCTAGCTTGTTCCATTCTCCCGGCTTCCCTCGCTCGGTTCCGTCCCGACAGCAGACGGACCGCCGACTTGCCGTGGAGGCTTGACACGTTCTGCTGGCGACCCTTCTCCGCATTCTCCTCTCCAGCTACGCAACCTAGGAACCAGCGATGTACTTTTCAGCAACCTTAATCATGATTTAATTCGGTTCATTGACATGAATATTTGATGGACTTACACTTTACGGTAATCAAGTTGCTCATGTCGTTGCATTGGGCAAGTTGAAATCGTCACAACTCGTCGTTGGAGGCAATCGTATGGCCGAGTTTGATGTAGTTATCCGTGGTGGGACCGTAGTCGACGGCACGGGCATTCCCCGCATCCGTGCCGACGTTGGGATCAAGGATGGGCGGGTGGACATGATCAGCGGCCGCATAACCGCAGGGGGAGCCAGGGAGTTGGATGCCAGCGGCTGCATTGTGGCTCCGGGGGCAGTAGACCTGCATACGCACTACGACGCCCAGCTCAACTGGGACCCCTACGCATCCTTATCCGGGTGGTTTGGGGTAACCTCGCTGACTGTTGGACAATGCGGCTTCGGGTTTGCGCCGACGCGGCCCGAGGACCGGGAACTGAACATGCGTATGATGAACCGCATTGAGGCGATACCTCTGGAGTCTATGCGCCAAGGGATGCGTTGGGACTGGGAGACGTTCCCTGAATACATGGACAGCCTTGACCGTCAGGGCCTGGGGGTAAACGTTGGCGCGCTGGTGCCCTTCTCGCCGTTGCGCGGCTACGTCTTGGGTATGATACCGGCCCGAGAACGGACCTCCGTCACCGAGTCCGAACTAAACCAGATGAAACAGATCCTGCACGAATCCATGAAGGCCGGGGCGTTCGGGTTCTCCGCTGACAAGAACCTGGAGGACCGGCCGGAGGACGGCAGTTGGTTGCCCAGTCATGTGGCCTCTCCTGAGGAGTTCTACGCCCTATCCCAGGTTCTTGGCGAGTTCGGCGTGGGGCACCTGGGATGGACCATAGGCATCTCCGACGATCGCGCAGGCCAGCGGGAAATGTTGGCGGAAATGGTCCGGATGAGCGGGCGCCCGTTGCACGTAGTCCTGGGAGACGATGAAGGCTACGAGTGGTTGAAAAAAGTCCGGGAAGAAGAGGGACTCCCCATCCTGGCACAACATGGTTCGGTGCCGACTGTCTCCGAGTTCAAGCTCTCCGAATACAATTTGTTCGACTACATGCCCAACTGGGTTCAGCCGCTGGTTGGCTCCAAAGAGGAGAGGATCGCCAAACTGTCTGAGGAAGGCGTCCGCGAAGGCATGAAGCGTGACGTTTTAGACCGCCCACACCCCAGGACTGACTGGGCCCGATTGCAAGTGGTGGAGGTAGCCCTGGAGCGTAACCTTAAGTACGAGGGACTGTCCGTCGCCGACATTGCTGAAGCCGAGGGCAAGCACCCGCTGGACGCTTTCTTGGACATTGCCCTGGACGAGGACCTGGAAACCGAGTTCGCTCACCCTGCAGGAGGGCAAGCGGACGACGTCCAGGCCGAAAGGCTGCTCAACCCCTATGTCCACATCTCGTTGTCCGACGGAGGCGCTCACACCAGATTCCTGATCATCAGTGTGTGGCCCGTCTATTTCCTGGGACACTGGGTCCGGGACCGGGGCATAATGACCCTGGAACAGGCCCACTATAAGATGAGCGCTCTGCCAGCCTGGTTCTCCGGCATGAAGAACCGTGGCACGTTGCGCGTCGGCGATTGGGCCGATGTCATGATTTACAACTTGGACGAGCTGGGACTGATGTACGATAAGCCGCAGTTCGCGACGGACTTCCCCGGCGGTGAGAAGCGGTTGGTGCAAAAGCCCACCGGAATTCGGTACATCTTGGTCAACGGCGCCGTCACCTTCGTCGAAAACGAATGCACCGGCGCGCTGCCCGGCAAGTTGCTTCGCAGTTATGACATGGTAGGGTAGATCTACCCGAAAGGTGTTCTGGTTAGTGGCCCCGCCCCGGCGACGCAAATCCTGGGACGGGGCTTACTTATTCTGATTGATTCGCAAGCCCCTGGTCTGACGCTAACCATTGATCAGGGCTGTTCAGTAGAGGACTTGGCGGGCTACGCGTCAGGCACCAGCGCGACCAAGCGGTTGTTTTGCAGGGTAACCAGAAACGCCTTCATGCGGAAGTCGGGTTGGTTTGCGCAGACGCCTTCGCCTTTTTCATACTGCCAACCGTGCCCATCGCAGACGAACAACTCGTCTCCCTCGTCCATAATCTCCCCGCCCTGATGCGGGCATACCGTCGACAACAACTTGTATCCGTCACGTCCTCGCACAAGAAAATACGAAGCGTCGCCCACTTTCACTAGAGCAGGAAAGGCAGCAAACGAAGATTCCTCTCCCAGTTCCACTCTAACCTTCCTGGACCGGGCTGACCCACTAACCTGGCGAAGGGAAACGGTACCTTTTCTACGTTCTGTGCTCATTGCGATTTTCCTTACCTTTGTTATGAAGTTTTGGCCATAAGGAGTGGCCCCAGTATAGCAAACCACAGACTTCGGGGAGTGTAAGTCATAGGCGCATTAAGCAGCAGTAGCGGCTGAGAGAGTGTGGTTGTAGTCCCCTTCTCCGTAACGCGAAGGTCAGGAGAAGGGAAATCTTCCGCATTTGGCATGTTTGTCCTTTCTGTACTATGGCCCCTGACCTCTGCTGCCGCTCGGTTTCCTCTGCGGGTGTCGGACACAGTGGCGCCCTAGGGATGTAAGTGGAATGTTAAGCGTCACCACAGGAGGGCGAGTCGTCCATGGGTGTCAGTATCGGCCCCCTGTCACACATGTGCTTTTTGTCGGTACCACGGCGTCTTGTATTGGCGATGGCGCTAACCAAGACTCCCCATAGATTAGGTAAGGTGAAGCGTAAGGACTCAGAAGGCAAGAGATAGCTGGAAAGGGACGCTGTCTACAGTCCCTTCCGGCTCACTGCATCCACATGCCGACCCATCTTGGATGCCAGCCCTTCGGCCCTGCCTCCATCAGCGATGGATGTGCCGACTTCTCCGTAGGCTGTCGTATGCGGCCTTGTGCTGCCCAACCGCTCAACGATATACTCCCCTCCGCTTAATCCTTGGTGACTAGGAGAAATATGCCCCCGCCAGACTACACAGAGGTAGCCAAGACCTCTGACGTTGCGCCCGGCGAGAAAAAGGTCGTGGTTGTTGAAGGCGAGCGGTACGTCCTTGTGAACTTGGAGGGTGAGTTCGCCGCCATACTGGATGAGTGCGGCCATGCAACCGGCTTGCTGTCCAAGGGGAAGTTGGAGGGGAACGTAATCGTTTGCCCCCGCCACTTTGCCCGCTACGACTTGCGCACCGGCGCGTTGGTGGACGGCCCCTTGGCCGACGACGTGCCCGTCTGTGAGGTCCTGGTGGAGGAAGGGACGGTTTACCTGAAACCGCCGGCTGAGCTGGGCTCACCAAAGTCCAACTGGCGGTACAGGTAGACTGAAGATTGCACAAAGGGGAAGGTCAAGTCTTGGCTCTTCCAAACCGGCTCAAATTTGGGATATTCATGGCTCCCTTACACCAGCTTGGTGAGAACCCCACTCTGGCGCTCAAACGTGACATGGAGTTGATCGAATCGTTGGAAAGGCTTCGGTTCGATGAGGCATGGATAGGCGAACACCACAGGGCCGGCTGGGAGACCATCTCTTCCGCTGAGATATTTATAAGGGCCGCCGCCCAACGTGCCAAGCACATAAAGCTGGGGACCTGAGTCATCAGCCTCCCGTACCATCACCCGTTGATGGCCGCCAACCAAATGTTGCAACTGGGCCAGATGATCCGAGGGAGAGTGATCGGACCCCGGGGCCCTGGTAGAGGACGCCTTCATGACGGACATCGATCCGCCGAAACAGCGGAGCCGCATGGACGATGTCCTGAGGATCATCCTTCGCCTGTGGACTGAGACAGAGCCTATAGCCTACGAGTCGGAGTGGTTTACGCTGAAGGAAGCGAGGGCCCACCTGCGGCCCTACTCCCAGCCGCATATGTCGGAGGCGGTCATGACGGCAAATGCATCTAGCCGCAGACAAATCGGCTCGAGGTTCGTGGTTCCCAGCAGCGTGGCGTACTGCTCCTCGGAGAGGCCGTCGCGTACGCAGGCCGCCTCCGACTCGGAGAGAAGGGCGATGATGTCACTCCCGGTGGCGGCAGCGTGCCTGTCCAGGCCCGTCCAGAGGCTCACCGTGAAGGCCTTCTTTTCCTCGTTGGTCAGGCATTCATAAATCCCTACGTTATAGGCAAGGGTTTCAGCGGCGTCGATGGGGTCCGGCCCCAAGGCCAGTCCGAGCCTGATGTAGACCGCGTCTGGGTGCCCCAAGCCAATGTCGGTGATGCACTTGAACGGTAGGACATGCAAAATTCGACGATTGCCGAAGCCCCATTTTCGGGTGCGATTCCATATGGAGACACAGCAGAGTTTGTTTGGGTTCTCTTTCAATGCATCCCAGACCTGGATGAGTCGCCTGGGCCGGTCATCTGGCCAAGAAACAATGTTAACGTCATGATGTCAGCGAATTGGAATATGATTAGGGCGAACTTAAGGACTAATGAACGCTGAGATTTCGGCCCATCCCTAATGTCGGAAGGATTCTCCTCCATCAGGAGACTCGAGACGAGTGAAGGGCTTGGCGAGAGCAAAACAGCGGTGATTCCGACGTCGTTTGACGACATGGAAGCTCGGCGCTACTTTCTTGACCAGTCCATCGTTAGCTTTGTTGGTTGTTCCCAGCCCCACAATGCCTTAACCCAGCCAGGCGAGAGGAAGGCGCCGGGAACGCCCGCCGGTCAGACAGAGGAAGATACAGCAAGACATGTCGTCAGCCTCCGACAGTTCAACGCCCGGCTCGGTCAACAAGTGGGTTGGCCTCGTAGCAGCGTCGACGGGGATTTTTCTCGGCAGCCTGGACATCACGGTCAATGTAGCTCTTCCCAATATCACCAGCAGCTTTGGCGCCGATGTCCAGACGGTTCAATGGATAATCATATTCTACGTTGGCAGCAGCGCCGGGCTTCAGATCAGCCTGGGCAGCGCCGCAGACGCGTACGGGCTGAAGCGTTTCTTTATTATCGGCCTCGTTGTGTACACCCTGGCCGTGCTGCTGATAAGCCTTGCGCCCCTATTGCAGATAGTGTTTGGGCTGCGGGTGCTCCAAGCGGTGGGAAACGGACTCCTGATGGCCTGTGCCCCCGCTTTGGTCACGAGCATGTTTCCAGGGAAAGAACGCGGCAAGGCGCTTGGCTTGATGGCTGGGCTCGGCACAATGGGAATGTTGGTCGGGACCCTGGCTGGAGGGGTGTTGGTGGACAGCTTTGGCTGGCGGGCCATCTTTGCCGCCAGGGTCCCACTGGGCGTATGCGCCATCGCTTTGTCCCTTGTAACCCTGGCTGAACGAGCGTCACCTGAGAGCCAGCGGGGGTTTGACCTTAAGGGGGCGTTCACCCTGTTCACTGGGCTGGTGTCGTTCATTCTGTTCCTTACGCTTGGCGGAAGGATGGGATGGACGTCCCCTGTGCCGGTGACGCTGGCGCTGCTGTCACTGGGGTCCCTTGTAACGTTCGTGTACGTAGAAGGCCGTGCGCGCCTTCCTGTGTTGGACGTCGGGCTGCTCAGGCATCGGGTTCTCGCACCCGCGTTCATCTCAGCTTATCTGATATCTATGAGTTCGTTTGTCAACTGGTTCATACTCCCATTCTTCGTCAGCGACGTTATGGGCGCCAACGCCAAGACTTGGGGCATGTTGATGATGCTGATGCCGCTAACGGTGGCAGCCTCTGCGCCTATCGGCGGCTGGGTTTCAGACCGGGTTCCACCTGCGTATGTCAACACGGTTGCGGCCGTCATGACAGCTGGGACGGTCTTTAGCTATGTCATGCTGGGTGAAGGAGCAACGGTGTTTGACGTGGCGTGGAGGAGCGCGGCTATGGGGATCAGCATGGGCCTGCATCAAGTTTCCAACGCGAATTTGGTCATGGGCTCCGTGCCATCGAACAGGCTCGGCACCGGCGGCGCCATCATGACGCTGTCGCGCAGCATGGGCAGCGTGTCGAGTGTGGGGATACTGAGCGCTCTGCTCGCGTCCCGCCAGGAGTGGCACGTTCCAGTCCTGGCAGGGCTGGGTGTGGTGGGGAGCCAGGGCGACCTACAGGCGTTCATACTTGCCTTCCAGGACACCTATCTTGTCGCGGCGTTGGTCGGCGCGGCTGCGGCGGTGGCGTCCGTCACGTACTGGCCTCGCTTTCTTCGATGACAGACGGGGCGACTTCGCCGCCTAGCCTGCGGTGCAAATGGGCCGATCATCGGCCAATCGTTGGCAATGAGGTTGGGACGAGTGGCCGTGGAGACCAATGCGGCATTAGGCCAACCGCAATCTCGATTGTGGTATTGTGTAACCTATGCTGAGCCCATGATGCGATAAGGTCCAGGAGGCAGTTTGGCGGCTGCATCGTCTCAGAACCCCCGGTACGAGGCGCACGAGAGTCCGCCCCTGCTCACATCTCTCGGACTCGCTGCCCAGTTCAGCCTGATGGCCACGGCGACCCTGCTGGTTACGCCGGTGATAGTGGCCAGCGAATCGGGCATGGATGACTCCTACCTGGTGTGGATGGTCTTCGCCTCGCTGGTGGTCGTCGGGGTTTCCACGCTTGTCCAGGTGCGGGGAATCGGCCCCATCGGAGCCGGGGCTGTCCTGCCCATGTTTACGGCGGCCGTCTCCATTCCCTTTTGCATTACGGCGGTGACAGACGGGGGCCCGGCGACGCTGACCACGCTGGTGTTGGTGGCGGCCGTGGCCCAGCTTGTAATCTCCAAGTGGTTGTTCATACTAAGGCGGATCGTGACCCCGACCGTGGGCGGCATCGTGATAATGATATTGTCTATCACGTTGGCTTCCGTCGTATTTGCCCTGCTGGACGATGCGTCACATGGGGAGCCTACGAAGGCGCCGTTGACGGCCCTGGTCACCCTGGTTGTCGTCGCGGCCCTTGCTCTCCGGGGCGCCCCCTTGTTGCGTCTATGGGGGCCGGTGATAGGAATAATCGTCGGTTCCTCGGTCGCTGCCGGATTAGGCATATTCGACGTTGACAGGATATCGGAGGCGCCTTGGGTCGGGTTGCCTGGGTCAGCGCCTGGGTTGGGATTCGATTTCGGCCTGTCGTTCTGGACGCTGGTTCCGGCTTTCTTGTTCTTGGGTGTGATTTTCCCAATTCAGGCGAACGGGGAAGCCATTGCCCTGCAACGTGTCTCATGGCGGGAAAGCAGGGCCGTGGACTTTCGGCAAGTGCAAGGCGCGATGGCCGGCGGCGGCATTAGCAATCTCATGGCCGGCCTTGCCGGCGCCGTCCCCAACATCATAAACGCGGGCATCGTATCCTTCACGCAGACCACCGGCGTCGCTTCCCGCAGCGTGGGTTACTGCATAGGCTTCATCTTCATAGTGCTGGCGTTTCTGCCCAAGGTGTCGGCGTTGTTCAGCTCCATTCCGGGCCCGGTCATGACGGGATACCTTCTTCTGGTGACCGGGACATTGTTCGTAGACGGCGCTCGGACAGTTATACAGACCGAGCAGAACAGGGAGAAAGTCATAGTCGGTGGGGTGTGCTTCTGGATCGGAGCGGCTTTCCAGTTCGGGCTGTTCTCGCTGCCGGACCTTGGGCCCGTCTGGGGAGCCCTGTTCAAGAGCGGCATAACAACCGGAGGGTTCGCCGCAATAGTAATGATACTGTACTTGGAGTTCACCAACCCGCGCCGAATGCGTTTTCAGTCTCGGCTTGACATTGAGGTCTTGCCGGAACTCAACCAGTTCCTTCACAAGTTCGCCGACCGCAGGGGATGGGACGCCGCCATGAAAGACCGGCTGAGCGCAGTCGCTGAGGAAACTCTCCTGACCCTCGCCCCGCTGGACCTCGAGGGGCTGTTGGATGACAAGGAAGAAGAGGATGAAGCCCCCGAAGAGATGCGGCGGTTGGTGGTAGTGGCGTCCAGCGACGGGCCTATTGCGGACTTGGAGTTCATCGGCGGAGCAGGAAACGAAACAAACATCGAAGACCGGCTCCGTCAACTTCAGCAGCACGACTCGGAAACACCGGTGGAAAACGAAATGTCGCTGCGGCTGCTGCGGAGCTACGCCTCGTCTGTGCGGCATCAACAGTTCCACGGGACCGACATCATCACGGTTCGAGTAACCCATCCGGGGACGCGGTAAGCGTTCTTGGTGGATCGCGAAACGGCATGACCATCCAGCTGATGGACCCCTCGGCCCGGAAAGCGGGCGCGCTTTTGCTGCTCACAGCGGGGGCCACCGTCGTGTCGGTCATGGCCCGGATTTCTGCCGACGCCGACCAAGCCACATTGGCGGAGTCCTTGGCCGCTATTGCCGACAGCAGGTGGTCATATGGGGTCGGAGGCGCAGCAAGGTTCGTGTCAGGAGTCACGTTGATAGCCGCAGCCTGGTTCCTGCTGCGGACGTGGATTATTCGAGAGCGGCTGGCTACGCCCATTGTCCCGGCGCTGCTGGGCGTGTCGGGTGTTGTGACTGGCTTGTCGGGTGTGTGCGCCGTCGTGCTGGCGGCGTCGGCGCCCGAGGCGCCAGGAGCCGTCATATCCGGGTCGACCGAGACGATACACTACCTCCGGTGGCTTACCGGCAAGATCGGTTTCACCGTAGCAGGTCTGGCCCTGATAGGCGCATCCCGTTATCAGTGGAAGGCTGGCGGAGGGTTGAAGCTGATCTCGCCCGCGTCAGTAGTCATTGGCATCGCCATGCTGTTGATTTGGGTCGACGCCGCAACCGTCCTCCACCCGATTAGTGGGGCCGCGTTCTTCGTGTGGCTGGCAGTCGTCGGGGTGATGCTTGCTACGGGCCGGGTGGAACGGCGCTTTTCCGCGACACACAGCTCACCCTCTGCAGGCTAGCGGTCTCTGAAGGGGTCCTATTCCTGTGGGCTGTGGTCGGGTACGGTGGGGATAACGCTTCCTTCTGGGAGCAGTCTGTATTCAACCACAGTGTTCTCTGCTACAAGGGTTCTTGCTCCTTGGTCGTCAATCTCGTAAAGAGAATACTTGTTAAGCAGTGGAGCCTCTTCTACCAGTTCGATCCTCGAAACCAGTGACTGCTGGGCGCCTTCGTCTGGGCCTCCCTGAGACGTGCGTGACCGTTCATATATCAGACTCTCCCTTTGGTGAAGGCTCCCCCTCCCCTTGAATTCAACATCTGGACCCTGGAGCGTCAGCAGGCCATCCCAATATGTGTTCACTGTGCTCTCCAAATTACCCCAGAGGTTCCCGATCATATCGACCGCCCAGCCAGTTCCAACGTCAGTGTAAACCAAGGCTCCGTCGCTAAGGAGCGTGTACCCCAGCAGCTCACCTTCAAGGCTTCGCATTGTTGCCACGACCGTTTCAAGTGATCCATCTTCGCCTGCTCTCAGCCATTCTTCCATTATGACCCTATCGGGATAATAAACGCCGGGCCCTAACCTGTCCCTTTGGAAGTCGTATTTTTTGAAGTAGAGAGGCCGTCCTTCACGTATGCCGTCCAACAATGATTGTTTGTCCGCCTGTATGGAGGCTACGAGCTCAGCGGCGGTGGCTGGGTCGCTCCCAGTCCAATACGAAACTCCTATCCAGGCGGCGGCGCCGAGAGCAAGAACCAGAGTTACGGCTAACGCGGTTCGGACTGCCTTCATAATCAAGTTTCCTCTATCCTCTGCTCCGGTGGGTCAAGCCTCAAGTCAAGTCGCCGACCGCCTATGGCGGTGCGGCCAAGTGGACAGTATCGGCGTCTATATTCATTGACCCCTAGACCGCCTGTTGACTACAATGCGTCCGATTGATTCGGGATATTCTCTAAAGCTGCGAAGGGCACAGGTACATTATGAAGCATCGTTTAGCTACAGGGATAGTCGTCGTAATCGCCTCCATGGCGTTGGCGCTTGGTTTGGGAGCTTGTGGCGGCGACCCCGATCCCACCGACACCCCTGTGCCTACCGCAACGACAGCTCCTACCGCCACTCCATCTCCTACTAACACTCCTGTTCCCACCGCCACCACACCTGCGACCGCCATGGAGACGAAGGAACCCGCCACCGAACCCGAGGCCATGTCCGATGAGGAAAAGGCGTTGGCCGAATATGCCGCCGAACATGCAAACGGGCCTGGCGCCATCTTCGTGGGAGACCCTACGCAGTTGATGGGTCCTCCTCCCCACCCTGGCCTGATGTTCGAGACGCCGGAGTTTTTGTACACCCAGATATTCCAGATGTCTCTGTTCGGCGCGCCTGAACTGCGCCTCGACAGCCACATGTTCATCTACACCAGCGATTACTACCAGGACCTGTTGGAGAAGGCCAAGCTGACCAACCCAACCGAGCTTACGTCGTCCGGCGAGAACATAGAGATTCAGCACGCCTGCATAACTCGCACCCTCCCCACGTGCGTGATGATTCAAGCCTACTGGGCTCCCAACCTGGCCGAGCGGACCAACGGCCAGGTGAAACTATCCGTCGTATCCTTCCCCGAGCTGGGGCTGGATGGACCGGACACTCTGGACCAGGTCGGAGACGGAACGCTGGACATGGCGAACATATACGCAGGCTACGTTGCGGGAGCGCTGCCGCCCCTCGAGATACAGGCGATGTGGGGCCTATTTACAGATTGGGAGACATCATATTCGGTTCTGACGGCGGTAGCCGAGGACGTGGACCAGATTATTCTCGAAGCCACTGACGGCAGCCACGTGTTGAACCGGAACTGGTTCGCAGGTTCCGACCAGTGGTTCTTTGGGAACAAGCCGCTTCAGACTGTCGAGGACTTCAAGGATGCCAAGATTAGGTCCCACGGGGCCGCGATGTCGGACTTTATTAACGGGATGGGAGGCGAGCCTGTATTCCTGGGTCCGGGCCAGTCGTACGTCGCTTTGGAACTGCACAATATAGACTTTGCAACGACGGGAGTGCTGCTGGCGATACCCGAACGGTTGTATGAAGTGGCTGACTACATGGTCGGGGCGGTAATTGGCTTCGGGTACACAAACAACGTAATCAACAAGGACGTTTGGGACGAGATACCGGAGGACCTGCAGCAAATCATCATCGAAGAAGGTGCCAAAACCGAACTCGAAGCGCTGCGTCTCGCTCCCTTCCATAATGTCATTCCGGTCCAAATCAACCAACAATTTGGACTTGAGATAGTTCCCTTCTCCCCAGAGATAGCCGAACACATTCAGACCGTGGCGCTGCCTCAACACGTAATACCCGGCTGGCTGAAACGTCTTGGATACCCCGGAAAGAACGACGCAATCGTCAATGCATTCAACGAGAAAATCAGCGCATACACGGGGATATCGATCAACGAGGACGGGTCTCTAAGCGAGGTTCCCATCACCAAGGGCCCCCGTTCCAGGTGATTGCCTGTGGGTGTCGTCGGGACCTGAGTGAGTTGAGTCAGGCCTCTAAGGATGTTCGTAAAGCCAACGGTCAGGTTGAAAGGCTCCCGAAGTCTCGACAAAGGCGTGTTGGAGAATGTCCGGATTAGCCTTGAGCTTCTATTAGTGAAAGCGCCTCAGTGACGATGACATCCACAAGCTCGTCAGCCTACACCGGACGCAAGACTGCGGCTCTATATGCGTTGTTGGGGTTCCGGGCGGCCGCTCGTAGAGTTGACCGTCTATATTTGTTTCTTGGGTATGTCTGTGGCCTTCAGTTGCTGCTCCTGGGCTTTTTCATCACTTACCAGGCGATAGCCCGACAACTGGATTGGGTCTATGCCCCGGCCGGAGACGTGATGAGCGGGTACGTGCTGGCGATGGCCGCCACCTGGGCTTTTGCCTACACACTTCGGTCAGACGCCCACGTGAGAATCGACGTGCTGCTGCCCCGGATGAGCCCCAGGATCAGAGCGATTGCCGACTGGGTAGCTTTGGCCGGCGTGTGTTTTCTGTCGGTAATCACGTCGTGGAAGCTATGGGACAAGATAATCGACGATTACCAGAAGGGCGTAGTGGTCAACGACTATCCCTGGGTTCCGGTGTTCATCCCTAAGATTGTAGTAGCCATTGGATTCAGTTTGTTGGTGATCGCCTCCGTACAGATGATGACTTCCATGATTGCCGAGAGATGGCTGCCCCGCATACACAAGGCGATGGGCGGGGACGAAATCGAATGACGGGCTGGCGTCATGAGGGATGGGGCGTCCTCTCCCGCCCCGGAGGTTAAGGCTTGGTCCTTGGCATTGCATTCGGTTTAATGTCAGCCTTCTTTACGGCGGGCATGTATGTCGCCGGAGCCTTGGGCTGTCTTTCCCTCATAATCATGTTCTTTTTCTCCGCGCGTGCGCCGTGGAGCATCATGGACAACATAGCCTGGGACCGGAACACCAACTTCATCCTGGTCGCCATTCCTCTATTCATACTGATGGGAGAGTTGATGAACCGGTCGGGAATGGGAGAGCGGATGTATTCCGTCATTTCCCGCTGGATATGGTTCCTCCCCGGAGGCCTGATTCATACCAACATCGTGTCCTGCGCCATATTCGCCGCCTGTTCCGGCTCCAGTGTGGCGACCTCCGCCACCATCAGCCGCACGTCGCTGCCGGCCTTCCGGCAGCGGAATTACTCGGAACGCATGGTAATTGGCTCGCTGGCGGCGGGAGGCACGCTGGGCATCCTGATTCCCCCAAGCATCAGCCTGATTCTATACGGTATTCTGGCGGAGGAGTCCATCGGGCGCCTCTATATGGCCGGGTTCTTCCCAGGCATCCTGTTGGCATTGTCGTTCATGGTGATGATCGCCGTGACGGCGATATTCTGGCGGGGCATGGCACCCAGGGAACAAGGAGAGAGTTTCACCAGCTGGGAAGGCTGGAAGCTCAGGCTAATTGGGGCAGTCCAACTGCTGCCTGTTGGGGCTTTGATATTTCTCGTGTTGGTGTCCATATACCTGGGATGGGCCGCTCCCAGCGAAGCGGCTGCTTTCGGTGTGACAGGCGCCTTCGTATTGACGATTCTGTTGAACTCGGGTGAACTGCTGACGCCCTTGTTCAGGAGCCTGTGGAGGAGCGCCGGGCTGGTGTACTTCACGGCCCAAAGCGCTCAGGAAACTCTACAGGCAGACCGTATACCATTCGGCGATGCGGTCAGGGCAGTGGTCCAACGCAACGGCCGCATTGTGCTGGACTCGGTTATCTCAACGGTGCGGACAACGGGAATGATATTCCTGATTCTAATGGCCGCGTTCACGTTGAGCTACGCTTTCGCGCGGTTGGGCATCTCTCAAGACATTGCCGACGTTATCGTAGGCTGGAACCTGACAGATTGGCAGCTCGTCCTGGCGTTGGTCGTGTTCTATCTCGTTCTGGGCACCTTTATGGAAAGCTTCGCCATGATGGTGACCACCGTGCCCATCCTGCTTCCCACCTTGTCGCAGGCTGGCGTCGACCTGGTCTGGTTCGGCGTCATTATAGTGCTGTTGGTGGAAGCGGCCCTTATCAGTCCGCCCGAGGGCATCAACCTGTACGTCTTGCATGGGGTGCGTCAGGACGTGGACAGGGAAGAAGCGGCGAGGACCAACACTCCGATCCGGCAAAGCACCATTTCGGACGTCTGGATAGGCGTGCTGCCCTTTATGGGCTGTATGGCCGTAACCACGGCCCTGGTTCTGGCGTTCCCGGAGATTGCCCTTTGGTTGCCGGGTGTGCTCTTCGACAGGTGATAGAGTTCGGCTCTTTCGGCAATGCTTATTGTTGGGGCTTACGGGCAATACCCTCGCCGAATGCGATGGCTCCACATGCGCCCCGATGGTCCTTCCACTGGTCTAGCCCTTGGCGGGCTGTGTCGAATTGCTCCTGGGTAGCCAGCCCGTATTTGACGGCCGCCGCTATTACGTCGGGCAAAAAGAACCAGTCCACTATAAAACCATAGAGGAAGGCAACGTTATCGTCGGACCCAAAGAAGTCGAAGGAGCCGCTCGTCTGAATGTCCGAAAATCCGGCTTCAAGGAACTTGTGCTTTAGTTCTTTCCCCATCTTGGGATGTCCGCCATTGGCGGCCAGAAGGTTTGAAAACAATTCCCATCCGGCGTCTGTACCATCGGAGGACGGCTCCAGGAACGAGGAGGCGACAATCGTTTCGCGGCTGGCCACTATGCCGCCGGGCTTCAAGACCCGCTTCACCTCTGCCAAAGCCGCCTGGGTGTCGGGTATGTGCATTAAAACGGCGTGGCAGTGGGCGGCGTCGAAAGAGTTGTCTTCGAAAGGAAGTTCGAGCACGGAGCCGATGTGGAACGTCACGTTGGTGTGACCTCCAGCCTCGGCGGCAGACCGGGTCAGGTTAATTTGCTACTCCGCCATGTCAATGCCGTGCACCTCCCCCGGTTCCACAGCCTTGGCCAGACCGACCGTAATCGTCCCGGGTCCGCAGCCAAAGTCGAGCACACGAAGCCCAGGCTTCAGGTGGGGCAGCAGATGTGTGGCATGGGTCTCAACGCTCCGTCGATCGAGAAGCTGCCGGAACTCCTGGCTGTAGCCCATCGTGTAGCTGGACGTAGATGACGCGTGGTCAGTCATCGTCAGCTCTCCCTTCCCGTGCCGTTCGTATGCTATCGTTTAGGTTGCGCACCGGATTGGGTTGCGTCGCACTACCTTTAATTATAGTTGATGATGGTTGATTGTTGGAGAAGGGCAGCCGGACCGACGGCTGCCCTGGACCGCTTGGACGGGGGAGCTTTCGTTCCGCCTAAGCTAAACCGGTCACCCCAGCCATCCGTAGGATATTATGCAGCGATCCACCCACGCCAAGGAGACCCCAAATTGTCGTTCGCTTTCGGCTTGATGAAAGCAGTCCAACGGACAGTGTGGATTGGCCTGTCATGTTTGACGGTGGCAATCCTGCTTTCGGCATGTGACGACAGCGCGACACCCACGCCGACACCCAGACCTACCGTCACGCCGACCCTCGTACCGACACCCACGCCGACACCGGAACCTACGGCTACGCCTCTCCTGGATGCTCGTCCAGGCGCTGCCGGGTTGGGTGATCCCCTCTTCCCTGGTCTGGGCAACGGAGGTTACGACGTTGTCCGCTACACCGTCACCCTGGACATAGACGTAGAAGCCAACACGATTTCGGGCCACGCTCAAATCGAAGCCGAGGCAACCCAGGACCTCGCCACATTCAATTTAGACTTTCGCGGTTTGACGGTGACTGCGGTCGAAGTGGACAGCCAGCCAGCCGAACACTCCCGCTCAGGTTCCGAGATGAAAATAAGACCGGCAGCGCCCATCCCTAAAGGAACGGCCTTCAATGCTATGGTGTCATACGAGGGTCATCCTTTCTCGACCCATGTTCCGGGGACCAACCTGCTGGTAGGCTGGATCAAATATGAGACTGGGATAATTGCCTATGGTGAACCCTGGGGTGCCTCTTATTGGTTTCCGGTCAATGAGCATCCGTCCGACAAAGCTCTGTACACCTTCATCTTGACGGTCCCAGAACCCTATGAGGTGGAATCAAATGGTGAACTCATTGAGACGATGGACCACGGAGAGACCGTAACCTATGTATGGGAAAACGGCCATGAGATGGCCAGCTATCTGGCGTTTCTGGCCATAGCCCAGTTTGACGATGTTGTCACGGAAAGCCCGGGTGGAATATCTGTGGTTGACTCTGTGGAGGAATCGATAGGGGAATACGCAACGAGGGGCTTGGATAATGCTCCTTTGATCATCGATTATTTTAGCGAGGTGTTCGGGCCGTATCCGTTTGATTCCTCAGGAGCCGTAGTGGTCGACGTGACGTTCTTGCCGGGTCGCGGTGTAGTGACGGCGCTGGAAACCCAACCCAGACCACTCTATGGAGCCGGGATACTGGGGGAAGTCGGCGACAGAGTTGTAGCCCACGAGTTGGCCCACCAATGGTTCGGAAACCTGCTGACCCCTGTGTCTTGGCGAGACGTGTGGTTAAACGAAGGGTTCGCTGTCTATGCCGAGTGGCTGTGGGAAGACCACAAGTCCGGAGGAGGAGTGTTCGATTCATTCTGGGAAGAGATGTGGCGTCCCAACTATGGCCCTCCGGCCGACCCCGATTCCCGCGACCTTTTCAGCGGAGCCGTCTATGACCGAGGAGCGATGGCCCTCCACGCATTGCGCGGGGAAGTCGGCGACGACGTGTTTTTCGGGACGCTGCGTGAGTATGTGTCCCGCTACGCCGGAGGCAACGTAACCACTGAGGACTTTATCGCCGTGGCAGAGGAGGTTGCGGGCAGGGACTTGGAGAGCCTGTTCGATTCCTGGCTCTATGATGAAGCCACTCCCTCACCGCCGGAGGGGTAGCCGTCCGCCTGAGTCCCACAAATCCGGCTATCGGGGAAGGGCGTCCCTTAGGACCTCTACGAGGTGCCTGGCCCTTCTGCCCGTGGCGTGCTCTATCTGCTGTCGGCAGGACACTCCCATAACCGCCACCTCCCAATCGGGGCCCTTGGACTCCACAGCCGGGAACAGAGTCTGCCTTCCCACGGCCATGGACACGTCGTAGTGTTCCTTCTCGTATCCGAATGACCCGGCCATACCGCAGCAGCCGGAGTTGACTTCCTGGACCTCATACCCCGGAGCAAGCCGGAGGGCGGCCATTGCGTTGGCGGTGCCCGTTAGGGCTTTCTGGTGGCAGTGGCCGTGGAACAACACCTTCTTGCTCAGGTCGCCGAAGTCCAGTTCCAGGCGCCCCTCTGACTTCAACCCTGCAAGGAAATCGTCTATGAGGAAGCTGTTGGCGGCCACCGCGTCGGCCTTGTCGTCTCTCAGCAGGTCGGGACATTCGTCCTTGAGGGTCAGCAGACAACTGGGCTCACAGCCGACGATGGGAATGCCGTCTCGCGCGTAGGGGTAGAGCAAGTCCACGTTTCGCCGAGCGTTGTCCTTTGCCTTGGATAGAAGTCCCTTGGAAATCATCGGCCTCCCGCAACACACGGGGTTGGCCGGGATGACGTTGAATCCCGCCGCTTCCAGAATCTCCACCGCGGCCATTCCCACTCCCGGGTAGTTGTAGTCCATGAACGTGTCATTGAACAGGACCACGCTGCCATTTCGGCCGTCTGTGTTGGGTCGGCGAGATTTGGCCCACGCGGGGAACGTCTTGGAAGCCAGCCTGGGCAGGGACCTGTTGGGATGGACTCCCATGAGCTTGCTGAGAATCAGGCGGCTCAGAGGAAACCCGGAGGCCAGGTTGACCAGCGGAGCTATTCGAGACCCCAGGCGGCTCAACGTGTTGATGTTTGCGAACGCCCTGGTGCGCAAAGAAATCCCGTGGGAGCGATTGTAGTGGTCCAGGAACTCGTACTTGATTTTTGCCATGTCCACGCCCGTCTGGCACTCGGCTTTACAGCCCTTGCACTCCAGGCACAGGTCCATTGCGTCGTAGAGCCGTTTGCTGTCCAAACCGTGCTGCGGTATAGCGCCAGATAAAACGCCTCGCAGCAGATTGGCTCTTCCTCGAGTTGAGTGTTCTTCTTCCCTTGTCACCATGTACGAGGGGCACATGGTGCCCGTCGCCTTGCGGCAGGCGCCCATGCCGTTGCACATCTCTGCGGCGGCGGCGTAGCCCAAGTCCTTGGAGAAGTCCAGGGTAGTTTCGGGCTGAGCGGCCTTGTACACGGGGCTGATGCGGAGGTTTTCGGTCATGGGAGGGCAGTCTACGATTTTGCCGGGGTTCATGATGTTGTGGGGGTCGAACGCCTGCTTCACCTCGCGAAAAGCTTGGTAGAGCTGGCTTCCGAACATCTTCTCGTTCCAGACCCCCCGGACTATGCCGTCCCCGTGCTCGCCGCTAAGGGAGCCTCCAAACTCCAGTGTCAGGTCGCTGATTTCGCTGGCCAGGGACACCATCTTGTCCGTCCCGTCTGACGTTTTCAGATTGACCAAGGGGCGGACGTGAAGGCATCCCACGCTGGCGTGACCATAGTAGGCGGCCTCGGTGTCGTGGGCCTTAACGATTTCGTCGAACTGCTTGATGAACGCCCCCAACTTCTGGGGGTCCACCGCCGTGTCCTCGACGTAGGCCAGGGGTTTCGAATCTCCTCTAGCGCTCATCAACAGACCCAGTCCGGAGCTTCTAAGCGCCCACACCTTGGCCTGTTCCGAGGGTTCGAGGATGTTCAAGCAGGTGTATCCCAAGCCCTTCCTGGCCATGTCGGACCGGAGTTCGGAGAGTCTTGAAACGACTTCTTCCTCGGACTCGCCTGTGAGTTCCACAACCAGAAGGGCGTCCGGGGAGCCTTCCACGAAGTCCATTAGACGGGCCGAACCCAAGGACTCCCGGCAACGGTCCAATATCATCCGGCCTATCATCTCCACGGCGGCGGGATTGTGCTTGAGAATCTCCCACGTGGCGTCGCACGCTTCCACTACGTCGTCGAAATGGACGACGGACAGCCCCTTGTGTTGTGGGACAGGCACCAGATTCACCTTTGCCTCGGTGACCACACACAGGGTCCCCTCGGACCCCACGACCATGCGCGACATGTTCACCTGAGCGCCGGGATCGATGAAATCGTCGAGGTTATATCCGCTCACCCGGCGCATGATCTGGGGGTATCGGGCCAGGACCTCGTCCCGGTTTTCCCGTCCGATGCGCAGCACATCTCGGTATAGACTAGATTCCAGACTGTCTCCGGAGAGCTTGGACTCCAGTTCCCCCTGGTCTAAGGGCCTGAAATGGGCCTGGGTTCCGTCGGAGAGTATCGTGCGGAGCTCCATGATGTGGTCGATGGTCTTGCCGTACACCACAGAGTGGGAGCCGCAAGTGTTGTTACCGATTCCGCCGCCCACGCAGGCCCGGTTCGAAGTAGTAGGGTCGGGGGCATACTTCAGTCCAAAAGGACCCGCGATGCGGTTCAGCTCGTCGAGCACGATTCCCGGCTCCACCCTGGCCCAGCCCTCCTCCTCGTTGAGGGCGATGACCCGGCTCATGTACTTTGTGAAGTCCATGACGATGGCGTGGTTCACCGTTTGTCCCGCCAGGCTTGTGCCGCCGCACCTGGCCAATACGGGCGTCTTGTGCTGGGAGGCCACTTCCATGACGGCCAGCACGTCCTCCACGCTTCGGGGAACCACCACTCCCACAGGGTCCATCTGATACATGGACGCGTCGGTGCTGTAGAGGTAGCGGGAGAAGGGATCGAACCGGACTTCACCTGAGACCCGCTTCCGAAGCTCGTTAGCCAGGTGCCGACCTTCGTCGGCTTGGTTCCGGGTCGCCTGGGTTGAATGTCTTGCGGATGAGGTCATCCCTGCGTCCTTATTATGGGCTGTGCCCTACTTTAGCCGATGCTGCGCATGGCTTCAATGTGCCGCGACGCTTGGGCATCCATCCAGGCTTGTCATAACGGTGCGCTCTTGCCAACGTCGTGATATTCTAAGGGCCGCATGATGGAGCAAGAGAACTACTGTCCCAGGTGCGCCCATTCCCTTGAGTTGAAAGAGACCCAGGGGAAGGAGCGGCCTGTATGCCCAAGCTGCGGCAAGGTAATCTACTACGACCCCAAGGTCACTGCCGTGGCGGTGGTGGAACGGGGCGAGGACGTCTTGTTCATCCGGCGTGCCCTCGAGCCGGGCATGGGGCGATGGAGTCTGCCGGGGGGCTACGTGGACAGGGGCGAGGAAGTGGGCCGCGCAGCCGAGCGGGAAGTGATGGAGGAGACTGGGCTTGAGGTGCGCGTCGAAGGTGTGGTGGGGGTTTACTCTCAAGCCGGTCATCCCGTGATACTGGTGGTCTACGACTCAGTCATTGTGGGCGGCGTACTCAAGCCTGGGGAAGAGGCCTCCGACGCCCGGTTCTTCAGCATGGAGGACCTCCCTGAATTGGCTTTCGAAAGGGATGAGACAGTCCTCCAGGACTGGAAAAGTCACCGAGAACAAGCCGTTAAGTCAGGCTCCATTCGTTGACAGTTGTCCCATGTCCTTTAATAATGTTGCGGGCCCATTCAAGGGTCTGAGGAGACATCTCAGCTATGGCCTCTAACATAGGATTCATTGGTCTTGGAATCATGGGAAGGCCCATGGCCCGCAACCTGATGAAGGCGGGCCACTCCCTCGTGCTCCACAATCGGAACGTTGAGCCGGTTGAGGAGTTGGTATCGGAAGGCGCTTCCAGGGCTTCTACGTCCGCTGAGGCGGCGTCGCAGGCCGACATCGTAATCACCATGCTGCCCGATTCCGCCGACTCGGAAGAGGTGATTCTGGGCAAGGACGGTGTGCTTGAGGGCGCCCGGAAGGGCTCGGTCATCGTGGACATGAGCTCCATAGCTCCGCTGGTGTCCATCAAGATAGCCGCCGAGGCAGAAAAGGTCGGCGTGGACATGCTGGACGCCCCGGTCAGCGGCGGAGAGCCGAGGGCCGTCGACGGCACCCTGGCCATCATGGTGGGGGGCAAGGAAGAGGCGTTCGAGCGTTGCAAGCCTGTCCTGGAGTGCATGGGCACGTCGATAGTGCGAGTGGGTCAGGTTGGGGCAGGCAACACGGTGAAGCTGGCCAACCAGATTATCGTAGCGGCCAACATAGAGGCCCTTGGAGAGGCCTTAGTGTTGGCGAAGAAGGCCGGAATCGATCCCGACCTGGTCTTCAACGCCATACGCGGAGGCCTGGCCGGCAGCGCCGTCATGGAAGCCAAGGCCCCGTTGATAATGAACGGCGCTTTCGATCCGGGATTCCGAATCAGGCTTCACCAGAAGGACCTTCACAACGCCTTGCTGACCGGCAAGGACCTGGGGGTCCCGCTGCCTGTGACGGGACTGGTGCAGCAGATGCTGGGTGCTCTCATCAACAAAGGACTTGGCGACAAGGACCATTCGGCCATAGCTACTTTTCTGGAAGACCTGGCGGGGGTGGAGGCCCGAAACGCCTCCGCTCCGGAAGGTTAATAGATGAAAATCCACGAATACCAGGCGAAAGAAATTTTCGCCCGCTACGGAATACCCATTCCCAGGGGAGAGGTCGTTTCGTCCCCTGAAGAGGCTGCCGAAGTCGCTCGCAGGTTGGGCGGGAAAGTCGTCGTAAAAGCCCAAGTCCATGCTGGAGGGCGTGGCAAGGGCGGCGGGATTAGGATCGTGAACGGCCCTGAAGAGGCCAAGGCTGCGGCGGCAGACCTCATCGGAAAACGGCTGGTGACTCCCCAAACGGGTCCCGACGGCGTTCCTGTGGAAAAGCTCCTGATTGAGGAGGCGGAGACTCTGGAGACGGAGTTCTACTTGTCCGTCACCGTGGACCGCAACTTCCGAGGGCCGGTTTTCATCGCCAGCGCTTCCGGCGGGATGGACATCGAACAGGTCGCCGCAGAGACTCCTTCCAAGATACACACCGAAGGTGTCGACCAGTTGGTGGGGCTCCAACCCTTCCAGGGAAGGCGCATTTGCCGGTTTCTAGAACTGCCCCGGCCCCAGTTTCGGACGGCCGAGCAAATCATGGAAGACCTCTATAGAGTATTCACGGAGAACGATTGCTCTCTGGTGGAGGTCAACCCTCTGGCGGTGAATTCGGACGGGCGAATCTTCGCCCTGGACGCCAAGATAAATCTGGAAGACGACGCATTGGCCCGCCATCCAGAGCTTAGGGACTTGAGAGACCCCAACCAGGAAGACCCCTTGGAGGCCCAGGCGCAGGAGCATCAAATCTCCTACGTCAAGCTGGACGGAGACGTCGCCTGCCTGGTCAACGGAGCCGGGTTGGCTATGGCCACTATGGACGTGGTCAAAACGGCCGGAGGACGCCCTGCCAATTTCCTAGACGTCGGAGGAGGCGCCAGCGAGGAGAAAGTGGCCCAGGCGTTAGGAATAATGCTCTCCGACCCGCAAGTGAAGTCGGTCCTCGTGAACATATTCGGGGGCATTCTCCACTGCGATCTGGCGGCAAGGGGCATAGTCCAAGGTTACCGCAACGCAGGCGCAGACCTGCCCTTGTTGGTGCGCATGTTGGGCACCAACGTGGAAGAGGGACAGGCGATACTCAGGGAGTCGGGTATCAACGTGATCTTCGCCGAGACCCTGGCGGAGTTGGCCGATCGTATGCGAGATGCGCTGTCAGTTCCCGGCGCCCCGGACCAGCGAGGCTCCGGAGCGTGAGCATACTGATTGGAAGCGGCACCCGCGCCATCGTCCAGGGGATAACCGGAAATGAAGGCAGCTACCACGCCAGCGCCTGCCTCGAGTACGGCACAAATATTGTCGCCGGAGTGACCCCCGGAAGGGGAGGGCAGCTCTTCGAGGACAAGGTCCCCGTTTTCAACTCGGTTGAACAAGCCGTCGCGGAGAAGCAGGCCGACACCTCAATGATTTTTGTTCCGGCCATGTTTGCCACTGACGCCATTCTGGAAGCTGCCGACGGCGGGATAAAGCTGGTCATATGCATCACCGAAGGCATGCCTGCCCTGGACATGGTAAAGGTGCTCCGCTACCTGGACAGGCGCGACGTCAGTCTCATTGGCCCGAATTGCCCGGGCGTAATTTCTCCGGGTGAACGGTGCAAACTGGGAATTATGCCCGCTTCAATACACACACCGGGCAGGGTCGGTGTGGTCTCCCGCAGCGGCACGCTTACCTATGAGGCCGTATCCCAACTCACGGCGTTGGGCATCGGGCAGTCGACCTGTGTCGGGATAGGCGGCGACCCCCTCGTCGGCTCAAGTTTCGTGGAAATACTGAAGCTGTTCGAAGACGACCCGGAAACCGACGCCGTGGCGCTGATTGGAGAGATAGGCGGGACCATGGAACAGGAAGCCGCGCGATACATAGAAGACCACTTCAGCAAGCCCGTTGCTGCGCTGGTGGCTGGTGTAACGGCTCCGCCAGGCAAGAGAATGGGCCACGCAGGCGCCATCATCACCGGAGAAGCGGCCACCGCCGCCGCCAAGATACGAGCTTTCGAAGAAGCCGGCGCCGCCATCATCCCCTCTCCCGCGGCCATAGGATCGACCGTCCAAAAAGTCTTGTCCATGGCATAGGCGTCAGGACATGCGTTGGGGATGGTTTTCAGGCGCTCCCAGCGTTCCCCGTTCCTTGACCCGACACAGGGCCAATCCTATAATGAAAAGCCGCAACGCTAGACCATAGGACTCGACGGATTTGGCTCCCGGTCAAACGGACTCTCCCATACAAGTCTCACCAGAGCTCATAGAGCAGTTAAGCGCACAGGCCATCCAGGAATTGGGGCAATCGGAAGACCTAGATTCCCTGGAGCAATGGCGTTTGTCCTACCTGGGCCGGAGGGGCAGCTTGACCAATCTTCTAAGAGGTCTGGGGTCTCTGCCAGCCGAGGAGCGCGCAAGCGTGGGGGCTCTGGCCAACCGGACCAAGCAGAAGCTGGAAGAAGAGCTAGAGAGTCGTCAACGGGCGCTTGAGACGGCCCGTCTGGAAGGGCTTGCCGAATCGGAACGCATCGACATTACGCTTCCCGGACGTCCCGTGCGTGTGGGACGCCTGCACCCCTCGACCCAGATGCTACGAGAGATATGCGACGCCTTCGTTGGAATGGGATTCGGCGTGGTCGAGGGGCCTGAGGTCGAATGGGACCATTACAACTTCCAGCTGCTGAACATACCCACTGACCACCCGGCAAGGGATATGTGGAGCACCATTTGGGTCGATTCCCCCAACGAAACGGGCCAGTACGACATGCTGCTCCGGACCCACACCTCACCCATGCAGGCGCGGGTCATGGAGCGTATGAAGCCGCCCATACGGGTGATCGTGCCCGGCAAGGTATATCGGTATGAGGCCACTGACGCCACTCACGAGTGGCATTTCTTCCAGGTGGAGGGGTTGGCGGTGGACGAAGGGATAACCTTCGCTGACCTGAAAGGGACTCTCTACGAGCTCGCCCGCCGGATATTCGGCTCCGAACGGAAAGTGCGTTTCCGGTGCGACTACTTCCCCTTCGTCGAACCGGGTGTGGACATGTCCATAGACTGCTTTGCCTGCGATGGAAGAGGGAACGAATGCCGGATATGCAGGGACACCGGTTGGATTGAGATAATGGGAGCCGGCATGGTGCATCCCAAGGTGCTGGAAGGTGTGGGCTACGACCCGCAAGTGTACACTGGCTTCGCTTTCGGTCTGGGAGTGGAACGCATCGCAATGCTCAAGTACGGCATCAATGACATACGCCTTTTCTACTCCAACGACCTTCGCTTTTTGAAGCAATTCTAACCGCGTCCCTCGTGTACGGACGTATATATAGCAACCAAAACGAGAATAACGATAGGAGGCAGATTCGATGACCCAGAGCTTTATCACCAGGCTGCGAGACCGCATATCGGCCAGGAGCTTGCTGACGCACCCCTTTTACGTCGACTGGCAGGAAGGCAAGCTGACGCTGGATGACCTGCGGGTCTACGCTGCTCAATACTATCGCATAGAGGCCGCCTTCCCCAGGTTCCTCAGCGCGGTCCACGCCAATTGCCCTGACGCCCAGGTCAGGCAGGGCATACTGAGCAACCTGTGGGATGAAGAGCATGGCGAGAACAACCACCGGGCCCAGTGGCTGGACTTTTGCCGCGGGCTGGGCATGACCGAGGAGGAAGTTCTGGCTTCTTCCATTCACCCGAACACGCAGCGGCTTCTGGATGTCTACACGAGCATCTGCTCCGGCGGCTCGTTCCAAGAGGGACTGGCGGCCATCTACGCTTACGAGCAGCAGACGCCCCAGGTGGCGGCGGAGAAGGCGTCAGGTCTCCGGGACATGTACGGAATCACTGACGTGGCGGCGCTGGCCTTCTTCTATGTCCACTCTACCCTGGACATAGAGCACTCCAGGCAGGAAGAAGAGGGCATCGCCAACCACACCGCCCCCGGCGACGAGGCAAGAGTGGAAGCAGCCCTGGAAGCGGGTCTCGAAGCTTGGTGGAGCTTCCTCGATGGAATCAACGAGCTGCGGCCAATCGGCGTGGCCCGATAACGATTTCGTGACGTACGCCCCATGAGGGTCCCCTTATCCTGGCTTAAGGACTACGTCGACATCGATGCGCCGGTTGACGAACTGGCGCATCGGCTCACTATGGCCGGAATCGAGGTGGGGGAGGTTGTTTCCGTTGGAGACTGGGCCGAGTGTTACGTGGGCCTCGTGACCGACGTGGCGGCCCACCCCAACGCCGACCGGCTAACCCTCTGCACCGTAGACCGGGGAGAGGAAGTGGCCCAAGTGGTCTGCGGCGCTCCCAACGTCGCCCAAGGGCAGAAAATAGCCTATGCGAAGATCGGCGCCAGGCTGTTCAACAGCCACTCAGGCAAAGTTGAGGAGCTGAAGGCGGCGAAGATTCGCGGCGTGGTCTCCGAGGGAATGATTTGCTCCCAACTGGAGTTGGGTATGGGAGACGACCACGCCGGGATTTTGGTCCTGCCGGAAGAAGCTCCCGTAGGCATGAGCTTGGCCGACTATCTGGGCGACCAGATTCTGGTTCTGGAGTTGACGCCCAACCGCTCCGACTGTCTTTCGATGTTGGGGGTGGCCCGCGAGACGGCGGCCCTCACCGGAGGCTCGGTCAGGGAACCGGACATTGCATACCCGGAAGAGGGAGGCCCTATCGAATCCCTCGCCTCCGTCGAAATTGCCGACCCCGACCTGTGCCGCCGCTACACGGCCGCCCTCATCCACGGGGTTAAGTTGGGACCCTCACCCGGCTGGATGCAGGAGAGTTTGGAGAAGGCAGGCATGAGGCCTGTGAACAACGTAGTTGACATAACCAACTACGTGATGCTTGAGTTCAATCAGCCCCTTCACGCATTCGACTTCAGCACCCTGAAAGAGGGCAAGGTGATTGTCCGGCGGGCCCGACCAGGTGAGACGCTGACAACCCTGGACGGGGCAGAGAGGAAGCTCTCCACGGACATGCTCCTGATTTCCGATGTCCAGGATGCGGTCGGGCTGGCGGGAGTCATAGGAGGCGAGAACACCGAAATCAGCGAGACGACCGATACGGTCTTCTTGGAGTCCGCCTGCTTCGACGCCTCCAACAACCGCCGAACGGCCCAAGCGATCCAGATCTCCAGCGAGGCGTCGCAGAGGTTCGAGAAGGGACTAAGGCCGCAATTGGCGCCCATCGCTCTCCGCAGAGCCGTCAAGCTGATCCTGGAAATAGCCGGAGGGAAAGCCGCCAGGGGAATCATAGACGTCTTTCCCGACGGGGACGGCTCCTCTCTGCCAACGGTCCTGCTGACCCTGGCGCGAATCCGAAAGGTCCTGGGTGTGGAGATTCCCATGGAGCGAGTCAGAAGCGTGCTTACGTCTCTGGGGATGACGATTGTCGGAGACGACGTAGAAGAAGGTTCGCTGGTCGTGGAAGCCCCCTATTGGCGCACCGACCTGGAAATTGAAGAGGACTTGATTGAGGAGTTGGCCCGGATCATCGGTTACGACGAGACGCCCACCGCCATGTTGTCCACTCCCATACCCCACAGGGAGCCTGAGACGGCCCTGGAGTTCAAGGACCGGCTGAAGGACTTGTTGGCGGCCTTTGGAATGCAGGAAGTCATCAACTACCCCGTCTGCGCACTGGAAGACCTGGAAGCGGCGAGGGTTAGCACAGGAGGCGCTCCGCTCAAGCTGGCCAACCCCATGAGCTCTCGCGAACAGCACATGCGCACGAGCCTGCTTCCCGGACTGTTGTCGACAATGGCCGCCAACCAAGCCAGGGAGACGGGCCCCGTGGCGATTTTCGAACTGGGCCGAGTCTACCTCGACCAAGGTCGACGGTTGCCCGACGAACGGGAGATGGCGGCGGGTCTTATGGCTGGCCCCCGTTGGGATATTCATTGGACCGGAGGAGAGGGCGCCCTGGACTTCTACGACGTAAAAGGCCTAGCGGGGGCGGCGCTGGAGAGATTGGGAGTCAACGTATCCTATAGCCCATGCTCCGACCCTTCCATGCATCCGGCAAGGTCAGCCAAGCTGGAGTCCAACGGGACTGAGATTGGAGTAGTTGGCGAGATACATCCGGCCGTCGTCGAGTCCTTCGGGTCGCAGAGGAAGCCGGTGGCCGCCTTCATCCTGGACGTGGAAGCCCTAATCAATGCCGCCTCAGGCGCCGGACGCTCTTACCAACCCTTCGGCAGATTTCCCGCAGCCGTGAGGGACTTGGCGCTTTTGATACCGGAAGATGTGCCCGCAGATCGAGTGAGCGCTTTAATACAACACCATAGGCTTGTGGACGACGTGAAGCTTTTCGACGTGTATTTGGGAGAGAACATCCCCGGCGGTAAGCGTTCCCTGGCATATCATATACAGTTCCAAGCGATGGACCGGACTCTCAACTCCGACGAGGTCAGCAAGGCTTTCGATTCGCTGGTGTTACGGCTTGGCAGAGAACTGGGAGCCGAGCTAAGGGAATAGTCGTTGGCGCCGAGCAGAGACAGGGAAGAGTTAGTGGAAGACCTCGTTAGGCAGGTCGTGCAAGACTTGGAACCATACGACCCGGAGACGGTGATATTGTACGGCTCTTTCGCCAGGGGCGATTGGGACGAATATAGCGACCTGGACCTGATTTTAATCAAGGAGACCGAGGAGAGGTTCATCGACAGGGCCATAGAGCCGCAAGAGTACATTACATTCCCCCGCAAATGCGATATATTCGTATACACTCCCGATGAGTTCGAGTCGCTGAAAGCTGAGGGCCGTCCTTTCATAGAGATTGTGCTGGAACATGGACGGGTAATTTATGAAAAACCCCGCTGAGTCCCGCGCCCGGTGGCTTGCACAGGCTGAGCATCAGCTTGGCGTCACCAAGATTCTTCTTGACAATGGGCAATGGTCAGACGCCTGTTTCAATGCGGAACAGACGGGGCAGATGGCGCTGAAGGCGTTTCTCTTCGGCATTGGGCGCCGCTACGTCCATATACACTCCATCGAGGCACTGTTGAAGGAGTGCGGCAAATTCGAGGAGTCCTTTCTGGAATTATTGGGTCAGGGGAGGGCTTTGGATAGGTTCTACCTACAGACTCGCTATCCCGACGTGTTGGCCGCTCCCGCCGTGCCTTTTGAGTCGTTCACTGAGGCGGATGCGTCCCAAGCCTACCAGGACGCGTCGGACATCGTGGACATGGTGAAGTCAAAGCCGGGTGAGGAGTCACCTCACCGGAGCGTAGGACTATGACGACGGGACACACCCACACACACGAACCCAGAAGAGGCCATCGGCACGCCGACATGCTCAGCGTGGAGGAAGCCTTTGAGAGAATCATGTCCTACTTCAGCCCTCTTGATCCGGAAGACGTCCCCATCCTTCAAGCCTTGGGTCAGACGTTGGCTGATGACGTGACTGCGCCGCTGCAGATTCCTCCCCTGGATAACTCAGCCATGGACGGCTACGCGCTGAAGTTCGCCGACATCGAGGGCGCCGAAGCCGACTCTCCGCGAGAGCTTAAAGTAATAGGTATGGTTGCCGCGGGCGATGTGCCTACCTCCCCGGTGGCGCCGGGAACAGCGATTCGCATCATGACGGGGGCCCCAGTGCCCCAGGGTTCCGATACTGTGGTGCCCTTCGAGGATACCGATGAGGTTGAAAGGGAAAGACAAAGTCTTGGTCTGGACCGGATAAACATTAAGGTGGAGCTTCCTCTCGGGGCAAACGTCCGTCCCGCGGGTGAGGACGTCAAGAAGGGCGCTCTCGTGCTGGAAAAGGGGACTGTCGTCAGGCCCTCTGAAGTCGGAGTGCTGGCATCCCTGGGGAAGGACACGGTCCGAGTAGTGCGGCGTCCTGTAGTGGCCGTGTTGTCGACGGGGAACGAGCTTCTCTCACCTGGTGACTCACAGCAGCCGGGCAAGATATACGATAGCAACAACTACAGCGTAGCCTCCTCGATCATAAAATATGGGGGCATCCCCAAGGCTCTGGGCATCGCCCGCGACAATCTGGACGACCTCAACGACAAGATTTCCCAGGGCGCAGACTCCGACTTGCTAATCACATCCGCCGGAGTCTCCAAAGGCGACTACGACATCGTGAAGGACGTGCTTAACCACCGGGGGGAAATCAGCTTCTGGTCGGTGCGCATGCGCCCGGCCAAGCCGCTGGCCTTCGGGTTGATAGAAGGCGCCGGCGGACGGCGAGTCCCCCACCTGGGATTGCCCGGCAACCCGGTAAGCGCAATGGTGGCGTTCGAGGAGTTTGCACGCCCTGCCATCTTGAAGATGCTGGGCAAGAGCCGTTTCGACAAACCCACCGTAGAGGCGGTGCTGGAAGGGCCTATACACAACTATGACGAGAGGCGGGTGTTCGCACGGGTGGAGGTGACGAACCGAGACGGCGCCTACTATGCGAATCCCACGGGACCGCAGGGGTCTAATATACTGACCTCGATGTCCAAGGCCAACGGGCTGGCGATATGCCCTGAGGACGTGCCAGTAATGAAGGCCGGGGAACGGGTCAAGGTCAAAATGCTCGATTGGAGCGAAGAGGTGTCTAGTTGACCGTATCTACAGAAGTCGAGGGCCAGATGCCGGAGCAGAAGCCTCAAGAAGACCGGATGCCCGAGTACGTGGTGGACGAAGGCAAACTCCAGTTGCACAGCAGGTCGCTTTCGGTGATGCTGCTTAGCCGCCGTTGCCCGGAGTGTGAAGAAAAGGCGGATGAAAAGGGAGGGTCCACCCTGACCATCCAGCAGCAGATTCGGCAACTCTCGTCCCACTGCTCAAAGCAAGACGGTTTCATAAGCCCCGAAATGCCCATGCAGGAAATAATCTTCCGTCACATACTGAGCGGGGGCAACAAGCCGGTCAGCCTCGATAAGCTCTTCCACGTGGTGACGCAGGACTTCTTTACGCCCATCAATCCACGCAACATCTCAATGCTGGCCCTCAGCAAGGTGCTGGACTCCGACGGCTACTACGGGTTTGCCCGGTCAGCGTAACACAACGTGACGTCCAGTCCTTCTATTCAAACCCCAGAGTCTGGAACACCTGCAAGAATTGGGCCGGGTTGCCCGGTTGGTACCAGGGTATGGCAAGCGCCACCGAGCCGCCGGAGTGAATCACGAACACCGCCCGCTGGCTCCTCTTGCCGTCCTCTGCCGCCACGCCATAGAGACGGGCAACGCTGAGGTCCAGGTCGGAGGCGAGGGGAAAGGGCAGACCTCCCAGTCGTTCCGCCGCGTCCCTGTGCGACTCCAGGCTGTCGACGCTGAGCCCCAGGACCTGTGCGCCCAGCTCGGCCAACGTCTCGTGCTCCTCTTTGAAAGACGCCAGTTCCTGAGTGCAGTTTGGGGTGTTGTCTTCAGTGTAAAAAGCCAGCACCACCGGCCCAGAGGCCAGGGCTTGCTCTAGACTGAAGTCTCCCTGAGTCGTTGGGACGCTAAAGGGCGGGGCGGTCTGCCCCTCTTCCGGTGAAGTCATGGAATGTTCCTGGTCGTGGTAGGTTGCACCCGAGGATTATATCAAAGGGCTAATGTAGTGGGTGCGGCTTCCGGTTGCGTCGGGGCTGGCTGGGTGTTAGGTTGTTGTTCGATGGGCACGCTTTGGGCAAGGACTTCGACCTTCGACTCCGTTCAGGTGGGCGACGACATGCCCATCCTTATCAAAGACCTGTTTTCCGAGGCGATCGAACCCGGGTCTCCGGCGTTTATGGGATTCGCCAAGGAACTGCTCGTAAAGGGACTTCCACCTGAAAGGGTCCACGCGGAGGGAAGCAGTGTCGAGTTGGTCTCATCCGCTTTGGTCGAGAAAAGTGACACGCTTACCTTCTCGGGCCGTGTGTCCGGCAAGAGGGTGGATGCAGGAGTCGGGTTCATCGATTGTGAGGTACAGGGAGTGAACCAGGCAAACGGAACGGTGGCCCAGCTCCGGGCCACCGTCCGGTTTGATCCGCCTTCTAGCTAGTTCCGAGCAAGCAGCGTCTGGAACTCCAGCCTTTCCAGGTCTCGTCCGGCTCTGAGGCATGCTACTGCGTACTCGGAGGCCATCCGTGCAAACCCGGAATACTCCAGTACGTGGCTTCCCACGACCACCGTCGGAATCGGCCCGTCCAGGTCTACCCGCAGAGCGCTCTGGTCTTGACTGTCCAAGTCCAGCCTAATGGCAACGCCGCTTAACTGCTCGATCTTTTCTTTAATTTTGTCGAGGAACTCCCGGTCATCCATACGTCAGGGCCGCCGGTCTAGCCTCCGTAGAACCAGCCGGTGTCCCACATCTCCATAGGCTTGTCGTCCCGCCGTTCCTGAGCGTCTACCACCTCGCCGACGAAGACCGAGTGGTCCCCGTTCTCGACGCTGCCCACCACGTTGCATTCGAAATAGCAGTAGACCTCATCCAGGACCGGAGACCCGGTAGCGCCGGCGGCGAAGGCATGCCCGTTGATATTGTTGCCCTCGACCTTGCTGGGCCGGAAGAAGTCCTCCGCGATTTGCTTCTGGTCGGCTGACAGCACATTGACGGAGAAGGAGTTGGATTTCTTCACGGTCTCATGGAGGCCGCTGTCGGTCTTCACGCCCATCATTATCAGCGGAGGCGAGAAGGACGCCTGGGACAACCAGTTGACCGTCCCCGCCGAGGAGTCGCCATCGGCCGTTGAGCCGACGACATACATACCGTAACTGATCTGCCTGAGCACCTTCTTCTTAACGTCCTGGTTCATTCAACACCTCCCGTATATTGCGTCAGAGCCGTAGGCCCCATACCCTCCTCCCTTTGGGAGAGGGCCGGGGTGAGGGCCGTTCAAGCATGCTTCAACAGGGCTTCCGCGACCTGCTCAGGGCGTTCAAGGATAACCTCATGACAAGCATCCAGTTCTCTTTCTAACTCAACTCTCGGCAATTTCTGGGCCATCCGGCGTTGGAGAGGGCTGGGAACAAGTCTGTCCCTCCAAAGGGGCACGTAACTGATGGGGAAATTGAAGTTGAGGTCTCCGAGTTGCTGGCGGGCCGAAAGCATGGCCGACGGTATTGTCCTGTACCAGCCGGAGGCGAGGACGCTGTCAAACTTGGTCATTCCGTTGCAGTAGATGTTGTCTATGACTGGCCTGGCCAGCTTGATTTCTTTCTTGCTGGCCCCCGTCGGCTTCCGGGACATGATTTTGAACATCATCCTAGTCGCCTGTGGCAGGGAGTCCAAGACGCTCTTTCCATGGTCGGGAACCAGTCCGGCCAGCAGGATGACCCTGCGCGGCGGAGTCTCCAGCATGGATGCGGCTTGGAGCACGTACGCCGCCGACAGGCCATGTCCGACCATTATCAGGTCCCGGAGCTCCCGGTCCTTCACAGGGTCCAAGATGGCTTTTATGAAGTCGTCGGCTGTGTAGGGACCGGAGCCGTTCATTTCCACGGAGTTGTGGCCCGGCAGGTCGGGCGTAACGATTTCACCGGCCTTGCGCTGGGCGTAGAGTCTCGGTGGGTATTGTTGAGGAGCCGTCAACTGTCCCCAAACGCGGCCCCACCACCACGAACCGTGTCCAGCGTCGGGAATAAGCAGGAAGTCAGCCATCAACAGTTAGTATACAATCGACAACGTTGAGGCGCCAGTTTTTCCGCTGACAAGTCGGCAAACGGGATGGCAAGCACATGGAATCTGCGGCGTTTCTTGCCTGCCATTTTGGCCGCCCTGGATTTCTGGACTGTCCGGCGGTTGAACCATATAATCAGACTCAAACATCCGTATCCGATGGTTCCTCACCTCAGGACAAGCGTGTGAGGACGAACGAGGGAGGTCAGATGAGCAACGGCAACCTGCGCATTGGAATTGTGGGAGCGGGAAACAATATGCGGGTAAGGCATGTACCCGGATTCCGGGCCGTCGACGGCGTGGATATAGTAAGCGTCTGCAACCGGAGCCGGGAGTCCAGCGAACGTGCGGCGGCAGAGTTCGAGATACCCGTCGTCTACGACAACTGGATAGACTTGGTGGAAGCCGACGACACGGACGCCATCTGCATAGGCACCTGGCCCTATATGCACTGCCAGATGACCTTGGCGGCCCTGGAAAACGAAAAGCACGTTCTATGTGAAGCCCGCATGGCCATGAACTCCGAGGAAGCCAAGATGATGCTGGAGGCGTCCCGACTGAAACCCCACCTGATTACGCAAATCGTTCCGTCGCCTCTGAGCTTCAAGGTGGACGCCACTCTTCAGGGGCTGGTGGCCGACGGCTACCTGGGCGACCTGTTGGCCATAGAGGTCCAGGTCAAAACGCCCGATTTCATTGACAGAGACAGCCCCCTCCATTGGCGCCACGACCGGAATCTGAGCGGGTACAACATCCTGTCTATGGGCATCTGGTACGAGGCCATGATGCGCTGGGTCGGTCCCGCCACCAGGGTGATGGCGATGACAAAGGTCAACGTGGACCGACGGAAGGACGAAACGGGAGAGCTCCGGTTCATCACCGTGCCGGACCACGTGGACATTCTGTGCGACATGGCCTGCGGCGCCCAGGCCCACATGCGCTTTAGCGCCGTGACGGGGCTGGCCACTTCACCGGAGGTGTGGATATACGGGAGTGAAGGCACCGTCAGATTGGAGGGTCCTCCGGCCCTGAAGGTCTACGGCGCCAGACGCGGGCAGTCGACGTTGGCCGAAATTCCCGTCACCCCGGACAAGGAATACTCCTGGAGGGTGGAGGAGGAGTTCGCCAGCGCGATTCGAGGGGCCGAAAAGATTACCCGCACTCCCTTTGACGTGGGTGTCCAGTACATGGAGTTCACCGAGGCGGTATACCGCAGTTCGCAGACAGGGCAGGCGGTGGCACTGCCTTTGTAAGACCTGGGGTCATCCATATTTTACGTTTGATATGGACTTGAAAAAGGCGGATAATGTTGCCCGGTCACGTGTGATTCGGCAGATCAGTGTGGGTGTGGCGGTCGTAGCGGCTACGCTTCTGATTGCCGCCGTTGTTGCCTGTGAAAGCCAAAGGATGGACAGGCCTGCCGAAACCGTGACGCCTCTGGAAAATGATGTTCCAACAACCCGACCAGCTGAGCCATTTTCAGGGATAGATACGCCAGGAGTTAGCTTGAACCGAATAGCCTATGTGGGCAACGACGGCAACCTGTTTACCGTCAACCCCGATGGCACTGATGTATCCAAGCTGACCAATACGGACCTGCGTGTTGGACCGGCCGGACCCGTTCTGGCCCAGACGGCCCAGACCCAACTTTTTTACGCCTGGCCCACCTGGTCTCCGGACAGCGTGAAGATAGCGGCCTCTCTGGTCGTGGTCAGCGGCAACGACGTCCGTCTGTCGGTGGAAGTCATTGACGTAACCGACGGCGAGTCTACCCGTGTATACACCAACGAACCCAATACGGCGTCCATAGCGAGGGGGGCTCCCCACTATCTCTACTGGGCGCCGGACAGCGCCAAAGTGACCTTCCTGGCCGCTGAGCCCACCGCGCTAACGCTGTTTGCAGCTGCCGCCGACGGTTCCGCCCCTGCTGCAGGTGTGCTTTCTGGGAGTCCTCTGTACTATTCCTTCAGTTCGGAGGGGGAAGTCGCGGTCTTCCATCTGGGGGAGGAATTGCTGCGGTCGTCGTATGTTCAAGGAGAGATAAGCGCCCCGGAGAACATAGGCTCCGCCGGGTATGGCTTCAAGACCCCGGCTGTGTCTCCCGACGGAAGCCGCGTTGCATACGCCGCCCGAGACGCGGCGTCGGGTTCCCAGGCCCTTTTCCTAGGAGACCCAAGGGCTCCACTGGACCAGGCCAGGGCCGTAGCTGACCTGGGGCCCTCCTCGGCGGTGGTATGGTCCCCCGCCGGCACGCATCTTGCGGCGGCGGAGAGTCTCGCCGCCACGAGCCAGATATACGATCGGATGATTCTCGTCAGCAGCGACGGTGCGGTCACCAGGGTAGTGGTTAGCGAGCCCTTCCTATCCTTCTTCTGGTCACCCACCGGAGACAAAATTGTATATGTGGCGTTCGACCAAATAGCCCAGACCTTCACGTGGAAATATGTGGAAGTGGACGGAGGTGAACCTGTCAAGATGGTAGAGTTCGTTCCGTCGGCGGACTTTCTGACCTTGTTGACCTTCTTCGATCAATACGCTCTGTCCAACTCTATTTGGTCGCCCGACGGGGCCCAAATCCTGTTCAGCGGGACGACGGATGCGGGAGGAGTGCGCAGGAACGGGTCTTCGCCCAACGTGGACCACGTGTACGTAATCGACGTGAAAGAAGGCTCTGTGCCCCGTGAGATTGCTGCCTCTCCGTTGGGCGTGTGGTCATGGAGATAGATAAGGAGACGAACGTGTTCAAGCCTTTCCGTCTCCCGTTGTCAATTGTTGGATTGATGATGGGTTTCCTATTTCTGGCTGCCGCGTGCGAAACGGAGGCGACGCCCACCGACACTCCAGTCCCCACGCCAACCCCTGAGTTGACGTTGGAGGACTTGTTGGTCAGCGTAAGGGAGAAGTTGTCCTCAATGTCGACGGCCAGGTTCCAAATGATTGACGAATTGGAATCCGGCTCCAAGTTTTTTGGAAACACCTTGAAGAGCATCGAAGGAGACATCAAGTCTCCCGACAGCTTCAGAATGCTGGTGGACGTAGTGGCTCCCGGTTTTGGGTTTGTCCAGATCGAAATGATGGCCATCGGAGACCAGGCCTTCATGAAATTCGCGAAGGATGCGCCGTGGGCGCCTCTGCCTCTGGATCAGGTCCCCTTTAACTTCGGAGGGATTGGTACGACTTTGAGCGACTTGGTGCCCGTCATCAAAGACTTGTCCATTGCAGGCACAGAGACCTTGGAGGGCGCTGTGGCGATCCGCTTGGATGGCACTGTAACTTCCGAGGACTTGTTGAGCCTCATTACGTCAGCGGATCCCGGTTATGCCGTCACATTGAGTTTTTGGGTCGACGAGGCCGACCATACGTTGCGACAGATAAGGATAACGGGCCAAATTTTCGATGACGACGCACCGGAGACGACCCGATTGCTGACCATAGGCGACATCAATGCTCCGGTCGACATTCAACTTCCGGACATAGCCTCTGGGCAGTGAGCGCCGCAACGTCGAGCCTCGCCTCTCTTAGGTCATCCCCAACGGTTGTTCTGGGGATTCTCTGCTTGGGAGTTTTTTCCACTGCACTGGACCAGACCGTGGTAGTCGCCGCGCTCCCCAGCGTAATGGTGGACGTCGAGATTCCTCTTACGGAACTGGACAAGGCGGCATGGATAGTAACTGCGTATTTAGTGGGGTATACGGTGGCCATGCCATTGGCCGGGCGGCTGTCCGACGTCTATGGCAGGGTCAGAATGTTTCAGGCGGCGCTGGTCCTGTTTTCCATTGGGTCGGCGTTGGTGGCGGTCGCCCCGGACTTCTCCTGGATAGTATCCGCCCGAGTGCTCCAAGCCATAGGCGGCGGCGCCACTGTTCCCATCGGGCTTGCGATGGCCGTAGGAGCCGTATCCCCGGAGAAAAGAGGCATAGCGCTGGGCTTGGTGGCAGCCTCGGCTGAGGCGGGGTCTGTATTAGGCCCCCTCTACGGAGGAGGCATCATCGAGTGGATTGGTTGGCGGTGGATATTCTGGCTGGACATTCCCCAGAGCTTCATTCTAATTGCGCTTCTGTTCATCTTGACGAATCGACCCAACCCTGCCGGAAAAATGGACTACGCCGGAGCTCTTGCGCTGGGAGGGGCGCTTACCGTCCTGACCCTGGCGCTGTCCCAGAGAAGCATCTTTTCAGGGGAGTCAATTATCCCCTATCTTATGGCCTCTTTGGGGGTCGCTCTGGTAGTCGTTTTGATTATAGTGGAGAGACGGGCTGTCCAACCGCTGTTGGCGTCTTTCTTGTACAGTTCCAGGGCGTTTGTATCATCCAACATCACCCAATTCATGGTGGGAGTGGCGCTTATCATTGCCCTGGTCTCCGTGCCTCTTATGGCCGCCACGGTCATGGAGAAAAATGCATGGAACAGCGCCCTGCACCTGGTCCGACTCACCGCCGCTATACCTGTGGGGGCCGTGGTGGGAGGCTACATTCTGCGCTGGACAGGGGTCAGGGCAGTGTGCATAACCGGCCTAGGATTCATGGGAGTGGGTTTGCTGCTTATGAGCGGTTGGGGTACGGAGGTGAAGGAAATCAGGCTGTCCGTGCCATTGGCCTTAGCAGGTCTTGGGTTTGGTCTGGTCATCCCTCCCATTAATGTGTGCGCTCTTAGCGCATCTCCCAGTCATTATTGGGGGGCTGCCGCCTCATTGGTTACTGCATCGAGAATGGTGGGTATGGCGTTGGGGTTGGCGGCCTTGTCTGCCTGGGGCATAGAGCATTTTTATAGCCTTACATCCGAACTCACAATAGTAGACGAAACCTTTCGCGATGAGCAAATCAAAGCTGGGGTCACAGTGTTCCAGGACATGTTTACAATTATCGGCATTTTGTCTCTGGTTGCAATTCTGCCGGCGCTGCTGATGCGGACGGAAGAGGTGGAAGAAACGGAGGGACTGGAGGTTGGAAGGTTTGCCTGAAGTCTTTTCCGCAAATCGGGCTGTCGCAGAAGCCGCCTAGATGGGGAGCAACAACTGATTGACAACCAAAAAGGGCCTAAGTACACTTGTGCCCTATATAGAGGGCCGCGCCGACATCGGGGAGTTCCACATACTAAGTTATGGACTTCCCTGCGGTCAGCGGCGGGAAATGGGATAGGAAAACAGTCTAACAAGCGAAGGTCGGGACATGGGGAGCCGGAACGTCCGGCTCAAACCAGGCGCCATGGTCTCCGTCTTTCGTTATATGTAGGGATGGGGAATTGAACTGGCGACGTGCACTGACCCTCAAGCTGATAACTGGCATAGACAGATGGCTGCAGGTCAACGGCGGCACCGCCGGTGCGTTGATCAGCGATCGAGTTGACCGCAGATTCGACATGGCCGTCGACTACCTGACGTGGAAGAAGGCCGTCAACTTCATCAAAATCGAGACCCAGCTCAGGTTTGGCGTGAAGAAGGTGTCTGGCTACCCCTACGAATGGGAGTTGGACACCACCAACATCTGCCAGCTCAAGTGTCCCCTGTGTCACACCGGTCTAGGCACGGTCAACCGCGACAAGGGCGTCATGCACTTCGACCTGTACAAGCAGGTCATCGACGAGATAAAGGACTACTGCTTCTGGCTCAGCCTCTACAGCTGGGGCGAGCCTTTCTTGAACAAAGAGATTGACAAGTTCATCAGGTATGCCCACGACGCCCATATTGGCACAGTGACCAGCTCCAACTTGAACAAGCCCTTGAACCCTGAGATGGCGGAACGTCTCGTGGACTCCGGTTTGGACTCACTGATAGTCTCCCTCGATGGCACTACCCAAGAGGTCTACGAGGTCTACCGCGTCGGAGGACATCTGGGCCGGGTTTTGGACAACATCAAGCTGATATCGGACACCAAGGCCAGGATGGGCGTCAAGACACCCCATGTGGAGTGGCAGTTCATCGTAATGAAGCAGAACGAACACCAGATACCGGAAGCCAGACGGATGGCTGCCGAGTTGGGCGTAGACGACATCGTGTTTAAGAAGGTTGACTTCCCCCACGGAGAAGACGACCCTGAGCTGGCCAGGAAGTGGCTTCCGGTGAACAGCGGGGAGTTCACCAGGGACAATCCCTTCGACAAGCCGTATAAAGAGAACGGCGCCCGCTGCTGGAGATTGTGGCGCAGCGGAGTCGTCAATTGGGACGGCGGGTATGCCCCCTGTTGCTACCTCACCGACGCCGCCGACGATTTCGGAACTGTAAAGACCAACTCCATCAAGGAGATATGGAACAACCAAGACTACGTGACTGCCAGGGGTCTGTTCCAGGAAAACTTTAAGCCTCAGAAATACGTCGGGTGCATGGACTGCAACGTTTACCAGGAGAGCAAAGCCGCCCAAAAGCGGGGGATGATCCAGTTTAAGAGGTCCAACGGACACAAGCCCGCTGCAGCGGTCCCAATGGTCGACGACCGGGTGATAACCCGGGCCAAGGTGAAGGCAGGCGTCGATGAAAGAACGTAGGCCATTGCTGGAACAGTTCAAAGACGAAACTGGTCCCTACCGCTTGATACGGGAAATCGGCCTGGTGTTGGGCGCCTACTTCGTCTACATGTTCATACGGAAGTTCCTGATCCCCAATATCGAGGCCATGTCCTTCGAGAACGCCTTGAAGGTCGTGGACTTCGAAATGGCGGTGGGAATCTTCAAAGAGGCGGCCTGGCAGGCCTGGATACTGGACAACGCCAAGGGCGTTGCTATCTTTATGAATTGGGCCTATGTCCTCACCTTCGGGCCGATCATAGGCGCGTCCGCGATCCTCTTCTATGTATTCGACCGCAAGAAGTACCTCTACTACAGGAACGTGGTGCTGATAAGCTTCGTACTGGCTCTTCTGGGTTTTGCCCTATATCCCTTGGCGCCGCCGCGGTTCATACCTGAATACGGGATCATAGATTCGATTCGCAACCTGGGGCCGGCCTGGTGGGTGGGACATTCCTGGTACGGGAGTAGGGACACGGCGGTCTACTTCAACGTATTCGCGGCCATGCCCAGCCTCCATTTTGGCTGGACCGTGATGTTCGGCATCATATTCCTGGGTACCAGGTCCAAACTCTTGAAGGCAATTGGCGTTCTTTACCCGACGCTGACCTTCTTTGCCATAGTCCTGACCGGCAACCACTACATGGTGGACGCATTCGGCGGCGCTGCCGTAGCCATTCTTTCCCTGTCGATTCACTGGGTATTGATGAAGAGCAGGGCCCACTACCAAAGCTCCTCTGTTCCCCTCAGACGGTATCCCGAACGGGTGTATGCTTCAGTCATCGGCTACGTTCTAGGGCTGAAAACCCAACCCCGAAGGGAGCTGGCGTCGGCTGAAACCCGGAGAGGGGATATGAAGTCTACCATCAACTTGGCGTGGCGGCGTTCTAAACTTAAGGCCAAGGTAGACAGCTTCCTGGGGAAACGTTACAACGAGGCGGGGAACTACCGCGGCTAGTCTTCCCGCGCAGGCAGATCGGTTGGGACCACCCCATTGGCTCTCAAATGCTCCGTCTCAGCCTCGCTGTAGCCCAGCTCTCCCAGGACCTCATTGGTGTGCTCCCCAAGCAGCGGCGCACGTCTCCTGATTGATCCGGGAGTCTCCGATAGACGGACAGGGACATTGAACATGTCGACTCGGCCTACGTCGGGATGGTGGACGGAGACGAACATCTCGTTTTCAGTCATCTGGGGATGGTCAAAGACTTCGTTCCTCTCCAGGATGGGCATGGAGGGCACGTCGTAGGCGCGGAACGTCTCCAGCCAGTCTTCGCGGGTGCGGGTCGATACGATACCGTCAATCAAAGAATATAGATTTTCGCTGTTTTGGGCGCGGGACTCGTTGTTTCCGTAGCGAGGGTCATCTATAAGATGCTCCAACTCCAGGGCCCTGCATAGCTGGTGGAACTGCCCAGTGTTCAGCACCACCAAAATGACGTATCGACCATCAGCGCACCGGTAGGGGGAGTACAGAGCCTGTTTCGAGAAGTCCGTCTCCTCTGTGTTGGGCGATTCGGTTTCGACGCGCACCATGTCCACGGATTGCATGGCCAGGGCCATGTGGAGCAACGACGATTCCACCTTCTGGCCTCGTCCCGTTTTTTGCCTGGCCAATAGGGCCAGCGCGACGCCGTAGGCCATGCCCATGGGAAGCGAACAGTCGGCGGCCCATATGCCGCTCGAAGTGGGCGTGCCGTCGGGCGCTCGGCGTTTGGTCAGCAGGCCGGACAGGGCCTGGAACAGCAGGTCATAGCCCCGGAACTGGGCATAGGGGCCTTGCTTGCCGTAAGCTCCCAGTTCAGCGTATATCAGTCCGGGGTTCAGTCGGCTCAACGTATCGTAGTCGTATCCCAACTTGGCTTCGACCCCCGGACGGAAGTTGTGAATGAACACGTCACTGGACTTGATCATGCGGTGCACGACTTCCCGGCCTTCTTCGGAGGCTATGTCCAAGGCCACGCCCCTCTTGTTACGGTTCACGACCTGGAACGCACGACTCTCACCGTTGGCCATGGGAGGTTGAGTTAGGACGGTCCTGGCGTCGTCGCCCCACAGGGGCTCGATTTTCACTACGTCGGCGCCTTGGTCCGCCAAGTACATGCCCAACCCGGGACCAGCCCAAACCTGGGATATTTCCACAACCTTGATCCCGTCCAGAGCCTGCATGAATTTCTCCTTGATGTAGGACTGGCTTGGACTTTATTTCCGTCCGCATTAGAATGATAGCATGGCTCAGGACTCCATAATTGAAACCTCCAATAAGGACACCCTTCCTGACAAGATGAAGGGCCCAGCGCAGGACAGACCGGCGACCTTCTTCATTGAGACCCAGGGATGCAAACTTAACCAGGCGGACAGCGAGGTCCTGGCCAGAAGGTTCGTTGAAGCCGGCTATAAGGAAGCCGGTGGCAGAGATGAAGCGGACGTACGGGTCGTCAACAGCTGCACCGTCACCCACACGGCCGACAAGAAGGCACGCCAGGCCACCCGCGCGGCACTGCGTTCCAACGGCTCGTCACTGGTTGTGCTAACCGGCTGCTTTGCGGAAAGAGCGCCAGAGGATGCGGCGAATCTGGGAGATCGCGTTCTCGTGGTGTCCAACAGGGACAAGGACAACCTCGTACAGCGCGTAATCGATTCAGGCGCCGTGCCTACAACGCCCAAGAGGCCGCCCACTTCCCAGCCTGTACCTCTCCGGCGACCCCGTGCCATGGTGAAGATACAAGAGGGATGCGACCAGGTGTGCGCCTACTGCATCGTCCCCAAGGTCAGGGGGCGGGAAAGGAGTATCCCTCCGCATGTGATACTCGAACAGGTCAGACGGAGAGTGGCGGAAGGGCGGAAGGAGGTCGTTCTTACAGGCACCCAGTTGGGCACGTACGGGTTTGATCTGGAACCGGGAACCGATTTGACCGGCCTGGTCAGATCGTTGCTGGACTGTTCGGGAGTCGAGCGGCTGCGGGTCTCGTCTCTTCAGCCCCAGGAGATAACGCCGACCTTGCTCAGCCTTTGGAAGGACCCCAGGCTCTGCCCTCACTTCCATTTGCCCCTTCAGAGCGGTTCCGACGCTGTGCTCAAGCGCATGAGGCGTCGTTACACGGCTGGGCAATACGTGGAAAGCGTCCGAATGATCAGAGGCAGCGTGGACAACGTTTCCATTACCGGTGATGTCATCGTGGGTTTCCCAGGAGAAGACGACGCCGAGTTCTCCCAGACTCTGGATGTGGCAGAAAGGTTGGAGTTGGCGTCCATTCACGCCTTCCCCTACTCCACCAGGCCGGGAACCACCGCCGCATATTTGAAGCTGAAGGTGGACGAGGGCGTGAAAAAAGGACGTATGGCCAGTATCCTGGAGCTTTCCAGAAAACTAGAACGAGCTTTTAAAGATAAGTCGTTGGGTTCTGTCAGGCCCGTTCTCTGGGAACGTGCGGCATCAGGTCTGGGCGGCCCGGTATTGACAGGGCTTACCGACAACTATCTGAGGGTAAGCGCTGGGGCCGACTGGGACATGGTGGGACACATAACCCCTGCCCGCCTATTGTCCTTGGACGGCGACCGGATTTCAGCGGCGCTTGTGTGAGCCCAAAGAAAACGATGCGGCGTGTCCCGGCCAGTGTTGGGAAACGCCGCACCGAAGCGGGAATCAGCCTGCTTAGTAGCGGACGTAGTGGCGGCTACAGGTCCACAGGTCGGAAGCAGGCATTGTTGCCGATGCGTTCGAGGTATCCGGCCTTCTGGTCATGACCGTGGCTGAAAACCAACAGCCATCCGTCCTTTTCCGCTTGGGCAAGGAGCTCCCTTTTTTGCTCTAGGGTGCGTTCCGGGAACTGGTCGAATGCGGAAATGGCGCCCAAGTCCAGGTGATAGGGTGTCGGCACCAGGTCGCCCATGAAGACTATGCGTTCTCCTCCGTGGTGGAGAAGAGCCACTTGGTGGCCCTTGGAATGGCCGTCGGTGACCTTGACCGACAGGCCGGGGAATATCTGCTCATCGCCGTCGATAAGTTCTAGTTGACCTCGCTCTTGTATGGGGTAGAAGTCCTCCTCCCGATGGATGTCGGAGCAGCGCTCGTTGGGGCTGGCGGCTTCTTCCCAGCACGCACGTTGTACAATGTACTTTGCCTTGCTGAAGGTGGGCACAAGGTTTCCTGAGCGGTCTTGGCGAGTGCATCCTCCGCTGTGGTCGAAATGAAGATGAGAGAGAATGACTACGTCGATGTCCTTGGGATAGACCTCCAGGGCCCTGAGTTCCTTGGTCAACCTCGATGGGACCAAACCATAGGTCTCCTTCTCGTTGTCCAGCTCTTTGGAGCCTACGCCTGTGTCGATTAGCACCCATTTCCCGCTTATCCTAATGAGTGCACAGTTTAGACCGAGGGTCATGCGGTTGCGCCTATCGGTGGAGACCTTGTCCTCCCAAGCGGTCTTGGGAACCCTCCCGAACATGCTGCCGCCGTCGAATTTGATGATTCCGTCGCTGATAAGCCGGACTGAAGTAGGTTCAGTCCGTACCGATGGGACTAATGACCTGAACGATGGTGTCACCGGGCTGGCCGGTGTTGTCATGGTTGTCACTTCAGCGCCTCCAGGGATTTATTGGTGTAAAGCAACGCCAGCTGTTGCTTTTGGTCGGATGCGTTCTTGTCCAATCAATTTTTAGACCAACCTCCTTTCCCGGCGCCGGGAAAGCCGGGTGCGAAGAGTGGCTGCCAGGATGTGGCTCGACCAATCCTAGGGAGGAGATGATTCCCTGAGGATTGAATGTTTTGACTTAGACGATTCTTATACTTTGACAAAATCTCTATCCGCAAAATGGCTTAGGTTCAATTTCTAGATGGAAACACGATCACCCGGTCGGATGGGCACCCGTCAAAGCGATTATAAAAACATAAACGGCAGTATAAGTCAAGGGGGCGGCGGAGTCAATTTGCAGTTGGATTTAAGATTAGTTTAAAATTCGGGCAATACTTGCTCTGATGTTCTTGCCCGATTGCCCCGAGGCCGGGGAGATGATGAGGAACCGAATCAGGTGACGCCAAAGCATTTGCTGTCCCATCTGAGGGAATTGAAGCCGCTTCTATCTGAGGAGCGGCTGGGCCTTTTCCTCGATATGGACGGCACTTTGTCTGAGATTGTCGAACGACCGGAGGACGCCAGAGTCAGCCGGAACGTGGCTGGGTCGCTGCAAGTCCTGGCTGAGAGACTTGCCCTCGTAGCTGTCGTTACCGGCAGGGCCTCCGCCGTAGCCGAATCGACTGTCGGCGTCCCCGGTCTGGTCTATGCGGGGAACCACGGACTGGAGCGCAGGGAGAACGGTCTGACATGGCTGGCGCCTGAAGCGGAAGCTCACCGGGAACGCCTTAGCCGTCTGTTCGACGACTTGGCCAAGCGTTTTTCCACCGGTGGTTTCATGATGGAGGACAAGGGAGGTTCCTTTGCAGTCCACTACCGTCACACCTTTGATACTGAGGCGTCCCGACAAGAGATATTGGACTCATTGGGGGCTTTGGCAGGCGATTCGGTAAAGCTGGTGATGGGTAAGATGGTCGTCAATGTGCTGCCGCCGGTGGTCCTGTCCAAAGGGACGGCTTTGTCGGACCTGACGAGGGAGAGGCGGCTTACGGCCCTCATTTCCATGGGGGATGACGTAACCGACGTGGACGCCTTCAAGAGCGCGCGTGAACTGTCCAAAATCGGGGAAGTGGAAGCGGTGTGCGTGGCCGTAGTGGGCGGAGGAGCGCCGGACGAATTAGTCGCCCTAGCCGACTATACGGTGGAAAACGTGGGGGAAGTGGAAGAATTCCTTAGCTGGTTGGCGCGGGAGACAGATCCATGACCGCACCGATGTCGTCCAATTGGCTGTATATCCAATGGATGATGTCCTCGTCAGAAATTATCTGAACGAGGGAGTTGGTTCGCTGCTCTCGCTCCTCGGCTGTCATGGTGATGGCCTGGTGCAGCGCCTGCATGGTGCCTTCGATGTCCGATGGCGCCACCGCCAAGGCCCCTGGCGCCAATTGCTTGAATGCGCCGGTGGTCTCCGACAGCACTAGGACCCCTGAGTTCTGGTTGACCACGGGCCCCTCTTTGGCCACCAGGTTCATGCCGTCGAAAACCGAGTTGACCAGCATTACGTCGTATAGTTTCATCCCGGCTATGGCTTGTGTGTAGTTGTTTTCTATGAAGGTCACTATGGGCGTCCAGTCTTCGGAACCGTGGGTGACGTTGATGTCCTTGACCACTTCCTCGATGTCGTTCATATAGCGCTGGTACTGGCGGATGTGAGTCCGGGAAGGCACCAGGAACGCCATGAAGGTGACCTTGCCCTTGAGTTCGGGGTACTTGGACAGAAGCAGACCATAGGCCTTGAACCCCCGGACAACGTTTTTGCTGGGCTCTGCCCTGTCCACTCGGACAATGGTTGTTTCGTTGAGCATCGGCTCCAGCTTGCGCTCGTATTCCAATGCTCTGGGAGAGTTGGCGATTCGCCGAATCTCGTCGACGTTTATGGATATGGGATAGGCGCGCACCTTGATTTGCCGGCCTTCATAGAAGAGAGAACGGTCAGTGTAGTTTATCTCCGCCTCTGGCAAGAACTCTTCGCAGGTGTCCAGGAAGTTGCGGACGTCGTGGGTAGTTTGAAATCCAACTATGTCCGACCCGCAAAGCCCGGTGCAGATGCCTCTGATGATGTACGACGGCAGAAGCTGCCAGTATCTGGGCGATGGCCAAGGAATGTGGGTGAAGTGATGGATGATGGCGTCGGGTCTGCCCTGACGCACGTACTCCGGCGCCAGGTAGAGATGGTAATCGTGAACCATCACGACGGGCGGGTCCCGGCTGGCCTCGGTTTCCGCTATGATCTCTTTCGCAAAGGCCCGGTTCACTTCGACGTAACCGTTGTGCCAGGCGTCGTGCACGTTGGAGTCCAAATTGGGATTGTATGGAGAGTTCCACATGTAGTGCTGGAGGAACCAAACCAGGGGATTGCAAAAGATGTTGTAGTATTTGTGGTAGACCCTCCGAGGAGTCACCACGAAGCGCAGATAGATGCGGTGCGATGGTATGGGTGACCTGACAGGGCCGCCGCCTCCGCTTTCTGAGACCTTCCGGTCGCCTTCGCCGGTGGCGCTCGCCACCCAGGTAAAGTCCACCATCTGAGCCAGCGAGTTGAGAGCGGTGACAACGCCGCCGCTGCCTCTGCGGGCTTCGGTGCGTCCGTCCGGGGTGAGATGGTGTTCTACCGGGCCGCGGTTGCTGGCTAGAATGAGCTTGCGGTTCGCCAGAACCTTATCACATAGATCCCTTAGCTGGTCTAAACGAGACTGCTCCGGATCTAATGGCATGACCCTTCCAATCCATACCGCCGGCACACAAGGCGGAGGCGAGGGATAATCGAACGAGGAGGATGGCCCGACATTAGCATGTAGGGTATGGTGTGTCAAGAAACGGGCACCGACCTACGGACGGCTCCTCGGTTGAGGGCGTCGAACGACCCTTCGTCGGATGGCAGCGGCGACGCTCTTGAAAAACATGACGCCCGTTCCTTATTTGGAAACGGGGAATAGGCAGGCAGCCGCAATAAGGCTAAGCCACTGGCAGACATTCGCATCAGACGGGCTGGATGTATAATGTCTTACATGGTTGACGCGTCCTATCCAGAGAATTGCAGAACTTAGGAATAGCTTATGACCGTTGTTAGAGCTTTGTCGTGGAATGTGAACGGTCTGCGGGCCGTGGAGAAGAAGGGGTTTCTCGACTGGCTGCACGATGAGTCCCCCGATATCCTTTGTCTCCAGGAGACCAAGGCCAGGGAAGAGCAGCTTTCCGAGCGGCTCCGCAACGCCGAGGGCTATCAAGTCTACTTCTCCTCCCACGAGGAGCGTAAAGGCTACTCCGGGGTGGCGCTTTACACCAAGGAACAACCCAAGGATGTGAGGACAGGGTTCGGCGTTCCCAGGTTCGACAACGAAGGTCGGATAGTCATCGCCGACTATGACGCTTTCACGCTGTTCGGAATCTACTTCCCCAACGGCCAGTCTTCCAAGGAGCGGCTGGACTACAAGATGGACTTCTACGACGCCTTCCTTGAATACGCCGACGGGTTGAAGTCACAGGGCCGGAACATCGTAGTCTGTGGCGACGTGAACACCGCCCACACCGAGATAGACCTCGCCAGGCCCAAGCAGAACCAGAACACCTCCGGCTTTCTGCCCCAGGAACGGGAGTGGATGGACACCTTCGAGGCCCACGGGTACGTGGACACGTTCCGAATGTTCAATTCGGAGCCCGGCAACTACTCCTACTGGGACTCCTTTACCAGGGCCCGCGAAAGGAACGTTGGCTGGAGAATCGACTACTTCTTCGTCAACCAGGAATTCAAGGCCAACGTGGAGGCAGCCTTCATTCTCCCGGAAGTCATGGGCTCGGACCATTGCCCCGTCGGAGTGGAGCTAAAGGTCTGACCCTTACTTGGTCCTCCCGATGACGGGCCTCACTCCCGGATGGCCACCTGCACTTCGCCGTTTTCGACTCTAACCGAATAAGTGCGTATAGGCAGGGTGGCTGGTGGAGTCGTTGCGGCGCCGTTGGTCACGTCGAAGAGGGCCCCGTGGCGGGGACAGGCCAGGAACTTGTCCTCCAGAAAGCCGAATCCCAGCATTCCCCCGTCGTGGCTGCACGCGTCCACCACGCCATAAATTTGTCCGCCCACGTTGCAGAGGACGATCTCATCCCTGCGCGTGGGCTTGACCTTCAAGGTCTGGCCTGGAGGAATATCCGCCAGCCGCGCCACCGTGACGTATCGTTCCGTGGGTTCAGTCAAAGGAGGCCCCCCTTTAGGTTGACTGGCTTGTTCTAGTGGTCCGGGGTGACCCGGCCCGAAGCGAACAGCCACATCCGGGCTATTTCCGGTCCGATAAACCGGAAGGTCTTTCGCAGCTCCCTCTGGAGGGGCGCCAGCTCGTCTCCTTCCAGCACGTCGTAGTACCAGCGGCAGAAGGAGCCGTGCTCCTTTTGGATTCCCTGGATGGTCTGGGCGTTGGAGACGCAAGCCTCGACCTTCTTCCGGTTGCGGATGATTGACGGGTCGAGAAGCGCCCGGTCCACGTCGTCGGGCGACATTGCGGCGACCAGGGGAATGCGCCAGCCGTGGAAGACAGTGCGGAAGGCATCGCGGCGGGCCAGAATCATGCGCCAGCTCAGGCCGGCCTGAAAGACCTGGAGGCTCATGATTTCGAAAAGGGCGTCGTCGTCGGCCAACCGCTTTCCCCAGACCTCGGCTGCATACCACTCCATCAGCGGGTCTCCCCGGGCCCACTCCGGCACTTCTCGAACTTGGTCGTCGGGCATGGCTATTCCTCGTCAGATGTTTTCGGCGGGCCTGACAGCGTCTAACGGCGGCGGTATTCGTCCCCGCAGTCGCCGATTCGGCTGAACACGTCTTGAGACTTATCGGTCACAGACTGTATAAGGTCCCGGTCTTCCTGTCCCAACTCCAGGTTGAAAGTGCGTAAGTTGTCTTGAAGGTTGTCCGACAGTCCCAGGCGGACTCCGATGATGACCCCGGCCACAGCAGGTTTATCCAGGATTGAGGCGACCGCGACGTTTGCTATGCTGACGCCGTGCTTGTCCGCGATGGTCTTCAGAGCGCCCAGCAGTTCCTGGAACAGTTCCCAGCCGCCCCACAGACCAATCATCTGCTTGTATTTGCCAAGGCTGGCTGTGTTCAGTTCGGACCTCGACGGCTCGGGCCTTCCCAGCCACTTTTCCGACACCAAGCCGCCGCAGAGCGCGCCATAGGCCAGCAGCCCGATGCCCTGGGATAGGCAATAGGGGACCATCTCTCTTTCCGGCCTCAGGTCTACCAGCGAGTATTGGACCTGGTTCGATACCACAGGCGTTCGCTCGTGGATGATGCGTGTGTGCTCCGTGTCGAAGTTGGTCAGCGCCAGGGTGCGTATCTTGCCTTCGGCCTGGAGATCAGCCATGTGGCCCATGGCATCCAGGTAGGCTGGGTCTTCGTAGTCCCACCAGTGGAATTGGAGCATGTCCAAACGGTCGACGTCCATCCTCTTCAGGGAGCGGTCTATGTTCTGCTCCACCCAGGACCGGGTCATGGCCGCCGGAGGTGGGACCCATTTGGTGAAGGCTTGGACCTTTTCGAGGGCCTCGCGGCCATAGTCGGAGGCCAGCTTGCTCTTGAAGGCGCCGATGAAGTCCTCGGCGGGGCCGTAATGGTCCGCCAGGTCCCAGGTGGTTAGTCCGCTCCGATGATGCTCCAGCATCCGTTCCACGGCCCGCTGAGGGTCGATGGGTCCGTGGGCGCCGGACACCTGCCACATGCCGTTGAGCATCCGGCATATCTGCATTGGCTCCCCACCGGCGATGCCCTGTCCCAACCATCCGATGCTTTGAGGACCCAGATCTGTGGGCATAGGCTAGCTCTTCTTGGCGTCGGAGAGACGCGCGGGGACGGGAAGCACGTTGGGGTCCATTGGAATTTCAATGATGCTTGGGCCGTCGCCTCCGGCCGCTTCCTTGAACGCGTCCCCAATGTCTTCGGGATTCTCCACGTAGTAGCCTCTGGCGCCGAACACCTCCGCATATTTGTCGAAACGGGGGTTGCCTATGTCGGCTCCGACGTAGCGTCCGAATGCGTGGTGCTGGAAGGCTTTCTCCGACCCCCAGATGCCGTTGTTCATCACGATGGTCACGACGTTAAGGTTATGGCGGACCAGAGTTTCCAGTTCCTGACCGTTGAAGAGGAAGCCGCCGTCGCCGTTTATGCTCACCACCGTGGCGTCCGGCCTTGCAAACTTTGCGCCTATGGCTTCGGGGAAGCTGAATCCCAGCCCGGCCAGGTCAAGGTTGTTAATGAGAGTGCGCTGTTTGCGGTAGACCAGGCCGTCCAATCCGTAGTTGGAGTTGAGGCCGGAGTCGAGAACGACGATGGCGTCCTCGGGCATGACCTTGCGGAGTTCGTAGTAAATCCGGTCGGGGTGCATGGGCGTCCCGTCCAGCTTGCCGTGGTCGTCGAGCCTCTGGAGCCGCTTCTGGGCCAGGTCCTTAACCTCCCGGTCCCACTGCTCGTTCCGGGGTTTCTCGGCCGCTCGCACCAGTTCCAGAATTTGGCCGGAGACGGCCTTGGCGTCTCCTTCGATTCCCACGGCCACCGGGTAGTTGCGACCAATTTCGTTAGGGTCTATCTCTATCTGGACAATCTTGGTGTCTTTCTGGATGAACCTGTTGTCGTAGTAGGACGTGCTGTGGCTCAGGCGAGTCCCCACAGCCAACAGAAGGTCGGCGTTTCGTATCGCCTCTACAGCCTCGGGCGTGGGGAGCCGTCCCAGGTGGCCCAGGAAAGCCGGATGAGTGTTCGGCACGGCGTCGCACCGGCCGTATGAGGTTATCAGCCCCGCGCCGAGAACGTCGGCCAGGTCAGTGACTTCCTGGGATCCCAGGCTCCACTGCACGCCGCCGCCCGGCATGATTATGGGCCTCTCAGCCTCCAAGAGCAGACGAGCTGCTTCTTCCACCAGGCTCTTGTCGCCCTGAACGCGGGTCTGACCTGTGCGGTAGGTGTGGGGAGCCGCCAGATCAACGTCGATTTCCGTCTGGACCATTAAATCTCTTGGAAGGTCCACGAGCACCGGCCCCATCTTCCCGGAGGTGGCCACGCGGAAGGCGTGGCGGATCATTTCCGGTATGCGCTCCGATTTGTTCACCTGAAACGAGGCCTTGGTGATGGGGCGGAACAGCGACACTTGGTCGAACTCCTGTATGGCTCCCCGGTTCTGATGTTCCCGGTCGGGGGCCGGGGCCAGCACAACCACCGGCGAGTGGCCCACGTACGCCGCCGCCACACCGAAGGTGAGGTTAAGGATTCCCGGTCCGTTGGTGGCGATGCACACTCCAGGGTTGCCCGTAGCCCTAGCGTAGCCGTCGGCCATCAGGGCGGCCGCCTGCTCGTGGCGCACACCTACGAATTGTATGTCCGTCTTGTCGTAAAGGGCGTCCAGCACGTCGAGGAATGCGGCTCCGACAATGCCGAAAATGTGGCCCACCTTTTCCTGTCGGAGGGTCTCGATGATTGCCTCGCCAACGTTCATACGGGGCATGACGCCACCTCCATTGTTCCGAATGGCATTGTTACGAACGGAAACCGGATGAATAGATTGGGTTTTGGCGGCCAGCGTATTTCGATGGGAATCTGGAGCGCCAAATGGGGAAGCATCCCATAGTTTATCATATACTTGGAATAAGCTTCCGGGAGCAGTGGATGGTTGATTTGAGCGCTTGGCGCCACACGAAGGAGAACCCTTAGGTGACTGAAGAATTCAGCTCAATTGTCGCGCTTCAGGTGGGCGATATAGCTCCGGACTATAAACTGCGCTCTACTGAAGGGGAACCGGTCAGAGCCAGGGAAGCGGCAGCGTCCTACAGGGCCTTGGTCCTAGTTTTCCTCCGCGGGATCCGTTGACCTTTCTGCCGTAGGCAGATCCGGCAGTTGTCGGAACGGTACGAGGAATTTAAAGCTTTAGGCGCAGAGATCATAGCGGTGTCGAGGGACCCACTCGATAAAACGACGGATTTCTTGTTGAGGCGGGAGGTTCCCTTCACGTGCCTTATCGATCCGGACCATGGCATGTTCGACGCTTACGGCGTGCCATCCACGTTGATATCCCTGGGGCAAAGGCCAGGAACCGTCATAATAGATTCTCAGGGATGTATCGCATATACCGACGTTGGTCGGCAGCAATGGGACATCCCCACAGTGGACAGCCTGCTGGACGTGTGCCGAGGTTTGAGCGACGATGCAAAGTAGGGCCCCAAAACCCTTGATTTCCTTCCCCTGAATCGGCATGTTCATAGTGGACAGTTTAGGGAAGGTGGTTCGCTTCACGATATGCGTAAGACTAAGATAATAGCCACCACAGGCCCCTCCACTCGCGGTGTGGGAGTGTTGGAGAGCCTTGTCGAGGCGGGCGTCGACTGCTTTCGGTTGAACTTCTCGCACGGGACGTTCGAAGAACATGCCGGCGTGATAGAAGCTGTTCGCCAACTTTCCGAACAACACGGGAAACCTGTGGCCGTGCTGCAGGACTTGGGAGGCATCAAGCTCCGGCTGGGAAGGATGGAAGAGTCTGTCCAGCTAACCCCCGGAGAAGAGGTCAGCCTGGTCCCGTGGGAAAGCTCATCCGACGCCGGGGCGCTGCCCTTTCCCGAACCTGAAATCCTGGCCCGGCTTCAACCTGGGAACAGGGTGTTCATCTCCGATGGAACGGTGTGCCTGGAAGTCCTGACCGCGAGTCAGGATGAGGTTAGGACCCGCGTCCTGAACTCATCCGGCATGCTCGCCTCATACAAGGGCGTGAACTTGCCGGGAGTCACCATAGACGAGCCGGTGCTGACTGACGAGGACAAAGAGGCCCTCCGGTTCGGTGTGGAGCACGGGGTGGACTGGGTGGCTGTATCATTCGTCAGGTCAGTGGACGACATACGGTACGCCAAGGAATTCCTGGCGAGCATAGGCTCCGAGGCTTCCGTGATGGCCAAACTGGAGCGGGGCGAGGGCGTCGAAAACATCGACTCCATACTCGACGAAGTGGACGGTGTGATGGTCGCCCGAGGCGACCTGGGAGTGGAAATCCCCATGGAGCGGGTCCCGTTAGTTCAGAAAGAGGTCGTGGCCAAGGCCAACGAGGCGGCCAAAGTCTCGGTGATTGCGACGCAGATGCTGCGTTCCATGGTTATTTCCCCCACCCCAACCCGGGCGGAGATATCCGACATAACAAACGCAGTCCTGGACGGATGTGACGCCATTCTGCTGTCTGATGAGACCTCCGTGGGTCAGTTTCCTGTGGAAGTGATCCGGGTCGCTGACGCCACTATAGTGGAGGCGGAAAGCGTGTACCCCTACTATAGGGGCCTAGGCTCATCGGCCAGGGCGCTGGGCCGGACTCAAAGCATCGCGGCTGCAGCGGCCGGGTTGGTGAGGGACCTCAAGGCCAAGCCTGTGGTAATTACCAGCAGCGGCACTGCGGCCTTTGCCCTGTCCAGGACCCGCCCGGAGTTCGACATAACCGTCTTTTCCCACGACGAGGTCGTGTTGCGGCGTGTGGCCCTTGGCTGGGGACTGGCGCCCAAGGGAGTTTTGCCGCCTGAAAGGGACCTGGCCAAGCTGGTGGCCGCGCTGATAGATAGCGCGTTGAGCGCCGGAATGGTGTCGGAAACCGATCTGGTCACCATCGTCCACGGATTCCTCCCTGGAGTCTCGGGGACCACCAACACGGTGCAGGTTGTGGACATGAGGGAGTTCCTGTCCCTGACGGAATGAGTGGCCTGTGCCCTCACCCCAACCCTCTCCCAGAAGGAGAGGGGGCATGCTCTCCCGTCATTCCGGCGGAGGCCGGAATCCAGGAGTGGTCGGATTCTGTGCCAGCTGCCCTCACCCAGAAAGAGCGGGTTGGGCCAGGTTTCAATGAGGGTGAGAAGGCGGCCCCTGGCCTAGGGTTGAATACTTCCGAGGCTCGCATTATTCTTTCCATGCCCGGACCCGCCCCTAATCGGGGTCCGGAGACCCATGACAGGGAGGGACTGACCGAGATGCCCAGTTTCACAGAAACCATCAAGGTGAATGGTCAAGACATGGAGATTTATTCCGCAATTCCCGAAGGCTCAGGTCCTTTCCCAGCGGTGGTTGTAGCGCATCACGGCTCCGGGGCTGACAACTTCAGCAAGGCCATGACCGATAGGTTGGCAGAAGCCGGATATGTAGCGGTCTGCCCCAACCTGTTCCATCGGATTACTCCGGAGGTGCTGGCCGACGGCTCCCGGCCCATCAGTCACATGAGCGACCCTGACATCATCGCCGACCTGGACGCCACCGTAGAGTTTCTCAGGAGCAACTCCGCCATTCGGGGCGATCGCATAGGGGTCACCGGATTTTGCATGGGTGGGCGCATCAGCTATCTGGCCGCAGCCGCAACCGACCATTTCGCCGCCTCCGCCCCCTACTACGGCGGCAACACCATGGTCATTTGGGGGAAGGGTGAAAAGAGCCCCTTCGACATGTCCGACGGAATCAACTGCCCGATTCTGTTCCATTTCGGGGAAGTGGACGGGAATCCTTCTCAGGACGACATGAAGAAGATGGATGCGGAGCTGACCCGCCTCGGCAAAGACCATGAGTTCCACACCTACGCGGGGGCTGACCACGGCTTCATGGACTTCACCGGCCAGAGGCATAACCAGGCCGCGTCCGAGGCTTCGTGGGAACGCACACTCGCCTTCTTCGCTGCTCACTTGAAGGACTAGCAGGCCGTTTGACTTCACAGAAACGCGCGGCCGGCGGCGAACCATGTCACGGCGTCTGAGAGCATGCCCGACGACATCGAAGTGCGCGTCACTCACGTCCCGGATGGAGACGGTATAGATGGTGTCGAGGTGTCCGGCGGCACGGTCCGGATACGCCTGCACGGAATCGACGCACCGGAGTTGGGGCAGCGCAATTCGCTGAACAGTCGTAACTACCTGCGCTATCTCGTTCGTATGCGGTGCAATGGGCGGCTACGTATGGAACGGATGGGCGTCGACCAGTACGGCCGAATTATTGGGGTTGTGTATCCCGCCCAAGAAACCGTCAACGCAACTGAATTCGCGGTTTCGTTGAACGAGCTGATGGTTGAAGCAGGCTTGGCCTATTCAACCGATGAGGACTACGATGATGCGGAAGGTGAGGCCCAAGACCGAGGACTTGGTGTATGGAAGGACTCGCCTAAAGGCCAGTTTCGTCCCTGGAATTACCGGGACTTGCAACGGAACGCAGGTGTCCCGAGCCCCCGACGGTACCAGGGAGCATGGCATCGGCGTCGAAGAACGTCTGCCGGGTGGGGGTGTCTGATTTACTTGGCGGCTGTGGCCTTGGGTATAGCGCTCGCGGCGCAGACATAGGCAAAGGAATATGGAGTCCAGACAGGGACTCCTCTGCACGTTCAGGCGCACTGGACGCTATGCTATAATCTGTCGGGATTTTTGCCAAGCCACTAGTATGACCGTTGGCTCAATCGATCTATAGACGTGGAAGAAATACGTTTTTCCCTAGAGTCCGACCTGGACTTCGACACCGTCAAGGCCCTGATGATGACCGTCACGGGTGTGTGTGCCGCGTTCATCGCCATAGGGTCCCTGATGCTCTTCACCGTCGTCTACCGGAAGCTGAGCGGATGGTGGACCGATCGCACCCAGCCGCCCGCCGCACCTCAGCCGCCGGGCGCTGGGCCCGCGGGTCGTGATGAAGCCGCTTCCGACAGCGACGCCCAGATGGCCGCTGCCATAGGAACGGCGGTAGCCCTGGCTATGGGCAGCGGGACCGCGGCGCCCGCCCGTGCTGACCAAGGAGACGCCGGGCCTGTCATCAGAGGTTGGCGCGGCGTAGGACGCTGGCCTCAGATTCACCCCGGAAGTGCCTGGCGGAGGCCTGAGGGCGGGCGAGGCCGGGAGAGGCGTTAAGTGGACGTAGTCACCGACTTCATCAACGCCTCGGGTTTTGCCAACATCACCTGGCAGAACGTTCTCCTGATCATACTGGGGTTCGCATTCATAACCTCGGCCATCGTCAAAGGGATGGAGCCTTACGTGCTTCTGCCGATTGGGTTGGGCATCGTGCTGGGCAACCTGCCTCTCACTGGGCTGACGGATATACCGACTGACGTGTTCGGCGCTGAGCACACCCAGGAGGCGGGCCTTCTGGGTGTATTCTTCCATTTCACTCTGTCCCACTGGAACATACTGCCCCCGTTGATATTTCTCGGTGTGGGGGCAATGACGGACTTTGGGCCCATAATCGCCAACCCCAAGACCATGCTCTTGGGAGCGGCGGCCCAACTTGGGATATTCGCCGCTTTCTGGATAGCCTTGCTCATCGGATTTTTCACGGCGCCGGACCTCTTCAGCCTGAAAGAAGCCGCTGCCATCGGAATTATCGGGGGAGCCGATGGTCCGACCACGATATTTGCATCGGCAAAGCTGGCGCCGGACCTCCTGGGGATAACGGGAGTGGTCGCCTATTCCTACATGGCGTCGGTGGTTTTCATCCAACCCCCGATAATGAAGCTGTTGACCACCGAGAAGGAGCGGGCCATCGAGATGAGGAGTCCAAGGGAGGTCTCCCGTCTGGAGAAGCTGTTTTTCCCGTCCACCGCCATGGTCCTCATCGTCCTGTTCGTTCCGGAATCAGCCGCCCTCATAGCCATGTTCATGATTGGCAACCTCTTCTCCGAAAGCGGCGTGGTGCCAAGGCTCTGGGAGGCGGCGTCGAACGCCATCTTGAACATAGCGACCATATTCCTGATGATCACCATTGGAGCTCAGTTGGACGCGGACACGGTGTTCGAGGTCAAGACCGTTGCTATCTTGGCCCTGGGCATAACGGCGTTCTCCGCGGGTACGGCCGGGGGGTTGGTGTTCGCCAAGTTAATGAACCTGGTCTTCAAAGAGAAGGTCAATCCGCTGATAGGATCGGCTGGGGTTTCCGCGGTGCCCATGGCGGCACGCATATCCCATGTGGTTGGGCAGAGGGCCAACCCGCGAACTTTCCTGCTCCCCCACGCCATGGCTCCCAACGTCGCGGGAGTCATAGGCTCGGCCATCGTCGCCGGGATATTCATCTCAGTCCTGGACTAGAGGTCGTCCGGGGGTTCAGGCTGCGATGGTTCGAACTCCGTAGGCCGGAATGTTACGGTCGCCGGTTACGATGGACAACCCCTCCGACTGGGCTTGGGCCACAAGCATCCGGTCGAAAGGGTCTCGGTGGGCAAGGGCTATTCTCCTTAGTCTTCGATCGTGCCTTCAAATGCCGAGACTACTTCGATGGGCGTCTCATCGAAGTCCGGGACCATCCAGACTTGTCCTTCCAAGGCTCCGGGTTTGCGTTCTATCCCAGTAGCCAGGTAAGGAGTTAAGCGCAGGTAGGGTTTGCCCGCCTTAGTGATCACTATTTCCTCCCCTTCCCAGGCTAACTGTCCCAACTGGGACAGCTGGGAGCTCGCCTCTTGCATATTCACCTGCATCGCGACTGCCTCTTGTTATCCAAGCTAAACTAAATCTAGTTTACACACCGCAAATCGTCAACCTGACGACAGTTCTCCATGCCGCCATGCCATGAAACAAGGCGACGGGCCCGGCAATACGCTGCTCTTTCATAGGAATTTCGATTGACAATCCTAGGGTGCTTTCCATAGACTCCTGCCCGATGGAAGAGATATTCGGATTGTCGATGGACACCCTGATGATCGTCATGTTGGCCATCTTCTGCGCCATCATGGCGGTGGTGCTGATCATGGCCTGGCGCAACAGGGTCATGCTCAAGCTGGGGCTGCGCAACATCCCCAGGCGCAAGGGCCAGACTGTGCTCATCATAGTGGGGTCGATGCTCAGCGCTGTGATAATAGCCGCCGCCTTCGGCACCGGCGACACCATCAGCTTCTCCATACGAAGCGGCGCTCTGGACAGCCTGGGCGCCGTGGATGAGGTCGTAACCGCCGTTCGAACCGACGAGGACTTTGGCAGCATAGCGCCACCTTATTTCCCAGTAGAGCAGTTCGACCGTCTAGTGGAACACCTACAGGGCTCCAATGACGTGGACGGGCTCGTGCCGTACATCACGGACATACTGCCCGTATTCAACGTGAACACTTCCCTAAGTGAAGGCCAGGCTAATCTGGTCGCCCCAAACCCCGCCCACATGGAAGGCTTCGACCTCTTGCAAGCCGACTCAGGACAGTCTGCGCGCCTGGAGAACGTCGGTCCAGGGCAGGTTTACATAAACGAAGAAGCCGCCGACGAACTTAATGCCCAACCAGGCCACACGCTGCATATTTTCGTGGGCGACGAACCGATGGAGACGATGGTCGAGGGAGTGGTGGAGAACGGTGGTCTGGCGGGGATCGAGCCTACAGTCATCATGCCCTTGGCCCACGCCCAGGAGTTGCTGGGCCGGCAAGGTCAGATAAACACGATATCGATATCCAACAGGGGTGACGCCAGGCAAGGGGAGCTTCTAAGCGAGAGCGTCTCGGAGACCGTTCGGACATTCTACGCCGACGGGGAAGCGATCATACAACTCCTGCACGTCCTTAGCCGGCCGGAGTTCATGGAACAGTTGTCCATTCAACGAGATAGCCTCTCGGGGGACCTGTGGGCTGACGTGGACGTCCTGATTGAAGAGCTTTCCAGACCGGAACTTCTGGCTTCAGCCATCCCTCCAACGGAGCTTGTGCGAGTCCTCACGGACGATGACGTCGCCGACGTAGTGAGGGATGCAGCCTCCTCAGTGGGCGGCCCAGAGGAAGGGGAAGCGCTGGCCCGAGAAGTTGACACCGTCTTGTCGAACACAGCGGGTTTCAACGTGTTCGAAGTCAAACGCATCTTCCTTGAGTTGGCCGACCAAGCCGGAAGCTCGGTGACGACCTTATTTGTCATGTTTGGCCTCTTCTCCGTCATTGTAGGCACCCTTCTCATCTTCCTCATATTCGTGATGCTTTCCGCGGCTCGTCGCACTGAGATGGGCATGGTGCGGGCTGTCGGAGGCAAGCGCAGCCACTTGGTCCAGATGTTTGTCTTCGAAGGCACGGCCTACGATCTCGCGGCGTCGGCTATCGGTGTCACTGTGGGCCTGCTGGTCTCCATGGCGTTGGTGGCGGTGCTAAATTTCCTGTTTGGAAAGATTGACGTCGATTTCAGTTTCACCTACCACATTGAGCCAAGAAGCGTGATAGTGGCGTACTGCCTGGGCATGATCATTGTGTTCGCCACCGCATCGGTGTCGGCGTACCGGGTCAGCCGTATGAACATCGTGGAGGCGGTGCGCGGGCTGCCGGAAACGACAACTATTTCCACGGGTTTGCCGCTGCGCCAGCGGTTGATGTTCATACCTGAGGCCTTATTCCAACCGCTCCGCTATATCATCCAGGCCGCGATGGACCTGCGGGCGGCGAGGTTCAGCCGTTTTTGGCTGGCTCTGGGAGGAGCGGTGGTCTGGATGCCCGTGTTTTCTCCGCTATGGTGGGTGGGACTGGCGGTGGCTATATTCCGGTTCGTCTATCCATATTTGGTTCGTGGTTGGCTAACCATCCTTATGGGAGTTGTTCTCTACTACGTCGGCGTCCATGTATCGAAACAAGTGGCTCCCTTCACGATTGGCGTGTCGTTGATGGTCGTCGGCGTGGGCTTAATGCTCAGGACCGCGGTCCTTCGGCGCCCTTCGTGGGCTGTTGCAATAGGGGCAATTACGACAGCGGGCGGCGGCGCCATAGCGGTCCATGGCATAGTCAAACCTGATGTTTTATCCATCGTATTGGGGATTGCCCTTGCTCTGGTAGGCGCAGCCATGGTCCGGTCCGTCATGTCGACCTCCATCGCCGAACGCAGCGACCTGACGACTCGCTTGTCATTCACGTTCATCGGTGTCATGCTGCTGGCCTTTTGGATATTGCCCTTCGACACCATGGACCCCATTACAGGCGCCCTCGACAGCAATTTTGAGATGTTCGTCGTGTCGGGAGTCATGATGGTGGCGGCGGCAGTGTGGACGGTGATGTACAACGCCGACCTGATCACCTCGGCGCTCACCTCCACGACCTCCAAGTTAGGGCGTTTCCGACCGGTGTTGATTACCGCTGTCGCCTATCCCATGAGCGCCAAGTTCAGGACCGGGCTCACTCTGGCCATGTTTTCGCTGGTGGTGTTCACCATGATAGTGATGTCCATGGTCATAGAGGCTTTTGGGAACACTTTCGCCGACCCTGAGAGGGTCTTGGGAGGCTGGGACATAGAGGGCGGCGTGGCTTTTGCCAGTCCCATATCAGATATCGACGGGGCCATCCTGGAAGCGTCTGGCCTCTCGCCGGAAGAGTTCGAGGCTATTGGAGGCTATGTAAGCGCCCCCGTGGAAGTGCGGCAAGTGGACTCGCGGGATTCCCGGTGGGCGGACTATGTGGTCCATGCGGTGGATGATGGGTTCTTAGAGGGGTCGGACTACGATTTCCGTATATTGGCCGAGGGATACGGCCCAGCCAAAGACTCGGTGTGGGAGGCTCTAAGGGACGATCCGACCTTGGCGGTCCTAGACGCGGCGACTCTCCCCGACCAGGAACAGGAGGGTTTCGACACCGCAGGCAACTTCACAGTGTCGGGAGTCTCCACTTTTGACGATTCCATGCAGCCCTTCGACATCGACGTCAGAGTTGCCAGGACCGACCAACACATCAGCTACACTGTGATAGCGATCCTGGACAACGTGGCGGACTTTAGAGGAATCATAGTCCCCAAGTCGGGCATTGACAGCGTGTCGCCCGTTCCGGTCCCGGTGGTCTCATACCGCTTCAAGGCAGCCGAAGGAGTAGACGTCGGCTCCGCCGCGGACAGGCTGGAAGCCGCGTTCGTGGCCAACGGGATGGAGGCGCGGGCGTTGGAGGAGGAATTGGAGGACCAGGTCGCCTTCATATCTTCCTTCTACGACCTTCTCATTGGGTACATGGGGCTGGGAATCGTGGTTGGCGTGGCCGGTCTGGGTGTCATCAGCATGAGGGCGGTGGTCGAACGGCGTCAGCAGATAGGGGTCCTCAGGGCCATTGGTTACCGGCAGTGGATGATTCAGCTCAGCTTCTTACTGGAGTCGTCATTCATCGCTCTGGTGGGGGTAGGGATCGGCATTGCGCTGGGGAGTGTAGTGTCATACAACATTGTCGATGCCATAGGCGATGAGATAGAGGGGATAAGGTTCGGAATTCCCTGGTTGCAAATCGTCATCATTATAGCCGTGACCTATTTGTTCTCGATGATAACGACCTGGTGGCCTGCCAGACAGGCCTCCAATACGCCTCCGGCCGAAGCGCTGCGCTACGAATAGAATGATCTAAGCCAACAGCTTATAGGCACCGGGCCGCTTCTCTGGATATATGCTCCCGCAGGTCGGGAGTCACGGGCGGCATCGACCCGGCTTTTGCGTTCTCGAACACCCGGTGCGGTTGAGAAGTGGCGGGAATTAGTGTGGTGACCCGTGGGTCTGCCAGTATCCAGGCCATAAGAGCCTGCGCCCAGGTCTCTACTCCGTGTCCGGCCAGAGGCGCCAGGTCGGGCGTGCGCTTCAGGCCACGGGTTAGGCGCCCCACTCCCAGGGGTTCCATAACGATGACGCCGATGCCCATCTCCTCCGCCAAGGTCAATATGACGGTCTCGCACTTTCGCTCCATCACATTGTAAGGAATCTGGATAGTGTCCACTCTGCCCGTTCGCATAATTGAGGCCATTTCGCCGTAGGATGACGTGGCGTAATGGGTGATTCCGATTTGGCCTATTCGGCCTTCCGCTTTTAGGGACTCCAGGTATGGCAGGTGAGTTCGCCAGTCCAGCAGATTGTGTATCTGCAATACCTCGATGTAATCGGTCCGGAGGAGATCGAAGGACTGGGCAATCTGGTTGCGTCCCGTTGGGTCTCCTCTGCACCACACTTTTGTGGCGAACTGGAACTGGTCCCTGCGCCCGTCGGTGACTTGGCCGATGACGGACTCGCTGTGGCCGTACATGGGAGAGGTGTCCAGGAAGATGGAACCGGCGGCGGTGCAGTTGTCTACGATAGTCCGGCGTACGGACACGTCGCTCTTCGCGTCAACATCAAAGGTCCGTGCGGTCCCGAGGCCGATAACCGGGACCTCGAGGCTGCCCAGCTTCCGCTTTTCCATGCCGCGCCCGCCTTGTCCTAGACGGGAGGCCGACGCTTGTACCAACCGGCGTGCCGCTCATAGGTGTGGGCGACCCGCAGGATGTCCGGTTCGGCAAAGGGTTTTCCGGCGATTTGCATTCCCACGGGCAGGCCCTTCTGCGTGAACCCGCAGGGCACGGAAATGGCAGGCAGACCGGTAAAGTTGTAGGGCGCCGTGAAGCTGGGGTCCCGGGCCGTAGTGGCTGGGTCATAGCCCTGAAACGGCGCCGCTGGCTGGGTCATGGTGGGAGAGACCAGAACGTCCACCTTCTCCAGAGCCTGGGCAAACTCCCTCTTGGCCACCTGGCGAATCTTGGTCGCTTGCAGGTAGTCGTACGCGGAGAACAATCCGCCAGTTCGGAACCTCACCCGGGCCTGTTGTCCGTAGTCGCCGGGTCGGTTGCGGAGGTTGTCGGCATGGAACGAGTAGGCCTCGGTCAGCATGATGATCGAGTTGGCTGAGCGCACATATTCCAGGCTGGGAATGGTCACTTCTTCCACCCTGGCGCCCAGAGATTCCAGCTCTTTCACCGCCGTCTCTACAATTGACTGGACCTCCGGGTCTACGCCGGGGCGGGGGTCGAAGAAGAAATGGCGCGGCATTCCCACCACCAGCCCTGAGATGTCCTCTCTTATAGCCTCAGCGTAGTCCGATGTAGGCGCGGTGGACGACGCCGGGTCTTTGGGGTCGTGCCCGGCAATGGCCTGGAGCATCAGCGCCGAGTCTTCTACGGTCCAGGTTAATGGCCCGCAGTGGTCCTGGCTCCAGCTTAGGGTCACCACTCCCGCTCTGCTCACCCGGCCATAGGTTGCCTTGAGCCCCACCACGCCGCAGTAAGAGGCCGGGCCGCGTATGGAGCCGCCGGTGCAAGAGCCCAAGGCTCCCATGCACTGCCCCGAGGCCACCGCCGACCCGGAACCGCTGCTGGAGCCTCCGGGGATATGCTCCAGGTTCCAGGGGTTGCGGGCCAGGGCGAATTGGGTTGTGGGGTCCGGGCCGCCCAGGGCGAATTCATACATGGACAGCTTGCCCAGCAGTATCGCGCCTGCCTCCCGGAATCTGGCTATCACCGTGGAGTCTTTAGTTGGAACTCTGTCGGCGTAAACCCGCGACCCCGCCGTGGTCCTAACTCCGGCGGTGTCGTACAAGTCCTTGTGCGCCATGGGGATTCCGTGGAGCGGGCCTCGGTAAGCGCCTTGTCGGATCTCCGCCTCGGCGGCGCGCGCTTCTTGAAGGGCCTCGTCTGCCAGCACTGTGATGTACGAGTTGAGTCGGCCATCCGTCTTCTCGATACGGTCTAAGAATGCCTGGGTGAGTTCCACGGGAGAGAGATTTCCTGAGCTAATCAGGTCTGCCGCCTCGCGGATGGTCAGGTAATGCAATTCTTGGGTCATGCCTACGGTCTCTTTCTCCGCGAGCTAGTCGGGCCTGAAAATGTGGACCGGCTCTTCGTGGTGGAGGTCGATGGAATGGAGTATCCCCACGTGGGCGAGGTAGAGCTTGTACAAGGGCAGAAGCTCTGGGATATCTTCAGGCCCCAGAGCCAGCCCGGCCTCGTTGGCCATTCTCAGCAAGTCCTCATCGGTCACGGACTCGGGGGATTTGTAGGTAGGTTTGTCGCTCATGTCACGCCCCTGGACAATGGGATAGCAGTATTCCAAGGGAAAGCGGCCCGTTTGTCAAGGGGTAGATGTGGTCGGCGGCGCTTTCGTTGACCCCTTAAGACCCTCCGCCTATAATTCGGGCCTGCTGAAAGAGCCGACTGACGGGAGGTGTGCCTTGGCCCGAATACCCATAGCGACCCATGAGACGATGCCCGAGGACCAGAGGGCCGTGTACGACGCCTTTGCGGAGAGCAGGGGCGGAGTGCCCCCTACATCCCCATTCGCGCTTCTGTGCCACATCCCAGAAATGGCCAGGAGGCTGGAGGACTTGCGGCAATATCTCCGCAACGAACCCAGCCTGGCCCAGGACATCCAAGAGCTGGCGATGATTGTCACCGCACGGGAGAACGACTGCCTCTACATCTGGAACGCCCACGCAGCCGCCGCGCGCGGGGCTGGTATACGGGACGACATCGTGGACAACCTGAGAGACAAGAAAGAACTCACCGACCTTACCGCCGAACAGTCCCTGGTTGTGAACCTGGCCAGGGAGTTCTTCCGGACTCGGAAGGTGAGCCAGGAGACTTTTGAGGCGGGCATGTCCCTGCTGGGGCTGAGGGGGTTTATGACCCTCGTCAACCTACTGGGCACCTACGCCGTGCTGGCCATCAACATGAACACCTGGGACCTGGGGCTTCCCCCCAGCACCACCGAAAAGCCCTTGCCGGTGTAGTCGATTCGCGCCAGAACCTGCCTCGTCCGAACTGGCCCTTAGGCATCGAATGGCAACCTGTGCAACGAAGATGTTCACCAAACTGGAGTCTTGCTCGTGAGGTTGCCCAATGCTTACCTAGCCGTGGTCGAAAGAGAGAAGATCACGGAATATCTGTTGTCGTCGAACAGTGCCGACAGTCAACGTAAAGCCAATTTCTTCTCCAGGTTCGGATTCAACTCGGGTCAATGGCAAGACTTCGCCAAGGCCTTAATGAATCAGGGTGCAGAGCATGAAGTTGTCAGACTAGTTGAAACTATATACGGACTACGCTACCACGTGGATGGTACTATAGAAACTCCTGATGGACGCAACCCTCGCGTGAGAACAGTTTGGCAAGTCGACGTCGGAAACGATTTCCCTAGGCTGATTACAGCGTATCCGAGCAGGAGTTGAGATGTTCAAAGAACATGAGCAAATCGTACTTACTGCCGATGTTTCAGGAGATCAAGGGGAAGAGCTGAAGCCCGGTGACGTCGGGACGATCATACATGTACATCCCGGAGGGGATGCTTTCGTAGTGGAGTTTATGGCCCTCGGCGGCGGTACATTGGCCATTGCCACGGTGCTGCCCTCTCAGTCTCGCCCAGTAACCGGCGCTGACCTCACCCACGCACGGACGGTTTAGATCGTCAAGGCGCTTTTCTGCCCAGCCTGTATGCTTTCTGCGTCCCTCCTGGGCCGGGTGACTGATTCCTACGACTTGAGTTCGGCCAGGATGCGTTTCAGGATTTGTTCGTCGTCGCGGGTCTTGGTCTCCATCGAGAAGGATACGCTGTCCAGCAGGCTGCCGTAGCGTTCCTTGATCTTGCCCGCGATGTCCTCGTAGTCTCCCATTATGGCGAAGGTGTCCAGCATCTCGTCGCTCACCTGGCCGGGCATTTCGTCCCATTCTCCGCGGAGCGACATCTCGTGGAGCCGCTGGCCAATGTCCTGGAAACCGTGCACCTCCAGCACCGGGAAGTAGGTGCGGGTGGAGGCGTAGAAGGATATTTGCCGCTTCACACCCTGCCTCTTGGCGTCCACGTCGGCCTGGCTTGGGCCGGTAATTATGAAACCGCCTCCGCTGACACGGACGTCCTTCAGGTCCTTCCCCGCCTTCTTGGCCCCGCTCTCCACGTTGGGCACGATGAACTCGTTGAGGTAGCGTTTCGAGTTGAGGCTGTGGAGCATCAACCCGTCGCACACTTCACCAGCTACGCGGCAGTTGAAACCGTTGACCGCCCCGATGTAGACCCTGGGGTCAGGAAACTCGCTGGGGCCAGGGCTGAAGAAGGGTGTCATAAGGCTGAAGTTGTAAAACTCCCCGTGGTAGTCCAGCTTGCCGCCGTTCTGCCAGTTGTCCCATATCGCTTTCACTGACTCCACGTATTCCTTCAACCGCTTGCCGGGAGACCGCCACGACTCCACGGAGAAGCGGCGCAGGTTATGGCCCTTCACCTGGGTGCCTATCCCCAACTGGAACCTGCCATCGGAGAAGTCGTGCAGGTCCCTGGACGCATACGCCGTCACCATAGGCGACCGAGGGAAGGCGATAGCGACCCTGGTCTCCAGCGTCACCCGTTCCGTTGCGGCGGCGGCCAACATAAGGGGCAGGAAGGGGTCGTGGGCCGTCTCCGGGGACGACAGGCCGTCGTAGCCTATGTCCTCCGCCCACTTGGCCTCCTCGGCCACTCCCTTCATGTTTTCGGTATGGAGTCTGTAGATAACCCTCATCTTGGCCTCCCGACCTTGGCGTATGTCTTTGTATAGACCAGAAAATAGTTGGTGAAGAGCGTAGTTGTAGCGGGTGGGCACAGCCCCTACCCCGACGCAGCGCCTCTATATGGCGTTGAGGCCGCCGTCCACGGGGAAGTCTATGCCCGTGATGTAGGATGATTCGTCCGAGGCCAGGAACAGGGCCACCCACGCCGCCTCGTCCCGTGTGCCTGGACGCCTCATGGGGATGGACGAAACTGGGAACAACTCCTGGGTGGTCTTTGGGGAGGTGGCGTCGGAGGTGGTCATGGGAGGCATTCTGGCCGGGTGCAGACAGTTTGCCCGTATGTTCTCCGGCCCGTGCCTGGAAGCAATAGCCTTGGTGTACAGCCTCAGAGCGCCCTTGGAAGCGTGGTACCCAGGGTGGCTGCCGGGCGAGCCGTCCAGAGCAAAGCGGGAGCCGCAGTTGACCACCGAGCCTCCACCTACCTCTTTCATTCTTGGATAACAGTATTTGAACCCCAGGAACGGGCCTTTGGCGTTGATCGCCATGTACCGGTCCCAACCGTCGGAGTCGTAGTGATCTTGGTATATGGTGCCGCTGAGTCCCGCGAACTGGACCAGGACGTTGAGCTTGCCGTAGCGATGGACTACCTCGTCTACGGCGCGCTTCCAGTCCTCCTCGTTAGCCACGTCCATGTGGATGAAAAACGCGTTGCCCCCCGCCTCGCTGATTTCCTTCTCCACGCTGCGTCCGCCGTCCTCCAGCCTGTCGGCTATGGCAACCTTACAGCCTTCGTTGGCGAACAGGACGCAAGCGGCGGCTCCCATTCCGTTGCCGCCGCCGGTGATTATGGCCACTTTGCCGTCGAGTCTGCCCATTGCTTGCTCCCGTCAGGACTACTGGCTGGTGTACCCGCCGTCTACTGGTATCTCCGCTCCGGTAACGTACGAGGCCTCGTCGGAGGCCAGGAAAAGCACGGCGGACGCAACCTCGTCCGTACGCCCATTCCGACGAAGAGGAATCTTGGCGTGCCAGATGGCGTCCTGGGACCAGTACCATTCATGGTCGCCGGAAACCATTGGAGGCATCCTGCCCGGGTGGATTGAGTTGCAGCGGATGTTGTCGGGGCCATACCGAGCCGCCGCCGCCTTGGTGAAGAGCCTCACTGCTCCTTTTGACGCATGGTAGGCGGGATGGCCCGACGGGGACCCAACAAGGCCGTATATGGACGAGATGTTCACGATGGAGCCTCCCCCGACTTCTCTCATCTGAGGGACTACGGTCTTGGTGCCCAGGAACACGCCCTTGGCGTTGACATCGCTGATTTTCTCCCAGCCGTCGAGGCTGTTGAAGTCCGTCACCGACGTAGAAGACAAACCGGCGTTGTTTACCAGAATGTCCAGCCGCCCATGGTTGGCGACGGTGTCGTCCACGACCTTCTGCCAATTCTCCTCGTCGGTCACGTCCAAGCGCATGAACGTGGCTATTCCACCTGCCTCGTTTATTTCGGCTTCCAGCTTCTGGCCCGCATCGCCTGCGATGTCAGCGATTATGACCTTGGCGCCCTCGTTGGCGAACATCCGGCATTCCATGGCGCCCTGACCATTGGCGCCTCCAGTGATGATGGCGACCTTTCCGTCCAATCTACCCATATCTCGTTGCCTCCGTGTTGGTTGGTTCTGTTATCCCTCACCCCGACCCTCTCCCAGGAGGAGAGGAGGTTTTGGTGGGACTTGAGGCGATTATACGGCGGTGAACCCTCCGTCCACCGCCAATTCCAGTCCAGTGATGTATGAGGCCTCGTCGGAGGCCAGGAAGAGGACAGCATAGCCCACCTCTTCCACGCGGCCCATCCTGCCTAACGGGACCATGGTCAGACGCTGGTTAAGTTCGTCCTGCTGGGCCTCGTATCGGCCGGACGTCATGGGAGGCATCCGGCCCGGGTGGACCGAGTTCACCCGTATGTTGTCCCTGCCGAGACGCGCTGCCATGGCCTTGGTGAAGAGGCGCAGGGCCCCTTTAGAGCTGTTGTAGGCGGGGTGGCCCAAAGTCGACCCGGTGAGGCCGGCGATGGAGGAAATGTTGACTATGGAGCCTCCTCCGGCTTCTCTCATTTTAGGGATAGAGTGTTTGACTCCAAGGAACGGCCCTTTGGCGTTGATAGCCATGAAAACGTCCCATTCGTCGGAGCCCATAGTGTCGTCGAAAGCGAAACTGCTTATCCCCGCGTTGTTCACCAGGACGTTGAGCTTGCCATACGCTGCCACCACCTGGTCTATCACCGACTTCCAGCCCTCTTCGTCGGTGACGTCCAGCCCGTGGAAGGACGCGTCACCTCCCGATCTCCTTATGCCTTCCACGACCGCCATGCCGTCGTCTTCACGTATATCGGTCACGGCCACCTTGGCGCCTTCCCGGGCTAGAAGCTCGGCTTCACATGCCCCCATGCCGTTGCCCGCGCCCGTGACGATGGCCACCTTGCCGTCCATTCTTCCCATAAGTCCCTCCGTCGGATATGCCGTGGATGACCGGCCCAATTATAGCGGCGCCGGAGCCGCATTGCCCACCCTAGGGGTCAGGGTTGGGTGGGGAAGGCGAAGTCCTCCTCGAACATGTCATAGTGGGACTCTGACATACCGAGGCTGCGGTAGGTCTTCCTGGCGTCGTCGTTGTTCCGGTCCACGTAGAGCCGGACGCCGCATACATCAGGTTTAGCCTTGGCAGTGTCAAGAATCCACCGGTGCATGGCCGAGTAGACTCCCATCCTGCGCCGCTCAGGTCTCACGTAGACGCTCTGAATCCACCAGAACCAGCCGTTGCGCCAATCGCTCCATTCGTAGGTGACGAGCAGCGACCCAACGGGCGAGCCGTCCACTTCCGCCACCAGGTAGAAGCCCCGCTGTGAGGAGTCGAAGACCGCCCTGGTGCCTTGCTTGAGAAGCTCCATGTCCAGGGTCTTGCCCTCGGTCTCCAGGGCCATCGCCTCGTTGAATCCGACGAGAGCTTCCAGGTCGTCCAGAGACGCGGGCCTGACGGTGGGAGTCATCGCGTCGGGGGCGTCAACCCTGTCCGCTGGCCTGGGTGTTGGAAAGAACGATGTGCTTAAGCCATTGTGGCGACGGCTTGGGGAAGTCCTCGCGGAAGTGGGCGCCCCGGCTCTCCTCCCGAATAAGCGCCGACTGGGAGATCAGATGTCCCAGTAGAGTCAGGTTGGCCAGTTCGTGGCTGACGCGGTCGGTGGGTTCACTCTGGCAGCCGGTCCAGCCGGAGAGGGAAGTGACCGCTTGGGTGAGCCCGTCACGATCGCGCACCATTCCAACCAGGCTGCCCATGAGCTCCTGAACACCCTGCAGGGTGGCCTCAGTAGACCCAGGAGCCGAATCAGAGGACTCCGACAGAGCGACGGTCATCTCCGCCCTGGTGGGCCGCGTGCGGTCTCGGAGAGAAGGAGCCTCCAGGCTTCGTTGGACTACGCGTCTGGCGAACACGGAGGTGTCCAGCAGGGAGTTGCTGGCCAGGCGGTTGGCCCCGTGGACTCCGGTGCAGGCAACCTCTCCCACCGCAAAGAGCCGGTCAATGGTGGTCTCTCCCCAGACGTTGGTCTTCACGCCGCCCATCATGTAGTGGGCCGCCGGAGCCACAGGTATGGGGGACACAGTGATGTCCAAGTCGTGGTCAAGGCAGAACCTGAATATGGTGGGGAATCGGTTGCGCACCGTTTCGGCTGGAAGGTGGGTTACGTCCAGGAGCACGTGGTCCGCTCCGATGCGTCCCATCTCGTTGAATATAGCCCTGGCCACGATGTCCCTGGGGGCCAACTCCGCCATGGGATGGTGTTCCTTCAAGAAAGGCTGCCCCTCCGCGTTCCGCAGGATGGCCCCCTCGCCTCTCATGGCTTCGGATATGAGAAATGTGGGGACTCCGTCCATGCGCAGGGCCGTCGGATGGAACTGGTAGAACTCCATGTCCATAACCTGGGCACCGGCGCGGAATGCCAGGGCTACGCCGTCGCCTGTGGCGACTTCCGGGTTGGTGGTATTGTTGTAGACGCGGCCTCCTCCGCCGGTTGCCACGACGACAAAACGGCCTTCGAACACGTCCTTCCGACCAGTATGGGTGTCCAGCGCCTCGACTCCCTGGGCCTGCCCGGCCTCTACGTTGATCCGAGTGGCAAGGGAGTATTCCAGGACCTCTATTCCGGCGTCTCTAACCGCTTGGGCCAGGGTAAGCTCGATGTGCTGTCCGGTGGCGTCGCCTCCGGCGTGGAGGACCCGGGCTACGCTGTGGGCGCCCTCTTTGGCCAGGGATATTTCGGCGTGGATGGTGTCGAAGGGCACTCCTCGCTGAATCAGGTCAGCTATTCGGCCCGGCCCTTCGGTGGTGAGCGCCCGCACGGCCTCGGTGTCGCAGAGGCCGGCCCCGGCTGCCAGAGTGTCCTGCATATGAAGGTCCGGGGAGTCCTGGTCTCCCACGGCGGCTGCTATGCCGCCCTGGGCGTACCGGGTGTTGCAGTCGTCGATTTCCCCCTTGGTGAGAATGACCACAGAGCCGTGTTCCCTGGCAAGCAGGGCTGTGTTCAGGCCGGCTATACCGCTGCCCAGGATGATGTAGTCGTAGCTCTGAGCCAAATGACCCCCTGTAGCTGATGACGCAGTTGTGAGGAAGGAACGAGCTGCGCCCGTGGCCGAGGACCGGTTTAGGGCATTTTATTGACGCGGAATATGGGTGTCAAACCAGGGGCGTAGTGAAGAGCGACGGGGCCGTTTCTCTTTTCCGAGGTTCCGACCTGCTCTGAAACCTTCAGTCGCTGGTCAATGGTTGATGGCGGTCAGCGGCTCCAGTGCGTCCAGCATTAGCTCCACGTCGTCCAGATCATCCTTAACGGCTTCCGGAAACAGAAACTGTCTTCGCTCGTAGAAGAAGCCATGCAGGTCGTTGGCGCTCTTTCTCCATAGATTGAAGACTCGTTGGTCGCTCAGCAGGACCATCGCTTGGTGTATCACCTGTCCGAACTCATCATGCCTGCCGTAGCTCCATCCTTGTGCCTCCGCCACAGCCTTGGCCATGTGGGAAGCCGCTCCCCAGCCCTTCTCGGAGGCTTGGTGTAGATCGTCTTCCGCCAGGTATTGGCGGGCCTTTCGCAGGAATTCCCTGGACTGTTGTATATAGTCCCGGACCGCTTGGTCGTCGGTCATTGCAGTCTCCTGATGTCCTCAGCCTGATATTTCTATTAAGGGCGCATTCGCCTCGTCTGTCAATGCCCGGCGTGTCAGTCAGGTCCTAACGGTCCCGAACATCAGGTGGCTAACGATCTATTGACAACCTGCTGTAAAGGCGTAAACAATGTGCATAAGGTCCGGAGTGCCCGGAGTACGTCATCCCGCTTAAGGGACAGACGCCGGTCATAGCCGGGCTTCTTATTGTGGCGTACCGCCCCGTGCCCTGATACTTGGATCGAAGCGGGGTCTCGAGCCGCTTAGATGTAAGGTCTAGGTACTTAGCGAGGGTCGGGAAGCGGGCCTTAGCCCGCTGGCGGGCCTACGAGGATGTCGTCGCCTTCCACTTTGACCTGGTAGACGGTTATGGGTTCTTCGGCGGGCGGCGTCTGAGGTTGGCCCGAGGTCAAGTCGAACATCGCCCCGTGGAGGGGACATTCCAACTCGGACCCTTCCAACTCCCCTTCCGACAGAGAGGCGTAAGCATGGGAACAGGTGTCGTCTATTGCGTGGACCGTGCCGTTGACGTTCACCAGGAGGATGATTTCGCTTCCCAGCTCCACTACTTTCATCTTGCCGGGGAGGACCTCGCCGGTCTGCGCCGCCTTTACGAAATCTTCGGGCATGACTAGCTCCTTTTTGTATGTAATTAAGTCAGTTAAGTCTGTGGGCGTCGGGCGTCATTATAAACGGTGATTCTACGACGCTGCCAGCGCTTGCCCGCAGGCTTGCGAGACCCGGTGCAGCGCCTCGTCCACACCGCGGTCGTCCACGTGGCGATTTAGGACCATCCTGACCCTGTCGTCGCCCGGATAGGACACCAGCACGCCAGCCTCAGCGAGGCGGCCAACCAGCGCCTGGGCACTGCCCAGGCTTGGCTCCACCTGGGCGAACACTATATTCGTGGGAAACATGTCCGGGTCAACGGACAGGCCCTTCACGTCGGCCAGTCCCTCGGCCAGTCTTCGGGCGTGGGCATGGTCTTCGGCCAGCCTGTCAATCATGGTGTCGAGGGCCACGATGCCAGCCGATGCCAGGACTCCTGCCTGCCGCATCCCGCCGCCTATCATTTTGCGCCACTTTCTGGCCCTGTCGACGAACTCCTGGCTGCCGCAAATCAGGGACCCTACGGGTGCGCTCAACCCCTTGGAAAGGCAGAAGGACACGTCGTCCACGTCCTCCACCAGGGAGCTGGCGGGAGCTTCAAGAGCCACTGAGGCATTGAAGATGCGGGCGCCGTCCAGATGCACCGGGACTCCGTGGGAGTGAGCCACGTCGGCCAGAGATTTGGTCAGGGCTGCGTCCAGCACACCGCCGTTGCAGCGGTTGTGGGTATTCTCCAGGCAGACCAGCCCCGTGGGCGGATACTGGATGTTGCCGCCGGTTCGGATTATGTCGTCGAGGGCCTGGGGGTCTATACGGCCCATGTCGTCGTTGGGTACTGTGCGGACTTGGGCGGCGGCCAGGGTCGCCGCTCCCGCCACCTCGTTCCACATCATGTGGGCCTCGGAGCCCATTACAATCTCATCCCCTCTGCGGCAGTGAGTGAGGGCGGCAATCAGGTTGCTCATGGTGCCGCTGGCCGTGAACAGGGCAGCTTCTTTGCCCAACAGCCCAGCAGCCATCTCCTCCAGCTTGTTCATGGAAGGGTCCTCGCCGTATACGTCGTCGCCAACCTCCGCCGATGCCATGGCTCGGCGCATCTCGTCGGTGGGATGTGTTACGGTGTCGCTTCTGAGGTCTATTACGCTATTGGCCATGCTTTTTTGTGCCTTGTCTGTAGGTTTAGGGGCAACGATACGTGCGGCCGATGCCGCTGGGACATTCTATATCTACGCATGGACTTCTTGTCAAACACTTGGGCTGCTCCTAAGATGGACTATGAGGAGCGTATGCGCCAGACAGCCATAGGATTCAAAAGCAAGGGCCTGATGCTGGAGGGAGTGCTTGCGTCTCCGTCGGGTGACCAAGGCCCGTTCCCGGCGGTCGTCGTGGGACACAGCCATCCCCACCTGGGCGGGACCATGGAGAGCCCGTTGGTCTTTAACACCACCGCCAAGCTGGTGGAGGCGGGCTTTGCCGCCTTCAGGTTCAACTTCAGAGGCGTCGGCGAAAGCGAGGGAGAGTTCACCAACGGAAACTCCGAACCACAGGACATGAAAGCGGCCCTGGATTTTGTGGGGAGACTTCCCGGAGTGGACCGAAATTGGATTGGCGTTGTCGGGTATTCCTTCGGGGCCTCCATGGCGGCTGCCGCGGCTCCGAAAGCGAAGCGAGTCAAAGCGGCTGTTTTAGTGTCACCACCACCCTCGGTTTTCGGGTCCGCGGGTTCCTGGCGGCGCGTTCCGTTGCTGATAATAGCCGGCTCGCGGGACAAACTCGCTCCAGTTGATGGAATCGAAAGGCGAATCGCGGGCTTTGGCCCCGAAACCCAGCTCAGCGTCATCGACGGCGCGGACCATTCCTGGGAGGGTTACGAATCGCTCCAGGCGGAAGCTGTAACCACGTTCCTGTCTGGCTGCACGTAACCTCCACCATTGATCTTCAGATGGACCACGTTAAACAGGAAGAAAAGGTCTCCTGGCCTGAGCGCACCTCTTGGTGGAACGACCCCATTCTTCTGCTTCCCCTCGCCCTGGCGTTCGGCCTGGACCAGGTGACCAAGGCCATCGTACGGGCTTACCTGTTCCTGGGTGAATCCGTTCCCAGAGACGGGCTGTTCAGAATAACTCACACCAGCAACACGGGGAGCGCCTTTGGCCTCTTCCCCGATCAGACCATGTTCTTGATAATCGCCTCCCTGGTGGGCATAGGCGTGTTGCTTCTGGTGTACAAGAAGCAACCCTTCTCCGGCTTTCCTTTGCGCCTGAGCCTGGGGATGCAGCTGGGAGGCGCCGCTGGGAACCTCTTTGATCGCGTGCGGGTGGGGCATGTGACGGACTTCATAGACATTGGCCCCTGGCCTGTGTTCAACATCGCCGACTCTTCCATAGTGATCGGGATATTTATCCTGGGATACCTTTTCCTGACAACCAGCAGAACGGTTGAACGAACGCGTGTTGACGTGGCGGAGACCCTGAACTTACATGGCCCGATTAACACCCTGGCTCCAGGCGAGACCGCCAACGAACCCTGCCTCGTGTGCGGGGCAGCTATGGTGGACGTGCCAGGAGGCTGGCGTTGCACGAACTGCGGCGTCAGGGAGTGGATGGAAGAGGAGTGAAGACCAGGGACTTTGTCGTGGAGAAACCGCCCTCTGGGGACCGGGAACGCCTGGACGCCTACATCGCCCAGGAATTGGCCCGGGAAATGCCGGAGTTGACCCGTTCCCGCATCCGCAAGCTGATAGACCAAGGCCACGTGCTCCGCAACGGCGCCTTGCCCAAAGCCGGAGCAAAAGTCCATGCCGGAGACTGGCTTCGGGTGACCATCCCACCACCCCAGGCCGTTGACGTGGCCGCCGAGGACATCCCGCTGGACGTGGTGTACCAGGATGACGCTCTCATGGTGGTGGATAAACCAGCTGGTCTCACCGTCCATCCGGCGCCCGGCCATCCGGCCCATACACTGGTGAATGCGTTGTTGTCGTTGTGTGGTGACCTCAAAGGGATAGGCGGCGAGGTGCGTCCGGGCATCGTCCACAGGTTGGACAAGGACACGTCGGGCCTCATGGCAGTCGCCAAGACGGACAGGGCGCACCGTAGCCTGACCGACCAGTTCCGGGACCGCACCGTGAAAAAAGGCTACACAGCCCTGGTGCATGGGGCTCTAGAGCCGCCGGAAGGGGAGGTCTCGGCTCCGATAGGCCGAGACTCCAGGAACAGAAAACGCATGGCTGTGGTCCTAGACGGCCGGGAAGCCCTTACGGTTTATCGCACCCTGGAGCGAATCGAGGTGAATGGTGAACAAATCTCATTGGTCGAGGCTCGGCCCAAGACCGGGCGAACGCACCAGATAAGGGTCCACCTTGCTCACTTGGGCGCTCCTCTAGTGGGTGACAGGGTGTACGGAGGCAGCAAAGCCAAATGGCCACAGGCGACCCGCCACTTGCTGCATGCCCATGCCTTGGGGTTCCATCACCCTTCCCACGGCGGCTGGGTCGAGTTCACTTCGGATATTCCCGCTGATTTCAGGGCGGCGCTGGCTGACCTGCGAGCGTCCGCTCATGCTAAAATCCACATCGTGCCCTGAAGGTTCCTCTAGGTTAACTTGATTCCCTAATGCGGACAGACGTTTAGAGTTGAATAAGGTACGAGTCAGATACGCCCCCAGCCCCACCGGCGACCCCCACGTCGGCAATCTCCGCACGGCCCTGTTCAACTGGCTGCTGGCCAGACGGCACGGCGGCGTTTTTGTGTTGAGAGTGGAAGACACCGACCAGGACCGTAAACAAGAAGACTCACTGGAAAAGATTCTCGAATCTCTTAGGTGGTTGGGGTTGGACTGGGACGAGGGCCCCGAGGTTGGCGGCCCCTACGGCCCTTACTTTCAGTCTCAGCGCCTCGATTTGTACCAGACTGAGTCGGAGAGGCTGCTGGAGAGCGGATGCGCGTACCGGTGTTATTGCAGCGTGGAAGAGTTGGCCCGGCGACGCAAGGAGCAACAGCAGTCTGGGCTCAGGGGAGGCTACAACGGAGCGTGCAGAGAGCTGACCGACGCACAGAGGAAGTCGTATGAAGCTGACGGAGTAGCCTCGGTAGTACGCTTCGCAATGCCCCAGAACGGCGATACGCATGTGAATGACCTCGTCAGGGGCCGCGTCTCGTGGAGCAACGACACCCAGGAAGACTTCGTAATCATCAAGTCGGACGGCTTTCCCACGTACCACCTGGCCAGCGTCGTGGACGACCACGTCATGGACATCACCCACGTGATGCGCGCCGAGGAGTGGCTGCCCAGCGTTCCCAGACACGTCCGTCTGTACGAATCGCTGGGATACGAGCCGCCCCTGTTCGCCCACCTTCCCATGATTCACGGCCCGGACCATTCCAAGCTGTCCAAGCGTCACGGGGCCGCAGCACTGTTGGAATACCGGGACATGGGCTATCTCCCCCTCGCCATGATTAACTTCATGGCCCTTCTTGGCTGGGCCCTGGACGACAAGACCGACCTGATGTCCATGCAGACGCTGACGGAAAACTTCTCCATCGACCGAATCAATAAGTCGGCTGCCATATTCGACATGGAACGGCTCCAGTGGATGAACGGCCATTACATCCGGGAGATGGACGTTTCGGACCTGACCGACCGGATGGCGCCCTTCGTAGAGAAGGAATTGGGGCCGGTGGATATGGGACTCCTGTCCAGGGTGGCTCCACTGGTCCAGGAGAGGATTAAGACGTTGGACGAGGCCCCTTACAGAGTGGCCTACTTCTTCAGGGACGTGGAGTTCGAGGAGGGTGAGTTCGAACGGTCTCTGGGATTTGAAGGAGTGGAGCATGCCCTGCAGAGCGCCGGCAAGCTGCTCGATTCGACGGACTCGTACACCGCCGCCACCTTGGAGACGGGGTTGCGGGGCCTGGGAGACGAACTGGGATTGTCGGGACGCAAGTTCTTTGGCGCCCTGAGAGCGGCGCTTACCGGACGAAAAGCCACACCTCCCCTGTTCGACACGATGGAGGTTCTAGGCCGGGACATCTGTGTCCGTCGCATAGACTCAGCTTTGGAGCTTTTGAAAAAGGCCAGGACTTCCGCTTCAGCCGGAGCCGCCAGCCCAACCGGCGAGTGAGCCTGCTATGACCACCGACCACGCCGACTACTCTGACTTCATCCGGCACATGATAGCCGACGACCTGGAGTCTGGAGTCGACGATGGCAGGGTCGTCACCCGGTTCCCGCCGGAACCCAACGGCTACCTCCACATCGGCCACGCTAAGTCCATCTGCCTGAACTTCGGGATTGCCGAGGAAATTCCCGGCGCGCGGTGCAATCTCCGTTTCGACGACACTAACCCGACCAAAGAGGATGAGGAGTACACCGAGTCCATCCAGAAGGACGTGCGTTGGCTGGGGTTCGACTGGGGAGAGCGCGTGTACTACGCCTCCGACTATTTTGACCGGCTGCACGAGATGGCTGTCCTGCTCATCAAAGAAGGCAAAGCCTATGTGGACAGCCTGAGCCAGGACGAGATTCGAGAATACCGGGGCACCTTGACCGAGCCGGGAGTAGACAGCCCCCATCGCACCAGGCCCGTAGAGGAAAACCTGGACCTGTTCCACAGGATGAGCCAAGGCGAGTTCAGCGAAGGCGCTCATGTCCTGAGGGCCAAGATAGACATGAGCTCACCGAACCTCAACATGAGGGACCCGGTGTTGTACCGGATCTTGAAGGTCCCCCACGAACGGTGGGGTGACAAGTGGGTTGTGTACCCCATGTACGACTACGCCCATCCAGTGTCCGACGCCCTGGAACGTGTCACCCATTCGCTGTGCACACTGGAGTTCGAGGATCACCGGCCCTTGTACGACTGGGTTGTCGAAAACCTGCCCCTGCCCAGCCGTCCTCGCCAGACGGAGTTCGCCCGCCTCAACCTTAGCTACACGATAATGAGTAAACGGCGGTTGCTGGAACTGGTGGAAGGGGGCCATGTTTCAGACTGGGACGACCCCCGCATGCCCACCATTGCTGGCCTGCGCCGCCGAGGGTATACGCCTGAGGCCATCCGGGACTTTTGCCGCAAGGTCGGAGTGGCTAGGCGGGACAACGTGATTGACATCGCCCTGCTGGAACACTCGGTAAGGGAAGACCTGAACGCAAGAGCGCCTCGCCGCATGGCCGTGCTGCGCCCTCTGAAGCTGGTCATAGAGAACTATCCGGAGAACCAGTTGGAAGAATTGGAGGCGGTGAACAACCCCGAAGACCCCTCCGCTGGGATGAGAAAGGCGCTCTTCTCCAGGACGGTCTACATCGAGCGGGACGACTTCATGATGGACCCGCCCAAAAACTTCTACAGGTTCGCGCCGGGCCGCGAGGTGCGTCTACAACACGCCTACCTGGTCACCTGCACCGGCGTGGTGACGGACCCGGCCACGGGAGAGCCGACGGAGCTGCGGGGCGCCTACGACCCCGAGTCCAGAGGAGGCTCCAGCCCCGATGGGCGCAAGGTGCGAGGCACGTCCCATTGGGTGTCGGCGGAACATTCGTTGGAGGCGGAAGTGCGCCTCTACGACCGCCTATTCATGGAGGCTGACCCTGGTCGGGATGGCAGGGACTTCAGGGAAGACCTGAACCCTGCGTCGGTTGAGGTATTGTCCGGGTGCAGGCTGGAGGCGTCCCTAGGGGAGGCCCAGCCCGGGGACAGGTTCCAGTTCCTGCGGCAGGGCTACTTCTGCATGGACCCGGACTCCGCACCCGGCAAGCCGGTCTTCAACCGCACCGTAGCCCTCCGCGATTCATGGGCCAGGTCCCAGGGACGGGGCGGTTAGCGCCTCTCCGTTCGCAGTCCTTCGCCAGGCCTTCACAACTCCTCTTCACTTTCCAGGAGTCGTCGCTACACCCCTTTTCTTTGGATAAGCTTGATGTGATGGTGCCTCCTAACCTAGACAAAACCCTGGACGGCGGGATTCGCGGATATGACGCCAACGGCAACGGGGCGATTGACAGGGACGAAGCCATTGTGGCTGCGGCGGACTACTTTAACGGAGTTATTGGCCGGGACGAGGTGATAGAGGTAATCAGACTCTATTTTTCCTCGTAGGGTTTGTGCAGCGTCCTTCCTCGCCGCGCCGTGTTCTTGAACACAGCACCTTGGACCCCCTCATCCCAACCTTCTCCCGCCAGTGGAGAAGGGAGGTTGACCCCCATGCGGACATACAAGACAGGCGATTTGGGCGTCCGGTTTTGCTTGCGCTCACATATGGCCTGTGGTAACATCCCATCGGATTTCTGCCCACCCTCAATATTCTCACTATTCGACGATGCTCGACGATTATTTCAGGCAGTACGGGCTGGTTTTCATACTGGCTGTGGTTGCCTTCATCGTCCCCGCCAGCATGTTGCTGGCCTCCTCGTTATTCGCCCGCCTCCGTCTCCGCCCGCAGAAACCCGACCCCGTCAAGCTGGACGTGTACGAGTGCGGGATGCAGACCATCGGGGGCCGCTGGGGGCAGTTCAACTTTCGTTACTACATGTATGCCCTGCTCTTCGTCATATTCGACGTGGAGGTTATCTTCATCTTCCCCTGGGCGGTGAAGTTCAACAAGCTGGGAGTGTTCGCCCTGGCGGAGATGGGCGTCTTTATCTTGATACTGTTAGTCGGATGGGTCTACGCATGGCGCAAGCAAGACTTGGAGTGGAGGTAGGGAATGAGCACTCCGACCATAGGAGAAGGCGACGGCCCTCTCTACACCCGCACAGGCCCCTTAGACCTGGACGAGGGCAGGACCGTCGAGAACATGCGGCGGACTCACCTGGACCCCTACCCGGACCCCCTCATCAACGTGCCCGATGACCTCGACCGCAACGTCATGATCACCTCGGTGGACGCTCTGCTCAACTGGGGCCGCAAGTCGGCGTTGTGGCCGGTGGCCTTCGGCTTGGCCTGCTGCGCCTTCGAGATGATGGCCACGGCGATGGGCAGGTTCGACATAGCCCGGTTCGGCATGGAAGTGTTCAGGGCGACGCCCCGCCAAGCCGACTTGATGATCGTCGCCGGCACCGTTACCTGGAAGATGGCCCCTGCCATACGTCGCATCTACGACCAGATGGGCGAGCCCAAGTGGGTTATATCGATGGGCGTCTGCGCCACCAGCGGCGGTCCCTACTACTCCAACTACAGCGTGGTGCCGGGAGTCAACCACATAATTCCCGTGGACGTCTACGTGCCGGGGTGTCCTCCCAGGCCTGACGCCTTGTTGTACGGCATAATGCAGCTCCACGAGAAGATCAAGCGGTACAGCATCAAGGGACAGCCCGCGGGGGACCGATGACCGAACACGTCATAGGCAGCGAGTTGGCCCAACGTCTAACGGACAGACTGCCCGGAACAGTTGTGGAAGTGGGCGACACGGCGGTGTGGGTGGAGCCGGAGCGCATCGTCGACGTCATGAAGTTCCTCAAGGAAGAACCGGGCCTGGAGTTCAATTTCCTGAACGCCATTACGGCTGTCGACTACGTCGACCACTTCGAAATGCTGTACCACATCACGTCTCTGACCCATAACCGGAGCGCCGTGGTCAAGGCCAGGGTATACGGGCGCGATGAGCCGTCCATTCCGTCTGTCTATGACATTTGGCAGGGTGCGGACTACCAGGAACGGGAGATTTGGGACCTGATGGGAATCCGGTTCCCTGGGCACCCCAACCACAAACGTATAATGCTCTGGGAAGGGTTCCCCGGGCACCCGTTGCGCAAGGACTTTCAGGACGTGGTGGAGTATTAGCGGCATGACCATAAGGACTGAGCCGGTAACCGTCAACATAGGCCCGCAACACCCCTCGACCCACGGGGTCTTTCGCCTGCGCGTCACCTTCGACGGCGAGGTGATATTGGACGTGGAACCCGTGTTCGGGTATCTACACAGGGGGTCGGAAAAGCTGGCCGAGGAGCGGAACTACGTTCAGGTGGTGACCCTTACGGACCGCCTCGATTACGTGGCGTCCATGACCAACAACCAGGCCTACTGCATCGCCGTTGAGAAACTCATGGACATAGAAGTCCCGGAACGGGGCCAATACCTCAGGGTGATGGCAGCCGAGCTCCAGCGAATCGCCAGCCACCTGGTCGCGACGGGGTTCTTCCTGCAAGACCTGGGCGCATTGGGGACCCCTCTGATGTACTGTTTCCGCGAGCGGGAACGCATCCTGGACCTGTTCGAGATGCTTTGCGGGGCGCGCATCACCGTAAGCTTCATGCGACCGGGCGGGGTGTTCGCCGACGCCCCGGAGGACTTCTGGCCGGCGCTCAACAATTTTCTGGCCGAGATGCCAGGGTATATCTCGGAGCTGGAACAGCTTCTCATCGAGAACGAGATCATCCTAATCAGGACACGGGGAGTCGGCACTCTAAGCCTGGACCACGTCATCAACTGCTCGGCCAGCGGACCAGTGATGCGGGGCAGCGGCCTCGCCTGGGACTGGCGCAAGGCCGAACCCTATGACGTATACGACAGGATGGACTTTGACGTTCCCGTGGGTGAGAACGGCGACAACCTGGACCGCTTCTGGGTGCGGATGCAGGAGATGCGCCAAAGCCTGCGCATCGTCGACCAGTGTGTCGAGCAGATACAGCCCGGCCCAGTGAGAACCCAACTCCCACTGGTGCTCAGGGCGCCGGAAGGCGTCGAGGCTTATGGTCGGGTGGAATGTCCCAAGGGAGAGTTGGGGTTCTACCTGGTGAGCGACGGAGGAATCGCCCCATACAGGTGCAAGATACGCTCACCTTCCCTCCTCAACCTCACCGTGATCCAGGAACTGCTGGTGGGGTGGAAGCTGGCGGACATGATCGTTTCCCTGGGCAGCATCGACATCAACATGGGTGAAGTCGATCGATGAACTGCCAGATAGAGCCCGGAAGCATCCTCTATGACAGCGTCCTCTTCCGGCTGATATACAACGGTTTCGGAGAGTTCTTTCCGTCCTACCTGTGCGCCCTGGACTACTTTCTGTCCGGCTTCATCATCATCCTGATTCTGGTGAACGGAGTCCTTCTCGGCGCCGCGGTGCTGGTGTGGGGCGAAAGACGCCTCATGGGGCGGGTCCAAAACCGCCGGGGTCCCAACCGGTGGGGGCCGTTCGGACTGCTCCAGCCCATAGCGGACCTGCTGAAGCTTCTCACGAAAGAGGACCTGATTCCGGCCACGGCCGACAGGCTCGCCTTCACCGCGGTTCCGATACTGATGGTGTTCCCGATGCTGCTGTCCCTGGCCGTAATTCCCATCGCATGGAAGACGTCCCTGGCGGACCTGAACGTGGGTGTGCTCTATGTGCTGGCCATCGGCTCGCTGACCACTCTTGGCATTTTCACTGGGGGATGGGCTTCCGGCAACCGCTACGCCATGTTTGGCGCCATGCGGGGAGTGGCCATGCTCATTAGCTACGAGGTTCCCGTGGTGCTTTCGCTGGTGGCCATCGTGCTGCTGTCCGGGTCTATGGCCATGTCCGACATCGTATCGGCCCAGAGCATCCCGTTCATGGTGGTGCAGCCACTGGGACTGATGGTGTTTGTAATCGGGATTTCTGCAGAGTTGAACCGGAGCCCCTTCGACATCGTGGAGGCGGAGTCCGAGCTGATAGCCGGGTTCCACACCGAATACAGCGGCATCAAGTTCATGCTGATCCAGACGGCCGAATTCGGCGGAGTGCTGGTCGCCTCGGCGATAATGGCCACCATATTCCTCGGTGGTTGGTCGGGGCCCTTCTTCTCCGAGCAGCTGGGAGCGGTCTGGTTCCTCCTCAAGATGGTCTTCTTTGTGCTGATGTTTGAATGGGTGAGGTTTACCCTGCCCAGGCTGCGCATCGACCAGATCATGTCGTTGGCGTGGAAGTTCCTCTTCCCGCTGGCCCTCCTCAACATAGCCATACTCACGGTGGAGGTATACTTCCTCCAAGCGTGGGAGCATGCTCCCAGCCAGGGCGAGCTGACGCGGGGCGAACTGGGAATAATGACTGGGATCAACATGGTCATCGCGGTGGTCGCCGTTTACGGCTTTGGACGTTCCGTACGCCAGAAGATTGCTCCTCCGGTGCGCACCGCCAGGGTCGTGCCGCCGCGGGCGTCTCTGGAAAGGGAAAGCCGGGGCGCCGCATATTCGTCCGCAGGGGAGGCCGATTAGAATGTACGGTTTCGGTATAGCCAAGGGTTTGGCCGTGGTCTTCAAGAACCTGTTTCGGAAACCAACCACCGTCCAGTACCCCGAAGAGAGGGTCAAGCAGCATCCTCGGTTTAGGGGTGAGGAGTTCTCCTGGTACGAAGAGCGGTGTACAGGGTGCGCCTCATGCGCGAAATACTGTCCACTGGGGATAATCCGCATCGTCACCAACCCGTCGAAGTCGGCCATGCAGGAAGGGGACAAATACTCGCTGGAAGTCTTCGACATTGACATAGGCCGGTGCATGTTCTGCGGACTGTGCGTCGAGGCCTGCCCCTACGACGCACTTTTCATGGGAAGCGGTTTCGAGCGGGGCAGATATCAGCGGAGTGACCTGGTGATTAACATCGACGAACTCCACCACGCGGAAAAGAGACCCAGCGCCTGGTTTAGACCTCAGCTTGAGGAGCAGCAGTACGATCCCCACGAAGGCCAAGCCAAGGACTGGAGGGAAGTCGGGCGGGAGCAGTGGAAGTGGCACGAGTTCCAAAAAGCGGGCGCCCAGTTTGAATCGGAAGCCTCCGACGACCAATCTTCGTCTCGGGAGGATGTAGGCTAGATGGTCTTCCAGGAGGCTATGTTCTGGCTCCTGGCGGTTGCCACGGTTGTCGGCGCCTTGGGCGTAGTCCTCTTGAAAGACGTGTTCAGGGCGGCGTTGCTGCTTGTGCTGGTCTTCATTGGAGTCGCCGGCTCGTTCGTATTGATGAACGCCGAGTTCCTGGCCGTAGTGCAGGTGCTGATTTACGGCGGCGCCGTGGCCATACTCATCATTTTCGCCATCATGCTCACGAGGGAAGTCCAACAGGGAAACCTTCCCAACCGGCTTCAGATCGGCGCCGTAGCTTTGCCGGCCCTGCTGTTGGCCGCCCTGGTTTTTGCGGTGCTGGACACCGACTGGAACCTGCTTAACGACAGCCCTCCTGACGTGGTGGAGCAGGCGGAGATGGTCCAGACGAACACTGTGGCAGGGCTTCCAGACGAGGCCCGGGAAGCCGTCGGGCCATCGGCTGACCGGTCGGGCATCGGCGAGTTGTTGATAAACGACTTCGTGCTGCCCTTCGAGGTGGCGTCGGCGCTGCTTCTGGCGGCAATAGTCGGGGCCCTGGCCCTGGTGCGAGAGAGGAACAGTGGGACTTAGCCTGGAGCATTTCCTTATCCTCTCGGCGGTGTTGTTCGCCATCGGCTTCTACGGTGTAATGGCCCGGCGGAACGCCATCACCGTGCTGATGTCGCTGGAGTTGATGTTCAACGCCGTCAACATAGCGTTGGTGGCCTTCGCCAAGTACACCCTGCCTGTGGGGTTCGATGAGCAAATAGGCAGGCTTCTCACCGGCCAGATATTCGCCATTTTCATCATCACGGTGGCCGCGGCTGAGGTGGGCCTGGGTCTGGGCATCGTGATAGCCCTGTACCGTAACCGGGAGACGGTGGACCTGAGCGAAGTGAATCTGTTGAAGAGGTAGTGAAGCCCTCTCAGCTCCGGCATTGAGAGGGGGAAAGCCATGTGGGTCGAGTTTAGAAAAGCGCCGAATCTAATGGCCGCCCAGATGTGGAAAGAGGTCTTCGAAGGAGAAGGTCTCCCCATACGCATTCTGCCGGAAGGGGACATTCTGGACTGGGGGGAGCGGGTGCCCTTCCGCATCATGGTGCCAAAGGGCAGGGAGCACGTCGCCGAAGAGATACTGAGGAAGCTATAGGATGATCTCGGAAGCCCTCATCTGGACCATCTTCCTGCTCCCTCTCGGAGCCTTCGTTTTCATATCTCTGGTGGTGCGGCCTTTCTTTAACCGCTACAAGGAATCGGCCGGCCTCCTTACCGTTCTGTCCATAGGCGTCGCCCTGGCCCTGTCCTCTTGGACGCTGCAGTCGGTGATCACCCAGGGCGAGCTTTCCTTTGCACCGCAGGAGTGGCTGGCCATAGGCCCTGTGGACGTCAGCCTAGGCCTTATCGTGGATCCTCTCACGGCCATAATGCTGGTGGTGGCCACCGGCGTAAGCCTGATGGTGCAGATTTACTCCATCGGCTACATGAAGGGCGACCCCGGCTACGCCCGCTACTTCGCCATCATGAACCTCTTCACTGCGTCCATGGTGGGGCTGGTAATGGCCAGCAACATCGTCCAGATGTACGTGTTCTGGGAGCTTGTGGGCGTCTGCTCATACCTGCTGATCGGGTTCTGGTTCACCAGGCCGGCGGCGGCCGCTGCAGCCAAGAAAGCCTTCATCGTCACCCGGATAGGGGACTTCGGGTTCCTTCTCGCCATTCTCTACATCTTCTATGCAGGCGGCTCCCTGGACATCGCCAGCATCAACGCATTGGAGGGCTTGCCTGAAGGGTTGGCCCTGACGTGGGTGGCCGCCGGGATATTCGCCGGAGCGGTTGGAAAGTCGGCCCAGTTCCCCCTCCACGTGTGGCTTCCCGACGCAATGGAGGGACCCACGCCTGTCAGCGCCCTGATACACGCCGCTACCATGGTGGCGGCGGGCGTGTTCCTGGTGGCCCGCTTCTTCCCGTTGTTCGAACACTCCGCCGACGCCATGAGCATGGTTGCGATAGTCGGGGCCTTTACCGCCCTATTTGCGGCCACGATGGGCATGGCCTCCTACGACATCAAGCGTGTCATGGCCTTCTCCACGGTGAGCCAGCTTGGGTACATGATTGCCGCGCTGGGAATAGGCGCCTACGGCGTAGCCATATTCCACCTGTTCAACCACGCTTTCTTCAAAGCATTGCTGTTCATGGGAGCAGGCAGCGTCAACCACGCCACCGGCACCTTCGACATGCGGTACATGGGCGGACTCAGGAAGGTCATGCCCTGGACCTACTGGACGGTGCTGATAGCGTCGTTGAGTCTGTCGGGGATATTTCCCTTCGCCGGCTTCTGGAGCAAGGACGAGATATTGCTCCATGCATGGCGCGGGGGCGCTTCCGTTGACACTGTGGTCTTCTGGCTGTTGATAGTAGCCGCCTTCCTTACCGCGTTATACACCTTCCGCATGGTGTACATGACATTCCACGGAGAGTTTAGAGGAGGCGTGGAACGGGAGATGGAAGACCGCGGCGAAGCGCCGGAGCATGGCGGACACGGAGTGCATCTCGCCGAATCACCGGTGACGATGGTGGCTCCGATGGTCCTTCTGGCGGCAGCGGCTCTGACATCGGGCTACCTCGCGAATCCCCTGGGCTTCGCGGGAGGTTTCCTGGGGATAGACCACCACTGGTTCTCCTCTTTCATGCTGCTGCCGGGGGAGCATATACAGTCCTTTAGTATTGGAATGGCGGTCGTGTCGGTCCTTGTGGCCGTTGGAGGCATACTGATAGCGACCGTCGTCTATCTGATACCCAGGGTGTCCCTCGACACCGTGGGAAGGCCATTCCTGGCCGTGCGGCAGCTGCTGTTCCAACGTTACTACATGGACGACCTGTACGAACGGCACATGGTCTACCAGGTGTTCTACAGGGGAATTGGAGCGACTCTGGACTGGTTTGACCGGCGCATAGTGGACAACGTAGCTGAGTTCGTCGGCTGGTCCTCCAGGAATGTGGGCCGGGCGGTGGCCGTGGTCCAAACTGGGCAGGTCCAAGGCTATGCGCTGGCGATCACGGTGGGCATATTCCTGATTGTGATAGCTTTCGTGGCGGTGAACGTCGGATAGATTATGGACGGATTCAACGGACTGTTAACTGCGACTGTGTTCCTGCCGCTGGCCGGGGCGTTGGTCATTGCCGTCTTCATCAAGAAAGACAGCTGGGTCCGGTGGACGGCTGCGTTCATTGCTCTGGTCGAATTGGCCCTGGCCATCGACGTCGTAGCCCGGTTCAGCCACGCGGCGGGCGCCGACCGATTCCAGCTTATAGACAAGTTTGGCTGGTTCGGCGTCGACTCGGTGTTCAATAACACCACGTTCTCAGCCAACTACTTCCTGGGTGTGGACGGGCTCAGCGCTCCTCTAATCTTGCTTACCGGACTCCTGGGATTCTGCGCCATTCTTGGATCGTGGAACGTAAGGCACCGAGTCAGGGAGTATTTCGTTTGGCTGCTGGTCCTCCAAACCGCAGTCATGGGCGTGTTCGCTTCCCTGGATTTCATCCTCTTCTTCCTATTCTGGGAGCTAGAGTTGCTGCCAATGTTCATGCTCATCTCCATTTGGGGATCGGGCCGCAAAGAGTACTCGGCAATGAAGTTCCTGATATTCACCATATTGGGAAGCGCCTTCATGCTGGTATCCATACTGGCAGTGATACTGGCCACGGGCGTCTCGGATATGGCGGCATTGTCTACGATGGGCATCAGCGGTGTCGCGGCCAAGACCTTCATGCCTATTTCTATGGTGTTCTGGTTCTTCGTCGTGGCTTTCGCTATAAAGCTGCCCGTGTGGCCGGTCCACACCTGGCTGCCAGATGCACACACCGACGCACCCACCGCCGTGAGCGTGATGCTGGCGGGCGTGCTGCTAAAGATGGGAGGATACGGTCTGATTCGCATCAGCGTGGGCATGTTCCCTGACATTGGCCACGCTGACGCATACGCATGGTCTTTAGTGGTTCTTGCGGTAATCAGCATCCTGTACGGCGCCATCGTGACGATAATGCAAACGGACCTGAAACGTCTTATTGCATATAGCTCGGTGAGCCATATGGGGCTGGTGATGCTGGGCGTCGCCGTGGGCTTGAAGGGAGGAGCCGACTCCACTGTGGCGTTGACAGGGGCGTCCATGCAAATGTTCGCCCACGGCGCGATTACTGGTTTGCTGTTCCTGGTCGTGGGCCTGATATACGACAAGGCTCATACGCGGTACATACCGGACCTTGGAGGACTCTCGTCCAGGATGCCCTTCGTAGGAGCGGTGTTCCTGATTGCCGGCCTGGCGTCACTAGGACTGCCTGGAATGAGTGGTTTCGTCGCGGAACTTCTGGTCTTCCTGGGATCCTTCGCAGAGTTCCCCTGGCCTACCGCGCTGGCCGCGTTCGGCATAGTGCTGGCGGCGGGTTACATACTGTGGATGATTGAACGGGTGATGTTCGGAGGCGAGAGGGAGCGTTTCGCGGGCATCACAGACGCCAGCTTGGTCGAGGCCATACCCCTGGGCGTCCTGACTGTCTCCATAATCGTGGTGGGGTTCTACCCGGCTTTCATCACCGACTTCTTTGACTTCGGAATCAACCAGATGCCCCGGTTCGCCGGAGTATTGGGAGCTGCGGCGCCGTGACGGCTGAAGACGTCCGTCTACTGTCCCCTGAGATAGCCCTCGCAGGCATCGGCCTTATGGTCATTCTGCTGGACCTGGTGGTCAGCCGGAAGGGACTCCTGGCCATATTCACCTTCCTTGGTCTACTGGTTCCTGTAGGACTTGCCGCTTGGCTTTGGGCTGATGTGAGCAACGAACCTTCCAAGCAATTGGAGGCGATCTTCAACCTGACGGGTTCCGGCGCGTCTCTGGTGGTGGACCAGTTCGCCTTGTTCTTCAAGTTCCTGGTGATAGCCATAGTGGCGCTGATAGTGTTGGCCTCCACCGACTACGTCTCCAAGATGTCGCGGTTCCAAGGCGAATATTACGGCCTCATTTTACTGTCGGCCACGGGCATGATGTTGCTCGCGGCGGCCAGAGAGCTCATCGCTATATACGTGTCGTTGGAGCTGACCGCGCTGCCGCTTGCGGCTCTGGTGGGTTTCCTGATGAACGCCCGTTCCGGGGAAGCAAGCATGAAGTTCTTCATCCTGAACGGAGTCAGCTCCGCGCTGCTTCTCTACGGGATGGCCCTGGTGTTCGGCTTCACGGGCAGCACATATCTCACCGACATCGGAGACCAGTTGGGCCAAACTCTGGGCTCCGGTGCTGCATTGGGAGACAACTTCGCGCTGCTGCTCGGTGTCGTGCTCATAATCGCGGGGTTTGGGTTCAAGATATCCAGCGTCCCCTTCCAGATGTGGGCGCCGGATGTATACGAGGGCGGTCCAACCACCGTGGTGGCATTCCTGTCTGTGGCCAGCAAAGCGGCGGGCTTTGCAGTGTTGCTTCGGGTCTTCTATACAGGTTTCGACGTTTTCCAGGCGGACTGGGGAATCCTATTTGCCGGGCTGGCCGCTGCCTCAATGACTATAGGCAACGTGGTTGCTATAGCCCAAAGCAACATTAAACGGCTCATGGGCTACAGCACCATTGCCCATGCGGGATACCTGCTGGTGGGGCTGGCTGCCGTGACCGCCAACTCGGAAGGGGGAAGCAGCCTGGGGCCCAGTTCGATGCTCTTCTATCTGGGGGCGTATGCGGCAACTAATTTGACCGCCTTCTTCGCTATCATCGCTATCTCGAACAAGGTCCAGAGTGACGAGATAGCCGACTTTGCCGGAGCCAGTCGACGGTCGCCGTATGTGGCCCTCGCCCTTGCTCTTGCGTTGGTGGCCCTTATAGGGGTGCCTCCCACAGGTGTGTTCATAGCCAAATTGTACATATTCAATGCGGCTATCGAGGCGGACCTGTTGTGGCTAGCGATCGTCGGTGTGATAAACAGCGTAATCTCCGCCTACTACTACCTGAAAATCGTCCGCGTGATGTATCTGGAGCCGCCGTCCGACGAAGAGAAGGCGCCGTCGTCACCGGTGTTCCGGCTTGGCATTGGACTGGCTGCCTTATTGGTGTTGTTCATGGGGATAGCCCCAGGGCCGGTGTTGAAGGTGGCCGAAATCGCTGTAGAAGCCCTTCCCAGAGCGACGTCCCTAGTCGCCTTCTCCCCTTAGGCCCATGCCGCTCACTGCCCCACGCCAATTTGCCGCCTGTTTGACTCGCCTCCGGGGCGGCGCTAGACTCGCTGTGCGCAACATGGACTCCTCCACCCCAATTTTCGGCTTCCGTCAGGCTCCGCTGAAAGGCATCTCTTTCCAACAATGAAACCTGACATCATAGGCGTTGTCTTCAATCACCGCAGCGCTCCGGCGAAAAAGCTCGCTCACGAAATGGTCAAACGGTTCAATCTGGCGGACCGTTCGTGGACGATTTCCACTCTGGACATAGACTCCGCCCCCTCTGAACTCGGTAAGACGGACATGGTTATCACCGTAGGAGGAGACGGAACCATAATCAGAGCCGCTCGCCTTACGGTCCCCCTGGAAATCCCGATCCTGGGCATCAACATGGGCCGACTGGGTTTCATGACAGAACTCCAAGGAGAAGAAGCTCTGAGTCGGCTGCCCGATTACCTGGAGGGGGCTGGAAGGATAGAAGAACGCTCCATGATCAGGGTGGACTTCATACCGCCGGAAAAGGGCGAGGACCGGCCCCACAGGCCCATCGACGGCTTCAACTACCATGCGCTGAACGACGTGGTGGTAGGCAGGGGTGGGGTTGCTCGACTAGTCACTATCAAGGCCCACATTGACGGAGCCCACCTGACAGATTTTCGCTCTGATGCGGTGATGGTGGCGACGGCCACCGGCAGCACCGGATACAACCTGTCAGTAGGAGGCCCAATGCTGTGGCCCACCGCAGGCGTAATGATTCTGAAGGCGGTGGCTCCCCATATCGGAATTGCCCCGGCGCTCGTGCTTCCCCCCACCGCCGTGGTTGACTTGACAATAGAAACTGACCACGAGGCAACCCTGAGCGTCGACGGATACGTAGACTTGGAACTTGCGCAGGGAGACGGCATAAGAGTCCAAAGGAGCCCCAATAAGACTAAATTCCTGAGGGCGCTTCCGCCCAACGCCTTCTACCAGAGCCTGACCCAGAGGTTGGGTTTCGGAGGCGGGCAAAGCAGCACGAGGGCCATACAATACTGACGATGACTGCAAACGACGAAAACCGGGAAACTACCATAGAGAGCCGCATGGCCTACGAGGGCAAGATTCTCAACGTGAGAGTCGATAAGGTCCGCATGGCCAACGGAAGAATCGCCACGCGCGAAGTGGTGGAGCACGCACCGGTGGTGTGCGTAGCGCCGGTGGACGAGGACGGAAACGTGCTGATGGTGCTCCAGTACCGGAAGCCCGCCGAGGCCACATTGATGGAGTGTCCCGCAGGAGGCATGGACCCCGGCGAGTCCCCGGAAGAGGCTGCGTTGAGAGAGATGCAGGAAGAGACCGGATTTACCGCGGGTAAACTGGAGAAGCTGGCTACGTTTTGGGCCACGCCTGGGTTCTGTGACGAGAAGATGCATTCCTTCCTTGCTACAGAGCTTGCCCCGGGAGACCCGGCCCACCAACCCGACCATGACGAGGAAATCGAAAGCCTCTCCTGGGTCCCATTGTCCCAGGTCCCTGAACTCATCCGAGACGGCAAGATATCTGACGCCAAGAGCATCGCGTCCCTGATGCTGGCATACCACCTGTTAAAGGTGGACGATTAGGTTCTTGGGGTTGGTTGAGCGTGGTATAATGTGGGCGCATTTTTGCAGGGCGCCCGGCTATGGATCCCCGGCGCGGATGCGCCCGCTCGATACGAAATAGAGGTGATTGAACCGTGCTAGAGCATGACGTTCTCGTGGTCGGCGGAGGTCTCGCTGGCCTCAGAGCCGCCTTGGCCGCCCAGGAGGCGGGGGCCAACGTCGGCATGATCTCCAAGGTCTATCCGGTGCGAAGCCACTCCAACGCAGCTCAGGGCGGCATAAACGCAGCCCTGACGGACCGGGGCGACGAATGGGAAGAACACGCCTTCGATACCATCAAGGGCAGCGACTACCTGGGTGACCAGGACGCCATTGAAATCATGTGCCGAGAGGCGGGCGACGCCCTCATCCAACTGGAGCACATGGGCGTCATATTCAACAGGGACGATGAAGGACGCTTGGGAACTCGGGCCTTTGGAGGCCAGCGACGGGCCAGGACCTTCTTCGTCGCTGACTTCACGGGACAGGCGATGCTCCACGTGCTTCACGAACAAATCATGAAGTCCGAAGTGACCTCCTACGAGGAATGGTTCGTCACCAGCCTGATTTTGGACGACGGCGAATGCTCCGGCGTGGTGGCCATGGAAATCAGGACTGGCCGCATCTACGTCATCAAGGCCAAGACGGTCATCCTCGCGACAGGAGGACTGGGCCGAGTCTTCGAACCTAGCACCAACGCCCTTATCGTGACTGGCGACGGCATGGCACTGGCTTACAAGGCCGGAGTCCCCCTCATGGACATGGAAATGGTCCAGTACCACCCCACCACCCTAAAAGGCAGCGGAGTCCTGATCACTGAGGGCGCCAGAGGAGAAGGGGCCTACCTGCTCAACAGCGAGGGGGACCGTTTCATGGAGCGTTACGCTCCCAGCATGATGGAGCTGGCCTCCAGGGACGTAGTTTCCCGCTCCGAGTCCACGGAAATAGCCGCGGGGCGCGGCATTGACGGCTGCGTCCTGCTGGACTGCACCCACCTGGGCGAGCAGCTCATCAAGGAGCGGCTCTCCCAGATATACGACATAGGACTGGACTTAGTGGGCATCGACATTACGAAAGAACCCATCCCCATACAGCCTGGGATGCACTATCACATGGGCGGCATTAAGACCGACGTGGACGGGCAGACCCGTATCACTGGCATCTACGCTGCTGGCGAATGCGCCAACGTAAGCGTGCACGGAGGCAACCGCCTGGGAGCCAATTCGCTTCTGGACACGGTGATTTTCGGACGGAGGTCGGGAGTCCACGCCGCAGAAGTCGGGAAGAACAAGGACTATAAGCCCGTCAATGTGGAAGCCCTAGTTGAGAATGAAGAGAAGAGGCTCCAGGCCATACTCGACCGTCCCGCCAACGGCGACCGGGTGGCGTCCATAAGGTTGGATATGGGCACAGTGATGAATGACTACCTGGGAGTCTTCCGGGACGAGGAAGGCATGAAGACGGCCTTGGCAGCCCTTGGTCCTCTGAAGGAACGCTACGAAACGGTCCCAGTGGAAAACAAGGGCCGCACGTTCAACACCGACCTGATATTTGAGCTGGAACTGGGCTTCATGCTGGACTGCGCCGAAACCATCGCCATCAGCGGCATAGAGCGCAAAGAGAGCCGGGGCGCCCACTCCCGCACCGATTACACCACAAGGGACGATGAGAACTGGCTGAAGCACACCCTGGTGAGCTATTCCGAAGACGGCCCGCAGTTTTCCACGCTGCCGGTTGTAATAACACAATGGACCCCGGAGGAGCGAAAGTACTGATGCAGATAACCGTCAAGGTCAAGCGCTACGACCCCGAATCAGAAAACCCAGCGCCCTACTGGTCGGAGTACCAGGTGGAGATAGACCAGTTCACGACCGTTCTGGACGCCCTTATCACTATCCGGGAAGACATGGACGGGACGCTGTCCCTCCGATGCTCCTGCCGGAGCGCCATCTGCGGTTCCTGCGCCATGCGCATCAACGGGCACGCTGGCCTGGCCTGCAAGACACGGGCCTCGGCAATCTGCGAAGAGGGCGGGGAGATAGTCATCGAGCCCGCCGGAGTCATGCCGGTCGTCAAGGATCTGGTAGTTGACATGACTCCGTTCTGGGACAAGGTCAAGTCGGTGGAACCCTGGCTCCGACCGGGAGGCCCGGAGCCGGAGGCCGAGTACATAGCCCCCAACGAGGACATGCTGCATCTTGCAGGCGTGATGAACTGCATAATGTGCGGCGCGTGCGTCTCCGACTGTACAGTCCTGGAAGTCGATCCGGAATTCGCCGGGCCGGCGGCTTTGGCCAAGGCGTACAGGTTCGTGGGAGACCCCAGGGACGACGCCGACGACCACCGGCTGGAAGGGCTCAGCGAGGCCACGGGAATCTGGGACTGCACCCGGTGCTACGAATGCGTCGAGGTGTGTCCCAAGGGCGTTGCTCCCATGGACCGTATCATGGTCATGAGAGACAAGGCTATGGAGCTGGGCTACACCAACAACACAGGAGCCCGGCACACAGACGCCTTCACCGAATTGGTCAGTCACAGCGGCTCACTGGACGAAAAACTTCTGCCCCTCAAGACGTGGGGGTTGCTTAACCTGCCGGCTCTTATTAGCTTCGCGCCGGTCGGACTGATGGCCCTCAGAAGGCGCAAGATGCCGCCCATATTCCACAAGAGCATCCCGAACGTCCAGAACGTCAGGAACATCTTCAAGAAGCTGAACAAGTAGGAGCCCAAACTACTTCACGATCCGAGGTTAATGACATATGCCTAAGTACGCTTTCTTCCCAGGCTGCGTCTCCAGGGGCGGATGCCCCGAGCTCTACCCGGCGGCCAAGCTGGTCTGCCAAAAGCTGGGCATAGAGCTTGAAGAGATGACCGGAGCCTCATGCACCGGCGCCGGGGTGCTCCAGGAGAAAAACGAGTTCCTGGGAGACGTGTTGAACGCCCGCACCTTTGCTATGGCGGAGAAGATGGAGCTGCCAATCATGGTGATTTGCTCCACCTGTCAGGGCGTCATGAGTCAGGCCAACAAGAGGCTCAAGGACAGTCCCGAATATCTGGCAAAGGTCAATGTCGAACTTGCGCCAGAGGGCCTTGAGTACAAGGGAACCGCACAGCCCAAGCATTTGCTCTGGGTCATGCTGGAGGACATTGGACTGGAAGCGATAAAGCAACGCGTCACCAATCCCCTCCGGCACCTGAAGGTGGCCCCCTTCTACGGCTGCTACATCATCCGCCCGTCGGACGCCCTGGGATTTGATGAGAACCCTGAGCGCCAGACCTCCCTGGAAACGGTCATCGAGGCCCTGGGCGGCGAGGTGGTGGACTTTAAGGGAAAGAGTCGATGCTGCGGCTTCCCTATCTTAACCATCAACGAGCGGAATTCCGTGGCAATGGTGGGTAACCACACGTCGGAAGCTGTGGACCAGGGGGCGGACGCCATGGTCACGCCGTGCCCTCTTTGCCACCTCAACTTGGACGGATACCAACCCAAGGCCATGACCCAGACCCAGCGCAAAATCGACCTGCCCATCATTCATCTGCCCCAGCTGGTTGGTCTGGCCATGGGCTTCTTCCCCTCAGAGATGGGCCTCCAAAGGCACATAATCTCCCCGAAGTCGGTTGTAGAGAAGATCGGGGGCGTCTGGTAGCCCGACGCGACGGAGCGCATAAGGCGCTTTTGGGGTCAGGTCACGTAAGGGGCAGCGGCGGTTGCCACCATTTGCTGGTGTCGTTCACGTGGACGGAGTCCACCCACTTCACCCACTCGAAACCGCGCTTGCCGGGCGCCACCAACCGCACAGGGAAGCCGTGGCCGTGGGAGATGGCGTCTCCTCCGACGTGGGTGGCAAGCAGAAGTCCCTCGGCCTCTTTCATTGAGAATTTCCGTTGGTAACCCGTGATGGAGCGTACCGTAACGCTGCCGGCGCCTGACTCCACCCCGGCGGACTCCAATACATCTCGCAAGGGTGTTCCTTCCCACTCCTGGGTCGAGTGCCATCCTCCGGTGCAGTCCAGGGTGCAGGTGAGCTTGTCATAGCGGTCTCCGAGGTCCGACAAGTCGAGATCAAGTTCCTGTCCCACCAGTCCCGACACTTTAAGTCGCCATGTTTCCTCGTCGACGGGAGCCGGGTCGTCATTGAGCCAGGATGTGGTGGGAAAGCCGTTGCCTGTGAAGCTGCCCCGTTCATGAGAGCCGGTGAAGCGCCGGTCCTCTCCTGGAAGCTCGAAGGTCTGGGCTACTAGCTCCCCCGTGCGCCACAGGGCCAGTCCTACCAGACTTAGCCCGGCCAACCTGATGAACGACCTGCGTTCGACCCAGAACCGGGGTCGCAGGCTGTAGGAATGTTTGAAGACGTGCCAGACTACGAACGGCGCTAGGAAGAGCGACAGGTATATGTGCCAGCTGAGTCCGCTTAGGCCGCTGTAGGAGAAGTAACCGCCGTGGCTCCAGACCACGCCCAGCACGAGAGCCGCCAGCAGCGTTAGGAGCATGGCGATGGAACCGAGGTACAGCGCGGGTTTGCGCTTCCATCCACGCAAGTCGGCCAGCGGCGCCAGGACATTGCGCCCCTTCCAGACAAGAAGCGCGACAAGGGCGAACCCGGAGATGCGGTGCGTGATGGTGGCGGACGCCCAGTCGGGAGAGCCTCCCAACAACCCAAAGAAGCCGCTAAGAAGCGATAGGCCGCCGAGAATCAGTATGAAGACGTTGGCCCAGGGGTGCGCCATTCCGCAGTCCTAAGAAGGAGAATACAGCCTACTATACGCCCGATCCGTGGGGACGGTTCTACTCGAACATGTCCCGTACGGAGACGTGGAAGCCGGGGACCAAGGCGCCGCCGGTCAGGGACTCGGACTCTGTGAGGACTTGCGAGGCTAGTCCCGGTTCGTATACGGTGGCGGTGCGGTCGTCAGGGTCCAGGACCCATACTGCGGAAGTGCCCGCTGCAAGCCACTGGTCCGCCTTCTCCCGGACTTCTCGATTGGAATCTCCTGGAGACTTGACCTCTACAGCCAAGTCCGGGGCCAGTTCCAGGAAGCCAACAGGCACGTCGCCGGTGGGGAGCTTGTCATAAGACACGAACGAAACGTCGGGAGCCAGCACGGTGTCAGGGTTTCGGCTGAGGATGAAACCTGTCCCTGGGGCGAACACATGGCCGAGGTTGCAGTTTTTCGCGTGTAGACCTACGAGAAAGCCGATGTTCGAGGTGACGACGCCATGTCTGGCGCCTTCGAACGGCATCTCGTACAGCTCCCCTTTCACAAGCTCGAGGCGTCGGTCAAGCGTTGGGAGACGGAACAATTCCTCCGCAGTAAACGACTTCTTTTTTACACGCACCGGGACGAGATTCCCTTAACCCTTCAACCGTTGCACCGCTTCACGGAACGCTTCCAGTGTAGCATCAATCTCGTGCTCATGGGCCAGGGACATGTACATCTTCTCCGGCCACCCTTTGAGCAGCCCCTGGTCCAGCAAGAGTCGGGTGAATTCAACCATCTTCCCAGCGTCGGCTTTGAGGGTGTCGCGATAGTCGTTCACAGGTTGGTCGGTGAACATGAAGCCGAAGATGGGCGCCTCTCCGACGACGACAACTGGTATCTCAGCCTCGGAAAAGACTTGTGCGATTCCTTCTTTCAACCGAGTCCCAAAGGAGTGCAGCTTGTCGTAGGCGCCTTCCTTTCTTAGCTCTGCAAGGGTTGCCAAGCCTGCGGCGGCCGCCACTGGGTTACCGTTGAGGGTGCCTATTTGAGGCACAAAAGACCCAGTCTCCTGGGCCGATGGGTTGAAGGCTGACATCAGCTCTTGCCGTCCAGCCACGATGGCCAAGGGATAGCCGCCTCCAACTATCTTGCCCATGGTGCATAGGTCGGGAATGACGCCGTAGTATTCCTGCGCCCCTCCGTAGGCCAACCTGAACCCGGTGACCACCTCGTCGAAAATCAGGGGTATCCCATAGTGCGTGGTGACGTCCCTCAGCTGCTGGAGGAACCCCGGCGCCGGGGGGATTACTCGCTGTTGGGGTTCGACTATGACCGCCGCCAACTCGTCGTGGTTCTTTTCTATGATAGCGGCGACGGTTTCTATGTCGTTGTAAGGAGCTACGAGGACCGTATCTGCGACGGCCGCCGGTATTCCAGCCGAGTTGGGGACCGGCTCGGGGAAGTCTCTTAGTTGGCTGGCCGGATGATTCAGGCTCATCAGCCCGTAGTCGCTGGTGCCGTGGTAGCCGCCTTCAAACTTGAGTATCTTGTCCCGTCGGCGGTGCGCCCGTGCTATCCGCATGGCCTGGAAGCAGGCGTCGGTGCCGCTGGTAGTGAACCGGACCTGGTCGGCGCACGGAACGGCGCTGACGATTTCCTCGGCCAGCAGGATGGCCTTTTCGTTGACCGCGAAAAAGGTGCTGCCCCCTTCAACGGCCTCCACGACAGCTTCCACGACGCTGGGATGGGAATGGCCTAAGACAAGGGGGCCGGAGCCCATCAGGTAGTCTATGTATTCATTGCCGGCAGCGTCCCACACCCGCGATCCTTTGCCTCTGGTGAGGACCAGGACTCTTTCGGCGTCCAGTATGGGGTTGCCCGTGTTGGAGCCGGGGAAAATTCGGGAAGCCTTAGCCAGAAGCTCGGCTTCCCGGTTGGAGTCGGATGTCATTATAGGATCTCGCTGGTGAAGGAACGTGACGTTGGAAGGCCTTAGCCTTCCGAATCCGCCTTTTCCATGACTTCTATTAGCTCTTTGACGCTGGCGGCGGATTTGTCCAAGGCGGCCTTCTCTTCTGGGGTCAGGCTGATTTCGATGATCTGTTCCATGCCGGAGGCTCCCAGCTTCACTGGCACTCCCACATAGAGACCCTTGATGCCGTATTCCCCGTCCAGGTACACGCAGCAAGGCAGGATGCGCTTTTTGTCCAGCAGCACTGCCTCCGCCATCTGTGCGATAGCCGCCGCCGGCGCGTAGAAAGCGCTCCCCTGTTTAAGCAGTGCAACGATTTCTCCGCCGCCCTGCCTGGTGCGCTGCACCAGGGACTCGATGCGTTCGGCGGACAGCAGCTCGGAGATGGGAATGCCGCCCACGGTGGTGTACCGCACCAAGGGGACCATGTCGTCTCCGTGGCTGCCGAGGACGTAGGCTTGAACGTCCTCGACGGACACGTCCAGTTCCTGGGCAATGAACGTGCGGAACCGGGAGGTGTCGAGGATGCCGGCCATACCGAACACCCGCTCCCGGGGGAAGCCGCTGATATTGTAGGCGTGCTGGACCATTGCGTCCAGGGGGTTGGTTACAACAATCAGGATGGTGTTGGGAGAATGTTTGACCACCTCCTCAGTTACTGAGCCTATGATTTTCATGTTGGTGAACAACAGGTCATCGCGGCTCATTCCAGGGCGCCGGGCGATTCCTGCGGTGATAATCACCAGGTCGGAATCGGCGGTTGCTTCATATCCATTGCTGCCCGTAATTAGCGCGTCGGTCCCCAACACGGGGCCGGACTCAAGCATGTCCAGCGCTTTTCCCTGGGGCATGTCTTCGACCACGTCTACCAGGACTACGTCAGCATAGCCCAAGGCGTGGATTCTCTCCGCGGTGGTGGCGCCGACGTTGCCGGCGCCCACGACCGTCACTTTCTTGCGCATCGGTCAGTCTCCTGTCGGCTTTATCGTGTGTGAAGCGGGTCTAGGCGTAGACGTACTCTTCCCAACGCGCGTCGAGGCTGGAGTCGGCCACTGTGGCCATGATGTACTCGCCGAACTCTTTGCCAGTGGAGCCCGTGTCACGGCCTGTCATGGTGATTTTTCGCTCGTACTGGCCGCAGACGTCCAGAGCTTTGTGGAGCTTGCTTCCCTCGGCATCGAACCCGATGTGTTCCAGCAGCATGGCCCCTGCCCGCATCATGGAGCTGGGGTCGGCGAACTGGGCACGGTTCTCCCTGACCATGCGGGGAGCGGAACCGTGGATGGCCTCGAACATGCCGTATCGCTTGCCCACGTTCGCGCTTCCTGCTGTCCCGACGCCGCCCTGTATCTGGGCCGCCTCGTCGGTCAGGATGTCGCCGTACAGGTTGGGGAGCGCCAGTACCTGGAACTGCTTCTGGCGGGCCGGGTTGATTAGGGCGGCGGTCATGATGTCGATGTACCAGCCCTCCCATGTGATGCCAGGGTAGTTCTCGGCAACCTTCCGAGCGATGTCAAGGAACTTGCCGTCGGTGGTCTTTACGATGTTGGCCTTGGTGACGATGGTGACGTTGTCCTTGCCGGTCCGCTTAGCGTGGGAGAAGGCGGCCTCGATGATTCGTTCCGAACCCTGGCTGGTGATGACGCGGAAGTCGATTCCCAAGTCGTCGGTCACGTTGATGCCCTGGCTTCCCACTGCGTACAAGTCCTCGGTGTTCTCGCGGAAGAAGGTCCAGTCGATTCCCTGGGCGGGAATTCGCACCGGGCGGACGTTGGCGAAGAGGTCCAGTTCCTTCCGCATTGCGACGTTGGCCGACTCGATGTTGGGCCAGCCGTCTCCCCTCTCGGGCGTGTGGGTTGGTCCCTTCAGAGTAACGTGGCAGTCCCGGATTTCGGCCAGCACATCGTCGGGGATGGCCTTGAGCTTCTCGGCCCGGTTCTCGATGGTCAAGCCTTCGAGCACTCGGAACTCGACTCTGCCGCTGGCGACGGAGTCTTTCAGGAGGTGCTCCAGCACCGTCTGGGACTCGGCGGCTATGTAGGGTCCGATTCCGTCTCCGCCCAGCATTCCGATGATGATAGGGCTCACTCCGCTGTAGTCGATCCAGTCCGGCTCCGCCTTCAGGCGTTCGACCCGCTCCAGCTGCTGCTCGAGTACGGCGCCGAAATGCTCCTTGGCTTGTTCTATAGCCTGATTGTCAGCCATGAGTTCCTCCAAAGGTGTGGTATGGAATCCTATGTTAATCCCCTCTCCCTCTGGGAGAGGGTCGGGGTGAGGGCAACCGCCGCTCAAAAACCTGCCCAATTATACATCCAAACGGGGGGCGTGGGTAGGCTAGTCTTGCCTAGGGGATATGAAGCAATGAGCATCAGGACCGGTTCCGGGGCACGCAGTTCAAGACGCTTAGCCGGAGTTAGTCCGTCCAACGATTGTCTGGTGCTACGGTGATTGGTGTAGGTTGGACTTGAGACGAACTCGCTGACTTGTCGATATCCCAATGAGTGAAATCAATGTGATAATATCAAATAAACATCTAAGTTAAGGGGAAACCTTGAGTAAGTTGTCTTTCCCAAAGACGATACCGCGCGCTGACAGTGCCATCGCGAAATCAATCGAGGGTTTACGACGTTTATGCAATGAAAACGCTAGTTGTTTTTCTATGCTTTCCGGTGATGAAAGCATAGATAGCGGATTAGTGGACAAGACCTATGATCGATTGCAAGCCCAGTTTGGTCACGACAACTCAACGGGAAGCTTGGTCGTTATATTAGACTCTTCCGGAGGAGACATAGACGCGGCTTACAACTTGGCGCAGCTCTTCCGTCGCTATGCCCCTAAATATCTAGAGTTTGTCATTCCACGCTGGGCCAAAAGTGCTGCCACTTTGTTGGCTTGTTCGGGTGACTTAATAAGCATGACGCCAGTTGCAGAACTTGGTCCCTTGGACCCTCAAATCACTCAGATGAATCCTCTGGAACAAAGGATAGAGCGTTTTTCTCCACTGCATATTGAATCGACCCTCGCGCTTATTAGAAACGAATTCGAGAACGGGAATATTAACCTTGCCAACGGCTTGTTGCAACGACTTCAATTCCCATTGACTCTAGGCAGTTTCCAGCAATCACTGGAGTTGGGCGACCAATATGTCGAGAAGCTTCTTTCGACCAGGATGTTCAAGGATGACGACGACCATGACAAAGCTAAAGGTGTGGCAACGCGTTTGACTAGAGGCTATGCAGACCATGGGTTTTGTATTAACATCTTGGAGGCTCAAGAGTTGGGTCTGAAAGTACGTGATGTACCAACCGAACACTTGACAGAAGTCTGGAATATTCATCTACTTTCGAAGCACCGGAACGAACTGGTGAATGAAGCTAAGCGAAAAGAAATGGTAGAGAGATTGAAGGAGCTTCCTCAGGAATTGCTAGGGAATTTACCTCCGGATCTTCGTGTTGAACCAGACCGACGAAGTTCTTCGATAGTCCATTAGAGGAGGTGTGGTGTCATGGATTTGTATGAACTGAATCTCCGACTTGCAGGTGCTCTGCTTATTCAAAATGGTGGAATATCGCTCAGTGAGATAGAAGCTTTGCCCTTCGTGAATGATAGGAAGGAAGCTTTGGCAATCGCTAAACGATTGCTAAATGGGTCCGTTGGTCCATACAGGGTTACAGTCAGCGAAAGTCGGGGAGACCTTGACATAAGCTTGTGCCTTGAGGACAGCGCACCGTCAAAACACGACGAGCCTGTACTAATATAGAGCGCAACAACACCTGTACAGGGTTCTCTATCGCTTAGTCCTCCAGCTGGCGGGCCAGGGCCTCGGGGTCGGTGACTGGGAGTTGGCAGACATAGTTCTGACACACGTAGGCTGTGGGCCTGTTGTCGACCAGAGTGCGGCCCTCGAGCAGGGGCGTTGAGGCTGGACTGACCTGGGCTGTTTCAGGCGAGGCGCCGGCCAAGACCTTGTTGGGCAGGCAGCCGCCGTGGACGGTGCGGAGCAATGCCTTAGTCGCCGGGTCTTCGACGTCGCCCACGATGGCTATCTCCTTGGGAGTGGATAGGTAGAAGTCCAGGGCGCACAGCCAGTGGCCCATGCCGTTGGGAGCGCGTATGAGGTACTGGCGCATGGCCCTGAGCGCCGACGACGCCCGGCGGGAGTATTCGCCGTCGCCGGTGAAAACCGACAGCCGCAGCAGCATGTCCACGGCCACCGAGCTTCCGCAGGGCGTGGCGTTGTCGAACACGTCCCTGGGCCGCACCACCAGGTCTTCGTGGTCCCGGCCAGTGTCGTAGAACCCATTCTCGCCCTGCTCCCAGAACAAGTCGATCATGCCATCGGCCAAGTGTCTTGCCTCATTGAGCCAGCGGTCGTCGAAAGTCGCCTCATAGAGGTATAGGAGGCCGTCGGCCAGATAGGCGTAGTCCTCCAGGTACCCGTTCAGGTGCGCCTTGCCGTCCTTGTAAGTGCGGAGCAGCCGCCCCTCGCTGACAAGCTCACGCAGCAGAAACTCGGCGCAGTCCGTAGCCGCCTGTCTGTAGTCGTCCCGCTCCAGGATCGACGCGGCCTCAGCGAAGCTGCAGAGCACCATGCCGTTCCATGCCGTCAGGGCCTTGTCGTCTCTTCCAGGATGGATGCGCCTCTCCCTGGCTTCCATGAGCTTGGCCTTGGCGGACGTGATAGTGGCAGCAAGCGCCTCAGGGCTTATGCCCGCTTCAGCAGCGTAGGACTCGGCTCCCTGGGGGACGTTGAGGATGTTGCGGCCCTCGAAGTTTCCCGTCTCGGAAACTCCCCAATAGCCGCCTATCAGATCGGCGTCCTTCTCTCCCAGGATAAGCGCCAGTTCGTCTTTGCTCCAGACGAAGAACTTGCCCTCCTCACCTTCGCTGTCGGCGTCCTGGCTGGAGTAGAAGCCTCCGGCCGGGTCTCGCATCTCCCTAATCGCGTAGTCCAGGGTTTCCTCGGCGATGCGCCGGTAAAACTGGTTCCGAGTAGCCTGGAAAAGGTGGAGGAACAGCCTGACCAGGAGTGCGTTGTCGTACAGCATCTTCTCAAAGTGAGGCACCAGCCAAAAGGAGTCTGTGGAGTAGCGGTGAAATCCTCCGCCGATCTGGTCGTAGATGCCGCCCGTGGCCATCCGAGAAGCAGCCAACTCGACCATCTCCAGGGCCCGGGGACTGTTGGTGAGCTTGTGGTAGCGGAGGATAAACTCGTAGGTCATTGGCTGGGGGAACTTGGGGGCTGACCCGAACCCTCCGTTCTGGAAGTCGTAGTTGGAGACCAGGTTTTGGAATGCCTGGTGGAGCACGTCGGGACTCAAAGGTTCCTGGGACCGGGGGACTTCCGCCATGCGCCGCACCTGTTCGAGAAGCTGCTGTGTCGCTTGCATCACGTCGCCCCGCTTGTTCTTGTAGGCATCGGCCATAGCCGTCAGCAGCCGTGGGAAGGAGACCATGCCTCTGTTGTCGTCGGGGGGGAAATAGGTGCCCCCGTAGAAGGGTCTGCCGTCTGGGGTGAGGAACACGGTCAGGGGCCATCCGCCGCTTCCGGTCAAGGCCTGGACTGCGTTCATATAGATGTTGTCGATGTCGGGACGCTCTTCCCGGTCCACCTTGATGGAGACGAAGTTGTCGTTCATCATGCCGGCGATTCGCTCGTCCTCAAAGGACTCCCGTTCCATGACGTGGCACCAGTGGCAGGCGGAATAGCCGATGCTGAGAAGGATGGGCTTGTCCTCGGTCTGCGCCTTGTCTAGAGCTTCCTGGCCCCAGGGACGCCAGTCCACGGGGTTGTGGGCATGTTGGAGAAGATATGGGCTGGTCTCGTTGATCAAGCGATTAGGCATCGTCCCTCCCGGCGGCTATGTGGCCCCTATTGTCTCCGATAACCGCTTGGGGCGCCAGACGGGGTGGGCGCCACGGCGCCGGGGGTCTGATATAATGGCCCAAAACGTTGGGGGCCGGTTGTCCTGTGGCCCGTGTATCCTCTGGAATGGAGGTTGGCATGAAGCTGGCGTCTGCAGTATCTGACCTGGACGACATGGAGTCGGCGTTGGACCAGTGTGTCCAATCCGTTATGGAAGAAATTGGAGACCTGGAAGTCCACTTGGTGGCGGTGTTCCTTTCGGAGCACTTCTCCGTGGGCTACGGCGAGCTTTCCAACATGATTAGAAGCAGGATGGGCTCGGTCAGGATATTCGGATGCTCCGCCGGAGGAGTGATAGGCGGAGGACGCGAAGTGGAGCACAGGCCCGGCCTTTCGATTACCGTCGCCAATATGCCTGACGTGGAGATGACTCCGTTTCACTTGGAGGACTCGGACCTGCCCGACTTGGACGCCGCGCCGGATGAGTGGGAAAAGGCCCTGAAAGTGTCATCTGAGGCGGACCCCAAGTTCCTCCTGTTGGCGGACCCGTTCAGCTTCGCGTCCGGCAACCTGCTGGCTGGCATGGACTACGCTTATCCCAACAGCGTTAAGATTGGCGGGTTGGCCAGCGGCGGACGCACTCACGGTGACAACGCCCTGTTCTTGGGCGACGAAGTGTTCAGGTCCGGTGTCATTGGCGTCGCCCTGTCCGGAAACGTTGTGGTGGACACTATCGTGGCCCAGGGATGTCGCCCCGTGGGTCCTCTTATGTCGGTGACCAAAAGCGACAAGAACATCCTGAGAGAGTTGGACGAACGGCCCCCGCTGGAAGTCGTGAGAGAGATGTTCCAGTCGGCCTCGCAGCGTGACCAGGAGTTGATGCAGACTTCCCTGTTCCTGGGCATACTGATGGATGACTTCGTAGACAACCCGCAGCAGGGCGACTTCCTGGTGCGCAACATCATCGGTATGGACGGGCGGACCGGTGCTATGGCCATAGGAGAATTGCTCCATGAGGGTCAGAGAGTCCAGTTCCATCTTCGGGATGCCATCACCTCGTCGGAGGACTTGGCAAACCTCTTGAACCGGTACGACAGCGGTAGCCACAGTGAAGGGGCGTTGCTGTTCTCCTGCTTGGGACGGGGTGAGCACCTCTATGGCCAGCCTGACCACGACACCAATATGTTCCGGGACAAGCTGGGGCCTTTGCCCTTGGGCGGTTTCTTCTGCAACGGAGAGATAGGCCCGGTGAGCGGCTCCACTTTCCTCCACGGCTACACCAGCTCCTTCGGCATATTCAGGCCCCTCGACGGTTCCTAGCCCTGGGGCGGTCTCATGCCTGACAACGTTGTCAGGGCGGGGATGCCTGCGTCCCTCACAGGGCAGTTCGCCAGCCAGGGCGTCCAGGCGTTGAGAGGAGCCCAGGCATGGGTTGAGGACTGCAACGCTAACGGGGGTCTCACCGTCGCAGGCGTTTCTCGGCCAGTTGAGTTGGTCTGGTACGATGACGAAAGTTCCACCGCGACGGCCTCAGAAGTCACCCGGAGGCTCATCACCCAGGATGCGGTTGACCTGCTGTTTGGGCCATACGCCAGCTCCCTAAGCTTGGCGGCAGCCCCCGTTGCAGAGGAGTTGCGCCGCGTCCTTTGGTGTCACGGAGGCGCCTCCGACGATATATACGCTAAAGGATACAAGTGGGTCGTCGGAATCCTGACGCCCGCCAGCCGCTACCTTGAAGGGGTTATAGACATCGCCAGGGAAGCGGACGCCTCCGCCTCCAGGCTGGCTGTGATAGCATCCCAGCGAGGCTCCTTCCCGAGGGCCGTGGTGCAGGGGGCCGTGGACTACGCTCGGTCCAAAGGGTTCGAAGTGTGCTTCGACGCTCCATATACGCCGCCTTTCCACGAGTCCGCCTTGGATTTCGCCGGACTCCAGGCCTCGACACCCGACGTGGTCATCGGCGTAGGCAGGATTCAAGACGACCTGGAGCTGGCGCGTATGCTGTCCCGGTCCGGCCTGGAGTGCGGGGCAGTAGCCGTGGTGGTGGCAGGGGTATCCGAGTTCGCCAAAGAGTTGAGCGGGGCCGTTGAGGGATATATGGGACCCAGCCAGTGGGAACCGGCTGCGGTCTACCGTCCTGACTATGGCCCTACGGTAGAAGTCCTTGGATCAAGACACTTCATGTTCAGGCCTGGAGGCGGAGACTACGCAATGGCCCAGGCGTATGCAGCTGGGCTGATAGCCCAGCGTTGCGTCGAAGAAACGGGTTCTCTGGACAACGGAATTCTACGGGCCCACGCATCTGCTCTGGACTTCAGGACGTTCTATGGCCGGTTCAAGATTGACGCCGAAACGGGTCGTCAGGTGGGAAGGTCGGTGGTAATAGTCCAATGGCAGCACGGAAGGAAGGTGGTTGTCTGGCCACCTGAGCTGCGTCAGGCGGACCCAGTGTATCCCGTGCGGCTGACCTGCCCTTAGGCGGGGCTAGTCTTCGGGGGTGACCAGGGACTCTGGCTCCTGGCCTGACAACATCCGCTGGATGTTCTCCATAGCGAAAGCCGTGGCGCGCACTTCGCTTTCCTGGGTGTTGCCCGCCATGTGGGGCGTAACGACCACGTTGTCCAGGCCAAACAGTGGGTTGTCCACCGGGGTGGGTTCCTGTTCGAGGACATCCAGTCCGGCGGCTGTGATGACTCCGGCGGTAAGAGCCTCGTACAGGGCGGCCTCATCCACTACCGGGCCTCGGCAAGTGTTGATGAGATAGGCCGTCGGCTTCATCAGACCCAGCTCCCGTGTGCTTATCATGCCTGTGGTCTGACGGTTCAACGGCACATGGACGCTCACAATGTCCGACTCTCTCAGCAGCTGGTCGAAAGCCATGGGACGGACGTTCAACTCCCGTTCCGTCTCGGCTGGGATTGGGGCAATGTCGTAGTAAACGGTGTCGGTGTCGAAAGCGGTGAGACGCTTGGCGACTTGCTTGCCGATGTGTCCGAGGCCGACGATGCCCACGGTCTTTCCGGTGAGTTCGGTTATCGGACCTGTCATGTTCTGACGCCACTTGCCTTCCTTTACCGTATTGTGCCAATGGGCCATGGTGTGTCGGCCCACGGACATCATCAGCGTCAGGGCGTGTTCGGCTACGGAGATGGCGTTGGCGCCTCCGTTGTTGGCCACCAGCACGCCCATCTCCCCGGCCGCTTTCACGTCTATCCGGTCGTAGCCGGCGCTGATGGTCTGCACCAGCTTGACTGAGGGGCATCCCCTCAGGATATTCAAGGAAAAGGTGTTTGGCGTAATGATGAGCGCCGCGGCGCCTGCACACTGCCTGATTTGTTCTTCCTCGGGTAGATTCGCATCCACGACGACGAAGTCTATTTCAGGCGGAGCCGCGAGGGCCATTGTTTCCGCCCTTGACTTGTAGGCTGGAATCGCTTGGAAAACGACTTTTGCTCGCTGGTCGGCCATAGCTCGCTCCTGATTGTTGGGATAGCCTATTTCCGGAACATGTTCTTGACCTTGTCGACAAATGACTTGGAGTTGACTCCTGAAAGGAACTTCTCCCAATTCTGCTCGGCGGTGGCCGACCTCTTGAGGTCTTTGTTCCTCTTCTCCATGACTTCCAGGACGTGCTTGTCCTCGCCCTTGTCGAGCCAGAAGCCGTGTTCCTGCTCGCAGTAGTCCATCTCCACTTCGTAGTAGCGGTACCTGAACCATTTCATGTGGTCCTTGCAGTGGGGACATAGAAGGTCAGAGCCGTAGGACCAGGTCATCAGGGTGCCCTTGGAGACATCGTCGGCAACGGTGTCTTCCAGCTCGCCCAGTTCGTGATGCTCAAGCCATATCCCTTCACACTGGGAGCACCTGTCTACGTCGAGGCCTTTGTGTTTTTCCACAGTTAACTCAACTTCGCAACGGGGGCAGTCCATACCGCTCCTTTCACCCTGTTCCAAGTTTGCAGTGTAGACGCGGGCCAAACCGTGGTCAATCCCCATTTCGGACCTGAAAGAGTTTTTGCACGGCCTTGATACATTTGATGAGCGTGACGGAATATGCATACTTTTGGCAATGATAGTATTGACTTTACTTTAAGTCTATAGTATCTTTCGTTAAACACCCCAAGGAGATTTTCTATGCTACTAAAGAACGATACTGTTCCTCTCTACCACGCTGAGTCTAGCAACTCAGACTCATCCTTGTTGGAGCGGTTCATGTCAGACAATCCTCAGTTGATTCCTATCAAATGGGATGGGCGAGGTGCATTCTGCCAGCAACTCTGGCACATCGCGTTTCTGAACCATCGCGAATATTCTAGTGGTATGAAGCCTGAGTGCTGTTACAACGAAGGACCTCTTACTACGTGCATCACCGACCACAGTGAATTGTGGCAGGACAGGGAAACTCTTGATCTTGTTCATGTTGCCCATCCTTACTGCGATGGAACGGATCAGGGGTTTCTACAAGGGGTTGAATTTCTGACGCAACGTGGTCTTAACTCCGCCATGTCTACGTCATCTTGGTATTATCCCGGGCATTCCAATTTGGTGATCGTGGCACGCCCCAGAACGTTAGAACGCATAATTATTGGCGACTATTTGCATTTATACGAACACAATGACGAATGGGACACGAAAAGGGTCGTCGCCATGCAACAAGCAGCTGAGCAAGTGGACGCTGATCGTTGGTTTGCAAGAGCCGTAGCTGTGGAAGCTAGTGGAGATTATAACTATGCCACACTACTATTCGTTGACGCGGCTCATACTGAAAGGACCGGTAGGTTCCATCGGCAAGCAGTCACATGTTTACGTGAGGCGGGTCGATTACTGCGAGACCATTACGACAGTACAGTTCGAACGGTAACTACCCGTAGTTTTCTTACCCAAGCTGACGTTCGCATGATATTTCGCTTTGCGGGAATGGAAGTTCCGACTTGGCTCAAAAGGATCTGGCGAAATAGTCGTCGTACTGGTGCTTGGACGTTTCGGAGAGAACGAAACGAGGATGGGACTGGCTGGATCGAATACTATCGTTGTGTAATATGTGAAGAATGGATCAAGGCGGCTGACAGCCTCTACAGCAGTTTTGGTAGCCAGCACTCTAATCGTGACTGCCTAGCCGAGGTTGCTGGGATACCTGCTGAATAGGTTAGTGGGGGTACATCGGTTAAGCCATAGATAGTTTCGGTAAGATACCAAGAGACCTAGGTCGATTAGATACTTTAAAGGGTTTAACGAGTAGCAGACCACGTAGGCCCTTCTCGTTCGTGACTGCAAGTCGTGGTCTATGTTGCAGACAGAAAGATAGGTCTCCATAGCACCCCATCGAATAATTTAAAACTTGGTAGCTGTTCTCTCAATCCATCTTTCTACCAGCCATGTACAATATTAGGAATCCAATAAGGATGAAGGCCACAATCGCTAATGCACATCCGGTCGCCCCTCTCTCTTTTGGATCCCTCAGGTCACGGTATACGTCTGTCACGAATGTTGTTGTTAGGCCACCGATTACTGCCAGAGCGATTCCGCCAACGACCAGAAGAATTGCGGCGAGCAGAATCCACAGCCATATTTCGGCGAGTAATTCCCACATAGGCTAACTCCGTTACCTTATGGTACGTGAACCTATAGGTTAGACCAACTACTAAAACTGCCAGCCCGATCAGCAATGTAGTACCGCAATAAGTTCTTGATACGATCCGGCAGTGGCTGCCCCGTAGAATGGCTATGGTGCTCGGGTCCTCTTCTATTCGTGACCATGAGGTGATTTTACTATATGGCCAGTTCACGTAGTGACGGATGGGCGGCGCTGGGATATAATTAGCAGCCGTGAAATCCGTCGTTGCGAAATTTACGGTCTCTGCGCTGCTCATTGGGGTGCTAGGCGCCATTGCCGCTGTATTCGCTTGCGGAGGCGCAGGCCCAACTTTCACGCCGACCACTGCGCCAACATCCGCCCCGACACCCCAACCAACCGCAACTCCGACCGCCGAACCTGAAGAAAGTAGGAACATCATAGTGACAGCCACGATAAACACCAACAAGGGCGCCATAGTAGTTGAGCTTTTCGATGACCAGACTCCCGTCACCGTGGGAAACTTTGTAAAGCTGTCCAACGACGGCTTCTACAACGGGGTCATATTCCACCGGGTTATCAAAGACTTCATGATTCAGGGTGGCGACCCCACCGGCACCGGCACGGGCGGGCCGGGATACCAGTTCCAGGACGAAATCGTTTCAGGGCTGGCGTTCGACAAGGCCGGGCTGCTGGCCATGGCCAACTCTGGCCCGAACACTAACGGCTCCCAGTTCTTCATTACCACCGTGCCCACTCCCTGGCTCACCGGGAAACACACCATATTCGGCGAGGTGACCGAAGGCCAGGACATTGTCGTAGCCATATCAGAAGCGGCGGCGGGCGCTCGTGACAAGCCCATCGACGACGTGGTAATCGAGAGCATCGTCATCGAAGAGACTGCAGAGTAGGAAACGGCGATGGGACAGACACCCCTTGAAACCCTGACTGAAGAGCTTCGATGGGTTGCGGAGAGGCTGTTGGGGAAGGAGCGGGCTGAGATTTTGGACCCTGCCCTGGTGGACATGGCCGCCAGTGTGAACGCTGTCATGGACAATCCACCCGGCGCAGAGGACGAGCCTGCCTTCTTCCTGTGACATCCGCCCATTCAACGCACCCCGGATGGAAAGAATATGACTGAACTTCACCGACTGGGTTTGGCTGAGTCAGGACGGGCCATAAGTGAAGGGGCCGCAAGCTCCTACAGGCTCGTGGAGGCCCTGCTTGAGCGTATCGAGCGCCTGGAGCCTCAACTTACAGCATGGGTTACCATCGACCGTGAAGGCTCCCTCGCGGCAGCGTCGGCTTTGGACAAGGAACTGGAAAGCTCCGGTTCCAGAGGGCCTCTTCATGGAGTCCCCGTTGGGCTGAAAGACATCTTCTACACCAAAGACCTGAAGACCACCGCCTGCTCCCCTATATACCAGGACTTCACGCCGTCATACGACGCCACCTGTGTCGCACGGCTTAGGGAAGCTGGCATGGTGGTTCTGGGCAAGACTGTAACGACGGAGTTTGCTACGTCGGACCCGTCTCCGACCCACAACCCGTGGAACGCGGAACATACTCCCGGCGGCTCCAGCAGCGGCTCGGCGGCGGCTGTGGCTGCGAGGATGTGCGCCGGAGCCCTGGGTTCCCAGACGGGCGGTTCGACCTGCCGCCCCGCAGCCTACAACGGAGTTGTGGGCCTCAAGCCGTCCTATGGACGCATCAGCCGCCACGGAGTCATACCGGTGAGCTGGTCCCTGGACACCGTGGGGATTCTGGTGCGGTCGGTGGAAGACTCTGCGCTGCTGCTTCAAGCCATGAGCGGACACGACCCGTCGGACCCGGGCTCGTCTACGGCGCCCGTTGAGGACTACGTCACAGGTCTGGACCGCTCTCCTGATAAACCAAGGCTGGGTCTGGTTCGGGAGTTTTTCATGGAAGTGTGCTATCCGGAAGTCCACGAGCACACTGAGTCAGTGGTTCAGGCTCTGGAAGACGCCGGAGCCATCGTGGAGGAAGTGGAGCTTCCAGAAAGCTTCGAGACCTGTTTCCCCAGCCATAATATCGTGATGAACGTAGAGTGCGCCGCCTTCCATGAAGCCAATTACAAAGTGCGGGCCGATGACTTTGGCCCCAAGCTCAGGGCTAATATAGAAACGGGAATGCTGGTCCCGGCTGTCCACTACGTCCAATCCCAGCGGCACCGGAGGCGCCTCAGCGTTGACTTGAACTCCCTGGCGGCCCGCTATGACGCACTGATAATGCCCTCCACGCCGACGCCCGCCCCACGGGACCTTAACACCACCGGAGACCCGGTGTTCCAGCGACCGTGGACCTCTGCGGGCTTGCCGACGGTTAGCCTGCCCTCGGGGCTCAGCGATTCAGGGCTTCCGCTGGGAGTGCAGCTTGCGGGAACGCGCTTCGGGGAGCCGAAACTGCTGGCGGTCGCCCGATGGTGCGAGAGAGTCATAGGGTTCGACTTGGAGCCGCCTCTCTGAGTTTGTGGGTCGTCCGCATCAGCAGGCCTGTTCCTGGGCTGTTCCTCAGGGAGACATGATGCTGATGCCGCCGTCTATGGCCCAGGTCTGGCCCGTTACGTAATCTCCGGCAGGGGACGCCAGGTATACGGCCAGGTATCCAACTTCTTTCAGTTCGCCCAGACGACCCAGCAGCACCGTGTCCCTGGCTTGCTCATGCCGCTGTTGGTAGGCGTCCTCGGAAAGCTGGTCCTTGTCGGGGAAGCGGCCGGGGGCGATGGCGTTGACACGAATGTTGTAGGGAGCCCATTCCTGGGCGATACACTCGGTGAAGCGCATGAGTCCAGCTTTGGCTGCGTCGTAGGCGGAACGCCGCGCCATGCCACGGAAAGAAGCCCAGCCGGAGATGTTTATCACTGAACCCTGACGCCGTTCCAGGAAGTGGGGGCCGAAAGCGCGGCAGCCCTGGAACGCTTCGGTCAGGTTCAGGTCAATGATGCGATGCCAGTCCTCCTCCGACATTGCGGGCGGGCCTCCATCGGGCAGCGGGGCCACCGGAGCCTGAATAGCATCGCCGACGCAATTGACCAGGACGTCGAGATGGCCGAACGCAGACAATACCTGATCGGCCAGTTGGTCCATGTCTCCGGCCTTGGTGGCGTCGCCGTGGAAGGCCAAGCCCTGCTGCCCCATCGCCCTGATTTCCTCGGCTACTGCGTTGGCCCCGACGGGCGTGAGGCCAGTAACCGCTACGTCTGCTCCAGCCTCGGCAAAAGCCAACGCAATGCCCTTGCCAATGCCTCGCCCTGCCCCCACACACAGGACCTTCTTGCCCGCAACATCGAAAACCGGAAGGCTCATGTCGACACTCCTTATTCAACCTGGACCGGATTGACTGGAAGTGTAGTGTAGCCAGCCAGGCCGGGCAAGGGGCGTTGCGTTGATGGGTCGTGGTACGAGCTCAGGTTGCGTTAAGGAAGTGAGCGTCAGGATCTAGGCATTCAACTTTGGAGTGGGCAATGCGGTCATGTTTTGGATCGTCTACACAACAGGAGGTTATGCCGAGGAGATGAGGTCAACTCAAGCGGTCGATTCCAGGAAAGTTGTCGAACCCGCTGTCGAAACTCATAATCCGGTCAATCCCAGCCTTTTGCATCACGGCGACATGTAGAGCGTCCCGCGCAGAGAGTCCGTCGAGGGAGCCGATCAACGTTCTAGCAGCGCGTACTTCCGATATTCCAAAGGTCAGGATGTCGTCGGCGATGGCATCCAGGCTTTCGAACGCGGCGTCTATCGCATCAAGTCGCAGGATGGCTGTGTACCGGTGAAGTATCTCCTGGTAGACTTCGACATCGGTTACGAAGCGATCCCCGTCTCTCACCAACCCGGTTAAAACGGCTACAGCACGGTCCTTGTTCGGATGGGGAGCTCCTACCAGATACATCGGCACATTGGAGTCGATGAAAATCACAGGAGGCGTTGTCCCTCTTCAATCTCCCGGAGCATGGTCTCTATATCGGCTGTCGGAAACTGGTGGCGTGCTGCGTCGGCAATGGCACGCAGCTTGGCATCGGCAGTTCCGGGATGGTCTTGTCTGGCCTTACGGAGCGTCTGCCGGACCCATTCCGCAACGGTCACTCGTTGTCTCCGGGCGACCCCTTGAATCTCTAAGTACTCCTCCTCATTCAGGAGGACTTGCAGTCGTTTAATCATAGGAGCAGTCTAATTGACTCATAGATGATTAGTCAAATTTCGCCCTAGTCGACGCCAAGCATAAGTCGCCACAGTGACACCGCTAATTTCCAACCGCTGGGAACGGGTCGAATTCACTAGCCCGAGCCTGGGACTCTCGAATGGAAATGTCTCTCTTGGTTTTGTCGCCCCAGAGGCTTTTGACATACGTCAATGCGGCGATGATTTCTTCGTGACTAAGTTGTCCTCCAAAAGCAGGCATCCCGCTCTTAAAGTTCGGGATGTCCGGGCTTTCCAATGATTTCCCTCCCTGGCTCACGATTTGGTAAAGAAGCCCATCTCCGTGATGCCAGGTATGGCCTTCGCCGTTCAGGGGAGGAGCCGGCAACGTGCCGTCCTCTTTGACGACGTGCCAGTTCTCCTGACCCTGGCCGTCAACCCCGTGGCAGGCGGCGCACGTGGAGGCGAATATCTCCTGGCCGGAACGTAGTCCGGGGATCGGCGCTGTGGTCTCATCCGACTGAGACGTGCACGACAGGACCCCGCAAAGAGCAATAGCCAAAGCAGCCAGCGCTATGGAAGAACCGGGGACGCGAATGGGGATAGGGCAGAAGCGAAGGAAAAGCATCGGAATTTCTGTGTGCCACCGAGCTCCGGTGTAGCTTTAAAGACAACATCGCGATTATACAGTATCTATTGCGAGCCCTACACGACTTCCGTGGGTCAGAATCTATTTGGCGCCTATGCATCGCCTTTGACGCGCTTTGGCGCCTGGGGTAATATACGGGCGGGCGCCGACTTCAGAGGCGCCGCGGGCAAAGGGGGAAGCGCCAGCGTTGAAAGCCATCTATCTCGAACAGACGGGCGACCTGAACAACGTGAAATACGGCGACCGGCCTGACCCGGAGGCCGGGCCGGGCGAGGTCGTCATAAGGGTGCGAGCGTCGGCCCTCAACCACGCTGACCTTTACATAATAAACGGGCGGACCAACACACGGAGCCTGCCTCGCATATTCGGTCTCGACATGGCTGGAGAGGTAGCCCAGGTCAGCCCGACCGTGGACTGGCTCAAGGAGGGCGACCGGGTCCTCATCGACAACCGCGTCAAGTGCTACACCTGCGACAGCTGCCGCGCCGGAGTCGACCAGTATTGCCCCAATCAGATGCGGCTGGGGTCCGACATCGACGGCGGCCATGCCCAATATTGTGTCGTTCCAGCTGTCAACGCCCACGTAATCCCCGACTGGATGGGGTTCGATGAGGCAGCGGCTTTCCCGGTGGCAACCCACACGTCGTGGCATTGCCTCATAGAGCGGGGAAAACTACAGCCGTGGGACGACATACTGATCCACGCGGCGGGCAGCGGTGTCGGCTCGACAGCCATTGCCATTGCCAAGCACGTGGGCGCGCGGGTCATCACCACGGCTGGAAGCGATTGGAAGCTGGACAAAGCTAAAGAAATGGGCGCCGACCTTGGCATCAACTACAACACAACCCCCAACTTCAGCAAAGTGGTGAGAGACTTTACCGACGGCCAGGGAGTGGACATTGTGTTCGACAGCGTGGGCGCCGAAGTGTGGGATGAGAGCCTGGCCTGCATTAAGCCGGGGGGACGCCTGGTCATCACTGGAACCCACTCCGGCGCCAACTACGCCCTGAACCTCTCCCAACTTAGCGGCACACCCTTGTCTCTGCTGGGTAGCGGCGGACGCAGCAAGCGCAGCTTTGGCGACATGATGAGGGTAATAAGGACGGGCGGCATACGGGGCGTGGTGGGCAAGACTTTCCCCTTGGAAGATGCGACAGAAGCCTATCGCACCATGGAAAGCCGCGACTTTTTCGGCAAGCTGGTATTGCAGACCCCGTAGACAGCCCCGACTGGAGACCAATCTTACGAGGCTTAGGAGGAAGCCATGAAGTTTGCACGTTACCTGGCCCACGGAGACGTAGCCTATGGAGTGGTAGACGGCGACACCGTTCGCGAGATAACCACGACGCCCTTTGAGCAATACGAGGTCACAGACCATACCCACGGTTTGTCCGAGGTGAAGCTCCTTACCCCTACAGCGCCGTCCAAGATACTGGCGGTAGGCCTCAACTACTACAGCCATCTGGGAGACAGGCCCACCCCAACTCAGCCCCTTATCTTCCTCAAGACCCCGTCGTCTCTTGCAGCCCACGGCGACCCCATCATCCGGCCCAGGGACGCGGAAACCGTGGAGGAGGAAGGCGAACTGGTTGTGATCATCGGCAAGAGGGCGCGGAATGTACCCAAGGAGCAGGCCTTGGAGTATGTGCTGGGCTACTCCTGCGGCAACGACGTGAGCGCCCGTGAATGGCAAAGGGGAGACGGCCAGTGGTGGAGAGCCAAGTCCTCCGACACCTTCTCTCCCGTGGGACCCATCATTTCCGACGAGATAGACCCCTTCGACGCCATGCTCACCGCTCGCATCAACGGCAACGAGGTGCAGGCCGAGAGCACGTCGGGGATGGTGTTTGACCTGCCCGCCATCATCGAGTGGACCTCCCGCAGGATGACCCTGGAGCCTGGCGACATGATATTCATGGGCACGTCGGGCAAACCGGCCGGCCTCCACCACGGAGACACCGTGGAAATCGATGTGCCAGGGATAGGCGTCCTGTCCAACCCGGTCGTCTCTGAAGAGTAGCCCGGCCCATGGCGTCCCCAAGAGGAGACGTGCTTATAAAAGGTGGGCTGCTGGTGTCCGGCCAGGGGATTTCTCGGGCCGACGTCCTGGTGGTGGGAGAGAAGATTGCCCAAGTGGGCCCTGACCTGTCCGGAGTAGAGGCTTCCCGAACTGTTGACGCCGCTGGTCGCTATGTCCTGCCAGGCGCCATCGACGCCCATTGCCATCCCGTCTACTCCGACAAGATGGACCAGTACACGGTGACCGCTGCCTACGGGGAATTACCACCGTCATCGCATTTGTGGGCAACGTCGCTGGGTGGGGCTTCAACGGCTACACCACAGATCTGGTCAAAGGGTTCATAGAAGAAGGCGAACGCATCTCCCACCTGGACTTCGCGGTCCACGGGACATACACAGCCGCCGACGAAGACATCCTGGACAAGTCCATCCCGGAGCTTATGAAGCTGGGGGTCATTTCCTTCAAGATGTTCCTGGCCTACAAGCGCCGAGGCATGGCCATCACCGAGGACGGTCTTCTCAAGACAATGGACCTGGCGGCCGGCGAGGGCGGCCTGCCCATGGTCCACTGCGAAAATGCCTGCTGCATCGACTACCTAGTGGACAGTCACCTGGAACAGGGAAAGACCGGCCCTGAATACTATCCCCCATCTCAACCCACCATCCTGGAGGCGGAAGGGCTGTACAGGGCCTCCACTTTTTCGCAAGTGGCGGGTTCGCCTCTCTATTCCGTTCACCTCAGCACGAAGGAGTCCATCCCGCTAGTGCGGGAGTTCAGGGACAGGGGCGTGCAGCTGTTCACCGAGACCTGCCCCCACTATCTGGCCCTGACGGACGACGAGATGACCCGCAGAGGCCCGCTGGCAAAAGTTGGCCCGCCGCTGAGAAAGGGGCTGGACAGGGAAGCCCTTTGGCAGGCCGTTGCTGACGGAACGATAAATGTGATCGCCAGCGACTCCGGCGGCCGCACCGTCGCACAGAAGACGGTGGGAGGCGACAACATCTTCGACGCACCCCACGGGCTAAACACTATAGAGTTTATGATGCCGGTGGTCTGGACCCTTGGAGTGAACACCGGACGCATCAGCCTCCCAAGGATGGTACAGGTCTTCTGCGAAAACCCGGCCAAGGTATTCGGCCTTTACCCCAAGAAGGGAGTCCTGCAGCCTGGCTCCGACGCTGACTTGGTGATATGGGACCCGGCCAAGGAACACACGGTCGATGGGCAGCACGGGAACACCGACCACTCCGCTTTCGACGGGTTCGAGCTGCTGGGCATGCCCGAACTCACTATGCAACGGGGCCGGGTCGTGATGGAAAATGGAGAATTCGTCGGCAGTCCAGGAGCGGGAGGATTCCTTCCCGGAGACCCTAACCTGGCGGCCTATGCTCCGAAGGGCTACAAGGTAACGTAAGAGAGGACGATTATGCGAATATGCTCATTCCTGCCCAGCGCCACGGAAATGGTCTATGCCCTGGGTCTCGGCGGCAGCCTTTACGGCGTCACCCATGAATGCGATTATCCCCCGCAGGCCAAGCAGGTCCGGCAGGTGGTCAGCAGCATTTTCCAAGGCGGAGACTACTCCAGCAGCGACATACATGCGATGATCGCCGAGAGGCTTCGAGAAGAAAAGGGCATCTACGATATAGACGAAGAGGCCATCCTGGAGATTCGCCCCGATCTTCTGCTCAGCCAGGAGCTATGCGCCGAGTGAGCGATAACCGCGCGGCAGGTGGCCGACGCAACCGAGAAGCTGGACAACAAGCCCCGAATCGTCTCCCTTGACCCCACGTCCATAGAGGACGTCCTGGATAATGTTCGTGAGGTTGGAAGAGCCGCAAACGTTGAGGATGCCGCGGAACGATATGCTGAATCCCTGGACCGGCGCATCCAACGAGTCAAGAATATAGCTTCCTTTGCAGCCCATCGCCCGAAAGTGGCTTGCCTTGAGTGGATGGAACCGGTCATGGTCGCCGGCCACTGGATGCCGCAAATGGTGGAAATGGCGGGAGGCCAGGACTGCCTGGGCAACAAGAACGAGCCATCTTTCACCGTAGAGTGGCAGAAAGTGGTGGACCAACAGCCCGAAGTCATCGTCATCTGCCCCTGTGGGTTTGACGCACGACGCGCCATGCAGGAGCTACAGTTGTTCAAGGATAGGGCGGGCTGGGAATCCCTTCCGGCGGTGCGGGAGGGCAAAGTGTTCGTGGTCGACGCCAGTGCTTACTTCAGCCGCTCAGGCCCGCGTCTTGTCGACGGGCTGGAGATATTGGGGGAGATAATACACCCAGAGCTCTTCTCAGGCATGACGCCGCAGGGCGGCGTGTCCCGGATTTGGCGTTAGTCGGGGCCACGTGTAGGAAAGGCGCGTGGCACGAATGGCAACGTTGAAGACCAGGGGTGAAGAGGCCCTAGTTGAGGCGGGGGCCCTGATATGGGTTGCGCCTGAGGACGGCTTCGCGGAGGCGTTCTGTCGCGCCTTCCAGCAATGGTATTTCGTACCTCAACCGCTCTCCGGCGGTGGGAATCTCCAAGAGCCGTTGCTGTGCGATGCGGGGGAGCTCAAGGTAGTGGGCGATGGTGTAACTGAGTGATAGAGGTTCTGCCGGGACCTCCGTGTTTACCAACCAACCCCCGCCGAGGCTGGTCAGGAGTTGGATATAGCTTCCGAACATCTCCGACGCCTGCGGATAGTGGTCTTCAGCGTCCTCTCCGAGGTCTTCATCCAGATATTCGGCTGCGCCTTTCATGTAAGGGATGTCCTGGATAACTTCGAGAAGTCTGAAGCGCCGTTCGCCGGTGGTGGAGATGCTCATGCGGCCCTCTTCGTGATGCTCCACTTCGTCTATGCGGGCGGCGACGCCCACGTTGTAGACAGCGGCGGGTCCGCCAACCTCCGGCCCCTCTTTAATCAGGATCACCCCGAACGGCTCTTCCTTGTCCAGACATTCCCCAATCATGAGCTTGTACCGCTCCTCGAATATGCGTAGAGGCAACGGCATGCCGGGGTACAGGACAGTGTTTAGAGGAAACAGGCGCAACTCTTCCACGTCAACCCCTAGTTTGCAACGAGTAGTGGGAAGTATATTACGGCCTGTATCGACTCGCAAGATTAGGCTGCTGTGGTAAAATCTCCCCAGCTTCCAGAGGTATGCAATGTCTAACTTAACGCCTGGAGACATGGCTGGCATCCGAGACCGGCTGGTGGAGGACCGCAGAGACTTCCACCGGAACCCGGAGCTTGCCTTCCAGGAACACCGCACCGCCGGGGTGGTCGCCGAACGGCTGGACAGCCTCGGCTGGAACGTGCGCACCGGAGTGGGAGAGACCGGCGTCCTGGGTCAATTGGAGGGTTCGGGCAGAGGTCCCACCGTTCTGATTCGTGTAGATATGGACGGTCTGCCAGTGCAGGAGCCCATGGACCGACCGTACTCATCGGAAGTGGAAGGCTTGATGCATGCCTGCGGCCATGACGGGCACATGGCTGTGGGACTGGCAGTGGCCGACCTGCTCAGCCAGCGCCGCAATCACTTGAAAGGCAACGTGAAGCTTGCCTTTCAACCTGCGGAAGAGATAGCCAGCGGCGCTCAGAAGATGATTGACGACGGGGCCATGAGGAATCCCACAGTAGACCGGACGCTCAGCTTCCATCTTTGGAGCGGACTGCCAGTGGGCCAGGTGACCGCCCAGCCGGGGCCCATATTCTCCAGCGCCGACGGGATACGCTTGACCATCAAAGGAAAAGGCGGGCATGGAGGAATGCCCCACCTCTCCGTGGATCCTATCCTCATTTCGGCCCACGTCATCACGGCCCTCCAGACCATTCTCAGCCGGGAAATAGCTCCCACTGAGACCGGCGTGCTTGGATTCGGCACCATACAGGGCGGGACGGCTTTCAACGTAGTCTCGGACACAGTAGAGCTTGCCGGAACGATAAGGACTCTGGACGACTCGGTCAGGGACTACATACTTCGGCGGGTGGAGGAAATATCCTCCCAGGTGGCCCAGGCGATGAGAGGCGATTGCGAGTTCACCCACGTTGTGGGCGTGCCCCCGGTGGTCAACGACGAAGAGGTCTCCAAGCTGGTGACAGACGTGGCCCAGACTGTGGTAGGGCCTGAGAATGTGGTGACCATAACTCCGCTCCAATTGGGGGAAGACGTCACCTTATTCTTGAGACAGGCTCCCGGCTGCTTCTTCCTGGTCGGCTGCGGCAACCCAGCAAAGGGAATCACAGCCCCTCACCACAGCGCCGGATTCGACATAGACGAGGACTCCCTGCCCATCGCCGCGCAGATCATGACAGAAGCGACGCTGCGGTACGTGGCGTAAAGGGCTGCCAGCGATGGAAGGCAGATAACCCGCCTTCCCCTTGGCGTCAAACCGGAGTAAAATGTAATATACGTTACGGAACACGCAGAACGTGTTCCCTTGACCAACTGGCAGCTTTGAGACAGGAGGAAGGACATGGCTCAAGGACTCGAAGGGTACAAGATACTGTCAGCCGATGACCATACATTCGAACGATCGGACCTGTGGGTCACCCGGCTGCCCAAGAACCTCCAGGACAGGGCGCCCCGGTTGAGGAGCCTAGACGACCTGGACATGTGGTACTACGGAGACTTTGCCCTGGTGCCCCTGTCCCCTGGCACCCATCCCGGACGGCGGTACGAAGAAGACCCGGCGGTCCGGGCTGAAATCGGGAAGACGCGCACCCGTGAAGAGCACCTCCGCCCAGGGGCCTACGACCCTGACGAAAGGGTCAAGGACCTGGACATAGACGGAATAGACAAGGCCATACACTACTCGACCGTGGGGCTCCATCTTTACAGGATCGAGGACCGGGAGTTCCTGCACGAGCTGCACAAGGTCTACAACGATTGGCTCTCCGAATACTGCGCCGCCCACCCCGACCGGCTCTACGGCATCGCTCTTATCAACCCGGAGCTGCCCGACAAGGCGATAGAGGAGTTAGAGCGTTGCAAGAAGATGGGCATGGTGGGAGCGTTGGTCCCCGTGTGGCCAAGTCCCGGCATGAGGTATAACCATGAGATGTACGAGCCGTTCTGGGCTGCCTGCCAGGACCTTCAGATACCCGTTTCATTCCACATCGGCTGCAACAGACCCGGACCTGAAAACGAGTTCATGGACTTCAGCAAACTGACTCCGTCCTGGTTGAGCAACGTGGACTTCTGGCCTAGGAACTCACTAGGGGACATGATCTTCTCAGGGGTGTTCGAGCGCTACCCTGGGCTTAAGGTTGGCGTGATCGAACACGAAGTGTCATGGATACCCCACTTTTTGGAGCGCCTGGACTACACCTACACCGACAGGCTTACCATGTGCCCCGTTCGGTTCAAGAACGACGCGATGCCCAGCGACTTCTGGAAAGCCAACTGTTTCGTGGGTTTCCAGCAGGACCCCCACACCATGAGGCTCAGGGACATCATCGGCGTGGACAACATCCAGTTCGGGGCCGACTATCCCCACGACGAGGGGACCTTCCCCATGTCTCGGCAGGTGGCCGAAGAGGTGCTCGCGGGATGCACCGATGAGGAGAAACAGAAGATAGTCTGGGACAACGCAGCCCGGACGTACGGCATCAGCTAGACTGACAACGGCGGAAGCGCCGCCAAGTGCAACCAACAGACATGGGCGCCTCAGACGAGGCGCCCATATTCTTGTTTCAGGTACTGTATTGGGGCGTCTATGGAGTCGTCAATGACGGGGGGAGGCGTCAGTCTTCCATGCGGACGGTGTTTTTCAGAGTCCCGATGCCGCCTATGGACACCTCGACCACGTCATCGGGCTTTATGGGTGCGTTCTCCCCTCGGGAGCCGGAGAAGACCAGGTCTCCCGGTTGGAGGGTCACTTGTTGGCTGATGTAGCTGATGATGGAGGCAAAGTCGTGGACCATGTCGCAGGTGCACGAGCTTTGGACGTCTTCGCCGTTGATTTTTACTTTCACTCTCAAGTCCAATGGCGACGCTTCGGTCTCTATCCAGGGTCCCACGGGCGCGAAAGTGTCGGAGCCTTTTGCCCTCCACAGGTGGCGGTCGTCCCATTGCCACTGGCGTTCGCTGACATCGTTGCCGCAGGTGTAACCCAGAACGTAACGCAGCGCTTTCTCTGTGCTGATGCGGCGGCAGGGCTTGCTGATTACGGCGACTGCCTCCCCTTCCGCGTGGATCTCTCCGGCCGAGTCCTTGGGCAACACGATGTAGTCGTCGGGTCCGATGAGGGAGTTGCGTCCCTTTTGCCAAGGCTCGGGGCTGACGGAAGGCTGGAGTTCAGGATCGTGGTCCCCGTTCTCGTTGGAGAAGTTGGGGCCGGGGCACCATATCTGCTGGGGATTGGTGGGGGAGAGAAGCTTCACGTCAGCCAGATTGAAGCGGTTGTCGGTGATGCGGAACTTGGTGTAGATGCTGCCCCGGATTTCGAGGAGTTCATCGCCTTCCACCACACCGTAGGCGGTCAGCCTCCCCTTCTTGAACCTGCCGATTCTCATCCCCGCCCCTCCCAACTGCGGCCCAATGGGAGAGAGTTTATAGGGATGGGGAGACCGCCGCAAGGGGCCGTCAGGCGTGAAAATAATATTGGTTTACGGATTCTCCCGGCCTCCTGTCATTAGCGTGTAGTTCTTCAGGTTTGACAAAGGATATAGCCGTCTGTATCGTTTGGATAGCTTGTAGGCACACCTGAGAAATGGTCCCTCAAGAAGGGTCGGGTTCCATAAGGTCCACCCGACTCAGAGAGCCGCCCAGGGATTTTTTGGTGGAATTTATGGCGACGGACAAGAGCACATTCGGAACGATCACTCCAGAGGGAATCCAGCGGCTTCGAGGCCGGCTGGGCGTTTACTACCACGGTGTCCGCCACGTAGGCGAAATTTCCGCCGACTCCATCAGGACTTTTGGGATGGGTCTGGGAGAGCGCAACCCGCTGTACGTTGACCCCGACTACGGACGCTCTACCCACTTCGGCGCCATGATCGCGTTCCCCATGTATCTGTGGACCATCCGCTCCACTACGGCAGCCAACATGGGGGGCTTGCCGGGCGTTCACACCTTCTACGGCGGCAGCGAGTGGGAGTATTACCAACCCATTAAACCGGGCGATGTGATAAGCGCTTCGTACCGGCCGTACAGCGTGGTGGAAAAGCCCACCAGCAGCTACGCCGGCCATGTGGTGATTCAGTCGGCCCAGACGCTGTACGTCAACGGCAGAGGGCATGCTATGGCCAAGGGGAGGGCGTGGAGCGTCAGGACTGAACGCCGCGCCGCCAGGGAGAGGGACGTCTACAAGGGTGTGGAGAAACCCAGGTACTCCGACGAAGACCTGCAGGACATCTGGGACGCATACGACAAGGAACGAATAAGGGGCGCCGAGGCCAGGCATTGGGAGGACGTGACAGAAGGAGAGGAGCTGCCTCCCATAGTCCGCGGCCCTCTCAGAGTTGTTGACATAATATTTGGAGCCGGGCGGTTCGACGCCTTCAACATGGGCGCCGGAGGCAGTCCCGGCGGCTCCCACTACCATCGGTGGCAGTCCTTCAAGAAGCACGCCGCCTTTGCCGAGCCTGACCCTGAGACGGGCGTGCCCGACCATCCGCACCGAGGCCACTGGGAAGACACCATGGCCAAGATAATCGCACTGCCCGGCATCTATGACCTGGGTCCGCAAAGGGGGTCGTGGCTCGCCCAGATTGTGACCAACTGGATGGGAGACCAGGGCTTTCTGCGCAAGTATTACAACGAGCTGCGCCGTTTCAACATCGAGGGGGACACCACCTGGGTAGCGGGCAAAGTCACCCGCAAGTGGATCGAGGACGGCCGCCGAATGGTGGAGTGTGAGACCCGCTGCAACAACCAGCGGGGCGAGCCCACCGGTACGGCCCGCCTGGAGGTCGAGCTGCCATTCCGCTCCCAGGTGAGCTGAGGCGCCCGCAAGCTAATGGAGTGCCTATGTAGGCGCGGGCGGCCCTATTGAACCCCTTTAGACGAGGCCCCATCTTCTACGGTTGGGTCATCGTCGCCTCCATGTTCCTGGTCAACTACTCCACCATGGCCACGGGAACGCTGAACTTTGGCCCCTTCGTCGTGCCCATGGGGGAGGGGCTGGACATGAGCAGGGCCGATTTCGGGTGGGCTCAGACCACCCGAAACCTGACGGCCGGGTTATCGGCCTTGATGGTCGGTCGCCTTCTGGACCGTTACGGCTCCAGACTGTTCATTGTCGCAGCTGCGGCTGTTATCGGCCTGTGCCTACTGGCCATATCGCAAGTCAACGAGGCCTGGCAGTTCTTCCTGCTGTTCGGCGTTATTGGAGTGACCGGCGTGACGGCTCCCAACAGCCTTGTGACTTCGGTGCCGGTGGCCAAGTGGTTCGTCAGGCTCCGTGGGCGCGCCCTTGCGTTGTCCACCCTGGGTCTGGGCGTCGGCGGAGTGACACTGGTGCCCTTGACCCAGTTCCTCATCGATGCGGAGGGATGGCGGGCTGCGTGGGGGATTATGGCCATCGCTTTCATGGTCATCTGCATCCCCGTGGCGGCCCTGTTTTTGCGCCGCCAGCCGGAGGACATGGGGCTGGAGGTGGACGGAGGCCCGAGGTCGGCTGGCTCGAGGCCGATCAGCAACACATCCGCTGCCAGGAGAATCGCTGCCTCTGAGGAGGATGCCTGGACGCTGGGCGATGCGAGACGTGAGTCCACCCTATGGAAGCTGATGGTGGTGTTCGCGCTCCATGGACTGGCCCAGGGTGGAGCCAGTGTGCATCGTTTCCCCTTCTGGACAGAAAGGGGCATAGACGCCCAGACGGTCTCATTTGCCTTCTCCGTGGACGCAGCTGGGGCGACGGCGATGATTCTCCTGTCGGGTTGGCTGGTGGAGCGGTTTCCGGTCAGGTTTCTTGGGGTGGGCGCTTTCATAGGGTTCGCCTCGTCTACGACTCTGATGGTGTTCGGCACACAGGAGTTGCACATGTTCGCGTCAACGCTCATATTCGGCTCGTCTGTAGGCGCGTTCATGATTGTGCCGACCTACATGATGGCGGAATACTACGGCAGGGCTTTTCTCGGGGCCATACGGGGTGTCGTGCTTCCGGTGACTCTGCTGACCGCCGGAGCGGGGGCTCCTCTGGTTGGGTACATGAGAGACATAACCGGGGACTACGAGTCGTCATGGTGGATGATCCTTGGACTGTACGGCGCTGCCGCATTGCTTATGACGACAGTTCGGCCCCCGAAGCCCAGAGCAAGGGACATCTCCTCTCGAACTCTACAGGGCTAGCGCTCAAACGCCCTTCCATTTATTATCCAAAGGCTAAGTAGAAATGGCGGCCTGGTAGGAGCGGCATGGCGCGGAAGGCATTCGATGGGATTACTGTTCTGGAGTTCGCCGGTTTCATAGCGGGCCCCTTCTGCTCCAAGCTCTTGGGTGACATGGGCGCACGGGTCATCAAGATCGAGCCGCCGGGGTGCGGCGACCCTGCCAGGCATTGTGGCCCTTTCCCCGACGATGGGCCTCATCCCGAAAAGAGCGGTCTGTTCCTGTACCTGAACACCAACAAGGAAAGCGTTACCCTCGACATCTCCACCGCCACGGGCCGGGAGCTTTTCCTTCGGCTGGCCGAATCCGCTGACCTGTTGGTGGAAGACCGACCTCCGGCTCCGGCGGAGGGGTCAATGGAGTCGATGGGACTTAGCTACGATGTCCTGCAAGAGAGCAATCCGGCCTTGGTCCACCTGTCCATTACACCGTTTGGTCTGACCGGCCCCAAATCGCACTGGAAAGCTCGCCACGTAAACACTTTTCACGCCTCCGGCGAGGGCTATACCCTGCCTGGGGGTCTCGGCTACACCATGAACCCTGACAGGGCGCCCGTGGCAGCGGGAGTGCATCTGGGGGATTACGACACCGGGCAGATGGCAGCCTCGGCGGCTATAGCGGCGCTATACGCCAGAGAGTTCCAGGGAATCGGGCAGTGGATTGAAGTTTCCAGCCAGGAATCGACAATGGCGCTTAACCGTCTGACCCACACTCTTTATCTGGGGAACGGGCGCCTGGTGGACCGGTCCAGGACCTACGAATACGGCGGCATATACGCCTGCAAGGACGGATACGTCATCCTGTATCCCAGGGAAGACCGTCAATGGAGGGTTCTGGTGGAAATCATGGGAAGACCTGAGCTGGCCAACGACGAGCGATACGTCACCCGCGCCGACCGCATACGCCACGGGGACGAGGTGAACCGCATCATAGGGGAGTGGGCCGCTGAATTGACCAAAGAGGAGGTCTATTACAAGGCGGCCCCCAGCGGATGCCCGGCGGCTTACTTTGCCACGGCTGAGGACGTGCTGCGGTCGCCCCAGCTGGCAGACAGAGGCTTCTTCGTGGAGGTGGACCACCCAGAGGCCGGCGCCTTGACCTACCCCTCCCGTCCCTACAGGTTTCCCAAGACCCCTTGGGCGGTGGATAGTCCTGCGCCGCTCCTCGGCCAACACAACCGGGACGTCTATTGCGGCTTGCTGGGCATGGAGGAGACGGAGCTTTCAGACTTGGTCAGGGGAGGCGTGATATGACTCCAGGAGCTTTGGCTGGAGTGCGGGTCCTTGACTTCACCAGCCTGCTGGCCGGTCCGTTTGCCACCCTGTTCCTGGGGTTTCTGGAAGCGGAGATTATCAAGGTGGAAAGCCGTATGCAGGTCGACGGGGCCAGGAGGCCTCCCTATTCCTACGACGACCCCGAAAACTCCCCTGTGTTCAACACGCTGAACCTGAACAAGCAAAGCGTTCAGCTTAATCTCAAGGAACCTGAAGCTGTGGAGTTGGCGTTGAAGATAGCCTCCGTCAGCGACGCTGTGGTGGAGAACATGCGGCCCGGAGTCATGGCTCGGTTGGGCCTCAGCTACGACAGGCTCAGGGAAGTAAACCCAACGCTGGTGATGGTGTCCATCTCCAACGGAGGCGCATCTGGGCCGGAAAGCGCCTTCCCCGGATACGCCAACGTGTTCAACTCCATGAGCGGCCTGGGACACCTAACCGGATATCCCGACGCGCCGCCCACTGAGCTTCGTGACAGCATTGATGCACGGGTGGCGTCCACAGCGTGCCTGGCGCTCCTTATGGGACTTTTCCACCGGCTGCGGACCGGTGAGGGACAGTTCATCGACCTGTCCTCCAGGGAGTCCATCATCGTCTATACAGGAGAGGCCCTGATGGACTATGCAATGAATGGCAGGGTCTCCCAGAGCCAGGGCAACCGGGAAACTGGCGCCGTACCCCAGGGATGTTATCCGTGCAAAGGCGACGACGCTTGGGTGACCATCTCGGTGGCTAGCCAAGAAGAGTGGCGCGCTCTGTGCGGCGCTACGGGGTATGTTGAGTGGCTGATGGACCCTCGATTCGCTGACGCCGCCTCCCGCCACCGCAACCATGACGCCTTGGACGAATTGATTGCTGAGTGGACGTCCGCACGGTCTGCGAATGACGCGGCGGCAGCTCTTCAGCAAGCCGGAGTGTGCGCGGCTCCGTCCATGAGCAGCCGCGACCTGGTTGCGGACGACCACCTGAACGGCAGAGGAACGTGGACTTCCATAGAGCATCCCTTCATGGGGCCTCAGACTGTGCAGGGGCCACCCTGGAAGTTCAGTGGAACTCCGGCGTCCATCCGGGCGCCAGGGCCTATGATGGGGCAACATAACGCGGACGTGCTGGTTGAATTGCTGGGAACGACGAAGTCTCAGGTGGACCAATGGCAGGAACGCCAGGTGGTCTACTGAAGCCACTCCGGTTAGCTTCTGTGATAAAATGCCAGCGCAAACTCAGGAGGATCAAGAATGGGCGACTACTTCCCTTGCATCACCGACGCACAGGCTGACCTTATCCGCAACGCCAAGGTCTTTTTCGTAGCAACGGCAGACCCTGAAATGACTGAAGGCCCGGACGGCCAGGGTCCCATCAACTTGTCACCCAAGGGTGGAGTGCCCATTCATATACTGGACTCCAACCGGGTGGCTTACCTGGACTACAAAGGCAGCGGCAACGAGACCGTCCGACATTCTCACGGAGGAAGCCCCATCACCCTTATGGTCTGCTCTTTCGACGCTGACGACGCGGCCATAGTCCGCCTTTACGGTAGGGCGGCGTCTACTCCGGTGGATGACTCTCCTGTCGCAGCCCGGCTGCTGGAATGTCCCGCAGAGGGCCTTCACTCCAAACCCCGGCAGGTTGTGGAAATAGTTGTCGAAAAAACATCCACCAGCTGCGGTTACGGTGTTCCGGTAATGGACTATGTCCTAGACCGGGATGCTGTTAGAAGAGGCCGCCGTTACAAAGAGGCCCCCGGAGATTAGGTTCCCCTCGACCCAGCCCTCTCCCGCCGGTAGAAGGCGTATGAGTGTCCCTTCCCTTTGGGGAAAGTTACGATGGGGGTCGTTACGGAATGCAGTCAAGCCATTTCATAGACAACAACGGCTGGAAGGTCCACTGTCTCGAATGGAAGTCGCAGCGTGGAGACGACGCTCCGACTTTCGTTCTGCTCCATCCTTCCAGCTTCTGCGCCGACATCTGGGGACCTGCCGCCGAAATCATGTCCAGGGAGGTCAGGTGCATCTCTATGGACCTCCGGGGGCACGGGCATAGCAGCAATCCCACGGAACCCTTTTCCTGGGATGACTTGGCCAGCGACCTGATTGCATTGTTAGACGGTTTCGACCTGAAAGACTGTCTGGTGGTGGGCCACTCCAGGGGCGGCGGGGTCAGCCTGTTGGGGTCATATGAACGCCAGGACCGAGTCAAAGCGTTGATGGTCATCGAGCCTAATCTCATGGACCGGAAAAACCCGGGCGCCCACGAACGGAGCAGGATGCTGGCCGACAGGGCCCGCAATCGCAGGGCTGTGTACCCGGATCGCCAGTCCATCTACGAACGATACAGAGAACGGCCGGTGCTGGCGCCATGGAGCGAGGAGTCCCTGTGGGCCTACGTCAACGGCGGCTTCCACGACAGGGACGACGGACAGGTGGAACTGGCCTGCCCGCCGGAGGTGGAAGCGCTCTACTACCTTATAGAGACTCCTGACGACGTGTGGGACCGGATGGCCGGGCTGAACATGCCGGTCACGCTGGTGGCGGCGGAGCAGAGCGATCGATTCCGGTTGGAGAATCCGACCACACAGCAATTTCTGAACACAGTCCCCGGCGTCAAGGTAAAGACCATCCCCGGCGGTCATTTCGTCGTGCAGGAAGACCCCACCCGCATCGCCGAGCTGGTCCTGGACTATGCCCGGCAGACGGGCGTGCTTTAACCTGGCGGGCGTCGGACTCAGGGACAAGGAGCACTAAGGCGCCTGCTGTTCAGGAGAAGTTGTAGAGACGGGCGCAGTTGTCCCACAGGACCTTGCGCTTCGCATCGGGCGACAAGTCCATCGAGAGGAAACTATCCACGGCGTGGGGATACTGGCCGTCCCCATGCGGATAGTCGGTGGAGAAAACTACCGTGTCTCTGTAACCCAGGTCTTCCAGGTGCTTGGCCGGCCATTCGCCGGGCTCCATGTTGACGAAACACTGCTCCTTGAAGTGTTCACTGGGAGGCTTCTTGAGCTCTGGCTGGCGGTATCCCTGTGCCTCGTAATGTTCGTCCAGACGCCACATAAGCCAGGGCGCCCAGGAACAGTTCGCCTCCAGAAAGCCGACTTTCAACTCTGGGAACCGGGCCAGGACTCCTCCTCCGCAAAAGCTCACGGCCGCCAGCATCATCTCCATGGGATGGCTGCATGCATGTATCAGCATGTTGGACCCCAAGCTGCTCCCAACCTGGTTGATGTAAGGCGGGTTCGCCCCTTCGTGGAGGCCCACGGGAATCTGCAGCCGCTGGCACTCCGCCCACAGGGGGTCGTAGTACGGGTCGTGCCAGTTTCGACCGTTGACGACGTTTGGGCGCATGAAGATGCACCTGAGGCCCAGCTCTTCCACACAGCGGCGGGTCTCGGTCACCGCATATTCCACATCGAAGGGCGGAACCATCGCGGCCCCGTAGAGCCGGTCGGGGCCTCCCTGACAGAATTCGTACAGCCAGTTGTTGTAAGCCTGGGAGGTGGCCAGAGCCAGATCAGGGTCCATTCCGTCGATGGCCAGCACGGTCAGCCCCCGGCTGGGGAACAGGACGGCTATGTCGATGCCTTCGGTGTCCATGGCCCTCAGTTGTGAAGCGGGGTCCCAGCCGTTTTCCTCTCCATCGGCGTAAATGGCGTCCTGTTTTCTCCTCTCCTGTTCAACCCTCTCTTGGACCTGAGGATTGGCGGCGGGCTGGGGCCTGCCGGGCAGCAGCGGGGCTCCGAACTGGATGTTTACGCCGTCCAGGGTGAGGCCCATGTCCCTCCGATGCCGGTTCAGTCCCACTGGGGCGCGTTTTTCGAACTTCGGGTCTATGTACCGCTGCCAAAGGTCAGGCGGCTCGAAGATGTGCATGTCGGAATCCATCACTTTAAACCCACTATTGGCCATATCCTGCCCCTTTATGTGTGGATATCTCCTGTACGACCTGGCCGTGCCTGATTGGGCGATTGTATTGAGGCGCAAAATGGTTGTCAACGAACACTGGAGGGGAGGGACAGAGCTGTATGATCTACCAGGGCATGGTGCTCCGGTTCGGAAGGTCCGGATCTATCGGTCAGCCGGAAGAGAAGCGCCGGCAGGCGCCGGCTCGTGCGTCGCCGGGTCAACGTTGAACAGGCGGGCAGCGTTGTCCCAGAGCAGCTTCCGCTTTTCGTCGTCACTGAGGCCCGACAGGCTACGGTCGAACACCTCGGCAGAGTTGGGCCATGTCCCCTCGTGGTGGGGGTAGTCGTCGCCCCAGAGGATGCTGTCCATCCCTATGTATTCCCGCATCTGTAGACCGGGTTCGTCGTCCATCCACATGACGTGGCCCTGGCGTCGGAAGTAGTCCGAGGGCAGCATCGGGAGCTTGGGCCTGACCCACATGTGGTGCTTGTGATAGCCCTCGTCCATCAGGTGCAGGATGCCTGGGAGCCAGCTCATCTGGGACTCGATGAGGGCGAACTTTATTTTAGGAAAGCGTTCCAGGATGCCCGAGGAACACAGCTGGAGCACGGGTTCGGAGCAGATGGTTATGGCCCGCACGTAGTTGATTATGGCGCCGCCGTCTCCCCGCGCAGTCCTGGGGTCTATGCCCACTCCGGCATGGAAGAGCACGGGCAGCCCAATCTCCTCGATAGTGGCCCACAGCGGGTCGTATATGCTGCTCCCGGCATAGGGTTGGCCCTCAATCCAGGACGGCATGAACAGGCCCTTGAATCTCCCGGTCTCGGCGATTCTGACCAGCTCGGCCCTGGCCCGGACAACGTCCTTGGGTGGCAGGATGGCCGACAATACGAAATCGTCGGGCATACGGGCCAGGTCCGTCTCCAGTATCCAGTCGTTGAACACGCGGGCGATGGCCAACTGGAACTCGCCGTCGTTGGTGGCCAACAGGCTGAACGCCCGGTTGGGATAGCACACCGACAGGTCGACCCCGTCCTTACGCAAGTCTTCCCGGCGCTTCTCTCCGATGAATCCGCCAGCCTCGTCGCGGACGGCATCGAGCCCTTCCATCGGCGGTTTCTTGAGCCTGGAGGGTGCGTGTCCCTCGGTCATGCGCCATTTGACGCCATCGGCCTCAACTTCGTGGGGCAGCCTGGGCTTGAACCGCTCCTCAATCCGCTGGTGGTAGAGGTCCACCGGTTCGAAGACGTGGCTGTCGCACGAAAAAACCTTGTAGTTCTGGTACACGCATTCCTCCAAAATGACGAGGACAACCCTTACCCTCGGCCCCTCTCCCCTAGGGAGAGGGGAGAATAGAGCGGTTTAGCTCCCTCTCCCCCCGGGAGAGGGTTGGGGTGAGGGGTTAGCCGTTCTCCTTCTTTTCCAGCGCATCCAAGACGGCGCCTGGAGAGATGGGCAGCCTGTATATGGGGGTTCCAATGGCGTTCTTCACTGCCAACGCCAGGGCGGGCAATGGGGGTATTATGGGTATCTCGCCCACGCCTCGTATGCCGTACGGGTGCCTGGGGTTGGGCACCTCCACTATCTCGGCGTCAATCATGGGCACGTCTAGGGTCGTGGGCATCCGGTAGTCCAGGAAACTGGAGTTGGACATGGCCCCGTCCTCGTTGTAGACGTATTCCTCATTCAGCGCCCAGCCGATGCCCTGGACTGTGCCTCCCTGCACCTGCCCTTCCACGTAGCTGGGGTGGATCGACGTTCCAGCGTCGCAGAAGGCGGTGAACCGGAGGATGTCTATTTTGCCCGTCTCCGGATCGACCTCCACGTCGACTATGTTGCCGCCAAAGGTTGACCCTACTCCCGTCGACGTGGCTGAGGCAGAGGCCGTGATGGGGCCGCCGGTCCGCATCAGCTGTCCGGACAGTTGCTTGAAGGTGAAGGTGTCGTTGGGGTTCTTGACGCAGGTGAAAACGCCGTCCTTGAACTCAACGTCTTCGGGCTGGACCTCCCATACCAGGGCGGCGCGGGACGCCATCTGACTTATCACGTCTTCCGCTGCGCGGATGGTAGCTAGGCCGGTGTCGAAGGTGGTGTGGCTGCCGCCGGTGGGTTCGGTGAAGGCAATGGAGTTGGTGTCCACGATCGTGGGCTGAACGTCTTCGGCCATTATTCCCAGCACCTCGGCGGCCTGCATGGCCATGGCTGCCCGGCTTCCGCCTATGTCCACCGCTCCAGTCACCAAGTTGATGGTGCCGTTGTTGTTGACGTGGATGGTCGCGGAGGACGCGTTGCCGCTGTTGAACCTGTGTCCGAAAGCGATGCCTCTGCCTTGGTTGGGCCCTTCCAGGGGCGCGGAGTAGTGGGGGTGGGCTATCATAGCCTCCATCACCTCTTTGCATCCGATTCGAGGGTGGGGCACGTTGTTGGGCATACGGTCTCCCTCTACCACCGTGTTCTTCAGTCGCAGCTCCATGGAGTCCACTCCCAGCTTTTCGGCGATTTCGTCCATGACGATTTCCACGGCGAAAGCGGCCTGGGGCTGGCCGGGGGCGCGGTAGGCCTGGACCTTCTGCTTGTTGACCACAACGTCATAGCCGTTCACCACCAGGTGGTCCATCCTGTAGGGACCCAGGCCGGTCAGGGCGCCGCCTCCCACGGGCGAGCCGGGGAAAGCGCCAGACTCGAAGTACAGGTCCAGCTCTCCAGCGGTTATCTTGCCGGACTTGGTGACGCCTATCTTGCAGCGCATACGGGAAGCGGAGGTGGGCCCGGAACCCTCGAAGACCTCCGAGCGGCTCATGACCATCTTGACCGGCTTGCCGCTCTTCCGAGACAGAATCACAGCTACTGGGTCCAGGTAGGCCACCAGCTTGGCGCCGAACCCTCCACCGATTTCCATAGGGATCACCTTTACTGTTGACTCAGGAACAGCGAGGATGGCGGCGGTCAGAGAACGTATAGCGAAGGTTCCTTGAGTGGACGTCCAGACGGTTATCTGGCCGTCGGAGGACCAGGACGCCGTTGAGGTGTGGGGTTCGATGTAGCCTTGGTGGACGGTCTGGGTTTCGAGTTCCCGCTCCACAATTAGATCGGCCTCTTTGAAGCCCTGTTCCGGCTCTCCCCGGACGAACTGGAGGTGTCCGGCCAAGTTGCTCTTCGTGCCGGTGTCGTCGCCGCGGCCAAACCGGTCCACCCGGAAACGGGTGGTCATATCATCATGGAGAAGGGGCGCGTCGTCGGCCAGGGCCTGATTGATGCTCAGAACGGGCTTCAGGACCTCGTATTCGACCTCGATGAGCGCCAACGCTTCCTCAGCCTCGTGGGGGCTGGAGGCAGCGACGGCGGCGATGGCGTGTCCTTTGTACAGCGCTTTATCGTGGGCCAGGACGTTTTCTGCCATCATGCGTGGATTGCCTTGCAATTCCGCAAAGTCGATTACCTTGTCTTCGATGATGGGGAAGTCGGCGGCGGTGCAAACGGCCCGGACTCCGGGGTGCGCCTCCGCCTTGCTGGTGTCAATGGATTTTATGCGGGCGTGGCCGTGGGGACTGCGCAGGACTTTGGCGTGGAGCATCCCAGGGAGGTTGATGTCAGCCCCGTAACGTGCATTGCCCGTCACCTTGTCCACTCCGTCGTGGCGGATGGGTCTGGTCCCTACGACTTTGTATTCGCTGTCCGGTTTCTTATCAGCCGTCGTGGTCATAACGCCTCCTAATTCCGGTCTTATTCCGACTTTGATTGCTCTATGGGCAGGCCCATTTCCTTCCAGCCGTTGATTCCTTCAGTCATGTAGCTTACGTTGGTGTACCCCATCTCCCTGAGTGTCTTCGCTGCCAGCGAAGATCGGCCTGCGCCCCCTCAATGGCAGACGATGCGGGCGTTCTTGTCGGGCAGCCGTTCCTCGGCCAACCCCTCCAGCCTGCCACGGGCCAGGTGCACAGCTCCGGGGATACGGGATGCGTCCCACTCTTCCTTTTCCCTGACGTCCAGGACTATGATGTCCTCCCCGTTTTTACGTGCGGCGTGGACTTCCTGGACCGGGGCGTTGGGCATCTCCGCCTGTGCCTTCCTGACCATCTCTCGCCCTGCGGACATAGATTCTCCTTGTGAAAGGGGAATTGGCTAACGCAAGTGTAGTAATACACCTTGCCCAGTGTCAACGTGGGTTGCGGCAGACTGGGGATTCGAACGAGACGCTCCGAAATGCGAGGGTGATAGGCGGGCGGAGTCAGGTCTACCTCAACGTGCACTTGAGAATAGCCGTTCTCCCGACAACGAATCTTACGAAATACGGGCGTATGTGAAGAGTCTATTGACACAAACCCAATTAGATAAGATTATTGAAGTGTTCTTCTTCCATCTATTCAAAGGCAAAAATCGGTTTGAGGGTGTACGAGAGCGGAGAAAGGAGCCACATGCCAGATTATGACATTATCATCAAGGGAGGAATGGTTGTTGACGGGACCAGGGCGCCTCGTTATAGAAGCGACCTGGCGATCAAGAACGGAAAAATCGCCAAGATAGGAGGACTGAAGGGAGCCGGGGCCGCCACGGTCCTGGACGCTTCAGGCCTAATTGTCGCCCCCGGTTTTGTAGACCTTCACACCCACTACGACGCTCAGGTCCAATGGGACCCCTACTGCACCCTATCCGGCTGGCATGGAGTTACCTCCGTGGCCATCGGCAACTGTGGCTTCGGATTCGCTCCGTGTGAACCCGAATATCGGGATAGAGCGATGCTTTCGCTGACTCGCAACGAGGCCATACCCCTTAAGGCCATGCAAGAGGGGATGTTGTGGGATTGGGTGACGTTCCCTGAGTTCCTGGACAGCTTGGACCGCATCCCCAAGGGAGTGAATCTCCTGAGCTATGTGCCGCTGACGCCCCTTTATGGCTGGGTCATGGGATGGGACGAAGCCAAGAAGAGGCGGCCCACACAGGCGGAGTTGAAGGAGATGTGCAGGCTGGTGCACGAGGGAATGGACGCTGGGGCCTGCGGCTGGAGCGCCCAGGTCTCGGGGCCGGACTCCAACCAGCGAGACTACGACGGTACTCCAATGATTACCGACATGATGAGCCGTGAGGAAATCCTCGCCTTCGCCCAGGTCTTGGGCGAGCGGGATGAGGGCTACATCGAGTTGACGTACAGGGAGCCGACCGAAGGGCGGGAACCCATACCGGAGCTTACCCTGCAACTCTTTGAGGAAGTGGCCGAGGTGAGCGGCCGGCCAATCATTTACCAGGTGGTCATGCCCAATGTGTCTGATCCCGGCATACATCGGCAGAGGCTTGACTGGCTGGCGGACTGTGCCCGCAGGGGCCTCAGAGTGTATGGCCAAGGGATGACCACCCGTGGCGGCTTCGACCTGACCTTCGAGGACTGGAACCTGTTCGACGGGAGCGCCGCTTGGCGAGATGTGACCTTGGGGACGCCAGCCGAGCGTAAAGAGAAGATGCAGGACCCAGAACACAGGAGGAAACTGCGTGAGGATTGGGACTCGGGCGGACGACCTCACGGGGCTGTCCAACGTGGGTCTGTGGCGGGTTTGGTCGTCCAGAAAGTGGGCGATCAGAAGTTCGCGGACTACATTGGGCGGTCGGTCCCACAGATTGCACAGATGGAAGGCAAGCACCTCATCGACGCATTGTTGGACTTGGTAGTGGCCGACGACCTTCAGACCGAGTTCCACGCCGCGGGGGACCGGGACAATTCTGAATACACAGCTGAGATAATGAATGACCCTCACGTGATCCCCGGACTATCCGATGGCGGGGCGCACGTCAAGTTCATGACCTTCGGAAGCTTTCCCACAGATGCCCTGGCCTGGATGGTGCGGGATGAGAAGCTGGTGAGCCTGGAGGAGGCCCACTACAAGTTGAGTTACCTGCCCGCTTTCTTTGGCGGGTTCCAGGACAGAGGAGTTGTTCGCGAGGGCGCCGCTGCAGACCTGGTGGTGTACGACCTGGAAAACCTGAAGCTGCTGCCCCCTGAGGTTGCCAGGGACCTGCCCGGAGATGAGTGGCGCAGGATTCAGAAGGCATCCGGGTATCGTTGGATTATGGTGAACGGCCAGGTGACCTTCGAGGACGGCGAGCCGACGGGAGCGCTGTCAGGCGAGCTGCTCCGCTATGGCAAGGGCGCGTAAAGCTGAGGTAACCTGGACCTGATGTACTGACTCCCAGGCTCATGCCCCCTATCGGCCATGCCCTTGGGGACGAGTCTGAAAGGGGCTCCCCACCGGGTCAGAGGACGATCGGATATAGGCTAGGTCTATTCTGATGGAGTCCCTATCAGGATGTCGTCGCCCTCTATCTTGACCGGATACACTGTGAGTGCTTCCATGGCTGGAGGGGTTATGACCTCGCCAGTCCTGACGTCGAATGTAGCCCCGTGGAGGGGGCATGCCACCTCGTGTTCATACAGCAGTCCGCGGGACAGCATCCCATCTTCGTGGGTGCATGCTTCGTTAACGGCGTAGAGCTGGCCATCATAGTTGCATAGCAGTATCCGTTCGCCGGCTATCCTGACCAGCTTCATTTGACCGGGTTTCAGGTCTCCGACCTCTGCTGCCTTCACAAACTCCTGAGGCATGGTCCCTCCTTCATCGCAACGTGGCTATTATGATACCCCACCGGCCACAAAGAACAGCTTCGGTAATAGTTCTAGTTGGGCTGACCGCTCTGGTTTTCATTGTAAATTGTTGGGGGAGCTTTGGCGAATTGACGGCGTTGACCCCTCTTGCTCCACGGCTATCATTCGGTCAAATTAGGGGCGAATCAGGGGAATTGGCATAAGCGCAACAGCACGGAGGGCGCCGCTATTGAGCTACGAGTTCGTTTTAGGTATGGCGGGGCTGTTGATGCCTGCCAGAGTTCTTACAGAACTGGTTGGAGCCATCGTTGAAAGTAACAGGGTCGACGACCTTTTTACACAAATCCTTGAATAGGGTTCGCTGAGTTCTCGTGCTTACCCATAGATGGCAATAGGTCTAGGGCGTCGATAATGGAATGGGGCGAAACTCGTCCCTGACTTCCTCGCAAACACGCGCCACTTCATCACTCATTACCTTCGATGAGACAGCGCACATGAGCCGCCATACCCTTTGGGTATCAGGCTCAGAGATGACTATCAATAGGACACCTTGAGGCGAGCTCTGTGCCGGGCCTTGAGCATGACCCCGAGACGTTGCCAGATGTAGACCACCGCGGTGCCAGGTCACGGGCTCGCCGAATTCCGCGCCGACGAATAGCTCAATCCAAGACGCCAAAACCCCTGTGGGCCGGGCGTCGCTGTACACTCCGTCCGAATAAGCGGCAATGAGCACTCTTTCCTCATCCTCTGAGGCTGCCACCTTTCCTGACATGCTGAAGTCTGGTAGGTCTGGAGGAGCGCCGAGTCGTTCTTAAGCATCTCGATGACTCGCCCATAGGCGACCGGGAGCATGACGTTGAATCCAGGTGGGATCTGCCACTCCGAATCAACGGCTATGGTGACAGTGGTTCTTGACGGAGGCTCGGTGTCAGTGGCCCTCCAACACGCGGCGGCAGCGAAAACGACGATGAATAATATCGCGACGTCGATGCTCTGATTCCATGTACTCAATTGACATCAGGCTACGAGAGAATAGTTCCCCTCTATTCAGTGAACTGCTCCGGGAGCTGCTCCCAAAGGGCCCATCGCGATAAATTAACCAGTCGGGGAACCGGTGACCAACACTAACACAAAGTTGTCGTGTGGTCGATTTGACTGGGGGATGGCTGTTCTATGCGGCGTTGACCCGCTCTTGCTCCAAGGCTATCATTCGGTCAAAGTAGGGGTGAATTGGCCGACGGGCAGCAGCACGGAGGGTGCCACAATGAGCTATGAGTTCTTTATCGTGGAGACTGTAGACCATGTCTCCACAGTCACCTTGAACAGGCCGGACAAGCTGAACGCTCTCAGCCATGCCATGACCAGGGAGTTCCACGTCGTCCTGGACGGCATCGAGGCCCAGTTCCCCGACGTGCGGGCCATCATCGTCACCGGCACGGGAAGGGGCTTTTGTTCCGGGGCCGACGTGGTGGAACAGCGGGCGTCATTGGACGGAGGCGGAGAGCAGCCTCCTCCGGGCCGGATTCATGCTCCAAGGACCGTGAGCATAACGGCACTGGCGCCCCGGCTTCGCAGTCTGCCTCAGGCGACCATAGCCGCAGTCAACGGAGTGGCTGCGGGAGCCGGTTTGGCGCTGGCCCTGGCCTGCGACATACGAATCGCGTCCGAGACATCCCGGTTTTCGTCCATTTTCATTAAGCGCTCCCTGATGCCCGACACCGCCGCCTCGTACACTCTGCCGCAGCTGGTGGGGTTCGGAGTGGCTGCCGAGATGACTCTCACGGGCCGGATGTATGGAGCGGCTTGGGCCAAGGACAAAGGGCTGGTCAATGACGTTGTGCCGGAAGACGGGTTGATGGAAGAGGCAATGTCTCTGGCGTCGGAGATCGCTTCTAATCCGCCTCTGGCGGTGCGGGCCGCCAAAGAGCTCATGTACAAGCTGGACGTTGACCTGCAGGATGTAATTGAACGGGAGATGAACGCAAACCTGCCGCTGCGCCACACCGAGGACAGACTGGAAGCCGCAACGTCCTTCCTAGAGAAGCGGTCCCCGGAGTATAAGGGACGGTAGAGGTTCTCGGACCGGCAGCACGGGTGGCCTATATTGCAGACCAGACCCGCTTACGGTTGAGCAGACGGCTTCCCGATGATAGAATCCGTTGCGAAGCATAGTTCGCCTATTGTCGCCTTTGTGTACAAACACGTCCGTAGGCGGTAAGAGGCGCAGTTCCCTAGAGACACCGAGAAACAGAGGAGAGACATGACAAAGCAAGGAGTGGTCCCCGACCAGTTGACCCAGGGTTTCTGGGACGCCGCCAACGAAGGGCGGCTGGCTGTCCAGAACTGTACTACATGCAACAGGCTCCAATTCCCGGCTCAGGCGGCCTGCGACGAGTGCGGGTCAGGAGACTCCCTGGAGTGGAAGCAGGTGAGCGGCCGGGGCAAGATATACAACTACGGGGTAGTCCACGATTGCCCCATCGCTCTGCTCAAAGAGGACTTGCCGTTCAACCTGGCGGTGATCATGTTGGATGACGATTCCGAGATCCTGATGTATTCCCATCTCCCGGGGATCCCAGTCGACCAGGTCCCGGTGGGGGCTGCCGTTGAGGTCATCTTCGAGGCCACTGCAAACGGCCAGATGGTCCCTGAGTGGAAGGTCGCGGGCTAGAGCCGCCCGACGTTTAAGACAGGTAAGCACAAAAGTTGGCTGATTCAGAAAGGAGAGAACAATGACTACCCAGACTCCTCACGCATCGATGTACAGGGTTGACGAGGGATTAGGGGTATGGGCACACAAAGGCAAGGTGGCGGCGGTAGGCATAGGCCACTCTCCCACCGCACGTCGCTGGGACGAGGAACCGGAGACCAGCGTGGGAGCCTGGAGCATCCTGGCCCTCAGGAGAGCAATGGAGGACGCCGGCGTCACACCAGACCAAGTTGACGGCATGGTGGTGGTCCCGGAGACTACCACGGGGGCGCACTGGGAACAGGGCAAGCCCATACCAGAAAAGACGCTCAATGCCTTCAATCAGACTAACGACCCTTTGGACGGAATCGCCAAGCTCAGCGCAGAGTGGCTATTGAAGAACATGCCGGAGCTGACCAACGTCAATTTCACGATGCACGCATCAGCGTGCATGTCTCACGCCTTGGTGGTGGCAGCTCAAGCAGTGGGCAGCGGCATGGCCAACACCTGCCTGGTGTTGAAGGGTTGGCATAATTTGGAGGGCCGGTACAACCACGGAGGCGTCAGCGCCCAGGACTCGGTTACTGGGACATTCGCGACGGCGACGGGACGGACCCTCTGGGGAGCGCCGGGCTGCTACGCCACCGCCCTCCAGTTCGCCGAGTACTGCCGCAAATATGGGAAGAGCCATGAGATGATGGCCCCGTTCATGCGGAACTCCAGGCGGAACGGGCTGCTGTTCCCAGAGGGATACTGGGCCCAACATCGGCCCGAGGAACTGACCGTGGAGGACTACCTGAGCGCCCGGTGGATTGCCAAACCGGCGAACCTTTTCGACAACGACATACCCATCATGGCTTCTGCGGCCTACTTGTTTACAACGGCCGAGCGGGCCAAGGACATGAAGCAGAAGCCCGTGTACATCCTCAACCACGTGTCCAGCAAGGCCAAGCCCAGGAGCATTCTTCCCAGTCTCGATGAAGTGGAGGCGGAAACCGCCAAAACGGGACGGAGACTCTACGAGGGGGCGGGAATCACAGCCAACGACCTGTCTTTCGAGAACATGTACGACGGTTTCACCCTGTTCCACCAGTTCCACGTGGAAGGCTTGGGATACCGGGGCATCAAGTTTGGAGATGCCCTGGACTTTTACCAGACTGACATCAGCATCGAAGGGCCGAGCCCGATTCTGCCCAGCGGCGGCAACATAGGCGGAGGCCGGAGCCGCTTCTGGATGCATACCGACAGTATGCAACAGATACAGGGACGGGCTGGGGGGCGGCAGCTCACAGGTGTGAAACCGGAGATAGGAATCTCCGGCGGCCCGATGCCGTTAGGTGGCAACTTCACCGTGTGGAGCGCCAATCCTGACTAGTCGACGCGGCGCTTCGTTAGCTCTAACTTTCTCGCATGAATAGAAAGCGTTGTCCCGCCGATAGGTCCGTCAGTCCTTGGACTGATGAGCAAGCTCGGCGGGGCTGGCCGATACCCTAAAGAGAGGAACCCGCCTGGTGATATTGATAAGTTTCGACATAGACGGCACCCTGGAGGTGGGCGACCCTCCCGGAATACTGACTATGGATATGGTGAGGATGGTCCGAGACAAAGGGTTCTTGATAGGTAGTTGTTCGGACCGGCCGGTCAGCATTCAGAGAGCCATTTGGGAGAGCCACAACATCCCGGTGGACTTTGCCGTGACAAAGCACATGCTTCCCGACGTTAAGGCTAAGTTCGAGGCCGACGTCTACTACCATATCGGCGATAGGGAAGACCTGGACAAGAAGTATGCACTAGAGGCGGGCTTCGAGTTCCTCTGGCCGAACGAAGCCGCTGAGATGCCCTGGTTCGTGTCAGACGTCAACGCCGGGGCATCGTAAGTCCTTCATCTCTCCTGAAACGTTACTATCTGCATGGGGGAACCGGGGCTCTTATTGAGCCTACAGCGTCTCAATGATAGAATCCCTTTTGCAGCATTCTTCGTCCCCTTGCTGCGCTCACCTTCCCCAGTAGCTCAGTGGTAGAGCGGGCGGCTGTTAACCGCTAGGTCGTAGGTTCGAATCCTACCTGGGGAGCCAATCCTCCTAACACTAAGTACTTCGGCCGTTGTCGTTAACCCATTGCTAGCCTGGATTGGCATCGTGATTCCCCTTTCTCAAACGACGTGAGGTTTTCAGTAGGGATGCCAAGGGTGATGCTGACGTTGTTGTTGTGGTCAATGAGGACCTGATCGACGAGCAACCGCAGGACATCCCGGCGCTTCTCCTGGGGCAGGTCGTCCAGACCGTGGCCGAACCTCCCGGCCCATTCAACCAGGTTCTCCATGAGCAGGCGCTTCTCAGACGCCATCGACTCCCTGGCGCGGAGGTCGTTCAGCGTGGCGCGCGCGGCTTCCAGGCGCTCGGTGATGAACCGCCGCTGCTGGTCGAGCTGGTCCTCGGTGATCTTGCTCGACACGTACAGTCGGATGGCCCTCTCCTCCTCGACCTGGACCTTTTGGAGGTCGCGCTCGGCTCCTGCGATCTGGTTGGCGACGCCAAAGTCATCGTGGGCGTCGAGGGACTCGATGCCCGCCACTATAAGCTCGGGGTTCTGGACCATCTCCTTGACCTGGTTCCACACCAGCTTCTCCAACTGTTCGGCCCTGATCATTGCGGGCTTCCGGCAATCCATGTCCTCTCTGAGCATCCCGTAGCAGTGGTAGTGCCTCTGAGGGGTGACCCTGGCCTGCTTGCGGACCTTGCCCTTCCGCCTGAAGTAGGTGTGGGTGGAGGAGCGGCAGGCGAACATTAACCCGCACTCGGCGCAACTGACGAGGTGCTGGAGCAGATAGAATATCTTGGTGTTGCGCTTGGACCGCACCGTCCGCTGCTTCTTGATGGCCTGAGCGCGGTCCCAGGTCTCCTCGTCCACCAGGGGCGGGAACGGCACCTTGATCCACCTATCTTCCGGCTGCGGGTAGATTCTCTCTCCGGCCTCCGTCACGACCCAGCGGGCCTTGCCGTAGTGCCATGCGCCCTTGTAGACCTCCCTGCCGAGAATGGCGCTGACGTATGCCTTGTGCCACCGGGAGCCGGGATTTCTGAGAGGTGCGTCCTCGCTGGTCATCCGTTCGCAGATTGGCGTCCCGGCCAAACCCTCGTGAACGTACATGTGGAAGATGCGCCGAACGACCTCGGCCTCCGGCTCGCATATCTCCGGCTTGCCGTCGTCTCCGGTACGATACCCGTAGGGGGGCGCTCCGGCGGGCATCCGGCCCTGCTTGGCCGAGCCGCGCTTGCCCATGGTGGACCTCTCCCGGAAGTTGTCCAGCTCGATCTTGCCGATGGCGGCCATGAGGCCGAAGGTCTTCATGTCGATAGCGTCCATGACGGCTTCCAGCTGTATCTGATGAGCCTCGACCACTTCCATGAGGGCGGCTGCGGGGTACATGCCCCTGCTGAGGCGGTCGGACTTCCAGCAGACGATGGTGTCGAAGCGTTCCCGCCTGGCGTCGGCCAGCATCCTCTGGAACTCCGGGCGCTTCTTGGACCATCCCCTGCCCACCTCCTGGTATCGGGCGGTTATGGTCATGCCCTTCTGCTCGCAGTAGGCTTCCATCTCGCCTGTCTGCTCGGAGATGGAGGTCTTGTCGTCTTCGGCCTGGCTCTTGTCCGAAACGCGGGCGTAGATGGCCGCCCTCTTGCCGTTCACTCGTTCCCTTGCTCTGGTTCTCGCCATGATTCGCCTCCTTATGCTCACATTCCCTGAAACGAAAAAGACCCGCCTCCTGTTGGGAGCGGGTCTGCGAGTAGTACAATCTATTCGCATCACCTGATCTCAACAGGTGGCGCCACGGCCCGGGGTGTGTCTAGCATCGCCGGGCCAACTTTCTGTCCCCATGATACCCCTATTGGCGGGTCATGGTCAAAGGTCTTGTTGACAGCCGCCGCCGAGGCTGATGACGGTCAGGGTATGAGGGGGCCGCATGAGCCGTCGTCCTCGCCGCCATCCTCCGGCGATGGGTTGGTCGGGGGCTGGCGCTTGGCGTCCTCGGCGGCGTACCTGAGCAGGATGGTGAAGAGGCGTCGCAGCCTGTCCTCGGCGTCGGGTCCGGGGTTGTAGTTGATCTCCACCACCCTAAGCTCCGGGTCGCCCCCACGCGGCCTCCCTCGTCTTTGTGGGCTGTTCTTATCCTTCATATCGGTCTATTCCATCGGTCATATCGCGGGGCGCACGTGGTCCCTGCGCTCACGCCCTCGTCTTTGTCGGAAGCCGCCGGTCCGTCGTGTTCGTCCTGATGTCGGTCGTGCTCCCTTGGCACCTGGGTGCGAGCGTTCTTGAAGCCTGAAGCTGTCCTATCCGGCGTCCGCCGCGTCTATGTGGTCCGGACGCCTTTCGCCGGATCGCGAAGGGGCACCTTTATGACCCTGATGGGTGGAAGCAGGCGCCCCAGTCCCAGACTCTCGGCCAGGTCCTGCAGGGCGAGGAGATAGTGGGCGCTGGGCCTTATCCCCGCGTTCCGCCATCGCCACAGGGTGGCGGTGGTGGTGCCCAGCAGCCAGGCGATCTCGTCCCAGGTCTTTCCTGATGCCTCCTTGAAACGCTCCAGGGCCTGGGGGAAGTCGTCGGGGTAGGCATCGCGGCGGACGCACATGTGGTCCGTGCTCTGGCACTGCATGGGACGTCAGTCCTGCCGGTCCTGCCAGTCCTGCCAGAGGTACAACTGGAATCCGTCCCCCATGAGGATGTCGAGGCCCCCCGGAATGAGGGCCGCAAGCTTCACGAGGGCGTGGTATCCGTCGCCGTCGGGCTTGACGGGCTTCTTGCCATTCTTCTTGGGCCGCCACCTGTGCAAGCGCTTCCTGTCGATGCCGCCGGCATCGGCGAACTCGTTCCAGGTCAGGTCGCTGGCCTCCTTCAGGCGTTCGACGCGCTTGGGGAAGTCCTGGGGCAGGGCGCCGCTCTGGTAGGGCGCGACGAGGCCGGCGATCTTGATGCCGGGCTCCAAGCCGTTGGGTGGCTGAAAGTCACTAGGGTTTTCCATCTTGCTCCTCCTCATCGAGCTTGAAGAGCTCGTGAAAGTCCTCGAATCCGAGGGCCTTGAGCATCCTTTGGCGGATGCGTCCGGAGGGTGCGCGGCCTGCCGTGACCAGCTTTGACATATAGCCGGAGCTGATCCCTATCTCCTGGGCGAGCCAGTTCTGGGAGCGGTTCAGCAGCGCCAACCGCGCCCAGAGGGACCGGGCGTCGAGGCGCACGGCTGAGCGTGCTCCCCGCCTCCGGCGGCCTCTCGGTTCTTCGTTCCGTTCCGGTTCCATGTGTTGAAGACCTCCTTTCGGTACAGGATGGAGCCGCTGCTCCACTCCCTTCCCGCACGGCGTGTTCAGCGGGCCAGCAGGACGTGTGCGGGCTCCCAGTCGCCGGGAGTCCTCCACGCCCTTCCCAGCGGGCCCAGCGCGTCGATGACCGCGCCGTGGGAGACCCACAGGGGCAGGCTGACCCCGGCGCGGTCCATCTCGTCCCCCGCCACTCTCAGGAAGTTGGTGGCGGCGATGTCGTCGTCGAAGACGATCAGGACGGAGGGCCTGGCGCCGTGGTCGTCGATGGGACTGTGAGTTGAGTAATAGCGCAGATAGGGGGCGATGCGCGTCGCCATCGTCGAAGGGCGCACCGCTCTCCTCTCCCACTCCAGGAAGAAGGGCGAGGCTGCCGGGCCTCTCTTCAGGACGCCGAAGGCGTCGGGGTTGACCGAGCGGTTCCGTCCCTCGTGCCTGAAGTGCCTCGACGCGCTTCTGGGCGGGTCGACCTGGGCCAGCTCCCACCCCAAGGCGAGGGCCTGCCTTGCCAGGGCTGCGACGAAGGCGTGGACGGCCCCGGTGTGCTCGATGTTCCTGAGCAGCTGGCGGCTCCTGCCGCCCGAGACGTTGCGCCAGTCGCAGGGGGCTTCGGCGTCCACGGGGGCGACGCTCCACCGTTTCCGTGCGACGGCGACGGAGGTCCGGTCCCTGCGGGCCAGGAGCGCGATCCCCCGTTCGGTGAGGGCCAGTCGTCCGCTTCCGTCGACGGGCCGGGTCACGAGGCCGAACCCTTCCAGGGGGTTGACGAGCTGGGACGCTCGGCGTTCGGAGACGGCCATCAGGCTCGCCAGCTCGGTGCGTAGCAGCCAGGGCCAGTCGTAGATAAGGTCGAGGGCGCGCTTCTCGGCGGGTTTGAGAAGGACGGGCAGAGCGCGGTCTGCGTCCGGGCCGTCGTTGGCGGGCAGGTCCGCCTGCGAGGGGCGGGCCTCCAACGGCAGCTCTCCACCGGGAGCCAGCTGCCCCAGGGCGTTGCGCAGATTGGCGGGGGGGCCGGCGGCGGCGGGGCGCCACACCTCGTCCTCGGGTCCGGCGAGGGCCGCGTCCCGTTCCAGGGCCAGCAGCGCCTCCACGGTGCGGGGCAGCATCCTGCGGGCGTCTCTGAGCCGCACCTCGTCGGCGACCAGGACGAGGACCGTTCCGGGGCGCGGCCCGTCCCGCAGCTTCCAGAGCCGCCGTGAGAAACCCGTCCTGTCGGCGGCGTGTCCCTGCCTTGCGATCCCCACGGTCCGCCCTCCGGGGAGGGTCAAGGCGGCGTCGAGGGGACCGGCCCGGTACAGGCGGAGGCCGACCGGGTGGGCGACTCCGGCAACGGTCGAGGCCAGGCGGTATATGACGGCCAGGGCGTCCAGCCGGTCCATCAGGATGCGCAGCCACTGGATGGAGACGGGGCGGGAGCGCAGCAGGTCGTCGACGCTGGCGCCCTCGGCCTCGGCCAGCGCGCCCAGGCCCCTGGCGGTGAGGCGGTAGCGGCGGGTCGGGGGTATCAGGTCCGCCGCGTGGGGCACGTGGGCGACGAGGCCCGCGTCCTCCAGCCTGCCGACTGCCTCGTAGACCGCGCTCCTCGACGCGCCGGACATGGCGGCCAGCTCCAGCCGGTCGGCGAAGGGGCACGACGCGATGACGCTGAGCGTCTCCCGTTCACTGGCGTTGATCTTCATCCGGACGCTCCTTCCTCTGCGCCTTGCGCCTGCTGGTCCGCTTCCACCGCTCGGGGCCGTGGGGAGTCTTCTTCTCCTCTTGCTGCGGGCCGCTCTCGCTCAGGGTCTCGACTCCCCTGCGGAACTCCTCCACCTTCCCGTGGCCCTGGGCCTCGGCGTAGGCGAGCTGCTGGGCCGAGACGGTGTAGGCGGAGCTGGCCTTGCGGATGCGGTCCGCCCCGTCCCGGTCTCCCCTCTCCGGCTTTCTCACCTCCATCGAGAAGGAGTCCATCCGCTCCGTGCCGACGGTGGCGCGGACGTAGCAGTGGTGCACGGGCAGGGACACGATGTCCTCCTCGGTCACCCGGTCCTTCCCCAGCTCCCACACGAGGTGGCGGGCGTCGGAGCCGGCGACCTGGAAGACGGCCAGGCACCCGACGTTGGCCAGCAGGGTGTCCCGCATGGTGCGGGAGAGGTCGTCCAGCTTGGCGAGGCTCTGGGTGGCGAGGATGAAGGAGGCGCCGAACTTGCCCAGCTCGCTGAGCATCGACTCGTAGTCGACGCCGGGCATGGTCTGCATCTCGTCCACGACCACCAGCGCCCCCCGCCGCTCCCGGAGCGCCACGGTTCCCTGCTCCCGTATCACGGCGTCCACGAGGTTGAGCAGGGACGCGCCCACCAGGGCGGCCACGTCCCTGCCCACGGTCCCCTGGGAGGTGGACACCAGCAGGACGCCGCCGTCGAGGATGGTCTCGCGAATGTCGATGGTGGAGCGGCGCTGGCCGAGGATGGCCCGCGCCCTCTTGGAGGAGGCGTAGTAGGAGAGGCGGGTCTGGACGGGCGCCAGGGCCTCGGCGCGGTACTGGCGGTGCCAGCTGCCGAAGTCCCTGGCCCACCACTCGAGGAGGTAGGGGTCGGAGACCTTCGCCAGGACGGCGTTGCGGTACGGGTCGTTGGACAACAGGCGCAGCCCGTCCAGGATGGTGTGCTGCTCGTTCTCGTCCGTCTCGGGGTGCTCGTTGGCCTCGTGGAGGGTCTTGACCGTCTGTTCGAGGATGGACTGCATCCTCGGCCCCCACTGCTCCCAGAGGCCCTTGGCGACGCGCACCACCGAGTCGGCGGTGCGGTCCCGGTCGGAGAAGACGCGGGTGTCGAGAAGGTTGATGCCGGGGGAGCGGGAGGCGTCCGACAGGTCGATGACGCGCACCCTGTCCGTGAGGGAGTCGGGGACGTGTTCGAGGATGCCGTCGACGAGGTCGGTGTGGGGGTCGATGACGACGATGGCGTCGGGGTCCCTGCCCTCGGCCTTCTCCCGCATCTTGTGGACTGCTATGTGGTGCATGAGGGTGGACTTGCCCATGCGGGTGCGTGCGACGTAGAGGTGATGACGCCGGAGCAGGTCTTCGGGGAAGTGGACGGGCATGGGCTTGCCCGCGGTGGTGTCTCCCACCAGCGCCCCTCCCCTGATTCCCCTGGCCGAGGGGATAAGCCCCTTCGCGCCGGAGCGCTCCACCAGGGGCGTCTCGTCGCCTGCGCCGGGCGGGTGCCAGAGGGCGGCGACCTCCCGGACTCCGAGGACGCTGCGCCCGCCGAACAGTCCGGGGCCTGGCGGGTGGAGCAGGGCCGGGTCCGGCGCGGCGGGCCGGACCTTGTCCACCTTGAACCGCGCGCCTGCGGGGTTGTCGAAGTGGCGGTATGCGGCGGCCACCGGCCCCAGGAGCTCCCCGGCGCGCTGCTGCCCCGTGTCGGCGGGCAGGACGGCGACGACCTGTATCTCCGCGTCGAAGGCGATGCGCGAGACCTTCTCCCTGATGAGCAGGGGGTCCTCGACGCGGGACCGGGCCTTCTTCCAGCGGTGCCACGCCCACCCGCCTGCGGTCAGCCCCAGGGCCGTGACCGTGCCCAGGAGGGCGGCCTTCCACATCTCCCCGTCCTGCACCCACAGGTAGCCCTTCAGGGCCGCAAGCGCGCCCAGGCCGAGGACGGCCATCGTGATGCCGTCCATCTGGAGGGGCTTGGTCTGGTAGGTGTAGGCGGGCTCTCGCGGCTCCATGCCGGGCCTCTTGTGGGCCTTGTCCATGTGGTGCTGCGACCAGTCGGGGCCGAGGGAGCGCAGCATCAGCCGGGCCACCACTCGCTCCCCCTCGTTGAGGGCCGACAGCGCTCCCATGAGGGCTATGAGGGGGTCTGAGCCGGGGTCGAGCAGGTCGTCGTCGCGGAAGGTGCGCAGGGGGACGTACTCGGGGCCGTCGGCCCGCAGGGTCATGCTCCACGCCTGCTCGCCCTCTTCGAGGCGCAGGGGGTCGTCGGCGGGGTCCACCTTCCGGATGCGGGCCTGGGGGTAGTGGGCTGACATCTGTCCGCGCACCACCCGGTCGTCGAGGCAGCGGGCCATCAGGGTCACGCCGTCCATGTCCCCCGCCAGCTCCAGGGAGAAGGGCTCGGGGACCGCGATGGACTGGAGGAGGTTCTCGACTCCCAGCAGGGTGCGCTCCCCCGTCCTGGGCGGCGTCACCGCCAGCAGCACGGGGTCCTTCCTGTCGCCGTCGTTTCCAAACAGGATTTCCTTCGGGTTCAGCTTCATAGGTGTTGTTCCTTTCTCTAATGGCGTCCGGGCCGCCACTCGATTACCGCCGTCTCCTCCGGCGTGGCCTCGATGCGGACCGGGAATCGCTGGCCTCTTGCCAGCAGGAGGCCGTCCCCACGGGGGCATGAGAGGAGCCAGCGTTGGAGGTCTTCGGGCAGGTCGAAAGCGTCGCCGACGGCGCTGATGGCGGCGGCGTCCTGCTGGAGCAGCAGCTTGAAGGCGGCGTTCTGGAGCAGGGCGCGACCGGAGTGGCCGGTGATGGTCCTCGACGTGTCCTCGGAGAGGAGGTCCTGGACGTCCTGCGTTATGAACTGCAACCCCAGGCGGTGCTTCCGGGCGCGCTTCGCCATAGACACCATGAAGGCCGCGCCCTCGGGGTGCTGCATGATCGACCACACCTCGTCGACCACCAGCAGGCGGGGCTTGGGGTCCTGGGCGGCGGCGGCCCACACCGTCTCGGTGCAGACCATCGCGGCGGCGGGCCGGAGCTCGGGTTCGAGGAGGCGCAGGTCGAAGACCGTCACCAGGGCCTCGCTGCCGAGCAGGTCGTCGCCCTCGTCGGAGAGCAGGTGGCGCAGGCTTCCGGTGGCGAAGGGACGGAGCAGCCTCGCCAGGTCGGGGTCTCCCGCCTCGCTCTCTTGGAGATACTTGTAAAAATCCCTGAATCCGGTGCGCTCGCGGGGCCTTGCGTAGTAGCCCGCCAGGGCGTGGTCGAGGGATGCGCGGCGGGCCGCGCCGAGGCTCTCGCCCACCATCACCTCGATGAGGCGTCTCAGGCTGCCGATGCGCTGGAGCATCTCCTCGGAGTCGCCCTTGTCTATAACAAAGGGGTTCATCCCCTCGCCCGGCACGCCGGGGGAGAGCACGCGCCCTCCCGCTGCGCGGGCCATGTCCGCGTACTCGCCCTCGGGGTCGATGACGTAGGCGGTGACGCCGCGCGTGATGCCGCGCAGCACCCCCAGCTTGGTGGCGAAGCTCTTGCCGCTTCCCGAACGTGCCAGGACGGCGGTGTTCGCGTTCAGGTGCGTGCCGTCCCAGGGGTCGTAGACCACCGCGGAGCAGGCCCGCATGTCGATGCCGTAGAGGGTGCCGCTGCGGGTGTCTAGGTCCGGGGGCGAGAATGGGAAGAGCCGGGCTATGCTGGAGGTGTCCAGGCTGCGCCACTCGGCGACGGCGTTCAGGCCCAGGGGCAGCGTGGACAACAGACCCTCCCTCTGCCGGAAGGCCAGGTTGTCCAGCTTGCCCAGGGTGGCGGCGAAGTGGGCCTTGGCCCGCTGGGTCATCTCCCTCAGCGACGCCTCGTCCCTGGCATGGAGCGTGACGGACAGCGAGGCGTGAAAGAGCCGCTCGCGCCCGCGCTGGACCTCGTCGCGGAGACGGGTGATGTCCTCCAGGGCGATCTCCGCCTCGGGGGACATGGTGCGGCCCCGCTTGAAAGAGAGGCTCTGGGCCGACTCGAAGCGCACCTTCTGCCACTCAAGGGTGCGGGCCGCCTGCTCCGCCGGTATCGGGCCGACGTGGACGGACAGGTCCATCGGCGCTCCCGCCGCCATGAGTCCCTGGAGGAAGCCGGGGGCCAGCGACCGGGGCCAGCGTCCCAGGTGCAGGGAACGAGTGAGCTGGTCGCCCACGCGAACTTCACGCCGGTTGACCTCGACCTCGATGGGCGTCTCCTCGTCGAACTCGGCGGGTGAGCCTCCCAGGGCGGCCGACACGAGGAACATCCGAAGCTGGCGGCCTCGGAGGGGATGGACGGCCAGCCCCGCCCTCGCCAGGAGCCCGCGCAGGTCATCCAGCCGGGCGGCCTCGCACACGGCGTAGAAGCGCCGGTCGAGGATGCCGTCGCGGGCCTCAAGGTCGGTGAGCAGGCGGCGGAGCGACTCGCTGGCGGCCTTCGTCTGCGGGGGAAGGTCGTCGGGCTGGGCCTCGTTGAGCTTCTCCCGCATCCGGCCCAGGCGCGGAGGGTGCTGTCTGACGAGCAGCTGCGCCGGGAAGTCCAGGGCGTTGAGCGCCCCGGCGAAGGCCCCCAGCTTCGGCTCGTCGATCTCAAGGCCCATCACCTCGCACACGCCGAGCTTCACCCCGTCCAGTCGCACCGGGCCGTCGTCGTCCAGGTGCGAGAGCATGAAGAACAGGGGCAGGTCCGGCGGCGGCTTGGGGGCTGGGGTCTCCGTCGTTGCGCCGGGTTCCGGCTCCGTGGGGAGTCCGCTCTCCGGTATTGCCGGCGGAGCGGCGGCCCCGTCCGGGGCGCTCCCCGCTCTCCGCCTCGTGATTCGTTCAATCAGCTTCTTCAATTCCGTAGCTTCCTTTGCTCTATGGGGTTGGGAAGGGGACGAGGCCGCTCCTCAGCAGCGCGGCCACGCCTTTGGCCGAGAGCACCAGGACCAGGCCGACCACCGCCATGACGACGGCGGCCTTGGCCCGGCCCCCGCCGCGCTCCTCGCCTCCCTCGGCCATCAGGACGAAACCCGCCCAGACGATGGCGAAGAGGCAGACGCCGGAGGCGGCGTAGGACATGGCGGTGAGCACGCGGTCGAACTGCTCCAGCATGGCCTCCTTCGTGTCCGGGGCCGCGCCGGTGGTCGCCAGCGCGACCCCGGCCAGAAGCGTCGCCGTCAGCGCCCGCCTCACCAGGGCCACTCCCAGCCCAGCCGGTCGAACCATTCGCTCAGGCCGCCGTCTGCCGGCGTCTGCTCGGCGGGCGGGTCTTCCGGCTTGGGCTCCGGCAGGGCCAGGGCCTCGTAGGGGTCGTCGGACCCCACGGCGGACGCCAGGCCCAGGGACTCCTCGCGGCTGCGGGTAATGGGCGACCGTTCGACCGTCTCGGCCTTCACGTGCTCCTTGTGCAGGACATCCACCGTCACGTCTTTGGCGATGGTGGCGCTGGGGACGTAGGCGTAGGCCGTCGCGGTGGCGGACTCTGTGGCGCCGTCATCGCGGGTGAGCGTCACCGTCTCACTGTCGTAGTCGCTGTCCCCCGGACGATGGAGGTGCACGGTCCTGGTGACCTGCTCCACTCGCTCCGGGTGGTGGGTGAGCTGCGTCAGCGGAGGGATGGGGATGCGGAGGCTCGCCTCCAGGGTCACGTCCACGCTCACGGCGTGAATCGCCTCACCCGCGCCGACGCCGAGCCGGAAACGGGTCTCGCCGTTGGGAACGAAGGGGACGCTCGCCTGGGACGCGCCGGTCGCAGCGGCGACGGTCCCCGTGACCGCCGTGACCTGGGCGTCCATGAGCGCCGTCTGGCTGATGCTCTCGTGCCCGGCCACCATCTGAAGCTCGACCGCCTCCTCGACGGCGGCGGCGCACTCGGACGTGATGACGCCATTGACCGCTCCGGGCGTCCAACCCAGGGAGGTCATGCGAAGGTCGCAGAGCTCGCCCTCTATTTCGGGGAGCGGGTACGGGATCTGCTCGGGCTTGACCGTGAGCGCTCCGGCCTGTCCGAGGGTGTCCTCCCACGAGACGGTGAATGACGGCGCCGGGCCGTGGAGGGGGAGCGAGTAGTCGACGCGCTCCCCCTCGGCCAGGGACGCCGACCCCCAGAAGCGGAGCCAGCTCCCCTCCGGGCCGCCGTATGCCCTCACGCGCAGGTCGATGTTGGTGGCTGCTCTCAGGGTTACGGCGGCCCGGTCGCCGGAGACGGTGAGCGCCTCGACGAATATCCGGCGTCCCTCCACCGGCTCGGTGACCTCGAAGTCGATCTCGTCCCGCCAGGGCTCGTGGTCGTCTGCCAGGGCCGACTCCGGGACGGCCACGACAGCCGCCGTTAGGACGGCCAGGGCCACCACCGGCATCCAGCCCACGCGGGGCTTCCGATTCCTCGTCTCTAGGGTCTCGGCCCGGTGGTCCTGGCCGTGACTGTTACGCCCGTCCTTACCCCTGCGCTTGCCGAACCAGCGCATGCGCCCGTTGCGGCGCTCTTTGTTCTTGCGGGTCTTCCCCTTCTTGCGCAGCCTTCCCAGGCCGCGTCCGGCGCGTTTCGCCATCAGGCTCAGCGGGCCGGGGCCGCTCCTGACCGGCTGGGCCGGCGCGGGCGGCTCACTCCTCACCAGCTGGGACACCGGCCCGGCGTAGAGCCGAGCCCCCAGCCGGTACTTCAGCAGGTCGGCGGCCACCAGGGGCAGCCGCCTCCCGCCTATCTTCCCCACCACCATCGCCACGCCGAACAGCCCGAGGACGACGGCTATCGCCGTGCGCACCTCGGACGGGCCTACGGGGGCGTAGCGGTATGCGCCGTAGGAGATGGCGCACACCGCCATCACCGCCACGATCTGCGGGAAGGTGAACCCCAGCAGCACCCTGTCCTCGGCCTGGACGTGAGTCGGAACCTCGTGTTCTCTCATGGTCTGTTCCTCCCTCCTCACGTCGGCCTAGCTGTCCGATGGGGGTGTGGGTTCGGGCAATACGTCGTCGATTTCGATGCCCGGGTCCACGACGGCGTTCATCACCAGCTCCACGACGCCGTAGGCGACCAGGGCCAGGACGATGCCCGCCAAAGCGGTCATCATTGCGCTCTTGCCTCGCTCCATCTGGTGGGGCGCTCCGCTGGCCGTCAGGTACAGGTACGCGCCGTAGATGAAGAATCCGACGCCGATGGCGCCCACGACGCCCAGCAGGATGCCCACCAGGTTCGATATGGTCTGTGTAAGGTCTTCCATTCGTTCTTTCTCCTCTCTGCTGCCGGTGGCCCTCTCACGGCCCCGGCGTTCGTCTCTTCGTTTTTCCGCCTCGGTGACTCCCCGTTAGCTGCACATCTCTCCGCCTCCGTCGTGGTATTGGGCGGCGCGGGTCTCGTCCGCGCCAGTTGTGTTGTCGTGGTAGTTGTTGGGGCTACTCGCCGCTGCTCCTGGGCTCACCGCCGCCGCCGTCTCCGCCTGCCGATGGGGTGGCCATCGAAGCCGCCGAGCTGAGGCCGCTGCCCGCTGCCGACAGGCCCGCGCTGGCTGCCATCGCTCCCACGGCCATGCCCCCCGGCCCTCCTGCGGCCCCGCCCGCCACCAGCCCGATGGTCTTGGCCGCGCGCACCATCGACGAGGGGAGGTTCATGCCGAAGTAGAGCATCGAGAGCCAGGAGTCGAAGGTGCCGGAGTTGCCGAGCATCGAAGGGACCCGGGTCGCCATGTAGACGAAGGCCAGGGACATGAGCAGCTTCCAGATCAGGTCCTGCACCGGCTCGAAGGCGGCTATCGCGGCGACCTCGTTCAGGAAGCCGAAGCCCAGGGCTAGGGCGATGAGCTGGATGGCCTGCTGGAACACCGTCGTCATGAAGAGACGCAGCCAGTGCCTTCCCCAGCCCGCCGTGTGGGGCAATATCCACAGCCCCAACGCGATGGGGGCCAGGGCCAGAAGGATGTCTATCAACGCGAGGCGCAGCACCATCTGGACGATGACGTAGAGGACGAAGAATCCGTAGACCAGGTAGAGGACCGCCAGCAGCAGGGCCATGCCGACGCTCCCGGCGTTGACTGCGGTCATCAGGGTGCGGAGGGTGGAGCGGAGCATGTCCCCGGCTGTGACGTTGAGGGAGACGGCGATGAATCCCGACACGGCGTCGGCCACGTCCAGGACCAGGGCGCACCACCAGAGGGACGATGCGGCGGCGACGAGGCCGAGCACGAGCCGGGGGACCATCTCACGCCATCCCGCCTGCTGGCGCCCCAGGTGCTCGGACACGATAAGGCTGAGGCCCATCCAGCCGAGGATCACCACCAGCGCGCCGGACGTGATGGCCCAGACGACCATCCACGCCTGGCGCACCAGGTCGTGGGCGTAGGTCAGGTCTGCGGGGGTGCCGGTGAGGATGTCGCTCATCTGCCGGACTCCCTCCGGCAGTTGTCGGCGTCCTCGCCGCTCGCTCTTTCAACGACGCCGCAGAGGGTCCCGTGGACTCCCTCGATCATCCAGCCGGCGAAGGCCCTCGCCCAGCGTCCGGGGTTGAGGGCGGACAGAATCTTGTCCCAGATGCGCCCCGGCTGGTAGATGGGGACGACGGCGTAGAAGTCGCCTCTCCTGCCGTCCTCGGCGACCGCCAGCATCACGAGCAGGTAGGCCCGGTCGCGGTCGAGGTCGGGGTGTTCGTCGAGGTCGGGGTACTCCCACGAGTACTCCCAGACGTCGCCCCTCTTCTTCTCGCCGCCCTTCACCCGGTACATGGCGCTTATCCAGTCGCCGGTGTCGGCGTCGCGGACGGCGTAGAAGAGGTCCGCGATCTCGCGGTCGAAGACGGGCCGGGCGACGAACTCGCCCTTCTTCTTGCGCTCCACGAAGTCCCGGTCGGCGTTGACCAGGGTCAGCTCGTTACCGGGCGGGGACTGGGCGCGGGCGATCCCGCTGGAAGGAATCGCCACCAGCGCCGCCAGGAGCAGTGCGGATGCCAGGGGAATAAACCGCCTAAACGACCGGAGTTTCGATTTCAGCGCCAACTCGTTCACCTCTCTGCGATTTGCTGTGATTCACCGGAGTCGCAACATTCGCAAAAATTGTGAACAACCGGAGGGCGGTTCGGAACCTCCTATGGGGCGGTGCAAACCTGCACCGGGTGCATGAATGCACGGGCCTGCGAGGGCTTACGAAACACCCCCCTTTGGTGCTGTAGTTGGGGTGTACAGGGAATGGGCTTTGGTGGCAGAAGGCCAAGCGGGGTCGTGGGCAAGCTGAAACGGGGGTAAATCACCCCCCTACAGGACGTAAACGGGAAGCACTTTTTGGGAAGTCCTCCTTCCGCTCGGCGATGGGCAAACCCCTGTCCTGAGTGACTGTTTGCAACCCGGCGGAAAAGGGGGCTGATGACCAAAGACCGCGTGACAGGGACGTTTGGCAATCGGGGAGACGATGCAGCGAGAAAGGGAGGTCGAAACATGGAAAACAGAGGTCCGGTCTTCGAGAAGAGCAACAGCGTCGAGAACGTCTATCACCTGCGTCTGACGGCGCTGCTGCGGGAGCTGGTGCGGGACGGCGGTTTCAAGGGAGCGGCCCAGGCCCTGGACATCGACCAGAGGACAGTGGCCAGGTCGTTCCGGAGCGGGGCGCTGTCCCGGCGGGTCCGCACCGCGTTGGAGCGGGGGCTGCAAGAGGGAGAGGGCTCGGCGGCGGCGGTGCAGCGGGAGCGCAACGACGGTCTGGAGGGACGGCTGAAGGACGCGGAGGACAGGGGCGAGGCGTTGGGGAAGGGCCTCGCAGCCGTCCGGGGGGACGTCAAGGCCCTCAGGGACGAGCAGGCCCAGGGGTTTCGGCAGGTGGAACGGCGGCTGACGCAGGTGGAAGGGCAAGGGGAAGACCGGGGGTCGGCCTCTGACGGTCCTGCCGGCGGGCCGGCGAAGCGGAGGACCGCACCCTGGCGGGAGTACCCCGACCTGGTGACCCGTGAGCCTGCGGAGGGCGAGGAGGAGGTGTTCGGCGAAGCCTGGCCGCTCATCGCCGAGTGGCGGGAGCTGAAGGACGCGCACCCGGTCCGTGGCAGGGGCTTCGAGTGGCTGACGGCCGAGGAGCGTCTGCTGGTGATGGAGCTGACGCTGCTCGAAGAGCACGGCATGACGCTTCCGCCGGAGAAGCAGCCGCTGCGGGACTTCGCTCGGAACGGGCAGATCAACTGGCGCAGGACAGCGCTCTCCGACACGCGGAGGGCGCTGCGAAGGTGGGAGCTTCTGCTGCGCGTGGGGCGCGTCGTTACCTTCGGCCGCTGGCGTCGGTAGAGGGTCACTTGCTGCGGCGCAAGTTTGAGGCAACTTTTATGCCAGAAAAGAGCCACCAAATGACCATCAAATGCAGTGATTCGTGCGGGGGGTCACGTAAGACCTTTTCACGGGGTCTTGGATGCGGTAATAATTGATGCAGTTTCAGGCTTTTCCAGCGTTTCCCGCCCTAGAAACCTGGGGGCATCTCCCTAAAGCCCGGGTTGCACCACAAAGGTCGCCCAAGAGGGATGCTGCCGATGCGGAGTGATAAAGCCCTTCGCAGGCAGCGCGGGCCGATGGTTGGAGTGATAAGCCCTTCTTCCTCGGCCTCGTCCGGTGGGTTGGAGTGATAAGTCCTTCTCCCCCTGGACACGTTCGGCGGTCGGAGTGACAAGCCCTTCTGCCGTCGGACACCGTTCAGCGGCTGGGGTTGATCGCCTCGGTCGCTGGACACCCGGCTGACGGTGGGAGTTGATCGCTCCTCCGTTGGTCGACCGGTCCGGCGGATGGGGTCTGATCGCCTCAGCCGTGGGACCCAGGGGACGGAGCGCCTTCTGCGCCTCGTCCTCACCCGGTCGGTCGGAGTGCGTTTTCGCCCCGGCCGACTCGACATGCCTGCGGCATGGCTGACACGCAGCCGGGCCGCAGCTTCGACACGCGCCGGTCTGCGACTGAGAAGCAGGCTGGCCGCTTCACGTCTCGCAGCTTTCCCCAACTCGGACGGTATCCACCCTGGGCGAGCTGCGTCTTCTTTCACCCCACTCCGTCTTCCGCGTTCGACGTTCGACCGTAGGCGGAGTGCGTCTTCGGAACGGAGTCAACGGGTTCAACGGCATCGGCATACGAATCAGCAAGGAGGTACATCGGCATGGACGAATCACGGACACAGGAACGGTACACGGGACCGAGCGCGCTCAGGATCGCCAACCTGCTGCCGCACCGGGTCAGCTTCGAGCGGGGCTGGTTCTGGACGACGACGGCGGTCTGTCACGGCGGCAAGTCGGACGGGCTGGCGTTTCGGCAGCGACCGGACGGCAACGGCATCGACGTGCGGTGCCACACCGGGGGCTGCTCGGCGGGCGTGGTGATAACCGAGCTTGAGGCGCTCGTTGGGCTGCCCATCTGGACGGCCTACGAGCCGGTGAGCGACGCGGCGGTCAAGGCCCTTGAGAAGCGGCCCTGGTGGAAGCAGAAGCGGGTCATGGTGGCCGGGGCGGTCGCCCTGGTGATTGCGGCGCCGCTGCTGACCCTCGACGTGGAGCTCTTCTTCCTGAACCTCGTCGGGCTGGGCATCGGGGCGCTGCTGCTCCGGCGGTTCATGCCCCGGCGTCCGGTAGGCAGGCCACCTCGACGGTGACGGCGGGTCCTCCGAGCCCCTCACAACACATCCCAACACGCAAGGGTCGTCTCCCGTCCGGGGGCGGCCCTTCTTCTTTGCCCGCAGGCGGGCGCAACCGGCAAGGCAACAAAGCACAGGCACTCAGGAGGTGCACGATGACGACGGCAACACTGGCAACTGGCATTCGGATGGACGCGGCGGACAGGCCCAGGCGCAGCCTGGAGGAGCTGGTCGACCAGCTCATGGCGGCGATGGGATTCAAGGATGAGGCGGAGACGGCGGAGCCGAGCGCGGTGCGCTCGATCCACGAGGCGAGGCGGCTCCGGCAGGCCGGGGACGTCGACACCGCGCTGGCGGTCCTCGCCGGCGTGGACACGACGAAGGCGGAGACGCGGCAGGTCCGGTGGGCCTTCGCCGAGTGGAAGCAGCTGGTGAAGCGGCGGTTCGGCGGCCGCGGTGCCCTGGTCTACAGCCAGGGCACGGGGCGGGCCGCCGCGCTGGTGCCCACCGGAGACGGCGGGACGCTGGAGGTGGTCTCCGCCCTGGGGATGCGCTGGCGGCCGGGCAAGGTCGTCTCGGGGCGCAGCCTCCGGGGCCTGCGTCCCCTGAACGGGGGTGCGTGATGGTCGCCGCCAACGTGGACATCCCCGCGCTGAAGGCCCGGCACCCGCTGGGCGACACGGTGGAGGCCGCAGGCGTGCGGCTCAGGGGACGGGGCAGGGTCCGCCAGGGCGTCTGCCCCTTTCACGACGAGGTCGAGGGCAGCTTCACGGTGTACGGCGACTCGGAGCGGTTCTACTGCTTCGGCTGCGGACTCGGGGGCGACGTGCTGGACTTCATCCAGCAGGCCGAGGGGCTGTCGCTGGCCGAGGCGATCGCGCGGCTGGACGGCAGCCCAGGGCTTGCGCCCCGGGCCGCTGTTCGTCCAGCCGGAACGCGGCGTCCCCCGTCCGCCGCGCTGCCTCCACGGGACCCCGCCCTGCTGACGGCGGCGGCGCGCTTCTACGCCGGACGGCTCCGGCGTTCTTCAGAAGCGCGGGAGTACCTGGCCTCGCGGGGCGTCGGCCCGGTCGCCGCAGCCCGCCTGGGTCTCGGCTACTCGCCGGGCGGCGGGCTGCGGCAGGCCCTGGAGTCCCTCGGCTTCTCCGAGAAGCGCATCAGGGACTCCGGGCTGTTCATGGAGCGGGGAGCGGAGCGGTTCGCCGGCATGGTCGTCGTTCCCGACCCTGTATCGAGTACGGGGCAGGCAACCGGCGGCCTCGTCCGCTGGCTCGCCGGGCGGTCGGTCGATCCCGACCGGACACCCCGCTTCCAGGCCCCTCCCGGCCCCAAGCCGGTGCTCGGACTCGGGCGTCTCGGCCCTGCGCCGCCCTGGGCAGTTGTGGCTGAGGGGTTGTTCGACTGGCTCTCCCTTACCGGATGGGGTCTTCCCGGCTGCGCCGCTCTCGGCACCCAGGGCGTTGAGAAGGTGGCGGAGGGCTTGCGGGGCTGCCCCCGCGTCTTCCTCGCCTTTGACGCAGACGACGCGGGCCGCGAGGCGACGGAGCGGCTTCTGACCCTGCTCGGGCGCAGGGCCGCCGCCGTCGCCCTTCCCGCAGGCGTCGGCGACGTGGCCGAGCTTGCGGCCCTTCCCCACGGACAGGCCGCCTTCCTTCGCCTGCTCTCACAGGCGGCCCGCTCCGCCCGCTAGCGGCTCCCCGCCGCTCCCCAGCGGGCTTTCCCCGGCCCGCTTTCCCCTACTCCCCACTCTTACCCACCCAGAGCCTGCCCCCGACTCCGATCGGGGGAGGTCCTATGCCCAATGCACGACGGGCTCTGCCCGCACAGCTTCCCATAAGGGGATTCCGCATCGGCCATTCGCTACAGGAACAAGACACAAGCAAGGAGATAGAGATGTTCAACAAGAACGGAAGCAACAACGGAAACGGGAGCGCGAACGGCGTCCACAAGGACACCGCCCCCGTGTCGAGCACGGGGCAGGCTATTGCCGCCAGGAACGGCAACGGGCACAAGCCCGACGCCGCAATCGTCAGCGAGCACGAGCTGCTCTGGGACGGGCTCTCGCCCGCCGTCTCACAGGCCCTCGGACAGCCCATCGACCCCGAGCTGGTCTCCCAGCGGAAGGGGCGCGGCGGCAAGTACTTCGACTACCTAAAAGGCCACGTCGCAATCCACCAGGCCAACGCCATCTTCGGCTTCGGCGGCTGGGGCTACGATCTGGTCGGAGACGTGACCATGCGGCAGTTCGAGACCGTCGATCCCGAGACCGGAGAGGTGAAGCTCACGTCCGCCTACAGCGCCCCGGTGCGGGTCACCGTCGCCGGTGCTCCTCCTCGCACGGGCATCGGCTTCCAGTGGGTGACGGAGGAGACCCCGGACGGGCACGAGGTCGCCTCCAAAGCGGCCGTGACCGACGGCATGAAGAGGGCGCTGCGCACCTTTGGGGATAGGTTTGGGAATGGCCTCTACGGCGACCAGCCCACTGCCAACGTCCCGCCGCAACCGCAGCGGGTCCCCGCCCGGGCCAACGGCAACCCCGGCCGGAACCAGTCCAACGGCAAGAGCCCCGTTCGGCAGGCCCAGGACAGGCGCAACGAGTCCCAGGAGGAGATGCTGCGCAGGCGGATCTTCGAGATCGCCGCCGAGCAGGGTTTCGACGATGACGGTGTGCGGACTGCCGTCGTCAACCAGACGGGCAAGAGCATCGACGACCTGACGGCCGCCGAGCTCGGGCCGCTGGTCGAGGCCGCCGCCAACAAGCTCCGGCAGATGCAGCAGGCGCAGGCCGCCTAGTCCGCCGGTCGGTCGGGTTCGGAATCGAGCGGGGTTGTCTCCGATGGGGGCAGCCCCGCTCTTTCATCTACAGGATGACAAGGAGGTCTGAAATGACGACGAACGTTACCTACACACCCTGGGGCTGGACGCGGGACGTCAAGGAGCTTGCCGAGGGCGTCTGGCGGGTCTCGACGCCGAGCCACGGCGGGCTGAAGCTCAGCACGGAGCGGTGGGACTCCCTTCCCGCCGAACTGCGGGACGCCATGTACACGCAGACCTTCGCAGAGGAGGACTGCGAGGAGCCCATCGTCAGGACGCTGCTCGGCCTGGGCGACGAATGCGAGAGGGAGATGGCCCTGAAGGTGGCGGGCTACTTCGACCGGTACGCTCCGGCGCTGCCCCACCTCCGCGACTGCCCGCCGGGAATCCACCACCACGCCGTCGCCTACTGGGGCGGCCTCGGCACGGACCCGTTTGAGCGGTTCGACACCTGCATCGAGGCCGAGTCGTTCGTGGGCGACCCGGAGATGGTGCGGAAGTACGGGCGGATGGAGACCGTCGAGTGTGCCGGGATGCGCCCGCTCTGCCTCGGAAAGGCGGACAGGCCATGACTACGGAGACGCGGGCGAGACCCCGCAGCCTTCCCAGCACGACGACCAAGCTCCAGACGGAGATGGGGAACCTCTACGTCACCGTTTCGACGGACGAGGACGGCGAGCCCTTCGAGGTGTTCGGATGGCTGGGCAAGGGAGGCAGCTTCCAGCACGGAGTCACAGAGCTGGCCTGCCGGTTGATCTCCCTGCACCTGCGGCGCGGGACTCCCCTCGAAGAGGTGATTGACCAGTGCCGGGGGATTCAGGAGATGCAGCCGTTCTTCAACCAGATGGCCGACGGCACGAGCGTGGCGATCCTCGGACTCGGGGACGGCATCGCTCACATCCTCAAGGCCCACCTGAAGGCCAAAGAGGAGCGGGAGACGGCGCCGGAACAGGTGGAGGTGCAGGCGGCTGCGTGAGTGGCACACACAACGGCAATCGAAGCGGGGCCGTCTCTTCGGGGGCTGCCCCGCTTCTTCGTTACAGGAGGTGACGACATGACGACAGAGACGATAGACAGGGCGGAGGTCTTCTCCCGCCCTGCTGCGCGGTTCGACGCCGAAGGCAACATCGAGGTGCGGGCATCGTCAGCCCTGGGCTGCCGCCGCGCCCTCTGGTACGCCGCGACGGGCTACGAACCCACCAATCCCCCCAGTGACGACTCGCTGACGGCGATGGAGGCGGGCAACGCCCTGGAGCCGGTGGTGGTGCGGGCGATGGTACGGGCGGGTTGGAAGGTGGACGCCCCCGATCCCCGTGACCCGCAACAGGTGACCGTGCGCATCGGTCCGAACCTGCTGGTCACGGGGCACCCGGACGGCACGGTGCGGATGCCTCTCGAACAGGGCGAAGCCGACGTGCCGCAACTGTTCCTCTTCGACGACGAGCCGCAAGCTCCCGCCTACGGCGATCCGATGGTCGTCGAGATCAAGACGCGGGGACCGGAGGCGTTCCGCCGATGGCAGACGCTGGGAGCGGAGCGCAGCCACCCGGCGGCGGTGGCCCAGGCCGCCTTCTACTCCCTCGGCGAGTTCGGCGACCTGCGGGACGCGGTCATCGCAACGATGGACACGGGGGCTCGCACCTGGGACTGGGAGCGGATACCGGCCAAGCGGCTGGAGCGGGCCCTCCAGGATGCCTGCGAGTGGCTGGGAGAGCTTTCCGCTCACTACGTCCAGAGCGGGCCTGACCCCGACGCGCTGCCGGAGCGGGACTTCTCCGCCACCAGCTGGCAGTGCCGGTCGTGCCCCTTCCTGGCGGTCTGCCTGCCGGGTGCGGCGGAAACGAGCGAAGAGACGGAGATAGAGGACAAGGAGGTGAGCGACGAAGAGGCACGGGACGCGGTGGCGGCCTACGCAGAGGCTCAGGAAACCATCAAGGAACCCGAGAAGGCCAAGCGCGCCGCGCTGGACACCCTGAAGGCATGGATGCGCCGACAGGGAGACTCCAAGGCGACGGTGGGGGGCCGCACGGTCACCCTCGTCAGCTCGACCAGGTACTCCGTGAACCACCGCAGGCTGAACGAGGCCCTCGACCCGGAGGTCCGGGCCGAGATCGTCACCGAGAGCGAGTCGGAGTACGTGCGGGTCAGCTAGACGCTTCACCTGCTGGGAGCGCAGGACGGGGCTGTTTTCCCATCTACGGGGGAGTTCGGCCCCGTTGCATTCAAGACGGGCGCGGCAAGACCGCGCTACTTCACACGCAAGGAGGATCGAAATGTCGAGAACCATCAACAAAGTCACGCTGCTGGGCCGGGTGGGAACCGACCCGGAGATGCAGTACACCCCCGGCGGCACCGCCGTCACCAAGCTGCGGCTGGCGACCGACCGCTACCGGAAGGACGCCGAGAACGAGACGGATTGGCACGACGTCGTCTGCTGGAGCAACACCGCCGAGGCGGTGAATCAGTACGTCGCCAAGGGCCAGCGCATCTACGTCGAGGGCCGCCTCGTTCAGAACAGCTGGGAGGGCGACGACGGCCAGCGCCGCCACCGTACCGAGATTCACGCCTCCGAGGTCGTGTTCCTCGACTCCCGCAACGGGAACGGCAACGGCGACGCCTCGGACATCGAGCAGCCGGTCGGCGCCTCTCCCTTCTAGTCCCACGACCGAATAGCGACGCCCTCCTGAAGGGCGCAACCACGGGGCCGTCTCCCTCTACAGGGGTCGGCCCCGCTTTAGTTTCCAATCCCACTACGAAGGAGGCCGACGTGATAACGAGCATAACCATGTGGCTGGCCGTGGGGGAGCGCGGCCTTTCATCGGAGGCCATAGCCCTGACCACCCTCGGCCTGCGGCCCACCGGTCGGCAGGCGTCGTGGCCTCACGACCCCGCCGACCTGCGGCGTTGCTTGCTTCTCTTGGAAAAGGTGCCTGAAACCCGCGAGGACGGACTTCTGGTCCTGGCGGAGCGGTGTCCCAAGTGGGCCGCCCTGGTGAAAGTCTGGGACCGCCTGTCGGAGACGCTGCGCTCCGAGACCGGCGACACGCTCCCTCCATACGGCTCAGCGCCCAAGACCTACGCATTGATGGAAGAGGCGTTGGACTCGGCCACTGGAAGCTGAGCGAACCCTCTCGCGACGTCTGCGAGGAACTACAACCGAACACCGACGCCCGCATCGACGGGCGCACCAACCACGGGGCCGCTTCCACCTACAGGAGGTGGCCCCGCTTCTGTTCTAACCGATAGCTAAGGAGGCCGACATGACCGCCATCACCGCACAACAGACCGACACGCTGCTGGACGCGCTGCGCAGCAACCTTCACCTGCTGGGAGAGCTGGCGGTGCGCTACGCCGTCGAGTTCCACCCGGAGCGCTCCACGCAGGACCTGCCCTCCATCAACTGTCCCGACGACGTGCGCAGGTTGCTGGGGCCGGAGATGGCTCCCCTCGCCCAGGAGCAGCTACGGGTGCTGCTGCTCAACACCAAGAACAACGTCGTGGGCCAGCGGGTCGTCTACCAGGGCAACGTCAACTCGTCGATGATCCGGCCGGCCGAGGTGCTGCGCCCCGCCGTCATGGAGGCCGTTCCCAGCATCATCGTCTGCCACAACCACCCCTCGCAGGACCCGACGCCCAGCCCGGAGGACGCGGCCATCACCAGGGAGCTGGCGCAGGCGGGCAAGCTGCTGGGCATCGAGCTGCTGGACCACGTGGTCATAGGCGGTGAGCGGTTCGTCAGCCTCAAGGAACGGGGGCTGATGGGCGGATAGAGAGCCGGTCCCACCCCACAGGACGCACGGAAATCAAGAGATGAGAGAGGTAGCCATGACAGACAAAGATATTCGGAAGGCGCCCATCAAGTGGAAGGTTCAGGGGGCCGGGTTCGTAATGGAAGGCGGGTTCGTAGCCCTGGTGGACAGGGACCCGGACCCGTTTGCCTGCACCGCCTACGACGGCCCCGCGGAGGTCGCGGAGGCCCACCTGAGCACGTGCCGGGAGACCTGGGCCACCGTGTGGGCCCTGGAGGGCGACACGCTCGAGGAGGCCAGGCAGGCGTTGGCGGAGTCCCGCTTTCGCTGGGTCGCCTACCACGTGAACGACTGCGAGCTCCTGGACGACCGGCCTCAGGGAGACACGCCCTAGCGCAAGGAAACCTCATAGACCCCTACCGGGGCTTCACGCGGGAGACACCATCCCGCGCTTGCATCACCCACATCAAGGAACGAAAGGAGACTGCCCATGTTGCAGACTCACACCATCGATCCCGAAGACCTGTTCACCATAAGCGCAGGCGGCTTCAACGCCACCGCCGACGCCTTCGCCCGCGACGACCGGACGGACGGCCTCTGGTTCGTCTCGATGGTCGGCTCCCAGACGGCGCTGAAGGCGATCTGGGCCTCGCTGCTCAAGCAGCCCCCGGACGTCGCCCACATCATCCGCGGCGCCGACGGGATGGCGCTGTACGGCGGCTACCAGCGCTGCATCATCCCGTACGAGACCATCGGAACGTGGACGACGAAGATCGCCCGCCTGCCGGTGACCGGCGGCTGGCACGCCCTCGTGTATACGAAGACGGCGGAGTTCGGCTACGAGAAGGACAGCTTCCTGCTGCTGGCGCAGTCAGCAGAGGAGGCCCCGGCCCTCCACCACCGCTTCCTGGACAAGCGCAGCCCGCTTCCCCTGCACGGCTCCTGGGCCGGTTGGCTCTGGGAGCGGGGACTCGCCGAGGAGGAGATAGTCCCCCTCCAGTCCGTGGGCGTTTCCGCCTACCGGTGCTCTCCCAAGGCTCAGAAGCTCAGGGAGGACCTCTCCGACGCGGTGGCGTCGGGCAGGCTCACGCTGCCCAGGGAGGACCTCGCTGCGGCGGGAGGCGCGACGTCATGATCGACTACCGCTACGACGACGGCGGACGGGAAGCCGCTGGCTACCGGGGCAAGACCGGCGACTGCGTCGTCCGCGCCATCGCCATCTGCACCGGCGAGGACTACCGCGCCGTCTACCTCACGATGGCCGAGCACATGAAGCGCAACGGCTACGCCGCCAGCGGCAACGCCTACGCCACACGGGAGCGCAACCGCAAAGCGCCCCACAGCAAGGGCCAGATCGCCGCCCGGCGCGTCCAGGACCGCGTTCTCGAGGTCTACGGCTTCCGGAAGGTCCGCCTCCCGGCGGGAGCGCGCCCGACGTTCACGGAGGCGCACCGGCGCTACGGCGACTGCATCGTCGGCACCACGAAGCACGTGGCTGCCATCGTGGACGGCGCACTCCGAGACACATTCGACGGCCGCACCTACGAGTGGGAAGTCGAGACGCGCGAGCGCAAGGCCCAGTCCGTCTGAGTGCGGCGCCAGGCGACGTAAGAGTAAGCAAGAAAGGAGACACGACATGAGACTAGCTGCACAGGCGAAGGGCGGCTACTACCCCACTCCCGAGCGGGTGGTGGACCTGATCGCCGACCTTATTCACACCCCCTCCGGCTACTACTACCGGGAGCGGGAGTCCCTGCGCATCCTCGACCCCTGCTGCGGGGCCGGGGACGCGCTGAAGAGGCTGGTGGAGGGCCTCAGCCGGCCCAACGCCCTGGCCATGGAGACCTTCGGCATCGAGCTGCACCAGGACCGGGCGGAGGAGGCGGAGCGGCGGCTCGACCACGTGCTGGCGGCGGACCTGTTCGCCACCTCGATAGCGAACGGGGCCTTCGGCCTGCTGTACCTGAACCCGCCCTACGACTACGACTCGGAGGACAAGCGGACGGAGCACGCCTTCCTGACGCATAGTGCGCCGCGTAACGCGGCATAGGATACCTAGCTCAACTAGGAGGAACTCGGAGGGAGTTCCTGGGCCAACCGACCCACCTGGCGGCGAAAGCCAAAGGGGACAACAGCATGTCGGTAAAGCGGCTACAGCCCCAAAGCGTTGTAAGGCTGGTTCCGCAAGGCCCGCGCGATACGGTGAAAGCTTGATTGCCTGAACCCCAGTTCTCAGTCGGTGTATAAGGACACCCGCCGGTAAAACGCTTGTAACCCGGCGCCACCCATTGCACTGGTCGGCAGTGTGGACCAACGCACCTCCGATGGGTGAACGATGGCTAACTAGGTCATTCAAGGGAACGAACGGGGCACCTACAGTCGCGCTAGAACGTCCTATGTCAACGGAACGCGGGATTGCCTACGGGGGGAGACCCCTATGGCAACGGAGCCCTCGTAGTAGTCCGAGCCGGGGAAAGCCCGGCACATGGCGAAGGAGGGCAGGTGTCAACGACGGAATACACAGAGAGGTATGCAGAATGCAGAACGCCGAAACTGTACTGAACGTCATACGCAAACGCGGAGAACGAGGATTGCCGCTGGAGAACATCTATCGGCTGCTTTACAACCGGAACCTTTACCTGCGGGCCTACGGTCGCATCTACTCAAACCAGGGAGCTACGACCAAGGGCGTCACCGCAGAAACCATGGATGGTATGTCACTGGCGAAGATCGACCGCATCATCGAAGCCTTGCGCTACGAGCGGTTCCGATGGACGCCAGTACGACGGGTCAACATTCCCAAGCCTAACGGCACGACCCGCGCCTTGGGCATACCGACTGGGCCGGACAAGCTGCTGCAAGAGGTCATCCGGATGATTCTGGAAGCCTACTACGAGCCGCAGTTTTCGGACCGCTCCCACGGCTTTCGGCCCCACCGGGGATGCCACACCGCCTTGAGCGAAGTGGTCCACACCTGGACGGGAACCCGCTGGTTTGTCGAGGGCGATATCAAAGGGTGCTTTGACAACATCGACCACGATGTCCTGTTGTCGGTGCTTGGAGAGAAGCTTCACGACAACCGATTCCTACGTCTGCTCAAGTACCTACTGAAAGCAGGCTACATCGAGGATTGGAAATACGGCCGCACGCTGAGCGGGACCCCGCAAGGCGGCATCGTCAGCCCCATCCTCGCCAACATCTACCTAGACCGGTTGGACAAGTACGTTGAGACGGTGCTGATTCCAGCACACACCCGAGGCAAAGCCCGAAGGCGCAGCCCCTCCTACCGCGCGTCGGCCAGACGCGTGGCAGCGGCTCGGCAGACTGGGAACCACGCTCAGGCGGCGCAACTGTTCACACAGATGCAACAACTTCCGTCAGGCGACCCCCACGACCCCGGATACCGTCGGTTGCGCTACGTCCGCTACGCGGACGATTTCGTCTTGGGCTTCATCGGGCCAAAGGCCGAAGCCGAGCAGATACGGGAGGCCTTGGAGACATTCCTGCACGAAACACTCAAGCTGGAGTTATCCAGGGAAAAGACTCTCATAACCCATGCCACCAGCCAGGCGGCCAAGTTCCTCGGCTATGAACTCGTGAACCAACAGGCCAATGACAAGCATGTCCGCCACGGACAACGCAACGCCAACGGTCGCATCGGTCTACGGGTCCCCGCCAAAGTCATCGAACAACACTGCCAAGCCTACATGCGCCACGGCAAACCGGCACACCGCAGCGTCCTTATACACGATGAGGATTACTCCATCGTGGACAGGTATCAAGCGGAGTTCCGGGGCGTCGTCCAGTATTACCTACTGGCCCAGAATGTCTCCCATTTCGAGAGACTGCACGGAATCATGCGGGAATCGATTGTCAAGACCCTCATCGCCAAGCACAAGACCCCACGCCGGATACTGCTCCGACGCTACAAGAGCGTCGTACAGACCGAAGAGGGCGAACGGGCTTGCCTTGAGGCCGTCAAACAACGGGGCGATGGGAAACGCCCACTGGTGGCACGGTTCGGTGGCATACCCCTGAAGCGGAACCGGCAGGCAATTCTAATAGACCGACAGCCTGAACCGTACAGGTTTCACCGTAACGAGCTCGTAAAACGGCTTCTAGCGGACGAATGCGAGATGTGCGACTCAACGATGGACGTAGAAGTCCATCACATCCGCGCACTTCGCGACCTGAATGTGAAAGGCCAACGGGAAAAGCCCAAGTGGGTACAAATCATGGCGGCGCGAAAACGCAAGACCCTCGTGGTCTGTCGTACGTGTCACATGGACATCCACCACGGGCGCAAGTAATCCACGCAAGCACAGTAGGTAGTGTCCAATCCACAACAACTGAATACGACTCCAATAACAGCCTCCTCCCCCGCGTGGTACACTTGAATGACAGCCATTGCCGGGGTTTTGGGCCTATGCCCACTGGAGGTAATGGGGCAAATGCTACACCGGGTGAAGGTGTATCCCGCCAAACGCCGCTTCCTAGCAACGCTCGGCCTAACCTTGGTTTCGGGCGTAGGCTTCGTACTGGCCGTCACTGTACTTGAGAGACCAGACGACACTTGGCGTGCCATGGTTACAGGAGTGATCGCGCTAATGGTCGCCCCCTTCCTCGCTGGCTGGCTATCACCCCATCCCAGTTACGTAGCGTTCTTCCCCATCAGTCTGTTTGTCGGACTCTCAGTTGAGACGGCCATACACGGCCCTCTGACGATTGATTCTGACAACTTCTGGTTCATCGTCGCGCTCACCACAATCTATGGTGGCTTGGCGTCAGTAACGTTCTTGGGCGGGTGGCTGACTCATTACGGCCTCTCCCGTCTGGCAGAGCGCAGGTAAAGCGGGCCTACCACCCGTAGGCTCACACTGCCAATCACGTGGTGCCCAAGCACCACGCCTAGCTAACGACACTACCCACATCGACACTGGAGAGCCGGATGCGGTGAAAGCCGCACGTCCGGTTCGGAGGGGGGCCGACGGAAAAGTGCTCCGGTAACACGGGGTAACTCGCCGGCGGCCTACCCTACCCACGCGCTACCTGGCCGAGGACGGCCTGCTGGTCTTCATCGTGCCACGGCAGCGCCTCGCGGTCTCGGCCCGGTATCTCTCCACCCACTACGGGCGGATGCAGTGCTGGGCCTTTCCCGACCCGGAGGGGCAGGTTTTCGACCAGGTGGCGCTGTTCGGCTTCCGGAAGACCGATCCCGTTCCCGACGCCACAGCCGAGAGCAGGGTGCTGGAGTGGGCGGTGGGTGAGCCGGAGCCCCTGCGCTCCCACGCCTACACGGAGTTCACCCCATCGACGACGCCGGTCGGCGACATCCTCTTCACGACCCGGACCGTCGATCCGGTCGCTGCGGCCGCCGAGGCGCGGCGGTCGGGGCTGTGGGCCAGCACGGAGATCACCGACACCCTGTGGCCCGCGAGCGACAACCGGACCCGCCCGCTGATGCCCCTCAGACGGGGCCACATGGCGATGCTGGTGGCGGCGGGCTTCCTCAACAACCTGGTGCTCGAAGCCGAGGGCAGGCGCATCCTGGTCAAGGGCCGCACCTCGAAGGAGATGGTGATGGTCGAGGACGCCCCGGAGAAGGAGGTCCACCGCGAGAAGCTCAACACGACCGTCGTCGCCCTGGACCTCGACGACGGGCAGATCGAGGACATCGCAGCGTAGTCGGCTCACCCGTAGCCGCACTCACGAGGCCCCGTTGGTCTCTCTGGACTGCGGGGCCTTCGCTCTATCGGAACGATTCCCGACAACCCTCATACAAGGAAGGAGAGACCAGGAAGATGCAGACAGCCATGACGCTCGAATCCTGCTGCCGGTGCGAGCACCCCATCGCCCCCGGCGAACCGGCCATGCAGACCGCCTCGGTGGACCTCGACGACTACGGCAGGGCCGTGTCCTCCCCGGTGAAGGCGTACCACCTGAGCGGCCGGTGCTACGACGAGTACAGGGCCGCCGAAGCCGCCCGCAGGGAGGCCCTGAAAGCAGCATAGACGGCTGGATTCCAAGCCGCACTCACGAGGCCCGCCAACTGTGGCGGTCTTCGCAGATCCAACCAACCGCCTGGGGACGCTTCCAGGAACCCGCGCTCACAAGCGTCCCCACCGGGGGCGTGGTGCGTCCCGGGTCCCGGCGTCGTCCTCCGGCCCACCACGGAAAAGGAGGACGACTGAAATGAACCTCGGAGGTTTCATAGACACGTTCAAGGACGCGATAGCCAAGAGGGTGGTCGAGTCCTACCCGCCGCTCTACCGCCCCTCGGAGAACGGCGGCACGCTCCCCAGGCTGCTCCGCAAGCCCCTGGGGGCGCAGGCCGACGCGATCAGGGGCGCGGCCCTCTCCCTGAAGGCCCACCGGGGCACCACCGTCGTCGGCGAGATGGGCACCGGCAAGACCTTCATCGGCGCGGCAGCGGCATACATGGCGGGCTTCGAGAGGATTCTCATCATCTGCCCGCCCCACCTGGTGCCCAAGTGGAAGCGGGAGGTGGAGATGACGGTGGCCGGCGTCCGCGCCGCCATCGTCGAGTCCATCACCGACCTGGAGCGGCTGCGCCTCTCCGTCGGCTCAGGCCCTCTGTTCGCGGTGATGAGCCGGGAGAAGGCCAAGCTGTCCTACCGCTGGATGCCCGCCGTGATACAGCGGTGGGCCGTCTCGAAGGGAAGGCTCCTGCGGGAGGAGGAGACGGGGGAGCCCTTCCGAGTCCCCTGCTGCCCCGACTGCACGGCGCAGATCGTCGACAAGGACGGCGTGCCCCTGACGTTCGCGGACCTGAACCGCCGCAAACACACCTGCGCCGGCTGCTACGCCCCCCTGTGGCAAGCCGACAGGTCCGGCCCGGCCCGCTACCCGCTGGCCGACTACATCAAGCACCGGATGAAGGGCTTCTTCGACCTGCTGATCGGCGACGAAGTCCACGAGTTCAAGGGGCGAAGCTCTGCCCAGGGCATCGCCGCCGGCATCCTCGCAGACGTGTGCGGCAAGTCCCTCAGCCTGACCGGGACGCTCCTCGGCGGATACTCCTCGACCATCTTCCACCTGCTCTACAGGTTCTCGCCGGAGATACGGACGGAGTTCGGGCGCTCCGACGAGGGGCGCTGGATCAAGCGGTACGGCTTCGAGGAGGTCACCGTCGGCAAACCCGACGACGACGCGGTGGAGGACGGGCGCAACAGCCGCCGCCGCAGCTACCGCAAGGTCACCAGGGAAAGGCCGGGCCTGGTGCCCTCGGCGTTGTTCCACATCATAGGGAACACCGTCTTCCTCAGACTGGCGGACGTCGCCTCCGGCCTGCCGGACTACGAGGAGAAGATCCTCGTGTCCTCGATGGACTCGGAGGAGGACGCGACGGGCTACTCCCAGCGCAGCGCCTACAAGCACGTGTTCGAGACGCTGAAGGAGGAGCTGGCGAAGGCGCTGAAATCCGGCTCGAAGCGGCTGCTGGCGACGTACCTGCAAACCCTCCTCGCCTACCCCGACGGCTGCACCCGGGGCGAGACGGTCTTCGACCCCCGGACCGGCGACGTCATCGTGCAGGTGCCGCCCCTGTCCGAGGAGAAGCTCTACCCGAAGGAGAAGGCGCTCATCGACCTGGTGGCCGCCGAGCGGCTGGAGGGACGACGGGTGCTGGTCTACGTCACCCACACTGGGACCAGGGACATCACCGGGCGGATGGACGACTTCCTCACCCGGCACGGGTTCCGGGTGGCGGTGATGAAGGCCGACGCGGTGGCCCCGAACCGCAGGGAGAAGTGGGTCGCCGACAAGGTGAAGGAGGGCATCGACGTGCTCATCTGCCACCCCAGGCTGGTGCAGACCGGCCTCGACCTCATCGACTTCCCGACAATCGTCTGGGACGAAACTGATTACTCGGTGTACGTCGTCCGGCAGGCGTCGCGCCGGTCGTGGCGCATCGGGCAGACCCGCCCGGTGAAGGTGGTGTTCATGTCCTACCGCAACACCCTCCAGGCCGACGCCCTGAAGCTGGTGGCGAAGAAGATGCAGAGTTCCCTGGCCGTCGAGGGGGAGCTGCCGGAGGACGGGCTGGCCGCCTATGGCGACGACGGCGACGACATGATGATGGCCCTGGCCCGCAGGATCGTCAGCGGCGAGGAGGAGGACGAGGCCGAGACGATGCAGGAGGTGTTCGCCCAGGCACGGAACGCCGAGAGCGAGGCCGAGGAGCTGCTGGTGGACGACGGCTGGAAGGTCGTCGAAGTCGAGCCGGAGGCCATTGCGGTCAACGGCAACGGGAACGGCAACGGCCACCACGGGTCCGACATCTTCGGGCCGACGGTCGAGCTCGTCCCGGTCAACGGCCACGCCAACGGCAACGGAGCCAACGGCCACCACGACGAGGAACCGGAGGCGCAGCAGTCGCTGTTCTCCTGGGCCGAGTTCATGGCCGAGGAGCCGGTCAAGCCCAAGAGCCGCAAGGCCCGGACTCCCTCCCTGTCCCTCTTCGAGTGGGCGGTGGAACAGGAGCGCGAATCGGAGCCGGTCGGCGCAGGACGCTAGACCGCCACACACGGGGGTAGGACGCCCATGACACGGGTGTCCTACCCCTGCCAGTCCGAGAGGCCCGAACGGTGTCCCGAACGGGACGCCGCAGACACGGCAACGCAGCAAGACAGCAACTCTCACAAAGGAGATCAGTCATGGCAAGAGTGTTCGTATACGACGACCGCGAGTTCCCGGACCCCGACCCCGAGATGAGCGTCGACCAGGTGAAGAGCACGCTCAGCGACTTCTACGGCGAGATCGCCAACGCCTCGGTCAAGGAGACCAAGCGGGGCGACGACACCATCTACGAGTTCCAGCGGCGGGTGGGCACCAAGGGCGCCTTCACCCTCGCCCGGAGCTAGAGGAGGGAGTCCGATGGACAACCGGACCTTTGCGGGCCTGCTGGCGGCGACGCCTCCGGCGGGCCTCAGAATCATCGAGCTCACGGCGGAGCTCACACGGCCCGACGGCTCCTTCGACCTGGACGCCGCGGCCGCACGGCAGGCTGAGGTGGAGACGGCCTGCACCCAGGCCCAGGACTACGCCTCGGCCACGGGCCGACTGCTGGAGGCGATGCGATGGAAGCTGCTGCCCCGGCGCTGATGAGCGGCCTGGCCGAACGGCTCCTGCGGCGTCCGCCGTCGCTGCGGGAGCTGGTCACGCTGGTCGGGTACGCCGACGACTACGCATGGTTCGCGGGGCTGGTGCGCCGCCTCTTCCCGAATGAGGCGGAGGCGGCGCTCTCGGCCCCCGACGTGCGCACGAGGGTGGAGCGGTTCGCACACCTCTTTGGCGAACGACACTTCCCCCTCTACGCGCCGATGATCGAGTTCTGGACGGAGGTCGAGGACGAACCGCCCTGGTCCTGGCTCAGGAGGGGCATCCCCTTCGACCTGATGGGCTTCGGCTACGACGGCCTCCACGAGATGTGGAACGGCTACCGGGACGGCATCTCGGCAATGGCCCTCCTGGTCAGGCCACCGGACGTCTACTACGACGGCCCCGACGGGCTGCGGGTGGCCTGGCTGGAGTCGGCCGCCGAGCGCATACCGAAAGAGACCTTGGAGAGAGTTCCCGAAGGGGGCATACCCCTGGAGGACCTCACGGAGGCGCTGAAAGGAACGAGGTTCGAGGGGGCGGCGCAAGCCTGCTCCTGGGTCCTCGCCGAGACCGGCAACTTCTTCCTCGACCACAACTACGAGGACGGGAGCTACGACGGCTTCGCCGACCCCTGGGACGACGACATCATCGCCGAGGGCACGGAGGAGTGGCGAAAGGCCAGCGCCCTCATGGACTCGGTGTGCAAACTGGCCGACTGGCTGGAGGACGACCTCCCCGGCCGCTTCGCGGAGATGCTGGACTTCGTCCTGCCCCGGCTCCCCGAACAAGAACAGGAGGCAACCGACCATGACGACTGACACAGAAAAGACCGAGTGGTCCCTTCCGGGCCCGGATGAAATACCCAGGGACAAGCTGAACCTCCAGATGGAAGTCTACGAGGAGACCATCCTGCTGCGGGGCTTCGAGGGCGAGTCCGTCTGGGTCAAGACCGTATCGGCGGACGAGATCGCCAACGTCTTCACCCAGCACCTGGGTTTCTCCTCGGGGCTGCTTCCCCAGGACGCCCTCTGGTGGAACCAGGGCGAGACCGGCCAGATGGTGGCCCTCTGGCGGCCGCCGCAGGTCTGGCCGGTGGCCCTGCAACGGGAGGCGTTCAAGTCACCCGCACGGCTCCGGCTTCCCATGCCGGGGCTGGTCTTCGTCTGCTCGCCGGGCCGTGCGCCCTGGGCCTACGCGGCCCTGGAGCGACCGACGGACCCCGATGAGCAGCTCTACCGAATGCCCGCCTTCAACGTCTTCGGCGACGGGCGGGTCTGCCCCGGAAGCCACCGGTTCCCCGAGGAGGTGGCACAGATACCGGAGTCCTTCTTCCGGTCCTTCTTCTCCCTTACCGGAGATTCAAAGAACCGCTCGAAGAAGCACCCCGACGACCTGCACTCGCTATGGGAGGAGTTGGATGGAAAGACTGAGTACCCGGTTGAGGACCTTGTTCCCCAGTGCACGGTGGCCCAGGTCATTGCGGCCTCCCAGGGGAGACGGGGCTATGGCTACCGCTAGAGACGTACGAGGCCCGGTGGGCTACCTCGTCAATCACCCAGGCGGGCTGACCGGCGCGCACGGCGTCGGCTACGACTACGTTTTCGGATTGGGCGGCGTCTACGTCCAGTCCGAGAGCGCACACCTGACGGCGCGGGTGCTCGTCTCCCCCTGCACGGTGCGGGGCCTCGCGCCCGTAACCGAGAAGGCGGAGCTAACGAACGGCCCCATCCCGGCCCGGCTCTTCGAAATCGGGCTACGCTGGTTCAAAGACGAACCCGACACCGAGCGGTTCTTCGCCGTCAGGTGGGACGGGCGAGCCTACCGGCTGGTGGTTCCCGAACAGGAAGGGACGGCTTCGTCCCTCAAATACATCCCGCCCGCAGGGGTGGTCGCCGAGTTCCACTCCCACGGAAGCTCCCGCGCCTTCTTCTCGAAGACCGACGACGGCGACGAGCTGGGCTTCCGCGTCTACGGCGTCGTTGGACGCCTGGACAGCCCCGAACCGGAGCTGAGTCTTCGGGTCGGCGTCTACGGCCACTTCGCAACGGTGGACTGGTCCCAGATGTTCGACGGGCCTATACCGGGCGTCCGGCTGGTGGACGAAGAGCCGGATTCAACCAATACAAGAGACAAGGAGGTGATTGAATGCCTTACCACCTGGACAACGCGTTCCTGCTCGACAATCCCTGGATAACGGTGGTCGGCTGCGGTGGGACCGGAGGCTTCGTCGCCGAGGGTCTGTGCAGACTCTTCCAGGGGCGGCAGGCCACCATCGTCCTGGTCGACCACGACCGGGTGGAGCCCCACAACCTGCTGCGCCAGAATTTCTACCCGGAGGATGTCGGGAGATTCAAGAGCCAGGCCCTCGCCGACCGGCTGGCCAAAGCCTACCGGCGTCCCGTGGGCTACTCGGTCTACCCGTTCCGGGAATACGACGCGCAACCCCACGGGCACGGCTACCCCGGCATCCCCGGCTACGGCGGCAACCTCATCATCGGCTGCGCCGACAACGCCGCAGCACGCAGGGCGATGGCGGAGTGCCTGCCGGTCGACACGCGCCGGTGGCTCATCGACGCGGGCAACGACACCAACTGGGGACAGGTGCTGGTAGGCAACGTCGCCGAGCCGGTGACCCTGGAGGAACCGCCCTTCACCGGGGAGACCTGCCACCTGGCGCCCGCGCCCACGCTCCAGCGCCCCGACCTGCTGACGGCGGTGTCGACCAGGCCGCCGGACGTGGACTGCGCGACGGCCCTCGACCTCACCGACCAGGACCCGACCATCAACCAGATGATGGCGTCCCTGGCGCTACAGGTGGTCCGCCGCATGGTGGCGGGCACCTGCCCCTTCATGGGCCTCTACCTGGACATGGAGCAGGGAACGGTCACCCCCAGCTACGTCACCCCGGAGGCGGTGGTGCGGGTGGTCGGGCCCGGCTCCGAGTGGGAGATAGAGGCTTAGAGGTCAACGCACGAGCACACGCTCAGAGAAGAGACAACGAGAGGAGAAACCATGTCTTACGAAAACGGAAACGCCACGACCCCGCATCAGGTGCGGGGCAGGTTCTGGGAGGACAAGCACAGCGGGCGCCGCAGGCACAAGCTGATGACGAAGGAGCTCGCCAATACCATCCCGCCCCTGTACGCCAATGACGGAGCGGACGACCCCGACGCCGTTCTCGCCAGGGTGAAGCTGTTCACCCCATACGCCAACTGGACCTGGTACGTGACCGAGTGGGAGGCGGAGACCGGGCTCTGCTTCGGCCTCGTCGAGGGGTTCGAGACCGAGCTGGGCTACTTCTCACTCGACGAGTTGGCGGACGTGACCGTGCTCGGCGGCGTCCCCGCCGTGGAGCGGGACCTGTACTGGGAGCCGCAGACCCTCGGCGAGATCAGGAGACAGTCGGCGGGGATGGCGGCCTAGCGAACGCCGCACAGAAGCGCAATCACAGAATCGACGAAGCAAGGAGAAGACCATGCCTGACGATAACGGAACGGAAGCAACCCACTCGGATGCGCCGAGCGCAGACGACGGCCTGTTCGGCGATGCGGCGGAGCCCGCGGCGGCCCCGACTGCCGAAGAGCAGGACGCCAATAAGGAGACCGCACAGGACGGCCAGGGCTCCGATGACGCCGGGGAGCAGGCCGCTGGAGAGGAGATCGAAGCCTCCGAGGACCTCAAGGTCGTCGTGTCCATCAAGGGAGGCAGGGCAACCATCGGGGTGCAGCAGCCTTCGTCGGACCCGCACATTGAGACGTTCGATGACCTGGACGAGTCCGGGCTTTCGCAGGAAGTCTCGGCGGTGGTCGAGAGGGCGAGGGCCAGGTGGGAGGACGCACCCAAGCACCCGGCCCACATCAGGCCCGATCCCCCGGCCAGGCGCCGGAACCGGCGCGGGCAGGGGTCGGCGCAGGCTTCAGACGCCGAGGCAGGGGCAGAGCAGGAGCAACAGCAGACGCTTAGGCTGTTCTAGGGGTAGGTCCTAGGAGCACGGGACGCGAGAGCGCAAGACACGGGGGGAGGCCGTTGCCACATCGGCGACGACCTCCCCCAGCACGGCCATGTATGCAGCCTTTTTTGCGTTTCGGGCCGTTCTCGCGTCCGTATGCGGCCCTTTTTGCGTTTCAGAGGAGACTAACTGACATGGGTGCACCACGAGAGTTAGTCAGTAGGGCGGCCGCACGGCTATGCGGTCGAGGTTTCGGGTTTCACTCTGAGGCCGTAGCCGCATCATCGACGCGCCGGTCTCCTCCCGAGGACCTTGCAGCGAGTTGGCGCATTCGGCCTGAGCGAGACCTACAGGCGCTCCCAGCCGAGCGGGGCAGACCGGGCCGGGTTTCGCGCTGGACGCTCCGGTCGGTGAAGATGTGGCCCAGGCCCAGGTCGTCGGCCAGGTCAAGCAACGCCACCTGATGAGCTAAGTTGGGCCGCACCCCCTTGTATCTCCAACGTCGTATGGTGAGGGGGTAGGTCCCGAGACGGCGTGCGATCTCCGCCCACGGCAGGCCGGACTCCACCTTGAACCGCTCCAGGCGCTGTGGGAAGTCGTCGAGGAATTCGTGGGTCCTTGGGCTGTAGTATGTGTGCGGTCTCAGCATGGCGAGCCGGTCCTTCCAGAGGACGATTGCCAAGCCCTCTCCCCGATGGGAACGGCCTGGACGTCCAGTGCGTGAGCGCAAGACCGAGGTGTAGGGGTTCGGTTCGTGACGGCCCCCTGAGTGGGGTTGCCTACTGTCCATCCCTAGAGCCTGGGCGAATCCACTCCATGTGACGCCATTGGCCTCACGTGTACATCCATGTATGCGTACTTTTTCGTTGCCCGAAAGTAGCCGCCGCCCAACTGTCAAGATGGCTGCGGCGGCGCCGTCTTCCACGGTCAGAGTTCTAGCTTCGACATCGGCGACCAATCCGAAGTTCCGGCCTCGTTGACGGCCCGGACGCGGAAGTAGTACACCGTCCAGTACGTCGGCAGTCCCGTGACTGTGGCTCCGGACCCGCTAATGGAGACGCCCAGGCCTGCGCCGTCGTTCGGCAGCGTCGTCCACTCGCCATTCCACCACAGCCCTACCTCGTAGCCAGTGGCGGTCTCAACGTCGTTCCAGTCCAGGGAGGCATTGCCTGCGCCGTCCAGGCTCCCGGTGGGCGCGTCGGGCGAGTCCGGGGCGACTGCCGGTGGCAGAGCGGCTCTGGTCACGGTGACGGTATAGGTCGTGGCGGTGTTGCCGTCCTCGGCGGTGACCTCGACGGTGATGACGTTTCTGCCCACATCGAGTGGGATTACCCCGTCGGCGTCGGCCACGCCGTCCAGCTTGACCGCGTAGGCCGCTCCGTCGTCGCTGACCGTGGGCGTTACCGTGGTTTCCGTCACGTCGTTGTCGACGTTGGCGGCATACTCGGTGGTGGCCGGGTCGAAGGCGCCGATGTCCACGCCGCTCAGCGTCAGCCTGCTCAGGGCGGCGTCAGTGGAGAGCGGCGGCGCGGCGCGAGTGACGGAGACGGTGTAGGTCTTGGTGCCGTTCCCGTCCTCGGCGGTGACCTCGACGGTGATGACGTTGCCGCCCACGCCGAGGGGGATTACCCCGTCCTCGTCAGCCACGCCGTCGAGCTTGATTACGTAGCTTGCCCCGCCGTCGTTGGTCGTCGGGGTCACCGTCGTTTCGTCCATATCGCTGGCGACGTTGGCGGTGTACCTGGTCGTGTCTGATGCGAACGCCAGGGTGACATCGCTCAGGGTCAGGCCGCTCAGCGTCGCGTCTGTGGAGGCTGGCTCCGGCTGTTGTTGGTCTGGGGCGTTGACCGTGAAGCCGGCGGTGGCCGACGCCAGCTTCACGTTGCCGGGGGACGATATGCTGACCTCGACGGTGTAGTCGCCGGGCGCGCAGGACGTGGAGATGGTGCCTGTGCGGACCTCCGGGTCCTCGTCCACCTTGTACATGTAGCGGTCGTTGCCCATGCCGCCGCCTACGCAGCCGTCGGCGTTCCTCACGTCGGCCCGGAAGATGTAGTCGGTGTCGGAGGTGTCCGAGTCGGATTCCAGGTTGGCGAAAGACATGGTGACGGTGACCTCGACGCCTTCGTCCACCGGCCCGGACGGAGAGAGAGCAATCGCCACGGCAGGGCCCGAGACCGTCAGCGCGGCGCGGGTGACAGTCACCTTATAGGTCTTGACCGCGCTGCCGTCCTCGGCGGTCACTTCTACTGTGATGACGTTGGTGCCCACCGCGAGAGGGATTACCCCGTCCGCGTCAGCCACGCCGTCGAGCTTGATCGCGTAGGTGGCCCCGCCGTCGTTAGTCGTCGGACTAACCGTCGTCTGCCTCACATCGCTGGCGACGCTGGCGGTGTACCCGGTAGTGGCCTGGTCGAACGCGCCGAAGTCGATGCCGCTCAGCGCCAGGTTGCGCAGCGTGGCGTCGGCGGAGAGCGACGGCGCGGCGCGGGTTACGGTTACGGTGTAGGTCCGCGTGGTGTTCCCGTCCTCGGCGGTGACTTTGACGGCGATGGCGTTGCTCCCCACGGCGAGAGAGACGGTCCCGTCTTCGTCTGCCGCGCCGTCGAGCTTGATTACGTAGCTTGCCCCGCCGTCGTTGGTCGTCGGGGTAACGGTGGTCTGCGTCACGTCGTTGGCGACGCTGGCGGTGTACCCGGTAGTGGCTGATGCGAACGTGCCGATGTTGACGCCGCTCAGGGTGAGGCCGTTCAGCGTGGCGTCTGAGGAGGCCGGCTCCGGCGGTTGTTGGTCTGGGGCGTTGACCGTGAAGCCGGCGGTGGCCGACGCCAGCTCCACGTTGTCGGGAGACGAGATGCTCGCCCGGACGGTGTAGGCGCCCGCCGGGCAGTCTGCGGAGATGGTCCCCGTGCGGACTTCGGGGTCCTCATCCACCTGGTACATGTAGCGGTCTACGCCCAGGCCGTAGCCCCCCGCACGGTCCTCGCATTGGTCGGCCCCAACCACGTCGGCGCGGAAGATGTAATCGGTGTCGGAAGTGTTGGAATCAGACTCCAGGTTGGAGAAAGTCATGGTCACGTCGATTGGCGCGCCAACGGGCGCGGTGGGGGGCGACAGCGCAATCACAGCCGCAGGGCCGGACTCGGCCCGCTCCTCCTCTTCCCCACGCTGCCCCGGCGCCAAGTTTGCGCTCAGCGGATTGGCCTGGCCAATCTCGAAACCGTCGATCCTTTCCCTTCCGTTCTCATCCCGGCCACCGTCCACGAAAGCCGCCGAATCCACCGACACGGTGAACACTCGGCTGAACGTGCCGGACCGGGACAAGGTCACCCCCTCGCTGGCCAGGCTGCCCGCCGCTATCGTTACCGTGTGCTGCGACAGCACCCCGCCGTTGGATACCGACAGGGTGATGGTCATGTCCGCCGGCGCGCCTTGGGCCACCCTGACCGCGATTTCGTAGGTGCTCCGGTCCTGCTTCAGCACCGGCGTCAGCGTGAAAGGCGTACCCGTGTTGCCTATGAACCATACCGTGTTCAGACTGGAAAGGCCCTCGAACAATCCGTCCGGCAGATCCCTCAGTTTGTTGTCGAACAGAGCCAGCACCCGCAGAGCGCCCAGGCCCTCGAACACATCGCCCGGCAGTGCGTTCAGTTTATTCCCGTAGAGATACAGCGATTCCAGACTGGACAATCCCGCGAAAGCCCCGGCTGGCAGCGTGCGCAGGTTGTTGTTTTCCAAGCTCAAGTCTTTCAGCTTGACCAGGCCCGCGAAAGCCCCGGCTGGCAGCGTGCGCAGGTTGTTGTTTTCCAGACTCAAGTCTTCCAACTTGCCCAATCCGTTGAAGGCGTCCTCCGGCAGCGTCGCCAGAGCGTTGTCGTGCAGGCGCAGCTCTTCGAGTTTGCCTAGGCGCTCAAATCCCGGCAGCGTCGTCAGCGCGTTGTCGTGCAGCAGCAGGGCTTCCAGTTCGACCAGGTCGCCGAGCACCCCGTCCGGCAGCGCGCTCAGGGCTTTGCTCTCATCGGCGTTCTTGTTGTGGTGTAGGTCCAGGCTCTTCAGCTTGGACAGGCCGTCAAACACGCCCTCGGGCAGCGACAGCAGGTGGTTGTTATCCAGAATCAGCCGCTCCAGGCCGGCCGCGTCGGCAAAAGTATCCGCCGGCAGCGCCGTAAACTCGTTCTCCCCCAAGTGCAGCAGTTTCAGGGCCGGCAGGCGGGTGAACATATCCGTCGGCAGCGCGGTCAGCGAGTTGTGTTCCAGGTGCAGCTTGTTCAGGCTCGCTAAGCCGTTGAACACGTCGGCGGGCAGCGCGGTCAGGGAGTTGCGTTCCAGGTGCAGCTCTTGGAGGTTCGCCAGGCCCTGGAAATCCCCGGATTTCAGCCCGGTAATCCCTTTGTTGATCAGCAGCAGGCTGCCGGTGATACCAGCAAGGTCCTCAGCCGTAACCAACTCGCAGTCGCTGACGTTGGGCAGCAGGGCCAGAATCCCGTCGCGCACCTGCGGCGTGCGCCCGCAGATGCCCGCCAAGTCGGTTACGGTAACGGTGACGTCCAAGGCGCCGGTATTGGTTCCATCGAACGCCTGCACCGTTACGCTGTACACGTTGTCAGCATCGGCGTCCGCCGGGGCCTCGTAGTCGGGGGCAGCGGCGAACACCAGTTCCCCGGCGCTGCCGATGGAGAAGTCGCCGCCGTCGTCGCCGGACACCGACCAGGTTATGGTTGCGTTGTCTTCCCCGCCCGTTGCCGCGTATGCAGCCACCGGCGCAGCGCCGTTCTCGGCGTAGTCCGCCGCGACGGGACCGGACATGGCAAGCGGTGTTCCGGAGGTCAGCGTCAGGCTGTCCCCGACGCCAATCCGTATGCCATCGTAGCCCTCGTAATCATCCTCGTCGAACTCAGCTGACTCCACGCTGACGACGACCTGAGCGTGCCCGTTGCCGGCGGGGGTGAGGGTAATCGCATCGCTGGCCGTCTTGCCGCCCTCAACCTTGATAGCCGCGCCGGACAGGTCGCCGCCCTCGACCGACAGGCCGACGTCCATGTCGAAGGGCGACCCCTCGGCGACCTTGACCGCCACCGCGCCGTCTCCCTGCTGTTCCAACTCCGCGGTAAGCGTGAAAGGCGCTCCGGGATTACCGCTCAGGGTCAGTCGCTCCAGGTTGGAGAGGCCCTCGAAAAGACCTTCGGGAAGCTCACTCAGATTGTTCTCGTCCAAGCGCAGCAATTGCAGGTTGGAGAGGCCGTCGAACACGCCGGCGGGCTGATCGCTCAGATTGTTGTCATACAAGTACAGCCGTTGCAGGCTGGTGAGGCCGTCGAATACGCCGTTCGGCAGTGATGCCAGCTGGTTGGAGCCCAAGCCCAGCCGTCGCAGGCTGGTGAGGCCGTCGAACACGTCCTCGGGCAGGGAAGTCAGATCGTTGTTCCACATGTGCAGCCCTTGCAGGCTGGTGAGGCCGTCGAACACGTCCTCGGGCAGGGAAGTCAGGTCGTTGTTGTCCAGGTGCAGATCTTTCAGGCTGGTGAGGCCGCTGAAGTCTCCGTCCTGCAATGCGGTTATCCCGGCATCAGACAGCAATAGGTCGCCTGTAATGCCGGCCAGGTCCGAGCTGGTCACCGCCGCGCAGTCGCTGACGTTGGGCAGCAGGGCCAGAATCCCGTCGCGCACCTGCGGCGTGCGGTCGCAGATGCCGGAGTTACCGGAGACGGACACGACCACGGTGGTTTCGGCCGTCCCGTCAATGCCGTCGTCGGCCGTGACGGTCAGCTCGTACTCACCCGGGGCGACCGACGCACCAATGCCGCGCGTGTAACTGATCACTCCGCTGGTCGAGTCAATCCCGAACCGCGAAGGCCAGTCCCCCGCCTTCGCGTACGTGATCGAATCGTTATCCGCGTCGGCCGCGACGACCGTGATGAGATTCGGCACTTCACTCGAATCGCTCTCCATCTCGACCGCGTAAAGCGCCGCGAACTGCGGCGGCGTGCCGGGAAGATCATAGGCGACGTTGAAGAGTCCCTGCCTGACCCAGATTATGCTGCCGTCGGACCACATGCCGCTTGTAATCATTGTGAGGAGGTCGTATGGGGATGGAGGGGGAGGAGCTCGTACAATGTCGAAATCGCGGCTCGGCACCCGCGCTTTGGTCTGGAGGTCGAAGGCGTACACTATGCGGCGTTTCGCTCCTTCGACCCACATCGTCTTTCCGTTGGACCAAAGTCCGGCTGGTGAGCCGACCGAGTACGGTAGGAATGGGGGTTTTCCCCTCGTCCCGGGAACCGAGAACTCCTCGCTCCGATCTCTCATTCCCGTGGCCATGTTGTACGCGTATACGCGCAAATGATGCCCGGTTACCCACATCGTTTCGCCGTCGGACCAGATGCCCCCAGAGGGGTGATCGCGACCGGCTGAGATGTGGTCGTAGTGCGTGAGCCTAATCGTCTTGTCGCTTAGAAGCTTCCAGCTCGATCCGGTCCGTTGGAAGGCATATAAATAGTGCCTGTTTCCATGACCGCTATCATGTTTTTCGACTGTCAGCCATAGGATTCCATTGCCGTACCAGAGTTCCGGGTTCGCAAAAGACCCGTATTCGCATATCTTGAAAGTCGAGGGCACTCCATTGCAGGGGCCGATGTTGAAGCCCGCTCCCCTGTCCACCTCGCCCGTCTCCCGGTCGTAGATCGATACGACCACCCTGGCCAACCTGGCGAGCTCCTCCTCCACCCTTATTGACGCAATCCAGAACCTGTCGGCGCTTCCGTTCGCCGACGTGAAACCAGTGGCAAGCGCTTCATTCGTATAGGGCGTTATGAAAGTATGCTCGCGGGTCACCGGGTCTTGCGCCCACGTCTCCGGCGCTGGCGCTGCCGGACGTTCAGGAACAACGATAGTGATCAGATACCTGATGATTGTGACGCCATCCGGCGCCGTGACCGTAACCGTCACATCGTTCGAGCCGGTTTGCACGTCGAAGTCCACCGGACTGGCGCATCCCTTTGAAGAATGGAGCGATTGGTCGAAGGTGATACCAGGAAGGCTGTCCTCACGGTCGATGGCGAGGCTCGCTTGGGGCTGCGTAGGCCAGGCGCAGATGCTGCTTGACGTGAGATACGAGTCAAGCTCGACTGTCGCCTCATTGTCCTTGTCGAACGCAATGTTCCCGGAAGCTTCTTCGCCGGGGCCGGGATTGATGATGCTGAAGCCGTCGCCGCCGATGTGGACCTTGTGCAGCGTGGCGTCGTTGGAGGCCGTAGGCGTGGACGTGGGACTGGCGGAGTTGGTCGGAGCGGGCGTCTGGGCGAGTGCGACGCCGCTCGGAGAGACGGTAGTGAGCGCCAGCGCGATGACCGCCAGCAGAGCCAGCGCGGCGACGGGCCGGAGAATCGGACGCAGGTTTGGCAATTGGAATGTCATCTTCGTTCGTACGCTCTCTTTAGCATGGTTGGCCTGTCGTGACGCCGCCGGGCGCGCCCGGCGGCGTTGGGCGGCTGGGGGGCGGTTCGTGGATACGGCTTGCCGAGGTTCCCCGGCTCAGCGCCAATTCGCCGTCCGCTACGCAGATGGTCAGGGTCTGGGGAGATATGAAGTCGTTTTGGGCAGAGGTAGCCCAAGGGACCGTCAGGAACAGATCGGCGCCCCGAGCATTCGGACGCTCGGCAGTGCAGGTGGGGCAGGTGGGACAGGTGTGATCGAACCTATCGGACGGGGTTCTAAGGCTATCTAGGTGACGAAAACCGGGCGGGGGGGTCGAAGGATTGCGTTCGTCGAGACGCGGGTCCACGGCGGCGGATACCGCCGGTGCGCTCTCTGACGCTGCTGCAACTTGTATCCTATGCGGAAGGCAAGTCAATATGACCCCTCTAACGGGCAGACATAGGCCAAGCGCTCCGGGCAAGTGAAATCGGACGGCGCTTGAGCGCAGTAGATATTTTAGACTACCCATGTGAGTCCAGTGTGATGGTCAACCCCTATTACCGTGACGTTATTGTGAGTATTTGGCCCGGCTGGTACAATTGAGGCCAGTTGGCCGAGGGCGTCTCGAAGCCGGGCTCCGCATCCGGCCGGGCGCCTGACGACGTGGAGCCGGGTGGCGTCCGCAGTCCGGTCAGGGAGGGAAGATGAAGGAAGCATGCGGGCTTTTGCGTTCCAGCAGGTCTATGCCCGTATCCGGGCCGTGCAGAGAGGACTAACTGACGTGGGTGCGCCACGAGAGTTAGCAGGATGTGGAAGAAGGGGTATCGTCGGTCACGCGTAGTCGGTCGAGCGTGTGATTGCGGCGGAGTGGTCGGTCAGGAGGTTGAAGCGGCGGCTAGGGACGTTTCAGAGGAGGAGTGGCGGGGTTTGGCAGGCCCCGCCGGTCATTTTGGGCATACTTCGCCCGTAGCCGCTCACGCCGGCTGAACCGCCTGGTCTGCTGAGGCGTCATCAACCTGGACATCCGAACCAGGTTGTACGCCGCAGCCTGTGAACTTCTCTCGGTCAGAACCGCACCATTCATTTGACGGACTCAATCGACACGGAAAGCTTAAGTACTCGTGGGCGGTCGATTTGGGTCCATTCAAGCTAGATCGGACTGCTAGACAATAGCAAGCCCCACAAGACCCTGCAGGAGAGGGGTGGGGCCGTTGGGAACGAGCGTGGCGCGCAACCAATGCACCAAACCCTGCTAGCCCGTCCGGATCTAAGCTGACCCATCCCGGATGTATAAGTGGGGCCAACGTGGACGGTATCTGCACCGTCTTCTAGCTTTGGCAGGGCAGCCTGTGAATCTCCCTTCGGCTCTTGGCTCGTCCACTGTCACCAGTTGGAGCGGAGGAACGCAACCTCCGGTCTCTCGCACCGACACTACAGTCAGCACGTAGCCGGACTACTCCGGCGCTACCGTCCTCGACGAGGACCCGTCCATGCTAACGACGGAGAGCAGATGCCTCCAACCTAACTATTTGAAATTACATCTAAGGTTGAATATCTTACATCGGCGTGGGAATAATCGTCTTCTGGTATACTACATGGTATACTGTAAGAGCATTATGACATATTCTGCTAAGAGTTCTCTGGCTCCGGTGTATCACGAGAGCGGTCCGTTTGCTGGCGTGACCGGTCGACGGCGAAAGCAACTGATGACGCTCCATCGGGCGTTCCACGGGCCGTTCGACTCGGCGCAAGCCGCATCGGTGCTCGACATCGATGTCGATCGTACACGCCGCCTGCTTGCAGCGCTAGCGGGTAGTGGCTGGCTTGCCCGTGTGCGAAGGGGCTGGTACATAGGTGTGCCCATAGATGCATCCGCGCCGGGGGAGTGGCGGGAAGACCCCTGGGTGGTTGCGGCAACGCTCTTCTCTCCAGGCTACATCGGCGGGTGGAGCGCTGTTGAGCACTGGGGACTGACCGACCAGATCTTCAACGTTATCTACGTTGTTGTGGGACGTAAGGTAGCGCCAACCCGACAGACCTTACAGGGGACTGACTTCCTGATACGAACAGTGCCCGAGCGGGCGCTGTTCGGGACGCGCCGCGTCTGGCGTCAGAGCGTGGCGGTGAATGTGGCGGACCCGCATCGCACGGTGATTGACATTCTCGATGTCCCGGCCTCCGCAGGCGGTGTCCTGCACGCGTTCGAAGTCCTGCGGGCCTACTTCGAAAGCGAGCACGCCGACCAGGCAAAACTCCTGGAGTACGGCGACCGGCTCGATAGGGGCACAATGTTCAAGCGGCTAGGATATCTGGTGGAGAAAGCGGGTATCGCTGACGACGAGTTTGTGGAGGCGTGTCGCATCCGAATCACCAAGGGCGTGAGCCGCCTCGATCCCAGTGGATCACCAAAGGGGCGTATCGTAGCTAGGTGGAACCTTCGCGTTAACACCTGGCGACTTGCCCCCGACAACGGGGATGGGCCGTGATTACCCGCGCCGACATAAACGACCGCGTTCGCCTCTGGGGACTTCGTGAGGACGTAGTTGAGAAAGACTATGTTCTCGGCTGGGTCCTCTGGGGCATAGGCACGGATCAACAGCTGGATCGTTCTTGGGTGTTCAAAGGGGGAACATGCCTGAAGAAATGCTACATCGAGACTTACCGATTCTCGGAGGACCTTGACTTCACGGTGCTCGAAGATGGGCCTATTGAGCAGGCTGAGGTGCTTGAGGCAATCTCCCGTGTTCTGGATCGGGTAAACCAGGAGTCCGGTATTGATTTTGCGCTGATGCCTCCCGCTTATCAGAGTCGGCCCCTGGGTCCTTCGGCCGAAGTGCGTGTCTACTATCGGGGGCCCCGAAACACTCCCGGCCCGGCAAGGATCAAGTTCGACCTCACAATGGACGAGAAGGTGGTGTGTCCGCCAGTCCTGAGGTCGGTCAGCCATGACTACACCGATGCGTTGCCCCCGCCAGGGCAGGTCCGCTGCTACAGCTTTGAGGAAGTCTTCGCAGAGAAGCTGCGGGCCATGGGGGAACGTTCCCGCCCGCGGGACCTATACGACATAGTCAACCTCTTCCGCCGGCCTGACTTCCGCCCCTATGCCGGTCTCGTCCTCGAGGTTCTCAAGCAGAAGTGCGAGTCCAAAGGCGTATCCGTGCCCTCAGCCGAGGCTATTAGCGAGTCGCCGATGTTCGAGGAACTGAAGAGCGAGTGGGAGAACATGCTCGCGCACCAGTTGCGAGCCCTGCCGGCGTTTGACCACTTCTGGGCCGAGGTGCCGCGCATTTTCGCCTGGCTCAATGGTGCCGAACTAGCTGACGAGCTCGAACTCTGGCCTCTTGCCGAAGGCGAAGAATTTTGGGAACCACCTCATACATTCTGGACGTCGGGCCAGGGGAGTCGTCTGGAGCCTGTACGGTTCGCTGCGGTCAACCGCCTGCTCGTAAACCTCGGCTACCGTCAACAACACCGACTGATTGAGCCGTATTCTCTGAGGCAGACGGGGGAAGGTAACATCCTCCTGCACGCCATCCGTGCAGATGGTGGAGGGAATAGGGCATACCGGGTTGATCGCATTGAGTCCGCAGAGGTAACGACTCACCCCTTTACACCACGGTTCCTGGTCGAATTCCCTGCATCGGGAACGGTTCCTGCGCCACCCTCTCCGAGGCGACACGTCTCGCGGAGCGCAGGGGTGAGGCGATCGAACCGCCCGGAGTATGTCGTCCTCTGCGTTCTTTGCGAGAAGCGATTCCGACGCACCCGCCGGAGCACGCAACTGCGGCCACATAAAGATCCCAGCGGCTGGGACTGCCCAGGAAGGTCAGGTTACATGGAGAGTGTCGGATAGCTCCCCTGGAGTGGAACCTCCGGTAGGCTAAAAGATTGGCAGCGTGCAACCATCGTTTACGCGAGATCGTCCAAACGGTATCGCCGAAAGACCAATTCCAGATGACCTACATTAAAGAGAAGTCACTCGTCATTTTCGCCAGACCGGATGGAGAACTAGGATGAGCGAGGTCTACAGGTCCAGAAGCACCAAACAGCTGTTGGAAGAACCGTACCAGGAACTTCAACGCCAGAGTATCTACTTTGCTAGCCCTGAGCAGCTGAATGATCCCATGGAGGGCTTTCATGATTTTGTTTGGAGCGGAGACAAGATTGTTTGGACAAATCTATTCAAGCACTACCTGCACTGTCTTCATTGGGCCTATCTACTTGTGACAATCTCTGGAGACGAGATCGCATTTGAAACTGATCAAATTCCTATAGCGGGCCGGTGGGATGAACCGCTGACTACTCAGATGAGTGAATTGTTCAGTGAGATATGGAATAGAATATGCGATGAGCTTAGGCTCCCAGACTTAGTCAAAAAGATAGCAACCACTAGGGGTAAGGTTAGACACAATGAGCTTTTATTCTATCTCGACTGTATGCACCTTCAGGCTATAGAAAGAATTCAAGAGGTATATGTTGAGCGTGGACTCGCACCGGAGGCGGAGAGACAACAGGATGAGAGGACCCTTAGTGAGTTCCTCTTAGCTGGCAGCAATTTCTTTGAGCTAATACCGCAGGTAGAAGCAGAGCATGAGAATTTCTCTGACGTTATGTTCTCGATCTCATATCAAATGAGAGTTGGGCAGCGACTCAGACACAGGTACAATCTCCGCTACGCGTCGTCTGAAACATCTCAGCGCAATAGGCAGTTTCTGCTACTTGACTTCCCAACCATCTATGTGGAGCAACTTCATAAGCTCCTTTGGCCCCAATGGTATGCTGCTTGCTTTGCCCGGAGCTTTAACAACTCTTCATTATGGGCAAACTATGCGAATAGTCATAAGGGCATATGCTTGATCTTCGATGCCGTCGAAACTAACGACGCGAGCACATTGGAACTGGAACATGTAACAGGCTGGAGCTCCGACGTCAGGAGTGGGAGCAATGAACATTGGGATTTTGCACCATTGTCATTTCAAGACGTCAGCTACTCCGCTAGGCCCGGTGAGATTGACTTCTTTCGGAATATCGGTATGCTGCCGATATCCGCACTCATGAAGCTGTGGTATGCCGATGAAGCAGGCAACATCTCTGAATGTGCGTCTCACGTTAAACCTGAGATGGATCTAGGACCTTGGCGTAAGGAACATTGGGCAGACTATGAGCGAGATATCATACTCAAGAGTAGAGATTGGGAGCATGAGCAAGAGTGTCGCCTAGTCCTACATGGACTGCTAGAAGATTCGTTAGACGACCGTCGTCGTACGCTGAAATACGGTTTCCATTCGCTAAAAGGCATCATTTTTGGAATTAGAACTTCCGAAGAAGATAAGATAAAGATCATTGAGGTACTTTATAGGAAGTGCCAGGAAAACAATCGTGCTGACTTCAAGTTTTTCCAAGCATACTATTCCCCAGAGCACGGGGATATTCGGGAACATGAGATCTCGCTGAAGTTTGCCGACCTTAGCGAGGCCGGCAATAGTACTTCCGCCTAGGATCATGTGACTTCCGTCCAATTCGACCTTGGCATCCTCGTTCCTCGGCGACGGTGTGCTGTACACCAGGCCGACCCGGCACAATCAATGCTTTACACCGCAAGCCTTGATGATGGTCCGGCACCATTGCCTCCTCCTTCGGCATCCGGTAGCCGCCACGGGGCTCGGTGAAGATGTAGGTAGGTTTGTCTGCGTCGTCGCTCAAGTTCCGGCGGAGGGTGCTTATGACGGTTCGCATGGGCCAAACGTCCGCGTCGAGATTCGTGTCCCACACCCTTGTAACAGACAGTCATAGGTCACCACTCGCCCGGCGTTTGCGCCGGTATCGACCCTCTCGATTCTCAGGAGAGCGAAGGGTTGGAGGAGCAGATCTCCCAGGCTGAGCGAGACCTGCGGAGCATCCAGACCAGAGAGGAACGCGCCATGACGCTGTTCGTTTCTGGGAGGATCACCAAGCGACTTGAGAACGTCCGGTCGAAGCTGGACGATTATCGTGCCTGGACGGCGAGCGGAACTGAGAAACTGCGGCTAAAGGAGGCTGTCTTCGCATGGGCGAGGGACGTCGGCCAGGGTTTGGACGAGTTGACCCCCGAGCAGCGAAAGGAGTTTCTGCAGATGGTCGTGGAAGAGATCATCGTCCACAGCAACGACAAAGTGGACGTCGCGCTAGCTATACCCATTGGGAATGAGCCCACCAAGGACGATCCTGTTGCCGGCACACCTGAATCATCTCCAGGGGTCAGACACAACAGTTTCGGAAAACTCAGGTACTCGTGCGTGGTCGAATTGGATGCAACCGGATAGGCAAAGCGCATCGCTAGACGGATGTGCCCACCTGATATCCTTCCACCGGTCCTATCCTTGCCTGATGGTCGACCTTGCACGGTATGTGGTACCGACTCTTAGAGGGTGTTTCTAAACGTGTTGCCGAACTCAAACAACCTGTCATGCTGAGGGCGAAGCCCGAAGCATCTCCTGACCAACCAACGCTGAGGGTCGTGAGATTCTTCGCCTGCGCTCCGCTCCGGCTCAGAATGACATGCTTCGGAAACACCCTCTTAGATATGGTTGCACAGCCCGCGAACCTGACCTTGACGGCCGGCCATACCATCTTCCGGACTTGGCTGGGCATTCTCGGAACCGGCCAAAGCCGTGGCAAGAGTCATGGTCGTTCGGGGCTGAGGAACGAGACCTCCCACCTGTCAGTGCGGCGCCACGGGTCTTTTGGCCAGCCTCGCAACCGCCAGTTTCGCCTCAATTCGGATACATACTTCCGACCGAGGCCATGTGGGTATAGAGCCGGGCCTTCAAATGGCAGATCCTGTGGGTACTAGGGAAAGGAGAATCTTGGCCAGCTTCCGCAGGTCGGATCCACCTCAAGAGCGTGTCCATCAGGGCATGGAGGTAGAGATTGAAGGTCCATGTAGACGCTGGTGATCAATGTCTGGTCCACAATAAAGACAGAGACCGCCTCAGGGGCGGTCTCGACCCTACCGGCGAAGCGATAGGGGTGGTAACCAACGTTACCCAAAGCATCGGCGTATGTCAACTCAGAGAGATCGAGCCGGTCGCCAACTACCAGAGCGCAACCGACTCATAGGTCGCTATCCCGTCAGAGACTTCACTATGGGGGACATGGGAATCTCGATCCCACCTCCACGACGATCTCCCTCCCGTCGGATACCCGTACTGGCTGAAACTGAACAGCACAGACTGATTCGTTGGCGGTCCACCAACCTCCGTGAGGCAGGGCACCCATTCATGTCCCGCAACAAGGAGGGCACACATGGACCCCCTTATAGGGTACAAGTGCTGTACAAACTTTAGGACGCTGGTCTGAGAGTACCTCAGCACGAAAGGCTGCTGTGGGATAGGGTTCACCCACTGTACAAAACCGAGAACCTTCGCTCTTTGGACAAAACCGACACGCAACAGTTAGGTGCTTGTCGACAGTCAATTTGGAGGCAGCCAAGTGAGGCGAAGGTGACCAGCGTCTCCTCGTCTGCCAGCGTGAACTCCTCCTCGCTCTCCCCGATGTACATGGCCCCGATGCGCTCGTCCAAGTGACGGATGGGCGCGGCTTATTTCGCTAGCCCACGGGGGCGGCTTCAAACCGTTGAACAGAAGAGGTGCGGCGGACATAGCCGGAGGCTACGTCCGGCTGAGGCCATCTAACGTCAGATACCAAGGGTCAAGCAGCGGTTCGCGTTCTTTAGGCGGCTTTGGCGAGGTTGTTCGATTCCCTCACTGCTGACCTCCATGCAGCTTAGCCGTTGGAAGGCCAAGAATGTAGAACGGCTCTGTGTCTCGACTGTTGGGAAACGCCAGATATCTCGAGTTCTCGGTTCGGAGCTGTTCCAGCCAAGCGCTGGTTTCGGGTAAGTCAGTTTCAATCGGCGCCATCATCCTGATGGCATCGGCCACGGTGCATCGTTTCAAGCGCCTCTGGGAGGCCGCGAGGGCGGCGTGGACGTCGTTGCCCTTCACAAGCTCTTCAACAAGAAAGCGGCCCATGACGAAGGCTACTTCCGCCGTCACCTCATTGGTCGTGGCCACTATGGCCTGCGACCGCAGCGCTTCCATAACGCAGAACCCGGCCGAACCGATCCGGGCAAACGACCGCGAATCGTCCTCATTCGGCAGGCTGATATTGCAGGAGAGAACCATCGCGATGTTGGCCCGATGGCGGCATTTGGATAAGAACTCCCCCAGGGTCATCTCACCGTCGTTAAAATGGAAAAGAGCGATAGAGGTCGGATCATCGCTGAAGGATGTGTGCCAACTCCCAAGAAAGGCTTCCGACTTCCCATCCAGCCACACAGGCCGGTCGCTGTTATCCGGGGTACTCTGCTGAAGATTGCCGGGGTATCGCTTCCAATGCACCTCGACCTGGCCGACTGGAGGATGAGCCTCTACTGAGTGGGCCAAGCCTTCGCAAAGTATCCTGTCAGGAGAGTTTCCAGAGGCGCCGACCGCGACACCGTGACTCCCCGGGTCTTCCCTTCTGCGCTGGAACAGTCTGATCAGGTGGCTGGTGGAAACGACATTGGAGACCACCTGTTCGTCCAGACGGGTCGCCAGTTTATCCAAGAATCTCCTCACCAGCATGGGTAGCCGCCACTTTTCGTGGGTCTCCGGGTCAGTGAGCTTCCATGGCAGAAGCCGCCATCTTGGCCGCTTCAGGGACCGAAAGGGAATTGCCCAAGCGTCGCCGTCGGCGGCAATGAACAGGTTTTGGAGCTGAAAGGCGCTCCTGGGCAGGTTGCCAAGGATGCGATGGGACAAAATCATGAGAGTGGAATCTTCCAATGCCGAGCCGTCCCGACGGAGACGGCGAAGCGCGTTGTCTATGTCATATGACGGCAGTTTTTCGCGCTTCACCCCTCGCGGAGTGACAACGAAGGCGTACCAATCAGTGGGGAGTCCCCATTTCCTGCCGTTAAGCCTAACGAGCTCTATTACCGCAGCATCTGCTTTTTCCAGGTGGTATCGTATTCGCTCCAGTCCAAGACGCGAGATGCTAGCTGTGCTGGACAGATAGCCCCGTGTGTCATCCACATCTTTTTGGACTCGAGACTCCTCAATCCTGTTTTCCTCCAGTTTTTCTAACTCAATGAGAAACTCGGCCAAGAGTTCCTCCATCCGGCTGTTGAGTTCCTTATATTCGGCGGTATCCGGCGGCGTTTTGTCGATGGCATCAACGACCTGTTGTCTCTCTGAAAGGATCGCTCTCATCCGGGCCTCTAGCTGTCCACGTTTGCCGCTAAGCTCCTCAAAAAGAGCGCGCTTCTCGGGACTTAGCGATAGCTCCGGAACAAACCCCGCCAACTCGGAGACTGCGCCTGCATGAGTAATTGTTCGGTACCTCTGCAACTGGGCGAACACGGTCTCTTCATCAGGTGGGCTAGCATCTGCCGCAGCAAGTTCGGATATCAGGCTCAACTCCGCCACTTGGCTCCAGTTCCGGTTCCACGGGCGCCGCCAGTACCCTCCCGATGCTTTGTCAGGGCTGAAGTGCTTGCCCTGTTGCTCCCCGGCTCTGCCCCAATAGCCCGGGGTAGGATCGTCGAGTGCATCAACGGCTTCCCTGAAGTAACCGCGCGCTCTGGCGAAATCCTGTCTGAGCATCTCAATCCGCCCCAAGGCGGCCAGAGCGCGCGGCAATATCCGGTCCGGGGAGTCCGCCATGTTGTCCGGCTCCAATCGGGTCAGGATCTCGTGGGCCGCATCGAGATGCCCTATAGAGAGGACAGGGCATCTACTGCCCATCTCCACGTAAGCCTCTGCCAGAATTACGCGAGCGTGGTTGGAGAACCATGGCTCACCGGTGGACTCAAGGGCCTTCGCCAGCACGATCGCTCTATCCGGCTCTGCCTCTTCAAGCCTATCCTCAGAGCCCTGTCCACTGACCAGGCCTTCCAATAGTTGAACTGCCATGCCGGCGTTCCCTTCTTCTAGTTCCTTCTCGGCCAACAAGAGATGGAACCTGGCCTTTTCTTCCAACAAACCCAGGTGTTGAGGGTGTTCGATCACCTCCCGCAGGAGCAAAAGTCCCTCCTTGAGCCCGCTCTCGCCGAGCAGCCTCCCAAGTGTCCAGACTTTGTTTGCATCTGGAAATTTCAAGCTTGCTTCGATTTCCTTCCGCGCCTGGTGGAGTTGTCCGAGTTGTGCCTGGGCACATCCACGCAGATAAGCGGTGGAACAGACAACGTCATCATCATCAGACCAGTTAGCGATGTGCCCGGCAACTCTCGCCAACTGTGAGAGCGCAGCAGAAGGGTTGCCATCATCGACCAGCCACCTAACATAAGCGAGGGAAAAAACAAGGTTGCTACGTCTTTCTATTACTTCTACATGCGCCGTGACAGAGGGGGCAACAGTTAGGCTCCTAATCTTGGCCATTCGCCCTTGATACAGGGCGAAACTCTCGGAATAATCTCCCTGTCCCATCGAGAAATTTTTGCTTTCTTCAGCTCCGGCGCTGGTATAGCACGCCCAATATGCCCTTATGCGGAGGACGTTCGAGGCCACCGCTGACAAAATGACATCGGTCGCGCGTTCTATCACCCAGTCTGTCATGATTGTGAAGATGGTGGGTTCGTCTTTTAGAGGATTCACGCCTAACAGGCGTTGTGTCTCGGAATGTGTCCAGGTCGCTACCGTTATCATAGCCACGACCGCGGCGCGGTCTCTCCAACCTTCCTCCACGCTATCAATTAGATCGTCGAGGCGGCTCAGGATGCGACTTATGGTGGGACCTGTACTCGCGGGGTATGAGGAGCTTTCCAGTCTCTCGATTAGCCTCGGCAAATCGGAGGCGCCATAAACAGTGCTTACCTTAGCAACGCAAGCGTAATGGTTCCCCAGAGCCAGCCAGACCGAGTTCTTTAGGCCCAGATTGGTGGCAACTTCGAGCGCGAGACGCAGCAGATTGGCTTGCTCCCACTGACTTAGCCCCTCAACGTCGGGAAACTCAGGTTCTTGCCAATGGGTAACCGCGCCGGTCGCCAAGTCCCGTACTAGGTCCTCAGTCAAGGCGGCGGCCCCCGTGCGCTCGGCCTCGGCGGCCTTGGCCCTGGTGATGTCCGCTCCGTGCAGGGCTTGCAATCCCTTGCCCTCGTGGTCTCTTGCGTGGTCTATGAGCCACCTCATGACAGCGTCCCGGTCCGCCACTTTAGCCCCTTTCGATCATCAGCTTGTCATGCGGGTCCCAGTCGATATGCCCAAACACCACCCTCCCCCGATCTAGCCGAAAAGGTCCCGCCTTTGACGGTCCGCCTCCCGCCGAGACAACACTCAGGGCCAGATTGTCCGGAACTTTCCTGCCTTCGGGCGCCTCAACGTTAACTATGAGACCGTCTTCCTGAGTCTGCCGATAACTGACCTTGCACTCGAACTCTTTGGACTTGAGTTCGCTCTCTCCTGTATTGAACCTTGGAGAATCCTCTGCAGCGTCACCCAGGGTTGCCGCTGCGTAGGCCCGGGGCGTACGGAAGATGTCTAGTGGTGCAGAAATGCGCATCACCTGGGGCCGCAGCCGGTCGAGGAACCCCTGAGGGCGCACCACTTCCTCCACCCAGAACATGCCGCGCAGAGTGGCCTCTCGCACTCCCAAGAGCTGGCTAAGGGCGTCGAATACATCGTTGGTGATCTCTCTCCTTCGGGTGAGTCCCAGGGACATAAGCATCAGATAGTACTGGTTGAAAGGTCTGGGTCTGGCGGAGAGGGCGAACTCCCTCCAGGTCTGGTCTCGAAACTGACGCACAGTGTTGATAAGGGTAGCCAGCCTGTCGAGCCCCAGTTGTTCATCGGGGTCTACCAAAGACTGACGTCTGGAGGCGGCCTCTCGGGCCAGCTTCACCATCAGGTTCTCTTTGTCAGTGTCAAGAGCGCCCTTGTCTTGCGAAAACGGATTGGTTATCGAATGCATAGGTATGGCCTCGCTAAGAATTGTTGTTGTGCGCTATGCCTCTGTTCCGCCCAGGAACGAGCGCAAGCCGTTCCTTAGCGGCTCCAGCGACTCGTCTTTCAGACGCTGGATCCTCTTTTTCGCCGCAGACCGGCTAATCTGTCTCGCTTTGGCGTACTCCTCGTAGGCCCAGCGCGATAGCCGGTTGCCGATGAGTTCGACGACGAAGTCCACAAGTCTTTCTCTACTGTCTTCCCCTTCACTAAGCTGAAGATCACCCGGCTCAAGCATCAGATCCTTCATGAAATTGAAGGCATCGAGTTGGGCGCCTTTAATGTCGGCAAGTGCGTTGGCGAGCAGCTGAGTGACTTCATCTAGAAGCAGACGATCCTGCACGGCGCCAGCCGGGTCTCCAGTGGGGTCAGGGATATCTTCGTCGACCTCGCCGAAGGCGTCGCCTATCGGACGCTGGCGCCGGTTGGTGGTGTTCTGCTTCCGAAGCAAGTCGATGGTCTTGTGCTTTGCGATCACGGAAACAAAGGCCTTGAAGTGGTCGCCACTGTCAAAGGTCCACTTGGACGCGTCCCGCTTCCAAAGCGCCATCCAAACCTCGTCGATTACGTCTCCGGTGATTTCGGATTGGGCGTAATTGCCTTTTGCGGCCCCTAGAGCCACCAACTTGACATGAGGCTCAACAGTCTCCCAGCAATCATCGGACCACGCCGACGGTTTGTTGTAGGACATGAAGGCCCAAAGGTCCGGTTTGGGTATCCCTTGTTCGGAAGGATTGTCTGGATTCTGCATATCGGATGACTCCGCTATCGCCCCGTCGGAGAGGTCGTCCTGCACCCGAACTCTGACGCCTATTCAGCCAGTCTACCATTAAGGTGTGACCGCAATAAGGCCTACTCTTGCCGCACCCTGTCATTACCTAAACGTACCACCCCAGCAAGCTGGGACATTTGTCCGGCTCGGGCTTTTACCGTTGCGGAGAGCGCTGGTCGTGGATTCTTCGGAGAGCATGCGTTGTGGGGTGGACGCCGAGCTGCGCAGCTTTTCCGACCAGAGCATGTGTCGGCATCAATCAACGACTTGCCAAGCGGCGCTCCCGATCGTGTCGCCCTTCAGCAGAATGTCGGCCCAATAGAGCCCTGACTCCCAGCGGGCCTCAGGCCCGGGCCCGATGGGTACGTGCCACTGGACCCCGTGAACCGCCGGTTCCCATCCAACGGTCCGGCGCGCCTCCTCGACCCGATATCCGTAACTCTCGGAGTATTCGACGACTTCAACGGGAACAACTGACTCCTGCTCGTCGGCGTGGTCCGAAGCAGACCCGGGGGAGAACTCCACAAAGAGCCTCGACTGTTTATCCCTGCGGTTCGCCGAGAAGCGGTCGACGGGCTGGCCTGGTTCGTAACCGAGGAAGAGGGCCTCCAGCGGAGTATCGAAGTCAGTTGAGGGAGCAGCAGGCCATCCAAGCCCGGAACCGCGGAGCCAGAGGGCAATCTTTTCTTCTATGAGCGCCCTCGCTGGAGGTGAAGCGCCCTCAGTGAACGCGTCGCGTACTAGCTCGGTCCCGGCTTTGTCATCCTTGTACTGGCTATACACCCTGCGGAATGCCTTCTGAAAGGCCCTGTGGCCCAGGGTGGTGTACAGGTCGAGAAAAAGACGCTCACCGAGTATGTAATCGCACATCGAAGGTTGCTTGCCGGACTGGGGCCGCAACAATGGGGGTCCCTCGTCACTGACGCAACCCTTGCTTGGGCCGTGAGAGGGAGAGAGTGGGCGCCAAGCGCGGTGCGACTCGGATATCACGCTTAGAAAGCTGGCCGCACCTTCGTCCAGCCAGTGTTCGTTCCTATCGGCGAAGAAATAATGGGCCACTTCGTGCGAGATAATGATCCCCGATGCCTCGTTATCGCCGTCGAAGTGGGGCCGCACCACTATGGTCTTCTCCCATTCTGCACTCCCACGGTCCCAGGTTTCGTAAAGGGACCCCGCGGTAGACGGTGTTGGCAGCGTGTAGTCGAACACCAGGGACACGGGCTGATGAGTCAGAAAAGGCTCGGCGTCGCCCATAAACGCTGCGATGTTGCGTACCGATTCTGCGAGGATCGCCATGCTACTGCTCGGGTACAGGACCGGAGACTTGCGGTAGATCACCAGCTCAACCTTCTGATCGAATGGAATTAAATCGATGGTGGCGGTTTCGGCGAAACCCGTCAGCTTGGTCGAAATGGCTGCGCTGTGATGGTCCTCGAAGCCATACACCCGGTGGCCGACTGAGTTGGAGATGTCGGCCACTGCCCAGTTGCCATAGTCGGCGTGTCCCGCTGCAGAGATCGTCGTCAGACCCATTGAAGCCGAGGCGGCGAGACAAATGGAGCCGATCGCTCCCACGCCGAGTTTAAGGAAGGACCTATTCTTCGATAATGCATCGCCCAGGAGAGGCATAATCACGAGGACGGCGGCGATCACTACGGCCAACGCCAGCGCCAAGTTTTCGAACCCGGCAAGCCAAAGTGCCACCAGCGTAACTTGGGCTCCGAGGGCATACTGGGCGACGACTGATCGGTGGCGGTGGGGGACGGCCTGGTAGGCCAGCGCCAGTAGCGCGGCCATCAGGGCGGTCGAAGCGATGATGCTGTTGGCATGGCGGCTCATATCGTGCAACAGGGCAGGACCGATAGAGGAGAAACTGACAATCGTGACCATGAAGAATGCGACTAGGCCCACGGACTTCTCCCAAAGCCATTCCTCGCGTTTTTCGTATAGGTAAACCAGGGGCAGAGTAACCAGGACGGCGAGGGCCGAAAGGCCGAATCCGGTCATCGCCAAACCTACCGCTGCGGCAGCCAGGATCCCTAAGACCGCCTTTTGGCGCATGCTCAAAGGCTCGGAGGGCTCCCCGCGGTTAGCAACGGCGATTATTAAGGCTGACAACCCGATAACAGCCAGAAATGTGCCCCCCAAGGTGAGAATGCTGACTATGCCATCGTCCAATGTAATGACCGTCATGTCGGTATCTCCACGTTTCGCCAGGGCCGCTTGCAGGCCCGGCCCCGCCCAGGGTGGCTTGGTCAGCGCCAGGGCGGGATCTGAAGCCCTTATCCCCTATACGTCGAAGCGGCCAATTCCAGGACACGGGATTTCGCCTCCAGGGTCAGCCAGGTCTTGAGGACCGTACTAGGCCGGGTGTCCAGCTCTCGGCGGCTTCGCAGTGTCCATCCGATACGGCCTTTGGCGCTACCGTCTGGGCGTCGATGGCCGGTTGCCCCCAATGACTTAGGCGGGAGCTATAGCTCCCGCCTAAGTCATCTGGACGAATGGTGGGGTGTTTCCGGGGGCGGCTAAGCGGTTGGCGGTCTCACCAACCGCTTTTGCAGAAGGCGGCTTGGATGTTGTCCCGTTGCCTACCTGGCCACGATCTTCACGGGCCCGTTGCGCCCTCCGCCTCGCTCTTTCGCGGCAGCCGAAAGACGGGCCGCGTTGATGGGGCTTCCCCAGGCTGTGGAGTCCTGGTGGTTCTCAGGAGCGCTGGAGTTCAAGCGCTCGGATATCGAGGCCATGTCGGCCACAGGGTACCAACGACAGACCCACAGATACAGCCGGTGTTCATCTCCGAAGGGCGGCCGTGCGCTCCCAAACGCAAGTCTCAGGCCCGGGTGCCTCCGTTCGAATCCCTCGTGTCGGAGCCGGTCGCACACACCGTCCTCGATCTTCGGCAGATCTCGGGGGTCGACGGGCAACAGCACGAAGACCCTCTGCGGCACATCGTCCGGCGGAGACTCATGCAGCGCCAGCTGAGCCTCGCTGGAGAAGCTCTGCAGAACCGCCTGCTTGACTTGCTCCATGAGGGCCTCCGCACGGCCCTCGGGTATCTTCAGTTGGGACTTGCGGCCGATGGGGATGAGGTGTAGCCGGGGGCGGAGTGGGCCTCGCACCAGGTCGGCCGGCAACTCGTCCTTAACCACGCTGACCCCGAGCCACCCGCCCCGGTCCTCCCGAGGCCGAAGCGAGGAAAGGGTATCGGCTAGAGAGCCGTTTACCGGATTAGCAATGGAGGCCAGTTCGGGGGCGGCCAGGGCTACACCGAGGCGTTCATCGAGTTCTTGCACACCGTTGATCCATCGAGCAGCGACGGCATTGTCCGTGACCAGTGCTATCTCGTTGGCGTACGCTTTGGAATAATCCGCCCAGATCCGCGGGAAATGTGGATCGATAGCCGGATCTCTGGGAAGGGACACGACCACCAGGAGTTCCGCCCTGGGAAGGCGTAACGATACTCGCTTGTGGAGTTCGGCGCCCAGGATAGCGTGACCGCCCGGGCCGGTGTGCTGCACCAGGATCTGGGGCAGCGTCCCGCCCAGGCTTTGCCTCATTTCCTGGGCGATGCGCTCCTGGTCCTTGAGCAGGCTGCCCTCGAACTGCTTGTAGCTGTAGGGGCGTCGGCCAAACCCTTCCTGAAGTGGTATGAAGCCGGGGTCAATTACAATGATGCCTCGCTCTCTGAGGGCCTTTTTGGCGGCTTTGAATTGGCGCTGCGTCGCCGCGTTGGTGTCGTACATTATCGCCGCCGCAACCTTCTCGATTGCTTGGTCTCCCAGTGCATCCAGCATCTTCACCTGCCGGTTCGTGCCGGCTGACCCGGAAGCGCATGTCACAATCGGTCCTGCCTCACGGTCAGCCCCCTGATAAGTCCTGAGCAAGGCCCTTGTCTTACCTCTCTTTTTCTTTGCAAAGAGTCCGAACATTGTGTGCCTCCTTTCAACTAATTTGGTGCCGCCCCTTGTTACGTCAACGAACTCCGGACGCCACCTGGGACAAAACCGACCGTCGCACCTATCTCGTAAGGAGCCGCTTCGCAAGGTTGTGAGCCGGGTGTCGACTCGCCGAACGGAGGGCCGCGAATTGGAAAGCGATGTCCCGATTGGCTCAATCCAGGGTGTAGACACGAAATTCGGGACACTGTCCCCTCGCGGGGGAGCAAAGCCCGAGGAAAGAGGGGGCAGCAAAGTAATCAGCGCTTTACAGGGAATACGAAAGCGCCGCAAGAACCATCAAAGGACGGTTGCTACTTCAGCCCTTTGGGCAAACTTGTGAATCCTCATCCAACACAGCCATCCGTATGAGAGGAACATCCTGGCCCCCTCCGGTGGGCAAGACTTGGAAGTTCGTTGAGATGTTTATCAGTCGGCCAAGTCTCCCAAGCAGGAATCAGCTCTTCCGTCCAAGGACAACACGTTGGTTTCCGCATGTTGGACACCTGGCCCTAACCACGCCGCTATAGAATTCGGCTTCCCGATGACTGCCGTCGTGAATGGGTTGTTGTCCGACCCAAGGTCACGGGCTCGTAGGGAGCGGGCGCCGACGTGACGGGTAGACGGACAGCGGTGACAACCAAGGTTGGGAAGACGTGGGTAGGCCCTACTAAGGGGACGCGGCGCAGTAGGGCAAGCCCATCTCGGGAAGGTCGTTCACTGGTATCTTGCGTAACTCAGCCGGTATGCACCCAGTGAACTGATTGCCGCCGAGAAACAGCTGATCCAGGTTGGAAAGGCCTGCCAGCTCGTGCGGAATCTCTCCCGTCAACTGGTTGTCCCGCAGGTTCAACAACCACAGATTGGATAGGTCTCCCAATCCTGGGGGTATCGCCCCGGTCAACTCGTTTCCCTCCAAGTCGAGTACTGCGAGGTTGACCAAGCCCCCCAGCGCAGAAGGCATCTCCCCGCTCAGTCGATTGTGGCCAAGCTCCAGCTCGCTGAGGCGCCGGAGCCTGCCCAAGCTGGACGGAATCTCTCCGCTCAGGCTGTTTCGCCCCAGGCGAAGTATTTCCAAGTTGGCCAACCTGCCCAACTCTCCCGGTATCTTGCCGGAAAGCAGATTTCTGCCGAGCTGCAGCAAGGTCAGTTCTGGGAGATTGGCCAACTGGAGTGGTATCTCGCCGGTCAACTCATTCCCGGCCAATTCCAGTCTAGTCAACGCGGAAAGGTCGGCCAGCTCTGAAGGGATGTTGCCGATGAGCCCGTTGTCATCGAGCTCCACTCTCTCTACCCGGCCCCGAAGATCCGTCTCCACGGCGTGCCATGTGCCTAGGGGAGCGGCGCTCGACCAGTTCCCGTTGTCTGCCCAGCGTCCCCCATGGGTCGCATCATGGAGCGCCATCAGGGCAGGCCTGTCGGGATTGTCCGCGGAAACCGCGTCTACCACGGGTCCGCCATGGTATCGCCGATAGACGTCCTTGAAGGCCTCTTCTTTGCCGGCAGGTACGTTGGACAAGAAGGCCCAATATATGACGTCCTCGTCGAGGTTTTCAAGGAAGAGTGATTGATTGTACAGGTCTGTCAGTCCCCCTGATACGGCATCCGAGCCCAAGGCCCCATACATCGCCAACAGGAACCGCTCCCCCAAGTAATAGTTGCACCACGTGTCGCCCCGGCTCTGGAGGTGCTGTTGAATGTTCTCCCTGCCGCACCCGTCGAGGGAGTCGAGAAGTTCCAGCCGCTGTTCGAGGGTCTCTGCATCGGCCTTGGCGAGCACGTAGGTCTCCAGGAAACTGGCCGCCCCCTCTGCCAGCCACCCTGGGGCGTGCAACAGCATGTAATGATGGGCCAACTCGTGATATAGCGTTGCCCTGGAAAGGCCGAACTCCGAGTCGTTAACGACTATGTGACCCGCGATGTAGGTTGCCTTACTCCTTCCGCCCCAGCTACGGCCGACGAACTTTGCTGCTTCTACTCTCCAGATGTCAGGCTCCGTGATGATCAGTATCACGTCGTCAAGAGGGAATGGAGTCCCCATGAAGGCCTCAATGGCCCTGATGCCCTCCTCCAATATCCCGAACGTTTGATCATCTGCCGGGAAGGGAGTGTGCCTGACTACGACCAGTTCCGTGTCGCCTGCCAGGGGCAGGTCTATCGGGACCGACGCCACGTAATGCTCCGCCATGAGAACGCGACCGAATTCGTTGGAGCTGACGGCGATGGCGTGCAGGAGCGCCGCTTCCAGGTCATCGATGCCATCGTTGAACCATGGCTGGGAGCTGATTTGGGCCAGCAGCTCGGGGCCGGCAATGCTGCCAGGCGGTTGAATAGACATACTCGCCAGGTCATTTAAGACGTACTCGTCCCGCCGTCGAAAGGGCGGTTCCATGAATTGTCCCTTTATGACCCGACTCGCCAGCGACAGGTCGCTGCTCGCCAGCAACGCTATGCTCCCGAAGGCATAGCCCTCCATAGGCGGCATGTCGTCATCCGACATCCACCCCAGGGCGAGGATGTCCCTCGCCAGATTTGGGTCAAAATCCACGAGGTGGAGGACTCTGGAGATGGTTAAAGCCTCACTGGTGGTGATGCCGTCCACGACCCAAGAGAATCCAAGCATCAGCGCCGCGGACTCCATGTCAGCAGTCGATATCGAATAGAGGTCGCTGATGGCCTCCTGTTCGGGTCCCGTAATGCCATCCGTAGCCCAGGGCATCGCTTCGATTGCATCGAAGCTTCCCGGTATTGGTGTCGGTATAGGGGTAGACGGGAACACAGGAGTGGAAGTAGGTACGGGAGTAGGTGTGGGCGTGGGTGTGCGAGTAGGAGTGGCCGTGGGTGTGGGGGTAGGAGTGGCCGTGGGTGTGGGAGTAGGTGTGGGCGTGGGTGTGGGAGTAGGTGTGGGCGTGGGTACGGGAGTGGGAGTGGGAGTGGGGAAAGGGGTGGATGTCGAAACCGGGGCAGAAGCCCGGTCCGGTACAGGAATAGGAGAAATTACCTGTACTCCGGTGGCCGTCGGTAAGCCGGCCCGCGCTACCTGTGCCGTGGGCTGGATCGTGGTGCCCGGGCCATCGGCGCAGGCCGCGCAGATCAGGATTATGGTAGCCGATACTGCGAACGCAATCGGCTTCAAGGGAGTCTCTCCGCGCGGAAGCATGTACGGCAGAACCCTTGATTGGAGACCGAGTTTTTCGCCTTGTCCACCATTGTCCTTCTCCTTAATGCAAGCGTATGGTTTCTCATAAGAATCGGCTTGACGGAATCTGCCAGTACGCCTTGAAAGCCGGTGGCATCCTGTAATCAGATCCCCGCCCGCCCACAACTCTTAAGGAGGCGTCCTATGTCCATTACTAACGAATGGTCGCTTTGCTCTGGGACAATCGAAGAGGTGTGGACCCAAGGATGCGCGGTCGTCACCGGACCGGGGTCACCGCACTGCATGGGTGGGAGATGGGCAGGGAGGACACCCTGTCCCATCAACTTCAATCGCCACCGACGACAGAGGATGCTTTCGACATGTCCCGGCGGGAGCTGTAAGTCCGGCAGCTGGTGGCGTCGGGCTGGAAAACGCCCCGGATCGCCACCCACCTGGGCATAGGCCGGCACACCGTACGCAACCAGATCAGAAATCTGCGGGACAAGCTTGGCGTTTGCAGCGAGCTCGATACCTCAGTCAAGGGGCTGCGCCTCGGTCTCATATCCGTGGGCCGCTAGCGTTAATAACGGCCTCGCCCGACCTTGCTGTCCAGTGGCCCACCAAACTTGACAAAATCAAGAACCTTCACCTTGAGGTTCCGACTGGTGTTGTAGACACTGGGCTGGTACGATGGAGTTGTCGGGGCAGGTCACACTCACAACCCTTACCAGAAAAGTCCTACCCAACGAGAGGTGAAACGGCCGAGCCAAAGCCTGGAAGGACACCGGCAGCAGTTGCTGGAGTATTACTTTCAGGAAGTCGAACATGAGTGCAGAAAAGGACTAGCTGAGAAGCGCGCCCTAGCCGAGAGGCCGGATGTTAGAAACCCTTATGAACGGCAGACAATACGAAGAAGAACTCGCCGATATATTCGGGCGAAATAGACACATAGCGAGGGTAGAGCGAGAACCGAAGATAAACGGCAAGACACCGGACATCTTGGTTAAGGCCAGCGGCGGGTTCGAGTGCATCATCGAGTGCACGGAAGCACACCTGGAAGCCAAGCACGACCACTTGCGCACTTGCGAGGTAGACATAGCAGACATTAGCGACCCTATGCGAGACATCAAGCTCCACAATAAGATCGAAGAGAAGCTGAAGGCGTACGCGCCAAGGACAATAGGAACCCGCGGGTACGTAATAGCAGTATACAACATGACGTTGGAGTCCTTGGACACCAGCGCACTTTCCGTATGCTTCGGGCAAAGAACCCAATATGTCAATATCAATCAGGTCACGAAAGAGACACCAGGGCACGGATGGAAAAGAACCCTGGACAAGGATGAATATCCAGGGCTGCTGGAGATGAAGCAAAACCGCCACTGTTCCGGCATCCTTATAACAAAGGACTGGATAGGCCGAGAAAACGACAGACACCTGTTTATACCGAATCCTGAGGCTGCCGTCCCGGTCCCAGAGTACATTTTCGAATTCGCCCGCATCTTGGAACTAACAATAGAGCCGGACGGAAGCACACCGAGCAGGGCTCCGAAGCCATACCAATCTTCCAAATAGACTCCCAAGCTATAGGACAGGAATGGCCAAACAGATAATCAGTCACGGAATCCCGCTGGTCCTCATCGTCCTGTTGGGATCTGTAATAGCAGCCTGCAACAGCCAACCCGAGCCTTACCCGACGTACACTCCCTACCCGACCTACACCCCGGCGGCCACCGATGCCACGTCCAGCGCACGGCCCGCCGGTATAGCCCCCGGCCAGCCCACGCCACAAGCCACCGACGACCCCAGCCTGCGGGACATTACTTCATCCCAACACGGGCAACTCGACGAGTTGATCGCTGAATTGATGGAGAACCCGGAAATCCTGGCTGACTGCGCCCACGAGGCGGGCGACGCTGTACCGGTCCCCGGCTCGCCGGGCGAAGCCGACTGGTACGCCCAAGCTGCCATCGAATACAGCGCCTGCGCCGCTAGCGAGAGCACAGGCGTAGACTTCACCGGAGGAAACTAGGTGGTGACCAGAAGGTGGCTGGGCTACCCGCTACTGGGCCTCGCGTTGCTGCTAGCCGTGTTTACGGTGGCGAACGTCGCCTTCGCCGAGCGACCCGAGGACTGCGCGCCGGAGGACAGGGAGATACCAGGCAACACCAACTCGCCCTGCAAGTGGGACTACCACTTAAACGAGATAACCAGCGTAAGCTACGGCGTGGCGGAGAACATAGAGGGCAACACCTGCCACGAAGTGCTAGTCTTCGGCCCCTACAACAGTGGATGGGACTCCACTCCGAAAGCGTTTGTACAAATGTGGATGGGACAGAAAAATGAGCAGGGGGCGTTAGGTGCTACTTGGGGTAATATAGCGCGCCAATTGGTCGGTGAGCCGGGAAATTCGATAACAGTCATCCCAGGAGTACCTCCTCCTAACGGAAGAGGAGTGTCATTCTACTCAGTCGAATCCAGCGTTCCAGAGCGAAGTGGTTGGGGCACTTACTATGCTGGTGCCCGCGATGGAGTAGTGTACCGTTATCAAGACGACTATCATTTCCTAAAAATTAGCATTTCCCAGTCAGAAAACCAAGGCAACGAAGTGCATGGGATAAACGCTGAATCCCGTTGGCTGCCTATGCCCACCAACATCGCCGACTTCAACCTGCTGATGAACGACTGCCTGGCCGGAATCAAGCAGCGCCTCGAAAATGAGGCCAAACTGGAAGAGACACGCCAGAAAGTCGAAGCCGAGCGTGTAGCTCAGGAACGCTCTGCGATACAGGCCGCCGCCGAAGCCGAGCGTCAACGACTGGAAACCGAGGCCGCCCGGGAAGCCCTGCGCATAGCCCGCGAGACCGAACTCGCCAAGACACAGGCCCTTATAGAGCAGCTTGAGCGGGAGAGGATAATCATCGGAATCTGGCAGGAAATCGTGGACGAGAAGCTGGCCGGGGCAAAAGCCCGCGCCGACATCACCAACACTTACTTGATGGAGATTGAAGCAAACGCCGCCGAGTTCAAGGCCAGCGTGGTGGCCAAGGCCGCCGAGGTCCGGCGATTGCAGGAAATCAACGACGCCATCATCGCCCACAACGACGACATAGAGCGACAGCTTGTGGCCCAGGAAGAGCGGGAGGCCGAGCAGCGCAAGAAGCTGGAAGACCTGCATATCGAAACGCCGGAACTAACCCCAACGCCTAGCAACGCCCCAGCTTCAACCGAGGAACCATAGTCCCCTTGCGGTTGGATTATTGGAATCAAACAAGTGGGGAAATCGGTAAGAGGATGAAGGGTTGATGCAGCAAGGACCTGAAAATGTGGATGGGGCTTGACCTGGAGAAGAACGCGAAACTATGGGTGGTGGTCGATGGGTATGAGGAACTGATGGAAACGGAGAAGGTGCTGTCCCGGTTGGCGGCCGGAATCAGTCAGAAACAGCGGGCAAGCTGGGGTTCTCGCAGATATTGGGAGGAACATGGACAAGCGATCACGCTTCCCGATTGATCTCACGTGGACTATCAGCCACATCTTGATGCTCTCTATCGTTCTTTCCGGTCAATCGGCGGGTATCCTCATCCATAATCCCTCCTTGAGATTGACGCCGATTGTGTGGGTTATAGACCTAATGCAACCTGTTGAATACTACGCTGGAGACTAGCTATGTCGATAGAAGAAGCCCACGAATACCTGATTGGCCAGGTTGGGTACGAGTCTTTTCGAGTTAAGGACCTGGACGACGACGCGGTAGAGGAATTATGCGAGTTGCTGGCAATAAAGTCATATACGAACATAGGAAGGCGAAGCTTGATCGGGAAATGGCTTTCGTCGAACCCGGAACATGTGAAGGTACTATCACCAGCCGACGACAGTGTAGCAGGCGTCTTCCGGATGATATAACCACATCATGCTTAACTATGCGGAAGATCAACAACTCTTGAACTCCAGCGGATCAGCTAAATGAGTTAGTACCGGTACGGAGTACGACTTCACTAAGCACATTGAACACGAGTGGGGACCCGCCCAGCATGGACGTAACCCCAGGCACTTCAGGAAGTAGCACGGAGGCCCTGTCGTTACAGCAGGGGCCTCTGGTTTGTCTCGAAACTTGCCGCTCGCTCAGATAGCCTCTGTATGAACTAAAGCGACAACCCCAGACGCGACCCCTGATAGCCTTCAGAATCACCATTCACGGCTGAGCTTAATCGTAATGACCTGGAGGCGGTTCAAAAAGATTCATGAACGGAAGGGCCACCCGAAGGGGCTCGAACTCCCCGTAAGGATCGCTGTGGCAAGGTTCACAGAGCTCCCAGCCACATCTCGAAGACCATTCCACCTACCATCCACTTAGGCCCACCACGCTTGACAAAATCAAGAACTTTGGCGCTAGCGTTCGTCTCATTCCACCTCTCCCCGCTGTCGGGGTTCGATGTCGGCGCGGATTCCCTCACTTATGCGGTCCGTCTCAGCCTGGAGGCCCTCGATGCGCCGGAGCGCGTCCGCCTTCGGCAGCTCCAGCAGCCCATCCAGACCCTCGCAGAGGGCGTCGAACCGCTGCCACTCCGCCGCCTCGAACCCCTCCGGAGCAAGCTCCCCGCTCGACGTGACCCACGAGCACATGGCGAAGGCGCCTCTCTCCGTATCAAGCGCCTCCTCGCAGTTGTCCTCCTCGACGCACTCCTTCAGGTCGCCCAGGCGCGCGTCGAAGCGTCGTGCGAGCGTCTCAGAGTCGGCGATCCAGTCCTCAACGTCGGGCAACAAACGCTCGCACCCAGTCAGGGCCAGTGCGGCGAGAGACGCGACCGCGATGAGCAGGACGGTCCGAATCAACCCGGCAGCCGCTTCATAGTCGCGCAGGTCTCGCCCACCGTCACGATTGCGTCCGTGTCGTCGTCTTCGTTCACCATGCGGGTCTTTCCTATCTCTCATAAGGCGATCACCCACCTTGTTCTATGGTCGTCTTCCTACCTTCCCTAAGGAAACTGTTTTTCCGCAGCCTGTTAGTCGGTAGGCCGGATTACGCGGAAGAATCCATGTATGCGGGCTCTTTTTGTTGCCCGGAATTACCGTGGGCGGGAGGCGGGTTTCTATTCGTACAATATGAGACTGTCGCGCTGTAACACCCAGTAAAGCCACTGGCTGGCGAACCTGCCTCTGAGCTTGGCCCGCAGCACACGTCCCTCGGCGTGGATTTCCGATCTCTCAACGTCGATGTAGTCTGACCATGAGATGTCGTAGAGGACCGAGCCTTCCTCCTCGATGATCCGGCGCAGCAGTCCCACGTTCTCTTCCGCAGAGGCGTCGTCGGCATGGACCAGCACAAGGGCCATATAGTGCCCGTTCTCATCCTTGCCTGCGCCGGTGGCAAACGCCTCGTAGGGGCGCAGCCAGGGACCCCTTTCCGACAATTCCCGTTGCGCCTGCACCACATCCTTACCGGTAGCGCCGTCCAGCAGGAGCACCACGTAGTAGTCCTCCGCATCCCAGACCTCAACGTTATCGCTCAAGAGCATGGTGTAGGCCCTCAGCCGGGACATCCCGCCTGCCAGAAGGCGGAACTCCTCCACGTCCGCCAGGGAAGCGCCCTCGTTCAGGCCAGCGTCTATCAATGCCTTCATATCAGACGTACCAAGGGTGCGGAATACGTACTCGTACAGGACTGCGATACGCCCCCCTCTGCCAAGCCAGTCGAAGGCCGGGGGCGCGAATCTCAGTTGCAGATTGGGATTAGCGTAGTCCTCGCCCCAGCTATAGTATGGGACGCCCCCATACTCCTCCCGGCTGTGCGGTTCGCACTCGGAGCAGGACTCCAGGGCCTTGTCGGTAGCCTGGGGATCGAAGCGGCCCCGGACCACATCCAGTATGGTGGGAGGAGACCCGGCTACAATGCTCTGGTCCATGCTCCGCACGTCGAAGGCAAGATGTTGGAGATTCTCAGCCGTGATGTTCCTGTGTTGGTAGTTGAACGGGCCGAAAAATGAAACGGCCCCAAACCCCCTGACCGGAGGATAGTCGGCCTCCCCCTCGAATCCTGGCGGAGGAAACCACTCGTAGAATTCCTCTACCGCATCATCGTCGTCCCCTGGTCCAGGCAGGGGGATGTCAAACAGCTGGCGGACCAGAGCGTAATCGTTGATGTATACCTGCTGGCGCAGTTCGGGCGTGTCGGGGATAGTTCCCAGCAGCCCTTCATAAGCTGTTGCCGTTGCGACAGTTGTCTCTCGGACAGGCTCGGCGTCCGAACCGCAGCCGACGAGAGCCAGAGCCAACAGGCCCAAGCACAGGGAGGTCGCCAGTACATTGTTGCGGACGTGATAGGGCCCTTGGCTCATATCGAACCTCCTGCGCTACGACTCGGGCAGGGCTCAGGGAGGTCCGTTCCATAGTCTCGGGTTTCGATGATGGCCCAACCCGAGGCGGGGCGCCCAGCCCACCGGAACTCCGACTTCCGATGGGCCGAGATCATCGGCTTCACTTCCTGATCGGCGGAAGCTGTCATCGGTTTGCATTCGCCGCAAATAGACTCACCGTCATCTCGGGTGCCAACGCGTCATTGTTCGGGATCTTCAACACACCGTGATTGTTGGGTTCATCGTCCTCAGTGTCGGTCGGGACATGCGACAGGATGATCTCGCACGACGCTTTCGATTTCATTGTGGAATCACTGCATTCGTCAGAATCAACGACAAATGCAGTCGGATGCCTGCCCCCGATCGAGGCAGAGCCAACGTCAATCGGTACGCTGCCGTTGTTCGTCATCCTTATCGTCACTTTTCCGGCAGCGTCGAAAATGGCGACTACCCGCGGGTCAATATCCAGTTTGGAAAAGTTGACTTGCATCCTGACAACCTCACCTATTGGAGTATCTATGCAATCAAGTATTTCGATGCGAATGCCACGGTAAGGGTCCCATAACGGCTTACCCGGGCGTGATATGGCATCCACGCTCACGCCATCGATATACCCGCTGAAGAAGTAAGTATTGAATAACCCACGCTCAAATATGTTGGAGGCTTCAAGCCTCACATCGGCTTGGCACGAAGACTCCACCTGTTGCCCGGAGTCCGGCGAACCCATGGACCACGGGCTGAACTCCCTATACTGGATCAGATAGTATAGGGAGCTGCCCTCGTGATCGGTTCCCAGGAATATCCTCACTGCCTTCGGTGTGGGAGTAAGGGATTCCAAAGCGGTGAGCCAGTACTCGCCGGCGCTGTTCGCAGCAACAACCTGGGCCTCGGCCAACCATCCGGCGCGGTCCTGCCATGTTGCGTGGAAGTGAACCGGAAAGAAGCTCTCGTATCGATGGTCATGGTCGCCGCCCAGCATGTCAAAGTCTTTGTTGGCGATAATGCCAGCGTCTCCTGGAGAAGTTTCAGTACAGTCGTCGTTTGTACAATAATTCGCGTAGCAAGAGTCATTCATATCAGTGGGGTCAGTCATGCTCGCCGGCAAGGGCGGCTCTTTGTAGCACTCAATCACATATGAGTGTACGAACCCGAATGTGTGTCCAAACTCGTGTGCAATCCTACCTTTCTTCACACAACCCATGTCATCGCCACTCAGCCACAAGGCGCCCAATCGGAAGCGGCCGTTTGGCGTGTTCCAGTTGACCTTATCCAGGTAAGCCTGGCATCCGGGATTTCCTTGTTCGAGAGGAAACATCAACGGCATCACCTTGTCATACTGACTCAAGTCGGCAGAGTCGGACATCCTGCTGACTACGTCCTCTACGACCGAACCACCATCCGGCGGATAGCCCGTCCTGTTCTTGTTGACGGTGATCCAGTCCAGGATGTCAAAGTTAGTATTCACGAGATTGCGCGAGGTCTGAGCAATGTAATTGCTCAAAGAATCGTCATTATCCTCAAGGAGCTTGACTATATCTTCTCTGGTAAAGGGTCTTTCTCTGGGGTCCACGTCAAGAAAGTCCACCAAAGCAGCCAACACCCTCTCCGTTCTAATGGGAACGACGCGTATCGGTACAGTATCGATCACCGTGACGTCGTTCTGATACTCGGCTTTCAGCACAAACACCAAGATCGTGTCTTCAACGACCACCGGGGCCGTGAACCGAGCATACTCAGCATTCGCGTCGAGGAGTTCAACGGGCGGACCCGACACCTGCGACCACTCAAACTCTGTGCCAGCTCTCCGATGAACGTCCGACAGTGACTCAAGAGACTGAAGGACTGCGATTGTGCCGCCCGCCGCGATCATGCTCGCGGGGGTTGTTCCGCACAAGGGCGGACGAATGGACATGATGTTGAGGTCACTTTCCTGTATCTCTCGCAACCCCTCGGGTAGGCACCTGGTCAACCGGTTGCCGGAGAGGTACAGTGCCAGCAGGTTTGGAAGGTTGCCCAACTCCGCCGGTATCTCTCCGCTCAACTGGTTCTCAGAGAGGAACAGGTATTGAAGGTTGGCGAGGTTGCCCAGTTCCGCCGGTATTGTGCCGGTCAACTGGTTAACGGAGAAGTTCAGCTCTACCAGGTTGGCGAGGTTGCCCAGTTCCGCCGGTATTGTGCCGGTCAACTGGTTAACGGAGAAGTTCAGCTCTACCAGGTTGGCGAGGTAGCCTAGCTCCGCCGGTATCTCTCCACTCAACTGGTTCTCAGAGAGGAACAGGTATTGAAGGTTGGCGAGGTTGCCCAACTCGGCCGGTATCTCGCCGCTCAATCGGTTCCTGCCAAGTCCAAGCCATTCCAGGTTGGTGAGGTTGCCCAGCTCTGCCGGTATCTCGCCGTTCAACTGGTTCTCAGAGAGGAACAGGTATTGAAGGTTGGCGAGGTTGCCCAACTCGGCCGGTATCTCGCCGCTCAATCGGTTCCTGCCAAGTCCAAGCCATTCCAGGTTGGTGAGGTTGCCCAGCTCCGCCGATATCTCGCCGTTCAACTGGTTCTCAGAGAGGAACATCTCTTGAAGGTTGGCGAGGCTGCCCAACTCCCCCGGTATCTCTCCGCTCAACTGGTTAAAGTCGAGGGATAGTTCTGTGACGCGCCCGCTGCGGTCGGTGGTGACGCCATACCATTCTCCGATTGGCCTGTCGCTTAGCCAGTTGTCGTTGCTCCTCCAGTTGGCTCCATCCGTCGCTTCGTAGAGCGCCACCAGCGCTTCCCTATCCGTCTCCGCAGCTGCGGAGACGCAAAACGGCAGAGTGCCAAGGTCGGAACGGTCCATATCCAATTGGTCTCGCAAGCTGTCTGGCACGCACCCGCTCAACTGGTTACCACTGAGTTCCAGCCATTCCAGGCTTGGGAGGTTGCCCAGCCCCGGCGGTATCTCACCGCTCAACTGGTTATCCCCGAGGTACAGCGATTGCAGGTTGGCGAGGCTGCCCAACTCTGCCGGTATCTCGCCGCTCAACTGGTTAGACGAGAGCAACAGCAATTCCAGGTTGGCGAGGTTGCCCAACTCCGGCGGTATCTCGCCGCTCAACTGGTTCTCGTATAGGATCAGCGATCCCAGGTTGGCGAGGCTGCCCAGCTCCGGCGGTATCTCGCCGCTCAACTGGTTATCGCTGAGCCCAAGCCATTCCAGGTTCGACAGGCTGCCCAACTTCGCCGGTATCTCGCCGCTCAACTGGTTATCGCTGAGCCCAAGCCATTCCAAGTTGGTGAGGCTGCCCAGCTCACCCGGTATCTCACCGCTCAACTGGTTTCCCCAGAGGTGCAACTTTCTCAGGCTGGAGAGGTTGCCCAGCTCCCCCGGTATCCCTCCGCTCAACTGGTTATACAGTGGATCCCCTCCCCCGATGCGCAGCTCTACTAGTTTGGAGAGGTTACCCAGCTCCGCCGGTATCTCCCCGCTTAATCGGTTCCAACTAAGCCACAGCAATTGCAGTTTGGAGAGGTTGCCCAACTCCCCCGGTATCTCACCACTCAACTGGTTCCGCGAAAGGGACAGCTCGGTGACGCGGCCGCTGCGGTCAGTGGTCACGCCGTGCCATTCTCCGATTGGCCTGTCGCTCAGCCAGTTTGCGTTGTCATTCCAGTTGGCTCCGTCCGTCGCTTCGTAGAGCGCCACCAGCGCGGCCCTATCCGTCTCGACGACTGCGGGCTCGGCTGCGGCGCCGCAGAACAGCAACCCTCCCAAGTCGGAGTAGTCCATATCCAACTGGTCTCGCAAACGGCCTGGTACGCACCCGCTCAACTGGTTATCTGCAAGGTCCAGATTAGTTAGGCTGGCGAGGCTGCCCAGCGCCGCCGGTATCTCGCCGCTCAGTCGGTTATCCTCAAGGAACAGCGCTTCCAGGTTGGTGAGGTTGCCCAGTTCCGCCGGTATCTCGCCGCTCAACTGGTTCCTGCCAAGGAGCAGCCCTCGCAGGTTGCCGAGGTTGCCCAGATCTGCCGGTATCTCACCGCTCAATTGGTTCTGCCAGAGGTCCAGATATTGCAGGTTAGCGAGGTTGCCCAACTTCGCTGGTATCTCCCCGGTCAGGCGGTTACCCTCGAGTTCCAGCAATTCCAAGTTGGCGAGGTTGCCCAGCTCTGCCGGTATTTCACCGCTCAACTGGTTAAAGTTGAGGGACAGTTCGGTGACGCGCCCGCTGAGGTCAGCGATTACGCCATACCATTCTCCGATTGGCCTGTCGCTCAGCCAGTTTGCGTTGCTATCCCAGTTGGCTCCGTCCGTCGCTTCGTAGAGAGCCACCAGCCCGGCCCTATCATCTGCGGTGGGCGCGGGGGTGTCCGTTGGCGCGGCGGTCGGAGCAGCCGTTGACTCCGGCGCGGGGGTGTCCGTTGCGTCGGCGGTCGGAGCAGCCGTTGGTGTCGGCGCAGGGGTATCCGTTGGAGTGACGGTCGGAGCAGCCGTTGGCTCCGGCGTGGGGGCCGGATCGTCGCTACAGGCGCTTAGAACGACGGCGATGGCCAGAACTGTCACAACTGCGAGCCAGCGGATGCCAAGAGGGGATACGGTCATATTCTGTGGTCTCCTTTCATCTTGCGCTGGAATTGCCGGGAGCGAGGATGGCATATATGCCGCTATCGGCGTTCTGATAGCCCACGTACACCACGCCTGCCGACACGGCGTAGGCATAACGCCACCAGTGATAGCCAATTGCGATGCTCCAGATAGGCTCTCCGGTCCGGGCGTCCAGCGTGTGGAGGTAGCCATCCAGAGAATGGGCGTAGAGTACTTCGTCAACCACCATGATTGAGGTCAGGCCAGAGTCGTCATCAATGCTCCATACCTCGTCCCCAGTGGCGGCATTCAGTGCATGGAAAGCATCCGTCTTTTCGTACAAGTACTCAGTTCGCACGAACACCATGCCCCCTGCGACTGCGGGTTGTCCGGTCGCTGCTTGCCTGAGATCTGCTTTCTCTTTGTCCGCCTCAAACGACCAGAGCAGTTGCCCGGTGGCGGCGTCAAGGGCGCGCAGGGACGAGCCGTTCAGATACCACATGTCATCCACGACGACAGGAGGGAAACTCGACTCGGCGGAATCCACCTCGTGGCTCCAAAGCTCCTCCCCCGTTGACTCGTCCAATGCGTAGGCGGTTGTATAGGATCGTAGGAACACCGCCCCGTTCGATGCCGTGGGAGGGGCCGTGACCGGATCACCGGCGTCCAAGGTCCAGACCAACTTCCCGATCGTCGAATCAAGGGCATGCACCCGGTGGTCGTCTGATACGTAGACGTTGCTGCCCGCAGCCGTAAGAGGGAACAGTAGAGGCAATCCCGAACGGGGCATTTTGGTGGCCCACAACTGCTCCCCGGATACCGCATCAACCGCGCTGACGCTGAAATCGTCGTCGCGTGGCGAAGTGGGAATGTAGACGATCCCGTCACTCACCAGAGCGGCATGCGCCGACTTCATCCATAGCAGATCCCCGGTGGACGCATCCAACGCATAAAGGTTGGCGAGATCTTCCACGAACACCACGCCCCCGGCCACCAGGGGTGGGATGTCCAGGTCGCTCTTGGCCTCGAAGCTCCACAGGAGTTCTCCGGTCTCCGCGTCCAGGGCGTACACACGGTTCTCGTAGGAGCCGGCGTATACCGCACCGTCGGCCACAGTGGGAGACACGATCACCAACTCGCCCGGGTTGCTGGTGCTGTATTGCCAGATCAGTGAATCATCCGGCGGCGGGGGACCGGCGGCAGGCCCTCCATCGTCCGGCAGAAGCAGTCCCGCCAAGCAGGTCAGGAGTTTGCCCTGGAAATCTTCAACCATCGCAGCGCCTTCAGGACTGGCATCCGGCAGGGTAGCGGCAGCGATTCCGGCCACGTCGGTATCGGTCAGCAACTCGCGCAAGCAGGCTTCGTTCTCCTCATCCAGATCCAACCCTTGTCCCTCGATACTTGAGATCACGATGGAGAGGTACAAGGTAGCGGCGGTTTCCGGGTCAAGACACTCGTATATCGATACCTGCCATTGCTCCGTATCGCCCTCGCCCAAAATGGGCAGTCCCAACACGGACGCCAGCAACTCCTCACCCAGTTCATTGCGAATGCACATCTGCTCCGAAGGGGTGAACGCGTCGAAAACTCCCTGCCACAGGGAGTCGAGGTCTAGGTCTCAATCGACTCTGACCCGGAAGGTGCCGAAGGAGTAGTGGGCCAACTCCGTTCCCGCGTCGAATTGAGCAGCGGGGAAAACGTATGTGATGAAGATGGCTTTCCCGCCGTCGGATAGGTAGATGAGCGCAGTTCCAGCCAGTTCGGAGCCGTCAAACTCCAAAAGGACTGCCGGATGACCCTGGGTTGTCTCAGTCTCCCAGAATTCATAAGATTCTGCGCCACCTTCAAGAAGCCCAGAACCAAATTCATCGGCGGCCTCTGTCAAGGAGACGAGAACGCCCTCCTTGACATTTATTATGATTCCGCCGTTCCCCTCGGGCTTGGAAGCCCAAAAAACCTCGTACTCTGTCGGGTCCGGCTCTTCTTCTATCCAAATCTGCGGCGTTTGCACCTCGAAGTAACCAGCCGGGTCGTCGAAGACCAGCATCTCCCCAAAGGGGCTGTCCACTACCTGCCCCTCGACTAACTGTGGGCCGGTTGGCACGTGTACCGTTTCCGTGCCTTCCCTCGCCTGTTCCACCGACAGGTAGTAGCCACCAAAGCTATCGCCCACTGCGTCGGTGACGACAATGAAATACTCTCCGGTATCCGGGGCGCGATAGACCAGTTCGGAGTTGATCCCGAACAACCCTCCTCCACTGTCGTCGTCAGAGACCACCTGATCGTCGCGGGAGTTGGGAAAGTCGACGTAGAGGAGGGTATCCACATTGATGGAGTCAGTGGCGATTGTTACCGTCTCTCCCTCCTCCAGGCGAATGGAATACCAGTCCCAATCGGCGTGGAAGTCGATGCTTCCAGCAACTGTTTCTCCTACCGCGATGGTCCGGCCGTCATCCGGGTCATGGAAGGGCTTCAGCCTGATGGTGCTGGTCAGATCAAAGGTGGATGATTCACCCGCCGCCATCTCGACTTGCACGAAGTGAATCCCGTCCACCGGCAGCTCCACTGCGCCGGACTCGATACCGGTTTCGCCGTCATCCACTTCCATGAGCAACCCGAATGGGGCGGACACCCGGAGCAACCCATCTCCCGGGCCGTCGATCTCGGCTTGGAGTATCGTTCCCGCCGCTGCGTCCAAGACGAAGGTGCGGGAGTCCCAAAAGTTAGCCAACTCCACGTAGAACTCGAAGGCGACGCCCCCGGCTGGCAACCGGCGATCACCCAGCCCGGACGTGAGATCGCCCCGAATCAGCTGCTCCACGATGGGCGCGTTGTCAGCCGCCGATGTCGCCAGCCCGAACCCGGCTTCGCTGAAAGAAAACGTGGAGATGCCGATTACCTCGCCCAGGGAGTTGACCAGCGCCCCGCCGCTCTGACCGCCTGCAATGGCCGCGTCGGTCTGAAGATAGGTCATCCCAAGCTGCTCCCACTCGCGGAAGCGCGAGAGGATGCCGCGGGTGATGGTAGGCTCCGGGAACTCGTCCACTTCGGCGGGGTATCCCACCAGAAACAACTCGCTGCCGGGGGCCAAGTCCTCTCCATCCCCCAGTTTCGACGGACGAGCCGGTACATCTACCGGGCCGAGCACCGCCAGGTCTGCCATGGAGTCCCACCCAACGACCGGCACGTTCTGCAACACCTTGCCGTCGGGAAAGACAACCCGAACTGCTTCATAGGGCCATACCACGTGGTAGTTGGTTATCACGTAACCGCCTTCGATCAGGACACCGCTGCCCGTACCCGTTGGCGTTTCAATGAACGGTATCGAAGGGGAGACAAGCGAATACACTTCGGCAGCCGTCAATTGTGCAGTGGGAGTTGGCGCTGGCGTCGGCGTGGCCGTAGGTGTCGGCGTGGGTGTGTTCGTTGGGGTAGCCGGGGGAGCCGTGGTCGGAGTAACCGTTGGCTCCGGCGTGGGAACCGGATCGTCGCTGCAGGCGCTTAGAACGACGGCGATGGCCAGAACTGCCACGACTGCGAGCCAGCGGATGCCAAGAGGGGATACGGTCATTTCCGTGGTCTCCTTTCACTTGAACGCGTAGGCGGGGGTGTGGGGTTATCTGGTGACGATATTCGTCCGGGGGGGATAGAGAGATTGCGTCCGCAGAGGCGCGTCCTCACGGCGGCGGATACCGCCGGTGCGCTCTCAGACGCTACTGCATTTTGTATCCTATGCGGAAGGCATACCAATACAACCCCTCTAACGGGCAGGCATAGATCATGCGGACTGCGCAATAGCCCAGCATGTATTGTAAACTACCTGTGTGAGTCTAGTGTGATTATCAACCTCTATAATCGTGACGTTATTGTGAGTATTTGGACGATCCGGTACAATACGCACCGGCTGGCCCAGGGCGTCCGCAGTACGGTCAGGGAGGGAAGATGAAGGAAGCCGACGAGCACGAGCGAGAGATGGAGGCGCTGCGGGAGCGCCTGACCCGGTTGAGCGAGGCCAGCCTCCGCGTGAACGAGAGCCTGGACCCGGACACGGTGCTGTTCGCGCAGGGGCTGTCGTACCCTGAGATCGCTGAGGCTAGGGGGAATCAGCCGGTGACGATCCGAAACGCCATCTACGGCATCCAGGACAAGCTCAAGATCGAGACAAAGCAGGAGCTGATGGTCTGGGCTGTGCGAAACGGACTGCTGGATGAGTAGGCACGGGTCATAGAGGCGCATTCGCGAAGAGGGGCCGGAGCCGACCTCTACCGGCCGGTCGGCAAACGGAATGTGAACCTGCTGCCTTGTCCCACTGCGCTTTCGGCCTCGATGGAACCGCCGTGGGCCTCGACGAGCCTGCGGGCGATGGTCAGCCCCAGACCGGACCCTCCGGTGTTGCGGGAACGAGAGGGGTCGACTCGGTAGAACCGGTCGAACAGCCGGGGCAGGTCTTCGGGAGCGATTCCTGGGCCGGTGTCGGCCACCGCCACCTCGAGAATGTTGGCGACAGCACGAGCGGATACGGCAACCCTGCCGCCTGCCGGCGTATGGGTGATGGCGTTCTCCAGCAGGTTGCCGACCACCTGGGCGATGCGGGTTGGGTCCAGGTCCACCTCCGGCAGGGCCGGGTCGGTCCGTAGGCTCAGCGATACCTCCTTGGCCTCGGCGCGGGGCCGCACCGCTTCGATGCTGGATTGCAGCAGTTCCCCGATCTGCGCCTGGGACAGATGCAACTCCAGCCCGCCGGCCTCAACCTGGGCTAGCAGGCGCAGGTCCTCAACCAGCCGCGACAGGTGGAGGGCCTGACTATGAATGGTGTCTATGGTATCCGGCGCGGGCTGAATCAACCCGTCCTTGATGACCTCCAGGTAGCCCTGGATGTTGGACAGGGGCGTTCGCAGTTCGTGGGCGATGTCGGCGGTGAGGTTGCGGCGGTGGCGCTCCGCCTCTTCCAGCTCGGAGGCCATGGCGTTGAAGCTGTGGGCCATCTGGCGGATTTCGCTGGGGCCGAGCGTCTCCGCCCGTTGCGACAGGTCGCCCCGGCCCAGCCGCCGGGCCGTCGCCCCCAGCCTCTGCAGCGGGGCCAGGGTGCGCCGCGACAGCAGCCATACCAGCAACGTCCCCAGGACCGCGGCGCCGATGCCGACCCACAGCAGATAGCGGTTGACCAGGCTGGAAATGCGGGAAGCCTCAGGATCGACCAGGTCCGAAGGCAGAGGGTTCGAGTCAAGGTAGAGGTCGTCTGAGACGGCGAACGAACCTACGATCTCCCCGTCATGCAAGACCGGAAAGTATTCCTCCCTGTACCACGCCTCTCCATCCCATATCTCCCATGCCTGCTCCTCAAGTCCGTCCCACTCACCCTCATACCACTCTTCCCAGACCGGCCCGTCTTCAAGCCCCGGGTCGATCAACGAGTACGGGAGGTGAGAGTCGGCGACCACGTTGCCCTCGGAGTCGAATACGGTTATATGAAGCCCCGAAATGGCGGCGATGTCCTCCACGCCCTCTTGCAGTTCCCTATCCGGCTGGCCCCATCCATACTCCTCGGTGTAGTGGCTGGAAACGAACTCACTCACCCGCGCAGACTGCGCCAGGATCCGATCATCCTCGAACTGCTCGGTCTGCACGCCGGTGGCCAGACCGATGAAGAATCCCACCAGGGCCAGAGCCAGGGATAGGACCAGGGCGAACCCCAGCACCAGCCGGAATTGCAGGCTGGAGAAGAGGCCGGGAAACGGGCCGGAACCCAAGTCAGGCGCTCCCGGCGCTGCGCAGTCGATAGCCGCTGCCGTATATGGTCTCGATGTGCTTGGCGCTTCCTTTGCATCCGGCATCGAGCTTGCGCCGGAGTGCGGACACGTGAAAGTCCACCGCCCGGTCGAACCCATCGAAGTCGTAGCCGAAGACCCGGTCCATGATCTCGTCGCGGGAGAATATCCGGCCGGGTTCTTGCACCAGCAGTGTCAGCAGCCGGAACTCCGTCGGGGTCAGCTTGAGCTCCGCGCCGTCCATCGACGCCTGCCGGGTGCGCAGGTTGAGTGCAATCGTACCGAACGACAGCTCCGGGTGGGCGGAGAGGGCGCTCTCCCGGTCGGCGCGCCGCAGCACGGCCCGCACCCGTGCGGCCAGCTCGCGGGGACTGAACGGCTTGGTCATATAGTCGTCGGCGCCCAGGTCCAGTCCTTCCAGCCGGTCCGTCTCCTCCACTCGCGCCGTCAGCATGATGATGGGCACCATCGACTCCAGGTGCAGCTTCCGGCAGATTTCAAACCCGTCCAGGCCGGGCAGCATCAGGTCCAGCACCACCAGGCTGGGGTGTTCCCTTCTCGCCAGCTCCAGCCCCAGTGTCCCGTCGTTGGCCTCAGCCACACGAAAGCCGTCCCGCTCCAGATGAATCCGCGCCAGCGCAGCGACGTGCGGGTCGTCGTCAACGACCAGCACCAACAGCCTCTCTTCTCCTTCACCGTCCTTGACATTTCTCGAAGTCATCGTTGGCCTCTGCTTTCCGGCCCTGTACTATCCTGCTGAGATGCCTGCGGCAATTATATTCTCTCTGATGAGTCCGATTCGATATCCGTCCGTATATGGACCTTGCCCTATGTCGCTCCGGGATAGTCCCGGTCCTGCCGGGGACGGGCAGCGATGGGCCGGGACGGGCCTGAAAACCCGCCCCGGCCTCTAGCCCGGTCCGCTATGTGGCGGCGCCGGGGTTAGTTGGCGGCTGTGCCGTCAGCGGGAGCCTCGTCAGGTAGCTCATCGGTGAACGCAAGTTCTTCGCAGTCCTCCGAGGTGTCCAGGTCCTCGGGGTATAGCTCCTCGAGAGCCTGGTCGATGGCGTCGGCGACCTTCTGGCCGTCCACGTTCAGGATTGCCCCGATCCGGCTGGTGTATTCCTGGTGCGAGACCCCTTCCGGCTCCCCGGTCCAGAGGTCTGCGCCGCACTCGTCGTCGAAGCTGTCCATCCAGAGCCGGTCGAGCCCGGAGTAGTCGCCGGACTTGACCTGGACGCGGATGGCGTCGGCCTGTTCCACCGTGATGCGGTCGCTTTCCACAGCCTGCCGCAGGAACGAGTCAACGTATTCAGCCTCGATCTCGGCGTCAACCTGGGCCATGGCGTCGGCCGTGGCCTGGGGGTCGGCGCCCAGGATCTCCGCAACCCTTGCCGTCAGCCAGTCCTGTCCTTCGCCGGGACCTGCTCCATCCTCACCCTCAGCCTCCGCCACGACCGGCTCTTCAAAAGCCTGGTCCATCGCGTCGGCGACCTTCTGGCCGTCCACGTTCAGGATCGCACCGATCCGGTTGGTGTACTCCTGGTGCGAGGGCCCTTCCGGCTCCTCGAACCAGGCCTCTCCGCCGCACTCCTCCTCGTAGCTGTCCAGCCAGAGCTGGTCGAGCCCGGAGTAGTCGCCGGACTTGACCTGGGCGCGGATGGCGTCGGCCCGTTCCGCCGTGATGCGCCCGCTTTTCACGGCCTCCTCCAGGAACGCATCGAAGTGCTCGGCCTCGATCTCGGCGTCAACCCGGGCCATCGCGTCGGTCGTGGCCCGGGAGTCGGTCCCCAGGATTTCCGCAACCTTGGCCGGCAGCGGGTCCTTCTGCTCCGCGACCACTTCCGCGGCGGCGTCTCCGCCTCCCGCTCCATTGCCCCCGCCTGAAGCCAGCGCAACGCCGCCGGTGATGGCCATGGCCAGCAGCCCTACAACCAGCCCCATTGGTAACCATTTCATCTTCATTCCTTTGCCTCCCGTTATCTAGACTCGCCGGGCTTTTCCGCCCCGCTGTAATGTCAGCCTAGCAGGAAACTTTTTGGAAACTTTGAGGGTCTTTCTGAGAAATCTGAATGCCTCGGCTTGCCACCCTCTCGCTGTCGAGGGGGCGCCCAGCCCTGAGCGGCCCTGGGGCGCTCCCTTAAAGGACATGGGCAGCCCAAGAGGATGCTGTTCGAGCGGGCGGTTCATACGGCGGTGACGATGAAAGCTGCTGGACCTGGCGGTCCGCTCCACCTCTCCCACCTGACCCCGCCTAGTCACCTCGCCGGTGGGTGCCCCCGGCGCGTCGGGCGGGCCGTCAGGCCTCGGCCCTGGTGACAGTGACGGTGTAGGTCTTCGTCGTCTCCCCATCCGCAGCCGTCACCAGGAGAACGATGAGGTTGGCGCCCACGGCCAGGCCGACGGTTCCGTCTTCATAGCTCGCGGAAAGCACCAGCGCCACTTCATAGCTGGCGGCTTCGTCGTTGGTCTCCGCCGTTATGGTGGTCTGCTCCACCTCGTGGCCGACGCTGACCTCGTAGCTCTCGATGGCCTGGTCGAAGGCGAAGGGCGCGCCGCTCAGCGTCAGCCCGCTCAGGGTGGCGTCTTTGGAGAGTGGCGGTGCGGCCCTGGTGACGGTTACGGTGTAGGTCTTCGCCGTCTCTCCGTCCTCGGCGGTGACCTCGATGGCGATGACGTTGCTGCCCACAACCAGCGGGATCACCCCGTCCGCGACGGCCACGCCGCCCAGCTTGATTGCGTAGGTGGCCCGGTCGTCATTCGTCGCCGGGGTCACCGTCGTCTCGTCCACGTCGTGGCCCACGTCGGCGTCGTACTTGTTGGTAGCCGGGTCGAACGTACCGATGTCCACACCGCTCAGCGTCAGGCCGCTCAACACGGCGTCCGTGGAAGGCGTCGCGGCTTCGGCCCTGGTGACATTGAGGGTGTAGGTCTTCATCGTCTCCCCATCCGCAGCAGTCACCAGGAGAACGATGAGGTTGGCGCCCACGGCCAGGCCGACGGTTCCGTCTTCGTAGCTCGCGGAAAGCACCAGCGCCACTTCATAGCTGGCGGCTTCGTCGTTGGTCTCCGCCGTTATGGTGGTCTGCTCCACCTCGTGGCCGACGCTGACCTCGTAGCTCTCGATGGCCGGGTCGAAGGCGAAGTCCATGCCGCTCAGCGCCAAGCCGCTCAGCGTGGCGTCGCTGGAGAGGTGTTCGACGACCGAGAAACTCGCGGTGGTCGACGCCAGCTCGACGTTGGCCGCGGACGATATGCTCGCCTCGATGGTGTAGTCTCCCGGCGGGCAGTCGGCGGTGATGGTGCCCGTGCGGGTCTCCGGGTTTTCATCCACTTTCCACATGTGGCGGTCCACGCCCAGCCCGTAGCCGCCTGCCTGGTCCTCACAGATGTCGGCGTCCCCATTGGCCGAGTCCTTCACGTCGGCCCGGAAGATGTGATCCTTGGTTGAGGTATCGGAGTCGGACTCCAGGCCGCCGAAGGTCATGATGACTGCGATTTCCGTTCCTTCCATCACCGGGCCGGAGGGCGACAGATCAACCGTTACCGGGAGTGAAGCCTCGGCGCGGGTTACCTTTACCGCGTAGGTCTTGGTCGTCTGCCCGTCCTCGGCGGTTACCTCGACGGCGATGACGTTCTCGCCCACGGCCAGCGGGATCACGCCGTCGCCGTCCTCCGCTCCGCCCAGCTTGATTACGTAGGTGGCCCTATCGTGGCTCTTCGTCAGGGTGACGGTGGTTTCCGTTACGTCATTGGCGACGCTGGCCGCGTACCGGGTGGCGGCCGGGTCGAACGTCCCTATGCTGACCCCGCTCAGTTCCAGGGCGTTCAGCGTGGCGTCAGTGGAAAGCGGCTCGGCGCGGGTGACGGTGACCTTGTAGGTCTTCGTAGTCTGCTCGTCCTCCGGCGTCACCTCTATGGTGATGACGTTGCTGCCCACGGACAAGGAGACGGTCCCGTCAGAGTCGGCCACGCCGCCCAGCTTGACAATGTAGGTCGCTCCGGCTTCGTTCACCGTGGCCGTTATCGTGGTCTCAGTCAAGTCGTTGTCCACGTCGGCGGTGTACTCAGTGGTTGCCGGGCCGAACGTGCCAATGTATACGCTGCTCAGCGTCAGGTCGCTGAGCGTGGCGCTGGCCGGTACCGTTTGTGCGGGGCCGAAGACCCAGGGGCGGGCCTGCTTGATCGCCAGGACATTGTCGCTGGTGATCTTGAACTCGATTTCCATGGCGAAGTCTTCATCGGATCCGGGGTTGTACAGCTTTGCGAACTTCTTGTGAATCAGAGCCAGGTGCCTGCGCAGCTGGTCCAACTGGTCGTTGCTCATGAGAAGCTGTCCCGGCGGCTTTTGGTTGGAGGTGCGAAGGACGAAGTATCCGCCGGCCGGGTTCAATAGTATCTCCTCCGGCACCGAGAGCGCGTCGGGGTTGGTGACCAGGTCTTCGCCGATCTGCGTGTTGACGTAGTACCACCCGTCTCTGATGCCGCTGTACACGGGGTTGAAGGAGACGGCTACGCCGTTGGCCAGCTCGTCGGAGTAGTTGGGATGAACCAGGACCCCCATCGCGGCCGTAAGGTGGTCGATGCGATGGAAGTCGCGTTCGGTGAAGGCGCGGAAGTTCCACAGGCTGGCGTACACCTGCTTGAGGGATTTGGCGATGTCCTCCTCGTCCTCCTTGGGCTTCTGGGTCTTGGAGTCGTACAGTCCCGCGCCGTTGAAACCGGGGAGGTCCTCGTTGTTGGTGCTGGAACGGTAGCGGCGGTTGGTCCCCTCGGGAAACAACTCATTCATCTCGGTCAGGGCGTCGATAATCCACCCGGGCGTCTCACCCTTCTTGATGGCTTTGCGCAACTTCTTGAGCTTGGATTCCTGGACGCCGAGGTCCGCCTGGAAACCGGAGTCGGCCAGCATCTCTTTGATGTCGTCGTAAAACCCGTTGTGCTTCATGAACTCGTCGTAGAAGTAGAACGGGACCGCGAAGCCGTCGGGGACGGTCCCCTCCGGAAAATCGAACGTCCCCAGCACGGCCACGTTGGCCGCCTTGACGCCGAAGGCCTTCCAGTTCTCGAAACCAACCTCGCTGAGGGGGGTGATCTCAGTGACCGAGAGGTCTCGCTGCGGCGTCTGCTTCTTGCCGGGCCGGGAAGACGCGAAGTGGGCGTCAATTTCCGCTCGGGTGGCTACGCGGATGAAGTAGTCATACTTCGTCACTTCGTAGCGAATGTACTTGCCGACGAAAGAGTTGATGTGGCTCCTGTAGGCGTCGCCAATATAGGCGTTGGGGACGCCGTCCTGGACGGCGCGAAGGTTCACATGGGAGAGCGGCGTTTGGGGCACGGTGGTGATGATGCCGGCGACGCGGGGAAGCTCGTTGGGCAGCGCGTCGTAGATCACCACGTCCCGGGGGTTGGGACTCTCCTCCAGGTCCATGATCCGCAGAAAGCCGTACCCTTCCGCCTGGTTCAACGAGCTGAAATCACTTTTGGGTGCGATGTCTTCATCGAACACGAGGTTGATTCGGGATGCCTCGTAGAGCGTTAACTCGTGCTGGTAAGCCGGAAGCTTATCGTTCGGCATGTAATAGGCCAGATCGTCCTCGAGCAGCGGCATGCTGGCGGCGAGCATTGTATGGGAGAGATCCACAAGGCTGAAGGGCTGTCCGTAATTGAGCATGTACACGTAGAGTCCTGGACTGCCGTCGGGGGCAAAGAATCTCGGGGCATAGTCCAGATAACCGCTGAGCAACCCGGGTATGTACGGATCGATGCCTATAGCAGGCAGGAAGTCAAAATGGCTGTTGTACGTATTGGTGTTCTGGAAGTAGACACTCGGTCTGTAGGTGTCCGCGCCGAATATAGTGAACTTGATTATCGCAGAATCCGCGAGGGAGAGCGCGTCGAATGTTGCGCGATCGGGAATGGCCACGGCGCCCTTGCTGAGCTCGATGGCGGCGGCGGGGTTCACCGGGTTCATGCCCACCGGGTCTCCGAGTTCGGTGATGTCGTCGATGCAGTCGCCGTCGACGTCGGCCGGGTCAGAGACGAGATACTTCTCGACCCGGTAGCGCTCCTTGGGAAGCGCCGCCAGATTCTCGGCGAGGGCAGTCGAGCCGTCTCCGCCCTTCTTCACCAGGACCGGAAGCTCCACCTCCGCGCCGTCCACATCGTGGCTCACGTACAGCACGAAGTAGTCCGCAGTCGTGGACTCAACCACGATGGGAACGGACGTCACCGCTACCGCTGTCGGCGTTGGGTCATAGCCCCCTCCTGAACACGGCTCATTCGTTGGCGCTGTAATAGTGAATCTCGCGGTGGCCGACGCGAGTTCCACGTTCGCCGCCGACGCTATGATGGCTATAACGGTGTAGTCCCCCGCCAGACAGCGGGCGGATATTCTCCCGGTGCGGACCTCCGGGTCCTCGTCCACCTGGTACATGTAACGGTCGACGCCCAGGCCGTCGCCCTCGCAGGCATCGGTGTCAGCGTCGTTGGCATCCACCACGTCGGCGCGGAAGATGTAGTCGGTGGTGCTCCTGTCGGAGTCCTCGGCCAGGTTGCCGAAGGACATGGTGATGGCCCCGCCCTGCTCCGCGGTGTCGGAGGAGAGGAAGAGCGCCACCGACGGCGAGGACTGAGCGTGCGCCGCGTAGGGCAACGGGACGCCGGAGAGAATGATGAGCACGAATGCGGCCACCGCGCCCGGGACGGCAAAGGACAGTTTGCGTTTTATCCGACAGGCTCTGGAGACGACGCTGTGATGAGGCAGAGGTTACACTCCCTCGACGATTATCACGTCGGCGTTGGCGGACCTGGTGCGAATCTCTTTGATTTCGATGTATTCGGGGGAGTTCAGCCACGTCCTAGCCTGCTCAACATTGTCGAACTCCACCACTACGATACGGTGAGGCATCCATTCGCCCTCTATGACCTCAGTGCCGCCGCCGCGCACCAAGTATTTGCCTCCATAAGCGTCGACGGTCGCCGGCACTCGCTTGAGAAACTCAGCAAAGAGGGCCTCGTCCGTCACCTCGCTATCTATCAATACGTATCCTGCCATCTTGATCTCCTCCTTCGTATGTCGGGCGGTATGATTGCTACCTCATTATATCGGCACAGCATATCGGCACAGCCACAGAAGCGGCTTACCGTGATCCCTCTACTTGCACCGCAACGATGTCTATGCCGTGATATTTCTTGTGGCGCACGGTAGATGCATAGTGTCGTAACAGGCGGAAGGATATCTCGTGTTCCTCCGGGGCCTCGGCCTGGTCGCTTAGATACGCCAGCCGGTCTTCAAGGTTCTCCTCGTCGAAGACCGCCAAGAACTCCAACTCCACTGTCCCGGCGTCCGGGCGCGCAACTATTATCAAGCGCGGCGCGCAATCGGCCCCGTCGCCACCTCCTGACTGCAGCAGACTCGACAGCGTCTCCTCACCGGCTGCGCGCAGCCGCTCCGTCGAAGCGTCGTTCCAACCGATCCTGGACGCAAGCTCGCTGAGGAATGCGTCGATCGTGGGCATAGCGGAGACGGCCAACTCCACCTCGAGGCGTCTGCGTCGAGGGCTGGTCAGCTCGATGAACGAGGTCATCAGAATCGCAGCCAGAACGCCGACCGTCATGCCGTTGCCGAGAGAAGCGCCCCACGTCCGGCCCAGCAGGTCTGCGAGGATGTTCTGATTCTCCAAGCCCACCCCGATGGATAGCGCCACTCCTATAACCAGGGCCTTTCGGTGATCGAGGCCGTCCTGGACGACCGTCCTCATACCCTCCACGAAGAGAAGACCCATTATCATCAACAGGTAGCCCCCCATAACGGGACTGGGAACTGTGAGCAGGATGGCCGTCACCTTGGGCAAGAACGCCAGCGCCAGTAAGATGACCCCGATGACGTACCCAATGCTGCGCGCTGCCACCCCGGTAAGGTTGATGAGCGAAACGGTGGACGGCAAATAGACCACAGTGGGTGGCGTCCCTGCAATTCCGGACAGTAGCGTGCCCAGTCCGTTGGTGTTGATCGCACCCTGGACAAGGCGAAAGTCGGTCGCCCTCGGACTGCGCCGCGAGACCTGTTGAATGACGACGCCTTCGCTGCTGGTCTTGATGGCGACCACGAGGGCCACAATAACGAATGCCGGCAGAAGCGCCCAGAACCCCGCGTCCGGTGCCAGGTCCAGTCCCGGCCATGCCGCGATATCCGGCATGTTAAACCAGGGCGCTTCGACCACTCGCTGAACGTCGTACAGTCCAAAGAAGGCGGCGACCGCACAACCGGAAGCGATTCCGATGAGCAGGGCCCACAGCCGCCAAACCCCTGAAGCGCGCATCGCCAGCGCCGTGGCGGTCACCAACGTAGCCGCAGCGACGGATGGACCAGCGGCCAGCGGCGCGCCCTCGGGCGCCTCCTTCAGCCTGTCGACTGCGATGGACATGACCGTGACTGCTATCAGCATGAGCGCCGTTCCGGAGACGACCGGCGTGATGATCCGCCGCAGCAGCGGGAGCCACGCGGCCAGTGCGAACTGAAATAGCGATGAGATGACGATGAGGCTCGCCAGCATGGACCACCCGCCCTCCGTCAGCGCCAGGACAGAGACTGCTATGAAGTAAGGTCCGGCGCCCGTCATGAGCACGTGCCCGGCTCCCAGCCGCCAGACCCTACCCGCGTGCAGAGCGGTAATAGCTCCACTGATTATCAGAGCCGCGAAGATGGCCCACAACAGATAGTCCTCGCCCTCGTCGGCCGCCCGGAAAGTGATGGTCACCATCAACACCGTCGACGCCAGGGTGAGCATGACTCCCTGAAGAGCGACGCCAATCCATAAGAGGGGTGGGCACCGCTCGTCCGGCTCGTAACGGATGTGTTCGTTTACGTGCGCTATCTCCTGCCTCGCCGTCCAGCGTTGTTCAAACGCTTACTGCCATCTCCATCGTCGTGGGGGATACACGGAAGACAGGAACGCCAGCGTCTGTAACTGTTCAGTCTTCGTGAGATCCTCCCGAAAAACAGATCGCCGACAGGGGAAATTTAGCTTTCGGTGAGGTCGCATCATCGCCCTTCGCGTTGATTCGTCTCATCAACTCTGAACAGTTACCAGCGTCTCTGTCTTTTTTGTTGCCCTTTGGTCTACGCAAGCCGACAAAGGGCCCTACGCGTTGGTGGTCTAGGTATCGGGGTTTAATGGTGTAGTCCCCCGCCGGACAGCGGGCGGATATTCTCCCGGTGCGGACCTCCGGGTCCTCGTCCACCTGGTACATGTAACGGTCGACGCCCAGGCCGTCTCCCTCGCAGGCATCGGCGTTAGCGTCGTTGGCATCCACCACGTCGGCGCGGAAGATGTAGTCGGTGGTGCTCCTGTCGGAGTCCTCGGTCAGGTTGCCGAAGGACATGGTGGCAGTGATGGCCATGCCCTCGGTCACGGAGGCAGAGGAGAGGGAGAGGGCCACGGAGGGCGAGGACTGAGCGTGCGCCGCGTAGGGCAACGGGACGCCGGAGAGAATGATGAGCGCGAATGCGGCCAGCGCGCCCGGGACGGCAAAGGACAGTTTGCGTATTATGATGCTGACCTCGCTTTCGTCTGCTGCAAAGTTCAGTGTGATTTACAATCCTTAGTCGTCGTGACGGCATTGTGAGTCTTTTGCCGATCCGGAAATGGGCGGACAGCCCCCCTCTACGTCGTAAACATCAGCCGGACTCGTCATTACGCCAGCCGGAGGCGAACGTCATCCCGTCGTAGCCGACCACCCAGACGCGTACGGACTCCGTGGTCAGCCAGGCGCCCTCTGCGGTGGCCTCGACCATATCCGTGCCGAGCAGGTCTTTGAGGTCCTTTCCCACCATTTCTTTGTCGTAGTGGTCTACGATTTTGCCGCTGCTGTCGGCTATGAACGCGAACCATTTCCCTTCAACGGTCTCGGCGCTGTTGTAGTAGTCGATAGTCGCTGCCAGTCCTGAATAAACGCTTTCGGGGCCGGTGAAGTATGCGATGGTCGCTTCCAGTCCCGCCGAACGGAACTTGTTGACGGCGGCGAACACCAGGGACTTGGTGAATTCGTCGGCGTTGACATACCAGCCAGAGGCGAACAGCAGCCCGTCGTGCTTCACCACCCAGGCGTTCTTGAGCTGCATGGCGCCGGTGTGGTCGGAACCGAGACTGCCGCTCTCCGGGTTCTGGTACACGTAGGACACCCATTTGCCATCCTCGGTGGCCGAGAGCATGTCCGGGCCGAAGTTGTACCCGTTGGCGTCGGTCCCGACATAGCCCTTCAGGTCAAGCCCCAGGCGCTGAGGGTCGGGATGCCCGATGACGAGGTCGTTCTCATCGACGATGAACACGTACCACTGGCCGTCGATGCTCTCTGGGCGGTTGTAGTGGGCAAGGGTGGCGTCGAGTCCCTGGGTCTCGTACCTGCTGATGGCCTTGTCCACGAAGAACTTGGTGTACTCGATGGGGGCCGACTTGGATGGAATCGCCGCCACTACGCCCTGCGCGATGCGCTGGACATCGGCGGAGGTCAGCCCGGGTTCCTGCTGAGGTATCTCCGCTATCGCCGTGCGGATGGCCTCTTCCACGTCGTCGGAAGTGAGTCCGGGTTCGGGCTGGGGCATGGCTGCCAATGCCGTGCGGATGGCCTCTTCCAGGTCGTCGTCGGTGAGTCCGGGTTCCAACTGGGGCGGAGCGGGCGCATCGGCCAGCTCCTCGCGCACGATCTCCTCGACCTCGGCACGGGACAACCCCGGTTCCTCGCCTCCGCAGGCGACGAGGGGAACTAGCACAAGGAGGCACAGGAACGCCACTGCTGCTGAGTTGAACTTTCTGCGATTCATAGCGCCTCTCACTTGTCGCCATTGTCGCCGTGAACGATACCTCGATTTGGGCCGTCGTCCCTTCCTTACCCGTTATTTTTCCCGGCGGGTGTGCGGGTTACAGGCCGCCGGGGGCTGACACCTGATGTCCGGTATCGGCTGGGACGGCGTCGTGCGTTAGCGTCGCATCGTTCCCAGCGGCGTCCTGGATCGCCCCGCCGTTGAGGTTCAGCTTGTTCGCGCCGATAGCGATGCCGTCGGCGTCCACGTCGCCGACGGCTACCGTGTAGCTGAAGACGACAATCTCGCCATAGGTCTTGTAGTAGGAGGCAGTCTTTGCCGCGCCGCCCAAGTCCAGCTCTAGCTGAGGCGTTCCGATGACGGTCACGTCCTCGCTGAAGGTCACCGTCGCCATGATTACGTCGCCGAGGGCGTAGGTGTAATCGGCGCCTGGATCGGAGTCCATTTCGACGGAGGACACGCTGGGCCTGACGCCGTCGACCTTGTGGCCCGCGGCGTTATCTAGGCCGGGATACTTGTGGTCAACCCGGGGGGTGGCGTTGGCGCTGGAGATGAATTGCTTCCCCGGGCCGAAGCCGTAGTCGTCGCTTCCGGGTACGACGCTGAGGCCGTCCGTGTCCCTGTCTCCCTCTTGGACCGTGTAGCGGAACACCACGGTATCGGTGAAGGTGCCGCTGTCGTACCGCGCCTCTCTGATGCCGGAGTCTCCGGGCGTCGGGGAGCCGACTTGAAGGCGGATACGGTGGCCGGTCCACTGGATGCTCACCTCGTCATTGAACTGGAGCGCAACTGTGATAACCTCGCCAATGCCGTAGGTGTCGCCCTCCTCGGGGTTGGACGTAATCCGGACGGCCTTGACGTAGTCCCGGCCGTCCACCTTGTGGCCGGCGAGGTCGGGCTGGTCCTCATAGTACTCCCAGGCCGGGATGTCCCTGTCCTCAATGTCTCCCTTTATGGATCCGTGGAGGAGGACTATGCCGCCGATGCTCACGCCGTTGTGGTCCATGTCGCCCTTGGTAACCTCGTAGCGGAAAACCACCTCTCTGCCAACGGTGAGGTCGGCGTCAGCGACCCTGTACTGGTAGCCCACGTTGTCATCGAGCTTGAGGCGGAGGCCGGGGTTGCCTTCCACCCGCACCGGGCTGGAGAAGGTCGCCTCGACAGAGATTATCTCGCCTTCGCGGTAGAGGGTGCCGTTCCTGGGCTGGGAGACGATCTGCATGTCGGTGACGAAGGGGGTCGGGAAGCCGTCTATCTTGTGGTCGGGTTGGTCGGTAATGCCATCGTACCAGGGATAGGCTGGCACATCGGTGCCCTTGCCCACGATATTGGCGTTGCCTCCAAAGCCGTGCTGCCGACCGTTCCGGTCAACGTAGCCGTTGTGGACACTGACGCCGTTTTCATCCAGGTCTTCGGGCTTGACCACGTAACCGAACACGAGGGTATCGGTGCCGGAGCCGCGCTGGTACCACGCGCCATCCCAGCGGTCGCCGATGTATACACCAATGAGGGCGCTGCCCCTGACCTCTACCTCGGCGTTGAAGGTGGCGGCGAACTCGATGGTCTCGCCCGGCCCATAGGTGTCCCGGGAGAGGGGTTTGGACACCATCTCGATGCCCGTGATCTGCGGGTCGTCGTCTATGATGGTAACAGGGCACTCCCGGAGAACATAACCACTCCACCAATTGACCCAGAACGTCTCGTCGCCCTCAGGTATGTCGTCTTCGAGGGTTTCAATGTCGAAATAGCCTGGAGAACTGTAGAACCGGAACCGGGTTTTGAAATGCTTGACGAAATCGACCCTGCTCTTGGCCGTATTGCTATAGGTGTAGATCCACTCGTCGTAATATTCGTCATTGCCGAAGTTAGCTCCCACGCCAACCGTGCCAGACTCTCCCTCGATGATGGGCGCAGGGCAGCTGTGGACCCAACTGCCTCCAGCAGCCAAAGCCGTGGGCGAGTCATGGACCGCGATCAGCCCAATAATCCCGATGAGGGCCGCAACCGTAAGCATCCGTACCGGCCACCCGAAAATTCCGGTGCTCATCGTCATTTCATCCCTCCTAGTCTCCATCGTTCACGCAGCCGGAGCGTTACGTCTCCTACCTTGAGGCTGTCCGAATTTTGCAGCACGCCTTGCTCCCAGTACGGTCTGGGGCCGCACCAGACCTCCCCCACCCCTCTAACGGGCAGACATAGACCAAGCGCAACTGCGCTATGGCCCAGCATGCATTGTAAACTGCTTATGTGAGATTAGCGTGATTGTCAATCCTTATTTCCGTGATGCTATTGTGAGTATTTCGCCCGGCTGGTACAATTGAGGCCGGCTGGCCGAGGGCGTCTCGAAGCCGGTCTCCGCATCCGGCCGGGCGCGTGACGACGTGGAGCTCAGGGCGTCCGCAGTACGGGTTAGGGAGGGACGATGAAGGAAGCCGACGAGCACCGGCGGGAGATGGAGGCGCTGCGGGAGCGGCTGACCCGGTTGAGCGAGGCCAGCCTCCGCGTCAACGAGAGCCTGGACCCGGACACGGTGCTGCAAGAGGTCATGGACAGCGCCCGGTCGTTGACCGACGCCCGGTTCGGCGGGATTACGACCTTCGACGAATCGGGCCGGCTGCTGGAGTTCATCACCTTCGGTCTGCCTCTCGAAGAGCAGCAGCGGATGTTGGACCTGCTGGAGGGTCCGGCGCTCTTCGAGTACTTCAGCTCGATTCAAGGCTCCCTGAGATTCGGGGACGTCGCCAGCCGAATGAGGTCGTTGGGCTTTCCCGACCTGCCGATCAAGACCCTGCTGGGAGCGCCGATGCGTCACCGGGGCGAGCACGTCGGCAATCTCTACGTGGCCGAGAAGGAAGGCGGCCGGGAGTTCACCCGGGAAGATGAAGAGACGCTGGTGATGTTCGCCTCCCAGGCGACGATGGTCGTGGTCAACGCCCGCAGGCACCGGGACGAACAGCGGGCGAGGGCCGACCTGGAGGCCCTGATCAACATCTCGCCGGTGGGCGTCCTGGTGTTCGACGCCACCACCGGGGCCTTGGCGTCGCTGAACCGGGAGGCGAGAAGGATCTTCAACGACCTGCATACGCCGGGCCGCCCTCTGGAGCAGCTCCTGGGCGTGCTGACCTTCCGGCGGGCCGACGGGCGGGAGATTTCCCTGGAGGAGTTCCCCCTGGCGCAGGCGCTGAGCACCGGTGAGACGGTGCGGGCCGAGGAGATCGTCATCCAGATCCCCGACGGGCGGAGCGTCACCACCCTGGTCAACGCCACGCCCATCTACTCGGAGGAGGGTCGGGGCGAGTCCGTGGTCGTGACCCTACAGGACATGACGCCCCTGGAGGACCTGGAGCGGCTGCGGGCCGAGTTCCTGGGCATGGTGAGCCACGAGCTGCAAACGCCCCTGGCTTCCATACGGGGCTCGGCAGCCACCCTGCTGGACGACGAGCCCGACCTGGACCCCGCCGAGATGCGCCAGTTCCACCGGATCATCGAACGGGAGGCCAGCCGGATGCGCGGCCTGATCAGCGACCTGCTGGACGTGGCGCGCATCGAGACGGGCACGCTGCCCGTCGCTCCCGGACCGGCGGAGGTGGCCGTCCTGGTGGACGAGGCCAGGAACGCTTTCCTGAGCGCAGGGGGCGGGAACAACCTCCTCATCGACCTGCCGCCGGACCTGCCCTGGGTCATGGCGGACCGGCGGCGCATCGTCCAGGTCCTGGGCAACCTCCTCTCCAACGCCGCCCGGTACTCGCCGGAGTCGTCCTCCATCCGGGTGACCGCCGTGCGGGAGGACTTCCACGTCGCGGTCTCCGTCGCGGACGAGGGCAGAGGCGTGTCGGCCGAGCGCCTGCCCCACCTTTTCCGGAAGTTCTCCCGGAGCGGCGACGAGGACCTGGGGCGCGGTCTTGGGGGGTCGGGGCTGGGCCTGGCCATCTGCAAGGGGATCGTGGAGGCCCACGGGGGCCGCATCTGGGCCGAGAGCGACGGAGAAGGTCTGGGGGCGCGGTTCACCTTCACGATTCCGGTGGTGGTGGAGGCCGGGATTGACGCCGCAGCCGGACCCGCCCGGCGCTCCGCCCCCTCGCGGCGGTCGGAGCGTGGGCGGAAGCGCATTCTCGTCGTGGACGACGACCCCCAGGCGCTTAGGTACGTCCGCGACGCCCTCTCCAAGCTGGGCTACGCGCCGATAGTGACCGCCGACCCGGACGCGGTGGGACGCCTCCTGGAGGAGGAGAAGCCCCACCTGGTGCTGCTCGACCTGATGCTACCGGGGACCGACGGGATCGAGCTGATTAAGGGCATTTTCGATATTGCCGACGTGCCGGTCATCTTCCTGTCGGTGTACGGCCAGGACGATGTCATCGCCAGAGCCTTCGACATGGGGGCCGCCGACTATGTGGTCAAGCCCTTCTCTCCGACGGAGCTGGCGGCGAGGATCAGGGCGGCCCTGCGCCGGCGGGGGGCCGCCACCCGGCCCGAACCGACGGGACCCTATCTGCTGGGCGACCTGACCATCGACTACGCCGAACGCAGGGTGAGCGTTGCCGGTCGTCCGGTCCGGTTGACCGCCATCGAGCACCAGCTGCTCGTCGAGCTTTCGGTCCACGCCGGTCTGGTATTGACCCACGACCATCTGCTGCAACGGGTCTGGGGCCTGGGAAGCTCCGGCGACTCGCGGCCGGTGCGCACCGCCGTAAAGAACCTCCGCCGCAAGCTGGGCGACGACGCGGGCAGCCCCAAGTACATCTTTACCGAGCCGCGCGTCGGCTACCGCATGGCGAAAGGCGAGGGGCTGGGGCAGGAGGAGGGGTGAACGTCGGGGAGCACACTGCCACGGCAGACGTGGGACTACCGTGCACAGGACCCGTCCAACCCTCAGTTTTGTCCAGAGGCTTACTTTATGTGCAATGCCGAGGTGATGAAAGTGCCGATAGCTATGGGTTGCCCCTCTTCGAGGGCGGTCTTACCGCGAATGTTGCGTGCTCCTGTCCTGTTTCACCATAATGGCAGAGCCAAGGGCCCTTGTAGGCCCACAATCCTCCCGGCCACTTCTCGAAGATGGCACTGCCCACCGTCAAAACAGGCCCAGTTGGCATCGGAGAACTGCTCTCTCCTGGGGAAACCATCATGAAGATACTTCGGTCCACTTTACTCACAAGAGTAGCGCTATATGGCGGCTTGATGGTCCTTGCCGCCTCCTTATGGGCATGGGCCATTGGCGCTAACGTATTGTATGGAGTCGTTTCTGGTGTTGTTCTGGGACTGGGGGCCGCCATCTACTTGGACGAGTCCTTCAACGAATCGCACGACACGGGAGGTTTTGAGTCCCTGACTGCATTCTTGGCCGGGGGCATGATTGTGCTGCTGCTGATAGCCCTGTGCATCATTGCCGAGATAGTTGGCATTGTTCGGCGGGTGCTCTGACCCGATGATCACATTACGCCATTCTAACGGCTGTGCTGTGGGTAACAGGGTCTGGATGCGTGGCCCCAGGTGATGAGATTTGACCACTTGAGATACAACGCCTCGTGACGACGGCCACTGCGAAAGGATGGGCACGGGGACGGTTCAATAGGAAAGGAGCGCAACGTGGCAAAGCAATTTACTTCAGCCGAATGGAAGCCCATAAGGGCCAGACTGGAAGAAGACCCGCAGCGGTACGGCCTGCCACAGAGGGAGTACGGCTCGGTTCTACTGGGGTCGTTCAACGTACGCAAGTTGGGATCGTCCCGGAGCCGCAGCCCCGACACCTGGGAGTTCCTGGCGGATGTATGCCGCACCTTCGACCTGCTGGCGGTCCAGGAGATCATGGACGACCTAAGCGGCCTGCGGCGGTTGATGTCCCTGCTTGGACCGGAGTTCAGCCTGGTGGTCTCGGACCTGACCGGAGTGTTCCCTGGCGAGCCGGGACTGGGTGAGCGACTTGGATTCATCTACCGATGGAATACGGTGGAGCGGATGGAGGTGTCCAGCGATGTCACCTTCGACCGTACCAAGATCATCGACTCCATTGCCGACAACTACGAGGCGTTCGTCGGCGACCTGGGACCTTACGCAGAGAAGCTAGCTGACTACCGGTCGGGAAGTCGCAGGACCAAGCCCAGGCTCAAGCTGAGTGTCTTCCTGTCCTTCATCCGCCAGCCCTTCTGTGTTGCATTCCGCATACCCGGGCATCCAGGCACTCGGCCGTATGAGTTCATGGCCGTCAACGCCCATCTGTACTTTGGGAACTACATCGACGATCGGCGCCAGGAGTTCAATGCTCTGGTCGATTGGATTATGAGCCGGTTCAAGACCCAGAGCCATGCCTACTACCCCAACTTCATCCTGATGGGCGACCTCAACTTGGACTACGATAATCCCGCCAGGGACCGGACGAGGATAGAGCAGCGCATCAAGTCGCTGAACGGCGATCTGGATGGGGCCAACGTCAATTTCCCCTTCCTCGATGTCCACCCGGACCGCGAGGAGGTTTTCCGGACCAACGCCAGAATGTCGGAGACCTTTGATCAGATCGGCCTGTTCAACCGCGACCTGCGTCTGCCGACGTACATGGACAACGCGACGATGGGCACCGAATTGCGAGGACCGGACTACGGGGTGTTTGAATTCGGCAACCTCTTCAGCGAGGCGATACTGGATCGTCCCTACCTGGAAATTCCGTCCGCTGAAAGATCGAACTTCACGGCCAGGTTCGAGCATAAGGTGAGCGACCACATGCCTCTGTGGGTCCGACTGCCGCTCCCGGTGGATTGAAGTCTCCCTATTACCCCTCCTACATCTTCACCGAGCCTCGCGTCGGCTACCGGATGAAGAGGGGCAAGGGACGGGAGGCATCGTAGGCTTCGGCGCTCCTCGAAACCCTGTATCGCTCTTGCGTCCAGTTGTGGAGGGAGGCCGGCGGTGGTGCTATGCTGCCGGTGGTGGCGCCTGCAACGCGGGCGCAGGAAGGTCTCGTCGCGCTGCTGAATGAGGACCGTTGACGGCGTACGGACGAAGGAGGTGGGACTACGGACGCACGTAAACGGATAGAGGGCTCTTATCCTGAGCTCTTCCCGAAGGACTTCGGCGACCGGCTGGAGCGGCTCATGGAGATCACCGGCCTGTCGTGGAAGGAGTTCGCCGAGCGCCTTGGCGTCGAGTGTGACCGCGTGATGGAGTGGCGCGGCGGTGAGGTTCCCACCAGCGGAGAGGTGTGACACATCATGCGTTTGGCGTCGTTGGTCCCCGGCGGCATGGATGTGATGCTTCCGGAGAACGTCGGGCTCGACGAGGGCGGGGAGTAGACGGTATGACTCGCGCCAGGCTACGGCGGGGGGTACGCAAACGACGGGCGGCACGTGAGGCCAGGCAGCGCAAGGCAAGGCGAGTATGGGCGGCGTGCCTGGCGCCTCCGCCTCTTGAATTAAGCGAAGGACCGGCCCCTTGCAGGCACTCGTGGGGAGCGCCCGAGGCCGTCAGCTTCTCCTGCGGCAGCCGTGACGAGATTAGGGTCTGTGCGAAGTGCCAGGGCTTCGTGCACAGATGTAAGAGATACCGTGGGTACCACATGGTCTATGAGGGACGGGGCGGCGAGTACTCAATGCCCTCGTGGGTCTCCGGGTCGTGGCTGAAGGAGCATGGGTGCGCGGACGAGGCGTTTGGAGACGTGCCCGTACCGTCCGTGAGGACGCCTATCGACCACGAGCCCCCAATGTTTGACCTCGCCACCTATGGGGAGATCGATGGGGAACCGGGACGTTACCAGTTAGAGTGGTTCAGCTGACGGAACTTGCCTAGCTTGAGTAAATGACGACAGGAAGCCGCTCTCGCGTACAACTGTCTGCAAGCGTCAGCCGCATCGCCTACCCGGAACTCTTCAGATCCACCGCCCACGAGTACCTGAGCCTTTCGTGTCGATTGAGAAATGGGGATGGTGTACCCGCCGCCGCCCCGTCGTTTGGAACCCCCCACTTTCCACTACTCGACAACGCCGGCGACTCTGTCTCCGCTGCTGGCGTCGAAGACACAAACTCTCAGCTCTTGCGGGACACTTTAGCCTCCGTCCTTAGATACTTCGACGGCGATGGTGTGGATGCCGTTGTTGCCGTACCCACGGAAGTTCCAAGGGATGTTAGCTGGCTGGGTGTTGCCGACGGAGTCGGTGGCCCTGACCATGAGGATGTAGTGCCCCGGCTTGTCTACGCCCCACGAGCGCTCCCACTGTCGCCATGCCGTAGGAGAGGAGGGTCCGACTAGGCTAACCTCCTGCCAGTCGCGACCTCCGTTTGTGCTGGCCTCGACCTTGACCACGTCCCCATCCCCGGACCAGGCCACACCTCGGACGGTGTACTGGCCAACCCGTACGACCTCGCCGTGTCGCGGGTGGGTAATGAGGGACTTGACCCGGAGGGTCGACAGCGGCTCCCACGAGTCGTGCTGCCCCTCGCCTTCGTTGATCAGGATGTAGCGGCGCTTTTGGAAGAAACCGGTGTACGGCTGCTCCAGCGCCTCTACGCGCGTCAACCACTTCACTGAGGCCATACCGTACCAACGGGGCGCTATTAGCCTGACTGGATAACCGTGAACCGGCTGGAGAGGCTTCCCGTTCATCTCGTAGGCGACGATAGTCTCCTCTGACATGGCGTCGGTCAACGGCAGGCTTCTCACATAGCCCAGGCGAATGGTCTGGCCCTCTTCCTCCTCGTCGCCGATGTCGGCCCCCTCGAACAGGACCTCTTTGGCCGTGTCCCGTAGTCCCGCCCTCCTGAGCAGCGCAGGGAGCGGTACGCCCTTCCAGTTGGCTGTGCCCACGGCGCCGTGCTTGAAGCTGATGCCCTCAGCCGGAGGAGTGACGTACGAACGGCTGTTGCCGGCGCACTCCATCGTCACGACGATCTCCACAGAGGGCATCGCCAGCAGCTCGTCGTAGCCAATGGTGAAGGGCGTGTCCACAGCCCCGGTTATTTCCAGGCTGTAGGTAGAGGGGGCGAGGTCGGGCAGCTCAGGGAAGTGGCTTCGTACGTAGAAGCGTTCCGTTGGGGTAATCCAAGTGTCCAAGTCTGACAGGGGGGTCTCTTGGCCGAGGGGGTCTCCGGCGACGGTGATGAGTCCAGGCGTCTGGCTGTCGGCGGCCGCTTCAGCATCGGTGGGCATGCTTCCCATGTCGTGGCATCTCTCCAGGCGGAGTCGTGCAGTTAGCCGACATTCCCCATATCAGACGGCGGGTGTCCCAAAGAACCCGCCATCCTTGACGCCTGTGATGGTAATGACATCCAGGAACGCCGTCAACTATCCCATCGGTCTCTCAATACGGTCTCTCGGCGCCGTAAGTTGGCAACCGCCAGGCAGCGGATGCGGCTTTCAGAATATTTCCACTCCTCATTCGTGTCGGGCGATATCGGACCCTAATGGGCGTTTCGAGCCTCGTTAGATGGGGCTAGTGAGGGAGGGGGCGGGACGCGAGGTGCGCCACTCCAGGATAGCTAACGATAAAGGATCTGCTCACTGATGCCCATCTCTTGCGACAGACATCCGCGATCGGCGGGCCCTCTTCCCTGTGACGCAGGTCGAAGGCGACTTGTTCTGGCGTATACTGGGACGTGACCATGAGACAATCCTCCTTGTCCGGGCAGTTTGGATCATCTCACGAAAGCCGCATTTGCCGACTGGCCCAGGTTTTCGGAGGTACAGGTCAAGCGAGTTACGCACCGGAATTCCGGGCTGGCCCTTTGGGACTGCCAGCCCGGAGCGAGACTGGCTACGCCTGTGACTTGGTTACGATCCCTAGATGTTGACCGGCGTCAACGGTTTCCTGATGCTAGGACTGAGGCAGTTAGGGGAGTAACCACCAGTCCATATCGGCATATGCATCCGCAAAGTAAGTTTCCATCTCAACTAATTCTTTCATAGAGTCCATGGACTCCATGGCATCCTTATAGTAGCCTCTGCTGGCTTGCGTCAGTACTAGATTCAGCCCGCTGTCGAGGTAAGTCCATGCAGGTGCTAGGGGGCCAGTTCTAATGCATTCGACGAAGTGTTCAATAGACGAGATAGCCTCACTTTCCGCTACGACTCTTCCGTTACGAAGGAACCTATACGAGTGGTGGCCTTCCCGATGTGGTAACAGCACCGGGACTGCTCCGACCGCCGAATGGAAGAGGAACGCTTCACCTCTTTTCCCGAATGAGCCATGGGCAACGAAATTCCTGACTTGGTCGCGAACCACCGTCAAGTCATCGTAGTGCCGCTTAAGTTCGGGGTCATCGATATTGAGCGCTACCCGAAATTTTTCCTTCCAATCAGCAACTGCGAGTTCCTTAACGGATTCCCCACTAATGCAATTCCCTTGCATAATGGCCAAGAGAATAAATACGTGCTCAGTCCAGCTGAAACAACTCTCGGTCGCGGACAGGGCCAACCATTTTGCCTGTCGGAGGAGCCGATAGTCAGGCAAGTTAAACTCAATGCTACTACCTGCATGTGCAGATATCTCTGGCTCGCCAGCTTTTCTATAGGCCGCAGTAAGCTTGGACTTGTACTCTTCCAACAGAAACTCGAACCGGTCGTACAGTTCAATAGATTTATTGATGATAGTGACCCTTGAGTCTTTGACCGCTTTTTCGGCACACCAGTCCAAATACGGACGTGCAACTCGCAGCCCTTTATATATGAGGCGAACAACCTCCTCGGCTGCGGCTTCAGAGTTGGCGTCACCCGATGAGAAAATCCCGAGCCCCAGTTTGCGGTGTTCGACATGTAACAATTGCCCATCAAGTTCCAAGGGGATTGACCAAGCGACCTTTTCAGCTTTTCCTAGACATCTAAATCCGAGTAAATCCACGAGGAGGAAGTAGACGAGGTAGTATTCTGGAAGGCTGCGACTTGTTCGTGTGCGTGTACCTCCATAGAAATCTGCATCCACGGACATAAGAGGCATGATGGCTTTCAGTGCATCTGTCTTGATAGGCTCAATATCCATACATCCATTTTAACATGGGGAACTTAAGAGCCAGAGGTGTTAGATGTCTCTACCCACTAAGGTCGATTATTGCCCACAGCCCCCAAGATGAACACAGTGGGGGTTCGTTTCTCGGGTCATAGGCAAAGGTTTGGCACTAGTACCTATAGGACAAGCGGGAACCGCAACGTGAAGGTTCTCGATCTTGTCCAGTTCGGTGGGGTTTAGAAGACGATATAGCTGTGGAATCACCACAAATGCTCAATCAGGCGCTGAACCCAGGTGCAGGCTAGGCTCTGGCTATTTGATTTGTTGTGCATTCAGAGGAGTTTCCACTACCTGTTTCCCGATTAGCTCGACACGGTACGCCGTCACTCCAACCCTGCCGCTGACCACTTCAGACACCTCGGTTCCTATGAAGTGGATCGCAGCGTCATCGTCAATCGCATATCCGGGTGGGAACCCTTCTGAAATGAGGCTGTGGTAGAGAGGCCGACGCTGCTCTTCGCCATCGTAGTGGGGACAGTGGGAGCCTGGAAGGAACCCCAATCCGTCGTACAGAGGCTTAAGCTCGTTCAGGTTGAAGGAGTCAGTGGTCCCGCATTCAAACCAGCAAAGGGAACCTGCGCTTCCTCCGCACAGCACGACGCCAGCTTCCCAGGCTTCTTTCAATGCCAAGTCAACACCGTGGACCCGCCATACCGCCAGCATATTTGCTGTATTGCCTCCCAATACGAAGATGATGTCCTGACTGAGGAGATAGGCTCGAATGTCACGCACCCTACGATTAAACAGCTCTAGATGAGAGGGCTCACAGAGAGAGGCCGGGAAGTTGCTGTAGAACCGAAGCAGATCGGGTGAGGAATCTCCGGTGGCGGTGGGTATGCAACATACTTTGGGCCGGGTCTTGCCTGCGAGGGACAGTACATAGCCAATCAGCGGGTGTATTTTGACCCCGACGGACCTGATTCCTCCTCCGAACGCGACGATATGTTTTCCTTCCATAATCTCTCCGTTTCGCAAGCCAAGCAGCCGATTGGTGTGCAGTCAACGGAGAATACCATACAACGGTGAACCAACGGGTTACGGACCAGTGCCGGATAACAGGTCCAGCACGAACCTCAACACGAAGGCGCCCATTACACAATGGACACCCGAAACCCCGGCGTTCATGGCAAGTGGACGCCACTTGGGCACCTTCGAGTTCCCCGAACCGCCAGCCAATATAGCGTTCGGAGGACCCGACAATCAGACCCTCTACGTTACAGCTCGCACTTCGCTATACAGTGTCCGATGCAAGGTACCTGGCGTAGAGGCGCTATAGATACGGCGGCGCCATTGGTTCGCTATCCCAGCGCCTGGTCGAGGTCTTCAATCAGGTCGTCCGGGTTTTCGAGTCCAACGGACAAGCGAAGCAGGTTTTCAGGGACCCTTGTTCCCGGCCCCTCGACAGATGCCCGGTGTTCAATCAAGCTCTCGACGCCTCCCAGGCTTGTTGCTCTTGTGAAGAGCTCCGCTCGCCCGGCCACCGACATGGCCTCAGCGCCGTCTCCGTTTACCTGAAACGAAACCATCCCGCCGAAGGACGACATTTGTCGTGCGGCAAGTTCATGCCCGGGGTGGTTCTCCAAACCGGGGTAGTAGACTGCGGCGACCTTGGTATGGCTCTGTAGAAATCTTGCTACTATGGCGGCATTTTCGGAGTGAGCGCGCATCCTGTAGGGAAGTGTCTGAATGCCCCTCAAAATGAGCCAACATGCCAAGGGGGAGGCTACGCCCCCTCCCGAGGTCTGCACTGCTCTTATCTTACTGAAGAACTCATCCTCAGAGTTGGTGACAACAACCCCCGCTAGAGCATCGCTATGTCCGCCTAGATATTTGGTCGCTGAGTGGACTATCAGATCGGCGCCCATATCAAATGGGCGCTGCGACACAGGAGTGGCGAACGTGTTGTCGCATACGCACATGGCCCCGGCATCGTGGGCTATGGCAGAGACTGCGGAGATGTCGGTGATCTTCAGAAGAGGGTTGGACGGAGTCTCCACCCAAAATACTCTGGTGTTGGGGCGTACCGCCTGCCGGACCTCGGCAAGGTCCGTCATGTCCACAAAAGTGGTTTGAACGCCCCAGGGAGCAAGGATGTCATTAAGAAGCCGGGCTGTCCCATGGTACACGTCTTCCGGAGCAACAACATGGTCACCCGGCGACAGGGCCAGGAACACTCCAGCCGTCGCTGCGGAGCCTGATGAAAAGGCCGCCCCAGCCGTTCCTTCTTCCAGATCGGCGACGCATTTTTCCAAAGCTGCTCGGTTGGGGTTGCCCAGCCTGGAATAAACATAACCCTGCCGGTAACTCCCATCCGGATCGCGCTCAAAGGTTGTGGACAGAATGATGGGCGGCGCTACGGCTCCTGTCATTGGGTCTACTTCACGTCCTGAATGCACTGACAGCGTCTCTATATTCATGACCGAGTTCCTCTTTCCGGTGTTGCGCACACAAAAACGGAGATTAAACCTGGAGATTCGTGGCCAGATATGGAGGGTAATGCCCCAACTTGCAGGGAGTCGGAAAGGTTAGCTCGTGGTCGTCTTGAACTCAACTCTTCCCTTGAACGCTGGCATGACTTCTTTGGCGAACCACTCCATTTGTTCAAGGATCACGGTGCGGGGAGTGCTGACCGGGTGCTCGATGTCGATCCGTTCGAGGCCTGGGAACATCTCTTCAACCTCCATAAGCCTCTCTATGATCTTCTCGGGCGGGCCATAAAGCCAAGAACCGGTTTTTACCAGTTCATCCAGGTGGAGTGCATGTGGAGAAAAGGGAGCCGTCTTAGGGTCGCCCAGGCCGCGGAGCTGCTCGGCCGTCAAGGCGCGGGGACCAAGCCTCAAAGGCCCAAACAACTTTATATGTTCTTCGAACCATGGGGTTGCTTCTTTCACGGCCTTTTCCTGAGTGTCGGCTATATGGAAATGAAACCCGACGCATAGGTTCTCGCCTAATTCGGTCTCTATCCCATGACTGGCTTGTACGTCCCGCCATCCCTCCACAACATTCTTGGCCGCGCCGCCCTCGTCTACTCCTCCCCCGATAAAGGCCTTGATGCCGTGCTTGGCCATGAAGTTCATGCCCCTCTGCGAAACGCTCTGTATGGGCTGCCAACACTCCACCGGTTGCCGCAGGGGACGGGGCACCAGAGTGATGTCCTTGAGCTCATATCCGCGATAGGGAATTCCTTCGGGAGGAATTTGATAGCGCTTCCCCTGATGGGAGAAGGACTCCTCATGGAAAGCCTTCATGATGATGCTCACCTGCTCCTCAAACAGGTCCATGTTTGCTTCCTGGTCCCTCAGAGGAGACCCGAACACCTCGACTTCTCGAGTGTGGTAACCACGACCCACCCCGAAGACCAAACGTCCTCCAGCTAGTATATCTGCAAATGCGAAGTCCTCAGCCAACCGGAGCGGGTGCCACATGGGTGTTATATTGAAGCCGCAACCCAGCCTGATGTTCTCCGTCACGTGGGCCAGGTGTAAGTTAAACATCAAGATGTTCGGGATGACTTCATACCCCTCCCGCTGGAAGTGATGCTCCGCCCCCCAAAAGGTGTCGTAGCCAAGCCGGTCCATCAACTGGCAGATGTCGCGGGCCTTGTCATATGCGGTGATCAGATAGTCGTTCGAAAACCAGCGATCGTTCACCGGAGTGCCGGCATAACCCATGTTGTCGAAGTCCACATATCCAGCGAACAAGCTATCGAATTTTGTGATCATACTAACCCTCTAGTCGTTTTCGGCAGACCGGGAGGAACTATACGGTTGGGATGGACAAAGGTCAATTCTGTCTGGGACTATGAAGCTGTGCCGAATGCCACCGCTCTGTTCTCGGTGAGCCAGACGACTTTGCGCAACGATTTCACAGAGCTTCTTCGCCCTCGCCAACCAGCTCATCAACGATACGGGCAACCACTGAGCTGGCCAGAATCACCGGTTTACCGGTGACCCGCCGGACTGTCTCCTTCATCTCCCCATCCATGCCCATGCAATTGAGAAACACGAGGTCAACTTGCTTCTCTTTCAGCTCGTGGGCCGCGCGCATCCACTGAGCGGCTCTAGCCTCAGGTTCAACATAAGGGGAGGCTGCAGTCACCACCACGTCCCCAGCGCCCCACCACCGCTTTTCCTCGCCAAGGTCCTCTTCCAGGACTTGGTCGGGAGAGGGTCGCACCACACCCAGTCTCTTGCCTCTGGCTAGGGGCATTACGACGCCCCGGACAAGCTCACCAGGGTGCAAAATCTCTACGCGTTCTGACTGGATCTCGGTGAATTCACCAGTGCACAACGACACGATCAACTCTGCCCCTTCCTCAATTAGCGCATCTATCCCATCACGGAATAGGGGAAGAATCTTTTCATGGGTCAGAGTCACTTCGGTGCCATCCCTCATCCTAGACACCAGAGTCGGCTGTCCCGGGTCGGGGCCCAGGTTAAGCACGCTGGCTTGGTCAAGGCCATCGAGAGCTCCCCGCTCGATAATTTCTACATCGGCCTTGATGTACTTCTTCATGACGGAAAGAATGTCGTCCCGGGGCGACTGACCTATAGTGACGCATCCTATCTTCTTGCGCACGACAGACTACCTTTTCTACTCCCCGCCGTTCCCTTCGGTCTGGAATCGGTGCATGGAACCGTAGAGGGTGGAAAGTTTATCGAACTCATCTTCGTCGTGGAAGCGGCACTCTCCTCTGCCCAATGCCTTGGCCACTTCGACACAGAAGCGAACGGCCATCTCCAGGTCCATTGGCTGGTTGGCGCCGGTGGCCACTCCAGCCACGGTTGCTTCCGCCGTTATCGCCACGCCCACTACTGGAGAGCTCGTCATGGCACAAGGCGTCATTATGCTGTTGATGTGCCGCAGTTGCTGGTTAGGGGTGATGTCCTGAGTAGACAGTGGAAAGACTGCCGGCATCTTTCCAGTCACCGCTTGCATTATATCCAAAAGGTCGTCGCTGGGACGCAGGATATACCCCTCCTTAACGGTCGGAGAGACGGCGAATCCACGGTGGTTGATAATCCTGTTGGCCTTAGTTGCGTCAACGGACAGGATGGCGTCCATCTCCGGCAGGACTTCCCGCTTCAACAGCTCATTGCCGTCTACGGGCGCCGACGCCATTCGCACCGGGGCTCCCCAGCGTGCGGCCTCGGGGGCGGCGGAGCGTGGGCTTATGTGGGTCGTGACGACAACGTCACCTTTCAGCATATCTCCCTGAGTGCGCATATCCACGATCTTTAGCGCGCTGGAAAGGGCCACTATGGCGCCGTCGGCGTCGGAGATCATACCCATAATCTCGGGCCTGGCGCCAAGAGATCCCAGTCTACCGATGACACCGATAGTCGGCGCGGCGCCCCCGCCACGTTTTCCATCGATGCCTGGGATGGAAATGGTTATGAAGTCAGTGGAACCCCCATCGCCTTTGATGGTTTCCACATCCCATCCTTTCCAACCACGGGATGTGAGGGCCTCAGCGACCACACTCCCGTTCACCTTAGCGCTGTCCAGAAGTTCGATAACCTCTAGGACCTGCTTAAAAGACATATCACGGCCTTTAGGAATCCGATCTTCCATTAATCAGGGATTGTCAATCGTAGTCTAGCCTATATGTAGTGTCAACAAAAAGATATTGAGACCGGGCTTCCTCCCATGGGCGGAGCAACTGCATTCAGGTCAGCGAAGAGGCGGTATAACCATGCGGCCATGTCACGTGTCATGAACCTGTGCAACAAGTTGCCACGACTCTGGTAGTTCTGCTACACTCCTTGCCGCACTGGCATGGCCGGTGGCGCCAAACTTGGGCACAGGCCGTAAGAGTCAGCCACCGTTACATTTTGATAACCCAATCTAATGGGGGTCCAACTATGAGGCTTCAACGGTTACTTAGCCTAAAGAGGCTTATTCTCATACCCATAGCCGTAGCGCTGATGGCATCAGTTGCGTGTGGAGACGGCGATGCGCCTGCTCCCGAGGTCATCAGAGAAACGGTTGAAGTCCCTGTCACCCAAGAGGTCACGGTAACCCAAGAGGTCCCGGTCACCCGAGAGGTTCCGGTAACCCAAGAGGTCCCGGTCACCCGAGAGGTTCCGGTAACCCAAGAGGTCCAAGTTACCCGAGAGGTCCCGGTTACCCAAGAAGTACAGGTCACGGTGATTGCTCAGCCAACGCCTACAGACCCCCCGCCGCTCCCTGGCATTAGCGGAGGTTCTTACCCAATAATAAACTCTGGATTCCCGGCCAGGTGGGACCCTCATCTTGCAGCCACACTCCCCGAAATAGGCGCCATAAGTCCCCTCTATAACCAGGTAGTCGAGTTTAATCCGGTTAAACCAGACGAGATTATAGGAGACCTGGCCAGTGGGTGGGAGGCCAACGACGACTTTACATCCTATGTCTTCACTATACGAGACGGCATAAAGTGGTCCGATGGAGAGGACCTCACAGCGGAAGACGTTGCTTTTAGCATTAACAGAATGATTGAGGAGGGAGAGCCCAGGCCGAGAGCAGGCCTGTTGAGGACTTCCACGAAGAACGCTGAAGTAATAGACTCCAGCAAAGTACGGGTCAACTTGAATTTCCCAGACGCTTCCTTCCTTCCCTTCCTGGCAGTCGACTTTATGAAAGTAGTTCCTAAGCGCTTGTTCGACGCCGGAATCGACATAAATGTCTGGGACAACATCGTCGGCAGCGGTCCATATGTTCCGGAAGAGATCGCCCAGGGAAGCTTCTCGAGGCACACCAGGAATCCCGACTACTTTAAAGCCGGTCTCCCTTACTTCGACGAAATGACTGTATTCGTCTTCTCAGATCCTGGCACCGCAGCAGCTGCATTCGAGACCGACCAACTCCTGGGGTCCACAGCCGGCATAACTATCGACACCGAGGGCATTTTCGAACTGGCCAGCAAACTGGAAGGTAAGTACACCCTCTACTCGACGCCGCTAAACAGCGGCACTCATATAATCTCGAACGCGACAAGAGAACCGTGGAATGACTGGAGAGTATTGGCTGGCCTGCGGCTTGCTGTTGACCAACAAGAAATACTGGACGCTTTCGACGCAGGTGGAACGCACAACTATGGCGCGCCATTCCCAGTTGGCTCGTGGTACGGAAGTTCCGTACCCGAACTCCGGAGGCTCCCTGGATATGGAGGAATCGAAGGGAGCAGCCGGACTAAGGACCAGGACATAGCCGACGCTAAAGCACTGCTGGCGCAAGCAGGCTATGACCCGCCCTCGGAACTGGGTACGATAACCCTAACAGTTACTAACATCATCTGGTTCCCAGACGTAGCCCAGCTTTTCCAGGAACAGATGCGCAGGAACCTGGGGGTTGATATAGAGCTCAACACCGTTGACTTCTCGACAGGTTTCGGAGCCCTTCAGAATGCAGACTTCGACCTAGGCGTCTTTGGCTACGCGTACAATATCTCTGATCCCAACGACTACGTCCGGGCAATATACGGGCCGACCGCCAGGAACTACAGCGATTGGCGAGATGATAATTTCCTGAACCTGTTCGAACAGCAGGCCAGAGAGCCAGACCGCGAAAGACGTAGACTGATACTCCGCGAGATGGAGACAATGCTCCTGGAAAGGAGCCCCCTCATCGAGGCCTTCTGGGTAAATAACCGCTACTTTATCAGCAATAGGATCAAGACAGCGGCTGGGAGCTTCGTGCCACCCGAGTCTATCCAAACGGTTCTCAAGCAAGAGCACCTCTGGCTTGAGCCTTAATCGAAAACAGCAAACCATTAGGTTTCAGATTCGAGTCAGCCTGCGCCCGGTAGTGTCCGGGCGCAGGGCAAGGTTCCCCTAAAGCGATGCGCCGGTATATCGTTAAACGGCTCCTTTTGTTTATTCCAACGGTGTTCCTGGCATCGCTGTTTATTTTCCTTCTCATGCGCATTGTCCCGGGTGATCCAGCGCTCATTATCCTTGGGGGATTATCCGGTGAGGGGACCTATACCCAGCAAGACCTTGAAAACCTACAACGAAAGCTCGGCACCGACCGAAACATCGTTGTCCAGTACGGCGATTGGGCATGGGGACTGCTACGTGGAGATTTAGGCAAGTCCCTCTTCCGAAATGTGCCGGTGGCCGACGACCTCAAATTCAGAATCCCCCTGACTCTTGAACTTGCCGTCATGGCATCTGTCATCAGCTTCCTTCTGGCCGTTCCTTTAGGGGTCATTTCAGCCCTAAAACCGGACAGTATCTTCGACTATGGCGCCCGGGTTTTTACGTTCACGGGGATAAGTATACCCATCTTTGTATCTGGTATCGCGGTGGTATACATTTTAGTGAATGTCTTCAACTGGTTTCCTCCTATCGGATACGCCCATATTTGGGACGATCCCTGGAAAAATCTACAACAGATAATCTTTCCTGCCCTGACCCTCGCTTTTTACCAGATGAATTTCATAGCCCGTGTGACCCGTTCGGCCATGCTGGAAGTGATGCGAGAAGATTACATCCGAACGGCCCGGTCCAAGGGTCTCAGTGAGTCGTCTGTGGTCCTTTTACACGCCCTAAAAAATGCCTTTCTACCTGTCATAACGGTTTCAGGATGGGCGTTTGGTCTCCTGCTCGGCGGGACCGTAATCATAGAGAGGATATTCGCGGTGCCAGGAATGGGCACCCTTTTGTTGGACAGCATCCTTGCCAGGGATTACACCATGATTCAGGCAATGGTGCTGATCTTTACAGCAGGAGTCATGGCGGTAAATCTCATCGTTGACCTTGTATACGCCTGGGTAGACCCCAGAATTCGCTATGCTTAGAGGATCCGGTGGAGAAAGTTTCAGTTCATCGACTATGAGTCTCGGGTTGCTATGGAGCCGTGCGATTGCTAGGCCTGTTGTCACCTTTGCCCAAAGAAGGCCCCTAGGAGCCGTAGGAGCCCTGATACTGCTGATAATGATATTGGTAGCTGTCACGGCGCCACTGATCGCACCATTCGATCCCAGGTCTGTTCATGTAAGAAATAAATTCGCCGACCCAGGGGACGTTGTAGAAAAGACCGGGGAAAGGCTGTGGTTGGGGTCCGACCAACTGGGAAGGGACACCCTGAGCAGGCTTATTTACGGCACCCGGATCTCTCTTTACGTTAGCCTGATCAGCGTTAGCATAGGGGTGACCCTGGGAGCTCTGTTGGGGCTCATCAGCGCCTACTTCGGGGGTATGGTCGACCTGGTTCTCCAGCGGATTGTCGATGCACTGATGGCCTTTCCGGGACTCGTCTTGGCTATGGCGGTAGTGGCAGTGGCTGGCGCTTCTTTGCAGAACGTCGTCCTTGCGCTCGTCGCCATATTTTTACCCGGCGCCGCCCGTGTGGTCCGGTCCCAGGCTCTGTCGATCAAAGAGACAGATTATATGCTGGCTGGTAGAGCCTCCGGAGCCACTAATCTTCGGCTCATATTCCGCCACATGTTGCCCAACTGCATGGCTCCCTACCTGGTTTTTGCTACTGCGAATCTTGGGTGGGCCGTGGTTATCGAGGCCGGGTTAAGTTTTCTAGGTCTCGGGACACCGCCAGAGGTTCCCTCATGGGGTGGCACGCTTTCCTACGCAGGGCAGAGATATATCGAAGTATCACCATGGTTGGTCCTTTTCCCCAGCATCGCTGTAAGTCTGGCAGTGTTCGGATTCAATCTGCTCGGCGATGCACTCAGGGACGTTTTAGACCCACGGCTCCGCGGGGCCTAACCCACAAAAGCAGGAACAAAGCCAGCGTGGATAGACTCGGTTGGCGCTAATTTATATCTACAGTACAATAGATTCGATTCAAGGCTAGGTTAAGGGAGCACAAACGTGAGAGATGGTCTTAGATTCGTAGATGTGGATATGCACGTCATAGAACCGGCCGACCTATTCGATAGGTACCTGGACGATGCTTTCAAGTCCAGAGTGACAACTGCGGTCGGCATAGATGGGGAGCCGGTCCGCGCCAGTTGGATCATAGACGGGAAACCAGCAAGTATGGACGTTGAACTCCAAAAGTATCGGAAGGCCAGACGCTTCGGCGAAGCGATGGACTTTCGTGTTGATCCCGAAGGACCTCTGAAGCTGGCGATAGAGCGAAACTATGATGAGGAATCTCAGCTTGTAGCAATGGAACGGGAAGGAATCGACATAGCGGTCCTATTCCCCACCCAGGGGCTGATCATACCCGGGCGTGAGTATATGGACCCGAAACTGTCCCTTGCCATTGCCCGGGCCTACAACAATTGGATCTATGACTTTTGCCAATACAGCCCCGACCAAATGAAATTTGCCGCTCTGCTGCCTGTGCATGACGTAAACCTGGCGTGCCAGGAATTGGAGAGGTGCGTGAAAGAGCTGGGCGCCGTTGGGTCTTTCGTACGGCCAAACCTCGTTAACGGCTACTACTGGCATTCCAACTACTGGGACCCTCTATACAGCCTCCATGAAGACCTGGACGTGGCATGGGGCTTTCACGAGGGTACGGGAGCCTGGAACACTCATATTAACGCCCTCTACGGTGAGAACAGATTCTATCGGCATGTCGCCAGCCACTGGATTGAGATGCAACAGGCGATGATTGCCCAGATGATCGGCGGTGTATTCGAGTTCCACCCTAATCTCAGGGTAGCCTATCTGGAAGCGCAGAACTCTTGGGTGCCCGGCCTTCTGTCCCGAATCGGGTGGGATTACGACAACTATCGTGACACCCACGCTCCGTATCTGACACTTACTCCTAAAGAGTATTTCCAACGCAATTGCTGGGCTTCTGTAGAGGGCAGCGAGCCGGAAATGGAGTCCACAGCTAGATTCATTGGCGCCGACCGCATGATCATATCAACCGATTATCCCCACTTTGACTCCGACTTCCCCAACGTCTCTTCCAACTTGGTAAAGACAGTGCCCAGGGAGATTGCCAGAGACATTTTGCTCGGCGGCGCATCCTTGTATAAGTTCACAGAAGAAGACTTCCGTAAGGCTGATGCAGCGGCGGCCAGGAGGAAGCAGGCCGCGGGCGTAGCAAGATAGATATTAGGACGCAATAAGTGGTTATCGGCTCAACAAGCCCGCCTTAAGATGCAAGACTTTCCCTGGTAAGCAAGGGGAAGTCCAGCATAGATTTGGTGCGAGTCTTCCAACGATTCCCCTACCATTGGTCTTCCCTGGAGCGCCTGGCAAACGTGCGCTAGGGCGACAAGCTCACCTAGGAGGATTCGACCCGATCATTTAAACCGCTTTTGCTTTGTGCGCTTGTATCCATACTAATTGTTCTTCCTTTGGAAGGCTCGATAAAGACCGCAAGGTACGAATGCCTAACTTCCTCTTTGTGATGGGGTCACCTAGACTCAAGATCATCTTTTTGGCTTCAGGCGCAAGTTGAAGCAGGCTCAGTACCTGGGTGACGTGGGCCCTTGTGACTCCCATCTGGCGGGCGAGTTCCGCTCTCGAGGCAGCTTCACCGGACTCTAGGCGTTGCCGCCATTCTAGAGCTAGGACGACCGGGTTGCGCCTGAGGTAAGGGGTTGATGTGGATGCGGTACGTTGAGATACTGGCTCTTGGTACTCGAACCAGGCCCGTACGAAAGTACGTAGTGTTGGGCGCGTTGGGGAGCCATTTGTTAGCTATGAAATAAAGCCAAAGTAGTACCAGATGCTACTTTGGCTTTTTGCCGTTCTGATGTTGCCTCCTCACATCGACCGGTACCTCTCTTCGTGATGACCACCGTGAGCTAGGGAGGGTTAGGTCAACTTAGGAGTGTCACAATCAGGCTAACCCCCACAGTCACCAAACTGGACACAATAAAGACGACCACACGACCACGGTGTTGTTTGATCCAGTACTTCCGTGGCGTTTTCAATTCCTCGTAGTAGGCGTAGCCCTGACGAGTGATCCTGTAAGCATTGCCGCTGCCAAGTTTCGACAAGGCGCCACTGTCTGTAAGTTGCTCAACGGCCTCAATGGTAAGGGCTGGCGTACCGAAGATGAGAGGTAAGTGGCGCGATTCGCCGTTGGACAACTTTTCCAAGATTGCGAGGATTTCCTTGCGTAATTCAGACCGCATCAACTTTCCCTTTGGGATTATATATCAAGCGTCTAGGTATAGATTTGACATCGTCCGTGGTCCTCGTGTGACACTTGATAGTGTAGGCATGCCATATATTGACTAAGGGGCGATTTGGAACGTAAAGGCGTTTGGCTCACTTCGGGGCGGGTGTCCCTATTCCGTCGTTGTCGGGAGACGTTGGAAGGGATGTGGTACAGCTTAACTGACCAAAAGGTTTTGGAATGTGCGATGACCACGATGTTGGCCCACGTTGGAGCGGGGCGGACGGCCCTTTTCGCATTGGACGTATATGTCCACTGGGCGGTGATGACAGATGACAAAGAAACGGCCCAGGGATGCCCCCCTGGGCCTCGCATCACCGTATCCGGCGAGGTTTGAGGCTCTTGGCACAATTTTGTGACGATGTCTGGGTAAACCGTTGAAACATCGTCACATCGTTACAACGTGGGCTTGGATACGATAGGTCATTAGAAAGTGATGGAGGTTGCAATCGTGAACACGAATGAGCGGATGAACATCTATCGGGAGTGGGTGGCAACGTTAGCTTGCGCCATCTACAACGGCGAAGACTCGGACAAGCGGGCTGTCATATCGTTCCTTCACATGGGCGACCCAAGCCTAGATTACGACACGAGAGGTATCCCGCCTGAGCGCATGGAGCCCGATGATGTTATTGCGGCTATGGACCGGATTTTTACGAGGGCGGGTATCTAGGTAGGGAAACTCCTGTGCCAACGCCGGCGCGCCGCTAGGCAAAATGGCACCGCCGAAAAGGTCCTGCGGGAGGCGTACAACGTAGGGCGTCGTATTGCGTGTAACCGATGATTCTGGGCAATTTGAGGAGGAATCATTGTGGCAGATATAGAGCAACCTCCCGCATATATGGTTCAGTTGCGAAATTCCTGTCGTATTGACCTAGGGCAGAACGAACCAAAGTTTGGCACTGCTTGGGAGATATCCCGAATCATAGGCCACCAGGAAGGCAAATGGACCGAGTATGAAACATTGTTCGTTAGCCCTGATGTGTTCGAAAATGAAGAGGATGCGAAACGTAACGCGGTACGGACATTGAAGTCCTTACAGTGTTGTGCCAACTCACCCTTGCGAATCGCATTCCGAACCTCCATTGCATGGATTACAGACGAATATTCGTAAGGGTCTTTTGAACTTATCTCATGGTTGAACTGCGACCCTTCCAGCGGCGGTTTATCGCCAGCGCCACGGCACCGGGCATGGACACCGCTGCGATCTCACTTCCAAGAGGCAATTGCAAGAGTTGGCTGGCCGGTCACTTGCTGACACGGGTTATGGACCCTTTCGATGACCTCCTCCGTAAAGGCACCGAATCCTTGCTGTGTGCGGCCTCCATCGAACCGGCCCGCATCGTATTCAGGTTTGCCCGGTCCGTACTGGAGCCGACTGGCGAATATCGGTTCCTGGACTCGAACACGCGTATCGGGATTACACACAAGGCCACCAACACGAAGTTGCGTGTCATCGGGTCGAACGGCAAGACGGCAATGGGTCTGGTCAGCACTCCAAGGGCGATCTGTGACGAGCCAGGCGCATCGGAAGTCGGCGGTTGCCAGCTCCTCCATGACGCCATTGAAACCGCGAAGGGCAAGCCTGGGTCGCCGTTGAAAGTGGTCTACATAGGCACCATGGCACAGGCAATCGGTGGCTGGTGGCATGACCTGGTGGAGGACGAGTCGCACCGCTCGACCTATGCGCAAGCCCTTCGTGGCGACCCGGAGAAGTGGGATAGGCGGGCCTAACTTAACGGTAGGCAGCATCACCTTTGAGATGTGGTTGGTGGTGGGAGTCCATGAACGGCGTCAGCTATATTTGCCGATCATGTTGCCTCGCAGGGAACGTTCCGGCAGGGGAGGGAACTGGGTTGCCGCCTCGAGCCAGAGTGTAGGAGCCTGGTCCGTCGCCATCGACAACCGGCTGGACACCTGGCTGGCACCGCAGGAACTCAAAGACTGTCACATCGCCGAAATGGACCGGACTGCTTCCTCCATCGGACGGAGCCTCCAAGGATAACTTGATGCGCTGGACTTTAGGCTCTACTTGAAGGAGGTCGAAACCCTGACGCTGCTTTTCGTGGGAGAGGAATCACCCACCTCGACCCTGGAGTGCCAGCGGTTTATGACTGAGCAGTTGCCGGATTCCCCGTTGGTGGTCTATCCTGGGCTGGATTACGGCATCAACGCAATCCCCCGGAGAGGTGCACACAACAGGTACGAGAGTTTGTCGCTTCGCGGACCCTTTAAGGAGGGAATTATGTCCTACTACATGTATGTTGCGGTGCAAGAGGACAACAAAATATCGGTCTTTACCGTGGACCCCCAAACCGGAGGTCTTACGCATCAAGACGACGTGCCCGTGCCCGGCGGGCCCTTTACCCTAGCGATCAGTCACGACCGCAATTATCTGTATGCCGGCTGCCGGGAACCCGCTCAGTTGTTCAGTTTCCGGATTGACCAGTCCGGCGGAGGCCTCACGCAGACGGGGGCAGTGCCGTTGGAGGCAAGTCCGGCCTACGTATCCACGGACCGCAGGGACAGGTTCGTGCTGTCGGCCTATTACCATGACGCGCGTGTGGGGGTGCACCCCATAGGGGATGACGGGTCGGTGGGAGGGCCGCCCGTCGAATGGCTGCAAACGGCGAGAGGGGCCCACGCGATGGAGACCGACCCGACCAACAGCTACGCTTTCGTCCCCCACATAGCCGGAAACGGCCCCAATGCCATCTGGCAATTCAAGTTCGACGAGAACACGGGCCACATTACCCCCAACTCGCCCGCCACAGTGGAACCGGAAGAATTCTTGGGGCCTCGCCACTTTTGCTTTCATCCTTCCCTGGACGTCCTCTACTTCTCCAACGAGCAGGGGTGCAGCGTGAGCGGATACCGGCTGGACACCGCCGCGGGAACGCTGTCGCTCTTCCAGACTATAACCACTTTGCCGCAAGAGGGCTTCACGGAGCGGAACACCTGCTCGCAGATCCAGGTCACGAGGTCGGGGAGGTTCCTGTATGCGCCAAACAGGGGGCATAACAGCATCGCTTGCTTCTTGGTGGACACTGCGACGGGTGAGTTGACTGCCAACGGCATCGTTCCCTCCGAAGCCATACCCAACGCTCTGTGCCTGGGACCAGGGGACAGGTTCATCTACTCCGCTGGCCATGAATCCGGCCAAATGGCCACCTTTAGTGTCAACCCGGATTCGGGGGAGTTGACCCGGGTGGAGACAACTCCATTGGGAAACAATCCAGGATGGATATCGATTGTGGAGTTGCCGAGGTAATCTACGACACCGTCACAGAAGGAGCACACCGCCAAGCTCAGAATTGCCCCCAAAGGGTGGTCGGACCTGACTTCTACGGTGATCGGACACGCGATCCAGAGCTTCTCGCAACCTCATCATCCCCACCTCCCCACCAAACTTGATGATAGATAGAACCATCTTCGAGATGTGGCTGGCCTTGGTGGGTTTACCAAAGTCTGTTACCGTATGATTAGGACACAGCGGCATAGGTGGCTTTGCCGCCCATCCTCACAGCCCTGCCTCTTTCCGAAGCGTCAACGTTCGTAGTACAGTCTCCCCTGGCCCGCCACTTCCGGGCAATCTCAATAACTACGCGCCTGTCCCTGCACGTACTTCCTGCGGATAGTATGATAGTTTGGGTAAAACGATATGCTATTTGCATCCGACATCAGCAAAGTCTACTCAAACAGGACCCTGTTCAGTGGGCTCACACTGAACGTAGCTGCCGGGGACCGTATTGCACTGGTAGGCCCAAACGGCTCCGGGAAGACCACGCTCATGGATATCCTGGCAGGCGAGACCGCCCCGGACACTGGGAGCATATCCAAGCGGCGTCACGTTACTATGGGCTATCTCAAGCAGGAACCGGCGTCGTTTATCGGCAAGCCTCTGCTTGAAGAGGTGTTGGACGCTCACTCCGAGGTAAACGCCCTAGTCGTTAAGATTTCCGACGCACAGGAAGCGCTGTCATCGGAGACCGACCCAGTGCGCCAAGGCTATCTGCTGGACCGCCTCAGCAAGCTTGACATGGCTTTGGAGGCCGCTGGTGGAGACGACCGCGAGCACGAGGCTAAGGCGATCCTCTCAGGCCTTGGCTTTAAGCAGGGTGACTTTCTCCGGCCAATGAGTGAGTTCAGCGGCGGTTGGGTCATGCGGGCAAGCCTGGCCAGAATCCTGTTCAAGAAGCCCAATCTCTTGCTCCTTGACGAGCCAACCAACCACCTGGACCTTGATGCAAACTTGTGGTTTGAGAAATACCTGGCCAATTTTCGAGGCGGTGTGCTCGTCACATCTCACGATCGCGCCTTTCTGAATCAGACCGCAACCAAGGTCCTTGCCATAGAGCCGGATGAGGTGGCGCTTCACACGGGCAACTATCACGATTACCTCGTTGCACGCGAGAGCACACTTCAGAACAAGCGGGCAGCCTCCGCGAGGCAGCAGCGCGAGATAGATAAGCAAATGCGCTTTGTGGAACAGTTTCGCTCCAAGGCAACGAAGGCCAGCCAAGTTCAAAGCCGTTTGAAGCAACTCGAGAAAATACAGATCATAAAGTTGCCAAGGGCCACTAGGAAGGTCCGCTACTCCTTCCCGGAGCCCCCGCGCAGCGGTTCCGAGGTCATAAAACTGACCAATGTAAGCAAGTCCTACGGCGATATCGTGGTCTACCGAGGCATGAACCTGACGCTTTCGCGGGGCGACCGCGTTGCACTGGTCGGACCGAACGGCGCCGGGAAGACCACCATGCTGAAGATACTTGCAGGCGTCGTTCCGGTTGATGAGGGGGAAAGAAAGACCGGCCACAACGTCGTCACTACCTATTACGCCCAGCACGTGCTTGAACTCCTCAACCCGAACAATACACTTATTGAGGAATTGCAGCAGTCCGCGCCAACGGAGTCGGAACAGAACCTGCGCACGACCCTCGGCGGCTTTCTGTTCAGCGGCGACGATGTGCGCAAGCCTATTTCCGTGCTGTCCGGCGGTGAAAAGGCCCGGGTGGCCCTGGCTAAGCTGCTCCTTCAGCCAACCAACCTGCTCCTCATGGATGAGCCGACCAATCACCTTGACATCGTTTCCAGGGAAATTCTCGCAGACGCCCTTGGCGATTATCACGGCACTATCTGTTTCATAACCCACGACCGCACTCTAATACGTCAGGTTGCAAACAAGATTGTAGAGATAGACGGCGGCCGGCCCACGGTTTTCCCCGGAGACTACGACAGTTATCTCTACCGAAAGCAGACGGAGACCGATAAGAGGAGCGCCAACGCAAGGGCCAATGGAACGGCCCGAGATGCTGCAAAACGAGGCCAGGCTATGAGCCGCTCCGGTAAGCCGATCGGCGCCGAGGAGCGGCAGCGCCGGTCGCTTACAATAGAGGCCCGCAGACTCGCGACGCAGATAGAGAACATAAATGTCTCCCTGGTTGACCACGAGACCCGCATTGCGGAGTTGGAGACTATGTTCTCCAGCCCCGACTTGTTTGACAAGCCCACTCAGATTGTCGCCTCAGGAGAGCAATACCGTGTACTCAAAGAGGAGGTGCAGTCGCTCTGGGATGAGTGGGAGAGGTTGGCGTTGGAGGCGGAGAACGTCGACAGCAAGCTGACGGCTCTGGAGGCCGGCACGTAGTGGCTAGTGACGTCTTCGGCAAGTGGGGTCGCGAGTCTACATATTCGGTTCGACCCTTTCGGAATGCGGGCTCAATCTCAAGTCGCGGCAACGTGAAAAAGCACACGCCAGACGAAGCTGTGGCCGCTGACGTATGTTCCGTCGGTTATACCATGCTGCGACATCTGCATCCGTGGGAAGCCTCGGCCATTCTCGCATCTTCCCAGTTCCCTTTTCCGAGATCGCCTCACGGCGAAGGAGGTCGAAGATGAGGCCCTCTGTAACCCTCCAGGACGTCCAGCGGGCCCGGAACGCCATCGCTCATCTGGCGCTCAGGACGCCCATGTTGCCCGCGCGCTCTCTGGGCGAATTGGCGGGGTGTGAACTCCTCCTAAAGGCCGAGAATCTACAGAGAGCGGGCTCCTTCAAGGTCCGAGGCGCGGCCAACAAGATCGCTGTCTTGAGTCCAGACCAGAGGGCCAGGGGCGTAATTGCCGCAAGCGCCGGCAACCACGCCCAAGGAGTTGCCTTAGCGGCCGCAAATCTTGGCATACCCTGCACCATCGTAATGCCCACGGGCGCTTCCATCCCCAAGGTGGAGGCTACCCGGGGCTACGGCGCAACGGTGATCCTCCAAGGCGATGACTTCGACCAGGCCCAGAGACACGCTCGGCGCGTCATGCGGGAAAACGGCATGACCTTCATCCCCGCCTTCGACGACCCGGCGATTGTAGCAGGGCAGGGGACAATTGGCCTCGAGATGCTTGAACAGGCGGAGAACCTGGACACGGTTGTAGTGCCCGTGGGAGGGGGAGGATTGATATCGGGCATCGGCCTGGCCATAAAGGAGACTTCGCCCGGAGTCAGGGTGATAGGAGTGCAGGCTGGGGCAGCCACCGCCGTTGTCGACTCATACAAGGCGAACCGCCGCATCACCGTCAAGGGGCAAGCCACTGTGGCCGATGGCATTGCCGTGGGAACGCCGGGCAGGATCACCCTTTCCCTGGTTTCACGTTACGTCGACGATATGGTCGTAGTAGAGGAAGACGAGATCACTCAGGCCATGATGCTGCTCCTGGAGAGAAGCAAGCTGCTGGTGGAGGGGGCCGGTGCGGTCGGACTTGCCGCCGTGTTGGGAGGCAGGATCCAGGTAGCTGGCGAGAGGGTGGCAGTAGTGCTTAGCGGCGGCAACGTGGACGCGCACCTGATTGCGCGGGTGGTAGAGCACGGCATGGCCCACGCAGGCCGCTACCTCGTGCTGCGGGTGACGTTGGAGGACCGTCCGGGTCAGCTGAACCGTCTGCTGAACATCGTATCCAGCTCCGAAGCGAATGTGCTGGACATAGGCCATCTCAGGCATGCCCCATCGGTGCACATGGGCCAAGTAGAGATCCAGCTTACTCTCGAGACTAGGAACTATGCCCACACCGTGGAGGTGCGGGAACGGCTGCGCAATGCGGGGTACGCGCCCTATGAGGCTGAGCCAGCCGACGACCTGCCCTCACACTCGGAGGGTGCGTCGGCTCCGTAGGACTGGGTCTCTAGTCCATGGTCTACTGCTCCCCTGGTCTTCTACCGTCTCTCGGCGACGGTAGAGAAATGGTTGGGGTGGTCACATAGTGTGGATGATCGGTGAGAATTGGGAACTCACAGTTCTGCCACCACCTGAAAGACGGTACTGGGCACAGTCCTCTATAAGCCCCACCACACTGGACAAAATCAAGAGCCTTCATTCGGCGGACTCAATAGACACGGAAAGCTTAAGTACTCGTGGGCGGTCGGTTTGGGTCCATTCAAGATTGCTGGACAGTAGCGTACCTGCCGGAGAGGGTGGGGCCGTAGGGAACGGCGTGGCGCGCAGCCTAGGTGCCGAACCCGGCTATGCCGTCCGGAGCTGAGCTATTTCTCGATAGAGAGCCGTCATATCCCTGAGTACCGGCCTAGCTCCTTCAACCCAATGGCATTCTACATTCGCTATCAGGAGACCAACTGTACGTAGCACCTGCCCAAGTTGCTCTAGGAGGCAGAGGAACGTCACCTTAACTTGTACTTCATCGTAGTGACCACCAGGGAGTAAAGTCCGCCGTACAGTTGTGAGTGCCAACAGGCTTCGACGCCGTGGGTGTGCGGCTCTTTCGCTGAGGAATCCGTATTTCTCATCCCACGCTCTTTTGGCTTCGGGTGAAATTCGTTCAGCCATTTTGCCATAGGTCAGGTCTCCACTGCTGATAGATCCTTTATCATCGAGTAGCGCGTCCAACGTTGGAGGATGGGTTTCTGCGTCTTCTGCAACAAGCTGGTCCTCCATGGCCATTCGTACCAGTACCGACGCCTGCTGGTAGTAGCCGCGTTCCAATAGCTGTCTGGCAATGTGCAGTGAATTGAAACTTCTCACAGCAAGGAACATTTGGGCATCTTCCAGTCGGCTATCCGCTCGTTGCTTCTCATAGGCGAAAGCATCTAAGCCTTTGAGAATCTGATCGAGGGCGGCATCGACAACTTCAAGCTCACGACCATGGTTCATTCGTATCTGAGATGAAACGTCGTTTTCGTTCGACTCAATCACTCTCATGTGGCGTTGTCTGAACTCAGCAGACATTGACTCTCCTCCTGAAATGCCCTCGCGATGCGGTTCGGCGCATGATCGGACGCTCAGTTCGTCAGCGGGCATCCTAGCTAGGAGGGCGCGATAAAAGCCTATAAGCCGGTGCTCAGGTGAAACTGCTGACCCTCACCACCTCCGAGGGGACTGCATTGTAAGCCCGATTCCGTGAGCGTACTTTTCGGGTGCCGACTGTCTAGCAAAAGACGGCAGCATCGAAATCATCGCTTCCAAGGACGTGCCCCTTCTCGATGGTGAGAAGAATTAATTCTTGGAGAAGAGAAAATGATTCCCTCGTAGCCCTTTTCAGATTGTCTTCCAGAATATGTTCGCCATGGACCGCTTTGCTTCTTACCCCGTACAAACGGCGAACCGAAGCGAACCGAGTTTTTCGGGCTTCCCCACGAGGCTCAAGTAAGCTAGCCGCAAGCAGCGACATTCTATAGACTAACTCGGTGTTTAATCCCAATAGCGCCTCAATCGCGCTCCAGATTCTGGCGATTGCCGACCGAAGGTCGATGGCATATCTCCAATCCATTGCTCCTTCCAGAGCAAACCTGAATCGGTCGCTCTCTGCTGCCAGGGTGTTGAAAGTCGCGAAATGAGTTTGGCACCACTCCGCATCCGCTTCATTCACCGGGTCTTGTCTAGACCCGCCTACAGCGAGAGTCTGAAGGTGGTAGTCCAAGAGGTTTCCGTGGAAAGGCGGCAGGTGCCGTTCAGACCGATACACGGCGGCCTCGACGCCTTCACGAATGAGTTGTTGCGGGAATACATCGGAGGTTCGTGCTTGGTGCCCAGCGATGGTTGACCAGGAATACGAGCTACACGCCAAACACACATGCTGGCTAAACCCACGAAGAACCAATAGGGCTGAGGCCAACCATGCGCGATTTAGGGTGTCGTAACCAGGTGACGTATCGGAGTCCTTAGCCGACTCTATCTCGCAGGTACACTCTGTTACAAGGGGTTCTAGGGTCGCCCATTCACGGAAGCCTACGCCCCCTGCCGCAGCTAAGTCGAAGACCGTGAGTTCGGAACTTAAGGGACGGACGGACAGGCCGGGTGCGAGCACTAGCGGTTTCGTCGGTGAGGGCAATCCTGCGGCTAAAACGTACCAATTGCCGTCGGAGCGGTTGGACGGGTAAATATCATGCATCCAAATCCACCATCCAGAGTGGTCGCTGCCACTCGACGATCGTCCGGCATATGCTGCTCGGCTGTTGATCCGCCATGCGATTTAGGGGCGATGCTCCCAAACGCCAAGGTGTCGCGACCATTGCCAGCCGATAGTGCACAAGGCAAGAACGTCTATTGTGGGAAATCATAGAGGAATATCTAGATGACAACAACTCGGGTGCCGGGCCGCCCTAGAAGCATCCCTACAGAGCATTTTGACACTGTTTTGAAACTATATGCCGCCGGTGAGGGGTATCGAAGGATTGCCAAGCAGCTAGCTAACAGGCTGCGGAAGAAAGGCAAGGCGCTCAGCCGCAGTGTATGGAGCCTCGACCGTGTCCGTATAAACTTTGGCAAACGTACAAATTGTAGAACGTTCACGTTGAGGTTCGTTCTTGACCCGTAGTCGAACACTGGTCCCAGCCCGGCGATGGCGGGGGCTGTGCTCCTTGTTCCGACGTCTCTTTCTTAAGCATCTGGCAGCCGACTGCCACTGCCGCCGCGGAAAGGCGGCTGGCTAAAGATGCGCCGCACCATTGGCTCAAAGAACTCCAGGGGCAGGGATTCATAGTCAGGGTCGAAAGATGACTGGTCCCACCGGTCGCAAAACTCCACAGTGTCCTGATACCACGGATGGTCGCGGTAGGAATCTCGGGCATTGCGGTCACCGCCCGCATGGTGGGCGTAGTAGTAGCTCTGAAACAGGCCGTGGTGGAGCACTATCCAGTGCGTTCTCTCGGAGACATAGGGGCGAAGCACCGCTGCGGCCAGCTCGCTATGGTTGAATGGCGACAGCAGATCCCCGATGTCGTGCAGCAGGGCTGCTACTACAAGCTCCTCGTCGGCTCTGTCTCGGTAGGCCCGGCTGGCGCATTGCAGCGAATGCTCCAGCCGATCAATCTTATATCCGGACAGTGATCCGGCCAAGTCACGAAGCATCGTCAACACGCGGTCGGCCGTTCCTTTGGAAAACTCAGCCTCCAGCCGGTCCAGCAGCTCGTAGTCCTCCCGGGTGCCTTCGGCCATGCTGGTGAAGGTTACCACTTCCCTGTTGTCCGACATCGTATACCTCCGCGCTGTGATAAAGGCAGGATTGAGGGATGTAGAATAGGGTTTAATTCTACCATCCCGGCGTTCAACCCGGGGACTGTCAGGAGGCTGACCAATGACTGACCAAAAAAGGCTGGACGGGCGCATCGCCTTCATCACAGGTGGAGGCCGGGGCATAGGGAGGGCCATCGCGCAGGCCTACGCCGCCGAGGGGGCGCGGCTGGCGCTGCTGTCCCGGACTGCATCCGAACTTGAGGAAACGGCGCTGCTGGTCGAAAAACGTTTCGGAGCCGAAGCTTTGACCATCGTCGCCGACGTGTCCGACCGCCAGCAGTTGGATCGGGCTGTCACCCAAGTCCTGGGACATTATGGCGCTATCGACGTACTGGTCAACAACGCAGGCAACATCGGCCCGGTAGGCCGGGTCTGGGACAACGACCCGGATGAGTGGGCCCGCACGATAGCAGTGCATCTGATGGGAGTGTTCTACGGCTGCCACTCGGTCCTGCCCTCGATGCTGAAACAGAACCGGGGCCGCATTGTCAACATGTCGGGAGTCGGCGGTCCCAACACTTCCGCCTATGACGCGGCCAAGACTGGCATCGTTAACCTGACGGAGAATCTGGCGTTGGAATTGAAGGATACTTCGATAACAGTGAACGCCATCAGTCCCGGCTCCATCCATACCAGGATGTGGGAGGAAACCCGGGACCTGTCGTTGGCCATCGGCGATCATGCCACCTATGAACGGGGCGTGCAAGTGACATCCGGTCAAGGGGCGTCCATCGAGCGGGCGGCGGAATTGGCGGTCTTTTTGGGCAGTGATGACTGCGGCGCCTTGTCAGGACGCCTTATCCGGGCATTTGCCGATCGATTCGAGGAATTCCCTGAAAGAGTCGACGAGATAATGGCATCGGAGTCGTATCTGCTCCGCCGCTTGGACCCGGACAGACCCTTCCCCACGTCCCAATCATACCCGACCTTGCCGATTGCTGAACCATAGACACCCACCCGCAGTCCTATGCTCTCGCTATCACTCCTAAGGGGATGTGGGAAAACTCTCCTCTTGGTCGTAACCGTGCTGGAGCAGACTGGCCAACGGTCGGCCCTCGTCGGACTATAACGGAGCTCACCTAAGACCATCCGCATGACCACGAGGCTCAAGGAGCTGTTCCAGAGCCCATGGATTTTCGTTCTGGCCTGCGGCATGAATGGAGAGGGGACCAATATCGTGGAGGAGGCCGGTTATGGAGCCTTCTACATGTCCGAGGGCAACACTTCAGCCCGCCCTTGGCAGGGGGGCGGATCGTCCAAGTGTTGGGTGGACAACGAGCCCACAAAGGCTTCAACGTCGGCCGCCTTGGCCTCCACGGCGTCGACGACCTTCCAGAGCTCCACGGCCGCCTGTCAAATAGCCCGCTAGACGAGGCGGAGCGCGACGACAGGGATCTGGCGGTTGGTACTGGCGCGGTAGGTAGCGAAGCGTGAATTCACCGCAGCCACTTTGTCGAACATCGCAGCGCGTTCTTCGCCTTGGGTTATACGAGCCTCGGCGACGAAACGCCCTCCGCTAGTTTCGACGGAAACGTTCGGATCGGCGGTGATGTTCAAATACCATGCGGGATGGTGGTCCTGTCCATAGTTCGAAGCGATGACTATGAGGTCGCCGGACTTATCGAATTGGAAGTACATCAAGGGCGCCGAGCGCGGCTTGCCGCTCCAGCGTCCCTTGGTCACGAGAATAAGGACTCCTTCTCCTTCCAAGCGGCTCAGAAGGCGGCCGCCGGAAAGGCGGAACAAAAGCCGGTGCAACGGGACGAAAAACCACGCGATGATGAGGCGTTTATAGGTCGGCACTGGCGGCTCCTTTACGGGACCACAATTATCTTTGGATTGTTGCAGGAGACTGTCAAGGTCAAAGTGACCGGCCGACGCATGATTGGGCTGCGATCGTCCTGCCCCATCCATTTGTGCCAGTCGCTATCTTATTGCCACAGGAGCGGCAATCGGTCGCACCAGAACCGTCCAGAACGGGCCAGGAGAGTGTAGTTCGACCTGACTGAAGCGCTTCTCAATTGCTCTCCGACAGCGCACCACTCCGTCCATGTGCCCTTTCTAGTACAGTGGGACGTCGTATTGAAAGGCTCAATCTACCGTCACATTAGGACCACCGTGGAAGATTGGAACCAATCATTTAAACCGCTCCAGCTTTGTACGCTTCTATCCATGCTGCCTGTTCTCCCTTTAGAAGGCTCGATGGGGACCTGAAGGTATGAATGCCGAACATCTTTCCCTCAATGGGGTGGCCCAGGCTCAAAACCGTCTTTTTAGCTTCTAGGACTAGATAATTCAGACTCAGGACCTGGGTGACATGCGCTCTTGTAACACCTATCCGTCGTGCCAGCTCTGCCCTGGAGGCAGCCTCGCCGTACTCTAGGATCTGTCGCCATTCTAGTGCCAGGGCGACTAGATTGCGCCGTCGAGGAGAGGTTGTTTTGGATTGGGTGTGCTGATACGCTGGGTCTTGGAACTTGAACCAAGTCCAGACGAAAGCACCCAACACTGAACTGCTTGGGGAGCCACCGACTACTGACGCCTGCCGATCGAAATTGCGGACGCATAGGCGGCGCTGTTGTTGCAGCCGACTCGGCGCGAACCGGCGCAACGACGATATGACCTAATCGCGAACGTCAACTGCCAGCCCAGTTGAAATGGGGAGCGAAAGGTCGAGATGTACGGGGCAGAGCGTACTTCATCTTAGGGGCTCCGCTGCGACAATCTCTGGATTGTTGGCGGAGGGGAGTGGTCATGTCATCGACGCTTTTCCTTGAGGCTTTCGGACAGCTTTCCCCGGGCACAAACCTGATTGATTCCGAGGAGGAGGACCTCTATAGCGTTTTCAGAGCGCGCGCTGAATTGATGAGTTGGTGCACAACGTCGATGGACCCCCGCCGCCGCGGGCCGCTGCTATGGGGTATGGAGGAGGCAGAGCTGACCGCCGGGATCGACGACTCCCGGATCGGATGGGTGCAGGTCGGACTGGAACCTGATATTGTTGGTGTCCTCGAGCCAGGCAGCGACCTGTCGGAGCCGCGGCTGAGCCTCGCCGCCGGGGGAGGCTGGACGGGTTACGCAAGGTTCCCAATGCCGCGAAGCTCCAGCGCCGTCGAGCCAGCTATCGTGCTGCCGGCGCTGACCCAGTGCTTCGATGACGCGCTCCGCCGCTTTGGGGTCGTCGAGTTGTCTGGGCTCCAGGTGACGGCATATCAAGCATCTGACTTAGAGCCCAGTACACGATCCTCCATTGGAGATCTCGTCTCTGGGCTTAATTGGTTCAACATTACACTGAAGGCGAGAGCGGATGCGCTCATCGCCTTTGACCACCAGTTGCTCGGGGGCCATACCGAGGCGGAGCTGGTCGCCGGCATCCAGCGGAGGAACAACGGATCGTTCAAATTCGGACCGGTGGTAGCCGTGTCTGAGCAGCACTGGATCAAGGCCCCGGTCGAGGCGCCGTACCGATCCCGATCCATCTCCCCTGCGCCCTCGGGTCTCGGCTTGTCGGTCACGCTGCCTGAGTGGACGGCGAGCGCTGCGGGGTGGGCACTCGCAACCGTCATCGACGCTGCGCACATCATCGCGCCAGATGTCCGCAACTTCGCAGTTCGAGTGACACGGATTCGGTGACGGAAAGAGCGATCTGATATAGGAATTGGTGGGGGGCGCTGGAAGTATGGCACCCTGCTCGCGTCCATTGCTGACCCTTGATCCGGCCCTACACAATGAGCCATTGGACGGCGGGGCCCGCGTCATGGGCCAGAACGTAGCGTCTGCCACCCACACTGAAACGGTCTTCTGTAAAGCTCAACCCTGCCGCCGCGGCCGTCGTTTACCGGGCGGAGTTCATGGCCTCGGCCGGAAGCCGAAGCCCGCTTCCACGTCCCTGTTCGAGTGGGCTTTCAGCCTGGAGCGGCAGGAGTATCTGGACGACGCAGGGCGCTGACGACTCGCCACAGGGGAGGCCATCGCAGACGTAGAGCCTGTCTCAGAGAGGTTGAATGACGTAGTGCCTCCGCATGGATTCGACTAACGAACCATGCGGAGGCACTAAGGGGGTAGTGAAGCGGTGAGAGTAAGGATCGTTCTCGAGACCTGGGTAACGGTCAGAAAGCGGGGCAAGGCTCCAGACCGTAGGGTAATTCAGCAGAGGCGCGGGATCGGGAGTTCCATACCTTCCAGAGGGTGCGCAAGTTGAATGCTGTGGCCAACGCCGTCCATTCGGCCGACACGTTGGCAAGGCCGCGCAACAGGAACCTCCGCGCTCCCTGTTGTTCCTTGATGATTCCGAAGACCGGTTCGACTAACTGCTTTCTCAACTTGTACACCCTCTTGGCTTCCTCCGTCTCCATCCAGGCACGATGTCGGCGCGATACTGCATCGTAAGGCCCCAGTTCCAAGGCGCGTCCCTTGCGGCGATTCTTGGTACAGACTCCGAGGGCTGGACACTCCTTACAGACTAACCGAGAGGCCCGGTATATCCGTACCCACTCCCCTCTCTTACGACTGTTTCGAAGGAAGGGCAGGGTTTGTCCCCTAGGGCAGTAGTAGCAGTCGTTGTCCTCGTCGTAGGTGAACTGGTCCTTGTGGTACGGGTCCTCCTTAATGGACCGCTGTTTCGGATCGGGCATCACCACCTGCTGGCCTCTCCGGGCGCATTCTTCCAGGTGCCTGCCGCCGAAGTAACCCGCGTCGGCCAGGGTCGTCGGAACCCTTACCCCCGTAACCTCCTCGGCCTGTTCCACCATCGGGGTCAGACGGGCAAGGTCATTGACTTCATCCACCACGTCCACGGCGGTGATCATCATGCCGGTTACTCCCTCGCCGGTGGCCAGAGGGGAGACCATGGCTTGGGCGTTGTAGCTGAGAACAAACCCCTGAGCAGTCTTCATCGACCTAGCGTCTCTATCGGTCAGATTGATGCGACGGGGGTGCTTGTGCTGACTGCGACTGGGAAGCTCCCGGCTTGGCAGTTCCTCCATTGCTTGCCTCACCCGCTGCCGCAACGTCTTGCGGTCGGACAACTTCTCTGGAAGATGAACTGGATCGCCGTCTTCGCCCCCTTCGTTCTGGGCCTCCAAGTCGGCAATGGATTTCTCCACCCTAGCCAGCAATTGGTGCAACTGCTCTCCGGTGTAGGTCCATCTCGCCGCCGCGTTGGCGGCCATCTTCGTTCCGTCCACCGCCTGCATCGCCAGGTCCACCAACTCCAGGGACACCGCCGTCCGAACCGTGCGCTTGAACAGCTCTCTCATGCCTTGACGGTGCCCCTGGTAGAATCGCCACAGGGTGTTGTGGTCGGGATGCTGCCACCCGGTCAACCACAGGTACGGAATCTGGTCCCGGCAGGCCGCCTCCAACTTCCGGCACGACCGCACGTTGGTCATGAAGCCGTACAGCCACACGCTCAACAGCGCCCGCGGATGGTAGGCGGGCGCTCCTAGCGGGTCTCCTTCTATCCCTACGCCCATCTTCGCCCAGGCCGCCCTATCCAACGCATCCACAAACTCGGCCACGAATCGGGCCGGATGGTCCAACGGCAGCAGTTCGTCAAGGGTGGGCGGCAACAGCCACATTTGCTCCCGGTCCATGTCTCGAAGCGGCATCTCAATCTCTCCCCAATTGATGTCGCTTCGAAGGTACACCTAACCCGGTTCCATTGCCAGTTCCGACTTCTGAGACAGGCTCAGACGTAGTGGTGGCATCCCTATGGTCTAGGGACGGATGGGGCGACATTCTCCTCCCCAGCACCGACCTTTAGGACCTTATACCCATAGCAGGAAGCGTCCCCCGTCTGGGAGTACGTTTCTTAAGTGTTCACGGCGGAGAGCGTAAACAGCTCTATTAATCCCGGCTGCGGGCTCCGTCGCGGCGTTTACGTTTACGTTCCAAGGCGGAGAGTTCCGCCTTGCGAAGACGAAGATTCAGCGGTGTGACTTCCAGCAGTTCATCGTCAGAGATGAACGCCAGCGCCTCCTCCAGGCTCATCCTCACAGTGGCGTTGAGGCGCTTGGACACGTCGGCTGTCGACGACCGCATGTTGGTGAGCTTCTTTTCCTTGCAGACGTTGATCTCAATGTCGCCTTCCCTGCGGTGGGAGCCGACAATCATCCCTGCATAGACCATAACGCCTGCGTCGATGAAGGTGTCGCCCCGACCTTGTGCGTTGAGCAAGCCATAAGTGACAGCCGCGCCGCCCTCGGACGCCACGAGTACGCCGCCACGCTGGCCCTTGATTTCACCTTCCATAGGCTCGTAGGAGGTGAAGAAGCTGCTCTTCACTCCATCGCCGCGGGTGGTCCGAAGAAAGAAGGCGTTGAATCCGATCAGTCCCCGGGTAGGTATCTTGTACTCCATGTGGACGTAGCCGTTCTCGCCGTACCGCATGTCACGGAGCTGGGCCATATGGGCGGAGAGATGCTCGGTCAGCACACCCACATACTCTTCTTGAGTACTGATATTCAGAATCTCGTAGGGCTCGTATACTTTGCCGTCGATCACCTTGATGACGGGTGTGGGACGGGACACCTGAAACTCGAATTGTTCACGGCGCATTGTCTCGACCAGAATGGACAGGTGCAACTCCCCTCGCCCGGCGACGACGAACACGTCCGGGCTGGGAGTGGCATCCACACGCAGGCTGACGTTGGTCCGCAATTCTCTAATCAGCCGATCGTGTAGATTGCGGGAAGTGCAATGGACACCCTCCCGTCCCATGAAGGGAGAAGTGCTCACTCCGAAGGTCATGCGCACCGTGGGTTCGTTTATGTCGATAGTCGGCAAGGCCTCCGGGTTTTCCGGCGAAGCAATGGTGTCGCCGATGGACACGTCTTCAGGGCCGGTCACAGCCACGATGTCCCCGGCGTGGGCTTCGGGCGCTTCAATTCGCTCCATACCGCGGAACACAAAGATTCGCTCGAGGTTGTGGGTGGTTGCTTGGCCGTCGTGGCTCAGCAAGGCCACGTCATCCCGAAGCCGAAGTGTGCCATTGGAGATGCGGCCCACGGACACTTGACCCAGATAGTTGTCGTAGTCCAAGGCCGCCACCAGCATTTGCAGCGGGGCGCAGGGGTCGCCGGTGGGCGGCGGCACCGACTCCAAGATCGCTTCGAAAAGAGGTTGCATATCCACCCCTGGCACGTCCGGGTCCGTGGTGGCGCAACCCTGGCGGGCCGAGGTGTACAGCACTGGAAAATCCAGTTGGTCCGCCCTCGTAGCCAGTTCCAAGAACAGGTCCTGGACCATCGCGACCACCTCGGTCACGCGGGCCTCAGGGCGGTCGATCTTGTTGATGACGACCATTGGTGTGACGTTCTGCTGGAGGGCTTGGCGCAATACATAGGTAGTCTGGGGCATGGGGCCGTCGACGGCGTCCACCAACAACAGGCAGCCATCGGCCATATTCATGACACGTTCCACCTCGCCGCTGAAATCTGCGTGGCCCGGCGTGTCGATAATGTTGATCCGGACACCCCCGTAGGAGACCGAGGCGTTCTTGGCCAGGATGGTAATGCCGCGCTCTCGTTCCAGAGGGTTGGTGTCCATAATCAAAGCGCCCACCTGTTGGTGGTCCCGAAAGACTTGGCCTTGTTTCAACAACGCGTCGACCAGAGTGGTCTTGCCGTGGTCGACGTGGGCTATGATGGCCAAGTTGCGAATGGCGTTGTTTTGGCAGTCAGTCAAATCTATTCACCACACATACTATGATAACAGGACGGTGGGTTTATTGCTGGAATTTACATCCATTTTCAAAACCTAATTCGAAACCGAACTTAGGACTCCTGTCGTCGGCTTTGACCGCCTTCTGATATCGTTTCCCATGGGCAGCGCCTGGTTGAATAGGAGGGTCAAGGACACCGTCCCTATGAATTGAGGCGGGACCTGACGAAGCTTGGATGGTCGGAGACGATCTGGAGTTTGGTATTCGGGGAGCTCAGCATCTACGCCGTATGGATTGACGCACGCGGGGACGGGCTTCCAGAGGGGACGACGGTCCGCCCCGATAGGCTAATCAGGCCGCTTTCAGACTTGATTTACCTGAACCTCTCGCCGAGGTGAGCGCCTGCTCATCTTCTACAGGCTCGGTCTCATAGCGCTGGGTCGACCGAGGATGGCCTAGCGCCACTTGGGGCACCAATGCCAGGGACGGTGGTCCTGCCCCGGTTGGAGGGTAGGGCAAAAGGGTGGCCTAATGCTTGTGGGACTCCGTCGGAGCTGCCGGCGATCAGGCTGCTTGGATTCCCGCCTTGTGGGAAAAAGTGTCAGAGGAATGGGGACAATTGTGCAGTCGGGATGACCTGTGGCAGTGGTGGATAGCAGCGATTCGGATTATGATAGAGCAGCAAGAAACTGTCACTCAGGAGGCAGAAGGGCAATATGGCCGAGTACATACCGTCGACCAGCGATTGGGTGCGCGAGCAAGTGGAACTTTATGAGGGCAGCGGGGGCACAGAGGGGACAATGCTGCTCGATACCAGGCTGCCCGTCATCATCGTGACGAATCGGGGAAACCGGACCGGGGCAATCCGCAAGACGCCGCTGATGCGGGTGAAGGATGGGAGCAACTACGTCTTGGTGGCATCCAGAGGCGGCGCGCCAAAGAACCCGGTATGGGTGTACAATCTCCGGGCGGACAGCAGCGTGGAGATTCAGGACGAGACCGAGGTGTATGCGATGCGGGTCCGCGAAATTGCGGACGTGGGGGAACGGGCGCGGCTGTGGGAACTGGCAGTGGCGGCGTTTCCACCCTACGATGAGTATCAGAACCGGACGAAGCGGATGATTCCGGTGTTCGTCGCTGAGCCAGCGTGATGGCAAACAAGATCCGCCTGGGGTTTGTGGGCGCCAACGTAAACTCGACCTGGTCCTCTCAGTCGCACTTCCCGGCGCTGCTGGCCAGTCCGGATGTCGAGTTAACCGCAGTTTGCACCACCCGGCCCGAGAGCGCGGAAGAGGCTCGCAAAACCTTCGGTGCGAAGCTCGCCTTCCATGATTTCCGAGCAATGGCAGTGTCGCCGGAGATCGACGCGGTGGCCGTGGTTGTGCGGGTGCCATCGCACTATGAGGCAACGAAGGCCGCCATCGAAGCTGGCAAGCACGTCTACACCGAGTGGCCCTTGGGACGTAATACTGCCGAAGCCGAGGAACTTGCTACTCTGGCCCGGGACAAAGGTGTGCAAACCGCAGTAGGCCTGCAATCGCGAGTTAGTCCCGCATTGCTGTATATCAAGGAACAAATCGAGGCCGGCTATGTGGGCGAGGCGCTCTCGTGTCATGTGACCACTATGCGCGATGGCACGTTGGAACGCCCTTCCAGCCGCACCTGGCAGCGCGATGCGAGCCTGGGCGCAAACACCCTGACCATCGCCAACGCACACGTCATTGACGCCCTGCGCTTCGTGGCTGGCAACTTCACCCGGGTGGCGTGTATGGTCAGCACCCAAGCAAAGCAATGGTACGAGACCGATACCCAGCAGTTTGTGGAAGTCACATCTCCGGACAATGTGAGAGTCAGCGGGCAGCTGGAGAGCGGCGCGGCAGCGTCGGTCCATGTTGGAGCTGTCCCCTGGGCCGGCAGCGGCTTTCGAATGGAGATCTACGGGCGGGAAGGCACGCTGGTCGCCACGGGGAGTGTATCGTCGCAACGCGGTGAGATGCTACGGGTGCAGGGCGCACGGGGAAGCCATGAGTTGCAGGACCTGGATATACCTGAGCGTTTCGTTTATGTGCCGTCCGACTTTCCCCGCGGCGACCCCTTCAACGTCGGTCAGATGTATGCCCTGTTCGCCGAGGCGGTCCGGACCGGCCAGAGCCGGCTGCCGACGTTCGACGTGGCGGTTGATCTGCATCGTTTCATTGATACCATCAAACAGGCGTCGGATACGGGCCGGGAGTTGCCGGTTTCCTGAGGCGACATTTTCTCAAGAACCAGAAACACGCTGGCAACCAATGCCCGTAGGCGATCTGGAATTTTTGTTAGACCTGTAGCATGCCGCCGGCCTCGTTCACGCTGCATTCTTCGGCAGGACCCGTGGACCGACCTTGAAGCTGATCCGGCAGCCGAAATCCGAAGGCCCCGGTAGCTTCCTTTCATCACCGGGTGATGAATGCAAGTGGCGGGGCCTTAATTGATATAGCTGTAGGGAGTTGTTAGGCTGTCGCGGCTGCCGGTTGATGGGCCTTCAGAAAGCGCCGGGCATGGGCCACCACCTCGTCGATATGCTCCTGGGAGTCTTTCCAGGGGAAAATAGTCACCTCAGAGTTCGGGGCGAGGTTGGCAACCTCCATCGCGCATTCGTATGGATGAGCCGGCACATCGTCGGGCGCTATCAGCAGTGGTGTCTGCAGGGTACGCACGAAGTCGCGGGAAACGGTGAAAACGAAGTCGGCGCGGTCGGTGTACATATTGGTCAGGAAGTCATGTGCCATATCCATTGTGATTTCAGGACGCTTCTCGCAAAGGGGAGGCCCCCACCCCGTTATGTTGTTCTGGTAGAAAATGTCCGGCATCTCAGGCCTGAATCCGCTGGGTTGCATCAACGCCGCTGCGGCAACCCGCTCCGGAGCCAGCCTGAGCAGGTTGTGGATCATCGGCCCGCCGATGCAGAAGCCCATGACCAGGAACTCCTTGATGCCGAGATGGTCCATCAGCCCAAGTTGGTCCTCAGAATGGGCATCCCAGGGGCGGTCGATCTCGAGTGGGCCACTGGATTGGCCCAGATTTGCATTGCGTAAGTCGGCGGCGATACACCGGAAGTCGTCTTTGTAAGTCTCCATAGGGTTGAAGGGCCCCGGCGGCTGCAAGGACGCCACGGTGGAATTAAGTCCACCACCCGGAATGATCAGCAGGGGGAATCCTGAACCGACCTCTTCGTAGTAGATACGGTTGGGGCCTCTTTCGTAGAACGGCAAGGCGATTTTCCTCCATCAGCGAGTTGCAAAGCTATTGATGTCTATCGAGCAGGCAGTCCGGAATTTGCGGTACAACAACCGGAGGCGGCGTATTGTACAGAGCTATGTTTCGTCCGCCTATTCTGGCTTTGACTCTAACCCAAGATGCCTCAAGTGGTCAACATAACGCTCCGGAAAGCCGAAAGCTGATAGATGCAGCGGCAGTTCGGTCCCCAGCCCCGAAATGCCTCCGCCAACAATGGCTATGCTCCTCGGTATTGTCCTTCTCCCGCCGGTTGCCATAGTCCCCTACGCTACCATTCCCGTTGGCTGCTGGCTAGGCAACGATAGAGACCTATATCACAAAGTATCGATGGGTGCACCCTGGAACCCGATGTTTGGGCTCACTGACCACTGGCCAGACCCGGCAGAACGCGCAGGCTTGTCGGATTCAGCTAGGAGCCTGCAGTCCGACCTCCCACCGAAACATTTACAACACACGATAGACAGGAAAAACTCCGATACTCGTGGGCGAGGGAACTGAGGCCGGCTGACTCCAACGACAGTTCACGGAGCCTCGTGTCGCTTGACCCTCCTTGGGCTGACCTAGGTAGGCTAGCGTGACTTCTCTTACCTCAGTATCGCGTAGGCCGGATACACTACTTCACAGCCGTCGTCGCCTACCGCTTAGCAGACCGGGAATGCAAGAGCGAGTGTTGATGGTCGTGGAGATAGTCGGGTGTCTGGGATTGGGTTACAATTGGTTCACCCGTTGCCAGACACCGGGACAAATGGAGGGAAACCGCATTTCCGCCGCCGCACAGTACGCCGCTTACCAGGACGCCATTGCCGCCCAGCGGGCCCGCATCTACGGCCAGGAGCTTCACGTGGACCCCTGGAGAGGGAGCACGGCCCGGCGTTTCCGCTTTGATCCACACCGAACCCTGGAGCCCAACCTGGAGGTGATAGCCTCCTACGTTCAACCCGATGACGTGGTGGTGGACGTGGGCGGTGGGGCGGGGAGGGTCAGTCTGCCCCTGTCGTTGCGTTGCCGTGAAGCCGTGGTGGTGGACCCCTCTCCCGGCATGGGGGCGGAGTTCGACGCCAGCCGCCTGGAGGCGGGAATTGCCAACGCCCGCAGGGCGCAGTCTAGTTGGCTGGATGCTGAGGGCATCACCGGCGATGTGGTGTTCTCGGCGGACGTGGCCTATTTTGTGCGGGACATCGTACCCTTTGTGGAGAAACTGGAGTCCGCCGCCCGACGCCGGGTGATGATTACTCTGTGGAGCGTGTCGCCTCCCAACAGCTTCGGTCCGCTCTTCCGGCAGGTCTACGGGGAAGAACAGGAGCCGGTTCCGGGGTTCCAGCAGTTAATGGCGGTCCTGTGGGAGATGGGGACCTTGCCTGACCTTCGGATGCTGCCGGAACCGCCCTGGTGGGAGGAGGAAGTGTTGTCGACCAGGGAGGAAGCGCTTCAACAGGCCTTGGAGGGCAGTTGGCTGCGGGAAGAAGACCGCGGCCTGGCCCGGGAGGCATTCGAGAAGAACTTCGACCAACTCTTCAGCTCTGGGGTTGACGGGTTCCGTCCCCTGTGGCGTGAAGGCTCCCGGGAACTGCTGATTACCTGGGAAACGAGGTGAGTTTCTTTTCCCTTCGAAGGGCTCGCTTCGAGGCTTTGGCGGCCAGAGGAGATTGGTGCATGCATTTGGAACTGGCAGTCACGCCTCTTTCCCCATAAGGGTGAAACTCCGGTGTGCCGGAACCTGGCAGTAAGTCAAGCTTTGCGTTGATTGATATCCTCCACGGACATGGCGACTCCAGGGCCTCCGATATCTCCCCCGCGTTGACGATTCCCGTGTTCGCAGAGTTGTTCACTCCTCTGTGTTAGGATTGGGGTTGCCACACTCTGCCACGGAGGTGCTGACTTGCCATACGGAGACAACGACTGGCTAGCGTTAACCACTGAACCTACTCTGGAACCGGAGATGCCCATCTGCGATGCCCATCACCACTTCTGGGACTTCCGTATGGAACGCATCCCATATCACCGCTACTTGCTTCACGAACTGGCGGCAGATCTCAATAGCGGACACAACGTGCGCTCGACAGTGTTCCTTGAAGCCAGATCTATGTACCGGCCCGACGGACCGGAAGAGCTCCGACCCGTGGGTGAGGTCGAGTTCGTTCAGGGCCTGGCGGCGGCCAGCGCCACTGGATTATACGGTCCAGCCAAGGCTGCGGCAGCCATCATTGGCCACGCTAATCTGACTTTAGGCGATGGCGTCGAACGCGTGTTGGACGCGTTGCATGAGGCTAGCCCCAACCGGTTTCGGGGCATCCGGCATTCGGTAGGTTGGGACCCTCATCCCGAGATCGATAACCGTGCAGTGGAACACCAGCTCGCGAGAGCCGAGTTCCGGGCGGGAGCTCAAGCCCTGGCCCGGAGAGGGCTGGTGTATGAGAACACAGTTCATTTCCCCCAGCTCGGGGAGTTGGCGGAATTCGCCGGTTCTGTGCCGGACCTCACCATAATCTCCAACCATATCGGCGGGCTGCTCCGTGTAGGACCCTACGGAAACAGAGACGACGAGGTGCTGCCCAAATGGCGCGAAGGGATTGCCGCCCTGGCCCAGCGTCCCAACGTCGTGATGAAGCTCGGCGGTGTTGGACAACCCCGGTACGGCTTCGACTGGCATACTCGTGACGTCCCTATCGGGTCCGAGGAGCTGGCCGAATCCCTGGCCCCCCTTATGACCTATTGCATTGACCAGTTCGGCCCGGACCGGTGCATGTTCGAAAGCAACTTCCCTCCGGACAAGGTGTCCTACTCCTACAACGTCATGTACAACGCTTTCAAGCGTCTGACCAGAGGCTATTCAGCCACGGAAAGGGCGGCGATGTTCCACGACAACGCCGTTCGTGTCTATCGGATAGACTCGTAGATGCCTGAATCAGGCCAGAGTCGGAGCGGTGGAACCCAACAGAACCTCTCCGCCAGCTTGGGTGGAGCTAATAAACCATTCGTATACGCGGAGTGGCTAACATGGCCGGAACGCCCATGGTAACCAGGGAATCCGTACCCGATTGTGAACGGGAGGCTTTCGACGCATTCGTGGCGAATCGCGATGAAGCGCCGACCACGGGGCGATGCTGGGTTCTGGACCTCCAAACCCCACTCTGACTACAGCACGAATTCCCGGGGGCTTATATGGCGTTTGTTGAACCGTGGCACGGAGGCTGAGCATGAAAACGTCAATCCTGGCGGTTGCAGTGGCTCTGGCTTTACTGTTGTCCTGCGCCGGAGAATCCGATGAGGTGAGGATGGGCACTGAAGGGGGTTATCCCCCGTACAACTTCATCAACGACGCCGGTGAAGTTGACGGCTTCGAGCGGGAGCTGGGGGATGAGCTGTGCCGGCGCGCCAATATTGAATGCGTCTGGGTAATCAACGACTGGGACAGCATCATACCCAACCTTCAGGCGGGCGACTACGACACCATACTTGCCGGCATGAGCATAACCGACGAAAGAGATGAGGTCATCGATTTCACTCAGCCGTACTTCCCTCCAGGTGTGTCGGTGTACATGGCTCTGGCTGGTGCAGGCGACGAGGCGGCCAACGGCAAAGTGGCGGCTCAGACAGCCACAGTCCAAGCCGACCACCTTTCCCAGTCCGGAGCGACTCTAATGGAGTACGCACTGGCCGACGAGGTGGTTTTGGCCGTGCTGAGCGGCGAGGCGGACGCTGCTCTCGTAGACCTCGAGTTTGCTCAGGACAGCATGGCAGTGAATGCGGGTAAGCTGACTTTAGTCGGTCCCAGGGTAGAGCTTGACTCTGGAATTGGCGTCGGAATCCGCGAGGATGACAGCGATTTGAAGGAAAAACTCGACCGCACTATTGGAGCCATGAAAGAGGACGGCTCGCTAAATGCCCTCATCAAGAAATGGTTTGGCCCCGACGCCGAGACGTTCCAGTAGTGTGTTGAGTCCCGGCTGTTCTGAGAAGGCGGGTTGTGGGTTCGGTCTAAGCCATTCTCCCGGACAGTGCATCTTGGCCGAGCCCGTCCTGGATCCAGCAGCGACCGATGAGTTGAATCAACCTTCAAAATAGAGGCGGATAACTGCTATTGCCTGCTCTCTATTGATGATTCCGTCGAAGTAGTCGCTTATCGCCTGGACTGCCTCGTCCCTGTCGATTACTCCGTTGTTGTCGGTGTCATATTTTCGGAGCAAGTCAAACTCGGGGATTCCCGACACGGCGTCTGACCAGCGCCCAGCGCCCCAGGAGTTGATCGCCCGCACCTGTATCCGGTATTCCACCCCGTCGGTCAGTCCGGTCACGGTGTGCTCCAAGTCGCCGCCGCCGGCGTCGGTCCACACGTTATATAGAATCGTCCAGTTAGGTTCTACGGTCTCGTCGGAGTCACTCGGAATGTACCTTAGGTCGTAAGATGTTACCTCCGACCACCCATCTGCAGCGGGAGCCTGCCAAGCAATGGTCAGGGACTCCATGTCGGCCGTTATCGAGTCCACGGTTGGAACGCCCGGCGAGCGTTCATGCCCGTATATGGTAATAGTCCAGGCGTCGAACGTCCCTTCCCCGACGTTAATGTGGTCGGTGATTCGCAACGTCCAGACGCCGTTGGGGTCTTCGCCCAAATGTTTTGCCGATCCGAGGCGGAACGAGCCGTCCAGTGGCACGAAATCTAGGAAAGGTATGAAATCGATAGAGGTGTCGAAGGGGAAGGCCAGTTTCGAAATCGCACCCGAAGGCGATTCCAGTTCAATCTCCAAGTCGCGGAAAGACTCGTGCTGGAAGGAGACGTTCACCTCCACGAACTCGGTAAACCCCAGAGTGGTGTCCAGCGTAACTTCACTGGTGATGGTCGTGGGCTTACCGGAGTTGGGGGCGTCAGGGACCGGCATGCTTAGCTCACCCGAGGTCTCTGTCGAGGTCATTAGAGGAGGCGCGTTGGTCCATTCTTTGGCCAATTCAACGGCGGCCTCGGCGTCAACCACTCCAAACCCGTATTCATGGTTGAAGTGGTAACGGTTGGAGTTGGAAGAATCCAGGTACTTTTGGGCCCCGTCTTCCCACCCTGCGCTTCCGGGGTCGTTCTTGCGGGCCGAGGCGGCGAGAATCAGCTTCAGGTCACGCCACGTCAGGTCCGGGTTGGCCCCGCGCATCAAAGCGGCTACGCCGGAAACGATGGGAGCCGCTGCCGACGTCCCTAAGAAATCTCTCTGATAGCGGTCAGAGTTCTCGGTGGTGAGAATGCCGAAGGTCCCCCCAAGAGACCTCGGCCTGTCGTTGGCGGGAGCGCAGACCCACAGGTTGGCGCCCGTTTCAGAATAACCTGCCTTGCCGTCCCGTCCGTCCACCGAGCATACGGCGGTCACACCGTAGTAGTTAGAGTATTCACCCAGGTTGGAGTCGTCTCCCAGCAAATGGCCGTTGCCGGCGGCGAAGACATAGAAGGTTCCTTTTCCATCGTAGCCGGTGTTGAGTCCCTCATCCACAGCCAGTTCCCAGAACGAGGTGACAGGACCCAAGCCGGGGCTGTCAGGAAACCCCCAGCTGTTGTTGGACACCGCAGTTACGCCCCTGTTCCTGGTCATTGCGTCCACTTCGTTCGAAAATATAGTGAAAGGATTTTCGTCCGCCAGAAGGTTATACCCGTATACGGTCGCTCTTGGCGCGACTCCTCGCACTCCTAAAGAGTTGTCCCGGGCTGCGATGATGCCTGTGACGAGTGTGCCGTGGTGATGGATGCGGTCGTATATGTCCTCGTTTCCGGTGTAATCATGGTTCAGGTTGGCGTCGACATTGTCTTTCAGGTCCTCGTGGGCATGGTACATTCCGTCGTCAACGATGGCCACATTGACGCCCTTTCCCATGTTGCCGTCCGCCCAGACGGACTCGACGTTTATGTCTCTCCCATTGGCGTCGTCCAGGTGCCACTGGCATCCATACAGAGAGTCGCTAATGGTCGGGTTGTTCAAAGAAAGAGTGGTGGACTCGCACTCTTCAATGAATGCGGTGTATTCATCGTCTTCGTAGGCGAAAATTGTGTAGGGTATAGGGCGAGAGATAGACTCGCCAGGAGTGGGCTCAATATCGAAAATGGAAGAGCTGTCGAAATTGCTCACTCTGATGTAATACTCGCCACGGTCGAAGTCGTCCGAAATCCTGAACCCGGTCTGGAGACTGAAGAAGATGCTTCGGACGCCTATTGGGAGGAAATTCAATGGGACTTCTTTGCCACCCGAGTCGGTGATGTCTACGTCTATGGATGCAAGATTGGAGGTCATGCCCTCGATGATCAGGTGAGTTGGTCTACTGATGTTCAGTCTGAAGTGGTCCACGTCGTTTGCCGAGTCGATTGTGCCGCCGGCAGGTGAACCTGGAAACAACGGCTTCGCCGTGCGTGGGGAATCTCCAGGGTCAGCAACCGCCTTGGTGTGTAGGGTGTAGTCGACCTCATCTCCTGTGTAACTCACAACAACGATGTAGTAGACTCCTGGTTGGACAACCTTCCGTAGACTGAATTGGCGGATGCTACCCGTCATGAAGCCGTCGTCGTTGAATGCGACCAATGTGGAGTCGCTGTCGTACAATCCCCCGATGGTGTCGTCAACAACGTCATCGCCGTTGTCGTCGGTTGCGTATGCCCACAAATCCACGGCGTCGGGTTCGCTGGACAAGTCAATCTTGAAGATGTCCCAGTCGGCGCTGTGATCGATGTGGCCCGGAGTTGAAGACCCCAGCGACACGGGTGTTGCCGTAGCGAATGTGTCCCCGTGATCGTCAGTAGATTGGGCCCCTGCGCCTCCGGCGCTGAGGATGAAGCACAGGGCCAGCGTCGCCGCCATAAGGATGACCTTCCGCGCAGACGTCAACGAGGCTGATCCTCCGTTATTGCCGTTGAAAAGGCGGTTAACCCCGGCGCTCTCACTTAAGGTCCCGTTCTGCCCGCCAGTTTGGACTGGAAATCAACACCCCGTCCTGGTCGGCCAGTTCGTTGGCAAGTTCCAGCGATGGGAAGCCCGGCCCGGTTTTCACCAAGAACCCGTTCTCGATGAAGTCCAGCTCCGAAACTCGGTCTAACGATATGTTGTTTCGGGAGAAGAAGCTATCGACTTCGGTCTGTTCCATCTCTGGGTCCAGGGCCAGCAGGACTCCGCCGGGAAGCGTCATCAGCTCGCCTCCAGATTTAGAGCGGAACACCGGCAGAGAGCTTCGGTAGTGGGAGTCTCGTATTTGGACTATGCTCTCCTGGACTCCCTTCGAAACCACGGTGTCAGTGGTGTTGATGGAGCTGTTGTTCTGGACCGACAAATCGGTCTGAAGCACGACGCCCAGAGTCCTGTCGCCGTCCTCCCAGGTGTAAGTGTTCGCTGGGTTTGACGAAACCGGCTCTGTACGCGTCGTTGTTGTGGAGCGTTGGGGAGAAGGGACGGTTGGTTGGGAACCGATCAGTTGGTGCAATTTTTCTGGTGGGTCCGGGAACACAATGTCCCGAGGAGGAGGCTCTTCCGTAGAAGATTCCTTGGTCGGCGGTTCGGCCGAGGACCCCGTGGCAAAAAGGGAGCCCTCAGAGAACAGCGCGGCCAACACCAAACCAAAAATCGCCACTCCAGCTATCCCGAGCGCTGGAATGGCGAGATTCTTGAAGTTCATATTGGTCGTCGTCTCAATTAGTCAGATGTTCGAACGGCCATGATGCTATCATACGGCGCGTATCCTCGCCAACCCTGGCGCTTCCAGGAATCCGAGTTTCAAATATGGCGATTTGATTGACAACGTAAGCAGCCGTATGCTAATTTACGCTGCGTCTTTTTATAGCTAAGAACCTGGCTAGCTGTGGCTCTATTATCCACTCGAGCCGGGCATTCGCAACCATAATATAAAAGGAGATGGACATGCCTCGTACTAGGTCGATAAAACCAAGTTGGTGGATGCTGTTCACACTGGCCGCTGTGCTCCTCGTAGGCCTAGCGGCAGCCTGTGGCGGAGAGGACCCGACAAACACGCCGCGACCGACCGCTACGTCGGCGCCCGCGACTGTTCCGCCCACGCCCACCGAGGCGATGATGATGGAGGAACCCACCGACACCCCGGTGGCTATGCAGCCCACACGGACACCCACCGCCGTGCCTACGGCGACTCTTCCCCCATCTCCGGACGAGGTGCTCGGAGTAATCAGAGGCGGCGTCATCAACATGCAAGCGTACGCCTCCCCGGACGCAGGCATGTTCTTCGAGCCCATTAACTACAACAACTACCATGTGAATCCCATCGTCAACCAGATAATCGAGACCAATCCTGAGACTGCGGACCTTCTCGACATCAGAGGTGATCTGGCACAGGAATGGGAAGTCTCCGACGACGGTACGGTCTTCACCTTTTACATACGTGAAGGAGTCACGTTCCACGACGGTTCACCGCTCACCATGGACGACATAATGATGAGCATGAACGGCTGGTTCGACCCCGACAACTCCGGAGTTCCCCTCATCGTGGAGTCGGCCGGAGGACGGATCCAAACCCAGGCCAGACAGGTCCTGACTTACATGGACACTTGGAGAGCTGTGGACGCTGGCACTTTGGAAGTCACACTGAAGTTCCCCTCCGCAGCCTTCTTCACCACGTTCAGCAGGCTGAACTTCCATGTGCTCCGCAAGTCCGCCTACGAAGCCGGAGATGGGTTCACCTTCTCCAGGCCGGAGACCTTGATCGGGACGGGTCCCTTTGTGCTGAAGAACTATGACAGGGACATCTCCTCGGAATTGGAGGCCAACCCCGACTTTTTCAGGGAAGGCAGGCCCTACGTCGACGGCATCAAGAACTTCATCATCACCGACCACGGCGCCGTTGCCGCCGCTTTCAGGACGGGACAAGTGATGATGCCCGCGGGCTGGAACACCAACCTGAGCATCAAAGAAGCCGCCGAGTTGTCGAAGGACGCTGCCATCGCCGAACGGTTCAACTTCTACATCAGCCCCAGCCCGCTCTACACTTTGGGCGTAATGATGAACGTCCGGGCAGGCGCTCCCTGGGACAACCCCGACGTCCGTAAGGCCATGAATCTTGTGCTGCACAGGCAGCCGGCCATTGAGACATTCAGCGGCGGAGCCGCCCTAATCGGGACTCCCATTCCCTCCGGATTCGATTGGAGCTTCCCGACAGAGGAAGCCCTGCAGATGCCCGGCTTCCGCGAGGACTCCCCCGGCGTCAAGTCGGCGGCTGACATAGCCGAAGCCAAGGCTCTGATGGAAGCCGCAGGCGTGGGAGAAGGATTTGCGCCGAATCTCACATGCAGGACGGTGATTGAGTTCTGCGACGTAGCGGTGCTGGTCAAAGAGCAACTTAAAGACTTCCTTGGTTGGGACGTCACCATCCGCCAGATGGAGAGCGTCGCCGGGATGTCCGCCTACGTGAACGGAGATTTCGAGTTCGCCGTCATGGCGAACAGCTTCTCCTACCCCGACCCGGACGCCTCGGCAAACTCCTACAAGAAGGGGAGCACGGCCGACGTGGCCCGGACGGGTTACTACAACCCCTTGGCTGAACCCCTCTGGGACCAGATAGCCACGGAGACAGACCCCGACGCAAGAAGGGCACTGGTGATTCAGGCCAACGACATCCTGCTTGAAGACAACTCGTGGCCCTACATGTACTTCAAGGTGGAGTCCATGTTCGTGGACAAGCGAATCAAGGGCTTCTACCCGCCTCCCGCTCTGGGCCACTACCAGGACTGGGCCCACATCTGGTGCGACCCCAGCTGCGGCTAAACTACGCAGGTTAAATCATCAAAGGGACAGGCTTCTGGTCGATGCCAGGCCTGTCCCTTTGATAATGTAGGGTCTTTCGATTGTAAGATGCCCCGTTCGTGGTGAGCCAGTCAAACCACCCTTCGACAAGCTCAGGGCGAGCGGAAAGAAGGACCTAAGATAACCGAAAGACCCTGTTGATAATGCAGGGATGTAATGACGCCCGCCGCAAGGTCTGCTAAAATTCCGGCAGCTATAGTCGAATCCAAGTAGACGAAGTCAACACCGAGAGTCGATCTGAGTGAGCTAAGAGATGCAGGCCTACATTCTCAAGCGGGTCCTGATGTTCATCCCGACCCTCATCATTGTCACTTCCCTCGTATTTATTCTACTGCGGGTCGTGCCGGGAGACCCGGCGGCGGCCAGGCTCGCAGGAGCGTCCGGAGAGGCCGAATACACCGAAGAGGAACGGGCCGCTCTAGCCAAGAAGCTGGGCACTGACCGGCCTCTCATCAACCAATACGGCACGTGGGTCTGGGGAATGTTACAGGGCGACTTCGGAAATTCGTTCCACTACAGGACCCCCGTCTGGGACGACATGAAGAAGAAATTCCCCGTCACCATCCAGCTGACCATCATGGCGCTTCTGATGGCTGTCGCCGTGGCCGTGCCCCTCGGCGTGCTTTCGGCCATTAGGCAAGATGGAGTTTTTGATTATCTAGGCAGACTAATCACCATCGCCGGAATAGCGCTCCCCAACTTCTGGATAGGCATAATGGTGGTGTTCATCCTATCCGTCGAGTTCGGCTACGGGATTCCGCTGGGGTATGCCGACTTATGGAAAGACCCGGGGCTCAACCTGGAGCAATTGGCTTTCCCGGCCTTGGCCCTGGCCTTCTCCAACATGGCCTTTATCGCCCGCGTAACCAGGTCCGCCGTACTTGAAGTGTTCCGGGAGGACTATATACGTACGGCCCGCTCCAAAGGTTTGACCGAATTGGCGATTATAGGGCGGCACACGCTTAAGAACGCGCTGCTGCCGGTGGTCACGGTGGCCGCCTACGAGTTCGGACGGCTCATGGGAGGCACCGTGGTAATAGAGCAGATATTCAACGTGCCGGGCATGGGCAGGCACCTAATCACGTCGGTTGGACAACGGGACTTCCCCGTTGTCCAGGCCATAGTGATGTCCATTACCGTGATAGTGCTGCTTCTGAACTTGGCCACAGATATGATTTACGGCTGGCTGAATCCCAGGATACGCTATACTTAGCCCTTGGTCCCGAGAGGGCTTGAGACGCACGATGAGCCAAGAGCCAAGAGCAGAAACTTCCATTCCAGACCGGACATATGAAGCCCTCCGGCCTAAACGCCCCGTTTTGGGCCAGATTGCGAACTTCGCCAGCAGGAAACCTCTGGGAGCAGCGGCGGGAGTCGTTGCCCTGCTCCTGGTTGCAGTCGCCATATTCGCTCCCGCAATTCAGCGCCACGACCCTTACGACACTGACCACACCAAGCTCTACGCCTCTCCCAGTTCCGACCAGCTGCTGGGGGGCGACGAGTTGGGCCGCGATGTATTCAGCCGCATTATCGCTGGCAGCCGTATCTCCCTGAGAGTAGGTCTGATAAGCGCCTTCGTCGGGTCGTTCATCGGGCTGCTGATCGGTGTGTCCAGCGCATACTTTGGTGGATTTACGGACCTGGTCGTCCAGCGGTTTATCGACGGCATGATAGCGTTTCCCTATATCGTTTTGGCCATTGCCATCGTGGCGGCCTTAGGAACATCGCTCAACAACGTCACCATCGCGTTAGCGATCTTGTTCGTGCCGAGCACTGCGAGGATAATCCGGTCCCAGGCGTTGGCGATCAAGGAGATGGATTACGTGCTCGCCGCCCGAGCGGTGGGCGCTTCAGACTGGCGCATAATCCTTCAGCACCTGGCGCCCAATACGATGGGCATCCTGATCGTCATGATTACTTTCCAGCTGGGGATAGCCATTATCGCCGAGGCCTCATTGAGCTTCCTGGGTCTGGGAGCGGGGGTCGCCGACCCGTCTTGGGGCAACATGCTGAGGGGCGCCACGAAGCAGTACATAGGCATCGGGCCGTGGCTGCCCGTATTTCCAGGGTTGGCCATCGCCATCGTAGTGTTTGCCTGGAACCTGCTGGGAGACGCCTTGAGAGACGTACTCGACCCGCGTTTGCGGGGCGCCAACTAACCCCGGCTCACACACGGCTTTATCGGCATCGACAAAAACGGGGGCCGACGTTCAGAACGTCGGCCCCCAGCTCGTTGCTCCGGTGTGTCGTTCGGTCTAGTTGAAGGGCGCTCCAACGGCGCCATCAATGTAGTCAGGCTCCAGCCAATTCTGTTCCTTGCGGTAGACCTGCAGCCGGTGGTGCAGCGCCTCCAGCGCCATCACCCTGCCCTCGTTGTCTACGTTGACGGCGACTGGACGCCAGAACCGCCAGGTGGGAGTGAGGTCCACGAGACGACGCTTCTTCTGGATGAGGGGGTCCGCCGATATTCTGTCCGCGGCCCATTGGGAGACCTCCCACGCGTCTCCCACGAAGTTGGTGATGAACGTACCGTCGGCCTCGTATACGCGCAGCAGGTTGTTGCCCCAGTCGGCTACGTAGATGTCGCCGTCCTTGTCCACTGCCACGCCTGCGGGGAACTTGAGCTCCGCCTCCGAGCCAGGGCCTCCGATGGTGGCCAGGTGCCTGCCCTCGGGACTCAGCTTCTGCACCCGATTGTTCCTCCAGTCGGCCACGAAGATGTTCCCTTCGGCGTCCACCGTGATGCCCCAGGGCATGTTGAACTCGCCCTCCTCGGAGCCGAAGCCGCCGAACTGGGAGATGTATTGCCCGTCCTTGGTGAATTTCTGCACCCGGTGATTGTGACCGTCCACGACCAGCAAGTGGCCGTCCAGGTCGAAAGCCAGCCCTGAAGGGCCGTTCAACTGCCCGTCCCCGGTGTTTCCGCCCATGTACTTCCGTAGGTACAGATGCAGGGACCGTCCCGTCGCGTCGACGGTGGAGCCTGCGTCCACGTCCTTTGAGCCCCAGTTTCCGACCAACTCCCCGTCCCTGTTCAGTATGTATATCTGGTTGTTGTATTCGTCGGACACGTAGACGTTTTCATCTGAGTCCACCGCGATGGCCTTAGGCATGGCGCTTTCCCGGTTTCCACCGAATGTGTAGCCCCGGTCGCTCCAGAAAATCTCGCTGTCCAGGTTGCAAGCGGTGATTCCCACGTACTGCGCATAGAACTCGAACCCCGTGTTGACTACGTAGATGCGCCCCTCATTGCCCAATGCGAAGTCGACCGGTGCGAAGAAACCGCGGTCTCCGCTGGAGCCACCGAGGCAATGGGAATAGTTGTACACCCTGCCCTTGACTTGCTGTGTAAGCATCCCTGTACTGCTAGGCATCTCTTCCCCCTTGCGCTTTCAAAGTACGTTCGATAGGCAGACCGTCCGTTAGGCGAACTGGAACTCTCTGGATGAAGCGATGAGGGCCAGCATGTCGGCCACTCGCTGTGAAGAGACTTTCGCCTCGTCTTCGCTTCCCCACGTCACGCCTCCGGCCCGTTCGGCCAACGAGACAAGCTCCTCTTTGGTCCCTTCTTCCACCTGGACCGGCCCCATCAGGTCGAGGCACTCGTCCACCATTTGGGCGGCGGTGGAGTCTCCCAGCGCGTGTATTCTCTGGATGATGGACTGGACTCCAGGCATCTCTGGGTTGGCGAAAAGGTCGGCGGCAAAGTTGATGCGCCGCACGAGGGCCCCGCTGTCTATCCATTCGGCGCCGAAGTGCCATCCTTCCACACTGGGCGGGTTGATGACCTCCTGCCCCATGTAGCCCGTCTCCTCCGCCATATCCTGCATTCCGGGCCTGGGGAAGCGGAAGTCTCCGGCCACTCTAAGAGTCCCCACCACCAACTCTGCGGGGCTCTTGATGCGCTTGTACATGGACTCTTTGAAGAAGTCGGAGTTGAACAAGACCCGCAGGGTCGCCTTCATGTCGAACCCGGAGTTGATAAAGGCGTCTCCGATGATGTTCATCGCCACGGAGTCGCGGGGCGGAGAGTGGAGCCACGCGGGCACCTGGACCTCGTCGGCGACAAAGAAGTTGTAGAGGTGGCGGGCAATGAACCGGGACGTGGCCGGCTGGCGCACGACTATCTCGATGATGTCCTCGCCGTTGAACCGGCCCCGGTGGCCCAGGAACTCCTTTTCGCTGTCGTCGTGGTCTTCTTCATTGTAGATGAAGGGCCACAGCTTCCTGCCCGTGCCTCCGCCGGGAATCTTGTGGGCGATGGTCCAGCCTGTGAAGGCCCTGGAACACTCGAAGACGTCCTTCTCGGTGTAGTTGCCCTGGCCCATGGAAAAGAGCTCCAGCAACTCTCGCCCCCAGTTCTCGTTGGGCTGGTCCTTGTGGTTGTAGTTGTTGTCCAGCCAATAGATCATGGCCGGGTCCTTGGCCAACTCCACCAACAGGTCCCGGTAGTTGCCCATGCCGCAGCGGCGGAACATGTTGATTTGCCTGACCATCTCCGGGGGGCTGTTTATCTTGGCGTTGCCCGTAGCGAACACCGTGTGCCAGAAGAGGACCATCTTCTCTTCCAGCTGCCGGGGGCTGTTGATCATCTGGTAGATGACGTTGCAGCGCCCCTGGGGAGGCGGTTCGGGGTTTTCGATGTTGGGGTAATACCTAAAGAGCAGCTCCAAGTCGGCGCCCGGTATTCCCCGCGCCTCGGGGTCCACCAGGTCTTCCACCACCTCCTCATATCCCCTGGCGGCGAGAGCTTCCAGTTCGTCCCGGGGGCATCCGAAACCGGCTCGCCTCATCAAATGGGCCATCAATGCAATGTCTTCGCTGTCAGCCATTTCGACCCTCCTTAGATTGCCTGGGCTTAGGGCGTTTGCGGTGTTTGAAATCGTGGGTGAAGTCGGATATGGGGTTGGGAGAATTGTATTATAGCCGTTAAGACCCGTCAACAAAGCGAATCGATTCGTGGTAAATGTCACCGAAGAGGGTATTGGCGCCTTGCAAGCAGTGTTGCCGGAGGCCTGGGACTGCAATCCCCCGGCTGTCAAGGCTCGGTTCTTGACCCGCTCTTCCGGGGGCGCCAGAATGGGCGAAACTCATCTGATGAGCAATGGAGGACCGCGATGAAATGGTGCCGCTTTCAGCAAGGAGACCGGATAAGCTACGGGATTGTGAACGACGACCGTGTAGTGGAAGTCGAAGGAAGCCCATTCGACACCTATACGGAAACTGATCGGAGCCACTCTTTGGACCAGGTAAAACTCCTTACTCCTGTGGAGATTTTAACCTTCTATGCCGCGGGCACCAACTATCCCGAGCACGTAACCTGGGCCGCTAGCAAGCTGGGACGGGAGCCGCAGATTCCCGCCAAGGCCGACATCGGCTACAGGGCCGTCAACGCTATCATTGCCCACGACGAGAACATCGTCCGCCCCACGGACGCCACGGACTTGCATTACGAGGGCGAGCTTGTGGCGGTCATCGGCAAGCAGGCCAAGAACCTCTCCTACGACGAGGCCCTCGACTGTGTGCTGGGATACACCATCGGGAACGACGTGAGCGAACGGGCCTGGCAGAAGGAGGACCGCACACTTTGGCGGGCAAAGAACACCGACACCTTCAAGCCCATGGGCCCCTGGATAGCCACAGGCCTGGACCCGACCAATCTGGAGACCATCATCCGGCTTAACGGCAAGGTGATGTCCGAGTTCAACACCGGCACCATGATATTCGACACGGCCACCTACATATCTGAGATGAGCAAGTACCTGACTCTCTACCCCGGTGACGTGATCTGGATGGGGACTGAGGGCGTGACCGAAGACATGAAGGTCGGGGACGTGTGCGAAATCGAAATCAGCGGTATTGGGACGTTGAGAAACACCATCGTCGCTGCGGAATAGGCTGGCGACACAGCTAGGGCAAGACCTATGACCCGGAAGGCCGTTTTCGTATATCGGGACGCCATGTCCCAGCACGTGCTGCGCCGGGACCATCCCATGCGCCCCGTGCGGCTCATGCACACCTACCGACTCCTCGATGCTTACGGCGCCTTCGGCTCTGAGCAGTCCGAACTGGTCGATCCCCGGCCGGCCACCGACGAGGAAGTCGGCAGTTTCCACGACACCGGCTACATCGAGGCAGTAAAGGCCTTGAGTAAGGGCGAAAGACTGTCCGATGCCCACCTGTACAACTTCAGCGCCGCCGGGGACAACCCTGTCTATGACGGGATGTACGAGGCTGCCTTGCTGAGCTCAGGAGGGTCGTTGGTCGCCGCCGAAATGGTGGCATCAGGACAGGCCGACGCGGCCTTCAACATCGGTGGAGGCCTCCACCATGCCGCCGCAGGACGCGCCTCCGGCTTCTGCATCTTCAACGACCCTGTCATCGCCATCAAGCGGCTGCTGTCCTATGGCATGAGAGTTGCTTATGTGGATATCGACGTGCACCACGGGGACGGGGTACAGGAAGCCTTCTACGACGACCCAAGGGTCCTCACCATATCGGTGCATGAATCGGGGCGTTACCTGTTTCCAGGCACAGGCTCGGTGGAAGAAGTTGGCTCAGGCAACGGACGGGGCTATTCCGTCAATCTGCCCCTGTTTCCCTATACGTCCGACGATCTCTACTTGAGCTGCTTCCGCGAGGTCGTTCCCCCGTTGCTCGATGCCTTCAAGCCGGACGTGCTGGTCACTCAGCTTGGAATCGACACCTACTACAATGACCCGCTGGCCCATTTGCTGCTGTCATCCAACGGTTTCTCCCAAGTCGTCGGTGAGTTTGCGGCGACGGGAATCCCCTGGGTGGCTCTGGGCGGCGGCGGGTATGACGTGGAGGCCGTGGCCCGCTGTTGGACCCTGGCCTACGGTGTGATGTCGGGGCAAGAGCTGCCGGAGAGGATACCGGCGTCTTTGACCGAAACCCATTCGGGAGGGTTTCTAAGAGACGTAGACCTGGACTTGGGCCTCAAAGATGACCTACGGAGTCAGTCCCGGGATTTCGCCAGGGCCAGCGTCGAAGAGGTCAAGCGGGTCGTCTTCCCCTATCACGGTTTGTAAAACATACCATCCGTCATACCGGCGGAGGCCGGTATCCAGGGACTGGGCTAGAGTTGGAGCACCCCCTGACCTCCAACCCTTCGCAAGAGAGGATTAGGCCCGGTCTGGTTACTCTGAAGGGTCGTTCCCGGTGATAAGCTGCTTGGCATGGTCCTCCATGCCGTTGTTCAGGCAGTCCCGGTAAGCTGAGTAAGTCGCTTTGCTCAATGCCTCGATTATCCACTTCTCCACGTCGGACGCCTCTCTGTACGTAGCGTACAGGTCCGCCTGACGCTTTAGCTTGTCCAAATAGTGGACCTGGATTGCGCTCAACCCTTCGTTCGCCAAAGAGACATCCAACTCCATAGGCGATTGCTCGAACTCTGCCTCTTGGTTTGCCCTCTTGTCTCCCATGACTCACCTCTTCAGCTGCTCCGCCCGCTCCCCTGCGGGCTACGGCGCGGGCTATGATTGACCTCGGCTATTACAACTCTCTGTATTCCCCTTCGACCGTGCCTTCCGGTTGGTCGCCGCCGTCCGTACCGTCCCCGGGAGCACCCGTGTCTGGGGGAGCTCCGGAGGAGCTGTATACGGCCTGTCCCAGCGCCTGGAGGGCTGCGTTCAACTCGGTGATGCCCGTCTGCATTCCCGCCACGTCGTTGCTCTGGACAGCCGTCTTCAACCTTTGTACCTTGTCTTCAACGTCCTGTTTCAGCTCGGCAGGTACGTTTTCGCCCTGCTCGCTCAGCAGCTTCTCGGTGGAGTAGACCAGGCTGTCGGCTTGATTTCGGGTTTCCGCCTCGGTGCGCTTCCTCTTGTCCTCCTCGGCGAACTGTTGGGCCTCGTTCACCATGCGGTCGACCTCGTCCTTCTCAAGGCCGGAGGAGGATTGGATGACAATCTTTTGCTCTTTGCCCGTCCCCTTGTCCTTGGCTGAGGCGCTGAGGATGCCGTTGGCGTCGATGTCGAAAGTCACCTCGACCTGGGGCACGCCCCTGGGGGCAGGCAGAATGCCGTCCAGGATGAAGCGGCCTATGGACTTGTTGTCGCCGGCCATTTGACGTTCACCCTGCAGGACGTGAATCTCCACGCTGGACTGCATGTCGGCGGCGGTAGTGAACACCTCGCTCTTGGCGGTGGGGATGGTGGTGTTGCGCTGTATCAGCGGAGTGCATACATTGCCCAGTGTTTCAAGTCCAAGAGTGAGGGGGGTGACGTCCAGCAATAGGATGTCCTTTACGTCTCCCACAAGGACTCCGGCCTGTATGGCGGCGCCTACTGCCACGGCCTCATCGGGGTTGACCCCTCTGCTGGGTTCCTGGCCAAATATGTCTCTCACCTTGGCCTGGACGGCGGGCATTCGGGTCATGCCGCCCACCAGGATAACTTCGTCGATTTGGCCAGCCGCCATCCCCGCGTCTTGCAGCGCTCTACGGCAAGGCCCCTCGGCTTGGTCCAGGAGGTCGGCCACTAGCTGTTCCAGCTTGGCCCGTGTGAGAGTGAGCACCATGTGCTTGGGGCCGCTGGCGTCCGCCGTAATGAAAGGCAAATTGACTTCCGTTTCGGGGACAGTGGACAGTTCAACTTTCGCCTTCTCAGCGGCGTCTCGCAGACGCTGCAGGGCCATGTTGTCGTTCCTGAGGTCTATGCCGGACTCCTGTCGGAACTCCTGGACGAGCCAGTCGATGATGCGATTGTCGAAGTCGTCTCCTCCCAGGAAGGTGTCCCCGTTGGTGGACTTGACCTCGAATACTCCTTCTCCAAGTTGGAGGATGGTGATGTCGAAGGTGCCGCCCCCCAGGTCGAATACCGCCAGAGCGGGGTCGGACTTCTTCTTGTCGATGCCGTAGGCCAGGGAGGAGGCCGTTGGCTCGTTGATAATGCGGAGCACTTCAAGTCCGGCAATCTGTCCGGCGTCTTTGGTGGCCTGCCTCTGGGCGTCGTTAAAGTAGGCCGGAACGGTGATGACAGCCTGGTTGATGCGCTCTCCCAACTTGGACTCGGCGTCCTGCTTCAGCTTCTGGAGCACTAATGCCGAAACCTGGGGCGGCGCGTAGGTCTTGCCGCCCATCTCCACGTGGGCGTCGCCGTTGGCCGCCTTGACTATTTTGTAAGGAAGCACGCCTATGGCCTTCTGCACCTCGGCGTCGTCGAACTTGCGGCCCATCAGCCGTTTGACCGAGAAGATGGTGTTCTCCGGGTTGGTCACAGCCTGGCGCTTGGCCATTTGGCCCACGTAGGTCTCGCCAGACCTTGCGTTGACTGCCACCACAGAGGGAGTGATGCGTCCGCCTTCGGCGTTCTCCAGGACCAATGGGTCGTTGGCCTCTATGACGGCCGTTACAGAGTTGGTGGTCCCCAAGTCTATGCCTATCACTTTAGGCATTGCCATTCTCCTTTCCATCGGAGTCCGTCGTACCGGACTCGTGCTCGATTTGCCGGCTGTGGCCTTCCGGCGCTTTGGCCAGCACGACAAGCGCCGGGCGTATCACCCGGCCGTGCATCTTGTACCCTTCACGCACCACGGACATGATATGGCCTTCCGGGAGTTCGGCGCTCTCCTGGTAGCCCATCGCTTCATGTTCCAGGGGGTCGAAGGGTTTTCCTTCCGCCTCGATTTTGCCGACCAGTTCCGACTCCAATAGTGTGTTCAGCTTCCGGTGTATGAGGCGCACTCCCTCCAGCCAGGAAGCCTGGGAGTCGTTTCCGTCGGAGTCGGGCTGCTGGGACGCCGTTGATTCCGCGTGGGCGATGGCCAGGGCGAACTCGTCAAGCACGGGCAATATCTTGAGGACAACGCGGGAGCTTGCGTACTTGAGCATCTCCTCCTTTTCCTCTTCGGCCCGCCGCCTGTAGTTGATGAGCTCAGCCTGGGCACGCTGGAGCATCGCTTTCATCTGCTCTTGGTCCAACTCCTGTTCCACAGGGGATGAGCTTTGGGTCGCGCTGTCTTCCCGCACGCTTCCGTTGTTGTTACCGTTAACGTATTCCTGGTCTCGTTCCATTGGCTATCCCCTCTCCTCACTCACTGCGTCCCCGTCGCCGTCGAGGGGTAAACCCAGCCACCGGAACGTGTCTCTGATTTCGTCGTCAACCTGTACGGCGAGGTCTTCGGCGTCGTTAACGTTACGGAGCCGCCGACGCATCTTGAAGAGCCGGTTTACAAGGGTAAGGGCGAACTCGACCCCGGCCAGGTTCAGGCCCAGGTTTTCTTCGAAGTGTCTGATGAGCCGCAGCGTCTGGATGTCCTCTTCTGAGTAGAGGCGCAGCATTCCAATGGTTCTGAAGGGAGAGATCAGCCCCAGGCGCTCGTATTTGCGGAGGGTCTGAGGGTGCATGGCCAGGATTCGGGCCGCCACGCTTATAATGTATACGCCTTGGAGCTCGTCGCCGACTGTTTGAGCGTCTTCCTGTGGACTCTGTGCGGCTGGGGGTTCAGGAGGGGAATTCTTCGCCAGGCCCGTCTGCTCGGGCCGTGTCCTGATGACCACACGGTTTATCTCGGTCCAGGTTGCCGTCTCCGGCTTTCGTCGGCGCCTTTGCTGCATATCACAACTCCAGGTTGACTTGAATATATGCTACTAGTTGACACAACCAGTGTCAAGTCATATAATCCCATTAAGCTGAATCACTCTTCGTCAAGTCGTTAACGTGACGATAGGGTCGGCTAATTCGAGAAAAGGTCGGAAATGGCCCCGAAAGGCAACGGACCCGCGATGGTTTTCCTCAAGGCGTGCCCCAAATGCAGGGGAGACCTGGCTATAGCCAGTGACATATACGGCGACTTCCTGGCGTGCCTCCAGTGCGGCCTGATAAAGGAAAGGGCGAAGAAGGAGGCCCCGGGAAAGCGGAGCGCGGTTTCCGACCCAACTCCACAGCGGAAGGCGGCGTAGCCGAGCCTCTGTCCCTGTGATATGATATTCCCATCAACCTTGCTTGATGGAGGTTAGCTGCAATGTGGAAGTGTGAGCATTGCGGAGCGGAGAACGGGCCACTCCGTAGCGTGTACTGCAAAGACTGCGGCAAGAGTCGCACCGGTTGGTAAACCCCGGGGACTGTGGCGGTTACCTCGATAGAGTCCAGCCGCTTGGACTATCCGACATATAGGCGGCCAGCTACAGCTGACCGCCTTGTTTATTGGCATGGGCGCTTAGCGCACCGCTAGGACAGTTCAGGCCAGAAGCGCTCTTCCTTCCACGGGTCGGCGCTGTTGTTGTAGCCTCGCTGCTCCCAGAAACCAGGCTGGTCCTCCGCCATGAACTCGATTCCGGTGACCCATTTTGCGCTCTTCCAGGCATACTTGGAAGGCACCACCAACCGCAGGGGCCAGCCGTGGTCTTTCCCTATCTCGGACCCGTTCTGCATATGGGCCAGAAGGGAGTTGTCTGATATGAGAGTCTCCAGGGGGATGTTGGTGGTGTAGTTGCCGTAGCAGTGGGCCATGACGAAGTTGGCCTCGGTCTTTGGTTTAACCAGATCCATCAGGTCGGTGAACAGGACCCCCTCCCAGGTGTTGTCCAGCGAGCTCCACTGGGTGACGCAATGGAAGTCGGCGTTGACCGTGGTCCACGTGAGAGCCTTGAACTCCTCCCAGGTGAACTCCATCTCCTTTTCCACGAGACCGAAGCAGCGCAGCGTCCAGTCCTTCAGGTCGATGCGCGGAGTAGGTCCATAGGTCAGCACCGGGAACTTCTGTGAGACGAACTGCCCTGGGGGGACACGCTCGCCTAATCCCTGGTCGGGGGCTTGCTTGATTTGGTCGGGCCTCTTCATAAGGTAAGGCTCCTTCTGTTCCAGGCCGCCGTCCAACGGGGAGTGGGCAGGCTGCGTTATGCGCATCATGTTACGTTCGGCCAATATCTATGTCAAGAAACGGGGCTAGCGGGAGGATCGGCGAGCCGTCTTGGACGGTTTAGGTGGGTATGTCGGTTGCGACAGGTTTTGGCGGAGGTTTATCATGGTTGGGTGGTTTCTCCGGCTGACGCTCAAGCCATTGTAGTGACGGGTCTACGCAAGGGATTCGGGGACTGGCCTGTCCTATGGGACCTGGACTTGACCGTAGAGTGGGGCCGGTTCCTGGTGATATTCGGCGCCAACGGAGTTGGAAAGACCACTCTGCTTAAGACCCTCTCCACCCAGGCCCGGCCTGACGCCGGCCAGGTCTGGGTCGGCGGAATTGAACGAAACCACGACTCCCGCGCCGTTCGTAGAATCATCGGAGTGGTCCCTCACAGAAGCCTCCTCTACGAAGACATGACCTGCCAGGAGAACCTGAGGTTCTTTGCCCGTCTCTACCGTGTCTCCGACGCGGACCGGCGCATCGGGGAGGTCCTTGACATAATGGGCCTGGAGGGCCGCCGGAACAGCAAGGCTGGGACTCTGTCCAACGGGATGCAGAAACGCCTATCCATAGCCAGAGCTATTCTCCACGAGCCCAGGATTCTGCTGATGGACGAGCCGGAAGCCGGGCTGGACCAGGAAGCGTTGGACATGCTGGGCGGCCTGCTGGAAGGCTGGGTGGGCGAAGGGCGCTCGGTGGTTATGACCACCCACAACGTCGAACAGGGGCTCGCGTGGGGCGACCGGGTCGCCATTCTCTCCGGTGGGCGGATTGCCTACGAGGAGTCCAAGAGCGCCCTGGACGTTGCCAGCTTTAGAGGCGTCTATCGGCGTTGCCTGGAGGCCGTCCAGTGAAGGAGTTCTGGGGGCCTGTCTTTACTATCGCGTGGAAAGACATCCTGCTGGAGGTCCGCACCAGGGATATCGTCGTTTCAGTCTTTGTGTTCGCCCTGTTGGTCGTGGTCGTGTTCAACTTCTCCCTTAACGTCACGCCCCGTGTGGTGGACGAGTTGGCGCCGGGCATCCTTTGGGTGGCCTTCGCCTTTGCTGGCGTCCTGGCCATGAACAGAGCCTTCTCGGTGGAGAAGGACAAGGGAACCTTGGAGGGCCTGCTGCTGGCTCCGGTGAGCCGCGACTCCATCTACCTGGGCAAGATGTTGGGGACGTTCCTGTTCATGGTTGTGGTGGAGGCCGTCGTTCTGCCGGTTTTCGCCGCCGTGCTCGGATTTTCAGGTTTCTCCCTCGGCCTGGTCCTTGCAATCCTGTTGGCCACATTGGGGTTTGCTACAGTTGGGACTCTGTTTTCCGCCGTCGCTGTCCATACCCGGTCCAAGGAAATCATGCTCCCGGCCCTGTTCTTCCCTGTGGTCTTGCCCGTGATAATCGCGGCTGTAGAGGCGTCGTCCGGCGCCATAGGTTCAGACAGCCCTATAGGAATCACCAGTTGGCTGGGCCTTATAGCTGTATTCGATGCTGTGTTTCTGGTACTCTGTCCGTGGCTTTTTGGACTTGCGGTGGAGGAATAGCTGAGTGGCAAGGACCGACGCGGAGAGAATGACGGGCCGTCCGGGAGTCGACGCCGGGTTCTTCGTGAATTTGCTGAAGGCGCTTGTCCTGCCCGCTCTATGTGGGATGATGGTGGCCAACCTCTACCTCATCTTCATGTGGGCCCCCACTGAACAGGTTATGGGCCACGTGCAGCGAATAATGTACTTCCACGTGGCCATAGCGTGGGTGGCGTTCCTTGCTTTTTTCATCGTGTTCGTCGGGTCCGTAATGTACCTGTGGAAGCGGAATCCCTGGTGGGACTCCCTGGCCCACGCGGCGGCGGAAATCGGAGTGGTCTTCGCGACGCTGATATTGATAACCGGCACAATCTGGATGCGCCCAGTTTGGGGAGTGTGGTGGACGTGGGAGCCGAAACTGACCACCTCTGTGATTCTGTGGCTCATATACATCGTTTACCTGATGGTGCGGGCCTACGCGCCAAACAGGACCCAGGCGGGCGTATATGCGGGCGTGCTGGGCGTTATTGGTTTTGTAGACGTGCCCATAGTCTACTTCGCCGCAACCTGGTGGCGGACAGTCCACCCGGGCACGGTAGTGGGCCCCTTCGCCGAGCCGGGCAGCCTGGATGGCGACATGCGGACAGTCTTGCTGTTTTCCGTGATAACCTTCACCGCACTGTTCGCCTATGTTCTGAAGAGCCGTCTCTCGCTGAAGGTTGCTGAGGACACGGTCAAGCAGGCGAGATTCGCGGCGAGGCTTACCCCAAATCCCTTAGACCGGCGGTGACCGATGGACCATAATTTGCCCTGGCTTTTTGCCGCGTACTCCGTAACCTGGGTCGTGTTCTTTCTATATATGTTCTTCATGGTCAGACGCCAGAATGAATTGGAATCCGAGATCCGGGAGCTGAGGGACGCCTTGGAGAGCAAGGAGAATCCGTCGAGTTCCCCATCGGCCCGATGACGGTTGATTAAGCGCTGTCCGGCCGCTATTCTGGAAACAGCAGGATGCGTTGACACGGCGCTTGAGGATATGAACCCATGATGGATGCCAACAGAGAGATGGGACCGCAAGGACCGAGCGGCCCGCGTGGATTCCTGGGCGGCAAGGGGCGTTTCGTCCTGATCGGGGTGGTCTTGGTGTTGGCCCTTGCGTACCTGGTGTATGCGGCCTTTCCCGGCAACAAGCTCTACTACTACACCGTGGAAGAGTCTCTTGCGGATTCTTCTAACCTGGACGGAAAGAGCATCAGGGTGGTGGGTACACTGGTCCCGGAGTCTTACCAAAGAGTCAAAGGAAGCAGTGAGCTTCTGGCAAACTTCACCATTACTGATCAAGTACGTGATCTGGACGCCACGTACAACGGAGTTCTGCCAGACCTGTTCTTCAACCCTCATTCGGAGATTGTCCTGGAGGGTTCCTTCACCGGAGACGGGCGGTTCCACACCGACAACATCATAGTGAAGTGCCCCACGAAGTATCAGGCTCGCGACGAAACCGAGGTGGAGACCTAGTTCTTCGGCTGCTGGAAGCTCCGGGCTACAGCAGGGTGCGGTGCTTGTTGATGAAGCTTTCCACCAGCGTCTCCGCCCCTAGCTTGGTCAAGTAATACTGATGGGCGCTATTGGACAGCGCCACCCATCGCCGCTGCTGAAGCCAGGCCAGGTATTCCCCAGCCTTACGTACGTAACCGCTTAAGCTTGGTGACTCTGAATCCGTCTCCAGAGACCACATCATCGAGGCAAACTTCGTCGGAGTCATCGGCCCGTGGTCGCTGACTATCTGGAGCGCTTGGATGGCCTTATCCGATGGCCTCATGACATAATGCCTCGAGGGTGTTTTGCGGAGTGATTTATTGTATAACCGAAATCGCTCCAGCGGTAGACAGTCAAGCAAAAAGGGCGCCGTTGTCGTGGCGCCCTTTTTCTTCAGCGGCTTGCTCTTGGGAGCGGGCTAGAGAGTAACGGTGGCCATCAGTTCCTCAACCGACTTCGACGAAACCCGCCTCCGCACCTCATCGGCTCGCTGGTCCAGGGAAAGGTTCTCCGTGTCTTCGTAGATAATCCCCAGTGGGCAGCCGTCCGCCCGTGCCACGGCATAGGCGGCGGCGATGTCGGAGGTGTCATGTTCTTCGGGGATGTTCCACGTCGAAGCGGGAATGTCCTTCTGCGGGTTGCCCTTGAGGATGTCGTGGGTGTCGTTGTAGGTTGTGCAAGGCGATTGGACGTGGACTATGGAGAACCCCTTGTGGTCCATGCCCCGTTTTATCAGGTTAGCCAAGTCCCGTACGCGGCTCGAATAGGAGTTGGCTACGAACGTCACTCCCAAGGTCAGGTAGAGTTCCAGGGGATTCATGGACCCCTCAAGCTTGCCGTAGGGAGTGCTGGAGCTGATGCCGCCCAATTCCATAGTCGGCGAGCTCTGGCCTTTGGTGAGTCCGTATACGCCGTTGTCCATGATCACGGCGGTGATGTCAAGATTGCGTTGGGCCTGGGGGCCGATATGCTCTCCCCCGATGGAGAGGAAGTCTCCGTCCCCCGCCACAACCACCACGTTCAGGTCCTGCCGGGCCATCTTTACCCCTAAAGATATGGGAAGAGTTCGTCCATGTATCCCGTGCAACCCGAAGGGTTGAGGCCCTTCGAGAAGGTGGACCATGTTTCCCGAACATCCGATGCCCGCGACAATTACGTTGTTCTCAATGGGAAGCTCGGTCTCAGTTGAGCGATCCTTCAGGGCCATCTCAATGGCGCGGCGTACACCGAAGTCGCCGCAACCAGGGCACCACTCAAAGTCATACTCGGGGTTCTTCTTGCTCATACTGCTACTGTCTCCTGTTTGTGCGATTCCACTCGTTCTCGTATCTCAGAGACCAGCCTGCTTACCTTGAAGGGCAGGCCCGTGTACTGGGTGATCGAAACGGCCTTGACCCCCTGCGCCCGCAGGTATGCGGAGAACTGTCCTTGGTAGTTGAGTTCGGGCACTATGACCAGTTCCTTCTCGCGCAGGTCTTCCAAGAGTGTGGGGGGTAGAGGGTTCAGGAACATGGTGAAGCGCCAACCTATGGGGTACTCCATCTCTTTCAGACTGAGGAAGGCCTCCAAAGCCGGACCGCTGGAGCCTCCCCACGGCATCAGGACCACGGGCTCGTGGGCGTCTATGGCGTCGTAGGTGCCGTCTTCCAGCAGCTTTAGCTTGGCGAACCGCCGCTCGGTCATCTCGATGTGACGGTTGGGAAGGTGGGTGGTGTCGCCCATTGGGTCATGCTCGGAAGGGTTCGCCACGTAGGCCCCGGGTCCGCCTGGTACGGGCATAGGCGACATTCCGTCGCCAGCGTATCTGTGATATCCGTTCTCTCCCCGATACACATTTCTTTCTTCGATTTGAACGGAGCCGACGTCGGGCTTTCGTATGTTCTTCGACTGCTCGGCCAGGTACATCTCGGTCAGGAGTATGACGGGACCCTGATACCGCTCCGACCAGTTCATAGCGTGGATGGCGGCAACGAAGCAGTCTTCGACAGAGCCCGGGGCGATTATCGGAATGCTGGCGTCGCCGTGGGCCGGGTGGAGGCATACGTTGAAGTCTGACTGTTCCGTCTTGGTGGGAAGTCCGGTGGCCGGTCCTCCCCGCTGCACGTTGACGATGACCACGGGTATCTCGGACATCCAGGCCATGCCTATTCCCTCGCTCATAAGCGAGAGGCCGGGTCCGGCTGTGGACGTCATGGCCTTCTTCCCTGCGTACCCGGCGCCGATAATTGAGTTGATGGACTCAATCTCGGAGCTTGCCTGGTAGGCGAATTTCCCTTCTCCCACCAGGTTCCGTTCCATGTACAGGAGAATGGTTGTGGCCGGAGATATGGGGTATCCAACGAAGTAGTCCAGTCCGGCGGTCAGCGCTCCCAGGGAGATGGCTTCGTTGCCCTTTACGAGCAACTGTGTGAAATCGGGTGGGTTGGGGCTGGGCAGACTGCCTACGTTGAAGCCGCTTTCGGCAGCCCTTGCGCGTCCAAGTTCGAGGGCCATGATGTTGGCTTTGATGATTTCTTCATCTCCGGCGCGGCCTCTGGTGAAACGTTTCACGACGAACTCTTCGATGAAGTTCATGGGCATCCCAATGAGGTGGGCGAAGGCGCCGATGACGATCATGTTCTCCGCTCTGGGGTTCCCCGTCTGCCGCGCCAGTTCCGCAAAGGGCATCCCGAAGCTCATTTGGTCGTCTTCCAACTCGAAGTCCCCAGAGTTATAGACGATTACGCCGCCCTCTCTGACCTCTCCCTGGTGAGTGTCATAAGCCTCTTTGTTGAAGGCTACCAACACGTCGAGGTCGTCCCCCGGGCTGAGGACGGGGTCGTTGGAGACCCGCACCTGGGCCCACGTGGGGCCTCCCATTATCTGGGAAGGAAAAGTGGCGCTGGACTGTGCGTGGTATCCGCCGGTCGCCGCCGCCTGGGCCAGCGCCTCGGCAGAGGTCACCATGCCCTGCCCGCCTTCCCCTGCAAACCGTACCACGAAACTCTGACTTGGCACCTAAGTCCTCCTCTTATCGTCCAGGTTCACGAACGCCCGTCGAAGGGCGCACGGGGTTGTCTTGATATAATAGCTGTGATTGCCCCATGGAGTCGAATGATTGAAGGTTTAACCGTAGCATTGCCTGTCTATTTCGCCGAGTGTAAGCCCCAATATTCCACGTCGGAGACAGCCAAGTAAATATAGCGCCGCCCCATCTCCATTGTCAAACAAAACGGCCCTGGAATGAGACACACTCACGCCCACGCAGGCATTGTACGACCCTTTGGTGCGCTACGCATTTCCCGAAAATGCCTTGACGATTCCGTTGTAAGGCGGATTCGCACCTGGAACGTCAGACGTTGATATAATTCATGGGTTCTCAGAGGCGACTGAAAGTTACACGGCACGGTAGGGAGGCGATAGTGACGATGCCCCTGGAGCCTGAATTCCTGGCGCGGCTGGAGGAGACGGCTGCGGGAATTGCCTATGACGTGGGGCGGATGCTGAACGCCAAGCTGGGCGGAGAACTGAAAGTCGAATTCAAGGACGAGGCCCAGCGAGACCCCGTCACCTCCGCCGACAAAGAGGCCCAGGAGTATATGGAACGGGCGATCCATGAACGTTTCCCCGACCATTTCATACTTGGTGAAGAGGGGGAGGACGACGAGCCGGACCAGCCGCCCTCTTCGGACTTTGTATGGATCCTCGACCCCCTGGACGGCACCGGAAACTTCCTCAACGGGCTTCCCATCTTCGGCTCTTCCATAGGAGTGACCTATAAAGGCGCCCCGGTTGCGGGAGCCATGGCGATACCATGGCCGTCGCCGGAGGGCATCAGAGTGTTTCACGCCTCCATAGGTCGTGGCGCCAGGATTGACAGCAAGGACTGGTCGATTCCTGAAGCCGACGGGTCAGAGCCCGGCGGGCTGGCGAGTCTGCCCGGGTCATTCGGAGGCCGGTACAGGTTCCGCAAGGGGACGCGGGGCCACATCGCGGACGTTCGGGTTTCAGGAAGCGTCGTGTACGAGCTTGCCATGGCGACGTTGGGCGTGTTCCGATATTCTCTGCTGGGAGGCCCGAGGGTCTGGGACGTGGCGGCGGGGGCCGTAATAGTCACAGAGGCGGGGGGAGCCGCATTGGTGAGCCGTGGGAGGGGTGAGGGATGGATGCCGCTTACCCATGTCGGCCCTTCGTGGACCAGAGATGATGGAGACTCATCCTCCCCTCCCACAGTCAAGGAGCTTCGTGCCTGGGCAACGCCGATGATAGTCGGGCGCAAGGACGCCGCTGAGACCGTGGCGGCCAACCTGGACGACCGCATATCCGTCAGGGCAAGAGCCAGAAGGGCTGTAAGGCGACTATTCGCTGGTTGACGTGAGTTTGTGCAGCGCCTTTAGACGACAATTCATGTATCAAGCCTATCCAAATAAAATGATTATCGTGGTAGTATACGGGGTAACTTTCTCTGGTCGATCGAATGGTTCTTTCCGAGAGTCCTGTTGGAGGGATCGGATAAGCAGGAGGTTTAGGTGAAGGTCCAAAGAGTCGCCTTTATTAGCGCCGAGTTGCCTTACTGGAACCTTGTAACTCACGCCGTCTTTCCGGAATACGGAATGCCGCTTGTCGCCACCATCGTGAGGGACGCTGGCTACGACGTGGACATGTTCGTGGAGCACATCGGCCCCATTGACTGGGACCGGGTGTTGGCCGCCGACGTGGTCTGCTTCCATGCCTTCAGTTCCACCATGCCCACGACCATAGATTATATAAACAAGATCAAGGATGCCCGGCCCGACATGCCCATCGTTCTTGGAGGCACCCACGCTTCCGTAATGGTGGAGGACTCTCTCCAATATTGCGATGTGGTGGTCCGCCAGGAGGGAGACGAGAGCCTGCCCGAGGTCCTGGAACGGTGGAGAAACGGCGAAAGTTTGGACGGTGTACTGGGGGTTTCCTACTGGGACAAGGGGTTGATGAGGCACAACCAGGGCCGGCCCTTCGTCCAGGAGTTTGAGACTATACCCGACCTGGAGCTTATCGACGGCTACATGGACTGGCCCAGGTGGAAGCTTCTCTGGAACCTCAGAATGCGCTGGCAGGTGCTCCAGACAAGCCGCGGCTGTCCATACGACTGTTCCTTCTGCATTGCGCCTAGAGAGCTGGGACGGGGATACAGGGTGCGGAGCATCGATGCAGTCATCGACGACATCAAGTACCAGCAAAGCCTGAACGGAACCAAATATTTCTTCATGGTGGACAACCATTTCACCGTTAAACGGGACCGGACCAAGGAACTTCTGCGGAGAATCATCGACGAAGGGATTCAATGGTACGGGATATGCTTCACCAGGCTTGAGGTTGCACGGGACGAGGAAACCCTGGCCCTCCTCAAACAAGCCCAGATAAACACCCTGTACATCGGGCTGGAGTCCTTCGACAACAGGGTGTTGAAGCTCCTCAACAAGCAGCAGAACAACGAGAGCATGAAGCAGTCCCTGGCCAAGATAAAGAAGCACAATCTCAGGGTGCTGGGGTCGTTTGTCCTGGGGTCGGACGATGACGACGTGCAGAGCATCAGGTCCACCATAGACGCGGCCATCGAGGCGGACGTAGACTACGTGGCCCTCTTCCCCTTAAGCGGGTACCCGGAGGAGAACGCTCCCACCATACCCCTTCACCGCTTCTTGCTTCCCACATGGGACAAGCTGGACGGGACGTTTGTCATCTTCTTCCCCAAGAACATGAAGCCGTCCACGTTGCAGAAGGAAATCAACAAGTCATACAAGAAGTTCTATGGTCCCAAGCAGATATTGCGGCGGTTCCGACAGGGCGACTTCTTTGCGGCCACCAAGAGGATGGCCTACTACTACTGGGTATGGGAGATACGGAAGAGCACGGCCAAGTGGGCCAAGTACCTAGAGAGTATAGAGGCCCCATACTACGACGAGAACGAGCAGCTAATCGAGGAGAGATTGCCTGCTGAGGGCATCCACCCGGCCAAGTACCCGGGCAACTCTCGGAGCGCCGGAGTGGAGTGGGCTACGATCGGCGCCTCCCGCTAAGTCTTGGACTGCTAAACCACGGGGGAACTATTCAAATCGTTCGATTGGGTCGGGCCCCTAACCCTTCCCGTTCGGCCTGAGCACCGTTATGCGCCGGGGTGTGACATAGAACGGCGAGTAACCGGCGGGGGTCAGATAACGGCCATGTCGAAAGACGTATACTCTTCCGTCACTCCGGCGGAGGCCGGAGGAGCCCAGGGAACCTTGCAAGAAGGAATGGCGCTTCTGGATTCCGGCCTTCGCCGGAAAGACGAGGATCGGGCCTCGGTTAGGTCGTGGGGGGACTGGCTAGTCGCCCAATCCCCCATCTGCCAATGCAGTCGCTTGAAATCTTGTCAAAGGCCCGTCTCGCCCCTTCTCTAAGCCGGGTCCGGCTCCCATCCCCACGCCCTGGGTCCCCACTCCGGTTCGAACACCTCTCCGCGTTTCACCGTGAGGGCCGGCACGAGGCACTTGTCCACCTTGAGAGGCGCCCGGAGGATGTCGTACACTACCCAGTCCCCTTCCCGCTCTTCCAGGACTGAGATGTCCGCCTGCATGCCGACCTTGAGGCTGCCGATGCGGTCCTGCTCGCCGACGGCTTTAGCCGGGTTGGCCGTACACATGGTGACCACGTCCTCGAAACTGAATCCCAGCCCCATGAAGCGGGTCATCATCTCGGTCATGGAGTGAACGGTGTTGAGCCGTCCAGGGACCGTAATGTCAGTGCTGATGCAGTGGGGCAGCAGCCCTTGGTCTACGATCCGACGTCCTACGTCGAAGGAGAAGTTCATGCGTCCGTGGGCGGTATCCAGCCACACTCCCCGGTCGGCGGCGTCCTTGGCTTCCGGCACCAGCTTGTTGTTGGCGTCCAGCACCCCTCCGGGGTTGGCTGTGAAGTAGTGAGTCAGTATGTCCCCTTCGTCCATGATGGGCAGAAGCTCTCTTATGACGTTGGGGTCGTAGCGCTTTTCGGTGTCCCCTATGTGGACCATCAGCTTGATGCCGCTCTCACGAGCCGCACGCTTGGCCAGCCTTGGCATCTCCATGCCGAATATTTCCAATGCAGGTGAGACCATCCTGGCCTTGATTCCCCTGACCAGGCCACGATGCTCCTCGCAGGCTTGGAGAGTGCCATCCAGGTCAATGCTCCGCTCGGCGATGATGTCCGGCATGGTGGACAGGCCGGTCTGGCAGATGTGCATGAATGGGAGAATTTCAGTGTGGCAGTTGGGGATGATGTGGGCAGGGAAAGCGCGGAAGTTGGCGCAACCTGAGCTGCCCGCATCCACCAAAGTGGTCACGCCCGAGTGGACTCCGGCCGTGTCGGGACTGAGGCCATTGGCCGTGATTCCCCCGAAGACGTGGGCGTGGAGGTCTATCATGCCGGGGATGACCAGTTTGCCAGGGACGTCGATAGTGCGTTTCACACCCTCGACGGGCAGGTCTGGGCCGATGGCCTCGATTTTGCCGCCGGTGACGGCAATGTCCGCCGGTCCGTTGAGTCCCTGGGATGGGTCTACGACCTTGCCGCCCCGTATGAGCAAATCAGGCATGGGGAACCTCCTGCGTTGCAGTTGAAACTACCCTCACCCCAACCCTCTCCCAGAGGGAGTATTGCAAAGGTCCCGTCGAGGGCTAGGGGGCATGGGATGGGTTATCCGATGACTTCCGCCGCCCTTAGCTCGTCCAACTTCTCCTCGGAGAAGGACAGCAGGTCCGTGAGGACATCGTCGGTGTGTTCCCCCGGCATCGGGGTGGAGCCAACCACAGCGGGGGTGCGGCTGAAGTGCCAGAAGTCTCCTGACACGTAGATGCTGCCGGCTATAGGGTCAGGCACCTCGACCATAGCCCTCCGCTCCCAGGGGTGGGGGTCATCGGCGGCCTGGGCAATTGTGTTCACGGGGGCGGCGGTAACGTCGCTCTTGGTCCAGTGGTCAACCGCTTCCTTGATGGTCATCTTGGCGTGCATGGCGTTGACAGCGTCGTTGATTAAGCCAGCGTTCTCGATTCTCCGGTGCCTCTCCGTGAATCTGTCGTCCTCCATCCATTCGGGTCTGCCGAGAGCGTTGCACACCCTGGGCCACTGGTGCTGGTCACCCGTGGACAGCAGTATCCAACCGTCCTTGCACTGGTAGGCGCCGTTGGGAGAGGGTTGAACGCCGTCTCCCCGTTTCGGCTCTCCGGCCCCGCCGACGTATGCGGTTACGGGAATCTCGGTGTAGCTGTAGCCTGTGTCCGCAAGACATACGTCTATGGTCTGCCCCTTGCCGGATATGTCCCGTTCCCGGAGGGCCGCCAAAGCGCCAATAGCGGCGTGGAGAGCAGTGGTGCGGTCGATGATGGGCACACCAGCTCTAATAGGCGGCATGCCTTCGTTGCCGGTCACCATCATGATTCCCGACACGGCCTGACCCACTGGGTCGTAGCCGATTTTGTCTTTGTAGGGCCCGAACTGGCCGTAAGCGGAGACGTTGACCATGATTATCCGGGGGTTCAGTGTCTTCAAGGTCTCCCACCCGTAGCCCATCTTCTCGATTGTGCCGGGCCGGAAGTTCTGGAGGAAGATGTCTGACTTCTTGATAAGCCCCTCGATGATTTCCCTGGAGCCCTCTTTTCGCATGTCTATGCAGACGCTCTTCTTGCCGCTGTTGTACTGGACGAAGTAGGCGCTTTGACCGTTGGCGAAAGGCCCATGCGTCCTGGTTTCCTCCCCTCCGAGGCGTTCGACCTTGATGACTTCCGCCCCCAGTCTGGCCAGCACCTGCGCGCACCTGGGGCCCGCCTGGTGCCTGCCAAGGTCCAGGACTCTTACGCCTTCGAGGGGTGAGCTGACTTCCGCCATAGAGAGACCTCCGATTGAGTGGATGATTCCGGTAATTTTACGCCCACAGCTTTCAAAGGGCAACACGCACGTCACAAGGTACATTGCCCCCTCTCCCTTGACGGGAGAGGGTTGGGGTGAGGGTGAATAATTGAAAAACTCGGTGGGACGGGGCACCAATGGCCCGCCCCAAGAGCCTATGCTACACTCTCATGTAATCAGACTGGGCGGACCAAGGCAGCCCGGAAAGGGCTGCCGACAGAAGGGAGTCTCATGCTGGACATGATTATCCGGGGCGGTCAAGTGGTGACTCCGTCGGGAGTGGGCGTCTGGGACGTGGCGGTATCGGGAGAGAAGATCGCAGCGGTGGCCGAACCCGGCACGTTGACGGACGACGTCGGTAGAGTCGTTGACGCGTCCGGGAAGATAGTGGTCCCCGGAGGCATCGAGCCTCACGCCCACATCGCCGCTCCGGTGGCGCTAATGTCCGGCGTGGAAACGGCGCCTCCTGAGCAGGTTAGCAGGGCGGCCCTCTTTGGCGGAACCACGACGTTGACCGACTTCGCCGTGCAGGAACCGGGCGTGGACATCCCAGGGGCGTTTGCCGAGCGGGCCTCACGGTGGCAGGGTTACTCATACTGCGACTACTCTCACCATTGCATGTTGCTGGGCCCGACTCCGACCAATGTTCTGGGGCAGATAAAAGAGGCGGTGGAAGAGGGTTTCCCAACCATCAAAATATTCACCACCAACGTCCGTCCCGTGTTCAAGATGTCCGAACAGGACCGAAGGCTGGTGGGAATGGGCCACCTTTCGGCGATCATGGAAGAGGTGAAGGGGGCCGGCGGCATGGTGTTCGTCCATTCCGAGGACGACGACATCGTGCAGTTCATGTACTCCAAGCTCCAGGAAGAGGAGCGCACCGAGCACCACCGTCTCTACGAGGTGCACAACAACATGTCCGAGGACATATCCTTCCGACGAGTCCTCAAGCTGGCCGAATGGACGGGGGCCGCCGTCTATTTCGTTCACATCAGCGCCAAGGAGGGAGTTAACGCCATCCGGGAATTCCGAGGGAGAGGCCTGCCCATCTATGGCGAAACGCTCCACAACTATGTGACCTTCAACGCGGAAAACTACAAAGAGCCGGACGGCATGAAGTACCACACCTACCCATCCCTGAAGTCCGAGGAGGACAGGCTCGCCCTGTGGGACGGGCTGATAAAGGGCGGCGTCAACTGCATGGCCACTGACGAGTATTGCACCGACCTGGCCACGAAAGTCGCTGGCCAGACGGTCTTCGACGTGACCGGAGGACACTCCGGGGCCGAGACCCGCGTCGGCATCGCATACAGCGAGGGAGTGGCGAAACGTGGGATGAGCTTGGAAAGGTTCGTAGAGGTCACATCCTCCAACGCAGCCAAAATCATGGGCTACTACCCGCGGAAAGGAGCCATAGCCCCCGGAAGCGACGCCGATATCGTCCTCATAGACCCGGATGTAAACAAGAGGCTGACCATGTCGGACCTGCACATAAGCGACTACTCCATCTGGGACGGTTGGGACGTACAGGGCTGGCCCACGGTCACCATCCTCAGAGGCAAAGTCGTCGTTGAGAGCGGGCAGTTCTACGGCCAACTGGGAGGCGGCCAACTCATCAAGCGCAAGATAGCATCGTCGGTGGTTGAACGTCCCGCCTGCTAGCCCTACACTGTCGTTGCCTGAGAATAGGCGTCAATTCCCCCTTCTCCCCTGGCGGGAGAAGGTCGGGATGAGGGGGATTCAGATCTCCGTCAACGGAGGCGCCACAAATGCCTCTCTTGAAGGAGAGGACAAGGAGTGAGAGCATGTTTGTACGCATCTACACGGGAGACGACGGCGAGACCCATTTCGAGGACCTGCCCATGCCCGAAGGAATCAACTGGACCGCCGACCAACAACCGGCCACGGGCATCACGTTCAGGTGCGTTGAGTCCGGTAACTTTGTTGACTGGCACGTTGCGCCGAGGCGTCAATACGTGATTACGTTGCAGGGCGGCGCCGAGATAGGCATCGGCGACGGCACTGTAAAGAGGTTCGGCCCCGGTGACGTTCTCCTAGCCGACGACCTGACGGGCCGAGGCCACACGACCAAGGCAGTGGGAGACGTACCCCGCGTCTCCGTCGCCATCCCCCTGGCCGAATAGCGACCGTCTTTCGTTGACTCTGTTGTGGCGGTCGCATGACATAACATAGAGCCCGTGAAGGCAATCATGTGGGCAGCACATGCCTCTATAGGTTTATAGATGTTCCCTGTTGTAAGATAAGTGAAACTCACGACTCGCCGAGATCTCTCTATGTATGCCACAGGTTGGCGGACCCTACTGATTTCCGCCCTAATTGCCATAGGTTCCCTTGCGTGCACTCAGGCCGAAGTCACGGTTGTTGCTACGCCCACGCCCGACTTGGGGGCTACAGTGGACGCTGCTGTCGCCAGGGCGTTAGCCAGTCTTGAACCTACTCCCTGGCCTACACCAAGCCCCACACCAGACTTCGGCAATTTACATGAATCCTCCTTGGCTTGCTCCGGCCTGCAGACCACTGTGTTGCGACCTGGCTATTCGGACGGATCATACGAAGGGGGATTGTTCCTCAATAATTCAGTAGCACGATCCCGTCTTAGTTCACGCCCCAGTCCGATAACTATTATGTGCGTCTTGATGGAGTTCTCCGTCTTCCAATCAACACAAGAGAGTACGGTTCTCATGGACAGTCGATTTGGATGCACCTAGAGTCGAGCAAATGACAACAGGCTGCGGAGAAAACGAGCCTCTCATCTTTGGTCCACAGAAAAGCAAAAGCTGACCGTCTGAGGCTCTGCCCGGGCGTGCCTGCAAGGCTCCGGTCCTCCGCTCAATTCGGGAGGCGGAGGCGATAGACCCGCCGCCTGTACCCGTCTTGCTTTGCGCTCCGTGGCCTCACGCGCCTCCCGCCGCTTGTGTACACCAGCCCGAGGCATGGGGAGTCCTGTCGCCTAGCGAGTTGTAAACTAAAATGTAACCGGGCAAGTAATGAAGCACCATCACAACACCGCCATCATCTTGACCGACGCTCCGGATAGCGTTCTTTGTGAATCTCGTTGCAGAACCAACTCTCACCTTCTTCCATCTTCCACTTGCCGAAGCGCGACAGAGCGCTACAATCTCTAATGTACCTAGCTGCCTTCTCTTCAAGGAGTAGCCGTGCCGATTCATCTGCGTACTCGGCTTCTAGTGTGCCGCGGTCCTTCCAAGTAGGTTCATCGTTCAAGAGTATTGCAGCCCCTCTCAGCGACCCTCTGGCCAAGAGAGGTCTTCGTTCGGGTTGCAGGTGACCATATCTGGCTAGTATTCTGGCGGCGTCTGCCGCGTTGAGATTGCGTACCTTCCTCGTCTTATAGAACCATGGCTTGAATCTATCGTGTGCTGCCTCGACTGTGCCCAGACCCTGCAAGAGAGCCCCCATGCCTCCTGAGTCAGCAACAGCTCTCGAAACACAACCCGTCCACCAAGAGAACCAGCTATAGGAAAGCTGGCCCGGCTGCTTATGGACTCCTTGTCCATGTGTAGCAATCTTCTTGAATTCACCGGAGTCCCACATCTGTTTGTACTTCGTCTTTACTGACGCTAGACTGCTATCCGATGTAACGTAGCCTGATCGCTCCTCGAAGTTCAAGGCTTGAAGAAACAACTCAAAGCACTCGTATTGGTCGTTGAACCATCCTTGAAGAATCATCACAGACAGAGGGATGCTCTCATAGATCCGCAAGTCGCAGTATGAATCCGTCGCTGGGTTTTCCTTTAGCTTCTTGGCTCTATCCATGAAGCGTCCTCTCTGAGTGTGCGGAATAAATGATCAGCCTGAGCGAGGCCGCCTGCTTTCCTAGCATCCAGATCGGAGAGTCAGACAAGTGTGACCTCGCTCAATTCGTTTAGCTTGTGGACTCGTCCGACTTCCGGTTTGACTCCTCTTCAATCAAATGCTGAGAGAATTCAAAACTGTCGACGAGGTTAAATCCTGCATCCGTCACGCCGAATACCTCGCCTTTTGAGGTGTCATCTTCAACGACAAGCCCGAAGTCTACAAGCTCACGTAGGGCTGTTTCCCACGTGGTTCCCGATCTCAAGTCTTCCGGACCTCCAAAACTCTTGCCGTTAGTCTTAACTATTGGGCCACTCGGTGAACTTATTCGTTGTATGACATGTAGCTTGCTGTTCATAGCTTCGATCAGCAGGTTTGCTGAGTCACCGGAAATTGGTACAGTGCCACCGTAGGTCGGATTCCTGACTTCGGCGACAGCTTTTGCATCGTTCTTATGTAAGGGAGTAAGTGCAGCCTGAAAGTCCCCAGACGAATGCCAGTCGGTCCCTTCTACATTTGCCGGGCAACCTGCCTGCTGCAATCGCTGTACTAGCTCCTGACGACGTTGAGAAGTGTCATCAAGTCGAATAGTGTGCCGCCCCGCAATATCGCTAAAGCGTCGCAGACTACCCAGTTCCACTAAGACTGTCCGTCGTGCGTCTCGCCCCATGGCCATGCCTGCTTCGAACAACACATTGGGTCTCGCTTGACCCTCCGCCATAGTCTCATGGGCCGACTCACCATCCTCCCAGAATTGCCTCCTCAGCCTTGCATCGTCGTCAGGAGTAAGTAGCACTACGACGGCCTGTGCGTGGGAAAAGGCTGCATCAAGGACTTCGCCGATGTACGGTGACGCGCTACCTGTAGCTCGAACAGCTTCAGACCACTCCAAGGGATGCAGATCTACTGCCCTCAGAAATTCGAAGAGTGCGTCACGAGCTGCAAGATTCCTACCGTAGACCACGAAAACTACGCGTGCGTCTGTGGGGAAGCGAGACTCTCTCTTCGGAGACTGTTGTTCCAATGCCGACCCTGGAGGACCCGTAATGAATTGATTAGTAACATCAAGCAATTTTTCCTTGGGCAACTCTGCAAGTGTGCCTAGCTCGTACTCCGATAGATATATTCTGATGCGATAGAGGTTATCAATCGAGATCAGCCTACCTCTAATTACCATCGTTTCCGCTTTACCGTAGGGTATGATGAAGCGCTGCTCTAACTCTTCAACCGAAAGGTCGGTCTCATGTTCTACCCGTCTGTGGGGTGGCTGGAGTGCTCTTGGTGTAATCTCTATGTGATACAGCGGTGTCAATTTGTTGACACCTCCTTGAGGGTGTTCTAGTTCCAGTAGTCTGTCCGGTCAGAATACTTGGCTGCCTCGATTATTCTGAGCATCTTGTCGTTTGTCACAAAGATAAGGTTGTATTGGACGGCGACACTCACTATCCACAGATCGTTTTCCTGAATTCCGAGTTGTTTACCGGTAGTGCGATCAACTAAGTCCTCAACGTTTTTTTTGGTAAGCCTGCCACGTTGATTCCTAGGAGCGTGTGTACGAAAGAGGTTGGCCCGAATCTCCGCATATGTCTGAGCTGTATGCTCGTCAACATTCAGAACCTGGTAGCTGCCCATCGCATTTCTAACGGTACTCTGGCGTTGAGCATCGATAGAAGGGGCTGTTAGTAGGCCATACTCGACTTCAGCGATTGACACAGCGGCAACGTATACTAGCGCATCGCCGAGTTCCCCTAGTCGTTGCCTGACAGACTTGTGACTTGGTGCGCCGTAGTCCCAGGATGCACTGGCAATGTTGGTATCCAGAAGATAACCCTCGATAGATGTCACCTAGGTGCAATCCTGTCACAAGTGTCTCATGGCATCGGAGACGAGCGCGTCGTCAATAACCGGCAATCGGCTGAGTGTCGATGCGGCTGAGGCTTCCTTCAGCTCTCCCGATAGATATCGATGCCAAGGTATGTGGGGCTTAAACCAGTCGGGAAAATACTCCTTGAAAGCGACAGGTCCAGGACGGATCTGGCCACTGAAATAATCAAGAAGGGATCGTTCTGTGCGAGGGGACAGATCGTATGCCTTTAGGACCTCAGCGTCAATCAGCCGGAGTAAGTTGCTACATGTATTGTGCGCCTCTTTCTCCGCAAGAGTTCCAGCTACCCACCGATCACGGGCTTCGGTGTACTGGTGAACCAAAGCGGAAACGGCTTCGTCTTGGTCAGCATATAGATCTGGAACAGGGATTCCTTGAAGCGTCTGCTTGTGCACATCCCTCTTGCCTTCTCTAGTCGCTACGTAGGCATTGGCAATGGGTCCGTTCAAAATTGCCGCTAATGCTTCCAGCGAAATCGAGTCGGTAGGCCAGATGCCGTGAAAGTTTTGGTAGCAAATGATACCGAGATAGTCTATAGACGCAGCTATGGGCCACGCTCCTCGCGTCCTACGGGCGGCGTTCACGATCAGTTTTTGCTGTTCCCAAGGGTGCTTATATGCCTGTCCCCTCATCTGGTCCCTTGACACACTGAGGTATACCATCTTGCGAATCAAGAACGGTTCTACTGAATCCTTGACCTTTTGAATACCAAGGTCATACCCGGGACGCGCTGTTTCCGAGATCAAGGTACTTTCGTTCGACCGGAATGGTACGTTGAATTCAATTCCCCGGTGAATGTCCGCTACATCACTGAGTCGTTTCAATCGCCTTGTAGCTTTCCAAACGTCCTGAAGAGCCGGCAACCAGATACTGCTTTCGAACCTAGATGGTGATGCTTCGAAATCGTCCTCAGACCATCGTGTCGGCTCATGCGTAAGGTAAAAGTTCTCTAGGTCTCTCCTGTCCACATCAGCTGTTCGGAGTTTGCCGACCCGCTTACCTTTCTTAGATGCCAACAGGAGCAACGCCTCCGCATCGGAATGACGGAAGACCTCGTCTGGGAGGGCGACCAACTCTATTGATGAGTACGTCTGTCCGATATAAGAGCGAACTTCCTTATATCCCCGTCCCATCAAGAATGACCGTGGGAGCACGAAGCCGAGCAAATCCGGAGGCTGTTGAAGCACCCTTTGAAGGATGGTGGCTGGTTTTCTAACGGAGAACAAGTTCTTATAGGTGAGCCTCTCATTCGCATCAAAATCTTTGAAGGGAGGGTTGCAAAGAACAATTCGAGCAGCGTGTAGCTCCTGCTCGAAAGGCTCAGAAGCCAAGGCATCGGCTCCGTGCAGTCGCCAGCCGTCTGGATTTGGGTAGTCGGCCAGCATAAGAGATAACCGAGCAACTTCCCTTGCAAAATCGTCAATTTCAATGCCGGAGAGCATTTTGACGAAGTAGCGATGCCGTTGTGCAGAGTTCATGTCAGGTGGCATGAGTTCCCTCAAACGTTGCATCGCAGCAACTAGAAAAACGGCATGCCCGGCGAACGGTTCAAAGACCCGGCGCTGGTTAAGTGGCAGGTCTTCGAACGGTAGCTGACGAGTGATGAATTCAGCTATAGCTGGCGGAGTGCTGTGAATACCGAATAATCTCCTTGTTTCCGGCGCGACCAAAGTGTTCTCATAGACATATGCAAGCGAGTCCACCGAGAGATTCTGAAAATGGAAGGACTTCTTCACCCTTTCCCAGGCAGCCGTTTGAGTTGGCAGATGATTAAGAACAGCTTCGGGAGCAGTATCTTTGAAGTAAAAGGTCTGTACGGCGTTGATAGTGAGCCGGGGATCATCCCCCAACCAATCACCCGGTTGACCTCTGTCTGCTAGAACTTTAGCTGCGATGAGCCGAAAGAGAAGTCGAAATAGAGGAGGATAGTGATCATCCGAAAAATCGGAGTGTCGCTGAAACTCTTGCCTAGACAAGGCTACAGTTTCTTGCAAGAGGAGGTCGAGCTTATGGCGTGCCTGGTGCTCTAATAGGGGAAGAAAACCTAGATCAAAGAAGTCTAGCTGAGACGCTACGCTTCTCCCAGCGGACTTCGCTCTTAGGATTCGTAGTGGAGACCAATCCTCCCGATGTCGATGAAATAAAGCTGGGACATCCGTTGCCGTGATTTGCTCAAGAAACTGCGGTTGTCCCACCCCTGTCATCTTCCAGCGGTTAATGTGGTCATGATGAACTTCAAGTATTTGAGGAGCACCCAGGGAACGGCAACTTGCTACTAAGGGAGGACCCTCAACCCCGTTGGCCAAGACAACGCCGAAGCACGCATTACGGTATGAAGGAGGATCTTGCGCAAATGCAGCTAGCGGAATGCTGGCAACAGAGTATTGTGGGGCGAGTATATCGGCAAACTGATAGTTCTCTTGAATCAAACTCCCGACGTACCCTGTTTCCGCAAGTCCCCGCTTCACGTGTCCGTAGAGTTCCATCTCACTATGCCTCTTCATCGGAACCCTTCCCATATTGCGGATTGCCGACCTCCTGAGTGGTGTACTTGGCGACCTCCTCCTGAGCCGCCCTGAGAAGGATCATTCCTCCGATGTCGCTGAGGCTTCTGTTCCAATACGGGCTCGCAGTGCATTCCCTCAGTTGATCCAAGAGGTCCCGGAGGTCCGGTTGGTCCCCGACCATGTACGATATCGTCTGTCGTCTTCTAGCCATACAGTGCACCACTCTGCTGTGGTATGCATCAGAGTGAGCCATAGTGTGTCAAATGTCAAGGAATCAATTGAAATCCCGGATTACAATGCCCGTATGAGGGGCGCGAACTGGGAAGGGAATCGGAGTCGGGGCAACTACACGCGCTTCTGCCGTAGCCACGCTGACTCCTGATCGATCAAGGCTGAGGCGCTGTGGGCGACACTTGCGGCTACCGGGCTTCCTCTGCATCCCCTCTTCGGCATCCGGCAGCCGACGCGGAGCTCGGTGACGATGTAGGCGGGGTTCTCGGTGTTGTCGCCCAGCTTGCGACGGAGGCTGATCGTGGCCGGCCGCATCAGGCGAACGTCGGTGTCAGTCATCCAACAGACCGTTCCGCACGGCCCAGACCACGATCTCCTGCTTCGTGCCAAGACCCAGCTTGCTCTGGATGCTGTAGAGGCCGTTCCTGATGGTCACCGGCTTGAGTCCCCTGGCCTCCGCAATCGCGGCGTATGACATGCCCCGGCAGAACGACGCGAGCATCTCCTTCTCCCTCCCCGTCAGCTCGTCCTCCTCCTGCTTGGCCCCCCTTCGTATCCTGGCGAACACCCGCCTCACCACGTCGGGCGGCACCGGCATCTCACCCGCAGCCACCAGCTTCAGCGTGCTCACGAGCCGGTCCATCCCGGACAACTTCTGAAGGTAGCCGGTCGCTCCCGCGGCCACCGCCTCTATCACGGCGTCCTCCTCCGTCGAGGCGGTCAGCATGACCACCCGCGTGTCGGGCGCAGACTCCATGATCTCCCGGCACGCCTCCACCCCGTCCTTCCCCGGCATCATGACGTCCATGACGATGACGTCGGGCGACAGCTCGGAGGCCGCCTTCACCGCCTCCACCCCGTCCCTGGCCGAGCCCACCACCTCGAACTCCTCGGAATCCTTCAGCATCGACTCAAGCCCTTCCCGCACGATCGAATGGTCGTCGGCGAGCAGCACCCTTATGCGACGAGACTCTGTTGACAATCTATCCCTCCTGTCCCCTGCGACCCAATGGCATCACGCAGGCGATGCTCGCGCCCCCGTCCGGTCCCCTGGGCTCGACGATGAGGCGTCCGCCCAGACGCTCGGCATCCGCCCGCATGTTCGCGAACCCGTGGCCGCGTTCCTCGTAGTCGTCGGGAAGTCCCGCCCCGTCGTCCGACACCGACAGCCTGAGCTCATGCTCCCCGAAGTCGAGCCCGACCAGCACCCTGCTCGCCCCGGCATGGCGGAAGGCGTTGGCGAGCGCGTTGTGCGCTATGGTGAACAGCACGCTCTTGGCCTCTATCGAAAGAGGAGGCTCCATCCCATTCTGCGTCAGGTCCGCCGCCACCGACGTGACGGAGGCGAAGGCCGCAACGTGCGAGCCCAGGGTCCTGCCCAGCTCCCTGCCCTCGAATATGCTGCCCATGTCTATCGGGTGTCTCAGCTGCCAGATGGCGGTCTTGGACAGCCGTGAGGTCGCTTCGAGCCGGGCGGCGAGCTCCTTGTTGGAGTCTCCCGCCAGCTTCTTCGCGGCGTCGATGCCCAGGCCGATCATGTACGCCGACTGCGCCGTCGTGTCGTGAATGGCCTGGGAGAGCTCGATGCGTTCCCGCTGCGACCGGCGCTCCCCTTCCACCGCGGCCTGCCTCCTGACGCGCTCGAAGCGGGCGATGAGACTGACGCACAACACCAGGGCGTACATGGCCGCAATCCTGACCACCAGCTCCTTCCCGTCGTCCGCAATGAGGTTGAGCGGGGGGCTGACCGTCAGGACTGCGACGGCGTAGACGACGGCGGTCATCGTCGTCCAGGCCAACCCGAGCCACAGCGACGGGAAGACCACGACGAACAGCGCAAGGGCCGGATAGTAGGCCACGAACACGAAGCCCTCCTCGAACCCGCCCTGGAAGACGACCCCGGTCGTGGCCAGGGCGATGTCCATGGCGCTGAGGAGGAGCAGCCAGCGCCAGGTGACGGGCCTGCCCGTCACGAGCCGGTAGTGCACCAGGCCATTGAGCGCAACCAGCAGCACAAGCAGGAGGGGGAACTCGAAGTTGTTGGGAAACCAGAAGCGAAACCGGTAGGCAAACTGGAACAGGGCGACGACCGAGATGAACCAGCGACCCCACACCGAGACCACTGCGGCGTACCGTACCGTGTCGGCGTCGAGCCCATTGAGCGTCCAGCCGCCCGTCCGAAGCACGCCGGCTGCGGTCCTGATTGGATGAAGGCCCCGGCTCTGGTGGGTTGCCTGAGACATCTCCTCCCCTGTATGCGCGTGAGAACATGGAGCGCTTGGTGGTCACGGCGGTGAGTATTTGACTACAAATGTAGCCACCATTGCTGGTGTCCGCAAGAGCGCTTTGTACCTGCGAAAAGTAGCATATCTACACTCAGCGCGAACATATTGCTATTGGCAGGTAGCAAACCTGTCCTCAAAAGGCTAACAAAATTCCATTGGCAAAAGTAGCGTCTCGGCCTTACCAAGTCGATGAAGAGTCTCTACTGTTTTTGTGGGCGACGCCGTTCAGATGATAGCCGGAAACTCAGGCTGCCACGGTAGCCGTGGACAGCGTTTGTTTGCGGCCAAACCGGCCCGGCTGGTTGTCAATCCGGGGTTCCGCCCGACAGGGGAAGATGCAACACAAGCAGGGAAGAGACTATCCGCCGGTCCCAGCGATGCCGGAGACCGCCGTCCATGGCGACGGCGGGCTTGGACGGCCCGCTCGTTGGGAAGGGCGGCTGCGGCTAGCGGCGATGCAGGCGGCGAAGACCTCCGTCGTCGTCGTCCTCCCCGTCTTCTCCGAGTCTCCTAGCACAAACGTTCACCCCCCCCCCCTCCCGATTTTCCCGGGTAACTTCGGGGGGAGCTCATGATCCCCAGCATCAGGCAGACGCCGCTTCGAGTCCTGTTCCTGGCCATCGCAGTCGCCGTCGTCGGCCTCATGACCGTGCCCAACCTGCCCTCCGCCTCTACCGTCCATGCCCAGGAGCAGCAGGTCACCACAACCAGGGACGCCACCGGAGAGAACCCGCCGACCCACCCCACGAACCTCCAGACCTCGGCTGAACCTAATTCGGTCAGCCTCACCTGGACGGCGTCAACGGACCAGAGCGTTACACACTACGCCGTCCTGCGCCGCGACCGGAACGAAAACGATGCGGACGTCTTTCATGTCATCGACAGCAACGCCGGTCCCGGTATCAGCTACACCGACGACTCGGTTTCGCCCGAGGGCAGCTACGTGTACCGGGTGAAGGCGGTCAGCCCCACCGGGGTAAGCCAGTGGTCGAACTACGCCGGGGCCGACGCCCCGGCTGACCCCGCGGACTTGGCCCCGTCCAACCTGACCGCGCGGCCCGTGGCCGGTCCCGAGGCTGAACCGGCCGGCGTGGAGCTGGTCTGGGACGCCCCGGCGGAGGACGCCGCGTCCGTCACCGGGTACGAGATTCTCCGCGCCCAGGGCGACGGGGAGATGGCGACCCTGGTGGCCGACACCGGGTCAACTGCCACCACCCACACCGACGCCACGGCCACCGCGGCAGGGGAGAGCTACGCCTATAGGGTCAAGGCCCTGCGGGGCGAGGAGGCGAGCCAGTTCTCCAACCAGGCCTGGGTTTTCATCCCGAAAGTCACGGTGGTGGGCCCGCATGGTGAACTAGGCGACAGAAGAGTCCAGCCCGAGTTCAGGCGCGGCGCGGTGTATACGTGGTATGACGGTGACCGGCCCATTCGCGTCGTGCTTCAGAACGATGTCAACGTTCGTGATGACCCGCAGTCCGCTGACTACGCAGCGCGGGGTGCCGGAGACGCACTACAACCGGACGACGACGACCTTGCCAAGGAGAAACCGGTCTTCCGGCCGGAGTCGGGGGGTGAGCCCATGACGCTTCCCGGAGGGGTGCTGCTGCTCTTGGAACCCGAATTGGCGAGGACACAGATTGACGCCTTCTTTTCGCGAAACGACATCCCGAAGAACCGATTCGGGGCGATCGAGGGCCTGACGAACACTTTCCTGGTGGAGACCGCGCCGGGCTTCCCCTCTTTCAATCTCGCTAACCAGTTGGTTGGGCAAGACGAGGTGGTGGCATCCAGTCCGAACTGGGGCTTGAAGCTCGACGCGCGGACCGGGAGGGGCGACTTGCACGGAGACACGCGCGATACGGCCACAGATCTGCCCCTTGACACAGATATCTTCAGCTACCTGGAAGCTGGCGACGATGTCGACTTCTTCAAGATCGTGCTGTCCGAAGAGACCGACTTCACGGTCGTGTGCGCTCTCTGTGAACAGATATTGACCCTGTTCGCCGCGGACGGTATGGAGTTGCAGACGGGCGTTGGCGCCCTCCCAGAGACCACGCGCGCGGCAGGCGAGTACTACGTGAAGGTGAGTGCGGGTTCCGGCGAGGACTCTAGGTATCGCCTCTTCGTGCAGTCACACGACCCCGGTAGCACCGACGCGCTGGCGACAGACCTCGCGTTGGGCAGACGAGTCGAGACCGTGCTCTACCCGAAAGGCGATGCGGATGTCTACAAAGTCCTGCTAACGGAGACCACCCGGCTTCTCATCGACTTTGACAGATCTGGAACCTTCACCGTGTCAAACGCCAGTGACGAAGTGGTCGTGGAGCGCAAGCCCGCTTACTCGATTGTCGATGACTCATTCGATGCCGGGACATACTACGTGAATGTGGGTGGCGAGTCCGATTCGGAGGGGTTCTATGAGCTCCTGGTGGCCCCGATCACCGAACAGAGCAACAGCAGCACGGGAGCGCAATCCTTAACCCTGGGTCAGACGGTATACGGAGAGATCAAGGGGACGGATATCGATTGGTTTGAGATCGACCTGGGCGAGCCAACGGAAGTTAGCCTGCTGCTTGAATCGACTATCCAGTCCATCCACCAGGCCGAAGTGTTCAACGAGACCGGGACACTGATACGAGGACATATCCGCGACTATCTCCTCCCAATGGGCACTTCGTACGTGAAGGTCTCTCATAATGAACGTGAGTTCGGCGAGAACCAGAGTACGTCCTACTTCGGACTCACCTTGAAGAGGAACACTGACTACGAGGCATTCATTGAGAAGTGTAGCGGGCTTCAAACTGCCTACAGCGACCCCCTGTTCGGTTGCCAGTGGCATCTGTCGAACACTGACGCGAACGTGGGCACGCCGGGCGAGGATATCGGGATAGGAGATGTCTGGGACACGTACACAGGCGAGGGAGTGCGGGTGACGGTGGTCGATGATGCAGTGGACGCTGCCCACGAAGACCTGACCGGAAACGTGGACGAGAGTCGTAGCTGGAGAGCCAGCGGTACGTCCTACTTCGACTCCTTCACGGTGGAATCCAGCCATGGCACCAGCGTTGCCGGAATCATCGCGGCGCGTAACAACTTGGTCGGTGTGCGCGGCGTGGCCCCACGCGCCACGCTGCAGAGCCACGATCTCCTCCGCAATCCGACAACCGCAAACGTTGTTCTTGCGACGATCCGCAACTCCGACGTGACGGCCGTCTCCAGCAACAGTTGGGGGTTTCCCGGGGTGGGCTTGACGCACGCATCCAGATTCTGGGGACTCGCGGTGACATCGGGAATAGCGAGTGGCTACTTTGACAGAGGCACCGTCTACGTCTTAGCCGCTGGGAACAGCCACGAATTGGGCGAGCACACGAACGCGAGTGAGCAGCTTACCCATCACGGCGTGGTTGTTGTGTGTGCGGTTGATGAGAATGGGCGCCGGGCCCCCTATTCGGAGACCGGCGCGAACCTCTGGGTGTGCGCCCCTGCAGCAATCGTGACCACTGCCAATGCCAGCCGGTACCGGGAGGACTTCGAAGGAACTTCTGCGGCGGCGCCAGTTGTATCCGGTGTTGTGGCGCTCATGCGTCAGGCCAATCCTGCGCTCACCTGGAGGGACGTGAAGCTGATACTTGCGGCTTCGGCCCGGGAGAACGACTCGAGCAACGGCGGTTGGCAGGACGGCGCCCTCAAGTACCGCAGCGTGTCGCAGACGGATCGCTACTCCTTCAACCACGAGTATGGATTCGGCGTCGTGCAAGCGGAGGCGGCTGTGGAATTGGCCGAAGACTGGGTCAACTTACCCCCGATGCGCACGGCTAGCGCGTCATCGGCGGACGCATCGATCACGATTCCCAACCCTGTCGCTGGCACCGAACCTACCACCGTGAGTAACTCGATCGAGATGGACACGGACATCGACTTCATCGAGTTCGTCGAGATTGACGTCAGTTTTGCTGACTCCTCGTTCCGTACGCTCGACATCGAGTTGGTAGCCCCGTCCGGTGCCGTCTCAACGTTGTCATTCTCAGACCTCACCTACTTCGTCCCGCTGTATGGTCGATTTCGGTTCGCCTCGGCAAAACACTTGGGCGAGGACCCCTCGGGGAGGTGGACACTTCGGGTGACCGACCGTTACGCCGGGTCTGAGCCATCAGGGGTCTTGAGGCAGTGGAGTGTTACCGTTTACGGCCACAGCTCGCCACCCAGTGCTCCCGCCATCGAGTCGGCTGCAACCGACAGCGGCTCGCTAGCGGTTGTATGGAGCGCCTCAACCGATCCGGGCGGGACGCCGGTCATGGCCTACGACCTGCGCTACATCCGCAGTGCCGCCGCCGATAAGTCAGATGCGAACTGGACGAAGCTGCGGCAGGCCTGGACCGCGGGCAGCCTGCGCTTTCGCATCTCGAGGCTCTCCAACGGCGTCAGCTACGACCTGCAGGTGCGTGCCATCAACACCGATGGGCCCGGCCCCTGGTCGGCAACAGTTACCGGCACTCCCCTGGCGACCGCCCTTGTGCCCGTCATCGAATCGATCACCCTCGGCGACACTTCGCTGACCGTGAGTTGGACCACCCCGACCGACACGGGCAGCTCTACGATCACGGCCTACGACCTCCGCTACATTCAGAGCGACGCCCTGGACAAGGGAGATACGCACTGGACGGTGCTAACCGGGGTTGGGACTGTAAGCAGTCTGGAGACCAGCGTGCCGACGCTCGTGAACGGCGTCGAGTACGACGTGCAGGTGCGGGCTGTTTTTGGCGCCGACAACGGGACCTGGTCGGCCACCCACTGGGGTACGCCGGCCACTACGCCCGGTGCACCTCTTATCACCATCGCTATTCCCGGTGATGGGGCACTGACCGTTGGTTGGACGGCGCCCGCGGCGGACGGCGGAGCGCCGATAACCTCGTACCACCTGCGTCACCTACTGAGCGACGAACCAGACAAATCCGATGCCAATTGGACGGAGGACGCCCTCGCCTGGACCTCCGGTCAGCTAAGGTCCGTAGTCACGGATCTTACCAGTGGCTCGGGTTACGACGTGCAGATGCGGGCAGCGAATGCTGCGGGCTCCGGTCCATGGTCAGCCACCCATACCGCCACGCCGGGAGCGACTCCCGGAGCCCCCTCGCGGGTGGGTTTATTGGAGCGGGATGGGGCATTGTTGGTCGCGTGGGCACCGCCCCTCAGGAGTGGTGGAATCGATGTCAGCTCCTATGACGTGCGATACATCCGCTCAAGCGCTGCGGACAAAACCAACGCCAACTGGAATGTCCGAACTGGGGTAGTCACATCCCTGGACGCGAACTTCGACGACCCCGAGTTCGTCATTACCGGTCTGACGAACGCTTTCGAGTACGATGTGCAGGTCAGTGCAGTAAACGCGGTCGGGAGGGGTGCCTGGTCTGACACGAGGGTGCATCTTCCCTGGAGTCCAGACGTCAAACCGACGCTCACCGATGTCATCCCTGGGAATGGCAGCCTTACCGTTCGATGGGATCCCCCTCCCCCAACAGTGGGCGCTGCCACACTTGCTAGTTGGCAGGTATGGGTATTTCCCGCGGAAGGGATTCTCGACAGCGGAGTGTTTTTCGTCAACGCCCCCGATTCTCGGCAGTTCGTGGTGGACTTCCTCGTGGTGAACGGCGTCGAATATACTGTCGCCGTCACGGCCGTCTACTTCACTGCGTCTGGAGGAGAGCTCCAAACCGCCTTTTCGAACGAACTCACCGCGACTCCTCGAACCGTACCCGGGGAGGCGACCATCGACTCTGTCTTTGCGGACAACGAAGAGTTGCTCATCGCGTTCACTGCTCCTGCGGATGACGGTGGAAGCGCGGTCTCCGCCTACGACCTGCGCCATATCCGCAGCGACGCTACCGACAAGTCGGACGCAAACTGGACGGTGCTGGAGGATATCTGGACCTCCGGCGACCTCTCGTTCCGGGTCGACGGACTGACAAACGGGGTCGGGTATGACGCACAGATCCGGGCCGTCAACGCCGCGGGCGACGGACCGTGGTCCCCCACCTCATCCGGGACACCGACGGCGCTCTCCGACATGGCCACGCTGACCGACCTCACGCTGACCGGCGTACGTCTGACGCCTGGGTTCACGAGCGGGGTCACCTCCTACGCGGGGGCAGTGGGGTACACCGTTTCGCGAACCACGGTCGTCGCGACCAGCAGCGACACGAATGCTGCCGTTGTGATCATCGACGGCAACGGCAACACTCTGGCCGGCGTCGGCATGGCGGACCTCGACCTATCAGTTGGCGAGAACGTCTTCCAGGTCAGGGTGACCGCTCAGGACGGCGTGGCGATCGAGACGTACACCGTCACCGTGACGCGCACCGGCCAGGACCTGTCGCTCACGCCCCCGGTGTCGGCCCCGGTGGCCGCGTTCGCATCGACGGCAGTCTACACCGTCGAGTTCCGGGGCGACTGGACCACCGCGGTCACGCCGGACGGCGTCCCCGGCGGGGCGCACTTCTCGCGCCTGATCGCCGCCGTCCACGACGCTGGCGTGACCTTCCTGGAGAGCGGCGAGGCGGCCAGTCCGGGCGTGGAGTCGATGGCGGAAATCGGGGGAACCTCGATACTGCGGAGCGAGGTCACGGGCGCCGGGGCGAACGCCCTCGGCGTAGTCCAGGGCGACACGAGCTCCATCGGCCCCACGGCGACGAACAGCCTGACGGTCACGCTCACCACCGGCCACCCGCTGGTCACGCTGGTCACCATGATCGCGCCGAGTCCGGACTGGTTCATCGGCGTCTCGGGGCTGTCCCTGCTCGACCCCGGCGGCAACTGGTTGTCGTCGCACGAGGTGCAGCTGTACCCGTGGGACGCCGGGACCGAGAACGGGGACGAGTTCTCGCTATCGAATCCCGCGACCTCGCCGCGAGGTGTCATCACGAGCATTCGCGGCACCGGCAAGTTTTCCACGGAGAGCATCGCCACCCTCACGTTCACGCTGGAGTCGGTGAACCTCACGCCGACGGGCGCGCCGTTCATCACAGGGGCGCCAGAGGTCGGCGAGGAACTGACGGCGCACACGTCCGCCATCGCCGATGCGGACGGCCTGACCAGCCCCGGCTACTCCTACCGGTGGCTTCGCGTGGACTCCGGCGGACAGGCCGTCGACATCTCCGGGGCAACGTCGGACACCTACACCGTGCAGGCGGCCGACGTCGGCAAGCGGCTCGCGGTCAGGGTGTCCTTCACCGACGACGAGGACAACGGGGAGACGCTGACCGGTGACCCCACGGAAGCCGTCATCGTGGCCCAAGTAACCGTCTCCTTCGAGGCGACGGCCTACCAGGCTGAGGAGGGGAGCCAGGGAGCTACCGTGAGGGTCGTGCTGGACAAGGAACCGCACCGCACGCTGGTGATCCCGCTGCATGACGCGCCGGGCGGGGGAGCCGGTCCCTCCGACTACACCGCCCCGTCACAGGTCACCTTCGGTCCCGGCGAGACCGGGAAGGACGCCCCGGTATCCGCCACCGATGACAGCGTCGACGACGACGGCGAGAGCGTCACGCTGTCCTTCGGGGACCTGCCCGACGGCGTTTCCGCCGGCAGCCCGCCCGAAACCGTCGTCCAGATAGTCGACAACGACTACGTGCCGGTGACGCTGGAATGGGAGGAGACGGCGTTCACGGCGGAAGAGCCCACGAGTCCGGGGGCTCTCACCCCCGTGACCCTGCGTGCGGTGGCGATCACCGCTACGGACAAGCGTCCCGAGAGCGATTTCTCCTTTGACTTCACCGTGAACACCGCCAACGGCACGGCGCGGCAGCCCGGTGACTATGAGCGGCTCTCGACGACGGGAACATTCGACCGCAGCGACTTCTTCCGGACGACGGTGAACGGCCAGTTTCGCTGGGTTGCCTCGGCGGACTTCACCGTCAACGTCGTGCACGACACCGTCGACGAGCCATCCGAGAGTTTCACCGTCAGGCTGGCTTTCGCAGGCTCCAGGCAGCCGCACCTCACCCTCGGCGATTCGACGGCCACGGTGACCACCACCGACGACGTGGCGTCGCTGGCGGACCTGTTTACGACGGTATTCGCCGGTTCGAGCGCCGTGGAGCCGGGCGGGCAGCTGACCTACGACTGGTCGGTCGGCAACAGCGGGCCTGCGGCCTCGACGAACACGGTCCTCACGGCCACCCTGGACGCGGCCGTGACCTTCGTCTCGGCGCAGGTGACGAGTCCGGCGACGGGCCAGTGCAGGCGGTCCGGCCGAACGGTCACGTGCACGTTCGGAACGCTAGAACTAGGAGGCACCGTTAGTGGAGAGATCGTCGTCGAGGTCGAGGACGACGCCTCGGCGGACATTCGCTTCAGCGCCAACGCGGCCGCGGACCAACTCGACCGCACACCGGCGGACAATAGCGAATCGGTCACGACCGCGCTGTACGCTGCGCCGCTGCAGATCACGGACCTGCGGGCGACGGCGGCGGGTGAACACATCGACCTGGCGTGGAGCGCGCCCGTCGACAACGGCTCCGCCATCTCGCGCTACGAGCTAGAGCGCAGGACGGGGACGACCGGCTTCGTTCCCGTTGTGCCGAGTCCGCAGACGGGGGCAACGTCACACCGGGACGAGGACGTCGAGGAGGGCGTCGGGTACACCTACCGCCTTCGCGCCGTCAACGACGACGCCGCCGCCGGATGGTCCAACGAGGCCACCGCGACCGTTGACGTGAACGAGCCGCCGGAATTCACTTCCAGCAGCAGAGCCAAGACCTCCTTCGACTATCCTGAGAACCGGACCTCCGCCCTGTACACCTACAAGGCCAGTGATCCGGAGGGGGGCGCAATTGCCTGGTCGCTATCGGGCGAAGACAGGGACGACTTCAGCATCAGCGAGACCGGCATGCTGTCCTTTGCCCAGGTGCCGGACTTCGAGTTCCCGGCAGATGCCGACCGGAACAACGAGTACCTCGTGACGGTCGAAGCCCGGGACGACAGGTCCAACGTAGCCAGGCTGGAAGTCACCGTCAACGTGACCAATGCAGCCGGGGCGGAGGAGCCTACGATCGCCACCACCAGCCGGTCTTCCCTGACCTTCCGCGAAAACGGGACCGGCACGATATATACCTACCGCGCCACCGACCCTCAAGGCGGGGCCATCTCCTGGTCGGTGACCGGCACGGACGCCGACGACTTCACCATCGGCAGTGGCGGCGAGCTGACCTTCACCAGCCCGCCGGACTTCGAGGTTCCCACCGATGCCGACGGGGACAACGTGTATGAGCTAGCGGTGGTGGCCACTGATAAGCAGGGGCTGACCGACAGCGTTGACGTCACCGTCACGGTCACCAACGATGCCGAGGGCGTGGAGCCGACCATCAGCACCAGGAGGCCGCCCTCCACCTACCGGGAGAACGGGACCTCGGCCGTCTACACCTTCCGGGCCTCCGACCCGCAGCGGCAGACCATAACCTGGTCGCTGGACGGCGCAGACAGGGGAGGTTTTACCTTTACTGCGGACAGCAGCGGGCGGGCGGTTCTGGCCTTCTCCACTTCGCCGGACTTCGAGGTTCCGGCGGACTCCGATAGCCGGAACGACTACGAGCTGACGGTCATCGCCACCGACGAAGACGGCCACGCCGACAGGCTCTCGTTCACCGTCGCCGTCACCGACGTCAACGAGGGGCCGGAGATAAGCCGGGTCGGGAGCGCCCCCGGCAGCGTGCCGGAGAACTACGACCTGGTGCTGGCCAGGTACTCCGCCACCGACCCGGAGGGAGTCACGGTTGCCCAATGGCGCACCTCGGGGACCGACGGTGGCGACTTCGTCATCGACGAGCAGGGCGAGCTGCGGTTCCGGAACACGCCGGACCACGAGCGGCCCGCCGACTCGAATCTGGACAACGTCTACGTGTTCACGGTGCAGGCCTCCGACGGCCGGGTGTACGGCAGCTTCGAGGAGACGGTGACGGTCACGCCGGTGAACGAGGCCCCCGCCATCACCACCACCGGCGGCTCGGCGACCGACTTGAGGCAGGATGAGAACCGGACCTCCCGCCTGTACACGTACAGGGCCACCGACCCGGAGCGGGAGACGTTCACCTGGTCGGTGGGCGGCGCCGACGGGCACCTCTTCGCCATAGATGAGCGAGGGCAGTTCTCCTTCAGGGAGACCAGCCCGCCCGACTTCGAGCAGCCCGGCGACCTGGACGGGAACAACGTGTATGAGGTGGAGATCCAGGCGACGGACGACGGGCTCAACACCGCTTCGCTGCCCGTCACGGTGACGGTGAGAGAGGTGAACGAGGGGCCGGAGGTCACGGGCAGGACCGGCTTCACGATCTTCGAGAACCAGGACCTCGCAGGCGCTGCCTACACCGCCGTCGACCCGGAGGACCCGGGCGGCGTCATGATCCGCTGGAGTTTGACGGGGCGCGACGCCGGGGACTTCACCATCGACGAGAGCGGCCTGCTTGCCTTCCGCAACGTCGTGGACTACGAGCGTCCCGCCGACTCCGGCAGGGACAACGTGTACGAGGTAACGGTGCGGGCCTCCGACGGGCGGAACTACGGCCACCTGGAGGTGACCGTCACGGTGGAGGACGTGAACGAGCCGCCTACGGTTACCGGCACCGACACGTTCGCCTTCAGGGAGAACGACACGGCGATCCTGCACACCTTCCGCGCGACCGACCCCGAAGGCAGTGACGTCACCTGGTCCGTTTCGGGGCAGGACGGAGGGCACTTCGCGGTCTACCAGGGGATGCTTACCCTGAAGAGAATACCGAACTTCGAGAGCCCGGTGGACGATGACGGGGACAACGTCTACGAGGTGACGGTGGTGGCCCGTGACGACGCCTTCAACTCCGGCACGCTGGATGTGACGGTCACGGTGTCCGACCAGAACGAGGGGCCGGAGATATCGGGGTTGCAGAGCCTGTCGTTCACCGAGAACCAGGCCACGGACCGGGTCCTGGCCACCTACACCGCCGTCGACCCCGAGAACCCGGGCGTCTCGACGATGAACTGGAGCCTGACGGGGCACGACGCGGGCGACTTCACCATCGACGAGAGCGGCCGGCTGACCTTCAGGAAGGTCCCCGACCACGAGCGTCCCGCCGACTCCGGGCGCGACAACATGTACGAGGTGACGGTGCGGGCCTCCGACGGGCGGCACTACGGATACCTGGAGGTGACGGTGACCGTGGAGGACGTGAACGAGGCTCCGGCGGTGACGGGCACCGAGACGTTCACCTACCGGGAGAACGGCACGGCGACGCTCCACACCTTCCGTGCCGCCGATCCCGAACGTTCGGTACCCACCTGGTCGCTGCAGGGACCCGACGACGACCACTTCACCATCGGCGAGACGGACGTGCTGTCCTTCGCCAGCCCGCCGGACCACGAGAGCCCGGCCGACTCCGGGCGGGACAACGTCTACGAGGTGACGGTGGTGGCTCGTGACGACTCCTTCAACTCCGGCACGCTGGACGTGACGGTCACCGTGACCGACCAGAACGAGGGGCCGGAGATAACGGGCGTGCAGACCCTCTCGTTCACCGAGAATCAGGCCACGGACCGCGTCCTGGCCTTCTACTCGGCCGCCGACCCCGAGGACCCGGGCGCGGCCATAACCCGCTGGAGCGTGACGGGGCGCGACGCGGGCGACTTCGCCATCGATGAGAACGGCCGGCTGACCTTCAGAAACGTCCCGGACTACGAGAAGCCCGCAGACTCCGGCAGGGACAACGTCTACAACCTCTCGGTCCGGGCCTCCGACGGTCGGTACTACGGGTACCTGGAGGTGACGGTGACGGTGGAGGCCGTGAACGAGGGTCCGGCGGTGACGGGCACCGAAACGTTCAACTACCGCGAGAACGGCACCGCCGACCTGTACACGTTCCGGGCCACCGACCCCGAAGGGAGCGCCGTCACGTGGTCGCTGTCGGGAGCCGACGAGGACGACTTCGCCATCGGCGAGACGGGCGTGCTGGCCTTCGCAAGGTCCCCCGACTACGAGGGACCCACCGACTCGGACGGTGACAATGTCTACGAGGTGACGGTGGTGGCACGCGACGACGCGTTCAACTCAGGGACGCTGGACGTGGTCGTCACCGTGACCTACCAGGACGAGGGGCCGGAGATAACGGGCGTGCAGGGCCTCTCCTTCACCGAGAACCAGGCCACGGACCGGGTCCTGGCCACCTATACGGGCAGGGACCCCGAGGAGCCGTCCGCCCTCATAACGCTCTGGAGCCTGACGGGGCACGACGCGGGCGATTTCCGGATCGACGAGAGCGGCCGGCTGACCTTCCGCAGCGTCCCGGACTACGAGAAGCCCGCCGACTCCAGGCGCGACAACATATACGAGGTAACGGTGCGGGCCTCCGACGGGCGGAACTACGGCTACCTTGAGGTGACGGTGACCGTGGAGGACGTGAACGAGTCCCCCTCGGTGACGGGCACCGAGACGTTCACCTATAGGGAGAACGGCACGGCGATGCTGCACGCCTTCCGGGCCGCCGATCCCGAACGGTCGGCCATAGAGTGGTCGCTGTCGGGCCCCGACGACGACGACTTCTCCATCGGGGAGAACGGCGTCCTCTCCTTCGCCGGCCCCCCGGACCACGAGAGCCCGTCCGACTCCGGCAGGGACAACGTCTACAACGTCACCATCGTCGCCCGTGACGACGCCTTCAACTCCGGCACGCTGGACGTGACCGTCACCGTGACCGACCAGAACGAGGGGCCGGAGGTATCGGGCGTGCAGAGCCTCTCGTTCACCGAGAACCAGGCCACGGACCGGGCCCTGGCCTTCTATACGGGCAGGGACCCCGAGGAGCCGGGCGCGGCCATAACCCGCTGGAGCGTGACGGGGCGCGACGCGGGCGACTTCGCCATCGACGAGAGCGGCCGGCTGACCTTCAGGAATGTCCCGGACTACGAGAAGCCCGCCGACTCCGGTAGGGACAACGTCTACAACCTCTCCGTGCGGGCATCCGACGGGCGGTACTACGGCTACCTTGAGGTGACGGTGACGGTGGAGGACGTGAACGAGCCCCCGGCGGTGACGGGCACCGAAACGTTCAACTACCGCGAGAACGGCACGGCCAACCTGTACACCTTCCGGGCCACGGACCCCGAGCGGGGCGCCGTCACCTGGTCACTGTCGGGAGCCGACGAGGACGACTTCGCCATCGGCGAGACGGGAGTCCTCTCTTTCGCCGGTCCCCCGGACTACGAGAACGCGGCCGACTCCGGCAGGGACAACGTCTACGAGGTGACCGTGGAGGCCCGGGACGACGCCTTCAACACGGGGACGCTGGACGTGGTAGTCACGGTCATCGACGTAAACGAGGGGCCGGAGATCACGGGGAGCGTGTCCCTCTCCTTCACGGAGAACCAGGCCACGGACAGGGCCCTGGCCTTCTACTCGGCCACCGACCCGGAGGAGCCGTCCGCCCTCATAACGCGCTGGAGCCTGACGGGGCGCGACGCCGGGGACTTCGCCATCGACGAGAACGGCCAGCTGACCTTCAGGAGCGTCCCGGACTACGAGAGGCCCGCCGACTCCGGGCGCGACAACATGTACGAGGTAACGGTGAGGGCCTCCGACGGGAGATACTACGGCTACTTCGAGGTGACCGTCACGGTCGAGGACGTGAACGAGCCTCCCCTGGTGACGGGCACCGAAACGTTCAACTACAGAGAGAACGGCACGGCGACGCTGCACGCCTTCCGGGCAGCCGACCCCGAGCGGGGCGCCGTCACCTGGTCGCTGTCGAGAGCCGACGCCAGCTACTTCACCATCGGCGATAACGGCGTGCTCAGCTTCGCCAGCCCGCCGGACCACGAGAGCCCCACAGACTCCGGCAGGGACAACCTCTACGAGGTCACCATCGTCGCCCGCGACGACGCCTTCAACTCCGGCACGCTGGACGTTGCGGTCAACGTCACCGACGTGAACGAGGGGCCTGAGATCACGGGCCGGCAGACCCTCTCGTTCACCGAGAACCAGGCCACGGACCGGGTCCTGGCGTTCTACTCGGCCACCGACCCGGAGGACCCGTCCGCCTCCATAACCCGGTGGTCGCTGTCCGGCACGGACCGGGGCGACTTCACCATCAATGAGAGCGGTGAACTCACCTTCAGGAACGTCCCCGACCACGAGAAGCCCGCAGACTCCGGCAGGGACAACGTCTACAACCTCTCCGTGCGGGCCTCGGACGGGCGGAACTACGGCTACCTGGAGGTCACGGTCACCGTCGAGGACGTGAACGAAGCCCCCGCGGTGACGGGCACCGAAACGTTCAGCTACAGGGAAAACGGCACCGCCGCCGTGTACACCTTCCGCGCCACCGATCCCGAGGGGTCGGTCATCACCTGGTCGCTGTCGGGATCGGATGACGGCGACTTCACCATCGGCGAGACGGGCGTGCTCTTCTTCGCCAGCCCCCCGGAGTACGAGAGCCCCGCCGACTCGAACGGGGACAACGTCTACGACGTCACCATCGTCGCCCGTGACGACGCCTTCAACTCCGGCACGCTGGACATCACCATCACCGTGACCGACCAGAACGAGGGGCCGGAGATATCGGGGCAGCAGGGCCTCTCGTTCACCGAGAACCAGGCCACGGACCGGGTCCTGGCCTCCTACACCGCCACAGATCCCGAGGACCCCTCCGCACTCATAACGAGCTGGAGCCTGACCGGACGCGATGCGGGCGACTTCCGTATCGACGAGAACGGCCGGCTCACCTTCCGCAACGTCCCCGATTACGAGAGGCCCGCCGACTCCGGCAAGGACAACGAGTACAACTTCTCTGTCCGGGCCTCCGACGGGCGGTACTACGGATACCTGGTGGTGACGGTGACGGTCCAGGACGTGAACGAGGCCCCCGCCATCACCACGACCGGCAAGACGGCCTTCAGCTACCGGGAGAACGACACGGCCACCATCTATACCTTCAAGGCCACAGACCCCGAGCGGGGGACCATCGAGTGGTCGACTTCCGGAGCCGACGGGAGCGACTTCACCATCGAAGACGGCGCTCTCAAGTTCACCAGTCCCCCGAGCTTCGAATCACCCCAGGGATCGGGCCTGGACGGCAACGAGTACCTCGTCACCGTCCAGGTGCGGGACGACGACTTCAACACCTCCTCCCTGTCGGTCACCGTCACGGTGACCGACCGGAACGAGGGGCCGGAGATCACGGGGCAGCAGAGCCTCTCGTTCACCGAGAACCAGGCCACGGACCGGGTCCTGGCCACCTACTCGGCCAGGGACCCCGAGGACCCGTCCGCAGACATCACCCGGTGGTCCCTCTCCGGCGCCGACGCGGGGGACTTCACCATCGACGAGGGCGGCCGGCTGGCCTTCAGGAACATCCCCGATCACGAGAAGCCCGCCGACTCCGGGCGGGACAACGTCTACAACCTCTCGATTCGTGCATCCGACGGGCGGAACTACGGATACCTGGAGGTGACGGTGACGGTCCAGGACGTGAACGAGGCTCCCTCCATCAGCGCCTCCAGCAAAACGGCCTTCACCTACCGGGAGAACGGCACGGCCACCATCTACACCTTCAAGGCCTCGGACCCGGAGCGGGGGACCATCGAGTGGTCGGTGACCGGCACGGACGGCAACTACTTCGCCATCAGCGAGACGGGCGTGCTCTACTTCACCGGCCCCCCCGACTACGAGAGCCCGGCAGACTCCGGCCTGGACAACGTCTACGAGGTGACCGTGGCGGCGCGTGACGATGCCTTCAACTCAGACACGCTGGACGTGACGGTCACCGTGACCGACCAGAACGAGGGACCGGAGATAACGGGGCAGCAGAGCCTCTCGTTCACCGAGAACCAGGCCACGGACCGGGCCCTGGCCTTCTACTCGGCCACCGACCCCGAGGACCCGTTTGCCTCCATAACCCGCTGGAGCCTGACCGGGACCGACGCCGGGGACTTCACCATCGACGAGAGCGGCCGGCTCACCTTCAGGAACGTCCCGGACTACGAGCGTCCCGCCGACTCCGGGCGGGACAACGTCTACAACCTCTCCGTGCGGGCCTCCGACGGGCGGAACTACGGATACCTGGAGGTCACGGTCACCGTCGAGGACGTGAACGAGGCCCCGGCGGTGACGGGCACCGAAACGTTCAGCTACCGCGAAAACGGTACCGCCGCCGTGTACACCTTCCGCGCCGCCGATCCCGAGGGGTCGGTCATCACCTGGTCGCTGTCGGGAGCGGACGACGGCGACTTCACCATCGGCGAGACGGGCGTGCTCTCCTTCGCCAGCCCGCCGGACTACGAGATCCCCGGCGACTCCGGCGGCGACAACGTCTACGAGGTGACGGTGGTGGCCAGGGACGACTTCTTCAACTCCGGCACGCTGGACGTGACGGTCACCGTGACGGACGTCAACGAGGGGCCTGAGATAGCGGGGCAGCAGAGCCTCTCGTTCACCGAGAACCAGGCCACGGACCGGGTCCTGGCCTCCTACACCGCCACCGATCCCGAGGACTCCTCCGCACTCATAACGCGCTGGAGCGTGACAGGCACCGACGCCGGCGACTTCACCATCGACGAGAACGGCCGGCTCACCTTCCGCAACGTCCCCGACTACGAGAAGCCCGCCGACTCCGGCAGGGACAACGTGTACGAGGTAACGGTCCGGGCATCCGACGGGCGGTACTACGGATACCTGGAGGCCACGGTCACCGTCGAGGACGTGAACGAGGCCCCCGCCATCAGCGCCTCCACCAAGACGGCCTTCACCTACCGGGAGAACGGCACGGCGGCCATCTACACGTTCAAGGCCACCGATCCCGAAGGGTCGGCCATCACCTGGTCGCTGTCGGGCACCGATGACGGCGACTTCGCCATCAGCGAGACGGGCGTCCTCTCCTTCGCCATCTCCCCGGACTACGAGATCCCGGCCGACTCGGACTCAGACAACGTCTACGACGTCACTGTGGTGGCAAGGGACGACGCCTTCAACTCCGGCACGCTGGACGTGACGGTCACCGTGACCGACCTGAACGAGGGGCCTGAGATAGCGGGGCAGCAGACCCTCTCGTTCACCGAGAACCAGGCCACGGACCGCGTCCTGGCCTTCTACTCAGCCACCGACCCCGAGGACCCGTCCGCCTCCATAACCCGCTGGAGCCTGACCGGGCCCGACGGGGGCGACTTCACCATCGACGAGAACGGCCAACTCACCTTCAGGAACGTCCCGGACTACGAGAAGCCCGCCGACTCCGGTAGGGACAACGTCTACAACCTCTCCGTGCGGGCCTACGACGGGCGGAACTACGGATACCTGGAGGTGGCGGTGACGGTCCAGGACGTGAACGAGGCCCCCGCCATCAGCGCCTCCAGCAAGACGGCCTTCACCTACCGGGAGAGCGGCACCGCGACCATCTACACCTTCAAGGCCACTGACCCTGAGAGGGGCACGATCACCTGGTCGCTGTCGGGAGCCGATAACGATGACTTCGCCATCAGCGAGACGGGCGTCCTCTCCTTCGCCATCTCCCCGGACTACGAGAGCCCGGCCGACTCCGGCAGGGACAACGTCTACGAGGTCACCGTGGAGGCTAGGGACGACTTCTTCAACTCCGGCACCCTCGATATCACCGTCACCGTCACCGACCTGAACGAGGGGCCTGAGATAACGGGGCAGCAGACCCTCTCGTTCACCGAGAACCAGGCCACGGACCGGGTCCTGGCCACCTACTCGGCCACCGACCCAGAGGACACGGGCGCGGCCATAACCCGCTGGAGCCTGACCGGGCCCGACGCAGGCGACTTCACCATCAACGAGAACGGCCAGCTCACCTTCAGGAACGTCCCGGACTACGAGAAGCCCGCCGACTCCGGTAGGGACAACGTCTACAACCTCTCCGTGCGGGCATCCGACGGGCGGAACTACGGCTACCTGGAGGTGACCGTCACGGTCCAGGACGTGAACGAGGCCCCCGCCATCAGCGCCTCCAGCAAGACCGAATTCACCTACCGGGAGAACGGTACGGCGACCATCTACACCTTCAAGGCCACTGACCCTGAGAAGGGCGTCATCACCTGGTCGCTGTCGGGAGCCGATAACGATGACTTCGCCATCAGCGAGACGGGCGTCCTCTCCTTCGCCAGCTCCCCGGACTACGAGATCCCGACCGACTCGGACTCAGACAACGTCTACGAGGTAACGGTGGTGGCCCGTGACGACTTCTTCAACTCCGGCACGCTGGACGTGACTGTCACCGTGACCGACCAGAACGAGGGGCCGGAGATAACGGGGCAGCAGAGCCTCTCGTTCACCGAGAACCAGGCCACGGACCGGGTCCTGGCCTCCTACAGCGCCACCGATCCCGAGGACCCGTCCGCACTCATAACGCGCTGGAGCCTGACCGGACGCGATGCAGGCGACTTCACCATCAACGAGAGTGGAGAGCTCACCTTCAGGAACGTGCCGGACTACGAGAGGCCCGCCGACTCCGGTGGGGACAACGTCTACAACCTCTCCGTCCGCGCATCCGACGGGCGGAACTACGGCTACCTGGAGGTCACGGTGACGGTGGAGGCGGTGAACGAGCCTCCGGCGGTCACGGGCACCACCTCTTTCACCTACAGGGAGAACGGCACGGCGACGCTGCACACCTTCCGGGCCACCGATCCCGAACGGTCATCCATCACCTGGTCGCTGTCGGGAGCCGATAACGACGACTTCGCCATCAGCGAGACGGGCGTTCTCAGCTTCGCCAACCCGCCGGACTACGAGATCCCCGGCGACTCCGGCGGCGAAAACGTCTACGAGGTGACGGTGGTGGCCAGGGACGACTTCTTCAACTCCGGCACGCTGGACGTGACGGTCACCGTGACGGACGTCAACGAGGGGCCTGAGATAGCGGGGCAGCAGAGCCTCTCGTTCACCGAGAACCAGGCCACGGACCGGGTCCTGGCCACCTACTCGGCCACCGACCCCGAGAACCCGTCCGTCTCCATAACGCGCTGGAGCGTGACAGGCACCGACGCCGGCGACTTCAACATCGACGAGAACGGTCGGCTGACCTTCAGGAACGTGCCCGACCATGAGAAGCCCGCCGATTCCGGGCGCGACAACGTGTACAACTTCTCGGTTCGGGCATCCGACGGGCGGTACTACGGCTACCTGGAGGTCACGGTGACGGTGGAGGCGGTGAACGAGCCTCCGGTGATCACGGGCGCCGACACGCTCTCCTACAAGGAGAACGGCACGGCGACGCTGCACACCTTCCGGGCCACCGATCCCGAGCGCAGCGCCATCACCTGGTCGCTCTCGGGAGCCGACGCCAGCGACTTCACCATCAGCGATACGGGTGTGCTGGCCTTTGCCGTCCCCCCGGACTACGAGAACCCCACCGACTCCGGCAGGGACAACGTCTACGAGGTCACCGTGGAGGCCAGGGATGACGACTTCAACACCGGCAGGATCGAGATCACCATTACGGTCGTCAACCTCACCGACTAGTTCGACGGAACCGGCCTGCCACTGAAATTGCAGCCGATGCACGACAGGGATGGAGCGAAATTGACGATCCAGAACAGAGACGCACGAGAAGGAGAGTCTCGAGGTACATGCGAATCGGGGAGGTGGAGGACAGGCACTTCCGGCCGGTCGAGCACGACGGGCTGGTCTTCGGCTCCGGCTGGCACCACGACGAGTCGGGGAGCTAGTTCCGGGGCTGTTCAGGCAACGAAGAAAGCCTGCACAGATGGACTGGCGGGCGGACAGTTGAAGCGCCGCCGACTTCCGCTTGGGCGCTCCCGTTAGGGGAGAGTGCGCCGCCGCACACCCTGAAAGGACCCGCGTCATGCCGAGACATCGAATTGACCACAGCAGAATAGTCTACGTCCTGCCCCCCGACTTCCCGGAGCGCCTGGTGCGCTTCAAGGAGGAGTCGGACCTGCCGTGGGCGGAGATCGCCCGCCGCCTCGGGACCAATCCCTACACCGTATGGCGTTGGTATAAGGGCCGAGCGCGGCCCGATTTCCGGCACCAGATGGCGCTGCTGGACCTGGCCGACGAGCTGGGGCTCGCCCATCTGCTGACCGCGTGGACCCTCCCGGACGAAACGCAGCGCGAGAAGCCCGCCAAAAGCGTCCCGACCGGGTGCGAGAGTCCTGGGAGGAAGGCCGCGCGTCGGCGAGGCGACCGCCACCGCAGGGGCTGAAACGCAACGAGGACGGCGCACGCGGACAACGCCGCGACGCGCATGGCGATGGGATTCGCCCGCGAGGGGCGGGCGGAGGGGGATGGGCGCTGACCCGGCGGCGCTGCCGCGCCGCCGCCCGCACCTGAGCGTCGAGCTTGCGCGCCCGCCGATGATTTCGGACAACAAAAAAAGCCCGCACACATGGGAAGCCGGGGGAGGCCATCGCCGCAATGGAGCCTGTCTCAGAGAGGTTGAATGACGTAGTGCCTCCGCATGGATTCGACTAACGAACCATGCGGAGGCACTAAGGGGGTAGTGAAGCGGTGAGAGTAAGGATCGTTCTCGAGACCTGGGTAACGGTCAGAAAGCGGGGCAAGGCTCCAGACCGTAGGGTAATTCAGCAGAGGCGCGGGATCGGGAGTTCCATACCTTCCAGAGGGTGCGCAAGTTGAATGCTGTGGCCAACGCCGTCCATTCGGCCGACACGTTGGCAAGGCCGCGCAACAGGAACCTCCGCGCTCCCTGTTGTTCCTTGATGATTCCGAAGACCGGTTCGACTAACTGCTTTCTCAACTTGTACACCCTCTTGGCTTCCTCCGTCTCCATCCAGGCACGATGTCGGCGCGATACTGCATCGTAAGGCCCCAGTTCCAAGGCGCGTCCCTTGCGGCGATTCTTGGTACAGACTCCGAGGGCTGGACACTCCTTACAGACTAACCGAGAGGCCCGGTATATCCGTACCCACTCCCCTCTCTTACGACTGTTTCGAAGGAAGGGCAGGGTTTGTCCCCTAGGGCAGTAGTAGCAGTCGTTGTCCTCGTCGTAGGTGAACTGGTCCTTGTGGTACGGGTCCTCCTTAATGGACCGCTGTTTCGGATCGGGCATCACCACCTGCTGGCCTCTCCGGGCGCATTCTTCCAGGTGCCTGCCGCCGAAGTAACCCGCGTCGGCCAGGGTCGTCGGAACCCTTACCCCCGTAACCTCCTCGGCCTGTTCCACCATCGGGGTCAGACGGGCAAGGTCATTGACTTCATCCACCACGTCCACGGCGGTGATCATCATGCCGGTTACTCCCTCGCCGGTGGCCAGAGGGGAGACCATGGCTTGGGCGTTGTAGCTGAGAACAAACCCCTGAGCAGTCTTCATCGACCTAGCGTCTCTATCGGTCAGATTGATGCGACGGGGGTGCTTGTGCTGACTGCGACTGGGAAGCTCCCGGCTTGGCAGTTCCTCCATTGCTTGCCTCACCCGCTGCCGCAACGTCTTGCGGTCGGACAACTTCTCTGGAAGATGAACTGGATCGCCGTCTTCGCCCCCTTCGTTCTGGGCCTCCAAGTCGGCAATGGATTTCTCCACCCTAGCCAGCAATTGGTGCAACTGCTCTCCGGTGTAGGTCCATCTCGCCGCCGCGTTGGCGGCCATCTTCGTTCCGTCCACCGCCTGCATCGCCAGGTCCACCAACTCCAGGGACACCGCCGTCCGAACCGTGCGCTTGAACAGCTCTCTCATGCCTTGACGGTGCCCCTGGTAGAATCGCCACAGGGTGTTGTGGTCGGGATGCTGCCACCCGGTCAACCACAGGTACGGAATCTGGTCCCGGCAGGCCGCCTCCAACTTCCGGCACGACCGCACGTTGGTCATGAAGCCGTACAGCCACACGCTCAACAGCGCCCGCGGATGGTAGGCGGGCGCTCCTAGCGGGTCTCCTTCTATCCCTACGCCCATCTTCGCCCAGGCCGCCCTATCCAACGCATCCACAAACTCGGCCACGAATCGGGCCGGATGGTCCAACGGCAGCAGTTCGTCAAGGGTGGGCGGCAACAGCCACATTTGCTCCCGGTCCATGTCTCGAAGCGGCATCTCAATCTCTCCCCAATTGATGTCGCTTCGAAGGTACACCTAACCCGGTTCCATTGCCAGTTCCGACTTCTGAGACAGGCTCCGCAATGACGACGGCCTTCCCCCTGAGTGACGGCCCGGCGTAGTACCGCCGGGCCGTCGCCCATGCCTCGCTAGGCGGCTACCGGCTCCGGCCGCTTCAGCATGGCGGAGTAGCCCGGCATCAGGACGGGCGTCATCGACAACCGGCCCGCGCCGTCGTACCCGGCGCGGTAGGCGTACTCCGCCTTCGCGCCCCAGGGCACCCGGCCGCCGACCCGGACGGCGGGGCCTCCGGACCTGCCGCGGCGCCCCGGCCCGCCCGCGCCGTGCACCACCATGCCGCTCCGCTCGCCCTTGCTCCAGCCCAGCACCTTCACCTCGGCGGGCATGACCCGCTCCTCCGACTTCGCGCGCCGGAACAGCACGGCGTGCAGCCTCTTCAGCACGCCCGCCGACGGGGTGGACCTGCCGTTCATGATCTGGGAGAGGTACGAGGAGCTGATGCCCGCTCGCCGTGCGACCTCGTTCTGGCTGAACCCGTGAGCGTCCATGCGGTCCCACACGGCCTTCGTGTCGACGCAGGCAAGCTGCGCGGACGCGACCGTCGCCTCGGCCTCCAGCGCCGCCTCGACCAGCGCCTGGACCCTCACGCCCATGCCCCTGCGGCCGCGGGACACCTCCGACATGTAGCTGGCGGACACGCCGACCCGCTCGGCAAGCTCCCGCATGGTCATGCCCAGGGCGCGGGCGCGCTCCCGCACGTAGGTGCTCTGCCCGTTCACCACGCTCGCCGGGCGGTTGGCGCACTGCGCCGGGGCGACCTTCGCCGGGGCCTTGAGCGCCGACTCGATCCGGGTCTGGACCTTGACGCCCATGTTCTGGCGGCCACGGGCAACCTGGGTCATGTAGCTGTAGGACACCCCAACGCGGTCGGCCAGGTCCTTCATGGTCATGCCCCGCTCGCGGGCGCGCTCCCGGATGAAGCTGCTCTCGCCGACCACCACGCCGCCCTGTCGGTAGACGATGCCCTGACCGGGGACCTCTCCCAGGACCGCCGCGACCTTCTCCCGCATCTTGGGCGTCCAGGGACTGCCCCCGTTGGCGATCCGCGACAGGTAACTCGCGCCCACGCCCATCCGGGCCGCAAGCTGCTTCATGGTGAGCCCCCGCCGCCTCGCCGCAGCCCTGAGCTCGCTCTCCGCCGTCCTCGTCGTCGTTCCGGTTGCCATCGTTGCCGTCGTCATCACGACCTCCTTGTGTGTTGTGCTGCCTTTGGCCTTGCGCCCGCTTGCGGGCAAAGAAGAAGGGCCGTCCCCGGCGAACGAGGACGACCCTTGTGAATGGGGATGTGTGGTGAGACCCGGAGGCCCCGCCGTCAGCGGCGATGGACCTCGTCGACGTGCATGGACTCCTCCTTTCGGTTGTTGACCCACGCAGGACATCCACGGCGGATGTCGGTGGTGATTGGTTGGGCTGACGCTGGACGCACTCCGCCCACGGTCGGATGCCGGACGCGGGAGACGGAGGGGGTGAAGAAGACGCAGCTCGGCCCAGCGTGATTCGTTGGGGAATCGACTCCGGGGGAGCTGCTACTGAGAGGAGCGGCCGGCCTACGACTTCATCGGAGGCCAGCGCATGGGAGAAAGACGCAGCTCGGCCCAGAGCCTGCCCCGTACTTGATACGGGGGTGAGCAATGTCCGTGGGAGAGCTGCGGGACGTGAAGCGGCCAGCCTGCTTTCAACGGCAGACCGGCGCATGTCGAAGGTGCGGCCCGGCTGCGTGTCAGCCATGCCGCGGGCATGAGGAGCCGGTCGGGGGCGACAGACCTGTCTGCAACAGACAGACGCACTCCGACCGACCAACTGAGAACGAGGCGCAGGGCGCGCTCCGTCCCTCGTGTCCAACGGATGAGGCGATCAACCCCAACCGGCAGACTGGTTCCCAACGGCAGGAGCGATCAACCCCGACCGGCAGGCGGATGTCCAGCGACGTAAGCGATCAGCTCCAATCGCCGGACGGGTGTCCAGCGGGCGAAGGGCTTATCACTCCAACCGCCGGACTGGACCGAGGACGAAGGACCAGCGTCAACTCCGTCGTCTCTGCCCGCGCTGCCTCCTGCGGAGAGCTAGGTCAAGTCCGCTTCGGCAGCATTCCCTCGTGGGCAACCGGGGGAGAGCGAATCATCCTCCGGTCATGCCCGTGCGACAGGGATCGCGCACCCAGGTTTCTATGGTCGGAAACCTTGGTCAAAAGCCTAACAGTGCAGTCATTGTCGCCGTTCCCGGCGCCGCAAAAGAGGGCCTGCAAGACCCCCCAGGCGAATTGCCGCCAAATCGTTCACAAAAGTTGACTGCAAACCCGCCGCACCCCCGGCCCGGCTACCGCCACAACAGGCCGAAGGTCATCCGCCGCAGAAGCTCCCGCCTCCGCCGCGCTCTCCGCGTGTCGTAGAGCGCGGTCCTTCGCCAGCTGGTCTGCCCGTCCCGCTCGAAGCCCCGCAGCGGGTACGTCTCCGGGGGCAGCGTCATGCCGTGCTCCTCCAGCAGCGCCAGCTCCACCGTCAACAGCCGCTCCTGGGTCGCCAGCCAATCCAGGCCCCCGCCCCGGTTGGGGTGCGTGGCCTTCAGCTCCCGCCACTCGACGATGAGGGGCCAGGCGTTCCCGAACACGTCCGCGTCGTCCTCGGCAGGCTCACGGGTCACCAGGTCGGGAAACTCCCGCCTGACCGGGGACCCCCGCTTCGCCTGCGCTCCAGCTCCCGGCGCGGCCCCGTCCCGAGCGGCCCGGCCCGACTCCAGCTGCGCCAGCCGCCGCCCCATCTGGGCCTGCTCGTCCCCGAGCGCCTTCACGTCGCCCCGGACCGCCGACAGGCCCTTGCTCATGTCCCTGCCCAGCGCGTCCACCCGGCCCTCGACCTCCGTCAGCCGCCCATCGAGGCTGTCGTTGCGCTCCCTCTGCTCGGCCGCCGGCGAGCCCTCCCCCTCCAGAAGCGCCTTCTCCAACACGCTGCGCATCCGCCTGGACAACTTGCCCCGTTCCATGCTGGCGGTGAGGGTCTTGTAGTCCACCCCCAACAGCTGCGTCGCCTTCATCACTCCCTTGTCCCGCACCAGCTCGTTCAGCAGCGCCATCAGCCGCATGTGCTGCATGTCCTGGACGCTCCTGCTCTTCTCGAACACCGGCTTTCCCGTATTCATCGGTCACTCCTCCTCTCTCAAGGCCTCCAAGTTTCCAACGGGGCCAGTCCAAGTCCAGTCCTGCCTCCAGACCTTGGAAGAACCCAACTTCCAGCTTCGGCTTACCCGAGTGCAGTCCGGAACGTACCCGCAAGTCAAAGTGTTCACTGTTTACCTCCTGTAGGGGGGTGATTTACCCCTGTTTCAGCTTGCCCACGACCCCACTTGGACTTTTCCAACTGCCTTCATTTCTCTGTACAGCCCAATGACATCACGGATGGGGGCGTCTGCATAAGGGCTTGGAAGACCCCTCATGTGAGTACACCTCCAGGGGCGCACATGTGAGCACACCTTCAGGAGCGCACATGTGGGTACGCCTCTAAGTAGTTATGCGGGGCGATCCGGCTGTACACACTCTTTTGCGAGCGATGCACTCGGATGTATCGCATCAAACGGCAGGGAGGTGAACGAGTTGGCGCTGCAATCGAAACTCCGGTCTTTCAGGCGGTTTATTCCCCTGGCAACCGCGCTGCTACTGGCGGCGCTCGTGGCAATCCCGTCCAGCGGGATCGCCCTGGCCCAGACCCCGCCCGGCATCGTCCTGGTCAACGCCGACCGGGACTTCGTGGAGCGCAAGGGCGGCGGCGAGTTCGTCGCCCGCCCCGTCTTCGACCGGAGGATCGTGGTCCTCCACTACGCCGTCCGCGACGCCGACACCGGCGACTGGATCAGCGCCGTGTACCGGGTCAGCGGCGGCGAGAAGGAGCGCAGCGACGGCTGGGAGTACTCGTGGGAGTACCCCGCCCTGGACGAGCAGCCCGACCTCGACCGCGACCGGGCCTACCTGCTGGTCATGCTGGCCCAATCCGAGGACAACCACAGGGGCGACTTCTACGCCGTCGTCCCCATCCACGAACCCGGACGCATCTGGGACAAGATTCTGTCCGCGCTCAACCCCGCTAGGTGGGCGAGGGCCTTCGCCGGCTGGGTGATCGAGGGCGTCCACGGGACCCTCTGCGGCGTCGTGGAGCGAGCCAGCGGCGAGGACGCCGACAACTGCGGGGGCGGGTAGCCGATGAGCGACATCCTCACCGGAACTCCCGCCGACCTCACCTACGCCCACGAGCTGGTGCGCCAGGCGTGGATGGTCGTCTGGGCAATCACATCCGGCGCCCTGGTGGTCATCCTCGGCTGGATGGGCCTGAGCCTCATCGTCTCCGAGCACCTGGGACGCCAGCAGACGGGATGGCGGGAGATGGTCCCCCGCCTCGTGCTCGGCCTCGTCGCCGCCGCGTCGTCCCTGTGGTGGTGCGCCCTGGTCCTCGACGTTGCCGACGCCGTGTCAGGATTCATAGCCGTCTCCCTGAACGTCACCCCCGGAGACCTGCTCAGGGCTCCCCTCGACACCTTCCTCACCGCCGTCCAGGCCGGGAGCGTCGGCATGGCGCAACTGCTTGCCCTGCTCTACCTGGTCTACGGCTTCTTCGTCCTCTACGTCATCGTCCAGATGGTCTTGCGCCTTGCGTTGATAGACATCCTGCTGGCCCTGGCCCCCATCGCGCTGGGGCTGTGGATATTGCCCCACACGGCGGGATGGGGACGCCACTGGCTGCGCCTGTTCATGACGACGGTGTTCCAGCAGGCCATCCAGCTCATCGCCCTGGCCCTCGGCCTCGGCTTCCTCAACGAGTTCGCTTCGGTCGCCGCCTTCGAGCCGGTGCAGGACCTGATCTGGAAGCTGCTGATGTCCCTGGCCTTCGTCTACATGGCGACCCGGGTGCCCTCGATGTTGGGCAACTCCGGGACCTTCGACTCATGGCTCTCGATGCTCTACTTCGGCATGAACCTGCCCGCTTCGATGATGCGTTCAGCGAAGACCATCGGCCTGATGAGCGGGGCCGCAGGCGGGCCGGGCGGCATGGCGGTTGGAGCGATTGCGGCCAGCGCAGGGATGTCGGCGGCAGCGAGCGGCCTCAGCTCGGCGGCTTCGATGGCGACCCCATCGGCAGGCGGAGACGGCGGCGGCGAGCCCAGGAGCAGCGGGGAGTAACGACGACAACCAACAGGCGCGGACGAGACCCGCGCCGACCAATACCACGACGGAGGAGAAGAGATGTGCAGGTAACGGAGCTTACGGACTTCGACCGGTAGAGACGAGCGGAAGGCTCGACAAGCAAAGAGGAGAAAGAACGAATGGAACAACTGACACAGACCATCTCGAACCTGGTGGGCATCCTGCTGGGCGTCGTGGGAGCGATAGGCGTGGGCTTCTTCATCTACGGGGCCTACCTATACCTCACGGCCAGCGGCGCGCCCCACCAGATGGAGCGCGGCAAGAGCGCAATGATGACCGCCCTGGCGGGCATCGTGCTGGCCCTGGTCGCCTACGGCGTCGTGGAGCTGGTGATGAACGCGGTCGTGGACCCGGGAATCGACATCGACGACGTGCTGCCCGACCCCACACCCCCATCGGACAGCTAGACCGGCGTGAGGAGGGAGGAACAGAACATGAAAGAACACGAGGTACCGACCCACGTCCAGGCCGAGGACCGGGTCCTATTGGGATTCACCTTCCCGCAGATCGTGGCGGTGACGGCGGTGTGCGCCCTGTCCTACGGGGCATACCGCTACGCCCCCGTCGGCCCGTCCGAGGTGCGCATGGCGATAGCCGTCCTCTTTGGGCTGGTCGGCATCGCCATGGTCGTGGGGAAGATAGGCGGTCGGCGGCTGCCGTTGGTGGCCGCCGACCTGCTGAAGTACCGGCTGGGGGCGCAGGTCTACGCCGGGCCGGTGTCCCAGCTGGTGAGAACGGAGCCGCCAGCGCCGGAGCAGCCGGTGAAGAGCGGCCCAGGCCCGCTGAGCCTGATGGCGAAACGTGCCGGACGCGGCCTGGCAAGGCTGCGCAAGAACAGGAAGACCCGCAAGAACAAGGAACGCCGCAACGGGCGCATGCGCTGGTTCGGCAAGCGCAGGCAAAAGGACGGGGGGAACCGGCAGGGCCGCGACCACCGGGCCGAGACCCTTCAGAGCAGACGCAGGAAGCCCCGCGTGGGCTGGATTCCGGTGGTGGCTCTGGCCGTCCTGATGGCGGCCGCGACGGTGCCCCAGGCGGTGCTGGCCGACGACCACGAGCCCTGGCGGGACGAGATCGACTTCGAGCTGACCGAGCCGGTGGAGGGACGCCGGATATTCGTCGAGGGACTCACCGTCTCCGGCGACCGGGCCGCCGTCACCCTGCGGGCCGCCACGGAACTGGACATCCGGGTGCGGGCCTTCGGCGGCCCGCAGGGAACCTGGCTGCGCTTCTGGGGGTCGGCGTCCCTGGCGGAGGGGGAGAGCATCGACTACTCGCTCCCCCTGAACGGACCCGCGCCGTCCTTCACCGTGTCCTGGGAGGACACGCTGGGACAGGCGGGGGCGCTCACGGTCGAGCAGGAGCGCATCCCGTACCCCCTGCCAGTCGTGGAGGGGGAGCTTTGCGACCTTCGCGTGACCTCCCTGGGCTGGACGCCCGGCGCGGTCAGCGGCGTCATCGAGTCCGAGTGCGTGACGAGCATCGAGCACCCGGTTGAGCTTCAGATGGTGGCCGGGCACCAGAGCGTCACCGAGACGGCCCTGATGGACGCCGAGGTGACGGCGATCACGGGGACGCTCTCCGCCGCGATTGGCGCGTCGCAGGCGAGCGAGTCCTTCGTCCCCAACGGAGAGACGAGCTTCCGGCTCGGTGTGCCTGCGGGCGAGGCCATTCACGCCGTGAGCGTGGACGTGAGCCTGGAGGCGAGCCTCCGCATCCCCATCCCTCCGCTGACCGTGCTCACCCACCACCCTGAGCGGACGGAGCAGGTCACCAGGACGGTGAACCTCTACCGCCCGGGGGACAGCGACTACGACAGCCAGACGGTGACCGTGACCAACGAGGACGGGACCACCGAGTCCGCCACCGCAACGGCCTACGCCTACGTCCCCAGCGCCACCATCGCCAGGGAGGTGACGGTGGAGGTCCTGCACCCGGAACACGTCAAGGCCGAGACGGTGGAGCGAGAGCCGGTCACGAGGACGAGGAGCGAAACGCTGTCTCTGGCGTCCGCCGTGGGATCGGACGATCCCTTCGCCGTCCTGGTCCTGCCCGAACCCGAGCCCGAGGACCCGCCCGCAGAGCAGGAGCCCGCCGATGGGCTGCGCGGCTGGTTCGACCGGCTCGGATGGGAGTGGCCCTGGTGAGACGCGCCGCGACCCTGCTGCTACTGACCGGCGCGGCCCTCGTGTTCACGGGGGCTGCGCCGGAGGAGCGCGACACGATGCTGGAACAGTTCGACCGCGTACTCACGGCGATGGCCTACGCGGGCTCCGGCCTCGCCGTCTTCGCCATCGTCTGGGCCGGTTTCATCCTGATGGCCGAGGGCGGCGATGAGCGCGGCGGCGGCAGGGCCAAGACCGCCGTCGTCATGGCGGTCGTCGGCCTGGTCCTGGTCCTCACCGCCAAGGGCGTCGCCGCCCTGCTGAAGAGCGGCCTCGTGGACTTCCCAACCCCCTAGAGCAGAGGAGAGCACGTTTTTGAAAGAGCTAATTCGACAACTGTTGAGACGCGGGGCGCAGAAGCCTTCGGATACGGACGGCTCCCCACACGGCAAGGCGGGCAACGAACAGAAGACCGCCCTTCAGCCTATGCCAGCGGAGACCGCCGACCGGCAGGAAACGAAGCAAGGCGAGACCGACTCCTCGCCTCGGTCCGATGAGGAGAGAGAACCCGCGCCCAAGCTGCCGCCCGAGCTACCCCTGTTCTTCATGCTCTCGCACCTGGAGGACGACGGTCCGGTGCGACTGGACGGCGTGAAGCTGGGCGTGTGCGAGGTGATGGGCCTTGAGATCGACGAGCCGAAGCTGGGGGCCTTCGCAGGGGCGCTCAACGCCCTGGACTTCCCGGCCCAGCTCCTCATCAGACAGCACCCGCCGCGCCTGGGCCGCTTACGGGACAAGCTCAGCGAGGCCCAGCCGGGCGACCTTCCCCCGCAGACGAAGGCGGCGGCTGAGTCCCTCGGGCGTCTGCTCACCGACCTGGAGAACCGCGACGGCATCCTCGACCGGCGCTTCTACGCCATTTGCGAGTTCGGGCGCATCGACGACCTGCGGGGCCTGCTGGCGCGGGCCGGTCTTGCCGTCCACCTCCTGAGAGGACGGCAGCTTCGGATGTTCCTCGTATCGGCCGTCCTGGGCGGCTCCCCCGCCGAGTTCGACGAGGAGGCGACGGTCGAGGTGGAAATTGGACGCCGGGACCTGCGCGTCGGCGGCGGCCTCGTGCGCTCCCTCCACCTGGGCAAGTGGCCCCGCTCCCTGGCCCCCGGCTTCCTCCAGGGACTCATGGCGGCGGGAGCGCCCATGGACCTGTCCGTCCACGTCGGCCCCATACCCGCGGAGCAGGCGGCCCGCACCCTTGAGTGGCAGAAGGTGCGCTTCGAGTCGGCCCAGTCCCTCTCATTCAAGCGGGGACGCACCATGTCCCCGGAGGCGGAGATCGCCCTGGAGGACATCACCCGGCTCAGGGACGAGGTGCAGCGGGGACGGGAGCGGCTCTTCCACGCTTCGTTGTCCGTGACCCTGCACGCAGAGGACGAGGCGTCGCTGAGGGACATGACGCAGCGGGCGAAGGCCCACTTCGCCGCAACCCTGGGCAAGCTGGACAACCTGGCCTTCCGCCAGCGCGAGGGACTGCTTTCGACATTGCCCCTGGCCCTCAACGCCGTCGCCGAGTGGCGCAGCCTGGACACCTCCAGCATCGCCCGGCTCTTCCCCTTCTCGCCGCCCGACCTGGACACCCGGAGCGGGACGCTCTACGGCATCGACATGCGGGCCTGCTCCCCCGTGGTCTACGACCCCTGGGACGGCACGCACCTGAACGCCAACACCGCCGTCCTCGCAAGGTCGGGAAGCGGCAAGTCCTTCGCCACCAAGCTGGGAATGCTGCGGGGCCTTACCAGGGGAGTGACCGCCTACGCCATCGACCCCGAAGGCGAGTACGCGGACATGGCCCGCGCCGCGGGAGGACGCGTTCTCAGCCCCGGCGTTCCCGGCCAGGGGATGAACCCCTTCGTGATCGAGCGGGGCGATTCCGAGGAGATGCTCCAGCGCATCGGCAGCCTCAGACGACTCATCGAGGTGATGGTGGGCGAGAGTCTCGGCGCGGAGCGCCGCGCCTCCCTCGACCACGCCCTTGCGGGCTACTACGCAAAGCCCCGCGAGCGCACCGGCTTCCGTGATTTCTACACATATCTGCGAGAAGACGAGGCGGGTGACGCCGCTCTTGCAAGGCTGCTCAGGCCCTTTGCCACCGGCAGCCTCCGCCACCTGCTCTCCGACGAGGGAGACGACCTTCTCGGAAACGAGGCCCTGATCACCGTCTTCGACCTGCACCTCTTGGAGCCGGAGCTGAGGCCCGCCGCCGCGATGGTCTGCACCGAGACGGTGTGGGCCGCCGCCGCCCAGGACCCCAAGCCCCGCCTGCTGGTCGTGGACGAGGTGTGGAGCATCATGCAGCACCCCGAGGGCGCGGCCTTCATGGTCTCGATGGCGAAGCGCGCAAGGAAGCACCGCCTGGGGTTGCAGTTCATCACCCAGGACGTGCAGGACCTCCTCTCCGAGGACACCTCACGCACCATCACCGGCCACTCCGGTAGAGCGCTCCTACAGAACGCCGCCTTCAAGCTCCTGCTCCAGCAGGACGCCGCGGCCATAAGCACCGTGGGCGACGCCTTCGACCTTCCCCAGGACCTTCAACGCTGGCTGCTGTCCTGTCCCAGGGGAGACGGGTTGCTTCTCGCACGGGGCAACCGCTTCCCCGTGCGCATTGAGGCCACGCCGGAGGAGACGGAGGTCATCGAGTGGAGGCCGGGCCAGCACAGGTAGCGAACGTGCGGCCAAAGCAGTCGAGAACGCAAGAGAGAGACCCATAGAGGAAGGAGTAGAGCATTGAAACTGAACCCGAAGGAACTTCTGTTTGGAGACGACAGCGGAGAGAAGACCCCCGTCCTGTTGGCGGTGACGCCGCCCAGGACGGGAGAGCGCACCCTGCTGGGCGTGGAGAACCTTCTCCAGTCCATCGCAGTCCCCGAACCCTTCTCCCTGGAGCTTGCCGGGACCGCCGACGGCGTGACCCTCATGGCCCGCTGCCTCGACGACCGGGTGGTGCGCGGCCAGATCGCCGCCCACTATCCCCAGGCCCGCATCCAGGAGGTGCCCGAGGAGGCCGACCCCCTGCGCATGGGCGACGGAGAGCAGGCGTGGTCGATGACCCTGCGGGCCGACGGTCCCGAGTACGTGCCCCTGAGAGTGTTCAGGGACGACGACCTGCTCGACCCCGGCTCGGACCCCCTCATCGCCCTGCTGGGCGCTCTGACGGCCCTTCGGCCCGGCGAGAGGACCGTGGCGCGGCTGATGCTGCGCTCCCTCGGCCCCGACTGGTCGCAGCCTCACATGGACAAGGCACACAAGCGTCCCGGCATGGAGCCCAGGGAGCCCGCCTACACCTACCAGACCAAGCCCCTGCAGATGGACGGCGTGACGATGGCCGTCCTCGGCATCGGGGCGCTGGCGGCCCTGAAGGGCTACCTGTGGGTGCAGGACGGGGAGATATGGAAGGCGGCGCTTCTCGGCGTTGGCACGGCCCTGGGCCTGCTCGCAGGCGGTTGGGCCTGGCACCGCTGGAAGAAGGCCCGCAAGCGGGTGGAAGACCCGCTGCTGATACGCGAGAAGGTATCCCGGATCGCCTTCGACGCCGAGCTCCAGGTCGTCGCCGTGCTGCCCGCCGACACGGGGGCGCAGAGGGCCGCCGAGCTGCTTGAGCCGGTGGCCCTCGCCTACCGCCACTTCGACAACCCCGCGGGGGCGAGGTTCAAGGTGGGGAAGGTGAAGCCGGTCTTACCCGACCCTTCGAACCTGCACCCCGCAGGCCCCGGCCTGTTCGGGAGGCGCAGCGTCCTGGGAGTCCGCGAGGCGGCGGCCCTGTGGCACCCGCCCGGAGCGGGCGACGAGACGCCCCTGGTGGAGCGCTCCGGAGCAAGGGGGCTGTCGCCGTCGGCCAGAGGGGTACGCGGAGGCGCGCTGGTGGGAGACACCACGGCGGGCAAGCCCATGCCCATCCGCTTCCCCGAAGACCTGCTCAGGAGGCACCACCTCTACGTCGCCCGCACCCGCATGGGCAAGTCCACGCTGATGCACCACCTCGTCGCCCACAAGATGAAGGAGAAGGCCGAGGGCAGGGACGGCGACGCCATCATCGTCATAGACCCCCACACAGACCTCGTGGCGGGACTGTTGGAGCACGTGCCGGAGTCCCTCATCGACCGGGTGCGGCTCATCGACCTATCGGACCACACGAGGGCGCCGGGCATCAACCTGCTGGACACCCGCATCTTCGCCGACCGCGACCGCACCGCCGACTCGGTGGTGCGCGTCGCCAGGGGGCTGTGGGAGCAGTGGGGGCCGAGGATGCAGTCGATCCTGGAGCAGACCGTCAAGACGCTCCACGAGGCCAACGAGCACCCCACCACCGACGCCGACGAGCAGCACACCATCCTGGACGGGCTGCGCCTGCTGTCCAACGACCCGTACCGCAACGCCGTCCTCGCCAAGGTCTCCGACCCCTACCTGTTGGAGTGGTGGACCAGGGACTTCGGCAGCTGGCACCGCCAGTACCGCGCCGAGGCCCTCGCCCCCGTGCAGACCCGCCTCTCCTACTACGCATCATCGAAGCGGGCGCGGGCCATCCTGGGCCAGCGCCGCTCCACCATCGACCTGCGGGAGACCATCCTCGACGGCGGAATCCTGCTGGTCTCCACGTCCCAGGGAACGGTGGGCAGGGACGTGGCCGCCCTGGTGGGCGCGTCCCTCCTCAACCTGGTCGATTCGGTCATACGGGAACAGGGAAGCGTGGCGCTCCGGGAGCGGCGCGGCGCGCTGGTCGTCGTCGACGAGATGCAGTCGATGCCCGGCGTGGACTACGAGAGCATGTTGTCCGAGCTGGGCAAGTTCGGCGCTTCCTTCATTCTCGCCACCCAGAGCCTGGCGAAGCTGGACGATCTCTCACGCACCATGCGGGACACCCTGCTCGCCAACGTGGGCTGCCTGGCCGTCTTCCAGGTTGCCGGGTCCGACGCCCGTCACCTGGTGTGGGAGCTGGGCAAGGACCGGGTGACCGAGGAGGACATCGTGTCGCTCCCGGTCCACCACTGCTACGTCCGCTCCACCGTGGGCATCGAGCGGATGCCCGCCTTCTCGATGATGGTCAGAAAGCCGGAGGAGGGAGACCCCTCCGTCGCCGCCCGCATCCGAGGGGCGACCGCCGGGTACACCCTGACGGCCCGGCAGGCGGCCCACGCCGCCGCCGAGGACCTGAAGAAGGTGGAGGAGTTCCGGCAGGGCCTCGAGGAGCTGAAGAGGGGCGCAGACCCCGCGCCGAAGAATGAGAGCCGCCCCGGCGGGAAACCGGAGCGGAGGAGTCAGCCCGGCAAGCGCCGCAGGACGAGGGAGGCCGGCGAATGAGGCCCGGCGGGTGCGAGGGAGATCTGCTCGGCAGGCTGGCGTGGACGCCCCTGCTGGACCGGCTGGAGATGGTCTCCGTCTCCGGCTGGTCCAGGGCCGCCGTCTACGAGGCGGTCCGCAGGCTGGAGGAGGGCGGCTTCGCCGCCTCCATCCCCCACGCGGCGGAGCTCACGCCCCCGACCCGGCGCTACTTCCTCACCCCCGGCGGCCTGCGGCGGCTGGCCGAGCACGAGGACATCTCCCTGGACAAGCTGCTGCGCTCGCGCCCCGTCTCGGCCCAGTGGCGGCGCATCCTGATGGAGCGGCTCGACGCCCTGGCCGTCGTATACCGGCTGGCGTCCAACGTCGCCAACGCCGCCGCCCGCCCCGTGCGCCTGCGGCTGTACCGGGCCGGACCCCTGGACGCCGCCGTCATGCTCCCCGGCGGCAGGACCGTCGGGATCGTCAGGCAGGGCCTGACCGCCGACCGCTCGGCCTTCTCCAAGCGCCTGTGGCGGCTCGGCGATGGGCCGCTCCCCGGCGCCGTCCTCGTCCTCGCGTCCGACGAGGTGAGGCTCAGGCACTCCCGCAGGGCGCTGGCCCGCACCTCCGCGCCCGCGATCCTCGCCCTGGAGCGGGACGCCGTGCTGGCAGGGGCCGACGACCCCGTGTGGCGTCCGACCTCCGGCAACGCCGCCCTGGACCTGCGCCGAGAGCTCGGGAGGATGCGTCCCGGAGGCGAGCTTCCGTGGGAGCCCCCCCTCTCGCGTGCGACCGTCCCCGGCGACGTCGCCCCGGACGCCGACCACGCGCTGCCCGCCATCCTCAAACCCGCCGAGAAGCGCGCCCTCGACCTGCTGGCCGACTGGCCCTGGATATTGCAGAGGGACATGGCCGGACTGATGGGCATCTCGGAGACCCGGGCCTCCCGGCTCACGAACCCCCTGGAGGGGTTCGGCCTTGTCGCCAGACCCGTCGAGGGGACCGGACGACTCGCCCTCACCGACCGGGGGCTGGCGATGGTGGCCCGCAGGGACCGCGCCTCCGTGGGCGTGGCCCGCAAGCGTTGGAGCGTCGCGCCCATAGACCCCGAAGGCCCCTATGACTGGCGCAACGTGACGGGCGGCAGGAGCAGGCAGCTGCTCAGGAACATCGAGCACACCGCCGCCGTCCACGGCTTCATGGCCGCGCTGGCCCGCCAGTCCCAGACCCTGGGATGGGAGACGACGCAGCTCGACCCGCCCCACCGGGCCTCCCGGCGCTTCCGCCACGGCGACACGATGCGCTCCGTCAGCCCCGACGCCTTCGGCGTCCTGCGGCGAGGCCCCGTGACCTGGCCCTTCTTCCTGGAGTGGGAGCGGCGCGCCGTGCGGCCATCAACCATGTCGGAGCGCCTCGCCCCCTACCTGCGCTACTACTCGTCGCACCGGCCCACAGACGACCACGGCACGCAGCCCGCCGTCCTGGTCGTCTTCGACGACGACATCGCCGCCACCCACTTCTTGGAAGTGGCCCGGAGGGAGACGGCGCGGACCGGCGTGACGGTCCCCCTGTGGGTCTCCCACGGAGAGGCAATCGACGCCCTGGGTCCGCTGGGACGCGCCTGGCGAACCCCCGGAGACTGGGAGCCGGCCCACCTGCCCCTGGGCAGATGAACAGCGACTGAAACCGAGGGGAGCGTGAGCCTCTGAGCCGCTCCCCTCCCGATGGGAGAGAGCCATGTCTAACCATACCGACAGACCGAAAGGCCCCCGGAGGCGTCGAGGACGGACCGTCGTCCGGCTCGACTCGGCGGCCGTCTGGAGGCGGCTGGCCCTGCTCAACCGCTCCCAGAACTGGCTCGCCAGGGAGATGGGGGTCAGCCCCGGATACATCTCAAAGCTGGTCAACGAAGGGCGCGCGCCCTCGGGACGCATCCGCAGACGGATGCTCAAGGCCCTCGGTCTGAACGAGTTTCACCAACTTTTTAGATTGGAGGTAAGAGATGAAGAACCGAAACTCTGAACCCCGTTTCGACGGGCAGACCGAACCGAGCGGCGCGCTGCCGCAGGACCTCAAGGACCGCCTCCGCCGGTTCAGGGAGACCAGCGGCCTCACCTGGAGCGCCCTGGCCCGGACCATCGACGTGGACCGCAGGCTGGTGCGCCGGTGGCGCAAGGGGGGCGTCGTGCCCCCCGGCCGGATCGGAGGTGAGTGATGTCGCTCCGCAACGCCGGACCAAGTTTCGACCGGCGCAACGACAGGAGCCGCCTCGGAGGCCGCGTGCTTCCGTACCAGAGCGGCGAGCTGCCGGAGGACTTCGCCGACCGCCTCGTCCGCCTCAAGGAGGCCAGCGGCCTCACCTGGAGCGCCTTCTCCCAGGCCGTCGGCGCCGACCGTAAGCAGGTGCGCCGGTGGCGCAAGGAGGGCGTCAAGCCCTCCGGGGGAGCCTACCACTCCCTCGTCCGCTTCGCGGGCGGCATCCCCGGCGGCATGGAGATCCTCGTGGGCGAGAGCCACCAGATGACCTTCTGGGACGAGCAGACGGAGAGCTAGAACCAACACACCGTGCCGTCGGCGTTATCCCGGTCCGTCCGCGCCGGCGGCCAATCACCAGACCAGGCGATATGGAAGACGACACGAGAAGGAAATCACGCAAGAGGCCCGCGAGAGACGGCCCGGAGATACGGGTGGTCGGCATCGACGTCAGACCCGCGCCCGACGCCCAGGCGCGGCTCCGCCGCCTCTTCACCATCCTGGCCGATCTGGCCGAGGACGACCCGCCTCCGCCCGGCCCGGACCCGTCGCCGCACGACGGCGGCGAGGAGGAACGCTGATGTCTTACCCCACGCTGACCGTCATCAGCCTCGGCGGGGGCGTCCAGTCCACCGTCATGGCGCTCATGGCGAGCAAGGGGGCGTTCGACCGCACCCCCGACTGCGCCATCTTCGCCGACACCCGTTGGGAGCCGCCCAGCATCTACGAGCATCTGGCGTGGCTCAAAGACCGCCTGAGCTTCCCCCTGTACGTCGTGGACAACGGACGCAGCCTCCGCGAGGACGTGAAGGCCCTCACCAACCACTCCGGCTCCCGCAGATATGTGGACATACCCGTCTACCTCAAGGGGAGCGACGGAGAGGGCGACGGCATCGGCAGACGCCAGTGCACCGACAACTACAAGATCAGGCCCATCCGCCGAAGGATACGGGAGATGCTGGGGTTGCGGCCCCGGCAGCGCGTCCCCAACGGAACCACCGTCGAGCTGTGGCTGGGCATATCCACCGACGAGGCCATACGCATGAATACTTCCCGCGACCGCTGGATGACGAACCGCTACCCGCTCATCGAAGCGGGCCTGTCCCGAAGCGACTGCGCCGACTGGTGGGCCGCCCGCTACGACAGGCCCCTGGAACGCTCAGCCTGCGTCGCCTGCCCCTTCCAGTCCCGCCACAGGTGGGTGGAGACCAAGCGCCGGTGGCCGGAGCTGTTCGCCGAGACGGTTCAGATTGACGCGAACATGCGGGGCGGGCTGGCATTCGCCAAGGAGCCTTATCTTCACTCGCTGCGAATGCCCCTGGCCCAGGCTGTGGCGATTGACGAGGCTGAGATGGGAACGGACGGAGAGCGAGACGGGTTCGGCAACGAGTGCGAGGGACACTGTGGAGTCTGAGCGGGGCCGCCGACAGGCGAGCGATATGCCGGATAGAGAGGAGCGGCGAATCGTGAGGAAGACGGCGACGACCGGCGCGCTGGACGCTCCGTACAGGTCCGTCTTCGGAGACGTGTCGAAGATCATCGACGCGGCCAGGGAGTCGGCCGCCCGCTCGGTGAACGCCGCCATGACCGCCGCCTACTGGCTGGTCGGGCGCCGCATCGTCGAGTTCGAGCAGTCGGGAGAAGACAGGGCCGAGTACGGAGCGGCGCTCATCGAAAGGCTGGCCGAGGACCTGACCGGGCGGTTCGGACGCGGTTTCTCCCTCCAGAACATCTACAGAATGCGCCTCTTCTACCTCGCGTTCCCGCCCGACCGGATTCTCTCGACACTGTCGGGAAAATCGGCTCCACCCCATCGACGGAGGATTCTCCCGACGCCGTCGGGAGAATTCAAGACCGCCTCAGACGGCGTGGGGTTCGACGACCTGATGACGGCCTTCCCGCTGCCCTGGTCCGCCTACGTGCGGCTGCTGTCGGTCAGCGACGACAGCGCCCGAGAGTTCTACGAGACCGAGGCGCTCCGGGGCGGATGGTCGGTGCGCCAGCTCGACCGGCAGATAGGCTCCCAGTTCTACGAGCGCAGCGCCCTGTCCAAGAACAAGGCCGCCATGCTGACGAGTGGGCGGACACCCCGCCCCAAAGACCTCGTACGGCCCGAGGAGCAAGTCAAGGACCCCTTCGTCCTGGAGTTCCTCGACCTGAAGGACGAGTACTCGGAGAGCGATCTCGAAGACGCACTCATCCGGCACCTGGAGACCTTCCTCATGGAAATGGGAGACGACTTCTGCTTCATGGGCAGACAGAGGAGGCTGCGCGTCGGCAACAGGTGGTACCGGGTGGACCTGCTGTTCTACCACCGGAGCCTGAGATGTCTCGTGGTCATCGACCTGAAGGTCGGCGGCTTCACCCACGCCGACGCCGGGCAGATGCACTTCTACCTGAACTACGCGCGGGAGCACTGGATGCGCGAGGGCGAGAACCCGCCCGTCGGCCTGATCCTCTGCTCGGAGAAGGACGAGGCACTGGCGCAGTACGCCCTTGAGGGGCTGTCCAACAACGTGCTGGCCGCCGAGTACCGCATCGCCCTGCCCGACGAGACGGTCCTGGCGGCGGAGCTTGACCGGACGAGGCAGACGATGGAGCAACGCACGGACCCGCTTTGACGGCCCCCTGTTCAACGCGGTAAAATGGTGGTCACAAAGTTGGCCCGGCGATGCTGTAAACATCCCGGGCCGTGGCGCCACCTGCGCGAACAGGTGATGCGAGGCAATTGTACTACTCGCAGACCCGCTCCGACAGGAGGCGGGTCTTTTTTTGTTTCAGGAGATTACAGAGGAGGAAATCATGGCGAGAACGACCGATAGGAAGACGGGAACGAAACGGGCGGCCATCTACGCCCGCGTGTCGGACAAGAGCCAGGACACGGAGGAGAAGACCTCCATATCGGAGCAGATAAGCGACATGGAGGCCCACTGCGAACGCCGGGGGCTGACCATCACCGCACGCTACCAGGAGGTGGGACGGGGCTGGTCCAAGAACCGCCCCGAGTTCCAGCGGATGCTGGCCGACGCCAGAAAGGGACGCTTCGACACCATCGTCTGCTGGAAATCGGACAGGCTCAGCCGGGGCATGTACCCCGCAGCCGTCCTCATGGAGGTCATCGAGGCGTACCAGATAGATCTGGAGGCCGTCTTGGACTCCATCGACATGAAGACCTTCGGCCTCATGGCGGCCATCGGCAAGATCGAGCTGGACAACTTCCGGGAGAGGTCCTCGATGGGCAAGCGCGGCTCGGCCAAGCAGGGCCGCATCCCGGTCAACAACGTCCCCTTCGGGTACAGGCTCGGAGAGGGCCGCAGGCCGGTGGTGGTGGAGTCCGAGGCCGAGGTCGTCCGCCGCGTCTTCCGCATGTACGTCCGCGAGGGAATGGGGGCTCCGGCCATCGCCAAGCAGCTGAACGCCGAAGGCGTCCCCACTCCCAGGGCCGTAGGGCCGTGGTACGACGCAATAGTCACCCGCATCTTGAGTCACGAGGCATACAGCGGCACCTGGTATTTCGGCAAGCGCCGCCACGTCGCCACCGAGCACGGGATGAGGAGATACAACCGGCCGGAGGACGAGTGGGTCGGGGTTCCCTTCCCGCCGATCGTGGACGATGAGATATGGGAGCAGGCGCAGGAGGCCAAGAAGCGAAGGCTGACCCGTTCTGGCCGCAACACCAAGCTCTTCTATCTCTTGCAGCACCTGGTCAGGTGCGCCGAGTGCGGCCTCCTCATGGGCTGCCGGGCCAATAGACGGCAGACCACCACGCGCGGCGGCAAAGCCTACAGGATTGCGCTGGACCCCCCACGCCGCTACTACATGTGCTACGGAATGCTGAAGGAGAGCGTCAAGTGCCGGGAGCACTCCCATATCAGGGCGGAGCAGCTCGAAAGTGTGGTATGGGGCGAGGTCAAGAGGGTGTTGGAGAACCCGGACCTGATCGTCGCCAGCCTCGAAGCCCTGGACGCCGAGGCACAGGATGGAGGATTGGCCGACGAGATAGCCAAAGCAGAGCGGGACCTGCAAAAGGTCCAGATGGAGGAGGACCGCGCCATCAGGCTCTTCGTGTCGGGGAAGATCACCGAGAAGCAGCTCGACCATCAGCGCAGGTTCATCACCGAGCGGTTGGAGACTCTGCGTCTGGTGCTGGACGACAACCGCGCCCGCGAATCCGCGCTGACCGAGAAGCGGGCGCTGGCGGAGCACATCGTCGAGTGGACGCAGCGGGCCGGAGACAGGCTGGACAGCCTGTCGGACAAGGGACGCAGGGAGGTGCTTGAGCTACTTCTGGACGGGGCGACCATCGACCGGCACAACAAGATCAACCTGACCCTGGCCATCCCGACTGAGGATGTCATGTCGATTGCAGAACGGAGTGCGATGATCGAACGCAACAACACTGGAAACGTAGCGGATGGGCACCCCTTGAAATATGGTGCGGCCTGAGTTTTGGAGGCTTACGGTACAGTTACGGTGGTAGCGATAAGACGGTGTTAGTCTATAGGCCATCCGGTGGTATGCATCGTTATCAAGGGGAATTTTACTTGCCTGAGAGTGTGGCGGAGAACCAACTATCCCGCAATGAACAAGGGAAAGGGCCCGTGTTAATGGAGATGTCGTGTAACACTACGCGCTGGAGACGGTACAACTAGCAGAGACAGTATGAAAGGGTCATAAATCAAGAGTGCGGCCTCCCGCAGAGTGAGCTTACGAGGGTTAACTAACTATAAGGAGACACCATTGGTTGACAGTTATGAGCCGCCCTATGTGGAAGGACATATATAAGGAAGCTATAGCTGGCGGCCCACACGACTTCCTAACTAATTTCGCCTTCCTCACAAATACAGCCATCCGATTTGTCCTATACATTCCAACCTGCCTTCTTACGCTTGTCTCAACGCTGACGATCGGAATCGCTGCATCTGTTCCGTTGGTAGGGCCATTGGTGTTCTTTCCATTGAGTGCTGTTTGGGCTCTTATTCTTGGCATTCTGTCCGGGAGTTCATTGTTGTGGTACCGATCTCCGTTGACAAGGCCATTTCTCTTTCTACCCGGTGTGATGGCGGCGAATGTGGGGTTTACATATTCATCGTGTGTCCCACATATGGGCGAACGAGGCCAGAAAACCCTAAAGCTGAGCATCTGTGACAGCTGGCCCCATTCTCGTAGTGTAATCCAATTCTATCTAGCGTTGGAACGTATACACCGACAGTCGGTGGAGGAAGGAAATGAATGACGACGATCGTGAACAACAAGACATCGATGAGCAACTTGATGCTCTCGTAGCGTTCAAGAACCAGAATCCTAGCAACAAGGAACTCTATGAATTGGGTGGAATTCTAGCAGGCCACATTGTGATGCTGGAAATGACACTGGCGTGGTTGATAGCTAAGGAAAACCTGACCGCAAATTTCGGGCAATGGTCGAACATCATTGAAGGAATGTAAGAGATAGGTCCTTACCCGCGCAGCCTGCAATATGGTCTTAGGGTCACATTACGCCGGCTCCGAGAACACGTAGCTATTTGGCAGCAGTCTTTAGGTCAGACTTGAAATGGTCCGCTAGTCCTACCGTATATAATTTCCACTACAATGCAAGGTAAATCGAAGAACTAGGGCAAGGAATCGTTGGCGGAAGTGTTACGATAGTAATACATCCTTAATCAGGAGAGAGGTCAGGCTTACGATGGGAAGCTTTCACACTTTGGTTGAGATAGGCAATCTCAATGGAGCCGAGTTCGAGTCGGTGGAAGCGTTGGTTGACACCGGAGCGGTTTACTCGATGTTGCCTGACTCGTTGCTGCGAGACTCACTTGGATTGACCCCGATGGAAGAGATTAAGTTCACCTTGGCGGACGGAAGCACGAAAATATTGGGGGTAGGTGAAGCTCGGTTCAAAATTGGCGATAGAGAACGCATCAGCCAGGTCGTGTTCGGGCCGGAAGGCAGGTTCCTGTTAGGCGCTGTGACACTTCAAAGTTTCGGGTTGATTGCCGATACAACCCACCATCGGTTGATTCCAGCAATGGAGTTGACTCTTTAGGTACGTACACCACAACCGCACTCAATAGTCCCAACCAAACGGTAATGCTATAAAGGACGGAACATGGCCCCTCAGCCTGGGAGCGACATACCAAAGGCTTATAAAGCGTCAGATGTGGAGTCCCGCATCTACCAGTCGTGGATGGACGCGGGCCACTTTACGCCGACGCCCGACCCGGACAAGGTCCCCTTCGTCATTATCATGCCCCCGCCCAACGTGACGGGTGAGCTGCACCTGGGCCACGCTCTGACCGCCTCCATTGAGGACATCCTGACCCGGTGGCACCGGATGATGGGCGACCCCACGTTGTGGCTGCCGGGCAAGGACCACGCGGGCATCGCGACCCAGTGGGTGGTCGAGCAGCAGTTGGCCAGGGAAGGCACGTCCCGGTATGAAATCGGGCGGGAGAAGTTCGAGGAGCGGGTATGGGAATGGGTGAGGCTGTACGGCAACCGGATTGACGAGCAGCATAAGCGCCTGGGCACGTCCTGCGACTGGACTCGGCTCAGCTTCACGTTGGACCCCGGCCCCAGCCTGGCGGTGCGCACCACTTTCGTGAACCTTTACAACGAGGGCCTCATATACAAGGGCGAGCGAATCATCAACTGGTGCCCAAGGTGCTCTACGGCTCTGTCTGACCTGGAAGTGGAGCACGAGGAACTGGAGGGCGGCCTCTACTACATCCGATACCCTATGATTGACGGCTCCGGCTCCGTGACAGTGGCGACAACGCGACCAGAAACCATGTTGGGCGACACCGGCGTGGCCGTCAGCCCAAACGACGAGCGGTACGCGGGCCTCATAGGCGGCATGCTCGTCCTTCCCATCATTGGCAGGGAGCTGCCGGTGGTGGCCGACGACGCCATCGACCCCGAGTTTGGAACGGGAGCCCTGAAGGTGACTCCCGCCCACGACCCCGTGGACTTCGAGATAGGACAACGCCACGGGCTGGAGCAGGTTACGGTCATTGGCTTGGACGGGACGATGACGCCTGACGCCGGACCGTACCAGGGCCAGGACAGATTTGAGGCCCGGAAGGGCGTGGTGGCCCAACTGGAGTCGGAGGGGTTTCTGGAACGACAGGAGGCCCACCGCCACGCTGTGGGCCATTGCCAGCGCTGCAATACTGTCGTGGAACCGCTGGTCAGTGCCCAGTGGTTCATGAACGTCGGGCATCACACCGACCCGGACTCCGTCGCAGGTCGGGCTTACAGCGCAGTTGACGAGGGGCGAATTCGCATCATTCCGGAGAGGTTCGGAGCGGTGTACCGGAACTGGCTTGAGAACATCCGGGACTGGTGCGTGAGCCGCCAGCTTTGGTGGGGCCACAGGATTCCGGTGTGGTACTGCTCCGCTTGCGGCAAAGAGTTCGCGGCGGTTGAGGACCCGGCGGAGTGCATCGGGTGCAAGTCTACTCAGATTGAGCAGGACCCCGACGTGCTGGACACCTGGTTCTCGTCGGGCCTGTGGACTCACTCCACGCTTGGCTGGCCTACGGACAACGGCGACATGGGCTACTTCTACCCCTGGCCCGACCACGACCATGCCACTATGGGCCATGATTCTTTCGTCATGGAGACCGGGTACGACATCCTCTTTTTCTGGGTGGCCCGGATGATCATGATGGGTCTGGTCAACACCGACCGTGAGCCGTTCCACACTGTCTTCCTCCACGGCTTGATACGGGACGCTCAGGGCGTGAAGATGAGCAAGACCAGGGGCAACGTCGTGGACCCCCTTCAGTTGCTCGACGAGTACGGCGCCGACGCCCTCCGGTTTGCGCTGACCACGGGCACCGCTCCCGGAAACGACCTGCGGATAGGAGAGTCCAAGCTGGAGTCCAGCCGCAACTTCGCGAACAAGTTGTGGAACGCTTCGCGGTTCGTCATGTCCAGCCTGGAGGGGGCCGACCAGGACCTCTTGAAGGGATGGTTCGACGGAGAACTTGCCGATGACGCCCCACGCCAAGACCGCTGGATTATTCACCGCCTGAACGAGGTCACCGGAACGGTTCAGGAGAATCTCAAAGCCTATGAGTTCGGCGAAGCCCAGAGGGAGGTGTATGAATTCCTCTGGGGCGACTACTGCGACTGGTACATCGAGCTTTCCAAGATACGCCTCAGGGCTGGAGACTCGTCTCCTTTGCGTATTCTCTCCCACGTGCTGGAACGGACCCTCCGCCTTCTCCACCCCTTCATGCCCTTCATTACGGAGGAGGTTTGGAAGAACCTGCGGAGCCGCTTGCCGGACGAAGGTGGCTTACCCGAATCCATCATGATTGCGCCCTACCCGACCTACGACGAGAGCCGTGTGTATGAGTCCTCGAACCGGGACATGACGGCCCTCATATCGGCCATTAGGGCAATCCGCAATGCGCGGGCGCAGCTTCGACTGCCGGCAGGTCAGATGCTTGAGGCCACAGTCGCGGCCAACTCCATGCGGGAAGCTGTGGATGAGGAGGCCGAATCCATCAAGGCCCTGGCCCGCGTCTCTCTGCTGCACATCGTGGACAGTCGGGCGGAAAGCCCCAACGGCGACAGGGAAGCGGCCCAGGCCATGACACTCGTTGTGGACCCTCTGGTTGTCACGCTGCCGTTGGAGGGCCTAGTGGACCTGGCCGCCGAGCGTGAGCGGTTGGAAAAGGAAATGAAGGAGTGCGTCTCTAATCTACAACGAGTGGAGACCCTTCTCTCCAATCCCAACTTTGTCGCCAAAGCCAAGGAAGAGGTTGTGGAGCAGGAGCGGGAGCGTTTGCAGGGGTTGTCTGACAGGCGAGTCAGGCTCGGCGAAGCCCTGGAGCAACTTCGGGTCTAACCGGAATTCCGACGGTCAGAGCCTGGCCCTGTTGGCCGGGGTGGAAGCCTTCAGCCGCTTGAGCCTCTCCAGCCCCTTGCGGGTGTCGCTGGCCACTCTTGCCGGGTCCCACAACTCAACCCTGCGCTTGAACAGCCAGTAAGTGAACTCCTTCAATCCCGTCAGGCTCATCGAGCGGCGTGCCGGGGTCCCTTTGGACTTGAGGAATTGCCTGGCAAGGTTGGTCCTGGTTTCCTGGTAGAGAATCGGGAAGGCTTCCTCCACCAGGTCTTCTCTGTCAGCGTACCCCTTGGCTAGATGGCGTTTCCTGACCTCTTCCTCGACGGCCAGTTGCAGCGCCTCTTCCACCACCACGCCGTACCAGAAGTTAAGCACGGCCTGGTGCTTGCTGGATCCTATGAGGTTCTTGAAACTCCGGTCATCCACTTCCTCGGGCAGTGGACCCCCAAACAGAAGGTCCTCCTTCTCGTTCGTCGGGACCAGACCGTCTATGTCGGCGCAAAGCCTTTCGGCGAGCACAATCCAGTCGAAGGCTTCTCCCTGAAGCAGATATGAGTATGTCCGGCCTTCATGCTCCTCGGAAGCGATAGTCCACATGCCTACGGCTTCCAGGAGGGCTAGGGGCCAGGGCCGCCCCGCCTTAACCGCTGTTCGGAAATGGCTGATGGCGTCCCCATCCATCGGCGCGGGCGGGTCCGTCGGATGGACGGGAGATTCGATGACCTGGGCTGCCTCTTCCGTTGTCATTCGGGTCCGCTTCCCTTGGCCCGCATGTATTCGATGTGCTTGAGAAGGTTTTGGGCAGCCTTCTCACCCATCTTGGGAATCTGGTGGATGCGTCCGTCGTGTATGGCCTGCTCCAAGTCTTCGAGAGTGGACACTCCCAATTCGCGGGCGATGGCAATGGCCGTCTTCGGGCCTACACCGGGAATCTCGGTGAGGTCGAGAACGCCTGCTGGAAACTCGGCCTTGAGTGTTTCGTAGGCGTCCATCCTGCCGGTGGTGACCAGTTCGGCGGTCTTGGAGCTTATGGCCTCGCCGAACCCGGGTATTTCGGCCAGGTCCATCTCGTCCCGGACGGCCTCTTCCAGAGAGAAGTCGAGGTTTTCGATGGTCCTTGCGGCCCGTTGGTATGCCCGGATTTTGAAGAAGCTGTCGCCCTTCATCTCCAGGAAGACGGCCATGTTGTCGAAGACCTGAGCGATCTCTTGATTGTCTATGGGCATGAAGACCGCTCTCTCCTGCTACGCAGCCATGGCGTGGCAGCGCTTGTATTTCTTGCCGCTCCCACAAGGGCATGGATCGTTGCGTCCCACCTTGCGATTACCAACAAGGCCGTTCTCTTTCTGACGCCCTGATGCGGCCTGCATAGGGCTTGGTTTGTCGGGCCGGTCTTTGGGAGCGCCGCGGCTTCCGCCTTGCGGGGGGCCCAGCGACGAATTGAAGATGGTGTGAACGATGTCCTGTTGCATCCGGTCCTGGAGCTGCTGGAACATTTTGCTGCCTTCGGATTTGTACATGACCAACGGGTCTCTCTGGCCATAGGCGTGGAGGCCGATGCCCTGGCGCAGGTTGTCCATGGTGGTGAGGTGCTGCACCCAATGAACGTCGGACGTGCGTAGCATCAAGAGCCGCTCCAGCGTGCGCATGTCGCCGTCTCCCAAAAGGGTTTCCCGTTGGGAGTACGCCTGATGAGCCGCCTCTACCAGCCGGTCCCTGATCTCGTTTTTCGAAGACGAGAAGACCTTCTCTTCGGTGTCCAACTCCCTGGGAATTGGGAATATTGTGTTGAGTTCGGCCAGCAGTCCGTCCGCATCCCAGCCGTCCTGTTCTTTTCCTGGCAGGTGGGTTGAAACGAGAGCGCCTATCTCCTGCTCCACCATCTCAGAAATGGATCCCTTCAGGTCCCCGTTTCTTAGAGCTTTAGTCCGCTGGTCGTAGATGATCTTGCGCTGGTTGTTCAGCACGTCGTCGTATTCAAGAAGATGCTTGCGCACCTCGAAATGGTGCCCTTCCACTTTCACCTGTGCGCTTTCCAGCGATTTGGTGACGATGCGGTTCTCGATGGGCGTTTCCTCATCGAGTCCAATCATCCCCATTAGGCCCTTGATGCGGTCTCCTCCGAACCTGCGCAGCAGATCGTCCTCCAGGGACGAGTAGAACCTGGAGGAGCCAGGGTCGCCTTGGCGTCCGGACCGCCCTCGGAGCTGGTTGTCTATGCGGCGGGCGTCGTGGTGCTCAGTGCCCACGACGTATAGGCCGCCCAACTCGACAACCTTGTTGTGGTCTCGCTCCCACTCGTCCGGCGGGATGTCCAGGCTCTCGGGGTTTCCTCCCAGGACTATGTCGGTGCCCCGCCCTGCCATGTTGGTGGCTACGGTGATGGAGCCCGGCTTCCCCGCTTGGGCCACGATGTGGGCTTCCCGCTCGTGCTGTTTGGCGTTCAGCACCTCGTGTGGGGTGCCGTTGCGTTTCAGCATCGAGCCAAGTCGTTCAGAGCTTTCGATGGAGGTGGTCCCGACTAGAATCGGCCTGCCCGTTGCGTTGACCTCCTGAAGGTCTTTGACGACGGCGTTCCACTTCCCCTCGACTGTTTTATATATGAGGTCTGAGAAGTCTTCCCTGATCATGGGCCAATGGGTCGGTATTGCGACCACGTCCAGCCCGTATATTTTGAAGAACTCCTCAGACTCTGTGGCCGCTGTGCCGGTCATTCCTGCCAGCTTGTCGTACATTCGGAAATAGTTCTGGAGGGTGATGGTGGCGTAGGTGATGCTTTCCCGCTGGACCTTCAGCCCCTCTTTGGCCTCCACTGCTTGATGTAGGCCGTCGGACCAGCGGCGGCCTGGCTGGAGCCTTCCGGTGAATTCGTCCACGATGATGACCTGGCCGTCCCTCACCACGTAGTCCTTGTCCCTTTTCTTGATGATATGAGCGGTAAGGGCGTTCTCCACGTAGTGGACCAGGTGGTAGTTCTGGGCGTCGTACAAGTTTTGTACGTTCAGCGCTTTCTCCAATTTGGAAATTCCGCTGGGGTGGAGAGAGACGCTGTTGGTCTTGTCGTCGATACTGTAGTCCGAGTCGTCCAGGCTGGGAGCCAGACGTGCGACGGTGTAATAGAGCTGCACCGGCTCTTCCGCGGGGCCGGATATGATTAACGGGGTCCGGGCCTCGTCGACAAGTATGTTGTCCACCTCGTCGACGATGGCGTAGTTTCTTTCTCGCTGGACCTGCAGCGTAGGGTCCACCACCATGTTGTCTCTAAGGTAGTCGAACCCGAACTCGTTGTTTGTTCCGTGGGTGATGTCGGCTCTGTAGGCTTCTGCGCGGGTGACTTGGGTGAGATGCTGCAGCGAAGGATCGGGGTTTTCGGCATCGGGGTCGTACAGATAGGCGGCGTCGTGCTGTAGGCAAGCTATGCTCAGTCCCAGCAGCCGGTAGACGGCGCCCATCCAGACCGTGTCCCGCTTGGCCAGGTAGTCGTTAACCGTCACCACGTGGACGCCGCGTCCCCTGAGGGCGTTCAGGTACACGGGCAGGGTGGCCGCCAGGGTTTTGCCCTCGCCGGTCTTCATCTCGGCGATTTTGCCTTCGTGAAGCACGATGCCGCCCATGAGTTGGACGTCGTAGTGGCGGAGGCCGAGGGTGCGTTTGGCTGCTTCGCGCACTACCGCAAAGGCTTCGGGGAGCAAGTCATCCAGGGTAGAGCCATTCTCCAGGTCCAACCTGAAATGAGCGGTCTTTGCCTTTAACTGTTCGTCGGTAAGACCTTCCAGCTTGCTCTCGAAAGCGCCTATCTTGTCAACCAGCGGTTGGTGCTTCTTGGACGCCTTCTCCGTTGAGTCGCTGAAAATTTTGGTGAGGATGCTCATCAATACACCTTTGGGGCACGCCTTGCCTGAAGGGTTATCCGAACAGCGCCCCCACGGATTCCCCCTCGTGGATGCGGCGTATCGCCTCCCCTAGCAGAGGGGCCACCGACAGTACGGTTATTTTACCGTTGCGCTTCTCTTTAGCCACCGGGATGGTGTCAGTCACTACCAACTCCGTAAGGGGACTGTTAATGATGTTGGACGCGGCGCTGCCCGTTAGGACGGGGTGGGTTACGCAGGCGTAGATTGCTTTTACTCCCCGCTGGTTAAGGGCCTCAGCCGCCGCCAACATGGAGCCTCCGGAGGCCACCTCGTCGTCGAAGACCACGGCCGTCCTGCCTTCCACGTCGCCGATGACGTTCAGGCTCTCGCTCTGGTCGTCGTTGCCGACACGTCGCTTCTCGATGATGGCCAGAGGGGCCTCCAGGCGTTCGGCCATGTCCCTGGCCCGCTTGCTTATGCCGATGTCCGTCGCCACCACCACAGGGTCGTCCAACTGCTTGTCCAGGAAGTAGCGGCTCAGCAGCGTGAGGGCCGTAAGCTCGTCCACGGGGATGTTGAAGAACCCCTGTATCTGGCCCGCGTGCAGGTCCATAGTAAGCAGCCTGTTGGCCCCGGCGGCCGTAAGCAGGTCCGCCACGAGCCTGGCAGTGATGGGCACTCTGGGTTGGTCCTTCTTGTCGGTGCGGCCGTAGCCGTAGTAGGGGATGACGGCCGTGACGCGGCCCGCCGACGCTCGCTTGGCGGCGTCGATCATGATGAGCAGCTCTACTAGGTGGTCGTTGACCGGGGCCGAGGTGGGTTGGATGATGAAGACGTCTTTTTGGCGGATGTTTTCCAGAATTCTCACGAAGGTGTTGTCGTTCCCGAACTTGAACACCTCCGCCTGGCCGACGGGTATGTTGAGGTAGCCGCAAACGTCCTGAGCCAGTTGGCCGTGAGCGTTGCCGGTAAGCACAGACATCTGTTGGAATGGACCCATCGTTCCCCTCTCACAACAGTTCTCGACCCGTGGGCGTCGCGTTCCGGGCCGCCGGATTATTCACTAACGGAACCCGTATCTCCACCTAAGATTATAGCATAGCCCCAAGTCCCGACAAAGGAACGGGGTGGAGTTATATTGCCCCTCACCCTGGGCATGAGAGTATTGAGGTGAGGGTGAATAATAGGGAGACCCAGCAGTGACAGCCGTCCTTCCGTAGAGGCGGCGTTTTTGGTATACTCTTGTGGGTTTTTTTAAGCCGTAGCTAGATTAACGGGCCGCTTCTGCCCTGCCGTCCGAGACCTGGGAGACGACTCGCTTCCCGTACATCCGGCGGGCTGACTGCGTGCAGGACTCCAACTCCTCGGAGGAAACATGCCGGCTTACGCCGCCATCGGCGGCCAGTGGGGGGATGAAGGCAAGGGGAAGATAGTGGACTACATGGCCGAAAAGGTCAGCTGCGTAGTCCGCTACGCGGGAGGCAACAACGCCGGACACACGGTCATCAACGACCAGGGTCAGTTCAGCCTCCACTTGGTCCCGTCCGGCATATTTTGGCCCCATACACGCTGTGTCATCGGCAACGGTGTCGTTGTAGACCCTGATGTTCTAATTTCAGAAACCCAGGCGCTTCGGGAGAGGGGCATAGACACCAGCCGCCTTTATGTTGACGAGCGAGCGCACCTCATCATGCCCTACCACATCCTGCTGGACCGTCTGGAAGAGGAGTCCAGAGGCTCCGGAGCGCTGGGCACCACCGGACGAGGAGTAGGGCCAGCCTACATGGACAAGACGGCCCGGTCCGGCATCCGGACAGTAGAGCTCCTTGACCTGGACTCCCTCAAGACTCGCCTGAAGGGCATCCTGGATTGGAAAAACTCCCTGATTACCAAAGTGTACGAGGCGGAACCCGTCTCCTTCGACGACGTCTATGGCAAATGCGTGGAGTGGAAGGAGACTCTCACCCCGTACCTGACCCCCGCCGAACATGTAGTCCACGAGAGTCTGGCCAGGGGAGAAAAAGTTCTACTGGAAGGCGCTCAGGGAACCCTGCTGGACCTGGACCACGGCACGTACCCCTACGTCACCTCGTCGTCGCCGTCAATCGGCGGAGCGTGCACCGGACTTGGACTTAGCCCCAGGGAGATTGAAGGCATCTTCGGCGTGTTTAAGGCCTACTCGACCCGCGTGGGCAGCGGTCCTCTGGTTGCCGAGATGGACGAGGACACGGCTTCTGTGCTCAGGGAGAAGGCTTGGGAGTACGGCACGACCACCGGGCGAGCCCGCCGCATCGGGTGGTTCGACGCCGTGGCCGCCCGTTACAGCGCCAGGGTCAACGGCTTCACGTCTTTGGTGCTGACACGGCTGGACGTGCTGGACGGCTATGAGTCTCTGAAGATATGCGTGGGGTATGAGTTGGACGGCAAGGTCATAGACCATTTCCCCTCATCCGCGCAAATGCTGGACCGCTGCACTCCGGTGTACGAAGAGCTTCCCGGCTGGGGCGATCCCACTGCCAGCGTCACCGAGTTGGAGAGGCTCCCACCCCAAGCGCTTGCCTACATCAGGCGGCTGGAAGAGCTAGTGGGCTGTGAGGTGCACCTTATCTCCACCGGCCCCAAGCGCTCCGAAACCATTCTCATCAAACCTGTCCTCTAGCGGCCTTGGTCTGCCTGGCTTACCCTGTATTCCGTTGTGGCCATAGAAGTGGAATCAAAAATGGAGACAATCCGATGGGGATGACCGCGAACAATCGAACTCTGCCTTCCTGGTTCAACCAGGTCCTGACCGGGCAATTGGCGTTGCCCCGATTCCAACGTTTTGAAAGTTGGAGCCATGCTGAGGTCGTGACACTTCTGGACTCGGTGTTGCGTGGGCGCCCAGTCGGTGCCGCTCTTGTGCTTAGGATAGGGAATGAAGAACCGTTTGTGAGTCGGCCAATGGCGGGCGCACCTAACGGAACCCAGCATGTAACGGAGCATCTGCTGGACGGGCAGCAGCGACTAACGGCCCTCTGGAAGGCGCTCAACGATCTTTATGAAGACCGGACCTATTTTGCTGTGCTCGAACCTGAAACAGAAGATGCGCCTCTGGCTGCCGGGGTAAGTCGTTGGATGAAGAACGGCCAACGCTTTCCCCTTTGGGCCGACGACCCCAAGGAGCAATTGGGTCGAGGACTTGTGCCCATGCGTCTGCTAGGGCCAGCAATAGGATTAGAAGAAATCGGCGAATGGTGTGTGGCCGCAACCGATTCTATAGAAGAGGCTATGAAAACCCAATGGAAGGTGGGGCCGCTTCAAACGGCCGTGAGGGAGGCAAACATACCGTTCCTGGACTTGCCGGTCGGCACACCCGCCCACGATGCCATCGACGTATTCATCAAGATGAACACGACTTCCGTGCAGCTCTCAGCATTCGACATAGTCGTCGCTCAATTCGAGGCCGAGACCGGTCAGTCACTTCACGACTTGGAAGGTTCGCTCCGAGCAGCGGCGCCAGCCACAGAACGGTATATGCCTGTCTCTGACTTGGTGCTGCGTGTCGCCGCATTGCGCCAGGATAGGCCACCGACAGAGGCGTCGTTCAGCCGCTTAGACCTACAACGTATGTCTGATAATTGGGATGCAATTGAGAACGGCGTTTCCGGCGCTATTGGATTCCTGGCCGAGGAGCATATATTTGACCGGGACCGATTGCCTACGATAGCAGTCGTACCAGTTCTCGCTGCCATCTGGAGTCAGATGCCTCAGTCGCTTGATGAGCACGGCCAGGCACGTACTTTGTTGCGCCAGTACCTTTGGCGCTCATTCTTCACCAGTCGGTACGAACGGTCGGCCGCTACTGCGGCTCTCCAAGACTACCGTGGCCTGAAAGCACGGCTTGTAGATGGGCAAACTGACGCGTCAATTCCAATTCTTGACGACACCTTGTTCCCAATCTCAGAAGTTGAAGAACTAAAAAGGGCGGGGTGGCCGCGGCTTCGCAGCACCCTCTCCCGTGGGATACTAGCAGTCTCCCTTCGAGGCGGTGGAAACGATCTTGCTGACGACAGCCCAGCCAGTTGGGAGTCCCTGTCCAGACGAGAATATCATCATCTGTTCCCGGCGGCACTGCTCAGGAACGATGCGGGTCTGGAGGATTCCGACATCAATCTGGCTCTCAACTGTGCCTTAGTAACTTGGAACACTAACCGGAACATCTCAGCGAAAGAACCGGTTGCCTACTTGCGTGAGCGGGTTGAGAAAGCACCATCAGGTTTTGAGGAAATCCAACGGCGCCTTAACTCACACACAATTCCATTCAAGGAACTCAATGTCGGAGGCTATTCTGACATTCCAGAACCGAAGTGTAGGCCAGTGAAAATTAAAGGAGATTACGGACGCTTTCTCCAGGCTCGCGCCGAAGCTATCCTTACAGCCGCCACGAAACTGTGCAACGGGGAGCAATGGGACGATTTGGAGGGCGTTGACCAGCAATAGCCGTAAGGCAACCGGCAACGTCATCGCACAAGCCGTTCTTACTCGACGGTATCAGCGGACGAGGACGCTCCTCTACCCCACCGGCAGGTCTATGTCGTAGCGTTCCAGGACGGAGTCTATCTGGGTGGCTGAGGCGGCGTCGCAGGGCACCAGGGGCAGTCTGGGCATCCCCACGTTGAAGCCCACCTTGTTCAGCGCATACTTGAGGGGTATGGGGTTGGACACCACGAACAGAGCCTTGAAGATGGGGTGGAGCCTGCGGTGCTCGGCTCCGGCCTTCTCCACGTCTCCCTCAAGCAGGTAGCCCATCATCTGCTTTATCTGGCTCCCCACCAGATGGGACGCCACGCTCACTACGCCGTAGCCCCCCATGGCCATCATGTAGAAAGTCTCGTTGTCATTGCCGCTCCAGACGCGGAAGCCGCCCTGGGAGCCGTCGATGATGCGGGCTATCTGGTCCATGTCGGAACCGGCTTCTTTGACGCCTACGATGTTGTCCACATGGCTGAGCCGTATCGTGGTGTCGTGGGTCATGTTCAGGCTGGTGCGGCTGGTCACGTTGTACAGGATGCAAGGAATGTTGACGCTTTCAGCCACGGTCTTGAAGTGCTGGTAGAGGCCCTCTTGCGGGGGCTTGTTGTAATAGGGGACCACCAGCAGCAGGGCGTCTGCGCCCGCGGACTCGGCTTCCTGGCTTAGCTCGACGCTCTCGGCTGTGTTGTAGTTTCCCGTCCCGGCTATGACGGCGCCCCTCTCTCCGATGGCCTCCTTGATCTCTGAGAAGAGGCGCAGCTTCTCGTCGGTTGAGAGGGTCGGGGATTCTCCGGTGGTTCCAGACACCACCAAGCCGTCGGAGCCGGAGGCCAGGAGAGCGTTGGCGAGACGCTTGGCCTGGGAGTAGTCCACCTGTCCCGCCTCATCGAAAGGCGTGGCCATCGCTGTGATTAGTCGGCCTACCTCTGCCATATTGGACCTCCTTATTCAAGCCAAGGCTTGTATTCCAGAGCCTGGGGGAACGGGGAGATTGGTTGTTGAAGGGACTCTACACCATGGGTATTGAGTTGGCAACTTGGCGTAGGCGCCGTTTTCGCTTTCTACCGGTAGAGAGCGATGGGCGGACCCACCGTGGCGCAGACGCTACGAGAAGATGGCGACCGTCGCCGGGGCCAGGCACTCCCGCTTGAGCACCTCTTCGGCAATCTGGAAGGCGTTTAAAGCGGCTCCCTTTCGCAGATTGTCGGATACAATCCACATTGCCAGGCCGTTGGGGTGGGAGGCGTCCTTTCGAATGCGGCCCACCAACACGTCGTCAGCGCCTGCGGCGTCCAAAGGCATGGGGTATCCGCCAGAGCCTGGGTCGTCCACGACCCGCACTCCGGGCATGTCGGACAAAAGCTGACGGGCGTCGTCGGGAGAGATTGGGTCTTCGAATTCTACGTGCACCGCCGCGCTGTGAGAGATGTAGACCGGGACCCGCACGCACGTAGCCGACACAGCCATGTCCGGCATGTGCATTATCTTACGGGACTCGTTGATCATCTTGGTCTCTTCTTTTGTATAGCCGTCTTCGCCGAATGAATCGATGCGTGGAATGACGTTGAAGGCAATCTGGTTGGGCTGCTCCTTAGGGTCCGCCTGGCCGCCGTCGAGAAGAGTTCGGGTTTGCTCACGGAGTTCGTCCATGGCGGCTCCGCCTGCTCCTGAGACCGACTGATAGGTGGCTGCCACGACCCGCCGGACAGGGTTGACCTTGTTCAGGGGGTGGATCGCCATCACCAAGGGAGTTGTGGAACAGTTGGGGATGGAGATTATGCCCCGATGGTGTTCTACATCCTCGCCGTTGACCTCCGGCACCACCAAGGGTACGTCAGGGTCCATGCGGAAGTATGAGCTGTCGTCAATAACCAACGCACCCTTCTGCACGGCGATAGGTCCAAATTCGCCGCTCAGTGCGGTGGAGACGGATATGAAGGCGATGTCGACCCCGGTAAAACTATCTGGAGTGGTTTTCTCCACGACCAGCTCTTTGCCAAGGACCTTGATGCGCTTGCCGGCCGACCTGTGGGACGCACAAAGCTTTATCTCTTTTAGAGGGAGGTCTCTTGTTTCCAGGATGCTCAGGAACTCTCGCCCGACGGCTCCGGTGGCGCCGATCACGGCGATGCTTACAGGTTTCATGGTGTTGCTCAGTGTTATAGTCCTAAAATCTTATCCAAGCCTACCACAAGGCCTTTTAGGTTCACAACTTCACGGACGGCCCGCATTACCCCAGGCATGTAGCAGTCCCGGCCGAGCACGTCGTGGCGGAGGGATACGGTCTGGCCCGCCGTGCCAAAGACGACCTCGTGGTGAGCGCTCCGTCCGGCCATTCTCATGCTGTGCACGCTGACGCCGTGGTGGTTGCCGCCCCGCGTCCCGTCCAAGGTCTCCTTCTCAGGGTCGTTGTGCTCGAACTGCTTGTCACTGGCGATCGAGCGTGCAATCGCTAGAGCAGTCCCGGACGGGGAGTCGATTTTCGCCTCGTGGTGGGCTTCGATGATTTCGGCGTACTCGAAATAGGGCGCCGCCTGTTTGGCCAGGTGCATGAGCACCACGGCCCCAAGGGCGAAGTTGGGGGCCACGAATATGCCGACTCCGTTCTCGGCGGCCATCTGGTCCAGCTGCTCCAGGATGGCGTCGCTCAGGCCGGTGGTCCCGATGACCATGTTGACTCCGGCCCCTGTCGCCGCACGCGCCGAGGCGGACACTGCGTCGGACGTGGTGAAGTCCACCACCACTTGTGGGACGGTGGCTCCGATTGCTTGACTAAGGTCGTTTGACAACAGTATGGAGCCTGAACCGTCTGGGAGCGCTAGGGAGTCCCCGCTGGCCCTGGCGTCAATCCCAGCTACGGGCAGCATGTCAGGCTCTTTGCATAAGGCTGAAACCACCTCCGACCCCATCTTCCCCAACGCCCCGTTTACGGCCACTTTGATGGAAGCCATCTCAGCCTCCCTGCACAGTGTTAAGACTAAGCGGCGAACGGCGTCCTAGAAGGCCGCCGCGTCAGCCAGAATGTTTATCGCTGGAACCCTTGACCTGGCCCCTGGCGGCTGGGGCCTCCGGGCCTCCCGCCGCCGAATCCTCCGCGCCTGGGTCCGCCGCCGGGCCCGCTGGGCGGCCTGCCTCTGCCCGGACCGCCCCTGGGTGGTCCAAAACCTGGGCCGCCTGGTCGAGGTCCGGGGGGTCGCGGCGCCCTTAGTGAAGGTTCCGCCGACTGCCGTGGAGTCGCATCGCCGAACAGGGCCCGTCTGGAGAGGTTGGTCCTGCCCATGTGGTCTATCTCCTTGACCATTACGGTGACCTCGTCCCCGAAGTTTAACTCTTCGTCGGTGTCGGCCATCTCCTCGCTGCGGAGAAGACCGTCTTTGCCCGGGATCAGTTCTACGAATACACCAAAGTTGGTTATGCGGGACACCTTTCCGGTGAAAATGTCGCCCACGGTGATCTCCCTGGTCATACCTTCGATGCGGTCCCTCGCCCTCTCGATGGCTTCCTGGTTCGACCCGCCGATGGTGACGGCGCCCGAGTCTTGGGTGTCTATCGTAACCCCCAACTCCTCCTGCATCCCACGAATGGTCTTGCCGCCCGGGCCGATAAGGGTACCGATTTTGTCCACCGGTATCATTATGCGGACCATCTTGGGGGCATACTGGCTCAGGGTTTCTCTTGGGGTGGATATAGCCTCAAGCATCTTGTCTAGGATGAACAAGCGTCCGACCTTGGCCTGGGCCAAGGCGTCCTTCAGGACATCATGGGTCAGCCCCTTCACTTTGATGTCCATTTGCAGGGCGTTGATGCCTTCCGATGTCCCGGCCACCTTGAAGTCCATGTCGCCCAGGTGGTCTTCCATCCCCTGTATGTCCGTGAGCACGGCGTACTTGTCGCCCTCTCCCTTGATAAGCCCCATAGCAACACCGGCCACGGGCCGCTCTATGGGGACTCCGGCGTCCATGAGCGCCAGGGTGGAGCCGCAAACGCTGGCCATGGAAGTGGAGCCGTTTGAGCTCAGCACCTCGGAGACCAGCCGTATGGTGTAGGGAAACTCCTCTTCATCCGGCATCATCACCTCGACGGCGCGTTCGGCCAACGCTCCGTGTCCTACCTCTCTCCGGCCAGGCGAACCTACCCGTTTCACCTCGCCGGTGGAGTAGGGGGTGAAGTTGTAGTGATGGATGTAGCGCTTGAACTCGTCGGGGCTGAGAGTGTCCAGCATCTGCCTCATGCCGACCCCGGCTAGCGTCGCAACCGTGAGCACCTGGGTCTGTCCCCGCTTGAACAGGCCCGTTCCGTGGGTGCGGGGCAAAACCCCCACCTCGCAGCTGATGGGACGGATGTCCTTGAGGCCACGTCCATCGGGGCGTTGGCCCCGGTCCAGTATGCGGGAGCGCACCTGGTCTTTGAGTATGGAGTCGAACGCCGCAGAGATTTCGTCTCCGGAGTAATCGTCCTTGAGTCTCTCTTTAACTTCAGTCTCCAGATCTCCCATGCCGTTTTCCCTTTGCACCTTGTCGCTTCCGGCGTCCAGGAGTTGGCCCATCCTGCCGTTCAGGATGGTGTTGACGGCGGAGAGCAGGTCGTCGTCGGACGTTTTAGACGCAACCTGCATCTTGGGGACGCCGGCTTTGGAAACCAGCTCGTCGATCATGTCCACGATGACCACGTTTGCTTCCTGGGCCTTCTCGATGGCTGTGAGCGTTTCTTCTTCAGAGACTTCCTTGGAACTCGACTCCACCATCATGATGGCGTCTCTGGTGCCGGCGACAATGGTGTTAAGCCGGGCGCCGTTCAGGTCCTGGTAGGTGGGGTTGACGGTGTAGCCGCCGTTCACCATAGCCACTCGGCTCGCTCCTATGGGGCCTTCAAAGGGAGCGTTGGATATGGACAGGGCCGCTGACGCCCCGATTATTCCGAGAATCTCGGGAGCGTTCTCCTGGTCCACCGACAGGATCGTCAGGATTACCTGGACCTCGTTGTAGAAACCTTTTGGAAAGAGAGGCCTGATGGGACGGTCCGCCAGGCGGCCATAGAGGATAGCTTCCGTGGAAGGGCGCCCCTCCCTGCGGAAGAAGCTGCCGGGTATCTTGCCCCGCGCGTAGAGCCTCTCCTCGTAGTCCACAGTCAGGGGCAAGAAGTCCATGTTGGGTCGAGGGGACTGGGAAATCACGGCTGTCGCCAGAACGATGGTGTCGCCGCACCTGACGGTGACTGCGCCGCTGGCCTGCTCGGCGAATTTCCCGGTTTCCAGTATGATTTGCTTGCCGTCGATGTCGCGTTGTACGGAATATTGCATAGCGAAAAAGTCAAAACCTCACATTACGAATGATTGAGAAGGAATAAGAAAAAGCCCCGAAATTTCGGGGCCGTAGGCTAACGGCGGAGACCGAGACGAGTTATTAGGGAGCGATACCTGCCCACGTCTTCCTGGGTCAGGTAATCAAGAAGACTGCGCCGTTGTCCGACCAGCTTCAACAGACCAATTCGTGAGTGGACGTCCTTGTGGTGGCCCCTCAGGTGGCCGGTGAGTTCCTTGATCCGCTCGGTGAGGAGAGCTACTTGAACTTCGGTTGAGCCGGTGTCTCCGTCCTTTAGTTGGTACTCTCTAATTATCTGGGACTTTCTCTCCCCGTCTATCATACCCTTCTTTTCCGGACCTTTTTCTTTTCTTTCTAGTGGGAGATTATAGCACAAGCGCGGGACTCCGCCAAGCGGTCGGAGGCGCAGACTTTTCGGTTAGAACTGGCGAATCTTTTTGTAGACGCCTGGTGAGCCTTCCGCATGGGTCATCAAAGGCCTGATTTTGGCTGACCATGGGTTGCCGTCCCGGGTCGCCGCCCACTCGGGAGTCTGGGAAACTCCTTCGTGGTCGAACTCGTAAACCACCGAATATTTGGGCTGTCCGAGGACCGCCCTGAACCGCCTGGCCCTCCGGCATCCTTCCACCTTCTCGAAGTCAGGCACGAAGACGGTGTTGTACCATTCGTTGAACTCGTCCTCGTTCTCCTCGGGAACGTCCATGCGCCCGATTTGCAGAATCGGCGCCATCTCGCTGGCCGCCGCCTCGGGCGACAACTCAACGGGATGAATCATCTCGTAAATCATACGGGTGAACTTGGTGCCCGGGTGCCCCGTCACCTTCTTAGTCCATTCGCTGGAGTTCTTCACCAGCTCCTGGAAGTGGGGCTGGCTGACAACGTCGGGGGTCTCCAGTTCCATGGCGGCGATGTATTTAGGGCCGCCCCGTATCGCTTCGTAACGGGCCACGCTTAGGATTCCCTTCACGCCCACCCGCTCGGGCATGTGCTCCTCGTTGTACCAACGGTTGTACTCGTCCTCTATATCAGGAGTTACGTCGGCGAAGACCAGCGAGAGTCCCTTTCCCTTTATAGGAGCCATCATTCACCCCTCTGGATGTTTGTTGGGGGGATGATAACACGCGCGATTACTCTATGACCACACCGGCCCATGCTATAATCAGCCCCGCATTCTGTGGTTGGAGAGACAGACATGAAGATGGCAGTGTTGGGAGCCGGAGCAATGGGCGGAATCGTGGCTATCGGCCTCCATAAAGGAGGGCGTGACCTCACCGTCATCGACCCCTGGAAAGCACACGTCGAGGCTATACGGACCACAGGGTTCCACATGACGGGTTATTACGGTGGCGAATGGTCGGAATGGAAGGGCGTCATTCCGGCCCTACACACCGACGAGCTTGACAGGTTGACCGAAAAGCTGGACGTCGTGTTCCTGTCGGTGAAGGGTTACAACACCCGGAGCATGTGTGAGCTTATAGAGCCCTACTTGTCCGACGACGCTATGGTGGTCTCCGTCCAGAACGGGATCAACGAACCGACCATCGCTGAAGTGGTGGGCCCCCAACGCACCATCGGATGCGAGACCCTTATGGGAGGCCAGACTTGGGAGCCTGGACACATTCACCGCACCCAGGGAGGAAATCCCGGCGTGATGGACTACATGGTCGGCGAGTACGAGGGAGGAATCACCGAAAGGGTGGAAAACCTGGCCGCCATAATGAACGAGGACCTGGGCGCCTGTGGAGTTTCCGAGAACGTCATGGATGAGGTATGGACTAAGTTCGTTGTCAACTGCGGCTCGAACCTGCTGGCGGCCATAACCTCTTGGGACAGCCGGGAAATTACCTTGAACGGCTGCTCCCGCTACCGTTGGGCGCTCCAGGCGGAGGCCATCGCCGTCGCGGAGCAGCTAGGCATGAATCTGGGGAACTTTGCCGGCAGCGTTGGGGTTGTCCTGGGAGCTGATGACATAAGGCAGGCGGCGGCGGGAGAACGGCCCGACTTGGAAGAGGCAACAAGGCAGGCCGCCTACAGCATGAAGTCCGTCACCCGCCCATCAACGCTCCACGACGCCCTGCGCGGCACTCCGATGGAGGTTGAACAGCTTAACGGAGTGGTGGTGGAAAAGGCCGCTGACCTGGAAGTTCCGGTCCCCTACAGTCGGGCTGTGGTGCGAGTTGCCCGGCTGGTCAACGAGCACAAGCTGCGGCCCTATCCCGCTAATCTCGCCCTCTTCCAGGAGTACCTGGAGGAGGAACTGGCCGCCGTCGGCAGCTAGCGCCGGTCAGTGTTAGGAGCCTGGCGTCGGAACCTCCAAACCTGTCATTCCGAACGCAGTGAGGAATCTCAGGACCTTGATGGGAGTTATTACGCAACTCAACTGTCAGACCCTTCCCCTAGAGCTTTGCGCTTCTGACGGCCCTAGTTGGAGGACTTGGAAATTAGATTCCTCACTCCGCTGCGCTGCGTTCGGAATGACATTAGACGGGGCAGTAGTAATGCAGTGGAGAGGGAGCCGCCGTCGGCAGCTAGCCGGGTCTATTTGGACCAGGCGTCGTCTGGGGGAAATATCACGCTGGTGCGGACACGGGCCAAGTCTGCCGCGAACCAGTCGTCCACGGTCTCCCGCCACTTCTTGTAATGGGGCTGCTCCCGGTGGCTGAGGTGGTCCGCCTCTGACCTGTAGACCTCATACAGGTAGATCGTGTTGGGGTCTTCCAAGTCCTGGAGAAGGTCGAATCGGAGGCAATTGGGTTCGTTTTGAACGGAACCCCTGGCGTCGTCCAGCGTGGCCTCTATGAACTGCTCTCGGACCTCCGGCTTCATCTTCACCGTTACGAAAAGCGCGTACATTCTGTGGTTCCTCCTGATTGTCCGTGATCAAGACCCCGGAGTCGTGAGTTCGCTCCGGCTGCGGGGCGCGGCTATTATACATGCCCTCAAAGCTCACGGTGAACCTTCGGGGTGAGGCGTGCGACGACCCCAAGTTGCAAATCCAGGGCGTTCTTGCCACAATAGAGGCATGAAAATCGGTGATTTTGAGGTTGACGAACCCATACCAGAGCCCAGGGAGACCCATGCTCTGGTCACGGTAAGGCCCTGGGTCGACGTAGGCCGTGCGGGACGCCACGCTCTGATACGCATAGAACGCCATGTAAACGCCACCGAGATTGCCCGAATCGAACGGCCGGGCAGGTTCTACGACTTCAGCAGATACCGTCCCAGAATGATGAACGTGGGCGCCGAACGGCGCATCACCATACCCAACACCACTGTGCTGCACGCCTGGCGTGAGGACGGCCCGGACTTCTTGTTCCTCCACTTGCTGGAGCCCCACATATTCGGCGAGGACTTCGTGGACTCTGTCGTGGAGCTCCTCAAGCATTTCAACGTAACCAAATACACCCAAGTCGGCAGCGTGTCTGACGCTGTGCCCCACACCCGCCCGTTGTTGCTGACCGGATTTGTGCCGGAAGACGCAGCCAAGCGCTACGGTATACAGAAGTCCCAGTACCAGGGGCCCACGTCGATAACGACTCTCATTGGTCAGGAAGCAGCCAAGGGGAGCATAGAAACCCTGGTGTTCCTGGTGCGTTTGCCCCACTATGCACAGCTTGACGAAGACTATTCAGGAGTCTCTCGCATACTTGAAGTCCTATGCCCTATGTACGACCTCCCCGACGTGTTGATAGACGCGGAGCGGGGACGCCGCCAGTACCAGCAAATAGACTCGGCCCTGACCAGGAACCCGCAGGCCAAGAAGCTGGTGGAGCAGTTGGAAGCCAGCTACGACGCCGCCCATAAGGAGACCGAGACCACTCCCCTCCCGCCGGAGGTGGAGAGGTTCCTTAAGGAGATGGACGAACGCCTTGGCGAAGAGCAGGGAGAGACGCCCAACGACTGACGAAGCAGGTCTGACGGGCATCGGGACAGCCGGTGGAGGTATTGAGAAGATGGACTCTATCGAAGAGCAGCTGACCAAGAGCAAAAACATCGCTGTAGTGGGTCTGTCGCCGGACCCTTCCCGTGACAGCAACCACGTTGCCGAATATCTCCAGACGCAGGGTTACCGGATATTCCCGGTGAACCCCTCCGTTGAAGAGGTCTTGGGAGAGAAGTCCTACCCGGACCTGAAGTCGATCCCCGAACCCATAGACGTGGTGGACATCTTTCGCCGCTCCGAATTCGTGCCGTCCATCGTTGACGAAGCCATAGAGGTGGGCGCCAAGTACATCTGGATGCAGGACACGGTTGTCCATGAAGAGGCGGCACAGAAGGCGTTGGACGCAGGGATGCTGGTGGTAATGGACAACTGCATCGCGCGGGAACACGCCAGACGGTTTGGCAAGAAGAGCTAGCCCTCCACGCCACCAAGGTCTTGACCGCCATCGGATCGCTCTGGACGACTCCGGGGTTAGCGCCCTCTGACAGAGCAAACCCACCCGTCGTTCTGGCGCCCGCAGGAATCCAGCAGGGCTGGCGGATTGTCTCCCCGTCATCATTACCTTCCCCTAACGCGGACCCCTAACGCGGAGACAAGAAGCAGTCGCAGCCGCATTTGCTTCCCAACCGTGAGCCACACCCGACTCTAAAGAGGTATGTTGCCGTGCTTCTTGGGCGGCAGTGAGTCTCGCTTGTTGCGCAGCATGTTCAGGGCGCGAATCAGCTGTGGGCGGGTCTCCGCCGGGTCTATGACGTCGTCGAGGAAGCCCCGGTTGGCCGCCACGTAAGGGTTGGCGAACTTGTCCCGGTAGTCCTGGATAAGCTCGGCCCGCCGTTCGTCAGGGTTCTCGGCCTTGGAAAGCTCGTCACGGAATACGATGTTGACGGCTCCGTCGGGCCCCATGACGGCTATCTCGGCGGAAGGCCAGGCCAGGTTGATGTCCCCCTTCAGATGCTTGCTGCTCATGACGATGTAGGCGCCGCCGTAAGCTTTCCTCGTCATGAGGGAAATCTTGGGCACCGTGGCCTCGGCGTAGGCGTAGAGCAGCTTTGCCCCATGCCTGATGATGCCGCCGTACTCCTGGTCGGAGCCGGGCATGAAGCCAGGCACGTCCACCAATGTGACGAGAGGGATGTTGAAGCAGTCGCAGAACCGAACGAACCGCGATGACTTAACCGAAGCGTTGATGTCCAGAACCCCACCCATATATGCAGGTTGGTTCGCCACGATTCCCACGGTCTGGCCGTCCATGCGAGAGTATCCCACCACAATGTTCCGGGCGTAATCTCTGTGGACCTCGAAGAAGTCTTGGTCGTCCACAATGCGGGCAATGACATCACGGATGTCGTAGGGGCGGTTGGGTTCGTCGGGGACCACTGAGAAGAGGTCAGGGTCGGTCCTGTCGGAAGCATCTAAAGACACTGCCCTCGGCGGGTCTTCCATGTTGTTGGACGGCAGGAAGCTCAAAAGGCGTCTTATCTGGGAAAGGCAGTCGTCGTCGGAGGCAGCGACGAAGTGGGCCACACCGCTGCGGGTGCCGTGGGCCTGTGCGCCGCCCAGGGCCTCGTGGGCTATGTCCTCACCAGTGACGGCCTTTATCACGTCAGGGCCGGTAATGTACATCTGGCTGGTGCCCTGGACCATGAATATGAAGTCCGTGATGGCGGGAGAGTATACAGCACCCCCAGCTGAAGGCCCCATGATGGCCGAAATCTGAGGGACTACGCCGGACGCTCTGGTGTTGCGGAGGAATATCTCGCCGTAGGCGGACAGGCTGAGCACGCCTTCCTGTATGCGCGCTCCCCCGGAGTCGTTTATGCCTACTATCGGACTGCCTGCGCTCATAGCGAGGTCCATTGCCTTGCATATCTTCTGTCCCACGACCTCGGACACGGAACCGCCCTGTACTGTGAAGTCCTGGGCGAAGACGAATATCTGACGTCCGTCCACGTTTCCGTACCCAGTGACGACGGCATCGGACAGAGTCTTGTTGTCAGCCATGCCGAAGTCCGTCGCCCGGTGGGTGACAAAGGCGTCAAGTTCCTGGAAGGTCCCGTCGTCCAGCAGGTCGCGGATCCTTTCTCGGGCAGTCAGCTTGCCTCTGTCGTGTTGCTGCTGGATGCGTCGTTCTCCGCCCCCCATGCGGGACTGCTCCCTCATGGTACCGAGCTGTTCCAGCTTATTGTCAGATTGTCGTTCGATGGCCATGCACCACTCCGGCAGCGAATTATATGGAAATCCCGGGGAAAATCTGGCCAACATGCTAGCAGAAGGGGGTATTGGGCGCAACACGCACGCCCCTCGGAGAAAGGGCCGGTGATACAATGTTGAGGCGACTATTTATAGGTCACTAGAGTCGAGTGGTAGTCATGCCGGGTCTTGGTTCTCGATGCCAACCGTATCAATACCCCCTACGCAGTGCGGCCCTCTAACCCTCCAATGGGGTCGACGCACTTACGTCATGGGTGTAGTCAATGTAACTCCTGACTCCTTTTCCAACGACGGGCTGTCCGGCGACCCTCAAGCTGCCTTGGACCAAGCCCTGCGCATGGAGGAGGAGGGCGCCGACATCATCGACGTGGGCGGCGAGTCCACCAGGCGGTATGACGACCGGGCGGGGGCCGTTCCCGTCAGCGCCGAAGAGGAACTGCGGCGGGCGCTTCCGGTGGTCGAACTATTGGCCAAGTCTCTACGGGCGCCGGTCAGCATAGACACCTACAAGCCGGAGGTGGCGCGCAGATGCGTCGATGTTGGTGCGGCCATGATCAACGACGTCTGGGGAGTTGCCTCCAACCCCGATATGCTTCGAACCGCAGCTGAGACGGACGTACCCTACGTGCTTATGCACAATCGCATAGGGCATGAATATGGCGACGTTATGGCTGAGGTTCTGTCCGACCTGAACTCGGCCATGCTGAGAGCTGTCGAAAGCGGCGTCTCCCTCGAGAACGTCATAGTGGACCCCGGCATAGGGTTCGGAAAGGCAGCCGACCAGAGCCTCGAGCTGGAAGGGCGGTTGTCTGAGCTTAGGTCTCTCAAGCGGCCCATACTTGTGGGGCCGTCACGGAAGTCCCATATAGGTCTGGCGTTGGGGGGACTGCCCGTTGAGGAACGCCTGGAAGGAACGGCGGCGGCGGTTGCGTTGTGCATTGCGGGAGGGGCCGACATCGTCAGGGTGCATGACGTAAAGGAGATGGTGCGGGTCGCTCGGATGTCCGACGCCATTGTGCGGGGTTGGAGGCCTGAAGGTTGGCCCGCTTGAGCGAAGGAGATGGTGTAAGAGTTTACCTGGGGCTGGGCGCCAACCTGGGAGATCGGGAAGCCGCCACTCGCAGAGCGCTGCTGGCGTTGGAGGGCTTAGTTGTGCTGGACGGGACGTCGTCGCTGTATGAGACGGAGCCTTGGGGCTATAAGGACCAGCCCAGCTTCTTGAATAGCGTCTGCACCGGAACCACAGAACTTGGTGCACGGGCGTTGCTTAACGGTGTAAAGGCCATTGAAAAAGAGTTGGGACGGGAGGCTACCTTTAGAAACGGCCCCAGGCGCATCGACATAGACATACTTTTCTACGGCGATCAAATTGTGGACGAGGAGGGGTTGCTGATACCCCATCCGGGTATGCTGGACAGGACTTTCGTGCTGGTACCGCTCTTGGAACTGGCGCCTGACTTGGTCCATCCCTTGTCGGGCAAAAAGACCAGGGAGCTCTTACGGGAATTGGTCGGCGACCCTGAACCATCGGGCGAACTACCCAAAGGGATTGCTCTGTGGAAGCCGGCGCTACTTTCCTGAAGTCCTAGCGTTCGACTTGCTCCACGGTGTAGCGAAGGGTGCCGCGGGGCACGGCGATCTGCACGTCGTCGCCTACGGCTCGGTCGAGCAGGGCCTTCCCCACTGGGGAGGCGCTGGAAATTTTCCCCGACGCGGGGTCGGCCTCACGGGAGTCCACCAGCACGTATGACACCTTCTTGCCGGTGGCTGCCTCCTTGAGAGTAACCTTTTTCCCCAGCCTGACTCGTTTGTCGTCGACCGGTTTGGTTTCCGTAGCCACCGCATTCGCCAGGACCGTCTCGATCTCGCGTATGTTGGACTCGATCATACCTTGGCGTTCTTTGGCCGCGTCCAATGGGGCGTTCTCGCGAAAGTCTTTGTCCGCCATTGCCCTCTTGATGTCGTCTACTACCTTGACCCGTTCCTCTTTCAGGATTCCCAAGCGTGACTGGAGGTTGGCCATACCCTCTTCAGAGAGTTCGGCTTGTTCGGATGCGGTTTTGAAGTAGAGTCTGTTCCTGCCCTTTCCCTTAATGGCTTTTAGGTGGGGAGCGAGGCTGATTTCGGTGAATCCTGACTTCTTCATGAACGTGAGGAAGGCTTTTACGTGCTTTAGACGGCTGGCAGTGTCGCCGCTCAAGAGGCTGGCGGTCTCTCCATAGGAAGCCACCTCGTGCGGACTGATGCCGCCGACTCGGCGGTCGCGGCCGCACCATTGCACGAACCTGTTCAACTCAAGCTGGCTGACTCTTTGGTCTTCCGGTTTGAGGTTCACCGAATAGGAGCTTAGAGCTTCGGCCAAGGACGGACTGGAGCTTTCTGACACGTTGATACCCCCTTATGCAATACCCGTGGAGGCGAGAGTGTTTTCGCTTTCGGGTGAGAGTGTAAGACCCTGGTTTATACCGGCTTGATAAGCCTCTCTGAGCCCTTCAAGCGCCGTCTCGCTCGGCCGTTTCCCTTCGGCGAGATGCAGGACCAACTCCGATACGGAGCCATAGGCCCGGTCCACCTTCCAGTAGAATGACAGCAGCCATGCCAGCTCTCTTTCGTTGAGCGGAGGTGGTATGTCTTTCATGCTGTAGATGGCCTGGTCGACCTTGGTGTAGCGCAGAATGCCGGCCTTGTCCTCGGCGTTCTGGCCGTAGTACCGGCGGCGGCTCAGTTCGACTATTCTCCGCTTGTATTCCTCTTCTCCGTATATGTTACGTGGGAGCCACCCCTGCCTCAAGTCCTCGATTTCTTCGCCTTGGCCATTGACTATGGCGACCGCAACGTCGGAGCGGAGGAGGTCGTCGTATTCGAACTTGACGGCTTCCCTGAGGAGCGCTTCCTGGAGCTTGAGGGTGATTTCTCTGGGCACCTTGCGGTAGAGGTTCCCGGCGGCTTCCTCGTTGGTGTCAGCTCCCAGCCCGCCGGTGTTGAAGGCGTAGTATTCCTGAGGAGGACCCCCCTCAGCCATTTCTTGGAGGATGTGGTAGAGCAGGTTGGCGTTGTCGTCCTCAAGCCCGATGATGAAGGGATCGGAGAAGTATTCCACGTAGGGCCTTCCTATGGCCCCCGTGGCGGCCCCCATCTGTACGGCCTCTCCGTACATCAGGACGCGGATGTACTGCTCCAGGTTGAGGCGTCGCAAGGGCGGCACCACCGTGTTCTGGCGCATGACCGCCTGCCATAGCACCTTGTCCGTGTCCTCCATGGGAACATGGACAGACTCGGAAAGCCGGCCTCCGGAAATCGTCTCGATGATGTGGTCCGACCCTTTACGTTTCAGTAGCCTCGGGCGGGACAGCACCATTCTCATGTTCCGAACCGGGTTTTCCAAGTAATTGGGCGCCCCGCTAGCCATGTCCACCGGGACGTTCTCCAGAGTCTCCTGGGGGTTGGGGTCGCCTTTGTTGCCCCGGACCACGTCGTAGGTGATTGGGTCATCCTGAGAGTTGAGTCCAAAGGGGACTGCGTAGAAGTTGTTCTCGGTGCCGTCTATTCCATAGGAGATGCGGAAGGTTTGCCCGTCTCGGTTGGACTCTGTCGGTTCGTCCAATCGCTGAAGGAGGACGATATCGTCGTTCATTGGGTAGACGCCCTCTTCCGGGTCGTGCTCAATCCCCAACGCGTTGGACAGTTCGCTGTTGGTTATTTCGATCATTATGGTGAGGGTGCTCTTGCCGTGGAGGGACGGTCCGATGGTCACAAGGGCGTTGTTCCTCAGCTTGCCGCTTATGGTTTTCACCCTGGCCATGCTAAGCGCAGCCTGAACGGCTACACCTTGGGCCTGCTTGACCAGGAACATGGCTATGGAAAGAGGCCCCATCTTGTGTTCGCCGACGTAGTCGAATCCAAGGTGAAGCGACAGTCCCTTGGTGGGCGCTTTGAACACCAACTGGGTGATGCCCAATTCCCGGACCTGGGCCTTCAGTTCCTCGTCCATGCCCAGGTCTTCCATCCAGTTGGGGACGGAAACCTCCAGGATGTCGGGGGATTCCGACCACCGTTCCGTGGGCAGGTCGAAGGTCAATTGGCGCCACATGTAGGGTATCTGCATATAAGTGGCGCCGAACATCAGCTGTCTGGCGTGAAAAGACCGGCTCGGAACGTCTCCGATTTGCCGGTCTGTCTGCACGATGGCTTCACCCGCAGCGAACCTCTCGTTCATGTACGAATTTACGTAGTGGAGAACCTTTGTGAAAACTCGCTGGTTTTGTTCACTGAAGGCCAGGGCGTCCCTGTTGGGTTGGAACCCGTCAATATAATATTGAGTCAGGTCGGGGCGTCGGGCCACTCCCAGTTGGCTGTAGAAAGCGAGGCCGCCGTTGTCCAGCTTGACCACGACACCCGGTCCGGCTCTCCTGGCTGCTTTGCCCTCGGCGCCGGCGACTTTAGCGTCTTCGTTAATCTCATTGGCTTCCAACGTGAACTTGTCCCGTTGCTCCTGGGGCAAGTCCTGAAGGATGTTCATCTGTCGGGCGATCCACTCCTCGGATGGGTTATAGAAAGAGCTTTTCTGGTTCTGGCCCTGCCGGGCTATGGAAACCAATTCATTCAGGGCCTGCTCGAATTCGGGAACGATGGCGGGGCCTTCCAGTGCGGCCCCCAACTTCTGGTCGGTATCGTCGGCCAATTAGGTCCCCCTGAAATCTGAAACTGCAGCCGTGGCCTTTTTTCTTGTTAGAAAGTCTAGCTTGTCTCGCTGGCAATCGGCTTAATGCTAACTGGTGGCTGGGCCTGTGTCAAAGCCATTTCCGCAGTTTTTCAGAATACCATTTTGGCGGCATTATGGCAAAGTTCGGCTGAAGCTCCACATGCAAAAATTCGGCTGCTCCGGAGGGTTTTCGGCCGGCAATTCTGGGAAGTTTTCGACTACAACTTATTGTAGAAAACTGGCCTTTGGCCTTAGCTTACGGTACAATATATCGGATATGGCTTTGGTGGTTGTCACGGCTCAAACTGAGCAGTACGCATCTCAGTATATACAGGCTTTAGGGGATCGTGTAGAGGCGCGGGCAGTCACCCCCGAAAATTCCGGAGATTGTTCCATCGACTGGTTGGAAAACGCGGGAGGCCTGTACCTATGCGGCGGCATCGACATTCATCCCTCGGCCTACGGAATGGCGCCTGAGCCTGGCATGGGCCTCGCACTCTGTCCCGAGTTGGACACCCTCGAATTAGAGCTTCTCAACGCAGCATTGGAATTGGACATGCCGGTGCTGGGAATATGCAGGGGGATGCAGCTTTTAAACGTGGCCTTTGGGGGCGTCCTGCTGCAGGATGCTCCCGGACACCGTTCACCCGGTGATGAGGACGAAGTTACCTCTCTCAAGCACACGGTCTATCTGTCGCCGGGAAGCAAGCTGGCGGCCATTCTGGGCACGGGCGGTTTCTTCAGGGTGAACAGCATTCACCATCAGGGGCTTAAAGAAGCTCAAAAAGCTCCAAGTCTTCTGGCGTCGGCGTATTCATTGGACGACGGCTTGATCGAGGGATTAGAGAGTCCTGAGCATAGTTGGGTCGTGGGCGTCCAATTTCAACCGGAACGCACCGACGAGGTGCCCAAAGCCTTCAACAATCTATTCGAGTCCTTCAAGGACCGGGTGGAAGACTACGTTGCGCAGACCGGCTAGGTCCGCGCTGCCCAATATTCACGAGAGGACTTATACATGACAACAACGTCAGAGAACATTCAGCCCATTCCCATAGAACAGGAAATGCGGACGTCGTATCTGAGCTACGCCATGAGCGTAATCGTGGCGCGAGCTTTGCCCGACGTAAGGGACGGGCTCAAGCCGGTGCAACGGCGCATTCTCTACTCCATGGACGAACTGGCCCTTCGCCCCAACTCCTCCTATAAGAAGAGCGCCCGAATCGTCGGAGAAGTCATGGGGAAGTACCACCCCCATGGCGACAGCCCCGTCTACGAGGCCCTGGTCCGAATGGCCCAAGGTTTCTCCATGCGCTACCCCCTGGTGGATGGACAGGGCAACTTTGGCAGCGTTGACAACGACCCTCCTGCTGCCATGCGGTACACCGAAGCCCGCCTGGCTTCTATTGCTGAAGAGATTCTAGTGGACCTCGACCAAGACACGGTGGACTTCTCCGCCAACTTCGACGGGTCCCTGCATGAGCCGACGGTGATGCCTGGAGTCCTTCCCAACATGCTGCTGAACGGTGCGTCGGGCATTGCAGTGGGAATGGCTACCAACATCCCTCCACACAACCTGAACGAGATATGCACCGCGGCCGCCTACTTGGTGGATAACCCGGACGCCAGCGTCGAAGAGCTTATCAAGCGGGTGCCTGGGCCGGACTTCCCCACCGCCGGCATCATACGGGGCCGCTCAGGCATCATTGACGCCTACACCACGGGAACTGGCCGTGTGGTCATGCAGGCCAGGGCCGAAATAGAGGAGGTTCGCGGCAACCGGCAGCAGATAGTCGTCACCGAGCTTCCCTTCCAGGTCAACAAGGCCTCGCTGGTTGAGAAGATAGCTCAGCTGGTGCGGGACAAGAAAGTCGAGGGAATTTCGGACATCCGCGACGAGTCGGACCGCCACGGGCTGCGGGTCGTAATCGAGTTGAGGCGGGAAGCCCAGGGCGAAATCGTCCTGAACCAGCTTTACCGCCACACGTCTCTCAGGTCGTCCTTCAACGTGATAATGCTTGCCCTCGTGGACGGGCAGCCCCAGGTGTTGGGGCTGAAGCGGGCGCTGCAGCTGTACGTGGACCACCGGCGGGAAGTAATCCGTCGCAGGTCCGAGCACCGGCTTAAGGTGGCCCGGGAAAGGGCGCACATAGTCGAGGGCTTGCTGAAGGCCATTTCCAGCATCGACGAAATCATTGCCACCATCAGAGGGTCCGCCGACGCCGCAACGGCCAGAGCCAACCTCGTGCAGCAGTTCGACCTCACGGAAGTACAGGCTACGGCAATACTGGACATGCAGCTGCGCCGGCTGGCCGCATTGGAGCGAGAGCGGCTGGAGAAGGAATACGAGGACCTGAAGAAGACCATCGCCGACTTGGAAGCCCTGCTGGCCGACCCGGCGAAAGTGTCTGCGGTCATCCAAGAAGACCTGGCTAGGCTGAAGAAGAGGTACGGAGACGCCCGCCGGACGGAGATAAGCGACGAGGAGGCCGTCAACCACACCCTTGAAGAGCTCACCCTCCATCAGGAGGTGGCGGTGACTCTGAGCCAGCGGGGCTACATCAAACGGATCCCCTTGGCCACCTACAAGCTGCAACACAGGGGCGGCAAGGGAGTTAGAGGCCAGACGACGCGGGACGACGACGGCCTCCAAGACCTGCTGGTCGCCGACACCCATGACGCACTGTTGTTCTTTACGAACAAGGGCAGGGTCTATAGCCTCAAGGCCTATGAAATACCCGCCGACACCTCCCGTACCACCAGGGGCACCGCCGTGATCAATATGATGAAGCTGGGCCAGAACGAAAAGATCAGCGCCGTTGTTGCCGCGGGAGACCTCAAGGGAGAGGGGGTCATCGTCATAGGCACCCAGAAGGGTGAAGTCAAAGCTATGAACCTCTCGAACCTGGCCAACATGCGTTCCAGCGGCCTTAACGCTATGGACTTAGAGCCCGAAGATGAGTTGGTCTCAGTGAGGATGGGAACGGGCGGGGAAGACGTGATGATGCTCACCGAGTTGGGCCAGGGAGTACGCTTCCCGCTTTCGGAGGCTCCCCGCCGTTCGAGGGCTGCAGGCGGAGTCAGGGGAATCCGTCTAGCCCCCGGAGATAAGATGGTCGGGATGGAACTGGTAAAGCCGGAGGACAACCTGCTTGTAGTGACCCGGAGCGGCTACGGCAAGCTGGTGCCCGTGGACCGCTTCCGCGGCCAGCACCGTGGAGGTCTTGGATTGAGGGCGTACAAGACAGGGCCTAAGGTGGGACTGGTCTCAGCCGCCAGGGTGGTGAACAAGGAGCGTGACGAGGAGTTGCTGCTGGTGTCGGCGAAGTGCCAGGTCTTCAGGACCAGCCTCAGCGAGATTTCGTCCCAGGGACGGATAACCCAGGGCGTCATAGTCTGGAAGCCCGACGCAGGCGACGAGGTTGTTTCCCTGGCCTGCATGACGGAGAGAGAGGAAACGGACAACGCTCCCGGCTCCAACGGCAAGTCCAACGGCGCCGTGCCCTCCAACGGCTCTGCTCCAACAACCGAAAAGTAGAGGTTCGACAGTCTATAGCCTATGCCCAGTGGTTGTTGGTAGTGAAGAAACGATGTGCAAGTTGAGAGCAGTTGTGGCAGGGCTGTCAATTGCGGTGCTCTTCGTGATAACTGCGGCTTGCTCTGACAGCACACAGCCGAGGAGCCAAGCAACGCCGGAGCCGCGTCAAGCCTTGACCAGTACAGAGATTCAAGCCTTGTCCGAAGCCGTTGATGCATTGGCTGCCCAAGTGGAAGCCCTCGCCGCCTCGAATGGGTCGACCGCCACAGAGCAAGCGGACGATGGTGCGGAGACTCAGTCCTTAGCCGACAGCGTTAACTCGTTAGCCGAGCAGGTGGAAGCTCTGGCTTCCTCTAATCAGAGGCTGACTCGGCAGCTTAGCTCAACACTTGCGCAGCAGCCTTCGCAGGGAGACGCTTCAGCGACCCCCACAAATGGGAATGGGATTTGCAATCGGACTCCTGAAATACAGCAAGCTATCCTTATGACGCTGCGGTTGTCGTCGTGCAGGTTCGTAACTGACGAAGAGTTGTATCGGATCACCGACTGGCGGTCCCTGAGTGGAAGCAGCCCTAACGACATTGATTGGGTAACTCCGCCACAACCCGGTGACTTTGACGGATTGGTCAACTTGCGACGCCCGATCAACGTTAAAGGAGATTTCACACTAGTTGAGGGAACGTTTCAAGGTTTAAGCGGCTTAAAGGAGCTACGAGTCTACGTAAAGGGAGCGGAAGCAGGGGCGTTCAAAGAGCTGCCCGGCTTAGAGACACTTGAAGTTTTGATTCTTGACTACTCCGGCATGCCGCGTCGCGTTTCCATCCCTGTGTTCGACGAACTACCTAGCCTCAAGGCATTGAGAATAGACACTACGGGCGGGACTACGCTAGCGCTTAAGGCCGACCAGTTTGCCAATTTGCCCAACTTGGAGGCGCTCGAAATCCAAGGGCATAGTGACAGCGGAAGTAGTTTCAGCCTGCCATCGGGGCTTTTCCAACACAATTCAGCCCTAAAGGACATTCGGATACATTTGGACCATCCTACCGTCATCAGAGTTCCTGTTGACATTTTCGCTAAGCTCCACAATCTCGAAAACTTGCGAATTTACGGGTCTGACTCAGACAAACTGTCTATAGCGCTCTCTCCTAGGTCTCCTCTTTTTAGCAACTTTCTCAACAGAAACGATTCGCCGGATGGCTACACTGTTGTCTGGCCCGAAACGCAGTGACATCTGATGGGGGAGTTCATGGATTGACCCTGGCCTTTGTTCATGGGGCGGGAGAGTGCAGGCTTTCCTTTGCGCCCCAGGTTGCACATTTTCAGGATGCCGTGGCAGTCGACCTGCCTGGGCATCCTTTGGGTGACCCCAAGACTAGCATTGCGGGCTGCGTGGACTGGCTGCGGGGCTTCCTTTCCGAACGGGGGATCAGCCGTCCAGTGGTCTGCGGCCACTCAATGGGCGGCGCCATAGCCCAGCTGTTCGCTCTGACCTATCCCGACGAATTGGCGGGTCTTGTTTTGCTGGGCACCGGCGCCCGGCTTAGAGTCCATCCCAAGTATCTTGAGGAATGTGAAGACGGGATTCAGGACCCGGATTCTTGGCTTGGCGGCAGACGGAACGACTACCGGTTGGTTGAGGCCGGGTTGGCAGCAGAGTTGCTGGGCCGGGCGGCTCAGATAGGCCCGGCGGTCAAACTGAATGACCTCCGTTGCTGCGATGCTTTCGACGTTATGGACCAAGTCGGGGACATCAGGCTGCCCACGCTGGTCCTGTGCGGCTCCGACGACGTGATGACCCCTGTAAAATATTCGGAATACCTGCATGACAGGATAGAGGGTTCGGAGATACGTATTATTGAAGGCGGTAGCCACTTCGTTCAGCTTGAACAGCCCGAAGCGGTGAACGCCGCCATAGAAGAGTTCTTGGCGAAATGCTATTCTCCCTGATCATCTGTCTGACAGAAAAGTGAACACAGACCTTGGACTACGAACTTAACATAATAGTCTGCGTAGACCCACGGGTGTGCGGACACCCGGCCTTCCCCGGCGTCAACGGCTATGAACTGCTTGACGGTCTGGACACATCGGTGAAGGAACAAGGGCTGGAGGAGCGGATCAGAGTTACAGAGTGCCAGTGCATTTTCGGATGCACGTTTGGGCCTAGGGCCGACGTCATCAGACGATGGGACGGGGACAAGCTGCTATACGGCTCGGTTTCGGGGACGGTGACCATCTCCGTCAGGGGCCGCGTGGACATGAACGCCATACCTGGCGACTTGACAGACATGCTCCGTGACAACCTGCCCTCCGATTGACCCCTACGCAACGCCCAAAGTAGAATTCCTCCGTCCCACGCTCCCCGGAATTCTGACGATTGGCGGGTGAACGGCATGAGCGAGTCCCTCAGCCGCAGACTCGGCGGCTTTGCGTCAACCCTGGAATATGACAATCTGCCTCCCCACGTCGTGGACAAGGTGAAGGGGTTGATTCTTCATGGCTTGGTGGTGTCCATAGCAGGGGCGACTTTGCTGAGAGTCGCCTCGGTCATGGAGATGACCAAACGGGAAGAACCCCGCCCGGACGGCGCCGCATTATGGGTGGACGGCGCCAGGGTCAGCCGCAGGGGCGCCGCTTTCGCCAACGCCAAGATGATGCATGCCACAAGCCAGTCCGACTCCTACCGGATGCTCACTCACCCCGGGCCTTGCGTGATACCGCCCGCCGTGGCGTCCTGCGAAATTGATGGAGGCTCTGGGAAAGACCTGATAACGGCTGTGGCGGCTGGCTATGAGCTGGAAACCCGCATAGCCAGCGACTTCATACCAACCACGCAGGCACGCGGGTTCAGGTCCAGCCCGGTCTACGGTGTGTTCGGAGCCGCCGTGGCTACAGGCAAGGTGTTGGGACTGGACCCAGGCCAGATGGCCAACGCCATCTCTCTGGCCGCCACCTTTTCCGGCGGAACAGGTGAGGGAGGACGGACCGAAGGCCAGGAGGCGACCATCCACGAGTCCAACGCCGCCGTCAACGGAATCACAGCGGCCTTGCTGGCCAAAGACGGCGTCAGGGGCGCTGACCTGGCTCTGGAAGGGGACGCCGGGTTCTACAACGCTTTCACAGGCAACAACCAGGGCGAGTTGTCGTATGCCTTTGAAGGGCCTCTTTCAACGGATGTGGACGCCGTGGCCAGCGGTCTTGGCGAGCGTTACTTCCTGATGGACGTGACGCCCAAGATATACCCAACGGCGGGATATAACCAGCCGGTTATAGAGCTTATGGCCCGCCTCAAGGCGACGCATGAAATCCAATGGGACAACGTGGACCGCATCGACGTCGAGATGAACTGGCTTGAAACCCTCTACCCATCCCCCGCCTTTCCCAACCCTCGCCGGAGCGAACGGAGAGTGGGCGGCACCCACTACTTTGCCGCCTACACATGCGTGCACGGCCACTATCCCGCGATCAGGTCAGGAGTGGCGCCCGGGTCTCAGGCTGGCTCAGCGGAGGACAGCAGCGTCCTGGAACTGATGGAACGTGTGAACGTGATCGGGGTAAAGGACCGGGGGTCTTACTCCCCGCGCATGACGGTGACGACGAAAGACGGCAAAAGCTACGTGGATCAAATGAACGGCGACGAGACCAAGTGGGGGCTTGAAACGGTTAGCCGCCGTTTGCGAGAGATGTTCCACAGTCTGGTGATTCCCGCTTCCCAATTGGAGAAATTGGTGGCGACGGTCAGCCATATCGATGAGTTGGACAGCATAGAAACTATGGTGGGGTTGTGCATCCGAAAGAGCTAAGGCGCAAGCTGGCGGTGTACCCCCAAAGACTGGAGAAACGGGATGGACCTGGGACTTAAAGGTAAGACGGCCATAGTCACCGGCGGCAGCAAGGGCATCGGCCGGGCGGTGGCGTTGGCCCTGGCCTGCGAAGGCGCCGATGTATCGATATGCGCCCGGGGTCTGGAGGAACTGGAGGCTGCGGCCAGCGAGATACAAGCTGAGACGGGCCGTCGCATCCTGCCGGTGCAGGCGGACATGAACGACCCGACGGCCATAAAGAGAATGGTGGACGTCACGGTCAATGAGCTTGGCGGCGTGGACTTCCTGATAAACAACGCGGTGAACTCGTCAGCCGCTCCCTTCATGGAACTCACCGACGAACAGTGGATGAACCACATTAACGTCAAGGTGATGGGTTACATCAGATGCTCCAGGGAAGTCTTGCCCCACATGGTTCAACGGGGCGGAGGCCGGATAATCATGATAGGAGGCATGGCCGCTCGGAGGCCCGGACGACTCACCAACAGCAACGGCGTGACCAACTCAGCGGTATCCAATCTGGCCAAGAACCTCTCGGACCAGTTCGCTCCCCAGGGCATTCTGGTCAACTGCATCCACCCCGGCGCCACCAAGACTCCGCGTCTTGCAGAGCTCATGGCGCGGCGCGCCAGAGACGCTGGCATTGACGTGGAGGAAGAGGAGAGGAGAGAAGCCTTGGCGACTCCCATCGGACGGATGATTCTGCCGGAGGAGGTGGCCGACCTCGTCCTCTTCTTTGTATCGGACCACGCCGCTGCCATCACAGGCCAGACCATCGCTATAGATGGAGGCTCAGCTCAGGGAGTCTTCTATTCAACCCGTTTTCGACCCGTCCACTACAGGTGGACCCCCGAAGGCTATAGACTCCTTGAGAGGACGTGGGCTGCGAACGGTTGGATGAAGACCATAAGGCGATTTTTGGCGCCGATTCTCCTAACGTTGGCCGTGCTGTCCTATGCCGCCTGCGCATCTGACGAACCTACTTTGCCTGCAGCTATTGACACCGCTGCACCAGCAAAGGGCGTAACTGTTCAAATCATCTCCACCGACTTGAGTGTGGGACGCAACAGAGTGGCATTCGCGCTTCTAAATGAGTCCGGCGGTGTGGTTTCAACGCCGAATGTAAGGGTGAGCGCAACGGCTCCTGGCGCCGATGGGACGCCGAGTCAGGAGACCCGCGCGACCTTTAGGAAATGGCCTCTGGGCGATTTGGGCATATACACGGCGCAATTGGACTTCTCTACAGCCGGCGCTTGGGGGTTGAGCGTATCGATAATGGGTTGGGGGGGCGTTGATGGGTCTGGCGACGGCATCCTGGAAGTCAAGGCGAAAAGCGCCACCCCAAGTATAGGCTCGCCCGCTCCGGCCAGCCGGAATAAGACAATAAACGATGTGGAGAGTCTGGAACAGCTTACAACGGCGAACCCACCAGACCCCGACCTCTACCGGTTGACCATTGCGGATGCGTTGGTGCTTGGCAAGCCGTTGGTGGTGGTATTTGCGACCCCGGCATACTGCAAGACAGCGACCTGCGGCCCGCAGTTGGGCGAGATCGGGACGTTGAAGGAGCGGTTCCAGTCCCAAGCCGCTTTCATACACGTGGAGGTGTTCGACAATCCGCACCTTATTCAGGGTGACCTTGAACGGGCAATTGCTGTTCCGGCGACAAAGGAGTGGGGTCTGTTAACGGAGCCCTGGACCTTCGTAGTGGACTCGAATGGCGCCGTTGTGGCGAAATTCGAGGCTTTCACGACCGCCCAGGAGATAGAGGAGGACTTGGTACCGCTGCTGAATTGAACTCAGTCGGTGACTTCTATGGCCAGCAGCCCCTCGTCAGTCTCCCGGTAGAGCACCGTCACTGGCTGGCCGAAAACCTGGTGCTCCTTCAGGTGGGAGGGCGTGAACCCGATGGGGCCTTCGGTTCTGAATGCCCATAGGACGCCGCCGTCGTCCCTGACCACCAGCGACTGCACCTCGGTCAGAGAGGCTGGCTGCACTCCGACCACAGCGCCTCTAACCTTCTTGATATCGTCTCCGCCACAAGCTGCGCCGGACAGGGCTGGGATGGTAAAGGCGGCTAATGCCGCTGCCAGGAGAACGCCTCTCACACTATCGACCGGCCCATGCTACCAGTTGGGTGCGTAGTCGGCGTCTGAATTATTCGTCAGACGCGTCTGTTCGGTCCCATCGGCCTTCATCACGATAATTTCGGAGTTGCCTGGGGCGTCTGAGACGAAGGCGATGCGCTTTCCGTCAGGTGACCAGACAGGCTGATTGTCCGTAGCCTCGTTATAGGTAAGCTGACGCTGATCGCTGCCATCGGAGTCCATTACGAAAATTTCAGCGTCCCCGTCTCTCTCGGAAACAAAGACTATACGGTCTCCAACCGGCGACCAGGACGGTTGATAGTCACGGGCGTCGAAGCTGGTTAAAGGGCGTTCGTTCTCGCCAGTGTCGGACATCGTGTAAATCTCTTCGTTGCCGTCCCGCATGGAAATAAAGAGGATGAGGTCTTCCTCGGGGGACCATTGGGCGTTGCGGTCGTCGGCTTCCGTCAGACGTTTGATGTCGACTCCGTCCGGGTTGCGTGCGAAAATGCCCGGCCCAGATTCGGAGGCCTCGCCAAGATTGAACACCACAAAGCCGCCGTCAGGCGACCAGCCGGTCAGGCTGGGGACGGTCTCTCGTGTCGAATACACGGTGTTCAACGTCCCTTTGTCCCCTTCGGCGTCGATGAGGAGAATTTCGTTGGCTCCTTCTCTCTGGGAAACGAACGCAATGCGCTCGCCGTCGGGCGCCCACAGGAAATTGCCGTCGGGGCCCTGTATGTTCGTAACTTTAGAGTTGGCAGGGTCCTCCTCATCGGGGTCTATCTTGTGTATCTCTCGGTCTCCCGATTCGTCGGAAACGTAGGCTATCCACTTGCGGTCGGGGTCCCATCTCGGCTCCCCGTCAAAGACGCTGTTGGCAGTGAGGCGTATAATTTCGTCTCCGTTGCCGTCGCGGTCGGAGTCTTTCGAGTCCATGACGTATATCTCCGGGTTGCCGTCCCTCTCCGACACGAAGGTGATCTGGTCGCCTCGGCCTCCGCCCAGGCAAGCCCCGGCTAGCATGGCTATCAAGGCCAAGGCGCAAAGGAGAACCCCGAACAACCGTAACGGTCCGGACCTGAACAGGCGCGAAGTAGGAAAGCTCGGTGAGGCGTTAGCCTCCCGCCGGTGCATCATCCACCCCTCTCAACACTTATTGGGCCGATTCTACCAAACTGGTCTGTGGGTGGAGAAAGGGAACGGAAGGCGGATTTCGGCGTAACCGCAGCGGAGGTTTTACCAATAAGTCCCCGCGGACACGCTAACCGCTCAGGCTGCGGGCAAAGGCAAGCCACGTCCGGGCGCAAGGCGCCGGCAGTATGTGTTGGACGAATCCCCGTACTCCCGGGAAGACTACCCGGCGACCGTTGGGGAATATGTCGGAAGCTTGCCGGAAGTCCCCTAGGAACTCGCCCTCCAGGTTTTCAGCCGCCATAATCAGGACGGGAATCTGGACGTCCTTGAGAAGGGGTCGCAGGTCGGGCATCGCGTCGGCCGAACCCTCGAAGGCCATTACCACCGCTGGGTCCGTGGAGGCCATCTGGTCTATGTACCACCGCGTATAAGCTGGGTCCACGATTAGAGGGTCCATCCTCCTGGAAATGGTGTCCTCGACCCAGGCGCGTATGCCTTCCCGCTCGATCAGCTCGGCGGCGATTACATTGCTCTGGGGATTGGCGAAGTTGGTGGGGGACGTGCAGGTCGTCAGGCTCAGCAGACGTTCCTGATGAAGGGTCGTGAATCGCATTGCAATGGTTCCTCCGACGGTCTCGCCCACCAGGTGGAACTTGTCCAGACCCAAGCCGTCGGCAAGCTGAAGGATGTCGTCGGCGTAGCTGTCAAGGGACCACTTGAAGCCCGGCTTCACCCTTTCCGAGTCTCCCATGCCCCTCATGTCCATCCTGACAACCCGGTAGTGGCGGGCTAGAATGGGCGTCCATCCGAACCACATGCGGTGGCTCTTGGCCATGCCGTGGTGGAGTATGACAGTCTCCGGTTCTGTCCAGGGGTCGGTGAAGTCGTCAATTGTGTAGAAGAGTTCCATGCCGTCCCGCAGCTTGAATCTCATGGCTCCCTCCTGTCTATGCTGAAGTCCTGGTCTATACCTTGGGGATGATGTCCTTGGCTAGCCAGTCCAACCTTTCCAGGGTGGCCGGCATGTCCTGTCCGCGGGCGTCGAAAATCAAATGCTTGGCCCCGGCCTCTTTGTAGGCCTGGACGTCGCCGATGATGTCGTCAGCGCCTCCGGTGAACCTTCGCCGTTTGCCGTCCTCCATGGGCAATGCCGAATCGTACAAGGGCGCTTTAAGCGAAAGCTCGATTTCTTCCGGGTCACGCCCGGCGGCTTCGGCGTACTGGGCCAATACTTTCAGGTCCTGGACCACTTCCTCCGGCTCCAGGGGAGCGACCGGCTGGGCGCCCAGCGGATGCCAGCCGTCGCCTAGGCGGGCCGCTCTGCGGATGGCGGCGCGGCTCTGCCCGCCCACCCATATCGGCGGATGGGGCTTCTGCACTGGCTTGGGCAGGAAAGTGAAGCCGGAAAAGTCCACGTATTTCCCGTGGAACTCCGGCTCATCGGACGTCCACAGCTCTATGATGGCCTTGAGGTACTCGTCGCTGACGGCGCCGCGCTCCTCGAAGGGCGGCAGGTCAAGCGCTTCAAACTCCTCTCTCATCCAACCCACGCCGATTCCCAGGGTCAGCCTGCCTTTTGACAGGTAGTCCAACGTTGACAACACCTTGGCCACGATGACCGGATGCCGGTTGGGAAGTATCATCACGCTGGGCACTAGACGGAGCTTCGTGGTGGCGCCGGCCAGGAAGGTCAGGAGGGTGAGTTGCTCAAGGTAGTCTCCTCCCTCTCCTCCGGGGAATTCCCCGTTTACCGTGTAAGGGTAGGGAGACTCGATGGTCTTGGGGATGATGATATGGTCTCCCACCACCGCGCAATCGAATCCAAGCTCCTCGCCCTTCTGGGCCACGGCGATTAGATTGTCGGGGGTGGCGTTGGGTCCAGTGTTGGAGAGGTAGAACCCGAACTTCATTCCTGCCTCCTGCACGGATTGGGTTTTCCTGGGGTTTACGGGTTATCCTAACACATTGGGCTGCAACAGGAGCTTCCACAGGCCGGGTGGTCTATGGCGTGGCCTATAATGTCAGGGTCGGAAATTCCTGAAACGGGAGGTTGCAGTATGCCATCGCTTAACCTGGAAGAAGCCGAAAGGATTCTGGCGGCGGCCAAGGCAAAGGTCCAGGAGATGGGAGTGAAGCTCTCCGTGTCGGTGGTGGACCCGCGGGGAGACCTCATCGCCATGTTTCGCACCGACGGGGCTTCGTGGAGGACGCCCCTGATTTCCCGGGGCAAGGCGGTGGCTGCGTCCTGCTTCGGGATGTCGTCAAAAGACCTGGAAGAGCGGTTCAGCATGCCCTTCATGCAGGGTTTCATGGCCATGCAGGGCGGACACATGATTCCGGGCCAAGGGGCGCTGCCGGTGTTCCGGAACGGGGATCTGATTGGCGCCGCCGGAGGCAGCGGGGGAAGCGGACAACAGGACGAGGACGCGGTGAGGGCAGGGATAGAAGGGGCAGGTTTCAGTACTGCGGCTTAGACCGCATGGCAGCCTTTAACGCATCTTTTATCCAGGTACGCAAGCGTTGGCAACAACCTCGGTGTAGCACCGTGTGCAAGATAGCCTTGTCGGCAACGGGAAGGGCCGTTGCCGTAGTGGCCGTGGCGCTTCTGATTGGGTCGATGTCGGCTTGCGGCTCAGAGCCTGTACCGACCGCCACGTCGCTGCCTACATCCATGCCACTACCTGATCCAACCGCGACGCCCACACCCATACCCACGGCCACTTCTACATCGGTGGCTACACCCACGCCTACATCCAGCCCTACGGCCACACCCTCCCCCGTGGCTGCTCCGACGCAGACGCCTACTGCTACGCCCACTTTCACCCCTACACCCGCGCCCACTGCCACTTCCGTTCCCCCGGAGGTTGCGGTAAGGGCGGTGATAGGGGGGAAAGCGTTTAGCCTGGAGGTGGCGGACTCGCCGGAGGAAAGACGGCTTGGACTGGGCGGGCGGGACGGTCTGGAAGAGGGAAACGGCATGCTTTTCGTATGGCCCGAGGAACGCCCTGTGACTATGTGGATGAAGGACGTATCCTTTGACCTGGACGCTGTCTTCATAGACAAGGACCTGAAGATAGCCGCTATTCACGCCATGAAAGCGCAGCCTGGAGAGTCCCTAGACGAGCTTGTTCGTTACAGATCGGGGGAGCCGGTGAAGTACGTCCTGGAGATAGCTGAAGGCTTAGCTGAGGAGTGCGCATTCGCGCCAGGGATGGACGTCAGGCTGGAGTGAACCTAGTAGACGTCCAGGGTGAACCTGGGGCCGTTGGAAGAATAGACGAAGTCGAGCAGTGATTCGCTCAGATGAGCGTTCAGTTCCATGTCCACCAGAAGCACCGGCGTGTCCAGGAACTCCACCACTTGATCATGGTTCCCTTTTTCGTCGATCACTATTCCGAAATCCCCGTCGCCCACCCACATGGGCGGCGTAGCCAGACGCAGGAATTTGCCCGGTTCCAGTTCCCTGATTTCCAGGATGCGGTGCAGCTCTTCTTTTGCCGGCTCTGTAACGTCGAACATCCCAGCCGCCTGATGCATGTTCCACAGAAAGGAACGGCCCAATGGACCTTGCGGGGCATCCCTGGCGGGACTTCCAACTCAGCTCATTGGACCGTGCCCAAGATCCTATCACATCCGAAAACAGGTTGTCAACTTTTTGTATCTGAGGCGGAAAATGCAAAGTAGGCGCGAAATGGGCTTAATTCAGACACCGTTGTTCCATCTGTTCTATCGCGTCGTCAGCCCGATCAATGTCGCTTAACACCGCCGCCAGACTCTCCGGCGTCTCCGGCCTCAGCAGGTCGTGCGTGATCCGCGAAACAAGGGTAGTCAGAGCCAGATGGTATGGGACCTCGGAAGCTTGGCGACAGTCCTCGACCAATTCCTCTATCCGTGCAACACGCTCCTGCGCCGATTGCACTAAATCCCATTCCTGCTGCTGCGCGGCCCGGGTCGCTTTTTGCCTCTCGCTCATGGGCGGCTGGGACGTGGGAGTGGGCGAAGACGGACCACACGCCAGCACGAGTAAGGCCAGGAGCGGGATTGTCAGGAACCGCATGGCCGCCAGTGCCAAGACTATGCGTTGCCTGTGACGTGGATCGCTCCAGAGGATATTAGTCAATCCTTGGACCGCCAGTGCTGCCAGGCTTTCCTAGCTGCGCCTATGCAAATCAGCAAGGAGCCCAAAAAGACGCTGTACTCAGCGGCGCTGTATATCAGGCCGTGCGGAGGGTTGAGGCTAAAGTCGGCGATAAAGCCCAAGGACCGGAGAACCGACCCAAAGCCCCAGGCCATCAGGCCTACCAGAGCAGGGCGGAGCTGATGCGCATCATGCGCGCCACCGTGGCCTTCCTTTAGACCGCCAGTGTGCAATGACCTTGCCAACGGCTCCCAGGAAGATTACCGAGCCGCCCATGCCAGTGCACCACCGGTAGATCGAGACAATCGTTTCTGTCGTGCTGTTGTCATTCACAGCCAAGGTCATAAACAACACCCCCTGACCCAACGCCCAAATCGCAAGGCCAATCCAGAGCGCCAAGGCAGCGTCTATCCGTATCATCATGGCATCAACTCCCCATGCAACGCCACATCTGTCATATACTGCTTGAAGTTGGGCGCACCCTGCTCCGCCCACCAGACTTCTCAGAAAATAAGGGCAGCCATGATTACGATCATGGCTGCCGCTAAAATCCAACGTCGCCAGGTCACTACGGAAGCGCTTGGCGCGCAGAGTGCACAGTCAATGACGTGACTTCAAATGCGTCGCCTATCTTGAGCGGGATGCCCCGCGCATCGTCGGCATAGATGTGCGTCACGCCATTTTTGGTGTAGCTGCGCCCAGTCAGGTTTGTCAATAGACGATTTCGTAACGTCGAACAATCCCATACGCCAGCTGGTGAATGTTTGGAAAAAGCAGACGGCCCAACAGACCTCGCGGGGCGCCCCTGACGGGGTTTCCAACTCAGCTCATTGGACCGTACCGAACATTGTAGCACATCCGAAATTCGATTGTCAACTTTTTGTATCTGCGCCGCGAAATTTGGAGGTCAAGAACCGGGCGGCCCATTCTAGTGGGGAACGGCGGAACCAATGACCAACGATGAACTGCTGGAACGCATCCAAACACTTGAACACGCAGTCCTGGCCTTGCTGCAAAGTCACGGCTGGATAGATCATCCGGCCATGTCCCAGATCGCCGCAATGGTGCCTGAGGCTAATCAGCCCTCAAGCTGCCAATGAGTTTGATGGCGGCGCCAACGAATATGCAGAATGAGCCAATAGCGATGCAGTATTGATAGGCGTTATATCCAATGGATGGTGGGCCGCTGAAATCGGGAAAATCGCCTATCAGACCAAGGAACAATATAATATGCCCAAGCGCCCACACCATCAGACCCAACCAAAGCAGACCATTAACTCTTATGCGTCGCATTATTCCTCGCATTCCACACGCTCCAGAAACGCCGTGCTAGGCGTGTCATCTCCGAAATTGGCGTCATAGAATCGCTCCCATAAGCTGGTTCTACGCCAGTTCTGTTCAACAATCCGCACCAGTTCCTCATCCGTCCTGTCGCAGGGTATCGGCAGGTCGCGGTTGTCATACTCGCTCCATCCCAACAGCAGTGCGACGGACAGTGCCAAAGCTATGAGAATCGGGATGATGCAACCCATTCTTGTAGGTCCTCCGAGCAGGACGCTAAGGCAGGCACCGGTCATACATCATCTTGATGGCGTCGTCTGCAATGTCAATGACGGCCTGCACCCTTAGCCGCTCCTCGTATCCCTTGGCCACATACTCTCTGTTCCAGGACGGGTCTACCAACGTCGCCAGCTCCGCTATCGCATTCTCATATGTGTTTATCACATCGTCTTTCAGGTCTCTGACGCGGCTGCACTGCCGATGATACAGATAAATGGTTTCCAGGAGTCTGGAGACGAATAGATTGCCGTATTCAAACTCCTGCGTCGCTCTGGCGGTCTCCCTCTGCCGCTCACTCATAGGCGGCGGAGACGTTGGGCTGGGAGGGGGCGGCGGGCTGCAAGCCAGAAGGGTCAAGGCCAGGAGCGTCATTATCAAGAGCCGCATGGCTTATCCTCTATCGGCGTCGTAAGTGGAAGCGCTGGAGCCGCCTCAGCGGGCCTATTAACCGCCGTAACAGACCCACCCCGCGCGAGGAATTGTCGGTCCTCCTGAGCAACGCACTCGCTGGAGGTCTGGGGCTCCACGGCCAGCGTATCGGTGGGTCTGGGATGTGCGGCATGCGCGACCACGCGTCCGGGTCGCGTTCCTCGTATACCCGCCGCCGTTCAGGCGGCGGAAGGTAAGCCTTGAGGCCGACAGTGTTGCCGGCCTCGTTCACCAGTTCCCACCACGTGTCCAAGAGATAGGCAGGCGGCTCCCACTCCGGCGACGTGGGCACATAAATCATTTCCACGAACCGGCCCATGTGCCTCTTCGTCACGTCCACGTTGCCGCGCCAGTGTCCACCCGCCCTAAACGCCTTATAGCCTGGACCGCCGGACAGAATCTCCCGGCTGATGCGTATCTTGGTTTCATCTGGCAGCAGTCCAGGCATCAGCTATCTCAATTGTTCGCGTCGGATAGAGTCGCTAGGCGGTCGCCCATGACGGCCAGACGGATTCTATTGGCCACTATTCTGTGTTTTCCCTTCGATGGTGCGGAAGAACTGGTCGGAAAGGGTTCGACTCCCATTGTAGCATCGGGCAAGTTCAGTTTTGCACTTACCTCATCTGGGGCGGGAAATTCGGGGTTCAGTGTCGGGTTGCCCAGTTTATCGGGTAGGGGTGACGACCCCGGCGCACGAAACCTCTTCCTTCATAGAGAGAAGGAGTACGGGCGTGCTAGGGCGTTTCGGTGGCCAGGAGGGCTTCGAGTTTTGCCACGAAGTGGCGGACGTTGTCCAGGTCGCGTTGTACTATTTCAGGGGTCAGCTAGTCCTCGTAGAAGTTGATGTGCAGGTTGTGAGCTTGGGTGAACAGACCGAGCAACTCTGAGCCGCCTGTCTCCCTGTCCAGCGACCTGACCGCCTGGAACAGCAGAGCATGGGTGTCGTGTCGCCAACCACGTTCCGAGGCTACGGCCTTGACGATTTGGGCGGCCGAACTCCAACCTTTTTCCGAGGCTTGGCGCAGATCGCGGGCGGAGTATTCCGCTTTAGCCTGGGCTTCAAGGCGGAGGCTGGCTTCCCGATAGGTGGCGGTTGTGGTCATGCTTTCATGTCTCTATGGGCATTGTAGCACAGCGCCCCATTCTCATCTTCTCCTTTGACTGCCCTGTGCTTGTCGCAGGATAAAGGCAAGACCGGCCATTCTTGACACCTCTCAGGCCCCAACCTAAGATTGTGCCCACCATAAGAACGGAGCCTACGACGGCGCCGAAAGAGAGTCCGACGCATGTTTACCGGGGCGCAGCAGGTATTCCCAGAGTCAGCCGAGGTGAACGATAAGGGCCACCTGGTTATAGGAGGCTGTGACACGCTGGACCTGGCCGACCAGTACGGCACGCCCCTGTACGTCTTCGACGAGGACATGGTCCGGAGCATGTGCCGCGGCTTCGTGGAAGGGTTTACGGCTAAGCATGCCGACACCACCGTGGTCTACGCGTGCAAGGCCTACGTGAACCCGGCCCTCGCCCGCATCCTGATGGAGGAGGGGCTGGGCTTGGACGTGGTTTCCGGAGGAGAGCTGGCCGTGGCTCAGGCGGTGGACTATCCGTCGCGGCTGGTGTATTTCCACGGCAACAACAAGGGACCGGCGGAACTCCGGGACGCCCTCGAATGGGGCATTGGGCGCATAGTGGTGGACAGCTTCTACGAGCTGGAACTCCTCGACAAGCTGGCTGGTGAGGCCGGGAAGGTCCAGGAAATCATGGTCAGGGTGTCTCCGGGCGTCGACCCCCACACCCACCACCACACGACGACAGGGACCCTGGACTCCAAGTTCGGCTTTCCCATAGAGACCGGACAGGCGGACGAGGCCGTGCGCATCGCCCTCCGGTCTCCCAACCTGGACCTGGTCGGCCTACACTTCCACCTTGGCTCGCCCATCTTCCACGTGGAACCCTATCAAGCAGCCATGGACATTGTCCTGGAGTTTGCCTCCAGGTTCCGGGAAGAGGGGCTGAATCTACGGGAGATAAGCCCCGGCGGAGGTTTTGCCATAGCCTATACGAGGGACCAGGAACCTCCCTCCATAGGCGAGTACGCCGACGCAATAGTCTCGTCCATGCTGGAAGGCTGTCAACGTCTGGGCATGGATGTCCCTAGGTTGATCATCGAGCCGGGGAGGTCCATAGTCGGACGGGCCGGGATAGCCCTGTACCGCGTCGGCGCCGTGAAGGATATTCCAGGAGTCAGGAAGTACATCTCTGTGGACGGCGGCATGGGCGACAACATCCGCCCGGCCCTCTATGACGCGGCCTATGAAGCCGTTGTCGCCGGGAAGGCCGACCGGACTGGCTCGGACTTGGTCACTATCGCAGGGAAGTACTGCGAGTCCGGCGACGTGCTGGTCCGCGACGTGAGCCTCCCAACGGTGGAGTCCGACGACATCATCGCCATCCCGGCGGCGGGAGCCTACTGCCTGTCTATGGCCTCCACTTACAACATGAATCCTCGCCCCCCTGTGGTGGCAGTCAAAGACGGAGACTCCAGGTTGATGCGGCGGCGGGAGAGCTACGCGGACCTGATGGCCAACGACGTCCTATAGCTCATGTGGCGGGTTAAGGGGCAGGACGGCCTAGTCCATCAGCTTGACCGGAGCATACGACAGGGTGTATACGCCCACGCGTACCTGATAGTAGGCCCGCCCCAGACCGGCAAACTCACGTTGGCTATAGACATGGCCCAAGCGGTCAACTGCACTGACCCTCCCAACGCTCCCTGCAATGAATGTTCACAGTGCATCCGCATTGCTTCTGGTCAGCACGCCGACGTTGTGGTCCTGGGGACCTCCGCCCCTCAGGTCGATGCCACGGGCGGCTCCGAGGGGAGCCGCACCCGGACCGAAATCGGCATTGGAGACGTCCGAGACATACAGCGTCTGACCAGCCTAACTCCCGCCGAGGGCCGCACACGAGTAATTGTCTTCGAAGATGCCCACCGTCTGAGTGAAGAGGCCTCCAATGCTCTTCTCAAGACGCTGGAAGAGCCTCCCGAACAGGTCGTGCTGATTCTCACGACCCACTGGGAAGATGGGATACTGGCCACCATACGGTCACGGTGCCGCACCCTGCAGTTCAAGCCAATGGCTGCAGCCCAGGTCGTGGCCTCGCTGACTGCGGACTTCGCTATCGAGGAAGAAGAAGCCCAGTTGCTGGCCAAGCTCTCCATGGGCAGGCTGGGCTGGGCGCTTGAGGCCCACGGCGACGCTTCCGTTATGGAGTCCCGCCGGGACGAGTTGACCCGCATCTCCGAGCTTTTAGACGCTACGTTGGAAGACCGTTTCGCTTACGCGTCGGATTTATCCAGCCAGTTCTATCGGAACAGGACTGAGGCCTTGGACGTGCTGGGCTTCTGGCTGAGGTGGTGGAGAGATATGCTGGTTGTCTCGGAAACGGGAGGCGACAGAGCGGCGAACGTGGTCAACGTGGACTGGAGGGAGAGCTTGACCAAGGCCGCCGCCGGCTATTCAACGAGCCAGATTTCGGGATTCATCAGGACTCTCTTGGAGACGATGGAGTCTCTTGAGCGCAACGTCAACGCACGCCTTGCATTGGAAGCGATGATGCTCGCCATGCCTGGCGCAGGAGCCCGGGTCTAAGGCAAGTCCATCCAGGGCAGGAACGTTCGCCACTCGTCCAGTATGGCCCTGTTATGGAGCACATAGTAGGGGTTGGCATAGGGTTCTCTGGGATGCTTAGCCAAGTTCATGCCCGCTTCCACAGGAGTCCGCCCGGCCTTTCTGCGGTTGCAGGGTATGCAGGCCGCGGCCACGTTCTCCCATGAGTTGTCGCCGCCCTGTCGCCTGGGCACTACGTGGTCCAGGGTCAGTTCTTTAGGCTGCGCGCCGCAATACTGGCAGGTGTGCCGGTCCCTGAGGAAGACCTCTTTCTTGGAGAGCTTCCTCTTGGCGAAGGGCCTCCGCACCAGGTTCACCAGGCGTATGACTGACGGTATGGGGAAGGTTGTGCGCTGAGTTCGAATTTCGCCCCGCCCGTTGACCAGCAACTCGGCCTTGCCCTTTCCGATAAGAATTACGGCCCGTTTAACGTTGCACACGTTAATGGGCTCGTAGTTCAGGTTGATCACCAGGACAGGCGCGTTCAGCATTGACCTATTATACTTCTCGGCGCCGCAGTCAACCAGAAGGAAGATTTCTCCTGACGCTTAGCCGACTGCCAGCGCGTAGATCTGTTGTGCCTTCTCAGGCAAGGGATACTCTTGCCACGAGTCTCCGTTGTCCAACGAGCCGTACACCTGGCCGTCCCGGGTGGCGCAATATATCTGGTTGGGGCGGCGGTTGTTTATGGCGACCGCCATCATCGTGGAGGGGACCTCCAGGCCGTGGTCGACTCGTTCCCAGGTCTCTCCCAGGTCAGGGCTTCGCCACAGGGCGCCTATGTCGCTGATGGCTTTTGCTCCCAGAGTCACGTAGATGGTCCTGGGGTCATGGGGCGAGAGCAGCAGGTCGCGGGTGTAGGTGATAGGAGAGCGGTCGGAGATGTCGATAGGCTGCCAGGACTCGCCGCGGTCCAGCCCGCGGAACATGCCTTCACGGGCGCTGATGTAGGGCACTCCGGGCTGGGCAGAGCTGACCTGGACTCCGTGAAGGTCCAGCCGGTCGGGTCCGCCTTCCGCTATGCCCTTGTTGATGGGTTCCCAAGTCTGACCGCCGTCCAACGTGCGGGTCACTCCGCCCACTTCCAGGGCGGCGTACATCTCGTCGGGGTTGGTCGGGTCTGCGGCCATTGCGATGACCCGGGTCGGGAATGACATGGTCACCACGTCGTTTCCCAGCCGGATGGGCAGAGGCTCCCAACTGTCGCCGCCGTCCTGGGTGCGGAATATCTGGGCAGGGGCCATTCCGGCGTACATCACGTTGGGGCGGTGAGGGCGGAACATCATTGACCATACCTGGCTGCCGGTGACAGGCATGTTCATCCGCCTCCAGTGGTCTCCCTTGCTGCCGCTGCGGTATACGCCGTCGTTGGTCCCGGCAAAGACCACGTCAGGCTGGAGCGGATGGATTTCTATTGCCCGGACTTCTGGGTTCTCGGGAAGCCCGTTGGTCAGTTCCTCCCAATGGGTCTCCCCGGGCCGCTTGCGGAACAGTCCGCCGGTGCCCGAACCGGCATAAACCGTAGGTTCTGTGGTCGCCGCTTCCGTTGTCATATTTCAAACCTCTACGCCTGATTTTGAGCGATCCAATCGTCATGGACCGGCGGCATATCGCCGCTTTCGATTCCATCAAAAAATGAGCGGGCTGTCAACCTAGCTCACAGAAGGGCCACGCACGCCATAGACGCCGGACCACGTCAGCCGCAGCGAATCAGACCCATTGTGGACGCTCTCCAGAGAGTATACTTAAACGTGTCCCATATATACTTTCTTCACAGTCGACCGCTATCTTGCCTCCGGACCGACGTCCAGCGTAGGTGGGCGTACAGAATGGATGGTGCCATGCGGGATCAGGGGGCGATATGACGGCGGGCATCGTCGCCGGATCGATTTCGGCTGTTGCGGCGGCCCTGGTCTCCCTGCCGCTGCGGTCTCCTGACGACGCGTTGTTCAATAGCGCTACCGTGACGTTGGCGGCTCTGGCGGGTGGCGTGGCCGCCGGGTTGTTGTGGAGAGGAGCCTCCGCCAAGCGGAGGGGCCTGCTCATATTTGCTGGGCTATGGACGGCGGCCTTTGCAGTTGTCGCCCTGATTTGTGTGGTCGGAGAGAGCCAGTTAGACAACTTCATCGGCTTTGCACTGCCGTTGGCGGCCATCGTCTTTCCGGTAACGGGCGTTCTGACGGTCTTGCTGGCCAGGAGCTCCCTGGTCGGTCGCTGGCAGCTAGCGGCTGTTGCGGCCGTGATTGCTCTGGCAGTGGGCATCCCGTTGGCTGGCCAGGGGGACCAGGAGAGCGGCAGGCTTGAGCTTCCTCCGAGGACGTACCATCCGGACTGGGGGAGGAGTCCCGAGTATCCTGATATTGTGGTTCTCAGCGCCACTCGATATCCTCAAGACAAGCTAGGAAGGGTTTATGCGTAACGCGATTCGGCTCCCGATATGGATAAGTTTGACCGTAGCGATGGCCGTGTTTCTGGCCGCCGTGGCCATGTCATGCGGAGGCTCGTCCGCCACGTCCACATCCCCGCCTACTGAACGCCCCATGTCGGCGCCTCCAACAGAAACGCCCCAAGCCACGGCTAGCTCCGTTCCCGTTTCGCCTCCAACCGCTGAGGCGCAGCCCACACCGACGGCACGCCCTACCGACACGCCAGCGCCGCCCGAACCAACGCAGGCTCCGGCAGACACTGGAAGGGAGACAGGTCAGGTTGAAGGGGTCACTTTCATTATTGGAGAGGGGTCGAAGGCCACTTTCACCGTGGAAGAAAAGCTGGCGCGTCTTCCTCTCCCTAACGACGCCGTGGTGTCTACCAATGGGCTAACTGGGGAGGTGCATTTCGACGGGCGTCCCTCTGTGATAGAGATAGACCTCCATCAGCTGCAAAGCGACCAGCCCCGGCGCGACCAGTATATCCGGGAGCGAATGTTCCCCAACCATCCCATCGCGGTTTTCACCTTGGACGACGCGGGCCAGCTGCCTGACGGGTTCACCGAAGGCGAAGAGGTCACGACCCAAATAACGGGTCAGCTAGAAATACGAGGAGTGCAGGCGCCTGTAAGCTTCGATGTGGAGGCGAGAGACGACGGCGACGCCATATACATTCTGGGACGGACCAGCTTTGTCTGGGAAGAGTTCGGCATGACGGCGCCGAATTTGGGATTTGTGGTGGTGACCGACGAGGTGAGCGTGGAAGTCCTGCTTGCCGTTACGCCGAAGTCCTAGTTCTAGGATCCCCTGACCAGGGCTCCTTCGGCAGCCAGGTCTCAAGCGACTCGATGGCTTCCCGCTGGAGGGCGTAAGGGTTGTATCTACGGACACCGCGAAGGCGCCACTGTGACGGCTTGTGGCCGGCCTGAGTGGCAACAGCGTAACCGCAGACCAGGAGGGGACCACGAGAGTGCAGAGAAATTAGAGATCTTCCGGCCTTTGTAACCCGTACGCAAATTCGAGATGAAAAGGAGACAGTCATGCCTGAACGACAACCCATAATTCCCCCTGGAGTAACCCCGAACCCTAATTTGTCCCCCGGCATACGCGTCGGCGACATACTGTACGTTTCGGGCCACGTGGGCGCGGATGCCAACGGCAATGTGGCCGAGGGCGCCGAGGACCAGTCCCGTCAGGTGATGGCCAACATCCGCGCGGTTATCGAGGCTGCTGGCGGGCGGATGGAAGATGTCTGCAAGATAACTGGCTTCCTGACCAACATGGACGACTATCCCGCGTACAACAAGGTGCGGTCGGAGACATGGCCTAAGGACCCTCCGGCCAGCTCCACTGTCGGTGTATCCTCCCTAGTGCGACCAGAGTTGGTGGTCGAAGTGGAGGCCATTGTCCGCCTGCCTAGCTAGGAATCAGTGAAACGCCTATAGCGCAGAGAACGCCGACGTGACTGGGACTCCTGAAGACTGGCTGCACGAGATGGGGATGTCCCTGTGCGAGTCAAACGAGCTGGTGACTAGCTTCGTGCCCACGGTGCGTACAGGATACCTGCTGGGCGTGGCCGGACAAAAGCGAACTGTAAGGAGCCTTGGCTAAGTTTCCTCCGGCAGCCAGGTCTCCAGCGACTCGATGACTTCCCGGAAAGCTGACGGGACCGAATCGTCAGCAGCGTTGGCTGATCGCTTTACCTTGGACATGACCGAGCTATCCATGTATAAGGGGATTCCCAGGTGGATGGCCAGAGAGGCGCCGGCGGCCACGTCCACCTCGGCGGCGGCGACGTCGTACTTCTCTTGGATGCGCATGACGCCGTGTACTGCGCCGTTGCCGGTGTCCTTGAGAATTATGCCTACGATGTCCGCATTCAACGCTTGGGCCAGGGACGCAGTGGTATGGTGGTGACTCGACAGGTCGTCGGCAAGGCCGTGCATATCCGCGGCCAGCAGCCTGGCTTGTTCCATCTTGATTCGCACAACGAAATACTTATCGGTGTTTTTCACCCGGACCACCAGGCGGCCCCCACCGCTGGCGCCTTTTTCAATCCGATATGGAGAGATAGGGACCATCTAGGCCTCCCATTCCGGAGTCCGCAGCAACGGAACGGGGTTGTCGAGGTGACCTTACTTCGAAGTTAGTATCACTGCCTAGGAGAGTCCGACCATTGAGTCACCAAACTCTTTGGGTGTGATGGTGAGTTACAGAGAGTCTTGACGCTCACTCACCGTTAACGGCTGTATCCTGGTGGAGTATCATAAAGTTGGGAACCGTTGCATGGGTTCCCTCCTTTCACGTCGCCCCGTTCTGATTCATACCCTCGTCAGAGCAGGGCGACCTTTTCCTGAGTAGTCGCTTCCACCAGCGTCTAGTATCGACACGCATGAGCAGGGCATGTCCTCTAGGCCGTCGCTTCCAAGGAGGCCAACGAAAGAGGACTATGTTGGGATGTCCCTTGAGGAACACTTCAAAGGGTGGTCTGGAATCCTGTCGGTGCCTCTTTCGGTACTCTCCTATGAGCTTCTGATGTTCCTTGCTGTAGAAGTGTCGTCTGTCTGGTAGGGGGATGTACGCTTTCAAGCCAACTCGGTTGCCCTTCTCGTTGACGATGTGCCACTGCTTACCCACGAGGTAGGTTGGAGGCTCCCACTCGGGAGACGTAGGGATATAGACTCCCTCAACGTACTTACCCATGTGTCGCTTGGTTATGTCTACACCGTTTCTAATGTGCCGACCGGCAGGATACACTGTGTAGCCAAGACCGTCCGACAGAATCTCTCGACTAATACGCATCTTGGTTTGGTCGGTCATTATCATCGCAGAGGTACCTTAACTCCGCTTTCTGTGTGCTCATACTCTGGAAGTATCGACCTTGTCTCTTGGGAGGCGTTGTCAAATCCCTGTAGGGTGTCCTGATGAAGGCGCTCTATGTCATTCCTCGAGCGTCTGACTTCATCCCGGAGAGAACTCACTGTAGAGTCTATCACGGCCCACAGCACGGACAGGACAGCAACGATAGCGATGATGATTGTCCCGACGCAGCTAGGTTCCTCATGCGTTCGTTCATTTGAAGCCTTCCTCACTCTTAACCCTGTCAAGGAGGTTACGCATCCGGTAACTCTCGTAAGCTCCCCACAGGATCATAGCGGGTGGTACTACTATGATAGCCGCTATGAGGGCGTAGCCTGTCGACGGACTTATCCATTTCCATGCAACAAACTTGAGTAAGTATATTCTAATAATTTAGACTAGTATACATTAAACACAGAGATTAGCAAGGACAATAGAGGGAAGACAAAAATTCCTTCAAGGCTGCCAGCAGAGGATAAACCGCCCTACTCATGGGAACGGGCGTGGACGTGAGGCGCCCATGTCTCCAGACTCACCTGGATTTCGGCCTGCGTCCGAAAGACGGGGGTTGAGAGGAGCTAGTCCTCGTTCTTGATTTGCTGGTTCAGGTATAGTTCGATGCCGATTTGGTTGACGGTTTCCAGCTGGGTCTCAAGCCAGTCCACGTGCTCCTCCTCGGACCGGACCATCTCTTCCAACATGCCCCGGGTTGTGTAGTCTCCCACCTGGGCGCAATGGGTGATGGCTTCCGTCACGACCTCAACGGCGTTCTGTTCCGATTGGAGGTTCAGCTCCAAGTCTTCCTGTACGGATTCCCCTACCATCACCTGGTTCATCCGTTGGAGGTTGGGCAGTCCCTCCAGGTAGAGGATGTGCCTGATGAGATGCTCGGTGTCCTTCATCTCGTCAGTGCTGATTTCGCGGAACTTGTTGTACAAACGTTCAAACCCCCAGTTCTTGCACATCTCCGCTTGAACAAAATATTGGTTGATCGCCGTCAACTCGATGGTGAGGATGTTGTTCAGGCGGTCCACTACGCCATCTTTTGCTTTCATGTATGGGTCTCCTTTAGTTCAACAGACGCATGACTCTGCCAAGCGCGGGGATTTTAGCATGTCGATTCGGGAGCCGGTTGGGAGGAGGGAAACTGGGGCGCGGGGAGGTCTTATGAACTCTTTGACGACCAACTAAGGCGGCTCCAGACGTGGCGTCCCCGGATTGGAGTTTGCGGTGTCGGTGACGGTTGGGGTTCCTGACGGCCAGCCAGAGCATTGTTGGTCTCTATTTTTACCAGCCTGGAAAGCTCGTTGATGTATGTGGAGCATCTGCCGCAGGAGTCACTGTCGTCGAAGCCGAACGCGTCCATCAGCGCTTCGGGGGTATCGATCCCCAACAGAGTCAATTGGACTGCATCGGAGACCTTGATGCCTTTGCACACGCACAAATACAAGTCGTAGCCCTCAACTGCCCAAGCTTGTCCAATGCGAGGCGGTTAATCTACACTAACCGTGTATCAGTGTCAATACTTTTGTAGAGATTCGCCTAGGCAGTTTACACGGTTTAGACTGGGTTTTCGTTGAGTATAACTACCGGGGCGTAGGGTCCCCACATGTCTTTTTGGCGCCGGTTGGCGGTGGCGAGAGAGCCGCTATGGGTGGTGCGGCGGCGGCTGGGGCTAAGTTTGGCCGACCCAGGGGAGCGGCGTCCGCTGCTGGAGAGGGTAAACTCAGTGGAGCCGCCGTCCTCTGGGAGGGGTTGAAATCAGCGTAGTTCGATCATTGCCAGGTTGTCCTGATACGTCTCAGGGGCCGCGGCCATGTATCCGACTTCCCGCACTAGGTCGGGGCCGTCGGTCATGTAGAACTCCACAAAGGCTTTGACCTCGGGCCGCTCCAGGCTCTTCTTGTTCACGTAGATGAACAGGGGACGGGCCAGCGGAGTGTAGGACCTGTTTTCGATGGTCTCGTCGGAAGGCGCGACGCAGCCGTTCCCGTTGTCGATGGCCACCAACTTGAGCTTGTCCTGGTTTTCGATGTAGTAGGCGTAGCCGAAGTATCCCAGGGAGTTCTTGTCGCCGTAGATTCCCAGCACCAGGACGTTGTCGTCCTCAGATGGTGTGTAGTCGGGGCGAGACTTGCGGGCCTCTCCGACTATCTCTTCAGTGAAGTAGTCGAAAGTGCCGGAGTCTGTGCCGGGACCGTACAGACGGATTTCATCGTCGGGCCATTCGGACCTTACGTCCCTCCAAGTGGAGACGCTGGAGCCGGGTTCCCAGATGGCCTTGAGCTCTCCAACGGTGAGGCAATCAACGAAGTCGTTGTCTGGGTTGACCATAACGGAGAGTCCGTCGGTTCCAACCTTGAGTTCGAAGTATTCGACGCCGTTGGCGGCCGCGGCTTCGGCCTCGGAAGACTTTATGGGCCGGGAAGCGTCGGAGATGTCGGTCTCGCCGGCGGTGAAGCGCTTAAATCCTGCGCCGGTCCCCGAGACGCCCACGACGGGTCTGACGTTGGAGTGGACCTTCTGGAACTCTTCAGCGACGGCCTGGGAGACCGGGGCCACGGTGGAGGAGCCGTCTATCTCGATGATGCCCGACAGCTTCTCGGTCGTTGTTGGCGCAGCATCCTCTCCGCACGCGGCAGAGAGGAGGACAAGCGCCATGGTGATGGGGACGAAAACGAAGGCGCGACGTATCCTGGAAACGGAGTGTGCTAGCATTCTGTGTGTACATCCCTCCTTTATTTTTTGCCAGTTGCTACCTTAAGATCGGTTGGTTAACGACGGCTTAACGCTTGATTAAGGCGGCGTTAACGGAACATTAAAAGCCCACCCTAGTCGTTGCCGACTTCTCCCAAAAGCAGCGGCGCTTTGGGGGGCATGTAGGACTTGGCTTGCCGCTTCCGAGTCCTGGCGACCATTTTGGCCTTCGGAGAAGCTATCATCAGACTGCGCGGACCGGACGACAGGCGGTCTGTCTCTTGCAAGACATTCTGGTTGAAGCACAACCCATATATTGCCCCGTCGTCAAATTGAACCAATGGCAGTCTGGTGGTGCATGCGGTGGGCTCCAAATGGGAAAGCAGGGCGTGAGCGGTGGCGGTGTTGGTTGCCACGGGGACTTGGCGGCTGTCGCAACCCCTCAGAAGTCGGTCTCCGTCGGGTCCGTTGAACGCGGTGTTGTCGGAGTCCCGGAGAAATATGACTGCGTCCAGACTCTTTTCCGCCACAAGCTCGGCCACGTGGCTTACGCCTCCCGACGGGTCTCGGTTAATCCAGCTTATCGAGAGACCGAATCTAGCTTCACATAGAATGGCCATAGCTTGGGGCGCCACCAGCGTTGCACGCCTGAGAGCAGATGGAGATGGCAGCCAAGCAATCCGTACAGAGCTTCTCGTGTATCTTCCGAGGCCAATAGAGCGACCCTGCGAACCGGAAGCACGGGACTGGCTGGGAAGTCCGTATACTCATTCCTCACATCCTCCTCCTTTCAAGACCCCAACTACCGTCATGGGGCCAATTCCATCGTGGCCCATGTGCGTTAACGGAAGGTTATCCTGGGTTTAATTCGGTTTCGGGAGAGGAGGCTCACTGAAAGCAGGGCAAGGCGACCGTTGGAGCAAAGTGAGGCCTTGAAAGAAGCCTTGCCGGCGAAGCTTAGGTATGCTTAGAACCCTTGCATAGTCCCCCGGCAGGTTCCCGTGGATGACGTAATAGTCCGCCACAGATGTGATACGCACCTCCGGCCGTGGGAGTTGTTTCGGACGCAGAAACCTGCTCCCGATGCCAGCTGCTGAACTCGGGCGGAACCGGAATTACGTCCTGCTTGTCGCGGAGCTTACGAACGAACGGGGATGTCCTTGCCACTCCTGGAAGATATGGGCCGGAGCAAGTTGGTTGGGCTAATCAATTGGTCGAAACCGGGGAAGTTGGAGAAACTGGAAGAAACCAGTCCGGCAGTGGCGTTGGCGAGGCTGGAGTCGGCCCGCTCGGATCTTGACATTCGAAAATCGCCCGACAGGTACGGTTCGCTTTTCACACCGGCTATTCGTCAATGTGTTGGATGATGCGGTAACCTTGACCCATAGGGCTACCTCGATGAAGCAGACGTCGCCGTCCGATGCTCACCATGGGAGTGGGACAAAAGGTTTATGAGGCTGACGCGACGGAGCACGCCCTCTGCGATGACTACACTGAAGTTCAGCCCTGTGGCTGTGGAGCCAGAGGCGCCCCTCAGCCACAGGTCCTTGTCGGGCTTTATTCCCGCTGCATGTCGGAAGGGCTCATGACGCGGAAGCCGATTCCCACCTTCACTTGGTACCAGCCGATCTTCCCGTCGCTGATGGCGCCGCGGATCTCTCTCACCTCGAACCAGTCCAGACCCTTGAGAGTCTCGGCGGCTCTCGACACAGCGTTGTCAATGGCGGCCTCCAGCCCGTCGGGCGAGGACCCCACAAGCTCGATGATCTTATAGGTGTGTTCGGTGGTCATTCTTTCTTCCTCCTAATGGGTGTGATGGATGTTTAGGGGCGAACACTAGGTCTCCAACTCCTAGTTGTTTCTAGGGAGACGGGAGACATTGAACCAGTAGTTGAGCACGTCTTTCACGACGGAATCGAACGCCTTCGAGTCCACGGGCTTGCTCACATAACCGTTGCTGTGGAGGTCGTAGGCTTTTAGCAAATCCTCCTGTGTGGGAGAGCTGGTGAGCACCACAACCAGAAGGTTTTCCAGCTCCGGGTCAGACCTGATGTCGGACAGCACCTGCCGACCGTCCTTCTTGGGGAGGTTCAGGTCCAGAAGCACCAGGTCCGGGCGAGGTGAATCTGCATGGTCTCCTTCCTGCCGCAGGACAGCCATAGCCTCTTCCCCGTCCATGGCGACAGTCATGTTGAGATGGAAGTCGGAGTTTCTGACCGCACGTTCCACCAACTCCACGTCGCCGGGATTGTCCTCAACCAACAGCACCTCTATAGGTGTATCAAGAGTTCCCATAACTCACCTCCCATCAGGCCGGAATTGTGAAATAGACGGTGGTCCCTTTGCCTTCGTCTGAGTCCATCCAAATGGTCCCTCCGTGCCGCTGCACTATCTTTGCGGATACGGCCAGCCCCACGCCGGTTCCCGGGTACTGCCCCCTGTGGTGCAGTCTCTGGAACATCTGGAATATCTGCTCGTGGTGGCGGGGAGCTATCCCTATCCCGTTGTCTTTGACTGCAAAGAGCCAGTGTTCGCCTTCCCGTTGGGCTGAGACGTCGATTCTAGGCGTCTCATGGGACCGGAACTTGATGCCGTTGGAAATCAGATTCTGGAACAGCTGGTGCAGCTGCATGCCGTCTCCCTTGACGGTGGGCAGGATTCCGGAGTTGCAGGAGGCCCCCGTCTCGGTGATGGAGGCGTTCAGCGCCTCTACCACCCGGCCGACTACGTCATTGCAGTCCGCGTCCTCGAACTTGGTGCCGCCCGAACTGAGCCTTGAGTATGCCAGCAGGTCGTCTATGAGGGCCTTCATTCGCTTGGCGCCGTCCACCGCATAGCCTATGTATCTGTCGGCGTTCTCGTCCAGCTTGTCTTGATACTCGTCGGCCAGTATCTCCACGTAGCTTGTCACCATCCGGAGGGGTTCCTGCAGGTCGTGGGAGGCGACGTAGGCGAACTGCTCCAATTCGGTGTTGGACCGGGCCAGCTCTTCGGCGTGCTGTTCAAGGGTTTCGTAGAGCCGGGCGTTCTCAAGCAGCAGACCCAGACCGCTGCCCACCGCTGTCAGAAAGCGCACCCGCTCCGGGGTGAAGTACCCGGTCTCCCTTGACACCACGTCCAGCACTCCGACGATCCCTTCGCTCCCCTTAACCGGAAGCACGACTGCGGACCTGACACCCTGGGATATGCCGGAGGCCACAGAATCGGGGTGAATGGTGTAGTCGTCTACGACCACCGATTGTCCATCCAGGAAAGCCTTGCCGGAGACGCTTTCGAAAGGGACCAGGTTATGGCCAAGCTCCGGGTTGCCGAGACCTGCGACTCCAGCCTGTCGCAGGCCTTCCTCGTAATCGTCCATGACCAGGAAAACAGCCCTGTCTGCCTGGGTGATTTGGGCCAGGTCATCGAGCACTCTGGAGACCTTCTCCTGGAACGTGCCGGGCCGGCTGAGAAGGTTGGCCACTTCGAACAGCGTTTCAAGCTCCCGATTTCTGTCGATCAAAGAGCCTTCTATTCTTCTATGGTCTTGCTCCAGCCGCTCCAACTCCGTGTTGCGTCTGCGGAGTATCTCCAGGTCGTCGGATATTGAAGTCTCTCTGTTGGTCACTATTCCCTTTCCTAGCTGTCTGCGGGCGCCCTCCGGTTGGGCGGCTTCCGCGATGCTCTAATATACTATAATCTCAGACCAATTTCCCTAACCTGCCGTGTGTAGAAACCGCAGGCGCCCATATTCCGGTTGCCTCCGGTCTTCAACCTTACTAGATTGAGTTGTGATTATAAGCTGGCCCGTTGACATTTTATGATATTAATTATTATAATACCAGTGTAAAGCCCAGGCAAACGGACGGACAATAGGAGACAAGCCGGATGAACGAGCGGAGAGCTAAAGAGGTTTGGGACATCCGGTTTGTGGCGACAAGAAAGGTGGAGGGTCCGGGCGCCTGGGCTTTTTGCGTTGAGCGCCAGCACGTTGGCATGAAGCACACGCTACGGCGGAACCTGAGCTAACGAGCTCACACGAAGAGAGGTGGGGTTATGATGCTTCTCAAGTCCTGCCCGAAATGTTTGGGGGCGATAGTCTCCGACCGGGACCATTACGGAAAGTTCGTCTACTGTCTCAATTGCGGGTGGCAGCGGGACCTTCACGAAGCGCTGGACACCGTGGCTCGAAACTCACAAGTGCGTCCCATTCGGCGCCCAAAACATGCGGCGGCTCCGTCCGGCCCGGCCCCAAAACCATTGTGACTCCTCCCCATGTATGGCGTCACATATAAGAAGAGGGGCCTGTTTCCAGGCCCCTCTTCTTATCTACAGGGCCTTAACCTAACCCCACACCCACTGGGGTCTCATTTCAGTGCAGCCCGCGTCGGTGCCATCAATCCCGAAAAGAGGCGCCAGCGGCGGGCAGCCAACTCGACAATCGGCTCCACGTCTTCTTTCAGCAGAAACCGTTCTTGCACCAGCTCCCTGGCTGCTGCTTCGACCAACGCCAGGTAGGACTCCAGGGAGTCGTAGCGTTCCTCGATGGAGGGCCTGGGGTCATTGAAGGCTTCCCGGTCGGCTTTGGTTGCCGGAAATACGAGAGTGGACCCTATCAGCCTCAGTATTTGGTCTGGGGCCCCTATCTCCGGGTGGCGCAGGTTCCAACCGGTGTATGCGGCCAGGGGCACGCTTATATCCGGGAGCAGGATTCCTGACGTTTCGTTGCCGTCGGAGTCCACGGCCGGCGTGAGAAATGGGTAAGCCTTGCCTATGCGCGGAGGAAGCTCGGAGGCTATGCCGGAGTTGGCTCCTTCGCCGAAGTCCATACGGGAAAGGGGACACAGACTGCCCGGAAATCCGGTTGCGGGGAAGGAGCTGAACAATGGCTCCAGGGACCTTGCGTCCAACAGGTCGCCGCGGTCGAGTCGGGGGTGCCGGCTGAGAGGCGGCTCCGTTCCAGAGCTGACCCACGAGTCCAGATTCACCAGCATGCCCCTCAGCAAAGGCCCGTAATCGACGGTGTTGAAATAGTGTTGAGCACGTATGCCGTCCAACGGATTGGAGTCGGTCAGGAAGAGGCCTCCTCGACTGTGCTGCGTGCCCGCCAACAAATAGATTCGCACGTCGTCCGAAGGTTCGAGGTCCTTGGACCCTTCTACATCAGTGTGGACCAGAGCGGCGTCCCCTCTCCAGTATTCGGAAGAGGAGTTGGTCAGGAACACCTTGGGCGCAGCGCCTTTCTTCTCCACCCTGGCCAGCAGCCCGTCTGTTGCTCCCGTCTCCGGATCCGTCTGGGGAGAGTCGGTGAAGGGAAACGTATGCCCCAGGCTGTGGCGCACCATGGACGATGGTTGGCCGTACCGCTGGTTGAACTCCCCTCTACGGCCGCCTGCAATGTGGGGGATGACCCCGTCGAATACGAGCCTGTGCTCCTCGTCCGCGTTGAGTCCCAGATAGAGGAACTCTCGGAGGAACCGTCCGCTCTGGGACGCCCCAAACGCGTAGGCCCGGTCGATGTTTCTTGCGCAGGGATTGCCCTCCGATTGGGAATGTCGTAGGTGGGACACAACGTCCCTGGTCCCTAGGAGTCCCAGACCGACCACCGGGGCGTGGCCTGTCCTGTAGACGACCTGGTATATCCTGCCCGGTTGAAACCCCGACTCCAGATAGATGTGGTCCGGGTCCGGCGTCAGGTGTCCGTCTATAATCGCGGCGAAAGACCATGCCTCTTTGGGAATGGTCTGCCTGGGTGAGTCTTCCTCGTCTCTGACGGTGAGCACGGCTTCGGAGTCGTCCACTGAGGCGGCGGAGTAGGGTTCGTGGAGCCGGTCCGACAGGGGATGTGTGTGCATCAACTCCACGGGTTGAAACGTTACCGCGACCTTCCCTATCAGTGGGTCGCCATGCGAGTCTAACGCTTGGGGCACGTGGGCCCTCATAAGGCCTCGTACGTCTGGGACGTCGTGCTGCCAGCCGCACCACACCACAGTGAACCCCCGTTCCATAAGAAAGCCATTGCCGGGATCGATGGGAGCTTGGGGCAGCGCCACTTGGTCGTAGCCGTTGAAGAAGCGTAAGACAGTCCTACCGCCTCTGTTCAGTACGTCCAGGAGCAGCCTGCGGGACCCTTTCTCGGGGTCCACGGGCTGTAGGATGCTGAAGTCGGCGCTGAAGGAGACTCGACCGTCGGAGTTCCTCGGAGCCAGGCGCAGGTCTGTGACGACCGAATTGGCCTCGCTCTCGGGGTCAACTGAAAAGTGCGCCGTACCGTCGATGCGTTGGTACGGTCCGACCTGTCCAAAGTTCCTTCCTCCATCCAGGATAGTGGGAGAGCCGAGGTCCAGTCTGGTGAGAGCCATAGGGTTCTCCTTCCGGCCTTGAGAGACGCCGTTGGCAGCGGGCATCTGAGGTCAGTCTGAGTATAAGGGCGAGCCATACGCTGGGCAACGCGTGTGGGGCCGTTGCGTTCCAGGCGAGATAAATCAATATAATGATATGGCGAATCATATAATATCTGTTGACAAATGAACGGCTATTAAATTATCATTTAGACGATATAGTTAAGTGTGCTACATTGATAAATAGACATCACTGAGTTCGAACCGTTAATGCAGACGCGCTTAAGAAAACTATCAGAAAGAGGGATCCAATGGCAACGCTGACATTGCGTAAACAGGAACCGGACACAACCGCGGAACATCCACACCGGCACAAGCTACTCATTGCCATGAAAGAACGCTTTGCGTCGTTCTTGACCCAGCTGTCTGGGCCTCCCAGGACGAAACGCAACCGGGGCAACGACCAGTTGTTCAACAACAGGTTCGACATTTTGTACCCCAGAGGATAGATTGGTCCTCGGTCAAGTTGAGTAACGCCGCCGGCCGGAGCCATCTCACCCATTTCTCTCCAGCTTAGGTGTTTTGCCAGCGGGACGGCGCCCCAACCCTTCCATACCACCAGCCGTCCCGCTGGCTCGATTATTTCGGCTAACACGTTTAATTGCCCTTCGCACCTTTTGCTGCAAAGGTTACAATGAAGGGAAACTAAGCCCTAACCTAGTTGTTTCCTTCCCTTACATCCTTCTTGCCTTACCCTTCCACGACCGGCGCTGACTTAGATGAAGGTTAGCCTAAAAACTCAGGAAATCTTTATCGACGCTCCCAGAGAGTTAGTATTCCAGATGCTCAGCGCCATCGGCAAGGGCAGTCTGCCGGGCGGGAACGAGTCTTCACGGGTCATAGAACGAAACGGCGACGAAATCATCGCAGAATTCCTTACGCCGTCGGGGTCCAAGGTCTATCGCACCGTTGAACGGGTCGTCCTTTACCCTCCTGAACGCATCACCTACCAACACCTCGAAGGCCCCTTAAGCTTTTCGGAAGAGGCCTTTACACTTGAGGACACAGGCGATGGCTGCCGACTCAGCTATTGGGGCGTCATAGAATGCAAGGCGCCGTTTCTGCCAGGAGTAGGTTGGCTCATAGCTTTGACCTACGCCCGTTCGAAGTACAACTCCATCGTCCAAGACCATATGGCGAGATTGAAAGCAGCCGCCGAGGCCCGGGCGGCTCGAAGTCACGTCTTTCCGCGAAAACGGACTGTCCAGGGCGAATAGGCCCAGGAAGCCAGGGCGGCAGCCGCCAATATTCGTATGCGTCCCAAGACGAGTGTATAGCCTCTTCCCTACGCACATGGATACGGGTTACTCTGATGCTCACACGTCATGGGTTCGCTGAAAGTTCTACTGTGGCTATTGCCCAAGCGCCTCAAGTCCTCGTGGATGTTGTTGGCGGTGGCTGGTTTTGGCGCTCTGGCGTCGGTGACAATCATGGCCGTAGGGGCAGGGCACTCGAACGCCCTGGCAGAAGGCGGCCTGATTTACGCGCTGGAGACTACCCCCTCCATATCTCTCAACCTCCATATCATCGCCCAGAACAGGCCTCTGGAGCCCACTGACTACCCTGTTCTCCGCTCCACTATAGAAGACGGAACAGCCGCCGCCTTGGGGTACGCTTTAGCCGACGGTCACCAGCGGAGCGGACGCACCACACCGGACTTGCCCTTCGTTCAGGCCCTTGACGGAACCCGACCTTCCCAGGGGGGCCCGGTAGGCCAGATTTATTTCCTGACGGACATCGAGAACCATTCCAGGCTTACGGCCGGCAGGTGGCCATCCAAAGCCCCGGTAGCCCACGACGGCGGCCTGGAGATGGAAACGGTTGTCGGAGTCGACGTGGCCACCAGACTCGGATGGGATGTTGGGACCAAGGTGTTCCTCTTGCCCTTCGCATTCGATCCGTCCCAAGGACTAACTTTGAACATCGTCGGAATCGCCGAGCCTCTGGACGCTCGCGAGGAGTATTGGGCGGGCCAGTCTTCCACCTACTTCAATATTGTCAACCCACCTTTCGGACCGTCGATAGTCCCGGTGGTCATCAGAGAGGGCGACTTTTTCCGGGGCTTGGGTCAGAGATTTCCTCTATTGGTAGGCAATTTCTCGTGGCTCTACGATGTGGAAAGAGGTCTGATTGACGCATCACTGGTGCAACCCACGATAGACGCCTTGTTCAACCTGGAGACCGATCTCAACAAGAGCTATCCAAGGACCCTGGTGCTAACCGCCCTGGATGCCACGCTGCAGGAATTCCAGGTAGAGCTGTTGGAAGCCAGGGTGGGCATTTTCTTGTTCGTCTCCATGGTGGGGTTGGTGATTCTTTATTTTCTGGCTGTGACACTAAGTTCGGTGGCCCGCATCCAGTCGGCTGAAGCGGGTCTCTTCAAGAGCCGCGGAGCCAGCGGTAAGCAGTTGGTTGGGCTGCTGACCGCGGAAGGGGTAGGGCTGGTCCTGGCGGCCATGGCCATTGGACCGTTGATTGCCTGGGCGCTGGTGAAGTTTTTGCTGGCGGAGGGCATCGACCCTGCGGGGTTGGGGCGGACCATCCCCGTGGGTCTCAGCAAGGACATGTACCTGATCGGCGCTTTAGGGGGCGTCCTGAGTCTGGTTGTCATAGCTGTTACAGGGGCTGGACTGGCGAGGATCGGACTGGTGGAGTTCCTGAGATTCCGCTCCAGGCCCCCCGATAAGCCCATCGTGCAGCGTTACTACTTGGACCTGTTGGTCCTGGTGGTCGTAGGGTTCCTCTGGTGGCAGATAGAGCAGAGAGGCGGGTTTCTGGAGAGAGACGTGCTGAGCGGCGCTTTGGAAGGCGACCTCACCCTGCGTCTAGGTCCTGTGTTGCTGCTCCTTGGGGCAGCCCTCTTTACCTTCCGGCTCGTTCCCTACCTGTACCGGTTTGCTGCCTGGTTGAGCGGCGTTGCGGCGCCGGCATGGGTGGACTTCGCGCTCCGGAGAGCGGCGCGTGATCCCGTGCCCTACGGCGCCGTCTTTATTATGCTGATGGTTGCCGCTGCGGTGGGGGTGTTCGCCGCCACTTTCCAGTCAACCGTGGCCAGCAGTTCCAGTCACCAGTCCCTGTACCGGTCTGGAGGAGACCTGGCGCTGATAGATCCAGGCGCTTTCCACCAGGAGACCGTCGATTCGCTGGCTGCCTTGGACGGGGTCGAGGCTGTCAGTCGGTTTTCCTGGTTCCCGGTGAGTATGGCGGACAGGGTGACCCGGTCCGGCGCCACGTTGGTGGCAGTTGACCCCGCCACCCTGCCGAAAGCAGCCTGGTTCAGGAGCGATTTCGCCGACGATAGCCTGGAAGGTCTGATGTCGTCGATCCGGACTACTGAGACATCGGAGATGGATTCGGTGACCGTCCCGCTCGGGGCTGAGACGATTGGAATATGGGTCGACGGCAGCGAACTTAGGGACGACCACTCGCAAATCACGATATGGGCCAGGGTCACTGACTCTATTGGGATTCACCACAGCTTGATACTGTACGACAAGTCCGTGGAGGGGGAGGAAGGGCGCCTGATTCCCGGCGCTGGCTGGACCTTTCTGGAAGGCTCCCTCCCTTCGGTGCAGAGATTCCGGGAACCCTTTGGGCTGGTGTCTATATTCGCGACGTTGCCCAACAGGGGATCTGCAACCCAGACTCCAGGCGGTGTCCTTCACCTTGACGACGTCACGGCCAAAGGGCCTGGTGTTGGCGGGTCGGACGGGCTTGTGATTGAAGGGTTCGAGTCTGAGTTGACCTCTCTTGGTTGGCGTCTTCTTCCCAATGCGGTTCGAGAAGCAGACGTGATGACTCTGCCCGATAGGGCTGCCAGGAGCGGGGCGCAGGGAATTAGGCTGGCCTGGGCGCGCTCCATGGGACAGCCGCCAAAGGGCATATTCATACCGCCTGGCGTGTACCCGCTGCCTGCGATCGGAGGGCCCGGGTATGTCGTGGGCCAGCACCAACGCATCTGGGCAAACGAGCCTCTGTTGACCCTGGATATCAGGGCAACGGCCCGTTACTTCCCGACCCTGGACCCCGGACTAAGCCCCTTTTTGATTGTGTCCCACCGGGACTATGACCGGCTGGTGAGCCGGATGCCCAACGGCAAGCGCCTGCCCCGTCCGAATGAGCTGTGGCTGGGCCTTGATTCCTCGATACCCAGGAGCTCCATTATCGAATCAATCAACGCGGAGAACGTCAGCAGACTATCGGGTACGGTGCGCATCAGGGACAGCCGGGCCTATGAGGAGCTGGCTGCCAGCAATCCCCTCGAAGGAGGGGGATGGAATTCCCTGGCCTTGGTTAGCCTATCGTCGTTGACTCTGGCCGTTGCGCTGGCTCTGGGTATCTTCGCCGCGGTGTCGGTGCGCACTGCCCAGATTGACTTGACGGTGGTCAGAGCTTTGGGGTTCTCCCGCAGGCAGTTGATAATGTCTCTGACAGTGGAGCGGCTGTTGAGCGCCGTTTTGGCGGTGGGGATGGGAGCGGCGCTGGGTTACGGAATAAGCCGATGGACCTTGGGGTTGTTGGACACCACACTCACGGGCCGCGATATACTTCCTCCAATGATAACCACCTATAACGGGATGCTAATGACCGCTCTGGCTGTGGACTTGGGAATCGTGCTGGCGGCGGCGGTGCTGTTTACAGCCCTGATGGCCGGCAGGCTAGACCAGACGGAAGCTCTTCGGAGCGGGCAATAGAAAACATGTCGTTCCTCAAGCTGGCATACATAATCTCGGCGCGCAGGATTATCTCAAGCTGGAAGCTTGAACTGGCTCTCTTGATTGGCATCACTGCTGCGGTGGCCCTGATGTCCAGCGGGGTCGTCTTCTCAGATTTGCTAGCCGACGTGGCCCTCCGACAGACCCTGGAGGAAGCTTCCCCAGAGGACGCGAACATCTCCGTGCGAGCATTCAACAACCTGGAGGACCCGGCGTATATCTCAAGGGAAGACACCGTCTACGAAAAGACCTTGGACACGGTGCAAGGACGAGTCACCCGGCGGCTGGACGAGTACACCAGGGAGCAGGTCTACATGGTCGAGACCATCACTTTCCTGTTCCAGGGCCATCCGCATTTGGAGTTGGAGTTTGAGGTGCGACCCCGGGGACGGCTCAAGTATTTGCAGGGGATGCTCGACAACCCGCCCGGAAGGGCTGCCGACAGAGTGGAACTGCTCAGGGGCGAACGGCCCAATTCTCGAGGCGTCGGTGATGACGGAGTCCTGGAGGTTGTTCTGGAGGAGGAGGGAGCCTCGATCTTGGACTTGGACGTTGGCGACAGAATGGAGATATTTCCGGCGTCAGGAAACACTAAAAAGGCTCCGGTTGAGGTGGAGATAGTTGGAGTTTTCAAGGCGCTGGACCTACAAGATGAGTTCTGGTACGGGAACACCTACGCTTTCAACTCGACCAGGAACGAATTCCCGATGGTGCACATGTTCACCTCGGAACCCGCCATCACCAATATTGCAGCAGGGGCATATCCTGGCCTCCAGTTCGACACCATATGGTTCTACTTCCTGGACAGACAGAGCGTCACCGCCAATGAGGTAGGTCAGCTGCAGAGAATGCTTGCCAGTCTTCAGTTCGACGTGCCGGCCAATGTTCCCAACGGCTCCATCCGCGTCACGCTGGACGACGTGTTGGACCGCTATGAACAGAGGCTGCTTCTGGCCAGGGTGCCTCTGTTCCTGTTAGTGTTCCTGGTCACAGTCATCCTCATATATTTCATGGCGCTTATGACGGGATTAATCGTAAAGTCCCGTTCCAACGAAATTTCCCTGATGAAAAGCCGCGGGTCAACCAGTCTTCAGATAGGGACGCTGGCTGCAGTGGAAGGGCTGTTGTTGGCAGGGCCGGCATTGGTGGTGGGATTGGCCCTTGGTGTCGGAGTGTCCCGGGCGTTGGGAGGACTTTTCTTTGACGTGGGAGTCAGTGGAGAACTTCCGGCCACAAGCCTATCAACCGGGGCCATTCTGCTGGGTTTGGCAGGCGCCCTGATGGCCGTAAGTGTTTTCACCATCGCCTCCGTAATGGCGGCCCGACATGGCATAGTTGAGCTGCGCCAAACGGGCGCCCGGCCTCCAAGTGTGCCCTTTATCCACCGTTATTATCTGGACCTGCTCCTATTGGCGTTGATAGGCCTTCTCTGGTGGCAGCTTCAGACAAGAGAAACTGTGCTGGTGCGGTCGATAGGACCTGACGGCGCCGCGATTGACTTTACGCTCCTGATTGGACCCGTGTTGGGTCTGATCGCTTTCGCCTTGATTGTGATGCGTTTCCTGCCGATGGCATTCAGTCTGGCGGCCAACTTGATGCAGCCCGTTGCGCCCCCTTGGCTCTTGCAGGCTATGAGGCATGTGTCCAGAGACCCAATAGTCCCAGGCTCGATGGTCGTACTGCTGATAATGGGCGTCGCGTTGGGTGTCCTGGGAAGCTCTTTCAGTTCCACTCTGGAAGGCAGCCAGCGTGACCGAGGACTCTACGAGTCCGGAGCCGACCTCAGGCTGGAATATACAGTTTCCCGGCAATACCGGCCAACGCTGGGGCTGGCAGAGGCCGTGGAGGAGGTGGACGGAGTTGTCGAAGCGGCGGAGGTCAAGCGCACCTCTGGGAGTCCTCTAACCACCGGGTTCAACACGGGCAATCTGGCCATCATTGGGGTGGACTCAGAGAGAATTGGAGAGGTGGTCTGGGAAAGGTCCGACTTCTCAAGAGAAGGAGACTTGAAGGATGCCCTTAGCATTCTCAGGTCCGCCACGGGCTCCCTGGGTCTGGACGGCAGCGGAATCCCTTTGCCCGAAGACGCTTCCAGTCTGTCACTGTGGGTCAACCGCACGAGACCCGATACGCGAAACCGGCTCTATGTGCGCCTCCAGGATTCCAGGGGAGCCTATTTCGACAGCGAATTGGGGAGGTTGGACTTCACTGGCTGGATGAAGCTGCAAGCCCCGATATCTCCAGTGGTGCTGGGCCGGAGCTCCAGGAACAGAATACCGCCGCCTCATGTTGTCCCGCCCTACCGTGCGCTGGCCATCCACGGTTCCACGTCCGGGTTCGGAAGCTCATCCGGGTCCGGGAGTCTGTTGTTGAGCGATTTTGCGGTGACAACGTCTCATGGAGAGCAAGTTCTCGATTCTTTCGAGTCGGTAGAACAGTGGCACGCTCTGGATGACTATTCCAAACCGGGCCTCTACTATCTGGAAGAGACTAAGGCGGCGGCAAGAGACGGCAGGCAAAGCTCCGCCAGGTTCACCTGGTCCCCAGGAGGAACGGGAATTCGAGGTGTCAAGACCGGAGCCGGTGAGCCTCCCATTCCGGCCTTGGTGAGCAGTTCGTTCCTGGACGTGGCCGAGGCCGAACCGGGAGACCGGGTTGGCGTCTTTGGACTGACCACGGCCTTTCCCATAGCGATCACCGGCGTTGTCGAGTATTTCCCGACTATGAAGGACCCAGAAAAGACGCCTTTTGTCGTAGTTGACCTGGCGGCCCTCAACCACTACGTGAACCTCCATGCAAGGAACCTGGTGGGCGGCAGCAACGAGTTGTGGGTGAGTCTGGACGGAAGCGGTGATGACGCTGACGGAGCAGCCGCGCTCCTGGAAAGCTCTGGAATTAGAGTGGTGGAAACTCACGTTGCAGCGGACATCGTAGAGGAGCGTCTTGACCAGCCCTTGGTGAACGCCGGATGGGGCGGCATGTTGTCAATAATGTTCATGGCTCTGTTGTTGGTCAATGCTACGGCTGTGATGCTCTTTTGCTATGTGAATATCCAGGAAAGGAAGACCGAATTCGCATTGCTTCGTGCCATCGGTTTCTCCAATCTCCAGATAAACGCTGTAGCATGGTTCGACCTCCTTCTAATAGTGGCGTTGGGCCTGGGGCTTGGAACTCTAGCCGGAGTGTGGATGGGAGTGGGTTTGCTGCCGGTGTTGGAGGTGGCGGAACAAGGGACGCGAATCGTTCCCCCTATGACCCTCAAGACGAATTCGTTGTCGCTCCTTATACTGTCTCTGGCCCTCGTAGGGGTTACGGCCCTATCCCTTGCATGGTCGTTCTGGTTGAATGGACGAGTCGAGGTGCAGAGAGTCCTAAGAATAGGAGAGGCGTAGCACGATGGCGACAGCCGCATCTGACTGGAGATGAGAATGAGAAACCGCGGTAGGAACACTCGTACGGCTGATTCGGACGCGGCCCGTGGACGGGAAACTCAGGACCCTTTGATGGCCGCCGACCGCCCGTACATTGAGTGCTGGGACCTGTTCAAGATATACAAGAGGGCTGACCTCGAAGTCGTGGCGTTGAGGGGAGTGGACGTCGAGGTCCGGTCCGGTGAGATGGTAGGCATCGTAGGGACCAGCGGAAGCGGCAAGAGCACCCTGCTCAACATTCTGTCGGGGCTGGACAGGCCCTCAGCCGGTCAGGTGAGGGTCGGGAACCGGGACCTGCTGGACATCTCGGACAGGGAACTGGTGATATACCGAAGACTGGAAGTGGGTTTCGTTTGGCAGGCGACCGGACGAAACCTGGCCCCCTATCTAAACGTGCAGGAGAACCTTGAGCTGCCTATGGCCATCGCCGGAGTGGAAGGAGGAGCCCGGAGAAGGCGGGTTAGGGAGTTGTTGGAAGCGTTGGGAATCGGCGACAAGGCTCGCAGGCTGCCTCACGAGCTTTCCGGAGGCGAGCAGCAGAGGGCGGCCATCGGAGTAGCCATGTCCACTCAGCCTCCGTTGATTCTGGCGGACGAACCTACGGGCGAGCTGGACAACCAGACGGGAACCCAGGTCATCGAGCTGCTGAGAAGCATGAACCGCAACTACGGCGTCACTGTAATAATAGTGACCCACCATCCCGGTGTGACTGAGGCCGTCGACAGGGTCTTGCACATTAGGGACGGGCGAATAAGCTCCGAGACCTATATGCATCTGACGTACCAGCGGTCGGGGGAAAGGGTCGAGCAGGAATATCTCGTCGTGGACCGCGCAGGACGTCTTCAGCTTCCGCAAGGGTACTCCGACCGGTTCAGGTCGGCCCGTCTGGCCACAGCCCAAGTGGACGGGGAACAGGTCACCATAAAACCAGCCACCGGAGAGGCGGTTTCCCGGAACGAGCCGGAGACGCCGTCCTGAATCGGCTTGGTCTCAATGTCGGTCAGGACCGGAAGGTTCTGGATAGGAAGGCCCAGTGGTAGGTGATAAGACCGTTTGAACACAGGTGAGCAACCAGATGAAAAATGCAGCGCCTGCGAGGGTGGAGTGACCACGGCTTTCCATAAGGGCTTTTGCAGGGCGCCGTTCGTGCTGGCTCCAATTGTGGGAGCCGGTTTCGCTGCGACCTTTATTGTGAACGACCTTCCCTTCGGCGCCTGGGTTTACGTGCCGGTTGTGATAGTGTTACTAGGGGCAATTCCGTTCCTGGCAGGTTGGTTGTCGCCCAGGCTTAGTAAAATCGTGCTTTTCCCCGCCAGTGTGCTGGCGAGTCTCAGCGTGGGGTTTGCAGTTTATGGCGTCGATGCTGATGTTGAACCCATTGCATATACCGTGCTACTCACTCTGATATATGGTGGTTTGGCCTCGGTGGGATTTTTTGTCGGATGGGTCCTGCGTGGCCATGAGTTCATCAATCATCCTCGTGGGGGAATATAAATTGGAACGACTGGATCGGAGGTCGGGACTCAGGTCCGGGATGCGTGAACGCCAAAACGTAGAATTGGCCCGTGTCTGTCGACAAGGGAGCCGGACTAGATGACGAGTACGAACGCTCTCATCTCCACTAGAGAGCTGACCCGCACCTTTGGGTCAGGGAACCAGGCCGTGTCCGCCGTGAAGAACGTCAGCCTCGACGTGTTGCCCGGGGAGTTTCTTGCCGTGGTGGGCCGTTCCGGGTCGGGGAAAACCACCCTGTTGAATCTCATGGCCGGGCTAGACCGTCCCACAGCCGGAAGCGTGGTATTTGAGGGCGCCGAGTTAGCCTCCATGTCCGACCCAGATCTCACCGAGTTGCGGAAACGCAGCATAGGTTTCGTCTTCCAGTCGTTCGGGTTGATGCCGCTGCTGTCGGCATACGAGAACGTTGAGCTGCCTCTCCACATCAGGGGAGTCGGCTGGCGGGAGCGTAGGCGGCGTGCTCACGACGTACTAGTGTCCGTGGGGTTGGGTTCGAGAGCCCGTCACCGGCCCTACGAGCTTTCCGGTGGTGAACAACAGCGAGTGGCCATCGCCAGGGCCTTGGCCCCAGAACCCCAGGTGATATTCGCGGATGAACCTACCGGGGAGTTGGACACACAGACCGCCATGACCATAGGTTCCATTTTGGGAGATGTGGTGGGATCTCAAGTCGTAACGGTGATTGTGGCCACCCATGACCTTGCAATTGCCGAACTCAGTTCCCGCACCATCGAATTGGTCGACGGCAGCCTGGTCAGCGACTCCGATGCGCCTGAGATTGTTGACCACACTCTCTAGGGTAGTATCTCGTCGTGCTTTACTCGCTTATTTCAAGAGGACAACCAGTGGAGAAGGCATAATCAGAGCTATGGACATCCACGAAAAACACCCCGTTCGCAATGTCGTTGGCGATGACGTCGGAGATTTCTCCTGAAACTCCGCTTAGTCTCGCCCAGTAGCACGAGTCCCCGATTTCAGTCCCTGCTTCGCCACGGTATATTCCTGGGGTTACATCTCGGCCGACTAGGTATGTGCCGGGCCCCATTTCGGATAACGGGGCGTCTGGAATGGGCCATGCATCAAGTGGGACGATGTGGCAGCCGATTTTGAGATACTGATCCGTGTCCATGACCTCGACATAAAATTGGCCGTTGGCAATGTCGTTGGCGGTGACGTCGGAGATTTCTCCTGAAACTCCGCTTAGTCTCGCCCAGTAGCACGAGTCACCGATTTCAGTCCCTGCTTCGCCACGGTATATTCCCGGGGTGACATCTCGGCCGATCATATATGTGCCGGGCCCTATTTCGGATAACGGGGCGTCTGGAATGGACCATGAATCAAGTGGGACGATTTGGCAGCCGATTTCGAGATACTTGTCGGTGTCCAAGACCTCGACGTAAAATTGGCCGTTCGCAATGTCGTTGGCGGTGACGTCGGAGATTTCTCCTGAAACTCCGCTTAATCTCGCCCAGTAACATGAGTCGAGAACGTTGCTCCCTGCTTTGCCGAAATATATGCCGGGTTGTATATCTGACCCTACCCGATATGTCCCCGGTCCGAAGCCAACTTCTGGCGTAGCTGTGGGTTCTAGGGTTGCCGTCGGATGTGTGGTTGGTCTCGGTGTATGCGTTGGGGGTTGCGCAAACGTTGGAGTGGGGACAGATGTTGTTGCCACAGCTGAGGTGGGCATTATCGGTTCTGCCGTCGCCACAAGAGCTCCCCCTAGAGGCGACTCAGGAACAGCCACGGCGCCTAGGGAAAATATGGCTTGTCCCAGTCGAAGTATGTCTCCAGAGAATCGCCACGTTAGCTTGCCTACGTTTACAGGCAGTTGGTACCCGACCTCTCCTCGAAGACTATCGCCTGGAGCGATCTCGCCGTCCGGCGGAGAACTGCTGCCGCCAGAGATGGCTGAGAAGTCGATGTCATACGACCGCCCTTCGGTATCACGCATCTCCATCTGGAGTAGAGTGCTGACTATCTCAGGTTGGTCGCCTTCGTTTCGAAACGTCACATCTACGTAGACGAAGTAGTTGCCTCTGTCTGGTGTCCAGAGATTATCGCCAAGTGAGGCTCGGACACCATTTACGGTGACATGGAGGTCGCCCAGCCGCACAGTGTCTCCAACGTTGAACACCTGGGCCCCTGGGATGGCTGTCGACTCTGGAGTCTGCACAGGCGCTGTATCTGTTTCTATGATCGATGGAGATGCAGTAGGTTCAGCAGTCGCCACCAGTTCGGGTTCCTCGGCCGCGCAAGCAATCCCGGCAAGAAGTCCTAGAATAACTAGCAGGGGGCATAAAAAGATTACATGTCGGCCCATGACCAGTCCTCCTTTAACCCTATAGCATCGTCCGCCACAGGTGAAGGGCTAGTCTGTCACAGACCGTTAATTTAATGAGGCCCCCTCGTGGCAGGCAGGGTTCTTGCTACAGACGCCACTGCCAGCGTCAAAGCCACTCAGGGGCATGGATCGAAACCCATGCCCGTTCCTTGAAGCCGGCAATGCTCGGCGTCTGTAGCGCCGGCAGTATACCACACCCGATGATTCCTTCCGTAGTTCGTCTAAGTTGACTGTTAAGATAATGACGGAGATGCTCGGCCATCTCCGGGTGGTGCATTAAGACATAGTTTGTCGGACTAAGAAAACGGCGCGGCCCTTGAGAATCGTACATTTATGTACTAACATAGGTTAAATGAATGGGAGGGAATTCGTTAGGCGAGCCAGGAGGTACGCCCGCAAGAATCGTCTGGAGTTCAGCTTTGACCCCACTGCCGGGAAGGGTAGCCACGGCACGGTCTATGTAGGGCGGTATTTCACGACAGTCCAGCACGGCGAAATTATAAGGTCCACACTATTCAATATGCTGAAGGATTTGAATATTCATCGAGGAGAGTTTTAGATCATGCGTTACGCTTTCCCCACTAACATAGTCCTCGATGAAGAAGAAGCAAAGGAGTCGGGAAGAGAAGCTTATGTTGTGACCTTCCCAGACGTATATGGGGCTAATACCGGCGGTTGGTCTTGGGAAGAAGCCCTTGAGATGGCCGAGGACTGCCTTGGAGTTGCGTTGAGCATTTACGTCAAAAAGAGCGAGGACATTCCCGTCCCAAGCCCCCTGCGGGAAGGCCAGGTGTTGATACCTGTCCCGCTTATCGTAGCCGCAAAGTTGACCCTCTATACTGCGATGCGGGAGCAGGGCCTCACCAACGTCGCGCTGGCCGCACGTCTAGGGCTAAGCGAGGGCGCCGTCCGCAGGCTCGTTAACCCGCTCCACAGGTCCCACATCAGCCAGGTCGAGAAAGCCCTGAAGGCCGTTGGACGCTCCCTTGTAGTCGAGGACAGACCCGCTCATGCACCTCAGCAGGACCTTGTCGCTCCCAGCGGAGTCCGGGTATAGCGTCCAGCGACATATTTGGCTCCTTTGAGGCGGCGGCCTCTTATCGCACGAACACCAAAGTCTCTGCTTCCAAGTCTACTGTCGCGGTCTTCCATCCTGCAGCGCACCAGGAACGTGCCTGAACGTGTGTGCCATCGATTTCATTGGCCCACCAAGCCGAATAACGACGCGCGGACGCAGGGAGTTGAAAGCCCAGGATAGCCTCGATCCTATCAAAGGACGTTCGCCATTCCCGTCCTTCGAGGGCAGAAAGGTAGTGATATAGTGGAACGTATTTGCTGCGTTCAATAGGCGAGGGAGTGTTCACGCCATTTGCTTCAATGGCTTTCCGTTCGTTTTTCCTGAATTTTCGTAGAAACTCTACGACGCGCCCCAGCATGTCTCCTACACCACGCCCGACTCGGCCAGGAGCGCCAGCTCCTGGCGGCTGAGGCCGAGTTCTCCGCAGAGAATCTCCTCGTTGTGTTCTCCCACCAGCGGCGCCCGCTTGGAAATCCTCCAAGGCGACCCGTTGAATATTGCGGCCGGCCCCGGGTAGGTGAAGGACCGGCCCTGCTCCGGATGTTCGACCTCTGTGAAGAACCCCCGGGCGTCCAGATGCGGGCACACTGTCACCTCGTCCATGGACCTGACCGCTCCCCAGGGGAAACCCATCTCCTGGCCCTTGTGCCATATCTCGTCCTGGTCCCTGGTCTGGAGGAACTCCCGCACGGTCTGCCAGACATGCTCCTTGTTCGCCTGGACTCCCTCGTTGCTCTCGTAAGTCTCGTCCAACAAGTCCTGGGCCATGCCGTGCTCGTCCATCCACTCGGCCAACTGACGCAGCCTGGCTGGGGTTTCTATCAGCTCTCCTAGAGCGAGGTGGACCCAGCGTCCGTCCTTGGTTGGCATCTCCATGCCGCCCCTGCGGGACACGTCAATGAAGTCCACGGTGGCGTGGCGGCCCGTGTGCCGGTACACCACATTACCCGAGTATATATACGTGTTCACGGCGCCCTCGGTGGTCAGGGCGCATGCGTCGTGGATGGAGGAGTCGATGTACGACCCTTGCCCGGTCATCGCCCGCGCCATGACGGCGGACACTATGGCGATGTAAGCGTACTCGCCCCCAATGTGCCATGACTGCCCGCCGCCCGGCGCCATGGGAGGTCCTCCGGCAACGTCGGCGTCGTCGTAGCCGCAGGACGCCATCTGTCCTCCACCGGCCATGTGAATCAGGTCCGAGGGCTTAAAGTCCCGCCACGGCCCCGATTGTCCGAAGGGAGTCAGGGAGCACATAATCATTCCGGGGTTGAGGGCCGACAAGTCGTCGTGACCCAGCCCAAGGCCGGGCAGATAGCCGGGCTGGGAGGACTCCAGCAGGATGTCAGCGGACGGCACGAGGCGTTTCAGCAGGGCTTGGCCGTCGGCCGTCTCCAAGTCCAGGGTTATGCCCCGTTTGGACGTGTTGTAGTGCCAGAACCAAAGGCTGCCGTTGCGGTCGGGCGTGTCGTTGTAGAAGGGGCCTCTGGAGCGGGAGGCCTCGCCTCCCGGCGGCTCTATCTTTATGACGTCGGCGCCCATGTCCGCCATGAGTTTGCCGCAAAAGTCCCCCTCGTGGCCGGATAGCTCGAGGACTCGCAGGCCCGACAACGCCCCAGCCAGTTTCCCCCTCTCCCTCGACGGGAGAGGGTTGGGGTGAGGGTGCCCGGTTGATTGAACCGATGTCATAGCAGCGCCTCCTCGATGTGCGGGTACTTGCCCGTGCCCTCAGGCCAGAAGATTCCCTCGTCGAAACCGTCGCGTACCTCGTCCAGGTCCATGCCTAAAAGCCCCTCCATCACCTGGCGCGTATGTTGCCCGATGAGAGGCGCGGGCGTAGCGACCTCCGGGTGTGCCCCTGAAATGGTGAAGGGGGCGTTCTGCTGCTTCTTGCTGCCCAGAAGCGGATGGTCGATTTCCGTATGCATCCGTCTGCTCTTCAGCTGAGGGTCGTGTTCCACTCTGTTCTCCGAGCTTTGCACCGCCATGGCTCTCACTCCGGCGGCTTGGCACTTCTCCGTAAGCTCGTATTTGTCCAACTCGATGGCCCATTCCTGGATGCCCTCGTCGATTTCTGCCTGGCGAGCCAGTCTTCCCCGCAGCGTATCGAAGTCTGGGTCTTCGGCCCAGGCCGGGTTTCCCATGACACCGATCAGCGCCTTCCATTCGCCGTCGCTCAAGCATGCGATGGTGCACCAGTCGTTGTATCCGCCGGGTTTGGTGCGGTAGGCGTTGTGAGGGACCGCCGGGCCGTCTCGGTAGTTGGGGGCCAGAGACGCTTCGGGCCAGGCCGCCCGATTTCCGGGCGGGTATCCTTCACGGCGGGCCGGGCGGTCGTTTATGGTGCGGTCGATGAAGGCCGGTCCAACGATTGTCGGTCCGACGGACATCTGAGACAGGTCGACGTACTGCCCCTGCCCGGTGGCCTGCCTGTGGCGGAGGGCCGTCACCATGGACATCGCCCCGTAAATGCCCCCCACGTCGTCCATGTACGAATAGCCCCATCCCGAAGGCGCCTGGTCGGGCAGCCCTGAAATGAACTGTAGACCGCCCAGAGACTGGGCCGAGGGGCCCATTGTCGTGTAGTCAACCCAGGGCCCGAAGTGGCCCAGACCGGCCATGGAGACGTAGACTATGTCGGGCCGTATCTTGCGCATCTCTTCGTAGGGGATGCCCCAGCGGCCCATGACTCCCGCGCTGAAGTTCTCGATGACGGCGTCGGATATGCCGATAAGCTGCCTCACCAACTCCATTCCCTGGGGCGTTCTGACGTTCAGGGACACTCCCAGCTTGGCTGGGTTTCCGTCGCAGAAGCCGCCGTTGGAGTTGGGTTCGGGTTCCAGCTCGCCGGGCTTAGTGGCGTCGGCGCTGCTCCGTGCCCTGACACCGAGGTTGCCAGGCCACTGAATCTTGATGACCTCCGCTCCCAAGACCGCAAGCCACCTAGTTGCCCAAGGCCCGGCGCGCACCCATGTGAAGTCCAGAATTCGAAAACCTTCGAGGGGACGGGAAGGGTCCAAGCTCAACCTCCTGTGTCGGTCCGGAGGGATGGATGGGGGACCGCCGATTTAAGGGAATTGTCCGCATGGACAGGGCCGGGTGTCAATAGAGAGGGGATGTGCGGTGGTGGCAATGTGAACTTCTAACTAGCCTCCAGGGGCATCCGATGGTAGTATGCGGGTGACCCACATAAACTTGAGACGCATTACTGCAAAACGTATATTCCTTAGACAATGGGACGTAGGAAAGACCTACCTGCACTCATTTCGTTTACTGGATTTCTGAACAGTACGACGATAATCGACTAGAACCTTGATTCTTTGCCCTGGGGTTTCGGACGAAATCGGCACATCAATGTTAGACGCTGCACCGACGCGTTAACTAGGGACGTGGCCCGATTCAATTCACCTCTGGTTCCATCACTATGACTAGCGATTTCCTGGAATCTGCCAACTCCTCTGACGAAGGAAATGTTCAGGAACGCCGCTCCTTGTTCGAGCGCTTTGAGGGTCGGTTGTCTATCAATTCTGCTTTGACTCCGAAGATGGTTTCATATCGAGGCAACTATGGTGCTCTACAAGGAGGGGTTTTCTAGGGAACTGATCGATCAGCTAATAGAAGATGTCCAACCTAGCTCCGTCCTTGAGCTCCGTCCCCCTTCTCTGGTTTGGGAACTACTCCCCTTATAGCGGCAGGCCGGGGACTTCGGACCATCGGCATCGAGATCGTACCCGTTGGCGTTCTGGTGGGAGAGGGAATCGGACTCGCCGCAAACGGCCTACAGCAGGATTCATTTACGGAGGCAGCAAGCAGTTTCCTCGAACACGTCAACTCTGACAGGGCAGCGAGCCGAGAGTACGCGTTTCCCCATGTAAGAATCACTGAAGCTGCCTTTCCTGCGGAAACAGAGTTGGCGCTTGCCAAAGCGCGCGAATTCATTGGAGCTATAGAGGACCCCTCCATTCACACCATGCTGAACCTCGCCTGCATGAGTGTCCTGGAATCGGTGAGTTTCACGCGCAAGGACGGTCAGTACCTTCGGTGGGACCCTCGATCAGGGAAGCAAGTGAGAACACGAATGCAGAAAAGGTCTATCCTCCCATTCACGAATGCTATTGGTGACCGTCTAGTTGAGATGTGCGAAGATATTGAGGTGCTAAAGGAGGGTTATGGGGGAGGTGTCCCTGAGTTCATCACCGGTTCAAGCTTAGACCATCTTCCGGACATTCCGAGTCGTTCTTTCGATATGGTAATCACCTCGCCGCCGTACGCAAACAGGTACGACTATACAAGGACCTACGCTCTAGAATTGGCTTGGCTTGGCTACGACGACAACGGGATAAAGACACTGCGCCAACGTATGTTATCCGCTACAGTGGAGAACAAATCAAAGAAGACATGGCTACTCGACACGTATGGTCATGATGCAGAACTACTGAATACCGCAATTCGTATGTACGACAATCAAGGAGCCGTCCATGAAGTTATCGCTCAACTTCGGAAATTCATGAGTGAGTTGAGCAATCGTCACATTATACGCATGCTGGAAGGATACTTCCTGGAGATGGCTGTGATTATTGCCGAGTTGGGTCGTATCGTGCGGCCCGGCGGTGTGGTCATCATGGTCAACGATAACGTCCAATACCACGGGGAAGAACTGCCTGTGGATTTCATCCTGTCAGACTTTGCGGAACACTCAGGCTTTACCTGCGAACACATATGGGTCTTACCCCGTGGGAAGGGAAACGCTAGCCAGCAAATGGGACGCTTTGGAAGGCGAGAACAACGAAAGTGCGTTTACAAATGGGTGCGACGCGATGTCTGATACCGGTAGTCTCGAAAACCTCATGGTTAATCGGAATAGTAGCCCTATGACTGAGGCCCCGAAGTGAATGTAATGACATCAGTTAAGAAAGTTGTCTACCTCTTCGGTGCAGGTGCCTCACATGCCTGTGTCTCCAGAGTTGGCAGTGATTACGGCATTCTCATGAGCGACCTCAACCTGCCAATGAGAGAAGGCCTGCGTGACTTAGTGGAAAAGGCCTACCCACAGGAAGATAGTTTGCAAACTCTCGTGAACTCCCTAGACGAATCCACCGACTTTGAACATCTTTGCACCTTTCTGGAAGAGGCTCCATCCGTAGTCCACAGACAGTTTGGACAAGACATGAAGCAGACCTTCGAAAAGGTCCTTCGTAGTCAACTGAGCCTAATACGTGAGGAAAATGATAATGACCCGGTGGAATTGTATGCGGTGTTGCTCGACCTGCACTGCATCAAAGACTGCTCGGAGAGCCTACAGGGTATCCTCACTACAAATTACGACGAATACATAGAGACAGCTATGGAGAAGCTAGTTGAGCTTCAGGTTGACTTTGGTGTTAGAGTGCTGCCATCTCCTCCCCAGGCACAGGGGATCAGGCTACTCAAGCTCCATGGCTCGCTTGGTTGGCGACAGACCTGGCCAATTACTCGAGGTGAAGATAGCCACACGACTGTCTGGATTCCGCCAGGTATTCAAAAGGCCAAAACGGAATACCCCTTTAATGTCCTCTGGGGATTGGCGCGTGAGATGGTCTCCTGTGATGTTCTGAGAGTGGTTGGCTGCCGTTTAGGACCAAATGACTGGGACCTAGTCTCCCTGTTGTTTACGATGCGTCACGCAGACTTCACAAACCGACCGCGAATCGAAGTAATCGATGCTCCATCACACGCTGAGCAATTGAAGAAATCATACCCCTACTTGGATATTCAGTCTATTTTCGAACTTGAGACAGTCGGCCAGCAATTAGTTGGAGAGTTGTCCACGGAGTTGCCGCGTGGGTTTCGGGAATTGTCAATAGACGAGCGAGAAGACCTCATCAAAAGTGCTGGAACGCGCAGGAACTGGTTTGAACTGTGGTTGAGACAAAAGGCGGAGTCCTTTCGCGTTGAGCTTGGGACAGTAGAGACAACAGCAGGCTTCGTCGAGAGATTCCTGGAGGGTAGATGAGATGAGGAAGCATGTTGATTCTTGGACAGTTGAAGAACTGCGCCAACAATTCGGTCAAATAGAATTCCCTGAGTACCAACGTGAGCCTAATCTTTGGTCACTCGTTGAAAAGCAACGGCTCATCGATTCTATGGCCCGGCAGTTTGACATCGCGTCTCTCTACTTTTACCAACATGGTGACGGTTCTCTGGATTGCGTTGACGGCCGTCAAAGGATCGGGGCAATCATGTCTTTCCTGGGCAACAACTCGAACGATCCTGATGACAACTTTCCATTAAAGTGGCTAAATGAAATTTATGACGATGAGAGTTCGTCGGTTCAAGCCTTGGAAGGCAAGAGGTTTTTGGAAATAGAAAAAATGACGAACGAAGGCGATGACTCCGTAGCTCTACAATTTGTCGAAGAATTTCTCGAATATCGACTGACGATTGTCAGACTGTCAGACAGTAGGGCCCCTGGTGAGTTTAACTTGCAGTTCACCCGCTTGAACTTAGGTACGATAATCAACTCAGGCGAAAAGCTTCACGCCATGATGGGAGAGCTAAGGAACAGGTGCTTTGGCGGACTGGGCAAGCATCCGTTTCTGGAAGGAACCAACATACCAACAAGACGTTACGCCCAAGAACAGGTTGCGGCTCAAATTGTTGCCCAGATATTCTCGATAGATGAGTCGAGCAATTATACTAGAACCAGGCACTTTGACCTTCAGCGCCTGTTCAAGGATCATAGCGTACTGGGGGAAAGGCAGTTGAAATCGCTAGAAGAAGTGTCTAGGCTTTTCGACTTGCTTGCGACTGCGTTCCAGCCGGTCAGCGTGCTACGAAATAGAGCCATCACTGTGTCTACGGCTCTGCTGGCTTGGGAATCTGAAATAGGCACACGCGAAGAGGCGTCAGAGCTCGCGACCTTCATCGATGAATTCGTCCACCGGCTGAGCTGGCAGGTCAAGAAAGGATTGGATGCTGACCGCGAATATCGTTACCTCATTGAGTTTCAACGCAACATCACACAGGCCTCGGCTGAAAGATATTCGGTCGAAACAAGGGCGAATGTGTTGAGAGAAGAGCTTCAGCGCTGGCGAACCTCGAGGGACCTCAGAGGTGACGCAGAGTGGGCGATGCGGAACCCTGGCTCGGAGCCTAGTGAAGAATCGCGGGGATAGGTCGATTACCACCCGACAAGTGACAAAAACGCAACGAGACACGGGGGTGAGGGTTTGGCCTTACGCCGACAAGTTCTAAGGAAGTTAACGACTAGGCGGCGTGGAACATATGTCTTGTTGACCGTGAAGCGGGGGGTGGTCTAGAATCTCTAGGCGTGGCGCCACACGTCTTTGCGATTGGCTGTCTGCGTGAGTTGACATAAACATAAGGAGTAGTCATGGCAGAGGACCTGGCATTGATGGCCCACCTTCTCCGCCGGGCGGGGTTCGGCGTGCCGCGGGACGAGTTGGAAATGTGGGCTGAGAAGGGATACGAGCAGACTGTGGAGGAGCTTCTCGATCCGGAGAAGTACGGCATAGCCGACCTGGACCGGGACGAATTCTTCCGCTACTACCCCGACATGATCACTCCCGCCGCTCCTCCCGGTTCCGGGGAGTACATGGTCTACCACATCATGGCCAGCCCCCGGCACCTTCTGGAAAAGATGACCCTGTTCTGGCACATGCTCTTCGCCACTGGCAATGGCAAAGTGGACGGCCCGGTGGACATGACCACTTACTACGACACCATGCGAAAACACGCTCTTGGCAACTACCGGGAGATGCTGCTGGAGATATCCAAGAACCCGGCTATGATCTTCTGGCTGGACAACAACTACAACCACAAAGACCAGCCCAACGAGAACTGGGGACGGGAACTTCTGGAACTCTTCTCCATGGGCCAGGGCAACTACACGGAGAAAGACGTATTCGAGTGCGCCAGGGCATTTACCGGATGGACCATTGCGGCCAAGCCTCCCAGGCGCCCCTTCACCCGGTTTCCCTGGAAGTTTGAGTACGTTGAAGATGACCACGACGACGGCGAGAAGGAGCTTCTGGGCCACAAGGGTAGGTTCAACGGCGAGGACGTAATCAACATCGTCTGCCGCCAGCCCGCCACGGCTCGTTTTATGGCCCGCCACCTCTACAACTACTTCGTGGCCGACGAGGTCCAGGTGCCCTCTTGGTTGGACGTGCCACCCAGAGACCCCGTGGCCATTAACATCATAGGCGACGCCTTCATCAACTCCGACTTCGACATCAAGCACACCCTCCGGGTCCTCTTCAACTCCGACTTCTTCAAGGAAGCCAGGCACATGTGCGTCAAGAGCCCGGCAGAGGTCATCGCCGGCACCATGCGCCTGATTGGAGACTATAAGTTCCCCCGCCCGGGTCTGAACATCATGTCCATGGAAAGCGAATTCATGGGCCAGATGCTCCTCAACCCGCCTTCGGTGGAAGGCTGGCACTTTGGAGCCGAGTGGATAGACAGCGGCTCGCTGGTCCGGCGCATTAACTTCTGCGCCGAGGCGGTCTCCAACACCCGCTACCCCGGAATCCGCGCCATAGTCGAGCGGATCAAGGCTAAGGGGACTATATCCGGCTCGGAACTGGTGGAGTCCTGCCTGGACCTTCTGGGTCCCATCGCCGTGGAGGAAGGCACTCGCGCCGAGTTGGACACGCTGTCCGAACAGGCCGGTCCGCTGACCTGGGAGACCGGTCAGGAAGAGGCGTCAACCCAGAGGGTTGGCGATATGCTGGCCCTTATCGCCTCGACCCGCGAATATCAGTTCGCCTAGTGTCTGACCTGACTTGGAGTTAACCGATGCAGACTAAGTTTATCCGCAACAGGGTCTATAACTACTCCCACTGCCTTGGACCGGGCATACGGGAAGGCAGAGGCTTCAGCCGCCCAACCGACTTTGCGTTGGGCCCAGACAACATACTCTACTTGGCCTCGAGAGGAGTGGAGTTCGCAACCTTTGGAGGGGGACTGACGAAGGCCGACTTTTCGCCGGACAAACACCAGGCTATCTGGGAGTACCGCGGCCCCGAGGTTGGGGACGGTTTTTGTCCCTGGCCTACGTCTATTGCCCTGGACAGCGAGGAGAATGTATATCTGGCAGACGAATACACCAACGGTATATTCGTCTGGGACAAGGATGGCGATTCCAAGGGCCGCTGGGACATGGGCATGACTCTGGACGGCGACCCGGACGCCGATAGGATGGAGCTTCTGAACACCTTCGGTCTTCCGCTGGAATACTACCTGCGCAAGGTGGTCCCAGGCATGGGGATGGAGGAAGGCAAGCTCAACGGGCCGTCGGGGATAGAGTTCGACAAGAACGACAACGCCTACGTTGTGGACAGCCGCAACCACCGGATTCAGGTGTTCACCAGGGACGGCAAGTTCATTTTTGGATGGGGGTGTTTCGGCGACAAGCCGGGGGAATTCAATCTCCCCTGGGGCATCAACTTCGACAAAGAGGGCAGGGTCTACGTCGCCGACTGGAAGAACAACCGCGTTCAGAAATTCACTCCCGACGGGACGTACATGGCCACTATTGGAACTCCGGGTCACGATGAAGGACAACTGCACCGGCCGTCCAACGTGGCTATCGACAAAGACGGAGACATTTACGTCAGCGACTGGGGTAACCACAGGCTGAACGTCTACGACGCCGAGGGCGACTTCATCACCGACTTTCACGGCGACGCCGAGAAGTTCTCCCCAGCCACCCAGGACAGGGTTAACATAGACCTGGACGCCCAGAAGGCCATGCTGAGGGCAGACATGTCCGAGACCTACCGGATACACTACCCCGTCTCCGTGAACGTGGACGACAAGGGGAACATCATGGTGATGGAGGTCCGCACCTCCAGGATCCAGGTGTACCGGAAAGAGCAGAATTGGTCCGACCCTCAGTTCAACCTGTAGTCTAAGCTCGTTCGACGGGTCTACGGCCTTTGAATCGCTGCGCCGCTTCAGGCTTGTGCACCCACGCCAAACTATTGACGCCCAGCGATTTTTCTGCTGTATAATGCTGCCTATCTAGCTTAAAAATCCACATTCCCGCTGATAAGCTAAGCACACTTGGAGTAGGAGGGCGGAGTATGCCTGACCAAGACATTGCTTTGATGGCCCACCTTATGAGAAGGGCCGGATTCGGGGCCCACCGCGACCAGTTGGAAAGGCTCGTGGAAAAGGGATACGAGCAAGTTGTGGACGAGCTGGTGGAGCCGGACAAATACGACGTCCCCAAGGTGGACCAGGACCTTATCATCAGGTTCCATCCAGACCTGGAGACCCCGTGGGCGCCTCCGGGGTGCAGTGACTGGATGCTGTACCACTTCCTGGCCAGCGAGCGGCAGCTGGAAGAGAAGATGGTCCTCTTCTGGCACATGCTCTTCCCGACCGGGAACGCCAAGGTGGACAACCCGTCTGAGCTGGTGGCGCAGACCGACATGTTCCGTGACTATGGGTTGGGCAACTACCGAGATCTGCTCATAGAGCTGGCCAAAGACCCTGCGATGATCTTCTGGCTGGACAACAACTACAACCACAAAGACGAACCCAACGAAAACTGGGGTCGAGAGCTCTTGGAACTCTTCTCCATGGGCCAAGGCAATTACACCGAAAAGGACGTGTTCGAGTGCGCCCGGGCCTTCACGGGCTGGACCATAGCCCCCAAGATGCCCAGGCAGCCCTTTGGTCGCTACGACCGCTGGAAGTTCCTTTACAACGCTGACGACCACGACCATGGCGAGAAGGAGATGTTGGGACACCGAGGTTGCTTCAACGGAGAGGATGTCATCGACATCATAGCTCGTCAGCCGGCCACGGCGCGGTTCATGGCGAGGCACCTCTATAACTTCTTCGTGGCCGACGAGGTGCAAGTGCCGGCGTGGCTGGACGTTCCGCCCAGGGATGCAGTGGCCGTCAACCAGATAGGCGACGCTTTCGTCAACTCGAACTTCAGCATTGGCGAAACCCTAAGATTCCTGTTCAACTCGGACTTCTTCAAAGAGGCCATGTACCGGAAGGTCAAGAGTCCCGCCGAGGTGGTGGTAAGCGCCATGCGCATCGTGGGCGACTTCAAGTACCCCAGGCCGGGCCTGGAGCTGTACGCCAACGAGTCGGATTACATGGGGCAGGCCCTGCTGGACCCGCCGTCCGTGGAAGGATGGCACACCGGGCACGAATGGATAGACTCGGGGTCCCTGGTCAGGCGGATTAACTTCTGCGCCGACGCCTTCGGAAACGTGGAATACCCCGGAGTGCGGTCCATTATTAATCGCATCAAGGAACAGGGCATCACCTCCCCGCCGGAGATAGTGGACGCATGCCTCGATCTGATAGGTCCTGTCGAGGTTCAGGAGAGGACCCACGAAGAGCTGGTTACGCTCGCTCAACAGAACGGTGAGCTTAATTGGGACACCGATGAAGACTCCAGGATATCGTCGGAGAAAATAGGCGCCACATTGGCCCTCATCGTCTCATCGAGGGAGTTCCAGTTTGAATAAGGGCGCTGGGCTGTCCATAGACAATCATGTGATTACGGAGGCGGCTGACGGTTTCGCGAGCCGCCTTTGTTTACGGTAACGACAGAACAGGGAGGAAACGATGCGGACGGCCGCGGTCCAGGGCAGGGTCTATAACTACGCCTTCGCCTTCGGGTCACAGTTCGATGGAGGTCGGGGTGTATTGCGCCCCGTGGACTTTGGGATGGGACCGAGCGGAGCCCTATACATCGTGAGCCGCGGCATCGAGTACACTCCCAGTCAAGGCCTTCTGAAGGCGAACCTTGACTCCACAACTGTGTGGCAATACAGGGGCAGCGATTTCGGAGACGGACGGTGTCCCTGCCCCAGCTCCATCGCAATAGACAGCCAGGAGAACCTCTACGTCGCCGACGAGTACACCAACCACATCTTCATATACGACAAAGACGGGGAATACAAAGGCCACTGGGACCATTCCATCTCCATGGATGGAGACCCGGACCACAAGTTGATTCCCATACCCAACACCGTGGGCGGTCTGCCCTTCGACCACTATCTGCGTATGATTGACCCTGAGCGCGGACGCGGCCAGGGTGAGCTCAATGGACCGTCAGGGTTGGCTTTCGACGGGGACGACAACCTTCACATCGTGGACAGCCGCAACAGCAGGGTCCAGGTGTTCACCAAGGAGGGCGGGTTCATCCGAATGTGGGGGGCCCCCGGCAGCGGCGAGGGCGAGTTCAACATGCCTTGGGGACTGACCGTCGACAAGGACGGCTTTGTCTACGTGGCCGACTGGAAGAACCATCGCGTCCAGAAGTTCAGTTTCGAAGGGGAATACGTCATGTCCTTCGGAACGCCAGGCGAAGAAGAGGGAGAGTTGCGCCTTCCCACCGACGTAGCCATAGACCAGGACGGCGACGTCTACGTAACGGACTGGGGCAACGAGAAGCTAAACATATACACACCGGAAGGCGAATTTCTCCATTCATTCTACGGAGACGCAAAAGAACTCGCCGACGTCGTATACGATCGGCTGTCCGTAAGCCCGGACCACATGAAGGCCAGGCTAAGGGCCACCGATCCCTCAGTGGAATGGAAGCTCTGGAAACCCTCGGCCGTCAACGTTGACCAGGAAGGCCGCATTATTATATGCGAGACGAGGACGAGCCGGTTCCAGGTGTATCGGAAGGAAAAGGGCTGGGCGGACCCCCAGTTCAACCTCTAAGGTCGCCAAGAGTGTGACCTTTGGTCTGAAATCTTGTCAGGAGGTCCGGGAATGGCATCCAACGTAGTGCTTTCCACACAGGAATACGACGTAATAGGGACAAGGCCGGTGCGCCACGACGGCGCGGACAAGGTAACGGGGAGGGCCCAGTACGGGGCCGACATCATCCTTCCAGACATGCTATACGCCAAGATTCTCCGCAGCCCCCACGCCCATGCCAGAATCAAGAGCATAAACACCAGCAAAGCCGAGGCCTTGCCCGGTGTCCGGGCCGTGGTTACAGGAGCTGACTTTCCCAAGCTCTCCGGCAAAGGGTCGGACCAGGTCCGGGGCAATTTGGAGAACTTCAAGTTCCTCAGCAACAACTGCATCGCCGACGCCAAAGCCCTATACAAGGGGCACGCAGTTGCCGCGGTGGCTGCAACCAGCGCCCATATTGCCGAGGAGGCCCTGTCTCTTATTGAAGTCGACTACGAGGTCTTGGAACCCGTCTTCGACGTTCTTGAGGCCATGAAAGAAGACGCGCCCATTCTCCATGAAGGGCTCGAAAACGTGGGCAATCCTCCCATGCGGGGAGGGAGCCTCAGGCCCGAAGGGGAGCCAGGACAGGACACCAACGTCGCCGGCACCCACATTTTCCAGAATGGGGACCTGGAGAAGGGTTTCAAAGAAGCCGACGTGGTGGTGGAGCGCGAGTTCCGCACCAGGCCGGTCCACCAGGGATACATCGAACCCCACACCGCAACTGCCCATTGGGGGGCGGACGGCAAAATCACTGTCTGGTGCAGCAGCCAGGGCCAGTTCAACGTAAGGGACCAGACGTCCCAAGTGCTTGGCTTGCCGGTTTCAAAGATTAAGGTTATTCCCATGGAAATTGGGGGCGGCTTCGGAGGCAAGGTGACCGTATACCTGGAACCCGTGGCTGCGATGCTCTCCAAGAAGTCCGGACATCCCGTGAAAATCACCATGAGCCGGATAGAAGAGTTCGAGGCCACCGGTCCAACCAGCGGGGGCTACTTGAAGGCGAAGATAGGCGCACGCAAGGACGGAACAATAACCGCCGCCGATGCGTTCCTGGCCTTGGAGGCAGGTGCTTTCCCGGGCTCGCCAGTGGCGCCGGGCTGCCTGTGCATGTTCGCCCCGTACAACCTGGAAAATGTGAGAATTGAAGGCCACGACGTGGTTCTGAACCAGCCTAAGACCGCAGCCTACCGGGCGCCGGGAGCGCCCAACACCGCCTTCGCTGCTGAGACTCTGATAGATGAGTTGGCGGAAAAGCTGGGCATCGACCCGCTGGAAATGCGTATAAAGAACGGCTCAAAGGAAGGGACACGGCTGGTCACTGGGCTTCCCTTCGGCAAGATAGGCTTCATTGAGACCGCCAAGGCCGCGAAGGCCCACGAGCACTACAACGCGCCCTTGGAAGGCCCCAATCGCGGGCGGGGAGTGGCTGCGGGATTCTGGACCAACTCCAGCGGGGCTTCAAGCTCCGTGGTGAACGTCAACGCCGACGGCACCGTCAGCCTGGTTGAGGGGTCTCCGGACATCGGTGGCTCACGAGCCGCCATTGCCATGCACGTGGCGGAAGTGTTGGGCATCCCCGTTGAGGACGTGAAGCCGTCGGTGGCAGACACCGATTCCATTGGCTACACGTGGGTCACCGGAGGGAGCAGCACCCTATTCAAGACAGGATGGACAGCTTACGAGGCGGCGCAGGACGTAAAGCGGCAGCTCATTGAGAGGGCCGCCAGGATATGGGATGTCAGCCCTGACGACGTGGACTATTCCCGTGGCGTCCTCTCCCACAAGTCGGACCCGGAACTCAAGCTGACGTTTGGACAGATAGCCTCCAAGCTGAACGGCACAGGCGGGCCTGTGGTGGGCCGCTCCAACTTTACTCCCTCCGGCTCAGGGGCGTCCTTCGCTATTCACATAGCCGACGTGGAAGTGGACCCGGAGACGGGCAAGGTTGAGATTCTCAGGTACACGGCCCTGCAGGACGCCGGCAAGGCTGTCCATCCGAGCTACGTGGAGGGCCAGATGCAGGGCGGGGCGGTGCAGGGCATCGGATGGGCGCTCAACGAGGAATACTTCTTCTCCGACGACGGGAAGCTCATGAACTCCAGCTTCCTCGACTACAGGATGCCCATCAGCCTGGACTTGCCCATGATAGACACAGTAATAGTGGAAGTGGCCAACCCAGGACACCCCTTCGGAGCCAGAGGCGTGGGAGAGGTCCCCTTGGTTCCTCCCATGGCGGCCTTGGCCAACGCCATATACAGGGCTGTCGGAGTCAGGATGGAGAGGCTGCCCATGTCTCCAGGAGCCATTCTGGACACGCTCTGGAACGATGAATGACAAGGAGACAGATCGTGGGAATTGATGATTGACATGACTGACCCCCGTCTGATAATGTTCTCCAGAATTTCTAACAGGGACCTGGCTGCCTAGTTATCAATGGTCAGCGTAGGTCTCCTACTGATGCGTAAAACGAACGACCGCATGAACGGCGTCAAAAAAGGGAGGGAAACATGCTGAGAACCTGGTTCAAGAATCGTACCTTGTGGCTGGTTGGCGCCTTGGCGCTGGTGTTTGTCATAGCTGCGGCTTGCGGTGGAGGCGAGGAGACTCAAGCGCCACCTACACCGCTTCCTACACCTACACCCTTAGACTTCACAGCGCTAGCGGAACAGTTTGGTCAACAAGTGATCGCAGGCATCGAATTCCCAGAAGGGTTGTCAGCGGAGGACGTGCAGGCCATTGTGGCCTCGGCCATCTCCAACATCCCCGAGGGGATCAGTCCTGAGGACGTGCAGGCTATAGTGTCCCAGGCGATATCGGAGATTCCCGAGGGTCTGACGGCGGCGCAGATGGAGGCGGCAATCAGGTCCGCCGTTGACCAGGGCGTGAAAGACGCGGTCGCTTCCGCCGTGGCGCAGATACCCCCCACGGCGACTCCGCTGCCGGCGATGTTCGGCGGCGTTACGCCCTTCGGCGGGGTAGTGCCCATGCTGGCCTACGACTCCCCCAACCCCCACTTCATCTGGGGTGGAGTGTCTTATAAGAGCCAGGTGCACTTGAAGCCTGTCTTCAACATGACCATCGATTGGGACCACTCCACTCCAGAGAAGCTGGACTGGAAGTGCGATCTCTGCTCTGACTGGAGCGTGTCCGACGACGGAATCACCTATACCTTCACAGTCAACCCTGACGCCAAGTGGCACGACGGTGAAGACGTTGGAGCCGACGACCTTGTGAACAGCTTCAACCTCTGGCTGGACCCCAAAGGGGCGTTGGATGCCTTGAACCCCGCTTTCGCGGATGTCCCCGAAGAAATAGCCGGTGTGGGCCAGTCTGCCCTTGAAGGCGTGCAGTCTCACTTGGCGGGCCCGCCTACGATGATTGACGAGAACACCTTCTCGGTGTCTCTCAACGATCCGCCTTCTGGCGTATTTCTTAACGACATGCTCAACCAGGAGTTGATGATTCTGCCCAAGCATCTGTTCGAAAGGGGAGTGCTTCCTGCCAACCCGACGGACAAAGACTCTGTCATAGGTTCGGGCCCGTACCGATTTGTCGAATACACCACTGACGTGTCCACTGTTCTGGAGCGGAACCCCGACTACTTCAAGAGCGGCCTGCCCTACCTGGACGGCATTGAGCATTTCATAATCACGTCGGCTTCCGGCAGGGCCTCCGCCGCCTTCGAGACGGAGCAGGTGCTCATGTCCAACTCCTTCCAGGCCAGCCTGAACGCGGCGGCGCTGTTGCAGTTGGAGAAGGACACTTTCGGCTCGATCAACCTGCACTGGCAGGGTCCCCTATACGCATATTCCATTCACTTCAACACCAGGGTGGCTCCCTTCAACGACCCCAGAGTGCGTAAGGGCATGCAGCTGGGAATACACCGGCAGCCGTATCTTAAGAGTGTGACCGCCGACCGCGGAGGCATGGGAACGCCCCTGCCCGATGGTTTCCCGTGGAGCTACACCAGGGAGGAGTCGGACCAAATCCCCGGATTCAGAGAGAGTTCGGCCGGAGTCAAGCACCCTGACGACATTGCGGCCGCCAAAGCCCTGTTCGAAGAGGCCGGCTACGGAGAAGGCACCGAGGTTACGCTGACCTGCTCGACCTCCCTCGCCTACTGCGACGTGGGAATCGTGATCAAGGGGCAGTTCCTGGAAGACTTCGGATGGACAATCAACATCGACGCCGTTCGTGGAGCGGTGGCCCGGGAGAAGTACACGGCCGGTGACTACCAGTTCAACATCCAGGCAACAGGGTTCTCATTCCCCCACCCAAGCCAGGCTATCAGGTCCCAGACGAGTGGGCGTAACGCAGGCTGGACCGGCGTGACGGATCCGGACAACCCTCAGCACGGGCTTTACCTGCGCCTGAAGGAGATATACGACACGATGCTCCTGGCGTCGGACCAGAACGATCCCATGGTGCGGGAGTTGATGCAAGAGGTCCACAACTTGCAAATCGAGGACCCGTACATCATTCCCATGCTCTACGTCACCCAGGCGTGGCCGGTGAGCAAAAGGATTAAGGGGTTCTACCCGCCCCCGGTGGTGACCGGCGGCAACACCCACGAGACTATCTGGTGCAACCCCGACTGCCCATAGACAAATAGAGAGCTATCAATCGGGAGCTGAAGCTGGGGGCAGGCCTGAAGTAAAACGCTTTGGGCCTGTCCTTATATTAGATGGGAGTTACCCAACCGTCCTAAAGAGAGAAACTTGGGAGCCACGCGTAGGGGTTAGCGGATAGGACAATGCAGACATATATCCTGAAAAGGTTGCTTCTCTTTGTGCCGACGCTGGCGCTGGTCGGCACCATTGCATTTGTCATAATCAGGCTTCTGCCCGGCGACCCGGCCCTTCAGCTTCTTGAAACAGGCTCAGAATTCGGTGATGGGGCTGCCGTCACCGAGGAAGCGTTGGCCAAGAAGAGGGCGGAGTTGGGGACGGACAAGCCTCTGTTCCCCCACCAATGGGGAATCTTCCTGTGGGACTCCGTGCGGCTGGACTTCGGAGACTCTTTCAACACCAAGCAACCCGTCATAGACGAAATCAAGAACCGCTTTCCGGTCACCCTGGAGCTGGTGATCATATCTTTGTTCATGGCCGCCTTCGTGGCCATTCCGTTGGGGGTGTTCTCCGCGGTCAAGCAGGACACTCCGATGGACTACGTCGGCCGGTTGGTGACAACGGTGGGCATAGCGCTGCCCAACTTCTGGGTGGCGCTGCTGATGCTCTTGTTCCTTGCCTCGGTCTTCGACTGGAATCCGCCTCTGAGGTACAGGGACTTTCAAGACGACCAGATAGAGAACCTCAAACAAATGGTGTTTCCTGCCTTGGTGCTCGCTCTCTCCCACATGGCGTTCCTGGCCCGTATAACCCGCTCGGCTATGCTCGAAGTGCTGAGGGAAGATTACATACGCACGGCCAGGGCCAAAGGGCTTTCGGAGCGGGTAGTGATAAACCGACACACTCTTCGCAACGCCTTGCTCCCGGTCGTTACGGTGACCGGCTATGAATTCGGGCGGCTTATAGGCGGCACCGTTATAATTGAGAGCATATTCTTGGTCCCGGGCATCGGGCTGTACGTGATCTCAGGTTTCGAGAAGCAGGACTTCCCTGTGATACAGTCGGTGGTGATCATAGTCACCATGATCGTGCTGGTGTTGAACCTTGCTATGGACATCGCCTACTCATGGCTGAATCCCAGGATCAGGTACTCGTAGAGATGGCACAACAAGACGCAATAGCCGGCATCGACCAGTCCGTCTTGACCGGACTTCGTCCCAAACGCCCACTCTACGGGCAGGTTCTCAACTTCCTGCTAAAGAAGCCTATGGGCGCTGTGGGAGCGGGAGTGGCCGTCGTGCTGGTCATCGTGGCTCTGCTGGCGTCCACCATAGACACCCACGGCGTCCATTCCACAGACTCAGACAACCTGCGAGCCAAACCAAGCTCCGACCATCTTCTTGGAACGGACTGGCTGGGGCGGGACATATACAGCCGCTTGGTCCACGGCGCGAAAGTGTCTTTGATAGTCGGCTTGTTCAGTTCGTTGATAGGGTGCTCGATAGGTCTGTTAATTGGAGTCACCAGCGCCTATTTCGGTGGGGCTTTCGATCTGTTCGTCCAACGTTTGATAGACGGCTTAATGGCTTTTCCTGCCATTATTCTGGCCATCGCCATCATGACGGCGTTGGGCGGGTCCATTCAGAACGTGATTATTGCTTTGACGGTGTTGTTCGTACCGGCCACCGCGCGGGTGATACGCTCACAGGCTCTTGCGCTCCGGGAGCAGGACTACATCCTGGCGGCCAGGTCCATCGGGGCGCGGGACGTCCGGATTATCCTGCTGCACATGGTCCCCAACACCATGGCGGTGTTCATAGTGTTGGTGACCTTTTACATGGCGGCGGCTATAATAGCGGAAGCGGCGTTGAGCTTTCTTGGCGTGGGCATTCCTATAACCGAACCCTCTTGGGGGGGCATGTTGAACAAAGTCACCTACTCAGACATGCGGGAAAACCCTTGGCTTGGCGTGGTGCCAGGGCTTGCCATATCGATTGTAGTGCTGTCCTGGAACATGCTTGGCGACGCCCTGAGGGACGTGCTTGACCCAAGGATGCGCGGGAGCCAGTAGACGCCTTAGTCAATAGGCCTGGGAAAGGAGCGGTCATGCCAGTTAAAGAAGTCCTCCTAGACGATCGAGCCCACGAATGGGTCAAAGCCACCAGCAAGTACGCCCGGGGGTTCTATTTCAAGCATCTCTCCGACGGCGAGGCAGGCCGACCCTACGCTCACCTGATGGCCATACCCCGGGACGGCGACAACAACGAAGGTCATTTCCATGACGCCGCCCAGTTCCAGATCATGTTGACAGGCTCAATGGTGTTCCCTCACCTGGGCCTCGATGCACCCGAGCTCCATTACACCGACACTAACACGGCTTACGGCCCCTTTGTGGCCGGAAAGGCCACCGAGTCGTCCATATGCGCAGTCCTCAGGAACAAGTCCGCCGGAATAGTTTGGAACTGGGAGCGGGACAAGTTCCGGGGTGAGTTGAACCGGGATGGCCGGGAGATATTGGGTCGGTTCTCTGACCAGCAGTGGGAAGAGTCTCCCAGGAGTCTGCAGGGAATCAGGCGGAAGACTCTCTTCGGAGTGGACGGCCTCAACGAGCCTAAGGCGCACATGTACGAGTGCGAACCTGGCGCGGTCCTGAAGATACCGGCTGCTCCCCACGGAGAGTTTCAGGCGATGCTGAAAGGGTCGGCCACCTTCGGCGACACCGAAATCAGGCCTTTTTCCATGCGTTACATAGTCGGAGACGAGCCTGCCAGCGACCTCACGAGCGGCCCAGAAGGCGCCACGTGGGTGATCATGACCTTCGACGAAAAAGGTTTCGACTAGGGCCGGTTCACGCCCGAATATATGTCGGCCCGCCCACTGCGTTGTGCCCGTCACACCTGTCATTCCGAATTCCGCGCCGCGGAGTGAGGAATCTTGTGTGATGAAGACGTGTTAGTGTGTGGGAGTCAGGGTGCGGCAGGCCGCAGGAATCATGGTCCTCTAAAGACCGAACTTTAGCGTCAGCCGCCGCACCATGCTCATTAAAGCCCGAACAGTTGTCAGGGTCAACGAGCCCGGACCTGCAAGAAGGGGATGTGATGAGCACAGACGCGGCGAGAGGGGTGGACGCAACATGAGCGCAGACGCGGTGATGGGAGTGGACGTAAGCGGCAAGCGCCTGGATGTTCACATATTGCCCCAAGAGCGGACCGGGAGGTTCGCCAACGACCCTGTCGGGATCGGTGAGTTGATCGACTTGGCCAAGGAGTTGGATGTGGGCCTCATCGTGATGGAGGCCACAGGCGGCCTTGAGAGGGCCCTCACGGTGGACTGCGGCCTCCGCCGGATGCCGGTGGCGGTGATGAATCCCAGACAGATAAGGGACTTCGCCCGCTCCACAGGCAGACTTGCCAAGACCGACGCCCTGGACGCCCAGGTCATAGCCCGGTTCGCCGCCGCCGTGAGGCCTGAGGTCCGTCCTCTCCCGGACGCCGAGGCGGCCCGGCTCAAGGCTCTTGTGGCGCGCAGACAGCAGATCGTAGAGATGAGAACCGCTGAGTCCAATCGCCTCAAGCGTGCGTCCAAGGCTGTTCATCGCGGCATTGAGAGGCACATCCAGTATCTCACCCAGGAGCTGGAGGACCTGGACCGGGAGATGGAAGACTTCATCAAGGAGAACGCGGCTTGGACGGGGAAAGCGAAGGCGCTCAAAGACGTTCCGGGCATAGGGAGCGTGTCGTGCATGACCCTTCTGGCGTCCCTTCCTGAATTGGGCAGCCTCAATCGAAGGGAGATAGCCGCCCTGGTGGGAGTGGCCCCGTTGAACCGGGACAGTGGGACCCATAGGGGGAAACGGAGCGTCTGGGGAGGCCGCGCCAACGTCAGAAGGACGCTGTACATGGCGGGCATGAGCGCCAGAGTCCACAATCCCCTGATAAAGACTTTCTATGAACGGTTGGTGGGGAACGGGAAGCCCTCCAAGGTGGCTATGGTGGCCTGCATGCGTAAGCTGTTGACCATCATCAACGCCATGTTGAGGGACGGAACAACCTGGAATCAGCTCAACCACACCAGCAACCCTTCCCTCGTCCAACACAGTTGCTAAAGTCCTTGTCCCCCTACCGCGCCTTTGGAAACGCAACGGCCCGGTTAAGAGGCTGGTCGCGTGAACTTCGGCATGACTCCGAACGAGGTCTTTAGATTCCTCGCTACCGCTCGGAATGACACAGTGGAACCGCTCGGCGTGACGTAATGGTACCGCTCGGACATGCTGCCAGGGACCCGCGCGGAACAGCGTAACGGGAGCGGCTTTCGGCTTTAATGGCAAGCCTGCTCAGTTGTCCGAAAGCCCCTTCAGCTCGACGATCCAGGCATCGGCCTCGCCGCCCTTGATCTCCAGGATGGCCACATGCCCCAGCCCCAGGTGCATGTTGGGGCCTGGGGCCGTGGGGCTGCCCGGGTTCACGCGTAGAAAGCCGTCCTCTCTAATCACCTCCGGCACGTGGGTGTCCCCGTAGACCACCACGTCCACGTCCCCCTTGCCGTTGAAGAACCTCTCAAGGGGCAGTTCGGGGTAGTTGAAGACGTGGACGACGGCCACCGTTAAGCCCTCAACTTCCAGCATTTGCACCGGCTTAATCCTGGGGTCGACTAAGCCGTCGTCGTTGTTGCCTTCCGCGGCGTAAACCGGGGCAATGCGTTCCAACCAGTCGAGCGCCCGGAGCACCTGTATATCCCCGGCGTGGAGCACCATGTCCACGCCTTGGAAGGCCGTTTCGACTTCCTTGGGGATTTCTTTGGCTACTGTGGGGATGTGGGTGTCGGAGATAAGTCCCAGCTTCATGGGCTGTCCTTAGACCAGCACTCCGAAGCCCGACTTGGTGCACACTTCAAGCCTGTTGCCGTCCAGGTCCTCGAAATAGAAGGCGCGCTGCCCGTCGTGTCGGGTGGATATGTCGGTTAAGGCGGTGACGCCCAGGGACCCGTAGTGGGTATGGGCGCCCTCTATATCGTCCACCTCGAAGGCGGTGTGGTGGGACGGAGCCGACGGAGCGTCCGGGTTCTCTATGATGTGGACCATGGCGCCGCTGGGAAGCTGGAGCCAGTAGAGGTTGTCGCTGTCCACCATCTTGGGTATCTGCTTGATCCCCAGAACTTCCTGGTACCAGGCGAGGGCCTTGTCCTTGTCCTTTACGTTGTAGGTGATGTGGTTGATGCCTTTGAGCCTGATGGAGTCGTCGACCATACTCTGAGTCCTCCTTTGGCGGTTCACTGCTTGGTTCCCCAATCATAGCAGAGTTTACGGCGTGGGCAAGTCCGGTCGCACTCCAAGCGTAATAGCCGCTCAAGTTGACACCTACACGGACACTAAGTATCCTGTTTTGGTTCTTGGTCCCGGCCTTGATGCAAGGTGTTTTTCGGCAGTATTCAAGGAGGAGAAATATGGATCTTCCACGGCCGTTGGACGGCGTTCGAGTCCTGGACTTTACGTGGGTCAGGGCTGGCCCCTGGTCTACACGGTGGCTAGCCGCCTTGGGGGCTGAGGTGCTCAAGGTCCAGTGGCCCTACAGTCTGGGACCCGGCCAGCGCATCCGTCCCGGCGAGCTTCCCCGAGACCCCAACGCCGTGGCCAACTCCGACGAGAACAACACCAACAAGCTGGGCATAACCCTGAACGTGCGCAGCGAAAAAGGCCTGTCCATCACCAAGCAGCTCATCGCGAAGTCAGACGTTGTAATCGAGAACTTCAGCGCCACCGTGATGAAGCGGTGGGGCCTGGCTTACGAGGACATGACAGCGGTCAACCCGAAAATCATATACATGTCGATGGCCGGATTTGGCCACACAGGGCCCTATCTTCCCTACACCACCTTCGGCCCCGCTGCGGCGGCCGTGGCCGGTCTCAGCCTCATGTCCGGGCTTCCCGGCAAGCCTCCGGCGGGATGGGGCTACTCATACCTGGACGACACCGGCGGCATGTACGGCGCCATGTTCGTAATCACGGCCCTCGAGGCCAGAAACCGTACAGGCGAGGGGCAGCACGTGGATATGGGGCAGATGATCATGGGCGCAACCCTCACAGGCCCTGCCTTCCTCGACTACACGGTCAACGGCCGCTCCACCGACCGGGAAGGCTACCCCGCCGGAAACCGGGCTATATGGCCCGGCACACCGCCCATAAGCGGCTTCCGTGGGCGGGCCGCCGTGCCCCACAACTCCTACCGCACAAAGCCGGGGGACTACAACGACTGGTGCGTCCTGGGCTGCTTCACCGATGCGGAGTGGGAAGGCCTGGTGAAGGTCATGGGAACCCCTGAGTGGGCTGTAAACGCCAAGTATTCCACCCTCTTGGGCCGCATCCGCAATCAGGAGGAACTGGACCAAAAGATAGAAGAGTGGACGTTCACCCTGGACAAGTATGAAATCGCCCAACTCTGTCAGGCCGCGGGCGTTCCCGCCGCCCCCGTACAGTCCTCTGAGGACCGGGTGGACAGGGACCCCCAGATGAAGGCCCGTGGACACTTCAGCTCCGTGCTGGACCACCCTGTGCTGGGGCCAAAGCGTCACCAGAGCGCTCCTTTCACTATGTCCGACGCATACGTTGGAGTAAACCGCGCGTCTCCTATGTTGGGTCAAGACACGGTCGAAGTGATGCAGAGGGTGTTGGGTATGACCAAGGAGGAGATTAAGGAGGGGTACAAGGACGGAACGTTCTGGCCTGAAGACCTGGGCTACTATCCCCAGATGGAGGAGGCCATGAATGAGCTTGGCTAGCCAACTTCCCGGGCCTCTGGCCGGATGCCGCGTGCTGGAACTGGCGGACCACAAGGGAGAGTTCTGCGGCAAGCTGCTGGCGGACATGGGAGCCGACGTGATAAAAATCGAGCCTCCCGGAGGCCAGAGCACCCGCACCATCGGTCCTTTCGTGGACGATGTTCCCAACCTCAACCGAAGCCTTAACTTCTGGCAGTACAACACCTCCAAGCGAGGCGTTACCCTCAACCTGGAAACCGAGGACGGGCGCAAGCTGCTCAAGGCCCTCGTTCCAAGAGCCGACATCGTCCTGGAAAGCTACGATCCCGGCTATCTTCCGTCGCTGGGGCTGGGTTACAAGGACCTGGAAAGAATAAACCCCCGGTTGATCATGTGCTCCATAACTCCCTTTGGGCAGGAAGGGCCTTGGGCCCGCCTGAAGACCTCGGACCTGGTACAACTGGCGGCTGGCGGCATCATGGGGTCCACGGGATACGACGACGAGGACGTGGCTGGCGGGCCTCCTATCGCCCCCGACGGAGGACACGCCTGGCACATGGGATGCCATTACTCCTACATGGCAATCATGGCCGCGTTGTACCTGCGGCGCTCCACCGACAGAGGACAGTACATCGACGCCTCCATTCATGAGGCTTGCTCCTTGACCACCGAATCGGCCATCCGCTTCTACATATACGACAACGTGGTAGTGTACAGGCACACGGGGCGTCACCAGACGCCCCAGCGCATCGACAAAATGCGTCCCGCCGCGGTGGAAATGGAAACGGCGGACGGCAAGTGGGTCCACCTGGCTATGGGCGGCCTGCTCATGACTCCGCCCATGCTGCGCAAGTTGGCCGAGTGGATGAACGAAACGGGAATGGCTGACGACCTACTGGACGACAAGTACATGGAGGCCGATTTCGCCCGGCAAAACGACGATCACGTGTATGACGTGCTCAGGGCTTTCTTCAAGACCCGCCCTCAGCACGAGCTATGGCACGCCGGGCAGAAGATGGGCTTCCCCTGGGGCGCCATTTTCTCCAGCGACCAGATGGCCACCGACCCGCATCTCGAGGACAGGGGGTTCTTCCTGGACGTGGAGCACCCGGAGCTGGGAAGGAGCTTCAAATATCCCGGCGCCGCAGCCATATTCAACGGGTCGCCCCAACGTATATACCGCAGAGCCCCGCTGGTGGGGGAGCACAACGAAGAAATTCTCTGCCGGGAAATCGGAGTCAGCAGGCAGGAGCTGGTCATCCTGGCCGAATACGGCGCCGTGTAGCCCTCACCCGGAGGGCGAGGGGAGCGCCGTGAATGATGTCGTCAAAGAGCGAAATCTCCCTCTCCCCTTGGGAGAGGGTTGGGGTGAGGGTTCTAAGCCGGGGCCTATCCCCGCTTCAGCACGAGACCGGAAGCCCCTGTCACCGCTGTCTGCAGGGCAATCTTGGGGTCTAGGACCTGACGGCAGACGGACCGGTCGTAGGTGTGTTCGCCGTTCTGCCAGTTCGGGCAGAGGTCCTCGGCGTCGCCCCGCAGTTGCTGCGCCGCCTCGGTGATGTTGTTGATGCCGTGGGCGTAGCCTTCGTTCATCAGCCCGCCGTGGGTCTGCATGGGAAGCTCGCCGTCCAGGGCGATGCGTCCGTCTTTGATGAAGTCCTTGGACTCACCCGGCTTGCAGAACCCTACGCCTTCAAGGGCGCGCATGGGGTTGTCGGTGAAGTTGTCGTAGGCTTCATAGACATCGATGTCCTCGAGGCCGACGTTGGCGGCGGCCAGGAGACGTTCGCTCACATGGGAAAAGCCCGTGTCCAGTATTTCGGGCCGTCTGCCCGACCCGCCGATGCCCGCGGATATGAGCACCGGAGTCTTCTTCAGATCCCTGGCCCGCTCGGTGGTCGTGACAATCATGGCACAGGCCACGTCGGTCTCCAGGCAGCAGTCCAGCAGGTGGTAAGGATGGACAATCATCCGGGAGTTCTGGTGGTCATCTACCGTGATTGGCTCCCGCATGATGGCTCTTGGGTTCTTGGCGGCGTTGGAGCGGGCGTTGACGCAGAAGTTGGCCAGGTCGGAGCTTTCCACCCCGTACAGTTCCATCCACCGCTGGGCTTCCATTGCGAAGATGTGGGGAGCGCCCGCGTAGCCGTAGGTGGCGGTGAACTGAGAGGGCCCGGCTATCTTATTGCTTCCGGCTCCCACGCCATAGGATGCCCCGCCGAACTGTCCCATCCGGACTCCTGAACGCCCGTTCATGGCGCGGAACACAAGCATGTACTTGGCGATTCCGTGGTAGACCGCCTCGGCGGCCTGCACTACAGTGAAGGAGGACAGGTTGCCGCCTCCCTGCATAGGCGAGTTGAAGTTGACCTCTTTGACGGCCAGAGAATGGAGGACTTGCTGGGGCGCCACAGTGTCGTTGAAGCCGTAGTTCACGCCTCCGTCCAAGTCCGCAGGGTCCAGCCCTGCGTCCTTGCAGGCGTCTAGGGCTGCTCTGACGGCCAGGGTGAGCACGGAGACGCCCGACCGGCGGGAGAAGCCGCCGGGCACTTCAGGGCTGCGGCTGTAGCCTATTCCGGCTATGGCAACTTTGTCCCGGAAACCCTGCTCTCGTTCTGAACCCGCCATGCCGCTCCTTTCGAGGTTTGTGGGCCAGCCGCTAGGCGGGCTTCCAACGGAAAATGGTGTCCTCAGGGGTTACGTCGTCGTACACGATCTCCAGGGGCATGCCAATCTTCAGGTCGGCGTTGTCCACCTCAACCACGTTGGAGACCATGTGGACGTTGGGGGCCTCGTCCGGAGCGACCTGCACCACGTTGTACGGGGCGATTTCCCGCCACTGGGGGAACACCGGCTGGGTGATGATGATGTAGGTGTACAGCGTGGCTTTGCCCGACAGAGTTTGCCACTGGTGGTCCTCCGACTGGCAATAGGGGCAGACCTGCTGCGGCGGCCATCGGAACTCGGAGCATGGCCCGCACTGCTGGAGCTTGAACTCGTGGTTCCTGACAGCCGTCCAGAAGGGTTCGGTCTCGAAGTCGGGGTCGGGAACCAGGAATGGGTAATCAGAGCCGGTTGACATTAATCACCTCTCTTGAGAACTAGGCCCGAGGCTCCGGTGACCGCCGTGGACAGTCCGATTCGCGGCTCCCTCACCTGCCTGCAAATGGACCTGTCGTAGGTGTGCTCGGCATTCTGCCAGTTGGGGCAGAGGTCCTCTGCGTCCCAGCGCAGCTGCTGCACCGCCTCAGTGATGTTGTTTATGCCGTGGGCGTAGCCTTCGTTCATCAGCCCGCCGTGGGTCTGCATCGGAAGCTCGCCGTCCAGGGCGATGCGCCCGCCTTTGATGAAGTCCTTCACCTCGCCGAACTCACAGAACCCCATGCCCTCGATGGCCCGCATGGGGTTGTCGGTGAAGTTGTCATAGGCCTCATAGAAGTCCATGTCACTAAGCTCGGTCCCCGCAGCCTCCATCAGCCTAGGCCTTATCCTGGGGAACCCGTTGTCGGTGATGTCCGGCCTTCTGGAAAGTCCCCCGATTCCGGCGGAAATGAGCACCGGGGTCTTCTTCAGGTCCCTGGCCCGCTCCGCAGTGGTCACAATCATGGCGCAGGCCACGTCGGTCTCCAGGCAGCAGTCCAGCAGGTGGTAGGGATGGACAATCATCCGGGAATTCTGGTGGTCGTCCACGGAGATGGGTTCCCGCATGGTGGCCCGTGGGTTCTTGACGGCATTGGATCGTGCGTTGACGCAGAAGTTGGCCAGATCGGAGCTATGGACGCCGTACATGTCCATCCACCTCTGGGCTTCCATGGCGAAGATGTGGGGAGCGCCCGCGTAGCCGTAGATGGCGGTGAGCTGGGACGGCCCGCCGATTTTGTTGCTCCGGGCGCCCACGCCGTAGGACGCTCCGCCGAACTGCCCCATGCGGACGCCGGAGCGTCCGTTCATGGCCCGGAACACGATGGCGTATTTGCATATCCCGTGGTAGACGGCTTGGGCGGCTTGGACAACAGCGAAGTGAGAGAGGCCGCCGCCTCCCAGCATGGGGGAGTTGTAGTTGACCTCTTTGGCCTGGAGCGAGTGGAGAAGCTGCTGGGGAGCTACGGTGTCGTTGAAGCCCCAGCACGCGCCGCCGTCCAGGTCCGAGGGGTCGATTCCCGCGTCGTTGCATGCGTCCAGCGCAGCCCTGACAGCCAGGGTCAGCACCGATACGCCGGAGCGTCTTGAGAAGCCGCCGGGGACCTCGGGACTCCGGCTATAGCCTACGCCCACGACCGCAGTCTGGTCCCGGAATTCTATTTCGGACATCGGTCCCCTTTCCAAAAAGCGGCGCACCCCCGCAAACAGGCGCACGCCTAGCCAAGTCCCACCCCAAAAGCGTCCCCAATCTAAATCATGGCCTAGACAGTGTCAAGCGTTGGGGAACGCAGAGAACTCTGGACACACTTATGGGTTGTAAACTAAAGTAGTGTCGCTACAGTCCCTTGTTTTTCTGTCACGGTTTTCGGCCTAGGCATGGGTTGGGTACTGCCCATTCATGCCCCCTTGCAGGCCGTAGTTGGACAAGGTGACTGTAGCAAGTGCCTATATCCATATGCTTCAAGGGGGCTCCTCAGATGGGTGTACGAAGCGGTGGATTCCTAATAGGGTTTCTGGTCATTCTAATAACGGTGGCTTGTGGGACTGGTGGTGAGCCAAATGTGACCGAAGTGGGTACTTTGCCGCCGACATACACGCTTCCGCCGGATCCTGTGCCTGTGACTATGGACGATGGAGTCCCTGCCATCAGCCACGGCAACAGGCACACCTGTATCCTGCGCTCCGACGGGTCTTCCGTCTGTCGAGGCAGCCTCCTGCACTGGGGCACATCGGCTCCGGGCGAGAGGTTCGTTGCCATAAGCGTCGGCCGATTTCACGTTTGCGTACTGCGCTCTGACGGCTCCCCGGTCTGCTGGGGAGAAGATACCTATGGGGAAGCGTCGCCGCCAGCGGGTCTGAAGTTCACGGCTATCAGCAGCGGAGATAAGCACACCTGTGCGCTACGGTCCGACGGTACTCCCATATGCTGGGGATCGAATATCCGTGGACAAGCATGGCCCCCTGCCGACGAAAAGTTCACAGCCATCAGCAGCGGCTTTGCGCACACCTGTGCGCTGCGCGCCGACGGCTCACCCATCTGTTGGGGTAGCCCTTATTGGCAGATGGTGACGCCTTCAGATGAAAAGTTCGCTTCCATCAGCAGTGGTTACTTCCACACTTGTGCCCTCCGCTACGGTGGCTCACCCGTATGCTGGGGTAACGATGAGCGGGGACAAGCATCGCCGCCTACCGGGGAGAGGTTCGCAGTAATCAGTAGCGGGCATGAACACACTTGTGCCCTGAGGTCCGATGGCTCTCCTGTCTGCTGGGGCGAGGATGACTATGGGGAGACATCACCGCCTGCGGGTGACAAGTTCACAACTATCAGCAGCGGCTATGAGAGTACTTGCGCGTTGCGTTCCGACGGTTCTCATATCTGTTGGGGAGGCGTTTACCGACAATCATCGCCTCCCACACTAGAACCTGGGTGCATCCGAGGCGACGACGGCAGTATACTGTGTGTTAGATAAGGGTTTTCCCAACTGGAGATAATAAATGATATTTTCATGCTTCCCCCCGCAAGGCAAGTGTGAGTGGTCTCATCTCAAAGTATTCGTGGGTCACTACAATTCTATCTACGGCAAATCATACACTCGATCAGAGTGTCTTGATGTAGAAAAGAGGAACACGAAAGAGCCTGAGTTGTTGCTAGAGGCGCCTGGAGAGATTCGTATCGTCGTTGAACACAAATCTGTTATATGGCCTCCTAAGCACATGTCTGATCACAGCAATGAACATTATCTGTGTGAACGTATCTGTCACCTGCTAGGCGATCAATTCAAAGACTCGGTATACCAGCTGATTGTTAATGCGGGGTCTCTGAAGGGGAAAAGGAAGAGGGAAGTTGGAGGATTAGCCGAGCAGATTGCCCAAGTTGTTCTGTCAAATGAAACCAAGGCAAAATCTCAGCGCGGCATTGGTGACCTGAAGCCTACACCGTGGCGTTTCCGCTCTCTTTCCCCTTACGAAAAGAATGAAACCGTTCCTGAAACTGGCATTGGTCTTAAAGTCCGATTGCCACTTGAGACTTTTCAAAGTGTCGAAATAGCAAAGTCTGGATATGGCGAGGAATTCGAGCGCTTGGCAACGGACGCCGCTGAAAAGTTTGTGGACTATGCCGACCACCTGAGATTACTCCTAGTTCAATTTTACGGAGATAGCTCGTTCACTCTGGGAGACGAAGACGTTATTGAAATCATACAATCAGCACAGGTACCGGAGATAATCGACCAGGTATGGCTTGCCCAACAGAATTGGGTCGGTGAAAACGATTATGAAATCGCTTGGGAGCGTGTCCGATAGTTGACACTATCCTAGGAGCAAGAGAATTCGTTATTAACGTTGTGGACTTGCACGAATCATCAATATTTAGGATGCGATAGAGATTCTTACGTTCTTCGTTGCTAGATCTGACTACTGTCACATAGAAAGAGTGGTTCCCCTGATGGAAAAAGACTGTGCCCTCCACGAACTGCTGCCGAGATACCTCGACGGGTTGGCGGGCCTGGAAACCGTCCGGGAATTTGTCACGGCCCGTGTTGGGACCGTTGACGATGAGCTCATCGACTATGTCTCCATGGAAATCTGGCATCTCGATGACGGGTTTGTGACCGAGGAACGTCTCCGTGCGCGGTTGGAAGAGTTCCTAAAAGAAAGAAGCAAACTCCCGGTCTAACGCGCCTACGCTGTCGGGGTCATGAGGCGGGCCATGCGGCGCTTGTGGTGGATGGCGTCTCCAAGGTAGTGCTGGAGGGTGCGGGCGCGCTTGGTGTATTGGGTCAGGCCGAACTCCAGGTCCGTGCCGATTCCGCCATGGACGTGGTGGGAGGCCTCGCATGCTTTCGGGAATCCGACACTGGCTACGGACTTGGCCATCGAAACCCCTATTTGGGCGTTGGGGTCTCCCTCGTCCAGCTGCCACAGGGCCTCGTAGGCCGTCCACTTGGCGGCGTCAGCTTCGTTCAGGGCGTCGATGACATGGTCCTGCACTCTCTGGAAAGTGCCGATGTGGACACCGAACGCTATGCGGGTCTGGCTGTACTCCCTGGCCATGTCGGTGACCCGGTGAGAGCCGCCGGCCATGAAGCTGCACAAGGCAGCCGTGGCCCGGTTCATGGCAGTTTCCAGTGCGGGCCATGCGCCGCCTTCCGGCCCCAGCATGTCTGACACAGGCGCCTCGACGTTCTCGAAGTTGACCTCGCAGACCTTGGGGCCTATCCAACCCGTCTGCGCCCGGACCGACACTCCGGGGGAACGCGTGTCCACCGCGACAAGGCTGATTCCCTGGGACGGGTCGTCTCCGTCGCCTGTCCGGGCTGCTACCAGAATGCGGTCGGCAATATTGGCGTCGGGGATGAAGAGCTTTGTACCATTGAGGACTATTGTTCCGCCGTTGACCGTGGCCGTCAGTCGGACGAACTCGGGGTCCCAGCCGTATTCCGGTTCGGTGAATGCCAGGGTGTATATGAGGTCTCCTGAGGCGATGGCCGGAAGGAGGGACTTCTTCTGGTCGTCGTTCCCCGCTTCCAGGATGGCGTTGGCCGATAGGACAGCGGAGGACAGGTGGGGGCTGGGGCAGGCGAAATATCCCAGGACTTCGTAAAGCGCCCCTAGGTCGGTGTGGGAGTTGCCGGAGCCGCCGTATTCCTCCGGGATGACCATTCCGGCCCATCCAAGTTCGCACATTGTCCGCCAGATTTCGGGGTCGAACCCCGACTCGCTGTCGTCGATTTCGAGGACCCGGGACTTGGGCATCTCCGTCTCCATGAGCTCAGTGGCCGTGCTCTGGATAAGGCTCTGAATCTCATTGAAAGACAGGTCCATGGAGACCTCCTCTGGCTGGCTGGTCGACGGGCGGGTCGGGAAGCGCCCGTATTATACGACAGCGGGACTGTACAGGCCACTGGAGAGTCGACTATCCACCCTCACCCCAGCCCTCTCCCAGAAGGAGAGGGGGCTATGCGAAGATGTGTTCTCAAGAACGAGGGGGAATTGTCGCTGGAGGCTTCTCCAGTCCCAGGCTTATGGCCATGAGCTGGCGGGGCCAGTCTCCAGACGAGGGCGGGTCGTCCTCGTTATGGGGCGCCAGGAGGGACGAAGCTCTAGGGTCGTCGTGGTCCAGCAATGCGTATGGCCCGGCGACCTGGTCTGTGGCTGTTCTGACAGAGGCCTTGGCCCGACTTTCCATCAGGTCTGCCTGGGCGGCGTGGTAGGTCAGTTCCCAGCCAGCCGACCGCATCCATGCGTTCCGCCGGTGCATCAGTTGGGCCACGCGGCTTTCAATGAAAGCGTCCATGAGAATAAGCTGCCGCACCGGCTCCAGCAGCAGAGGCGCTCCGTCTCGGTCCGTATCAACGGCGTAGCAGATAAGGTCGTCTGCCACGGCAGCGGACGTCAGTTTGCCGGAGCGGGGGCGGGAGTCCAGCGCACATAGCGCTATGTCCCAGCCCGAACCCTCGGTGCCCAAAGCGGAGTAGATTGGAACGCGCACCTGCCGGAACTCGACCCTTCTTACCGGGTGACCAATGCTTTCGATGGGCCCAGCTATCAGGACGCCCTCAGCGTCGCCGGGGACCAGGACGGCTAGAGGAGCGTCGCCGCCAGACCCTTGCAAAGCGGCCCAGGCCCAGATGAGCCCCGGACGCTCGCCTTGGCCTACGAAGTCTCCATAGCCTTCCAGGATATAGTCGTCACCGTCCCTGACAGCGGCGATTGTGAGGTTCGCAGGGTCAAGGTCGTGCGGCGAGGCGGCCCTCAGGGTCCATACCTCCGTGTTCCCCGTGGCCAAAAGAGGGATGAAACGGTCGGCTTGGTCTGATGAACCGTACGTGTGGATGACCCGGCGGAGAGCGGCGATGTTGGGGTTGAAGGCGTTTGCCAAGCCTCGCGCCGCAAGTTCTTCGGCAATTATGGTTTCGTGGCTTTGAGTGAGGCCGGCTCCATCTAGAGCGACGGGTTCCGCCGCCGCCAACCAGCCTAGACGGGCCAACTCATTGCGAGTCTCGTCCGAGGGAACTGAATCAAGAACGCGGGCGACTTCGCTGCGGAATTCCTCCAGTTGGGGAGTGTATCCCGGTTTGAAGTCCATGCAGCGGATCCCCGGAGCGGGCGGTTTAGACGCCGCTGACGCCGGAGCTTGCAGGGGTCGCTGCGGCCCGTTCTCTGGTTCGGCTGATGCCCAAGCGCCTGGCCATGATGAGCCGCTGGACCTCCAGCGTCCCGCCGGGATGGGCTCCCGTCAGGCTGGAGCGCTGGTAGACCTCCGGCGCTCCCTGGAAAGGCGCCCTGGGTTCCCGGACGCCTAGGACTGAGTACATGCCCAATATGTCCCTGGCCCGGTCGGCGTTGCGCAGGGCGAAGGTCTTTTTCTGGTAGTCGGACTGGGACCCCTCGTAGCTCATCTCATGCCGCGACTGGTACATGGAATAGTTCCTGCCCTGAAACAACCGGTTGACCTGGGAGTCGATGTAGGCGTCCATGGCTAGTTGCTGCAGGACCGGGTCGTCGCCCAGCGTGTGGCCGTTTCGCCTGGTGCTCCAGGTGTAATCCAGCAGGTTCTCCAGTGCCTCGTCTCGTTGATAGGCGGCTCCCCGGCCACCGTGTTCCAGCTCCAGGGTGGTCTGGGTCACCTTCCAGCCGTCGTTCACCCCGCCGATGAGATGGTCTGCGGGGACTCGGACACCGTCCATAAAGACGAATATCTGGTCGTGTCCCGTCAGAAGGTTCAGCCGCTGCAACTCCAGGCCCGGTGTTGGATAGGGGACCATGAAGAATCCCAGGTTCTGGTGGCGGGGAGCGTCGGAGTCGGTGATTATCGGCCCGAAGAGCCAATCGGGGTCACCCATGCCGCTTACAAAGGTCTTCTGTCCGGTGATTACCCAATCGTCTCCATCCCGCACGGCCTTGCTCTGCAGGGATGCCAGGTCCGAACCTGCGTTCGGCTCGGTGAAGTTCTGGAAAGCGATAGTCTCACCCTTTATTAGGGGGGTGAGGAACTTCTGCTTCTGGTTCTCGGTGCCCCATACGAGGAGCATGGGGAACACGTACTGGTTGGTGAAGGCGCGAGGGACTCTCGCAAGGGCAAACTCCTCCAGGATAATTGTCTCGTGCTCGCCGCTAAGTCCGCCTCCGCCGTACTCAGTGGGATAGGTGGGGTAGCGCCACTCGGCCATCTTCTTGTTCATGTCCCGCCAGAACCGGTAGAACTCTTCGGAGATGTCCAACCGGTCCACAGGGTCGCGCATGTCCTCAGGAATGTTCGCCTCAAGCCAGGCGCCCACCTCTGTGCGAAAGGCTTCCTGCTCCGGGGTGTACCTGTACGTGAAGTCCATGCGACGCCTCCGTCAAGGTTGGGGGCTAGTGGGCCGATTATAGGCAACGCCGCGTCTGAGTGTCAACGCAGGTTAGCTTGACAGCCCATGGGCCTGTGGGTACTATCCCACCGTACCCCACCCAGACCTCCGGAGGTGATTTATGCCCGTCGAACAGCATGCCCCTGAGCTTGAACGTTTGGTGGACCTCAACGTGGAGATTGAAGAGCTGGGTGACGGCTTTGGAAATGCTGAAGGCGACCCGGCAGAAGGACCTGTGTGGTGGAAAGAGGGGAGCTATCTGCTCTTCTCCGACATATTCAACAACCGGCGCATGAAGTGGAAGGAAGGGGAAGGCTTCTCCGTCGCCCTGGATGGAAGCAACCAGCACAACGGCCTTACCCGCGACCGCCAAGGCAGGCTGTTGGCGTGTGAGCATCTGACGCGCAGGGTCACCCGGACCGAGTCTGACGGCTCCATTACCGTTATAGCCAACAGCTTCAAGGGACGCCAACTGAACAGGCCCAACGACATAATCGCTGACTCCGGAGGAAACATCTATTTCACCGACCCTTGGACTCACCGCAGGCCACAGGAGCAGTGGGATCTGGACTTCTCCGGGGTCTACCGCCTGAGTCCCGACCTGGCTACTCTTACCCTGTTGGTGGACGACTTCGTGCTGCCTAACGGTCTGGCCTTGTCGCCGGACGAGAGCATTCTCTACGTCAACGACTCCCGGCGCGGTCATATACGCTCCTTCGAGATTAACCCCTGGGGCAACTTGGCCAAGCACACCGACCGCATCATCGCCGACCTGACCGGAGAACGCCCCGGAGTCCCCGACGGCATGAAGATTGACGTGCAGGGGAACATATACTGCGGCGGCTCCGGAGGCATCCACGTGCTGGACCCCACCGGAAAGAGCCTGGGCATAGTAGCCCACGGCCAGACAGCCACCACCAACCTCTGCTTCGGCGGGGACGACTGGCAGACCATCTTCTTTACCAGCCGTACCACGGTGGGCAGGTTCAGGGTGAAGGTGCCCGGCGTTCCCGTTCCCTCCGACAGAGGATAGTCGGTTAGGGGAATAGTTACCCTCACCCCCAACCATCTCCCGTCAAGGGGAAAGGGGTGTTTACTCCTCTTCTACTGGCAGAACAAAGTTAGAATGAGGGCGGTTAGCCCGTCGATTACATAAATTAGGAGGCTTTACATGCCTATTTTTGGAACGGGCGAGTTCAGGTATGAAGTCGTAGACCCCTTCTTCAAACGTCCCAGGAGGGCCGCGTTCATCGACGGCCCCGACGTGGCAGTGGACGCCGACGACAACGTCTACCTGCTCACCCGGAGCGCCTATGCGGTCGTGATGATATTCGACAAAGACGGCAACTTCCTCGACTCGTGGGGCCGGATGGGCGACGACTTCACCGCTCCCCACGGCATCACCATAGGTCCCGACGGCAAGGTGTACACCAGCGACAATGGCAACCACACCATGAAAATATGGACGAAGGAAGGGCGTCTGCTTCTGAACTTAGGCTCCACAAATCAAAACGCGCCAGTCCAAAGCAACATACCCTTCAACATGCCCACGCACCTGTCGGTGGCCTCCAACGGCGACCTGTTTGGCTCCGACGGGTACAGGAACTCTGCGGTGCATTGCTTCGACCCCGAGGGCAAGCTGAAATACTCCTTTGGCAGCCACGGCACCGGAGAGGGCCAGTTCAACTGCATTCACAGCCTCTACGTCGACCGGGAAGACAACGACAAGATATATGTGGCTGACCGGTACAACTGCAGCGTCCAAATCTTCACCAGCGAGGGCGAGTTCATAGACCGTTGGACAGGGCTGCACATGCCCAACCACGTGCGCAAGGGTCCCGACGGCAACTTCTATGTTGCCGAACTGCGTCATAGAATCAGCATCTTGAGTCCCCAGGGAGAGATGTTGTGCCATTGGGGTGGCGACGCTCAGGCAGAGGAGAAGGGAAGGTTGGCTGGGTACGGGGTGGATTCCCTGGGACTGCCCGACTCTCCCTCCTGGGACAAGACCATTCTTGCCGACGGGTTCGCAATGGCCGACGGGGTGGTCAAGGTGGACCCGGGCGCTGGCATGTTCAACGCTCCCCACGGAATCGCCGTGGACTCCGAAGAGAGCATCTACGTGGCCGAGGTCTCGGAGGCGGTGATGAGTCTGGACAAGGGCCAGCGGACGTTCCAGAAGTTCAGAAAAATCAGAAGCTGAAGCGTTGCCCTGGCGGGTTATGTGCAGGCAAAACTGGGGGGCTGGCCATTGGTCAGCCCTCCTTGTCGCATCCGTATAGGCGCAACTATTGACAGGACTGCGAGAGCAATGCTAAATATTGGCAGCCCAATTCCAGGCTGGCCGCATTCACCGGTTCCTTACCAGATTGCTTATGGTCAGCATTATTTGTGTCTAATGGCTAGCAACAGAATTGCCGGTTAGGCGACGCAGGCTTAAGGTGACTCGAAACGTGACTGGACATCCACTAGATCCATCGGTTCCATAGGTGGATTGCATGCAGCAATACTTAACAAAACGGCTCCTTCTCTTCATCCCCACCATAATTCTGGTTTCCCTTATCGCCTTCCTCATGCTGCGTATCGTGCCCGGAGACCCCGCAGTCGCTAGGTTAGTCGGACCCTTTGGAGATGCCCAGTACACCCAGGTAGAGCTAAAGGAACTTCAGCAGAAGCTTGGGACCGATCGCAATATTGTCGTGCAGTACAGCGACTGGGTTTTTAGCATGTTCAAAGGCGACCTCGGCGACTCGCTGTTTGATGACCGACCGGTTACGGAGAGCATGAAGCGGCGCCTTCCCGTGAGCGCTGAGCTGGCCATAGGAGCCATTATATTCAGCACTATTCTGGCCATACCGCTGGGAGTCATTTCAGCTGTGCGCCAGAATACTTGGGCCGATTACTTAGGAAGATTGGTCGCCATAACCGGCGTCACCATTCCCTTGTTCGTTTTCGCGATTCTGCTTCTATTCGTATTAGTCAAAGGCTTTGGTTACGCTCCTCTGGCTCTGCGTTACGAGCAGTTATGGGAGGCTCCTTGGACCAACATCAAGCAGATGTTCTTTCCTGTCGTGGCCCTCTCGTTCACCCGCATCGGGTACATGGCGCGGATCACCCGGTCGGGAATGTTGGAGGTGCTGAGGGAAGATTACGTAAGAACGGCCAGGGCCAAAGGATTGTTGGAGCAGGCTGTAGTATATCGCCACGCATTGAGGAACGCCTTGCTTCCGGTGCTGACCCTGGCGGCCTTCCAGTTCGCAGTGCTGCTGGCTGGCACGGTAATAGTGGAGCAGATATTTCAGCTTCCGGGAGTCGGGCGGTTGCTTATCGAAGCCATCTTCAGCCGTGACTATACTATGGTGCAGGGCATTGTGATGACCATGGTGGGCGCGATACTGGTCATCAACCTTATTGTGGACATGCTCTACGGAGTATTGGACCCCAGAATACGGTATCAATAGTCATGCTCTACCAACATAGTCGACGAGAGAGTGCGAATTGCAAGTAGGTTCTCAGTCAGAGGCTTCCACCCTGAAGCTAAGTGCGACGAGCAGGTTTGTCGGAGTTGCTCGCTCACTGAGGCTGTTTGCAGTGAAACAACCGCTGGGAGCGGTCAGCGTCGTCATCATACTATTTCTGGTCATCATAGCCTTGTTTGCCCCGCTGCTGGAACCCGCCGATCCTTATAAGGTCAACGTATATGAGTTTCCCCCCGAGAAAGAATATGGCAGGTTCGCAGGAATCGGAGAGGGCGGTTATACGCTGGGAGCGGACAAGTTCGGCCGGGACATTCTCAGCCGACTGATTCGAGGCTCCCGAATATCACTGTACGTAAGCATGGTGTCGACCTTAGTCGGCGTGACCGTCGGCGCCACGTTGGGCATCATCAGCGCCACCCGCAGCGGGCCTACGGACATGGCAATACAACGAGTTGTCGACGCCCTTATGGCCTTTCCAAACCTTATCCTCGCTCTGGCCATCAGGGCTACAATGGGAGCTTCCCTGGAGAATGTAATCATCGCCATTACCATCACCATCATTCCGCCGACGGTTAGGGCCGTGCGGTCTCAAACTCTATCCATCGTCAACATGGACTACGTCACAGGAGCCAGGGCTGTTGGAGCGGGTTACTGGCGTATCGTGTTAAGGCACATATTCCCCAACGCTCTCGCTCTGATTCTTATTCTCTTCTCCATTACTCTGGGGGCGGCCATAATAGTTGAGAGTTCGCTGAGCTTCCTGGGTCTGGGCGGTCCGCCGGACGAACCCTCTTGGGGAGGTCTTATGGGTGGATCGGAGACCTATTACTTCCTTCAACAACAGCCTATTCTGATCATCGGCCCCGCCATTGCCATCGGCCTGGTGGTGTTCGCGTTCAACATGCTGGGTGATGCGCTGCGAGACATCTGGGACCCGCGGATGAGAGGCAGCCGCTAGTCGGGCCGCTTTCCCCACCAACGTCGTTCCGGCGGAGGGCGGAATCCAGGAACCCGCCCTCCCACCCCGTTCGTGCCCAGATTGTCGAGGCATGGAGCCTGGGCGACCAACCGGTGGCCCGTACGACAGTCCCGGGGCATTTCCCGTCTTCCAGAACACCACCACACTGTCATTGTGAACGCCGCGCTGTGCGGCGTGAAGAATCTAAGATGGTTGCTCACAAAGGCTCCCCCGTAGAGAAGTGCAACGTCGATGAAGTGAGGGTCCAAGGTTGGGGCGGAGCCGAGTCTGTGGAAACGTCCTTAGATTCTTCGCTGTGCTCAGAATGACACGACTCGGGGCGGCGTGCTCAAGTAACTGCTGTTGCGTGGGCCATGGGGGCGACCAGCCAGTCGCCCCTGCGGGGCGGTGGTGTGGGCCAGGGGCTTGGCAGCCCCTGCGGGACACAATGGCCCGATGGTTCCCGTTGGCGGCCCCTTACGCGGCGCCCGCAAGGAACTGCTAGTCCCATAAGCAGAGGCCCGGGGCATGAATCCCCGGGCCTCTTTGTGATCGTTTTACAGGAGGGTGGCCTCTAGTTGGCTATGCCCTGCCCGTCGTAGAGCCAGAGCTGCTCCATCTTGGTTTCGACGTATCCGCTCTGGGTCGGCATTTGCCCGGCCAGCCGGTCAGCGTTGAACATCTGGAAGTAGGTGCTGGTGAACAGATGTATCCAGTGGCTGTCCTTGGTCATCGTGATGTCCTCAATCATCGCCACGATCTCACGCCGTTTCGCGATGTCCGTTTGCTGGCTCTGCTCGAGGATAAGGTCTTGTATGCTCTTTCCGTTGGGAAGATTGTAGGTCCACTTATTGGTGGCGTTGTTTATGGACTGGAACCCGAAGAACCAGTTGAGGTAGGTGTCGGGGGTGATGACACCAGCCCCGGAGCCCTGTTGGATGATATCGAAGTCTCCGTCTCCGATCATCTGGTTCTTCGTCAGGAAGTCCACTTCCTCGACCAGCAGGTCCACTCCCAGGAATCGCTTGAGCTGGTCCTTCAAGACCGGGGCGGTGTCAAGGTCGGACCGGCCCGCGCCGGTCGCTGCCACTACCATCTTGACCTGGAAGCCCTCTTCATAGCCTGCTTCTCTCATCAACGCCCGGGCGGCTGCCACGTCGTCACCCTTGGGTTGGCGGTATCCGGGCAGCTTGTCTACTTCGTCGGACGATATGCACAGGGGGTGCCCCTCGGCGCCGCAGGGTGAACCGCGAACACCCAGGCCGCCCCAGGTCAACTCGTTGAACTCTTGCCGGTCCATGGCCAGGAATAGAGCTCTTCGCACCCTGACGTCGTCGAAGGGAGCCTTAGTGGTGTTTACCAGCAGACCTCTAGGACAACAGGGGGTCAGATAGCCTATGAACTTACCACCGGAGCGGTCGAACAGAGCTTGCGCCTGGGCGGGGGTCATGCCGCCATTGGTCCGAGTGGATGTACCGTATACTTGCTCGGCCTCCCACGCGGCCTCGGCTGCCGCAACGCCCGCAATCCTGTAGTAGGTGTGGCCGTCGGCGTATGGCAGGTCACGGCCCTCGGGATCTTTCTTCCAATAGTTGGGGTTCCTCTCGTAGGTCCAAGTGTCCCTGGCAGTAGGTGTGAGCGGAGTGTATGGACCTGAACCGACCAGGTTTTCCGCTCCTGCATCCCACAAAAACTGGTCGTCCCCGGCCGCAGTCTTGGCGTCAAGGTCCTCGTAAACGTGCTTGGGCAGGATGGATATGATGTCGTCAGCCATGTAGTTGATGACGTCCGCCCAGGGGTGGAGCAGGTGCAGCCTCACCGTCTTGGTGTCGACCACTTCTCCAAAATCATAGTGGGGACTCACAAAGAGGCCAGCCTCTCCCTGTTTTCCGGGGTGGTTCTCTGTCCTTCCAAGCATTCGCTCGAAGCTGTAGACCACGTCCGCGGCGGTCACGTCACTGCCGTCTTGGAACTTGGCGTGGTCCTTAATCTTGAACTCCCATACCTGGCCCGCGTCGTCCACCTGCGACCAGCTTTCGGCCAGGTCGCCCCAGATGTCGAACCGGTCAAAGGTGAAGGGGTTGAACTGCAAAAGGGCGTTAGTTACCGGGCTGTATATGCTAGAGATGTACCGGAACTCCTCGTGGGGGTCCCAGTTTCTAAGCTGGGCCCAGTACTGAATGGGGACTACCCCTCCGTATACCGGCTCCCCGAAGCTCCTTATAGCAGGGCCAGTGACTCCATAGCCTATAGCTGTCTCTTGCAGCGCCCTGCGCACCACCTGACCGGTGGCTGGAGTTGCCGTCGGGACGGGCGTCGCGTCGGGCAAGGCTTGCATTACAGCCTTCTCAATGGCGGCAGCCAACTGTTCCTCGGTCACTCCGGGCTGGTCCGCCAAGGCGTTCGCTATGGCGGCCGCAACTTCCTCTTGTGTGACTCCCGGTTGTTGCGCCAGGCCTGATGCTATGGCTGCAACTACTTGTTCTTGTGTCACTCCTGGCTGTTGCGCCATGGCTGACTGAATGGCTGAAGCCACATCCTGCGCCGTAACTCCAGGCTGTTGTGCCAAGGCCGACGCAATGGCTGACGCGACTTCCGCCTGGGTCACTCCTGGTTGTTCCGACAGCGCTCTCTGGATGGCTGAAGCCATATCCTGCGCCGTAACGCCAGGCTGTTGTGCCATAGCGCTTGATACAGCCTTCGCCATATCTTCGGCGGACACCCCTGCGGGTTGACTCTGCAGGACTTGTTGGATCATCCCCGCCATATCTATAGGAGTCGGGGTTGGGGCAGGAGTCGGCGTCGCTTGGACGCCGCCGCCGCAGCCTGCAACTCCCATAATCATGAGGAGACAGACCGCTGCCATTCCTAAGAACCAGTGTCGTGTGATTCTTGCCATCATCCTTCCCTCCCTGGACGAAAAGTCCTGATTATTAGGATGCCGGGTCCCAATTCCCTGAGAGTTAGCCGGAATCGCCGGAAACCAAAAGGCGACGCCCAGCGGAATGTAAGCGTCGATAATCTTGAAACTTATAGCAAAAGGGCAGGATTCCTGTCAAGCGCTGGGCGTGGGCTGGAACTGCTGATGGACTCCTTACGATTGGCGGGGCTGCAAAAATGAATCCGCGTCCACGGATGCAGCCTGTACGGACGCTTGTAACTCATGAGAGCCGCCAAGTATACTGGCGTCCTATTGATGTTCCGTTCCTGCTTTGAGCGCGATACTCGGGAGACCTTCCCCCTTGCTTCTTGACCGACGATTTCTGCTTGGCACAGCTGTGACTGTCGGCTTGCTCTTCTTGTTTCTATGGAAGATCGATTTCAGCGACACCTGGAGCCAGTTGCGCCACGCCAACTATGCCTACTTTTTGCCCGCAGTCGCACTCTATTTTGTCGCCCTTGGCTTCCGGTCCCTTCGTTGGAGGTTGCTGCTCCTTCACATAAAGCCCATCCCGGTCCGCAACCTCTATCCCGTAACCGTCATCGGCTATTTCGCCAACAACGTGTTGCCCATACGTCTGGGCGAGCTTGTGCGCTCCCAGGCTCTCTGGCAGAAAGAAGGGGTGAGCAGGGCGTCCGGCTTGGCCACAATAGGTGTGGAACGGGTAATGGATGGACTCACCCTCATCCTCTTTATAGTGGTGGTATGGCCGTTTCTGCCCTGGACCGAGGCCCTGAAAACCGACGACGGAGGCCTTAAGGTCCTCTGGCTGATTGCTAGCGGGGTCGTGGCGGCTCTTTTCGCCGCAGGCTTCATAGTCCTGTTCGTGTTGGCGGCCCGCCCCGAGTTGGGACGACGAATGGCCGGCTTCGTAGTGCGGCCCCTGCCTGAGCGTTTCAGGGGCGTCGGAATCAACTTGATTATGGCTCTCATAGAGGGCCTCGGGGCGTTAAAGAGTCCGCGCCGCCTTGGAGTGATTGCTCTTGTGTCCCTGCCAGTGTGGCTGACCGAGGCGGCCATGTACTACATCATCGCCCTCTCCTTTGACCTGGACCAGTCCTTCGGCGTGATTCTGCTGGTCACGGCCACGGCAAACCTGGCAACAGCAGTGCCGTCCAGTGTAGGTGGCATAGGACCCTTCGAGGTCGTGGCCAAGAGCACGTTGGTGGCCTTCGGAGTCGCCGCTGAACCTGCGGCAGCGTACTCGTTCTTCGTTCACATAGTTGCTCTCTGGCTTCCGGTGAACCTTGCGGGGCTATTCTTCATGTGGAAGGAGAATATTGGATTCAACAACCTTTCACGCGTAAGGATGACAGGGGCGCAGTCGGAATCCGGCGCCCTCTCTCCGTTGCATCAAAGTTCTGACGAACAGGGACGAGAGGCAGGAGGAGGCCGTTGAAAGTAGGGGTTATAGGAGGAGGCGCAGCGGGGCTTGCGGCTGCCCACGCGCTTGTGAAGAAAGGTCACCAGGCCCACGTGTTCGAGGCGGCGCCCTTTCTGGGGGGACAGGCGTCCACCTTCGAGATAGGCGGCGGCAGGCTGGAGAAGGGGTATCACCACCTGTTCCTCAGCGACACTCACATGGTGGACCTGATACATGAATTGGGTCTAGGTCACAAGATGGCTTGGATAGAGTCCAAGGTGGGGTTCTACTATGGCGGACGCATCTGGAAGTTTGCATCGCCTCTGGACCTTCTCCGGTTCAAGCCGTTGAGCCTCTATGACCGGTTTCGGTTGGGTCTGGTTACGCTGTACCTGCAGAAGAAAAAGAACGGTCTGGACTACGAAGGGGTGACGGCGGCTGACTGGTTGAGGGACAAAGTGGGCCGCAAGGCTTACGAGGTCGTATGGGAGCCTATGCTGCGGGGCAAGTTCGGCCAGCATTACGACCAAATCAGCATGACGTGGCTCTGGGGAAAGATCTATCTCAGGGTGGCGTCCAGGGGCAAACCCTGGGAAAAGGAGAAGCTGGGATACCCTATGGGCAGCTTTGGAGAGGTTTTCGACTGCCTGGGAGAGCGTATCCGAGAACTGGGTGGGGAAGTGCACATCTCACGTGGAGTCAAAGCGATCGATTTCCGCGACGATCGGGCTGCGGGTCTAACAGTGGACGTCCCCGACGGAGGCGTTGAGTCCCGGGACTACGACGCCATAATCGCGACCACTCCCTCCTACGTTTTCACCAGATTGGCGCCCATGCTGCCGGAGTCCTACGCCTCCAAGCTAACCAACGTCACCTATCTCTCCGCAGTGCTGATGATATTGGAGCTGGACAGGCCGCTTTCTCACATCTATTGGCTCAACGTAGCTGACCGTTCCGTGCCGTTTGTAGGGGTTATTGAGCACACCAACCTGGTAGACCCGTCCCTCTATGGAGGCAAACACTTGGTCTATTTGACCAACTATCCAAGCGTCGACAGCCCGTTGTACCAGAAAAGCGGCGATGAACTTCTGGAGGAGTTTCTTCCCCACCTCAAGAATATAAACCCGGACTTTGAGTCGTCCTGGGTGCAAGGATTCCGCCACTTCCGAGTGGACGCCGCCCAGCCGATAATCGGGGTCAACTACAGAGAACGCATTCCCGAAATTCGAACTCCCATCAAAGGGCTTTACCTGGCCAACACGACCCAGATATACCCTGAAGACAGGGGCACCAATTACAGCGTCAAACTGGGCCAGGAGGCCGCGGAACTGGTCCTGACGGACTATGGCGAGGCATAGTGTGGGCGCCTTGGTAGACGAGCAATATTCGCCGCCCTAAAGCGCAGTGGCTGGATTGAAGCCCCGCATCGGTTGTGATACTATTTCGTCGGCCTGTTAGAAGTTTTATTATGGGCTAGAACAAGTCCTACCAGCTTAGGTAAACGGAGCCGCAACGGGTGACCTCAGACAGCAAGGACCTCAAAGACCAGGTCACGAGGGCGCTGGCCAAGCAGGAACAGAACACCGTCACAATATTGTCTTCTCTGCTTGCGGTGCAGGATGACGTGGGATATGTGCCCAACGAAGCCATAGACGCCGTGGCTGAGCTAACCGGATCAACCATCAACGACGTTTGGGGAGTGGCGTCCTTCTACACCAACCTCCGGTTCGCTCCGCCCGGAGACACCATAGTGGAGTTGTGCTGGGGACCGTCCTGCCACGTGCAAGGCGCCATGCAAGTTATCAAAAAAGCGTTTAACCACCTGGGACTGGAGTCAGAAGGAAACACTTCCGACGGCAAGGTCACCGTGCAGTTGAATACTTGCCTGGGAGCTTGTTCACAAGGTCCCGTAGGCAGCGTAGACCATCATCTAGTTGGGCGCTTGACGCCCTCGAGAGTCGTTGAAATATTGGACGACCGCTTGACAGCGGACTCGTCTGCGGCGCATTAGAAACTCATGCCCTCTTTCAGCGAAATCCAGGCGGAGTCCCAACGACGGTGGGACTCTTTATCCTCCGGCGACGTTCCATGGATAAGAATCGGCTCCAGTCTGTGCGGCAAGGCGGCCGGCTGCGACCAAATCCTTGAAGCTGTCCATGCAGAGCTAAACATGCACGGCCTACAGGCCAATGTCAGCGAGGTTGGGTGCATCGGTCTGTGTTACGCCGAACCCCTGATGGACATCATGCTTCCCGGCGGCCCCAGGGTTTTCTACGGCAAGATGGACTCGACGAAGGTCCCTGCCGTCATATATTCCCATCTGGTCCGTCAAGAGCCTGTGGCTGAACTGGCTTTGGGATACCTGGGTGAGCCGGAGCTAGCCGGGGCCGAAAACCTCTGGGACGTTCCCATGATGAAAGGTCAGATGCGAGTCGCTCTGAGGAATGCCGGCACAATCGACCCATGTGACATACACCAGTACGTCGCCAACGGCGGCTATGGGGCTTTGCACAAGGCTCTCACCCAGATGACTCCCGAGGAAACCCTGGAAGAAGTGGACAAGTCCGGCCTCCGAGGAAGGGGCGGGGCCGCCTTCCCCACCGCCACCAAATGGAGCTTCCTGGCCAGGACCGCTGGCGCGGTTAAATATATCCTGTGCAACTGCGAAGAGGGAGACCCAGGAGCATTCAACGACAAGGGAATCCTGGAATGTGACCCGCATACTCTGCTGGAAGGGATGGTCATCGCGGGCTACGCCACCGGCGCAACCCAGGGATACGTCTTCATCCGACACGGTCACGAGGGCCCCATAGAGCGGACCTGGGCAGCGATTCGCCAGGCTAGAGAGGCTGGGTTTCTAGGAGAGAACATACTGGAATCGGGATTCTCTTTCGATATCGAAGTCTCTCTGACAGGGGACTCTTACGTCGCAGGCGAGGAAACCGCTCTGATGGAATCCATCGAGGGGAGCCGCGCCATGCCCCGGTACAGGCCGCCGTTCCCAGCTCAAGTTGGGCTGTTCGGCAAGCCCACCAACATCAATAACGTGAAGACGCTGTCATATGTTCCAGAGATCATCCGCCAAGGCGGCGAATGGTTTGCGGGAATCGGCCAAAACCGAAGCAAGGGAACAGCCCTGCTTTGCCTATCGGGCAACATTGAATACCCAGGGCTGATGGAAGTCCCCCTGGGGATAACACTGAACAGTGTCATCAACGAGATGGCCGGCGGTGTCCCAAACGGCAAGAAGCTCAAGTTGTTGCAAACCGGAGGCCCTCTGGGAGGCGTCCTGGGCAGCGACAGCCTGGACATCCCATTGGACTTCGAAGCCATGTCCCAGGCCGGAGCTATCCTGGGATCCGGCGGAATCATCGTGGCTGACGAGGACACCTGCGCTGTGGACCTTACCCGCTCTCTGATTGCCTTCTGTCAATATGAGTCCTGCGGCAAGTGTTTCCCCTGCCGGATGGGAATGTCCCATCTGCTGGAAGTGCTCGAACGCATCTGCCGTTTCGAGAGCGGCCCTGAGGAGCTTGACCTGATGCAGCGGGTAGGCCGGCAAATGCAGGCCGGGTCCCTGTGCGGTCATGGACAATTGGGGTTTAACCCGGTTTCCTCAGCGCTGAAATATTTCAAAGACGAGTTCGAGGCTCACATGATCGACAAAACCTGTCCGGCGGGCGTATGCCCGGGAGACAACTTCTCACCGGCGCGTACGAGACGATAGAGGTGCTGTGAATGGCTGATGAAATCAACATCACCATAGACGGGGTGTCCTTCAAGACCGAGGCAGGAAAGATGGTCTTAGAAGCGGCCATCGACGCCGGAGTGTACATCCCCTATCTGTGCTACCACCCTGGGATGAAACCCTACGCGGCATGTCGCATGTGCGTCGTGGAGGTGGAAGGCGGTCGGGGTTACCCTGCGTCATGCACCCTGCCCGTACAGGACGGGATGTCCGTCCGCACCACGACCAACGAGGTCTACGAGTTGCGCAGGTCAATCATGGAGATGCTGATTTCCGAGCATCCCCACGGATGTCTCACTTGCCACCGCGTCGATCTCTGCGGGCCCCAAGATATATGCCTGCGCCACGTTTCAGTGAACGATCGGTGTGTCGTATGCCCCAAAAATGAACGCTGCGAGCTGAAGGACACGACGCGTTTCTTGGACATGGACCTGGAATCGGCCCTGACCTATCAGTACCGCAACCTTCCCATCGAGACAGGAGACCCCTTCTATGACCGGGACTACAACCTGTGCATCGTTTGCGGCAGGTGCGTCCGGGCTTGTGAGGAGCTTCGCGGAGACAACGCAATCACGTTCACCGACAGGTCCGGCAAAGCGCTGGTGGGAACCTCTCAAGGCACGTCGCTGCTGGAATCGGGCTGCGAGTTCTGTGGCGCTTGCATAGACGTGTGCCCGGTGGGGGCTTTGGTGGAGAGCGACCACAAGTGGGAGAAGGCCAAGAATGTAGAGAAGACTGTCTGCCCTCATTGTCCCGTGGGATGCCAGCTCAACCTGGAACTCAACAAATTCGACAAGGTGATCAGGGTCGTGCCTGAGTTGAACTCTCCCGCTAACAAGGGCCAGGCCTGCTTTAAGGGCAAGTTTGGGTTGGAGTTTGTCAACCACAAAGAGCGGCTTACCACGCCTCTCATACGCCGCGACGGAGTCCTGGAGAAGGCCACTTGGGAAGAGGCCCTGGACTATGTGGCCGAGCGGCTTCCCCTGTATAAAGGGGATCAGTTTGCCGTTCTAACCGCCCCGGACAGTTGTAACGAGGAACACTATCTGGCCCAAAAGTTCGCCCGTTCGGTGATGGTCACCAACAATGTGGACCAGACCTCAGACACGGCCCCGGAGCTGGTGTACGGTCCCATAAACGGCTTGGGCCATGGAGCCGCCACCAATCCCATTTGGGACCTGGAAGAAGCCCGGTGCATCCTTGTATTCAACGCCAACATCACCGAAGACCAGAACGTGGCCGCCGTGCCCATCAAGAAAGCCGTGCAAGCCGGCGCCCAGCTTGTGGTCATAGACCCGCGAGAAGTGGAGCTCACCCGCTACGCGACCCTGTGGCTGCGTCCTCGACCGGGGAGCGAGCTGACTCTGCTGGGCGGGTTGCTCAAGTCCGTCTATGACCAGGGGTTGGTGGACAATGCGTGGGTGGAGGAGAACTGCCGAGGCCTAGATGACTTGGGAAGCCAACTCTCCGGGCTGGACCTGGACACGGTTGCCGCAGAGACGGGAGTTTCCGTCGATGACATTCAACAGGCCGCCCGTCTTTACGGAGGATCGAGACGGTCGGCGGTGGTCTACGGCTTGGACAACGTCCCCCGCGAGATTAGAAGGGAATGCACCGAGGCCCTATCCAATCTGCCGCTGATAACTGGAAACCTGGGGCGTCCGCACACCGGCCTCTATCCCATGAGGCGCGGGGCCAACGAGCAAGGCGCCTGGGACATGGGCTCTGTGCCCGGATTCCTGCCGGGTTACAAGAGCCTCGACTCCCACAACGACAGGGACTTCTTCGAGCAGGCGTGGGGCGAAATGGTGCCCATCGAGCAGGGGCTTGACCTGGAAGGCGTCTTCGCGGCCCTCCACTCAAGCCTTAAAGCGATGTTCGTGGTGGGTGATGGGCTGGTCCACTCAGCCGCTTCCCTGGAAGGGGTGCGGGAAGTCCCCGACTTGATGACCGGACTGGACAACCTGGAACTTCTGGTAGTACAGGACCATTTCCTAGGTGAGACTGCCCAGAAGGCACACGTAGTCTTTCCCCGAGCGGCTTTCACCGAAAAGCACGGCACCTTCACCAGTATGGAGCGGCGGGTGCAGCACATCCGACCAGCCTACAAGGTCAAGAACAGCCAGGCCCGGCCTGAATGGGAGACTATCTGCGGGCTGGCCCAGAGGATGGGAGCATCGGGTTTCGACTTCCAAGAAGCCTCCGAAATAATGGAAGAGATAGCGACGCTGGTCCCCGACTATGCAGGCGTATCTCACAGCCGCCTGGAAGGTGAGGCCGTACTGGTGGCGAGGCCCGACCCGTCCAACCCTCTGCCCATTCAGGTGCTCTACTCCGAAAAGGAACACAAGGGCCTGCAGATTCCTTGCACCGGCCCTGACCATTCAGGGACCCAGCGTCTCTTTGAAGACGGTTTCACAGGAAACAATAGACCGACCATCGCGGCTCCCGAATTCCGCGCCGTGCCCCTGAACGGCGTCGGTGATCAATCCTTTCTGCTAGTGCCGGGGCGGGTGCTCTATTCGGACCGCCCTATGGAGGTTGTAACGGGGAGACTCAACACCATCAACCGTGACGAGCTTGTGTCGTTGCATCCCGAGGACGCCGGAAGCCTGGGCTTAGCTGAGGGAGACCCTGTGGAAGTGAAGACCCGCAGCCAGTCGATTCGCGGCGTCGCCACGCTGGCGGGCTCGGCTCACAAAGGCGTAGTGTCAATCACCGGGCTGTTCGGACAGATGGCGGTCGAGTTGGATGCCAGCGACTCGCCCGACCCGATGGCTTCGGCGCCCGGACTGAATATTGAGCCAGTAACGGTTTCAAAGGCCGTGTGACGCTCCCAGTATGGAGGACTTGATTTGACGGAATCCGCAGACACCCGACTTTTGGAACGCGCCCGGAAGCTCCGGGACGTGATAGCCAAGCTGCCCAAGGCCCGCATCGTATACCGGCGGGACATAACCGAAGACCTGATGGTCATCAAGCTGAAGCCCGAAGTGGACTTCACCTTCAAGCCGGGCCAGTACTGCACCCTGGGCTACGGAAGCGTGGAGCGGGCCTATTCCATAGCGTCGGCGCCCCACGAGGACGAGCTGGAAATATTCGTTGAGCTGGTGCCTTTGCCCGACGGAGTGCTGACCCCGGTCATGTGGGACCTTGGGGTCGGCGAGCAGATGAGCATCCGACCCCGCGCCAAGGGCATCTTCACCATGGACGAGCGTTACACGAACCATCTGATGGTCGCCACTGTCACGGGCATCGCACCCTTCATCAGCACGATTCGAAGCTACCTGCACCGGGGCGGCCAGGGGCACAGGTTCTATGTCCTCCAGGGCGCCAGCTACCTGGACGAGTTCACCTACGAAGAAGAGATGACGGAACTGGCCGTCGCCTACCCTGAAACGGTGATCTACGTCCCGACCATAAGCAGGCCCGCCGAAGAGAAGAACGCCCAGTGGTCGGGCGTTGCCGGCAGGGTGAACAACATAGTTGAAGACTACGTGGAACAGATGCGCCTGGACTCCGAGTCCACCCTGGTCTACGCCTGCGGCCACCCCGGCATGATTGAAGACCTCCGGGAGAAACTGGAACCCAGCGGCTTCAAGGTCAAAGAAGAGCGCTACTGGAAGCAGTAGGGACGGTTTGTACCTGACATAACAGACGCCGTCGTCCCATGACGGCGTCTTGTTTTTCGGGGGCGGCGGTGTGGGCTAAGGTGGTGATGATGTCCTATCATCGCGATGAATATTGCCCGCGACATTGCCAAGAAGCAGGTGGGAGCCATCATGATGCGGTACCCGGTCCTGATTGGAGGAGAGCTGGGAGCGTACGGGGTTACCTTCCCTGGTTTTGACGCTGTCGCAGGAGGAGCCATGGGCGCCACAGTTGATGAGGCCTTGCGGAACGCAGAGGACGTTCTGGCTGACGTAGTAGAGATGATGGAAGAGAAGGGCGAACCGATTCCACCTCCCGTCTCCTTAGAAGAAGTAGTTGTAGAACCCGGCGAAATGGTCGCCTACGTCACGCTCAACACCAACGTTCCAGCTTAGCGTCGGCGGCTGGTTTTTCGGGGGCGGCGGTGTAGGGTAAAATGGCGGGGATGTCCACCGCCAAACCCTCTTCACAGAATAAGGGCAGAGACAAGCTCACCCCTGTCCGGCGCCAATACATGCGCATCAAGCAGCGTTATCCCGACGCGCTGCTCCTCTTCCGGATGGGGGACTTCTACGAGACCTTCGACGAGGACGCCCACACGGCTTCCCAGGCGCTGGACATAGCCCTCACCTCCCGCAGCATGGGCAAGGGCAGCCCTGTGCCGCTGGCCGGAGTGCCCGCCCACTCGCTGGAACCCTACCTGGCCCGGCTGATAAAGGCTGGGTACAAGGTGGCCATCTGCGAACAACTTTCCGACCCCGCCGCCTCCAAGGGAATTGTAGACAGGGACGTGGTGCGGGTGGTGACACCTGGGACGGTGGTGGAGCCGTCCCTGCTGGAGCAGAAGGCCAACAACTACCTCGTTGCGCTTATGCCCGACGGCGCCCAGGTGGGACTGGCCTATGTAGACATCACGACGGGAGAGTTTCGTGCGACCCAGCTTCCGGTAGCCGAGCTTGGCTTGGAGCTTTCCCGGCTGGATCCGGCGGAGGCGCTGGCGCCGGAGGGGACTGAGTTGGAAAGGACCGCTGGCTGTACGCTGACGCCCCTGCCCACTTACGTGTTCAGAGAAGAGACGGCGGCCCGGACTCTCATGGACCACTTTGGTGTGGCGAGCCTGGAGGCCTACGGGTGTGTCGGACTTCCTCTAGCCGTGGGCGCCGCCGGGGCCATCGTGGACTATCTGTCGCAGACTCAGAAGGGTGCCCTCAAGGAGCTGCGCACCCTCAGCGTCTACTCGACCGCGTCGTACATTACCCTGGACATCCAGACCCGCCGGAATCTGGAACTGTTCCAGGGAGGCCGTTGGGGAAACAGCGAGGCGTCGTTGTACAACACGCTGGACCTTACCCGCACGCCCATGGGCGGGAGGCTGCTCCGACGCTGGATGGGTCAGCCTCTGCGAGAACTGGAGCCGCTGGTCCGAAGACAGGACTCAGTGGGCTGGTTCCACGACAATATGCTGGAGCGAGAAAGGGCCTCGGCGCTCCTTTCCAGAATCGGTGACCTGGAGCGGACCGTGGGTCGTGTGCGTCTTGGGACCGCCGTTCCCAGGGAACTGCTGGGCCTGGCTAACGGTCTGAAGGCCTCGTTGGAGCTGGTCGACGGGCTGTCGGGCGTCGGGGAACTGATCTGGCTGCTGGATGGGTTCGAAAGCGGCAAGAAACCTTGCGAAGAAGCCGTGGAACTGATAGGCCGCGCAGTGACAGACGATCCTGCCGGAGATCCCGGGGACGGAGGAGTGGTCCGGGAAGACTTCTCCCCGGAGTTGGATGAGCTGCGGCAGGCGTCGGGAAACGCCAGGGAATACATCGCCGGGCTGGAACGTAAAGAGCGGGAAGCCACTGGTATAAAGAACCTGAAGGTCGGGTACAACAGGGTGTTCGGCTATTACATTGAAGTGACCAACGCCAACCTGGCCATGACTCCCGACACCTACACCCGGAGACAGACGCTGGTGGGAGGAGAGCGTTTCATCACCCCCGAACTGAAGGAGTACGAGTCTCGAATCCTTGGGGCCAGAGAGAGAATCGAGGAACTGGAGAAGGCGCTCTACCGCCAGGTATGCGCCCAGATAGGCGAGCAGAGTTGGGCGGTGTCCGCCCTGGGCGAGGCCGTAGGCCACCTGGACGTGTTTCACAGCCTGGGAGAAGCGGCGGTGCGTTACAGCTACGTGAGACCCACGCTGAACGAGGGTGCGGGCATATCCATCAAGGCGGGGCGGCATCCTGTAGTTGAGAGAACGCTCCCGCCCGGCTCTTTTGTCGCCAACGACACGGACACGTCCTCGGAGGGCAGTCAAGTGATGATAATCACCGGCCCCAACATGGCCGGGAAGAGCACCTACATACGTCAGGCGGCCCTCATAGTCCTCATGGCGCAGATGGGCAGCTTTGTGCCGGCGGACTCGGCTTCCATCGGGCTGGTTGACCGCATCTTTACCAGGTTGGGCCTCCAGGACGACCTGTCCACGGGCCAGTCCACCTTCATGGTCGAAATGGTGGAAACCGCCGCCATCCTGAACCAGGCCACGTCCCGTTCCCTGGTGATTCTGGACGAGATAGGCCGGGGCACTTCGACCTACGATGGCCTGTCCATCGCCAAGGCGGTGGTGGAGCACCTCCACAACCACCCACGGTTGGGCTGCAAGACCCTTTTCGCAACCCATTACCACGAATTGACCGAGTTGGCGGAGACGCTGCCCAGGGTGAAGAACTGCTCGGTGGCCGTTTCGGAGGAGGACGGTCAAGTTGTTTTCCTCCACCGCATCGAGCCGGGGAGAGCGGACAAGAGCTACGGCATCCACGTGGCCCGGCTCGCGGGAATGCCGCAAGCGGTGGTGAACCGGGCGTGGGAAGAACTGGGCGACTTGGAGCGGCAGGACCAGGGCCACGGGAGGGGGCCGCCAGCAAACCCGGTGTTCCAGATGGCCTTGTTCGGAGAAGAAGCCCCCAATCAGGCGGTTCTGGACGAGCTTCTAGAAATGGATGTCTCGACCATGACTCCTCTGGCCGCCATAAACGCCCTGTACCGCTTGCAACGCCAGGCCCAGGGAATTTCCGACCCTGAAGATGAAGGATGAGCTCATTTGGTGCGTGGCGACGTTCTTGTCGGCTATCGCCTTAAGGGTTATGGGCCTTATACTCACCTAAGCTTTGCGTTTGCCGTCCCCATCTTTATAGATGGAAGGTAAAGGGGATACACCTAGGAGGAAATGTATGGCTGAGCAAGCCCGGTTCTACTGGTGGCCGCGTTGATCGACCTGCCGTAAAGCGAGGGAGTTTCTCTTGCAAAAGGGAGTCGAGCTGGAAGAGCGGGACTACTTCGCCAACCCGTTCAGCGAAGAGGAGTTGCGGGCAATCATCGGCGAGCGTGAGCCGTCGGAGATTTTCGCTTGGCGCAGCCCCAGCTTCAAGAGCCTGGACAAGGACCCCGACAGCCTCACCGGAGACGACCTCGTGGGCCTGATGTTGGACGAACCCAGGCTTGTCCGGCGTCCCATGGTGCAGGTCGGAGACAGGCTGGTCATAGGAGGTTCCTTCAAAGCTATTGAGGAGGCCCTGGGATCGGGCTGAAGTGTGCCGAAGGATCGCGCCTGGATTAACTGTCGTCGCTCCAGCGCAGGTTGGAGCCTAGGGCGGCGCCTCTGGATTCCGGCCTGCGCCGGAATGACGTGTGTGGGGCGATGGTATCTCGTAGGGGCGACCGGCGGTCGCCCAGCCCAGTCTAATGAGCAGTTACTTTAAAGGGAAGCTGGAGGGGCCCCGACGGCGGCGTTGAGCAGCCGGTCGTAGCTGGATATAATGGCCTGTAGGCAAGCCCGTTAAAGCTGGGCGGTGAAGAAGGGGTGCGGGTGGACATATTCTTTGACGTGGACTACACCATCCTGGGTCTGGACTACAGCCTCAGACCAGGAGTCCTAGAGACTTTTCAAAAACTCACAGCCGACGGCCATAGAGTCCACGTCTGGTCAGGCGTCGGGCTGCGGGACCAGGTGGTCAAAGACCACAAGCTTCTCCCCTACGTGTCGGGCGTATATCTGAAACCCATCTACAAAGCCAGGGAGCGCCTTGGGCAGCTAGGTGTGCCCCTGGTCCCAGACTTTGTTGTGGATGACTACCCGGAAATAGTAGAGGACTTCGGAGGAGTCTGTGTCTGGCCCTATTACATGCGCAACGACCAGGACACTCAGATGGAGCGCATCTACCGAATAGCGTCCGACTTCGCCAGGGACGGGGTTTCCCCAGACCGACAGTTCGTCAGCCGCAAGGCCGACCCTGAAGACCCTGAGTTGGGACGGGCGGAATGACCATTCGTGTGTTGACGCCTGACGTGGCCGCCAAGATAGCCGCCGGCGAGGTGGTCGAGCGGCCCGCGTCGGTCGTCAAGGAGCTGGTGGAGAACTCCATCGACGCCGGGGCCAGCCGGATCACGATAGAAATTAAGGGCGGAGGCGTGGACCTCATCAGGGTCACCGACGACGGCTGTGGAATCCCGGCTGATGAGATTCTGCTCTCCTTCCACCGCCACGCCACCAGCAAGCTGACTTCACCGGACGACCTGGAATCGGTAATCACGATGGGCTTCCGTGGAGAAGCGCTGCCCAGCATCGCATCGGTGTCCAGAGTGACTATGACCAGCCGGACGGCTTCGGAAGCCGTGGGGACGGAAGTCCGGCTCCGTTGGGGTGAAGTGGAAAAGAACGGACCCGCGGGCTGCGCCGTGGGAACGTCGGTCAGCGTTGAGTCCCTGTTCGAAAACGTGCCGGCCCGCCGGAAGTTCCTGCGGTCTCCCGGGTCGGAGCGGTCCCGAATCAGCGACCTGGTGGCCCGATTTGCCCTGGCCTTTCCCCGCATCAGGTTTAACCTGGTTGTGGAAGGTCGTAACGCTCTCGCCACGTCGGGAAACGGTATTCTTTCGGACGTGGTCATATCCGTATATGGAGCGGAGACAGCCGGCGCCATGCTTGAGGTCTCCTGGGACGGTCCCGACGGATATTCCGTCCACGGTTTCACCGGAGCTCCGTCGCTGCACAGGGCCAACCGGAGCTACATCACCTTTATTATGAACGGCCGATGGATACAGAGTCCCTTCCTAACCTATGCACTGACCGAATGCTACCAGGGGTTCCTCCCAGTGGGACGCCACCCGATGTCGGCGCTGATGCTGACCGTGCCTTCGTCGGAGGTGGACGTGAACGTCCATCCGGCTAAGCGCGAGGTCCGGTTCCGGCGGGAGGACCGCCTGTTCTCTGGCTTGCAGCGGGCCGTCAGGTCCACTCTGGTGCAGGCTTCGCCTGTGAGAGAGTTTTCCTTCCCCTCGTCCCAAACTGAATCTCCGGGCAGGGGTCCGTTCTCTCCGCAAATTCCTGTGACCCATGATCGGCTGGCCTTTTCTATGGAAGCAGGGGACACCGTCGAGTCGGCGGCTTCCGGGCAGCCTGGAATTATGGGCCAGGGAATTTCATCCCTCAGGGTGTTGGGCCAGATCCGGAACACTTACCTGGTGTCAGAGGGGCCGGATGGCGTCTATCTCATCGACCAACACGCGGCCCATGAAAGGGTGCTGTTCGAAAAGGTTTCCGGGGGAATGCCCGGATCCCAGTCCCAGGCGCTTCTGGAGCCTGTGGCTGTGGAGCTTTCCCCAGGCCAGGAGGAATTGGCGTGTTCATCGTCGGAGCTATTGGAGCGGTACGGGTTCCTGATGGAGGGATTCGGGGAGCGGAGCTACATACTCAGGGCTGTGCCGGCCGTCATAGGAGATAAGGACCCCGGCAAGGCCCTGGTGGAAGTGTTGGACCTGATGGCCTTTGAAGGCCTGGTGAAGGAGCGAGAGCAAGCTCTGGCGGCTTCCATTGCATGCCACGGCGCAGTTCGCGCGGGCATGTCAATGGAACAAAGGGAGATGGAGGCGTTGCTGGTTCAACTGGAGGCCTGCGACAACCCGCATACTTGCCCCCACGGAAGGCCGACTATAATGCACCTGAGCTCCAGCCATCTGGAGCGGGAGTTTGGGCGACGCTAGAAACGGGGGCTAGGAGGTCCAGCGCCTCTCAGCCGACTCTATGCGAGGGTCTTTCCGAGGGTGGTATATGGAGTCTTCGCCGGGAAACTGTTCTTCTTTGGCAGGGGACGCTGGGTCGCTGGATGCGCCTTTAGCGGCGATTCCTACCCCAACGAGGGCGGCCAATCCAAGGGAGACCTTCCCCAGAAAGCTCCGGCGAGTCATCCCTTTGTTTGCGTCGCTCGTTCCCTGCATCTAGACCTCCCGGTGTCGGACGCCCTTTTGGAAGGGCGCGCTGACATAGCATTTTATTTGCTGCGGAAGGGCCGGTCAATAGCCTGGGAATCCCCTTGACACTCGTATGTGTGTGTGATAATTTTCACCTGTCTTTTGGCCCTACGCCACCAACATCGGGGAGGTGAGGCGGCAATGCTGCCCGATCCGGGAGCTGTTACAGCCTTTGACTGGCTCCAAATAGGGAAGTGGCTCACCAGGATCTGGATTTACTTTTTCCTAGTAGTCGGCTTTTCCGCAACCTTCCTTACGGCTCACGCCATAATCCCCTCAATGGTGTCCTCCGGTCATGTTCCTTCGGACTTGGGGGAGAAGCTCCGACGACCCATGTATGCCACAGCGGCACTAATGCTGGTGGGCATGGGGATTTTCCTGGCGTTCACCGTAGAGCAATCACATATAATCGAGAGGTTCTGGGACCGATGGTTCATCTAAGCTCGGCCCCAATCAAGCGCTTCCACACATGCCTATAAAGCCTAGCTTGAAGCTCATGGCGCCCCTGGCGCTGGGAGGCCTTATAGGCGGCGCCGTAGCCGTATTCGTGGTGGTGAACCTCCTCCTGGCCTGGTGGGGCAGGCCTGTCTTTGGCTTCGGAGCCGACGGCCCCGGTCAACCGATCGCTTTCCCCCACGATGTTCACGTGGAGGAAAAAGGAATCCAGTGCGAGTTTTGCCACCGCAACGTGACGAAAGGTGACCCGGCTACCGTGCCTTCCATCCAGCAGTGCCTCTGGTGCCATACCACTATCGATGGTCGGCAGGATGCGGAGATAGTCAAGCTGCTCGAATATGGAGGCTTGGACGCCGCTGGAAAGCCTTCGGATGACCTGATAGCGGAGCCAATCGATTGGGAGAGGGTCCACAGGCTGCCTGATCACGTACAGTTTGCCCACGAACCCCACCTCAGGTTCTTTACGACGACAGATGAGGGCAGAGATCAAGCCATCACCCAGGCGGGAGAGATGGGCTTTCATCTGTCATCAGGGGACCCTCCCGCCTATGAGTTGACCGAGGCGACGTGCTCCATATGCCACGGTAAAGTGCGTGAGATGACCAAGGTCAAGCAGGTGCGGGACCTTAAGATGGGAGATTGCGTGGACTGTCACAGGGATCTGAACGCGCCCACAGACTGCACGACGTGTCACTACTAAAGGCAGAGCGCCAAAGAATATGAAGCTAAGCCGTCGCAATTTCTTGAAGTGGGCCAGCCTGTCAACGATAGGCGCGGTGGCCTGCAACATCTTCCGAGAAGGGGAGATGGAGCTCCAGAGTCCTGTGGACCTTCCAGAGGACCAGGTCACCGGCATCGACAACTGGTACGCAACCGTGTGCGGTCAATGTCCCGAGAGGGAAGGCATTCTGGTGCGAGTGGTGGAAGGGCGCGCCAAGAAGGTGCGAGGCAACCCGATCTTCCCCACGAACCAGGGCAAACAGAGTGTCAGGTGCGACGGGGCCCTCCAAGCCATATACCACCCTGACAGAGTCACTCAGCCCCTCCTTCGGAAGGAAGGTACGACCAGGGGCGGCGGCGAGTGGTGGGAAATCAGCTGGGATGAGGTTCGAGACGAGATTTTCCCCGACATCCTGGGCCGACGTCTTAGAGACACTGGCCGTTCCGACGCCATGCTTATGGTGACTCCCTACATGAGGGGCAGCGCGGGCAAGGTCGTGAACAGCTTCGTAAAAGCCTACGGCGGACGCCACATGGCTATGGAGGCCATGGACGAGACGAACCTGCGCCGGTCCGTACAAAACGTACTGGGACAGGACCGTCTTCCCGACTTCGACATAGAGAACAGCAACTACGTCATTTCCTTCGGAGCGGACTGGCTGTCCACCTGGCTTGCTCCCGTGCGGTTCGGCAGAGGCTACGGACATTTCAGGCACAACCGCGGCAAGGCGCGCGGCACGCTGGTGCATGTAGACTCTCGCTTCTCCATGACAGCCGCCAACGCCGATGACTGGATACCTGTGGCTCCTGGAATGGAAGGGGCGGTGGCCCTGGCGATGGCTTACGTCATAGTCGCCGATGGCCGCGGGTCAGCCGACGCTGTAGAGAGATTGGTCGGCGGCCACGACGCCGATGCCCTGGAAGCCGCCCTTGGCGACTACACCCCCGAGAAGATCGTTGACCCAGGCTCTCCCACCTACGCCGGCATTCCGCCCACGATACGAGGCGAGGAGTCGGCGCACGTCATCCGGCGTGTGGCCCTCGATTTTGCAACCCACGGCCCCAGCCTTGCCTTTGGCGGAGGGTCAGCCGGCGCTCAGACTCATGGTGAAGCCAACCTTTCGGCTATATTGGCCCTCAATCACCTGGTGTCTGATAGAGTCCCAGGCCGGTTGGGCAACGTGATATTCAATCCCGACCCGCCCATGAGCGGGCTAATGACCGAGGACATGCCGTCGTCCTTGTCCGACTGGAACAAGGCCGTGGACGACGTTGGCAGTGGCGCCATAGGAGTTGTGATGGTGTACGGGTCGAACCCCGTATACGGAATTCCCTTGAAGGGTGACGGCTCCGGACTTGGGGACGCCATCAGCGAACGCCAAGACCCCAACGATCTGTTTGTCATCGCGTTCGCCAACGTAATGGACGACACGGCGGCGCTGGCTGATCTGGTGCTTCCGATAAGAGAAGGCTTGGAGGACTGGGGCGACGACGTGCCGGAACCCGGTCCGGGCTACCAGATAGTGGCCATTCAACAACCAGTGGTTGAGCCTCTGCCGGGCATCCAAGCTGAGAGCTTCCCTGAAGAGATAATCAAGCTGTCCAAGAGCCTGGGCCTGAATGACGGCCTGCCCAACAGCTTTAGGGCAATGCTGCAACAAAACGCAGCCGACCTATTCAACCTCAACCGCGGGACGCCCCTGGAAGATGAGCTTCCTGGAACCATAGACGGGTTCTGGAACAAACTGCTGCAGCGCGGCGGTTGGTCGGACCTCGGCAATCGCTCCCGGGATTACCCCTCTCAGGCGCCGGACTTGAAGTCCATCGCCGACGGCTTGAAGGCCCGCAGGCTTCTGGGCACGGGCGGTCTCAACTCCTACGTCATGGTCCCATTCTTGTCCAACTCCCTGATGGACGGTCGGAACGCTCACCTGCCCTGGCTCCAGGGCGCCCCCGACCCGCTGACCAGCGTGGCATGGCAGACCTGGGTGGAGGTGAACCTCCAAGAGGCCAGGCGCATCGGGTTGGAAGAGGGCGACGTGGTGAATCTCATCACCGGCAAGGGCAGTGTCGAGGCGGTTGTCTACATCCACCCGGCCATGCCCCCGGGAGTGGTGGGCGTGCCCGTAGGTCAGGGCCACACTCCAGGTGTGAGTTATTGGAACCGGAGTGGGGAAAGACAAGGATCTAACCCGTTGGCGATTTTGGAATATGAAGAGGGAATGGACAGCCTTCCCTGGGGAGCTACCCAGGTTGTGCTCCAACCCACTGGCAGGAACATTAGGGTTTCCAAGTTCGAAGGCATAGTTCCGGCCTACCCGATAGGCACCAAGGAAGAAGATATAGTACACGTAACCAACGACGCTGAGGCGTAACGAACAGGGTGTAAGCGAAAGGCGGGTCTGTCTATGGCGCAGAAGCGCAAACATAAATGGGCAATGGTGGTCGACATCGACAAGTGCACCGGTTGCCAGGCGTGCGTCGTAGCCTGTCAGGCTGAGAACAACGTGCCCATCAACACGGAAGAGCTGTTCCATCAGAAGCGCGCCTATGAATGGATTCGGGTGGAGCGTTACTGGGATGTGCCGGACGAGTACCGTGGCTCCTCGGGGGTCGACCCCAAACCCGAAGAGACGCCGTTCCAGGACGTGAAAGCCAGGTTTATACCCATAATGTGCCAGCATTGCGAGAACGCGCCTTGCGAGCCCGTCTGCCCGGTGTACGCCACCTACCACAACGACCAGGGTTTGAACGTGCAGGTCTACAACCGCTGTGTGGGCACTCGGTACTGCGCCAACAACTGCCCTTACAACGTCAGGTTCTTCAACTTCTGGGAGCCTGTGTGGCCCGAGAGCCTGAGAAACCAACTGAACCCGGACGTCACAGTCAGGTCCCGGGGAATCATGGAGAAGTGCACCTTCTGTGTACAACGTATAAGGAAAGCCGAACGGAAGGTGGAAGGTCAAGAGGGCCGAGCCATCACCGACACCGAGTTGGCGGAGGGCAACTTTGCTCCGGCCTGCGTACAGGCCTGCCCTACAAATACGCTGATATTCGGAGACTTGCACGACGACGACAGCAAGGTCCGAGATTACATCGACCTTGACTCCACCGGCAGCAAAGTGGTCAAGGAGGGACGCCCTTACCAGCTGCTGGCGCGGCTAGGGACTGAACCGAACGTGATATATCTGAAGAAGATAGACACCCATGCTAAGGATGAGGTGGGCCATGGCTAGCTCGGTCGAGCACGGTCACCACAGAACGCCTCCTCCAGAGACGCTGCTCACCACCGAGCAGGTGACCGAGCACGTAACCAGAAAGACCATCACGCTGGACCCGAAGCTGGCTGCGGGCATGTTGGGTCTGCTCATACTTCTGGGTCTGGGAATTGTAGGATTCCTCGTGCGGGCCCTCGGTGACGGTTTCGGCGGCGACAATCGTGAGGCTTGGGGCTACTACGTAGCCATGTTCGCCTTCCTGCTGGCCACGGTGGGTTCGGCCCCCGTGGTGGCGGTGGCGTTCCGCTGGACGAAAAACCACTGGCGCAGACCGCTGTCCAGAGCGTCGGAATTGTTCGCAGTGGTGGGTGTGCTGAACGTGCTGTGGTTCATCCCCATGATATTCCTCATGTCCCCCATCGACCTTAACGGGGACGGGGCCTTGGCTGTCGGACAGGACCGCCGGACCATCTGGTTCGAAACGCCTATCGGGGCCCCCCTGGTCTGGGACACTCTGGCGGTGATTGGTCTAGCCTTGGCCGGTCTGGCCGTGCTCTACGTATCGGCAAGGCCCGACTTTTCGGCGCTGGCCCAACGCAGTGACGGAGTCCGCAAAGGGCTGTGGGCAAAGCTGGCAATGGGATGGCAGGGCACGGAACGTGAATGGGTCATACAGAAGGGCCTCCTGGCCATCATGGGGGCGCTCTATTTCATGATGCTCATCTTCGTTCACACCCTGATAAGCCTGGACTACGCTTTGAGCTACATTCCTGGCTGGAAGGACTCCATATTCGCGCCTTACCACGCCCTGACCGGGTTTCAAGCCGGCGCAGGCGTCGTCATTGTGACGTTGTTCATAATGAAGCAGTGGGGCGGGTACAGGGACTATATAGGCGTTGACCCCTTCTGGTCGTTCAGCAAAATACTGCTGGGCGTCACCCTGTTGTGGGGCTACTTCTGGTTCTCCGAATTCATGACCTTCTGGTATGGCCGTGACCCCACGGAACAGGCTGTCATGAAGCTGATAATGTTCGAGTCCTACAAGACCGTGTTCCTGCTGAACTTCTTCTTCAGCTTCATAATCCCGTTCGCCCTGCTCCTCTGGAACTCGGTGCGTAAGAGCGTCGTTGGGCCGAGCATAGCGGCGGCGTCGGTGATCATAGGCGCGTTCTTCATGATGATTCGCATCTATGTGCCGGCTTTCAACATACCCGAGTCGATGTTGGGGGCTGAAAGCATCGCAGACTTCGAAACGCACGGAGCGCAAACGGCAGCTGCATTGCTGCCGGCGCTGCCTGACATATGGGACATATTCATCATAGTGGGCGGCCTGGGAGCGGCGGCGCTCTTCTATCTTGTGGCCACGAGGATAGTTCCGATACTGTCTCTGTGGGAGTTCAAGGAGGGAATGCTCTACATTCTGTGGAAGCCTTTCATCAAAGGCAAGTACATGGTATTGGGGAAGCCCGAGTAGTCGGGCCACACTAGGGAGACGCAATGCAGGAAACCGTACCTGTCACTGACCAACAAGCCAATCGAAACCTGCTGAACAGCTTGTACGAGACCCCACTCTGGTACTGGGGTCTGGTGGCGTTCCTTGGCGTGTTCGTCGTCGGCGCCATGTGTGCGGCCGGCTACATGATCAACCAGGGGCTGGGAGTCACAGGGCTGAACCGGCCGGTATTCTGGGGATTCTTCATCACCAACTTCGTCTTCTGGATCGGAATCAGCCATGCGGGCGTTATGCTGTCGGCCATACTCAGGCTTTCCAAGGCTGAGTGGCGCAGGCCCGCCACCAGGGCAGCCGAGGTGCTGACCGTCTTCTCCCTGATGACGGCCATGCTCATGCCCCTGATTCACACCGGCAGGCCCTGGCGGATATTCTACTGGGTCTTCCCTTACGACTTCGCACGGGGCGTTTACATGAACGTGCGGTCCGCGCTTGTCTGGGACCCCAGCGCCGTTTTCACTTACCTGACCTCGTCCATACTGTTCGTGTACGTAGCTCTGCTTCCAGACCTGGCCGCGATACGCGACCGGTCCACCGGGCCAAGGCGCATCGCCTACTCGATACTCTGCCTGGGCTGGCGGGGAACTCCGAGGCAGTGGAAGCTGCAGATCATCGCGGGAATACTGCTGTCGGCGCTGATCCTGCCCGTGTTCGTGTCCGTCCACTCAATAGTGTCCTTCGACTTCTCTATGGTCATCGCGGCCAAGAGTTGGCATTCCACCATATTCCCGCCCTACTTCGTCATCGGGGCGGTCCACTCAGGAGTCGCGGCGGTGGTCATAGTCATGGCCATCATGCGGTGGATGTTCAACTGGCAGGACTACATCAGACCCGAACATTTCGACTCCCTGGGACGGCTGCTCATAGTGGTGGCCACGGGATGGTTCTTCTTCTTCGTCATCGAGCTGATGTTCGGCCTGTACTCGCTGGAGGCCGACGAGATAGCCGTAAAAGACTTCATGATGGACCAGCCGCCGTGGAACTGGCTGTTCCTGACCTTCGTGGGCACGACCTACTTCATCCCTGTGGGCATGTGGCTGTTCAAACGCATACGGCGCAACCCGGCGCTGATGATAGTCGCCTGCGTGTCGGTGAACATCGGCATGTGGCTGGAACGGTTCCTTATCATCGTGCCGGGGCTGGCCCAGAAGCAGACGCTGAACTTTACGTGGTACACCTACGCACCCAGCCCGGTGGAAGTGGTGATAGTTATCGGGACCTTCGCCCTGGTGTCTTTGCTTATGCTGCTGTTCGCCAAGGTGTTCCCGTTGATCCCTATATATGACATTAAAGAGGGAGAGATATTGAAGCAGGAGATTCAAATAGGACGGAGGACCGTTCCCGCGGTTATTAGAGAGGACTAAGGCGCCTCATCCCAACCTTCCGATTGGGGAAGGGTTGGAGGTGAGGGCCGGGAGGAAACAGAATGGCCAAAACAGGAGTCCTGGGCCTTTATAACGACGCTGAGTATGCGGCGGAAGCAGGTGACAACCTGAAAGCTTCCGGCATCAGCGACGCCGATTTCGATTTCCTGACGGGCGCTCCGTACCCTGAAGGCGCATTCGGAGAACGGGAGAGCAGCCACAAGCTTTACATTTTCCCGTTCGTCGGAGCGTTGTGCGGTTTGACAGCGGGCATAATCCTGACCTCCGCGACCCAGCTGGCATACCCGCTGGTCACCGGCGGCAAGCCCATCCTTTCGCTGCCTCCAATGGCGATAGTCACTTACGAGGCGACCATGCTGGGGGCGATCCTGTTCACCGTTCTCGGCATCATATTCGAGTCGAGGCTGCCCAGAGTCAGCCTGGGCCTCTACGACGACCGCATAACAGATGGGTACATTGGAGTGCTCGTGAACTGCGAGTCGAATGAGGTCGACCAGGTGGAGAGGGCTTTAACCCAGGCAGGCGCCGTTGACATAAAACGAGGGGACCCGTCCTAGTGAATCGTAGTCGTCTGACGAAGTTCGGGAAGTTTCCCGAGGGAGTCGCCGCTGTGTTGAGCAGACGCCCAAAGGCGTTGCTTGTCGCGGCGTTGGCGTTGTTGGCGCTTACCAGCGGAGCCTGCGCCAACGGCAGCTATCCGGTGGACTTGTTCTACGAAATGCACTACCACCAGTCCTTCGGTTACAGCGAACCCCCCAGATTGTCGCCTCCTGAGGGTGCCATCCCGATAACCGGCGTTGAAGCGCCCGGCGCCGAGAACCCCATTCCGGGGGAGTCCATTCAGCAGGGAGCTGCGCTTTTCGCTGTCAACTGCGTCATGTGCCACGGCCCGCTTGGCAAGGGCGACGGACCGGTCCTTCAGACCATGATGCAGGACTATGGCTACGTCCCGCTGGAGACGTTGAGCATCGACTTGAGTTCGGCGGACCCCGGACATGCACAGAGCATCTCGGATCGGGCGGCGTTCGACTGGATCAGCAACGGCGCGGTAGTTATGCCCCAGTTCTCCAAGCTGCTCAACGTCGAGGAGCGGTGGAGTCTCGTAAACTACGTTAAAGGCTGCCTGAGCCCTGAGGTTCACTCAGATTGTCCAGCGCCCTAGTCTGAACGCCGGCTCCCGGCAGCGAGGAAACCAGGTCCCAGGAAGGCCCGGGTCGTGTTGAAGAAATACGGCTTCTCGTCCCAGCGGTTACCCGTTCTCTTTGGCTTGATCCCACTTGCGTGCCTTATGCTTGCTCTATTGTTGACGGCGGCTTGCGGCGGCTCTTCCAACGAATCGGGGACGTACACTCCTGAAGAGTTGGAAGCGGTAGCCTATTCCATAGACCGCAGTCTGATATGTCCGGTCTGCCCTGCGGAGACCATCGACCAAGCCCAGGTGCAGCTGGCCAAGCAGATGCGCGCCCTGGTAAGAGAAAAGCTGGCGGAAGGTTGGACAAGGGAGCAGATTCTGGACTTGTTCGTGGAGTCCTATGGAGAAGATGTCCTGGCGTCTCCTCCTAAGTCCGGGTTCAACCTGTTGGTCTGGGTCGTCCCGCCCGTAGGCGTTTTGGGAGCATTGGTCCTGCTGGTGTCGGTTGTGGCGGCTATGAGGCGCACCACTGCCTCCAATAAAGAGGTCACGGCCCAACCATCCGACGGGGAACTTGAACCGTACTTAAGCATGGTGGACCAAGAGTTGGGACTGTTAACAACTCCCGAGACCGACCAACCCGAAGATGCCGACGAGACGGACGGAGGCGGTTCCCGTGGCTGAACTTGGCTCGATATGTCTGGCGATAGGGCTGGCTCTGGCAGGCTATTCGACGGTAGGCTCCGTCATAGGTCAGACCAGGGGCGCCGCGGCCTTGGTGGACAGCGCCCGGTACGCGGGCTACCTGCTGGTCTTCGTGCTCGCCGTGGCCGTGGCTGTCCTGGTGGGGGCATTTCTCGACCACGACTTCAGCATCAAATACGTGGCCGAGCACAGCAACCTGGCCATGGCCGGGGTCTACACCTGGGTCGCCTTCTACGCGGGCAACGAGGGGTCGCTGCTCTACATCGCCTTTGCCTTGGCCGCGATGTCCGCCATAGCAGTGAAGTTGGCGCCGTCTATGACTGACGGGACAGGGTCCGCCAAGACCGTGTCCTACGCCTACAGTGTCATGATGCTGGTGGCGGCTTTCTTCCTGGCTGTCATGCTGTTCATGGCCAATCCGTTCGCCACTCTGGAGTTCACGCCCGCAGACGGTCAGGGAATTAACCCGCTTCTAACCCATCCCGGCATGTTCATCCACCCGCCGGTGATGATGGCGGGGCTGATCGCGGTTGCGATCCCTTTTGCGTTCGCAATGGGCCATCTGCTGGCAGGCAAGACGGGCGATGACTGGGTGGACCCGGGGCGCACCTGGGGCATAGTCTCCTGGGCGCTTCTGGGGTCCGGGCTGCTTCTCGGCGGTTGGTGGGCCTACACCATACTGGGATGGGGCGGCTACTGGGCATGGGACCCGGTGGAAAACGCGGGCTTCATGCCATTCATTGCCCTTACGGCTTTCATCCACTCCATCATGGTGCAAAAGCGACGGGGCATGTTCCGCATGTGGAACATCGTCCTCATCAACATCGCTTTCGCCTTGGCATTGTACGGAATGTTCATGAACCGGGGCGGCTCTGTGCCGTCGGTGCATTCGTTCGGAGCGTCTTCCCTGGGATGGGTGTTCCTGATGTTCACCGGCATTGGGGTATTGGCGCCCTTTACGCTGTTCTTCTGGCGTTACAACGTGCTGAAGAGCGCCCGAGACCTGGAGTCCAGCCTGTCGCGGGAGGCGGCCTTTCTGCTCAATAATCTGCTTCTCCTGGGGATAGCCTTCGTAACTTTATGGGGAGTGGTCTTTCCCCTTATCTCGGAACTTACACAAGGGGACACGGTGACGGTGGGCGAGCCTTTCTACAACCAGGTGAACGGTCCTCTGATGGTTGCACTGATATTCCTGATGGGAGTGGGTCCGCTGCTGCCGTGGGGCAGGGGGTCATGGAGGACGCTGATTAGGAGCTTGACGGGGCCTCTGATTGCGGCGGCGGCAACGCTGGCAGTTATAGGTGTGCTGGGCGTGAAAAAACCCTTCGCCCTGGCTTCTTTCGGCATCTGCTCAATGGTTTTGGCGGGAATTCTGCTGGAATGGTTCAACGGGACCAGGGTGCGCGCGGGGCACGGAGAGAACTATGGATTGGCTTTTGTAAAACTAATTTCTGCCAACAGGCCCAGGTACGGCGGATATATAGTCCACGTAGCGATAATCCTCCTGGCCTTGGGCATCACCGGCTCCTCTTTCTATGAAATCCAGAAGGACGTGATACTGGGGCCAGGGGAACAGGCACAAGTCGGCGACTATCGACTTGAATACGTGGACACCACGACAACCTTGCGTGCAGACCGCACTCAGTGGGTGTCCACGATTAACGCATACAAAGGAGACTCCTTCGTCGGCGTAATCAACTCGGAAAGGTCGTTCTACCCAGGTTTCAACATAGCGGCCACTAGAGCAGGCATCCGCTCAACGCCGGTGGAGGACTTGTACATCATACCCAGCGAGGGGCTGGACGAAGGAAGAGTGGGCTTCAGAGTCTTCGTAAATCCGCTGGTGTGGTGGATGTGGGTGGCTGGGCCGATATTCGGGCTGGGGACTGTAATCGCGTTGTGGCCTCAGCGGAGGCTGTCGCCCGCCCCCGTTCGGACACCTGCAACGGCTCCGGCAGGGGGAGACTAGCTTCCCAGGACGGCCCCCCGGCTTTGCGCTTAGGCGGCTATTTCAAGAACGATGAGATTTCTCTTGCCTGACCTTTGGAGTGATAAAATCTCAACGCCGTCCCATCATAGGATTGCCATTCAAATCAGTCGGCAGTGACTTGGGAATAGCCATAGGAGTCCTACTAGCTCTTCTTGCCATCGGAGTGGTCGTATATCCCTTTGTCAGGTCCAGGCGCAGCCAGAGGCCGTTCCAATCGGCCAGTGCAGGAATGGCCCAACCTGAGGAGGCCGCGCTGGATGAGATACGTACGCTCCAACTGGAGCGAGAACTCGGCCGCTTGGACGAGGAGGAGTATCAGGCACGCCTCAGGGACTACCGGGTCCGGGCGGCCTCGCTGCTCCGGGAAGAGGACCTGAAGCTCCAAGAGACGGACGCCGAGTTGGAGGCCGAGATTCTTGCGGCCAGGTCCATTTCAGACGATGGCCCCCCGACTTCCGATGAGTCCGCCGGAGCGTTGGACGAAACACTGGACAGCGATGAGAACGACGGCCCTTCGTCTTAGCTTGGCTAGTCGGGCCTTGGCCGTCGCGGGTTTGGCGCTCGCCGCCGTATGGCTAGCCTTGTCCGACCACGCGGCAGCCCAGGAGTCCGCCGTCATATCGGGAAGAGTCATAAACGGCACCGTTGGGTCAGAAGCGCCCGACGGCTTGGACGTCACCCTCCACGTCATCGCCGACACGGGAATTGCCAACGTCGCCAGGGCCGCCACCGACTCCGACGGCCGATTCGAGTTCACCGGCGTGGAGGTCATTACGGGAGCATCCTACGCCGTTGCCGCCCGCTATGGGGACATATTGTATAGCGTCAACCTCTCGCCCGACTTCTTTCTGGCGCCGGTGGAGGTCATCGTATATGAGCCGACTGGCACGATAGACGACATCGTGGTGGAGTCGGACGTGCTGCTGCTCAGAGGGGCACGGGAGTCCAAGGACAGCGTAACGGCTATTGAGGTGTTGACTCTCACCAACACGTCGGACCGCGCTTTCATTCCCGATCTGTCCCAGCCCGCCATGATGCAGTTCCTGCGCTTCTCCAGACCGCCGGAGGCATTGGAATTAGAGGTGGCGTCGGACATGCCGGGGGGCCAGGTGATCACCGTTGGGACAGGGTTCGCTATATCGTCTCCGGTTGTACCGGGAGAACACAGGGTGTCCTATAGCTACCGGATGCCCTATGATGGAGACTCGATGGAATTTACCCATTCCTTTCCCATGGGCGCGGGGACATTCCGACTTCTGGTGGAGGCAGGGACGGGCGAAGTCCGGTTGCCGCCTTTGGTCACGGCCACATCCCCGGTAGACCTGGCGGGACGGCAGTATATGGCATGGGAAGCGTCCAACCTCCCGGCCGCGGCCCGGTTCAACATCGGACTGGACGGACTCCCACGGCCGTCCCTGGGCAGCCGCATCAGAGAAGCAATCACCGATGGGCCATACTTGAAAGCAGCGCTGCCTGCGCTGGTCGGGGCTGTTATGGCCGGGCTACTTGCCTATGTGATTATAGGGAAACGGCGACACGCTGGGCTGGCCGGGGCTGGTGCAGAAGAGGGACCTGACCCGGAACTGGACCGGGCAGGACTGGTGCGAGAGATAGCCATGCTCGACGATCTCTACGAATCGGGTGGAATCGAGCTGGACGAATATAATGTGAAGAGGGACGAACTGAAATCGCTGCTGATGCAGAGACACCTGGACTCCGGCCAGGGACCAGAAGCGGGATGAGTGAGCAAGGCCTGCCCGCCGCCGGTGAGAGAGGCGCCGACAACCGCAAACGTAACCTGTTGATAGCGGTCGCGGCCCTGCCGGTCGCCGCCCTCTTTGCAGTGTTGGGCTGGGCTCTGGCGGAATCAGGAGGAACCCCCGGCGGACTGGGCGTGGTCAACGAGTTCGGAGCCGTGGTCATTGAGCAGAGACAGGCCCCGGACTTCCACCGGCAAAGCCTGGACGGCGCTGAAATAAGGCTCTCGAACCTGAAGGGAAAAGCAGTGCTGTTGGACTTCTGGGCGTCCTGGTGCCCGCCGTGCCGTGACGAGGCCCCGGCATTGGCCCAGGTTTACCGGGACTTGGAAGGAACTGACCTGGAGTTCATAGGAGTGGCTTTGGACGAAAGCATAACCGGGGCGTTGGGCCACATCCAGGAATTCGGGCTGGAATATCCCAACGTGTGGGACTCTGAGGGCCTTCTGGCCATCAGCTACGGGGTGGCCAGGTTGCCGGTGAAGTTCTTCATCGACGCTGAGGGCGGAATCGTTGAACGCTGGGAAGGCCCTATAGACGAAGCTGAATTGCGGAACGCCCTGAAGGGGTTGTCGCTGGCCGCAGAAGGTGGAGATACGCAATGACTGGTCCTAGCTCCGACCCGTTGGCCATAGGCATCGACCTGGGCGGCACGCTGCTGCGGATCGCCTTGGTGGAGCGTTCGGGCGAGGTGGTCTGGCGGAAACGGGTGCGTACAGAGGGGCGCGAATCCAAGGAACGTCTGCTCGCCCGCTTGGACGCGTTGCTGGAAGAAACGGTCGACGAGGCGACTCCCCGGCCCATCCAGGGGGTCGGTTTGGCTCTCGCCGGCCCCGTTGACCCTGATACAGGCGTCCTGTACGCACCGCCCTATCTTCCAACGCTGGACGGTTTCTCCCTGAAATCTTACTGGGAGGGCAAGCACGCCTGGCCCGTCTACGCGGGAAACGACGCCACCCTGGCAGCTCTTGGCGAGTATATGTACGGACTGGGCGCCGGGGCCAAAATGCTGGTCTATCTGACCATCAGCACAGGCATCGGAGCCGGAATCGTAACCGACGGGCAGCTCTTGACCGGGGCTTACGGGATGGCCGGGGAGTTAGGGCATATCTGTGTAGACCCACACGGGCCTCCCTGCGCTTGCGGAGGGCAAGGTTGCCTCGGAGCCTTAGCTTCCGGGACGGGCATCGCCGAGAATGCCGCCCGTCGTCTCCGGCAAGGGCAGCCTTCGGCCCTAACGGATATGGCAGGAGGCGATCTAGACCGAGTCACCTCGGAAATGGTGTTTCAGGCGGCGTCCCGGAATGACATGCTCGCTTCCGGGGTGGTCCAGGATGCAGCTCTGGCCCTGGGTTGTGGGTTCGTGACGATTCTCCACTCCTTCAACCCTGACCGCATCGTTTTGGGCGGTGGTGTGTCCCAGGAGTGGGGGCGGTTGAGGCCCATCGTGGAAAGTTACGTGGACGCTCACGCGATGGACCACATAAAGAAGTTGGGGTTCACCATTGAAGTCAGCCCGCTGGGGGACGACGCCGGTATTCTCGGAGCCGCGGCGGTGGTCTGGAGTTCCGCCGGCTCCTAGGGCTCGGGCGCCGCACAGCGTCGTGTTGTCATTTCTTCAGGTTTGTTTATAATGGCGATTGGCGCCCCACAGCCCCCAAAATCCCACAGGAGGATTCAGCATGGTCTGGGAACATAGGGACAAATATTGTGTCGTCGGAGTCGGCGAAACCGAGTACAGCAAAAACTCCGGACGCACCACTCGGGCAATGGCGGTCGAAGCGGTCCAGCACGCCATGGACGACGCCGGGTTGAGCGCCGACCAGGTGGATGGGATGCTCAGCTACCACGGGGGAGACTCCACCACCTCCACCACCATAATGTACGACCTCGGCATGCGGCTCAACTTCTTCATGGACTGTTCCGGCGGAGGGTCCAGCACCGAGGCACTAATCGGCATCGCGGTTGGAGCCATCGAAGCGGGAATGTGCGATACCGTGGCCATATTCAGGTCCATGAACGGCTACTCCCAGGTGCGGATAGGCGGCACTGGAGTCCGGCAAGCCGCGCCCGTCTCTGGAGCAGACCTGGGGAAGCGCACGTACGGGCTGCAGAGCGCCGTCCAGAACTTCGCATACACTTTTACCCGGCACATGATGGAGTACGGCACCCGGAGCGAGCACTTGGCGGCTATAAAGGCGGCCCACAGCAATCACGCATCCAACAATCCCAAGGCCATCATGCCCGAACGTGTGACGGTGGACGACGTGCTCAACTCCAGGTGGATAATTCGTCCCTGCGCCCATCTGCTGGACTGCTGCCTGGAGACGGACAACGCGACGGCGTTGATAGTAACGTCAGCGGAGCGGGCCAAAAACCTGAAGAAGAAACCCGTATACATCAGGGCGGTGCAGGGCCGGGGCACCAAGTGGGGCGGCGAGTCCCACTACCAACGCGGCCCAATCACCCGTGTTGCGGGCTATTACATCGGCCCTAGAATCTTTGATCTCGCAGGGATCGAACACGAGGACGTGGACTTGACGGGCTGCTATGACGCCTTCACCTTCACCACCCTGCTCCAGTTCGAGGACTACGGATGGTGCAAGAAGGGCGAGGGCAAGGACTACGTCACCAGCGGCACAATCAACCTGGGGGGAAAGCGGCCCAACAACACCAGCGGCGGCCACTTGTGCGAAGGGTACACCCACGGGATGAACATGGTCATCGAGAACGTCCGGCAGCTGCGCGGGCTGGCTGACGACTACTGTCCCCACTGGCAGAATGGTGAGCACACCTACGACTACTCGGAAAAGGGCTGCCGCCAGGTGAAGGACGCCGAGACATCCATGAATATGGGATGGGGCAACCCGTCGACGGGTTCCGCCCTGATCATGAGGAGATAGCGATGCCCACTTACGAGTACCGTAACCTAAGGCTGAACATACCCGAGCAGGACACGGAATATTCCGGTTATTTCGAGGCGGCCAGGGATCACAAGCTGGTGTGCAAGAAGTGCACGTCCTGCGGACTCATGCGGGGAGAGCCCAGCCACGGCTGCCCCTTCTGCCCGTCCTACGATTGGGAATGGCAGGAGGTCAGCGGCAAGGGCGCCATATACAGTTACCAGATAGTCGCTCACACGGTGATGACCGGGTTCAAAGAGTTCGCTCCCTTTGCCATAGTCCTGGTGGAGCTGGACGAGCAGAGGGGACAGCCGACGCCCGACGACGGGTTGAGAATCACCGCCAACCTGGTGGACGACAGTTTCGGTCCCGAGAAGGAAGAAAACTGCGCCATCGGCAAGAGGGTGCAGATTGTCTATCAGGACGAGTCTGAAGGCCTTACCATCCCTCAGTGGAAGCTCTCCGACGAGCCGCCCGAAGGGGAACCCTGGCGTCTCTAGTCCCTCCGTGAAAAAAGTTGGCTAGCCTCTATTACATCCAATAAGGGGTGGGAATATGGCACGAAAAGGCTCCGGACTTTTGTTGGTTATGGCGGATGTGCCCGCAGACAAGGAAGAGGAGTTCAACCGCTGGTACAACGAGGAACATCTGGGTGACGTAACGTCGGTGCCGGGAGTCCTGAACGGGGCGCGTTACGAAGCGGTGCAAGGAGGCCCCAAGTACTTGGCGATATACGAGCTGGAAACAGCCAGCGTATATGCTGAGCGGGATGAGTTCCGGAGGTTTGCAACACATCCCAGCGAGTGGTCCAAGAGGATGTCTCCCAGCGTCATAGGCCACAACTTCGCCCGGTATGTGTACGACCGGATACATCCCACAACTTTGGACTCGGCCACGGCGGAAGCCGATCTGGCGCCGGCCATTCAACTGGGCCGGATGAGCGTGCCCGACGAGTTGGACGAGGAATTCAACGACTGGTACAACAACATCTACATCCCCGACTACGAAAAGGTTCCAGGCGTCCTGCGGGGCCGCCGTTACGTGTCGGTCCAGGGTGAACCGCGGTACGGCACGGTCTACGAATTCGAAGATACGGAGGTCTCAAAGACCCCCGAATGGCTTAAGGCCCGGGAGTCCAATCCCAGGTCTGAAGGAATCAGGGCCGGGATGACTCACGCACAAGGCTCCCCCGCAATATACAAAAAGATTTTCCAACTCTAGGCGGCCCGATACTCAAAATGTCCAAAGTCGAAAGGGATGTGTGGAAATGACCAGCAGAAAAGGGACTGGGATATTCATGATTGCCACGGACGTCTCCGCCGATAAAGAGGACGAGTTCAACCGCTGGTACAACGAAGAGCACCTGGCCGAGGTGACCGCTTTGCCGGGGATATTGAATAGTTCCAGGTACGAAGCAGTCAGTGGCGGCCCTAAGTATCTGGCCGTGTACGAAATGGAGACGCCGGAAGTCTGGGACAGCCCGGAGTTCGTCAAACTAAGGGACAATCCCACCGAATGGACCACGAGGATGTCCCCGATGATAATCGGCCACAACGTGGTGCGGTACATCTACCGGATGATTCATCCCGAACGTCTATCGGATGGAGCGGCAGAGGACAACCTGGCTCCCGCCCTGCAGATAGGTCGCATGAGTGTTCCCGCCGAGCACGACGCTGAGTTCAACGACTGGTACAACAACATCTACATTCCTGGGTATGAGGCTGTGCCGGGCTGCATACGCGGTCGCCGTTTCGTTTCGGTGGAGGGAGACCCCAAGTACGGCACCATCTACGAGTTGGAAGACACGGAAGTCTCCAAGACCGAGGCATGGCTCAGGGCCCGGGAGTCCAACCCCAAGTCGCCGGAGATGCGGGCTGTAATGACCCATGCCACGGGTTCGCCGGCCGTCTACAGGAAGATATTCCAGCTTTAAGCGCCGCTTTCCTCCAAAGATACCTTACCCGCTTCACGGGGTACACCTCCGCCGGCGGTGAATGGGAATAAGGTCGGGCCGTATGAGGTTGTGCGTAATGGTAGGATAGTATTATAATCCGTTTGCTGATACTAGGTAGACGCGGCCTCTTCCAGCCGGGCAGGGCCCGGCCCGAATCCCGTCTTATAATATGCAAACGCTAATACGAATCACCGGCATGACATGGCGCTACAAACGGCGCCTGATCATAGCCTACATCGCTTTCTTTGGCTCCATCGCCGCCGCATTCAGCATCGTCTGGATTATCGGTCACGCGGTAGACCTGCTGGTCATCCGTGACGACGAGAAAATCGTTTCCATCAGCGACGTAACCCGCTCCACTCTGATCATGTGGGCGGGCATACTGATGGCAGTGGGGCTGTCCCGGGGAGCTTTGGACGGCGTCCGCACATATCTTGTGGACACCCTCGCTCAAAAGGTTTCCTACGACCTGCGCAACTCCTTCTACGACAAGCTCCAGCATCTAAGCTTCGCCTTCCACGACAAGGAGCACACAGGCAGCCTGATGTCCAACGCCACCTCCGACGTGGAGGCGGTGCGTCGTTTCGTGATGATGGGTCTGGTCCGTTCCATAGAGGTGGGTGTCAGGCTGATAGCGCTGGGAATCTGGCTGGTGTTCATCAGTTGGGAATTGACCCTGATCTCCATGGCCTTCGCGCCCTTCGTTGCGTTTAGGTCCGGAATTGTGGGGCGCAAGGGCAGGGAATACTGGACGCGCACCCAGGAGATCATGGGAGAGTCGGTGACCGTTCTCCAGGAGAACCTGGCCGGAATGCACGTGGTCAAGGCCTTCGCCAGCGAGGACTTCGAGAGCCGGAAGTACGACAGGAAAGTCGCGGAGCTAAGAGACCAGCACTACAAATCGGAGCGTCTCCAGGGCACTGAGAGCGCCTGGATGACCCTCTATTTCACGGCGGTGCTGGGCGGACTCTTCTGGTACGGGGGCCTGGAGATCATCAACGGAGGCGTCACCGCCGCCGAGTTCACCATCTTCATCCTGCTTCTCAACCAGATTAACGCCCCCATCAGGATGCTGCCCTTTATCGTTAATAGCTTCGCCAGGGCGGCCTCGTCGGGCAAGCGTTTGTTCGCTATTCTCGACGCGATGTCGCCCGTGGTGGAAAAGCCCGAGGCGACGCCCATAGGTCGCACACAAGGCAACGTCGGCTTTGAGAAAGTCAGCTTTTCCTACGCACCAGACATACCCGCCTTGCAGAGCCTGGAGTTCGATATTCCTCCTGGATCCATTGTGGCCCTTTTGGGCGCCCCTGGCAGCGGCAAGAGCACCGTGGTGAACCTGTTGCCGCGCTTCTACGACCCCACGTATGGGCGGGTGCTGATCGACGGCCAGGACATCAGAGACTTCACTTTGGAGTCCCTCAGGAGAAACGTGGGCATCGTCCAGCAGGACGTGTTCATCTTCGGGGCTACAATCCGAGACAACATCGGCTACGGAGCCGCGGGCGCTACGATGGACGACGTAGTTAGGGTGGCCAAAGCCGCTCAACTGCACGACCACATCGCCAGCCTGCCCGACGGCTACGACACGTGGGTGGGAGAACGGGGAGTGACCCTGTCGGGAGGCCAGAGGCAGCGGCTGTCCATAGCCCGCACCATCCTACTTGACCCTCCGGTACTGGTTTTGGATGATTCAACATCCAGTGTGGACGTTGAAACCGAACGGCAAATTCATCAGGCCATGAAAGAGGTCATGAAGGGCAGGACGACTTTCGTCATAGCCCACCGTTTAAGCACAGTCCGGGAAGCCGACATAATCATGGTGTTGGACAACGGTCGTGTGGCCGAGCAGGGCAGCCATGACGAGCTTATGGCGGAGGCCGGCATGTACCGGGACATATATGAATTGCAGTTGAAGCCCCAGGAGGACGTCCTGATGGACGCCACACTGGCCAGCTCCAACGGAGACGGGGCAAACGTCAGCGCCGCTCCAGTAGTCAGGGATGGAGGGACCGGCTAATGCGTTTCGGCGGAGGAATGGGCGGCGGCATGATGATGGGAGGCGTCAGGGGCCTTCAGTCCGACGGTTTTCGCGCCGCCAACATGGAGGGTCTTTCCGATGAAGGCATTACGGGCGCCGCCTATGACCACACAGTGGTGACCCGGCTACTACGCTATTTGCACGACAAGAAGCTAAATGTTGGGATAGCCCTCGCCAGCGTTCTGGTATATGTGGCCGCCAACGTAACGCTGCCCCTTATGCTTTATCTCGGCCTCAAATGGTTCGTGGACGACGGAGACGTCAACGGCGTCCACATCATGGGGGCCGTATTCATGGGAGTCGTGGTCATCCACTTCCTGTCCAACTATGTGCAGTTCGCCTTCATGCCCAGGGTGGGCCAGGGCATTCTCTACGACTTGCGGAACCAGATGTTCCAGAACCTCCAGAGGTTGTCTCCCTCCTTCTTCCACAGGACGGCGATAGGCAGAATCATGTCCCGGAATACCAGCGACTTGATCCAGATTCAGGAAGCCTTCGAGCTCTTCGTACAGAGCATGGCCGACATGCTCAGCTTGGTCGGAATCTGGGTCATCATGATGTTCATAGACTGGCAGCTTACTCTAATTTGCATGGCCATGCTTCCCGTACTTGTTGGACTGCTCTTCTTTTGGCAGAGGTTTGCCAAGAGGTCCTTCATGCGGATCAGAAGAGCCATTGCAATGGTCAACGGAGAGTATAACCAGAACATCTCCGGAATAAGGGTGGTGGAGAGCCTTAATCGGCAGGACCAGAACCTGAGGCACTTCAATACACTCAACCAAGAGTACCTCGACGCCAATGTACAGGCTAGCCGCTTCTCCGGCGCCCTCAACCCGATGGTTGAATTGTTGATGGGATTCGCCATTGGAGTGATCATAGTGTTCGGCGGCGAGCGAGTGTTGGGCGGCTCCCTCAACTGGGGGATCATGCTTATCTTCACCATGTACATTCAGCGAAGCGTAGAGCCCGTGCGGCACCTTGCAATGCAGTACAGTCAGCTCCAGCGGGCGATGGCAGCGGGAGTCCGAATCTTCGAAATCATTGACTTGAAGCCCGAGGTGAAGGACGCAGACAAAGCGGTGGAGATGCCCACCATAGAGGGGCGTGTCCAATACGAGCATGTCAACTTCCACTACGTCCCGGGGGTAGATGTGTTGAAGGACGTGAACCTGGAGATAGAACCGGGGGAGACTGTGGCCCTGGTTGGGGCCACCGGAGCCGGCAAGAGCACCTTCGTTACGTTGCTGCTCAGGTTCGCTGACGTCACCGGAGGAAGCATCAAAATAGATGGGCACGACCTCCGAACCGTAAAACGCCAGTCGGCGGTGAGCCAGATGAGCATGGTGCTTCAGGAACCCTATCTGTTCACCGGTACCGTAACGGAGAACATCCGATACTCCCACGAGGAGGTCTCGTATGAGGACGTGGAGGCGGCGGCCAAGGCCGTCGGCGCGCATGACTTTATTGTGGGCCTGGAAAACGGCTACGACACCATGCTGGCCGAGCGTGGCATCAACCTGAGTGTGGGTCAGCGGCAGCTCTTGAGCTTTGCCAGGGCCATCGTTTGTGACCCCAAGATTCTGATTCTTGACGAGGCCACTGCAAACATCGACACACAGACCGAACTGCTTATTCAGGCAGCCCTGCGACAGGTCCTCCAGGGACGGACTTCGCTGGTTATAGCCCACCGCCTTTCGACAATCCGCAACGCCGACAAGATCGTAGTATTGGATAGTGGAGAGTTGGTTGAAGTGGGCAACCACGACGAGCTTCTGGCCAAGGGAGGCGCTTACGCGAGGCTCTACGCCATCAACTACGGCCTCGAAGTTGAATCAGTCGCCGGAGACGCTGCAAAGGTCCACGCAGGCGACGACGATTAGACTTCTGGCCCGGGATTGTTTGGCTAAGCATTAGTTCGGTTCGATCCAATGACAGCAGACCTGTCTCACACCGCGCTCTATGACCTTCACGTTTCCCTTGGGGCCCGCATGGTTCCCTTTGCAGGGTGGGAGATGCCGATCCAGTACCAGGGGATATTGGCTGAGACCCGTGGAGTGCGGTCCGAGGCGGGAATCTTTGACGTGTCCCACATGGGTAGGCTGGAAATTACGGGTCCCCAGTCCTCAGGCTTGCTGGATTGGGTCACCACCGCCAACGCATCCTCCATGAGGGCTAGAAGGGCGCGATACGCCCTGATATGCAACGAGCAGGGCGGCATTATGGACGACGTGGTCTTCTACCGACGCTCTGAGGAGGAATTTCTCCTGGTCTGCAATGCGTCCAACCGACCGCGCGTAGTGGAATGGATTAAGAGTTGGGCGGCGGATAAGTTCCCTGAAACGTCGATAATCGACATCACCGAAAGCACGGCGATGATAGCCCTCCAAGGCCCCCAGGCGGTTCAAGCCCTGGGCAGAATCAGCCCCCTCGACTTGTCGTCGCTCAGGTTTTTTGCATCGGCCAACACTACGGCGGCGGGTATCGGCGCCTTTGTAGGCCGCACCGGCTACACGGGCGAGGACGGATTCGAGCTGACGGTTGCAGCCGGAGAAGCCCCGGAGTTGTGGCGGGCGTTGATGGAACAGGGAGCGTCGCCCTGCGGTCTGGGAGCCAGGGACGTTCTGCGCTTGGAGGCCGGCCTTCCGCTCCACGGGAACGACATTGACCCCACGACTACGCCTATTGAAGCGAGCCTCGACAGGTTCGCCAAGCTCGACCACGACTTTGTCGGAGCAGACGTTGTCCGGCGGCAGCTGGAGGAAGGGGTCCCGCGCAGGTTAGTGGGGCTGAACGTAGAAGGGCGGAGCATAGCCCGGAACGGCTACTCCCTGATTTCCGGCGGGAAGGCAGTCGGCTATGTGACCAGCGGCACCCATTCGCCCACTTTGGGCAGAGTCATCGCAATGGGATATTTGGACGCCGACACCGCGTCTTCGGGCCGGGAAATCTTTGTTGACATACGTGGTAAACTCTCACAGGCGGAAATGGTGGACATGCCTTTCTACTCCAGAGGCGCCTCAAAATGAACCCAACCGACAGGAAATATTCCAAAGAGCACGAGTGGGTCAAGCTGGAGTCCGGGACCACCGGGGTTGTCGGCGTCACCCACTACGCCCAGGACCAGTTGGGGGACGTGGTCTTCCTGGATTTGCCCTTGCCGGGCGCCCGGCTCGAGCAATTTGGCAAGTTCGGAGAGATCGAATCAGTGAAGGCGGTCAACGACCTCTTTTCGCCGGTGAGCGGAGAATTGCTGGAGACCAACCATGAGGCTGCGGACAGCCCGGAGATGGTCAACGACGACCCCTACGGCAAGGGATGGCTTCTAAGAGTGGGTCTTTCCGACCTGTCGGAGTTGGACGGTTTGTTGACGGCCAGTGAATACGAAGACCTGCTGGCTGAACCATCGGACTGACGGCCCCTGATACAACCTGGGCCCTCGGGCATACGGGCCAACGGCTCCAGAGGACCTGAGACGAGAGATCTGGTCAAGCGCTGAGTAGAGCAGTGACCGAAAGAGCGCCTAACCACTACATACCCAACACGGACGCCGAGCGTCGCGATATGCTCGACGTGGTGGGTGCAGCCTCGATAGACGAGCTGTTCCAAGACATTCCCCAAGCCCTGCGCGACCCGCGCTTGGACCTGCCCGCTCCCATGTCAGAACTTGAGCTTCGGCGAGAGATGGCTGCACTCGCCGAGGAGAATAAACATCTAGGGCAGAGATCGTCCTTTCTGGGCGGTGGAGCATACAACCATTTCATACCCAGCGTCGTCCGGGCCCTCATAACCCGAGGCGAGTTCCTCACGGCCTATACCCCCTACCAGCCGGAGGTCAGCCAGGGGACTCTTCAGGCCACATTCGACTTCCAGACCTTGGTGTGCAACCTGCTTGAAATGGAAGTAGCCGACGCAGGCATGTACGACGGCGCCACAGCCCTGGCCGAGGCGGCTCTCATGGCCTGCCGCATCACAGGCCGCAGGAACGTAGCAGCGCTGAATACACTCTCACCGACCTATCGGCAGGTGGTGGCGACCTATACGGCACCACAGTCTATCGAGGTGACGGACATAGAGCCGGGGGCCGCTCTGCCTCCGGAAGCGGCATGCCTCCTGGTCCAATACCCCAACTTCTTTGGCTACGTGGAAGACATGACTAGCCTGGAAAAGCAGACCCATGACGCAGGATCCCTGTTCGTCGTCTCGGCGAACCCCGTCGCAATGGCGTTGTTCAAGTCCCCCGGCGCCTATAACGCCGACATTGTCACGGGAGAGGGTCAGGCCCTCGGCATACCGATCAGTTACGGAGGCCCCTATTATGGGCTATTCGCTAGCCGTATGGAGTACGTCCGGCAGATTCCCGGTAGGATAGCCGGGCGCACCGTGGACGCCAGGGGAGACACGGGTTACGTGCTGACCTTGAGCGCCAGGGAGCAGCATATCCGCCGGGAGCGGGCCACCAGCAACATCTGCACCAATCAGGCCCTTATGACACTGGCCTCCACCGTTTATATGGCTATCATGGGTAAAGAGGGGCTGCGCCAGGCGGCGGAACTTTGCTACCACAAAGCCCACTACGCAGCCTCTTTGATTGATTCGCTGCCCGGTTACTCCGTGCCCTTTGATAGAGTCTTCTTCAATGAGTTTGTCGTGAATTGCCCCAGGCCGCCCTCACAGGTCAATTCTTCTCTGCTGGAACGAAACATCGTAGGAGGTCTGGACATATCGGACCAGGTCGAAAACGGGATGCTGGTCTGTGTCACCGAGATGAACACCCGCGAAGAGATAGACACCCTAGCTTCAGCTCTGGATGAGGCGGCCAAATGACGTCCGGAGTCCGGGCTTCGATGAACAACCGCTCGACCCTGATGGAGCGGAGTGTGCCAGGACGTCGAGGCGCGGCTTTGCCTAATATAGACGTTCCTGAGCAGCCGATGCCCGACGAGTCGCTGCTGAGGCAAAGTCTGGAGTTCCCGGAAATCACCGAGCCGGAGGTCGTCCGCTACTTCACGCTCCTGAGCCGGTTGAACTATTCCATAGACACGAACTTCTACCCGCTGGGCAGCTGCACTATGAAGTACAACCCAAAGCTGCACGACGAGATGGCGTTCATGCCGGGGTTTGCAGGCATCCACCCTCTCCAGCCTCAATCCGACGTGCAGGGCGCTCTTAAACTGCTCCACAGGCTCCAGACCTATCTTGCGGAGATTACAGGGATGAAGGCGGTGAGTCTGGCCTCGTTGGCCGGAGCACAGGGCGAGCTTTCCGGCATGTTGATGATCCGCGCCTACCACCGAGAACGGGGAGACACCCATCGCACCAGGGTGGCCATACCGGACAGCGCCCACGGGACTAATCCAGCGTCGGCGGCCATGGCGGGATTCGAGGTTGTAACCGTGAAGTCCGACGACGACGGCAACATGGACCTGGAGAGCCTCAAGGCCGTAGCCGACCATACCCTGGCCGGGGTCATGATCACCCAGCCCAACACCCTGGGACTATTCGACACCAACATCCTGGACCTCTGCGACGCGGTCCACAGCGCCGGGGGCCTGGTCTATGGCGACGGCGCCAATATGAACGCCCTGCTCGGCCGGGTAAAGCTGGCCGAGATGGGTTTTGATGTGGCCCACTTGAACCTCCACAAGACCTTCACGACGCCCCACGGAGGAGGCGGCCCCGGAGCAGGTCCGGTGTGCGCCAACGAGATTCTTGCGCCTTATCTGCCCGCTCCCGTCTCTCTTCCAGTTCAAAGGGGCGGTGGGGAAGTATACGAGCTGACGGCCCCGGAAAAGACCATCGGCAAGGTGTGCGGCTTCCACGGCAATTTTGGGGTGTTGGTGCGCGCCTACGCCTACATCCGCACTATGGGAGAACCGGGTCTGAGGGAAGCCAGCGGGAACGCCGTACTTAACGCAAACTATGTTTTAAAGAGGTTGGAGGACATCTACCACCTCCCCTACAAGCGGACCTGCATGCACGAGGTGGTCTTTTCACCTCGGACCCAGAAGGCCAGAGGTGTAAGGGGGCTGGACATTGCCAAGCGGTTGCTTGACTATGGATTCCACGCCCCAACGATGTATTTCCCTCTGATAGTGGATGACGCTCTGATGATAGAGCCCACCGAGACCGAGAGTAAGGAGACGGTCGACGCTTTCATAGACGCCATGAGAAGCATTGACCGAGAAATATCCGAGGACCCGGACCTAGTCAAGGGCGCCCCTCACTTGACGCCCATGGCAAGGCTGGACGAAACACGGGCTGCTCGCAACCCCGTGCTCAGGGGTTAGAATATACTTCAGGTGAATGATATCGAAAAGTGGGGCCACGCCCCGACATTGACGGGTTGAGGAGGTTGGCGATGGCGGACAAGCTGAGGTTGAACAAGGCGATAGAGCTTCTGGAGCAGGGCAAGACCGTATTCAGCACGGGAACGGTGCCCAGCGGCAACATCGACGACATCACTTTCGTCGCGGACTCCGACTTCGACATGATAATTCTGGAGACGGAACACGAGGCGTTCGGCTTCGAGCAGCTCCGAGTGTCTCTTCAGTATCTTCTCAGCAGGAAAAACATCGCTGAGAAAGGGAACTTACAGCCGGACGTGGTCCCCTTCGTGCGCATTCCGCCCAACTCCAGGGAAGCCGCCAGCAACCAGTGGGTAATCAAGCAGACCCTTGACACCGGCGTCTATGGGCTGGTTGTGCCCCATCTCAACACGCCGGAGGACGCTCTTGCTGTTACGGTGGCCGCCAGATATCCGCAGGTGCCCGGCGTGGCCGACTTCGAGCCTCAGGGAGAGCGGGGTTGGTGGCTGCGGCTCTGCGCCAGGTACTGGGGTCTCAGCATCCCTGAGTACTACGACGCTGCTGATCTTTGGCCCCTCGACCCCGACGGCAACATGCTGCTCATCGGGATCGTGGAGGAAGCTCAGGGAGTAAAGAACATTCGGGACATCTTGAGGAACAAGCAGGGGATCGGGGCTGTCTGGCCCGGGCCGGGTGACATGTCGACGTCCATGGGCAAGCCGGGTCGCCCCAACGACCCCGAGGTTCAGGAAGCGATTATGAACGTTCTGGCCGCGTGCAAGGAGTTCGAAGTCCCCTGTGCGGTGTCCGCCAGCCCATCCGAGGTCGAGATGCGGTTGGAACAGGGGTTCAACATAATCCTGTCGGGCATCCAGCGGTCGTCCCCCACCCTTGCCGCTGGGAGAGCAATAGCGGGACGCTAGCTCAGGAGCGGGACGCGATAAGGTCCCGGACCCGGTCCAGTATCCGGTCTGCGACTTCAGACTTTGGCATAAGGGGCAGGTCTTCGGCCTGCCCCTTTCCGTCTATCAGGATGACCTTGTTGGTGTCCACCGCGAAGCCGCTGCCCTCGGCGGTGATGTCGTTGGCTACAATCAGGTCAAGGGACTTCCGGGACGCCTTCTCTCTAGCATTGACAAGGAGGTCCTGGCTCTCGGCGGCGAACCCCACCTTCACGAAGCGGCCTTTGGCCTCGCCCAGGATGTCAGGGTTCTTATGGAGTTGGATAGTCCAGTCCTCCGCGCCTTTCTTGACCTTCTGGGTCGCGGTCTCTGCCGGGCGGTAGTCGGCCACCGCAGCGGCCATGATGAGGGCATCAGCGTCCACCACAGCTCGATCGACGGCATCGCGCATTTGCAACGCCGTCTCAATCTTGAGCATATGCACTCCCACCGGGTCGTCCAGGCTGGTGGGCGCCGCCACGAGTGTGACGTTGGCGCCCCTGTCCCGCGCCGCCTCTGCGATGGCGTAGCCCATCTTTCCTGAAGAGCGGTTGGTGATGACTCGAACCGGGTCGATGGGTTCCGCAGTGCCTCCCGCGCTGACTACCAGCTTGCGACCGGCCAAGTCTCCGGTCTGTCCCAATATTGCTTTGATGTTTCCCATAAGTTCAGGGGTTTCCACGAGCCGCCCGACTCCCGACATTCCTGACGCCAGCCTTCCGGTGGCCGGGCCGACGACAAAGGCGCCCCGATTCTTGATGGTCGCAATGTTCTCCTGGGTGGCGGCGTTCTCGTACATGTGGCCGTCCATCGCCGGGGCTACGAGGACCGCCGCCGCCGTGGCTAGAATAGTCGTGGTGAGAGAATCGTCGGCAAGCCCTGCGGCCATCTTGGCTATGAAGTGGGCCGTGGCTGGCGCCACGACGACGATGTCGGCCTTGTTGGCAAGGGCGACGTGCTCTACGCTGAGATCGGAGTCGGGGTCGAACAAGTCGGTGACGACGGGCCTTTGGGTGAGGCTTCTGCAAGCCAGGGGAGTTATGAACTGGGAAGCGCCGTAACTGAGAATGACGTCGACGTTGGCGCCTGCCTGCACCAGCTTGCTAGCGAGGTCCAACGCCTTGTAGCAGGCGATGCTTCCCGTTATTCCCAGGACTACGTTTTTGCCCTTCAAGACCATGCTGGCGCTAGTCCTCCCGGCCTGAGTCTGAGATTCTATTCATGTCATATATGAGGCGGAGGCCTATGAGGGTCAGGTCCATGTTTATTTCGTCGAAAACGTCCGTTTCCCTGGCGATCACCTCAGCTAGACCTCCTGTGGCGATGACGCGGGACTCCTGTCCCAGTTCAGCCTTGAACCGGGCAACCATGCCTTCCACCAGCCCGACGTGTCCCCAGAGGAGTCCCGATTGGAGGGCCATTACGGTGTTTCTTCCGATGGCGTAAGTTGGAGTGGCAAGGTCCACTCGTCTGAGCTGTGATGTGCTGAGAAACAGGGCATCGGCAGCTACGTTAATTCCTGGAGCGATGGCTCCGCCGAGATATTCTCCGTCCTTGGTGACGGCGTCGAAGACTGTGGCCGTTCCGAAGTCCACCATAATCGCCGGTCCTCCATAAAGACGGTAAGCCGCTGCGGCGTCCACAATGCGGTCAGCTCCTACGTCCCGGGGGCTGTCATAGAGGATTCGGACTCCGGTTTTCACGCCTGCAGATACGGTGAGCGGGTCCACGTTGAAATAGGCCCGGCACATCTCCTCGAAGGTGGGAGTCAGGATAGGGGCCACGCTGCAGATGCAGGCCCCGTCAACCTGATTAGATGCGACGCCCTTCAGGGGGAGGAGGGCGGATATCTGGAGGCCGTACTCGTCGGTAAGCCGTCGTTGGTCAGTGGCGATGCGCCAGGTGGACTTCAGGTGAGGCCCGTCGAAGACGCCAAGGGTAATGTTCGTATTGCCGATGTCGATTGTCAGCAGCACTAGTAGGCTTCCTCTTCAGGCTCTGTCAGAGTCCCTTCGGCAGGCCCGGCCAACGGCCCTGATGCTTTGTTGGATTATACTCTTGTGCCTGCGCCCCAACAACCACGCTGTGCTAGCCTATACTGGACCAGTGTAATCTTGTCCGGCCTTATGTCACATTGTGGTATAGTAGGAGAAACCTTCAAAGGTTCATAGACCCAGTTGAAAGGAGGCCGCAATGCCCCTGGGAAATATCGGCAACACTCTAAAAGACGCAATAGTAGGAACGGTCAAGGGAGCGGGCGATGTCCTGGGCCAGACCATCGAAACCACTCATGAGAGCACGACAAAGGCGCTTCAGGGCGTCAGAGACATAAGCCGGGAAGCGACCGGTCTTATTACTGATAGTGTGTCCGGGGCCATTCAGGGAGCGATAGAGGTAGGCTCCGACGTAGGTTCAGCCGCCAAGGGCGTCGTCATAGGCAGCATAGAGGGCGTTGGAGAAGTGACGACGGTAACCGCCGCAACCATCAGTTCTACAGTGCGGGCTGCCATCACGGGCGCTAGGGAAGTGGGCGGAGATGCTGCTGACGCTGGGCGGGGCGCCGCTGAAGGCGCCATTGCCGCAACCAAACAGATAAGCCTGAGCGTGGAAGACGCGGCCGCTGGCATTGCCCAAGGCGCAATTAGAGGGGCCAACGACGTGGGAGGCGACCTTGCCGCCACCGCCAAGTCGGTTGTGTCCGGCACCGCCACGGGCGCCCAGGAAGTGGGTTCTGACGTGTTGGGGGCTATCACCGACACCTCTCGTGGACTCGTTCAAGGCGCGTCTGAGGTCGGAGGCGACCTGGCTGGCGTAGCCAGAAGCGCAGTCGAAGGGGCCATAGACGCCGCCAAGTCCACGACGATAAAAGCCGAAGATGCCGCTTCTGCCGCGGCCTCCGGAGCCATCGAAGCCGCCGACAGCGTTGGAGACGCCGCAGGCAGAACAGTAAGGGACGCCGTTTCCGGTACCATCGGAGGAGTTGCGGTTGTGGTCAAAGCCCCGTTCAACCAGGGCGAGGAGAAGAAGTCCTAGAAACCTGAACAAGCGACTCTTTTGGCCTGCTCTGAAAAACGGTACGATAGATAAGGCCAGCCGCGACCCGATTCGTGCGGCTGGCCTTTTATTATGGACGGAGTTCGTTGTTTTATTCTTCAGCTTATTCGCTGACCGCGTGCTGGCCTACCCGCTTTGGGCTGGTGGGAGCATGTCTGGAAGCGTCTACCGTAAGGTGAACGGATGAACGCCGCAATAATGACGCTCGTCGGGATAGTGCACGGCATTCAGCGCCTGGTGCACGTCACTGTGTTTACACTGGTCGGGATCTTTCACGGGATCCAACGGGTGGCGATGATATTCAGCCACGGGGCAGAGCTGCTGGGAAAAGATTTGGCGGCCACGAGGCTGGGCAAGACCACTCCCTTGCGACTCGTCGCTAGAGTAATCCAAGACCTGGGGGATGACGACGCCACCCATATGGCGGCCTCCGTCAGCTATTACGCCATCCTTTCGCTGTTCCCGCTTGTATTGGGATTGACGGCCATCGTTGGAATTGTGGCCGACTCGCCAGAACAACAGGAACAGGTTGTTGATTTCATCGTCGACTATTTGCCAGGCTCAGAGACCTTTGTACGGGACAGCATTGGAGGCGTCGTCAAGTTTCGCACCGTAACCGGCATTATCTCTATCCTGAGCTTGTTCTGGGCGGGCAGCGCCGTATTTGGCTCGATCACTCGGGCTGTGAACCGGGCCTGGGACGTGTCCAGAGACCCTCCCTTTTACAAGAACAAGCCCAGGCAACTCGCTATGGCCGCGGGAATTTCTTTGCTCTTCTGGCTCTCTGTCAGCATTTCCAGCGTAATCCACTGGGCGGCTTCCATTGAAATCGGAGGGTCCAGTTTGGAGAGCCTAGTCGGAGGAGAGGTGACGTCCGTACTGTTCAGAATTCCCGCGTTCTTGATGACCGTTGTGATTTTTGCCGTAATCTACAAAATTCTGCCCAACGCCGAAACTCGGTGGCGGTACATCTGGCTGGGGATAATCATAGCTGCGGCACTATTCGAAGCGTGCAAGCACCTCTTCCTGTGGTACATCGGCAACTTCGCTCAATACGACCAGGTCTACGGCAACATCGCCTCGGTGGTGGTGCTTATGGTGTGGGCTTATGTCTCGGCCTTCATCCTCATATTGGGCGCTGAAATCGCTTCAGAGTACACCCGAATTCGGCTTGGCGTCGAAAGAGGACAGGCTTATCCCAGCCGGTCCTAGGGACGTTGCCCCCTTGCCGTTGACGGGAGAGGGTTGAGGTGAGGGTGAACAATCGGACGGCCCTGGGTCGCCCATCGCTCCTGTTGAAACCGCATACGCCGGTGGGTACAATGGGCTGGCTTCACGCTCAGGTGAAGCTTGGAGCGTCCATCGTTTATTACCCACGCCAAGGAGTTTTCAGTGACTATTACGAGAACCCCGGAAGAAGCCCAAAGCCAGATAGTCAACATGGTGCGCGACTTTGTGCGCAGGGATGTCGAACCCGTCGCGGCCAAACATGACGAGGAGGACACCGCGCCCCTAGAACTCATCGAGAAGATGAAAGGAATGGGCCTCTTCGGGATAACCGTGCCCGAAGAGTATGGCGGCATGGGCCTGGACTACTCGACCTTCGCCATGATATTCGAGGAGCTTTCCAAAGGCTGGATGAGCATAAGCGGAGTCATCGGCACCCATCACATCATGAGCTACGTGGTCAACAACTTCGGCACCGAGGAGCAGAAGCAACGCTTCCTCCCCTCTATGGCGTCCGGGAAGATGAGGGGAGGGCTGGCCCTCACTGAACCCAACGCGGGCAGCGACGTCCAGTCCATCCAAACGGTGGCGGTGAAGGATGGCGAGGAGTACGTAATCAATGGCTCCAAGATGTTCATCACCAACGCGGAGCACGGGGACACCTTTGCCCTGATGACCAAGACCGACCCCAACGCCTCGCCCCCGCACCGGGGAATGAGCTGCTTCATAGTCCACAAAGGGCCGGGTTTCGAAGTAGGCCGCCACCTCAAGAAGTTGGGCTACCGGGGTCTCGACACCTGCGAGATAACCATCAGAGACTTCCGGGTTCCCGCGGACAACCTGGTGGGAGGTCAGGAAGGCCGTGGTTTCCAGCAAGTGATGAGCGGTTTGGAGACCGGAAGAATCAACATAGCCGCCAGGGCGGTGGGCGTTGCCACCGCCGCCTTCGAGCACGCCATCCGCTACGCCCAGCAAAGGGAGGCTTTCGGAGTCCCCATCGCTCAGCACCAGGCGATACAGCTGAAGCTGGCGGATATGGCCACCAAGATAGAGGCCGCCCGGCTGCTGACTTACAAGGCCGCTGAGAAGAAGGACCAGGGCGAGAGAGTAGACCTGGAAGCCGGAATGGCCAAGCTCTACGCCAGCGAGATATGCTACGAGGTGGCGATGGAGTCCATGCGCATCCACGGAGGAATAGGCTATATCAAGGAGCTGCCCGTGGAGCGCTTCTACCGGGACGCCCCCCTGATGATTATCGGAGAGGGCACCAACGAAATTCAGCGGCTGGTCATAGCCCGCAACCTCCTCAGACGCTACGCTGCTTAGGGGGCTAAGGCGGGACGTATGTTAGCGAAATGGACATCCTGAATGAAGTCCATTGTTGAAGTTCGTTCTCAATTGGACAAGGGCGACTTTGAATTCTCTAGCCATGCCCTCCGTGGTAGTATTGAGAGGAACATCAGCGAACAGGAAGTTAGAGAAGTCGGGCGGGAGGCGATCATCATTGAGGACTATCCGGATGACAAATATTCCCCAAGTTGTTTACTGTTAGGTTTCACTCGCACCGGCAGGCCTTTGCATATCCAGGTAGCCCTTGAGCCATCTCGACTATTGAGAATAATTACTTTATATGAACCAGACCTTGGGCAATGGAGCAACTACTTTCGGAGGAAATGACATGGCTGGCTGCTCGATATGCCATAGCGATGAGAGCAAGGAAGAAGCGGTTGACGAGGTGTTTCACGTCGATGGGCGTTACGTCTTAGTCAACGGAATTCCGGCTACGAAATGCGCCAGGTGCGGCGAGCAAACCTTCAGCCGTGAAACCGTGGAAAAGGTCCGTCTGATGGTTCGCGTTGAGGCCAAGCCTTCCGAGTCGGTGTCCATGGATGTCTTTAACTTCGCTTCGTGATGGGAATCCGCCGCTCCATATTTCCCGCAATGGCGGTAATCCAGACAACGTTTGACCAAAAGGAGCTGCCCGTGGAGCGCTTCTACCGGGACGCCCCCCTGATGATCATCGGAGAAGGCACCAACGAAATCCAGCGGCTGGTCATAGCCCGCAACCTCCTCAGACGCTACGCGGCTTAGGGGATCCGATCGGACTGGATGAACGTTCCACAATAACGGGGTTCCTGAGGGTCGAAGAGGTCAGCAGCCAGGGGACTAGGTAGGTATGGGATGAGCGTAACCACTGGCTTGCTAGCCGTTATAGCCGCCTTTGTCTTGACCCTGGTCCTTGGAATCGCTTGCGAAACCGGAGCCGAATCGACGGACTCTGGTCCTGGCTCCACCACACCACTGCATAGTGCGGCGTCCATAGACTCTACGCAACAGGTAGAGGCGCTGCTGAATGAAGGAGCGGACGTCAAAGCCAAGGACGAGTCCGGCGCTACGCCGTTGCATTTGGCGGCGGCCCGAAATGCCGGCCCGGAGGTGGTGGAGTTGCTGCTCGACCATGGCGCGGACGTTAATGCCAGGTATGGACACGGCAGCGCTCCGCTGCATCTGGCGGCGGCCCAGAATCCCAATCCTGCAATGGTGGAGTTGCTGCTCGACTGGGAGGCGGACGTTAATGCCGTGGAATGGAACGACAACACGCCGCTGCATTTGGCGGCGGAATCAAACAACCCGGCAGTCGTCATGGCCCTTCTGGACCGTGAGGCGAACACGAAAGCCACGAATTCGCGCGGCAGCACGCCGCTGCATTTGGCGGCGGCCCAGAATCCTGACCCGGCAGTGGTGGAGTTGCTGCTCGATAGGGGTGCGGACATAGAGGCCCGACGTGGGGGAGGCGTAACTCCTCTACATGAGGCGGTGGAGTTAAATGAAACGGCAGTGGTCGTGGCGCTCCTGGACCGTGAGGCCAACACAGAGGCCAAGAATTTGAGAAACCGGACACCCCTGCATTGGGCAATATTCAATAACGATCCGGCGATGGCCAAGTTGCTGCTGGACCGGGGAGCGGACGCGAACGTCGGGCTGGAACAAGGGGACACGCCCCTATTTTGGGCAATAGAGGAGAACAATCCCGCGATGGTTGAGGTCTTGCTTGACGGGGGCGCGGACGTCAACGCCAACGACAATATTGGCTGGACTCCGCTGTATGGGGCCGCTCATGATGACGCCTTTGAGATTGCCGCGCTGCTGGTAGACCGGGGCGCGGATGCTGACGCCAAGGACTACCTGGGCCGGACGGCCCTGCACATGGGGACGAGTCGTGCGAGTCCGAGGTTGGTGGAGTTGCTGCTGGAGCAAGGCGCGGACGTTGAAGCAGTGGCCGGGAACGGCGACACGCCGTTGCTGATTGCGGTGCGTCAGAGCCGCCTGGACGTGGTGGAGCTGTTGCTGGACGGCGGCGCCGATCCCAACGCCGAGGTCTATGGTGAAAGGACCCCCTGCATATTCGCCCGGAACGAAGAGGCGTTCACCGACAGTCCGCTGCTGGAGCGCCTCTGCTCCACGCCGGCTCCAGCGCCGTAGCTCGCGGAAGCTCTGCCCATCTCGATCCAATAAGGGGTCGGTCCAAGGGAATCTGGAACCCTGAGCATCAAAAGTAAGCGTCGGGTTCCGTGATTAGTATAGCCAGAAGCGCGGCAACCCAGAACAGTAGACTGGTGCAGATTGAGTAGAAGATTAGAGCAGTGAAGTTTCTCATAGAGCCAGACCTGGGAGACATCCAAGACAAACCGCGAGGGAGCGCAAGTCTGTCGGGCCACAGCAGTCCTGCGCACACGCCAAGGGTGAAGCCCATAAATTGGAGCATGGAGATGCTATAGCCCAATCTAGTCCAGACTAGTGCCGTGTCCGTTTCCCAAAACTCACTGTCTTCTGAAATTACGGCTCCTGTTGCCCAAAGAGGCCCGTAGAATAGGACGACTGCCGTCAACTGCCAGATGAATATACCAGCCGTTCCCCAAAGAAGGACCCGCCGTGCCTGTGACGTCGCTGCGGGTAACCTCGCGACAAGGGTCAGCAGCGCAGGGTAAAACACCAACCCAAATATAGAGAAGCTGACAAAAATCCAGAATCGGCTCGTGGGGGACGAATAGCTTACGGCGAGTCCGAAGAGATAGTCCCATAGAAAGGCGATCAGGGCGATAACCAGGACGTTGGTGAGCACCCTGAGCTTATCTGAGGTCTTGAAATGTAATCCAGGCAGCAGCGATTTATCTGGCCACCTCATACCTGCGAGAACGCCAATCAGGAATCCCATGGACAGGAAGCTGAAGTTTGGAAGCCAGCTTAATCCATATAGCGAAGTGTCTGTGATTGCATCTAAGCCGTCGTCTCGGTACAGGTCGACGATTGTCGAAATCGCTAAGACAGCAAGTGCAACAGCGTGGCCACAGATACCCCAGAGCAGAGTTCTCAGGGTCTGGGGCTTCACAGACCGCCGCTGAACTTGAACTGCCAGCAACGTTCCGAACAGGGCAACCGGGACAAGGGAGGCCAGGGAACCGCTGAATCGTACCGGCAGCGCGAAGAGAATGATTGCTGAAACGAGCAGCGCCGCGGCAAACAGCAGCGCAATCCTTGGCGCCCGAGAACTCAGAGCCGTCGGGTCCGGGGTGGAGGAGTCCGCCGCCGGGGTTCTATCTTCGGGTGTCTCCAAGCTGCTCAGTTCTTAAGGCGACGTGCCTAAGGGAACCTTAAACCGTTGGCCCCGGCGAACTGGCCTCAGGAGGACAATCGAAAGGTCCGGTCGGCGCCTATGTCACTTGAACTTTGGGATTACTTTGTCCGTCAGGACCCGCATGGTGTTCATTACGACTTCGCGGGGGACCGATGAGGTCCAGTTGACCTCGAACATGATCTCGTCGGTGCTGAAGTCTTCCCGGAGCACCTCAATCTTGTCGATCACTTCTTCCGGTGTCCCGAACAGGTTTACTTCCTCAGTCGCATCGGGGCTGGCTGCGCCCGCGTCGGTGCTTCCGATGCTTATCCTTCCGGCGTAGTACCGCCTGGCAAGGTCCATGAGTGCCTGGGTCTGGCGGTCAGCCTCCTCTTGTGTGCCGGCCACCAGGGTGGGGATGCGGACCACAGTCGTCGGGTCTCCAGGGTGCCCTGCGTCCTTCCAAGCCTTTCGATAGCTTTTCACGTCTTCCTTCAATACCGCGGACCCCCTGGGGTTGTGGGGCGAACTTCCTGCCCCTATGGCGATTCGATAGCCCATCGTGCCCATGGGCACGAAGCTTTCCTGGCTGTCCACGGGCAGCAACATGGGAGGGTAGGGCTTCTGGTAGGGTTTGGGGATGGCCAGATACGATTCGTAGAATCCGGGGTAGTTGTAGTACTTGCCCTCAAACCCGGAGAAGCAGTCCTCCGTCCAGAGCTGCTTCATGACCTCCAGGTATTCGAAGAACTGCTCCCGGCGCGTGTCGGAACCCCGAGTGCGTGCCCCAGCGCCATATATGAACCTGCCCTGGCTGACCTGGTCGACTATGGCGACCTGTTCCGCGGTCTGGATGGGGTCCTCCAGCATCAAATTGTCAAACCCATATCTTTCATGGGGCAACGCTGATGCGGATACCGTCTCGTCGGGTTGTCTCATCACCGGGCGGTGGATGGACGACCCTATCTTGATCCGCTTGGTGCGTTCAGCGACCACAGCGGCCAGCATGAGGACCTGAGGGTCCATGCTCGACTGCTTGGAAAAGTGTCCCCCTCCGAGCCAGATGTAGTCCCAGCCCATCTCCTCCACCGCATCAATCTCTTCGTAGTTCTTGACGTACGCGTCCTCCTCTAGCAGCTTCCCTCCCCTATAATCGAGGTCCCAGGGGACCTTGCCGTCGGCGTACAAGGCGTTCCAGGTATTGAATAGTCCAAAGTCCATAAGTACTCCTCCTTTGCCGCTGGGCTGCGCGACCCTTCTCTGCTGCCAATGCTATTACTGGCGGCGGATGGCGTCAACGCCTGAAAGGTCGGCGGCCTGGAGGAACGAGGCGACTTACTCTTTTCGGCGATTCGACCTAGACCTTGGATGGTGCCAGAGGCAGCTACCAGCGGCACAGGGGCCATCTGGCCCAAGCCTTGGAGTGGCCGGCCAAGGAGAGCAAAGCTGATAAGGCAGTGCACGTGGATTCGTAAGTAACGCAGGATCGGTGAACTAGAGACTCGGATCTGAGTGATCCATTGAAGTCCTTAGTGGGGAGTCCTATACGGCTGAATAGGGCCCATGTCCGAACTAAACCCGTCTGGATTCCACGAAGCCGCACCAGATTTAGAAATCCATATCGGCATATTTGTCAAACATGTATTCTTGGTAAACTGTGAGTTCCTTCATATCATCTTCCGACGTCATGGCGGAACTATATATCCCAGCCTGCGACATTGTTAGAACCAAGTCCAAATCGCTGTCTAGATAAATCCACGCTGGAGCAAGTGATCCCGACCTAATGTAATCGATGAACCCTTTGATTAATTTAATCGCGTCATCGTCAGCGAAACCTCGAAAAGGTTCTAGCTTGCTGGGGAAACGATAGGAGTGACTCCCTTGACTATGAGGTAATTTCACTGGAACTGCCCCTGCGCCAGAATGGAAACGAAACGCTTCACCCTCTTTACCGAATGCTCCATGAGCGAAGAAATTCCTGACTTGGTTGCGAATTGTTAAGAGCTCATCATAGTAGTATTTGACCTGAGGTTCGTTAATGTCGAGTGCGACTTTGAATTTGGCTTGCCATTCTTGATAGGCTAATCCTTTGACATCTTCACCAGTCGTACAACTGCCTTGCAAGACAGCGAGGTGAATGAAGACGTGTTCTGTCCAACTAAAGAAGCTTTCTATTGCGGCAAGTGCTAACCATCCTGCCTCGCGACTGACTTGATAATTCGGAACTCTAATGCCCAACGACGCAGTCTCGTATGTCTGGGCTTCCTCTGAGGCCTTGGCTTCATACATATCCAGCAGGAACTGAAATCTCTGGTACAAATCGTTAGACTGGTTTCTAACGTTGACTTGGGAACCCTTGACGGCAGTTTCGGCACGCCAATCAAAATACGGTTGGGCTACTTTTACTCCTTTCTGGACAAGCTGAACGGCCTTACGAGCGGCCTCTTCAGAAGCCTTTTTGTCTGACGCGAAAATGCCTAGTCCCATTTTCCTATGTTCGATGGAAAACATCTGGCCTTCGATGCCAATCGGAATTGACCATGCGACTTTTTCATGTCGCCCAAGATTGTCGAAGCCAAGTAGGTCAACTAGGAGAAAATAGACGAGGTAGTACTCAGGAAGCTTCCGTCCAGCATTCATACGGTAGGCCCCGTACGAATCAGTATCGACTGTTTTGAGAGGCTTTATAGACTCAAAAGTTTTCTTCCTGATGGCTTGAATATCCATTCAGCGTAACCTCAGTGCCGGATGCTTAATCGATAGGTGTTGCTCCTCGAATCGGCGAGAAAAGGCATTAAGCTGGCAACTGGTTCAATTTACGAGGTTGGGGATGCGGATGTTCCCCAACTCCGCTGCCATTCTCACAAGAAGGTCAGACTCGACCGGTCCACTGGGCTTAGGACGATGTAGAATTGCCTGTCTCTTCGATTCCGTTAAAGTGCTCTTCTTATGCGACTAAGATTGGCAGACCACATCACCTCGGCCAGATGGCCCAGCCTGTGCGGCCGGTGTTGCGGCAGTGGAAGAAGTGGCCCTCGGCGGTGGTGACGTAGAGCGTGGAGAGATCGGCGTCGCCGAATGCGCAGTTGGTGGGCCGGTCCACGCCTTCGGGGACCAGGTGGGACTCCAGGACCTGGCCGGAGGGAGCGAATACGTAAATCATGGCGCCGGGGCCGCTCGTGGGCCAGCCTGCAGTGGCTACGATGTTCCCCTCGGAATCGAAGCACATGCCGTCGATGCCGCGCTGGGGACCCCTGTGGTCTTCGCCGAAAGTGTGAAGTACCGCGTACGGACCGAGAGAGCCATCGTCGTTGATGGGGTAGCCTCTCAGCTCACGGATGCCGCCCGGATCGCTGTCGCTTTCGGCGACGTATAGGGTGGACTGGTCCGGGGAGACCAGGATGCCGTTGGGCATGGTGGTGTCAAAGGTCACCCTGGTGCAGGTCCAGCTTCCGTCGGGCTGCGGGTCGGCCCTGAGCACCGACTTGTTGTCAAGCTCCTGGCTCTCGGAGGCGTCCACGTTGACGGCGTTCCACGGGTTAGTGAACCAAATACGGTTCTTGGCGTCGATGGCCAGGTCGTTGGGCGTGTTGAGCCTTTGACCGTCCACCCGGTCTACGATGGTCGTCATGGAGCCGTCGGGTTCGAAGCGAACGATGGACCTGCCGCCTGAGCAGCAGCCGTAAAGGCGGCCTTCGGTGTCGAAGTTGAGGCCGTTGGTGAAGTTGGTGTCGGGGTGAAATACCGTCATGCTGCCCGATGCCGGGTCGTAGCGCATGATTCTGCCGGGGTGGATGTTCGTGAACAACAGTGCCTGCCCATCCCAGGCGGGGCCTTCGGTGATTCCTCCCCAGGGACCGTCAAGAAGCTCGAATTCCCAGGCCATAGTAGCCCTCCTCGTAAAAAGCTATGAATCCCTGTGCTGCGGAGACCTCATATCCACACCCGCCCAGTTCTCGAAGGACTTGGCCATGGCTATGTTGGTCGTCTGGTGGCCTATCTCGTCGGCGATCTTTATCAGCATCTGGTGGATGTTGTTGGCGATGAACATGGGCACTCCCTGGTCTTTTCCCACGCCACACGCGGTGGCCAGGTCCTTCACCAGCAGTTCGATGGCCATGCCGCCCCGGTAGCTGTAGTCCCCGGTCAGCACGTGGCGAGGGATGCGCTCCTCGCTGTTCCGGTTGCGGCCGCTGCTGGCGTTGATTGCCCCCGTCACCTTTTCCGGGTCCAGGCCGGCCTTGGTGGACACCGAGAGGGCCTCCAGCGTGGCGGCCAGAGTGGCGGCGCTGACGAAGTTGTTGAGGGACTTGGTCATGTGCCCGGCTCCTATGGGCCCCATGTGGTACAGGTTGGAGCCTATCTTGTCCAGGATGGGCCGGACCTCCTCAAATGCCTGGGCGTCGCCGCCTATCATTATGCCCAGGGTTCCGGCCTCGGCCCCCGGCATTCCCCCGCTGACCCCGGCGTCGATGAAGGATATTCCCTTCTCCGTCAAGCGTTCGCATATCGATGCCGAGTGGGGAGGGTTGCCGCTAGTCAGGTCGACCACGACCGTACTCGGCTGAGCGCCCTCGGCTATGCCGTCCTTGCCCAGCGTCACCTCTTCTACAATGGGCGAGTTGGGCAGCGAGAGAAAAATAGTGTGGCAGCGGGAGGCCACATCCCGTGGCGATTCGGCTGCTTCCGCTCCGTCGGCAACCAGCGACTCCATCTGGCCCGGTCGCACGTCGTAGATGACCAACGGATAGCCGCCTTTCAGTACGTTTCGGGCCATGGGAGTGCCGATGTTGCCTATGCCTATGAAGCCGACCTTATCGGTGGGGGAGCTTGACATGGCGCATCCTTTCGCGGCCCCGGAGGGGGCGGCTGGACAAGGATATGGAGCGTCCCCATTCTATATTCGGGGGTAGTGACCGTCAAACGGAGTGTAGTTGCTCATATTCCTGGTTGATGGGTGGAACGGAGGTCCTCTTGACACGCTCGGTGTGAATGGTAGGGGACGGCATTTTCATCCCGAAAGTGGTAGGATATACGGGAAGGAAATAGAAAGACCGGGTTAGTGAAGGCTACGCCTGAATAGGAGGTCAGTCATGGCGGAGATAGCAGGGCTTGGACACGTTGGCATATACGTAAACGACCTGATGAAGGAGCGAGACTTCTGGACTCGCGTCATGGGTCTGCAGATAGCCGATGAAGACCTGGAAGGGCGCGGCATGGTGTTCCTCAGTTCCGACCCGGACTACGAGCACCACGAGTTCGTGCTGATGAAAGGGCGGGACGTTCCTGAGGGCGGCCAGCTGGTGCAGCAAATTTCCTTCAAGGTGCCCAGCGTCACCGACTTGAAGGACTATCACTCCAAACTGGTGGATGAAGGGGCACGCATCGACCGGATCGTCAGCCACGGGAACGCGCTCGGCCTCTACTTCTTCGACCCTGAGGGCAACAGGGTGGAGCTCTACTACAAGACTGGCTTTCCCGTTCCCCAGCCCCACAGCGAGCCCATCGACATAGAGCTGTCCGAGTCGGAGCTGCTGGACCTCGCCAGGGCTTCTATGCCAAAGAGTTAGGGGACGGAATATGGTTGCAGAACAGGACCAAGCTGCCCGATTGGGAGTAATGGAAGGTCGAATAGCCGAGCAATCGGTGGCGTTGCAGGAAATTCGGACTGACCTAAGAGAGGGGTTGAAAGAGGTCAACTCTAGGGTTGACCATTTGTCCGGGCGTCTTGACAATCTGTCTGGCAGGATTGACCATCTGTCGGCCCGGATTGACCGAATGTTTCTGTCATCCTGGGCCATAGGTGGGGGTTTAATCGCCTCCTTGATAGCCACCTTGGTAGTCCTTATCGTCCGAGGCACATAAAGAAATCAACATGGTCAGCGGCCCGTTGCGTAGCGGCCCCAATTTCACCGGAGGACCGACCATGGTGCAGCAAGACCGGCTGGAGCGATTCTCCCAGGATTCAGAGATAATTCACCCTCCGGGCAGCCTGGCGTCCAACGCCAACCTCCAGGACTTCGACGCCGAGTACCAACGGTCGGTGGACGACCCTGACGGGTTCTGGGAGAACGTGGCCTCGGAGTTGGAATGGATGGAGCCATGGGAAAAGGTGTTCCAGTGGGAGTACCCCAACTTCCAGTGGTTTGTAGGCGCCAAGTGCAACATCACGGTGAACGCTCTGGACCGACACGCCGCCTCGTGGCGTAGGAATAAGGCTGCATTTATATGGCTGGGCGAGGATGGCTCTGAGCGAATTTTCACCTACGGCGTCCTCTCCAGGCTCGTAAACAAGTTCGCCAACGGCCTCAAATCCCTCGGAGTGTCCAAAGGGGACCGGGTTGTGGTCTACATGCCTCTGGCCCCGGAGGGCGTCATAGCCATGCTTGCCTGCGCCAGAATCGGCGCCGTCCATAGCGTGGTATACGCGGGATTCAGCGTGGGAGCGCTCAGGGACCGAATAACCGACGCCCATGCCAAGGTTGTCATCACGTCCGATGCGGGCTACCGCCGAGGACGCAAGGTGGACTTGAAGGGAATCACCGACGAGGCTGTGGCTCCACTGGACTTCGTGGAGAAGGTGGTCGTGTGGAGGAGGGAACCCGACACGACCCTGGGGAACAGGGACGTGGACTTCGACGAGTTGCTTGCCTCCGGGTCTGCTCAGTGCGAAGCGGAAATCATGGACTCAGAGGACCCTCTTTTTGTGCTGTACACCAGCGGCACCACAGGAAAGCCTAAGGGCGTCCAGCACGTCCACGGCGGCTACATGGTGGGCACCTACTACCACTTCAAGACCTTCTGGGACATCAAGGAAAACGACGTGTATTTCTGCACGTCGGACATCGGCTGGGTAGTGGGCCACAGCTACATCGTCTACGCTCCTCTGATTACGGGAGCCACCACGGTGTTCAGAGAGGGCGCCATCGACTACCCCCATCCCGGAGTCTTCTACGAAGTCATCGACAAGTACGGCGTAACGGTCGGTTTCACCGCGCCCACGGCGGTCCGTATGCTCATGCGGTACGGGGAGGACCATCTCAAGGGCTATGACCTGACCAGCCTGCGTCTTCTGACCTGCGCCGGAGAGCCTCTGAATCCCGAGGCCCAGCGGTGGGCTTACCAGCACCTGTGTGGTTCGGGACAGTGGGGCTATATGGCGGACAACTGGTGGCAAACGGAGACGGGGGCGCCTTGTCTGGCGACCCAGCCCACCATGCCTTCCAAGCCAGGGTACGTTGGAAAGCCCGCGCCCGGAGTGATCGCCGACGTGGTGGACTCGGAAGGCGTCACCATCACCGAACCCAACAAGGGCGGTCTGCTGGTGTTGAGGAGGCCCTTCCCGAGCCTGTTCAGAACTGTCTACGGAGACCCAGAGAGGTATGCAAGCGACTGGAACCGCATACCAGGCTGCTATTTCAGCGGCGACGTGGCTTTAAGGGATGAGGAAGGCTATTTCATGGTGGTTGGCAGAGCCGACGACGTGCTCAACGTGGCGGGCCACCGCATCGGAACCGCCGAGGTGGAAAGCGCACTGGTCTCCCATGCGACTGTGGCCGAAGCGGCTGTCATAGGTGTGCCGGACTCCATCAAGGGCGAGTCCATCAAGGCCTTCGTCACCTTGCGTGTGGGCAATGAGCCGTCGGAAGAGGCCGTGGGCGTACTGAAGTCCCACGTGCGCCATGAGCTGGGCCCCATCGCCGTCCCAGAGGCCATAGACTTCGTGGGTTCCCTTCCCAAGACCCGCTCAGGCAAGATAATGCGGAGGCTGCTAAAGGCACAGGAATTGGGAATGGACCCGGGGGACATAACCACTCTTGAGGAGTGAAGAAGTCCCTTCTCCCCAGGCGGGAGAAGGTTAGGATGAGGGGGGCTATTGGCAACAGGGTTTGTCATGAGGCATCAGATGGAACCACAAGGGTCACCCTCACCTCAATCCTCTCCCGTCAAGGGAGAGGAGGGATTTGACAAAATTGGAGCAGATCAATGACCGTTAACGTAGTCGTCCACGGGACCGGTGACCCGGTGGTGATGCATCCCTGCCTTGGACGGGGCGCCGCCGACTTCGATCAGGTGGCCGAGGCCCTGGCCGCCGCCGGATTCAAAGCGGTGGCGGTGAACCCGCGAGGAATTGAGGGAAGTCCGGGCTCGCTGGAGGGACTCAGCGTCAGGGACTTGGCTGGCGACATGGCAGACGTAATCAGGGACCTCGGTGTGGAAAAGGCCCACGTGGTCGGCCACGCCTTCGGGTACAGAGTGGCGGCGGCCGTAGAACTCTACCATCCTGAATTGGTGCGGAGCCTTAGCTTTCTGGCCTGCGGCTGGAAGTACCGGGCTACACCAGAGGTGTCCGCAGCCCTTGACCGCTGCTACATGCTGGACCTGCCCTGGGAAGAACGTGCTCAGGACATCAAGACGGCATTCTTTGCACCAAAGAACGACCCCGCAGTGTGGAGAGAGGGCTGGTATCCCGAAGCGGCTGCTGCCCAGTCTGGGTCCATGCTTCCCGGCTCCTTCGAAGAATGGAAGGAAAACACCAGCGCTCCGTTGCTTATAGTCCAGGGACTTGACGACACCATCGCCCCTCCCGGAAACGGCCATGATATGAAGGCCGACCTGAGCGACAGGGTCACGGTGGTGGACCTGCCCGACGCCGGACACGCGCTGCTCCCGGAGCAACCCGATGGCATCTCAGAGGCCCTGATAGCCTTCCTGCGGCAGCATTAGGACCTATTGGGGTGGATGACTCTTTAAGATCGACGCCCACGATTACTAACGCAAATTTATGAGCATGTTCTATCGTCGGAGGTCAGCAGGTGACAACGAATTCTACTGCGCTGAGTGTGGCGAGCGTAGATTTCTAAAGCATGTTCCGTCGTCTAGGTTCTGTCGAAAGTGCGTGCCCAAGCATCGTATACGTTTCACTAACAGAATGGTGAATATATCCGACGAATTGGTTGTCACTGAGAACGTAAAGAATCGCATCGTCAGGCAAGCGACAACGGCTTTGCCAAAGGAAGAAAAGATAGTCATTGGAGAAAGACTCCAATCGTACCTACCACTGACCCTTATCATCCTCTCAGCCCTTACCGGGTTAATCTTCGGGCCTGATTTAACCTGGCTAGGTTGGACCGTATTGGCTGTTGTCGGGATACTAGTGCCATTCGGTATATGGACGGGGATAGCATTGTGGTTAGAAGCACCTCTATCCTCTCGCACCACAAGGATTCATCAAATCACTGTTGCGTTGACCCAAGAGAGAGCCGACCGGATGCGGGACCGGGAATTCTTTTATTCGACTCCTGAATGGAGAGCTCTTAGGCAGCAAGTCATTAAGGAAGATGGGAAAACGTGCGCTGAATGTCGTGTTCGCATCAACGGTTCCAAGGACCTCACGGTGGACCACATAGTGCCAAGGAGCCTGTATCCTGAGTTGGCGTTGAAGCGAGATAACCTCCAAGTTCTTTGCAGGAGTTGCAATTCCAGCAAAGGTGATCGGTGATGTGGTACTGTAGCTTTCGTTGACCGTGAAAAACCGGCGGCGATATAATCGAATGTGCAGGCCTATCGGTGCATGCCGTAGGCGCCTACATTTTTAGCAGGCGGGAGAATCTGGAACCCAACGACCTGGCTCGCCAAATAGTAGACATCGCTTCGGAGAAGCAGGCCGAAGACATCGTCATGCTGGACATACGTGACATGACGCCCTTCGCCGATTACTTTGTCATCATGAGCGCCGAGAGCCGACGCCAACTGAACGCCCTGGAAGAAGACCTGGTGCAGGTCCTGAAACATGCAGGCATTCCTCTCCGACATAGAGAAGGCAAGTCGGACACCGGATGGATCCTTCTAGACTATGGGGACGTGGTGGTCCACCTGTTCGGAGCGGAGCAGCGGCAGTACTATCGCCTGGAGCAGTTCTGGGCCCAGGCTACTCAGGTGGTCAGGATTCTCTAATCCAGGGTTCAACGTCCCGGTCGTAGCAGAGGACTTCATCGGGCGAGAAGAATATCGCCGTCTCCCGCTTGGCCGAATCTGCCGAGTCCGAACCGTGAATAAGGTTGCGCCCCAGGTCCACCGCCATGTCGCCCCTGATGGTGCCGGGAGAGGCGTCTGCCGGGTTTGTTGAACCCATCGTGTTCCTGGTCAGCTGAACGGCGTTCTCTCCCTCCAAGACCATGGCGATAAGCGGACCCGAGGTGATGAACTCCACCAGGCCGTCGTAGAACGGCTTGCCGACGTGCTCCCCGTAATGAACAGCCGCCGTCTCTCTATCCATTTGTAGCATTTTCATCGCCGCTATCTTCAGACCTCTGGACTCAAGGCGGGAAACCACAGCTCCGACCAGACCCCGTTGGACTGAGTCGGGCTTGAGCAGGACCAGAGTTCTCTCCATATTGCTCCTCTCGAATTCTGTATCGGTTATCGACTGATTGGCCGGGGCCTCTTGGGTGTCCCTATATTGGGTGTCCTTAGGTACAACGGCTCCAGAGTCGCTGGAGAGTCGGACTCGCCTCTGAGCAGCCTCGATTCACCCAGGCCCGCAACCCCGTAGAGCCGGTCCTCGGTAGAATGGTCTCTGATCACCACAACCAATGGACCTGCCGTCTCGGAGAGATAGTCTCTGTGGAGGGCCGCGCCCTCGCCGCAAACGACGCAAGATTCAGGCAGCTCATCGACCAACTGCTCCGGTGTTGTGATTTTCTCGTTCGACAGCTTGCTCCAACGGCCTTCCATAATCCCGAAACAGGCCGTCGATACCTCGCTGCGTCCAGCGTCCAACAGGGCGTATACAGGAAGACCCATGTGGGCATAGGGATGGGCCTCCGCTTCCAACGTACCCACGCCAACGATGGGCAGGTCCAGCGCCATAGCGAAACCCTTGGACAGGCTTAGCCCAACCCGCAGTGAGCTGAACCCACCGGGGCCTAAAGACACCGCAATTCCTGATAGGGACGATGCGCCCCCTGATGAATCAAGGAGCGACGCCACCGCCGGCATCAGCTCAGCGGTGTGGTTCCTGCGGGACTCCCATGTGCGGAATTCGATTGGTTTTCCGTCTCGCCACAGGACGGCGCCCGCTTTCCGTGTAGAAGTGTCGATGGCTAGGATAGTCATCAGCTCTCCGCCGCTGACCGGCTACCGGTATGTCTCCATTGCTGCAGGCGTTGGTCCAGTCCCTTGGTAAGGCGCTCCAGCGCGGCCTCATGTCCCTCGATGGAGATCTGTCGCTCGTTTGTCACTTCTCCGTGGTCCCCTTGATATTCCAACGACACGTTGACGCTACTTTCCGGGAATAGGTCGGCGAATTTGTCTGCCCACTCGATTACGCAGATTCCGTCCGACGGCCCGCTGTAGGAGAGCAACTCCTCCATGCCCAGATCCCAGGCTTCCTCCGGGCTTCCGATGCGGAACAGGTCCATGTGATGGAGTGTCATTCTGCCCACGTGGCGAGTAACCAGTACAAATGTCGGGCTTCGGGCGTATCCGGGCACGTCCAGTCCCCAGGCTATTCCCTGAGTGAGGCATGTCTTGCCGGCGCCAAGGGGTCCGTTGAGGAGGAATATGTCCCCCGCCACGGCATTTCGTCCCAGGTGGAGTCCCACCTCCCAAGTCTCCTCGGGGCTGTGGCTGTGGACAACAATGGGTTGCGCCATCTACTTGTAGTGGTCCCAACCGCCGGAGGTCATTTCGATTTCCTTGCCATCGGCTCCTATTGCCGACACGTGGCCGTGCACACCCTCAACTATCTTTCCGATGACGGCGGCTTGGGGAAGCGTGGAAATCGCCTTTGCCATAATTTCTTCGGGCGCTGTGAAAAGAAGCTGGCAGTCCTCTCCGCCGCTCAGGGCCATCGCCAAGCAGTCGTCTGGGAAGGCCGTCTTGAGGTGGGGACTGACCGGAACTGTCGCAGCTTCTATGTGAGCAGCGACCCCGCTGGCCTGGCAAAGCTTGCCCAGGTCGTCCATCAGACCATCACTGATGTCCATTGCCGTCCGCACTCCAACAGTGGCCAGCGTCCGGCCCTCGTCCAGCCGGGGGGTTGGGCGGCGGTGGGCGGAGGACAGGAATTCGTAAGCGTCCAGCTCTGCGGCGGGCTCTTCCAGCAGCAGTTTGAGACCCCCAGCCGACGCTCCTACCTCGCCAGTGACGGCTATAAGGTCTCCTGGCTTGGCGGCGGACCTGACCATCGGCTCTCTTTCACAGGTCCCCAGCAGGCCGATAGTGACGAAGGCTTTCTCGGCGCCCACCATGTCCCCGCCTATGATGGAAACTCCGCAGCCGGAGGCCAGGTCGGTCATTCCCTTGTACATCATATCGAGGTCGTCCATTGATGTGTCGGACGGCATTCCCAGGGTCACCAGCGCATAGGTTGGGTCTCCTCCCATTGACGCTATGTCGCTAAGATTGACGGCCATTATCTTCCATCCCAGGTCCTCCCAAGAGCCCGTGCGCCCAATGATGAAGTGGACTCCCTCAACCATGGTGTCCGTGGTCCAGAGATGGATGAGTCCCCCGGCTCTCCAGGCGGCGGTGTCGTCTCCCACGTCCACCAGAAGCTCGGAGGCGGCGACGTTGGGCCGTCCGCTTAAGGCTCTCTGGCTCAAGCGGTGTATGGCCCCGAATTCCCCCAGGTCTCTTAAGGTCATTGGCTGTCTCTCAAGCGGCTCCTTGCAGTCAGGAATTATACCACCGCCGTGCTGCTCCTCAATCCGGTGGCGCTGGACATGGTGGATTCCTGGGGTTTATCGTGCACCGATGGGCAGCCGGACTCAACCACAATTCGTTGGGGACCACTGAGCATTGCGTATCTTAATCCTGTCGGACATACATGCAAACCTGGAAGCGCTTACCGCGGTGTTGGAATATGTCGAGTCTCAAGGCCCTATGGACGAGATATGGTGTCTTGGGGACACTGTAGGATACGGTCCGGACCCCGTGGCCTGCATCGAGCTAGTGAAAAGCCGCCCCAACTTCATCGTGGCTGGCAACCACGACTTGGCCGCCATCGGTAGGGTGGACGTTGACACTTTCAACAACAGCGCACGTCTGGCCGCGCAATGGTCCGCCCGAAACATCGGCGGCCCGGAGAAGAGGTTCCTTTCATCCCTGCCCATTTCCATCAAGAGACTCGGTTTCACTATGGTCCACGGAACACTCAGAGACCCCGTCATGGAATACCTGATAGACGCCGAGTCCGCTATAGAGACATTCCGGCGCATGGAAACCCCTTTTTGCGTCGTGGGCCATTCCCACATCCCCTTCCTGTGTCGCCTGGAGCCAACGGACAACGGGACCGTCGAGCCCCGGTTTGCGCAGTTCCCGGAACGCGAGATTGTACCGCTTGGGTCGGGGCCGGTGATCGTCAACCCTGGCAGCGTCGGACAGCCTCGAGACAGCGACCCCAGGTCCAGTTGCATGGTGTACGACTCGGATGCAAAGACCGTCCAGTGGCATCGGGTGACCTACGACATTCCCCGGACTCAGGAGAAAATCCGCAACGCCGGACTGCCGGAGCCGCTGGCCCGGAGGCTGGAACAGGGCCTTTGACCTTCTCCCGTCGGTGGAAAAGGGACATTGCCCCCTTCTGAGACCGGGCTGGGGTGAGGGCCAACAACATAAAGGCCCTGCGCGGCCAGCGTTCCCATTGACCCAGAAGTCGGGCCGTTCATATAATGGCTTGGAGTCGGCCCGCTAGCTCAATTGGCAGAGCAACGGACTCTTAATCCGTAGGTTCTCGGTTCGACCCCGAGGCGGGTCACCATAATTGGTACATCAAAAAGCCCCTTGCACCGAAAGGCGAGGGGCTTTTCTCATAACTGTTGCAGGCGCTTTAGAACACTGCGATGGGATTGATTGGAGACCCTGTGCCACCGGCCACCTTGAGAGGGGCGATAACGAACATGAACTCGTTGCGATGCTCTTCTTGGCACGCCTGTGATAGGGGTTTTAGGTCGGCGTTGTCCACCAGGGCCAGGCCGAAGGACGAAATCACTGCGTGGATTGTCCTTGGCAGTTCGTACCCGGTGGGCATCAGGTCCATCATGTCCCAGCCCAGCACCGCCACGTCGTTTTCTCTAATGAAGGGAATGCACGAGGCGTGCAGCCCTGGCCGTGAACCGGCGCCTGTGGTTCCCCACGGCCTGCCCGGGTTGGCCTCGTCGTAAGCCTCCCTGCCGCTATAGACGATCATTGCGTCGCCAGGTTCCAGCCTGGAACCCTGGGCCTTGACGATTTCATCCAGCTCCCAACCGTGGATGGGCTTCTCCTGGGTGACGTAAGGCTCTCCCCGGTGGCGGGGAACGTCGAGGAAAACTCCTCTGGTGATGATGCCGTCGCCCCAGGCGTCGACTGCACCAAAGTTCGCGCCCTCGTAGCTGACCTCTTTGTTCGGGTCCTTACCGTTCCACATTCCGTCCGTGTCCCAAACGTGACAGAGGGCATCGAGGTGTGTTGCGGCGGTGCCGTGATAGAAGATTCCGATGTAGTCCTGGCATCCACCCGCGCCGTATTCCCGCTCCCGCTTCCTCATCCAGTGGTTGGCGGGCAGAGGGTTTTCGGGGTTCGGAGTCTTAGGGATGTATCGGCTGAGGGACACCTTTCGACCCTTCTGGACCAGCTGGGCCGCCGCTGCGCACTTTTCCGGCGTGATCAAGTTGACCGCCCCCACGTCTTCATCGTCCCCCCAGCGGCCCCAGTTCCTGTTGTCCCTCAAGTAAGCGGCTACTTCTTCCTTCGTGGGTATAGCATTATCCGGCATACAACGCTCCCTTCCGGCTGATTCACCAATGTTGGGTCAGTGCTTGGACACCTTGTTCGGACACATGATATAGACATGCGCCCGCCGCGCCAAGCGTCTGCGGCTATAATGGACGAGCCAGTGCACGAGCTACGGTGGGCGTCGGTATTATGCGCTCTTCCTAATCTGGAGTCTTAACTAGCGACGGCTGTCTTGACCAGATTGTAGCTGGTGCTCCGTCCGCCTTCTGTACTTCGACTTAGTATGCCATATTCCATGAGATCCGTGATGTCCCGCAAAGCCGTATCCTGAGAACATTGGGCCATTCTAGCCCATCTAGATGTGGTAAGTTTGCCTTCAAAACCGTCGAGAAGCCGGTTGATGACGACACGCTGGCGCTCGTTGAGGGAGATGCTTGCGATTCTTTCCCAAAAGCGGGCCTTGTCGAGCGTCGTTGATAGTGTTGTTTCTGCGCCCTCTATGGCCCGGTCGAGGCAGCCCAGGAACCAGTTCATCCATTCTGAGACGTCAGTCGTTCCTGTCTGTGTGCGCTCCAGGATGCTGTAGTAAGCGGCCCTTTCCTTCTGGATTTGAGATGACATACTGTAGAAGCGTTGAGGACTGCTCTCAGAGCGAGCCAAGGCCATGTCTGCAATAGCTCTAGCAATACGACCGTTGCCGTCGTCGAATGGATGTACTGTAACGAACCAGAGGTGAGCCAATCCTGCCTTGAGGGCCCAGTCGCTATCGGCGGCAGTATTGAACCACTCTATGAACGCTTCCATCTCTTGGTCCAACCTGTTCGCGGCCGGAGCTTCAAAATGCACCCGTTCGCGGCCAATAGGGCCTGAAACGACCTGCATGGGACCGGAGCTATCGTCACGCCAGCCGCCCACAGTGATCCGTCTCAGTCCACTCCGTCCTGTGGGGAATAGACCAGCGTGCCAACCGAACAGGCGGTCTTGCGTAAGGGGCTGGGAGTAGTCCTCGGTCGCGTCGAGCATCAACTCCACGATTCCATCGACGTTTCGGTCCGCGTGAGTGAGACCGGCGACGTCCATTCCAAGACGCCGGGCCACCGAGGAGCGGACCTGAGCAGGGTCAAGTATCTCTCCTTCGATCCCGCTGCTCGTAACCACGTCCTGGGTTAGTGTATCGAGCTGTGCGTGCTGGCGAAGTTCGAAGCCGAGGGCCTCCATGCGACCGACGAGCCGACCCTGCCTGTGCCTGACCGCGCCTAGTAGGTCAACCAATCCGTCCTGACGCCAATGAAAATTCGGCCAGTCAGGCTGCTCGTGTATATATAACCTCCGCAACATATGCGGTTATTATAGGCTCTAATCACCGGAACCCGCAAGGTTTACACCGCATTTGGTGCGGAGAATAACGCCGACAATCACCGCAAACTAGGGATTAGTTCGTTGAGTCGTGGGTCGTCAGCTGCTGATTAACCAACTACGAATATTTGGAAATCTCTAACAGGAGGATCTCTCATCGGGTGAAGTTGTCTGCGGCTATAATGGACGAGTTGGAACGGAAGGATCGGAGGGATGAGAGCTATGGAAACGATCGGCGTTACACACATTGGACTCTGCGTACGGGACATGGACAGGTCATTGGTCTTCTACCGGGACATATTGGGTATGACGGTCTTGGGAGACAGGGACACCGACCCCAGTGAAAGCGGACGGATGAACAACTACAAGCATCCCCGCAAAACTCGGAGGTGGGTGAGCGTGAGCTATGGGGAGGGGACCAGCCCAACCCTTACGCTCACCAGCCACCCCGGTGAGGAACCGGACGGTGCGGCGATCCTGCTGGACCAGGTGGGAATCCACCACATCTCCTTCGGAGTCAGGGACGTGAAGGCTCTGGCCGAGGAGCTCATCTCCAAAGGGGTCGAGCTTGGCGGACGCCTGGAGGACTTCACCGACGCCGACGGGAACGTCCATAGCATCTATGTCCGCGACCCCGACGGCATACTGGTCCAGTTCAACATACCATAGACGTTGCGTGCGGCTGAGGAGCTAAGGCGTCAGCATCAGCTTGCCCGTAGACATTCGGCCCTCGAGGAGACGGTGCGCTTCGGCGGCCTCAGAGAGTGGGAATGTTCCGGTGATGCTCAGGGTGAGCTTGCCCGAGGCTATCCAGTCGTAGACCTCGTTGGACCGCCAGAGAAGTTCCTCCCGGTCCGCCGTATAGTCGTTCAGGCTGGCACGGGTGACGAACAGCGAGCCTTTGGAGCCCAGATCCGCAGTGTCCACGAGAGGAATCGGGCCGCTGGTCTGGCCGTACAGGACCAGATACCCCCGCCGCGCCAGGCTGTTCAGGCTCTTCTGGAAAGTGTCCTTGCCCACCGCATCGAAGACTGCTTTGACGCCCTTGCCGTCCGTTTCCCTCTTTATCGCCTCTTCGAAGTCCTCTTTGGTGTAGATGATGGCGTGGTCGGCCCCGGCGGCTTTTGCGATTTCGGCCTTCTCTCCAGTTGAAACGGTTACGTACACGTAGGCCTCTGCCATCTTGGCCATCTGCACCAGCATCAGTCCGGTGCCCCCGGCTCCGGCATGGACCAGTATCGGGTCTCCCGGGTTCAATGGGCACGTGCTGAAGGCCAAGTAGTGGGCCGTTTGGCCGCCGCTGCATGCGCCTGCCCCTATCTCCGGCCCCAACTCCTCCGGCACGGGCACACATAGACGGGCCGGCACCGCCACTCGTTCGGCGTAGGAGCCGGTGACGCCTCGATAGGCGACCAGTTCACCCACGGCGATGTCGCTGACTCCCTCACCGACTTCCAGGACTATTCCCGACGCTTCCCGTCCCAGAGTGATGGGCAACTCGTCAGCGCTGTGGGACCCCTCGCCCTTTCGAATCAGGACGTCGTTGTAGTTGACTCCTATGGCTTTAACGTCAAGCAGGACCTGGCCTGGCCCTAGCGTCGGTTCGGGGACATCCTCGTAGGTCAACACCTCCGGCGCGCCCATCTGGTGTATGCGTACAGCTTTCATCGTCCACCTGCCCTCAGTTGATTCCAGTGTTTGGCTGATTCAGCCCTACAGGGGTTTGCCATGGCATTTCTTGAACTTACTCCCGCTGCCGCAGGGGCATTTCGAGTTCCGGCCCACTTTGCCATGAGTCCGGGATATGAGCTTCCGCTCCTCGCAGGCTTGGCAAGTGCAGGCAGGGGGATGTTCCGATGTCCAGTTGGGACGCACCATGCGTTACGCTTCCTCGGTCCAGTTTCGACTATTATACGACGGCAAGGCCGAGAGCGCATGGTTGAGCTCGGCCTGCGCCGCCTTTGCCAAGAGAGGGCGTGGCGCGTAGCATAGAGAACGCAATCGACAGACCGCCAAAGAGAAAGGAGCGGACATGCTCATAAAGATACAGCACGCGGGCTATATGGTGCCGAACCTCGACGAGGCTGTGGAATGGTACGTAAACATCCTGGGAGGGACCTGGTGGAAGGGGGGAGAGACGGCGACCAGCAAAATCGCCTTTGTGAGGCTTGGCGACGGAGAGGTGGAGCTGATCGAACCGGCTGACAAATCAGAGTTGGGCGGCGCCACTGGCCCGGTTCACCACCACATGGGTTACGTCGTGGACGACCTGGATGCCGCCGTGGAAGAGCTAAAGAAACAGGGGTTCCGTTTTCGGAACGACGGCCCTGTCGTTAATCTGGCAGGCTATCGTGTGGCCCACTTCGACCCAGAGACGACCGGCGGCATTCGCCTCCACCTGACCGAGGAGAGCTCCCTGGGCTGGGATTGAGGGGCTGGGGTGGCTAGCGTCCCCTGAGCCACGGGTATATTATCGGCTCCTGGTCCTGACGAGGGGATGGGTTGGAAAGCCCGGACAGAAGCTGGGAAGGGAATATACGGTCCAGTTCCTCCTGGTCCCAGCGGCCGCCGGAGTTGTAGAGCATCTTGGAAGGCTTCCAGGGTTGGTATACGCCGAACCTCCCGTTACCGGCCACGAATACCTGGCCGTTGACGTTTTCGGAGACGTCCCTGGAAAGATAGATGACCATAGGGGCCACATCGGCCGGGTCGGCCGTGGAGCCCCGTGCCGGGTTGCTCCCGTGGGGAGAGCTGAGTTGATACCCGGAAGTTGTGCGCCAAGCCACCCCCGCGTCGGTGATTCGGGTTGCGCCGGAGGGGCAGACGGCGTTGACGCGAACCCCATAGGGGCCAAGTTCCAGTCCGGCGGTGAGGGTCAAGCCCAATATTCCCGCCTTGGCCGCACTGTAGCCCAGCACCGTTGCTCCGCCGTCGATGCCCATCGTCGACGCTATGTTGATGATGCTGCCCGACCGTTGCTCCATCATGTGTGGCGCGGCGGCTTTGATGGTGGCGAAATGGCCTTTAAGATGGGTCCGGACCACCAGGTCGAAGTCGTCTTCCGACATGTCCCAGAGCATGTTGTGGCGGATTATTCCCGCGTTGTTGACCAGCGAGTCGATGCGCCCGTAGGAGGACAGGGCCGTCTCAATGATTCCCTGGGCGCCGTCCATGGACCCCACGTCGTCATAGTTGGCGACGGCCTCGCCGCCCCGTTCCCGAATCATGGCGACTGTGCGGTCGGCCAAGGCTATGTCCGACCCCTCGCCCCGTGTGGTGGAGCCCAAGTCGTTTACAACCACCTTGGCCCCTTCGTCAGCCATGGCTATGGCTATAGCCTGACCGATTCCGCTGCCAGACCCCGTTACGATGACCGCCTTGCCTTGCAAGCTGGCTGCCATAGCCTCCTCCTGATTCCCGCCGCACCGTGCGACGACACGATTATGAGATTCTATGGCGAGGGCGACGAATGGGCAAGACTGACAGCTGTAGGACCCGTTCAGTCAGCCTGTGAGGTTGACCGCCCGGTTTACGGGAATTTATACTTGCGCCCGTTCGGCCCGCACTGACCGGCTAATGTTACCGACGCGGGCAAACGATCGAGTCGATCCAAGGGGTAAGCAGCGATGGTTGAGTTGGTCAAGGGGAACGTCGCCGCCATATTTACGGCGCAGGCTAAAGCGCAGACCGAGGCCGAATGGGCGAAGGATGTGGAGAGCGTCTGGGACGAAGCGGTAGAGATTCTCAAAAGTAACAGAGGGTTCAAAGGTCTGCTGGCTCTGTGGAACCACGGGGACAGCGGTGAGGTCTGCATCATCGGCCTGTGGGAGAACATAGAGACCAGGTTGAACTATGAAGCAACCACCGCGCAGGCGGTGCGGGACCTGTTCAACTCGATCTTTACCGCCGTTCCGAACCGCCCCAAGTTCGTGGTGACGGGAAGCTACACTCAATAGGAGCCAAGAGAATATGGAGGGCAACGTCCACGCATGTTCTTTTGGCCTTGAAGGGTTGTAGACAGCATCCTTGCGTTGATATATGATATTATCGCTCTAATTCTAGGGGGAGAGTTATCCTGAACCGGGGGAAGTGTCGGAACTGGTAGACGAGCATGACTTAGGATCATGTGCTGAAAGGCGTGGGAGTTCGAGTCTCCCCTTCCCCACCATGCCTGAAGCAATGCGAGTCACGAGTTGCCCGACACGTCTTCTGCCTTAAGATGGTTTCGGCGATAGAGGAGGTACGCCATTCCGACTCTGCTGGAAGTTAACGACCTTAGAACCTACTTCTACACTCAGGACGGTGTAGTTAAAGCCGTCGACGGAGTGTCATACGACTTGGAGGAGGGAGAGACCCTCGGCCTCGTTGGAGAGAGCGGATGCGGCAAGAGCGTAAGCGCTCTTTCGCTCATGCGGCTCATTCCCGATCCTCCTGGAAAGACCGTCGCAGGTGAAATATCCTTCCAAGGGCAGAACCTGCTCAGGCTTTCCGACAGTGATATGAGACGTGTGCGGGGCAAGCAGATTGCTATGGTCTTCCAGGAGCCCATGACTTCTCTTAACCCGGTCTTGTCGATAGAACGGCAGTTGACGGAAGCTTTGGAGCTTCACATGGGTATGAACAAACAGGACGCCCGACAGGAAGCCGTGCGGAGGCTTGACCAGGTGGGCATTCCTGACCCCGCGGGGCGTATCAAGCAGTACCCCCACCAGTTCAGCGGCGGCATGAGGCAAAGGGTCATGATTGCAATGGCCCTGAGTTGCAATCCGAAACTGATCATCGCCGATGAGCCGACGACTGCTCTTGACGTGACGATTCAGGCCCAGATCCTGGAATTGATGAAGGACCTGAGCAAGCAGTACGGCGTTTCACTGATTATCATCACCCACAACCTGGGGGTGGTGGCCCGCTATGCCGACCGGATGAACATAATGTATGCGGGCAAAATCATCGAACGTGGGACGGCCGCCGAGATATACGCCAATCCCAAGCATCCCTACACGGTTGGGCTTTTGAACTCGGTGCCTAGACTTGACCTGCCCCGGAAAGAAAAGCTGGACCCCATTGAGGGGCAGCCGCCCGACTTGATTAACCTGCCCCAGGGTTGTTCCTTCAGGCCCCGCTGCCGTTACTCTATAGACCGGTGTGCGGAAGAGATTCCGGAGCTTCAGGCTGTGGGCGGAGACGGACACACGTCGGCATGCTTCGTGGCGGACACCTTATAATCTTTATGGAAGAGATGAGCAGCAATGACTAGTGAGAACCGTCAAACCGTTGCAGTCAACGGCGGGGGCCCCGGCGAAGAGATACTTCTGAATGTCTCGAACTTGAAGATGCACTTCCCGGTCACCAGCGGGATTCTTTTGCAGAAAACGGTGGGGCACGTCAAGGCCGTGGACGACGTGTCTTTCTTTGTCAAGAGAGGCGAGACTCTGGGGTTGGTGGGAGAGAGCGGTTGCGGAAAGACCACGACCGGCCGCTGCATCCTACAGCTTATCAAACCCACATCCGGCGAAGTCAACTTCGATGGTTCAGAGTTGACGACCCTGAATTCCCGGTCTCTGCGTGGCATGCGCAGGGAGATGCAGATCATCTTCCAGGACCCCTACAGCTCTCTGAACCCCCGCATGACGGCGGGCAATATTGTAGGTGAGCCACTAGTGGTCCACGGTCTCGCCAAGAATAAGGGCGAGTACAGAGAGCGGGTGGCGGAACTGCTGAGCGTTGTGGGTCTCAACTCCTCTATGGCTGACCGCTTCCCCCACGAGTTCAGCGGCGGGCAGCGGCAACGTCTGGGCGTAGCCCGGGCTTTGGCCGTGAACCCCAAGTTCATTGTCTGTGACGAGCCGGTTTCGGCCCTTGACGTGTCCATTCAGGCACAGACCATCAACCTCTTGGAGGACCTGCAGGAGCAATTCTCCCTCACCTACTTGTTCATCGCCCACGATCTGTCGGTCGTCCGCCACATCAGCGACCGCGTGGCTGTGATGTATCTGGGCCACATCGTGGAAATCGCCGACAGGACCGACATCTACGAAAACCCGCTTCACCCTTACACCAGGGCGCTCTTGTCCGCCGTTCCCATTCCCGACCCGGTCAAAGACGCAGAACGAGAGCGCATCATTCTGACAGGCGAGGTGCCCAGCCCGTTGAACCCGCCCGCGGGGTGCGTCTTCCACCCCCGCTGCCCCATCACCATCGATAAATGCCAGGACCAGATTCCTGAATTGCGAGAGGTGCAACAGAACCACTGGGTGTCCTGCATCCGGGTCCCCGGATATGGCGACCCGGAGGATGTGCACCACTATTAGCCTTATGGCAGACCCTCTCGCCCTACGCCCCGCACAGCGTTCTGGCTGCGCCTGCACCCTGTTATAACCATGGACCCGGCGCGCATACGCAACTTCTGCATCATCGCCCACATCGACCACGGCAAGTCCACGCTGGCAGACCGGTTCCTGGAGATAACGGGCGCTGTAACCGGGCAGGACATGGTGGCCCAGTTCCTGGACCAAATGGAGTTAGAGAGGGAGCGGGGCATTACTATCAAGGGCAAGGCTGTCACTATGACAGCCAAGGGTACCGACGGCCTGCCGTACCAGCTAAACCTCATTGATACTCCCGGCCACGTGGACTTCGGCTATGAAGTGTCCCGCGCCCTGGCCTCCTGTGAAGGGGCGCTGTTGATTGTCGATGCCAGCCAGGGCATTGAAGCTCAAACCATCGCCAACGCCTTTCTGGCCCTGGACAACAATCTGACTCTCATACCGGTGATAAATAAAGTTGACCTTCCCCAGGCCGAACCTGAGAGGGTGGCGGAAGACCTCCAACGGGTTTTCGGGTTCGACCCCGACGAGATTATCTTCACGTCTGCCAAAGAGGGCACCGGGGTGCCCGAAGTCGTGCAAGCGGTGATCGAACGCGTGCCGCCGCCTAAGGGCTCGGCTGATTCCCCCCTTCGCGGCCTGGTGTTCGACTCGATTTACAACCCGTATAAGGGCATCGTGGCTTACGTTCGCATTTTCGACGGCCAGGCGTCTCTCAGCGACCGGCTCCTGATAATGTCGTCCTCCAAAACCACGGAGTCCATGGAAATCGGAATGTTCTCTCCTCAACCCACTCCCACTGATTCCTTGTCCATGGGCCAGGTAGGGTATATCGCCACCGGCCTCAAGGACGTTCGAGAATGTGCCGTGGGAGACACGTTGACGGTGGAGAGGTCTCCTGCCAAGAACCCGCTCCCCGGCTACGTCCCTCTGAAGCCGATGGTGTTCGCCGGGCTGTACCCTGCCGATGGGGAGAATTACCAATCTCTGAGGAGCGCGCTGGAGAAGCTTCAGCTTAACGATGCGGCCCTTAGTTTCGAAGTTGAGTCCAGCCCAGCGCTGGGCTTTGGCGCCCGTTGCGGCTTTCTGGGCCTGCTCCACATGGATATCGTCCAGGAGAGGCTGGAAAGGGAGTATGGACTGGACATCGTGGTGACGGCTCCCAGCGTCGTCTACAAGGTGCAGATGAAGGACGGCGACGCCATAGACGTGGAGACTCCTGCCAAGCTGCCTTCTCAGAACGACATCGAAGAAGTTCGGGAACCCTGGCTCGCGTTGACCATCGTGTCCCCGTCCCGGCACGTCGGGGCAGTCATGGAGCTAATGTCCACGAGACGGGCCGAGTATAAGCGGATGGAATATATCCAGGCAGCCTCTGGTGACGACGACTCCAGCGCGGCTGGAGATGCCCGGGTCCTGATGGAATACGACATGCCCATGGCCGAGCTGCTGGCCGAGTTCTACAACCGTCTCAAGTCCCGTACCCAGGGCTACGCATCGCTGGACTACTCATTTATCGGTTACCGTTCAGGAGCGCTGGTCAAGCTGGACATTCTGCTGAACCAGGAGCCGGTGGACGCTCTGTCCATGATCGTTCACAAGGACAAGTCCTACCAATACGGCCGCACCCTCGTGGAAAGGCTGAAACAGGCCATCCCAAGGCAGCTTTTTGAGGTCCCTATACAAGCGGCGGTGGGCAACAGAATCATTGCCAGGGAAACGGTTCGGGCTCTCCGCAAGGACGTGCTGGCCAAGTGCTACGGCGGCGACATCACCCGCAAGCGGAAGCTTCTGGAACGCCAGAAAGAGGGCAAGAAACGGTTGAAGAAGGTGGGCAGCGTGGACGTTCCTCAAGAAGCCTTCCTGGCCCTCCTCAAAGTCGAGGGGGAGTAGTCCAACATACCTCCTGCCATAGTCCCGATGTCGGGCTAACAACCCCCCCTGCATTTGACTTGCCCATCCCCCAAGGCTAAAATTCGGCAAGCTGGCGGGTTGCGGCCCGCACTCCGAATCTTGAAACTCAAATCAGACGCACAACCAAGGAGGAACTGCCATGTCGTTCGAGCCGATCAATGTCTTCGACTATCAAGCGCGCGCCGAGCAGGTGCTACACAAGGACCATTGGGACTTCATCGACGCAGGAGACTTTGACGAGCTTACCGTGCGGCGAAACCGGACGGCCTTCGACGCCATCAGTCTAAGGCCGAAGTTCATGGTGGACGTGCAGAACCGGGACCTATCCACCACGGTACTCGGCCAGAAGATAAACTTCCCCGTCCTCCTTGCTCCGTGCGCTGGACAGGGCAGATGCCACGACGAGGCCGAGAAGGGGGCCGCTTCGGGGGCCACGTCGCTGGGCACTATTTACTGCATCAACTTCAACTCCAGGTACAGCATCGAGGAGGTGATACAGACAGCTGGCGGTCCTCTGTGGTTCCAGCTTTACCACCAGACTACGGCTGGGACGGAGAGTATGGTGCGTCGTGCTGAGGATGCGGGGTACTCGGCTCTGTGCGTGACGGTGGACGTACCCTTCCCGACCAGGAAGGAACGAGACATACGAAACGCGTACCGGCCGGGCGGCGACCCCGGAACTCGCAGCCCTGCAGGCGCCATCAGACACCTGGAATGGGACCCGCCCATTCAATGGAAGGATATCGAATGGCTCCGATCTCTGACCAAGATGCCCATCATCATCAAGGGACTGCGGACGGCTGAGGACGCCAGGTTGTGTGTAGAGCATGGCGTGGAGGCTGTATACGTATCCAACCACGGCGGGCGTCAGGTGGACGGCACCCTTTCAGCCATCGAAACCCTGCCGGAGGTAGTGGACGCAGTGAACGGCCAGGCGGAAATCTACCTGGACTCCGGTGTAAGGAGAGGAGCCGACGTGCTAAGGGCGCTGGCCCTGGGCGCCGACGCGGTGTTCGTGGGGCGTCCGTTCCTTTGGGGGCTGGCCGTCAACGGCAAAGAGGGAGTGCGCGAGGTCTTGGCCTTCCTGCGTGATGAGCTGGACAGGGCAATGGGTTTCTGCGGCCTAACGTCCATTGACCAGATAAACCGGAGCGTCGTGTCCCTTCCGGGCGAGGCAGGCTGGATTCAAGGGGCCTACTAGGCCCCACGGTTACAGGCATCCAAACCCTGAGAATATAGTAGGGGCGACCGGAGGGTCGCCCCTACGCCGTTTTACGGGCTGGCCATAGTCCAGCAGCCTCGGGTGGGCAGAGAGGTTCGCCCTCACCTCAACCCTCTCCGGGGGGAGAGGGAGTGTCTCAACGGACACCCAACGGGTTGGAGAGGATTGTCCCTTCCCCCTTAGGGGGAAGGTTAGGATGGGGGTAGTCCTACTCGCCCACCCTCCTGTACTTTACCAACCGGGTGCCGTTTTGTACAAAGTCTTTGCCCTGATGCCTGGGTTCGTCCAGGAAAGTGTTGACATAAATGTCGCCGTGCCGGTCCACGAATAGGAAGTGGGCCGAGGCTCCGTGGGGCCACCGGCCATAGGGGCCGTCGAACCGGGTGATGATGTTCCCGTCCAGGTCGCTGATAAAGACGAACCCACGCAACTCCGGTATGTAGACGATGCCCTCGTCGTCGATGTGGACGGTGCAGGGCCTCCTTAGCCCGGTCCAGTGGGTGATGAAGTTGCCTGCCAGGTCGAATATCTGGACCCGATCGTTCTCTCTGTCCGCAACCAGGACGCGATTTCGAGGCTTGTCCACCCAGATTCCGTGGGGCGTGTGGAACTCTCCCGGCCCGAACTTTCCCGGCTGTCCCCAGGAAAACTTGAGGTCCCCGCCGGGGCTGAAGACATGGACGCGGAAGTTGGCGTACCCGTCGGAGACGTAGAGGTCTCCGTTGGGAGCGATGGAGAGGTCGGTGGGCATGTTGAAGGGCCCGGCGGACTTGAGTTCGGCGTCGTACAGACTCGTGGGGCCCGGAGCGGGTCGTCCCTTCCAGCCGGGCTGGCCGGGGCCGTGGCCGTGGGGTATCCCGGTGTCAGAGGGCTTGTTCCACTCGCCCATTTGCAGCAACTCGTTCCCCTTGGTGTCGTACTTGAGGACTACGTGGCCGTCCTTAACCGGCAGGTAGAGGTTCTCGTTCTCGTCGATGTGCATTCCGTGGGCGTCGGTCAGATAGCCCTCGCCCCATGACGTGAGGAAGTTGCCGTCCCTGTCGAAAACCACGAGAGGGTGTTCGCTGCGGTTGAAGGCGTATACCCGGTCTTCGGAGTCGGTGACCATAGCCACCTGACCCAGCGGAGGCCATCCGTCGGGGAGCTGTCCCCAACCTTCTATCCACTCGTAGGTGTGTTTACCGAAGCCGACTTTCTCAGCCATGGGGCTTGCCTCCTATTCTCTGTCCTACGGACTTGGCAGTTCCGGGCGGCGTGGCGCCGTCGTCTTAGCTCACCTTCCTGTACTTGATCAAGCGAGACGCCGACTCGAAGAAAGGTTTGTCCTGCTGCCCGTCCAGGTGTTGGTTGATGTAGATGTTGCCCTTTGAGTCCAGCCAGAGGAAATGGGCGGCGGTCCCATATGGCCACGGGCCGTAAGGGCTGGGCAGCCTCGCCTGCACGTTGCCCTTCAGGTCTAGGATGGTGATGAAGGCCCTGAGCTCCGGCACGAATATGTTGTCATCGTCGTCGATGTACACGGTGCAGGGGCGGCGTAATCCGGTCCAGTGGTTGATGTAGTTGCCGTCCATGTCGAAAATCTGGATTCGGTCGTTCTCCCGGTCCGCAACGTACACGTGGCCGCGCTTGTTGTCCACCCAGATGCCGTGGGGAGTGTGGAACTCACCGGGGCCGCTCTTGCCGAACGTACCCCAGGAGAACTTAAGTTGCCCGTCGGAGGTGAAGACGTGAATCCTGAAGTTGGAGTAGCCGTCGGAAATGTACAGGTCCCCGTTGGTCGCCTGGGAGATGTCGGTGGGCATGTTGAAAGGGCCTGCCTCGTGGGCTCCGGGATACATCTGGGTAGGGCCGGGGTACGGCTCGCCCTTCCAGCCGGGTTGACCGGGGCCGTGGCCGTGGGGGATTCCGGTGTCCGAAGGCTCGTTCCAGGTCCCGAGCCGCATCAGCTCGTTGCCCTGAGCGTCGTACTTAAGCACTACGTGACCGTCCTTCACGGGCAGGTACAGGTTGTCGTCAGCGTCGACGTGCATGCCGTGGGAGTCGATCAGGTAACCCTCTCCCCAGGACGTAAGAAAGTTGCCGTCGCTGTCAAAGACCACCAGGGGATGGTCGCTCCGGTTGAAACAGTAGACCCGGTCCTGGGAGTCAGTGACCACGCCGCATTGACCCAGCTTGGGCCAACCCTCCGGCAGTTTGCCCCACCCCTCAACCCATTCGTAGGTGAATTTGCCGTGCCCTATAGTTGTCAAAGCGGACCTCCCTGCACAGTTTCGCTCAACTATATGGCCCGCCCGACTACGTGTCAACGCAACTGTGGGAGTTGACACCTTTCAGGCGCCCTCGTACACTCCCATCAGCCTCTGAGGTCTATCGTATGGCCGTGTTTTTGCCTGTTGAGGCTGTGTCTAGAATCGCACGTTAAGGGGGACAAGATGCCAGAGCGACCGCCGCCCGCCAAAGAGGAAATCGAGTCTTACTTGAAGGACCGCCGCAACTGGGGCCGTTGGGGAGATGACGACGACGTGGGCGCCATGAACCTCATAACGCCAGACAAGCTGCTCCATGCGGCCAGCGTCATCAAGAGCGGCCGAAGCTTGTCCTTGAGCATGTTCATCCCCAAGGAGCCGGGCCCCGGGAACCCCAACCCCGCCCAGCATTGGATGAAGGCCCGCAGGATCGGCGGACTAGGCGGCGGAGCGTCCATGGACTTCTATGGAATAGCTTTCCACGGCATGGCCACCACCCACCTGGATGCGATATGTCATCTTTGGGACGAGAACGGCCTGTACAACGGCAAGAATCCCGACGAGGTAATCAGCTACGACGGGGCCAAGTTCGGCGCCGTAACCGCATGGGCCGACGGCATAGTCACCAGGGCCATCCTCATAGACGTACCCAAGTTCCGGGGTGAGCCGTACGTGGCACTCGATAAGCCCTTGCACGCCTGGGAGATCGAAGATATATGCAAAGCCCAGGGTGTAACTCCCGAGCCGGGCGACGCGTTGGCCTTCTATTGCGGCAGAGAAGCCTGGCAGGAGGACAACCCCGGCGCCGGCTATGGGTCTAATCCCAAACCAGGACTGCACGCGTCATGCATCCAGTTCATTCGAGACAACGACATCTGCCTGATTGCATGGGATATGCAGGAGGCCGGCCCGACCGGGTATGAAGGATGGGACTTCCCGTTGAGCTACAGCCCCGTCCACTCCATCATATACGCCTTTGGAGCCTCCATCGTGGACAACGTGGCCCTGAGGCCTCTGGCGGAGGCGCTCAGGGCAGAGGGCCGGAGCGAGTTTATGCTGGTGGTGGCTCCACTGAAGATGGCTGGAGGCACAGGCTCGCCCGTAAACCCCATCGCCCTGTTCTAGAACAACCGTTCGCTCTAAGCCCTTCGACGGGCTCAGGATAAGCTTGTCCAAGGGCTGACCCTCTATACAATTAAAGCCGGAGGCCGTCATGTCCCCGAGTAAGACAATGAGAATCGGCTTCACAGTACCCTACGTCATAGGCTCCCCGCTCGACCTGGCTGAGCTTGCGCCCCGTGCGGAAGACCTGGGTTTCGATTCAATCTGGCTGGCGGAACACCCGGTGCGGCCCACCAAAATCAAGGTGTGGCCGGGGTCCGTAAGCTTCACCGAAGAAGAACAGGAATACTACAAATGGCAGGGTTCGCCAGACGGCCTCAACCCGGAGTTTCTGGGCTGGATGGTGGACCCTTTCATAGCCTTTGCAAGGGCCTCCGCGGTAACCAGCGATATAAAGCTTGGATTCGCTATATGCGTAATCCCCAACCGGCATCCTTGCATTCTGGCCAAAGAGGTGGCTACCCTGGACTACTTCTCCAACGGCAGGGTGATTTTTGGCGTGGGCATGGGCAACACGCCGGAGGAGTTGGAGTGTTTCGGGTACGCCGACTTCAAACGCGGATGGGCCCAAACTCGGGAAGGGGTCCTGGCGTTGAAAGAGCTATGGACAAAAGAGGAAGCCGAGTTTCACGGAAAATACTACGACTTCGACCCGGTTTGGTGTTGGCCTAAGCCAGCACAGAAGCCCCACCCTCCCATTCTATTGGGCGGTCACGCCAGGAACGTCTTCAAGCGCATCGTGGCCTACGGCAACGGTTGGATACCCGGCAACGTGACGGCGGACCAGGTCAGGGACGCCAGGGCCACCATAAAGGAGCTGGCCGAGAAAGCAGGCCGGGGCGACGAGCATTTCGAAATCATCACCACCCACAACACCCTGAACTCCCTGGGCGGACGCCAGTTCTACAAGCCCCGTCCCAAGGAGGAGTTGGAGGCCCTGGTTGAGGCCGGAGTAGACTGTGTCTCCATCGGGCTCGGCGGTTTCTCGATGGAGGACACCATCGAGCAGATGAAGATCCTGGCCAAAGACTACCTCTAGCCGACGTCGTTCCGGCGGTTCCCCGACGCTACGGCTCGCTGTTGGCCGATGTGTTTCGCCTGAGGGCCGTTGCAATGGTCCCCTTGCCCTCCCCCGTTTGCGCCATAGTCATATAATGTCTCCATGCTGGCGACCTCCGTAGGAAAGAAGCGGCTAGTCGGGCTGCTGCTGCTTGTCGCAATAGTCGCTCTGTTCCTGTCGTTCAACCGCTTCCCCAAGCTGGACATCGTAGGGGAGGACCTGGACGCAGTGTCGGCGCCGGAGGTCCAGTGCTTCCAGGGGTTCTGTATAGAGAGAGAACCCGGCGAGAGCTTGTTTAAGCGATGGTGGGTGTTCTCTTTGACCTATCTACGCCTCGTGGCCCTGGGAATGACATTTGCCTTTGTCGTTGCTGGGATCGCTGAGGCATTTTTATTCCCTCCGGGAAGCGCCAGGGGAGTTTTTTCCGGCCGTACGTTGAGACAGACGGCCACAGGGATGGCCATCGGCCCGGTGATGAATCTGTGCTCCGCCTGCATCGTACCGGTGTCGTCTGCCTTCCAGAGGAAGGGCATCGGGATAGCCGGCTCCATCGCCATGGTGCAAAGCTCGGCCACCATGAACATCCCGGCCTTGGCGATGGTCTTCTTCGTGTTCTCCCCACTGCTGGGTTTCAGCCGTCTGTTCCTGGCAATCATTGGAGCCATCCTTATCGGTCCGATTGTCGTGTTGGCCGTGAGACGAAAGCAGCAGGAAGAGGAGCAGCCGTGGATCTCCGTAGAGGAGATGCCGGACCCGCTTCTGTCACCTGGGGATGATAGTTGGGGTCCAGCCTTGCGGGAAGGCTTCCGCGATTGGGCCAAGTCCAGCATAGGGTACCTGTTGCGTCTGGGCCCCATCATGGTGATAGCGGGGTTCGCCAGCGGGCTGGTCATCCAGTGGATAAATCCCCAAGTCATACCTCAATACTTGGGCAATGATGTACAGGGCGTCGTTATAGCCGCCACCTTTGGCTTACTCATCAATGTTCCCCTGCTCTTCGAAATCCCTCTTGTTGCGTTGCTGCTGCTGTTCGGAATGGGCACCGCTCCAGCCGCGACTCTTCTGTTTACGGCGGCGGCGGGCGGGCCTATAACCTTCTGGGGGCTGTCCAAAGTGATGCCCAAGAGGGCCGTGGGCGCATTCGCCGCGGCCACCTGGATTCTGGGCGCCGTCGGAGGGCTGGCGGTAATGGGCATTGGGGCGTTCATTTGGGAGGACTCAGGCAGTGCCCAGGTGACGGAGGCGTCCTCGCCCACCGTTAGGCTGACGGAGGACGAAATCAGAGCCAGGGGCGTTCGACCAGCCACCTTCGTAGACGTTTCTGAGAGCGCAGGGCTCGACTTCGCGCACGCGCGGGATGACGCACTCTTCAATTTTGGCGGAGGAGCCGCCGCCGGAGACTACAACGGCGACGGCCTAACCGACATTTACGTGACCAACTCAGCCGGGTCCAATGCTCTCTACCGGAACGACGGCGATGGCGGTTTCACCAACGTGGCGCAAGCCGCGGGAGTGAACGACAAGAGGTCCCGGGGCCACGGCGCAGGCTGGGGCGACTATGATAACGACGGAGACCTGGACCTGTTCGTGGCGAACTACGGCGACAGCAAGCTGTTCCGGAACCTGGGAGACGGGACCTTCGTCGACGTCACAGGCCAAGCCAGGGTCGGCGACCCCGACGCCTCCTACCGAACTACCGGCGTAGCCTGGGGTGACTACAACCGGGACGGTTGCCTGGATCTTCTGGTTGTGCGCCACGTGGACGATACCAGTTTCGGCCTGCGTGCGTTGGGAAGGGCATTCGAGGAGAACGCCAGGCCGCTGGCCCTTTACCGCAACGACTGCAACGGGACTTTTTCTCAGGTCACCGAATTGCTGGGAGACGGAGTCGGGTTCCCCAGTGCCGTCAAGGGAGCGGGTTTCAAGCCTGCCTTCTTCGACTACGACAACGACGGGGACCAGGACATATACGTAGTTAACGACTTTGGAGAGGAGAACCAGCCCAACGTGCTGTGGCGGAACGACGGGCCTGACTCGTCCGGGGATTGGAAGTTCGTAGATGTGTCCAAGGCGGCGGGGGTTGACTTGGCTATATTCGGCATGGGGCTGGCCATCGGTGACTACGACCGCGACGGTGACCTGGACATGTATATGACCGACATTGCAGCGAGCGAATTCCTGGAAAACCGTGGGGACGGAGTATTCGACAACGTCACGATTAGAACAGGCGTAGGCAGAGGCATACTGCCAGGGACCGACGCCGATGAGTCCGACGGGTGGGGAGCCGCATTTGCAGACTTGGACAACGACGGGCTGCTGGACCTCTACTATGTAGCGGGGCAGATAGACTACAACGACAAGGAGCTGTGGGCCCTCTACTACGACACTGGCAGGTCGGACATAAAGCTATATCAGACTCCACTGGACCAGCCCAATGCGGTTTTCATGAACGCCGGAGATGGGACTTTTCTGGATGTGTCCCACCTCAGCGGCGCGGACGACCCTGGGACTGGCAGAGAAGTGGCCGTGGCCGACTTCAACGATGACGGGCTTCTGGATTTGGCCGTGGTGAACATGGGAAGGCTGAACGGGGAATTTGGCCCGCTGCGTCTATTCCGGAACACCACCGACACTGACAATCACTGGCTGCAAATCAAGACCGTGGGAACGACCTCCAATCGGGATGGCATGGGGGCAAGGATAACAATCCAGGCGGGGAGCGTGACGCAGATTCGGGAGGTGGGCGCCGCCCAGGGCCACATTTCTCACTCCGTGGTCCCAGTCCATTTCGGGTTGGGAGAGAGCACAATGGTGGACTGGATAGAGGTCCGGTGGCCATCGGGACAGGTGCAGACCGTAACCAACGTTCCCGTGGACCAGACGTTGACCTTGATTGAGCCGGCCTAAGCGACGGGCTGAAGTCCGGCTCTAGTCCGTTCCCCTGAGGCGGGGGTCCCAAATGTCCCGCAGCGAGTCGCCCAACAGGTTCCATGAGAATACCAGGATTGCTATCGCCAGCCCTGGGAACAACGGCAGCCATAGCCCCGAACCTATGAAGTTCTGTCGAGCTTCCTGGAGCATTCCGCCCCATGTTGCAACGTCCGGGCCGACGCCGAGCCCGAGGAACGAGAGGCCCGCTTCCGCAATCACCGCAATGCCGATCTGGAAAGTAAACATGACAATCCAAACGGCCAGGCAGTTGGGCAGAATGTGCAGCAGGATGATTCGTAGGTCGCTGGCGCCGACTGAGCGTGTGGCCACGATGTAGTCCATTTCTCTTATCGCGAGGGCTTGGGACCGGACTATGCGCGCAGTGTTGGGTATGAATAGTATGCACAGAGCGATTATCACATTTTGCAGAGAGGGTCCCCGTGCGGCCAATATGGCTATGGCCAAAATCAGGGCAGGGAAGGCGATCAACCCGTCGATGATCCTCTGGACCAGCAGGTCGATTATGCCTCCGAGGTATGCGCTTGTCACTCCCACGACCAAGCCGATTCCGCAGCCGACGAAAGCGCTGATGAGGGCGACTTGAAGAGAGAGCCTGGTCCCGACCACTATCCGGCTGAATATGTCCCGACCTACGCTGTCGGTCCCCAGCAGGTGCTCGGCGCTTGGCGCTTCGAACGTGGCGGTGGAAGTCCTGTCCTCGTTGTGAGTTTTTATAAGGGGGGAGAAGACTGCTATGACCAGCAGGAGGAAGGCCAATATGCCGCCAATCGCCCCCAGCGGCTTCCGACGGGTGAAGCTCGCCAAGTTGGCCCACACACCCTTGGACGGCCTGAGTCCGACGGCCACGGATTGATCCAAGGATTCTCGAATGTGTTGCTCTTGTTCCATGTTCGTTTACTGTTGTTATAGTCTAGGCGTATCGGATCCTGGGATTCAGCCAGGCGTAGAGCAAGTCTATAATCAGGTTCAGGAGAAGGACGATAATCGTGATGACCACAACGATGGCCTGAATCATTGGAAAGTCCCGGAGGCCGATGGCGTCAAAGAGGCCGTCTCCCATTCCCGGTACGTTGAAAATGTTCTCTATGAGCACCGTGCCGCCGAGAAGAGTGCTGAACTGGTATCCCGCCACCGTGACCACCGGCAGCAGTGCGTTTCTGAGTGCATGTCGATAAACTACGACCATTTCATGGAGGCCCTTGGCCCTGGCTGTCCGTGTATAGTCCTCTCTCAGAACCTCCAGAACCGACGAACGGGTTAGCCTGGCCATTAGAGCCACCTGGGAGAACCCCAAGGCAATGACTGGGAAGACCATTTGCTTCATGTTGGTCAGAGGCTCTTCCTGGAATGTCTTGTAATCGAAGGGCGGGAGCCACTCAAAGTAGCTGGAGAGTATGTATACGGCCAGTACGGCAACCCAGAAGTTGGGCACGGCTATCCCAGTGATTGAGATGATGCGGAGCACGTAGTCCGCAATGCTGTCCTGCTTAAGCGCGGAGTAGAGCCCTATGGGCACCGCAATGGTAGTGGACACCATCAACGACAAAATAGCCAACTCGAGGGTAATGGGGAATTTCCCCTTGATGGTGTCGAATACAGGGGTGTCACGATGGAAGGACTTTCCGAAGTCCAGCTTGAACATATTGCCCAGCCAAGTCCCGTACTGGACTATCAACGGCCTGTCGGTGCCCAGCTTTGCACGCATTTTGTTCAGGTCTTCCTTGGTGAATGTGTCTTCACCCACAGAGCCGGACAGCAACATGACGGCAGGGTCGCCGGGGACCAGGCGCAATATGACGAACACAAGGGTTACGACGATAAGCAGCGTTGGGATTACCAGTAGGGCCCGTTTCGCTAGATAGGCTTGCATAGCGTCGCTTACCTGACAGTTTCTATGGCTACAATTGCCGACCGGTCAACGTGCATTATACAACAGGCCGGGGGCTGTGACGCCTCCCGGCCTGTTGATGATTTCGTGTTGCCGTTATTCTAGCACGCGGGGTCGCACCACAGGTGCTCGTGTTTCTTGTGGGAACCGGACGTGGTCGGAATGTTGAAGTTGTGTATCCGGTTGTCCACTATCCAACTCAGCTGGCTGTGGTACAGCACCGATTCAGTGGAGTCTTCCAGCAGGAAGCCGCTTATCTGCTGCATCAAGGCCGCCCGTTTGGCTGGGTCCGCCTCCTGCTGCTGGGCTTCCCACAGGGGCTGGGCATCCTCGTTGTAGTGGCCGGTCAGCTGGGTGGCCCGCTGGCCTCCCATGGCCCAGGTTGACATGCAGCCGTCCGGGTCAGGTATGCTGCAGGAGAAGGCTTGGGAAGCAAACTGGTAGTCTCCGTCCAGGTATCTGGCCCACAATGGCGCCACCTCTCCTTGTTCGATATCAACGTTCCAGCCCAGGAACTGGTTCAACTGGTCTTTCAATATGACGGCGACCTGGCAGTACTCTTCGGCGTTCAGGCAGGCGAGGGTGACTTCGTAGCCATCTCCGTAGCCGGCCGCTTCCACCAAACTCTTGGCCTCATCCAAGTCCCGTTGGTCCTTGACGCCGGGAGAACTCTCACGCAGACCCGGCAACTGCAGAGCCTCTTCCAAGGGGTAGCTCCAAGCCTGGTCCGGTGCAAACGGGGAGCCGATGACAGCCCGGTCCAGGGTGACCGTCTCAATGATGGGCTGTCTGTGGAACACAAGTATCATGGCGCGGCGGACCCCAGGATCGTCGAAGGGTTCCACTCGGGCGTTCATCATGACGGCCATCCCGCCTGCGGGAGACCAGTGGACTGTGGCCCTGTCGCTGATTTCGTTCTCAAGCTCGGTGACCTGGACCACGTTAAGGCCGTTGCGTAGGCTGTCGCCCATGAGGAACTGCCCGGTCCTGTAGCCGCCTATGATGGAGGCCTTGTCGGTTATGGGGAAGTGCTGCAACTCGTCGACGTAGGGCCTGCCCTCCTTAAAGTAGTTGGGGTTCCTCTCGTGAGTGGTGGATACCTGGTCGTTGTATTCCTTCATCAGGAACGGGCCCGACCCGATGAGCGTGTCAGTGTCCCTGAAGCTGGGAATCACCCCAGCGTCCAGTTGATGCTTGGGAAGGACCGCCAATTCGTCGGCGGCCAACACCAGCAAGAAAGCTCCCGACGGGAAGTTCAGCGTCAACTCAACAGTGTCGGCGTCAACGGCCCTGGCACCGGCCAGGTAGTTGGCCAGGTCGCCACCCCGACCGCTCCGACGTGTCCCTTGGGTCTCCTCCCATAGGGCGGCGTAGTCGGCGTCGCTGATGCTCCCCGGGTCGGTGAAGAGTTGCATGCTGAAGGCGGCGTCCTCGGCAGTGACCGGCTGCCCATCGTGCCAAGTTGCGTCGGGGTTCAGATTGAACGTGTAGGTAAGTGAGTCGTCCGACACGGACCAGTCGACAGCAAGGTCTCCCCGTATGTCTATCGGATCTGGCGTTTCAGGGTTCAGTTCCACGATGTTGTTGTAAATGGGAGATGCGTGAATCTGCCCACAGAAGCTGGCGAGGTGAATCATCTGGAAGTTGGGTCCGCACAGCGACTGCATCGGTATCAATCCGCCGGGCTTGCCCTCCATCATCATCGCCTCGGTCGGTTCGGGCATAGCAGTGGGTTCCATAGCCATAGCCGTAGCGGTGGGTTCCATAGCCATAGCGGTGGGTTCCATAGCCATAGCTGTAGCAGTCGGCTCCATAGCCACAGCAGTCGGCGTATTCGTTGGCGGGGGTGACGTCGGCGTCGCGTCATCGCCGCAGGCTACGGCGACGATCATAAGCACGACAGCCATGACTCCTATCAGGGACCATCTGTAGTTGGAGAGCGCCCTTTTCATGTTCGGTCCTCCTATACCTGTTCCGGTTGGTGTTCTTGCAACGTGCGGCTTTTGGCGTTCAGAAACTGGATGCGAATAGAGCATAGTCTGCCCTAATAGAAAAAAGCCGCACTGATACTAGCAAAATCGCTCGATTCTTGTCAATTGATTGTCACCGCAGGTGGAAGTGTTTGAAGGACTCGGCGTACTCCATTCCGTGGTGAACCCCGGCCTGTCTTCTGTGTTCCATCACGCGTTCTACCGTGTCCTCTCGGATTTGGGACTTGTGCGCGCGGACAGCCTCCATAGCGATGTCGATGGTGTCGGAAACGTCAATCCACTTGTCGGGTTCTTCGGCGTCCATAATCATCAGTTCCCGAACTTTGTGGGGTTCCAGTCCCTGGGTCAGCAACTCAGGGAAGGTTAACCTGTCCCTCGCCGAGGGGAATACGGCCGACATCGCCGCCTCGCCTGCGGCCAGATGGTCTGGATGGCCTATATAGTTCTTCCTGTGCATGGCTCGGACGGGGCTCTGGCAAATCAGCACGTCCGGCTTGTGTCGCCGGATTTCCTTGACGATGTCGCGGCGCACGTCGAGAGTGGGCTGGAGCATGGCGTCCTCGTATCCCAGGAATACCACGTCCTTCAGGCCCAGCACCTTTCCCGCGTCAAGTTGCTCCTGACGGCGGATTTCCACCAGCCGTCGCGATGTCATCTCAGGGTCGGCGCTGCCCTTGCTGCCGTCGGTGCAGAGGACGTAGACGACTTCCATGCCTTGTTTGCACCACTTTGCCACGGTCCCTGAACATCCGAACTCGGCGTCGTCGGCATGAGCTACCACCACCATTCCACGGGTGTAAGGTTCCGGCTGGTCCAATTTAGCCTCCCCAAAAGCAGGCGCCCGTCGGTCTGGCGGGCGCCCTGAGTATCGTTTGACAATGCATTGGTGTCGGCGGCCGTCTAGTGGTGTTGATGGTGATGTACATCTGGGTCAGCCGTTGAAAGCAGGTCTGTGCGACTGCCCCACTTCTTCAAGAATCGGCGGAAATTCTTAAGGCTTAGCTCGTTCCGCTCCGCCTCTCCCAGGGCTTCCCATTGCCGGTGCTCATGCCGGGTAAAAGGAAGTGTGTCGTCGGCGACTATCTTGTAGCCTTTGTCCTTGAACTGGAGGCTGAAGTCCAGGTCAAGGTTGCGGTAAAACCGGAATGTCTCCCTCATAAGGCCTGTGACGTTCAGGGTCTCCCTCTTGAAGGCCACGCAATATCCCTGCATGGCGTCCACCTCCCCCACCGCGCCTTCTTCATTGAAATGCCTCAGGTCCGGCGACGTGACGCCCCATGCTCCCACTATTCCTACGAAGGGCTGCTCCAGCAGGGTTTTTATCGGGCCGGCGACGTTGCCCGTGACCTCGACAGAGGTATCCATCATCACTACCATGTTGCCCAGGGACTGTTTCAGTCCGATGTTCTTGGCAGCTCCGTCGCCGAGTATGTGGTCGCAGTGAATAGTCCGCACTCGTTGGTCGTCCCTGGAGATTTGCTCGGCCCAGTCGGCGCCGCCGTCCGTGGAACCGTTGTCAACAATAATAAGCTCGAACGACTCATCGGAGGTACATTTCAGCACACTGTCGACGCATCGTTTCACGTCCTCCAAGTGGTCATTGGCCAGGACTACAAAGGAGAATTCAGCGGCGTCCGGCACGTCCAACAGGGACTCCACTTCCCGCGACGACGACACTGAAGGCCACCGTTCGACAGCCTTTTCTCGTTCTGTCATGGGACGCAGCATCGGACCCACCAGAGTGTCTTTCACAAGGTAACCGGCGGAGTTGATGCGCGCCCTTATCTCGTCAGCCCTGGGATAGTTGGCCGCCTTTCGGAGAGCGTCACGGACCGATACGGAGGCGCATACGTCGTCGGGCGTGTGATATAAGCCTGGCACGGCGTCCAGACCGAATCCCAGAATTCGGTCGTACTCCAGCAGGAGCGCCAGCTTGGCTTTGGGCGGCAACTCCGACCGCACCATGTCCCACATGACGGCCAGTCCGCCGGGGATGTTCAGGTCCTGGTCTACCGTGTCGTCGAACTTCCGGCGCCACTCGTCCGTGGCCCCGTCGTTGTCGTTGGAAACAGAGGCTCCGTTGTTCAGGCAGCGGAGCTCCCATACCCTGTCCCTAAGGCTCGTCAACGCCCGTTGGGAAGCTTTAAGAGCGGTGAAAGTGAAGTTGATGCGGTGGCGGTAGCGGACTGTGGCGCACAGGTAGCGGAAAGCCAGCGGATCGAATCCTCTGTCCGCCAGGTCTTGAAGAATGAATTCGTTGCCGGCGGACTTGGCCATCTTGACTCCGTCAGCCAACAGGTGCTGACCGTGGACCCAGCAGCGCACGAAGGGCTTTTCAAAAGCCGCCTCGCTTTGGGCTATTTCGTCTTCGTGGTGTGGGAAGATGTTGTCCACTCCGCCGGTGTGGATGTCCAACTGTTCACCCATGTACTTGGTGGACATGGCGGAACACTCGATGTGCCACCCGGGGAACCCCTCTCCCCAGGGGCTGTCCCATTTCATGTCCCGGCCTTCTTCCGCCCTCTTCCAGAGGGTGAAGTCGCGGGGGTCTCTCTTGTCCGGGTCCACCTCGGACCGGACCCCTTCCATGAGGCCCTCCTCCAGGTTCCCGGACAGCTTGCCGTAGTCGCTGAAGTTGGCGACGTCGAAATAGACGTTGCCGCCGGAGGCGTAGGCGTGGCCGTTGGAGAAAAGGCGCCTGATGACCTCCACCATCTCGGGCACGTGGTCGGTGGCGCGGGGGAAGTGGTGGGCTGGGAGTATGTTCAGACGCTCCTCATCCGAGAGAAAGCTGTCAGTGTAGAAGTCGGCTATCTCTTGGGGGGTCTTGCCCTCCGCGATGGCTGCCAGGATTATCTTGTCGCCGCCCGTTTCCAGGGCCTCCTGCCGCATGTGGCCTATGTCTGTGATGTTCTTGACGTGGATGACCCGGAGTCCTCGCTGCTGGAGCGTCCTGCGAATCCAGTCGGCCATAAGGTAAGAGCGGAGGTTGCCTATGTGGGCGTATCTGTATACGGTTGGGCCGCAGGTGTACATGCGCACCACTCCGGGCTCAAGGGTTGTAACTTCCTCGACCTTCTTGCCCAGAGTATTGAACAGACGCAGCACTGTTTAGGTCTCTGTCTAGTTCCGGCCAAGCCGGTTGGGCCGAATGGATAAGGGCTTCGACGCGAGTCTAGCGGCTCGCCGACAGCGTCTACAGCCAACGTTTACAGATTGTATCATCGCTGGGAAGTGATTGCACCCGGCGAGGGTTCGTTGACTTTTGAAATAGGCCTCCCTAAAATCCAGAGCAAGAGCCGGCACTGCCCATCTCCTCCATTTCATGCCTGGACTGGCCGTATGACCACCGCAAAAAACCTTTACGCACTTCAAGAGTTGGACCTAGAGCTGGAGCGGCAGAGGGTCGCTCTTTCCTCCATGGAGAGGCGTATAGGCGACCGGAGCGCCCTGGATGAAATCGCCCGCTCCCTGGAGTTCGAAAAGACCGAATTGCCTAAGCTCCAAGTCCAGCAGAAGAACCAGGACCTGGAGGCGGACTCTTTGCGTGCCAGGCTGCAAAACGTCGAAAGCAAGCTCTACGGCGGGTCCATCACCAGCCCCAAGGAAATGGAAGGCTTGCAGAGCGAGGTCAACTATCTGAAAGAGCAGCTTCAGGAGGCCGACGGCAGTCTGCTGGGGACGATGGTGGAGCTTGAGGAGACTCAAGATCGAGTACGGGAGTTGGAGGAATCCCAGTCCCCCTCGGAGGAGGAATGGGAACGGAAACAATATGAACTTATCTCCGATTCCGACGACCTGCGCCAGCACATCAAGGACCTGGAAGAACGCAGGGAGGGGCTCACATCCCTGGTCACCTCGAGAGACCTGGCGGCCTATGAGAAGCTCCGGACGTCCAAGTCGGGCGAGGCGGTGGTGAAGGTGGAGCGGGGGCTCTGTCGAGGCTGCCGCATGTCCCTTCCCACCCACCAACTCCAAAAGGTTCGCATGGGTCGTGAAGCTGTCCGCTGTGGAAGCTGTGGACGCATCCTGATGATAACCTGACACGCCCCGCGTCTCGTTTCTTTTTGTTTGTCCTGAGCGAGTCGGAGAGTGGCTCGGAAGGCTCGCCACGAACGGGATGACCAAGACTTCTTACCGCGGTCCGGAAATGCGGGTTTCCTTGACCCTAATTTCGGGCTGTGCTACATTCCATCTGAGCAACCGGCCAGGCAGGACGGGCGGCCGCTGTCCTTCTCAGAATGGGGAGGATGGAGGAAAGTCCGGGCTCCACCGGGCAAGGCGCTGGGTAATGCCCAGGCCGCCGGCTCTCAGCAGCCGACGGACGGAAAGTGGCACAGAAACTACACCGCCCTTCTAGATTTCCCTCAGACTCCTTCCAAGCTCTGCCTACGCAGGGTTAGGCGGGTTTGACGGAGAACGAAGAGGGCAAGGGTGAAATCGGACGGTAAGAGCGTCCGGCCTGTACGGCGACGTACAGGCGGCCAAACCCCGCCCGGAGCAAGGCCAAATAGGGGGACTATGGGCGCCCGGCCCGTCCCCGGGTTGGCCGCTTGAGCCTGTCGGCAACGGCAGGCCTAGATAGATGGCCGCCTCCCTTCCCTCAGGGATGGGTACAGAACCCGGCTTACAGTCCTGCCTGGCCGTCAAGTTGCCAGCCTATCTGCACGGAGTCCAAATGGCCAGAAGAGACCAAGCCTGTGAAGCTGTAATCGAGGGCCTGGAAAGCATCGGCCTGGACTACTTCATTCACATCCCCGACAGCTTGGGCGCTCCCATCATCGACCATTTCCAGAACAAACCGGACGTCAGGTGCTTCTCCGTGGCCAGAGAAGAAGAGGGCATCGGGGTCGCCGGTGGTCTGGCCCTGGGACGCAAGAAGGGTGTCCTTCTGTACCAGGACGTGGGCTTGGGCAACTCCATAGTCGCCCTGACCACATTTGCAATGGCCTACCATACTCCTATGCTCATCATGGCCATACGTAGGGGAGGTTTCGGCGAGTTCAACTCGGCAGTGCACACCTATTCGGAGAATGCCATAGACATGGTGGAGGCCATGCACGTAAAAGCTTTCGTGCTCGACTACAGGGTCCCGCTGGATGAATGGCCCCGTGCCATCGGGCAAGCCTACGACTACAGCCACTTGACCCATCGACCCGTAATCGTCTTCATCAACCTCAAGGAGTGAAATTGCCCCAGCTTCCTTCCAGGTTAGAGCTCTTGCAGTCCCTCTCTGGTGAATTCCCGGAAGACCCGGTGGTCTTTACCTGCGGGGCCACATCGAGGGAAATGGCCCACGCCGACCGGCGCCCCAACCATCTCTACGTGGTGGACTCAATGGGCATCGTAAGCTCGGTCCTGCTGGGCTTGAGCCTCTCCTTGGAGGGTAGTTCGGTCAATAAGTGCGTGGGTGTCGAGGGCGACGGCGGCATGTTGATGAACTTAAACGCTCTCGCCACCATAGGCCACGTTAAACCCAAAAACCTTCTGCTAGTTGTGTTGGACAACGAGTCCTATGCGTCGACAGGAGGGCAACCGACTTTCACCACTGAATTGGACCTGTCCAGGGTTGCCGAATCATGTGGCCTCAGGACTTGGAAGGCCGAAAGCGCTGAGGAGTTCAGGGCGGCCCTTGCGTCGGCGGCTGAGGTGGAAGGGCCAGGGTTCATCCACGCCAAGATAGCTCCCGGAAACGCTGACGTGCCTCTGCTGCTGGACGACCCGGCCCTGTTGTCCGGCGGGTTTGCCGCCTGGCTGGACAACCGTACCGGGCGATGACCTGCCTTGGCCCCCATAGGAGGCGGCGTTGATTTAATGACCCTTGGTCGCTATTATTATTGGTCGGGCGTCACGAAAACCAACAGGAGCTATCAACAGGACGAATGTATGTAGATATGCACTCCCATTCGGTCTCCTCCGATGACTCACGGGCCACGGTGGAGCAGTACATGAAATGGATTCAAGTGGTGAGGAAGAAAGGCAACGTCATAGATGCCGTGGTCCTCACCGAGCACAGGAAGTTCGACTTGGACGCCGACTATTCTGCCCTGGCCGAAGAGTATGGGGTAAGGATATTCAAGGGTTCGGAGCTCGACACGTACTACGGCCACTTTCTGGTCTACGGCGTCACTCAGGAGTTGCTGAACGTCATGGACTTTGGAAACGTGCGCATGGACTCGCATCAACTGATGTCCGAGGCCAGAAAGCACGGAGCCATTGCCGTTCCGGCGCATCCTGGACGCCCCGGAGTCGGGCTCTGTGGCTTCATCGCCGACGGAGTGGAGTTCCCAGACGTCGGTATTGTGGAAACCCACAACGGCGGCGCCCGAAAGGGCGAGAACGAAAAAGCCATTGAGCTGGCCGAGAATCTGGGCTACAGGGGCATCGGAGGCAGCGACGCCCATCTGGTTAGCGCAATTGCTGCTTGTATGACCTGGTTCAGCGGAGACGTAAGGAACGAGCTGGACTTGGTTGAGGCCCTTCTGTCCAGGGATTTCATGCCAGTGAGGCTGGAGGAGACGGCCGCAGGGAACGGTTGATGAATCGGAGGAGATATGACGCTTGAACTAGATTACGACAGGTCCATTCTTGGTAAGGAATACAACACTGGCCCTTTCCACGTTTCTGCCGACTTGATTCTGGACTATTGCAAGGCGCTAGGAGAGACGAACCCAATATACACCGACGAGGAGGCCGCCAAGAAAGCCGGTCACGCCGGGCTGGTGGCGCCGCCGGCGCTGTGCAGTGTCTTTGTCCGTCAGGTGACGACCCCCGACATCAAGCTGAACTTCGGGACCCTGCGATTTCACGCCGGACAGATGGTGGCTCCTGAAGCCGACATAATCGCGGGGGACTCCCTGTCGGCCTCCACATTCCTGAAAGAGGTCTATCCGAAGACGGGGCGCACGGGCACCATGGTGTTTATGGTGTGGGAAACGGTGTTCACCAATCAAAAAGGCGAGAGGGTGGCTGACGTACAGGAATCCTTCGCCGCCCGGGAGTGAATGATGGCATACGGAGACCTGATAACCTACGAAGACATTGACCTGGGTGACGAGGTCGGACCCGTCCTCAAGAACATCACCGACGAAGATGTGGCGCTCTTCTGCGCCAATGCCTGGGGACAGACAGGTCCCACCAGGTTCACCAATATGGAGATAGCCCTCCAGAACAAGCTGAAAGCCCCCATCGTTCCCGGAGTGATGAGCGTGGGCCTGATGACCCAACTTATCACCGGTTGGTCGCCCAACGCCGTCTTGAAGAACCTGGACGTGGTCTTTCGCCAACCCGTGCCACACGTAGAGGTCACTCTAAGCGCCTTGGTCACGGACAAGCGAGAAGAGGACGGCGACAACATTCTGGAGTGCGACGTCTACTTGTCCAATGAAGAGAGCGGACGTCTTATCATAGGCAAGGCCATAGTGACCCTGCCCTCCAAGGGAAGCTAGACTTCCGGTTTTCCGTTGCCACGGGACATCGTATCCTCCACGCTTCGCCAGGGTTTGTATACCAGGGTTGTGGGACGACGGCTTCTCTATCACCGTCGCCTTGAGTCCACAATGGACGAGGCGGCCCGTCTGGCGAAAGAGTCCGACGATGACGGAATCGTGGTGGTGGCGGAAGAGCAGACAGCCGCCCGCGGCCGTTTCCAGCGCCAGTGGATTTCCGAACCTGGGAACCTCTACCTGTCCGTGGCGCTCCGCCCGTCGCCTTGGGGTCTCCAGTACGTCTCCATAATGGCGGGTCTGGCCGTGGCACGGGCCATTCGACGGTCCACCGGCCTGCAACCCACGCTAAAATGGCCCAACGACATCCGCCTGGACGGCAAGAAAGTGTGCGGCGTTCTGGTCGAAAGCTCCCTCACTGGAGGCGTCGTGGACTGGGCCGTTGTGGGCATCGGATTGAACGTCGCTTTGAAAACGGGGGACTTCCCGGAAATTGCCGACATCGCGACCAGCGTCAACGAAGCATTGGGAGCCGAGGCGGACCGTACCACGCTCCTGGGGAGCCTTCTGCATGAACTGGACCGCTTGTACATGCCGCTGCGTAGAGTGGCACAGCCCAGCCCGTCGGAAGTGGAACCCGCCTTGCTGGAATGGAAGGGACTCCTGGACACCCTTGGCAGGCGCGTTAGGGTGCAGTGGAAGGATGAGGTCTACGAGGGCATGGCTGAGGACGTGGACTCGTCAGGGAACCTGATTCTCAGGACGGACAACGGTGTAGTAACGCTTATTGCGGGAGAAGTTACTTCGCAGATCGACGTCGCGGAGCCGATAGGCTAAGGAGGCGGAAGTTGCTGGAAAGCCTTTCTCTGGACGGCAAGTCCATCATCATCACCGGAGGGGGTACTGGCTTGGGCCGGGCCATGGTGAACGCATTGGCCCGGGCCGGCGCCGACGTGGCCATCGCCGCCCGCAGGACGGGACCCATCGAGGAGGCCGCCGACGAGGTCAGGTCTCTGGGGAGAAGGTCCCTTGCCATCGCCTGCGACGTGGCCGACTCAGCCCAGGTGGATGCGATGGTTGAAACGACCATCGCCGAACTTGGAAAAGTCGACGTGATGATCAACAACGCTGGACGCACCAACAATCCCCGGATACCTATCTGGGAGGTGACCGACGAGATATGGCGGTCGGAAATCGACGTGAACCTGTCGGGTGCCTTCTTCTGCGCCAGGGCCGTGTCAAAGCACATGGCCGACAGGGGCAAAGGGAAGATAATCAACGTGGCCTCCGGTTTTGGAATCAGGGCAGGCCGTGACATCTACACCTACGCGTGCGGCAAGGGAGGCATGATGCAGTTGACCCGCACCCTTGCATTCAGCCTGGCCCGCTATGGCATCACCGCCAACACCATCGTCCCTGGCTTCATTCCCACCCGGGGTGTCGAGTCCATGCGGTCGGGTCTGCCGGCGTCGGGAGATTCCCTGCCCACGGGCAAGCTGGGAAAGCCCGAGGACATGGGGCCTGTCGCGGTGTTCCTGTCCTCCGACGCCTCTGACTACATGACCGGGGAGATGATCATACTGGACGGAGGAGCCATGGCTGGCGGAATTGCTCCCACGGGCCACGCCCCGGTTATGCCTCTCTAGACGTATACCGTGCAAAAAATAGACTGCAAGCCTGGAGGATGACATGCCCCTGATTGATGAGTACGACTTGGCTGGCCGAGTGGCAGTAGTGGCCACGGACGACCTGCTTTTCGGCCCGCCGGTGGCGGAGGCGCTGCAGGAGGCCAACGCTCAAGTCCACGTGGTCTCGTCCAATCAGGCTGTGCTGGAGGCCGCCAACGGCGGCGTGTTCTGTGACTTCTCCACAGAGGAGGCCTTGGAAGACGCAATACACGCTATAGCAGGGGCCGACGGACGTGTGGACATTCTCGTAAACAACTTTCGCGCCGATCACGCAAGGCCCTTCGATGAGGTGGACTTGGACGAGTTCGGCGCCGTCTTGAGACGGAACCTCAGACCTGTCTACATCGCCAGCCGGGTGGTGTCCAGGCGGATGGTCCGGGACCAATACGGGCGCATCGTCAATCTCATCTCCGACTTGGCCGAGCGGGGTATGAAGAACTCCGCTGCTTACTGCGCGAGCCAGGGAGCGGTGTTGCAGCTGACCAGAGCGTTGGCTATGGAGTTGGGCGCCAACAACATACGCGTCAACGCGGTGGGTGTGGGCTGGTACACCGAGGCGCCCTCGCCTGAGGACGCCGAGCGGGAGCAGCTGGTCAGGTATATACCCCTCCGCCGAAAGGGAAGCCCCGCGGACATAGCTCCCCTCGTGGTTTTTGCGGCCTCCGAGTCCTGCGACTATACGACGGGCCACCCCATTTACGTGGACGGAGGGTTGATGGCCCGACCGTAGCGGGGTGTGTAAGTAGTATACTGTTGATGTGGTTCGAGATGCGCAGGGGAAGTGGATACGCCTGACCGATGAACGGAAGAACCACATTCTGGCAAGGCATCCCGAAATGGATGGGATGGAGCAGGCTATTGTCGAAACCCTGGAAAGCCCGGACGCAGTCATTCGTTCCATTAGAGACCCTGAACATGTCCGTGAGCACTACAAGTGGTTCGCCGACACGTCCAGAGGGGCCAAGTTCCTGCGTACGGTAGTGAGATATTCCGAGGACGATGCTTTCTTGATAACCACCCACTTCACCCGGCGAATACCGAGAAGAGGTGAGTAATGGACCCGAAACGGGTTAATATCTGGTATGACCCCGAAGCTGATTTCCTTGAGGTAATGTGGGAAGACAGGAGTGGGGATTTCGTCGAGACTACAGATGGCCAAGCCCACGTGAAGGTTGACGACGATGGGAACGTTTTGGGGTTTCAGATTCTAGCCCTGAGTAAGCTCACCGCCCCCTTGGACGTTGATTTCGAATATGCGGTCCATGAGGAACCAGCCAACCAAGCCCCTTCCTGATGTATAGAGTTTAGGCGCCCCCTGCCAGGAACAGCGGGGACTTGTTGGATCGACTCGACGCCTTGGCACCCAACGGCCGATGCTACAATAGCACGGACATTTACCGAGTTGCCCTATGACCGACTGTCAGACCGACAATTTTCTCAGCCCCTACCGAGTCCTGGACCTCAGCGACGAGCGGGGGATCCTGTGCGGCAAGATCCTTGCCGACCTGGGGGCCGACGTAGTCCAGATAGAACCTCCAGCGGGAAGCTCCGCCCGGCTTCGAGGGCCTTTCTACAAGAACGAACCTGGGCCTGAAAACAGCCTGTTCTGGTGGGCTTATTCCGCCGGAAAGCGCAGCGTCACGCTGGACATCGCCAAGCCGCAAGGGGCGGAGCTGGTCAAACGGCTGGTGAAGAACGCCCACTTCCTGGTTGAGTCCTATCACCCCGGCTACATGGAGTCCCTTGGGCTGGGCTATTCCGACCTAGAGGCCCTCAACCCGGGCTTGGTAATGGTTTCCATTACGTCTTTTGGCCAGAAGGGGCCCTACGGGGATTACAAAGGTTCGGACATCGTGGGCATGGCGCTTGGAGGGTTCATGCACCTGACGGGCGACCAGGACAGGCCCCCGCTCAGGATAAGCCACCCCCAGTTCTACCTTCACGGAGCTTCCGCCGGGGCGCTTGGGGCCATGCTTGCCCACACCCACAGGGCGGCGACGGGCGAAGGCCAACACGTGGACGTTTCCTGCCAGCAGGCCGCCGCCAAGACCCTGGCCCACGCCCCCCAGTTCTGGGATGCCCAGGGAGTTGTTCTAAGGCGCATGGGGCCGTACAGGCCCACCGCCGGAGACTCGATGGTGAGGGTCAACTGGAAATGTAAAGACGGCTTCGTCAACTTCATGCCACAGGGCGGCGGGCCGGGTGTGTCTGCCAGCACCCGCGCTATGCTGGCCTGGATGAGAGAAGAAGACATGGGAAGCGACTCGTTGGACGCCGTTAGATGGGAACAGATGCACTATTCCGAAGTGCCCGGCGACGTTATGAGGCAAGGGGTCGTAGACTTTGGCCGCTTCATCGAGACCAAGACCAAGGATGAGCTTATCGCAGAAAGCAGGAACCGACGCATAATTCTGTTTCCCCTCAACACCCACGAAGACATCCTTGAGTACCCACAATTGAGCGAGAGGGACTACTTCGTCTCCCTCCCCCACCCAGAACTTGGAACATCGGTGAAGTATCCGGGCCGTTTCATATTGGACGGAGTCGCTGACCGCGTAGGTCCGCGCAGCCGCGCGCCGCTGTTGGGAGAGCACAACAGTGAGATATACGGCGGTGAGCTTGGGATGGCGGACGACGAAATCGCATCTCTGAAGGGAAGCGGGATAATCCGATGACGGTGAAACCCCTTGAAGGGCTGAAAATCTTGGACTTCTGCTGGGTGGTGGCAGGGCCGCTGACCACCAAGTACCTGGCCGAATACGGGGCCGACGTCATCCGCGTGGAGACGACAAAAAGGCCGGAGGTTCTTCGCAGGGGCGCGCCCTTCAAGGACGGTATATCCGGCATTAATCGGAGCGAGTATTTCGGCAACTACAACGTGGGGAAATACGGCGTAACCATCGACATGCAGAATCCCAGGGCAAGGGAGCTGGTGCTGAGAATCGCCCAATGGGCCGATGTGATAACCGAGAACTTCACGCCGGGGACCTTGGAAAAGTGGGAACTGGGCTATGAGGACCTGAAGAAGGCCAACGAGGGCATTATCCTGTTCAGTTCGTCCATGCTGGGACGGGGAGGCTCGATGTCCTCCCAGCCCGGTTTCGGTCCGGTGCTGGCGTCTCTGTCCGGCATGACCTATCTAACCGGCTGGCCCGATAGGGAACCCGTCAATCCCTATGGCGCCTATACCGACTTCATCATCCCGCGCTTTGCCGTGCCGGCGATACTGGCCGCATGGGACTACAAAAAGCGCACCGGCCAGGGGACCCACCTGGACCTTTCCCAACTGGAAGCGTCGGTGCAGTTCTCCGCGCCGTTGGTCTTGGACTACACCGTCAACGGCGCCATAAACGAGCGTCAGGGCAACCGCGACCCCGGCGCCGCACCCCACGGGACCTACCCCTGTAAGGGCGAAGACCGATGGATAGCCATCGCCTGTGACTCCGAAGAGGCCTGGCAAGGGCTGAGGTCCCTGGCCTGTCCGTTGGGTTCAGGATGGGCCTACGACGAGCGCTTCTCAACCCTGGAGGGCCGAAAAGCGGCTGAAGACGAGTTGGACGAGCTTGTAGGCCAATGGACCCAGCAATGGGACTCACGAGAGTTGATGGACAAACTGCAGGCGGCTGGAACTCCGGCGGGGGCCGTGAATGATTGCCGCGACTTGTTCGACGATGCCCAGTTGTCCTACAGGGGCCACTTCCAGTTTCCTGTGCATCCTGAAATCGGGCCATACGCGGCGTCCCGCAGCGAGATGGACCTGTCCAAGACGCCCGGCGCCATCGACCGACCGGCCCCGCTAATAGGAGAGCACAACGAGTTCGCCCTGAAAGGGCTAGTCGGCCTGTCAGATGAAGAGTACCGCTCCCTGGAGGAGGACGGAGTCCTGACGTAGGGGTTGACGCCTGTCGTAAGAGTCTCGGGGGGCTACTTGAAGCTGGGCATGACCTCTTCGGCCAGCAGCTTCAGGGACTTCACGACCAGCTCGTAGGGAATCTGTCCGCCGTAGTTGGTCTCCAGCACCACCCCGGAAATCCCCAACTCATCCTTGTACATGTTCAGGCGGTCAATCACCTGCTCCGGCGTGCCGAACATCACCCGGCGGGCAAGGATTTCCTCGTAGGGCTGGTTGGCGATTGCGGTGAGGCGTGCCGCCGACTCGGCCGACGCGGCGGAGCCGGCCAGCTGCCGGGCGCCATAGCGTATCATCCACATGGCGCTTTCCTCAGGCTCTGAGCGGGCCTGTTCCTCGGTTTCGGCCAGATACGCAGGCACACGTATGAAGCAACTGCCCTCCCCGGAGTGGCCTGATTCCTGCCATGCGTCTCTGTATGTCTTCAGACGAGTCTTCAACTCCTCGATGGGTGAATTGGCCCCGATGAACACGGGATACCCCATGTTCCCCAGCATCTTGTACGTGTCCTCGCTGGATACCGCAACACGGATGGGTGGGTGGGGGTCCTGGTAGGGAGACGGCACCAGAGTCACGTCGTTATAGCTGTAGAATTCCCCTTCGAATGAGAAGGTCGACTGAGTCCAGGCTTTGGTGACCACTTCCAGGGCTTCCAGGAAGCGTCCGCGGCTCTCCGAATAGGGTACGTTGTAGCCTTCATAGTAGATAGTCAGGCCGCTCCGGCCTATACCAAAGTCCAGACGCCCCTTGGAGATGTGGTCCACCGTGGCGGCTTCCTCAGCCACTCGGAGAGGGTTGGTGAGCGGCAGGACCTGGACGGCCAGTCCTATCCGGACGCGTTCTGTGCGTGCGCCGATGGCGCTGGCGATTATCAGAGGCGAGGCCAGCACCGACCGGTCGGGACTGAAGTGGTGTTCCCCTAGCCAAACGGCGTCCATGCCCAGCTTCTCGGCCGCCATTACCTGTTTGAAGGACTCGTCGAAAGCGTCAGCCTGGGTCTTTCCTGGTCGGACGTTGAAGTCCGTAGACATTCCGAAGATCATGTTTCCGTCTAAGGCTCCTTTTCGAAGGGGGAAGGAAGGTCCAACTCGGCGGCGATTTCCCGCACTGCCGGGAGAACTTCCTGGCCCATGAGTTCAAGGCACCTCATCGTGTCCTGATGGCTTATGGTGCCGTCGTTGGTCCACACTCCCAATATTCCTGGCCGCAGACTTTCCAGAGTCTCCCGTATCTGGCGTATCACCGATTCGGGACTTCCAACTATGATGCGGCGTCTGTTAAGAATCTCGTCCCACGTGGCGGTGTCGATGCCCCCGCCCGCTCCGCCGGTGGGAGAAAGCTGGAATGGGTCCTTGCGCACCCGCTCCTTCATGGCGCGGAACTTGGGGTCCCTGCTGTTGTAGCCAATAGGGGCCATATAGTCTGGCGGCAGCGGTATACGTCCTTGCCCGACGTTGCCCACCAGGAAACCTTTGCCTATCTCCCTAGCCTTCTCGTCGGTGTCAGCCACCAGGATGCGTTGCAGGTAGCCGATGTGCTCTGGACCGGGCTCGTAACCATGTTGTCTGGCGGTTTCTTTGTAGTTGTCCAACATGTCCTGGGTGGCGGCCAGGTCAGTCTCCAGGAAGATGTAGGGATAGCGGCGTTCTGCACAGAATGTCACCGTCTCAGGGCTTCCGGTGCCAGGTATCCACACGGGTGGGTGAGGGTCCTGCAGGGGCACCTGGAAAGGGTTTACATAACGGAACTGGAAGTGTTTGCCCTCCCAGCGAAAGGGGCCTGGAGTAGTCCAGGTTTTTAACACCAGATCGTGGGCCTCTTCGAACCGTTCCCGGTTGTGCACCGGGTTGATGTTGGCCTGCCAGCTCTCCACGCCCGTTCCCCGGACAAAGCCGGAAACCAGGCGTCCCCTGGAAATCATGTCGATTTCGGCCAACTCCTCGGCCAGCCTGATGGGGTTGTCGAACACGGGGAGGGGGTTGCCCAACAATACTATCTTGGGCTTCTTGGTGATGCGCGCCAGGATCGCCGCCTCCAGGTTCATGGTGGCGCCCATGCAGGTGGGTGTGGAGTGGTGCTCGTTGAGCATCAGCCCGTCGAACCCCGCCTGTTCCGAGTACTCGTACTCGTCCAGGTACTCGTTATAGAGTTCGGCGCCCAGCTTGGGGTCAAAGTGGGAGTTGGAGAAGGTCAGCCGAACGGCTTGGTTAGGGCTGTTGCGGACATCTTCTTCCGTGTATCCGGTGTAGGCCCTCTCTGTAAAGCGCATCAGAAACATGGGCCGGCCGCCTCCTTGTTGTTCCCAGCGGACAAGGTTCCAGGTGCATTACAGGCTACTCAAAATATGTAGACGTGTCAACGAAACTAATCAACGTAGCGGGTGTATATTATGCGGGACAAGGCGAGTCAAATATCAGGAGGAACGAAGTGACGTTGGAGGGTAAGACGGCTCTGGTTACAGGCTCCGGGCGAAATATAGGCCGGGCGACGGCCTTGGAGTTGGCGAAAGAGGGCGCCAACGTGGTGATAAACGCCAGGTCCAACCGGGAAGAGGTCGAGGCTGTCGCCGAGGAGGCGAGGGAGCTGGGAATCCGCGCCATGCCTATTCTGGCCGACGTCTCCGACAAGGAACAAGTCAACTCCATGGTGTCAAGAACGTTGGAGGAATTCGGGCGGCTTGACGTGGTGGTTAGCAACGTGGCCATACGCCCCACTAAACCTTTCATGGATGTGTCCCTTGAGGAATGGCGTCTCGTGCAGGGAGTCATTCTGGACGCCGCTTTCTTTCTGTCGCAGGCTGTGCTGCCGTCCATGGTGCAGAACGGCTTCGGACGCCTGATCTACATAGCCGGAGAGGGAGCTTTCACCGGCCACGCGGGCCGTGCCCACGTCTATGCGGCGAAGATGGGTCTGGTGGGACTGGCCAGAAGCCTGGCCAGCGAGGTAGCCCGGCATGGAATCACAGTGAACGTGGTCTCCCCTGGGAGGTACGACACAAGCCGTAACCTCGACTGGTACCCCGACAGGAATACTGCATCGGTGGAGGGCATTCCAGTCGGGCGTATGGGGGACCCGCGGGAGCTGGGAGCAACCTGCAGGTTCCTGGCGTCGGACAACGGGGCCTTCATTACTGGCCAGACCATCCACGTCAATGGCGGAGCGGTATACCACTGACGCCCGGCTCAATGCCCCCCTTATCGCGGCGGCGTTGAAAACCTGGGCATGACCTCCGAGGCGAACAGCTCAAGCCGGTCCGTCGGTATTGGGTCCGGGAACAGTAGGAAGAAGTAGGTGATGCCGGCGTCCACGTAAGCCTGTAACTTGTCGGCGCACTGGTCCGGTGTTCCCCAGACGGCATTGCCTAGAGATTCCCGGTAACCGGCGGCGGTCATGCCGGCCGCGTCGGCCAGTTTTTCCAGTTCCCTTTCTGTTTCCACTGCGACTACCCGGCAATTGTGGCTGATCTCTATATCGGCGGGATTCCTGCCCACGGCTCGGCAGTGCTCTTCCAAGACGCTCCGCTTGGATGAGTGCTCTCTCAGGTCCATGTCAAAGCCCCAGTTGGCGATGTCGGCGTGGCGCGCCGCCGCTCTGAGGAGACGTTTCTCTCCCCGGCCCCCGATGAGGATGGGCGGGCGGGGCTGCTGTACAGGTCTGGGCGTTACGCTGGCGCCGGTCAGGGTATAGAAGTCTCCGTGGAATGTGGTTTCGGGCTGCGTCCACAACGACTTGATGACCTCGACCGACTCTTCAAGCGCCTTGACCCTCTTCGAGGTCGAAGGGTATTCGTAGCCGAACGCCAGGTGGTCTCCCTCTCCGCCTCCGGCCCCGATGCCCAATTCCAGCCTGCCCCCGCTTATGACGTCCAGGGTCGCGGCCATTTTGGCCAACAGCCCAGGGCCGCGGTAATAATTCGCAAGCACTAAGGGAGTAAGACGGATGGACTCGGTCTCGGCTGCCAGGGCGGACAGGGTCGTCCAGCACTCCAGAGCGGGGACCCCCAGGAGGTCGTACAGGGTGGTTGAGTGGTAACCCAACCGGTCTGCGTCCGTCCAGATGCGCTTCAGGGACGGATAGTCGTACCCGGCCTGGTGCATACGCACCGAAAACTTGACGGGCCTGCTGTTCATTGTAATGAAAATATCCTCTAACTGGCCTCTTTCGTCTTTCCGGCGAAGGCCGGAAACCAGAAGACGCCATTTCTCTTTACAGTATTTTCTGGACTCCGGCCTACGCCGGAGTGACGACTGGGAATGTCTGCCATTTTCATCACCTTGATATTGCCTCCGCAACCCCTTAGTGACTCCAGACTCACCAAGTCACTCGATTATACCTAAATTGACTTAACGGGAAACGGGTTGACCGATGACGGCCCGCCTTGACACTCCCGACGCCGGGAGTACAATCAAGCCCATTCCAGTTCGGCCACCATCCCAGAAGGAGACCGTGCGATGCAGGTCACTCCCCACGTGTATGCGGCCCATATCCCCGAGAACCCCAAAGACGGCGGCGCTTTTCACCCCGGAGGGACCCACATATATTTCGTAGGGGATGTCTCCGACCACATGGTCATGGTCGACTCAGGGGAGCCCTATAGAAGCTGGACGAGCCGTATACTGGACTACTACGAGGAGTTGGGACGACCGACGATGAGCGCCATTCTCGTCACTCACGGCCACGGAGATCACGTGGGCGGTCTGGACAGGTTGCAGGAAGAATTCGGGTGTGAGGTCAGGTGCCACCCGAAGCTGGTGCGGCGGCTCCAGAGGATGCTGGGGGACGGGGTGGTATCGAAGCTGGGATCGCGGGAACGCGTCTCCGTGGGGGGCGGTCTGTCCATGACGGCCCTCTTCACCCCAGGCCACGAGGACGACCACGTTTGTTATTACCTGTCGAGAGAGCGGGCGCTGTTCACGGGCGACACGATACTTGGAAGCTCCTCCTCCACGGTCAAAAACCTGTCCGAGTACATGCGTTCTTTGCACTTGCTCTCCAGGTTCACACCTAAGGTCATCTGTCCCGGCCATGGCTCGGTGGTGCACAACGGCAGCCGAAGGATAGACTCCTACATCAGGCACCGAGAGGAAAGAGAAGCGCAAGTGATCAATGCCCTGGAAGCAGGATCCGGCACGGTGGAGGAGATCGTGACCCAGGTCTATCCACGCAACCTGCGCAGAGAGTTGAAACAAGCCGCCGGTCGCAATGTCTCAACACATTTGGGAAAACTGGTGGACGAGGGCAGGGTCAAGTCCTCCTTGGACTACTCCTTGGTCGAACCGTAGCCGATATAGGAGCTGTGCATCGAGAATCTATTGACAGCCAAAGTGCAGGCTAATACTATCCAATTGGCCCATAGGCGCAACTCCGAACCCTATGACCCGCAGGGTCTTTCCAACGCCTGAGGACCGCTTCGCTACAACGAGCATAACCTCTCAATCGCCCAAGGAGGTGTCCGCTTATGACAACGGTAGGGCAAGGCCAGTTTACTTATGAGGTAATCGAAGGGTGGGGGAACCTGCCGGACGGAATGACGTTCGGCCCCGTAAGTTCGATTGCGGTGGACTCTCAAGACAGGGTCTACGCCTTCCAACGCAAGGACCCGGCTGTGGTCATATTGGACCAGGACGGGAACTACGTCGATTCCTGGGGAAGCGGTTTCAAGTTCCCCCACGGCATATTTATAGGGCCTGACGACCTGGTGTACCTCACCGACCGCGACGACCACGTAGCACAGATATACACCACCGACGGAAAGCTGCTCCGTGAACTGGGGAACAAGGGCCAGCCCTCGGACACCGGATGCGACGTGGACGGCGGGGTGGTCCTCAGGGCCGCCGGCCCCTTTAACAAACCCACGGAGCTGGTGCCGTCTCCCTGGGGAGACCTGTTCGCCTCCGACGGTTACAGGAACAGCCGGATACACCGGTTCAATTCGGAAGGAGACCTTTTGCTCTCCTGGGGAGAGCCAGGGAAGTTCGAGAACCTCGAGTTTCACTTGCCCCATAGCGTCTACGTGGACTGGCAGGGCGTTGTCTACGTATGCGACAGGGAAAACAACAGAGTCCTAAGCTTTACGCGGGACGGCATCTGGCTGAACACCTGGAACGACGTGTTCCGGCCGACGGACATATACATGGACAAGAAAGACATCGCGTACATCAGCGAACTCAGCCCCCGCATAAGCATATTCGACAAAGAGGGCAACCTGCTTGCGAGGTTCGACACACCATCCGGCCACGGTCTGTACGGCGATTCCCAGGGAAATATCTATCTGGCCGAGGTTGGCGGGCAGCGCATTACGAAGTACGTGAACACACCCGAGGGCGGGCTGCAATACATCAAGGGGTTCCTGTAGTCGAGAAAACCGAAACTCAACGGTTGAATTCAACATTGACACAATTGGAGAGATAAAGTAATCTGTTGAAGCAACTACGCATTCGCCGGAAAAGCCCCGATTAGCGAAGAGTAAGGAGGGGGGAATGGCGCTCAAGGACCTTAGCCATAATGTGACCAGGCCGGGGATGAGGCCAGGCGATCCGGACATAGAGATTCCGGTAGCCGCCGACTTGGTAACGGTTCCCGGTGTTCCTCTGCGCGAGGAGGACCTGAACTACTACGGCAGGGAAGAGCCTCTGGACGCCCTGTCTATATTCGAGAGTTCCTCTTTCGAATGGCTGCGCCCGCTCCGCCGCGCCAAGTCCGAAGACTCTATACGGCAGACGGTCTATTTCGAGAAGATCATGACGCCGTTGGCCAAGTGGATTAAGGACAGCGGAGAATTGCCGCCCACCGCCGAGCCTAGCGGGGAGGACGTGGGTGACCTGATTAAGGCCAAGGCCAGGGAACTGGGCAACGTAGAGGTGGGTTTCACCCCCGTTGACAGGCGGTACATCTACCAAAGCAAGATGGCCGACTACGATGCAGAGTTGCCCCACGCCATCTGCATAGCCATGGACCAGGACTATGAGATGACCTGGAAGACCCCGGGGCTTGCGTCCGAGTGGACCCATGATGACGTATACGAACGTCAAGGGTCGTTGGCTCAAGAATTGGTCGCCTACCTGAACTCCCTGGGCTACAGGGGTCAGGTCTCGCAGCCGTCGGTGGCCTACGGGCCAGCCATGCCGCTGTTCGTTCAGGCCGGACTGGGACAGGTTGGAGCCAACGGCATTCTCATGTCTCCCCACATGGGACCTTGGATCAGGCTCCAGACCATATTCACCGATGCCAAGCTCACCTATGATCACCCGGTGGACTACGGGATTCACGCCTTCTGCCAGATATGCCAGGTGTGCACCAACCGTTGCCCAGGCAGGGCCCTTTCCAGAGAGAAGGTCTGGTTCCGAGGCGCCCACAAGAACAAGGTGGCTTTCCGGCGCTGCCAGCCCATGGTGGCCCGTTACTCCAGCTGCGGCGTATGCCAGCGCGTGTGCCCTATCGGGGCGTACGGCATGAAGCCCGTCATGGACCACTACATGGAGACCGGTGAGGTCCTGGGCAAGGGCACCCATGACCTGGAAGGTTACTACCTGCCCGGCAAGGGCTACTACGGCCCCGGCGAGCTTCCCACCTTCGACAAGGAGACCTTCAACATGCCCAAGGGCAGGACTGAAGACTGGCTCCTAATAGAGTTCCGCGACAGGCTCATCGAAACCAAGGAAGATGAATCCATTGACCGCGACGAAATGTGGGAAGAGTTCCGCGAAAAGGTGGAAGAGTCCTTCAACCGGAGCTTCGTGTCCGAGATGGCCATGGACACCGGCGGTGAATTGGGCGGCGTGTAAAGCCCACGTTATTCGACCGCAAAAAGAGGGCCTCCCATAACGGGAGGCCCTTTACTTTGCCGAAGACAGGGTTGTCGAGCTAGCCCAGAGAGTCAAGCGCCGTCAGCAACTCCTCTATTGTGGCGTAACCTTCGAACCGGTGGGTCACCACACCTTGCGGATCTATGACAAACGTCCACTCCGGGCTGGGCAGGTTCCATTCCACCGCGGTGGGAGACAGTCGCGCTCGGCTGAGGTCTCCCTGTATCTCGTCGGGATTGTCGTAGATGTCCACGTGTATGAAGTTGGCCTCGCCCTTGCGCATATCTTTCAATTCCTGCAGCGTCTCCACCTGAGGTCCGCACACGGCGTTGGTGCAGAACGCAGGGCTGGCCATTACGACGACGGTGGGAAGGTCGTTGTCCAGAGCCTCCGATATGGCCACTTGATATAAGTCAGGGTCTTTAAGAGAACCTGTGGTAAGCTGATGAAGGCCCGCCACGTCATTGACTGTTTTGCTCACGCTGGATGGGGAATTCTGGCCGACACCCACTGCCTCTGGCGCCTTATGCACGGGGAAGCGGAGTTCGGCCGTCAAGAAGCCTCCGTCGGGCGACGGTACAGACATCTCCAGCCTCCATTCGCCAACCCGGTCAAACGTGAGGTGAGTCGCGTAGAGGCCGCGAGTCCCGTACGGCCAGGGATGGAATACCGCCGTGGCCGTCTCCACAAGCTCTCCCTCTCCCTCGGCTCCGGCCTCACCCACGTAGTAGCTGGACACCCTTGAGCCGGGCACCTTTATCGCGGCCTTAGCAGACGCAAGGATGAAGCCCACCCGGTTGAGTCCTACGCCGAGGTCGGGGGTCGCGAAAATCGCCCATATGCCGTCCGGGGATACAGGACCCCTGGAGACGATGAACGCGTCCTCGTTCAGGAGTTTGGGAGTCTCCGGAACTTCTGTCGGAGGAGCCTCGGTGGGAGGCGGCTCAGTTGCGGTTGGGGGCGGTACGGTGGGAACCTCCTCCGACGAGCACGCCGCCGCCAGAACCGCTACAGCGGTCAGGAGCGCTGCGGGAAAAACTTTCAAGTCGATTCGGACCATGACGTGACCTTATATGCCCGCCTCGTAGACGCCGAAGGTGTAGGCGAATATAGATAGCCCCACGTTGTTGGAGCTGAGCGTGAGGTCGTGGGAGCCGTATTCGTCGGCTTCTACGACAGCGTACATACGGGGCTCGTCGACGTTGATGTAGCTCTGCCCGTCTTCGTCGATTAGGACGTCGACCCCTTTGGTGGACCCGGTCAGGGGCGCCCCATCCAGCGTTACCAGGACTTTAGCGGTTTCGCCTTCAGACCGGGGTTTGAAGACTACGTTGACGCTCTTGGAGTTGAAGCGGAGGAACACGGAATCCTCGTAGCCGGTTGTTTCACGGGAGTGGACTATCTCCTCTTTTCCGGCGTACCACTCTCCAATCAGGTACAGCATGTTCTCCCTGTAGGATCCGGGGTCGGCATAACTCATGACCGTGTCGGCCGACTCATAGTACTCGGGATTGGCGATGTAACCGCCAAAACCGTAGATGGCGTCGTTGTAGCCGCGCTCCCATCCCGCGTAAAGCTCTCTGGTTACTCCTTGTCCGCGGTCCAGGAAGGCCTGGTCCCTCCTCTGGTCTTCGGGCAGGTCGATGGCGACCTGGGACAGGTCTGACCCGGACTCTTCCAGGAGGCGCCGGATGGTCTCCTCGGTTTCGGCGTAAGCTCCCTCTCCGAAATGGGTGTACCTGACTACGCCGTTCTGGTCTATGAGGTACTTGGCGGGCCAGTAACGGTTGTCATATGCCCTCCAGGTGCCGTAGTCGTTGTCCAGAGCGACGGCCCATTCTATCTCGAAGTCCTCCACCGCTTTCTTCACGTTGGCGAAGTCCTTCTCAAACTCAAACTCGGGCGTGTGAATTCCAATCATCACCAAGCCATGGTCGGCGTACTTGGCGTGCCACTCCCGGAGATACGGCAAGGTGCGTACGCAGTTGACGCACGTGTAGGTCCAGAAGTCTATCAGGACCACCTTGCCTCGGAGGCCGCTGATTTCTAGAGGGTCCGAGTTTATCCAGGCATCTATCTGGGTGATTTCCGCGGCCTGGGGGCCCAGCTTGGACGAATCAAAAGTAGGCGTCGGTTCCGGTGTCGGAACTGACGTGGGCTCGGCTGTCGGCGGGTCTGTGGCCGATACGGTGGGCGATGGGGGCGCTTTGGTGGGCTCAGGCGTAGGCGTAGGTTCCCTGCCTCCGCAAGCGGTTGCTGCCAGGACGGTGATGATGATGAGCATTGCCGAAAGAATGATTTTAGGCATAGTAAAATAATCATACGCCAATTGACGGTGACTGGATTACATTGGTGGTTGGTTCCCCGGAAAAAGCCATTGACTTGGTTGGATCCTGTGTCTATCGTGGTGACACTATGACAAGAGTCTACTACGACGTGACGGAAACTCCTATAGGTTGGGCGGCGGCGCTGGCGTCTGATAAGGGAATTCGACGCCTCAGCTTTCGAAGGTCAGCGTGTGAAGCGGTCGAGGAGCTAGGGCTGGACATCCCTTCAGCCGATCCCTGCCCAGAGATGTTGACGGGGCTGTGGAACGCGTTGGAGAGTTACTTTGAAGGGCGCCCCGACGCCTTTTCTGACCTGAAGCTCGATTTGGCAGAAGCTCCGGCTTTCCATAAGGCTGCATGGGACGCGTGCCTCACCATCCCGCTGGGCGAGACCCGGAGCTACGGGTGGCTAGCGGCGGAGGCCGGCAAGCCCGGCGCTTCCCGGGCCGCCGGTCAGGCCATGGCCAGGAACAGGGTGGCTGTCGTCATACCCTGCCACAGGATAGTGGCCAGCAACGGGGCGCTGCATGGGTACGGAGGCGGGTTGGACCAAAAGGCCGCTCTCCTGGAAATGGAGCGGCAACACGCGCTCAAGGCCGTCGGCGTTTAGCCGACGGGCATTTCAGTCCTGACTGACCCTTCACCCAACAGGGATTCCAGCCGGGAGCAGAGCTCTTCCTCGTAGCCGATGGTCACCACCGGCAGATCCAAAAGCACTCTCCTGCCCTGAGTGGCGATCTCCAGTTGGACCCGATCGTTGCCGGGGTATTCCAGCATGGTCCGTATAGCTTCACGGAGCAGGTGGGTGTCCTCTTCGGCGTCGTCGGATTCGGTCATTGACACCATCACCAGGGCCCCGCTGCGCCCGTGCCCGTTGGACGAGCCGTTGTCATTGGCCTGAACAGCGGGGGCGGTGTATTCGGGTGCGTGTTCTTGAACGGAAGGTTGTTCGGAAGGCAGTGGGGGTTCTCCTTTCGGCGGCTTTTCGGTTGGAGTCACGGTAAACTGCTCGGCGGTGTAGCAATGGATGGAAATTTCATCACCGCGGGCCTTGGCCCTTCCGCTCACCAGCAGAAGCATGCCTTCTTCCCACAGGGAACCGGTCTTTTCCAGCACGTCGGGCCACGCAATGACCTCTACCCTGCCATAGACCAGGTCTAGGGTTGCGACGGCGAACGCACGCTGATCTTTAGTGTACCGTCGGGACACCGACGACACCTGCCCCAGCGCCTTGACGTTCTGGCCGTCGATTTCCACGTCTAGCTTGTCCTGGGAGGTAATGATGTCGTCCCCCTGGACGTTGACGGCTGCTTTCCAGGGATTCTCCGTCAACGGGACTCCCAGGAGCTCCCGTTCCCATGCCACCTTCTCGCTGGGCTGAACGTCGCCGCCGCTGATGTTGATGGTCAGCGCCGTTCCGGCGGCCTCCATTTCTGGATGCGCGTCGAATAAGCTGGATTGACCGGAGGCCTTACGGCTCGACTCGGTCTGGGATAGGGAAAGAATCTGGTCCAGGGAGTTGAGGACCGCGCCCCGGTTTCCGAGACTTTCCAACGCCCCGACTTTAATCAGACTCTCAAGAGTCCGGCGGTTCAGTCCTCTCAGGTCAGCCCGCCCGCAAAAGTCCTCTATGGACTCGTATGGTCCGCCTTCCATCCGCTCTTCTACCATGGGCTTGACGGCTCCCTCGCCGACGTTCTTGATTGCGGCCAGTCCAAAGCTCAGGCCCGGAACGCCCCTGTCGTCTTTGGTGATGGAGAAGTGGACTCCGCTGGTGTTTACATCCGGAAGAAGCACCGGGATCCCCATGCGGAAGCACTCGCTGATGGCATTCGCCGTGCGTTCCGGGTGGTCCAGGCGGGAGTTCAGCACGGACGCCATGTATTCCAGGGGATAGTTTGCCTTGAAGTACCCCGTCCAGTATGAAATCAGGGCGTAGCTTACGCTGTGGGCCTTGTTAAATGCGTATCCGGCGAAAGGTTCAATCAGATTGAATACGTCCTGGGCCAACTCTTCGCTGAAGCCCTTGCTCATGGCGCCTGCAACGAAACGGTCCCTCTCTTGGCCCATGAGTTCGGGTATCTTCTTTCCCATGGCCTTGCGTACGATGTCGGCCTGACCGAGGGAGTATCCGGCGAAGGCCTGGAGAATCAGAAGCACCTGGTCCTGGTACACGATGACGCCGTGGGTCTCCTCTAGGATGTCCTCCATGCTTGGATGGGGGTACTTGACCGTCGCCCGGCCGTGCTTCGCCTCGATGAAGGTGGTGATGTGCTCCATAGGCCCCGGACGGAAGAGGGCTATCATGGCCGATATGTCGGCCAGGCAGGAGGGTTTTAGCTCCCTGATGTAGCGCTGCATTCCCGCGCTCTCCAGCTGGAACACGTCGGAGGTGTTGCCCGAAGCGAGAAGCTCGAAAGTCTTCTGGTCATCCAGCGGGAGCCTGTAGAGGTCTATTTTGATTCCCCGGGTAGCCTCGACCATCTTCACCGCCCGGTCCAGGATGGTGAGGTTGGTGAGTCCCAGGAAGTCCATTTTCAGCAGCCCAAGCTTCGCCACCGGGTCCATGGCGTACTGCGTCATTGCGAGGGAACCGGGGGTGTCTCCACGGACTGCCTTCTGGAGGGGCAAGTATTCGGTGAGAGGCTCGCTGGCTATGACTACTCCGGCTGCGTGGGTGCTGGCATGGTGCACGGTGCCTTCCAAACCCATGGCTGTCTCTATGAGCTTTCCTATGGCTTCGTCCGACTCTCGCAGCTCTCTGAGTTCCGGGGTGGCGGCCAAAGCGTCTTCCAGAGTCCGGGCCTTGAATGGCACCAGCCGGGCCACCCGGTCCACGTCCGCGTAAGTCATTCCCAAGCTGCGGCCCACGTCCCTGAGGGACGCCTTGGCTCCCAGGGTGCCGAAGGTAATAATCTGGGCGACCCGGTCCTGCCCATAGCGTTCGGTGACGTATGCCAGGACCTCGTCCCGTCGGTCGTCCTGGAAGTCCATGTCTATGTCGGGCATCTCCTTGCGCTCGATGTTCAAGAAGCGCTCGAAGACCAGTCTGTATTCCAGGGGGTCCACCTGCGTCACACCCAGGCAGTAGAGCACCAGGCTGGCGGCGGCGCTGCCTCTGACTCCAAGCACCAACTGCCTCTCGCGGACGAACGATATGATGTCCCATACCACCAGGAAATAGTTGGCGAATTGGGTCTGCTTGATGACGTCAAGCTCGTAATCCAACCGCTGGACGGCTTCGTCACTGGGCCGTGGGTAGAGGGCCTTGAAACCCTCCCAGGCAATCTGGGCGAGGTATTCGTCGGATGTCACGCCGTCGGGAACAGGGTAGGTCGGCAGATGCAACTCCCCCATGTCCAACGTGACGTTGCACATGTCGGCAATGCGTCCGGCGTTTTCGACAGCCTCTGGGAAATCGGGGAAGTCGGCCGCCATCTCCTCGCCGCTCTTGAGGTAATAGGAGTCGTCCTCCATCTTGAGGCGCTTCTCATCCTGGACGGTTGTGCCGGTGTGGATGCAGATGAGAACGTCCTGAAGGTATGAGTCCTCTTTCTCAACGTAGTGGCAGTCGTTGGTCACCACCAACGGGATGTCCAGCTTCTGGCTCATATGTATCAGGGCGTCGTTGATGGCCGGAAGTTCCTCTATGTGCTTATGGCGTTGCAGTTCCAGGAAGAACCCGTCGGGTCCCAGCAGGTCCTTGTACCAGAGGGCGGCGTTTTCCGCATCCTCAATGCGCCCGTCGGATATGAGCTTGGGGACCTCAGCCGTCGGGCATCCAGACAAGATGGTTAATCCCTCATGGTGCTGCTCCAGCAGTTCCTTGTCTATTCGCGGCTTGTAATACTGCCCTTCCATGTGGGCCGAGGTCACCAGCTTGACCAGGTTCTTATAGCCCTGGTTGTTCCTGGCAAGCACGGTCATGTGGTATGGACTGCGTTCGGACGGGCCCCGTTCGAGGCGGCTGTTGTGGGCGACGTACAGCTCGCAGCCTATGATGGGCTTGATGCCGGCTTCCTTGCAGGCTGTGTAGAACTCTACGGCCCCATAAAGGGCGCCGTGGTCGGTTATTGCCAATGAGTCCATACCCAACTCTTTGGCCTTGGCCACCAGCTTGTGGATGCGGCTGACACCGTCCAGAAGGCTGTATTCGGTATGGACGTGTAGGTGTGTGAACATAAAGTGAAGAAAGGATAAAACAGCCAAAGAACGGGCTGTCAAGGCTGTTTGGCCGGATTCCGAGGGAATCTTGGGGGCGGGCTATCCTGCTTGTTCGAGGTCTCCCCAATTGGGGCCCGTTTTTACGTCCACCTTTAGCGGCACGGACATGTCCATTGCGTTGGACATCTCTTCCAAGGCCAGGTCGGTGGCGGCGTCCAACTCGTCCATCGGCGCTTCGAACATGAGCTCGTCATGGACCTGAAGGAGAAGCCTAGTCCGCAGCCCCGATTCACTCAACCGCTTGTGCACGTTTATCATTGCCAGCTTCATGATGTCAGCGGCGCCTCCCTGGATGGGCATGTTCACCGCCGCCCTTTCGGCTCCCTGGCGAACGTTGAAATTGGAGGCGTTTATCTCAGGGATGTAACGGCGCCTGCCCAGAGGCGTGGCGACATATCCGTCCTCTCGTACTTGCTGCTTCACCGAGTCCAGGTAGTCCCGGATGCCCGGGTACTTGGAGAAGTAGTTGTCGATGAACTTCTGGCCCTCGTCGGGCGAAAACTCCGTCTGTTGGGAGATGCCGAAGGGGGAAAGTCCGTATATTACGCCGAAGTTGAGGATTTTCGAGATGCGGCGCATGTCCGATGTGACGTCTTCTAAGGGAACGTCGTACATGAGGGCGCCTGTGGCCGAGTGGATGTCCTCGCCCCGGTTGAAGGCCTCCAGCAGAGCGGCGTCCTGGGACAAATGGGCCAGCACCCTTAGCTCGATCTGGGAGTAGTCGGCTGAGAGCAGGGTCCACTCCGGGGCGTTCTCAGCCACGAAGGCCTTACGCACCTGTCGTCCTAATTCCGTGCGTACAGGAATGTTTTGGAGGTTAGGGTCGCTGCTGGAAATCCTGCCGGTGGACGAACCGGTCTGGTTGTACGACGTGTGGATGCGGCCGGTGCGTGCGTTGATAAGTTCGGGAAGGGAGTCCACGTAGGTCGACTTGATTTTGGAAAGTTGCCTGTACTCAAGCACCCCGTCGATGACGGGGTGGGCGCCCCTTAGAGCCTCCAGCGCCCCTGCATCGGTGGTGTAGCCGCCCGTCTTGGTGCGTTTTGTTTTGGGAAGTTGCAGCTCGTTGAAGAGCAGATCGCTGAGCTGTTGGGGCGAATTGATGTTGACCGTATGGCCAACGGAGTCATATATCGCTTGTTCAACCCTCCGCAGATGCTGGGCGAGGTCTCTCGACATCTCGTGCAGTGAGCCTACGTCCAGGCCGATTCCGTTGCGCTGCATATCCACGAGAACGGGGACGAGGGCCATCTCCATATCGGAGAACAGTTCCCATATTCCGTCCCGTTTCAGTTGTGGGTCGAAAAACGTCCTTAGTCTCCCGGTGACGTCGGAGTCCTTGGACGAATAGACGACGGCCCGCTCTATGGGCGTTTTGTCGAAAGTGATTTGCTTCCTTCCGGTCCCTATCAGCTCAGTGATTTCTTCCATTTCCACATCCAGAACCTGAAGGGCCAGGTTCTTGAGGCCAATGGCTTTTCGTCCCATGAGATGGGCAGCCACCATAGTGTCGAAGTCCACGTTGGCGACCTTGACCCCGTGATTGGCCAGGACGCTCAGGTCGTAGTTGGCGTTATGGGCGGTCTTGCCCATGCTGGGCGACTCCAGCACAGGGCGCAAGGCAGGCAGGACCTCTTCCAAGGGAAGCTGCTCCCCTTCCTGGTGAGCTACTGGCACGTACCAACCCTTGCCGGGTTCCGTGGAAAAGCTTAACCCCACCAGTTCTGCTTTCATGGGGTCCAGGGCCGTGGTCTCAGTGTCGAAGGCGAACCATTCTGCGCCGGACAATTCCCTGACCAACACCTCTAGCTTCTCTTTGGTGTCTACGACGGAATACTCCGTGGAGTCAGGCCCGGGGACTTGGGGCGACGGTTCATCTGCAAAAGTGGGTTGGTTTGGATTGGGAACCCTAGACGCAATGGCATTACTGAAGTCGAATTGCCTGAAAAGTTCGATAATGTCCTTCCGGTCGTATCTCCAGAACCGGCACTCCTCCAGGTCCAAGTTCACAGGGGCGTCTCTGACTATAGTGGCTAGCTCTTTGCTCAAGAATGCGGTGTCTTTGTGTTCGCGCAGGGCCTCCCTCACTCTGGTCGGTTCGACTTGGTCGAGGTTCTCGTATATGTTCTCTATGTTGCCGTGCTCTAGGACCAGCTTGATGGCGGTCTTGTCTCCGATCGTCGGAACGCCGGGAATGTTGTCCGACGTGTCGCCTTTCAGGGCCTTGAAGTCAGGCTGTTGGTCGGGCGTCAGGCCGCCGAAACGAGCGCGGACCTCGGAGTCGCCGTATACCTTGCGGTCCTGAATGGAATGGAGGACGACCCGCACCCAGGGAGATACCAGCTGGAATGTGTCGGTGTCGCCGGTGAGAATCACCGTTTCGATTTGCTGCTGCTCGGCGGACCTGGCCAGTGTCCCAATGACGTCGTCGCCCTCGAAACCCTCTTGTTCGAATATGGGTACTTTGAATGCCCGCATCAATTCTTTCACGCGGTCGAATTGGTGGCGAAGCTCCGGCGGAGTGGACGGCCTGTGGGCCTTGTATTCCGGGAACCTCAGGCTTCTGAATGTAGGCGCGGGAAGGTCGAACGCTATGGCGCAGTGGGTGGGCGACCATTCCTGGACCGCCCGGAGAAAGGCATTGGCGAACCCGTAGACGGCGGTAACATCCTCGCCCGTCTTCCCCACGGTAAGGTGCTGTCTGACGCTTATGGCGTGGAAAGCTCTGTGCACCTGGGCATGGCCGTCGATAATCATAAGCAACGGCTTGTCGCTGGGCATTAGCATGGGCGGAGTGCCGGAGTCTTCGCGGTGTTTCAGGGCCATACGGCCTCTATTCCTGGCGTTTTGCGGCCAACTGGGGGTTCCCGCTGGTCACGACTTCATTATACACCACTGTTGTTGCGTCGGGCCGTTCAGGAATCTGGAAGAAGGCAAAACGAAAGCCTCCCCGCAACCGTACCGCGGGGAGGCTTCGATGACATCTGACGTATGATTCCTGTGGGGACGGGGAACCTGTGGCTACACGTGGACCGCACTGGAAAGGCTATCGATTCCCTTCCTGACGGAGCCTAGAATCTGTGTTGCCTCTCGCTCCAGGTTCTTGAGTGAGTCGATGACGTATGCGTCGGAGTCGGAGCGGGTCCTCCGTGATTCTATTTCTGCGTGGTCGACCATGCGGCTGGCCTTTTGCTCTGCTTCGGCCAAGAGGTCTTCAGACTGACGGCGCGCCGTGACCAGCAGTTCGTTCTGGTCCAGCTTGGCGGCGTAGTCGTCCTCGGCCTCGTTCCTTATCCTGCGGGCTTCTATCTGGGCCTGGGCCAGGATGGAGTCTTTTTTCTCTATTACTTCCTGGGCGGCGCGCATGTCCTGAGGTATCGCCAACCTTAGCTGCTCCACTAGCTTGAGAAGTTTGTCTTCCTCTACGATTCGCGCCTTGGTCCCGGGCATCCTCTTAGAAGTCTCCACCAGGGCCTCGACTCTATCGATTATGTTGGTAATGTCCATGTCCGGCTCCTTGAATAAATTGGCTTAAGGCTTCTTAGGCTCTGGAATCAAGTCTGGCTCGTACGGCTTCGATGACGTGGTTGGGCAGCAGATTGGATACGTCTCCTTCAAGGCCTATCACTTCTTTCAAGAGGCTTGAGCTGACGTAGTGATACTGCAAGCTGGCCATCAGGCAAACGGTCTCGATATCGGGAGCCAGCTTCTTGTTCATAAAGGCCATTTCGAATTCATACTCGAAGTCCGAACCGCGGCGAAGTCCTTTTACAATAGCTTTAGCGCCGAGGCGCCTGGCCGCTTCTACAACCAGGCCACTAAAGGATTTAACCTCCACGTTGGGTATGTGATGTATTGCATCGCGAAACAGCTCTACTCGCTCCTCGGTGTTGAACAAGAGCCGCTTGCTGGGTGTGTCGTAAACTGCGACTATTACTTTCTCGAAGATGTTCGATGCCCGTGTGGCTACGTCGACGTGCCCCAGGGTAACCGGGTCGAATGAGCCAGGGTACAGGGCAACGGCCATTTAACGCCCCCCTTTCAAGTAGAAGTCCACCATGCTGTCTCCGTATCGGTGGCTGCTGGTTCTTTCCATGTTGGCGTACTGGTCCATCAGGGTTAGCCTCTTCGAATGCCCCACCACTAGGACTGCATCGTCCTCCAGCAGGTCCGAGTCTCCCAGCGCGTCGAGGACTTGGCCCACCGTCTGGAGCTTGTAGGGCGGGTCCATCAGCGCCAGAGAGTAGGGCCCATCCAAGTTTTGCAGGGCCTTGACGACGTCTATGCAATGCACTTTCGCGCTGTTGGTCATCCGAACAGTCTCCAGATTCTCTTTGAGAACCTCACACTGCCTCGGATGTCGTTCCACGAAGTCCACCCATTCAACTCCACGGCTCAATGCTTCTATTCCCAATGACCCGGACCCTGCGAAGAGGTCCATCGCGCGGGCGATGCTGTCCAGGGGGCCGAGAATGTTAAAGATGGCTCCCCTTACCAACTCGGAGGTGGGTCTCACCCCAGGGGCTGCGGCGCCTTTTAGACGCCTGCCTTTGAGGCCCCCTCCGACCACTCGCATAATTCAGGAAGTATACAGGCGTCATTCACGGAGGGTAAAGGAGATTTCAAAGCCAGTTTTTGCGTTTTCTTAGATTATTCCGTGTTTTGCAGTTGGCTGGCATAGATGCTCGCACCGTACATGGAGGCAAAGAACTAGTGCGCCTTTCGTTGACTTGGTTGCGGCTGGCGTGCTAATGTGATTGGCACAAAGCCCCAGTCCAAAATTCCATTTCGGGAGCTTGGGAAGCCAGGCTGAGAGGGTGGCCGATTCGTCACCGACCGTCCAAACCTGATCCGGGTAATGCCGGCGAAGGGAGGAGACGCGGAACCGGAAGCCACTGCCGCCAGGCGACCCCTGGCGGTTTTTGATTTTAGTGTTACGGGAGGCGGCCATGGAGGACCCTCTTATCATCGCGGGCAAGGAATTCGGCTCCCGGCTCATACTTGGCACGGGCCGCCACCGCACCAATGAAGAAATGGTCGAGTCCGTTGAACAATCGGGAACGGAGATGGTCACAGTCGCCATCCGCCGCCTCGACCTGGACGACCCCAACAAGAAGACCATCCTGGACTACATCGATTGGACCAAGTACCAGATTCTGCCCAACACCGCTGGATGCAGGACGGTGGAAGAGGCGCTGTTTATTGCTAAGCTGGGCCGTTCCGTCACCAATTCCAACTGGGTGAAGCTGGAGGTCATACCCGACGCCAAATATCTTCTGCCGGATCCCATAGGCACGTTGGAGGCCGCTGAGAAGCTGGTGGCCGAGGGCTTTGTAGTGCTGCCCTACATCCACGCCGACCCGGTTTTGGCCAAGAGATTAGAGGAAGCCGGGTGCGCCACGGTCATGCCGCTGGGTTCGGCCATAGGCTCCGGCCAGGGAATTCACACCGCGGAAGAGGTGCGGATAATCATAGAGCAAGCAAACATCCCCGTGGTCGTCGACGCAGGACTGGGCGTTCCATCCGACGCATCCCAGGCGTTGGAGATGGGAGCTGACGCTGTATTGGTCAACACTGCCATCGCCCAGGCCCATGACCCGGGCAAGATGGGCGAGGCGTTCAAGAAGGGCGTTGAGGCAGGTAGGATGGCTTACCTGGCGGGCAGAATCCCCAAGCAGGCCTACGCCGCTGCCTCCAGCCCGACCGAGGACGTACCCCAGCCGATGGGGGTTTCAAGCTAACTGTGGCCCTGGAACTGCCTGCTCCTGTCCTGTGCTTAGTCACCGACCGCCGAATATGCGGCGACGACCGCAATGAACTCGTGGAGCGTGTTCGACGGGCGGTGGACGGCGGCGTGAATATGGTCCAACTGAGAGAGAAGGATATGCCCGGCGGACGGCTCTTGGAGCTCGCTCAGATGCTCAGGGGTGTGACCGCGGGGCGGGCGCTGTTCATTGTCAATGAACGGGCGGACGTTACGTTGGCGTCAGAGGCCGACGGCGTCCAACTAGGAGAAGATGCTTTGCCCGTCCAGGCCGCCCGAAGGCTTGCGTCCCAGATTCTCGTAGGCCGCTCGGTGCACGACTCTCAAGGCGCCGCGGAGGCCGAACGGGCGGGGGCCGATTTTTTGGTGGTGGGGACAATCTACAAATCGCCGTCCCATAAAGGCGGCGCTGAAGCAGGTCCCGAACTTATCCGGGCCATAAAAAGCGTTTCTGGGCTGCCTACTCTGGGTATCGGCGGAGTAACGGTCGAAAATGCTGGGGAAGTCATCAATGCTGGCGCTGCAGGCGTGGCAGTTATAAGCGCTGTTCTGGGGGCTGAAAGGCCCGAGAAGGCCGCAAAAGAGCTTATGGCCGCGATGGAGAAAGCCGAACGAGAATCGACCGAGCCTGCCCGGACAAGCGGAGTACGGGGCTGAGATGATTAATTTGACGGTTAACGGCAAGCCTAGAGACGTTGACGGTGAATTAGACCTGATCAGCTTCCTGCTGAGCTACGACGTTAACCTGGAGCATGTGGCCGTGGGCTATAACGGCGAGGTCCTGGAGAAAGACGACTACTCCCAGGTATTCCTCAAGGCCGGGGACGTTCTGGAAATTGTCCGGCCCGTGGGCGGCGGTCAGCTTTAGGGGGCGCCTACGACGTTGGCTCCCAGAATCTTCTCCAGGTGGCGCAAGGCCCACGCGTGGGCGTCAGGATCAAAACTGGCAACGCAGTCCTTGGGCACTTCCACGGTGTAGTCGCGGTTTCTGGCGTCGGATGCGGTGTGCAGCACACAGATGTCTGTGCACACACCACACAGGATGATCTTGTCGGCGGCCAGGTCTGCCAGCCTCTTCTCCAGATCGGTTCCGAAAAAGCCGCTGTACCGGTTCTTGGGCACCAGGGCGCCCGGCTCAACAAACTTGGTAAGCTCATCGACCACTTCCGTTTCCTCAGTCCCGATGATGCAGTGAGGCAGAAACATCTGGAACTCTAGGTCGTCGGGTTGGTGGTTGTCGCACACGAACAGGATGGACGAGCCGGCTTCCTTTTCCCGTTTGAGAAGGTCGGCCACCTTAGGGATAATTTGCCTGGAGGCGTCGCCGCAGTAGAGGTTGTGGCCGGGCTCCAAGAACCCCTTCACCATGTCGATAACTACAACTGCGTTGGCCATCAGTGGTACTCCTGAAGGTATGCTGTAAGCGTATATCCTGAGACCGGAGATTTCAACGGCGGCGCTACAGGGCGGGCGTCATGCTTCGGCAAGCTGAACATGAACGGTTGAGGCGCGGCGGAAGTTCGTTGTCAAGGAGGCCGCGCGGTTGTAGTATTTACGGCACAGTGTTTCCCTGAAGGCTGGTTAGTTTGGACTGTCGGGAAAGGAGCCCTGATGCTTGAAAGGTTTCACGTGTCTCAAGAGGACGCAGTAATGGTGCCGGAGCCGGGGCTGAGGAGCACGGTACAGGCCATATTCGAGAAGGTGGGTGTGCCCACTGAGGACGCCGTAGTGGCCGCAGACGTGCTGGTGACCGCTGACCTCCGAGGAGTCGAGACTCACGGCGTATCCAACATGCTGCGAAATTACGTGGACGGATACAACTCAGGCGACATTAACCCCCGGCCTGACTGGAAAATAGTTCGGGAGAGGCTTTCAACCGCAAACATAGACTCGGACAGGGGCCTGGGAATTATAGTCACGCCCAAGGCCATGAACATCGCCATAGAAAAGGCCCGCAACACAGGGGTAGGCATGGTGACGATTCACAATGGGCGCCACCTGGGCATGGCGTCGTATCATGCCATGCTGGCCTTGGAACACAACATGATTGGCGTCTGCGTCACTATGGCGCCGCCCAGCATGGTGCCCACATTCGGGTCGGAGCCCCGGATGGGCACCAACCCTATTGCCGTCGCCGCCCCCGCTGGGAAAGAAGCCCCGTTCGTCTTCGACGCCGCAACCACCGTCGTGGCTGGCAACAAGATAAGCCTGGCCATGAGGCTGGGAGCGATGCTTGACCCCGGCTGGACAGCCGACGAAAATGGAACTCCCTACAGCGAACCCACCATTCCCGTGAGGCCATATAATATGCTGCCTCTGGGAAGCACCCGGGAAAATGGCTCCCACAAAGGCTACGGCCTGGCCTGCGTGGTGGACGTACTCAGCGGGATTCTTTCCGGGACCAGCTATGGCATGTATCCCGGAAGGCCCAACTTCGCCCACATGGTGGCGGCCTACAACATCGAAGCGTTCACCGACTTGGACGACTTCACAGGCCTGATGGACGATTTTCTTGTCACCTTGAAGGACACTCCCCCCGCTCCAGGCCACGAGCGGGTGTACTACGGAGGCCTCCCGGAGGCCGAGTCGGTCATCGAGCGGCGCTCCAATGGGATACCGCTGCATAAGGAAGTCGTGGACTGGTTCAATGATATTTGCAACGAGATGTCCATCCCTTGCAACCTGTAGCAGTCTGGGTATCTATAGGGGAAACCGGGTCCGGAGGAGGTCCCAATGGCTGACGGCAAGTATGACGTAGCGATAGTCGGCGGAGGCATAATCGGCCTGTCCACTGCCCGCACCCTGGCCATAAAACATCCAGAAGTGAAAACGGTGGTCCTGGAGAAGGAAGACACTCTTGCCTCCCACCAGACAGGCCACAACTCCGGTGTCATCCATTCCGGCATCTACTACAGGCCTGGCTCTCAGAAAGCCCAGTTCTGCGTCGCAGGGGTGAACAAGCTCATCGAATATTGCGACGAGAAGGGAATCCCTTACGAGCGATGCGGTAAGGTTATCGTCGCCACTGACGAGTCGGAGCTAGGTAGACTTGATGACCTGCAAGAACGGGGTACGGCCAACGGTGTGGCCGGTCTGGAGGTCATCGGTCCGGAAAGGTTAAAGGAAATCGAGCCTTATTCCGCCGGTATAAAGGCATTGTACGCCCCAGGCACCGGGATAGTGGACTTTACCGCCGTGGCCAACGCATACGCTGACGACTTGAAGGAGTATGGCGGGGAGGTCCGAACGGGAAGCCGCGTCAACTCCATCACCAAGCAGGACGGACTACACCTGGAGACGGACACGGGTCACGTCGAGGCCAAGCATATCATCAACTGCGCAGGGCTCCAATGCGACCGGGTGGCCTCCATGCTGGGAGTGGCTCCCAATGTCAGAATAATTCCCTTCCGTGGTGAGTACTACGCCATTCGTCCCGAGAGCCGTCACCTCGTCAAAGGGCTGATATACCCGGTGCCCAATCCCAGGTTTCCCTTCCTGGGCGTCCACTTCACCAGGACCATTAGCGGCATGGTGGAGGCAGGGCCCAACGCCGTTCTGGCGATGGCAAGGGAGGGCTACACCTTCCGCAACATAAGCCTGGGCGACGCGGCGTCAACCTTCAGCTTCGGCGGTTTCTGGTCCATGACCATGAAGCATTGGAAGACGGGCATCGGGGAAATCCACCGTTCGATGCTCAAGAGCGTCTTCCTGAAGGACTTGCAGCGTCTGCTGCCTGAGGTGAGCAGCCGAGACCTGGTGCCCGGCGGCTCCGGCGTCAGAGCCCAGGCTGTGGACAAAAAGGGGCGGCTACTGGACGACTTCTACATTGAGGAGACGGAGGGGGCCATCCACGTGCTCAACGCGCCGTCTCCCGGAGCTACGTCGTCCCTTGCCATCGGCGAGTACATAGCGGGCCTGGCCGAGAAGTCCTTTGGGCTCAAGCAAGCCGTAGCCTAGGCTGCAACGCTACCTGGCCAGGACGACTCCCTCCACGTATACGGCTCCCGCTTCTTTGAGAGCGTAGGCGCAGGCTGACAGTGTGCTTCCGGTGGTAGCCACGTCGTCGATGAGGGTTATTTTCATGCCCGACAGGTCCTTTACCGCCCTGAAAGCTTGGGCGACGTTGGTCAGACGTTCTTCCCAAGACAAAACAGTCTGAGGCTGGGTGTCGATTGCCCTAACTACAAGGGCGTCCATGACCGGAATTCCCGTCAAGCGGGACACCTCCCTGGCCAGCAGCGCCGACTGGTTGTAGCCCCGGTCTCTGAGGCGGCTTTTGTGGAGGGGGACTGGGACCAAGAACTGGCCCTCTGCCGGCCGGTCCTGCAGGAAATCGGAAATGAGTCGGGCAACCTCGGGTGCGGCGGCCCGTACGTTCTTGAACTTCAGGTCAAGGACGGCGCGACGAATGGCCCCTTCATACTTAAACGGGGCGATTATCCTATCCACCGCTAACCGGGTGTCACGGCACCGCTGGCATAGGTCGCCTGATAACAACGGCTCGGCGCAGCTTGAACAGAAGGGCGGCTCCAGGCGCGGCAGGCTCGTAATGCAGGTGGAGCAGATATACGCCTCCGAGCCACCGCATCCGAAACAGACTGGCGGGAAGACGAAGTCCAGGACTAGACGTCCCAGACTTGTAGTCCTATCCCTCATGTTAGGACCCAAAGCGCATTAAGGACCCAGGCCGGGCTATGGAGCCGCCTCCCGTCTACTGTAAGAACGGGAGGATGGTGTTCACAAAAGTGTCGGGGTCCTCCACCTGGGGTATGTGTGCCAGGTCAGGCAGAATCTTCTTGGTGCAATTGGGCAGATTGTACCGCAGAATGTCCTCAGCCAAGTCTCGGAGAAAATCGTGCTCTCCGAACATGACCATGGCCGACGATGCCTGGATGTGAGGAAGACGGGCCACGATGTCGTACCAAGCCAGGGCCGTCAGGGTCTTGATGAACCATATCCCGGACTGGTTCCTTGACTCGTTGTTCAGGTCCACCCATTCCTGTTTAGCTCTGTAGAAAGCCGCCCCTTGTTGGTCGATGGTCTGGTCTATGGGCATGCCGTTCTCGTCCAGTTGGGCCAGCTCCGCTATGTCTTTCAGAAGCGCGGGGGCGGTCCGTACATCCCAGACGGGCAGCCCCACCACGACAATCCTGTCCACCCTCTCGGGATAGGACGCGGCAATCTCTATTGTCTGGATAGCGCCGAAAGAGTTGCCGACAATATGGGCCCGGTGGACGTTCAGCACTTGAAGGGCGTGGTCTATGGAGCGGGCGTAGTCGGGCACAGCGAAGTTCTCCCGGTTGGGCTTGTCCGACAGGCCGTGGCCCAATGCGTCGAAAGCGTAGCAGGTGAAATGATTGCTCAGACGCTCCATGGTTCCCTCCCACACCCACGTTCCGGTGCCCAGGGGGTGCAGTAGAACTACGGGGTGGCCGCTGCCTTGCTTGACGAAATGTATCTTCCCTTCGGGAGTCTCAACGAAATCGTCCACCCTGTCGGGGCTTCCGTAGTTCCTGCTCATTAGCTGACGGTTAACCTGCATCGAGGTCATGTCTTCCTCCTAGTCCCGATTTCCGTTTGCCGGCCGGCGCGGCTAGCTTCGGCCGACGCCCTCTTTCAAGAAGGGCAAAACTGCATCCAAGAACGCATCGGGCCCCTCGACCTGGGGCACGTGGGCCAGGTCTTTGAGTATGGCCTTTTCTGCGTTCGGCAGGTTGTAGCGCAGGATGTCCTCGGCCAGCTCTCGGAGCGGGTCGTGCTCACCGTATACGATTAGGCTTGCGCTGGCTTTAATCTTGGGCAGTCGGGATACGATGTCGAACCAGTTGAGGGCCTCCATGGTCTTCTTCACCCATACCCCGGCTTGTTCTCTCGAAGCGTTGTTGCTGTCGACCCATTCCTGAATGGGCTTGTGAAAGCTGGTCACGACAGTCTCTGCGGTCCGGGGCACGGGCATATCGTCGGGGAAGTAGCCCGCTGCCTGCTCTGCGAAACGTTCAGGAGCGGCCCGTATGTTCCACACCGGCAGGCCCACCAACACCAGCTTGTCCACCCGGTCAGGGAACGACGCGGCCAGCTCGGTGGCCTGTATTGCCCCAAAAGAGTTCCCGATGACGTGGGCCCTATGTATGTTGAGAATCTGCATGGCCTGGTCCATGGCCCTCGCATGGTCCGCCGGAGAAAACTGGAAGGACGGCTTGTCCGACAAGCCGTGGCCCAGGGCGTCGAAGGCGTAGCAGGTGAAGTGCTCGCTCAAGGGGCCCATGATGTTTTCCCAGACCCAGGTTGAGTTGCCTAGGGGATGCATCATCACAACGGGGAAGCCACTCCCCGCCTTGACGAAATGGTAGTTGCCCTCGTGGGTCGGCACGTAGTCTTGAAGGTCTCGGCGTACGAACAGTGACATGGCTGGCCTCCTAACGGCGGCGTTTGGTTGGCTCGATTCCGGTCGGACACAAAGGACACGTCCGAGCGGACCATGAGAAGAAGTTGAAGCCAATATTACTTTGGGGCCTTGGGACAGTCAACCCGAACCCACACCTGGAAGTCCCACGCAGCGTGTCGGCTTGACACAGGATAGAGGCCGAATAATAATCGGGCCAGACTTAGGCAAGGATCGAACGGCCCGGGGCGGCAAAGGCAAGCGATCCGCGAATTTCATTATAGGAGTGTGCGAAATGGCAACTTCCTGGGTACACGGAACAAGCATGCAGACTGAGTACGGCAACCGGTTGGTCTCTGTCAGGCACGCGGGACCCTTCGCCAGAGTGGAGGGACAGGGAGGCCAGAACACATGGTTGCACTTCCCGGTCCCGGCTGCGGGCGGAAAAGTGAGCGCCGTGCGCATCAACTTCCGCACCAGGAGCGACCAGGCCTGGGTTCATGAAGTGCTGCTCTACGACGGGACCAATATAATCGCGGAACATCACGGCTTGAAGCTGCACGGCGACCAGTCCGGGTTTGAGTTTGAGGTCGCTGGGTCCCCCGCTGTCGAATTCGGACTGAATGTTTCGGTGGGAGTGCAGTTTGCCCCCAACCCGCCGACCATCCAGCACACATGGATCGAGTTCGTAGCCGTGGGTTGCGATTTGGACAGCTGATTCTCCCAAGGCCAACAAATCGATATTGTATATCATTCAATATCACTTGACAGTGGTATAGACACAACCCTATATTGAATTATGACGGATAGAGATATTTGTAATCTCTTTCCGTCATCTTTTGCGACGGAGCAACCGCATTCAGGCGGCCCCGTTAAATAATCAGGCCGAGCCGAACGCAGCAGCGACGGTTTCGGGAGCATGGAGGTAACAGTCCGGATGGGAAGGCATCAGAAGAGGCCCCTCAGGCCATTGACCGAGTCGGAAATACAGCAGCTTACGGATATCGCTAGTTCAAAGGTAGAACGGGTAGAACGAATTCGACGAGCCAGGGCCATACTGGCGGTTTCAAAAGGGCAGTCTTTCACCGGAGCGGCGAAAGAGGCCCGGATGCGGAGCAACTCCGGCATAGCCGCCATTGTCCAAAGGTTCCATGACCGGGGTATGGGCTCGTTGAACACCGTTCCCGGCGCCGGCCGCCGCCCTGTGTACGACCATACACAGCGAAAGGCCATTCTTCTCGAAATTGAAAAAGAGATGGAACGGACTCCGTTCTGGTCCCTCTCAACACTGGAGAAGGAGCTCAAACGGTCGACTGCCAACGTTCCCAAGGTTAGCGCCAAGACTATATGCCAGGTGCTCAAAGACGCAGGATACGCGTGGCTTCCCAACGAGCATGTCTGGTCCAAGAACGGACCAACCCTGGCAGAGACTTACGCCGCCGCTGACTAGGGGCTTAAAGGCCTAGTTTTTGGCCTTTAGGGACAACAGGGGGCCCTTTTCGTCCAGGGCCAGTATACGGCGCAGTTCGTAGACCTCATCCCGGAACATGGCCGCTTTCTCGAACTCCAGGTTTCGAGCGGCGGCCTTCATTTGGGCCTCCAGGTCCTTTATCACACGGAACATCTGGTCTTTGGGCATGGGCTGTTTTCTGGCCATGTAGGGGGCGCGAGTCTCGGCAATGCCCTTGACCCGGTCGGTGATGTCACGCACCGACTTCCGTATACCCTGGGGAACGATGCCGTTGGCCTTATTGTGGGCGTCTTGCAACTGTCGTCTACGGTTGGTCTCGCCAATGGCGCGGTTCATGGACTTGGTGAAGGCGTCGGCGTACATGATTACGTGGCCGTCGGAATGGCGGGCGGCCCTGCCGATGGTCTGGATGAGGGAGGACTCCGAGCGCAGGTATCCCTCCTTGTCGGCGTCCAGAATGGCTACCAGGCTCACTTCGGGCAGGTCCAGTCCTTCCCGCAGCAGATTGATGCCAACGACCACGTCGTAGACGCCCAACCTCAAGTCTCGGAGAATCTCGCTGCGTTTCAGGGTTTCCATGTCCGAATGGAGATAGTGGGCGCGCACCCCCATCTCCCGCAAGTAGTCGTCCAGCTCCTCGGCCATTTTCTTGGTCAGGGTGGTCACCAGGCACCGTTCATTCTTCTCAACCCTGGCGCGGATTTCTTCCATCAGGTTGTCTATCTGGCCCCGAGTGGGTTTCACGTCCACCGTCGGGTCCAGAAGGCCCGTGGGCCGTATGACCTGCTCGACCACCTGGTGTGATATCTCCATCTCGTGAGGGCCGGGGGTTGCGGAGACGAATATAACCTGGTTTATGTGGTCCTCGAACTCGGGAAAGTTGAGGGGACGGTTGTCGATGGCCGAGGGAAGCCTGAACCCGAAGTCCACCAGGGTCTGCTTCCGGGAGATGTCTCCGTGATACATGCCCCGCACCTGGGGCACGGTCATGTGGGACTCGTCCACGAACATGATGAAGTCTTCCGGGAAGTAGTCAAGCAGAGTCCAGGGCGTGGACCCGGGCGCCCGCCGGGACAGGTGGCGGGAATAGTTTTCCACTCCGGCGCACGCTCCCGTCTCCTGCAGCATCTCCAGATCGTATCTTGTCCGCTGTTCCAGCCGTGATGCCTCCAGGAGCTTTCCGTTGGCGCGGAGATAGTCCAACCTCTCCTCTAGCTCGATCTTGATGTCCTCTATGGCCGCTTCCAACTTCTCCCGCGGCGTGACGAAGTGGCGGGCGGGGTATATCTCTATGCTGTCCCGTTGGCTCAGGATTTCCCCGGTCAACGGGTCCACCTCGACGATCTTCTCCACCTCGTCGCCCCAAAACTGTATCCTGACGGCCGTCTCCTCGTAAGCGGGCATTATCTCCAGGGTGTCACCCCGGACCCGGAAGCGTCCTCTGCTGACTTCCAGGTTGTTGCGCTCGTATTGCATGTTTATCAGGCGGCGGACCAGCTGGTCCCGGCTGAAGACGGCGCCCGCCTTCACCTCGGCTACGAAAGAGTGGTAATCGTCCGGGTCGCCCAGTCCATATATGCACGAGACAGAGGCCACTATAAGCACGTCGCGGCGGGACATGAGGGCCGCCGTCGCGGATAGACGGAGCTTGTCTATCTCTTGGTTGATGTCGGAGTCCTTCTCTATGTATGTGTCCGTCTGCGGAACGTATGCTTCCGGTTGGTAGTAGTCATAGTAGGAGACGAAATACTCTACGGCGTTGTCGGGGAAAAACTCCCGGAACTCGGTAGCGAGTTGCGCAGCCAAAGTCTTGTTATGGGCGATGACCAGGGCCGGCCGCTGGAGCCGCTCCACGATGTTGGCCATCGTGAAGGTCTTGCCGGAGCCGGTTACGCCCAATAGGGTCTGGCTGCGGTCTCCTCGCACGAGGCCGTCGACCAGCTTCTCGACGGCGCGAGGTTGGTCGCCGGTGGCCCTGAACTCGGAACTAATCTTGAAGTCTGGCATTGCCTTCGTCGGTCATGGAATAGGAGCTAGTATATTCTACAACTGCGCGGACATCTGGCGCAGCGCCAGACGGATTTTCTCCTCCACGGACGTATCTGGGGTTGCGTCGATGGACTCGGCGGCCCTTCGGGACTCGGAGGCGGAATATCCCAGCGCCATGAGGGCCGTGGCCACCTCTTCCCGGTCCGCCGCGCTGCCCGTGGGGGTCTCGCCGTCGGGGATTATGCCCAAATCGGAGAACTTTCCCTTCAGGTCCAGGACCAAACGGCCGGCACTGCGTTTGCCGACGCCTGGGGCCTGGCTCAGGGCTGCAATGTCTTCGGACACCACCGCCGCCACCAGGGCGCGGGGCCCCATGGACGACAGCAACGCCAGGGCCGTGCGCGGCCCGATGCCGGAAACGTTGTTGAGCATCTGGAAGATGTTAAGCGATTCCGGGTTGGGAAAGCCGTAGAGAATGGGTTCGTCGTCGCGGACGTAGAGGCGTGTGTGCAGGAACACCTGCTCGGAGATGCCGCCTAATGAGCCTATTGTAGAAGGAGGGACGTAAATCTGGAGGCTGACGCCGCCTATTCCAACCTGCACCCAATCCGGCCCTCTGGCCTCCAGGGTCCCCCTCACTCCAGTTATCACGTATGCCTCAGCGAATCTCTCGACTCATAACTTCGTCGGCCTCTCGCCGTCTCAGGTGGCAGAGGGCAATGGCCAGAGCGTCGGCGGCATCCGACGGCTCAGGTTCTGACTCCAGGCCCAGAAGCATCCGGACCATGTTTTGCACCTGCTCCTTGGTGGCCCTGCCGTGGTCGGCCACGGCCACCTTCACTTGGGACGGGGAGTATCGGAATATGGGCACCGCCTGGCCAGCCGCGGCTATGAGCGCCACGGCCTGGGCTTGCCCCACGGCCAGCGCGGGCCCCGAAAACTGGTTCTCACCGCGCCCCACGAAGGGCTCCTCCACTGCCATGGCGTCGGGCTGGAAGATGCCTATCATGTTTACCACGTGGGTGAACAGTTGGTACAAACGGTCCTCGATGGGAATGGAGGACTTCAGCGCCACTACTCCGTAGTCCACCGCGTCGGCCACGTTCTGGGAATGGTGGGAGTCCAACAGAGCGTACCCCATGCGCACAGTGCCTGGGTCGATGCCCAACACTCGCATGGCGGAACCTAGTCCTTAGCCCTCATCCCGGTACTTTTCCAGGGCCTCGTCAGGAAAGTCGGCGTTGCTGTAGACCCGCTGCACATCGGACAACTCTTCCAGGTCGTCCAGCAGGCGGAGGGTCTGGGCTGCCTCCTTGTCGCTCAACGACACCGTGGACCTGGGCATCATGGAGATTTCTGCGGAAGGGGTCTCCACTTCGTGCCTGTTCAGCACGTCACGGATGGACTCGAGGGTTTCGGGCTGGGTGTGTATCTCAACGTAGCCGCCTTCCACCTTAACGTCGTCCGCTGCGGCGTCTATTGCTACTAGAGCGATCTCTTCAGCCGTCTCGGTGTCCACGTCCAGGGTGATTATTCCCTTGGACTCGAAGTTCCAGGAGACGCATCCGGCCTCCCCAAGGTTTCCGCCTGCCTTAGCGAACACAGAACGCACTTCGGCCGCGGTCCTGTTGCGGTTGGTGGTGAGGGCTTGGAGCATTATCGCGGCGCCGCCGGGGCCGTAGCCCTCGTAACGGATGTCCTCCAGTTGTTCAGCCCCCTCGCCGGAGCCTGCTGCCCTATTTATCGCCCGCTCAATGGTGTCCATGGGCATGTTGGAGCCTTTGGCCTTGTCAATGGCCAGTCTGAGCTTGAAGTTCATGGTCGGGTCGGGGCCTCCGCCCTGCTGGACCGCTATGGCGATGTCGCGGCTGAGCTTGGTGAAGAGCTGGCCGCGCTTTGCGTCGGCAGCTCCTTTGGCCCTCTTGATAGTCGACCACTTTGAGTGACCGGACATGTGTACCTCCTCGTATTTAACCGAGGCCAGGCAATGTTGTTAGGGGGATTTTATCACCGGCTTTCAGCCAGGGTAAAGGCGGCGGCGCCTGAAGCGTCTTATTTTTCAACATTTTCGCCCCATGATACAATTCAGACTGCCCTATCGCCTCTTCTTATGAACGTTAGAATACGGCCGTTGACGCCTCAGGACATCAAGCAGGTGTCCCTCATTGAGCGGGAGGCTTTTCCAACCCTTTGGCCTCCGACCAGGCTCCGGAATGAGCTGGACAACAAGGCCGCACGCTATCTGGTGGCCTATGAGCCAGGACCTCTAGCAGAATCCGCCGCCGCCGCAACTCCTACCTTGAGGTTCGGTCTGTTACAGAGGGCATGGGAGTTCATCAAGGACATCACCCTGGGCGCCGACCCAGACGACTCCACCAATGACACCATTCTGGGGTTTGTGGGTATAAGGCTCATCGTTGATGAGGCCCACATTACGGGCATTGCCGTTTCCGAGTCTCACAGAGGTCAGTCTCTAGGCGAGCTTCTTATCGTGGGTTCGATAGACCTGGCGCTGATGGAGAAGTCCTCCGTTGTCACGTTGGAAGCGCGGGTCTCCAACAATGTGGCCCAGTCCCTCTATGAGAAATACGGCTTCCAGCGGATGGGAGTGAGGAAGCGGTACTACTCCGACAACGGAGAAGACGCCGTAATCATGACGACCCGCCTGATACACAGCTCCGAGTACCAGCAGATATTCAAGGGGCTTAAAGCGGCCTTGGAGGAGCGAAAGGGCGAAATCCGCATCCAACTGCCGCTGTCCGCCTGATGACTGCCAATACCCCTGGAGTCCAAGCAATCATCCATTGAGCTTGGGGCGGAGTGCTCCAATCGCGAAATGCTCGGCCCATTTGATGTCCATGTTAAGTTCGGCGCTGGTCATGTAACGTATTACGACGTTGTCCTTAATCCAGTCCCTACTCTCACTTTTGTCGCGATAGTACCCCTTCTTCACAAGTGTTTCCGCAAGGTCAGACGAAGTAGTGCCGGCCCAATGGTCTTTCATCCGGCTTCTAATTCCTTTACGGCTCTGACCAATATACAGTGCTTCCTCCACACGGTTTGAGAATACATAGATTCCACTTTCGTCAGGGACCTCATACATCGTCCCGCCACTGAATCGAATCTGAGGCTTTTCCAACAGACCTTTCACCATACTGTGTCCTTCTTCGATGTTCGCGCCTAGGTTGTTTGCCATTGCAGTCCTCCTAATTTTTTATATGCCGTTCATTCTTCCATTATGGGTCTGTATTTCGTTGCGGTAAATTGCTTTACCTCCCCTACACTATCCCTACACTCCCCCTTTGGCTTCTGCTCAGTCGGTTTTCAGGTAAAGAGGCAAGAAGGGCAATAGTTGACCCGCCCTTGGGGCATTGGTAGAATACCGCCATGCTTTGGCCACGCCCGAAGCTGCCTGCATGGCATCTCCGTTAAGGTTCATTGATGCTCGTAATCGGCCTCACCGGCGGCATAGGGACAGGTAAGAGTCTGGTCGCACACATGCTTGGAGAGCTTGGGGCAGAGATTATAGACGCAGACCGCATTGGCCACGAGGCCTATACGCCCCACACTCCAGTCTGGAAAGAAGTGGTGGAGGCCTTTGGCGAGGACATCCTCCAGACGAGCGGTGAGATCGACCGCAAACGGCTGGGTTCCATTGTGTTCAGTGACCCTAAGGAGTTGGCAAGGCTGAACTCCATCATGCACCCCCGCATGGCGGAGATGATTCACAAGCGGGTCATAGAGTTGGAAGGCCAGGGCGCCGATACAGTGGTCGTCGAGGCGGCTGTTTTGGTGGAAGCCGGGTGGGACAAGTTGCCCTGGGTCGATGAGGTGTGGGTTACCAGGTCCGACGAGGAGCAGGTTGTACAGCGGATCAAGGAACGCAACAACCTTCCCGACGAAGAGATAAGGAAACGGATCGGGTCCCAACTCCCATTCGAGGAGAGGTCTCGAAACGCGCAGGTCGTGGTCGACAATTCGGGGGCTATAGACGGTCTGAAGAAGTCCGTCGAGTCCATCTGGGAAAGCAGAGTGAAAGGTAAGGTCTCATAGGTATGGCACAAGCCGCCCAGGATACATACTTGGAAGTTGACATTGAGGAGTACGTCATAGCGTACGAGCCTTATTTCGCTCCCGTCGGCGATGAAATAGAGCTGTTCGAAGCCGCTTACCACCAGCAGCTGCCGGTGCTGCTGAAAGGGCCGACAGGCTGCGGAAAGACCCGGTTCATCGAATATATGTCCTGGCGTCTCGGTCGCCCGCTCACTGTGGTGAAGAAGAAGGGCAAGTCCGCACAGCCTCAGGCACAGGTCAACGGCAGGAAGGTCCCCCTTATAACAATTGCCTGTCACGAGGACTTGACCGCCAGCGACCTCGTTGGACGTTACCTGCTAGAGCCGGACGGCACCCGCTGGATGGACGGCCCGCTGACCAAGGCGGTCAAGGCTGGAGCCATCTGCTACCTCGACGAAATCGTAGAGGCGCGGAAGGATACAACCGTGCTTATACACCCCCTCACAGACCACCGGCGCGCGCTGCCCGTGGACAAGAAGGGGCAAATCATAGAGGCGCACAACCAGTTCCTGCTGGTCATCTCCTACAACCCGGGATACCAGAGCGCTCTGAAGGACCTGAAGCACTCGACCCGGCAGAGGTTCGTGGCAATCGAGTTCGACTACCCGCCCAAGGAGATTGAGCGGGAGGTGATTCAGAAGGAGAGCGGATGCTCTCTGGAGCACGCGGAGGCCCTCGCCAAGCTGGGCGAGAAAGTCCGGAACCTGAAAGACCACGGACTTCAAGAGGGGGCCAGCACCAGGCTGCTCATATACGCCGGCAAGCTGATGGCCCAGGGAATCGCACCCAGGCGCGCCTGCCAGGTATCGGTCGTGTGGGCCCTCACGGACGACCAGGAAATACAGAAGAGTGTAGAAGAAGTGGCGTCCTCCATATTCGAGTAGACGCCGCCGACATGGACAGGTAAGACCCCGGTGTCAATCGAAACTTACGACAGATCATCGAAGATTTTTCAAGCGCTTCGTCTCTCCCTGTCCGCCCGCGAAAAAGCCTCCGTCCCCTCCGACGGACTCAGACCCGCCGCTGTTCTGATTCTCCTGTACAACAAATCGGGAGAACCCCACATACTGCTGAACAAACGATCTCAGCAGGTGGAACACCACAAGGGGGAGATTTCTTTCCCAGGCGGCGGCCGGGACGCGGAGGACGTTGACTTCCTGGCCACTGCTTTGAGGGAAACCTACGAAGAGATGGGGGTCGAACCCAAGGACGTCACAATCATCGGAGAGCTGGACGACGTTGTAACCAGGTCGGATTTCTGTGTGCGGGTGTATGTCGGGACGATACCCTATCCCTACCCGTTCAAACCCTATGCACGGGAAGTCGCCGAGGTCCTGGAAGTCCCCATGAACGTCCTGCTGGACCGGGCCAACTGGAGGGAAGAGGCCCGCTTGACGGACTGGGCATTGCAAAAGTCATACAGCTACGCGTATAAAGAGCATCTGGTCTACGGCGCTACCGCAATGATGGTCAGACAGCTGATCGACGTATATTCGAGCCTGGAGACGGTCCGGAGAGGAAGTTGACTTGTCGGAGTCCAATGCAAAACCAACCTTGAGTCAGTTGGAACGGGAGCTTGGTAAGCTTCCCTCTGTAGTGCTCCAGGAGTATGAGGCCGCCAAAGAGAAGGTTTCCGCAGCTTTCAACGAGGACGAGCTCTTTTTGTGGAGTAAAGAAGGGCTGTCCATAGCCAACCAGACCGTCAGGTCGTGGGAGGTGGCGGCGGAATACTTCAAGTCGGCGCCCGACGTTGCCGCGTACCTGCCCTTCTCGTCCTTTATGCAGTGGGCGCGGTGCGGCTCCTATCTCGCTCAGGACTCGCCCACACTAGCCGTCGCCTTCTTCAAGGCCAGCCCGGACATCGTTCCCGCCCTCAGGCCCCAGCACATACCCCGTTGGGCGGGACTGGGACGCAGCCTATACAAAGGCACCTGGAAGTCGTCGACCTTGGCCGGACGCTTTTACGAGATCAGCCCACACCTTATCAAGAGTCTGCCCTTCTGGGAAGTGGAGGTGTTCGCCGCCTTGGTGGAGGCCGTGTCCCTCAAGTCGTACGACATGGCGTCGGAATGCCTGACCCTGGGCCAGGACATACTCCCCCAAATGGGCAGGGAACGTGAAACGTTCCTATCCATGGCCAGAGAGCTGACAGAGGCCAACTGGCGGGAGGTAAAAGCCACCTTAGAGACGTGCGGCAGGGCGCTTCCGGGCATAGACAGCGCCCAGAAGAGCCGCTTCCTACGACTGACTGAACGGCTGGTGAAGTCGGGCCAGAAAGACGTCCCGACCTTTCTGTCCGACGGCGCAAGGGCCCTGCAGCAGGTCAACAGTTCCTCCCAGCGTTACATAATCGACCTGGCCGAGACTCTGATGGGCGTGTCGCCTCAGGCCGTCGCGCCGTTCCTCGCCAACCTGGATATGGTGTTGACCCGTGTGACCTTGAACCAGCTGGAAATCTGGTTCCAGCGGGGCATGGCCGTGCTCAAGGAAAACCCCGACGGAGGGATAGCCTACTTCAAAGTGGAATCCAGCACGTCAGAGAACCTGCTGGAATCGCTGTCCTCCTCGATGGAATTGGAGAAGGTAAAGCCCGTCATCAGGCTGTACTGCTGCGCCCTGTCGGGTTCGTCCATCGAGGTGCAGAACAGCAAGGAGCTGGCTAACAAGAGTATCGGATGGGTTTCCGAGTCGGCGGCCACCACCGAGGGGACCAAAGTGTTCCTGCCCCCCGTCGTCGACAGGTATTCGACCAAGGACAACAACTTCGGATGGTTCAAGGTGGTCTCCACTCACCAGGTGGCTCACCTGGAGTTCGGCAGCTTCCTGTTCGAATATGACCGTCCTTCCGCCCTGTTCGACGACCGCCGTCCCGGCGAGGAGGACAGAAGAGAGGCGGCATTGACGGCAGCCAATGCTGCCGCCCCGCCGATAGACCCAGTGTCCTCAGCCTTTGCCCAGCTTCAGGAAGACCTGGGTGAATCATCCAGCGCCGAGCGGGGATATCTAACGGACATGGGCCGGTTCTTCCACCTCTTCGACGACCGGAGGCTGGCTCTGGACGTCTTCACAATCCTGGAAGACGGCCGCTTGGACTTTCGGGTCAAGGTGGAGTACCCGGGCATAGTGAAACACTACCGGACCGTCCAGCTGGACTCCCGAGAGGAGAGGCCCCCCATAGACGAACTGCCCCTGTTGCAGGGCATGGTAGAGATTCTCGTCCGGTTCAGCCTTGATCAGTTCCGCGGACTCCCCGTGCCCCAGGGCTACGAGAAAACGGCGCGCGTGTTGTCCAAGCTGTTCAGGAGGCTGCTGAACGTCACGGCCACCGTTGAAGACACGGGGGAGGCGACGCTCCGGGTCTACGACATCCTGTCCAAGCTTCCCAATGAGGAAGTGCCCCCTGAGGACTACTCGCCCCAGGACCTGGACGGCCCTGAGGAGTATTCCGAAGAGGAGATGCTGGAGCTGATGCAGGAGCTCCAGTCGGGCCAGCCCACGCCCCAAAGCGGCGAGGAGGAAGAGCAGAACTATGAGTCACCCCAGGAAGTGGAATACCGGGGAGACTTCAAACCGGAGCTTGTCCAACTCCTCAACAAGCTGCGAGTCGATAAGTCCCAACAGGGGGACGGCCAGACTGAGCCAATAACCCAGGAGATGCTGGAAGAGCTTCTCAAAGACAACCCGGAACTTGAAATGAGCGCCGAACAGGGCCAGATTCAGACAACGATGGGACTTTTCGTTCAAAACCTCATGAAGGAGGCCGGAGTGCCGCCGCCCGCAGACCCCGGCCAAGGTCAGGGCCAGTTCGTCCACGAGCAGGAGCAGGGAGGGCCGTTGGAGGCCAAGGAGCCCCGTTCCCAGGTCTACGACGAATGGGACTTCAGAGCCGACGACTACAAGCCCAAGTGGTGCATCGTGCGGGAGAAGGAAGTCGAGGAGGGAGACATAGGCTTCTTCAACGACACCATCCGCAACTACTCCTCACTGTCGTCTGACATCCGGCGCCAGTTCGAGATGGTCATGCCCGAAAGTTTCCGCAAGGAGCGGCGGGTCATCGACGGCGAGGACTTGGACCTGGATGCTGTCATCGAGGCCCAGGTGGACCGCCGGAGCGGCATCACTCCCAACGACAAGGTGTGGTGGCGCCGTAACAAGATGGAGCGGGACGTGGCAGTGGTATTCCTGCTGGATATGAGCGCTTCCACGGCTGAGGCCATCGACGAGGGCAGGGCGGGTCCAGACGACCACGATGCCCCCGACGACCCGGTGGAGTACATGATGTGGCTCCGGTCGCGCCGCGAGGGCCTGGTGCGCAGGCAATACAAGCGAATCATCGACTTGGAAAAGGAGAGCACGGCCCTGCTTCTCCAGGCCTTGGAGACCATAGGCGACACATACGGCATCTACGGCTTCTCCGGGTACGGCAGGGAGAACGTGGAATACTACGTCATCAAGGACATCGACGAGATTCTCCACGACCGGGTGAAGAGGCGCATCGACAAAATCACGCCCATGCACGCCACTCGCATGGGCCCCGCTATACGCCACGCCACTGCCAAGCTGGACGCCCAGGACGCCAAGACCAAGATTCTCTTCCTCATCAGCGACGGAAGGCCCCAGGACAGGGGCTACAGCCGCGAGGGCGTAGAGAAGGAATATGCCGTCCATGACACCCACATGGCCCTTGTGGAAGCCAAGCGAAAGGCGGTGGTCCCCTTCTGCCTGACGGTGGACAAGTCGGGCCACGACTACCTGAAGACCATGTGCGGCGACATGAGCTATGAGGTTTTGGACAACATCTGGTCCCTGCCCCAAAGGCTCCCCCAGCTATACCGCATGCTCACGACGTAGTGGAGGCGGATGCGCAAAAATTGGTCTTCAGGCAGGTGTGACATGCAGACCTATGTTTTTCGAGTCGTGGTAGAGCCGGATGAAGACCGTTGGCAGGCCCATTGCCCAGCCCTGGCGAAATATGCGGCTGACACTTGGGGATATACGAAAGAGGAAGCCCTCAAGAACATAAAGGAAGTCATCGAGATGGTCTTGGAGGAGATGTCGGAAGAGAATGAGCCGATCCCCCAGGAACCAGAAGACGGAACGCCTATCTCTCCTGAACTTCGGATAGCCGTGTCTGTCTGATTTGAACATCGACTGGAGCAGATTACGCACCATAACTGCCCGTGAACTTGTCAGCGCACTTCTTAGGGATGGTTTCGAGTTCCGTAGGCAAAAAGGCAGCCACCAACACTATCGACATCCCGACGGAAGAAGGGTCACCGTAGCGTTTCACAGTCCGGGAGACACCTTCGCTATCGGCATCCTCAGAACGATGATTCAAGATCGTGCCAAGTGGACTGTGGCTGATGTGATCCGGTTGGGCCTGTATTAGAGCAGTCGACACCCTCGCCGCACCAAAGGGCAGCAGGCGGGATTCTAGAGAGCCTACCCAATCCGTCATTCCTGCGTAGGCTGGAATCCACTAACAATCCACATTCAGTGGTTGTGCTGGCATATATTGTGCTTACTTAATAGGTCGGTGCGTGGTATTGTATATGGGATAAGGGTATCGTAGGGTTGGAAATAAGTGCCCGAATAATGATTTCAAGTAGGGTTCCATCATGTCTATATTCGATACTTTCGCTAAACGTAAACGAAGATCTGAAGACGCAGGTAGGCCAGTAATCTACCGTTACGATGTCCTGCCTAATCAATTCAGGGTACAAGTCGTATACATTTGGCGAAGTGCCATAGGTGAGCCTTATTATTATCCATCGATACCTATGTCGGTGTGGGAACGAATCCGTGATACCCTCGCGCGAGAAATGGGGAAATTACGCTTAGTGGAGTCAACACTTCACTCATCGAATCCAATGGAACACTGTGTACAATTTCTTCTGGCAAGCAAAGATGTAGACCAGGTGTTGAGCCTAATCGAGATCTCTTTCCTGGAGATTGATACGACCATGAAGGAAGTGTATCAATATGGCGGTAATCTAAACGGCTCCGACGTTTCACAAACTCCTGATGATGCTATCAAAGAATTGAATTTCCGTTTTCAGGAACACGCCATAGGTTATCAGTACGAAGCTGGCCGGATTATAAAGATGGATTCCCAGTATATGCATGCGGAGGTTGTAGAACCAGCGATAAGACTTCTACATGAGGCTAAGTTTGAAGGGGCCTTGCAGGAATTCATGAATGCTCATAAACACTACAGGGAAAGGAACAACAAAGAAGCGATAACAGAAGCCCTAAAAGCTTTTGAAAGCACCATGAAGACCATTTGCGACAGGCGAAAGTTGGGCTACTCTCAGAACGACACCGCAAGCAAACTGATAAAGACCCTGTTTGACAACCATATCGTTCCTGTAGAGATGGAAAGTCAATTCAACAGCTTGCGATCAACCTTGGAGAGCGGTGTTACCACTCTAAGAAACAAGAAAGGTGGGCATGGTCAGGGCAGCGAACCCATGGAAGTCCCTGACTATATCGCCGCTTACGCTCTACATCTCACGGCCTCCAACATAGTGTTCCTCATCAATGCGCACAATTCATAGATAGAAGTATCCCTCGTCTTGTTGCGGAGCTATGAGGCGTGGCATTGGAGCATCGGCTCGTTTATAATGGGCTGGCCAAGATTAGCCGTGAAAGCAAGCAGGAGGGCTTGAATGGACCGAGTTAAGTTTGTGGACAGCGACGCCCACGTGGTGGAGCCGGACAGCCTGTGGGACAACTACCTGGAGAGCAAGTACAAAGGGCGAATCAAGTCCCACTTGGCCTATGAACGGGCCACAAAGCCCACCGACCCGTGGACCATCAACGTCTCGGTGGAAGTGGACGACTTTCCGCCCCAGCCCATGAGGCGGGCCAAGAACGAGAAGGAAGAGACGGACCCGGAACCCCTTCGGGAAGCCGTGGGCGCCGAGGTCTTCACCATGGGCGTGGAGCAATACTACGGGAAGTGGCAGGAGAGAGGCTTCGACGCCGAGACCTACAGGCAGGTTATGGACCTGTCGGGCATCGACCGGATGATTCTCTACCCCACGGTAGGCCTGTGGTCTACCTCCAGCCCTGACATGGAGCCTGAGTTCGCCGCCGCCGTGCGCCGGGCCTACAACACCTGGCTGGGAGACTTCACCAAGGACATAGGAGGCCGGGCCTACGGAGCCGCGTCCATAGACCTGCGCGACCCAGAAGCCGCGGCCAAAGAAGTGCGCCGCTGCGTCACAGAATACGGCTTCAAGTCTGTCCACCTGAACCCTTCTCCCGTGCCCGGCCGCCGGGTGTACGACCCGGAGTGCGACCAGGTGTGGGCTGCCTGCGCGGAGCTGAACGTGCCGGTGGGCGTGCACCCCAGCGCGTCCAACGGGCTGGACATGGGGATGATTCCCTACTACCTTCCCGACCTGAGAAACGTGCAGGGCATCGTGGCCTTCTCCATAGGCAGCATGCTCTGCTGCTCCGCTTTCATAATGGGAGGAGTCCTGGAGAGGCACCCCGGGCTCAGGGTTGCCTTCCTGGAGGCGGGCGCCGGCTGGGCGAGCTACTGGCCTGAACGTATGATGTCAGGTATCAACGGCGGCAACCGTGGCCTCAAGATCAACGGCCTGACCAAGTCGCCGCAGGACTACTTCGCCGAGCAGTGCTTCATCGCCGCCGACCAGGATGACCCCGGAATACCTTTGGTGGCTCAGACGGTGGGAGAGCAGGTGCTGCTCACCGCCACAGACTTCGGCCACCCCGAGGGATACCGCTACCAGACCGCCTCCCGGGACTTCATGGGCGTCCCCGGAGTCACCGACGAGGCCAAGAAACGCATCCTGTGGGACAACGGAGTCAGGGCCTACGGCTTCTGACGCCGCCTCCATACAAGGCTCGAACCGCCAGAACCCTACGAGAAGGGACGTCCAAACGGCGTCCCTTCAGCTTGTTGTAGAGCCACAGGGTTTTCTCTATAATTAAGTTAACAAGGCATCAACCGGTTGAGAATAACGGAGGGTTTCGATGGAGAGACTCAGGTTCATAGACGGTGACGCGCACATTCTGGAGCCCCAGGACATCTGGGACGAGTACCTGGAGAAGAAGTACAAGGGCGCCGTGGGCAAGGGGTTCGCCCGTTGGGCCCACGCCTCAACACTGCCACAGGGTGAGGCGCGCCTGCAGGAAAAGGGCCAGGAGGACCCCCTGTGCTTCAACATGGAGATAGAGATAATGGGGCGTCAGGTGCCCAACCGTGCGCCGCGCGACCCGCGAGTGGGGGTGGACGGCAAGCCGCTGGTCCAGGGCACGGACTCCGACCAGGCCTTTGGAAGCACGGCAAACCAGGAGACGGGCGTAACCATCATCGAGGACAGGGAGCTGAACGATCTGACCGACGCCTACGGCAAGTGGGCCGACGAGAATTTCCCTGCCCGCGCCTACCGCGAAGTGATGGACACCCACGGAATCGACTACATGATTCTGTACCCCACGGTGGGGTTCTGGGTTACAGGAGCCGCCGAGATGGACGGCGAGACTGCCACCGCCATCAGAAGGGCCTATAACCGTTGGCTGGGGGACTTCACAAAGGACATCGGGCATGGCGCATGCGGCGCCGCCTCCATCGACCTGCGAGACCCAGAACTGGCCCGCAAAGAGGTGGAACGGTGCGTCAAAGAGTATGACTTCAAGGCGGTCCACCTCAACCCCGCGCCAGTGCCGAACCTGCGTCTTTTCGACGAAGTTTGCGACCCGCTGTGGGAAACTTGCGCCGACCTTGGTGTGCCCATAGGGCTACATCCAAGCGCCAACCACCCCTTCGACCAAGGCATGTTGGACTACATTCCGGGCCTGAGAAACTGCCGCACTACCGTCTCCTTCGTCATGGGCAGCATGATGGCCTGCACCTCGTTGATTATGGGCGGAGTGCTGGAACGCCACCCCAAGCTGAAGGTAGTGTTCCTCGAGTCCGGCTGCGGCTGGGCGTCCTTCTGGCCCGACAGGTTGGAGTCTGGGATACAGGGAGGCACCCGTGGCCTGAAGATCAACGGACTGAGCCGGATGCCCAAGGAGTACTTCTCCGAGCAGTGTTTCGTGGCCGCGGACCAGGACGACCCCAACATCACCGACGTTATCAACAACGTCGGCGATCACGTCATCGTCAGCGCCACTGACTTCGGCCACCCGGAGGGGAGGCACTACGCCTCAGCCGTTGGGGACGTGATGAAGCTGGAAGGTGTTTCCCATGAGAGCAAGAAGAAGCTGTTGTGGGACAACGCCCTTCGCGCCTATCCCATCAAGCCTTAACCTCGGAGGCGAGCCTGAAACGATTTTGGGGGGAGCTTATGCTCCCCCCTAACTTTATCTTTAAGATCCTCTATGCAAGCAGTTGCTTTCAGATGGGTAGGGGCGACCGGCCGGTCGCCCCTACGTGGTCGGTCGTACTCGCCGTGCCTCCGTCACTGGCGCCGTGCATGACATTGCTCAGGGCAAGTTGTGATTCTCCCGGATCTCGTCGAAAGGCTCGCCATCCACCAGGACGTCCTTGATCACGGCCCTGCCCCTGTTGCCCACTGAAACCACTACCTTGATCTCGGTGGACTGCTCTATGATGTGGCCGGAGCCTTCCGGAACGAAATACGTCCCTATGCCGAAGTCGATTTCCCCGCCCGATCCCACCGTTCCTTTGATAAAAGGCTGGTCGTCGGAATCGTTACGCCGGAACTCGCGCCGGAGGGCCTGCCAAGATTCGGGACCCTCTTCCAGATAGACGTAGACTTCCTGCCCGGGACTGGCTTTCCAGTCTTCAGGAACCTGGGCTATCTCGTACCGCAATATTACGTAGTCTCCTTGAAGCAGGGACCTGGGGTCAATCGGAAGCGTCTTCAAGACTACGTCGACTCCCGACCGCAGCGTGTATTCACGATCGGCTATGAGTCCCACGAGCAATAGGACCTGGGCCGCGACGATGATCAGGAGCGCCAGCTTGAATTTACGGCTCATGGACGCCCTCGATTGTGTCACGCTCCCTGCTCGTCATCCTTTCGAACACCTTTCGGCGTCCCCTCTCCAAGAAGAAGCCCCCGGCCAGTAGAATGACCCCGGCCACAACGAAAACGATTGACCGGTCCAAGAGGTCCCAACTCAGCTCGAAATATCGAGTCACGACGTCTAACGCGAAGAAAGCCAGGCCGATGTTGATGAAGGACTCCATCGCCCTAACGTATCCCAAGACAACCAGGCCGATGATCGCTACTAGGAGCAACAGGTTGAACACCAAGGGAAAAGTGAATTCCTTGCCGTGGGGGGCGAACAGGACAGTGAAGACGGCTGCTGTCATAAGAACGGAGGCTATCAGTTCGAAGGACAACAGCTTGACGGTCCTACCCTGACATAGGCTTCTAACGTAGACGGCGACTTGAGTAACGAGACCTATGGCAGAGAATACGCATAGAAGCGGCCAAAGCCCTATGGGTGCATCGGGGTCGATCCGTTCCGCCAACTCTATCCCATCATACGCGGACCTGAAGCCGAGGAGGTACACGGTAAAAAGGACTGTAAGCGTTCCCATGATTTGGAACGCCCAAGCGTAATCGATAGTTTCCCGGAAGATCCCTTGTAACCTGCCAAGCCCGTACAAACCCAGCCCAAGCATGGCAAAAACTGAGATGGAGAATATCCCGTCAGCTTGACTGCCCGAGTCGCCCAAGTATTCGTAGAGCCAAAAACTCGTCGCCCCCAGCGCCAGGCCGATGGTCAGGAAGACCGTGGGCTGGGACCTCGTCAGATAGGCTATGGGCGCCACTCCCGCCAGCCAATAGGTGAAGAGAGTGGGATCGTTAAGCTCGAAATTGTAGATTTGGGCCACGAGGTGAATCGCGGCCCCGTACACTATGGCGGCCAGCAAGATGAAGGCGGCGCCCACTCTTTCGTAGCCTTTTACATAACGCATCCAGTAAGCTGCGCCATATGCCCCTGGAACGCAGGCCATGACCAATGCTAGCCGGATAGGCTTGGCTATGGCATCCCAGTTGGCGGCGAAGAAGGAAATGATTCCAATCCCAACCAGAATCGTGCCGAGTACGGCCAGTATCGAGATGAGACGTCCACGGGCTATATCGACTGCGGCGACTCCAGCTTTGCCTCGGTAGCTGTCGAGGATAGCCGCGGCCTGTTCCTGGGAAATCAACCCCTGGCTGCGCCACTGCCGCACCTCAATGGCAAGCTTAGCGAGGAATTGGCCGTCCTCGGTGTCGCCCATTTCTGGCTGGTCCCTCATCGAGTCGCTTTCGTTTTCATTCCCACTTCCCATAGGGGCCAAGTGTATACGGAATCGCGGGAGTCAACCAGCCGTTTGGAAGCGAATATGGGGCAGTCGCACTTGCTTTGGGACGCCCCTTTGGCGCCCAGGGCCTGCTAGAGCATGTTGAGGATGCGCCGCAGTTCTATGAGCGCGGTAGAGGAGGCCCTGCGTCTGATTACAAGCGACCGGGGCGGCAGGCGAAGAGGAACGTGGGTCACTGATTCTCCCGACACTGGGGGGTGCACCAGGGCTATGTGGACGACGCCGGGCGGCTGACCGTCCACTTCGTCAGGGCCAAGGACTCCGGTTATGCCGATTCCCACGTCGGCGCCGGACGCCGACGTGCCTGCGGCGGCTTGGGCCATGGCCTGGGCCGTTTCGGGGCTTACTAGGCCGTGAGCGTCTATGACCTCAGCCGAAACCCCGCTGCTAACGGCGGACTCTCGTCCGTGCACGACGAGGCCCCGACGGTAATATTGGGCGGTACCGGCTGTCTCGCTGATGCTGGAGGCGAGGACTCCGCCCGTACAATGTTCCATAGTGGACAGGCTCAATCCTTTGGCGACCAGAAGGTCTCCCACGGCTTGCTGGGGTGTCTCGTCGTCGTAACCCCAGATGTATGGCCCCATAATGGAGAGCAGTCCGTTCTCGGCGGGTTGGAGCAGAGAACGGGCGGATGCCTCGTCGGAGCCTCTGGCGATGATTCTCAGATGTATACCGTCGGACTTGGAGTAGATTCCCAGATAGGGGTTCTCCTTGCCCAGATAGTCGGTCACCAACTCATCGACGGCTCCCTCGGACATGCCGGAGGTCTTGATGTTCCGGGTAAGAATCACCTCGCCGCGGCTTATCTTACTCAACCGTGGGACGACCTCGGCTTCCCAGATTGCCTGAAGTTCAGCGGGTGGGCCTGGCATCGTCACTATTCGCTTGTCGTTGTGCTCTACCCACCAACCGGGGGCTGTGCCCCGCGCGTTGGGGATGATTTCCGCCGACGGTATGAGGCTGGCCTGGCGTATGTTGGTGGCCGGCATGTCTCCACCACGCCGCCTGAAATAAGCCCGGAGTTGTTCGACGATGTCCTCCTGAATCTCCATCTCCTCGCCCAGAGCCGCCGCCACGGCGTCCCGGGTGAGGTCGTCCTGGGTGGGACCCAGTCCTCCTGAGGTGAATATGATGTCTGAGCGTTCCAGGCCCCGTTTCACTGCCCCCACGAGGGTTTCTATATCATCCCCTACGAGGGAGACGTGCCTCAGGTTAATGCCCAGAGCAGGCAGCCTGGAGGCGATGAAGGATGAGTTGGTGTCGACAAGTTCCCCCATCAAAAGCTCGGTGCCGACCGACAATATTTCAGCGTTCATTTAGCGTTGGCCTAATAAAATATGGTTCACGTGGATTCAACGAAGTATATAGGCCAAGCCTATGCGGACTCAACAGGGACATGGAGGGCGCTTGTCCTATTTCACGCGAAGGGAGAGGCTGGGACCGTCGTCTGGACATATTTCTTCCCAATTTGGCGGGAAGGCTGAGGTGGGGGTAGGGGCGACGACTTTGGGAAGGGTTCCGACCGGAGTCTTGGCGCCACGAGACAGGCGGAGAGTCTAGGAAGCTTCTTCCTCGTCGGCGGCCTCTTCCGGCTCGGCTTCTTCCGGCTCTTCCGGCGGGTATGGAGGGTCAGCGGCCAACTTGGATATGACCTCGCACCAGATGGCAGCCACGGTGTACAACCTGTCATCTCCCGCCAGGGATGCGTACCACTTTTCGCCGTCAGGCGTAGGGTCACCTAAGAGGAAGGACACACGAGTCCCAGCCACGTCCGTCACTACGACCGTGGTCTGGGGTTCACCCAACCCATATTCCGCCGGGTCCTCTATAGCATGCGCCACTACGTCCGGACTTGTGCGTGGCCCGCTGAGCAGCAGGGGGGTGCCGGACCACCTATCACGGTCTACGGGAGTGTCGTCCCCATCCTTGATAACCCACCCATCGTCGGTGGCTTCGTACTCGACGGTGGTGTCCATGTGGGTCACAGAAATGTGGGCAATGGAGCTTGGGTCGACTTTGAAGAGCCAGGGAGGTTCTTCCTCGAGCTCGCGCTTGTCCTGCAGACCGAACACCACGCCCACGGCGCCTCCGATGACCGCCAGCACAACGAGTAGAAGTATGGTAAGTCGAACGTTCATATTCTAGAGCAGACCGGCTATCCCTCGGGCGCCTAGCGTCTCCTCCACCAGACCACGCCGCCGGTTATGGCCATCAACGCCGGAAGCAACAAGTAGCCCGACCATCGTATGAACTTGAGCTCCGTGTCCGTCGGGTTCAGGAACCTCCGCACCTGAGCCCTGGGCCGTATGTTGGCCAAGGGATCGTCGCCGACCAGCCAGTTGATGGAGTTGAGGAACACGTCTCGGTTTCCCGAAGCAAACAGCAGGTTGTTGGAGGCAAAGTCCGAGTCGCCGATGGCGATGATGCGGCCAGAGGTCACCTGCGCAGGGTCGCTGGGCAGCTCCTCATCCAGCGGGGCCCGGGCCCACAGGGCCAGCATAGTAAAGAAGGGTCCTGCGACAGAGTCGGCCGTCGGCTCATTGCTGTCGGGGTCGAGGCTAGTCCAGCTGGCCAGTGGAGTCGTCAGGGTTAGTCCCAGTCCGACTACGTTTGTGTTGAGGTCCTCCAGGTCCACGGGTTCCTCTGAGTCGTCTTCCGGAAAGCGGGGAGAGAAAGGAATTTCCTCGTTGGGGGCCAGGGCGGCCACGTCGGGGTAGAAGGAGTCTCCCACACCTCCGGTGATGCTTGTGATTCCTGGGAAGATGTTCAAGAAGTCACGACTGGCGGATCTCCAGCAGACAGAGTCGAATCCGGTGCATATGTACTGGTTCTGACCGATTTTGATGTTCTGGTTCCGGGCGGGGTCATAGTTGCTGAAGGAGTCCACAACATGACCCTGTTCCATGTTGATCCCCCATCGGGCGATGAACTCCCTGAAACCGGGCTTGGTTGCTGGGTCGGCCAAGAAGAGAAGGTTGCCGCCGTTGCGCATGTAGGTGTGAAGCTCTTCCGGCTCGTTTACCACCTCGGACACTTGGAGGTCCTCTTTGGGCCCTGCGATCACCAGCAGACTGACGGACCCTTCCGCCACGCTGGCCTGAAGCCGTTCCCGGTCGGTTGCGCTAATGAGGTTTATGGTTGACACGGCGTAGTTCTCGGCCTGGATTTCCGAGGCCGCAATGCCGTAGCCCTCAGGGTTATCCGCCGGGGCCGTCAACTCCCGTTCCCCGTGCCCGGTCAAGAAGTAGACCTGCTTCCGCTCCTGACCGGTCACTATCAACAGTCCGGTGACAAGGCTTTGCTCGATGGGCGCCAGGCCTCCGAAAAAGAAGGTTTCCCATGTGGCGCTCAACGGGACCTGATGGCGTTGGCCGGAGTCCTCCGCCTCGAACACTATGGTGGGGGCTCTGGTGACTCCGTATTCGGTGGCTATGCCCGGCTCGATGACCGGGTCGATGAATTCGTACTCGAACTTGCCGGTGCGTTTGCTGAATTCCCGAAGAATGTCGTCCATCTGGCCCCTGAACGCCTCCAGGTCGGGGTTCGGTTGTATGTTGCTTTCGGGGAAAAAGGCCCTTGCGTAGACGTCCTCTTGCAGGTCGCTCAAGAGGGCCTTGGTGCGGGGAGCCAGGTCGAATTGCTTGGTCGCTGTGACGTCCATCCTGGCTGTAATCTCGATGGCCAGGAAATTGCCCACCGCCGCAATTCCAATGAACGCGGCAATCATTAAGGTAGTGTTGGTGGTGTAGCGTCCGCGTCTGCCGGTGACCGCCTCACTGACTGTCGGGAAGGAAATGATCAGAGAGAACAGCAGCAGGAGTCCGCCAACTCCCATAACGATATAGCTGTAGAGCTTCAGGTCCTCGAAGAAGGCGAATATGACCATGCCCAGGACGAGGGCCACGACACCGACCAGGACGATGACCGACGCGACTCCGCCGAATCCCTGGCCGAGCCTTCGAAGCGAGTCCCCAAGCCCCCCTAACAGGGTGCCCGACAGCTGTTCGTCTTCCAGCTCTTGCTGTTCTTCTTCTGGGGGAAGTTGTTCCGACATAGAGGTTGTTTATCTCCACCTGCGGGTTTCCAGAGACCGCACCGCAAGGAAGAGGAACACGGCCGTTGCCGTTACGTAGTAGACGATGTGTCCCGTGTCCACTATTCCCCGGGTGAAGTCGTCCAGGTGGGATATTATGCTCAGTTGGTCCAGGATGGTCGAGACGATTCCGTCCACCAAGTCTGTTGCGAAGTCTATCAAGGCGAGTATGAGCATGATGCCGAATCCCACCACCAACGCCACTATCTGGTTGGCAGTAAAGGACGAGGCCAGCAGTCCAATGGAGAGGGCCATGGCCCCGTACAGGATGATGCCTAGGTACGAGCTCCAGATGGGACCGCTGTCCGGGTTGCCGTAGATGTACAGCAGCAGCACGTAGAAAAGGGTCAACGACAGGGTCACCAGGAAGAAGGTGAAGCTGGCAATGAACTTGCCCAGCACCACCTCCCAGTCCTTGACCGGAGACGTAAGCAGGAGCTCGATAGTCCCCAGCTTCTGCTCTTCGGCCAGGAGGCCCATCGTCAGGGCCGGGGCCAGAGGCACCAGAATCCAGGCGCTGGCAATGATGTATAGGTCTATGCTGGCGTCGGGGAACGGGTCCCCCAACCGGAACCCGAAGAAGAAGCCGGTAAGGGCCAGATATACCAGGGCTATGATGTATCCTATGGGGCTGGTAAAGTAGGCCTGGATTTCCTTCCAGGCGATGGCGGCGGCTACCCTCACTCTTCTATATCCTCGCTGGTGGTAAGCTTGAGGAATATCTCCTCCAGGCTCATGCCAACCAACTGAATCGTCAATAGTCCCCAGTTGTTGCTTATGACGACCCGGGAGATGGTGGTGCGCAGGTCCAGTCCCCGGCCGGCCTCCACGACGTAGGTGTGGCGGTCTCCCTCGGACGAGACCCGATTGACGTTGGTGACTCCCCGGACGCTCCTGAAAGCCTCGGTGATTTGCGCCTGCGGCCCGCGCACCTCAACTTGTATCCTCTCCACGCCCTGCAACCGGTCAGCCAGATTCACCGGGCTGTCCTCGGCCACGATCTGCCCTTCATGGATAATAAGCACCCTTTTGCACAACATGCTCACTTCAGGAAGTATGTGGGAGCTGAGAACGATGGTGTGCTCTTCCCCAAGGTCCTTTATCAGCTTTCGGGTTTCCACGACCTGGATGGGGTCGATGCCGATGGTCGGCTCATCCATGATCAAGACTTGGGGTTCGTGCAGTATGGCCTGGGCTATGCCCACCCGCTGGCGAAACCCCTTGGACAACTTGCCTATCAAGCTCTTGCGATAGTCTTCCAGGCGGCATATTTCGATCACGTCGTCGATGCGCCGTTGGATGCGTTTGGGTTCCATGCCGCGCAAGGTGCCCATATAGTTGAGGTAGCTGGATACGGGCATGTCGGTGTATAGAGGCACCGTCTCAGGCAGGTATCCGATGAGCCTCCTGACCTCCAGGGACTTGTCCACCACGTCGTAGCCCACGACCTCGACGGAGCCGCTGGTGGGCGGCATGAAGCCCGTCAGGATACGCATCGTCGTGGTCTTCCCCGCTCCATTGGGTCCGAGGAAGCCCAGAATCTCCCCCTTGCCCACCTGGAAGGTAACGTCCTCCACGGCGGGGAAGGAGCCGTAGTATTTGGTCAGGCCCTTAACGTCTATAACTGCGGCCATCTTTATCGACCATCCTGCCTTTTCGTTCGATGCGCCCCTCTGGTGAGGCCGGACTCACCGAGCCAACAGCCCCCTATTGTATTCCGTATTGGGCAGATATGCTATACTCATTGCCGCTAAAAAGGGTTGTTTTCACCATTACAAGGTTAATATACGCCGTGCACCCTACTTGCGGTTTCAGCGGCAGTCCCTTCCCAGGCGGGAAGGGGCTTATGCTGTAGGAGGATGGGGCAGGCGTGGAGTTAAGATGCACCTGGCCATAGACGGCTACGGGGGAGACGAGTCGAAGATGTGGGACGAGGAGTTCGTCCGGCGTTTTCTTGCCGACTACCCCTCCAGCCTGGGAATGAACGTCATACACGGCCCGTCGGTCTTGGCGTACCACGCGCCCGACCCGCGGGACTCGGGGGTGACGGGGTTCGTGATAATTGCCGAGAGCCACATCAGTGTCCACACATTCCCGAATCGCCAGTACATAAACATAGACGTATTCTCCTGCAAGTCCTTCGACGACACGAAAGCCCTCGTTGACGTCAAGGAGACCTTCGACCTCCGGGAGGTCAGGACCTGGGTCATGGACCGGGGCCTGGAACATTTGGAGAGACTCCCGCCCGACTAATTCCCACAGTGCAGAGGACGGGCCGCTATGGCCGAGCAAGACTTGTCATGGACGCCCTTCAACTTTCTGGCCCTTCCCGATGACCAATCGGCGTTGGAGACTTCCCGCGTCGTCCTGATGCCCGTTCCCTACGACAGCACGACCTCCTTCAGGTCCGGGGCCAGAGACGGGCCCAGGGCAATCATAGAGGCTTCGCAGAGCCTGGAGGACTACGACGTCGAGCTAGGCGTTGACGTGGCCTCGATAGGCATTCACACCACTCCTTGGCTCGAACCTCACATGGACGGTCCCAGAGCCATGCTCTCAAGAGTGAAGCAGGCCGTGGCAGGCTACGCCGCCCAGGGAAAGCTGGTGGGTCTCCTGGGAGGCGAACATTCCATAACCGTCGGCGGGGCGGAGGCATACGTCGAACTCTATCCAGGTCTGTCGGTACTCTACTTGGACGCCCACGCCGATTATCGGGACAGCTACATGGGTACATCCTGGGGCCACGCCTCAGCGGCAAGACGCGTGTCAGAGTTGTGTCCGGTGGTTCATGCCGGAATCCGCAGCATGAGCCAGGAAGAGGCGGAGTTGTTGGGAGCGAGGGGCAACCAGGGGGAATCTCGCTCCTTCCCTGGGGAATCCGGACCGACGGAGGCGTATCTGGAATCCCTGGCGGACCGGTTGTCCGACGAGGTTTACATAAGTGTCGACCTGGACGTACTAGACCCCTCGCTCATGGCCGCCGTCGGAACCCCGGAGCCGGGCGGCATGGGATGGACTCAGGTAAACCGCATACTGGCCCATGTGGCAAGCCGGAAGAAAATAGTGGGTTTCGACGTTGTCGAGCTTAGCCCGGACCTTGGCCCCCCGGCCTGCTCGGTTGTCGCCGCCAAGCTGGTGTACAGGATAATTGCCTACGCCGCTTCCCCGCCCCGTCTCTCGTAGAACAGGTCATTGCAACCGGACCGCGTCAGGACAAGGCGACGTAAAGCAGGGTAGAATTGGACTAGGAAACATTTGAAGCCCTGACAACGGCGTAAGGCGGACGTGACCATATGGGCGGCTCGATACGACTCGGCAAGATAGCCGGCATTCCTATCAACCTTCACGTAAGCTGGTTCATCATTTTTGTCCTCTCCGCTGTATTCTTCGAGCGGTACTTTTCGAACTCCGGTTTCCGGTGGACCGCCACTGAGCGGTGGGGTGTCTCACTGGCGATGAGCCTGACCCTGTTCGGCTCCGTGTTGGCCCATGAGTTGACCCACAGCCTCGTAGCCCTGAGGTACGGGATGCCCGTCAGGGGAATCACGCTGTTCCTGCTGGGCGGAGTGTCTCAAATCGGCAAAGAGGCCACACGGCCCTCCTCTGAGTTTGTCATAGCCTTTGTCGGACCATTGTCCAGCGTTGTCCTGGGACTAATATTTCTGGGCGTGTCGGAAGGACTTGAAGGCGTCAATAGCCACGTCTATGCCATAACGGCCATGGCTGTGTACGTGAACTTCATGCTTGGGATATTCAACATGCTGCCCGCGTACCCGATGGACGGCGGGAGGGTGTTCCGGGCGGTCGTGTGGAAAATCACCGGCAACCAGTTCCTGGCGACCCGCGTGGCCGCCCGCGTGGGGCAGGCCATAGCGTTGTTGTTCATCATTGGAGGCGGAGTTTTGTTTTTCATGACGTTCCTCCGCGACGGAGGCGGCTCCTGGAGCCAGGGCATATGGCTGGCTGTTCTCGGGTTGTTCCTTCTCGCCACCGCTTCGGCCACACACAAGCAGAGCGGCATTAGAAGCGGTATGGACCGGTTTAAAGTGCGAGACATTATGCACCGTGAGCTTCCTGTGGGGGACGGAGACGCAACTGTTGGGCGGATTGTCGCGGAGAGCCTGGCGCTATCAACCTGGGGGTTCACCTTGGTCGCGGTGGACGGTCGAATCTCCGGTGTCGTCACACTGGAATCCATCAAGACCGCGGCTGCTGGGCCGCAGACGCTATGCGAGTCGGTAATGACGCCTATAGAAGATGTTCCCAGCGTAAGCCCGGAGCAACGCGCTTACGAGGTCCTGGAGGTTATGGAGGAGAGTCGGACCTCCTACGCTCTAGTGGTCGAGGGCGGCGCCCTGGTGGGGTTCGTATCCCGCCGGGAGATGATGGGACTGCAGTCTCAGGGTCGAGACTGGTCTCAAGGAGCCTAACGCATTTATGGTTCGCCCTTGGGCGCCTATGCTACAATGTTTGGCGCCGTGTATAGGGAGCTGCCGCCCTCATGGACGCGGCAGCTCTTAGTTATGATTGATTCCGTAGATTATGAACGCTCCTGACGGCTTGATATACATGGACCACGCAGGGACCACGCCTCTGGACCCCAAAGTCCTGGAGGCGATGGCTCCTTATTTCACCCGTATGTTCGGCAACCCATCCAGCATCCACGCCTATGGCCAGGAAGCCAAAAAAGCCCTGGACGAGTCCCGGGAGAAGGTGGCGGGAGTGTTGGGGTGCCGCCTGAGCGAGGTGATTTTCACCAGCGGCGGCACAGAGTCCGACTCAATGGCAGTCAAGGGAGCGGCTGCGGCTCTATGGGACACCGGAAACCACATAATTACGTCCACCATAGAGCACCACGCCATCCTCCATACCTGTCAGTACCTGGAAAGCCAGGGATTCGAAATAACCTACCTCCCGGTCGACCGGCACGGCTTTGTGGACCCGGACGAGGCAGTCAGCGCAGTCACAGACCGCACGGTGCTCGTGTCCATAATGTACGCCAACAACGAGATAGGCACCATTGAACCTGTCAAGGAGATAGCCGCCGCCGTAAAGGAGCGGGCCCAGGCATTAGATAGGACCATACCCGTCCACACTGACGCCGTGCAGGCCGCCGGTTTCCTGGACCTGAACGTCAAGGACTTGGGCGTCGACATGCTAAGCCTGTCATCCCATAAGTTCCACGGACCCAAAGGCGTGGGAGCGTTGTACATGCGGAGGGGCACGCCTTTCCTTCCCCAGCAATTGGGGGGGGGTCAGGAACGGGAACGTAGGTCGGGCACCGAGAATATACCCGGCATCGTCGGCGCTGCCACCGCTTTGGAGATGGCCAATGACAGACGAGAAGAGATGAGCCGCCACTGCGCCAGTCTCCGGGATGAAATCATCGAACGGTTCACAAAGTCAATAGACGGCGTACACCTGAACGGTCACCCGACGCAGCGTCTGCCCAACAACGCCAACTTTTCGTTCGAGAACGTAGAAGGCGAACCCATCCTGTTGGGCCTGGATATGGCGGGCATTGCAGCTTCCAGCGGCAGCGCTTGCAGCTCCGGCTCCCTTGAGCCGTCCCACGTGCTTCTGGCTCTGGGACAGCCTGCGGAGCTTGCTAGGGGCAGTCTGAGGCTCACTCTTGGGAAGGACAACACCAAAGAGCAGGTGGACTACCTGTGCACAGTAGTGCCTGATTTGGTGCGTCAGCTCCGCGAAATGCCCTCTCTTACTTCCGCAACATCATGATGGAGACCTAGAAATCACAATGCTTTCCTTTCTCATCTCCTCGTTGACATCCCGCACCGCAAAGATGTCCTGTCTGCTGGTCCTCGCGCTGACTCTCAGTGTAGGCGGCTCAGCCGCCTGCGGAGGAGAACCGCAGCTGGGTCCCGGCGACGGTGCGGCAGGTAGGCTTCTGGGAGTGTTGGTGAACGAAGTCAGAAGGACCCAGGAAGTGCGCTATTCCTCCCCTCCTGGGGCCACCACCGACGTGGAAGGCCTGCTCGTAACGGTCGCCAACGTCCAAGCCGGCGAGTCCATTCCCTTCAAGATCGGGGACGAGGACACTCAGTACGTCCTTTCTCCTTCCAGAAACGGCCAACAAATCTCCATCATGTTCGGCACCATTTACAACAATGGGGATTCCGCCCGTACCGTGACTCTGGATGGGGCTTCTTTGAGTCTGAACACGAAGGAAAGCCCCGAGGTCCATTCCCTGCTGGACGTCAGCCCCACCAACGTCGTCAACGTAAAGACCGCATCGGAACCTGCTCCCGACAGTCAAGTCTTTCCGCTCTACTTGGGCGGTGAGTTTACATTGGAACCAGGGGAGGCTCTCTCCAGATGGCTCACTTTCGAGACGCCTTCCGGGTCAGCAATCGACATGCTGACATGGCAAATCGAAGGCCAGCAGACCAACCTCAACTTCGGGTCAGGACACTACTTGGTGACGCCGTCATCACCCGACAACGAACTGGTGGCCATCAACGTGCAGGTCTACAACAGAGAGTCCAACACTGTGGCGATGGAGATAGTGGGAGACGCCGTGGAACTCAGGGGGTTCGGCATTGACGAAGCCTACACATTGCTGGACGTTACCGCTAACAACACCGCCAACGTCTCCTCCACCCCCGACGCTCACTCCAGCGAAAACAGGTTCACACCATTCGTTCGGGGAACCGTTTCTGATTTGCCTTTGGGCAACTCACTTCTGGGTTGGATAATCTTTGAGATTCCCAAAGGGGCGGGGCTGCGGGAACTGAAGTGGGACACAGGCGACACCGTCTTTATTAGACCTAACTAGACGGGAATTCATCGGGGCTTAGTATGGAGAGGACCATCGGGCTCCACCCTCGGAACGGCGCCGCTCCCCCGATTTGGCGTCGTTTGTTCCACCTATGCGCCGCCGGTTCCATTCCCTTGATCGCAATATTCGCCGGCTCCGAGGTGATGGTCCCTCTTATGGCGTCATTGTGCGGAGGAGCGATCGCGATAGAAGTGGTGCGGTTCCGGTTGCCGGACTTGAACCGCAGGATGCTCAAGATGTTCCGGCCCCTCTTGAAAGAGTCTGAGGACAGACGGGTCACGGGCGCCACCTACGTAGCGTTGTCGGCTCTGGCATGTTTTCTCGTCTTCGATCTCGATGTGGCTGTAGCCGCCCTGTTCTTTCTCGCCCTTGGAGACCCGGCGGCGGCGTTCGTGGGAAGCAGGATGCGAGGGCGAGTCCTAGGCTGGCGGTTCTTCGGCAAGTCTCCTATAGGGACGCTGGCCTTTTGGGGAGCGGGCGCAGCGGTCGTGGGAGTTTTGTCGGGGGGAGGGGCGATCGACTATCACTGGGGTTTCTTGGTTGGGGTAGCGGTGGCGGGGCTGATTGAGTTGGCGCCCGCCGTAATTGACGACAACCTGACCATACCTCTAATTAGCGGCGCCGTGATGACGGCCCTCGTCTAGGGACTGTCACGGGGACGCTCCGTCGAAGACGTCGGTGGTGAACCGGCTCATCTGAAACGCCACGTACTGGTCCCTGGTCATGGGGGGCTGGAACTCCTCCACGACTTGCCTGGCCTTGACGCCCCCGTCAGCCAGCAGGTCCACTGCCGTCATTGCCATTATCTTTGCCGGCATTACCACCGCCTGTTCGTAGTCCTTGATGCGGTAGTTCCTGCTGTGGCCGCCTCCTGTAGCGCCTGCGGTATAGGGGTGTATTACCGGCATGATTTGGCTCAAGTCACCCATGTCTGTGGAGCCGCCCCGGGTGCGCCCGTCGGGGGTAAGGGCTATCCGGTCTTTTCCCAAGAGAGAGGCTGCATTGGCCACGAACAAGTCTTTCAGCGACTCGTCCTGGTTCAGAGAGAAGTAGCCGGCTATATTGGTGATTGTCACCCTGGCGCCGACGGCCATCGCCCCTGAACGGAAGCAACGGTCCACCATCGCGCTGTTCCGCTCCAAGTCCTCAGGGTTGGAAGACCTGACCCGCCACTCGACCCTCACGTCGCCGGGGACTGCGTTCACCGCCTCGCCGCCCTTGGTGATCATGCCGTGAGTGCGGGCCGTGGCCTTTTCGGTGAAGGTCTCGCGGTTCAGGTGGATGGCCGCCAGGGCCAGGTTGGCGGCGTTGAGGGCATTGATCCCCTCGTGGGGAGCGGCGCCGGCGTGGGCCGAGCGTCCAGCGTATTCTACGAACTTGACCATGTGGCCGTTGCTGGCCCCTCCTACGGAGAAGGACCGCTCTTTCATGTCGCTCGCCGTGTGGCACATCATGGCCAGGTCGACGTCGTCAAACTCGCCTACGCGAATCAACTCCTGTTTCCCGCCCAGGAACTCCAACCGTCCCTGCTGCCTGAGCGCCAGCCTGTCCTCGACTTCTACGAACTCTTCGGCGGGCACCGCAAAGGGGACTATGGACCCCGACAAGTATGGAAGCACCGATTGGTCCATGAGCCCGATGGAGGCTCCCAGCATCATGCCCAGTTGAGCGTTGTGGCCGCAGGCGTGAGCGGCGCCTGTCTGGGCGTTGGCGTTGGGGTGATCGTTGACGATGAGGGAGTCCAACTCGCCCAGGATTGCGACACTGGGGCCGGGGCCTGCGCCCCCCTGAATCCTGGCCTTGATTCCGGTGACGGCAAGCCCGTCCCGGTGCGACACGCCCAGGCTGTCGAAAAATCGGGCCACGGTCTCGGCCGTCTTTATCTCTTTGAACCCGGTTTCGGGGTTCTTGAACACATCCTTGGCCAGCTCGACGAATTCAATCTTGCGCCGGTCGATGGCAGCGCAGACCCTTCGTTTCAAGTCTTCTATATCTGGTGACTGTGCGGGCATAGCCGTCGCCTAGAGTTCCTCGTAGTCGAAGATTTCTTCGCTCGCCAAGCCGCGCATAAAGCTCAAGTAGTCGGCCTTGGACATGGGAGGCCTGTGGTTCGAGACCACACGGCCTCCCTGGGATGCGCCCTCAGCCAGCAGGTCAATCACTGTGCAGGCCAACGCTTTGCCCGCGGTGGTGACAGCCAGGCTGTAGTCTTCGATTACATAATCGGCCCCGTGGCCCAGCCCCGTCGCTCCGGTTACGTAGGGGTGAATGACGGGCATGAGCTGGCTTACGTCCCCCATGTCGGTGGAGCCGGTCCGATGGCCGACGCTCCCCACGTTTTCCTCGCCTACCAGGGACACTGCGTTTGCCTTGAAGATGTCGGCTAAGGAGTCGTCTTGCTGCAGGGGAAGGTAACCGGGCAAAGTCTGGATGTTGACTTTGCCGCCGACGGCCATCGCCCCGGCTTTGAGGGCCCTGTCCACTTTCTGGTTGGCCTCCAGAACTGCGTTGATGGTGCGCCCTCGGACGAATGACTCCATGCGAACGTCAGCTGGGACAGCGCTGACTGCCTCGCCTCCTTTGGTGATGATTGGGTGGACCCGTATGGTGTCTTCGTCCTTGAAGGTCTCCCTGTTGGCGTGAATGGCCATAAGGGCCAGGTTGGCGGCGTTGAGGGCGTTGATTCCCAGGTGAGGCGCTCCTCCCGCATGGGCCCCTCGTCCGATGAACTGAATCTTCTTGGCGACTATACCGTTGTTGGTGCCGCTCATGGTGAGCATCCCCTCATCGCTGCGGCTTGACGTATGGCACATCATCGCTATGTCCACTCCGTCGAGATGCCCAAGCCTGATGAACTCAGGCTTTCCTCCCAGGAACTCTATGGAACCCTTGCGGCGCAGTGAGTCACGGTACTCGATTTCTATGTACTCTTCAGCCGGTACGGCAAAAAGCACGACCCGACCGCTCAATTCGGCCAGGACCCCCGGCGCCAGCAGACCCGCCGCCGCCGAGAGCAGCATCCCTATCTGGGCGTGGTGGCCGCAAGCGTGTGCGGCGCCGGTCTGGGCGTCGGCGTAGGGATGGTCGTTTACGATCAGGGAGTCCAGTTCGCCGAACAGGGCCACCGTGGGTCCAGCGGAGGCTCCCTTCAGTTCGCCCTTCACACCGGTCAGAGCTATACCTCCTTGGGCATCGATGCCCATCTCCTTGAGCTTGGTCGAGACAAGCTCCGAGGTCTTGGTTTCACGAAATCCCGGCTCTGGGTTGGCCAGTATAGCTTGGGAGACGCCTACGATTTCCTCGGCCCTGGAGTCGATGGCCGCGCAGACCCTGGCTTTAAGCTCATCTCTGGATGCCATGCGTCCTCCTATCTCAACGCTCTCCCGCAAGCCGTAGACCGACGGAACGATTCTAACAGACAAGGCGCCAAGTTGGCATGTCCGCAACCGGACGTGAACAGGGCTATAATGGAATCGTATGAAGATAGTCATCTCCCCACAGAGTTTTAAGGGCGGCCTTTCGGGGACTGACGCTGCGAAGGCTATCCAAGAGGGCATTCTCGACGTGATCGGCGATGCCGAAACAGTGTGCATTCCCGTGGCTGACGGCGGAGACGGCACCCTTGACGCCCTCGTAAACGCCACTGGCGGACAGGTCTTCAGCAGCAGGGTGACCGGCCCTCTGGGCGCACCAGTCAATGCGGCGTGGGGAGCTATGGGTGATTCGGACACTGCCGTCATAGAGATGGCGAGGGCGTCGGGCCTTGCCTTGGTGCATCCCAGGCACCGGGACCCCAGGACAGCCACCACCTACGGCACCGGTGAGTTGATTGCAAAGGCTTTAGACAAAGGGTTCCGTCAGATAATCGTGGGGCTGGGTGGGAGCGCAACCAATGACGGCGGTCTAGGCATGGCCCAGGCGTTGGGAATACGGTTCATGGACTCCAACGGGCGCGAACTGCCGGCCGGAGGGGCTGCGCTGGCCAGGCTTCACCGGGTCGATGTGTCGGGGGTGCGCTTGGGCCTCATGGAGGCCGAAATAATTGCCGCAACTGACGTTAACAATCCCTTGTGCGGGCCGTCGGGCGCCTCGGCGGTGTACGGCCCACAGAAGGGTGCCTCTCCTGCCGTCGTTGAAGAGCTGGACCAAGCCTTAGACCGGCTCAGCAGGGTGGTGGAGAGGCAGCTGGGAGTAAACATGCGGGAGGTTCCGAGAGGAGGGGCTGCCGGTGGACTCGCCGCGGGGCTGGTGGCCTTCACTGACGCGAGGATAGAGTCGGGAATCGACTTGGTGTGTAATGCGGTCAGGTTCGAGGAGAAGCTGGAGGGAGCCGACTTGGTGATCACCGGCGAAGGGCGGACCGACGCTTCCAGCGTTTTCGAGAAAGCTCCAGTGGGAGTGGCACGAAAGGCCAAGGAGCGGGGAATTCCGGTGATTGCGATCGTGGGGAGCCTAGGACCGGGTCATCAGGACGTGTACGAGCACGGCATTGACGCGCTTGTACCCATACCAGACAGGACTATGGGGTTTGAGGAAAGCATGAGTCGCAGCTACGACCTGCTCAGGAGCGCCACGGCCCGCACCATGCGGCTGCTCAGCGTCGGCGGGAGCCTGAACCCGCCGCAGTAGGCGGCGCCTATATCATCTGGTCTTTGACGAATTTTATGACTTCATCGGCCACGAAAATGGCCCGCTCGCTGTCCACTTCGTCGTAGGTTTCCGACGGGATGCCTCCGGGCAGGTAGTGAGGGTATCGTGTCATGCCCTCGTACTTGTCAAGAGCTATGGCCAGGGAGCGAATGACCTCGAACATGCCGCTGAACAGCTTTGCGTCCTCACACAGGTCGGCCAATGCGTGGCCCCATACGTCCTCGGCCCCTGAGTGGTACAGGAAAGCCTTGACCGCCTTCTCCCCGGCCTGCTTGCTCATGAAACAGGCTGTGTTGTGTCGCCCCCCTTCTCGCAGGTAACGGGCGTCCTCCAGGTCCTGGTCCGCCTGGCGCAGCCAACGGGCGCCCTCGGCATGGAAATCGCTACTCATAGAGGACTCTTCCCTTCTTCACGGCCTGGGCCAAGAACAAGTTGGTCTCCTGTAAGGTATAGAACTCCTCGGGCGTGTAGACCCAGTAGTTTGTGGCCACCTCAGGATGCAGGTGGCTAATGAAATAGTCCATGCGTCGGTTGAAAGAGCCGGGGATGTCCTGGACCATGATGAGTTCCAGTGTGCTTTCGGGCCCCACCTTGTCGTCAGCCAGGTCCCCGAACAGGATGACCTTCTCCACCCCCAGTTGGGGCAGGACTTCCAGTATGCGCACCAACTCCTTTTCCATAGTCTGCCGGCGGAACTTAGTGAATCCAACTCTTACGGCCATAACCACTCCAGTATAACCATGTGGACCTCTTTGGGGCCATGCACGCCGATTACGAGTGTCTGCTCGATGTCGGCGGTTCGGCTCGGCCCGGTTATCAGGTTAGTGTACGGGGGCCAACGCCCTTGCTGATGCAGGTCCTTCTGAATACGGAAGAAGCTGTCCAGGTCCGGTACGACGTCCGCCGGCCTCACCAGGGCTACGTGGACCTGGGGAGTCAAGGAAACAAGGCGACTCAGTCCCGTCCTGGGCTGCGCTACAACCGATCCGGTTTCAGCAATGATCCAGTCCGCCCCGGTGACACACATGTCCGCCTGGGAGAGCGCTCGTCTCAGACCTTCCTCGTCCAATTCGTTGTGCCGGGTAGCCAGGCCGGTCATTATGCCCGCCTCTCCAAGCTGTGTGTCCAGGTTGAGGCTGGAGAACACTTCCTCATCTGACCTGAGGACAAGATTGGCGTCAATGGACAGGGCCAGTTGAGAGACATACGACACTGCGTCATCAGGGTTTGCGCTGCGATGCACGTTCCAACCGCGAGCGGCGGCCGTGGACGCCAGAAGGTCAACGGCCTGAGCCGGAGAGGTCTCAGATCCGTTGTCGGGCATCGGCGGAACGGGACTGGAGCTGGATGGACGATCTTTCGACGGCCCTAACGCCTCCCGCACCCTGGCCAAAAACCTCTCCTTATCCAGCATGTCCTCCTTTGGGGTCGTCCGGCGCCTCCGGCGTGGAGAGGGACTGCTTCCATATATCACGGAAAGATCTGGGCTTGAACGCGGGCAAGTCCCGGGACTTGGTCCACTTGGACATAGGCGGCACAGGGATGCTCCTTATCCTGCCGCCTCTGGAAAAGGGCGCCTGGAGCAAGCGGACCAATGGGCCCGCCAATGAATACAGTCGCGGGCGCTTCATGATTTGTGTAAACCCTCTGGCTGTGAGACGCTCCCACAGGGATGCGCGGCGCTGAGGACCCGGCGTGGACGCCTTGGCCCGGAGGTGCAGCAGCATCCTGGGCAGGTTGATCTTGACAGGGCATGCTTCCCGACAGGCGCCGCACAGACTCGATGCGAAGGGAAGGTCCATGGTGGACTTGGACTCGGTCAGGACGGGAGAAATCACTGCTCCAATGGGGCCGGGATACACCCATCCATAGGAGTGTCCTCCCACTTTCCGGTATACGGGGCAAATGTTCAGGCATGCCCCGCAGCGTATGCAATACAGCGACTCCCTCAGGTCCGGGTCAGCCAGCAGCCGGGAGCGTCCGTTGTCTACGATCACTAGGTGAAACTCCTCCGGCCCGTCCTCATCGGAGCGTCTGCGGGGACCGGAAATCATGCTCACGTAGCTGGTGAGTCGCTGGCCGGTGGCCGCTCTAGGCAGCAACCGAAGGAAAATGGCCAGATCTTCTAAGGACGGGACCACCTTTTCCATTCCGGTCAGGGCTACGTGTATGCGGGGCGCCGACGTGCAGAAGCGTCCGTTGCCCTCGTTTGTCACTATGACGACGGTTCCCGTCTCCGCCACCAGAAAGTTGGCGCCGGTGATGCCCATGTCTGCGGAGAGCAGCTTGCCGCGCAGGGCCTTGCGGGCGGCCTTGGCCATGTCCCCTATATCCGTCAGCCCCGATGCTACACCGTTCTCTTCGAAGAGTGAGCTGACTTGTCGGCGGGTCTTGTGCATGGCCGGGGCGATGATGTGGAACGGAGTCTCCTCGGCGAGCTGAATGATGTATTCGCCTAGATCCGTCTCCACGACCTCCACACCGGCCTGTTCCAAGGCTCCGTTCAGCCCGGTTTCCTCGGAGACCATGGACTTGCTCTTGGTCGCCAGCTTGACGCCCTTGGAACGGGCCAGACCGGTTACGATGTCGTTGGCCTCTTTATCGTCTGCTGCGAAGTGGACATGGCCCCCGTTGGCCGTCACCCGGTCGTGGACCATCTCCAGCCAGTAGTCGAGGTTCTCGATTGCGTTCTGCTTTATCTCGCGTGCCCGAAGCCGCAACTCTTCCCACCGCTCTGGCCCCAATTCGTCGATTGCTTCAAGCCTGGCAGCGTCGAAACCACCTCCGACCTTGCGGAGGGACTCCTGGAGTTGGGAGTCTCCGAGGGCGTGGGCCGATGCCTCGCCGAACGGGCGGGGTTTCAACTCAACCAAGACGCCGACTCCTGGGGCGCGCCCTCAAAGGGTCAAATCGCTGATGGGTTCCGGGTTTTTTCATGTCAGTCGACACAGGTGTCCAGCAGTTGAGCGATGTGTACGGCTTTAACATCCATTCCCCGGCGGCTTAAACCTCCGCCGATGTGCATCAGGCAGCTCATGTCGCAAGCGGTGACGGTGTCCGCGCCAGAGGCTGCGATGTCGTCCAGCTTGTCGTCAAGCATGGCCGTCGATATTTGCGAGTGTTTGATGGAAAAGGTTCCGCCGAAGCCGCAGCAGGTTTCCGGTTGCTGCAACGCAGCTTCACCGGCGCCCTGCACGGCGCTGATGAGGGCCCTTGGGGCGTCGCGGACGCCCAACTCTCTCAGAAGGTGGCAAGAGGGGTGGTAGGCGATGCGGGCGCCAGGGACCTTGGCTCCGACGTCGGTGATTTCTAGTACTTCTACAATGAATTCGGACAGCTCATACGTCCTGCCAGCCAACTCAACCGCAGCGGCATGGAGTTCCGGGTCGTCCTCGAACATCTCAGGATATACGACGCGGAGAAGGGAGGCACATGAGCCTGAAGGCGCCACTACGTAAGGCTGGTTTTCTTTGTTAGGCCGCTTTCCGAAGACCTCAATCGTGCGGGCTGCCAGCTGCTTAGCGTCGGACTTGAAACCTGCGTTGTACAGAGGCTGGCCGCAGCAGGTCTGGTCCGGCGGAAAGTCCACGTCCACCCCCAGACGCCTGAGCAGGTTGACCACGCTCACACCAACTTCCGGGAAAAGCTGGTCCACCAAGCACGTGACCAACAGGGACGCCTTGGTCGTGGATGAGTTGGATACCGTCTCCATAGCTTCTGAAAGCAGGGTATCAGACCCGGCCCCAGCTAACAACAAGGCGCACCGGTACTAGAAGCGGGATTGGGATTCCAGGGTGGTGTAGGTGACGGGCGTGACTGTGAGCAGCCCCGCGTCCACAGGAAGGACCACGCCGGTTACCCAACGGGACTCGTCACTGGCCAGATAGAGGGCCGCGTTGGCCACGTCCCAAGCGGTGCCCTCCGTACCCAGAGGGGCGGAGTTCTTCCGGTGCGCGCGGAGCTCATCGGTCATTCGTCCGGCGGCCATGGGTGTATAGGCCAGACCGGGGGCGATGCAATTGACCCGCACGTTGTCCGCGCCGTGGTCGGCGGCCATGGACGTGGTGAGACCGATTACGGCTGCTTTGGTGGTGGTGTAGGGGGTGCTGCTGTGGGCTCGGACTCCGGCTATAGAGGAGATGTTGATAATGGAGCCGCCACCCGTTTTCACCATTTCGGGAATGGCGAACTTGCTGCACAGAACGATGCTCATGACGTTCACCGCGAAGATGCGCTGCCACTGCTCTTCGTCGGCCTCCACAACGTTGCCCCGTACGGAGATGCCTACGTTGTTGTCCAGGATGTCCAGCCTGCCGTAACGGGTGACCGCCTCGTTGACCAGGGCTTGGCAATCGTCGGCGCTGGTTACGTCGCCCGTAAATGCCGACGCCTCTCCACCCTCTTCCCGTATCATGGCTAAGGTTTCCTCGGCGCGTTCCGGGTAGGCGTCCACCAGGAGGACCTTGGCGCCTTCCCTGGCGAAGGTGATTGATGTGGCCTTGCCGTTTCCGATTCCGGGGCCGCTGGACCCGGCGCCGGTGACTATGGCGACCTTTCCTTCCAGCCGGCCCTGCCTATCAGCCATTCGCGGCCTGCTGTGTGGATGGCACGGGCACTTCGATGTCCAGCAGGGGCGCGTATTGCTGTCCGCCGTAGCAGTCCCCGTCCTCCAGGTCTCCGGAGTAGACGGGTCTGGGTATGGAGAACTTTATGGCCAGAGCGTTGTCGCAGTTAAAGAAGAGCACATCCTCCTCGTTCTGCTTGTACATCTCCGCGACCAGCTTCTTGTTCAGCGCCCCGGAGTCGCGCACCTTCTCGTACACGTCCGGGTCGTCGAACATAATGTCGAAGGTCAATACAAAAGGTCCGGCGTTCTTGCTGCGCACCAGTTTGGTGACTTCCCATAGCTTGACCATGTTATGCCTCTATACTGCCGACACCATTGTGGGAAACATCTCGTAGGGATCGGCGGGTTCGACTACGTGGTTCATGTTAAACCTGTGGGTGGCGCCCCGGTGCAGCACCGACGGGCTGTACGGGAAGGCCAGGGCGCTGATTAGCCCGTGCCATTCGGGAACGGGGAAGTGGAGGGCCAGGTGATGGGCGCTGTCGGCCAATTGACCCGCCAGGTCCTGGTCGGGAGCTGTGACCTCTATGATGAGGCATATCTCGTGGCCCGGAGTCGTCACCGGCTCAAGCGCTCCCATTGCGCCGTTTCGCCCGTAGACTCGGAAGAAGACAGAGTAGTCCTTGTCCATCTCCAGGCCGCCGAACGCATCCCGGATGCGCAGAGCCAACCGCTCCTTCATCCGGCTGAGCCAGTCGTCTATCTGGCGGATGATAATGGGGTCTCGAATGGCCCCTATCACGATGCTCTGGTATCCGGCCAGCTCAACCCCTTCCAGCTTCACCGTATACCGTTCCGCCGGGACCCATTGGCTGTTGGTCACCTTGACCGCCCGGTCCGACACCGCTTCATACATCGCGTCGGTCGTGTCCAGCATCCCGGAGGACTCATACAGGTGGTACGGATCAGCGTTTTCATACAGGGTATGAGAGGCCACGCTTTGGGGCGTGCACCAGAGTTCGTCGGCGGGAGGCTCCACGATGAAGTGGTCTTTTCGTATGGTGGCGAACATGCAGTCGGGCGACTTCCGGAGCGCCACGGAAGCGGCGCCGCACTCCAGAATCTTTGCGGCGTGCCAAACCGGCCCTTCCGGGAACCCACGGGCCAGAGGCATGGCTGCGAAAAGAGTGGTGTCGCTGGCTCTGCCTCCGACTATGACGTCGGCTCCGTCGTCCAGGGCCTTGGCGATGGGTTCGGCCCCCATCATACCCACGATATGGATGCTCCGGTTTATGACCTCGTCGTCCAGATGGGGGGCTGGGTTTAGAGGAGTTATCTTGCCCTCTTTCATCTTGGACTTCAGGTACTCCCTGTCCTGCTCCGAGTGAATGACCGCCATGTTGAAATGGAGGTCCTCTTCGCGGGCGATTTCCTTGACGATGTCCACCGTCCACTGGACGTTCAAGTCTCCGCCCGCCGACCCGGCTGAGCCTATGATCACCGGGACACTGGCCTTCCGTCCGGCCCGGAGCATCAGCCTGATGTCCCGCTTGACGGCGGGGCGGGAGAAGTGGCATTTCCCCGTAGCCAGTGCGTCCGGCCCTCCGTCGGTGGAGCCTGCGTCGGCCGCGATGAAGTGAGGCTCCCACTCCATGGCCTTCTTAAGGGACTCTTCCAGGTAGCCTGATCCCAGCATTCCGGTGGCGGAAAGGGCTCGTATCTCATCCATCATTGGAGGTTCTCCTGAACAGCTTAATTGCGGCGTCCGCAGAACGCGGAACTAGGCGGCGTTTGCCTTGGAGCATACTTGGCCCTCATAAGGCTGTCAAGAAACGTAGGCGTCGCCGACCGAGGCAGAACGGCTGCTTGGGACGTAGCGTGTAAGGTTACTCTCTAACGTCGGCCCCAGGTTGCGGTCCCGGCTGTTCCGGAGGCGGAGGGAAAGGGGGTCTAGGCCGCCTGCGGGGCGTTCGTGTGGTCAAGCGGCTGCCGAAACGGTTGGCCAAATATGCGATTCCTGCCACTATGATGATCACCGGACTGAAGATGGCCAGCCACGTGAGCGCTATCAGGGCAACCTTGGCTACCGCGGTGAGAGCTCTGATGGCTGATTTCGCGGTGCCGCCGATGTTCCAGCCGCCTACGGTGAAGCCCTCCGTTTCAGTGACCCGCACGCTGAATGAAGACGAGCCCGATACCCGCCCGGCTTCGCTCATTGCGCTGACAGTCACTGACACCGTGTAGGGTGTGGGCCTGTAGTCTGCAAAGCTGTGGGGCGCCGTCACCCGCGTCTCCCGTTCCTCGGGGACGCCAGTGATCGTGGGAGAGCCGTCGCCGAAGTCCCACCGGTATTGGTAGTCCCACAGCTCTTCGGGGCGGGTGAAAGACGCGTTGTATTCCAGGTCGTCGCCTTCCTCGACGGTGCGGTAATCTCCGGCGAACACCTCTATGGTCGGGACGCGGCTCACCGACACCTCCAGAGAATCGAACCCCTCGGCTCTTCCGTCCGCTCCTACGCCGGATAGGTCTATCTTGACGATGTAAGGGGAGTCGCGGTCGTCGTCGTAGACGTGGTTCACTGTGGCTGTGACCCGCTCCCCATTCGGTCTCGGCGCGCTTCCGGCGCCCGACGCCGACGTTCCGTCGCCGAAGTCCCAGACGAAGGAGTAGTCTTCTACCCCCGGCGGCGGCGTGAACGACGCCCGAAATCGCGCCGGCTCCCCCACACGAATCGAGGAGTCAGGCCCTGCGTCCACGGCAATGGTCACGGAGGACACTTGCAGGCTCGCTTCGACCAGGGAGTATGCGGCCGTTTCCTGCAAGTAGTTGAGCCGGCCCTGCAGTTCCTCAATCCCAAGCTGCAATTTCGCCAACTCTTCCTGGACCAGCAAGGCGTCCTTTACGGTGTCTGCCTGCTCGAGAAACGACAGCAAACGTTTTTCGGTGGCCCGCAGGCTGGCGACCCGCGACTGGCTGTCCACATACTCGTCGGTGACGTCCTGACTGATCAGTTCCTGAGACAGGACCTCTATAGACAAGTCTTCCAGCAGGCCCAGAGCCACGCTCAAGGACTGGGCCGGAACACGGATGGCGATGGCCCCGCTGTGGCGGGAGGTCCAGTCGGAGTTGACCACCCAGCCGCCCAGGTCGGCGGCGACGTCTCCGATTTCGGACACTGTACGGGCCACGTCGTCCACGACCATGGATATGCGGGCGGTATGCACGATAATGCGGGTTTGGGGCAGAGGCGCCGGCTGCGCCTTGGAAACAGGCACTACGAACGCCACCTCCTGGTCGTCTGCCGGCGCCGGGGTGGGCGTCGGAGGCGGCGCTAGGGTAGGCTCGGAGGTGGTTATACGTACTGTGCGCGCGCTGTCGCCCAGCTCTCCGAGTGACTCGTCATCTCCTCCACAAGCCGTAGCCGCTCCCACGAGCAGCGCAGCGAACACCAAAACAACCCATAAGATTGGTCCCATATAGAGGAAAGCCTCCCCACCAAGTCTGGCTATGATAACAATGACGATTTCCTGCGGTCAAAAGTTCCCGGCTGTCCAAACAGCTTGTCATTTCAGCGTGCAAGGCCGTAGGCCCCGACATCCGGCCCTGTCGTGGAGATCTAGCGCTGTGTCACACTGGAACGGTATGTGACTTATGCGTTAGGCGGGGTTTCGGTGAACGGTGTCCAAATTCAAGCAAATTCCTGAAAGTCTCCTGGCCAAGCTATGGGCGGAGCGGGCGGCCCGGTCCGTGGTGTTCAAGTCAGCCGACGGGCGCCGCTTCCGGGTCATATATCCCGGCAGGAAAGGTGGCGGGGCTGGCCCCGACTTCCGCGACGCCGTGCTGGAAGAAGAGGGTGTGGGCCTGATACGGGGCGACGTGGAGCTGCACGTCAGGCAGAGGGACTGGAACGCCCACGGCCATAGCGGTGACCCAAGATACAACGGAGTGGCGCTTCACGCGGTGGCCACCCCGGAGGCTGACCTGGAACCCCACGCACTGCTGCGGAGCGGACATAAGGCCCCTTCGGTGTCCCTGGAGCCGCTGCTGGCAGGCGAGGGGAAGGCACGTGATGGGAAAGGAATCAAAGCTAAAGGAGACCTGTGGCCCATTCTCAGGCCCCACGGCTACAGGCGGCCCTCCAACCTCGTACAGATAGGGCGGACTCTGGACCGCGCAGGCGACGCCAGGTTCCTGTCGAAAAGCCTCTTCTTCAGCGCCTTGATGGAGTCCGACTCTCCTGACCAGGTGGTCTACTCCGCCCTGATGGAGGCTCTGGGATATTCCCGAAACAGGCACCCCTTTTTCGAGCTGGCCTATAGCCTCACGTACGAGGACTTGCTGAAAGCGGCCCGCACCGCCTCAGCTTCCGAAAAAAGCAAGAGGTTGGAAGAAGTCCTCATCCGAGAAGCGGGACTGCCCGGCGGTCCAGGCGCCGATAAGGGCCGACGCTACTCTTGGACTCTGTCCGGCGTCAGGCCCTCCAACCATCCGGCCAAGCGGATAGCCGGATTCAGCCTCGTACTGGAAAGGCTGATGTCCATGGAAGACGGTCGTACGGGGTATGACGGTCGCAGCTTGACCCGGACTATGCTCGGATTGGCAGACTCTCACGACAACGCCGACGCTGCGATACGGGCATTGGAGAAGGCGCTTATGGGCCTGAGCTCCGACGGGGATGTGGTGCCTGAAGGCCCGACGACGCCAGTTCCCATAGGCAAGGGCCGGGCGCGGGATATGCTGGTCAATGCCGTGCTTCCTTTCCTGTTCGCCCTGGCAAGCGCCGACGTTGACGACGCCCTGACAAGTCGGAGTATCGCTCTGTTCAGGCATTGTCCCAAGCTAGAGGAGAACGAACTGACCAGAGAGGCTTGGTCCGCCCTTTTCGAGGGGCTGAAATGCGTAGACGACCCCGGGGGCAGGGTCCGCCATCAGATAGTCAATGGAGCCAGAAGGCAGCAAGGGCTGCTGCACCTGAGAAAGCAGGCGACCTCCCCGAACTCACCGTCTTAAAGGCGTCTGGAGACGTCTCCTCTACTCCCACTCTGTCACACCTCCTTTCGCTCAGGGAGAGGGCGTTCCCTGGGCGGCGATGAAGGCATGGGCTGGGCTGAGTCAGCGGTTGTTGAAGCAGTTGGGGCGGCGCTATACTGTAAAGAGTATTGGGGATTCGTCTAGTGGTAGGACGGCAGACTCTGGATCTGCAAGCCGTGGTTCGAATCCACGATCCCCAGCCATATGCATAGGCCATCCCCCGTTTCTGTGGCGCATTCGTCTAGCGGCCTAGGACACCGCCCTCTCAAGGCGGAGACCACGGGTTCGAATCCCGTATGCGCCACCAAACTTGACAAAATCAAGAACTTTCACGACCCGGTTCACCTTGGCGTTGTAGCAGACGCTGGGGCTTGCTAGTTGGGCGAGGGCCAACTAGTACGGACGGATTGGGTCAAAGCGCCGAACCATCACGTTGAGGCGCAACCACGGCAGTGGCACGGTGTTGAGTCTGCTGAGAGGCGTAGCGGTCTACTCTGGAGAGTCCCCTCGTCTCGCTTTCCTAGGAGCCACTCATAGGCGGAGCAACGGTGATTCTGCCGTCAGTCACTCGTGGTTCCACGTACACGTTGATTCTGGACAGACCCGGAGAATACCCTCTGCAGAACTTTGAGGATGTGCCGTGATCAGTTATAGTACTAAAACCGATAGTAATTTGTCCCTATTGAGTAATCGGAGGTGACCAATATGTTCCATGGGACGACTCGGCGCACTCCCCTACGCCTTTGCGCCCTTGCGCTGATTCTGGTCGCCCTGCTCGCTGCCTGTGGCGGGGATGCAGCGCCTGGAGAAGATGCTGCCACCGCTGCGCCTGCCACGGAGGCGACCGAGAGGGAGCGTGCGCCTGCGCCGGGTTCGCCCGAAACGGACAGGGAAATCTTGGTCACCGTCTACAATGCCCTGGACGGACCAAACTGGGAGGACAGCGGAAACTGGCTGAGCGACGCTCCGTTGGGCGAATGGTCTGGAGTCACGACCGACGACAACGGCCGCGTGATTTGGTTGCGGATAGGGGGGTCAGCGTCTGGAGGGGGGTTGAGCGGGGAGATTCCCTCTGAGTTGGGCGACCTCGGAGCCCTGGAAATACTGGGCCTCTCTGGCGGCTTCCATGGCGTCGATTTAAGGGGGGAGATTCCCCCGGAGCTGGGCAACCTTTCCAACCTGACGAATTTGTCAATCCAGGGGAACGGGTTCACCGGGCAGATTCCCCCGGAGTTGGGCAACCTTTCCAACCTGAGGGATTTGTCAATCGAGGGGAACGGGTTCACCGGGCAGATTCCCCCGGAGCTGGGCAACCTGGCCAGCCTTCAGCACCTCCGCCTCCGTGGTGAGGGGCTTAGTGGGGGGATACCGCCTGAACTAGGCAACCTCTGGCAGCTGTATGGACTATACATCAGTAACACCCAGTTGGGCGGGGCGATACCACCAGAGTTGGGCAACATCAACCTAACGGAGTTACACCTCGTAAACAACGAATTGAGCGGTGAAATACCGCCGTGGCTGGGCAACCACTCGGCCCTAATAGGTCTGAGCCTCGGCGGAAACCAGCTAAGCGGGGAGATACCAGCCGAGTGGGGAAACTTCTACAGACTGGAATCGCTGCACCTCGACGGGAACCAGTTGAGCGGGGCGATACCTTCCGGGTTGGGCGACATTGATACCCTGGAAAATCTGAATCTACACGAAAACCAGCTAAGCGGGGAGATACCTTCCGAGTTGGGTAACCTCGATAACCTGAAAAGTATGACTCTACATAAAAACCAGCTAAGCGGGGAGATACCTTCCGAGGTGTGGGACATGCTTGAGCGAGAAGTCGAGATTGAGATCCATGGCAATCATTTCCCGTGTCTAACGGGTGGGTTGCGCCACCTATATATCGAACAACGGGCCAACTGTTGAGTCCCAGGTGTGCCACTTCTCTCGACTCTGCGGGGATTGCACGTGGTTTGCCCAGGGGAGATACCGGTGGAGCTGGGCAGCCTCTCCAACCTGGGCCTTCTGGACGTCCACTACAACCTCTTGAGCGGGGAGATACCCTCAGAGTTGGGAGACCTTGGTAACTTGACATCTCTGAACCTCGCAGAAAACCAGTTGAGCGGGAAGATACCAGCTTGGTTGGCCGACGTTGGTGAGAGCTCGGGATCTGTGAAGCTCTACTCCAACGAGTTCGAGTGCGCACCGAGTTCCCTAAAGGGCTGGGTCTTTATCGGCAATGTGCCGGACTGCTGAGGCCTCACACACGGCAGGCCAACTACTATTTGGAGCGAACATTGAGAATCCACTCCCAACCCTTTCTGTTTATCGCCATTCCACTTATGTGTATCTTGGCGTCCATCCTGTTCTTGGCCGCCTGCGGAGGCGGCGAGAGCAAGGAGGACATCATCGCTCAGACCTGGGACTGCTGGGCCCAGGGGGACACTGAAATCTTCGAGCAAAGCATACTCATGATGTTCCCCACTGCCGACGATATCGACGACGCCAAGGCGCAGTTCATCTATGTGAGTTCCGTCGCTCCGATCGAAGACCTTAAGGCGAGCCGCGACGAAGCCTGCAGTAACGCGCCTTCCTAGCCTGCCACCACGCTTCCAACGGCCCCGGTTACTGCTCCGGCCGCCACCAGAGCGACTTCCCGACCCTCCTGGTGGTTTGAAACAGACAGGCTCAGGATGGGCGGTGTCGTGCGCCATACCCAACACACGTTAGGAACACACCGCTTTTGGTATTCCCGGGTTGTGTTGGCTATTGCGCATGGGCGCCCGCTCAACCCCGCGGAAGCCGACATGCCAACACATATTTGGGAGTGGCGAAACCGGCGTCTCAGCATTGACACCCATAGCAATTCCGCTATACCGTACGTGGGAATCTGTGGATATATGGCGCCGGTCAAGACCGGGAGAGAAAGAAAATTACCAGTACACGCACGACAAGATATGTGATCCTGTTGAGCGTTGTCCTTGCGCTGGCCCTTACGGCGGCGCTCGCGGCCTGCGGCTCTGACGAGCCGTCCGGCGTGACAGGCCCCGACCGGACCGCGTCCACGCCAGGGTCAGGGGACGCGCCCACTGCCACCGATGCGCCTGTACCTGCGACAGCGACAGCGCCGCCCGCGGCCTCCGGCTCTGACGAAACGGACCGGGAAGCCCTGGTTGCCCTCTACAACGCAACGGACGGTGAGAACTGGAACAGAAGCGACAACTGGCTGAGCGACGCTCCCCTCGGCGAATGGGAGGGCGTCACCACTGACGACGACGGGCGCGTGATATCGTTGAGCCTCAGCTTCAACGCCTTGAGCGGGGAGATACCCCCGGAGTTGGGCAATCTCGCGGACCTGACATATCTGGGCCTCTGGGATAATCGGTTGAGCGGAGCGATACCTCCAGAGTTGGGCAATCTCGTCAACTTGGTAACTCTGATCCTCGCTGCCAATCAGTTGAGCGGTCCGATACCACCGGAGTTGGGCAACCTCGCCAACCTGAAGGATCTGTACATCGCCCTGAACCAGTACAGCGGCGGGATACCGCCGGAGTTGGGCAACCTCGCCAACCTGAAGGCGCTGGACATCCGCTATAGCCAGTTGAGCGGTCCGATACCGCCGGAGTTGGGCAACCTCGCCAATCTAGAAACGGTGGCCCTCGCCGAGAACGCCTTGAGTGGAGAGATACCGCCGGAGTTGGGCAGCCTCTCCAACCTGACATTTCTGTACCTCAGCGACAACGACTTGAGCGGGGAGATACCGCCGGAGTTGGGGAACCTTGCGAAACTCGAAAAACTGTACCTCGGCGGGAATCGATTGGAGGGGTGTGTGCCGGTGAGTCTGCGAGGACAGTTGAGCAGCACTGACATTGGCGTGCCCTTCTGCTGAAGCCACGCGCACTCAGCCGGAGGCAGTGCCGCAGGGGACGTTCTTGTCTTGCATCAGACTGCGCTAATCAAAGGCAGTAGGTGAATCCAGTGAAACGTATACAAACGACAAGTCGTGTGACTCCGTTGTCCGCCATCCTCGGGTTGGCCCTTCCGGCTATACTACTGGCCTGACGTAGGCCGTCAGCGACAAAGAGACACCAGAGGGGATAGAGAAACCCCAGGGGTTCGAGGTGGGGTCAACTCCACCACACTACACCAAAACAACAATCTTAGTCCTAAGGTTCCGGTGACGCTATAGGTATTCCAGGGTCATCCATCTCTTGGAGTATATCGAGTAAGAAGAACGGATATAATGGGAGCGGCAATGCGCCGGTAGTAGATCAAGACACCGTCCGGAGGGAGAACCATGGCTTCACAGGAGAAGGTGAACAGGACCGACACACAATGGCGGGAACGGTCCACCATGTGGCGCCGGGATAGTCATAACCTCGTGGACGGCGTTTTCGCCCAGCTTCTGGCCAAGTTGGACGAGCCGAAACCGGAAATCTTACAACGGCGAGCATAGAATGCTCTATGACATCCCCGACGATGACGAGAACATAGAATACTGGTTGGGCGGCCGTTGGGGTGAAGAAGGCGAGTTCGGAACGCCGGGGTTAGGAGTGACGGACTTGCAGGGGCACAAAGGCATCGCCGTGGCAACCGACCGCCGTGTGCTCTTGTTGAACAAGGGCAAAATCACTAACAACGTGGTAGAGTTGCCCTACCAGAACATTGAGAACGTGGAATTCAACGACGGAATGGTATCTTCGGGCGTTAAATTGAGGGGCCACTTCATCAAGGAGTACGATTTCTACTTTGATCACCTGGGTAAGGCTGACGTCATGGGCCGAGCCGAACTACTAGTCGATTGCATACAGGGTCATCTCACCGGCTCGCCGTAGCTCACGGCGCCGGCAGTAAATGAGCTCATATCCAAAGGAGGAGTGATGCCGAAAAAAGAGACGGTCAACAGGATTGACGGCGAATGGCAGGCGCGCCAGCCCGGTTGGGGCCTGAAGGAGCACGACGGAGAGCGCGAGATGCTCTACGATGTGCTGGACGATGACGAGAGCATCGAGTCGTTGGTGGGTTGCGTCTGGGGTCCCGGTAACGTGTTCCGCGCCAACGCTAACCGTTGGGACCGGATGAGGCAGTACGACGGCATAGTCGTGCTGACCGGAAGGCGGGTCATTTTGCTCAAAAAGAAGGGCATGAACAAGCTCATCACTGAGATGCCGCTGCACAACATGGAATCGGTGGACGTTGATGCAACCGGCGAGGTGACCCTCACTGGGCGGAGCTACAGCGAGTGGGCTGGCAGCGGCGACTCGGAGGCTTTCAAGATGCGGGACGTACAAGACAGTTACGCCCGGAATTTCGCCGACCGGGTGCGGGAACTAAAGGCCGCACCGCCCCCTCCGACAACGCCCACCTCGTCTTCGGCATCGGCTGGCGGCTCTGCCGTCCCCACGGCGAACTACACTGCAATGAGCAAGGCGGAGCGGATCAACGCCCAGTAGCGGGAGCGCTCGACCATGTGGAGCCGGAACGACCCAGGCGTGCCGGAGCGCCTAATAACGGGACTGTTGAGCTCCTTTACCGGCGAGAACGTCACCACATATCCAGGCGAACTCCGTATCCTCCACGAGATCCTGGAAGACGACGAGAATATCGAATACTGGATGGGCGGACGCTGGGGCGACGCCTCAGAGTTCAACACTCTCGGAGATGCGATCAGTAGCGTGCTCAGCGGATTCAAGCGCCATGAATCCGAGGTCCACAACGGAGTCGTGGTGGCCACCGACCGGCGCGTCCTCATGCTGAACTCGGGCATGGTGATGAAGGACGTCGTGGAGGTCCCCTATGAGGGTCTGCAGGTAGACTACAACGAGGGGATGACCTGCTCGGGCCTGAAGTTCTCCGGCAGCGCCAACGAGGACTACGCCTACTACCTGGACCACAACGGCAAGAGGAACATTAGAAGCCGGGCCAGGCCGCTGTTCGACTGCGTGCAGCGACGCGCCGCCGCCGCGTCGGGCAAGGCTTAAGTGGGGGATTCCGCCAGAGATGAGCAACCTCGCCAAGGCTGTGGCTCGGACGGAGCCAGTTGGGTGGGGAGATAGAACCCCAATTGCCGGGCGATAGACATACCCAGCGCGTCACAGGCTGCTAGTCGCGGCGGGGTCTCCAGCAGGGAAGGCCGGCCCCTTGGACATCGGACCGCGCCGCGTCTGGATGCCCGCAAGCGGTTGAGGGTGGACGTGCCTATCTAGAGAGGCCGGTCCGCAGTCCCCAGCTGATCTGACAAGTTGCCCATAGGTTGTCAGTCATAGTATGATTTCATGTATCTGTTATTCATACGAGGAATATCATGCGAATCTCCGAACGAGGCCAAATCACCATCCCCAAACATCTTAGGGAACGCTTCGGTATGAACCAGAACGTAGAGGTTGAGATCACCCCCACCGACCAGGGTCTCCTAATTCAGAAACGGACCGCGGCGATGCATCCTATAGACCGGGTCAGCGGAATCCTTGATGATCGGGATTTTGACATAGACGAGTATATTGAGGAGATCAGAGGAAGGTGATCACGTCCGTCGATACAAACGTCCTGTTGGACATGTTTCGATCGGCTTCGCCCCACCATGCCCAATCCAAAGAATGGCTCCGGGAGGCCTATGCTAGGGGCGCCATCGTCGTCTGCGACATCGTCTACGCAGAACTCGTTCCATTCTTCGGCGACAGGGCCGCGTTAGACGATGTGTTGCGGGAGATGGGCGCCACTACCTCGTCGATCGACTCCTCAATCGCCTACGAGGCGGGTTTGCGCTGGAAGCGTTACCGAGGGGCCGGAGGTCCCCGCGAGCGAATAATCACCGACTTCCTGATTGGGGCTCATGCCGCGTCGGTTGCTGACGTCTTCCTTACCCGAGACAGGGGGTTTTTCTCCACCTACTTCCCAGAGTTAAAGAACCCCGAAGTTCCATGAACACCCCCTCCAAACTCTACGAGTTCAGCCACGCGTAGAACCAGGTAAGCTGGCGATGAAGAACGGTCCTCGAATGGGCGAGGACACCTATCCTCAATGTCATCGTCACCACTAAAATCGCTGCCAGCGGCAACAGCCGCGAGCGTGAGCGGCGGGCAGAGACGGTGAACTAAGCTCGCCGGGGTCTCCAGCGGGGGAGGGTGTCCTCGGGGGTCACCTGGTCGAAGACCACCTCCATGGGCAGCCCGACCTTCAACTCCGAGTTGTCGATGTCAATGGCGTTGCCCGTAATCTGCACGTTGGGGGCCTCTTCCAGGGCCACCTGGACGACATTGTAGGGAGCTACTTCCCGCCACTGGGAAAGCACGGCCTGATGGACGATGACGTAGGTGTAAAGAGTGCCCCGTCCGCTAACCTGGACCCACTCCACGTTTTCCCCGTAGCAGTTGGTGCAGGTCTTCTGAGGGGGCCATCTGTAAGTCTGGCAGTCGGTGCACCTGGGAACTCGCAGCTCTTTGTTGTTGGCGGCGTCCCAGTATGCCTGGGTCTCGGGATCGGGCTGGGGTAGAAGAAACCCGTACTCGTCGCTCAAAGCTTACCCCCTCCTGAATACTATGCCGCCGCCGCCGCTGGTAGATGTGAACAGGGCCACTTCCGGGTCCCTGACCTGGCGGCAAATCGTCCGGTCGTAGGTGTGAACCCCTTCGTCCCAGTTCGGGCACAGGTCCTCGGCCTCGCCCCGCAGCTGCTGGATGGCTTCCATCCCGTTATTGAAGCCGTGGACGTAGCCCTCGTTCATCAGACCGCCGTGGGTCGTCATGGGCAACTCTCCGTCCAGGCTGACCCTGCCGCCCAGGATGAAGTCCTTGCCCTCACCCCGCTTGCACCATCCGATGTCTTCAACGGCCCTGAGGGGTGTGTCGGAGAAGTTGTCGTAGGGTTCGTAGATGTCCACGTCTTTGAGCTCGATGCCGGCCGAGTCGAGCAGCCTCGGCATCAACTTGGGGAACCCGGTGTCCATGATGTCCGCTCTGGGGGCTTGGCTGTTGATGGCCGCCGATATGTACACAGGCCGCCTCTTCAGGTCCCTGGCCCGTTCGGGAGTGGTTATGATGACTGCTCCGGCCACGTCGGTCTCAAGGCAGCAGTCCAGGATGTGATATGGGTCCACAATCCACCGGGAGTTCTGGTGGTCGTCGACGGTTATGGGGTCGCGCATGATGGCTCGAGGGTTCTTCATAGCGTTGGACCTGGCGTGGACGCAATAGGCGCCCAGGTCGGCGCTGGTCACGCCGTAGGTGTCCATCCAGCGGCGGGCCTCCAGGCCGAACTGATGGGGCGCTCCGGCCAAGCCGTAGGTGGACAGGAACTGCCAGGGGCCTCCCACCCGCTGGGCGCCGCCCACGTTGGAACTCCACCCGCCGTACTGCCCCATTCGCACTCCCGTGCGGCCGTTCATGCCCCGGTAGACCAGTACGTAGTTGCAGATTCCGTGGTGGACCGCCTGGGTCGCCTGTAGATAGCAGAAGGTGGAGCAGTTGCCGCCCCCTTCCAACATACAGTCCCAGTTTATGTTCTTGACGCTAAGGGCGGTGAGCACCTGCCTGGGCCTGACGGTGTCCTGGAGGCCGTAGCATACGGCGCCGTCCAACTCTTTGGGGTCGAGGCCTGCGTTCTTGCAGGCGTCTACGGCGGCTCGGATTACCAGAGTTTGGACAGCTTCTCCGGAGCGTCTGGTGAAGCCTCCTGGCACACCTGGGCTTCTGCTGTACCCTATCCCGGCCACGGCTGTCTGGTCTCGGAAGGCTATCTCCCTGCTAGTGGCAGACATGCGTCTCCTCCTGTTGTCCCCTCCGGCTCACTCCCCATCTGTCCTTTTGGCGGCTCGCTGGGGGCCTCAGCTCAGTCTAGGGCGGATCAGGCGGGGCGGAACTTGGGCAGGTATACTTCCTTGCCGTCGTGGACCCCCTGGACCTCGAAGGTGACTTTGACCTTCATGCCAACCTGGATGTCCTCGTTGGCTACGTCCACCAGGTTCGTGTTGAGCCTGGGGCCTTCTTCAAGTTCCACGACCGCCACGTTGTATGGCAGGTATGGATCGAATCCTGGGTGGTACCGCTGGTGCATGATAGCGTAGGTAAAGAGGGTGGCGTCTCCCGAAGCCTGGACCCATTCCGGGTTCTCCGCCAGACACTCGGTGCAGATCACCCGGATCGGGTCGAGATGCACGCCGCAGGCGCCGCACTGCTTGATCATCAGCTTGCCCTCGGCCGCGCCGTCGAAAAAGGGCATCGACTCCTCGTCGGGTTCGGGCACGGGCCTGCTCACCTGTCCGCTCTCTTGGGTCATTCTCACGCCTCCATGTGGGGATGTATACGGTTGCCAGCCTTGGACGTTTTCAGAATTCTATTCGATATGGGTTGCCCCGTCAACGCAAACAGTCCCAGGCTAACTGCTGTCTCCCAACACGCTGTCGCTTTGGCCCATTGCGCCATTGCGTCGTTGCGTTCCGCCGCCGTCCCCGCAGGGAAATTATTTGACATTTAATTTGCGTTCAACGGATAATTTCGGTATAGGAGCCATCCGTTCTCCGGGCTGCCTCGCACACCGACGTGTTGGCATAAACATTGAGAGGTGTCGGCATGAGATTATGGGTAGTCGCCCTCCTGTTGCTTGTGATTGCCGCTGCCTGTGGCGGCTCCGAAGATTCGGCTCCCGCCGACCCGACTCAACCGCCCACGAACACCCCGGCGGCTGTTTCAGGTGGCAGCGCCGCGACGGCTGCGCCTGACACTTCCGGCGGTGAGAGCGGGAAGAGCGGAAGCGCCGGCTACGGAGTAGGCGCCCCCCGCGAACTTCCCACCGTCGAGGGCGGTGTACAGGCCCATCAACTAGCGATACTCAACTTCGCCCACCAAGACGCCACAGTGAAGGTAGGGACCGCCGTACTCTGGCACAACCAGGACGGCACGTCTCACACCACCACCTCGGGCAGGCCGGGCGACGCCGACGCCGGGGCCCTGTGGGACAGCGGCAACCTGTTGTTTGATGGGAGCTTCTCCCACACCTTCGACCAGGTGGGAGAGTTCCCCTACATGTGCACCATCCATTCATCGATGCAAGGGACGATTACCGTTACTGAATAGCCTGTCGTCGCTTGGCTGCCCTAGAAGTGCGGAATCCGCTTGTTGGCGCTATAGTGGCTTGTCCCCACGTCACGTAATTCAAGGGAGGGCTAGGCATGGCAGCGCAAGAGCCTCGAATTCTCATAGACGGACTGACGTTCCCGGAAGGACCCCGATGGCACGATGGCAGGCTCTATTTTTCCGACATCCACGCCCATCAGGTTAAAGCCGTTGACATGGAGGGGAGGCTGGAGATAATCGCCGACGTTCCCACCAAGCCCTCCGGCCTCGGGTGGCTCCCCGACGGGCGCATGTTGATTGTATCCATGCTCACAAAGAAGCTCTTACGCCTCGGCCCCGACGGTTTGGAAGAAGCGGCGGACCTGGCCCCCTTCTTCAGCGGCCACGCCAACGACATGGTCGTGGACAAGGACGGCAGGGCCTACATCGGGAACACTGGCGCAGAGATATGGAGCGACCCTCCCACCGAGTTTCAGCCTTGCCACGTGGCCACGGTTTCGCCGGACGGTGAAGCCCGCGTTGTGGCCCGGGACCTCCTGGGCCCCAATGGCATGGTGATCACACAGGACGGCCGCACGCTTATTGTGGCCGAGCCGCGGGCCGAAAGACTCACCGCTTTCACCATCGAGTCCGACGGCTCCCTGAGCAATCAACGGGTCTGGGCCCAGCTGGAAGGCCCCCCTGACGGCATAGCCGTCGACGCCGAGGACTGCGTGTGGGCCTCGGTCCCACGGTCTCCCGGGAAGTTCCTCCGGGTGGCCGAAGGCGGCGAAATCAAGCAGCGTTTCGAGGTCAGCGACAGGTTGGGAATCGCCTGCGCCCTCGGTGGTCCAGACAGGAAGACGCTCTTCATGCTGGAGTCCTTCCAGTCCGCTCCAGACAGCCAGCCAGGCAACGGGCGAATCCGCATAGCCGAAGTGGATACACCGGGAGCCGGCTGGCCTTAGTCCGGCGTTCCCTTGTCCCTCAGATGCCCCTAAGGGCTGACGGCGGTGGATTCCGGGCGGGGCGCGAAGGCCGCCGCCTTACTTTGAGGCTCACCAAGGAGCAGATAGAAGCAGGACCCCAAGAAACTGACTGCCGCCACGGTCAGGAAGGGCCAGTAGAAGCTGCCGGTGGCGTCATATCCGAATCCGGCCAGCAACGGCGCAATCAGCAGGACTATGTTCATGGGCACCATCGACATACCCGTGATGCTGGCGAATGCTTTGCGCCCGAAATAGACTCCCCGCACCGAGGAGGTCGGGCTTGTCCTGCCTCCCCAACCTATGCCCATCAGCACGGCGAAAACGAACGCCATAGGAACGCTGTCAAAGACCGTAAGCACCACGATAGCCAGCGACTGAAACGCCGCGAACCAGAAGAGTGAATACCGGATGGGGAGCCGGTCGGACAACAAACCGCCCACCAGCGTAAAAAAAGCAGCCACTCCCATCATGGTGGCGCTCACGAACCCAACTGTGGTCAGGTTGAACTGCCGGTCGTCCAGCAAAAGTCCTAGGTGGATCATTACGGTTACGTTGACCGTGGCGCCAAAGGCATGGCCAAGGGAGATTAGCCAAAAAGACCTGGTCTGAATCGCCTCCCACATGGAAAAGTCGGACTCTTCGTCTCCTGGGGCGGTGTTGTGCTGAGCTTGATCGGCGGGAACCGGCGGCCTCTCGGGATCTCCGTCGGGACGCTGTCCGTACTCCGCCGGCCTGTTGCGTATCATGAGCGATATGGGAACCGCGGCGATCAATGTAAACACCCCTATGATTGCGGCTACTTCCCGCCACCGGTCCAGCCCGTGGTCATCGGGGTCGATGCTCCATCCAAGGAGAGGCGGCACGACCACCCCGCCTATGTAGAAGCCCTCCATGGAAATAGCCATTGCCAGAGAGCGTTTGCGGTGGAACCAGTGATTGAGCGCCGTCATCATCGGAAGCCAGGTGCCGATGCCGCCCCCCATCCCCATGATGACGAAGGAGAGATAGAACATCCAAAGGCTCTGCACCTGGCTGAAGAGCAGGAACCCTCCACCCATGATCCACAGCCCGAAGAGCGCCATCCACCGGGGTCCCAACTTGTCCACCAGGTACCCGCCGATGGGACCCATGACGGAGCCCTCAGCCCTCTGGAACGACCATGCCAGTGCAAGTGGTCCTCCGCTCCATCCGAATCTCTGCCTCAAGACCACGTTCCACACGGGCATTCCCGCAAACAGCGGGCCTGTTCCCAATATCATCACGACGGCGCCGATTCCCACCAGCCACCATCCGTAGAAGACGCCTCGGACGTCGGGCAGAGAGCGGAGGGACATCCTTAGCTGTGCCAAGAGGTTCCCATGGACTGCTTCACTGGCGGGCATCCAGCATTGAGCGCCAAAGAGGGCCTTTCAGCCGGCTTTGTTTGCTCCGTGGATGGCGGCGTTGAGGCGGAGTATGTATAGCGAGCGGTTACGGACAATGGGTTCCGAAGAGCGTCACAAGTTGAACTGGGCCTCGACCCAGTCGCGTTCCTTAACGTAGACCTGGATGCGGCTGGCGGTCGACTCCAAGACCATGATGCGGCCTTCGGCGTCAACTCTGACCGTCGTGGGCCTTCTGAAGTGCCGCTCGACCGAGGTGTCGGCCCTTTTTCTGGCGATCTGCTGCTCCGGTTTCGCGTTAACCTTGGCCTGGGTCCAAGCCGAAAGCTCAGTCGCGTCGCCCTCGAACCGGTGCAAGAAGCTCCCGTCCGGTTCATAGACGATTAACTGGTGGATCTCCCAGTCGGTGACATACACGTCGCCGTCGCTGTCCACGGCGACGCTGGACGGGCGGTGAAGCTCTCCCTCTCCGGAGCCGGGCGCGCCGAAGCTGGCAAGGAAGTCGCCGTCTGGGGAGAACTTTTGCACCCGCGAGTTCCTCCAGTCGGCCACGTATACGTTGTTTTCTCTGTCCACGGTCAGGTGCCAGGGGAGGTTGAACTTTCCCTCGTCGCTTCCGAAACCGCCCCAGTTACGCAGGAACCGGCCATCCTTAGTGAAAACCTGTATCCGGTGGTTGTAGGTGTCCGAAATGTACAAGGTGTCTTCTCCGTCGAAGGCCATGCCCGTGGGACCGTTAAGCTCTCCGTCCCGAGTGGCGTCGCGGTCGCCCACCTTCTTCAGATACAGGTCAAAGTGGATGCCCCACGTGTTCGGAGCTGGAAAGACCATGTCGCCGAGGCCTCCGCCACCGGGCATGTCGGCTCCCCAGCTTCCTACAGGATTTCCGTCTTCGTCGAAGATGTATATGCCGTTGGTGTATTCGTCCGCGACGTACACGTTCCCGACGCTGTCTACGGCCACGCCGCTGGGGAAGGGTCCTCTCCCCTCCAGGTAGTCCAATCCTCGGCTGTCCCAGAGCAGCTGGGAGTCCAAGGTGAATTTTGTGATGCCCTGGCTAGGCAAGAACTCGTACCCCTTGCTTATTACGTACAAGGTCCGGTCCGGCCCCAGGGCGAAGTCCGACGGGAAGAATAAGCCGGCCCCGTTGAGGCCCACGCCTCCGAGGCAATACTCGTAGTTGAACGTCCTGCCCCGTACGTGTTTCGTGAACATGGCTCCCCCTTTACAGGCGCCTGGAGATGAGCGGCTCTGGTTTAGCCCGATGATGCTGTGCCATCAAGCAAACTGGTACTCCCTGGTGGAGGCTATCAGACCGAACATGTCTCCCACCCTGCGGGTGGATGTCTGCACTTCCTCCTCGGTGTCCCACTTCAGACCGCCGTCTCGGCGGGCCATGGATGCCAGCTGCTCCCGGGTCGTGTCCAGCGTCTCCAGGGGCCCAAGCAGGTCCAGGCAAAGGTCTACGAAGGCATCGGGTTCCAGGGCGCCTCTATCGCGAATTCTCTGCACCAGCGCCTTTACACCGGGGTATCCGACGTTGGACAGGGCGTCGGCGCAGAAGTTTATCCGGCGCACAAGGGAGCCGCTGTCGATCCACTCGGCCCCGAAATGCCATCCCTCCACGCTGGGCGGATCGCAGAGGAACTGGCCCATGTAGGTGCATTCCTGGCCTAGAGGCTCAAGGCCGGGCCTGGGATAAATGAAGTCTCCGACCAGCCTCATGGTTCCCGCCACCACTTCAGCCGGGCTCTTGACCCGTTGGAAGCGCGCCTCCTTGAAGAAGTCGGAGTTGAAGAGCATTCGCAGCGTGTCCCTTATCAAATAGTCCGACGCAACGAAGGCGTCTCCGATGACATTCACCGCCACCGGGTCCCGTGGGGGCGTGTGGAGCCATGACGGGACTTGGGTCTCGTCGGCTACGAAGTAATTGTAGAGGTGCCTGGCAATGAACCGGACCGTGGCGGGCTGCCGGATGATGATGTCTATTACGTCCTCGCCGTTGAAGCGGCCTCGGTGTCCCAGGAAATTCTTCTCCCCGTCGTCGTGGTCGTGGGGCCGGTATTCGAAGTTCCACAGGAACCTGCCCAAACCGATGGAGGGGGGCTTGGGGGCTATGGTCCATCCTGTGAAGGCGCGGGCGCACTCGAACACGTCCTCTTCCGTGTAGTTTCCCTGTCCCATGGAGAAGAGCTCCAGGAGCTCACGGCCCCAGTTCTCGTTGAGTTGGTCCTTGGAGTTGTAGTTGTTGTCCAGCCAGTAGATCATCGCTGGGTTCTTTGCAAGATCTACTAGCAGTTCCCTGTAGTTGCCCAAGCCCTTGCTGCGGAACATGTTCAACTGCCGCGCCATTTCCTGTGGATTGTCCAGCTTGGCGTTGCCGGTGGCGAACACCATGTGCCAGAACAGAGAGATTTTCTCTTCCAGCGGCCTGGGGTTGTTGATAAGGTAAAAGATGTGGCGGGAGCTTGAGCTGGGAGGCCCGAAACCGGCCTCCATGAAAGGATAGGTCCTCAGAAGCAGCTCCGGATTCATGGGAGGGACTCCGTGTCCGTCGGGGTCCAGAAGCTCTTCAACAGTCTCCTCGTACCCCTTGGCGACCCTTGTTTCGAGCTCGTCGCGGCTGGCTCCGAATCCAGCTCTTCGCATAAGGTGGGCCATTAGGGCCAAGTCTGCATTTGCCATAGCCGTCGCTCTCCTATAACGGTTGGATAGACCAGGCGTGGGCGCTTGCCCAGATATTCGTCTAGGGATAGCATACTACAACGGCCTGTACGGTGCATCCATCCGACGAGAGTTTTCGGGACAAGGACGTGGACCGGCTGCGCCGACCTACATCACATAAGAGCGGTTGACGCTCTAAAATTGAGGAGTCGCTGTTATGGACCGGTTGTTCGACCTGACTGGCAAGGCTGCTATAGTCACCGGCGGCAACGGCGGATTGGGATTGGCGATGGCGCTGGGACTCGCGGGAGCGGGAGCGGACATAGCCGTCGCTGCCCGCAACCAGGAAAAGACGGATAAAGCTCTGCCACAAATCGAGGCCCTGGGAGTAAGGGCGGTGGGGATCACTGCCGACGTGACCCAGGAGTCGGACATACGCCGGATGGTCGGCGAAACCCACGACGCTTTTGGTAGGGTGGACATACTGGTGAACAATGCGGGCACAGTAGTCCGGAAAGCCCCCGAAGACATCAGCGCCGAGGAGTGGGACTGGGTATTGGACGTCAACCTCCGTGGCGCATTTCTGGCCGCTAAAGAGGTCTATCCCCACATGAAGGAACAGGGAGGCGGCAAGATCATCAACATTGGCTCAATGTTCTCGCTGTTCGGCGGAGGGGGGAGCGGCGCCGCCTACTCTTCCAGCAAGGGGGGCATTGTCCAGCTGTCCAAGAGCCTTGCCGTCGCATGGGCTAAGGACAACATCCAGTCCAATGCCGTATTGCCCGGATGGTTCATGACCGATCTGGCCTCGGACATCCCAGTCAAACAACCGGAGCGATACGACCTGATCAGCCGCCGAATACCGGCGCAGCATTGGGGTGACCCGAACGACCTTCAGGGGGTCGCCGTCTTCCTGTCGGCAAAGGCTTCGGACTACATCACCGGGTCGGTCATTACTGTAGATGGGGGCTATTCGATAATGTGAGCCTGGCTGCCTTTAATCGACGTTCCACGGCCTGTCGGCTCTTCTTCGCGTGGGCCGGTCGCCAGCGTCGGTCAACCTCGAGGACGAGCTTTCTTTGCCAGGCCCGAATTGCAGGTCTTTCTTCAACAGTTCCACCAGTCCGTCAACTTGATCAGGGTCATCACTGTAACGCATTAGTATTCGGCGAAATATCTCGATACCCGCCTCCATCTCAGGCCACACAACGTCTGTCACCCCCAAACGGATAAAACGCTCGCCCTCGTCCCGCCAGCCGACCCTGGCGACGATGTCCAAGTCCGGGTTCATCCTAAGCCCGTGCTGGGCCGCCACCCAGGAGGAAGCCAAGTCGCCAGTGCTAATGATCATCATACGGGCGTTCTTAACTCCGGCCGCTTCCAGGACTACTTCACTGCTTACGGAGCCGTTGATGGCGTGTTGGCCTCGGCTACGGTATCGGGACACGATGGCGGGGTCCAGATCGATCGCTGAGTAGGGGATGTTTTGACGTTCCAGGACCAACGCCACCAAGGACCCCAACCTTCCCAGACCGCATACTACTACGTGGTCCTCCAACAGGGCCCTGGAGCCACGAATGCGTTCGGTCTCGGCGCCGTAGGGCTGGAAGATGACAAATTTCTGGCCCACTGACAGCAGTGCCCTGTGTCCAGCGGCTATGACGCCGGGAGTCAACGCCATAGTCACCACGGCGGACACCACCACCAGCGACAGGAAGTTGGAGTCTACGATTCCTCTGCCTGCGGCTGACTCGGCCAGCAAGAAGCTGAACTCCCCAACTTGCACTACTCCCACGCCTGTCAGGAGCGCTGTGTAAGGCAAATATCCAAACCCACGCATCAACGCCGCCACCAGTATGAACTTCACTACTATGGCGAAGGCGGCTGTGGCTGCCACCAGCCACCAGTTGTCGATAAGATAGGTCCAGTCCACCAACATCCCGAGGGAAACGAAGAACAGAGCCGCGAAAGTGTCTCTGAGCGGGATGACCTCTGACAGGGCCCGGTGTCCGTACTCGGACTCGCTGAGCAACGCTCCCGCGACGAAGGCCCCCACAGCCGCCGACAATCCAGCCAACTCCGTGATGGCGGACATGGCGAAGGTCAGCGCCACAACTGTCAGGATAAACGCCTCCCTAGACCCAAAGTGGGCGACCAACCTGAGCAGCAGCGGCAACCCCTTCCACCCAAGGAGTCCCATGACAGCCAGCACCGCGATGGCTTTGCCCAGGCCCACGCCCACCTCGGCGATCAGTGAACTGTCTGCCTCCCCCAATGCCGGAAGCACCGCTATCATCGGTATGAAGGCCAAGTCCTGTATCAGTAGAACACCGGTCAGCAATCGGCCATGAACGCTGTTGAGTTCACCTCGGTCTATCAGTGTCTTGAGCACCACCATGGTGCTGCTCAACGACAGGACCATTCCAAAAACGACCGACTGGGCTGGAGTCCAGCCAAGACCGTAACCCAGTGGATAGGCGAGTCCCAACACTCCGACGACCTGTAGAATCCCTCCAAGAATCACAGCCTTTCCCAGCTTTCGCAGTTCCCTTAAGGACACCTCCACCCCTACTGCAAAAAGGAGAAGCACCACGCCGAATTCGGCCAGTGTCCGCACTGACTCTACGTCACCCACTGCTTTGAGACCGTGGGGGCCCAGAATCATTCCGACAGCGAGGTAGCCCAGCAGAATCGGGAAACGCGCCAGACGGGCTGCTAGACCGCCGGCGGCGGCCGCCGCGATTACGGTTGCGATGTCAAGGAATACGCCGTGTTCAAATTCCATATCGTTGTGGGGGGAATCAAGGGCTGCTTCCAATTATCCCTGTTTTGAACTTGCTCTGAAAATAAACGGTGAGCTTGGAATCGACGTGTTTTGAACTCCTGATCCTCCAGACGGAGCTTGGAAGCCCCTTTCGCTTACCGCGGGAAACAGTGAAGATTCCGGCTATAGCTGGTACAGTAGCCCTCGAAACCTATGAAACAAGACAGCCAGGCGCCCAGTCCGCCCACCAAACTTCCCCCGGAGAGCCGCAATCGAGTAAGGACCTTTGCGTCGCTGGCCCACAGGGACTACCGCTTCCTGTTCGCAGGCAACCTCTTCAACAACATGGCCCTCTGGCTCCAGCTAATTTCGCTAAGCTGGCTGACGTGGGAGCTGACGAAGGACCCAGACACAGGTCAGGGTTCCGCCCTGCTCTCCGGGACCGCAGGGGGGCTGAGAGCCCTGCCCACGTTGGTCATTGGACCATGGGCGGGCGTGTTGGCCGACCGTTTAGACCGCCGTAAACTTCTGACCTGGAGCCAGTTGTTCATGGCGTGCATGGCTCTGGGTTTCGCCGTCCTGGTGGTCCAGGGCGAGGTGGAAGTCTGGCACGTTTTTCTGTACGCGGCGGTGACCGCTGTTTCCACAGCCATCATACAACCCGCCCGTATGTCCCTGGTCGCAAACACCGTGCCTCGGCAAGACCTCGGGAACGCGATGGCCCTGTTCGCCATGACGGTTACCAGCATGAGGCTGGCAGGGGCTTTCATTGGCGGAATGCTCATCAGGTACGCTGGCGTGGAGTGGGCTTTCTTCCTGGAAGGGGGCTGCTACGCCGCGATGGGGCTGCTGCTCATCCCCATGAGGACACCCTACTACGAGAAGCCCACGACCATGGGCGCCGGGGCGCTGGCCAACCTGAAGGACGGGATTCGCTACATCTGGACCGAGAACCGCATCATCCTGCACCTGATGGTCCTTACGCTGATACTGGCTTTCGTGTTCCTGCCCCTGGCTCCTCTTCTTCCGGCCTATGCGGCAGGAGTGCTGGGAGCGGACGCCAACGTCAACGGGTTCCTGATGGGGAGCATGGGAGTCGGAGGCCTGCTGACCACTTTCGTCATAGCCTCTTTCGCATTCCCGTTTGGAACAGGCAGGTCAGGACTTGTAGCGCTGGTGTTGGGGTCGGCAATGATTCTGGTGATGGCCCAGTCCGACTGGCTGATGCTGTCCCTCGTCGTAATCGCGGTCATGGGCTGCTGCCAGACCATCTTCATAGTGGGCAACATCACCTTGATTCAGGGCATGGTTCCAGACACGTTGAGGGGACGGGTTAGCAGCATTTGGAGTTTGCAGAACGCCCTGAACCCTCTTGCCATTCTGCTGACCGGGCTTTTCATCGACCTCTACACTGCCCGGGGAGCTTTCACAATAATATCGGCAACCAGCGTCGGGATTTCGCTGTTCTTCCTTGTCGCGTTCAAGCAGGTGCGCGACCTGAAATAGGGCGGCAACCGTTCGACCCCCTGGGGCGCCGGAGTGTATACCGCCCATTCAGAAGGTAAGGATCACCTTGCCAGTCTTGCCGGAGTCGAACAATTGGTAAGCCTCCCTGACCTCGTCCAGAGAGAAGGTGTGGGTGATGTGGTTTTTCAGGGGAACCTCACGCTCCACCACGAAGTTGGCCGCTTCTGCGAGTCCGGACAGGCTCATTGTCCAGGACCCGTAAATCGTCAACTGCTTGTGGATGATTTGCTCGCTCACGTCGAAAACGGTGGGGTTGCCCTCGCCTACGAAGCAGACCCTGCCCCACAACGCTACGCTGTCCAGGGCATTGTGCCGAACCGGGGCCAGACCTGTGGCGTCCAGGACGGCGCCGGGTCCCTCGCCGCTGGTTAGGTCACGAAGCGCTTTCACCACGTCGTCCTTACTGGAGTCTACAACCGCGTCGGCCCCCAGACGCCTGGCCAGTTCCAGACGTTCGGGCACAACGTCCACAGCCAGGACGCGGACGCCCATAGCCTTGGCGAAAATAGTCCCGCTCAGTCCAACCGGCCCCTGCCCGAATATCGCCAGAGTGTCCATGCCGGTCAGGTTGAGCCGCTTGAGACCGAAGAAGGCCGTGCCCGACCCGCAGGCGAGAGCGGCTCCCTCTTCGAAGCTGACTTCATCCGGAAGAGGCACACAGGTTGAGGCCGGACACAACAGGTAGTCCTCGTGGCCTCCGTTCTTGGAGCTGCCGTATCCCTCCCGGCCCACCATGCACATCTGTGTGTAGCCGATGCGGCACATCTTGCATACGTTGCAGCCCGAGTAGTGGTGCATCATCACCCGGTCGCCCACTTTGAGGCTGGTGACTCCCGGTCCGACTTCTGCTATTACGCCGCAGGGTTCATGGCCCCCAACCGCCAGCTTCTCCGGGTCGCCCCTATCGGCCTTGGGCACGTGGTACCAGGCCCTCAAGTCGCTGCCGCAGAGGCCGGACGCTTTTATGGCGATGACTGCCTCGTCGGGCCCGGGTGTAGGGTCCGGAAGTTCCCTAAGTTCTATCTCGCTGTCTCCGAGAAAAATAGCTCCTCGCATGACATCACCTCATAATCGCCGAAGATACGACTGCCGTCCGGTACGCGCGGGCCGCAGCGTCCGTGGGACCCATTATACGGGATATGGGCGTGTTCAACCTTGTCTCCCTGAATCTATCTGAAGTCCCTTATACTAGGGCCGGTCGATTCCCAAAGGCGTTGGGCACATGGACGCTGAGAGCAGACTCTATAGAGACGATGAAAAACCGCTTGCGCAGGTCTCCCCGTAACGGCAGAGAGAGCTATTTCGTAGCCTTTCGGGGCACCGAATACCTATGGCTCTGGCTGGGGAGCATCGTTTCCGGTGCCGGATTCACCGTGGACATGCTGGCCCAAGGCTGGATTGTCTTGCAAATCACCGGGGAGCCCTTCTGGGTGGGGTTTGCCGCTGGAGTGCGCGGAATCACATGGTTCGTGTTCGGCCCGCCCACGGGCGCCTTGCTGGACCGTATGGACCGGCGAAAAATCCTGGCGGGAATCTACCTCTTGGGATGCGTGGGCGCCGCCGTCATAGCGGTGGTGGTGTTCATGGGCGCCGTCGAGCTATGGCACATGCTCCTCTTCTCCGCTCTTATGGGCCTGGTCATGGCCGTAAACCAGCCAGCCAACACCTCTCTCACCTACGATATAGTCGGCCCTCAGCGGGTCCTGAACGCCAACGCTTTCAGGTTCATGGGATCGGGAGTGATACGGATATTTGCCGCAATAGGGGGCGGGTTCCTCATCGACACTGTGGGAGTCGGCGGAAACTACACCATGGCGGCTGTTGCTTATGCGGCGTCCACCGGGTTCGTCCTTATGCTTTCCCGACCCGCAGTCCAGGCCAGCCTGAGGGAACCCTTCCTGAACGCTGTAACCACGGGCCTCAGATACGCTTTCACCACCCCGGCCGTTCGCAGGCTGCTGCTAATCAGCCTCACGGTGGAGTTCTTCGGCTTCTCCTACTTGTGGATGATGCCGGTCATGGCCAGGGACGTGCTGGAAGTTGGGGGTACGGGCCTAGGTTATCTTACCGCGGCGGCGGGCGGCGGTTCGCTGGTAGCCATGATAGTCCTGGCGTCCAGAGGCGACGTGGGCAATAAGAGTCTGCTCTTGGCTGTGGGCGCCGTGGGATTTGGACTGTCTGTGGCCTTGTTCGGAATATCGCCCTGGTTCCCGCTTTCCCTGGCGCTGGTGTTCATGATCGGATGCATGAGCTCGACCTACGACTCATCGCTCCTTACATCCATGCAACTCTCCGCCTCCCATGAAATGCGGGGACGCATCCTTGGATTGTACGTGTCTACCTGGGGCGTCAACCAGTTGGGCGGCATAGGCCTTGGAGCCATAGCGACTTTCGCGGGAGCGCCGTTGGCCCTGTTCATAAGCGGGTTGGCGGCCTCGGCGTTCGTAGTCAGGCACATCCCCCGCTTTCTCAAGTCTTCGGAAGAAAGTGGGGATTCACATTAGCTCTCCTTTTTCATGTATCATCCTGATGCAGCGCCAGGGCAAAGGAGGGAATCGTGGCTTCACTGGAAGAACGTTATCAGGCTGGATTGGAGACCCGGAGGAAATTCGGCGGGGGAACCGTTGGCTCCGGGTCCGTGCCAGGGTCCAACGAAATGGCTCCCGACCTTCACCGAATAGCAGCGGAGGCCCTGTTCGGCTCGATATGGCCGCGCCCCGGATTGGCTACAGAGCACCGGGAAATGTCGACTCTGTCAGTGCTATGCGTGCTTCAGCGTGAGAACCAGCTGCGGCAGCACACGGCCAACGCTCTGAACCTGGGACTGACGCCCCAGCAGATAATAGAGGTGTTCATCCACGTGTCCTACTACGGCGGAGTGCCTACAGCGTTCAATGCGATGGGCATCGCAAAAGAGGTGTTCGAAAACAAAGGAGTGGACTTCCAACCCCTCTTGGTCCACGACCCGTCCGATTCGCCCGACGACCTGTACAGGCGAGGCGTGGAACTCAGGGAAAGGTACATGGGCGCCAGCTACGGCGGCGGGCGGCCCGAGCCGGTGACCCAGGCGGAGAGAGACTTCCTGAGGTTGACCGGCGAATACTACTGGGGCTCCGTGTGGACTCGCCCCGGAATTGACCTGGAGGCCCGGTGCATATGCACCCTGTCGGCTTTGACGGCGTTGGGGCGGGAAGGGCCGCTGGAGAGCCACATACGCGCCGGGTTGAACATAGGCTTTACCCCGGAGCGCATCATGGAGGTGTTCATACACACTTCGTACTACACGGGGCTTCCTTTTGTCAGGGCCGCCATGGACGTCGCCAACCGTGTATTCAGTTCTCGATGACTGCGGCCTTGGAAGGCTCTCAAAAGACCTCTTCCCCCTTGAGGGGGAAGATTGAGATGGGGGCAAGTGGGAGCGTCAGCCGGGAGAGGTCCGGCCGCAGCAGGAATATTCTAATGAGATTGCGTTCGAGGCGTGACGAGCGGCCGCTCACTGGCATGGTCATGGCACGGGACGTGGAAGGACGAGACGTTTATCATCCCGTGAATCCTTGGGAGGACTTTACTCCTGGTCGATGCCTCTGGGTTTTTCCAGGACATCGAAAAGCTCGACCCGCCCGTTCCTGCGGTCGGGCATCAAGGACTGTGGAAATGCAGCGGACATGACACGTAGAGACGTTCTGGCGGTGGCCGGGTTCATCGTCGCCATTGCCGTAGGGTTAGCCTGGGGATTCAGCGGTCGCCTAGAGGAACCGGACCAGCCGGACGCTTCCACGCCAACGGCGTCTCCTACGCCAACGGCCAGCCCACTGACGGGAGAGGCTGACAGCTTGTGCCGTGATGTCATCTGGCACGCCCGGAGAGGAAGCCGCAGCCCTGTCATGGACGTGGTTCACTTCGACGACTACGGAAACATTCTCCAAGACTGCATCAAACGACTGGAGTGAGAGATGGTCACGGGCAGACATAACGACAGAGGAGGATAGACATGGCACAAATCATTCGAGTGTTCTCAGGGAGCGACGGAGAGTCCCATTTCGAGGAGGTCTCCCAAGACGACTTCTCCGAGATAGTCGCCAAACCCGGAGCGGGGTCCATTAACTTGAACCGGCGCGAGTCTCCCTCGTTCTCTGACTATCACACCGCCCCCCGCCGTCAATACGTAGTAAACATATCGGGAATCGCCGAATTCGAGGTGGCCGACGGCACCGTGGTGCGGCTGGTTCCGGGAGACGTGCTGGTGGCGGAGGACCTGACGGGACACGGTCACATCGCTCGCAGCATAGGGGATGAGTTCCGTATCTCCCTGGCCGTGCCCATGGCGGACGAATAATCATACCACCCGCGTTGGCAGGAGGCCGTTTTGGGCTCATCGGAGCTTGATGCTGGGGCCTTGGAGGACCAGGGCGTCAGGTTGGCTAGACTGCTCCGAGAGGTGTCCATAGGAGACGTACGGTTGACTCCTCTACCGGGCGGCGGCGTTGTCACCGGCGCCCAGGCCCGTGATATTGAACACTGCCTGAAATTCATAGAGGACTCCGCCCCAAGCGACCGCCCTCCAGTCTACGGAAATGGGTTGTTTGCGGTGGGCCGTTTCACCGAAGCGGCAGCCGTGTACTCCGGGCTTCTGCAAGACGCACCCGACAATGCGGACATTCGTTTCAACCTGGCTCTTTGTATGCTGCGTCTTGGACGGTCGCGGGAAGCGGTCAGTGAGCTGACGACCGTGCTCCTGAGCGAGCCGGAAATGGCCGAGGTTTACTACCAGCGGGGGAACGCATACGACGACCTAGGGCAGGGTGAGGCTGCCCTGAACGACTACCGGAAAGCGCTGGAGATAAGTCCAGGCCATCTGAGGACCGTTTACAACTCAGGCGTGGTTCTCGCCCGTCTGGGTCAGCATGATCAAGCGGTGGCAGAGTTTACTGCCGTTATTAGGATGCGGCCCGGCATCTCCAACGCACACCTCAACAGGGGCGCTTCGTTGGACGAGTTGGGGAGGCATGAAGACGCTCTAGACGATTATGCCAAAGCCATAGACATCAACCCTGACAACCTCAACGCCCACTACAATCAAGCGCGGACTTGTTACTATCTGGGAAGGTTTCAGGAGGCGGCTGAAGGCTATTCCAGGGCCTTGAAGCTTGACCCGGAGGACGCAGAGGCGTTCAACAACCGTGCACTGGCTTTGGACGCTCTGGGCGAACTCGACAAGGCCATTCCTGACTATGGGGCGGCCATATTGGTCCGACCGGGGTTCGCCGAGGCCTTCAATAACCGGGGCGGCGCCCAGGAGGTCCTGGGTGACTATGAGCAAGCGTTGTCCGACTACAGAGCCGCCATATCATGTGAAGCGGACTTCATCGACGCTCGGTATAACGCCGCCCGTCTATGTTGGCAGCTGGGCTTCGAGGATGAAAGCGCGATACACCTGGCATGGGCATTGGAACTAAACCCGGACCTCCACAACGAGGCTGCTCAAGACGACAATCTGAAGCCAGTCCTGGACGCCATACGTGCAGGAGGCGCCGGCTTCTCCTCCTGAAGTTCAGCTGACCTCTCCGACAGCCCAGGTGCGTATCAGATGGTATGCGATGGCTATGCGGCCGGGCACCTTGAGGACCTCGCTCCGTTCTTCAATTGCCAGCAAAGTCTCCTCCCTGGAGAACCACCGGACGTCGGACATCTCCTCGGAGTCCATGGCGATGGTCGTGGTCGCGGCGTGGGCGTGGCAGCCTATCATCAGCGAGTTAGGGAAGGGCCAGGGCTGGGAGGAGTGGTAGCGGACATTCTTGACCTCGATGCCCGCCTCTTCGCGAATCTCCCTGGCGACGGCCTCTTCAATGGACTCCCCCTGGTCCATGAATCCAGCTAGCGCCGAGTACATATTGGAACGGGATAGACGCCCCCGGGACTGTCCCAGCAGACAGCGGTCCCCGTCGGACACCAGGGTGATGACCACAGGGTCAGTGCGCGGGAAGTGGTCGGCGCCGCAACTTGGGCACCGGCGGACCTGTCCGCCCCGTCTTATTTCCGATGGCTGGCCGCATCTCGAGCAGTAAGCGTGGCTCTTGTGCCAGTTCATCTGGCACCTGGCTTGGGCGGTTATTCCGGCGTCGGACATGCTGAGAAACTCCGTGGCCGACCGTGGGTCCTCGAATCTCCTGCCGTGCCCCTGGGCGAGAGTCTCGACGGCGGACTCGTTTTTCGTGAAGTCCACTGCAAAGTAAGCGACGCCGTCCATTAGACCCAGGAAAATCGGCTCTCCGCTTTCCCCAAGCCGGTCGAGTTCGTCCTTCGCGGTCCATGCCAGCCCCGATCCGGCGTCCTCGGCGACCAGCACACCCTGGTCCGTCACGGGCAGAAAACGGCTGGACGGGTCTACGGTCCTTGCCACGATCCAGTTTTCGTCGCGGCGTTCCCTCTCCGCCCTGTCCAGGGTGTTGCCTGCGTATACATGGGTGATTCTGGGTCGATGATCAGTCACAATTCACCCCGATCCGGTCTTAGCAGTCAGCTTGGCGTTGGGGCGCCCGCTGGAATGAGTCCCTCGGAACGGAGCTCCTCCCACAAAACCGGTGGGATGGGAAACTCCACCATGCGGAAGTTGTCATCCGCTTCTGCCGCCGTCGATGCGCCAGGGATCGCTGCCGCCACGGCTGGGTGGGCCAGCACGAACTGGAGGGCAGCGGCCTTCAATGGGACTCCGTGGCGTTGGCATACAGAGTTGCAGCGCCTGGCCTGGTCCAAGAGTTCGGGTGTGGCGGCCCGGTAGTTGTATAGGACTCCGTCGGAGAGGTCGGACGCCAGGATGCCGCTGTTGTACGGGCCTCCGACAATAGCGCTGATATTCTCCTCTATACACAGGGAAAGGAACTCATCCAGGGCGCCGTGCTCCAGCAAAGTGTATCTGCCCGCCAGAAGGAAGCAGTCCATGGAAGCTTCTCTGGCGAACCGGGCCTCCATCTGCCACTGGTTCATGCCGGCGCCGATGGCTTTGACCATACCCTGAGACCTAAGCTCTTCAAGGGCTTTGCAGGCCCCTGCCAATGCCTCGTCGTAGTGGTTGTCGGGGTCGTGTATCAGCAGGATGTCCATGCGGTCGAATCCCAGTCGCTCCAGACTTTCGTCTACCGAACGCAGGACTCCGTCCCGGCTGAAGTCGAACGCCCAGTCCACGTCCTGCGGCCCCGGGCCAGGCACGGAACCACCCTGGTCCGCTGGAACGGGATTCAACACCCGGCCCACCTTGGTGGAAAGGACAAAGGAGTCTCTGGGAACTCCGGCCAACGCGCGTCCGAACCGGCGTTCGCTCTCTCCGCGTCCATACATCGGCGCTGTATCGAAATATCTGATGCCCATAGCGAGGCTGTCGTGGACGACGGCCTCTCCCTCGGCATCAGCAGAGAAAGGGGGCTGGGAAGTGGGCGTGCCGCCTCCGACCCCCACTCCTCCAAGACCCAGCCGGGTGACCTGCAGCCCGGTGGCGCCGATCTGCGCTTTGTCGGTGGGATTCATAGGTTCCTCCCCGTGCTCGTGGCGTCCCCAACGAGTTCAGGACATTGTAGGTTCCATCGCACAGGCCTTACAAGTGGACCATTTTGCGTGTCCGGAGTCATCTGTTCCCAGAAAGGCCGTCGATGATTTGACGCACCCTGTCGCGAGTGTCCGCTCGTTTCAGGCCGATGTCCAACGAGGCCTTCAGCAATCCCAGGGGAGTCCCGCCGTCGTATCGCGTCCCCTCGAACCGGTAGGCGTACATGGCTTGTTCTTCCAGGAGCAAGGCCATCCCGTCAGTTAACTGTATCTCCCCCTTGGCGCCGGGCGGCGTCCGTTCCAGGCATTCGAATATCTCGGGCGTCAGAATGTACCGCCCCACAATCGCTAGTCTGGACGGAGCGTCCTTGGGGTCCGGCTTCTCCACCAGCCCACGGACTCTGGATACCCTGTCTTCCATGATTTCCGGGTCGACGACTCCGTAGGCGCTGACCGCTTCCAAAGGCACTTTTTCCACGGCCACAACAGCCGAGTTGAACTTGTCGTAGACCTGCATCATGCTTGGAGCAGCGTCGCTGGCGGGCCAGATTACGTCGTCTGGAAGCATGACCATAAAGGGTTCCTGTCCGACTGCATGTTTGGCTGTCAGGACCGCGTGGCCGAGACCTCTGGGTTCCTCCTGGACTACGTAGGAGAACTCCGCCAGGGACGCGAGCCTGCTTATCTGCCGGGCATGGTCGTCGTCGCCGGAGTCGGCAAGACGGCGCTCCAGCCCCGCATCGGAGCTGAAATAACGTTCCAAAGCGTCCTTGCCAGGGGAGGTGACGATGACTACGCGTTCGATTCCCGCCTCTACAGCCTCTTCCACACCGTACTGAATCAAAGGCTGGTCCAGCAAAGGCAGAAGCTCCTTGGGCACGGCCTTAGTCGTGGGCAGAAATCGTGTGCCTAGCCCAGCGGCGGGAATTACGGCTGTGCGTATCTTGTCAGGCATGGCGTCTCCATGCGATGTTTGAATATGTCCCAAGTCTGCTGCCTATTCTATCACCGTTCAGAAGACACAGGTCCGAATTCCGTTACCGGCTGAGACCGGACAACTGGGCGACCATCGGAGACAGATAATCGCGGTTGACCAGGGACGCTTCCACCGTTATCGTTACCAAAAATGGGGAAGTGAGTAATGAGTCACAGTGAGGAAATAGCGCTGATGGCGCATCTAATGAGACGCGGTGGTTTCGGCTCGCCGAGGGCGGAGTTGAGGGAGCGAGTGACCAAAGGATACGAAGAGACGGTTGAAGAGCTGTTGGAGCCGGAGAAATACGGCATTCCAGAGAACGATGAGATGCTTCTGTTTCGCCATTTTCCTAATGCCAAACTTCCCGGCGGCCAGCCCTGGGCGGGTCAGGCCAGCTGGTTGTGGCAGATGATCAACACGGCTAGGCCACTGCAGGAGAAGATGACCCTTTTTTGGCACATGGTGTTCGCCACCGGGAGCTCTAAGATAGACAACACCGACCAGATGATGACTCACATCAACCTGTTTCGGCGGCAAGGCCTGGGCAACTACCGGCATCTGCTGGTTGAGTTGGCCAAGAACCCGGCCATGATCTACTGGCTGGACAACAATGAGAACCATAAGGACCGGCCCAACGAGAACTGGGGTCGGGAGCTGCTGGAGCTCTTCTCCATGGGCCAGGGCAACTACACCGAGGAGGACGTCTACGAGTGCGCCAGGGCCTTCACCGGCTGGACCATCTCCAGAAAGCTTCCCAGGTTCCCCTTTGGACGCTTTCCCTGGCACTTCATTTACGACGAGGACGACCACGACGACAGCGAGAAGAACTTTCTAGGACAGGCCGGCCGGTTCAACGGTGAGGACGTCATAGACATCATCGTCCAACAGCCGGCCACAGCCCGCTTCATTGCCCGCCACCTGTACAACTTCTTCGTGGCCGACGAGGTCCCGGTGCCGTCCTGGCTTGACACCCCGCCCCGGGACCAGGCGGCCGTGGATGCCATCGCTGACGCGTTCGTCTCCTCTGGATATCAGATCAAGGACACCTTGAGGGTCATCTTCAACTCAGAGTTCTTTAAGAACGCCAGGTTCCAGAAGGTCAAGAACCCCTTGGAAGTAGTGGTGGGCACCATGAATCTGGTGGGAGATTTCAAGGGGTTCCCCAAACCAGGGCTGGTGGATTTAGGACTGGAGCCCGGCCACATGGGTCAGGCCCAACTGGACCCGCCCAGCGTTGAGGGTTGGCATACCGGCGCCGAGTGGATAGACACCGGTTCCCTGGTGAGGCGGATTAACTTCGTCGCAGATAGAGTGCGCGACCTGACGCTTCCTGGCGTTCGGGACATCGTGGACGAGGTCAAGGCCGCTCGAGTGGCTACACCTGAGCAGCTATTGGAGACTTGTCTGGACCTCATTGGACCGATAGAGGTAGGGGAGGAGACTCACGAGGAGTTGGCCCGAGTGGCGGAGCAGGCCGGAGAACTGCGCTGGGACATTGAGGAGGAAGCCATTATCTCCGAGCAGCGGGTGGCCGACATGTTGTCCGTTATAGTGGCATCCAAGGAATACCAGTTCTGCTAGCTGGACCCATAGCGCCTGCCGGACCGGCCCCGGCCATGAGCCAAGGACAACAGGAGTGGGAACATGGTAAATCCGACGATCAGAGGGGCAAATCCTCTAACCAGGAAAGTGCGAGGTCGAGTTTACTCCTACAGCCATTGCGTTGGCAGAGCAGGCGGCGGGGAGACAGGCTTCACCCAGCCGGTGGACGTGGCCGTGGCCCCCGGCGGAGCGACTTATGTACTGAATCGAAGTCCCGAATTTGCCCCTTCGTCCCGCGTGAGTAAGGTCACCATAGGAAGCTCTTGGGGAGAAGAGGAGTTTATCCTCGTCTTCGGCAGTCACGGACCCGGTGATGGAGAATTCCAAAGGACCACAGCTCTGGCTCTAGACAAGAACGAGAACGTCTACGTAGCCGATGAGTGGCACAACCGCATTTCCATTTTCGACAAAGACGGGAATTTCCTGGAGAAATGGGGGACTTCCGGCGCGGGAAAGGGCGAGTTAGCCCGCCCCTGGGGCATCAAACTCGACAGAGATGACAACCTGTGGGTGGCGGACAGCGCGAACCATCGCGTCCAGGCATTCACCAAAGATGGGAAATTCCTCGATGTCTGGGGCCAGGAGGGCGTGGGAGAGGGAGAATTTCGAGAACCCTGGGGCATCTGGATAGACAATGAAGGGGACGTGTACGTTTCCGACTGGCGCAACAGCAGAGTCCAGAAGTTCCGCCCCGACGGCTCATACCTGATGACATTTGGCGGCGCCGGAGGCGGGCGCGGCGCTCTGGAGCACCCCTCAGGGGTGACAGTGGACGAGGACGGGGATGTGTACGTAGCCGATTGGTCGGCCCACCGGGTAGTCGCTTATGACCCGGACGGCTCCTACATCACCACCTTCTACGGAGATGCCCAGCGGCTTTCTAAATGGGCAGAAGAGCTTCTGGCAGCCGATCCTATGAGCAGCATGGCCCGCAGGATGGCGACATACCCCGAGTTGGAATGGCCTCTGTGTTTCCCCACCGGTGTATTCGTAGACAAGCGAACGCTGGTGATAGCCGACCAGCAGCGCAGCCGGCTCCAGATATACAAGAAGGAACCCGAAAACTGGGTGGAACCTCAGCTAAACCTGTGAACGGGCCAGTCGCCCTTCATTGCCGTGAGCGAGCTTGCAACCGGCAACTGGTCAGACTGGGGTGTGCCCCACCTTAACCTCCCCCCACAGGAGGACCGGACCGCGGCATTTTCCCTCTGGGGGGCTCGGGCGACCATCCACTTCTCACGGAGACCTGAACAGTTGCGTTGCCGCGGTTAGATTGACACCCTGACGGCGCACGACCTACCATAGTCTCTGAGGTCGCGCTAGGCGGGGAGCTAGCGGTGCCCTGAACCCGCAATCCGCTATAGCGGGGTTGAATTCCTCTCAGAGGCTTGGCCTTCAGGCCTATGTCCCCAAAAGGCGTCATTGAAGGCTGGGTCCCTCGCGACGGAGACCTGTGAACCCCGCCAGGTCCGGAAGGAAGCAACGGTAAACAGGACCCTCTGGGCGCCGGGGGAGAGCCTGGCCCGAGCCGCCTCAGGAGATACGCCCAAGGGTGATCGCCGACGCGAGGTGCGCGGCCTCTTGATGTTCATGGCACGAATCACGGAGCGTATACATTCACCTGCTTCAAGCGCCTCTGGCCGCCGTCGGAAGGCCCTGGGCCAACATTTTCTTACCGACGACTCGATTCTGGACCGAATCGTGGACGCGGCACAGCTTGCTCCCGATGATGCGGTTGTCGAGGTAGGCCCGGGCAAAGGGGCGCTGACCAGGCGTCTAGTCGACCGGAGCCGGTCTGTCGTAGCTGTGGAGAAGGACAGGAGTCTGGCAGACTCTTTGCCTGCACGTCTGGGGCGCCCCGACAATCTGGCAGTGGTCGCCGGAGACGCCAGGGAGGTAGACTTGGCAGGGCTAGCTCCCGACGATGCCCCGTACAAGTTGGTCGCCAACCTGCCCTATTACGCCGCCAGCCCCATCCTGCGGAGGTTCCTTGAGGCCGGAGACCGCCAGCCGAGTGTCCTGGTCGTCATGCTTCAAGAAGAGGTTGCCCGGAGCATGGAGGCGGCGGACGGTCGGATGAGCGTGCTGGCCGTGTCGGTTCATCTCTACGGCGCGCCCTCAATCGTTTGCCGCGTACCCCCGGCAGCCTTCGAGCCTCCCCCCAAGGTCTCGTCAGCGGTCATCAAGATAGTCCCACACCGAGTTCCGGCGTTGGAGCTGGACGACGTGGACGCATTCTTTGGAATAGTGAAGGCCGGGTTCTCCAGCCCTAGAAAGCGAATCAGAAACTCCCTGGCCATCGGATTGGGAATAGCGCCGGGCGAGGCGGAGCGGACCTTGTCGAAAGCCGGTATAGACCCGGGAGCAAGGCCGGAGAACCTGACTCTCCATGACTGGCGCAGTCTCTATACTCAGACGTCAGGGGCAAGCGCCAGTGGAAGTTAAAGCCCCGGCAAAGCTCAACCTAACCCTGGAAGTCCTCGGCAAGAGGGATGACGGCTATCACGAAATCCGCACCGTTTTCCAGGCCGTGGACCTATTCGACACTATCCGGTTCGAGCCTTCAGAAACGCTTGAACTTCATTGCTCAGACCCCGACCTATCAGGGGAGGGCAACCTTGTGCTCAAGGCAGCAGAGGCTTTGTCCCGTACCATTGACAAGCCCACGCCGGCATCCATTCACCTGGAGAAGGCCATACCCTACAGCATGGGTCTGGGAGGGGGGAGCAGCAACGCCGCCGCCACTTTGATGGCTTTGAACAGGATGTTTGACCTGGGATGCCGGGCGGAAGAGCTTAGAGAAATAGCGGCGTCCATCGGCTCCGACGTAGCCTTCTTCCTGATGGGTGGAACGGCTCTGGGCAGCGGGAGGGGAGAGGAGCTGACACCCATCCCCCATGCTCCAGAAATCTCTTACGTGGCGCTCTGCCCAGACCTGCCCCAGGAGCTCGGCACGAAAACTGGGAGGCTCTACTCCTTGATGACACCCGAACACTACTCCGATGGGTCTCACACTGAGCGTATGGTCGAATCATTATCGTTAGGCCGGCTCGACCAAGGCGAGTTGTTCAACGCGTTCGACGATGTTGCCGCCCGGGCCTTCCCAGGCTTTGAGGAAATCAGGGCCGACTTTTCCCGCATCGCGGGGGCTGACGTGCATCTTTCAGGGAGCGGCCCCGCTCTCTTCTGCCCAGCAGAAAACGCCTCTCACGGAGAACGGACGCTCAAGTCCTTGCAAAGCGCTGGGCATAGGGTTTACCTTGTTACCGCCCTGCCATTCATCGCTCCCTCTCCTCCTGGGAGAGGGTCGGGGTGAGGGCTTCCGATACAACTCTGGAGTCGAATCGATGAACATTCCCTTGGCCAGCATCCCCATCAACATAGACCCCGACATATTCACCGCCGGCAATTTGACCCTTACATGGCACGGCCTCTTTACTCTGATTGCCGTAGCCCTTTCCGTATTCCTGGTGGAAAGGTGGTCAAGACGAGAAGGACTGGTGTCCGACGCCATCATGACCGTGTCGGTGTGGGCTATCATCGGAGGCATAGTCGGAGCCAGGGTGTTCCACGTCATCGACCGTTGGGAGGACTACTACCAGCACAATCCCGTCAGAATCGTACAAATATGGAGCGGCGGCATAGCCATCTACGGGGCGATCCTGGGCGGGTTCTTATTCGGCGCAACCTATATCGCAATCAGGAATCACCCAAGATTCATAAACGGGTGGAACAGGCTCCTCCCATGGGCCAAGCTGGACCATGCGCCGCTCCCATCGGCGGCCCGCTTGGCCGACATCGCGACCCCCGCGCTGATTATATCCATGTTCGTAGGCCGTTTAGGCGACATATTCAACGGGGAACACGTCGCCAAGCTGACGGACCTGCCTTGGGGCTTCGTCTACGAGCATCCGAAAAGCGCCAGCCACTTCATCCACGGTTTCCAGGCCAGTCACCCTGCCATTGCCTACGAGATGCTGCTTCTGGTCGGAGTCCTCGCCATAATTTGGCCCATGAGGAACCGAATCCGGCCTCATGGGATGCTGTTCGCTTTATACCTGGGTGCATATTCCCTGGGCGTCTTCTTCATCCGATTCCTCAGGACAGGCCCCGTACCCATGGATGAAGAATGGGCAATTGGTCTGAACGAAGCCCAATTCATCGCCCTGATCATCCTTGTGATTACGGTGCCGCTGCTGCTGCTGAAGGCCCAACTTGTCAGACCGGAGAGGTCACAGCGTCCTCGCCGTCCAGCAACGCCAACCCGCAACTCCTGACGATACGCTCCGGCCTCGGGGCTTTTTAACCAACAGCCCCACGTATGTGGTAATCTATTGCCGGTGTAAACCCCATGCCGGGCGCTAGGAGGCGCAATGCAGATAGGGGTCGCGTTTCCCACCACCGACATAGGCCACGACCTTGGGGCCGTCCGTGAATACGCCCAGGCCGCCGAGGATCTGGGATACAGCCACATCCGCGTATTGGACCACGTATTGGGGGCGGTTCCCGAGCTGCATCCTGACCAAAAGTATTTCGTATACACCCATGAGAGCTACATCCACGAGCCCATGACTCTGATGGCCTACTTTGCGGCCATCACAACCAGAATCGAGCTGGTCACCAGCATACTGATTCTGCCCCAGCGTCAAACGGTCCTTACAGCCAAGCAGGCGGCGGAGGTCGATTTCTTGAGCGGAGGCCGTCTCCGGTTGGGAGTAGGGCTGGGGTGGAACCCCGTGGAGTACGAGGCCCTCGGAGAGAACTTCCGCGACCGTGGAAAACGGTGCGAGGAGCAGATAGAAGCGCTGCGCGCGCTGTGGACTGAACCTGTGGTCAACTTCCAGGGCGCCTACCATCGCATCTCCCACGCCGGGTTGAACCCCATGCCCGTCCAGCGGCCCATACCCCTGTGGATAGGCGGCGGCTGGTCCGGCTGGGAGGCGCTTCCTCCACAGAGGACGTTACGGCGTATTGGTCGGCTGGCTGACGGATGGTTCGCCCACTTTACGCCAAGTCAGACCAGGACCATCATAGAACCCATAAACAGGTACGCTGAAGAAGCTGGCCGCGACCCGTCGACCATCGGCATTGAAGGACGCCTCGTCCTGGACGGAGACGACCCGGAACCGTGGTTGGACGTGCTTCGAGAGTGGAAGGGTCTTGGGGCGACTCACATCGGCGCCAACGCCCCACGGAGCGCAGACGTAGACACCCACCTCCGGGCCATTCGGCGGCTCAGTGAGGCTTTGCAGTCGGAAAGTTTCTAGCAGACCATACCCGGAGAAAGGAAATGCCATGAGGATAGGAGTCTCATTCCCCACCGTGGAAATCGGGCATGACATGGGAGCCGTGCGTTCCTTCACACAGGCCGCCGAAGACTTGGGCTACAGCCACGTGCGCATCCTGGACCACGTCCTTGGCGCCAACCCGGAGTTCCACCCGGACGTGGACTATTTCGCCTACACCCATGAGAGCGTAACCCATGAACCCCTGACCCTCATGGCCTACATCGCCGGATTCACCGAACGCATAGAGATGGTCACCGGCATTCTCATCCTTCCCCAGCGCCAGACCGCCTTGGTGGCGAAGCAGTGCGCTGAAATAGACGTGTTGAGCAACGGGCGGCTCAGGCTGGGCATAGGTGTGGGCTGGAATCCCGTCGAATACGAGGCCTTGGGAGAGAACTTCAAAGACCGGGGCAGACGCTCCGAAGAGCAAATCGAGGTGCTGAGGGACCTTTGGACCAAGCCGGTGGTCAACTACGAGGGCAAGTACCACAAGATTTCCCATGCGGGGCTGAACCCCATGCCCGTCCAACAGCCCATACCCCTATGGATAGGCACAGGCAGGTCCATTGCCCCCAGGCCGCCGGAACGGGTGCTGCGGCGAGCGGGACGGCTGGGCGACGGCTGGCTCCACCAGCTAAAGCCCGACGACGTTGGTCTTGAAGCTATCGCACGGGTGAAGCAGTACGCAGAAGAAGCAGGCAGAGACCCGTCGGACGTGGGAATGGAACCCAGCCTGACACTTACAGGCACAGACCCGGAGTCATGGGTCACCGTAGCGCGGGACTGGGACAACCTGGGTTCCAGCCACCTGGCGCTCAACTTCAGGGGCGACGCCGCCGACGGCTGCATAGAAAAGCTCCAGACCTTCAAGGACGCATACGGCTTCTAACGCCAGCGGGTCGAACGCAATGAAGTGGACTGAATTCAAAGGCCATCAGCCCGACCTCGCCCAACTTGGCGAAGAACGGTTCGACCGGACGGGGCTGGTGCTGTTGGCCACCCTGCGGAGAGACGGCTGGCCCCGGGTTTCTCCGGTGGAACATATCTTTGCGGGGGACGAGTTGTACCTGGGCATGATGTGGCGTTCTACGAAGGCTCTGGACCTTCTCCGGGACCCCAGGTGCAGCCTGCACAACGCGGTTTCAGACACCGCCGGAGGCCAGGGGGAGTTCAAGGTGTACGGAAAAGCCGTGGAAGTGAAGGACAGCGGCGAACGCCGCCGCTTCAGCGACGCCTGCTTCGAGAAGATGAAATTCCGCCCGGAGGACTTGGGCGCCTATCACCTCTTCTCCATCGACGTGTCCTCGGCGGCGGCAGCGACTCTTCACCAGGGCCAATGGGTCCGTGACGTGTGGAAAAGCAGAAAGGACGATTAGACAAGTGCGGATAGGACTAACATTTCCACAGCGGGAGATGACCCCGGACAGGGGTTCGGTCAAGGAATTCGTTCAGGCTGCAGAAGACCTGGGATACGACCACATAGTCTGCGCAGACCATGTGCTGGGCGCCGACCCAGCTTATCACCCCTTCCTGGAAGACCGGCCCTACAGCCACGAAAGCATAGTCCACGAAGTCTTCATGCTGCTGTCCTTCGTTGCAGGTTTGTCGTCCACGCTGGGGCTTCTCACCGGAGTCTTGATTCTCCCCCAGAGGCAGACGGCCCTGGTGGCCAAGCAGGCCGCAGAGCTTGACTTCATGTCTGGCGGGAGGTTTAGGCTGGGCGTGGGCACGGGATGGAACCACGTCGAATATGAGGCGTTGAACGAGAACTTCCGCAACCGGGGACGCCGTTCCGAGGAGCAGATTGAGCTCATGCGGGAGCTTTGGGCGCAGGAGACGGTGGATTTTTCAGGCCGTCACCACCGAGTTCGCCATGCCGGCGTCAATCCCTTGCCGGTGCAGCGGCCCATCCCGGTCTGGTTGGGCGGCGGACGAAACGCCGAGCCGGGAACTGCCGCCGAGCGGGTGGTGGAGCGGGTCGGGCGCATGGCCGATGGGTGGCTCCCCCAGTTTCCCACCGACGATTCGGGACTGGCCACGTTGGAGAGGATGCACCAATACGCCCGCGACGCAGGCCGCGACCCGGCTGAGATAGGCATCGAGGGCAGGATTCGCGTGGCAGGCAAGGGGCCGGAGGAGTGGGCCCTGGAAGCCGGTTGGTGGAAGGACGCGGGAGCGACCCACATCAACGTGGACACCCGTTGGTCCGAGATGCCCCGGCCCGACCAGCACATAGACGTGGCCAGACAGTTCAAAGAAGCTATCGCAGGACTTCAGTAACCTATATCGACGGAGTTGGAAATGCGTTTAGAGGGAAAAGTGGCCCTGATAAGCGGAGGAGCCAGGGGTCAGGGAGCAGTGGAAGCAAGGCTTTTCGCCAGGGAAGGCGCACAGGTGGTCATTGGGGACATTCTCGACGATGAGGGCGTTCAGGTAGCCAAGGAAATCGAGGACTCCGGCGGCGGAGCCCTCTACGTCCACCTGGACGTCACCAGCACGGCGGACTGGCGCAAGGCTGTGGACGACGCCGTGGCCCGCTTCGGCAAGTTGAACGTAGTGGTCAACAACGCCGGGATATGGCGCGCCGGGAAGGTGGAGGACACCACTGATGAGGAATGGGACGCAGTCATGGAGGTCAACGTCAAGGGAGTGTTCCTGGGCACCCGTGAGTCCATTCCGGCGATGCGCAACTCGGGGGGCGGCTCCATAGTCAACATATCGTCTACCGCAGGGCTGGTGGGAAGCGACCGCGCCACGGCCTACGTTGCGTCCAAGGGGGCCGTCCGGCTGCTGACTAAAGCCACCGCCGTACAATACGCCAAGGAGAACATCCGCGCCAACTCCATCCACCCGGGACCCATCGACACGGAAATGCTCCACGACATCTGGCGTCAGATGGGCCACGACAGGCAGACTTCCGCCGGCAGAAGCCCTATGGGAAGGCTCGGCACCTCGGAGGACGTGGCCAATTGCGCCCTGTTCCTGGCCTCCGACGAGTCGTCATACATGACCGGCTCGGAGCTGGTCGTCGACGGAGGCTACACCGCCCAGTAGCGGCGGCAGGGGCTAGTCTACGTCGCAACGTTTGGCCAGAAGCGTTCACCGCTGGGCATTCATTGCCTCCAGGGCACTGCCTCCGCGCCGCGTCTGTTGTCCACCCTGACCAGGACCTGCCTGTCCGAGCCATCCGACCTCACCACATACAGCAGCACATTCCCGAAGATTGGCTCAGAGGGTGCATCCGGAGTCAACACGGCTAGCCTGCTCTCGTCTGGGGACCAGGCTATGTGTAACCCTGTCCGAAATTCCATGATTTCTTCAAAGTTTGAACCATCGATGTCTATCTGAGCCAAGGTGCGTTTATTTATCGGCTGTCCTATTCCGTGTAGAGTGAACCGTAGCTTTGAGCCGTCGAGAGACCAGGAGAGGTCCGAGATGCTAACGTGCGGCCTACGGGAATGAAAAACCTTGCGCGCTTCCGAACCATCGGGCTTAGATATGTATATCGTTTCAGTTTCCTGCGTCTCCTCAGTGGGACCGATTTGAACGAAAGCGATCCGTCGGCCATCCGGCGACCAGGCAGGGTTTGTCTGGGTCGCTCCCAGATGTTTCGCCCTCATTCCGCCCCCCAAGACATCAATGGCGACATACAGAGAGCGTCCGTCCCGAACCGCTAGGTGCATGCCGTCAGGGGACCATACCGGACGAGTAGCCAATGAGGCCGGTAGACCACGCCATACGTTCTTCACGTTAGAACCATTTGCGTTCATGACGTAAAGGGGAGAACGACTCCCGTCTCGGCCAGATAGAAAGGCGATCCGTTTACCGTCCGGCGACCATGCCGGGGCCACGTCATTCCCAGCGCTGTCGGTCAGCCTCCGATAATCTGAACCGTCCAAATACGCTGTGGCGATTTCAAGGTCTTTGTTGTCGTTAAGCCCGTACCTAAGAGTAGTATAGGCAATCCTAGGCGGCATTTGGCCTACGTCAGGTGAGAAGTCGAACGCGAATGTTTCATCCTTTGGCGCGCCCTCTGGAACCCATTCGATGACCTTCGTGCCGCCGGAATCCACGACGTAGATCGTGTAACCATTCTGAAATACTATACTTGCCCCATCTTCTGTCCAACGGGGTCCAAGTTGACTTTGTGTCCTCTGCCTCTGAGCGATGTCGTAAATCTCACGTTCATCAACGCCGCTCCCAAGCCAGTCATAGCACGCCGCTCCGACAATCACTACTATCACTGCAAGCAAGACCGCGACGACTATCAACCCTCCCAGCGCTATAGCGATAGCACCAGCAGCTCTACGGACTTTTTCCAGTTCGGTTGTCATGGGATATTCCGATACAGAGCGTAGATGGGAGCCCGCCGAACCGGTGCTGCGCGCTGTAAGGATTAGGGGATCACCCGGAGCGGGCCGCGGGTCTAGTCCACGGTCAGATCCGAGACCATGGGCATGACTTGCTCGGACAGCAGTCGCGTGGACTTGTTCCATCCGTCCGGGCTGTCCATGTAGTCATAGACCAGCATCAGCAGGCCGCCAAAGCCTCCGGTGTCCTTGAAGAGGGTGCGCAGCTTGCCGGCGACGGTTTCGGGAGAGCCTGTCAGCCAGAAGTTGTCTGCCACGTATTCCACCGTCACGTCCGCATCAGGGACGTCAGGATGGAGTTTTAGTCCTTCTAAGAACCCCAATTCTCCAAACAGGGGCAGCAGATATTCGCGCCAGGCCCTGCCTGTGGCTCCGTTCAGGACCTCTTCCCTTGCTTGCTCGTCGGTGTCGGCCACATAAACGTCCCGAACCAGGCGCCATTCCTTACGTGAAGGCGTCAAGCCGCCCCGCTCAGCGCCCTCTGCTATGGCCTCCCACTGGCTGTTTACATAATCGACGTTAAAGGCCAGGCTCATGGGAATGTAGCCGTTTTCTCCGGCTATCGTGAGAGTGGGGGACCTGAAACTGCCCGCCGCCACGCCGATGGGCGGGTGCGGCTTCTGCAAGGGGCTGAGAAACACCTTGAGGTCTCCCAGCATTGGCTCGGCGATGTTCATGTTCCAGAAATTCCCACGGAACTCGGAGGGACTGTCGTTGGCCCATATCTTCTTCATCATATCCAGAGACTCCCGGGTCCGCTGGCGGTGTTCTCCGCCCTCCATGTCCACGTCAAACAGGGTGCAGTCGCTGGGAAGACCGCTGGAGCCGATGCCCAACATGAACCTGCCCTGTGCCAGATGGTCCAAGTAGGCGACTCGGTGGGCCAACTCGACGGGGTGGTGGAAGGGGAGCAGATGGACCCCGGTGCCCAGCTTGATGTTCTTTGTCCTCATCAGCGCCTGGGCAATCATGATGTCCGGAGACGGTATGGGTTCCCAGGGCGTGGTGAAGTGCTCTCCGATCCAGGCTTCGTCGTAGCCCAGTTCATCACACAGCTGGAGATAGTCCAGGTCCCATTGGTGGGCGTCGTAGAGGCTCCTCTCAGGGGGATGAGACGGCATCATGAACAGGCCCAACTTCATCATCTGCCTCCTTGGCTGCGGCCATCGCCTTATATGGTTGATAAAGTTTATCAACCGACTGATGGGCGGTCAATGCGCCTTATGTCGGCGGGCTTTGTCCTTTGGCTACACTTGCTGCTCCGATTTCGTTGGTCGCTGCAGCACGTTCCTCCCCCTCATCCCTTCGGCAAGCTCAGGGCAGGCTCTAACCTTCTCCCGCCAGGGGAGAAGGGACATTGCTCCCTCACCCCAACCCTCTCCCAGCGGGAGAGGGGGTATTTTTAGCCGTCTCACGCGGTGGTTGACGCCGCTCCATTGTTGAATAAGAAATCGGCGGTGTGGTATTTTGTATAGGAGGTCGGGGCGTGGCGCAGCCCGGTAGCGCACCTGCATGGGGTGCAGGGGGCCGCCAGTTCGAATCTGGCCGCCCCGACCAGTAGACAATCCCACCACCTGCTATCTTTCCTACACAAACCTGGGAAAAGCCAGGAGGCGCCGATGCCCGTATACATAATGATGGCCACTCTGACCCCCGAAGGCCGGAAGACCCTGGAGCGTATGCCGGACCGCAACCGGGAAGTGAACCAGGAAATCAAGCAGTTCGGCTGCGAGTTGATAAGCCAGTACGCAGTGCTGGGCCTCTACGACTTCGTCAACATCATCGAGGCCCCCGACAACGAGACCATCGCCCATCTCGCCATCCATCTGGGGTCTCGGGGCACCATGAACATCATGACGCTCCCGGCCATCCCCACCGAAAGCCTTCTGGAAAACATCAAATCTCCCAGAAAGGCTTCATCGTAGCAGGACTCTGGCTGGTCGGCGGCTCCTCATGTTCTCCCTGGGAATCCTGACTGCCAGCACCGCTGGGTTCCACGGGCAGCGGGAAGACACCAGCGGCGCAGTAATCAAGGAAATGCTGACTCCTCCCGACTATGAGTGCCTTCGCTACGAGGTAGTCCCAGACGACCTGGATGTAATTTCGGCTCGATTGGCGGGCTGGTCCGACGAGGGCATCGATATCATCGTCACCACGGGCGGCACCGGCGTGGCGCCGACGGACGTAACCCCTGAAGCTGCGCTGTCGGTCATAGATAGGCACGTTCCTGGACTGGCTGAGGCCATGAGAGCGGGCACACTGAGCAAGACTCCTATGGCGATGCTGAGCCGACAGGTGGCCGGGATACGGGGCCGCACTCTTATCATTACTCTCCCCGGCAGTCCGAAAGGCGTACGGGAGTGCCTGGAAGTGGTCCAGCCTGTGTTAGGTCACGCTTTGGACCTGCTCAGAGACCAGGCCGAGGGGCACCCAACAGGAACCTCTTCCTGAGGGGCTGGCCTCGCCATGCGATTCGACATTCTGACGTTGTTCCCGGAGATGTTTTCCGGCCCCTTTGATTACAGCATGTTGAAAAAGGCATCGGACCGGGGGTTGATAGACATCCACGTCCACGACATTCGACAGTTCACCCACAGCCCCCACCACGTCGCCGACGACTACCAGTACGGAGGCGGGCCCGGCATGGTGATGAAACCAGAACCCGTCTTCGAGGCCGTGGAATACGCGTTGTCCTTCCATGCAGGTCCGGTCCCGGTGGCGCTGCTGTCCCCCCAGGGCCAGGTCTTCAACCACGATATCGCGATGGAGTTCGCCCAAGAGCCTGGTCTCGTGCTGATTTGCGGGCACTACGGCGGGGTGGACGAGCGGGTGCGAACCTCTCTGGCAACCTGCGACGTGAGCATCGGCGACTACGTCGTCACGGGAGGCGAACTGGCCGCTATGGTGGTGGTGGACGCCGTGGCCAGGCTGACTCCGGGTGTGGTCGGCTCGGAAAACAGCGTCTCCGAGGACTCCTTCGCCACTGGGCTGCTCCAGCACCCCATCTACACCAGGCCGCCGGAGTACAAGGGCATGGAGGTCCCTCCGGAGTTGCTGTCGGGCAACCACGGGGAGATAGCCCGGTGGCGACGGGAGCAGTCGCTGCTGCGCACCTTGGCGCTGAGGCCAGACCTGCTGGCCAAGGCGCACCTCTCACAGGAAGACTTGGACTTCCTGAGCCGCCAGGGCTATGAACAGGACCCGCCCAACCCTTGATGTGCCGCCCCTTGTTTGGAGCCGTAGCAAGGGATAGAATATACCGGCTCGAAATTATAGAACCCAGGATGGAATAATCGATGGAAGCCCGAACGGCAGTCACCCTGACGCCCAACCCCAAGATAGAAGCCTTCGGCTCAGGCGACACGGTAAAAGTCAATTTCAGAGTCCGGGAAGGCGAACGGGAAAGAATCCAGGCTTTCCAGGGAGTCGTCATAAAGAAGAGGCGCGGTGGACCCGGCTCCAACTTCACGGTGCGCAGGGTCGCCCACGGCGTCGGCATCGAGAGGACGTTCCCATTCTATTCACCGTTGCTCGACTCGGTGGAAGTGGTCAGGCACGGAGTTGTACGCAGGGCCAAGCTCTACTACCTGCGCGGCCTTTCCGGCAGGGCTGCCCGAATCAAGGAGCGGCGGGCCCCCACAAGAGCGGAGCGGGCGGCAGCCGAAGCTCGGGAGCGTGAACGGGCCCTCGCCGCCGCTGAAGCCGAGGCCGCAGTTGCGGAAGAAGCAGCCGCGGAACTTGAGGAAGAAGCGCCTGAACCTGAGGCGGTTGAAGCCCAACTGGTTGAACAGGAACAAGCTGCTGACGTTGAAACGGCCGACGACAGCCCGCAGGATGACAAGAGCTAGTTTTAGCTGAGTCACCGGCCGTATAACATAGAACTTGATGCCCGGCGCCGTCACGCCGGGCACGCTTTTTGGGGCCTGCCGAGGAAGTGTGGGATGCGAGGCGGCGTGTGGGCAAGCGATTCATAGAGGTGGCGGTAAACGCTCCCATCGGACCCGGCAAGACCCTCTCATACAGCGTCCCTGCTCCGATGGACGTCCCAGAGCCAGGCCGGATGGTATGGGCGCCTCTGGGCGCCAGGCCGGTGCAAGGCATCGTCTTCGAATGCACCGACAGTCCCCAGGTTGAGGCCGTCCGGGACATCATATCTGTCTTGGAGCCGTCTCCATTGCTGGGACGCAAAGACCTGGAACTGGCCTCTTGGATAAGCCGCTATTACCTGTCGTCCCTCTTTGAGGCAGCGTCCCTGATGCTTCCGCCCGGGTTGGAACATAGGGTCTCTTCTTGGCTGAGTCTGGCCCAGGACGATTCAGCAGTACAAGTCCACGACGACCCCAAAGTCCACGCGCTCCTGGAGCTTATGGGCCACAAAGAAGTCGCGGAACAGGCGGCGGTCAAGGCCTTGGGCACCGGCGGACAGCGTACGCTGAACCGCCTGATAAACAGCGGCGCAATCAAACGGCGCTGGGAATTCCCTCGCCCACGAAGGCGTCACCGCTACAAGTCGACAGTCTACCCAGCGGACGCGGCCGCTGAGCAGATGAGCAGTCTGACCTCGCGCCAGAAAGAGTTCTACGACGCCCTGCTGGTGAGGGGCAGCATGGACACGCCCGACGCCAACAAGACGTTCGGCGCTTCTGCGGTGACGGGCACGTTAAACAAGGGCCTGGCGTCTATGGAATGGGTGCGCCTGGAGCCGGATCCCGTCGTTAACGACAGCCTGTACGATTCGGACGTCCCCCCTGAGTTGACCGCGGAGCAGATGCGCGCCTACCGCTCCATAGCTGACGTGTTGGACCGGAAACCCGCCGCCGCCACTAGGTTCCTCCTTCACGGAGTCACGGGCAGCGGCAAAACGGAAGTCTACCTGCGGGCGCTAGAGCACTGTATATCCGCCGGCAAGCGAGGGATCTATCTGGTGCCGGAGATTTCGTTGACGCCCCAGACCTTGCACCGGCTGAACTCCAGGTTTCGGGGCAAAGTGGCCGTGCTGCACAGCCGAATGACCGGTGCCCAACGTTTGGAGCAGTGGCGGAGAATCCATGACGGCGAGTTCGACGTGGTTGTGGGACCTCGCAGCGCCCTGTTCGCGCCAGTGCAGGACTTGGGCCTGATTGTGATAGATGAAGAGCACGAGTGGACCTACAAGCAGCATGAGGCCTCCCCAAGGTTCCACACGCGGGCCGTTGCCCATAAGTTGGCCGAACTGACAGGGGCGGTGGTCGTTGCGGGAAGTGCGACGCCGGACGTGGAGACCTACTCGCTGGCGCAACGTCGGAGACTCCGACTTTTGGAACTTCCCCAGAGGGTCCCCTCTCACAACGGAGTTCGCCCAATGCTTCCCTCAGTCGAAATCAAAGACATGAGGAAAGAGCTCAAGGAAGGCAACCGGTCGATTTTCAGCGAAGCTCTCGCCGACGCCCTCTCCAACTGCGTCCAAGCTGGGAGGCAGGCGATTCTCTACGTGAACCGGCGGGGATCATCCACCGTCGTGCAGTGCCGGGACTGCGGGCATTCCATGAAGTGCCGCGGGTGCTCCGTGACCCTTACCTTCCACGGAGACAAGGGACGTCTGGTCTGTCACCATTGCAACCGGGGCGTCCGCCTCCCCGAGTCTTGCCCCCAATGCCGCAGCCCGCGTGTTCGCCGGATGGGCCTGGGGACCCAATCCGTCATGGAGGAGGTAAGGAAACGCCACCCTTGGGCCAAAGCCCTTCGATGGGACAGCGATTCCGTTTCTTCCAGGTCTCACCGGGAGATCATGGACAGCATGTTGAAGGGGGAGACCCAAATACTTGTGGGCACCCAGATGGTGGCGAAAGGGCTTCATCTGCCCAACGTCAGCCTTATAGGAGTGGTGTTGGCTGACGTGGGACTGAACCTCCCCGACTTCCGCGCCGGAGAGAAGGTGTTCCAGCACCTCTGTCAGGTGGCGGGCAGGGCAGGCAGGGGGCCTGTCCCTGGACGAGTGATAATCCAGACCTACGTTCCAGACCACTATGCGATAGCCGCCGCCGCGACCCACGATTACGTAGGGTTTTACAGGACGGAAATTGAATACAGGAGAAACCACGGCAACCCTCCCTACAATCGGCTTATCAGGATGGTGTTTGGCCACACCAACCAGGACAGGGCCCGCACGGAAGCTGAGAGGATGGGCGCCCTTCTGAGACAGAAGATATACGAATCAGGCGGGAGTCACCTGGAAATCATAGGGCCGGCCCCGGCATTTCCTGAGCGTGTGCGGGGCAGGTTCAGGTGGCATTTGGTACTGCGAGGGCGGGAACTGCACAGGTTTATCGGAAACGTGTCCCTACCCCAGGGATGGACTGTGGACGTGGATCCAGTCAGCGTAATGTAGCTTTGAATTTCCTTTACACTATGAACGCGCCTTGTCTATAATCCTGTCTCAGGAATAATCACTTCCAAACAGCCGCGGAGCCGTTGCCCGCGGCGGCTCTCGGAGGCTCAACGTGTCAAGCTTGGAGTTGCATATAGCGCCCGACCCCGTTCTCAGGGAAAAGGCTAAGAAAGTCAGCTCCTTCTCTCCCTCTCTGCAGAGGCTGATAGACGACATGATCGAGACCATGCACGACAATCACGGCGTGGGTCTCGCCGCCAACCAGGTTGGGGTCTTGCAGAGGGTTGTGGTCATACAGCTTCCTGACGACCCGGAACCCAGGGTATTCATCAACCCTGAAATCGTCAGGGCCGAAGGCGAAAGGGAGGTTCCCGAGGGCTGTCTCAGCATCCCCGGATACAGGGGACTGGTGAAACGGTCGGAGCGGGTGAGGGCCAAGGGCTTGGACCGGAACGGCAAGCCGGTGAAAGTGAACGCAGACGAACTGTTGGCGCAGGCCTTGGAACACGAAATCGACCACCTGAACGGAATTCTGTACATAGACCGGCTGGTGGACAGCGACAAGCTGTGGAAAGAGTCCGAACTGGCCGATGAGGAAGAGTCGGACGAGGACACGGAAGGTATGGAAGAAGGCGAGGCCCAAACCGTCTACGCCGGTTAGTTTACAGTCCAATGGATCTCATGATCGGAGCCCGGCTCGTAACCTCTGGCAGCCACTTCCAAGGGCAAAGCAAGAGACGCGCAGCGCCGAGCCCGTTTACGCCGTTAAACAACCGCCCGAAACCCTAGACGTTCATGGGCTGTCATGGGGTATAATCCGCAAGTTTGGCAGGGTAAGGCCAGACATTACATAAGACGCTGGCCCCAGTTTGGCGGCCGCAAGCAAAAGGAACTCACTATAACGAACTCAGCGTCAGAACCAGAGAGGGGCCGGGGTGCGTAGGCGAGGGGTCCGGGTATTCATCTTCATCTCCATCGTGCTGGTGCTGGCCATTGCCGCCCTGAGCTTCCGCAACATCGACGTCTTCAACTTGGAGCGCAGCAACGACGGTCCGTTGGGGCTGAAGCTGGGCCTGGACCTACAGGGCGGCGTCATGCTTTGGTATGAAGCCGACCTCCCCGACCAGATAGACGTCGTCTTCCAGGATGAAGTGGCTTACGAAGACCTCCAGTCTCTACTGGAAGACCAGGGCCAACCCGACGCTGCCTTATCGGTGCACAGATTCGACGTCAATGAAGTTGAAGTCCTACCCAACGTGTTGAACAGCCTGCAAGCGGCGATAGAGAGCCTGGGAAACAGCCGCGCTGAAGACCCGGAAGTCCAGACCGAGGTCACTTTTACGGAGGACAACGACGTTAACGTGGTCTTTCCGGTGGGAATCAGCGAGAACGACCTAACCGTAATGCTGCAGGCTCTTGGCTACGAAGGCGCCCAAGTGGAGGCCGGGGAAACCGGAACCGAGTATTCCATCACAGGGCTAGACCACGACACCGTTGGCTTGGAGTCGTTGCGAGGTGTCCTGGTAGACCAGTTGACCGAAATCGACTCGTTCGATGAGGATGACGGCGTCATTTCCATTGGGTTTAACGAAAAGGTCTTGGAGTCGGACTTGCGGACGGCTTTGGCGGCGGTGGGGTTTGGAACGGCCATTGTCGAAGCGCCTCCCCAAAGCCAATACGCCATCGAAGGACTCGACCTAACCCTGGACTCCCAGGGGAGTTTGGAGACCGCCTTGGGCGCAATCGCGCCGGTGACCATATTCACGCCAACCCTCAACGACCCTGAGGAAGACCAGATGAACGGCGTGAAAGACATCATCCAACGACGAATCGACGCATTCGGGACTACCGACCCTGTGGTCCAGACCCTGGGTCAGGACAGGGTGGTGATCCAAATACCCGGACTAGGCGGGTCGTTCATAACCGTAACTATGCTGGCCACGCCGGACCAGGCGACTCTACAGACCATTCTCGAGGACTTGGGTCGGACGGCCGACGGAGACATAGTCGACCCTGGAACGGAGCTCTACAGCTACGTGATCCGCACGGAAGAACCTCTGACCGAGGACGAGATTGAACGGTTACGTTCGTTCGCCAGTACAGCCGCGCCTGGGTCCCAATTCACTGTATCCGGCGACGAGGCGACCGAGATAGAAATAGAATTCCCGACCCCAGCCACCCAAGAGGGTGTCGCAGACGTGATGGCCCAGCTGGGGTACGAGTCGGCCACTGTGACACAGGAGATAAGCCCGTTCCCAAGGTTCACAATCAACATGGATGATGCGTTGAACAAGGACAGGCAGGACGAACTCCGATCAAGCCTGGAGAACACTTTCAGCGCCGTAACAGCATTCCAGGCAGGAGGAGGAATCGAAGAAGCCAAGAGCCTGATTCGGAGCACCGCCCAGTTGGTGTTCAAGGAGCGCCGCTGCACCGGAACGCTGGAAGACCTACAAAGCGCGCGTGAGATTGGGCTTCCCGACCCATGCAACTCCGTCGAGGCTGGCGGGGGCGGAATCGAAGGCATCAACTACATTGACATTGATATCGGACTTACAGGAAACGATTTGGTGCGGGCCTTCCCCGACCGGGACCCTACGACTACCTTGCCTCAGGTCCGGCTTGAATTCGACAACCGGGGCCGGGGAATCCTGAGGGAGGTCACCACCCGCATAGCCAACAACCCCTTGTTCCGGTTGCCCATCTTCCTGGACGACCAACAGGTCAGCGCCCCGACAGTGAACGCGGCCATACTTAACGGAAACGCAGTTATAGAGGGCGGGTTCACCCGCGAAGGCGCCAAGGAACTGGCGATACAGCTGGAATCGGGGCGCCTACCCGTGCCGTTGAAGCTCATCCGCGAGGACACCGTCGACGCCATTCTCGGAGACGACTCGCTGAGGAAGAGCCTGATAGCAGGACTCATAGGACTGGCGCTGGTCCTGGTGTTTATAGTCACTTACTACAAATTGGCCGGCCTTGTCGCCGCAACGTCGTTGATTGTGTATGCAGTCATCACACTTGCGGTGTTCAAGCTCATTCCCGTAACGCTGACCTTGTCGGGTGTGGCGGGACTGATCTTGTCCATAGGAATGGCCGTAGACGCCAACATACTCATATTCGAGCGCATGAAGGAAGAGCTGCGTGCAGGGCGTACCTTGGCCTCTTCGATGGAGGTGGGATTCAGGAGGGCCTGGAGCGCCATTCGAGACGGCAACGTATCGACGATAGTGACTTGCCTGATACTCTGGTGGTTCGGTTCGAGGCTGGGCACACCGGTGATAACCGGCCTAGCCATCACCCTGATGATCGGAGTCATAGTCTCGATGTTCACGGCCATCCTGGTCAGCAGGAACCTGCTGCAAATCCTTACTTTCACGCCCGCAGGCAAGAGGTCGGGCCTGTTCACCCCTGAAGGGCGACCGCAACCTGTTGGTGTGGCGGGAGGGGAGAAGTAGCTTGGACATCATAAGAAGAAGGAAATGGTTCTTCCTGATATCGGCCATCGTCATACTCCCGGGAATCATTTCTCTTATCATCCCTCCGGCCCTCAACCAAGGAATCGAGTTCAGCAGCGGGTCGGTCATAGACGTGACCTTCGATGAACCCGTCTCAGAGGACGACGTCAGGGCCGTATTCACCGACCTGGGCCACGCAGAGGCGCTTATCCAGAAGACTTCAGACGACTCCATTTTCGTGCGCACCAACGTGTTGGAAGCCGAGGTCCGCAACCCCGACGGCACTTTCACGTCGGAGAGGCTGCTCATTGAAGACGCCTTGAACGATAGGGTCGCAACCATAACGGCCAGCGAGCTTGACTCAGTGTCCCCCATATTCGCCAGGGAGATGATCCGAAACTCCATCATAGCCCTGATAGTGGCGTCGATATTCATATTTGGGTACATCACCTGGGCTTTCCGCAGCATTCCCAACTCTTTCCGGTACGGCGTCGCGGCCATATTGGCCCTCCTCCACGACATACTATTCATCCTTGGGGTGTTCTCCATTCTAGGGAAGGCCATAGACATCGAGGTCAACTCCATGTTCATCATGGGGATCATACTGGTGCTGGGATACAGCGTGAACGACACCATAGTGGTCTTCGACCGGATACGTGAGAACGTGGCCCGGAACATAGACCGCCCTCTGCCCGGCGTAGTGAACCAGAGCATACTGGAAAGCGTTGGACGGTCCTTGAACACCAGCGCCACGACCCTGTTCGTGCTAGTGGCCCTTCTGCTGTTCGGAGGCCCCACGATCAGAGGCCTGATACTCGTGCTGGCCATCGGCGCCGTCGTCGGCACCTATAGTTCGATATTCATCGCAAGCCAATTCCTGGTGATGTGGGAACTCGGTGAAGTGGGCCGCTTCTTCCGCAGGCTGTCGCCCTTCGGCCGGCGGCGAGAAGCCTCCGCGTAAGGTGTTGACGCTGGTCAGGTTCACCAGCGGGAAAAGTCCGTCGGCGCACTCCTGTCCATTGTGATCCAACATAGTTCCGAGGGTTCGGGGGAAAGCGATGCGAATAGGCGCACACGTCTCATCTGCCGGAGGCCTGGACAAAGCAGTAGACAGGGCGGTTGACATAGGGTGCGAGGCTATTCAGATTTTCGGCTCCTCCTCACGGAGTTGGGCTTTCAAACCCCTACCTGAAGAGACCGGTGAGCGGTTTCGCCTCAAAGCCAAGGAAGCCGATATAGGCCCGGTATTCTTCCACGCCATCTATCTCATCAACCTGGCCACCGCATCACCGGAGAACCGGCGTAAGGGCATCGACTCCCTGGTCAATTACATGGGCCTTGCGCACCAGATAGGCGCCTCCGGGGTGATCTTCCACCCCGGAAGCCATTCCGGTGAGGGTTACGAAGCCGTTCTGGACCGCACAGTAGCCGGAATCGAGACGGCATTGGAGGAGTCGCCGGAGGGCCCTTGGTTAACCATAGAGAATACTGCGGGGATGGGGAAGCACATTGGAGCCAGCTTCCGGGAGTTGGGGACCATCATCTCTGCGGTAAAGCCTGCGTTGCGGAGCAGGCTCCGCATCTGCCTGGACACCCAACACAGCTTTGCCGCCGGGTACGACGTAGCCACCTCCACCGGCCTGGAGGCGATGTTGTCCGAGTTCGACGAGACTATAGGTCTGGACAGATTGGCGGCAGTCCACGCCAACGACTCCAAATATCCCCTCGGAGGCGGTGTAGACCGCCACGAGAACATCGGAGAAGGCCACATTGGGATCTCCGGGTTCGAGACCATTATGGCCAACCGCGCCTTTGCCGAGGTCCCTTTTTTCTTGGAAACACCGGGATTCGACAGAACGGGGCCTGACAAGCGCAGCGTCGACATCCTGAAGGGAATCAGGGAACGCGTATCCCCAATATAGGCAATGGAGCTAAAGCCGGAAGAGTTCGACGAGCTGGTTCGTAGGGCGCATCAGGACTTGCCGGAAGGCTTCCGCAACGCCCTAGAAAACGTCGCCATACTGGTGGAAGACTGGCCCACCGCCGAAGACCTGGAGGAGACGGGCTACGGCGGAGAAGCAGAGATATTCGGACTCTACCGGGGCATCCCGCTGCCCGAAAGAGGCTCTTACCAGCCGCTTCTGCCCGACACCATCACCATATTCAAACGGCCCATCGAGATGGCTTGCCGCACGAGGGATGAAGTGGTGAAGGAACTCACCATCACGCTGCTGCACGAGATAGGCCACTACCTAGGCATGAGTGAGGACGACCTGGACCGTTTGGGCTACGGATGAAGGCGCCTAGCTCTCAAGGCCTACGTTGGAGCGACATGACGGTACGGTAGCATTTGGACCAGGTCTGAGAACCGTTGTCTCGCCGCGCCAAGTATGGAGGCCATACAGTTCCAGCTTTCTCCCTTGAATAGATGAGACTAAGCGACCTGACCTCAAACCAGCAGAGGGCCATTCGAGCCTGGTGTATATACGACTGGGCGAACTCCGCATACGCTACGTCCGGCATTGCCGCCATCTTTCCGGTATATTTCGTGGCTCTGTTTCAGGACGCCCTGGGGGACAGCAGCTCGTTCCTTGGCATCACGTTTACGGGAAGCTCTGCGTGGAGCGTCGCCGTCGCTATATCCACCGCCATAGCTGCCCTCTCCAGTCCGATTCTGGGAGTGATCTCAGACCGGATTCCCATCAAGAAGGCGCTGCTCTGGACTTACACCGGAGCAGGATCGCTGTTTGCCGCGCTGGTCTTCTTCTCAGCCTACACCTCACAGCCCTGGGCGTGGTTGTTCGGGATGTTCATTCTAGCCAACATAGGTTTCGCAGGCTCCCAGGTCTTTTACAACTCTTTCCTGGCGCACCTGGGACCCAGGAGCCTGATGGACGACATAAGCAGCCGGGGATTTGCGTACGGCTACGTAGGCGGCGGACTGCTTCTGGTGGTCCATCTGGTCCTGATATTGGCAACCCGTGACTCGGACTTTGCCGACCTGGTCACGAGGATCGCTATAGTTTCCATCGGGGTCTGGTGGTTCGGGTGGGCGGTATGGACCCTGCGGGTGTTGCCGGAACCTGTCATCGAACGCCCTATACGTGGGCTGCCCATTGCGTCAATGATTTCTATGGGGTTCAGAGGACTGGCTGCCACGTTCCGTGAACTCAAGCGTTTCAGAGTCGTTCTGATGTTTCTCGGCGCATACCTGCTGTTCAACGATGGCATCCAGACGGTCATTGCCCTTGCCGGAGCATTCGCCGCCGACACGTTGGGAGTGGCGCTGGCGTTCAACATGGCGACAATTGTAATCATCCAATTCGTGGCCGCATTCAGCGCAGTCGCCTTCGGACGGTTGGCGGAACGAATCTCCACCAAGTCGGCTTTGATGGTCGCTCTTGTAGGCTGGATTCTCGTCGTACTGTTCGGAGTGGCGATGGCGCCGTTGCCCCCGAGCGAACATGCAGACTATGACTTTCGGCTCAGCTATAGGCAGGCCTCGATGGACTATGTAATAGAGGCCGCCCCGGAGGAGCCGGCCTCGGGGTTCAAGTTCGGACGAGGAAACGAACGCTGGTCCCTCCGGGAAGACATGGCCCTGAAACCGTATGACGTTCAACGGCTTACGAATGCGATGGACGACACTGACGGCTTGAAATACAGCATATCTATCCAGGGCGGCGGCATGGACAGAGAGTCCGTTGTGGGGCCTGGGCATCCCAGTGTGCTGGGAGAAGGCGCAATCGACTGGTGGCCCAAGATAGTCAGGTCGGCGCTGTGGGCCCCGCTTAACTTGAACGTAGGGAGTCAATGGCTGCTGCTTGGAGCCTCAGTGGGGCTTGTGATAGGAGGCAGCCAAGCGTTAGCACGGAGCCTATTCGCAAAAATTACGCCACAGGCCCGCAGCGGCGAATTTTTTTCGTTCTTCGGATTCATGAGCAAGGCATCTTCGGTGTTCGGCCCGATAGTGTATGTCGCCGCCACCGCCGTATTCGACACCCGCGTCGCCGTAACCTCGATTCTGTTGATAATCGTGGCAGGCACGATAGCCCTACACCGGGTGGACGTAGACGAAGGCGTCCGCGTCGCCGAGGCAGAAAACCGGCGCACTCAGGGCTTGGAACCCTCCAGTGACAGCCCGCAGCCTGATTCCGACGTCCAGTAGCCCGTTGCCAGGAGATTTCGAATGTCTGTGTTGAATGACGTGCAGTCCCGGCTCAATGAAACGACGGTCGCGCGCGTCGTGGAGCCGTCAACGACCCTGGAGGTCCGCGACGCTATATTGGAAGCCTCCGCGGAGGGGTTGGCGGCATGTCCCGCAGGCGCTCTTCACTCTATGGGAGGCCAGCAGTTCGTCAGCGGCGGCGTCTCGATCAGCACGTCCAGGCTCAAGGAGATAGGTCCCTTGGACACTGAGTCCGCAACAGTGTGGGTGCAGGCTGGCGTCACGTGGCCCGGGCTGACAGCGTGGCTACGGGCTGAACAGCAGGGAAGGAGCGGCGAGCTAACGATAATTCAGAAGCAGACTGGGGCCGACGACCTGACTCTCGGAGGGGCGCTTTCCTCTAACGTCCACGGGCGGGTCCTCGGCAGGAAGCCTATAGTCGACGACATAGAAGCATTCTATCTGACCGGGCCTGACGGAGACCGCATTCTGTGCAGTCGCAGCAACAACTCCGAGCTCTTCCGCGCCGCAATCGGTGGCTACGGCCTGTTCGGACTGGTGGACTCGATGCTCCTTAAGTTGGAACCGAGGACTCAACTGGTGAGGCGAGTATCGGAAGTCACTACGGCGGAAGTGATGGACGCCCTCATAGACCGTATGAACGAGGGCGCCACCTACGGCGATTTCCAGTACATGACCGACGAGGCCTCACCGGACTTCATGTCCAAGGGCATAGTGTCAACCTACACCCCGACCGGTTCAGTGACCGCGATCCCGGACGACCAACTTGGACTGTCCACTGAGGACTGGATGCGGTTATACGTGCTGGCGCATACTGAGAAGGCCCGCGCCTATGCCGAGTACGCGGGCCATTACCTTCAGACCGACGGTCAGCTCTACTGGTCCGACGAGCACCAGTTCAGTCCCTATTTGCCTGACGCAGGCGACCGCATGGCCCAGCATCTGGGATGGACGACCTTCGCCTCGCTGATGATTTCGGAGCTTTACGTTCCCCAGGACCGGTTCGAGCAGTTCATGTCCTCGGCTCGGCGGGCTGTTCTGGAAACCGGCGCCAACGTCGTCTACGGAACGGTACGGCTCATCAAGGCGGAAGATGAAACAGTATTACGGTGGGCCAAGCAAGACTACGCTTGCATCATATTCAACCTGCTGGTCGAGCATTCCCCGGAAGGCATCGACCGGGCCAGAGACCAGTTCCGGGCGCTAATCGACTGCGCTCTGGATGAGGGCGGCTGCTACTACTTGACCTATCACCGGTGGGCCGGAAAGGACCAGGCGCTGAAGGCCTATCCTGAACTCCATCGGTTTCTGGAGCTGAAAGACAAATACGACCCCAACGGCTTGTTCGACAGCGACTGGTTCCGGTCTCTCAGGGAGGTTGCGGCCAGCTAGGGGCCTTCCCGATTCATTTGTGAACCTGGGGGAACGCGGCCACGGAAGAGAGGCGCGTTGACACGCGCCTGGCCCCATAGGAGAATAGGGGCGGCGCGGCTCTAAGAGCGCCAACGCCCGGAAGCGCCCATTCAGTTAGAACGTCGAAATTCGGGGGGGAATGATGGCAGACGACGTGAAAGTAACAGTACGACTAAACGGCCCCTACAGGATTGAGGGACCCATCACACTGGTGGACCAGGAGGGCGGTCAGTTTGCCCTGCCCGAGGGACAATTCGTCACATTGTGCCGCTGTGGGTGGTCGGACAACAAGCCTTTCTGCGACGGCACTCACCGCGGCAACGAGCCGTCGTTCGACGCACCCACCACGGCCAGCTAGGTTTCTAGGCTCCCGCGTAGACCTTGGTCCTCATATGGCTCATGCGGACTTCGTTTAACCGTTTCTCGGCAAGCCGGTTCGTTGCCACGTAGGTGGGTATGTCCTCTTCCATCGACAGGGCGAGAACTTCGCTCATCCTGTCGTAGATGCGCTTGGTGCGCTCTTCAGCCCGTTCCACGGTGTATGGGCCGTCTATCTCCGTGGCCACGTTGATGATGCCCCCGGCGTTGATGAGGTAGTCGGGGGCGTATATCACGCCCTTCTTGTGCAGCGTAAGGCCGTCCGCCGGAGTCATTAGCTGGTTGTTGGCCCCGCCCGCGATTATCTTCGCCTTAATGCGTGGGATGGTAGTCTCGTTGATAGTCCCTCCCAGAGCATTGGGGGAGAAGATGTCGCAGGGAGCGTCGTAGACGGTTTCGGGGTCCAAGGTCTCCACTCCCATCTCCGCCGCCCTGGCCCTTCCTCCCTCTCCAATGTCGGCGGCAGCCACTATAACCCCTTCGTCCAGCAGGCGTAGGGCAGTGTGGGAAGCCACCTTCCCAAAGCCCTGCATAACCACCCTGACTCCGGCAAGCGAATCGCTTCCCCACGCCTTGTTGGCGCAGGCCCTCATGCCCAGGTAGACGCCCAGACCGGTCATAATGGAGGTGTCGCCGCTGCCCCCTTTCTCTATGGGCAGCCCGGCGACGTAAGGAGTCTCCCTCCCGATGCATTCGAGGTCGTGGCCCACTGAACCTATGTCGGTAGTAGTGATGTAGAGTCCCCCCAGGCTGTGCACGAACCGCCCAAAGGCCTCCAGCATCTCGTCAGTTTTGCCCTTTTCAGGGTCCAGAATTATGACGGCCTTTCCGCCGCCCAGGGAAAGTCCGGCGGCTGCCGACTTGTAAGTCATGGCCCTGGACAGCCGTAGCACGTCCGTCAAGGCATCCTCTTCAGTCTTGTAGGGCCATATACGGACGCCTCCCACCGCGGGGCCAAGAGTTGTGTCGTGCACCGCGATGAACCCCTTAAGTCCCACTGAGGAGTCCGAAAAGGCCAAGACCTGTTCATGCCCGTATTCCTCCATGTGTTTCAGCATGCCCATCGGTGCGCTCCTTCCCGCCTTTAGGCCGCGAGATGCAAAGCCCCGCAATCCTACAATTGCGGGGCTCGTAATATTGATTGTTGTTTCAGCGCTCCTTCTTATCTATATTATACCTCAACTCACGGTAAATTACGATAATCGCAATAATACTTCGATATTAACATAATTATCTACGACTTACCGAATATGTCTCTCAAGTCATCGTCCAAATCCCTTGCGGGAGCAGGTGACTCGGTGTCCGAAACGTCGCCGCCAAACCCAGAATAGGATTCAGCCGTTCCGTATTCTCTCGTGTGCACCACTACCGGCATGGGCACCGCATGGCCGAATACCAGGGCCTGCTGGCGGGACTCCAACCTGGATAGCACAGACCGCAGCTCGCGGCCTCCCGGTGCGCCTCCCAACACGGCGTCTATGTCCCGCTCGTTGTCCAGGAGACAGGTAATCTTGGTGCCTATCTGGCTCATCACTTCCGAGTCTATCGCCCCCGGCCTCTGGTCTATGACCATTAGGGTCACGTTGTACTTGCGCAGTTCCCTGGCGATGGTCCCGAAGATGGTCTGGGGAGCCACCGACGGGCTGAGGAACTTGTGGGCTTCTTCAATGGTGATGACCAGGGGAGTCGGCTCTTTGCCCTGGCCTCCCTCGGCTTCCTCCTTCAGCCGAACGTAGCGGTCGTGTATTCGGCGGGTGAGCAGGTTGGAGACCAGTATATAGGCGTTCAAGTCGTTGCCGTACCTTCCGAACTCCAGCACCACGTGCAGTCCCCTGTCCAGCTGCTCCAGAATACGTCCTACCGAGTCATGGCGTCCGCCGGAGCCTGGAGTTAGGAAGCCGTACCGTTTCATGCGGGAAAGCCGGTTGTACAGCGAGTTGAGCGCCTGGACGTTGACTCCTATGGAGTTGGCCAGCTCGGAGATGTCCTCCCGCCCTTCCAGGTCGGTGAACTCCTTGAGCCATCCGCGCCCGTACCTCAGACGAAGATTGTGGGCGGCGTGGGCGGCGACCTCGGACAGATTGAGGTTCTCCTGGAGCGCCTCAATGTCCTCCGGCTGCACCTCGTCGTAGCCGATGTTGACCACCTCGTCGGGAGACAAGCCTCGGCGGCGTGAGCTTTCCTCGTCCAGGCTGAACACGGCCACCTTGGAGGGGAACAGCTGCTTCAGGCCTTTGACGAACCCGGCCCCCTCGCTGCGGCCCTGCCACCCGTATTCGTTGTGCATGTCGAATATGAGGCTCGACGCGAGGCCGCTCTGCACCATGCCTATGAGGAGCATCCGCGTCAGGAAGGTCTTGCCGGTTCCGCTCTTGCCGAATATTCCCATAGAACGCTCGGAGAGGGCTTTCAGGTCAAGGCAGACCTTGGTCTCCATGTCCAGTGGGCTGCCAATCCAGAAGTGCTCCTTGTCGTCCTGCCCGAAGACGGTTTCCACGTCGCTCTCATCGGCGGTATACACTCCAGAGAAGTGGGCGGGCACGGTCTTAGCCGGCATTAGATCTGCGCTGTCTCCCAAAGCTGGAGGCAAGATAAGCGTTGGCAATACCGAAATGGTCCCGTAGGCCGTCGTTCCCGCTATCACTTGGGCAATGAAGGGATCGGAGACATCGGGCGGCGAATATTTGAGGCTGGGGCTGGCCGAACCCAACGCAATGTCGGTCACGACGCCAAAGAAGCGTTGACGCTCGCCCTGAATGGTCACGAAAGCCCCCACCTTCACGTCTTCAACCGATGCGGCGGGCGCCAGGCGGACCTCCACCCCCCGCGTCAGGGAGCCGTCCACCACCATGCCCAGGGGTTCGCGTTCCGAGGCTGGCCCCGTCATGGAGAGAGCCTCTTCAGCAGGGAGTCGAGCCTGGGAAGGTCGCCGGGCAGCTGGCTCGCCAGAGCCTTCCCAGCCCGTATGCGAAACCCGTCGGGATCCGGCAGGCGGGCACTGAGGCCCCGAATGCAGGCGGCGACGACTTCGTCAGTCTGACCTCCGCCATAAGTGGATCCGTTCACCAGCAGGGACAGAAAGTCCACCGACGCCGCAAACCGGACAGCGTCGTCATCCGACGCGAGAAATACGAACGCGTGGACACGGGGCGGGTGGTCGGGCAGATAGTGGCGGACGGCGGGGCCCGCGTCGTGGCCCACGATGACAGCCTCGAACCGAGTGGACATTAGCCGCGCAAGCTGGGGATGGGACCTGTACAGGTCCTCTTCGGACTCTTCCGCCTCGCCCCTGGGCAGGATGGTGCGCCCAGGTTCCAGGGGCGCTGTGGTGACGCCGGACACGACGGCGTAAAGCCCGGAGTCCTCGCTTTCTTCGGGGGTCCTCGATTCAATCCTGACCAGACCGCCCAACGGCGGAGCGTCGTAGAGCCTGTAGGTTTGGGCGGTAAACCGGTGGGAGCTGGACTCCACCACTTCGCCTATACGTCTCCTCACCGCCGCCACCACTTAACGTCCATGGGCCTTACAGGGAGCGGACTCGCTTGGACAAGGCTTTTTCGGACGTGTACACGGGAAGGTCGGCGCCCTCCAGAGCGCTTTCCACCAGACGCCGGAAGGCATGTCGGTCCGCGCCGGTGACCACAGCCTGCTCGTGGGCTTCGGCAATGGCCACGGGGTATCCGAACCCCCTCCTGCACTGGTCCATCAGAAGCCCATGGGCCAGGTCTACCAGGGCCGGGTCATCGGCGACCCATTCCGGCACCTCTATTCGAGCTATCTCGTCCCCGGTGTTGAGATAGAAGAAATTGACCTCGTGGTCGCCGTAATAGTCCCTGGACACCGACGAGCAGGTGTAGAAAACGCTGGATCGCTCGCCGGGCCTCAACAGGGTCTGAAACAGGTCCCTGTCCAGGAAGCCTTGCACGAGATTGCAGGGGGAAGTCCCCGAGCGGTGAGTACTGCAGGTGTTCATACAGCTGCCCAGTTCAAAGGGGCATATAGATAGGCGCAATGCGTTGACAACCTCGGTGGTCTGGGGAAGGCTGATGTAGGCGGCGACGGCCAGGGGACGGGCCGCCAGGCGCCTCATACGCTCCAAAGCGGGCAGCAGACCTTCGACGATGATGCGGTCTCTGACAAAAGGCTGGTGACCTCTTCCGGCTAGGCCCCACATGATGAGCGAGCCGTCGACAAGGGCCAGGGTAGGCAGGTTGGAAGTGGACTCTTCGACCAGATCGGCGAGACCGGACACCTCGTCCACAGTGCGTTTCAAGCCCAGAATCTGTCCCTCCACGGCGACCGTGTCCAGCACGGTGGGGTCGGGGCTGGTCATGTACAGGTCCTCATCGACAAAGTGGAGCCTGGGCTTGCTGAACAGCACAGCATCCGGTTCGGACCCGTAGGTGAGCAGGCAACCGCCGATGTTTATGAGGCAGCACCGCACGGGCAGGTGGCGATCTACATCCACGTGGGAACCGTCCACCGATGCCACTGCGTGATCCACTGGCATTGGCGGCGTTGGCACACGCTCCGCGAAGCCGCCCTTAACTCCCGCGCAGAGGAAGGGGCGTGTCCTGTTCGCTTCGACCTTGCGGGCAAGCTCGTCCGGGCTGACCTCCACCATTCTTCCAAGAGCGTCGGTCAGCCGCTGTTTTCGATCGTCGCCGGACATGACCTGGTGATGGGCCAGCCGGTCTATCTGGTCTACTGTCTGAGTAAGGTCAAGCGCCATGTCTTTGTGGGGTCTAGGAGCGTCTTCAATGGTCGCGAAACGTGGTGGGCCGGATTATAGCACACGGGTTGCTAACTGAACGGGCTCGGTCGATTCGTTCCCTTGACCGCCTGAGGCGCTTGCTCCTATTATACCTGCGATTGGTCGGGCCACTGGACCACTGGAGGAGCAGCATGACAGACTTGAGACGCGCCGCCGCTATAGTGGGCGTCTACGAACATCCCACAAGGTACGCTCCAGACAAGAGCGAGCTGCAGATACAGGGCGAGAGCGTCATCAAGGCCCTGGAGGACGCCGGGTTGGGGAAGAAGGATGTGGACGGCCTTTTCGCCGCGTCCATGGGGGTGCGTCTCAGCAGCCTCTCGCTGGCCGACTACCTGGACATGGACCCGGTTTACATGGACAACACCACGGTGGGCGGATCGTCCTTTGAGTTCCACGTGGCCCATGCCCTGTCGGCCATCGCAACGGGCCGAATCAACTGCGCCGTGATAACTTACGGCAGCGTGTCCCGGTCGGGAGGTGTGGCGGTGGGCACGGGAGGACTCTCCCGTCAGGGCCACTCAGTCCTCCAACCTTCCCCCGACTCTTTCGAGGAACTGTACGGGCTGACCACCGTGGGGCTGTACGCTCTGGTGGCCCAGAGGCACATGCACGTATACGGCACCAGGCCCGAACAGCTGGCCGAGGTGTCGGTGGCCATGCGAAAGCACGCCTCCATGAACCCATACGCCCTCTACCGCAACCCCATCACGGTGGACGACGTGGTGGAATCGCGACACGTGTCCCATCCGCTGCATTTGCTGGACTGCTGCGTCATATCCGACGGAGGTGGGGCCGTCGTGATCGCTTCACCGGAAGTGGCGCGGAACTGCAAGAAGCCGCCGGTGTGGGTGCTGGGAGTGGGAGAAGCCGCTGGGCACCAGGGAGCCGGCAAGAAGGACTTGACTTACATCGCCGCCAAGCAGAGCTCCGGCCCGGCCTTCGAGATGGCCGGAGTCACCCACGACGACATCGACATGGCGATGGTCTACGACTCCTTCACCATTACGGTGGTGACCACCCTGGAGGACCTGGGGTTCTGCAAGAAGGGCGAGGGCGGAGATTTCGTGTCGGGCGGCAGGATTCAAATCGGTGGAGACTTGCCCTTGAACACCGACGGCGGCGGGCTGTCGTCCAACCACCCCGGAATGCGGGGCATCTTCCTCCTGATAGAAGCCACCCGCCAGCTGCGCCATGAGTTTGACGGCACACCGAGACAGACACCGGACTGCAAGCTGGCCCTGTGCCACGGGACCGGAGGAGCCATAGGCTCCAGGCACAGCGGCGGCACAGTCATCCTGGGGAGGGACTAGCCCATGCCAGACTGGAAGAAACCGTTGCCCAGCATCACCGGAGAAACGAGACCTTTCTGGGACGCATGCAACAAAGGCGAACTGCTGATACAGCGGTGCAACATCTGCGGAGAGCACCAGCACTACCCTCGGGGAATATGCTCCAACTGCTGGACCCAGGACATTGCATGGGTCAAGTCCAGCGGCAAGGGAACAGTCTGGAGCTATACCATCACCTACCAGAACAGGACCCCCGGGTTCGCCGAAGAGGTCCCTTACGTGCTCGCCCTGGTGGAGTTGGAGGAGGGGGTCAAGATGTTCACCAACATCCATGACTGCAACCCCAGGGACGTGACCATCGGCATGGCCGTGGAGGTGGTGTTTGACCAGGCCACCGACCGCATCAGCGTCCCCTTCTTCCGTCCCGCCGCCTTATAACTTGCACAGGCTTCGGAAGCGCGTACCCCCCATCCTAACCTTCCCCCAAAAGGGGAAGGGAATTTTAAGCTTGACGCCGCATCGAGCTTAGTCATATACTTAGCTAACATTACATCCTAGGACATAGACATGCTGACCGTGAACGTCCATGAAGCCAAGACCAACCTGTCGCGCCTGCTGGCTCAAGTCGAGGCCGGAGAGGAAGTCGTCATCGCCCGAAACGGCAAGCCCGTTGCCCGTCTAGTAAGCGTCAAAACCCGCGGCAAGCGAGAATTCGGTTCCATGAAGGGCCTGATAAAGCTTGACGATAGTTTCTTCGACCCGCTGCCGGAGGAGGAACTAGCCGCCTGGGAAGGGGACGCGTAGCGGGTGCGGCTCCTGCTGGATACCCACTCATTCATTTGGTGGTTTGAAGGAAACAGTCGACTGCCACACGAAGCCCTTCGGGCCATACGAGACGAGGGCAACGACGTACTGGTCAGCGCGGCGTCTGCCTGGGAGATAGCAACCAAGCATCGTCTCGGTAGACTCCCTAGTGTAGAGGCGCTGGCTCTGGACATCGCAGGAGCGATAGCACGCCAGGACTTTGAGGAGTTGCCCATAACCGTGGCAGACGCCGTTCTCGCCGGAGCCTTGCCAGGCCCCCACCGCGACCCGTTTGATCGAATGCTCATCGCCCAGGCGCAAGCCCACGATCTGGTACTCATATCAGGTGAAACGTTGTTCGACCAGTACGGCGTTCGCCGACTGTGGTGAAACTCCCTATAGCTTGAGCAGGTTGCGGAAACGTTTGTTGCTCCGGTAGGGCTGCGTCGATGGTTTTACAGACGGTTCGGGGAATTTTTTCTACAAGTCGGCGGATCACTCCACGACACTGTAGAACCGATTCGTCAAATCGCCATCGAGCACATCGACTACTTGTGGCAGAAGCAATTGCAATTCCTGGATTCGAGTTCGGCTAGCTAGCAGTACAACCTCCGGCAAGGGCAAACGGTCCGGATTCTGCTGGTGTTCGATTCCTCTGTCCGCAGTGATGAATGCATCGAAGTCATGGGCAGCCGCCAATTCTAGGAGTTCCCCGTTCTTGCTGCCTGCCCAGCCCATCTGTTGGACCGTACTCACTTCATACCCATCAGGAAAGCTCGTGCCAAGATGTCTAGGTATGGACTCGTCAAGCAGCAGCTTCATTGGACTGCCCAGTAAGGGCCAACTTGGCGTGTTGAAGGACTGACACGGCTTGTTCGCGGGAAACCGTGGGGTGATTCTCGAGGAAATCATCGAGCCGGTCACCTGCTTCCAGGTACTCCATCAGTATCCTTACGGGTACTCTGGTTCCTGAAAACACCGGCGTCCCGCCTAGTATCTCAGGGTCTTTGTTGATGGCCGCATCAGTCATCGGTCTGTTCCTAGATGAATAGCCAGCGCCTCACAGCTTCAGCAGGTTGCGGAAACGTTTGCTGCTCCGGTAGGGGCCGACCAGAGCCAGGGAAAGTTGGTCTTCCTGTATCAGGTCTTCGGCCACCCTCTCTAAATCGTCGGTGGTGATGGAGTCCAGCAGACCGACCACTTCGTCCACAGTTCTGACTCTGCCCAAGAGTTTCTCCTGGGCGCCTATCCACATAGCCGTGGCTCGGCTATCTTCCATGCGCAGCAACATACGTCCCTTGGTCAGTTCCCGGGCCTTGTTAAGCTCCGTTTCGGGAATCCCTTCTAGGAGACCGGACAACTGTTCCATAATGGCGCTTATCGCGGATTCGCTCTTCTGAGGCTCCACTCCGCAGTATACGGTGAAGGAGCCGCAGTCCCGGAACAGGTTCAGGGAACTGTGCACGTCGTAAGCGAGTCCCCGTTTTTCCCGCACCTCTACGAAAAGCCGTGAACTCATGCCCTCGCCCAAGATCACGTTCAAAAGGCCGAGGGCAAAGCGATCCGGGTGCCCGAGCGGCAGGCTGTGAACCCCAACACACAGGTGGGCCTGATCAGTCTTCTTGTACTCGTGACTGATTCGAGGCTCAGACTGCCCGTTAACTACGGGAAACCAGTCGATTGCATCACCGCTGGTCCAGCCGCCGAGGGTCTCATCAACCAGGGCAGCGACTTCGTCGTGAGATACGTTTCCGGCGACCGCCACGACTGTGTTGGCAGGGTTGTATTGGGAGTGCATGTATTCCATTATCCGGTCCCGCGATATTCCCCGGACTGAATCCAGGCTGCCCCCTACGTCTCTGCCCATCGGCTGTTCCGGCCACATGGTCTGGTCCATCAACAGGTCCAACTTGGCGGCGGGGTGGTCGTAGGTCATACGAAGCTCTTCCAGCACTACGTCCCGCTCTTTTTCCAGTTCCTCGGAGTCCATCAAGGGATTGCGCATCATGTCGGCGAGAACGTTCCAGGACGACTCCATGTAAGGGCGGGCCACCTTGCACCAGTACACTGTCATCTCACGGTCGGTGCTGGCGTTCAACACGCCACCGACGCCCTCAATGGTCTCGCTTAGCTCGCGGGCGGTCGGCCAGCGTTCGGTCCCCTTGAACAGCATGTGCTCTAGAAAGTGGGAGGCGCCAGCCATTTCGTCAGTTTCATATCGTGACCCTGCTCCCACGAATATAGCCATCGACACGGACCGGGTATGGGACATGGAACTGCTTAACACCGTCAGTCCGTTGCCTAGGACAGACCGTTCGTACATACTCACCTCAGTTTGTTACAGAAGAGCGCAGTCAGTCTCTGAGCCACTGAACGTCGCCGCACAGGTCGGCGTCGTGGCTCCTGGAATCGAAGTCTCGCATCTCGTTTCGAGCGGACCCTATCGTGGTGTCGTCGCCGTGCCCGGGGTACACAGCCACCGAGTCGTTAAGGTGCATCAGTTTTTGCTCGATGGAGTTTTTTACCTGGCGGAAGTTGTCGTGAGAGGCCGTACGTCCCGGCCCTCCCGGAAACAGGGTGTCCCCGGTGAACAGACGGTCTCCGGCCAGGATGCAGATGGCTCCCGGCGTATGGCCGGGGGTGTGGATGATCTGCAGATTCAAGTTGCCCACATCAAGCACATCGCCGTCTCGGAGGACCATGTCAGGAGCGATGGGAATGGCCTCAGCATCGTCAGCGTGGGACGCTATGGGCGCCTGGGTGACCGACTTGATGTCTTCCAGCCCAGCCGTGTGGTCACCGTGACGGTGAGTGATAATGACTGCCTTTATGTTGGCGTCACCAATTTCAGCCAGCAGTTTTTCCGGTTCGGCGGGGGCGTCAATGATAACTGCGTCTCCGGTCTCCCTGCATCTGATCAGATACCCGTTGTTGCCAATGGGTCCCATTTCCGGCGCTTTACGGACTTCAATAGCGGAGTCTACATAATGTTGCGGCAAAAGCTCACTCCGTAAATTATTGCAACTAATATTATCAATCAAGGACGCCATATTGACAAGGAAGCCGACGCTGGTGACCTCCGTATTATTGAACAACGGCGGTCTAGTTGGTATGATGTCATGCAGGCGGGACAGTCCAAGCAAGCTCGGCAGTACGATCATCGGGCATACTTGGAGCCGATCGACGCCTCCCAATGCTGTAAGCAAGAATCATAGGGCTGGACTGAATGCCCCCGGCCGGGGGTAGACGGTTCGGCCCTTTGTTTATTGTCGGAGACACGACCATAAAGATGAATCGGAGACGCTGATGTCCGGTATAGAGCTTGCGCTAATCCTGGTCTTCCTGCTGATGTCCGCCTTCTTCTCCAGCTCGGAGTCGGCTTACCTATCGCTGCAAAAGACCCGCATAGCCCACCTGGTGAGCACGGGCAGGCCAGGGGCCGCCACAGTGTCGCAGATGATAAATCGGCCGGAGCGGCTGCTGTCCACGGTGCTGCTCGGGAACAACCTTGTCAACGTGGCTTTCACGTCGCTGGTGACAGTCGTCGTGGTGTCCTGGCTGGGTCAGGGCACTGGCGTAATAGTGGCCACAGCAGTGGGAACGCTGACGTTGCTGCTATTGGGGGAGGTGATACCCAAGACGATGGCGGTCAGGAACTCGGAAAGGCTGGCATTCATCTACGCAACTCCCCTGACATGGGTGGGGTACCTGTTCCTGCCTTTCGTAGAAGTCTTGTACCGGCTCACCGAGACCATAAACGCTATCACAGGCGGCCGGGACGCCAGGGGCGGCTATTTGATTACAGAGGCAGAGGTCAGGACCCTCATAGACATCGGAGAAGAGCAGGGGGCGTTGGAACCCGCCGAAGCGGAGTTGCTTGAGAAGGTCTTCCACTTCGGAGACAGCCAAGTGCAGGAAATTATGACTCCCCGCCCGGAGATAATCTGGGTCGCGCAGGGCGCGACCTTGCAGGACTTCCTGAAGACATATTCGGCGCAAACTCACACCCGATTTCCGGTGTATCACGGCAATTTCGAGAACATCGTGGGCATCGTGTCGGTGAAGGACCTGCTCAAGATAATGGCCGATACGGGACTCGGCCCCCAGGCCAGCGTAACTGAGGTGATGCGCTCCGCCATCTTCGTCCCAGAGACTAAACCTGTGGCGGAACTGTTCTCGGAACTCCGGGACACCGGCCAGCAAATGGCCATCGTAGTGGACCAGTTCGGGGGAGTCGCAGGTTTGGTCACGCTGAAACAACTGATAGAGGTGATAGTGGGCCGCGTTGGCGAAGAGGGCAAGCCGGCCACCGAAGAGTTCGCCGCAGTGGGTGACGACCTGTACGAAGTGGACGCGGGCATGGCCATACAGGAAGCCAACGAGGGCCTGGGGCTGGGGCTGCCGGAGGGGAGTTACCTGACCGTCGCCGGATTCGCCTTAGACCGGTTGGGGCACATACCCGAGCAGGGCGAGGAATTCTACTTCAACGATCTGCGTCTGGAAATCACCGAGATGCGCAACCTGAAGATTGAGACAGTTAGGATACACCGGGTTAAGGAGACTGCGGCGGAGCCAACTAATAAGCGCTGACTGGAGCCCACGCGATAACTTTGTTCCGCTCACTCAGGGGTTTTCAGTGAGTCATGTTGACACTGCCAAAGACCCCTCACATAATGGACTCGACGTGAGACGGTTGCACCCTCGGCGAATCCGGTTCGCCGTACACGGGCACACACGGGGGGAGCTTGCCTGACAGGTCCAATGAAGGCGGCCTCCTGGCCGACCTCTACCAGTTCACCGTAGCCCAGGCCTATTTCGACCTGGGAATGTTCGTTCCTGCCACCTTCAGCCTGTTCATCCGAGTCTATCCCCACAATCGCGGGTATCTCGTGTCGGCGGGTCTGGAAGACGTGTTGGAGTTCCTTGCCGGCTGGAACGTATCCGATGAGGCCATCGACTACCTGGACTCAACCGGCAGGTTTAGCCCGCCCTTCCTGGAGCATCTCTCGCAACTGGGTTTCACGGGGGACGTCTGGGCAATCCCGGAAGGCCGGATCTTCTTTTGCGACGAACCGGTCATGGAAGTCACGGGGCCAATCATCCCCGCCCAGATTGTCGAGACCTACGTGATCAACCGGGTGAACTACCAGACCGCCGTCGCCACCAAAGCCGCCCGGTGCGTCACTGCGGCTGGTGGGCGGTCGTTGTCGGACTTCTCGATGCGTCGCGCCCAAGGGCTGGACGCAAGCATGAACGCAGCTCGGTCTAGCTATATGGTGGGCTTCTCCAGCACGAGCAACCTGGCGGCGGGCCGAGAGTACGGCATACCTGTCAGCGGAACCATGTCCCATGCATTTGTAACCAGCCAGACAGACGAGTTGGAAGCGTTCCGCGCATACGCCGGGAGCCACCCCGACAACACAACGCTGCTGATAGACACCTACGACACCATAACCGGAGCCCGGAAGGCCGCACAGGTGGGCAAGGAACTGGAAGAAGGCGGCTATAGGCTGCGGGCGGTGCGGCTGGACAGCGGAGACTACGTCGAGCTGAGCAGGCAAGTGCGTAGGATCTTGGACGCAAACAGTCTCGACTACGTGGAGATATTCGCCAGCGGGGGTCTGGACGAATATTCCATCGCCGACATTCTGTCGGGGGGAGCCCCAATTGACGCTTTTGGCGTAGGCACGAGGCTTGGAGTGTCCGAGGATGCCCCTTCCACCGACATGGTGTACAAGCTGGTGGAATGCGACGGCCGGCCCATCAAGAAACTAAGCCCAGGCAAGTCCTACCTGCCGGGTCCGAAGCAGGTCTTCCGGGTCAGGAACGCCGACGGGAGCTTTCAGGGGGACGTCCTGAACGGAAGGAATGAAGCATCTGCGGGCGAGCCTCTGCTGTCCAAAGTCATGGAAGAAGGGAAGCCAATTGCCGCTCCCGACTCTCTGGAACGGATAAGGGACAGGTTTCGAGAAGACATCGGAAACCTGCCAGCGAAATACAAGGCGCTAACAAGCCCTCACCACTACCCCGTAAGCGTCGGGGCCCGGCTCAAGAAACTCTCAGACCAGATGGACCAAGACTTGTTCGCCAGGGAAGTCGAAGGCAAAATCAGCGTCGACCTGGAGCGTAGATGAAGATAGCCGTTTGCATAAAGCACGTCCCGGTGGTGTCCCGGATACAATTCGACTACGAGACCAAGACCATAGTCAGGGAAGGTGTGCCCTCGGAGGTCAACTCCTACGACCTGCTGGGCGTCGACAAGGCCGTCGAACTGGTGCAGGAACATGGCGGGGAGGCGGTAGTGTTCACCATGGGGCCTCCCGCCGCCCGAGACTCCCTGATACAGTGCCGCGCCATGGGAGCGAACAGGAGCGTTCACATCTCAGACAGAGCGCTGGCCGGTTCCGACACGTTGGCTACGGCACGGTGCCTGTCGCTGGCGTTGCACCGAGAGGCCTTCGACCTTGTTATATGCGGACGCCACAGCACCGACGCCGAGACGGGCCAGGTGGGGCCTGAGACGGCGGAGCTTTGGGGTGTGCCCCACGTATCCAACGTGCGCAAGCTGGACTATTCGCCTGCCGAGAACACAATCACCGTGGAGAGGGAGACCGACGAAGGACACCAGGTCATCAGCTGTCCCCTTCCGGCCCTGGTCACGGTGACAGAGGGCATCATGCCCGAGCGTTTCCCTCGGAGGGAAGCTATGCAAGCCGCTCAGGAGGACCCTGCCATCGAAGAGGTGACGGCAAGCCAACTTTCTGACGACCTGGGCATTTTCGGCTCCAACGGCTCTCCCACCTGGGTCTCGGAAATCAGGCTCATGGAGCCTCAACGTTTGGGCATTGTGTTCGATGAAGAACCCGCGGACGCCGCTGCCAAGATTGCCGAAGCCCTCAAGGGCCGCGGAGCTCCCGCCAGCTCTCCTGAGGAGCGTGGGTGCCATACTCGGTACGCCGGTTCGGGCGACAAGCCAATATGGGTGGTTGTGGAACGGTCAGGTCAGGGAATCCGGCGGGCCTCGCTGGAAGTCCTGGGAAAGGCGAGAGACGTGGCCGAGCAGACGCAATCGGAGGTGGTTGCCGTCATGCTCGACGCTGTATCCGAGGAGGAAGTGAGGCATCTGGCGACGTACGGGGCCGACCGGGTACTGTCTTGCGGCCCGATCGACGGTCATCCCGCCGGGCTGACGGCCACGAACACCGTGGCCACGGCTATCGGCGAGCACAGGCCCTACGCCGTGTTGTTCAACTCCACGCCCGACGGGCGCGATCTGTCTTCGCGGGTGGCGGCTAGGCTGGGCCTAGGGCTCACGGGAGACGCGGTGGACCTGGAGGTGGACCCCGAAGAGCGGCTGGTCCAGCTGAAACCGGCCCTCGGCGGCAACGTTATAGCTCCCATTCTCTCCAAGACATTGCCCTACATGGCCACCATGCGCCCGGGGCTTATGACGCCCATCGAGCCTGAAGAGGACGCTACAGTGGAGACGGAGGCACTGACGGTGCACAAACACGACGGACCGGACATAACGCTGCTGCATGACCACGTGGAGGAAGACGCCCAGGGTCTGGAGTTGGAATCGGCCCGCATTGTGCTAGGCGTTGGCATGGGAGTCGGCGACGTGGAAAATGTGCCGACCGTCCGTGCGCTTGCTGAGTCGATAGGCGCCGCTCTGGCCGCAACGCGGTCTGTAGCCGACGAGGGCTGGCTTCCCCGGCAACTCCAGGTGGGGCTGACTGGCAGGGCCATAGCTCCGGACCTGTACATCGCCGTGGGCGTGCGTGGGGACTTCAACCACACGGTGGGCATACAAAGGGCCGGGACCATCCTCGCAATCAACAACAATCCCAACCCCCGGCGCACTCCCATGTTCAACGCCGCCGACTACTCGATAGTGGGTGACTGGGAAGAAACCCTGCCGGCGCTGATAGAAGCTATAAAGCCTGTCCTGGGCGACTTTCTGAAATAGTCGATTCATTCCGGCTCGGCAACGGGCCCGGTTCGAGGTGGACCGATGAACACGCGAGTAGGTTTCATAGGATTGGGGAAGATGGGGCTGCCCATGTGCCGCCGTTTGCTGGCCAACGGGTTTCCGCTGACCGTCCACAACCGCAGCCGGGGCAAGGTTGACATGCTGGCACAGGAAGGGGCTAATCCCGCCTCCTCGGTCAAGGAAGTCGTGGAAACGTCGGACGTAGTCCTGGCCTGCCTGCCTGACGGTCCGACCGTCGAGTCGGTGTTCCTGGGAGAGGACGGCGTGGTCGAGTCGGCCCGCCGGGGACAGGTCCTCGTAGACCACAGCACAGTATCCTCTCAGATTTCCAAGAGAATCGGCGAGGCGGTGGGGCAGAAGGGCGCCGCGTTCATGGATGCACCCATCAGCGGCGGGGTGGAACGTGCCGCAGAAGGGACTCTGACGATTATGGCTGGGGGAGATGAGGAGGCGTTTGAAACAGCGCTGCCGGTCTTCCGGGCGATGGGAGGCAACATCCGGCGAGTCGGACCCATCGGGGCCGGCAGCACAGTGAAACTGGTGAACCAACACCTGGTAGCCGTGCATTCACTAGCAGCCGCCGAGGCCCTTTTGGCCGGGGTTTCCCAGGGAGCGGACCCAGACCTGCTGATCGATATACTTTCCACCAGCTGGGGAGCCAGTTTCATGCTGGAACGCAACGGGCCCGCCATGCTGGACCGGGACTTTGAAAACGCCCGGGCGCCGCTGCGATTGATATACAAAGACCTCGCCTTTGCCTTGGAGGGCGCGAAACAGTCAGGCTCCGCCATGCCCTTGGCTGAACGGACGATGGAGATAATCCTGGAAGCGGAACAGAATGGAATGCTGGACCTGGACGTGTCATGCTTGGCGCTGCCCCTGGAACAGCGGTCCGGGGCGCAACTTCGCCGCCCAACTTCCTGACTCCGACATCGGCTTCATCCCAACCTCATCCCGTCAAGAGGAGTACGAGCAGGTCAACACATCTGCATGAAAATTCCGCCTGCCTTCTGCTATACTAGCCGCCAAAGGCAGTCCCCTGAGTCCTTCACAAGTCTATCGATATGGCCTCTTACCACGTAGTGCTGTTCACCGACCAGAGGAGCGAGTCAACCTCGTTGTTAAACGCTCTTGACGACGAAGGGGTCAGCTATGAGCTGCAAGACCCCGTAGTCGACGGACCGGCCCTCAACGGGGCGTTGTCCAACAAGCCCGACGCTGTCCTGGTGGACATGGAGGCCGTCGAAGCGGGACTGGTGAAGACGGCCACGGACTCCTGTCACGAAATGGGGCTTCCCGTGATTACCGTGCTGACCGCAATGCGGTTGGGGCAATACGACCCATCAATCAATCCCGACGACTTAATCGTGCATCCATTCCGCAGTGGGGAGCTGAAGGCAAGGATCGGGCAGGTCATCTTCAAGAACCGAGGCCCCCAAGGCGGGGACATCCTTCAGGTCGGCGAACTTCACATAGACCTGGAACGGTACGAGGTGAGCCTCGAAGGGAAAAAGGTGCTGCTCACCTACAAAGAGTACCAAATGCTTGTCTTGCTAGCGTCCAATCCGGGTAAGGTATACTCCCGCGAGAACCTTCTCAGTCAAGTGTGGGGATATGACTATTTCGGCGGCACCCGCACGGTCGACGTCCACGTCCGGAGGCTCAGGTCTAAAATAGAGAACGCCAACCACTCCTTTATCGAAACCATCTGGAACGTCGGCTACAGGTTCAACCTGAAGGAATCGGGCTCGGGATAAGCTTCGGGCGTTCTCCGCCCAGGCGTGGACAATCTTGACGACGGATGCTGGTGCCGTGGCTGCGGCTTCTGTCCGATAGAATGTGGTTCCGGCTTGGGCCAGCCTTGCGAATCGTAATTCCAGTTCTCCTGGGGATGAAGCAATGAGAATTACAAGCCTCGAAGGAAATGATATAGCGACTCTGGAACAATGGGGTGCCTGTGTAAGACACGCTCATTGGAGGAAAGGACGCAGCGCGTATTCCTTGGCGGACTTCATCATGAACCGGAACGGCGCCAATATTCTGGAGTCGCGCATATCGTCCGTCCTATCGCAGTCGATTAGATTGGAGCAGGGGACACCAGAATTTCGAGCACCTTTCGACTCCTACCGAGGCCCAAGTAATCTCGACCTTGGTATCTTTGGCCGTGTTGGCTCCAGATCGAGTCTATTTGTGGGTTTGGAAGCCAAGGTAGATGAGCCGTTTGGGGACAAGACGGTTTGCGAAAGGTATCAAGCCGCAAGCCGTGAACTAAGCAGAAATCCACGTTCAAGAGCGCTTGATAGGGTAAGGAATTTGCTGTCGCAGTACTTTGCGGATACCGATGACCCGTGCGATTCCAGATTTTCCAATCTTGGTTATCAGTTGCTTACCGGAACTGCTGGGACGGTTGCGCGGCAGAAGAACGTATCGATATTCTATGTTCTGACCTTTATTACGCGCGAGTATGACCAGCGTAAAGGCCAGGATAATCGATTGGGATATGAGAAATTCATAGAAGCCACAAACGGCAGAACCCTAACGTCGGATCGCGATGGGTCCTGTGCCCACGAACTTACAGTGGGAGGGACGCGACTAATCTGTATATATGACTACTTTAATGTCCCTTGATGCCATGTAATTGCAATTCCGATCTTTCCATCGCGACTACGTCAATTTGACACTCAGGAGACGCCAGCCTATAATACGCGAGTTGTAGCCAAGGTTCAGGAGGACGGTTTGTCCGAGGTCAGGGCCATAGACGGGGAGACGTTCGACAGTCTTCTCAGGCGGTTCAACAAGAGGGTCCAGCAGGACGGAATCCTTTCAGAGATTAGACGCAGGCAGCACTTCGAGCCGCCCAGTGTACGGCGGAAGAAGAAGGAAGCCGCCAAGCGGCGTAAAAGTCGCCGCAACAGCTAGCCCATAGCCGGCCCGGGGGGCCGGCTCTTAGTTTAGAGGGGTGGGGGTTCTCCAAGAGGAGAATGCGCTTCGGCATCGTCGTCTTTCCAGGCACTTGGAGCGACTCCGACTGTCACTACGCCGTCGTAGACGTCCTTGGTCATTCCGCCGACTACCTGTGGCATCGGGATACACCCAAACTGAAAGGTGTCTACGACTGTCTCATTCTTCCGGGCGGGTTCTCCTACGGGGATTACCTTCGCCCGGGGGCAATGGCCAAGCTCTCCCCCATCATGAGCGAGGTAGCCTCCTACGCGGCGGCCGGCGGGCCAGTCATAGGAATATGCAACGGCTTCCAGATTCTCTGCGAATCGGGGTTGCTGCCAGGAGCGTTGGTCCGCAACCATCACCTCCAGTACAGGTGCCAGTGGACCAACCTCCGCGTCGAGAACACGGAAACCCCATTCTCACGAACTCTGAACACCGGACAGATCGTTCGCATTCCCATATCCCACGGAGAAGGGGCCTACTACGCCGACCCGTACACGCTAAGGCGACTTGAAGAGGAAGGGCGCGTGGTGTTCCGCTACTGCACTCCTGAAGGAGACCCCTCTCCCGACGCCAACCCTAACGGCTCAGCCAATAACATAGCGGGAATCGTCAACGCCGGAGGCAATGTGATGGGGATGATGCCCCACCCGGAGAGGTGCTGCGAAGAGATCATGGGCGGTGTCGACGGCCGGGCTATATTCGAAACGGTGGCCTCTCCAAAGCCGGTTGCGGCGGGCTGACGGAGCGTTCCACTCAGAAATCATGCCTGTCTCCAAAGAAACGCTGGATGAGATAGCCCTTACCGAGGCTGAGTACCAGCTTATCGTCGACAAACTGGACAGAGAACCCAACTCGCTGGAATTGGGGATGTTCGGCGCTCTTTGGAGTGAGCATTGCGGCTACAAGCACTCCCGGCCGTTACTGAGACTGCTCCCGTCCACTGGCCCCAGGACCCTGACCAAGCAGGGCGAGCAGAACGCGGGAGCCGTGGACATAGGGAACGGTCTGGCCGTCGTCTTCAAAATCGAGTCCCATAACCATCCCTCGGCCGTTGAGCCTCTTCAAGGAGCTGCGACTGGGGTGGGCGGGATAGTCCGGGACATACTCGCTATGGGCGCCAGACCGATTGCCCTGATGAACACGCTGCGCTTCGGTCCGCTTGACGACCCGCGCAACCGTTACCTGTTCGAGGGAGTCGTCGAAGGAATCTCCTGGTACGGGAACTGCATAGGGGTGCCCGACGTCGGCGGGGAGATTTACTTTTCATCCGTCTACTCGGGCAACCCGCTGGTCAACGCACTGTGCGTAGGTCTGGTGGAGAAGGACAAGCTCATATCCGCCACCACCGGCGAATCGGGTAACGTGCTGCTCTTGGTCGGAGCCGACACTGGGCGGGACGGAATTCACGGCGCCTCTGGCCTCGCCTCACGCGCTTTCGAGGACGAACGGGAGATGCGGCCCACCGTGCAAGTCGGAAACCCGTTTCTTGAGAAGGTCCTCATTGAAGCCTGCCTTGAGGCCGCTGCATCGGGGATGCTCGAGGGGATGCAGGACTTGGGCGCCGCCGGGTTGACCAGCGCGTCCATCGAGTCAGCCTCCAAGAGCATGGGCGGCATCGAGTTGGACCTGTCCCGTGTCCATAGAAGGGAAGCGGAGATGAACCCCTACGAGGTCATGCTGTCCGAATCGCAAGAACGTATGCTGCTTGCCGTCCGGCCCGAACATGTGCCGCACATCAGGAAGATTTTCGAGAAATGGGACGTGGACTGTGTTGAAATAGGACGGGCGGCCCCCTCTCGACGGGCGTTGATAACCGACGGGGGAGACATCGCGGCCCAGCTTCCCATAAACATTCTCACGGAAGCTCCCAAGTACAGGCTCAAAGGCATCAGGTCCGAAGAGTCTTTGCGGCTGCTGCGCTATCCCTTGGGATCCGTTCCCATTCCCGAAGATACGCCGGAGGAAGTCCTGGTCGGTCTCCTAAGCGCCCACAACGTGTGCAGTCGGGAGAACGTCTACCGCCGATACGACAATCAGGTTCAGACGAACACAGTGCTGGCCCCGGGCGGAGACGCCGCGCTCCTGAGGGTGAAGGGGACTTCCATAGGGCTGGCGTTGGCCACCGACGGAAACGGGCGGTATTGCTTCCTGGACCCGTACAAGGGGGGAGCTATTGCGGTAGCCGAGGCTTGTCGGAACGTCTCGTGTACGGGAGCGACCCCCATCGCCTTAACCGACTGCCTCAATTTTGGCTCCCCGGACAACCCGGCGGTTTACTATCAGCTGGAATGGGCGGTCAGAGGGATAGCTGCTGCGTGCAGGGCGCTGGATACGCCAGTCGTGAGCGGCAACGTCAGCCTGTACAACGACACCCGCGGCCAGCCCATATACCCCACGCCTATTGTCGGAGTGCTCGGTCTGCTTGAAGACATCTCCAAGCGCTGCGTCTCTTCTTTCCAGGAACCAGAGGACGTAGTGGCTCTGCTGGGCGCATCAAACCTCAGAGGCAGGGCCGCCGCCCTCGCCGGAAGCGAATATCTTGAGTCGGTGCACGGACTGGTGGCAGGAAGGCCGAACATCAACCTGGGGCTTGAAAGCAGGGTGCAACGGCTATGCCGCGAGGCGATAGCCTTGGGACTGATTAGATCGGCCCATGACTGTTCCGACGGGGGACTGGCGGTGGCTTTGGCCGAGTGCTGCATCCAGGGAGGCCTCGGATTCAGAGGAACTGCCAAAGCCCGTGGCCGGTGGGACGCTGCGCTTTTCGGCGAGACCCAGTCGCGCATCGTGGTATCGCTGAAACCCGCAGACCTTCCTGCCCTGGAGAAGCTGGCAAGCGAATCGAACGTTCCCATGACCGTGCTGGGTCGTACGTCCTCAGACGACGCCTTTACAGTCCCCGGCTTGATAGAGACCCAAGTTGATAGGCTGCGGGAAGCCTGGACGAACAGACTGTGACCGCACCAGTTTATCCTGACGCTAGCTCTTTCCCCTACAGACCATAATTCGGTATAATTTGTCCGGCGCCCCTCAAGGCTGACAGCACATCGTAGTCATCGCACTAGGAGCATAATCGTGAGAGTTATCTTCTTAGAAGACGTTCCCAACGTCGCACACGCCGGGGAGATCAAGAGCGTGAAAGGCGGGTACGCCCGCAATTATTTGATACCTAAGAAAATCGCCACCGTGGCGACAGCGGAACACATGAAGCGCATCGACCGCATCAAGAAATCGGGAGATGAGCGGCGCGCCCGGGAAACCAAACAGTGGGAGGAATTGGCCTCTCTTCTGGAAGGCACAAGCGTGTCCGTTTCCGCCAGGGCGACTCCCGCCGGGGAGTTCTACGGGTCCATCACGCAGACCCAAATCGCCAGCGAGCTTTCAGAAAGCATCGGGCGGGAAATCGACCGAAAGATTGTCGAAACCGTCTCACCCATCAAAGAGCCCGGAGAATACGACGTAGTCCTCAACCTGGCCCCCGGAATCCAGGCCAACATCCAGGTGGTGGCACAACCTCTCTAATAGGCTGACGAACGGAATAAATGTACGCCGAAAGGCTGCTCCCCCACGATATTGAGGCGGAAGAGGCGGTGGTGGGGTCCCTGCTAATAGACGGGGAGTCTATCCTGAAGGTTGCCTCTTTCTTAAAGCCGTCCGACTTCTACCGCGAGAAGAACCGCTACTGCTATGAGGCGTCCCTCAACCTCTTCCGGAGGGGGGAGGCCGTCAACCAGGTCACCGTAGCTCACCAACTGTCGCTGGACGAACGGCTGGAAGAAATCGGCGGCGGCGCATACCTGAGCCACCTCGTCTCCACCGTCCCCACGTCGGTCCACATCGAGTATTACGGCCAGATCGTCAGCCGCACCTCTGCGATGCGGGACCTGATAGACGCCGCTGCCCAGATATCGGCCATTGGATACGGCGGGACCGAGGATGTTGGCGACACACTCGGCAAGGCTGAACAGGTCTTGTTCAGGGTCCGCTCAGGCCAACCAGCCCGGGACTTCGTGCCCATCCGGGAAGTCCTGGACCAGTATATGGAAGAGCGGGCCGCCATTGCCGAGCCGTTGTCCACAACGGGGACCCCCATAATGACAGGGTTCGATTCGCTGGACGAGCTTCTGGGGGGACTCCACCGCTCCGACATGGTAGTCCTTGCCGCCAGGCCCAGCCTCGGCAAGAGCGCCTTGGCCGTAAACATGGCCGTCAACGCCGCCAAGACCGGCGCATCGGTGGGGATTTACAGCCTGGAGATGAGCCGTGAGCAGTTGGCCCTGCGCATGTTGGCCAGCGAGGCGGGCGTAAGCGCCCAGCTGCTTAGGCTCGGCCTGTACACCGAGGCTGAAGAGCGGGCGATCATCGACTCCATAGGGTCCCTGTCGGAGCTTCCTCTATACGTCGACGACTCGCCACTCCAGGGAATCGTCGAGATGCGAAGCAAGGCCCGTCGCCTGTTTCTGGAGCGGGGGCTTGACCTGCTGGTGGTGGACTACCTGCAGCTCATCCAAGGCGGCGGCTCCGGCCGAGAGAACCGGGTGCAAGAGCTCAGCGAGATTACCCGCTCCCTCAAGGGGCTTGCAAGGGACCTTCACATTCCGCTGCTGGCGATATCCCAGCTTAGCCGTGCTGTTGAGACACGGCAATCACACAGGCCCCAGCTGGCAGACCTGAGGGAGAGCGGCTCCATCGAGCAGGACGCAGACGTGGTCATGTTCATCTACAGGGAGGATGTCTACCAGACCGAGGAGGAGTGGCTGTCCAAGACTCCCGACCGCCCCTATCCGAAGAACATCGCCGAAATCATCGTATTGAAACACCGCCACGGCCCTGTCGGGAACGTGAAACTCCTATTCCGCGACCGCGTGGTGCGGTTCGAATCCGCGGAACTCGACCAGGAATACCTGTACGCATAGTGACGCCGTAGGTATCACTATCGCCTTGAGTACGTCATATAAGGGGCGATGAAAATGGAGAGCTCCTCCGTATCGTCACTCCGGCGAAAGCCGGAGTCCAGGAAACCTTGCAAGAAAGAAAGCGCCTTCTGGATTCCGGCCTGCGCCGGAATGACGGGCTCGGAAGACCCTCAGTCTCATCCCACCTTCTCCCGCGATGGGAGACGGGGTAGGCGTAGTCTATTGGCTTATCAATCCCATCTCTCCGATTCGTACCCGGAATAGGCCCTGATTCAGATGAAATTCTCCGGTTTCCCCAAAGGAACGCAGTACACTCCGGCGCCCAGCCCTCTGTTTGGGCCGCTGCTGGAGGAAATCGAGGACCTGGCGGAGCTGAAATGCACTCTCCGAGCTATGTGGCGGATTCGGGAGAGCATTCGCGTCCACAAGGGCCTACGGTACGTGTCGGAGGACGAACTGACCACGGACATGGTCCTGATTAAGGGCGTGGCGCCTTCCGACGGCGACGCCTCCCCAGCCGCTGCCATACGAGCCGCCATGCATCAGGCGACCCAGAGAGGGACCTTCATAGCCAGGACCCTGGACTCGGACGAACAGACACGGAAGGTCTATTTCCTGAACGATGAAGCCGGGCGTCAGGCGGCGTTGACGCTGGCGCCGGTCTCCGACGACCTAGAACCATTGGCGGCGGAAGAAGACGAAACGCCAACGCCTAAACCCAACATATTCAAACTGTACGAGGAGAACATCGGCCTGTTGACGCCCCTGATTGGCGACCAACTGAAGGACGCCGAGGAGACTTACCCGTGGTCGTGGATAGAGCAGGCCTTCACCATAGCCGTCAACGGAAACAAACGGAACTGGAGATACATCGAAGCGACTCTGAGACGCTGGGCGTCCGAAGGAAAAGACGATGGAAAGCCTGGGAGACATACTGAAAAGACTTCCGGTCAGCAGGAGCTCGTTGAGTACCTCCGGGAACGGGGGAGGCTCCCTCCGCACTGACAACGGCTTCGGCGGATGCCCAATATGCAAGGGCCGTGGATGGGTGGGCCGCCGAGTTCCTGTTGGGCACCCCGAGTTTGGTGAGGTGTTTCCATGCCGTTGCCAGCAGGCTGACGGGGAAAAGAACCGTAAGTCAGCCCTTCTGGAGTACAGCAACTTGGGTGCCCTCGCCCGAATCAGCTTTGAGGAGACTGCTCCGACGGGTGTGCTCACTGACCCCGAAAGCCAAAGGCGGTTCGCTAAGGCTCTGGCCAGGGCAGAAGATTACGCGGAAAACCCTGAAGGATGGCTGGCGCTTACCGGGCCCAGCGGCTGCGGCAAGACCCATCTGGCGGCTGCAGTAGCCAACAGTCTTATCGAGCGAGGACAGACGGTCTTATTCGTTTTTGTGCCAGACCTGTTGGACCACCTGCGTGGCGCCTACTCGCCGGACAGTCCGATTAGCTACGACGACCTGTTCCAGCAGGTAAAGGACGCTTCGTTGCTGGTCCTCGACGACCTGGGAGCACAAAGCGGTACGCCCTGGGCCAGAGAAAAGCTGCTACAAATATTCAACCACAGGTTCAACGAACGTATGCCTACGTTGGTTACTGTCCGCGGTCCGCTGGAGAGACTGGAGGAGGGCATCAGGAGCCGGCTGCAAAATCCCGGTCTATCGGACGTAGTGCCCGTGGGACTCCACGACGCGCTGCTTCTCCGGGAAGTCGGGGGACTGCAAGGCCCCATGCTGGAGGAGATGACCCTGGACTCCTTCAGGCTGGGACGGGACGTGCGCGGGACCGCCCAGGAAAAGGAGACGCTGAAGTTCGCCTTCGAAAAGGCTCGGGCCTATGCAGAGTCGCCCAAGGGGTGGCTGCTTCTCACTGGTCAGCCCGGGTGCGGCAAGACCCACCTGACCGTCGGAATCATCAACGAGAGGCTCAAGCGGGGGGAGCCGTCCTTTTTTGCCTTCGTTCCGGCCTTGCTGGACTACCTGCGAGCCACCTTCCGCCCCGACAGCCTGACCGGCTACGACGAGACGTTCGAGCAGGTCAAGACGGCGCCGTTCCTAGCGCTGGACGATTTAGGGGCAGAGAACTCCACTCCCTGGGCCGAGGAGAAGCTGTACCAAATCATAGTCCACCGCCACAACGCCCGCCTGCCTACGGTAATCACGGCCAACTATCTGTCGCTGAAAGCGCTCGAAGAGGCCAAGCCCCGCATCAGGTCGCGCCTGGGAGACTCCCTGGTGGAGTGGGCGCCAATATTGGTCCCCGACTATCGAGACCAGCGCCCTATCAACAAGTCCAGAGATGAGAGACCTGACAACGCAAAGTCGCAAAGACGCAACCGGCGCAGGGCCGGCGCAGAGGATGAAAACATTTGAGAAGAGGGGTTGATGCCTGAAATTATTCGCCGAGAAGGCTGTGTATTCTGCAACATAGTGGCCAAGGAGGAGCCGGCCACGATTAGGTATGAGGACGACGAGGTCATCGTGTTCGACAACAAGCTGACGTGGGCGCCCATCATGCTCTTGGCTGTGCCCAAAAGCCACACCCTACAGGAGGACCTGTGGAGCAGCGAGCTTATCGGCAAGGTGGGCAAAGTGGCCTGCGACGTCGGGGACGAAATGTGCCCCAACGGGTACAGACTCATCTCCAACGTGGGCCGGGACGCCATGCAGAGCCAATCCCACGGCCACGTCCATATCCTCGGCGGGACGCACCTGGGTCCTTATGCGTAGACCTCCCTACCTCGACTTAAATAGATTGAAATCTGCCTATATTGGATTGGACGCCATAAACTGCAAGGTGTACGATGCCTAGCATGGAAGCGATACGATGTGAAGGCCTGACCAAGCATTTCGGTAGATTCGCGGCCCTCAGCGACCTGGACATTACCGTCGAACAAGGAACGACCTATGGTTTCCTGGGACCCAACGGAGCGGGAAAGACCACGACCCTTCGCCTTCTCACCGGCATCACGACGCCGTCCAACGGACGGATGTGGGTAGCCAACGAGGAGGTCTCCGGTGACTCTCTTCACTTGAAGTCCCTGGTCGGCTACCTGCCGGAATCTCCCTCCTTTTACGGCTGGATGACGGGCCGGGAGTTCCTGATGTTCGTCGGCGACCTCTACGAAATGGACCCATCCACGTCTCGCCAAAGGGCCGACGAAATGCTCGGGCGGGTCAACCTGGATGACGCCGCGGACCGGAAGGTCAAAGGGTACTCGCGGGGGATGCAGCAGAGGCTGGGATTGGCCCAGTCATTGATGCACGACCCGGAGGTGCTGTTCCTCGACGAGCCCGCATCCGCGCTGGACCCCATGGGGCGGCGGGACATGCTGGAAACCATAAGGTCTCTCAAGGGCCACACAACAATATTCCTGTCCACCCATATCCTGGCCGACGTCGAGAGAATTTGTGACAGGGTCGCCATCATCAATCGGGGGAAGCTGGTGACCACCGGCGCAATATCGGACTTGCAGGCCCAAAAGAGCGGGACCAGCTTTGAGCTAGAGTTCGAGGAAGACCCGGCTCCAATGGCACAGACGCTGGCGGGAGTTCCCTGGGTAAGCGGTATGCGCAGCGAAGAGCACGGAGCTCACTACGTCTTCATCGTCGAGGTCAACGACGTCGAGCTGGCCAAAAAGGAGCTGCCCAAGCTGACGTACGAGAGCGGCCTCACCTTGATTAGGTATGAGTTGGCGGTGCCGAGCCTGGAGGACGTGTTCATGGATCTGGTGGAGTCCAGGGAGCGCACAAGTTGAACGGTTTTTGGGCTCTCGTCAAGAAGGAAGCCCTGGAGCAGAGGCGCACATGGAAACTGGCAGGCATGGCAGGCGTATATACGTTCCTGGGACTTGCCATCGTCATCGTAGCTTTCATAGTAGCGGAAATACGTGATGAGCCTCGCGACACAGGCTTGGCCGAGGGCCTCTTGTACGGGTTCGGCCTTACTCTCAGCGGAGTAGGCACGTTCCTCGCGATCATCATCTCCATGGGGGCCATAGCCAGTGAGAGGGCCAGCGGCACGGCGGCCATGACCTTGAGCAAACCCGTCACGAGATTGGCGTTTGTAGCCGTAAAGTTCCTCGGGATAGTCTTCTCCATCTACCTGGCGCTTGCTGTTGCTTCTGGGATAATGTTCGTGGCAACCGCCATCCTGATTGACACGTGGTCGGCATGGCGGTTCTTCCTATTCATGGCGGTCATCGGAGTCTATCTTGTCTTCAATGCGTCGGTGGCCTTCTTCTGGAGCGGCATGTTCAGCCGTCAACTTCTGGCCGGTGGACTCGCTATCCTTATCTTCTTCGTGCTTTCAGCATTGTCAGGGATCCCCAAGACTGGGGACTATTGGCCGATTCAGTTGATAGAATTCGCTACGAGCGTGGCTGATGAGGAGTCTACAGTAGAAGGAACCTGGAAGTCGTTGGCAGTTTCCCTGGGAGCCATAGCAGCGCTTGCCAGCGGCTCGTGGGTGGTTTTTCGCCGCAAGGAGCTATAGGCCCGTCCAACAGACTAGTATCGGACAGATTACATAACGGAGGCTATCATGCCAGAAGGCGCCAACCTTGAGATAGAGATACTCTACTGCCACGATTGAGGGCATGCACTGAGAGCCGCCTGGATGGCGGGTGAAGCCCTGTCCCGAAAGGGCGATTACATCAAGACCTTCAATCTGTTGCCCGGGCCCCACGGCAAGTTCGACATACGCATCAACGGGGACCTGGTGGCCGAGCACCTGCACAAACCCGACGCCCACATATTCCCGGACCTCCCCGACCTGCTCAAGGCCATCGACGAGCGCGTCGCCTGACGCCTTTCACGTCCGACGATACTGTTGTATTTCAAGGTCTGTGTCTTCCCTGTCTAAACCTGCTTCCTATTCGGGACTGGGACGTGGCGAGATTTGTTTTGCGTTTCGCCAAGATCGACAGGCTGCGGGCAACCCTATATACTTGACAAGTAGTGCCAATAATGATACTAATCAGTCATCGAAAGCACAGATGAACTTCTTCTAAGGCTCCGCAGAAATCCCAAGGGGGTCCGGTTCGCTGACTTGGCCAGAATTTGCGACCGCTATTTCGGAGAGCCAAGGCAGACGGGCACGAGCCACCGGGTGTACCGAACGCCCTGGCCGGGAGACCCAAGGGTAAACATTCAAAACGATAAAGGTTCGGCAAAGGTCTACCAAGTCCGGCAAGTCATCAGAGCGGTAGAGAAACTGGAGGAAATGCAATGAACGACCACTACACCTACCGTATCACCTGGTCTGCCGACGATGGCGAGTTCGTTGGATTATGCGCGGAATTCCCCTCGCTAAGCTGGCTGGCGCGTACACCGGACGAGGCGTTTTCAGGCATCCGAGAGCTGGTGGCCGACGTTTTATCGGACATGCTCAGCGCAAACGAGAAGGTTCCCGATCCACTTGCGGACCGTACATACAGTGGGCGATTCTTGGTGCGGGTTCCTCCGGAAACCCATCGCACTTTGACCATCCGAGCTGCTGAGCAAGGCGTGAGCTTGAACCGGCTTATCAGCGCTCGACTGGCGAATGAGACTGTCTGATCGAACGCAACGGACTATCATGCGAGTCCGCATGGGACCTACCTCAGGCGTAGGGCAGCTTACGTCTGCCTTAGAGGGCCGGCCATCAATCGGAGAGCATCCCCAATAGCCGCCTGGAGCCGTCCTTGTCCAGAGGATAGTTGTTGTTGCCGCATTTGGGCGACTGAATGCAGCTAGGACAACCGTCGTCGCAGGGGCATTGCCTGACGACACCCAATGTGGCATTCCATAGCTGTCCAACCATCTGATAGCCCATCTCGGCGATTCCTATGCCGCCGGGGTGGCCGTCGTATATGAATAGAGCCTGTCTCAGAAGTCGGAACTGGCAATGGAACCGGGTTAGGTGTACCTTCGAAGCGACATCAATTGGGGAGAGATTGAGATGCCGCTTCGAGACATGGACCGGGAGCAAATGTGGCTGTTGCCGCCCACCCTTGACGAACTGCTGCCGTTGGACCATCCGGCCCGATTCGTGGCCGAGTTTGTGGATGCGTTGGATAGGGCGGCCTGGGCGAAGATGGGCGTAGGGATAGAAGGAGACCCGCTAGGAGCGCCCGCCTACCATCCGCGGGCGCTGTTGAGCGTGTGGCTGTACGGCTTCATGACCAACGTGCGGTCGTGCCGGAAGTTGGAGGCGGCCTGCCGGGACCAGATTCCGTACCTGTGGTTGACCGGGTGGCAGCATCCCGACCACAACACCCTGTGGCGATTCTACCAGGGGCACCGTCAAGGCATGAGAGAGCTGTTCAAGCGCACGGTTCGGACGGCGGTGTCCCTGGAGTTGGTGGACCTGGCGATGCAGGCGGTGGACGGAACGAAGATGGCCGCCAACGCGGCGGCGAGATGGACCTACACCGGAGAGCAGTTGCACCAATTGCTGGCTAGGGTGGAGAAATCCATTGCCGACTTGGAGGCCCAGAACGAAGGGGGCGAAGACGGCGATCCAGTTCATCTTCCAGAGAAGTTGTCCGACCGCAAGACGTTGCGGCAGCGGGTGAGGCAAGCAATGGAGGAACTGCCAAGCCGGGAGCTTCCCAGTCGCAGTCAGCACAAGCACCCCCGTCGCATCAATCTGACCGATAGAGACGCTAGGTCGATGAAGACTGCTCAGGGGTTTGTTCTCAGCTACAACGCCCAAGCCATGGTCTCCCCTCTGGCCACCGGCGAGGGAGTAACCGGCATGATGATCACCGCCGTGGACGTGGTGGATGAAGTCAATGACCTTGCCCGTCTGACCCCGATGGTGGAACAGGCCGAGGAGGTTACGGGGGTAAGGGTTCCGACGACCCTGGCCGACGCGGGTTACTTCGGCGGCAGGCACCTGGAAGAATGCGCCCGGAGAGGCCAGCAGGTGGTGATGCCCGATCCGAAACAGCGGTCCATTAAGGAGGACCCGTACCACAAGGACCAGTTCACCTACGACGAGGACAACGACTGCTACTACTGCCCTAGGGGACAAACCCTGCCCTTCCTTCGAAACAGTCGTAAGAGAGGGGAGTGGGTACGGATATACCGGGCCTCTCGGTTAGTCTGTAAGGAGTGTCCAGCCCTCGGAGTCTGTACCAAGAATCGCCGCAAGGGACGCGCCTTGGAACTGGGGCCTTACGATGCAGTATCGCGCCGACATCGTGCCTGGATGGAGACGGAGGAAGCCAAGAGGGTGTACAAGTTGAGAAAGCAGTTAGTCGAACCGGTCTTCGGAATCATCAAGGAACAACAGGGAGCGCGGAGGTTCCTGTTGCGCGGCCTTGCCAACGTGTCGGCCGAATGGACGGCGTTGGCCACAGCATTCAACTTGCGCACCCTCTGGAAGGTATGGAACTCCCGATCCCGCGCCTCTGCTGAATTACCCTACGGTCTGGAGCCTTGCCCCGCTTTCTGACCGTTACCCAGGTCTCGAGAACGATCCTTACTCTCACCGCTTCACTACCCCCTTAGTGCCTCCGCATGGTTCGTTAGTCGAATCCATGCGGAGGCACTACGTCATTCAACCTCTCTGAGACAGGCTCATATGAATATCTGGGGCTGCCTTGTGTCGGGGTGCAGGGGTGTGGACACGCCCCCGATGTCGTTCCGGTCGCACAGCGCGAACAGAGGGAGCACGCCTATCATCGCGTGTTCGGCGGCGTGCAGGCTTCCCGCCAGGTCCAGCTTCTTGCCGTCAACTTCCTCCAGGAATTGGTCAGGAATGTCGAACCAGAGGGCGACGGTATTGAATATTCGCGGCGGCAGGTCGAGCCACTCTTCACCCAACACTTCTTCGGTCAGGGGCCTGCGCCTCTGGTAGCCCGTGACCCTTGTAGTAACTTCCACGTCCCCTAAATACACCTGGACTCCTCCGGCAAACTTGTCGGAACGGACCCGGTTAATGGTTATATCCGTTGTGTCCTTGCTCTGAGTATAGTAGGCCGAGTCGGTGCGGGAGACGTAAGCCGCGCCGTTTTCCAGGTCCAGATCGGCGACTCTGAACGCCTCTCCCTGGTGGAGGTACACGGCTCCGGGATGGAGCTGGAAATAGGCGGACGTCTCGTCCACTGTCTCGAGAATCACACCCGACTCCTCCTCCACTACAGGGTACGCATGTTGGGAGTCCGAGCGTATGTTCACCAACTCGGCGGGATAGGGCATGTCTGGGGTCACGTGCCATTTACCACGAGACTCCCTGAGAAACCCCTGGGCAACAAGGTTGTCAACGTGGGCATTGAAGCTTGCCCCGAACATACCAGAGTCCGCCTCCTCCAGAGGCGCCTCATAGGCGGCGCAGAGCAAATGCGGCCCGATGATATAGGGGTTGTCCGGAGAGATAAGAGCTCTCTCCACCGGCTTGCCAAAGAAGAACTCCGGGTGGTTCATAAGGTACTGGTCTAGAGGGTTGGCGCGGCCCACCAGCACTGACAGGGCCTCGTCACCCCGGCGTCCGCTTCGGCCCGCCTGCTGCCACGTTGAGGCAATGCTTCCGGGGTAGCCGGTTATCACCGTGGCATCCAGGCTGCCCACGTCGATTCCCAACTCCAAGGCGTTGGTGGACGCCAGGCCCAGAAGGCGCCCCTGGAGCAGGTCGGCCTCGATTCTGCGTCTGTCTTCGGGCAGATAGGTAGCCCGGTAGGGGCTTATAGTTTTGCCCAGACCCTTCTCCACCGACTCCAGCTGTTCTCTGGCGTACAGGTACACAAGTTCCGCCTGACGCCGTGTGCGCACAAAGGTAAGGGTACGCACCTTCTTGGCTATCAACCGCGAAAACAGCGTGGCCGCCTCCGTGTTGGCGCTCCGCCTGGCGGAGGTGGTGTTCTCGATGAACGGCGGATTCCAGAAGGCGAACCTGCGGCCTCCGCTAGGCGCGCCGTCTTCTTCCACAATTTGGAAGTCAAGGCCTGTAAGGTCCGACGCTAGCTCGTCCGGGTTTGCGATGGTGGCTGAGCAGAGGATGAACTGGGGCGACGAGCCGTACAATTTGCAGACTCTTCTCAGTCTCCGAAGCAGGTTTGCCAGGTGAGAGCCAAATACTCCTCTGTACACATGGGTCTCATCCAGAACGACGTACTTGAGGCTCCTGAAGAAACGTGACCAGTTCCGGTGGTTGGGCAGGATGCCCAAATGGAGCATGTCAGGGTTGGTCAGAATGACGTGGGCAGACCTGCGGACGACGGCGCGTTCGTCGTATGGGGTATCCCCGTCGAACACCGCAACCTTCACCGCCAGTCCGTTGGTGAGGTTCCTCATGCTCTTCAGTTGATCCTGTGTAAGCGCCTTGGTGGGATGGAGAAACAGGGCCCGGCTGGACGAGTCTGCAAGCAGAGACTCCATCACGGGTATCTGGTAGCAGAGACTTTTGCCGCTGGCCGCTGGAGTCGCCACCATGACATGGCTCCCGGCGGAGAGATGATTGACCGCTTCGGCCTGGTGGCTGTAGAGGGGCCATAGTCCGGCTTTTTCAAGGGCATCCACTACACGGCCGTCCAGCGGATGTGCCAAGGCGCCTTCTCGAGCCTCTTTGGGAGGGACAACCTCGAGATGGACTATCTGACCCTCGTACGAGGGAGAGCCCGTCAGTTGCCCCAGAAACCCTGACACGTCCATGCGGCTTACACCCCTGACACCAACTCCACCTCGTAGTCTATCAACTCCAAGTCGGGCCGTGTCTCGGTTATGAAGTTCACCACGCTGGAAATCACACTGTTGGCGTGGCGGCCGTCGTTGCTGACACAGGAGATGCCCAGGACGAGGGTCTGCCAGCTGTCGTTCTGCTCGACCTCGGCGGCCGACACGTTGAACTTCGTGCGTAAGCGGCTAAGGACAGACTGAGCAACCTGACGCTTGCCTTTGAGGCTCGAGTTGCCGGGAATGCGCAAGACTACTCGGCATACGCCGACATGCAACGGAGACTCCTTCTAGTTTCTACTCATTAGGGATGTCCAGCTCTATCATCGCTGCTCGTTGAGGCAGTCCCTTAACATTTTGGAGAACGCCGGAAGGTTCCGTTTGCTTGTAGGTGATGCCCCCATCAGCGGCCCCTACGTAGGGACCGCTGAGTCCGTTTGTTGTAGTATGGGTGCGTCGTCGCGGCTTTCTCTCTGCGCGGCACGGTGGTTTTCGGTTTCACCGCTCTAGGGCGCCCGTGACCGTGGTAGCGGACGCGAGGCTGCGCTTCCCCTCTCGATGATTCTAGCTGCGTCTGAGGCGCGGCCTGGGGCAACTCCGGCTTGGGCATCTCGGTTAGCCGCTCTTCCTCTCGAACCACCACGGGAAGAGCGGCGTCCACTTTTACCACGTCCGCCCATTCGTGATAGGGCGCCGCAATCCCGGCCGTCTCAGCCGGCGTCTTGTTCCCAAGGCTCTCATGCTTTCGGAATAGGTTGTAATTCAACACCCAGCCGTCCAGGTAGCGTTGCCCGCTTTCGATGCCCTCTAGTCCACGGAGCGTCTTGGTGCGGTCTCGGAAGGTGCCCTGCAACCGCTCCGACAGGTTGTTGTTGATTTCCGCCGACAGTCCCTCCGACTGGATGTGCTCGGCCTCGGGGAGAATGTCTTTGATGGGCTTGAGGTACGCCCGCCACTTGTCCGTCTTGATGGTCGTGGGCGGTTTGTCGGCGGCGTCTGCCGCCTTGCGAATCATGGCCCTGGCCGCATGGCCGTCGCGCCTGTACGACAGATAGGACGCCAGAATGTAGCGTGTCTCCTCGTCCATCACGTTCCAGTTGTAGGCTTTCCTGCCGCCGACGTCCACCACCATTTCGTCGGCGACCCAACTCCCGCCCGTCGGGACCTTGCGGTCCTTCATCCCCTGGACGGCTTCATCGGTGTAGTCGCGGACCCACTCGTATATCGTGGCCTTGGAAGGTTCGGGGATGTCGTATTCCTTCTCCAGCGCCTCGGCTATCTTCTTGTAGGACTTCCCATCGTAGTAGTCCTGGATTGCCGCGCCCATCAGTTCGGCGTCCATCCGGCGTCCCTCGGCCTTGCCGTTGGCTCGGAATTTCTTTTGACAGTTCCGGCACCTGTATCGTTGCTGGCCGTTCTGCTTGCCGTCTTTCACCACTCGGTCTCCCGCGCATTTAGGGCAGTTGACCGCGTAGGTCGTGCTTGTAGTAAACTCAGCCATTAGGACTCCTTCTCGGAAGGTGGGTCATGGAGCTATCCGAAAATCTAGCGATTCTTCTTGCGGTGATTCTTCTTCTCTCGGCTCTGTTGCAGTTTGTGGTGTACCACAAACTCCATAAGCAAATAGCAGGACTAGAATCACAATTGCGCCAACCACGAGAAGCGGAGACGGACCCGGCAATTCAATCCCAATCTTCCCCAGCAGTCCCAGCTATTATCAAAGCGATAATTACCGCTGCCGCAAAAAAGACAAACACTTCCGGTTCCAACGGTTAGTCCCTTATCCCATCTCGTCTGAGCACGGCTATAAACTCCTCACACCAACAGTTCGGCCTGGCCGCTCACACGCCCGCCCTTGGGTCGGTATCCGTACAGCGGCAAGTCCGGGCGCTTGTCGGCCAAGAGGTCTTCAACACTCAAGCCCTGTATCACCGGGTATGTGTCGGCGTCATCACTGAACGTCGCCTTGACGCGCTGATTCTCCACAGTCTGCATATACTGGCTGAAGCAGACCATCACACCGGCAGTCGCGCCGAAATGGTCCACTGTGGTCTTCAAGGCCCTCACCGAGTCGCTGGACACACTGCCGCCCTTCACTTGGACTATAGCGAATTCGGCTTTGGGTTTTCGTCCCATGCGGAACGGAAAGAACTTCAACACGCCGTCCACGCCGCCGTCCGCTCCCTTGGTTCCAGGGGAGTGGAACATCCCTTCTGCCCCGATAGCCCCGCAGACCCATTTCTCAAATTCGAACTTGTCTCGCTCTGCCAAGGCTTTTGCCTCGACCACATTAACCGGCACCCCGCGCACCAGAACATCGTCAGTGGTCAGTTGCTCGAAATTGCGTAGAATCCGGCTCCTCATCAAGCCCACGGCAAAGGCCGACACGTCGATCCCCACCCAACGCCGCCCAAGGCTCTCTGCCGCGTGAACGGCAGTGCCGCAACCGCAGAAAGGGTCCAGCACCAGGCCCCGGTCAGGACTGCTGATTGTGATGATGCGTTCCAAGAGGGCCAACGGCTTCTGAGTCGGGTAGCCAAGGCGTTCGGCGGCCTGTGATGAGATGGGGCCTATGTCAGTCCACACGTCTTGCAACGGCACTCCAGGCATTTCATCCAGGTAGCGTTTGTATTGCGGGACTGCGCCCGGGCGTGTCTGCACAACTCGGCCTTCGTCAATCAGCTTCTGCATCCGCTCTTGGCTGTATCGCCAATGGCGGCTAACTCCCATCACCTCGTAGTAGGGATTGCCTTTGGCCGCGCCGTAAGGGCCTGTCAAATCGCCCAACCTATATTGACGCCCTGTTTGCGGTTCAATGTATTTGTAGAACCGCTCCACATAGTCTCGGTCGTACTTGGTGTAAACGGTCTGCCAAGTCCAGGACTCGCCCTTGGTGTAGAAGAACAGCACATCGTGTATGCGCCCAGGCTGTTTTCTGCCCTGCTTGGTGTCGCTGTGGGCGCTGGTTCGCTTCCAAATTACTTCCGTCCGGAAGTTCTGTTGACCGAAGATGGTGTCCATCACCAGTTTTAGGTAGTGGCTTGCTGTATCGTCACAGTGAAGGTAGATAGACCCTGTGGGCGACAATACCCGCCGCATCGCCAGAAGCCGCACCGCCATATTGATGAGGTACGCTGAAAGGCTCTGCCCCCCCCGGACTTGGGGGAGTCGACGCGCTGGGCGAGGCTGACTACATCGACCAAAAGGCGAGATTGAGGGCCAGCGTTCAAATCCCGCAAAAGGTCGTCTTCCTTGGCTCCCCAAGTCCATGTGTCGGTAAATGCCTCCACCGGGCGGGCGTCTTTGTCCTTTCCGGCGAATGGCAAGTTATAAATGCTCTTGGAGTTGAAGGGCGGGTCCAGATAAATGAGGTCAACGGAACCCGTCGGCAGAGCCAACTCGTCGTTCAAGACGTTCAGGCAATCATCGCTGTACAGAACACGGTTTACTTCCACGGGCCAAGCCTTAAAAACAAGAGGTTCGGTGTTGCCATGCCGTTTCATACCGCCTTGTCTCAGGAATGACGATATGCTACCATACACAATCACCTATAAGCAAACGGAACCCGCCGGAAGTATAGCAGACCCACAAATTTTGCATCAATGTGTCCGTGGCGCTGAGCCATACCTCCGTAGGGTCCTCAAGGGCTAACGCAGTAGTGGGGAACATTGGCCACCACGCTATCTGTGCGTTGACTCTGCTCACCATCGGGGAATACAATGAGTTACAAATTTCACAAACGGCAGGACCAATGGCCCATCTTTTCGACATGCACATCCACACCACCAAGGGGAGCAGCGACTCCAACCTATCCCCGGAAGAAATGGTCCTGCAGGCGGAACAACTGGGGCTGTTTGGGCTTTGCATCACCGAACACAGCGGCCCGTGGGACCGGCATGCTTTTCAGCGCTTCGCCTCCCAGCACGACGTAATCCTGATTCGGGCTATGGAGGTCGAGACCGACATGGGCCACATCCTGGCCTTCGGCATGGACCAGTATCTGTCGGGCATAAACAAGGCCTCCAACCTGAGGCACGAGTTGGACAAGGTAAATGGGTTCATGGTCAGCGCCCACCCCTTCAGAGACATGTTCCCGGTGCGCCCCAAAGGAAGGCCGCTCATATACCAGAACATGGACCTCGTGCCCTCTACGGTGGCCGGGGCCGCTGAACACCCAATCTTCTCCATGGTTGACGCTGTGGAGGCGGCCAACGGGGCTACGTCGAACATTGAGAACGAATTCGCCTTCAAAGTTGCAAAGCACCTGGGCTTAAAGGTTACAGGGGGAAGCGACGCGCACTCCCGCCACGGATTGGGCAGATGCGTGACTGAGTTCAAAGGGGAGATTCACACTGCCGAGGAGTTCATGAACTCTCTCCACCACGGGAGCTTCGCGCCTGCCATGCTGTCTCCAAACAGGTCCAGCCTGACGGCCTCCTGGACGCCTGTGCCCGAGCCTTTGTCAGAAGAGGCGATTCGGCGCTCTTAACGACGGCTGACCTCGCGAGGCGGGTTATCCCGCAGCGGTTGTATAGTGACAGGAGTGGGAGGGGCTCGCGGCGGCATGGCACAGGACAACACACCTTCGATTTTCGTATCGCTGGACCTTGAGACAACCGGTCTGGACGCTGAGCGAGACACAATAATCGAAATCGGCGCCGTGAAGTTCCGGGGTCGTCAGGTCCTGGACACCTACCAGACATTGGTCAACCCCTTCCGGCAACTGCCCGATTTCATCAAACGTCTGACCGGTATCACCCAACGCAGCCTGGACAGGGCCGTGCCTTTTGCAGCCGTGGCGGGAGAGCTGGAGGAGTTCATCGGGGAACTCCCCATAGTCGGCCATAACATCGAGTTTGACATAAAGTTCCTGGCCAGCCACGGGTTGACCCTGCCCAATGACTCATACGACACCTGGGACCTGGCCTCCGTCCTGCTGCCCTACTCCATGGAATACTCTCTCTCCAGCCTAGCCCCAGCTATGGGCGCGGACCATACCAGCCCCCACAGGGCGCTGTCCGACGCACAGGCGACCCACGGCGTCTTTGTTCAACTACTGGATGAAGCCGAAAAGCTGGACCCGTCCGTGGCGGACACTATAGGCAGACTCGCCGCGCGGTCGCAGTGGAAAGCCGGACGCCTTATGGGCAGACGGTCAGGCTCCGAGCCCAGCACAGCCCCTATCGGGTCTGACATAGAAACGTTAAGCCTGTCGCAGCGGCTGACCCGCTCAAGCAAGAGGCCCAGACGGCTGTCCGAGTTCCCCGAGGCCTCTATTAAGAGCATCTCCTCAGTGCTGGAGCCCGGCGGCCTGGTGGCCCAGGCCTTCCCAGATTTCGAGCGGCGCCCCCAACAAGCCGCCATGACCGACGCGGTGGCCGGAGCAATATCCGGAAACCGGCATCTGATGGTCGAGGCGGGCACCGGCGTGGGCAAATCGTTAGCTTACCTGATTCCCGCCATCGTCTACTCCGTCCAATCCGGAGACCGTGTTGTCGTGTCCACCAACACCATAAACCTACAGGAGCAGCTGCTGAACAAGGACATACCTGACTTGGTGCGCCTCCTGGAGGACGGCGGAATGATTCCCCGCGGGGAGTTCAAGGTCGCCTCGCTGAAGGGGCGGGCCAACTACATGTGCCTCAGACGCTGGGAGCAGATGGCCCGTTCCGAGTCCCTGAACGTCAACGAAGCCAGGCTCCTGAGCAAGACCCTCCTCTGGCTCCAGGAGACGGAGACGGGAGACCGAGCCGAAATCAACCTCTCAGGGCGTGACGCTTTCACCTGGAACCGGGTCTCCTCAGCGGAGGCGGGCCAGTGCCCCGGAACTAAGGGCGAAGGTCCGTGCTTCCTACGCTCGGCCAGGGACAAAGCGGAAGGCGCCCACGTTCTGGTCATCAACCATGCCCTGCTCCTCTCCGACCTAGCGATGGACGGAGGCGTCTTACCGGAGTACCAACGCCTAATTGTCGACGAGGCTCACAACCTGGAAGAAGGCGCCACCAGGCAGCTGGGGTTTCAAGTGGCAGAGACCCTTATGGACGACACGCTGGAGGCTTTAGCCCGTATCCTTACGGAGGCCAGCGTTCTCCTAAACGCGCCCACCGTTTCGCGGGAACAGAAGCAGCTTGGCGTCGAGATGGCAGGGGCATTTCAGCCCAGGTGGACCGGACGCATGAGGGAGCGGTGGAACAGGCTTTGGAACCAGATAGACTCCTTCCTGGCCAACCACGCCCAAAGCGGCGAATCCGACCAGTTGAGGATTACTCATGGAATCCGTTCACAGCCCGCTTGGTCCGAGGTGGAGCTTGGCTGGGAGAACGTGGACGCTGTCCTAGGCGAGGCCAACAGGTTGTCGGACAACCTGGCCAATCTACTGGAGAACATCGACGTTGAGGGGCCCATCACACCCGAGAGCGTCATCCTCGACCTGGCTAGCTGGGAGGAGAAACTTTCCGTGCTGCGGGAAAGACTCAAAACCCTGCTCGGCGTGGCGCCCCAGGAAGAGCGAATCGACTGGATTTCCAGGGACCGGGTCAGGGGCGCCGACGCTTCCAAGTCCAGCATAGTGATGAACTCGGCTCCCCTGAACGTAGGCAACGAATTGGACTCCCGGCTCTTCTCTCAGAAAAGCTCTGTGGTGTTGACCAGCGCCACACTGACCGTCGGCGGCGAGTTCAACTACACCCGAGAGCGGACCGGCCTGCAAGGGGCCGACGAGCTGACGGTTGGGTCTCCCTTCGATTATGAGAAAGCGGCTCTGCTGATGGTCCCTGAGGACATGCCCAACCCGGACTCTTTCGGATACCAGGAAGCGCTCGAAAACCTGCTGGTGTCTCTGGCCCACGCACTGGCTGGACGCACGCTGGCCCTGTTCACCTCCCACGCGTCTCTCCGACGGACGGCCCAGGCAATACGGGGGGCCGTGGAGGCGGAGGGGCTGCGAGTCCTCGCACAAGGGGTGGACGGCTCTCCCGCCCAGATAATGCGGAGCTTCGGCTCCAGTACCGACGGCGTAATCCTTGGCACCAGCAGCTTCTGGGAGGGAGTGGACCTCTCCGACGGCGCCTTGAAGGCGCTGGTCATCGCCAGGCTTCCCTTCAATGTGCCCACCGATCCCATCTTCTCTGCCCGCTCCGAGGGCTACGAGGAACCGTTCACCCAGTACGCCATTCCCCAGGCGGCGCTTCGATTTAGGCAAGGGTTCGGACGGCTTATCCGCAGCAGCGAGGACAAGGGAAGCATTGTGGTCGCGGACAAGCGCATCATTTCCAGGTCCTACGGCAAGATCTTCCTCAGGTCCCTCCCGCCGGTGACATTCAAGCAACCGCCTCTGAGCGCCGTAGCCGACGAGGCTGCATTGTGGGCGGCGGGAGTCATGGAGCCCAAGCCGTGACCGACGCTCCGGTAACGCTCCACATCGACCAGCCCTTCGACCTGACGTCGTCCCTGAACAGCGGCCAGTCCCACCGCTGGGTCAGGACCGACAGCCCATATGGGCCTTCAAATGAGTGGCGCCTGGGTATCATGCTTGGCCACCTGGTACAGGTCCGCCAGGTTTCCGGCAACGGCATGGGCGGAACTTCCCTGGAGCTGCGCTCAGACCCGCCAAGAGACCCGGACAGCCTGATGTCCCTGGTACGCCGCTACTTCCGTCTTGACGACGACATAGAGGGGATTTACCACCGGATCTCGTCCGACTCCCGGGTTGCCGAGATGGTGCAACAGTACCGGGGGCTGCGGCTGCTGCGCCTCGACCCCTGGGAGTGCTTCGTCGCCTTTATATGCTCCGCCAACTCCAACATCCCCAGAATCCACCAGAACATGGAGTCGATGGCCACCTCTTTCGGCGAGCCTCTGACAATCGACGGACAGGTGCGCCATTCCTTCCCGTCGCCTGCAAAGTTGGCCGAAGTAGGAGAGCAACCCCTGAGAGATTTGGGGCTCGGGTTCCGGGCAAAATATGTGGCTGCAGGCTCCCGTATGGTGGCGACCGACGAGCTAGACTTAGACAAACTAACGACGATTCCCTACGCTGAGGCCAAGGAACGACTGATGACCGTTCCAGGCATCGGCCCGAAGGTGGCGGACTGCATACTGCTCCATTCCCTGGACAAGCTGGAGGCCTTCCCCATAGACGTATGGGTGCGCAGAGCATTAAGCGATTGGTACTTCCCCGGCATGAAGCCCCCCACCGACCGGGTCATGCTGGAGTGGGCCCAGGACTACTTCGGAAACCTGGGCGGCTACTCCCAGCTCTACCTCTTCCACGGCCGCCGATTGCAGAAGTAGGCGGGCGGTTTGTTCAGGGATGGCTTTGGTATAGTGAAAGTCATTGCAGCATTGACCACAGAAGGACTGGCGGGTATCTTTGATTCATGGGCAGGTAACGCCCCCACCACGGCTAAGAGGAGGTCACCATGGCTGGACGCACTTACGGCCCAGGGGAAATCACAGCCTTGGGAGAAGCCATCTACCGTGAACAAATCCAGCCTCAAGTTGGACCGGTGGAGATCGGCACCTTCATAGTCATAGACGTTGAGACTGGCGAGTATGAGATCGACCCAAGAGACGCCACGGCCACAAGGCGCCTGCTGGAACGGAGGCCGGACGCCGTGACATACGCACTGCGCGTCGGCTATCGCGCCGCGTACAGCCATGTCGGCGGGTTCCGGCTACCCAGCCACGATGATTAAAGGGAAGGTAAGCGGCAATCAACGGGCGTTGATTACTGTAGAAATCTTTGACAGCGAAGATCGTCTTCAATCCATGGAGGCAATCCTGGACACAGGGTTCACCGGATATCTGACATTGCCACAGGAATCTATTCGACAACTGGGGCTGCGATCGGTAGGTCAACGGACCTTCGAACTGGCAACCGAAGACCTCTTTGATTTCCAGGTATACCTGGGATCGGTGTCTTGACATGGGCGTCCAAATGATGTGCTTGTACTGGAGTCGGACAGCGTCCCATTACTGGGCATGACCTTGCTTTGGGGCAGCCGAGTCACGCTGGACGCTTCGACTGGCGGAGAAGTTACGATTGAGGAACTGGCTCCTACATAGTGAACAGACGATTAAGGCGCCGCCTCCAGCCCCATTAGCCCAAGGAGAAGGCCAGCCTGTTCGCGGACCATGCTCGATGTCATGGTTTGTTCGCCCCGGAAGCCAAGGTCGCCCACCAGGCGTCGATTGCTCATCAGCTGCAGAGGGTCTTTCATCGAACCCGAAGCCGGTTCAGGTGTAAACTTACATACCCCAGTCTACAATTCTGTGGCTCTATAGAGCAGGAAGGCGAAAGACGATGGAGACTCGGACTCTCACAATTGACTCGCAAGTCCATGCCTACGAGCGGAACCGTCCGGAACGCCCTTGGATCGGGTCCTTACAGGGTCCTGATGAGGTCACGGGCGGCGATATGGTGGCGGCGATGGGCGCCGTCGGAGTCGACGGAGCTTTGCTGGTTTCGCCGTACGGCATGTACCGCTACGATGCCAGCTATGTACTCGAGGTATACGCTAAACACCCTGGCCGGTTCGGTCTGATCAAACCATTTGATCCGCAGTCGGACGCAGTCACTGACGAGATAGCTGAGTGGACCGCCACACCTGGAGTGGTCGGAGTACGCGTCATGTTCTTGGGACAGCCATTCGAAGCCGACCACCAGGGACTCAATCGCATATTCGCCGCCGGAACCAAAGCTGGGGTTCCCGTGAATGTCATGGCTTCGGGCCAGCTGCCTCTCTTACGTGAGCTAGTTCGCCGCCATCCGGACACCCAAATAGTGCTCGATCATGTGGGTCTGGCCCAGCCCAACGAGCCTCCAGCGCCGCCTGAACCGTTTGCCGACTTGTCCAACGTGCTTTCGCTGGCAGAATTAGACAACGTGGCCATCAAGATTTCCGGGGCCTGCACCTTGTCCCATCAGCCATTCCCATACCCGGACATCTGGGAGCCTTTGGGCAAGATATTCGACGCGTTCGGCTTCGACCGGTGCATGTGGGGCACCGACTGGACACGGGCGGTGAACCTGTTGACCTACGAGCAGGGGGTTGAAGCATTCCGGGTTACTGACCGGATCTCCGATTCAGAGCGTTCGGCGCTCATGGGCGGAACGCTGGCGAAGATTTACAACTGGTCGCCTACTATAGGTGAGTAGACCGGCGACTGGGCAAAGACCCTGGGAAAGCCCGGCTCCGGAGCGGTGATCCTACCCAGAGTACACAAGGGCCAGTATCGGCCGTTACCAGGACTTCAGGACCGGCAGCACTTCTTCGGCAAAAAGCTTCAGGCCTCGCTCCGCTACATGGGGCGGGGTGCCGCCGAATCGGAAGGCGACGTTCCACTCGAAATCACCGAGCAAGGCCCGGCGTTCCTCAAGGCCCCGTAGAATCTTGTCCGGCGTCCCCCAGCTGGCCGCCTTCATAAAACCTTCCACCGCCCCTTCGAGACCAGTCGAACGGGCGATTTCAGCCTTCTGTTGATAGGCGTTGTAACCCTTCACCCCCTTGAAGTGGTCGCTGAGGAACTCGTAGTGGTAAAAATTGCTCTCGACAAACTTACCCTGATATTGACGCGCCTCTTCTTCACACTGCTCAAGGTCCGGACCGCATACAACGAACTCGGTGAGCATCAAGGCTGGTGGCTCCGTGCCGTGAAATTCACGGTGCAAGGCCCGACCTCGCTCGATCCCCGGCATCCGCATCTCCCAGGGCCGGTCAGCGAACATAACAATGTGCGCGCCAAGTTTGGCCGCCGAGAGAACCGAATCGTCGCTGGCGGCAACGGCGTAGATGCGCCCTTCGAAGGAATGCTGCGGTCGGGGCCGGATTTCCGTCCGGGGCTGTTTGTAGTAAGTCCCGTTGCCCTCGATGAAGCCTGTCTTGAGGGCCTCGACAATCATCGGCGCCGCTTCGTCGAAACGGTCCCGTGATTCGTCCATGCTGATGCCGAAGACCTCGAATTCTCGCCGCGCCAGACCTCGCCCGAACCCCAGCCGGAGCCGGCCATTGCTCAACATATCGAGAACGGCAGCATTCTCCGCCACCCGCAAGGGGTTATGCCAGGGGAGAATTACGGCGGCTGTGCCCACGTCGATGTTAGGATGCTTGGCCGCAACGTGGGTCATCAGATGGAGATTGTCCGGCACGAAGGAATAGTCGTTGAAATGGTGCTCTGCGGACCAAAGGCAATCGAACCCCGCGTCAGCGGCGGTTTCACCCAGGCGCAGCTCCTCCTCCCACATCTGGCCGTCCGAGCCGTCCTCCCAGCCGTAGCTGGAGAAGATCATCATCATTCCGACATCCATCCAAATACTCCTACCTGTTCATTCAAGTTATCCCTGGGGCAATGGGCCTTAGAAGCTCGGCTTGGTGGAATAAGGGGTCAATTGGAGCTCGTGGGTCCAGCAGGACTTGTCCTGAGTGTGCAGATAATAGAAAGCCTCGGCTATATTAACGGGATTCATCACCAATTCAGGATGCTGCTGGACACGGGGGAGGGCTCGGGTGCCCGGAGAATCGATGGTGCCGTCGATTACCACATTGGCAACATGCACACCATACTCGGAATACTCCTCCGTCAGCGTTTGCGCCAACGTGCGCATCAACACCCTCGGATAGTATAGCGACTGCCCGGTGTACCGCTTTTTTCCACGCAGCGACGACGAGTTGTTGGAAATCAGAATAGAGCCCTCGCCTCGCTCCCGCATTGCAGGCAGCACCTCCTGGGCGACCAGGAAGGGTCCGCTGCTGGATATGTGCTGGGCGGTCTCGAATATCTCGTAGGGAATATATTCCAGCAGCTCTTTTTCTGGCGGAAGGTCGCGCCCCTCCAGGTACCCCGCGTTGTAGACCAGGACGTTCGGGTCGCCAGCCTGCTCCCGGATCTGGGCGAACGCGTTCGATATGGAGTCCCGGGACGCCAGGTCCAGCTCGACGATCATGCTTTCGCCGCCCTGTTCCCGGATCGCTGCCTCCAACGGAGCCGCGTTGGCGGCACTGCGGGTGGTCAACACGGTGAAGAAGCCCTCTTTCGCAAACTTCTGGGAGATGGCTCCCCCTACACCCCAGCGCACGCCGACTGGCAGCTCGCTGTCGTCGATGGCCCTGCCGTGGGCCAAATGGGTGTTGCGGCCGTCTGCCTGCCACTTGGACGTAGCCCCAATCACGACGGCAACCGGTTTTCGAGATGAGTTCATGTCGGATTCCTTTCGTTGCACTATCGACCGCCCGCCGTCACTGAAAGGCTAGCCTGCTGGCGGCGGCCATTCCATCCACGAGGCATCATACCACGGGAGGAGTCGCCGGCGGATTCGAGACCTGGACGCTGCGGTCCATTGGACAGCTAGGAACGAGGGCCTGGCGGTACAGCACTGCGAATGTTTTAGACCGGGTGTTTTGGGCGTCCGGAGAGCACATCCAAAATTGGATTGCTCGTAGATCCGGAACAGCTACGCCTTAACAGAAACTGAACTGGCAGTGCAATTATAGCCGTTCTCAGTCGTTCTCGAGTCGCTTGCCCATGCTCACGACATCATCCATCGAATATCCGATGCTCTTGTAGAATGTAACGACACCGATGTTTGAGCTCCTGACCTGTAGATTGATTTTGGGACAGCCCATATTTCTCAGATGCGCTTCGGCTTCGTCCATTAAACGGTGTCCGAACCCTCGTTTCCGATACTGGGTGGCGACCGCCAGATAGTTGATCCAACCACGATGACCATCGTAGCCAGCCATTACGGTCGCTACCAATCTGGAATGGAGTGATCCCACAAGAAACATCTCCCGTTGAATCCGTAGCTTACGGTGTATATCTTTTGCAGGATCGTTCCAAGGCGTTACCAGTCCACACTCCCGCCATAAGGCTTCTACTGCGTCCCGGTCAGACTCCCGGTAAGCCCGAATCTCCAGCTCCGTCTTGTCCTCGTTTTCCATACAGTTTTATTCTCTTTTAAGCTATTTCCGTCAACGTCGTAAGTGAATTCAGCGTCCAAATATGAAAGTGCAGAGTGCGAAAGTAACCCCGTTTCTATACGGGATACAACGAAGTCGCTACAAACCAAAGGCTGCTTTACACTGGCTGCGCTTCGCCAACTTGATTGAGAATGGGCTGGGGGAACTCCCCAGCCCCTACCCCACGGGCGGGAGCCCAGCCTGTTCGCGGACCATGCTGAGGTATTCGACCATGCCCGTCTCCATGGTGTACTTGGCACGGAAGCCCAGGTCCTCTATGATGCGGCGGTTGCTCATCAGCTGCAGAGGGTCCTTCATCGGCTCCTGGGACACCGTGATTTGGGCGTCGGGCAGCAGGTCGCGGACGTGGGCCGTCAACTCGCCCATCAGCCGGCGTTCTGAACGCATGTTGAAGACCCTGTGGGCTGGGTCGGGGAACGTCAAGGCCAGGTACCACACTTCGGCTGCGTCCGCCGCGTAAATCCAGTCGGTGGGGGTGTCGTCGGCGGGCATCTCTATGGGCTCGCCTAAGGCGGCAACCTCGGGCTGCACGAGAAAGTGGGGCGTTTCCGGAATTGGCGTTAGATGGCTGGCGTATGACCCCCGCCATCCTCGGCCAAGGCCGAATACAGAAGTGGGCCGAACAGCCACGTAGTCCAGTCCGTGGGCGACGCGGTACTCCTCGGCAATCTTCTCACCCCAGTGCTTGCAGGCCGAGTAGAGACCCTTGGGCTGGGGCGGCACGTCCTCGTCAACCTCTTCCAACGGATTGGGGTTTCCCCGGTAGACGGCGGCGGAACTGGCGTAGACCACACGCTTCACGCCGTGGATGCGGCAGGCCTCGAATACGTTGGCCGTGCCCATGCACTGCACCCTGAGGTAGGGCACCATCTTCTCTTCTACGGCGCCGCCCAGAATGGCGGCCAGGTGGACCACCCGGTCGATGTCGTAGCGGTCCATAGTAAGCAGAAGTTCGTGGGGTTCCAGGATGTCTCCCTGGACGACGGTGACCTCGTCACGTATCTCGGTGATGTTGGACAACCTGGGATACATGTCGAACAGGACAAGTCCCTTCTCGCCCTTTTCCCGAACCATGTGGTGGGCCAGGTAGGAGCCCAGGAATCCCGTTCCGCCGGTGATCATTACAGCCATAGGTTCACCTATTCCACACCGTAATATTGGGCACAGTTGTCCCAGAGAATCATTCGCTTGTCCTCGTCGCTGATGGGCAGAGTCAGGAAGCTTTGCACCGCTTCCGGAAACTTGGAGTCGGGGTGGGGGTAGTCTGTGGAGAAGACCAGCCCCTTGTTGCCCATGTAGTCGATGGTGTACTTGACTGGTTCCTCGTCGGGTTCCACGGAAACGAAGCACTGACGCTTGAAGTACTCGCTGGGGGCCATCTTGAGTTCCGGGGCGTGCACGTCGCCCAGCCGCTCCCAGTGCTCGTCCAGCCTCCAGAACAGGAAGGGGACCCACGAGCAGTTGCCCTCCAGGAAGGCCACTTTCATGTTGGGGTGACGCTCCAGGATGCCTCCGCCGGTGAAGCTGGCCACGGCGAGCATCTGCTCCGCTGGGTGGCTGAAGGTGTGTCGCAGCATCCCGTTTTCGCCGAACTGCTTCCCGACAAAGGGCAGAGCGGCGCCGGCGCCCTCGTGGAATCCCAGCGGGACCCGCAGCTCCTCTATCGCGTCCCACAGAGGTTCGTAGTAGGGGTCGTACCAGTTCCGGTCGTTTACCAGGTTGGGACGCAGGAAAACCGCTTTGAACCCCAGCTCGTTGACGCAGCGCTGGGTCTCCGAAACCGCGTCGTTGACGTCGAAGGGCGATATCATCCCGGCGCCCAACAGGCGGCCTGGGTTCTTCTGACAGAAGTCATAGAGCCAGTCGTTGTAGGCCCGGGCGATGGCCGCAGCCAGCCGCGGCTCCAGGTCGGGCACTGTGAGTGCAAACAGCCCACGGGAGGGGTAGAGCACCGCCACGTCGATTCCCTCCTGGTCCATGCCGTCTAGCTGCACTTCCGGCGTCCAGCCCCTCTCCTCGAAGGGCCTGTACCTGTTCTCGTTCTTTACGAAGTCTGTAGAGCCCCGCCGTTGGTAGGTGTCCCGGTACACCTCCTGGGTCCTTCCCCAAACCTTCCCGTCAGGCCCGACCATCTGCAGGTCGGCAATCTTGTCGGTCTTGCCCACGGGGGCCTGGCTCTTGAACTCCGGGTCTATGTACCGCTGCCACAAATCGGGCGGCTCCAGCACGTGCATGTCGCTGTCCAGGACTTTGAAGCCGTCTCTTACCATGTTTCACTCCAGCCGTAAGGTTGCCACATTATACCCAAGGGCGTACCCACAATCCACACGGGCGGCCCGAACCCAGACCCCCTCGCCCTTGACGGGAGAGGGCTGGCGTGAAGGTGAATCTCCGCATGTCTGCAGAGTTCGATTCCACGTAGGCCCCACCAGACTTGACAAAATCAAGAACCTTTACCTTGAGGGTCAAGCTTGCGACCTAGCGACTGAAACACTATCCTCCTTGGTATGAGGATCTGGGGGGGACGCCTCTCAAAGGTGGAACTGAGGCAATGGGAGTTCAGCTATGCGGCTGACCCCAGCAGTCGTTTCTTGTCCCCTTGTCTTTCAACGGACCGACGAGGCGAAGCGGTATATGGTAGAGTCAACCGAGCGCTGGAGGTGATCTGCAAGATGCTGATAGTGCTCAAGCAGCGCTTCACGCGTCAGCAGGGTGTCTGAATTGATGGAGAACATCTACCTAGGCCTCACCTACGCGGATGGGGCACCAGCAGAATTTAGGCGTGGAAAAGGTCGCCGCCTGAGGTTGTTCATACACTTATTGTCGCCATCTCGAATCGTGCCGCAAGGGGGGGGCACAGACTTTGCTAACACCAAGAGAGAGATTCTGCCGAACAACAGTGTACGGCACTCTGGGCTCGGCCTGCATCGCTGCGCTCGTAGTAGCTACGGGGGTTCCCGACGCCCTAGACCAGTCCGAAGCGTATATCGCCGCTGTCTTCCTTACCCTGCTTGTTGGGAGCAAGGGGGCGTTCAATGCCAAACCTGTGTGCGGCCTCAGAGCATTAGGGGCTTGGGCCACGTTTACGGGTACCGGCGTAATGCCCGCCACAGTCATCCACGTAGCTATTGCACAAATAAGCCCGGGCCAAAGCGACCATTTAGGAGCTCTGATGGGTTATGGGATTGTAATAGCATTATGTGCTCTCATGACCCTGCCGCTGGCTTTCTTAGCCACATCCTTATGGCGAGCCTACGACAGAAGATGGAGTTCCGGAGGGACCCAAGACTGTATCAGGAGAGTGTGACATCGTGAGCGCCAGAGTGATTGTCGGAATGATTGTGGTTGCCATAGTGATGGCCACGGGGTGCACATCAAACGCAGGAGAAGGTAGCCAGGCAGAGGCCGTATCGGTGCCAACTAGAACACCTGAGGCCGTATCGGTGCCAACTAGAACACCTGAGGCCGTATCGGTGCCAACTAGAACACCTGAGGCCGTATCGGTAGCAACTAGAACATCTGAGGCCGTATCAGTGGTTACTGGAACACCTGAGGCTGTATCGGTAGCGACCGTGACAACCAGTCCTGTGCCCACGCCGGCCAATACCATCCGCAAGGTCGAATATCTCACTGGCCCGACGGTTGAAGGTCAAGAGCTTTCATTTGTTGTAAGAGCCATAGAGGAGGAAGACAAACTCCGTTCAATCTTGGTCCCTCCCAATACTCAAACCAGTGTAGCTTTAACGAGAGACGACCATGACAATGACGGTAACAAGGATTTGGTGGGTAACGTGGTCCCTGAACGAACCTGGGAAGGGTCGTATAGCGGCGACGAGGACACGTTCATAGCTGCCACTTATGATCACAATGAGGAAACGGGCATATTGACGGTCGAAGTGGAATTGCCTGAGTCCGTGGTTCGATTTCCAGACCTTCGCCTTTGTATCTGGCAGAATGGCACTAAGGAAACACAAAGGCTTCTCGATTGCCGCTACCTAAATCAATCTTATGTCCCCCCTTCAAGCGACTTGATAATTCAAACTGCTCCGATTGTCAGTAAAGTAGAATATCTTAGTGGACCGAGAATTGAAGGTCAAAGGCTTTCTTTTGCTGTAACGGCCATAAAGGAGGAAGACAAGCTCCGTTCAATCTTGGTCCCTCCCAATACTCAAACCAGTGTAGTTTTGACGAGAGACGACCACGACAATGACGGCATCAAAGATTTGGTGGGGAGCGTGCTCCCTGAACGAACTTGGGGAGGGTCGCATAGCGGCGACGAGGACACGTTCATAGCTGCCATCTATGATCACGATGAAGAGACAGGCACATTGACGGTTGAAGTGGAATTGCCTGAGTCTGTGGTTCGATTCCCAGATCTTCGCCTTTGTATCTGGCAGAATGGCACTGAAGAGACGCAAAGGTTGCTCGATTGCCGTTACTTGAATCAATAGAAGTTGCGACAGGAGAGAATCCTATATCCGCGAGGGTGCCTACTGGGGTTCCTCGTGCGGGCATACTACTCCGACTGAACGGGAGTCGCCGCCATCAGTGCTGGGCCAACTTTCAGACAACCGGGGCAGGTGCCCGCCCGCTTAGAACCAGTTCTCAACCCTGCAAAAGCCTACCTTCCGTAGCCCCCTAGGGTTGGCATCCGCTAAGGGGACAACGGAAAGAAGCTTGAAGAGCCATCATGGGGCAGGCACGAGGATCTGGCATGACTAAACCTACCAAAGGTACACTGGAATCTATTAGTGTGTGGCGACTAGTGCTACGTCGCAGCGGAACTTAAGCATGGCAGGATTCGTCGCTCCACCGGCGCAACGGATTTTACATTGCGATTCCCGTTGGACATTTGGAAGACTGGAGGGCCTGCCGACGAAGCAGATGGGGTGGATCGCTGCCCTGTTCGCCCTGCTTTTCGTGGCCTGCTCCAACGACGACACTAATGCGATGCGGGTGGACCTGCCCCCACCCACAACCGCTGCCCCTTCACCTACAGTAACTCCAGCAACAACACCTATTTTCACAGCCACCCATGCCCCGACTCCAAGTCCCGTTGGGCGGTTACTCGACGTCTGGATGCGTGGAGATGAACCTGGACGACTTCTGGGGGTCCACCTGAGGAGCCCTGACCTCGACGCCGGAGGCTTCTTCCTGGAGCTTGAAGATAATCGTGCTGTCCCGGTCGCCCCAGCCCCGGTTCATGGCCTCCATGGCTCGTTGGAGGCCCAGGTTGGCGATGGGCATCGGGACGTTGAATTCCCGTCCAAGCTCGGTGGCCAGTGTGATGTCCTTGAAGGACAGTTCCAGGGCAAAGGTGGGGTCGTACTGGTCCCTGAACACCTTGGAGGGAAGGTTCTCGTGGAGGTAGCTCATCCGGCCTAGGGCGCCCCTTCTGACACATTCCCACAGGGCCTCCGCATCCACCCCGGCTTTCACGCCCAGGGTCAGACCTTCCGCAATGGCCATTCGGATCCCGTGGCTGGTCATGTTGTGTACCAGCTTGGCTATGGCGCCCGCGCCAATCTCTCCGGCGTAGAACACCTTGTCTCCCATGGCGTCGTACATCGGCTTGATCTTGTCGAATATCTCCCTGGGGCCTCCCACCATAATGGCCAGGTTCCCCGACGCGGCGCCGGATTTGCCGCCGCTGACCGGCGCGTCCATCACGTAGGCGCCCTTCTCCCGGAACTTGGGCTCGATTTCGCGGATAAGTGTGGGCCTGCTGGTGGACATGTCCACATACACGCAGCCCGGCTTGATGCCTTCCAACACTCCGTTGGCGCCCAGGGAGACGGCCTCCACTTCTTTGGGGCCGGGCAACGACGTGAAGACCACGTCGCACCGTTCTGCAACGTCCGCCGGAGAGTTTCCAAGGCGCGCACCACGTTCCAAGTAAGGTCTGGTTGCGCCCTCGCGGAGATCGTGTACAACCATGTTGTAGCCAGCTTGTTGCAGGTTTGCCGCCATGCCGGAACCCATGTTGCCAAGTCCTATGTAGCCTACGTTTTCCATCTCGTCCTCCTTATTCCGATGCTGAATCGTCCGGGACCGGAATCCCGATGCCAGGACTAGGGATTCAGGACCAACTTACCGAAGAAGTTGAGGCCTTCCATGGTCTCGTGGGCTTCCGACGCCTTTTCCAGTGGGAAGACCTGGTGAATTGCAGGCTTGATCTTCCCCTTGTTCAGCATGTGGGTTATCTCCCGCATGTCTTTGTGGGAGCCCATGAAGAGGCCGAATACGGTGATCGCTTTGGTGAACATCATGCCCAGATGGAGTTCAGCCCTGTATCCCGTAGTAACGCCGCAATTGCCGTACCTTCCGCCCCGCTTGAGCGATGCGAACGCCGCCGGGAAGAATTCGGCGCCCACGTGGTCCACAACCACGTCGACTCCCTCTCCGTTGGTCAGCTCCTTGATTCGCTCGGCGATGTCCTCTTCCTTGTAGTTGATCACTGCATCGGCCCCAAGCTCCCGGGCCTTGGCCGCCTTTTCCTCGGAACTGGTCGTAGCTATCACCCTGGCGCCTATGACATCCTTGGCCACCTGGATGGCAGCGGCTCCTACACCGGCTGAAGCCGACAGCGCCAGGACCGTTTCCCAAGGCTGCAGCTGGGCGTGGCGCACTACCATGTTCCAGACGGGAAGATAGGTGGTGGGAACGGCGGCGGCATCATCGTATGTTACGGTGTCTGCGATGGGGACTGCGTTCTCCTGAGGGACCGTCACGTACTCCGCGTAGCTTCCATCGCTCTGAGACCCAAGCATGGTCGAGCGGCTGCACAGGTCATCCTTGCCCGTCAAGCAGTATGAGCAATGGCCGCAGCTGATTCGTGGGTTGACGATTACCCTGTCTCCTGGTTTCAACCCGGTCACACCTGGGCCGACTTCCGCCACTTCCCCTGCGGAGTCTCCTCCCAGCACCAGAGGCGGGGGAAACTCCTTCCGCATCCCGCGAACTCCAGCCCTGGTGTACACGTCCAGCCGGTTCAGGGACGCCGCCTTTACTCTTACCGTCACGAAGTTGGGTTGAATAGCCGGGTCCGGCCGTTCGCCGTATATGAGGGCTTCTGGGCCGCCGTGGGACTCGATGTAGACTGCTTTCATCCCAGCCTCCTTGGGGCAACGTTTCTAGCCGTTCCCCGGCCGCAGTAGGCTACCTATTCCCCTTCCTGGAGAGTCCTGTGGCAGTTGGTGCACAGGAAGACCAGAGCCAGGGCTTCTTCATGACTTGCCATCTGGCCGCAATGGGGCATGTCCGGGTCGGACTTCCAGGGTTGGTGGAACCTGCCGCCGCACATCTGGCAGCCCGCTTGATGATATTCATCCAGGACTCCTTGGCAAACGACGCATATTTCTCCCGAGTCAGCCAAAGGCTAGCCTCCCTTTGCCATGATGCTCTTCCTGGCCAGCTCCGTCTCTTCCTTCCGTGACCGGACCGTGCCCGCGATGCGCGCCTCTTTAAGTTTCTTGATGAGGTCTCCCACCAAGGGGCCTTCTTCTGCTCCCAGAGCAGCCAGGTCCTTGCCGGTGAGGGCCGGTTTGACATTCCGCCAGGACTTCAGATACCTGCGGAGCGTGAACGCAACATCAGGGTTAGGCGTCAACATGCACACCGCCTCTATGCTATAGGGTGAGCGGGCGTCCAACCATGCGGCCAAGTCTTGAGGAGGCACGTCCGTCAAATCCTGCGCCGAATGCTTCGCTACGTCTACCGTGTCCATAACCGTCTTGGCCCATCGGCTGGGCATCCTCAGACGCTGAATTATAGCCGTTCCATCGTTGTATGACACGCCGTAAGCCATCACGGCAAGCCAAAACAGCGGGCCGGGCATACCCAAGCCCCGACTGATATCCTCGCGTGGCCCCCTCTCCCCTTGGGAGAGGGTTGGGGTGAGGGCTGCCCCGAGCGACGGGTGGATTGCACTCAGGAGGCCCAACTCACGGAAGCGGCTAAGCGTTTTCAACGGGTCCGGCTCGTGGAAGGCCAGGCCGAGTTCGTTACGTACCCTGTCGCCGCTGACAGAGTCCAGCGCCCCTCCTTTGACTGCCTCTTCAAGCCAGGTCTCTGTATCCTTCTCTAGTGACAACCCCAACCTGACCTCGTAGCGGGCGGCCCTGAGAAGCCTTGTAGGGTCATCTACGAAGCTGTTGAGATGCAGCGCCCTTATTAGCCCAGCTTCCAGGTCCTTCTCACCCCCCAACGGGTCCAGCAGAGTTCCAGCGTTTTCGCCGGTCAGAGCCAAGGCCATAGCGTTTACGGTAAAGTCTCGCCGACTGAGATCGTCGACAATGCTCCCTGGCGATACCTTGGGCAAAGCGCCCGGCCTGGAGTAGACCTCGGTCCGAGCGGTGGCAAGGTCAATGCGGCCTCCACCCAACTCCAATGTGGCGACCCCGAACCTACGATGGGGCTTAAGTCTTGCACCGGTCCTGGCTGCTGCTTCTGAAGCCAAACGGATGGCGTCGCCTTCAACCGCTGCGTCCAGGTCCGTTAAAGGCTCCTCACGGAGAAGGTCGCGAATGCCTCCGCCCACCAGGAAGAGGGGCGTACCAAAATCCTGAGCGGTTCGAACGACGGTCTGGAAAAGGGCCAAGCCGGACGGAGGCAGTGAAGATTCCAGGCGGGAGAGCAAGTGTGAATCAGATGGGAGCATCCTCATGGGGAAACCGGGACATTATAGCACAATGGTCGAAAGCCGCCCGGAAAATGCTGTGACGGTCGGTGTTGTTGTATTTAATTTCACAAATCAATTGACCTAGGAGTGAGATTAATCTTAGAATTTGATTAAATGTATGCTGATTTCCAGTTTGAAGCGTCCGGCCTTGAAAGTCTGACGGCCCAGGCATCAATCCTGAAAACGGCGCCGGTATCCGGGGCGCAAAGGCTGTTTCCGTGACGATGTCATATCGGCCCATAAGCATAGACGCTCCCGGTGATGTGCCGGAAGTTGTCATAATGCGGCTTCCACAATACATCCGCGTCCTGGAGTTGCTGGAGGCTGACGGGGCTGAGATGGTCAGTTCACAACAGCTTGGGGATATGCTGCAAGTCACTCCAGCACAAATCAGGAAGGACCTCAGCTATTTCGGCCGTTTTGGAAAGCAAGGCAGGGGTTACAGCGTAAGCCGTCTCCAGGCCGAGCTCAAGGACATCATGGGTCTGAACCGTCACTGGAACGTGCTTCTTGTGGGAGTCGGAAGGCTTGGACGGGCCATCCTCGGATACCCAGGGTTCGCACCCGAGGGCTTCAAAATCGTCGCCGCTTTCGACGCCAACCGACGTATGGTCGGCAAGCTTGTGGGTGACCTGCAAGTCCGCTCTATGGACGACCTGACCGAGGTCGTGGAAGAGTTGGACATCCGAATCGGCGTCGTGGCCGTTCCGGGCAAGTACGCTCAGAAGGTCATTGACCGGCTGGTGGAATGTGGAGTGACGGCAATTATGAACTATGCCCCCATAACGCCTCAAACGAGGGACGGGGTGAAGATCAGGAACATCGACCCGGTGCTGTCGCTCCAGACCATGACTTACTATCTGCTGGCTGAGAGGCAGAAAGCTATAAGCTAAGACTGACCCGGGGGAGGAGTCGTCCTGGGACGCCTTCTCCGTGCGATGCGCACACGGACTTCGGCTCTGCGCACCGCAGCCACGGCACGTTCCAAGTCAAGGTCGGTGGTGCGGTTGGCGAGCCGTTCCTGCGCCCGCTGGACCGCCACCTGCGCCCTCTGCTCGTCGATCTCGTCGTCTCTCTCACAGGCGTCGGCCAGAATCATCACCCGGTTGGCAATGACCTCCATGAACCCGCCCGTCACCGCAAGGTACGTTTCTTCGCCGTCCTTACGCAGCATGATCTCGCCAGGTTGCAAGGCCGTCATGAGCGGAGCGTGGTTTGGGAGAATGCCCAACTCACCCTCGGCGCCGGGAGCAGTGAGAACATCTACGTCGTCGGAGTAGACTTCCCGCTCGGCTGTGATTATCTCGACTCGCATGGGCATGGCCGGCTACTCCGCCTGCATCCGCTGGGCGGTTTCGATAACCTCATCCATTGTGCCGGTCATGTAGAAGGCCTGCTCAGGCAGGTCGTCATGCTGGCCTTCCAGTATTTCTGCGAAACCTCTGACCGTTTCACGCACCGGAACGTATTTGCCGCCCATCCCCGTGAAGGTCTCCGCAACGAAGAATGGCTGGGTCAGGAACCTCTGGATGCGCCTGGCCCTGGCTACGGTTGTCTTGTCTTCTTCCGAGAGTTCTTCGATTCCGAGAATCGCGATAATGTCCTGGAGGTCCCTATAGCGCTGGAGCACCTGCTGGACGCCCCGCGCCACCCTGTAGTGCTCCTCTCCAACGATCCTGGGTTCGAGCATCCTGGAGAATGAGGCCAGGGGGTCCACGGCGGGATACAGACCTTGGGAGGCCAGCGCCCGCTCCAACGATACCACTGCGTCCAGATGGCCGAAGGTGGTGACAATGCCCGGGTCCGTGTAGTCGTCGGCAGGAACGTAAATGGCCTGGAACGAGGTGATCGAGCCTTTGGTGGTGGACGTGATTCGCTCCTCCAGGGCTCCCATCTCTGTGCCCAGCGTGGGCTGGTAACCCACAGCCGATGGCATCCTGCCCAGGAGCGCCGAAACTTCCATGCCGGCCAGGATGTAACGGTAGATGTTGTCGATGAACAGCAGCACGTCCTGGCTCTGTTCGTCCCGGAAGTACTCGGCCATAGTCAGACCCGTCAGGCCAATACGGGCGCGCACTCCAGGAGGCTCGTTCATCTGTCCGAACACCAGCACGGTGTTGCCCATGACACCAGAGTCCTGCATTTCGTGCCACAGGTCGTTGCCCTCTCGGGAACGTTCCCCCACGCCGGAGAACACCGAAACTCCCTTGTGGACCTGGGCTATGTTGCGGATGAGCTCCATGATGATGACTGTCTTGCCCACTCCCGCTCCGCCGTAAGCCCCAATCTTTCCGCCCTTCAGGAAGGGAGTGACCAGGTCGAACACCTTGATGCCCGTTTCGAGAATCTCGGTGCCGGTTCCCTGCTCTTCAAAGGGCGGCGGCGCCCGGTGGATGGGCCAGGTCTGGCCGGCCTCCACGGGACCCAGGTTGTCCAGGGGCGTCCCTGTCACGTCGAACAGCCTGCCGAGGGTCTCCGGCCCTACGGGCACGGACACGGGGTTGCCAGTGTCGTCGGCCTCGACCCCTCGGGCCAGACCCTCCGTCGGGCCTAGAGCCAGGCAGCGGACCCAATTGTTGCCTATGTGCTGCTCCACCTCCAGCACCAGCTTTTCGCCCTGGTTGTCAATCTCCAAGGCGTTGAAGAGGGTGGGCAGCCCGTCCGGCGGGAACTCGATGTCCACCACCGTTCCGATTACTTGTACGACCTTGCCTTTTGCCATGGCTCCTCCCGAATGGGACTAATACATTGGAAACGAGGACAGGGAAACGAGGACAGTTCTTGTTGTGCTCGGGCCCTATCCTTCCAGGGCGGCGGCGCCGCCTATGATGTCGAGCAGCTCGTTGGTTATGCTTTCCTGCCGAACTTTGTTGGCCACGAGTGTCAAATCGGACGCCATCTCACTGGCGCTGTCCGTCGCGCTTCGCATCGCCACCATTCTGGCTGACTGCTCCGACGCGTTAAGCTCCAGCAGCGCATGGTATATCTGCATCTCCACAAACCGGGGAAGCAGCGAACCCAACACCGTCAGGCTGTCCGGTTCGTATATGTAACCCACGCGGCTTTCCGACGTGAGCTCAGCAGGTTCGATGGGCAGAAGCTTTTGTACGATCGGCCTCTGGAGGGTGGTGTTCACGAACTCAGCGTATCCCAGATAGACCTCGTCGGCATCTCCGGAGCTAAACTGGTCAATGACCATGCTGGATATCGGCGTGATGTCCGCCACCGTAGGACGGTCGCCCATGTTTATGAACACGGCCTTCACGTCCTGCCCGTACCTGACCATGAAGTCCCGGCCTTTGCGTCCGACGGTGATGAGGCTTACGGGGGCTTCCTGCTGAGCTATGAACTGCGCCGCTCTCCTGTTCAGGTTGGAGTGGAGTCCACCGCAGAGACCCCTGTCAGGGGACATAAGGACAAGCTGGACCTTCTTTACGGGCCTAACCTCCAAGAGAGGGTGAGGAGTCCCGGACTCTTCACCGGGTTGAGCGGCCAAGTCGGCGATTACGGCGCTTATCTTTTCGGAATACGGACGTCCGGCGAGGACCGAGGTCTGGGCGCGCCGCATCTTGGACGCGGCGATCATCTCCATCGCCTTGGTCACCTTGCCGGTGTTTTCGATGCTGCGGATTCGCCGTTTTATCTGTCTTAGGCTTGGCATGACGTCCGGCTACTCTTGGGCCGCTTGCTCGGCCAGGAAGGCGGCTTTAAACTCGGCAATCGCCGCTTTCAGGGATTCTTCCGTGGACTCGCTCAGGTCCTTGGACTCGGCTATTGCCTTGCCTATATCAGGGTTGGCCGTGTCCAGGTGTTGTAGCAGCTTCACTTCGAACTCCTGGCACTGTTCCAGGGGTATGTCGTCCAGATCGCCGTTGTTAACGGCGAAGAGAATGGCGACCTCTTTTTCCAAGGGCATGGGTACGTACTGAGCCTGTTTCAGTATCTCCGTGCTGCGCTGTCCCCGCTCCAACTGCTGACGGGTGGCCCTGTCCAAGTCGGCTGTACCGAACTGAGCGAAAGTAGCCAATTCCCTGTACTGGGCAAGGTCGAGACGCAGACGGCCCGCCACTCGACGGATGGCCCTGGTCTGGGCTGCGCCCCCCACACGGGACACGGACAGACCCACGTTCACGGCGGGGCGTATGCCGGAGTTGAATAGCTCCGGCTCGAGGTATATCTGGCCGTCGGTGATGGAAATCACGTTGGTGGGCACGTATGCGGATACGTCGCCCGCCTGAGTTTCGATTATCGGCAGGGCAGTCATGGAGCCGCCGCCGTACTCGTCGTTGAGACGTGCGGCCCTCTCCAAAAGCCTGCTGTGGAGGTAGAAAACGTCTCCTGGGTAGGCTTCACGTCCGGCGGGACGCCTGAGCAGAAGGGACATCTGCCGATAGGCCCAGGCGTGCTTCGTAAGGTCGTCATAGACTATGAGGACGTCCCTGCCTTGCTCCATGAAATACTCGCCTATGGCGGCGCCGGCGTAGGGAGCGATGTATTGGAGGGGCGCTGGGTCTGAGGCGTTGGCCGCCACTATGATCGTGTGGTCCAAGGCCCCGTTTTCCTCAAGGCTTCCCAGCACCTGGGCCACTTTGCCCTGCTTCTGGCCAATGGCTACGTAGATGCATACCAGGTCCTCGCCCTTTTGGTTGATAATTGCGTCGATGGCTATGGCCGTCTTCCCGGTGGAGCGGTCGCCAATAATCAACTCCCGCTGTCCCCTGCCTATGGGGATCATGGCGTCGATGGCCTTAACGCCCGTCTGCACGGGAGTGTCTACGGACTTTCTGGTCACCACGTTGGGGGCGATTTTCTCCACGGGTCGGGCGCCATCGGACTGGACCGGACCCTTGCCGTCAATGGGTCTGCCGAGGGCGTCTATAACACGGCCCATCAGGCCAGGCCCGACAGGCACTTCGATGATGCGCCCCGTGGCCCTGACGGTGTCTCCCTCCTTGACGGCGTTGGGGTCGCCCATGATGGCGGCTCCCACGGTGTCCTCTTCTAGGTTAAGGGCCAGCCCCAGCACCTCGTTGGGAAACTCCAGTATCTCGTTGTAGCGAGCGCCTTGGAGTCCCTGCACCCGGGCGATGCCGTCTCCCACTTCAACGACCGTGCCCACGTCCACCAGACTAAGCTCAGCGCCGAACTCCTCTATTTGACGCTTGAGCACCGATACGATGTCTTGACCACGAGTGGTCATGCTCTACCTCCCGGCATGTCGACCGGACTCATGCCCCGGTCTCCATAGTCTCTCTTTGCAGCTGTCTGCCCATTCTCTCCAGGCGGGTCCTGGCGCTTCCATCGATGAGCTTGTCGCCTACCCGCATAACTAGGCCACCCAGTATTTCCGAGTCCACCTGGATATGAAGCTCCACTTCTTTCTCAAGCAACTGTTCCAGGAAATTCTTGACCCGGTCTTTTTCCACGTCGTCCATGTCCACCGCAGACCAGACCTCCACGTCTTCCCTGCCCCGCCTCTGGTTCAGCAGCCTCAAGTACCACTCCTCCACCTGCCCTACCTGGTCGGTGAGACCCCTGGATATTAGAAGGGACACGAGGTTCTGGACTATAGGGTCGGCTGATGAAAAGGCCTCGCTGATGACCTGCAACTTATTGGCCAGAGGGACTTTAGCGTGCTGTAGGAAGTCCCTCAGCTCGTTGTCCTTGACGGCCTCGGATATGACCGCCAGGTCCCCGGCCCATTCATCAACCCGGTCCCTATCCACGGCCAAATCGAATATGGCCTGCGCGTACCTCTTTGCTGACGTGCTCTTGGGCATGGTCGGGCGCTACTCCCTGGGCATCCGTTCGCCCTCTTCCAAGACCTGGGCTATCAGTTCGCCGTGGGCTGTGCGGTCCAGGGAGCGTTGAATCACCCGCTCGGCGGCGGTCATGGCCAGGTCCGCAAAATGGCCTCTGACCTCGGCCACTGCGGCGTCCCGTTCCCGTTGAATCTCTTCACGGGCCCTGGCCACCAGGGCATCGGCGTCCTGGCGGGCACGAGCTTCCTCTTGTTCCCTGAACTGCTCAGCGGCGGTACGGGCCTGGTCCAGCAGTCTCTGCCCTTGCAGTCTCGCCTCGTTCAACTGTTGCTGTGTGTCGGCCTGGGACGCGGCAGCTTCCTCACGGGCTCTGTCTGCGGCCTCAAGGCTCTCCTTAATCCGTTCCGACCTCTGATCTATCATCCTCAAGATGGGCTTGTAGGCGACCAGGTAGAGCAACACCAGAAGTATGGCGAAGTTCACCAAATAGATAATTAGTGTAGGAACGTGAAGTCCTAAGCTCTCCACGGCTCACCCCTACTTTGACGTTGTTCTGCCTAAAATACGAAACCGATCATAATCGCCGCGACCAGTGCGTAGATGCCCAGCGCCTCGGCGAAGGCGATGGCCAGAATCATATTCGTCTGTATAGCGCCCCTGGCCTCCGGATTGCGCCCTATGGCGTTCATGGCGGCGGCGCCCAATATGCCTATGCCTATGCCCGGCCCAATCAGGCCAAGCCCTATGGCCAAGCCTGCGCCCAACATCTTGGCGGCGCTTTCACCTATTTCCTGTGCGGCCACGCTAGCGGCTATCAAGTGCAGGATCTCCATGTTTCCTCCCTTACCGAATTGTGGTTTCCGGTCTCGCCAAGCTTTCGGTTAGTCCTGCCTGGACGAATAGATTGCGTAGATGCCGCCCAACGCGGCGGCGGCTATCCCCACAGTGGCTGCTGCTAACAACAGAACGATTACGTCCACAACTCTCCTCCTAAGGCGACTCTACGGGCTAATGCCCCTCTTCCTCGTGATGGGGGGTCATCGCCACGGCTGCAAACACCAAGGTCAGTCCGGCGAATATCAGGGCTTGTATGAACCCGACCAACAACTCCAGTCCGTACACGAACAGAGTTGCGGCGAAAGGCACCAGGAACGCCGATATTAGCACCAGTATCTCTCCGGCGGTCATGTTGCCGAAAAGCCTGAAAGTGAAGCTGATGACCCTGACGAATTCGCTGAAGGCTTCCAACGGGCCTATAAACGCGAAGTCCAAGAACCCTTGGAACGCTTCCAGCGGCTTGAACCGGAACAGGCCAACGAAGCCCCGCTTAAGGCTCCCCACACGGATGAACTTGCCAAAGTAGGGGAACTTTATCAGCCATAGGCCAAGGAACTCTACAAATACGAAGGACACCAGCGCCAGGGCCAGCGGCATGTTCAGGTCGGTGCCCGCGGGCCGGAGCAGGTGTATCGTTATGGTTTCGTCGCCAAACTTCCAGAAGCCTCCCTCTCCGTAGCCCAGAGCCTGGTACAAGGGAATCAGCCCTATCCAGGCGTTGAACATGACAAACAGGAATATGGTGGCAATGACAGGGAACACCAGACGCCCCTTGTCTTTGCCAACCACGCTCTCGACGAAGTTCAACAGCCCCTCGATGATGCCCTCAAGCACATTCTGGAAGCGGCCGGGGACAAGCTTCATTCGCCGCGTGCCGATGACAAAAACGATAATCAGCAAAGCCGACACCACCCAAGCCGACAGGATGGTGTTGCTTATAACGAACCCGCCGGGGAATGGGCCGTCATGGACCAGGGTTTCTCCGTCCTGCCCAGTTCGTTCGCCGTGGAAGTCATGGAGCTTGTCCGGATGCTCCTTCTCCTCGTGCTCGGCGTCGAGGAAGTCCAGGTAGCGGTCGCGTTGGCTAAGGGGGAAGACAGTCTGAGCCGGGAGGTGTATGGAAGGTTCAGGGATGATGCCTTCGGCGGTCTTGCCCGCCGCCTTGTCTTCGCTGGACTGTGTAAAGGCTGCGCCGATGGATCCGGTGATGATTCCTGCAAGAAAGAGAGCCACCAAGGCTAAAAGCCCCAGAATGGCTAATCTCTTGGTCCCTGTGGACACTTAGGGGTTACCCCCCTTTTCGCCGGCGTCCTTATCGTTTTCCTTCAGCATTGGCTGGACCAGCTTATATACTCCGTAGAAGGCGGCTGCCGTTCCCACCAAGACGCCCAGAAGTGTAAACAGGGGGCGGGTTCCCGTAAGGCTGTCCAGCCCAAGGCCTCCGAGGACTCCTACGACTATGCAGGAGGCAACGTACCAGCCTACGCCCACAAAGCGCAGGGCTGTTCCCAAAGGGCACCCCCTAAAAACCTAGGGAATCCTATCACTTACCCTTGGGCAAGTCAACAGGATTCCTGTTAACGGCGAGCGGCCCAAACAACGCCGGGCCAAGTCGATTTACGAGCTGCTCTGGGGCTTGTCGAAGTCTTCCAAGTCCAGGCTGTTGATGAAGTCCGTGAAGGCGGACATGCGGCGGAGGTCTTCTTCCTTTACCTCGGGGGCAACCCCCTCGCCGCCTTCCACGGGTTCCCCGGGCAGGATGGGTTTCCCCGTTTCCTTGTCCATCAAGATTCCGGCTTTTTCCAGCACCTGGTCCTCGGCATAGATAGGCACGTCCACCCTAACGGCAAGCGCTATGGCGTCGCTGGGGCGGGAATCGATTTCCAGGTTGTTGCCGTTCATGCTGATGGTGATTTTGGCGTAGAAGGTGTCGCTCTCCAGGCCGCTGACCAGTATGTGGCTGACAGAGGCGCCCACCGTTTCCAGCACCGACCTCAGAAGGTCGTGGGTAAGGGGCCGCGGCACAGCTATGTCCTGGAGCTTGACAGCTATGGCGTCCGCCTCGGCGGGGCCTATCCAGATAGGCAAGTACCTGTCGGAGTCCTTCTCCTTCAGGATGACCACCCTCTGGTAGTTCATCATGCTTACTCTTATGCTGTCGATCACCATCTCAGGCATTAGCGGGGACCCTCCAATCGGGTTCGGTGAGTGTTGACCGTGGGAATAATTGTAGTCGTGGGGTCGTTTGAGTGTCAACCCAAACCAAGTCGAAACAGGCGTGGTTGGGGGCCTAGGAAGGGTCGTTCTCGTGGATATAGGCGTAGAACTCGGAGCTCCACCATTCTTTGTCCAGCCGACGGTCCAGGAAGTAGCCCAAGGCGTCGTCCCACGCCTCCAGGTCCGTCGCTACGTCCTTGAAATAAGAGAAGTCCTCCTTCAGTTCATGCCCGATGCTCTCCTCTTTCCTGGCCTCGTTGGACCGTCGATAGCTGTCCTCCGGGAACCAAAGCAGGTTCTTCAAACGCTCCGAACGTTGGAAGTCCAGCAAGTGTTTCCCGTCTCGGCCTGAATGGTTGTCGTTAAGGAGGATGGCTTGGGAGGACGGCGGGCCGTCCAGAGCGTTGCAGTAGCTCTGGTACCCGTCTTCCGACTCGGTCTTATAACATTTGAAGACCGCGCTCCCGTTCTTCTGCTCCCACCGCACGTACCAGTTCATGGGATACCAGACTTCGTAGTCGATTTCCACCGCTTCGCGGGGAGCCTGAGCCGTCAGGACGTCCTCGTTCAACGAATCAACAGCGGACACTATGTCGGCGCTCCCCTGAGCATACGAGAGCATCTCGATCGGGTCGTCATCGTAGCTGTAGCTAGCCCTGAAGGACACAAAGACGCTGAACCCCAGCAATAGGGCGGCCAAACCCAGTCCAGCGGCGGCGGCGCTCAGATTAAGGGGAGTCCGAGCCAGGACATAAAACAGCCCCACAGTCATGCCGCAAACGACTCCCAGAAGCCCCCATTGCTGCCACGCCGTAAGGTCTCCGGCGCCGGTGTACTTCTGAAGAAGATATATCCCCGACAATAAAATAAGAGGGGTCAGGAAAATAGGATATAGCGCAGCGCCAGCCAGCGCCCTCCTCCACCGGATGTTGTCGATGAGACGGCCCAGGAACATGCCTGCCAGGAAGATGAAGGGAACGGCCATGTTCACCAGAAGCCAGGGCATCTTCTCCGAGGCCAAGGTGTACGCCAGGAGGGTGGCTAGCGCCCAGAAACCCAGGACTGCTCCGAAAAGGTTGCCCTTCCGAATGAAATAGATTACGGCAATCCCGCCGAAGATCAGCGGGAGGAACTCATATATTGATCCAATCATGAAGTGGTAGAACCAGGGTTGGCCGCCTCTGGCCACGTCCTGCTGCTCCACCCAATAGCCCAGTCCTTGCCACGAACCCGTATACAGCCCGCCGAACCTGTTGCACAGACTTTGGAAGGCGTTCCCCACTTCGGTGGGACAGAAGCCGTGGCTCTGGGTGAAGAAGCCGAACACGCTGGTGTAGAAAAACGTCCAAATGGCGTAGAAGATTGCGGCGCTGATAAGCCATATCCGCCACGACCATGCAAGCCCTATGATTACGGACACCAGCAGAGCCGTGAACAGGACAATGAAGGTGACTAAGTAGTCACGCCCGAGCACGCCGGTGGGGAAAGCGAGAAACATGTACACAAGGGTGACTGCGACGGTCAGCGGGACCACAAGCTGTGCCAACTGCCTGCCCGTTCGAGTAAAGAAGACCAGCCCCATAGGAACTAGAAAGACAACGGCCGCAATCAAGGCATTCGCTGCCGTTGGAATGTCCACTATCGGGAAGCCAATGAAGGGAGCCTGCCAGACCGGAAGCCCAACTTCAGTCACACCGTCACTCACTAGGTTAACGCTGCTAACGGCATTCAGCGGGATGGCAGAGAGGGCAGACCACTGGGGCAGGGTCAGCGTAATCATGAAAAGGAGGAATATCGGGGCGCGGCTGAGGTCTCGCGACCGTATCTTTCCCAACGCCCAGGGAATCAGCTCCGGCAGAGAGAGCAGGAACAGCGCCGCACCGAATATCCCGACGACTATGTAGCTGGTCTCCTTGGTGGCGAATATCAGGGCCAGCAAGCCTGAGGCTATGTACAGATACCGGTTCTTCCCCTCCTTCAGATATTTCCACATCACTAGGAGCAAGGCGGAGGCGAAGAACGCTATGAGTATGTCATTGCGACCGAACCTGCTGAAGTACATCAGGCTGGGGGACAGCGCCAAAATCAGCGAGGTGACCAGGGCCCCTGTCCTGCCCATGTAGTTGCGGAAGAAGTAGGGCAGCATTGCCAACGCGGCGCCGAAAAGCACGTAGCCCAGTCTGGAGGTGAAGTCGGAGTCGCCGAATATCTTGAAGATGAAGGCGACCATGTGCACCTGGAAGGGGCCGTGCATCCAGGGGCTGTGGGAATACCCTTCGCCCTGCGCCATGCGCCATGAGTAATGGACGTGCAGGCTTTCGTCGTAGTGCATGGTGCGGCCGTCCAGGTCCCACAGCCTGAGCCCAAGAGCCACTGCCGCAATTAGAAGGAAGAGCGCAAGCTCCCATCCCAGGCGGGGCTTTAACCCTTCCCAAACACGATGCGCAAGGGAGGGCCTGGACTCCGAAGCTGTCGGTGTAATGCTAACCTGCTCGGCCATTTTCCCTGTGGATAACCTCTGACTCAAAGGGCGTTCTCTCGTATATCACTACGCCGCCCCACTGCATGACGGGTTTCAAGAATGCGCCGAATTCGTCCAATTGCAGCGGACCATATTTAGACCGTTCCCGCGGACCGGCGTACACGTAGCGTATGTCGTACGCGTCCAGCAGCTGGCCCACTCGTACTTGGTCGCCGCTGGTATAAATCTCTTCAACGAACCTCTCTCGCTCGCCAACAACGTTTAGATGGCGCCGCCATTGACGCTGGTGTCCTGGCCAGTTAACCAGCGTGGCCAGTCCGGTGGCTGCGGCAACCCTTCCGAACTCCGTATAGCTGCCCCCAACGGCCTCTACGATGCGGCCCCTCGGAGCTTCATCCCGCAGCCAGAGGACCGACTCGTATTCGTCGGGACTAGAACGCTTCAGGTAATCCAGGCCGTCCAGAGAGTCCCCGCCTCCGCGGATGTATACGTCCCTGGCCGAGGCCACGGGAAAGTATAACGCTCCGAGAATCAACGTTGCCACTATGCACAACCACCCGACCTTCAAAATGCTTCCCATATGTGCGGGCACAATGGGCTTGGCTCCAACGGCGGTCTGCTCTACGGTTGAGTCATCCGATTCATCCTCTGAGGCTGCGGGGCGGCGCCAGACATAATACAGTCCGACGGCTGAAACAACGCCCAGCAATATCCACACCTGGTAGTACAGTTTGAAGATGGTGTTCATGCGGGTGCCAAACAGGTCCGACAGGTAGAAGACTTCGGACCCCATGAGCAAGTAGAAAGCCAGCGCCGCCAGAACGAGCAAATAGGACACCGCCGGGTTGGCGCCGGTGCGTTCTCTCAGGACGAGAGTGTAGAGAGCCGCTCCTACGATGACCATTGCCGGAATCAGGCGGGCGAACCTGACGACTATGTCTCCCAAAGCCGCCCCAACGCCGCCGTCAAAAGGACTCACCGCCAACTTGGCCGCGACCCACAAGACAAACGGGAGGATGGATATTGCAATCGCCGTACCCAGCAGCCCTGGATTCCGGGCCATCATTCCGGGCGTCCTGAGGCCCTGCTTTATCATGAACCCACCAACTATGGCCAGTGGAAGCCCCCAAATCATCAGGAAGTGAATGGGTCTGGTGCTCATGGCGTCCTTGACCGGAAGAATTCCCGACGCCTGGCTGCTCAAATCGGCATAGAAGGGCAAGTAAGCAATAACAGCGACTGCCAGCACGGGAACCAGCCACCCAAGCATGGGCGCCAACGCCTGCACACTGATTCCACGGTTCCCAACAGCCTTAGCGGCCGCCGCAATCGCCAATAACGCTGCCATGACCGGGAAGTCCCAGATGTTTATGAAAGCCAGCCCTCCCAGGAGCAGCCCTATGGCGACTCCCTCCCATGGACGGGTTAGCAGACGCCTGAAATCTAATTGAACTGGAGACAGGAACAGATTGAGAATCAGGGCAAGGTTAAGCACCATGAACGGCAGGGAGTTGATATGGGCGTGCAAGTCGCCCAGCAAGAAACTGAAGAAGGGCACTTCGGTGATGGTGTAGTCCAGGCTTACGCCCTCCACCACCGTGTCGATTATCCTGGAAGAGCGCCACCACCAGAAGTAGCTGTCTGGAAAGAAGCCCGGGCTCACGGTGGTGTTTTCGTCCAGGCCCTTTATTCCCAGCCAGTCCCAGAACCCAGCCGCTCCCAAACCGACAGAGTTGATGAGCTCGGCCACGCCTTCCAGGTTTCCCAGGACTAATATGAACACGGGAGCGGCCAGGGCGAATGGTATGGCCGACTTAATCCCGGCTCCCATAATGCGGACCAAGTTCAATGCCAGGCAGAACGCTCCCCCCGCCGCCATCGCCGCGATAAGGGCTATGGACAGGTTGTAAGAGACGCTGGACGGTATGGCCGTCAGCTTCGTGAGGAAGGCCATCATGAAGTGGCCGAAATAGTAGTAGCTGATGGAGTGGCCGGACAGCCAGTGGTCTTCAGGCGGAAAGCTCTCGCTCTTGAGTATAGAGTTGAGAAAGCCGAAGTCCATGGGCTGCTCGGTGTGGTTGATGGCGGGCGCGAACGACGCCAACGCAACCCATATTAAGAAGAAGGCCAGGAAGACCAGCTCTGCAGCGATGATGGCCGTCCGTTCCCGCCTCAGGAAGGCCAGGACATCCGGCCCGTTTCTCCAAAGAATCATGGCCGACGGCACAGCCAGCGCCGCCACGACCACGGCCGCGGCCCACTGGACGTTGGGGAGAGCTCCTGACAGCCCCAGCGCCCAGAATAGGTAGGCGGCAAAAAGCAGGCCAATGGCCTTGGAAAATATGATTCCCCGGTCAGGCAGAGAACCAAGCAGCCGGTATGTCATCGGCAGGGTGATGACACCAACGGCCTCGATAACGATGAGCCAGATTAGCGCTTGGTGCAACTCAATGCTGTTGGGCTATTTGTTGGGATAGATGGGCCCCAATGGGAGAAGCGGCTTTCGGTCGTCGCAAGGCATGTCAGCCGGAAACCGGTTCCAATATGGCGTCTATGAACTCTTCCGGATCGAACACCGCCATGTCCTCCAGCTTCTCACCCGTTCCTATGAACAGTATCGGCAACCCCAGGCTCTCTCTGATTGCGAGCACGATGCCGCCCTTGGCAGTGCCGTCCAGCTTGGCCAGAAACACTCCGGTGCAGCCCACGGCCTCGGTGAAAGACTTGGCCTGAGCAAGCCCGTTATGGCCGGTGGTGGCATCGAGAATAAGCAGCACTTGGTGGGGAGCTGCGGAGTCCAGCCGCCCGATCACCCTCACGATCTTCTTGAGCTCTTCCATAAGGTTGGACTTGGTGTGGAGGCGCCCCGCAGTGTCGATAATGAGCACGTCGGCTTTCCGCGCCCTGGCCGCCTGGAACGCGTCGAAAGCCACGGCCCCGGGATCGGCCCCCTGGCGATGGCTGATAACGTCAACGCCCGCTCTTTCTCCCAGAGCCTGAAGCTGCTCTATAGCTGCGGCGCGGAAGGTGTCCCCAGCCCCGAGCAGCACCCGCTTTCCTGCTTGCTCGAAGTGATGGGCCAGCTTGGCTATGCTGGTGGTCTTGCCGGCCCCGTTGACCCCCACCACCAGGACCACCAAGGGAGTTTCCGAAAGCTCGGCCGCGGCATCGAACTCCGATGGCGAATCGCTCTTCAGCCCGACCAGCAGTTCCAGCTTCAATGCGTCGAACACCTGCTGCGGGTCGTTGTATTTCCGGTCGGAGGTGATGGTCCGGAGGCGGCCCACCAAGTCCAGGGAGGTTTCGACGCCCACGTCCGCCGATATCAGGACCTCTTCCAGCTCCTCCCATACGCTATCGTCGAGCTGGGACGACCGGAGGACTCCCATGATTTTCCCGAACCACGTGTCCCTGGACTTGCGTACACCCTGCTGGGTGCGCTCTTTCGTCTCGTTGGGGTCTCTTCTCAGAAAACGGAGCATAACGTCTCGATGCGCCTAAGTCGGCAATGACTGGAAGTGTTGGAAGCCGTCCTCCGCCGCCAGCTTCTCGGCGTCGGACTTGCGCCTGCCGTGTCCCTTGCCCACAACCTCGCCGTCGACCATGACCTCCACGTTGAAGAGCTTTTCATGGTCGGGGCCTTGGACGTCGACTAACCTGTATCTGGGTGAACTCATCCCCTGCCGTTGCACCAATTCTTGGAGTCTGGACTTGGGGTCCTCGGGGACTGCTCCTTCAGCCAGAAGGGACTCCACCTCATCTCCTATGACGGCAAGGACGAACCGCTTGGCTGCGTCATGACCGCCGTCCAGGAACAAGGCCCCGACAACGGCCTCGAAAGCCGCAGCCAGGTTCGACTCCCGTTCCCGGCCCCCGGTGGACTCTTCTCCCTTGCCCACCTTCAACGACCGGCCCAAGTCCATCTTTCGGGCAACCTTTGCCAGGGAGGTCCCGCGGACCAGCAAGGAACGCAGCTTGGTCAACTCACCCTCTAGGAGATCGGGCCTACGATTGTAAAGCTCTGCGGTGACTATCAGACTCAACTCAGCGTCCCCCAGAAACTCCAGCCGTTCGTACGAGTCCAGGGAGCTTCGCGAGGCACGGGACTCGTTTACGTAGGAAGGATGCACCAAAGCTTGCTCCAGCAGCGCAGGGTCTTTGAAACGCAAGCCTAACTGCTTCTCCAACGAAGTACGCTGCTTGAAGGACCAACCTTTGGGCAAGTGTCCCCTCCGGGGCAGAGGTCTCAACGACCAATGGTCGCGAGAACGAGCCGTAGGGCATTGGGTTGCGCCTGAAACCGCTCGTGGTGGATTCTATCACCCGATTCTTGAATATCAAAGAAGCGGCCCCGCCATGTCCGCTCCGGTTAGAGGCCGCTTAGGAACCCGTCGCCGCCAGCATCTCCTCAGTGATTTCGGCCAGCTTTTCCTCATTAAGGGGACCTTGCCAAAATCGGAATATCTCGCCGTCGGCGGTGATGAATGCTGTGGCGGGTATGCCCAGGACTCGATACTTTTTTATAATTTCTTCGTCGTCGGTGTACCCCGCCGGGAAGGTGATGCCCAGTTCTTCCAGCAGGGCCTTGCCGTCGTCTCTGGCGCCCAACCCGAACAAAGCTCCAACGTCAAGTCCGAACAAATTTATCTCGTCTTTGTGCGAATCGTAAAAGGCTTGAAAGTCCGGGAGTTCGGCCCTGCAGGGAGGACAAAGCCCGCCCCAGAAGTTGATCGCCAGGGGTTTGCCTCGGAGGTCACTCAGTTGCAGCATTTCCCCGCCCAGGACATCCGAACCCTGGTAGGCGTACATGGTGAAGTCAGGGGCCGGTTTCAAGTCGAGCGATTTGTCCTCAACCTCCCTGGTAAAGGTTGGGGTAGGATCGGCGCCTTCGGAGCCTCCGCATGCCCCGGCGACAGCGAACAGCCCTACGGCCGCTGCAGCAAGCAATGGCGCCCCGACAAGTCTCATGAACCGGACGCGGAGGGTGGACTTCAACATGGGTACGAAAACTTCCTTCCTGAAGGACTTTACATTCTTGTCTGGCTTGTGTGGCCCGGGCCTCAGCCAGAAAGTACGGACGCTTTACTTCTTTCTACGCCTCTCGCCTTCCCCCGGTTCCATCCTTGGGAATCTGTGAGACTATTTCGAAGTATCTGACCAGGGCCCTAATGCCCCCTGAAGCCTGGCCCCAGTCGAAATGCTCGTTGGGGCCGTGATAGCTGTGCTCCGGAAGGCTGAGGCCTATGAAGGTTATGGGGGCGCCCAGCAGTTCCTGCATGGTCACAACGGCGCCTATGGAGCCTCCCTCCCGTATGAAGGCTGGACTCTTGCCGAATCCGTGACTGATGGCCTCCCGTGCGGCATCTGAATATGGCCCTTGGAATTGGCCCAGATAGGGCTTCAAGGAGCCGCCGTCCTCCACCGTCACGTCGGGGTTAAGCTCTCTTACTCGGCTCCTGAGCAGGTCCATCACGTTGTCGGGGTTCTGGTTGGGCACGAGCCTCATGCTGACCTTGGCCTCGGCCCTTGGCGGCACCACCGTCTTTATTCCCGGTCCGGTGTAGCCGCCGGAGATGCCGTGGACCTCGAACGTCGGTTCGCACCAGATTCTCTTCACCACCTCGGCCACGTCCCGGGTCCGCATCGTGGTCAGCCCGTGGGCGCCGGTGAACTTGTCCAAGTCGAAACCGGACGCCAAAAAATTTTCAAGCTCATCGTCGGCGACGGGCTCCACTGCTCCGTAGAACCCCGGAATCGACACGGCGCCGGTCTTGGCGTCGTAGAGCTCAGCTATTAGTTTACATAATTCACCTATGGGGTTCCTGGCCGCTCCTCCTGTCAGGCCCGAGTGAGCGTCCTTCTCCGCAGTTTCCAGCAACAGCCGTGCTCCCTGCATGCCACGCAACCCGTATGGGATGGCTGGAACGTCCCTGGACAGCCACACTGTATCGGACACCAGGACCGAGTCAGTGTTGAGGCCTTCCCGGTGGGACTGGATGAAATCGGCGAAATTAGGGCTGCCGACCTCCTCTTCAAGCTCCCACACAAACTGTATGTTCAGGGGCATACCCTGCTGTTGGGCATACCGGGCCGCAAACAGCGCCGTCAGCGCAGGCCCTTTGTCGTCAGTGCATCCGCGCCCCAGATACCGGTCTCCTTCTATGGCAAACGTGAAAGGGTCTCGCACCCATTCAGGCTCCTGGGCGGGCTGGACGTCCATGTGGTTGTAAACGATCAGTGTCGGGTGGTCTGGGGAAGTCTCCATCTTTCCCCAGACTACAGGGTGTCCGGCAGTTTCCAGCACGTCTGAGTCGGCGCCAAAGCCGGTAAGGACTTGAGCCGCAGCCTCGGCGCCTCGTCTTACGTCCTTGGCCCGCTCCGGGTCGGAAGAGACCGTGGGGATTTGAACGAGGTCAGCCAGAACGCTCTCGAATTCCCCTCTCACGCCAGAGATATAGCTATCCAGGTCTTTCGTGGGACTTACCGAGTCCGTCATGTCATCCCTCCCCGGAAAGGTGGAAATCGTAGACTATCAGAGGGCCGCTCAGGTGTCCAGAAACCAGGCTCGCTCCGATTGACTCAAAAATGAAGCCATTGGTACACTTCCGCCACATTCAGCGCATCCGGATCGGAGGACCATGAGGCCACGATTGGTGAGAGCCGTAAAAATCGGGCTTCCTATAGTCGTAGTCTTGCTGGTTGTCATCTACGGTCTGGTGTCCTACATGATTGTCTCGGGAATTGCAAACGTCGACAGAACCGAACAGGAAGACCACCCCAGCAACTACGACCTACCCTACGACGATATAGAGTTCGCACCCCGCGACGGAGAGTTGGCGCTAAGCGGCTGGCATATCTATGACCCCTCAATCGAGGACGAAAAGCGGCGCACGGTTATTGTAGTCCACGGAATCAACAGCAACAGAGCCGGGGGCAATCGAGTGGCTCTGGCGGCTCTGCTGTTTGGCAGAGGGTACGACAGCCTTCTGTTTGACTTGAGGGCTCACGGGCTTTCGGAAGGAGACAACTCCACCTACGGACACGAAGAACGGTGGGACGTGTTGGGAGCGTTCGACTATCTAATGGTCAGGGGCGTGGCCGAGCAACACATCGCAGTGCTGGGGGTGTCGATGGGCGCCGGCGCTTCCCTGATAGCCTTAACCGAGGAGCCCCGCATCAAAGCCCTGGTGGTGGACGGTCCCTACGCCAATGCCTCAGAGCTTGTGAACAGGGAGGCCGCCCGACGAACTCCCTTGCCCCAGTGGATTATGCCAGTATTCAACCCTACCATAAAGATAATGGGGGGCGGCATATACGGCGTGGACATAGGCGCCCTAAAACCTGAGGAGTCCGCACGGAATATCCTGAACCCGATACTGGTTATACATGGAGACGGAGACGAGCGAGTGCCCGTCGAACACGGAATCAGGGTCCACCGGAACGCTCACCCCGACAGCCAGATTTGGGTCGTTCCCGGAGTCGAACATGCGGCGGCCTTCGAGAACCACCCCAGTGAGTACGTGGACAGGGTGACGGAATATCTCGAGTCCCGGTTAGGCGCACAATAAAAGGGCACGCCTCCAAAGAGACGCACCCTTTCAACCACGGCTTAAGGTATTGCGGGCGGAGTTATCTGGTGTTCTTCAGCGTAGACGGGTCCCGCTCTTTGAAGTAGTCGTAGTTCTTTCCGATGTATTCGGCCCATTCGGTGGGGACTGAGTCTTCGGCGAATATCGCCGTTACGGGGCACACCGGTTCGCAAGCCGCACAGTCGATGCACTCGTCGGGGTGGATGTAGTACATGTCGTCTTCGTCGGTGGTGTATATGCAGTCCACCGGGCAGACATCCACACACGCTGCATCCTTTACGCCCACACAAGGTTCTGAAATGATGTAAGTCATCTGTTAACGGACCTCCGCTACAATCAATGTCGCCCGGTCGTGCGCGAAACCTTTCCCACACTAACCAAGGGCCACATTATAACACGGCTTTCCCGTCTGTGGCAGGGGATGGTAGACAGGGAGGGAAGTGCAAAACTCCGAGGAAGGCCAAAAAGACCGAGACGTAATGGCGGCCTAAAAACACAAAACCCCCGGGCTAAGGGGCCCAGAGGCTTCGTGCAGTCTCAACAACAAGACCCACGATACCGACCCTCGTGGACCTTTGTTAGGAGCTTCCTTGCGCCTGTCGGAGTAAAAGAGGCTCTTTATGGGCAATCCCCTATGGGAACGGCAGTTCTACGAGACCGCTTGGATCGCATTGAGGATACCCCTCATACAAGAACAGGCCAGGCGGGACACTGACCATTTCGTCGCGGCAGTGAACCCGGTCAGGTGGATCGTGGCGAAGAACGACGCCGCCCGGTACCGGAAGTTGGAATCCAGATAGCCCCAACCCTGGAAGGTGGTCAAGGAGCGATTGTCGAAGGGAAAACCGTATACTACCCACTGACCAACTTAGGAAGGAATGGGCCAGACGCTGGATGACCGGACTTGCCGCCAAGTTTAACCAGCGTCAACAACCGCGCTAGGTAATACAAATACTGCCTATGAGCCAGCAGTCGTTCTGACTCGTCATCATTGTTCGGACGATAGAAGTCACCGGCGCTGCCATGAGCCAGTTTATCTCTATATTCAGACGCTTGCTTCACAGTTTTCAGCACTTCGTTGGGATCCAACCGGCGGTCGCCCATGCGAAACCCTGAGACCGCCCGACGCAGCTGTGCCCTGAGCGAACATGATCCCTTGCTGCGGAAAAAGTAGTCAGACTCAAGACCGTTCCAGAATCGGACCGCAGCTTCCAAGGACCCATACGCATCAACCAAGTCCTGATAATTCAAAAAGCCATGCTTGATCCGGTCTCCACACAAGATGAGATGGGTCAGGGCGGAGAGCATCTGCACCGAATCTTTGTAACTCCATAGGCCCTCGAACAGGGTAGGCCACTCCGCTAACTCCCAAATGGCGACGTCTCGACCTCTAACCCATCCGCGGGAAGCCAATCGACCAATTAAAGCCCTGTTCATTACATCCCAATCAGGTCCAGGTCCTGGGCAATATATTACGGAATACTGCACCCACTGTTCTGATGAAAAAGACAGGAGGAGACGCAGTAAGCGTAGAACATCAGAATCGGCGGGCAGAGTAAAAGCCGATCCGTCAGACCTAGCGATTGACACAGAATACGGAGGCTCATCGTTAAGATTCTCTCTCTTGTCGTCGCCAATCGCGTGGATGGACACTGTCCAACCGCCGGCAGTCAATTTCACCAATTCCGTCTGCTTGCTCTCGCGGTACGATGGGAACCGCAGCTCGCCATATCCGTCGCCAGCATCCACAAATCCCTTATCGCTAATGAACTTAAGAGGTAGACCTGCACATCCATCCAAGGCCGCAACCGCCGTTGCCATCTCCACGGTGGGGTCGCCAATCCAACCGGAGATGGTGCAATTCAAACCCACTACGGACGGCATGGCTACTTGAGTGTAGATCGTGCTCATTTTTCTGCTTTCGCTAACCCGGCTGACAGGCAACTCAACTCCCGTAGCTACAAGACGGATAGATAGAGCATGCCGATCTGGACTAATGAGCCAAGCCCTAGTATGAGGATACTCCCAGTCGTATGCAAAATACTCGGCAATGAATGGTCCCTGCTCATCCAGACGAAAAACTACTGAGCCTGACTCCGAAATAGGTTTATTCTCGCTAATCAGTTGCGCAGGATATGGAATGTCCAAACCATGGACGCCAATTACATAGGGCAACACAGTCTTATTGAGAATGTTCGAAGCATGCTGATATGGCATATCGACTACACCCCTTAAAACGGTGCTTGAGGAAACTCCACACGCGCAGACAAGTAGCTAACAGTCGTTCTCAACCCGACGAGTTGACTATCTCGCCCTTGCAGTGACCGCACTGGAAGGCGACATGAACCACATCCGACAGGTCGAAGACCTGATATTGTTCTTTCACCACCGTCATCACCACCTCCCTCGGGATGGCCTAGTTTACCACCCAAACAGTCAAGCCCCGTGCGTCAGTTTTGCACTTGCCTCAAACAGGAAAAGGTCGAGTCTGAACGGACGGCTGAGCTTAGTCAGAGCGCATTCCTGATTGACCAGGGCCATTCTATGAGGAGCGGGCGTTGTCCAGGTATTCCTGGAGAATGACTGCGGCCGAGGCGGCGTCCAAATCGCCCTTGGACCTTGACGGGCTGCGGCCTGCCTCAACCATCAACCGTTCGGCCTCGGCGGTGGAGAATCGCTCGTCCTGGGTCTTCACGGGCAGGTCTGTCCCGGAAGACAACTCCTCGATGAACCGGGACACCTTCCGGGCCTGGGGGCCAAGGGTCCCGTTCAAGGAGACGGGCATTCCCACCAGTATCATCTGAGCGTCCACTGATTTGGCTTCGTCCGAGACTCTCACAGCGTCGACGCGCAGGGTTTTTCGCACCAGATGACCGATGGGCCGGGCAAGCGAGCCTGTAGGATCGCTGAGGGCCATCCCGATTCGACGGTCGCCGACGTCCAGGCACAACACCCTCACTTGGCCAGCCCTTTCCTCACCAATTCATGAGTCGCCCGGAGAGCGTCGTCCAGCTTGTCGGGGTCCCTGCCTCCGGCCTGAGCCATGTCAGGCCTGCCGCCTCCGCTGCCGCCCATCACCTGAGCCGCCTCCTTGACGATGTTCCCGGCGTGAAGTCCCGCCGCAACCAGGTCTTTGGTCACCATCGCCATGAGGGTCGGACGTCCATTGGAGACGGAACCCAGCACGACCACTCCGCTGGACAGCTTGTCCCTGAGCCAGTCGCCCATCTCGCGGATGGCGTCGGAGCTGGCAGCCGATGTGCGAACGGCGAGCACTTTAACGCCGTCCACGTCCTGCACCTTTGGAAGCGCCTCTTCCGCCTCGGCCTTCAGGTTCATGCGTTCCAGAGATTCCAGCCTCTTGCGTAGGTTGTCCCAGTCTTGGAGGAAGCTGTCCATCCTGGTTTCCAGGTCCGCTGAGGGTGTTTGGAACTTCTGCGCCAGCGAGTCGATGAGAGCTGAACGTTCGACGAACAGGTCATGGGCCACCCGGCCCGTAACCGCCTCTATTCTTCTCATTCCTCCGCCGATGCCGGAGTCTCCAATAACGAACAAAGGACCCACTTCCCCAGTGTGGTGAACGTGGGTGCCGCCGCACACCTCTACGCTGAAGGGGTCACCTCCGCTGGACATTTCCACCACCCTGACCACGTCCCCGTAACGGTCTCCAAAGAACGCCAAGGCTCCGTCCTGCACAGCCTGGGTGAGGCTGGACTCGCGCACGCTCACCTGCAGGTTCCCCATGATTTTGTCGTTGACCAGGGACTGGATGTCCAGCTGTTCTTCCCTGGACAGGGGGCCGACATGGCTGTAGTCGAAACGCAGCCTGTCGGGGGCCACGTGGGAACCGGCCTGCCGGACGTGGGGTCCGAGGGTCTGACGCAGGGCTGCGTGGAGAAGGTGGGTCCCGCTGTGGTTGCGGGCGGCGTCGGCCCGGGACCTTGCCTCTACAACCGCTTCAACCTGATCACCCAGGGAAATGCTTCCCCTCTCGACGACCCCCTCGTGGACAATAAGCCCAGCCACCGGCGCATGGGCGTGTTCAACCCGAACCGCTCCATTAGGGCCAGTGATGGCGCCAGAGTCACCCACCTGGCCTCCGCCTTCAGGATAGAATGGCGTGTCCTGGAGAACCACCTCTACTTTCTTTCCCTCAGAGGCATGGCCTACCGGCGCGTCATCTTCCAACAACGCCACCACCACCGAGGTCTGGGACAGCCCCTCATAGCCGACGAACTGGACTGCATTGATGCCCAGGTCTTCGTATGTGGTCAACTTTTCCATGCCGCCGACGAATGCGTGGGCCGAGCGCGCCCGTTCCCGCTGGGCTTCCATCTCCCTCTCGAACCCTTCCATGTCCACGGAAAAGCCATTCTCGGAGGCAATCTCCGAGGTCAGCTCGGGAGGGAACCCGTAGGTGTCAGACAGGGTAAACACGTCGGACCCGGAAAGTAGTCCGGCACCTTTGTGCGCCTCCAACAGTCCTTCCAGGATACCCATGCCCCGCTCGTAGGTCTGGGCGAACCGTTCTTCCTCCAGGCTGACCACCCTCTGGATAAAGGACCGGTTGGCTGACAGTTCAGGGTAGGCGCCCTGGAAGCGGTCCACGGCGGAGTCGGCAATCTGCGCGAAGAACGCCTGGTCCAGCCCCAGACGCCTTCCGTACCTGATCGCCCGGCGGATCACACGTCTCAGCACATAGCCCCGTCCTGCATTGCCGGGGACCACACCGTCGTTGATGAGGAACGCCACCGCCCGTGCATGTTCAGCCACGACACGCAGGGCATAGTCCGTTTCCGAGTCCTGGGCGTAGGGTTTCCCGCTTAGCTCCACGGCACGGTCCAGGATGGGCCGCAGCAAATCCGTCTCGTATACGCTGTTCTTTTCCTGGAGGATGGCCGCCGCCCTTTCCAGCCCCATGCCTGTGTCTATGCTGGGAGCAGGCAGCGGAGTGCGGGAGCCGTCCGAACTCTGGTAGTACTGCATGAAGACCAGGTTCCAAAGCTCGACGAACCGCTCACATTCGTGGTTGGGATGGCACTCGGGCAACCCGCAGCCCCGCTCGATGCCGCCATCGTAATGTATCTCGCTGCAGGGACCGCAGGGTCCTTCGATACCGGCAGGGCCCCACCAGTTGTCTTCGTCCCCGTACCTGAATATCCGTTCCGAGGGAACGCCAACTCTCTCATTCCACAGCTTGAAAGCCTCTTCATCGTCCAGGTATATCGTCACGAAGAGCCGTTCCGGGTCCAGCTTGAAATATTGAGTGACGAACTCCCAGGACCAGTCCACGGCCTCCGGCTTGAAGTAGTCCCCCACAGAGAAGTTCCCCAGCATCTCAAAGAAGGTCAGGTGTTTGTGGTCTCCGACCTCTTCCACGTCGGAGGTCCGGAAGCTCTTCTGCACTGAGGTGAGGCGCTTGGCTGGCGGCGTGGTCTCGCCCATGAAGTAGGGCTTGAAGGGAACCATTCCAGCGCTGGTGAAAAGCAACGTAGGGTCTCCCGCCGGTATCAAAGAAGCGCTGGGCACGACGGTGTGCGCCCTGTTCTGAAAGAACTCCAGGAAAACAGCGCGAATGAGGTCTCCGTCCATTGTCTCCCCTATTAGGCTCGCAGGCAGGTTTGTAGGCAGGCGCCAGGGCCGTCGAATCAGTGTAACTATATCGAATGGGCGCCGCCTAGTCCATCAACCCTATGCCGCATAAGGAGTCAAACCGATTGACCGCCCTGTCCGGTTTCTCTACAATCAAAAGACAGGGCATATCATCCAAGGAGCGGGAATGCACTCAAGTCTAGTCAGCAAGATCGAAAAGGCGAGGATTTACGCCGAGGAACGGGACAGAATCAGCATCCAGTCTTTCAGCGCTTCATTTCGAGGGAACCACAACAGCTATGACGTAAGCTACACGGACGGCCGTTGGAGTTGTCCGTGCTACTTCTTCGCGAACCATCGGACCTGCAGCCACACCATGGCCTTGGAGCGCATATTGCAAGGCATGGTCCCACAGACCGTGCCGGAGCAAGCGTAGCGGAACTGCGAGCGGGCGTAACTCAGTGGTAGAGTGTCTGCTTCCCAAGCAGAAAGTCGAGGGTTCGAATCCCTTCGCCCGCTCCATGAATACAGGCTGACCGCACCCTCAGTGCACCGTTGCCCGACACGCCTGACCTATCCCATCCGTTTGGGATCAATCTGAATAAGGGACACGTAGGCGTTTTGAGGGTCCCTTATCAGGCAGAACCGGCCCACGTCCTCTATTTGCATAGGGGGCATCACCTCGCTGGCTCCCATTTCCTTGGCGGTCTTCAGCGCGGCGTCCAGTTCGGCGACGGCGAAATATATGGACCAGTTGGGGGAAACTTCTCCCCACTCCTTCTTTATCTCCAACATGCCGCAGGCCGGCCGGTCGTCCAGCCTGTATTCGAAATACTCGCCCCCATCCGGAGTAGGCCCCTTTTGTACCGCCCACCCGAACAGTCCACCGTAGAAGCTTGCGGCGGCATCCGTGTTGGTCGTATACAACTCGTTCCAGGCAAGAGCGCCGGGCTCTCCGAACAAATCGGCGCCTATATGGGCCTTGGGCTGCCATACGCTGAAAACTGCGCCCGTAGGGTCTTGCAACACAGACATCCGTCCTGAGTCGAAGACATCGAAGGGCCCCATCAGAACGTTCCCGCCCAAATCCTTTGCTTTGGCCGTGGAGGTGTCGGCATCGTCGACGGTGAAGTAGCTTTGCCAGAAGGGCTGGCCTCCGCTCTGAGCCTTTATCGAGTCGTCCATCTGGAACATGGCACAGACGTTCTTGCCGCCCTTGTTCAACATAACGTAGGCGCCCATTTCTCCCATCGGCATTTCCACGAAGTCCAGGGCCAGCAGTTGCGTGTAGAACTTCTTGGACGCCTCTACGTCCGGCGTGGCCAAGTCCGCCCAGCTAAACATTCCAGGTTGATGCTTAGTTATTTCCATTGGTCCTCTCTGAAATCACGTCCGACCGAGCCGCCGGGCTTGGCGGGGTCGGCAGTCGTTCGGCGCTAAAGGGCCTCTTCGCCTTCTTCGCCGGTGCGCACGCGGATGGCGTTGTCTACGTTGGTTATGAAGATTTTGCCGTCACCGATTTCTCCAGTGCGGGCGTGCTCGATAATGGTGTCCACGGCCTTGCGGGTGTCCTCACTTTTTACCACCAATTCGAGCTTCACCTTGGGCAGCATGTCCACCACGTAGCGGCCCGTACCTCTTGGCCCGCCGCTCATGATTCCCCTTTGAACACCTCGACCCGTGACGTGGACCACGTTCAGCCCAACGAGGCCCACCTCGGCAAGGGCGTTGGTCACAGCGTTGAGCCGATCGGGTCTGATGATAGCTTCGATTTTATTCATGCCCTTCCCCCATATATTTACTCAGCCTCATAGGCCGCGCCCAGTTAGCCTGATTCCGTTCCGAACCTGCCATTAGAATACGCCGTCAGCTTGGAATCCTCAAGTACCCTGCTGGACTACCTTGCTAAACTACCCTGTAGCGCTGCCATTCGGATAGGGAGTTATAATAGCGTCCGCTCATGAGCGACCTTGCCATAGCCCTGCTCATCTTCTTTGCCAGCGCTGCGGTTGTAGTTGCCAGCGGGTCTGTGCTGGCCAAGTACGGCGACGAAATAGCCGACCGGAAAGGGTGGGGCCAACTGTGGGTGGGCACCATGCTTCTGGCTGCTGCCACGTCCATGCCCGAGCTGATTGCCAACATAACGGCTGCGTGGCGGGACCAACCCGGACTGGCGGTGGGCAACATATTCGGCGCAAACATGGTCAACATGTTTTTCATGGCTGCGATAGCACTAGCCTTTGGGATTGGACGTTTCTTCGGTACCCTCGCTCCACAGCACAAACTTCTAGCGGGCGTCGCTCTATCAACCACTGCCCTAACAGTGGTACTCGGCGCATCCGGACTGGACCTTTCGGTCTTCAAGGTGGGACTGGCCTCCGTAATCATACTCGCGGCCTACTTGGCTGGCGTTCGGCTTCTCTACGTAAACAGGCCGTTGGAGACCGCCGATTCCGACAACCAGAAATATGACCGGCCCATAGCATGGGCCTGGGCCTTCCTTGGAGCGGCGGCACTGTGCATCCTGGTTTCCGCTCCGGCGTTGACCTATAGCGTCGAGCAGATAGCGGAAGAGACCGGGCTGGCAACCAGCTTCCTTGGAGTTCTGGCGGTCGCCGTGGTTACCGCTCTGCCGGAGACGGCGACTACGGTGGCTGCAACCCGCATGGGGGCACCCGACCTGGCGGTGGGAAACATCTATGGAAGCTGCGCTTTCAACCTGGTCGCTTTGGCCGTGGCGGACCCCTTCTACAGGGGGGGTGTGCTCGTTGCCAGTGGAGGGCAGGAACACGTCGCTGCGGGAGTTGCCGCCGTCGGTCTAATGGCGGCGGGCACAGTCTTGATTTACACTCGAGGAACCCACCGCATCCTCAGGGCGAAACCGATCGCCGCTGTGATGATACTCGGCTACATCGGAGCCATAGTATTGGTCTTCCGCCTGAGCTAGACCGTGGGAGAGCCCAAGCCCCCATAGGACGCAGGCTGGGCCTCGTCCTCACCGGGCCACGGCGGTGACGTGAAGCAGAGAAACCTCAAGCCATCCGGCCCCGCTGCGAACTGGAAACTCCACTGAGGCGGAACCGTCAGGGAGTCCCCGGGACCGACCTCCACAGGCGGCACGTGAGCAGGCTCTTGGTCCGGCGGGCAACGCCACACGCTGCCGGAACCTTCCAACACGTACCAGAGCTCTTCCACGGTGCGGTGCAACACGGGTCGGGACACCTGTCCGAGCCCTAAAGACACTTCACATAACGAGGCTCTTGCGGCCGCTTCCTGAGCCCCCAGAAGCAACCTTATTTCGGAGCCGTCAGGAGCAAACGTGTCCGGGGATTCAGCCCTCCGGGCGATTGGCGGCAGCCTGTAGTCTCCGGCCATTTCACAACCTACAGGAACGGCTTGAGCTGGATTTCCTTCAGGGCCGGAATCACCTCAGCGCCCAACAGTTCAATCGACCTCAGCACATCTTCCTGGGGCATCGGGCCGTCGTTGCCGTAGATGTGTATGTAGCCTGGGTTCAGTCTTTCAATGACCATCCTCAGCTTGCGTATCACGGTGTCTGGACTGCCGACGATGATGTTGTCCAGTTCAAGCAAGTCCTCGTAGCCAACCTGGTCGTTGAAGCCGCCCCCCATCGCTTGGCGGTCGGCTTTCAGGGCCATAGCCTCCCTGGTCTGGTAACCGGGAGGGTCGTTGTGCTCCCGGGGCCCACGGCCCTTGTGGGCGCTGGTCCACATGAAATTGCGGCCCACCTCTTTCGCCTTCTCATCAGTGTCGGCGCAGAAAACCCGAATCAAGTATCCGAAATGCTCCGGCCCGGCGCGGAAACCGTACTCCTTGGCTACTTCCACGTAGGTGTCACGCAGCCACTCGGTGATGTGGAGAAGGGCGCCCAGGTTCATGTAGGGATACCCGTTCCTGGCGGCCCAGTAGACGCTTTCGGGGCTGCCTGTCCCGGGAAACCATATGGGCGGATGGGGTTTCTGGACAGGGACCACCCACGGATTGACCACGCGGTGGTGGTAATACTTTCCCTCATACCTGAACGGGCCTGGCTTGGTCCAGCATTCGATAATCAGGTCGTGGGCCTCCTGAAAGCGGTCCCAGTTCTCGGTAGGATCGATTCCTCCGTGGAGGCTCTCCACAGCCAGCCCACGGACGAACCCAGAAATCAAGCGTCCACCGGAATATAGGTCGAGAATGGCCAGTTCTTCAGCCATGCGCACCGGGTCGTGAATGGCTATGACATTGCCCAGAATGGCTATCTTGGCGTTTTTGGTCACCTTGCTGATTACGGCTGCGTCCAGGTTGACCGCGGCCTTCATGCACCAGTAGGACGAATGGTGTTCGTTGGTCATAATTCCGTCGAACCCTGCCTGGTCAGCCGACGCGTACTGCTCGTGGTACTGGTTGTACAGCTTGATCCCCTGCTCGGGGTCGAAATGGGTGTTGGGGAAGTCCAGCCTGCCTGACGGGTACTGGTTGAGATCGTCTTCCGTAACCACGGAATAGGGCTGCTCTGTGAAATAGAAGAAATCTACGGTTTCTTTCATGAGTTTTCGTCCTACGGCTAGAAAATCCTGGTTGTCCTTCCGGTCCGCGTGGGTACTGCGGCTTGAACTCTTCTCCAAACGTGGCGGCTCGAATTTACCAGCTTACGCCCACAGACACAAGCCGAAGGCATGTAGACAAGTCCGTTTGACTGGCTTTAAATTAGGTTTCCGCTGCGACTGCGACGCTCCCGGTTCAAATTTCCTCGTCGACCCCAGAGCCAAATGTCAAGCGGTCCCAGTTGATGGTCGACCAGCCTCCCGCTGTAGACTTGGCTCACAGATAGCCAATATTCGATGTTGCATAGGAGGGAACCATGCTGAACGCTGTGAAACTAGTGGCTGGAATCTACATGATAGCTCTGGCCGTGGTGGTGGCCGGACACCTGCTTGCCACGCAGGTCTACGACGCAGGGCTAACCGGCACAGCGTTGACCGTTTGGCGAGTCCTGGACCCGCTCATGGTGGTGGGCGTTGTCATGGCGCTTATAGTCGCGGCCTGCAGGAAGCGTTGCGTCTGCAACGATATGACTGACAAGTCAGTCAACCGGGAGTGGCTGGAGGCGAACTTCACCTTCTACTTCTCCGGGGCTTTGCTGCTGGCGCTGCTTTGGAACTGGTTCGGAGTGGAGTGGTCGAACCCCGTCACCGCAGATGCTCTACTTTGGGTGATCATCGACTCGGCGCTTCCCTTCCTGTTGGGTTCCACGTCTCTCCGGCTTATTCGTGAGGCGACAGCCAAGCCGTAGTAGAAGGGTCTAAAGCTATATTCATGGGAAGACTGGCCGACTTATAACGGTTGTTGGCTGGGGATGCAGACCGCCTACGACATCTGGCAGGCGCGAGACTGAGCCAAACAAATCCCGGTCCAGAGGTTCGCCACGCCAGACTTGGCAGTGTTTAGAAACCTCGGTCCAGACGGCCCCGTCGCGCGATTGAAGCCGGTCGGCGCCACCGATGGAGCCGCTCAAGCCGGGTTATCATTGACGGCCGACTTCTGCCTTGACGCCCCGCTTTCCCAAGTTACAATTGCCTGAACGAGTTGGACCTCCGGTCAAGAAGGAGAAACTGCAATGCCGTATTACACTAAAGGCGACGTGCGCATCCACTATGAGGAGGTTGGTTCCGGTTTCCCGCTTCTCGCGACCCCTGGCGGAGGCTTGAACTCCGTGATGACCAATTGGCCTGGTCAGGCGTTCAGCGCGATGGAGGAGTTCAAGAACGACTTCCGTTGCATCACGATGGACCAGCGCAACGCGAATGGCGGGGAGTCCAGCGGGCCGGTCCAAGTCAATGATCCGTGGGGAGCCTTTGCAGACGACCAACTGGGGTTGATGGACCATCTCGGCATTCAGGAGTTTTTGTTCATTGGCTACTGTATCGGAGGTCCTTTTGCGCTCAAGCTCATTGAACGTGCGCCTGAACGCGTCAAAGCCGCTGTGCTCTGCCAGCCGGTTGGGCACGTAGGGAAAGCGCCGGACGCCATGTATGACGGCGGCCGCGATAGCTGGGGCCCTGAGCTATGCTCCCGGCGGCCTGACGTGACGATGGAGACGGTTGAACAATACTTGCACAACCTTTACAGAGTCCAGCCGGACTTCGTGTACAGTGTGTCGCGGGACTTCGCGCGCTCGTGCCAAACTCCGATGCTGGTCATGCCCGACGACACGCCAGCGCACTCGTACGAGGCGGCCATGGACTTGGTGGCATTGGCTCCCAAGGCCGAGGTGACGGAGTATCCCTGGAAGGAGTCAGAGGACGTAAAGGCCAGGACGATAAGCCAGGTGCGTGAGTTCCTCAAGGCCCATCAACCCGCGAAGACCGCCGGATGACATAAAGCACTCCTCGAAGTGTTCACAGACTAGTATGCCCCTCCAGACAGAACCTAGCGCAAACAACGCCACGGGCGGCCTGCTCCAGGCCATGCTGCCCCGCAGCAGCGTGCGCTCCGAGAACACCCAGGCCATTGCCGGTCACCCCGGCCTGCGGCCTGACATCCTCATCACCGCCCCGGGCCGGGCGTCCGTCGTCGTTGAGGCCGAGTACCTGCCCGCCCACACCGTCGAGGTGGAGGCCAGGTCGCGCCTTGGGCTGGAGGTCGCCGCCAACGGACGGCCCATCGAAGCAGCCATCGCCCTGAGATACCCGGTGGATGCGAAAGAGGCCCACGACCTCCAGGCCGCACTGTCGTCGGCGCGCCTCTCCTACTGTGTCTTCACAGAGGGCGCAGAGGACGTGCATCGCTTCCCGGAGTCGGGCTGGCTGGACGGCGGCCTTGAGGACCTAGCGGACATGGTGCGCCTGGTGTCGGTCCCACAACGCGCCGTTGACAGGGCCACAACCGCGCTCCAGGAGGGCATCGACGGGGCCGCGAGGCTGCTGGACGAACTGAGCGAGACCAAGGTAGGCGTCACCGACGTCATCGCCCGCCTGCTGGGCATGACCAACGTGCCCCAGACCCGCCGCATGGCCTGCGCCATCATTGCCAACGCTCTGGTGTTCCATGAGCGCATTGCCGGCATGCATGATGGCGTCAAGCCTCTGGCTGTGGTGTGCGGCGACGAAGCGGACAACCCCAAGGGCGAGGTGCTGGCGGCATGGAGCGACATACTCGATATCAACTACTGGGCCATTTTTGCCATAGCCAAGGACATCCTGGAGCAGCTGCCATCGGGCGACGCGGCCGCCATTCTGAACAAGCTGAGAGATACGGCCGAGTCGGTGAATGCTACGGGGGTGGACAATGCCCACGACCTGACCGGACGCATCTTCCAGAGGCTAATTGCCGACCGCAAATACTTGGCCACCTTCTACACCCTGCCAGCGTCGGCGGCGCTGCTGGCCCGGCTGGCTGTCGCCAAGATGGAGGATGTGGACTGGTCGGACGCGGAGGCCATAGGCAGGTTGAAGATAGGGGACTTCGCCTGCGGCACAGGGGCCCTACTCTCAGCGGTGTACGAGCAGATTGCCGCCCGCCACGAGCGCGTCGGGGGCAACGCGGCCGCCTTACACAGGGTGATGATGGAGGATGTGCTCTACGGTTGCGACGTCATGCCCTCAGCCGTCCACATCACTGGCTCAACCCTCTCTGGCATGGAGCCCTCCGTCATCTTCAACGACTCTCACCTGTACACCATGCCCTACGGCCGGATGCAGGACGGCAGCGTGATGATAGGCTCCCTGGATCTTCTCCAGTCCTCCAACGTCTTGACGCTGTTTTGGACCAGCGATCCGGCCAAGCGCACCGGCAGCGCGGGTGAGGAGGTGGCCACCTAGGTACGCGCCGAGGTACAGGACGAGGGCTACGACTTGGTGATTATGAATCCGCCTTTTACCAGCAATACTGCTAAAGAGGCTTCTCATATTGGCACGTTCGCCCCTGCCTTCGCTGCATTCGGGAGTGCCGATAAGGATCAACGCGACATGGCCAAGCATCTAGGTAAACTCAAGGTGGGGACGTGCTATCACGGCCACGCTGGCATGGCCTCAGCGTTCGCAGCACTGGCTCACCGTAAGTTGAAGCCGGGGGGCATCTTAGCTCTTGTCTTACCCCTAACAGCTACTGCCGCATCATCTTGGCAAAGTTTTCGCCAGATGCTAGACGATGGTTACACTCAGTCAACGGTCCTAAGTATAGCTGCCGCCGACAATGATGACCTGTCGTTCTCATCTGATACCGGAATGGCAGAGTGTCTGATTATTGCACGTAAGCGCAAACCGGGTGAGTCCACCGAAAGGCGTACGGCCTATTCATCCTTAGCACAAAGGCCCTACGGATTCGCTCATGCAAGCATCCTAGCAAGTAAAATCACTGGCAGCGACCATATCAGGCAAATTGAGGACGGGCCATACGGCGGTACGTCCCTCATTGTTGGTGATGACGTGGTGGGAGAGATGATAACTGCTCCTCAACAAACAAGTGGAGAGGTATGGGGGGCCGTGCGTATTTCGGATTATGCCGTAGCTCAGACTGCTGACGCCCTGACGCAGTCAAAACTTTGGCTCCCAGCTATTGCGTCACCCCTTCCGCTGAGGACAACGCCACTAGAGAGTATCCGTGTCCTTGGCCTCTATGACCTAGACATTACAGGACAGCCCCCTCAAGGACCATTCACAAGAACCCAATATAGTGCAACGGCGACCTACCCATCGCTCTGGAACCACGATGCAAAAAACGAGACACGGATGGTCTGTATACCAGATTCGCAACTGCGGGTTCGGCCCGGCATGGAGAACAAAGCCGCAACTGTTTGGGCTACGGCGAGTCGGGCGCACATAAGTCGAGAATTCCGTTTCAACTCCCAGCCACTCAGCGTATCCATCACAGAAACTCCTACAATTGGTGGTAGGGCTTGGCCGAATGTTCGCTTCAATCAAGCTAATTTTGATCTAGCATTCGCCGTCTGGGCAAACTCTACTCTTGGCCTGATAACATATTGGTGGCACTCAAATAGACAGGTGTCCGGTAGAGGGGCAATTTCAATCCGCTCTGCCGATTCCCTCCCTGTACTGGACTTCCGCGCCTTGACGGAAGACCAGCGCATCATGGTTCAGGCGATCTTCAACGAGTTCCGTGACAAAGAGTTGAAGCCCGCCTACCTGGCAGACACCGACCCCAACCGTGCTCTCCTAGACCGACGAGTGGTCTGTGAGCTCTTGGGCTTCGACGAGGAGACCTACGTAGCCGTCCGGCGTCTGGCGGCCAAGTGGTGCGCGGAGCCCTCCGTGCATGGTGGTAAGTCAAGGCCGAAATGGGCCAAGTTCGTCAGTTAAGGGCTGGGCATCACAACACAATACAGGACTAACATTGGCAGTCGGCATCGGGAACAGCCTGCTATTCGTGACGAACCTAGACTAAACTTCCCAGTCGATTTGCCAGGTCGCGTCCAGAGGTAGCTGGCGGCAAAGGCCTGCCGTTGGTCCGGTAAAGCTCGATCACTTCTTCGACTATCCGGCAGAGTTCCTGGAACACTTGCTCCTCGTCTGCTCCGTGACATCCACCGTATATCAAACCCGGCGCGCTGCCCACATAGCACTGGTCATCCTCGGACCAGTCAACTATTTTCACGTACCGTGCGCTCTCCTTCATCTCTCGACTCCGGAACGGCGGCCCTCTGATGGGGTCGAGTGACCGTATGTCGACGAATCAGGCGCTACACAAGCCATAAGCGTCACAAAAATGGCTGCCCGGCCAGGATTCGAACCTGGGTCAGAGGATCCAAAGTCCCCTGTGATACCACTACACCACCGGGCATTCCAGCAACATCCCATTATCGCATAGGCCGGACGCAGGTTCCATGCGCCTCTGCGGCGAGTCAGCCCGCGGACGCATGTTGGGAAAAACGGCCTCACTGCAAGTATAATGCGTCGCAGCATGCTCAGGTCTACGGCAGGTCTCTTCACTGGATACGCATGGGTCATACTGTTGGTGGCCGTGTGCATCAATTTGGTAACCCAGATGGGCCGCAACGCTTATGCGGTTACAGGTCCCGACCTCACCGACAGCCTGAGTCTCTCTTATGCCCAGCTTGGCATATTGTTAACCTCCTACTCAATACTGTTGATGGCCGGCGCCTTTGTTTTCGGCGCCCTGGCCTCCAGGTACGGCGCACGGTTTATCGTCGCGGGCGGGGCGTTTGTCGGGGCGTTTGCCATGGTCGGCATAGGATTCTCCGAAAACTTTGCGTTGGCCGTCGTCGCCAGCGGCGTCCTAGGCTTATCTTCCGCAGCGGCCACCACGCCCGTCATGGGTATGCTGGCGTCCTGGTTCTCTACAGAACGCAGGGGAGCGGCCGCAGGGCTGGCGGCTGCGGGGGGAGGAGTCAGCTTTATCGTCATCGGGGCGATAACACCCGAGTTGGTGGACCGTGATCCGGTGGACGGGTGGAGGCACAGCTGGTGGGCCTTGGCCGCCATTTCGGGTCTCATTGGGCTGGTTGCCTTGGTTTTCTTGAGAGAACTGCCGGGCGGGAGGAGCGTTCCAAAGAGGGGCTTGGGGAATTGGCCTATAGAGGTGTACAAGAACCGGCTCGTTTGGACCGTTGCGGCAGTGGCATTTTGCGCCGGATGGAGCATCGGGCTATACACGACCTTCTTTGGCGTGTTCCTCGAAGAGCGCGGAATCAGCCTCGACACGACCGGGAGGCTCTTCCAGCTCATCGGAGTACTTTCCATCATCAGCGGAATCGTCTGGGGTTATGCATCGGACCTCATCGGTCGACGAATGGGATTTTTCTTGTCCTTCGTGGCGTTCGGAGTGGGCGCTGTGATTTTTTGGCAAGTCACCGAGCTGGGCGGCTTCATAGTTTCAGCTATACTGGTGGGGTTCACTATCCGTGCCGCATATACAATATGCGCAGCTTGCGCCGGAGACTACGTGCCTCATCAATTCTCACCGGCGGCGTTCGGCTTGATGGGCGTAGGCGCAGGTTTTGGGCAAGCACTCGGTCCGTACATCGGAGGAGAGATCGCCGACATCACGGGCGACATTGGTTGGGCCTACGTTCTGGCCATCGCCGCCGCAGGCGTGGGCGCCGTCATATCCGTGATGCTGCGCCGCCCTGAAACCACGCCTTTGGAGACGCCTATCCAGGAAGTCCCCGCACAGGAGAAAACAGCCTTGGCAGAACATGGAGGCACAGATGGCTAAAGGAGCGTTGGACGGAGTTCGAGTGCTTGATTTCGGACACTACATACCCGGACCTCTTCTGGGAATGTTCCTGTCGGACCAGGGCGCCAGTGTAACCAAGGTGGAACCTCCCGACGGGGACCCTGCCAGAAAACACCCGGCCTTTGCAACGTGGAACCGGGGTAAGCAGTCGGTGGCGTTGGACTTGAAGTCGGAAGCGGGCCAGGCCCACGCCCGGGCTCTGGCCGCCAACTCCGACGTAGTCATCGAGAATTTCCGGCCAGGCGTGGCGGACCGTCTGGGAATCGGGTACGAAGCGTTGTCGGAAGTGAACCCCAGGCTGGTCTACTGCTCCCTTCCCGGGTTTGGTGAGGGCAGCCCACACAGGCACAGCCGGGGATGGGAACCCATCGTAAGCGCCGCGACCGGACTCTACGAACCCGCCAGAGATTCCGACGGCCCGGTTTACACGCCTGTCCCTGCGGCGAGCACGTTTAGCGCAATTATCGGCGCCGTCTCAGTAACCATGGCCCTCATAGCGCGCCACCGCAACGGTAAGGGCCAACGCATCGAGGTCCCTCTCCACAGCGCAATATTCGCCGCTATGGGAAGGCGGTTGTCGGCAATCCCAGGGCCTGAACAGCTCGACCAGTTCCAGATAGCCCGCTGGATCATGAACCACCAGTACCAGTGCAAGGACGGGCGCTGGGTGCAGCACCACGGCATGTTCGCCCGATTCTTCCACCGCTTCCTGAACGAGGCGGGCCATCCTGAGTGGATTGACGACACAACCGGCCTGCTGGGCAAGGAAGTGGACGACGCCACAGGCAGGATGTGGCTGGAGAGGTTCGAGGAGATATTCCGACAGCGGACTGCAGAACAGTGGGAGACCGACATAAGCCGGGCCGGCGGGGCTTGCGTCATGTGCAGGACTGTGGACGAGTGGTTGGAACACGACCACGCCAAGGCAACCGGAATGGTCGTGGAAGTGGACGACGCAGTATTGGGAAGCATGAAGCAACCCGGCCTGCAGGTGCGGCTCCACGGCACGCCGGGAGCAGTCCAGGGCAGGGCCCCTATCCTAGGGGAGCACACCAGCCAAGCCCTCGAGAACACCGTGGGCTCGTCCGCCGATTCACTCGCCGAAGGCTCTGTGGAAGAAATCGTGAGCGCACTCCAGGGGGTCAAGGTCCTAGACCTGTGTCTCATCCTGGCCGGGCCCACCTGCGGGCGAACGTTGGCAGAGTTCGGGGCAGAGGTGATAAAGATAGACGACCCGGAGCGTCCATATGACATAACGCAGACAGTGGACGTCAACCGCGCCAAGAAGAGCCTGATGCTGGATCTCAAGACAGAGAAGGGCAAGGAGGTCTTCTGGAAATTGCTGGAAGACGCTGACGTGGTAGTGGAGAACAACCGGGCGGGGGCTATGGAACGCATGGGTCTTGGATACGAGGACATCAAGAAGCGCAGGCCGGACATTATCTACGCTTCCATGAACACCTACGGCTATGGAGGTCCATGGACAGATAGGGCTGGATGGGAGCAGCTGGCGCAAGCCACCACTGGCATACAGGTGCGCCAAGGAGGACGTGATGGGACTCCCACCGTCATTCACTACACGATAAACGACTACGGAACAGGAATATCGGGAGCCTTCGCCGTCGCGTTGGCCCTATACCACCGCAACAGGACCGGCGAGGGCCAATCGGTGAGCGGCGCATTGTCCTATACGGCCTGCACAATGCAGTCTCCCTTCTTCCTCGACTACGAAGGCCACCAGCGAAATGAGACGGAAGGGCTGCAAGCCAGGGGAAGCTCCGCCCTCTCGAGCCTATACAAAGCTGCGGACGGGTGGCTTTACCTCCATGCTCCCGAATCGGAGTCCTGGGATCGGCTGACCGGCCTTAGCGGCTTGTCCCATCTGGCCGGAGACGAAAGGTTTTCTACGGATGAACTACGGTCCAACAACGACTCGGCCCTTGGAGCCGAGTTGGCAAATGTATTCGCCCAAAAGGACCGGGCCGAGTGGCTTACGGCTTTGCAGGCGGCAGGTGTAAGCGCAATCGAAAACCTGAGCATCCCCGAGTTCAGAAACGATCCATACGTACGCCAGGCTGGACTTATAGTGAACCGCGAACTTCCGGCCCTAGGCCTTGTGGACCACCTGGGAGTCGCGGCCAGACTTTCGGGAACGCCCGCCCTACTGGGGAGTCCATCCCCGGTACTGGGTGAGCACACCGACGAGATACTCCGTTATGCTGGCTACTCCGAGGACGAGATAGCCGACATGAAGGCCCGGGGCGTCGCCGTCCAGACTATGGACTACCCAGGGAAGCGCGTGTAGCGAAGGTTCTCACTTGAGTTCCACACGGCATAGGGTGTTCACCGTTGGACACTCCAATCACTCCCTTGAAACATTCCTTGAGCTGCTGGAGAAACATGGCGTCGATGAAGTGACCGACGTTCGCTCGGCGCCCTATAGCCGGTGGGTCCCCCATTTCAACAAGAACGCTTTGGATGCTGCTTTGAAAAAGGCTGGAGTAGCGTACGAATACGTGGGCGAGGAGCTTGGGGGAAGGCCGGTTGACCCTTCCTGCTACGACGAAAACGGTCAGGTGATGTATGACAGAGTGGCCGTAACCGACCTATTCAAGGACGCCCTCGACCGTGTAGTGCACGCAGCGGATGATCGGCGCGTCGCTCTCATGTGTGCAGAGAAGGAGCCTCTGGAATGTCACCGGACCTTGCTGGTGGCCAAAGCGTTGGCAGCCGGTGGCGTAGCCGTCGAGCACATTCTCGCCGATGGCGGCCTGGAAAGCTACGACGCCGCTATGGACCGACTGTTGGACGCCTTCAAGCTGCCCCTCAACGGAGATATGTTCCGCACCCGTGACGATGTGGTAGCCGAGGCGTTGACTCTCCAAGCGAAAAAATTCGCTTACGTCCGGCAATAGCGTCGCGTTCGCGGAAAATCAATAGGTCGAATTCTTTGTCCTCGAGATGCCGCCCGACAAACCAGCCTTGACATGCCAAGAAATCACGGTGTTAGAGTAGCATCAGACAAGAGGGGAAGGGGAAAGGACCATGCAGGTCAACAAGGAAGAACTCGACGAACTAAAGACCAGAGTTGATCAGCACGACGAGGGATTGACTTCCTTGCATGTGCTCGCTTCTACAGCCATCGATGTGATGAAGCAAGGCATCACAGTGATGGAGAACGGTTTCAAGGACGTTGGGAAGCAGATTGCCGACATGCGGGGCGATATTGGGGACATGCGAGGGGACGTTTCGAGCATGCAAAGGGAAATGACGACCATGCGTGGAGACATAGGGGACATGCGGGCAGACATAAGGGACTTGAAGGATGCTATAACCAAAAACGGGAGGGGGCCAAACTCAGGCAACAATGGAGACTCGTCGGAGTAGGACCCCGCCTTCTAATCAATGCGCCTTGGCACACTGAGCAAAGGTTATTTTAGTTTACAACTGGTCGGGCGAGCCAACGGGGACCTTGTGCAGTTCGGGCAGGACCTCTTTGGCGAATAGCGAGACGCTCTTCTTGGCGGCCTCCAGGGACATGCCCCCGAACTTCATCATGCCGAACATCTCTTTGGGGTTGGTCATCCGGCGGATGTAGTTCAGCTTTTCCAAGCACATTTCCGGGGTGCCCCAGACCTGTGTCTGGGTGTACTCTCCAGACCTTCCGGAAGACCACTGGTCGGGCGTACCCGTGTTCCTCTGGTTGACTTGTTGACCCCGCTTCCCCGCCTGGATTGCCTCGGCCCGTTCCGCATAGTGCTCGTAGCCCTCCACCGCCCTGAAGTGGTCGGGGTCGTCGGACTCGTAGTGCTTCAGGGACGTGTACGACATGTTGGGCATGTAGACCTCGGCGCCTTCCCTCGCTTCCTTCTCCGTTGCAGCGCAGTAGGCGAACACTCCGGTTATTGGCTGCCTTGGAGCCATTCCGATTTCGGCTCGCATGGCATTAAAGTTCAGCATGTCCTCTCGGTAGTCCTCCCATTCCTTTTGCGGGATTATCATCATGCCCAGCCCGGCCTTGGCCGCGGCCAGCACTGAGGCCGTGCTGTTGGCCGCGCTGTACATATGCTCTACCAGGTCCTTGGATTGCGGTTGAGGTCGTATGCTCATCTCGGGTATTTTGAAGTATTGGCCGTCGTAGGAGAATCTCTCCTGCGTCAAGGCCAACTTGACCACATCGTGGGCTTCTCTGAACCGGTCTCTGGACTCTCCCATGGGTATCCGGAAGCTGTCGAATTCCACCCGCCCTGCGCCCCTGCCGAACCCTATCTGAAGAGGCCGTCCCTCCAGCATGATGTCCAGCATGGCAATCTGCTCAGCCACGCGGATGGGGTCGTGCCAAGGCAGGACCACCACCATGCTGGCCAAGCCTATTCGCTTAGTCCGACCTGCAAAATAGGTGAGCAACTTCAATGCGTCAGGGATAAGCTCATAAGGCGTGAAATGGTGCTCGACGGAGTAGAGCATGTCGTACCCCAGGTCCTCCACCATATCGCCCAACTCCAAGTCATCCAGGACCGCCGAGTGGTCGGGGACTTCCTGGGGCTTGTCGAAATCCTTGTCCAGATACCTGGGCCAGTCTGCGAAGTTTTGTGCGAAAAGCGAGACTCCGAATTTCATGCGATTGCCCTCTTGAATAGATTGACCGGGGAACGTTACGAGATTGTGCCAAGTATGTGATTGCCGACGCTCGATGTCAAGACAGCGGTGACCAGACTGACATTTGCTCTTTGACTGACGCCCCACAGGCTTACTAGCATGAATGCAGCAATCTAATAGGGAGTTTCCATGCTGGGTAAGGTGAAGACGTGCGCCGTCCAGGGTCTGGACGGCTACATTGTGGATGTGGAAGTGGACATCTCTCCGGGCCTGCCTTGTTTTAACATAGTCGGCTTGCCGGACACCGCAGTCCAGGAAGCCAAGGAAAGGGTCAGGGCAGCCATTAGAAACTCGGGGTGCGAGTTTCCCATGAGGCGCATTGCGGTGAACCTGGCGCCGGCGGACACCCGCAAGGCCGGGCCGTCATACGACCTGCCGATAGCCCTGGGAATTCTCATGAGCTCCGGCCAGCTGCCCGAAACCGCCGACTCATCTCTGTTTCTGGGTGAATTGTCGTTGGACGGAAGTCTGAAGCACACCAGCGGCATACTGTCCATGACCTCGGCGGCCAGGGAGCAGGGATTCAGTAACATCTACGTGCCGTCGCCGGACGCGAACGAAGCCGCCCTGCTTAACAATATATCGGTGCTTCCGACAAACAACCTGGGGCAGCTTCTCTCCCATTTGAAGGACGGTGAGTCCATCGTTCCTCACACGGCATCCAAGCCCATCCTGGAGCAAGGCGACGCACCTTCATTCGCGACCGACCTCTCCCACATCAAGGGACAGGAGCACGCGAAACGGGCGTTGGAAGTGGCTGCCTCCGGTGGACACAACCTCATGCTCACCGGGCCTCCGGGCAGCGGCAAGACCCTCCTGGCCCGCTCGATGGCCACAATACTCCCCAAAATGACCCTGGAAGAGTCACTGGAAGTGACCAAAATATACAGCATCGCGGGACTGTTGCCTCCTGATCGGCCCCTTGTGCAGCACCGGCCTTTCAGGGCGCCTCACTACACCATATCCAACGCGGGCCTGGTCGGCGGAGGCCGTCTGCCCAGGCCCGGTGAGATAACTTTGAGCCACCGAGGCATTCTCTTCCTGGACGAACTGCCCGAATTCGGACATCCGTCGTTGGAGTCCCTACGCCAGCCCTTGGAAGACAAGACGGTCACCATCAGCCGGGTCGGTGGCACGACCACTTATCCGACCAATTTTTCCCTGGTGAGCGCCATGAATCCCTGCCCGTGCGGGTTCCTCAGCCACCCGGTCCGCCCATGCGTATGCTCTTCCCACATGGTGTCCCGCTACCAGAAGAGGATAAGCGGCCCCCTCATGGACCGAATCGACATTTTCATTGAGGCTCCGCCGGTGGAGTACGAGAAGCTGGTGGACTCCGACGAGGGAGAGACTTCGGAGCAGGTGCAACTCAGAGTGGAGGCGGCCAGGACTCTACAACAGCAACGGTTCCTCAACACCACCTACCTTTCCAATTCCGACATCGGACCGGCAGATATTTGGAGGTTCTGCCCCACGGAAGAAAAGGCCAAGGCTCTCTTGCAGAAAGCCATGAACCAACTGAACCTCTCGGCGCGGGCTTTCCATAAGATGCTCAAGCTGTCCCGGACCGTCGCAGACTTGGCGGGAGTCGAGGTCATAACAGTCGAGCACGTAGCGGAGGCCCTCCAGTACCGGCATAGGGGCACGGCTTAGTTCGAGTGGTCCCCTCTGACCGCCGCTTGAATTGACTCCCGAGTCGTCGGTTTGAGGGCCGTTCGTACGCTTGACACTACGCTTGACACTTGGAGTCGGGGATAAATAGAATGCAAAAACCATCGGCCTGCAAAGGACTGCACCATGGCCATCGCCATCCACGATGACATCTTCGCCCCTGACGTAACGGCCGATCCATACTCATACTTTGGTCGTCTCCGGGAAGAAGAACCCATCCACTGGAACGAAAAGTACGAGATATGGATCGTCACCAGCTACAAGGACCTCACTTGGGTGGCCAGGCGTCCAGAGCTCTTCTCGTCGGAGGTCCGGCAAAGGGACCACCGGCCCCCGTTCCCTCCAATTGCAGAAGAGGACCGGGAGCTCTACGAATACGTAAAACACCAACAGGCGATTCGGATGATCCAGCAGGACCCGCCTAAGCACACGGCGATGAGGCGGGCGGTACACGGATACTTCACTCCCTCGTCCATGGAACAGTGGCGCCCAATGATCAGGGACGCCATCAAAGACCTGCTGGACGACGTGGAGGCCAAGGGCAGGATGGAAGTGATGACCGAGTTCGCCACACCCCTGCCGCTTCTAGTCATAGCACAACTGATGGGAATGCCTCAGCAGGACCGTTTGTTCATCCGCGAAATGGCCAAGAAACTCATCGACCTGGCACGGCCCAACAAAGACCGCGCCAGAACCGCCGCCGAGTCTCACAAAGAGCTTATACAGTACCTGAACCCCATCGTGGAGGAGCGGGTCAAGAACCCCGGAGACGACCTTCTCTCCGTGGTCTGCGAGGGGGAAAGGACCGGCGCGTTCAATAGGGAAGAGACCATCTCCAACGCTTTGCTTCTGCTGCTTGCGGGCCACGAAACTACCATCAACCTGATATGCAACGGGACACTAGCCCTCGCCCGGAACCCGGACCAGTGGGACCTGCTGAGGGAGAGCCCCGCCGAACGGACGGTGCGCGCGACGGAGGAGTGTCTCCGCTACGACCCTCCGGTGAAGGGAATCGAGCGCATCGCTGCCCAGGACTTGGAACTGGGCGGCAAGAGCGTCACGTACAACGACCGGCTGATATGGATGATCGCCTCTGCCAACAGGGATCCCCGTATGTTCCCAGACCCGAACACCTTCAACATAGCCCGATATCCCAACCCCCACGTGGCCTTTGGATCAGGGATACACCACTGCCTCGGCGCCTACTTGGCCCGTCTTGAAGGACAGGAAGCCTTTGCCGCCCTTGCCGAGAGATTCCCACGTCTGGAGTTGCTAACAAACGACGTGGAGTACCACGCCCATCTGCACGGACGTTCGCTTAAGGAGCTGCACATCGGCTGGAACTGACCGCCTATCTTGACGCTGTTTGGATAGGGAAATCCCCAAAAATTGCTCTATCGGAAAGGGACTGAATATATGGTTACTGCAATCGACGAAGACCTATTCGGTGCAGAGGTCACAGCCGATCCATACTCCTATTACAGAAGGCTAAGGGAAGAGGAACCCGTACACTGGAACACGAAGCATGAAGTATGGGTCATGACCAATTACAAGGACCTCACCTGGATCGCCAGGCATCCGGAGTTCTTCTCCTCAGAGGTCCGGGGCCGAGACCGCCGCGAGCCGTACCCTCCCATCCCCGAGGACCAAAAGGAAATGTATGCGGCTATCCGGCGAAGCCAGACAACTCAGGTGATTCAAAAAGACCCTCCGAGGCACACCGAGGTGCGCCGTGTCATACACGGGTACTTCACGCCTAAGTCCATGGAAAAGTGGCGCCCTATGATAAAAGACGCCATCAAGTTCCTGCTGGACCAAGCCGAAGAAAACGGCCAGATGGAGGTGATGAAGGACTTCGCCACTCCGCTTCCCCTGCTTGTCATTTCGGAGCTCATGGGCATGCCCGCGGAGGCCCGTCCCTTCCTCCGTGAGATGGCCAAGCGGCTCTTGGACGTGGCCACTCCCTCGGAAAACCGCGCCAAGTCCACGTTCAACGCACGTAAGGAATTGAGCAGTTACTTAAACCCCTTTGCAGACGAGCGGTTGAAGAACCCCGGGGACGACCTTCTCTCGCTGCTATGCCAGGGTGAGAAAGCGGGCATAATCAACAGGGAAGAGGTCCTCACCAACTCCATGCTTCTGCTGCTGGCAGGGCACGAGACGACCATCAATCTGATATGCAACGGCGCCCTGGCGTTCATCCACCACCCTGAACAGTGGGACCTGTTCAGGGACAACCCCTCTGAAAAGACTGTTCGGGCGACGGAAGAATGCCTCCGTTATGACTCACCGATAAAGGGAATTGAGCGAATCGCTGCCCAGGACGTGGAGTTGGGCGGGAAGGAAATCAAAGAATACGACCGGTTGATATGGATGATTGCCTCAGCCAACCGCGACCCCAATATGTTCCCTGACCCCGACACGTTTGACATTGACCGCTACCCGAATCCCCACGTCGCCTTCGGCTCAGGTGTGCACCACTGCCTGGGCGCCTACCTGGCCCGTCTCGAAGGTCAGGAAGCCTTCTTGGCTCTGGCCGAACGGTTCCCGCGTATGGAGCTATCGGACGAGAACGTGGAGTACCACCCGCACATCAACAATCGCACTGCAAAGGGCCTTCACATTACCTGGAACTGAAGCTCGAGCAGCAACCCCGAGGAGAAGCTAGGACCGGCTGCCTATTGATGCGGGCAGCCGGTCTTATATTTGGCGGCCGACGACGTAACCCAGTCCCACCGCAGCCAGTCCCGCCGCTAAGCTCACCCCTACGTTCATAACAGCCGTATGAATCGAGCCTTCTTTGGCCAAATCGAACGTAGCCCACATCAAGGTGGAGAAGGTGGTGAAGCTGCCCAGGAACCCGACGGACAGGAGAAGCAGCACGTCGAGGTTGAAATTGCTCCGGTTCAACGCCATGGCAAAGAGAATCCCCAGAGCAAAGCTGCCAACAATGTTGGCCGTCATGGTGGCTCCGATGGGAGACCACTTGAGTTCCGTGAAGAGAACGTTGACGCCGTAGCGGGCGAGCGCCCCTCCGGCGCCGCCGCCAATCACCAGTAGGACTTCTTTCAACGCTCCCACCCGTCTTGGTCAGGACCCTCAGACTGCGGTTCCCTCGGAATGTTCCTGACGTTCGACTCCGGGTTTGGAGCGGGGGGCCTCCTTGCCATCAGGAATAGGAATCCCCCGAATAGCGTGATGCCTATCATGACCTCTATGGGAAGAATAAACCCGCCTTCACCCACGTGGTCCCTATACCGGGCCGTTAGCAGAGGGGCCGCGATTAACGTCACGCTCATAAACATCATCGAGAGACCTAGAATCACCGGGAACGACTTTCGACCAAAATAGTCGCCGCGTATAGCTGTGACCAAGGGACCTCTCAGTCCATTGCCAAGGCCGAACAGCACCGCAAAAACGAAGGCCATTTCCGCCGTGTGAGTCCTGGTTATGGCGAGAGCCGAGCAGCCCATGATAATCGTAGCCACGAATATTATCACGTTCTTGGGAAGCCGGTCCCCCAGGTACCCGCCGACGATTTGAAAAATGGTCCAGACCACCAGATAGGTGATTATCACCCTCGCCGCCAACTGAGTTGTAAGTCCATCACTGGCTTCGTAGTCCTTAAATATGAGGGTAAGGTTAGCGACGATGGTCACGACAAGCGCCGTGGTCAGGGCGTGGCCCGACGCAAGGTACCAGAACGAGCTCGTCCTCAATGCCTGGCGGACCGTGAAGGACGGTTCCCCAGGCATTAACTCAAGAGCTGACGACGTCGAACCGGCCCCGACGTCTTGACTCGCACCAGTGTAACGGACGTCGGGCTGCTCGCCGGAGTCCTCAGGCCGGTTCTTGATGAAGAAATACATAGGAGCTGTTATCAGCAACAACACGACGCCGATCACCCTGGCAGTTTCCCTCCAGGAATTGGCTTCGTCCGGATCTATCGCCCAAGCAAGGGCGAAAAGAATCGGAATCGCCATCATCCTCGTGATGACGCTGGAAATTCCCATGGCGATGGATCGTTTTCGCACGAACCAGTGGTTGATGGTTGTCATGATGGCGAGCCATGCGCCAACCCCTATTCCCGTGGATATCAGGATGTAAGATAAATAGAAGAACCAGAGGTTATCAGTAAAGCTGAAGAGTATCCACCCTGTTCCCATGATGGACATCCCTATCAGCACCATGCGCCGGGCGCCCCATTTGGAGGTCAACCACCCCTCCACCGGCCCCATCAAGCCGCCTTCCATGCGAGCGAATATCCAAGCCAGGTTGAGTTGCGTTACGGTCCATCCGAATTCGTTCTGTAACGCTACGTTCCAAAGGCTCAGCGCTTCGAAGTAAGGAGCGATGACTATAGCCAGGAAGACACCCGATACGCCGACCAGCCACCAGCCGTAGAAAACACTGCCCGAACGGCGGAACCCCAGTATTTGCTGAACCAGCTGAGCCATCAGGCCCCTATTCTATACCTTTGGCGGATAGTGCGTCGTAGCGGCGGCTTGAGACGTTTTCCGGGGCACAGGTTAGTTGTCATAACTATACTGTAATGCGTTCCAGACTCTGCTCAGTCCGGAATCACGGAAAAGCGCCTGCTTTGCAGCAGGCGCCTTCTCATTCCGCAGTCAGTTCACCCTCTAGGTCTTGGGAACGCCTGTTATGGGGTCCAGCACAGGGTCCTCGTGGAGGGCGGGCAGGACCTCTTTGGCGAAAAGCTCAAGGCTCTTTCTGGCTTTCTCGGCGGGCATGCCTCCGAACCGGGACATGCCGAACATCTCGATGGGTTTGACGTACTCCTGGATTCTGCGCAGCTTCGCCAAGCACTGCTCAGGGGTGCCGATGACCTGGGTGTCGTCCTGATGGGCCCTGGGGTCGCCCCTGTTGATCCGTTCTGCCGCGTCGGCGTACGCCTCGTATCCCTTGGTGGCGCGGAAGTGGGTCGCCTCGTCGAACTCATAGTGCCTGGTGGCCGTCCAGTTCATGTTGGGCATGAACTCTTTGACGCCCTGCTCGACTTCGGCCTCGGTCTCCGCGCAGTACATGAAACAGCCTACCGCGGGATTTCGGGGGACCAGTCCCTTTTCGATACGCGTGGAGTTGTAGAAGTCCAAGTCCTTGATATGGTCTTCCCATGCCTTTTGGGGAATGATCATGAGCCCTGCGCCCGATTCGGCGGCGGCCTCGATGCTCGCGTTGGTGATGGACGAGATGTATATCCGTTCAGGCAGGTCTTTGGACAACGGCTGAGGCCGTATGCTCATCTCGGGAACCTTGAAGATGTTCCCATCGTAGGAGAACCGTTCCTGGCTCAGGGCAAGCGTGATAATCTCCTGGGCTTCCTTGAAGCGCTCCCTGGACTCGGACATGGGGATGTTGAAGGTCTCGAACTCCACTCTGGCGGCGCCTCTGCCGAACCCCAACGTAATGGGACGCCCCTTCAGCATCACGTCCAGCATGGCAATTTGCTCGGCCACTCGAATAGGATCGTGCCACGGCAGCACCACCACCATAGTAGCCATGCCCACCTTCTCGGTCCGTCCGGCGAAGTAGGTCAGGAACTGGAGGGCGTCGGGCATCAGTTCGTAGGGGGTGAAATGGTGCTCAGTGGCCCAGATAGCGTCATACCCCAAGCTCTCCGACAAGTCGGCCAGATCCAGGTCTTCCTGGAAAATTTCATGGTCCTGTTGAATGGGAGGCTTGGAGAAGTCCCCCGCCAAATACCGGTCCCAGTCCGTGTAGTTTTGCGCAAAAACGGATACTCCGAATTTCATTGCCGCTGCCTCCTTAACGATTGAGTAGCTTGGCTAAATTCATCGAACGACCTAGGAAGACTGCGCTCACCACTTGTCGAAGTGAGTCACCTCTTCCACGGACCGACGGTTGTTGGGACCGTATTTTACGCCGTCGGGATAACCCAACGGGAGAAGGCATATAGTCTCCCAGTCGTCGGGCATCCCCAGGTCCCGTTTCAACTCCTCTTCAAAGGACTTCTGGCGTGTCACGAGCGCGCTGGCCAGACCAAGACCGCGGGCGGCCAGAAGTATGTTCTGCACCGTCGGGTATATGGAGGAACCCGCCGGGCCGGCGCCGGCTTTGGTCTGCTGGCACACGAGAATGTAGGCCGGAACGTCTTCCATGTGCTCAGCCAAGTGTAAGGCTCCCCGGTACATGATTGTCTCGGATTTGTTGAGGTTCGGCGGTGGAGTGATGGGATGCTGCCGGGAATATTCCCCGATCTTCCTCCGCAGTTCAGCGTCTCTGATTACCACGAATCCCCAACCTTGAGAATTGCTGCCGCTTGGAGCTCTGATTCCGGCGTCCAATATCTTCCAAATCAGGTTGTCATCCACTGGGTCGGGCTTGAAATACCGCAGAGCCCTTTGGGAGTAGATAGCTTCAAACAGGCCGATGTCCTCTGCCATGCCAGTCCTCCTTTCGGTCCATTCGGCAACATATTACTCCCAAGCCAACATCGTGTCCAATTTATGCCTCTTCCTGCCCGTGGCTCCCCTATTCCTGGGAGCGCTTCCACAGGCTTATCGGCTTCAAAGATGTGATAAGAGCCTATGCGGGCGTCTTGGGGTATAGAAACAACGACGATTATAATCACTGTGTATTTCTATTTTTCTTTTTCTCATCCAAAGGAGGTTCAAGGTGACCGATTCAGGAAGGATTCTTCAAGCATCCAAAGTCTTCGGCCAGTTCGAAGAAATCAGGGACGGCAATCTCATGCTGTCCAACGGCTCAGAGGAAGGTCCCGAGGCTGTCTCGCCCCACTTTGAGATGACCATAGACTTCGTCGACGAGTGGTTGGGGCGGAACGTCGAGGCCCTTATCATCAACAACGTTTGCATCCGGTTGACCGACAAGGAAAACGGCCTGGCTTACCCCGAAGCGGCCACGTTCCCGACGATGGAAGCCGCTGAGGAACCCGACGAAGCCTCGATTATCGACGCCCACGAGCACGACGACGACAGCGAGCAGGCCGAAGTTTCTGCCGAGGCTCCGGTCATGGAGGTCGCTGAGGACAACGAGGAAGAGGAAGCGGCCACCGAAGTTCCGGCGATTGCCGCCTTCGAACTTTCCAGACAAGCCCCGGTGATTGAGGCCGTCGAGGCCGAAGAGGAAGAGGTACAGGCAGAGGAGCAGGCGGAACTCCCCAGCTTTGCTGCCCAAGTTGAAAGCGACGACACAAAACGCATCGTGTGGCCTCCATTCGAAGAGGAGGAGGCGCCGCCTGTGGAGACGCCTTCTCACTCCTATGCGCTGTCTCAGTCCAGTTCCGAGCCCAAGACAGACGATTATCGGAACCGCGAGACAGAGCACTTCCGCTTTTAAGGCTAACCGAAGTCAGACCAGCCCTCCCTAGGGGCGGCCTCTACCCGTTCGTCCAACAGGCTCTTGATGCGCGTCGCTTGGCCGTGTTCATGTCTGACGTGGTATAGTGTCCGAGAGCTTTTGGCATAAGCTGCCGTTTTACATAAAGCTGTTTCGGAGGCGTTTGAGACATGACTATGCGACTAGGCCAAGGAAGCCACGTTTTCGAGCCCGTGCCGGACTGGGAGAAGCTGCCCCAGGGTTGGAATTTCCAGGAATGCCCGGGAGTTGCAGTGGACTCCCAAGACAACGTGTACGTGTTGACCAGGGGTGAGCACCCCATCATCGTTTTCGACCGTGACGGCAACTTCATCAGGTCTTTCGGCGAAGGACTTTTCAGCGACAGGACTCACGGACTCTATATTTCAGACGACGACCGGGTGGTCGCCGCCGACGACGGCATTCACACTGTGCAAATATTCACCCTGGAGGGTGAGAAGCTGATGGAGATCGGAGAGAGGGAAAACCCGGCGCCCAAGTGGTCCGGCCAACCCTTCAACCGCCCCACCTCCGGCGCCATAAGGTCAGCCAACGGAGACTTCTACATATCCGACGGGTACGGAAACTCCCGCATCCACGTCTACTCGCCTCAGGGCGAGTACAAGTTTTCCTGGGGAGAGCCGGGCATCGACGCCGGTCAGTTCATACGCCCCCACAACATAGCCGTCGATGAGAATGACCGCATATACGTGGTGGACCGGGAAGCCCACCGCATCCAATTATTCGACCCCGAGGGGAACTTCCTGACCATGTGGAACAACATCCACCGTCCCGACGCAATGGTGCTGCGCCACGGCCACATCTATGTGGGCGAGCTCAACGGCATGGGGGGAGTGGATGACGCCCCAGGCCTGGGACACAGGGTCAGCATCTACGACCTGGAAGGGAACATGGTCTCCCGTTTCGGTGACCCTGAAGAGGGGGAGGAGCTCCACCAGTTCATAGCTCCCCACGGCATCGCAGTAGACTCACGGGGTGACTTGTACGTCAGCGAGGTTTCCTTCACCATCCGCGGCCAGCACAGGAACCCGCCTCAGGAACTGAAGAGCCTCCGCAAGTTCCGCCTAGCGACGTAGGCCGCCGGATAGCGGCACCCCCTAGAGCTTCTGGACACGTGCCGCTCCGTGGCTGTCTTGAAGAGCCGCCTCTACCGGTCGACCAACTCGATGCGGTCGACGTAACGCCGGAAGTCTGAGGAGTTGAACGTAAGCAGCCTGCGCTCGCCGTGAGCCAGCATGGTCGCAACTATGTTGGCATCGTGAATCTGGCGCCCTCTTACTGGGACTTCACGACAGAGGTCAAGCAGCGCACTAGTCACTTCTGGACCGTCCTCCAACACCTCAAAGCCGTGGACCAGTCTATACGCGTCACGCGTCGTGCAACGCTTCTTCCAGGGTGATGTCGATAGGCCAAGTCTGAGGCCGAGTGACGACCGACAGGTATTCGCGCACGACCTGTCTGCTTATTCTGACAGGTTCGGAGTCTCTAAAGGCACGTTCCAGGCTCGCCCTCGCAACGTCGTGCCCCGGAGCGGTAAGCACACGGGAGTACACGAGGACGTTAGTGTCTATGAACACCGGGCTAAACCCTGTCCCGGTAGATGTCCTCTCGTCTAAGGGTCAAGCCTTTCGGCCATACTGCCGTGAGGTGGACGGGCCAGACAGCATCCAGAATCGGCGTGGGAACGGAGCCAGGCCGCTTCCGTCTGAGCAACAGAGTCTCAGCATACATGTCGACCTCTGCCGTCTCCCATCCGGCAGCGCACCAAGCGAGGGCATGGCTGTGGCCGTCGCCGCTCTGATTTGCCCACCATGGTCGGTGAAGGCGGGCAGACGGGGGCAGGTGGAAACCAATGATTGCTTCGATTTCGCTGAAGGTGGTCCTCCACTCCTGTACCTCAAGACCGCAAAGGTGACTATAAAGTCTCCGGTACTTGCCCCGGAGCGCCGTCTCTCGATGACTTTGGTGTTGCTCTATCGACATTCCGTCTCCAGCGCCCCCACCGGGACTTCAGGGACTCCCGTTAGAAGATGGCCAGGGGGTTGACGGGGGAGCCGGTGGCCTTGTCCCATCGGAGGGGGGCCACCAGGAACATGAAGTCCCAACGGCCCAGCTTCTGGCACATCTCCGTCAGCTGCTCGCAGTTGGCAGCGTCTATGAGCCACAGGCCCATAAACACGATCCCGACTACGTGAATGGGCCCTCCGGGATTCGTGTACCCGCTGGGGCTCACGTCCTGGGATGCGTCGGCAACCAGCAGCGACACGCCCCGCTCCTTTAGCCACGGCAGACATGCGGCATGCAGACCGGGCCTGTCCGGGGTGTCCAGAGGCCCAGCTTCCTGACGCCGCTTGTACCATCCCAACCGTACAATCAGTGCGTCTCCTTCGGTCACCTTGACGCCCTGGGCGGCTTCCGCTGCGTCCAAGTCCTCGGGGAAGACGGGTTCGCCGGCCTCCAGCCAGTCCTTACCCTTAAGCTTGGCAATGTCCAACAACACGCCTCGCGTGACCACCCCGTCCTTCACCAGCTCGATGCCGCCCTCGGCAGCCTTCTTCTGGACGCCTACTGAGTCCGCAGGCCGCCCGTTATACATCTGGCCGTCCCAGAACTGATGGCAGATGGAGTCCAGATGGGTGATGGTGACACCGTGGTAGTAGAGGGCTATAAAGTCGGAAGCGCCTCCAGAACCCTTCTCAGGAGCCGCCTCTCCACTGCCTATCATGTAGTGGACGGGAGGAATGCGGAAGGCGCCCAGGTCGGGCGCGATCTCAGGCACAATCAGCCGCGAACAGCTGACCGCCACGCCTTCTTTGACCAGGGCGCCCGCCTCCGCCTTCTTGGCTTCAGTAATCAGGTTCATGGTGCCGATTTCGTCGTCGTTTCCCCACCTGCCCCAGTTGCTGAGGGACTTCATGTAGCCCTGCACTTCCTGTTCGGTGGGGAGTTTTCTGGTTGTCATAACATGGCCTCCGATCGCCCGCTGACGGTCCTAGAATATGGCCACGGGGTTGATTGGGGAGCCGGTGGCGTTCTTGAACACCAGCGGCGCCACCGTGAACATGAACTCCCATCTGCCCAGCCGTTCGCACACCTGGACCAACTCTTCGCAGTTCCCGGCGTCGATGAGCCAGAGGCCCATGTAGACGATTCCCACTTTGTGTATAGGCGGCGATACGTTGGGGTACTCCGGCGCGGGATGAACGTCCTGGGAGGCGTCGGCGAACAGGATGGAGACCCCCCGTTCACGCAGCCAGGGCAGCGTCTGGGCGTGAAGCCCCGGCCTCACGCCGCCAGCCATAGGTCCTTCCTCCAGCCTACGCTTGTACCAACCGAAGCGCAGGCACAATGCGTCACCCTCTTCCACACGGACTCCCTGGGCTTCCTCGGCGGCTTCCAGGTCGTCGGTGAAAACCGCCTCGCCGGGGTCAAGATAGTCCTTGCCCTTGAGCTTGGCGATGTCCAACAGCACCCCCCGTGTGACTACACCGTCCTTCACCTTGTCGACGCTGAGGGAACTGGCCCGCTCACGGACGTTGACCTCACGGGCCGGGCGGCCGTTGTACATTTGTCCGTCCCAAATCTGGTGGCACAGACTGTCCAGGTGGGTCACCGTAAGCCCGTGGAACGCGATGCCCAGGAAGTCGGAAGCGTACCCGTTGCCCTCTTCAGGGGTGACTTCACCCGTGTTGATCATGTAGTGCAGAGGCGGGATGCCCGTGACGTCGGGCACTGCCGCTTCCGGAATGATGGGCCGAGCGCAGCTAACGCTCACGCCGTCCCGTATCAACCTGCCCGCCTGGGCGCGCTTTTCGGGCGTAATGAGGTTCAGCGTGCCCAACTGGTCGTCGGCACCCCAGCGCCCCCAGTTGGACAGGGATGTCATATACCCGATGAGTTCTTCTTCAGTGGGTGTCTTACGGTCAGCCATACAGGTCCTCCTTAGAAGATGGCCAGGGGATTGACGGGGCACCCGGTGGCCTTGTCCCACCTGAGGGGCGCCACCGTGAACATGAATTCCCATCGATTGAGCCGCTCGCAAACGGGGGTGATTTCTTCCAGGTTGGCGGCATCGATGAGCCACAGGCCCATTCCCACCATGCCGATGGTGTGTATAGGGATGCGCAAACTGTACCCGCTGGGCTGCACGTCCTGGGACGCGTCGGCCACTATCAAGGACACGCCCCGCTCTCGCAGCCAGGGCAGACAGGCGGCATGCAGACCGGGCCTACCGGAGTCGGGCGGCGGTCCCACTTCTTCCCGCTTTTTGAACCACCCCATGCGCACGATGAGGGCGTCTCCCTCTTGCACGCGGACTCCTTGGGCCTGCTCGGCGGCTTCCAGGTGCTCGGGGAAAACCGCCTCACCTGCTTCCAGCCAGGGCTTGCCCCAGACCTTGGTCACGTCCAGCAGCACTCCCCTGGTGACTATGCCGTCCTTGGTCAACTGGATGCCGCCCACGGTGGCCTTGGACTGGGTGCCCACGTCCTTGGCGTTCTTGCCATTGAACATCTTGCCGTCCCAGAACTGGTGGCAGATGGAGTCCAGGTGGGTGATTGTCCAGCCGTGGAAGTATAGGCCGATGAAGTCGGAGACCCCGCCCGGGCCTACGGCTGGGGCGGCTTCCCCGGAGTTGATCATGTAGTGCATGGGAGGGACACGGTCGACGCCTGTGTCGGAGGCAATCTGCGGGACAATCGGCCGGGCGCAGCTGACTCCGATCCCCTCAGTAACGAGAGCGGCTGCCGCTGCTTTCTTCTGGGGAGTAATCAGATTAAGAGTGCCCAGCTCGTCGTCAGGCCCCCACCGGCCCCAGTTGGACAAGGACTCCATGTAGGCCATGACTTCAGCTTCGGAGGGAGCCTTGCGTTCGGTCATATCTTTGCCTCCGGAGACGGGCGTGGAGCTAACATAACGCTAGAAAACCGCCAGCGGATTGATGGGCGAACCCGTGGCCCCGTTGAACCTCAGCGGCGCCATTATGAACATGAACTCGTAACGGTTCAGACGCCGGGCGACCTCGACGACCTCCTCACAATTGCCGCAGTCAATCAGCCAAAGACCCATGTGGGGGATGCCAACGCGGTGGATGGGCAGACCCGTGATGGGATATTCAGGCGCCGGGCCGACGTCCTGAGCGGCGTCGGCGAAGATGATGGACACGCCGCGCTCGTACAGGTAGGGAATGCAAGCTGCGTGCAACCCCGGACGGTCGGTGTTGTGATGGGGGCCTTCCACCATCCGCTTCTTGAACCAGCCGGTGCGGACCATCAGACAGTCGCCTTCCTCGACCTTGACTCCGGCGGCCTCCTCGGCAGCCTCAAGTTCGTCGGGATAGACCGGTTCTCCAGCGTCGAGCCATTCCTTGCCCTTGAGCGCTGCGATGTCTAGAAGGACGCCTCGGGTGATTACTCCGTCCTTCGCATTCTCGACGCCTCCGGCGGTGGCCTTCTTTTGAACGCCCACCATGGACGCAGGCTTGCCGTTGTACATCTTGCCGTCCCAGAACATGTGGCACAGGCTGTCCAGGTGAGTGATGGTGTAGCCGTGGAACGCCAGCCCGAGAAAGTCGGAGGCGCCGCCCGGTCCCTTGTCAGGGGCGGTGTCGCCGGAGTTCGACATATAGTGGATGGGAGGAATGCCCATTAGGTCTGAACTGAGTTCAGGGATGATGGGCCGTGAAGCGCTGACCGATATCCCTTCACGCACCAACGCCGCTGCCTGGGCCCGTTTCGCCGGGGTAATAAAATTCAGGGTCCCCATTTCGTCGTCGGGACCCCACCGGCCCCAGTTGGAGTATTTCTGCATCCAGCTCAAGACTTCATCTTCGGTCGGAATGTGTCTGTCAGCCATAGAAAGCGCCTCCGTTCAGGGGAGATTTCTCAAGACCCGGGTGGACGCCCAGTCAGCGCCCTGCCTCGGCGTATCATATTCGATAGGCTTCGTATGGACAAGGGGCCGCCTTTATAGCCACGGCATGCCGAATACAGCCAAACTCTCATTCCTCGCTGCGCTTCGGAATTCATCATGGGGATTGCCATCCCCACCACGCAGGATGAAAAGCGGGTTGCACACCACACTTTCTCTCCGGCGAAGGCTGGAGTCCAGGGAACCTTGCAAGGAGGAAGGGGCATCCTGGATTCCTGCCTCCGCAGGAATGACGAATAGGGTTCCATACTCGTCATCCCAACCAGCTTCCGCTAGAGGAGAAGGGGCCGTCGATGCCTATTTTCGTAGTAATGACATCTCAGCGGGGGCAACCCTTCTACAGGTCCAGGACTCGCGAGATTACATAACGCCTATTACCGCAACGGTCGGAAGAAGTTCTTGACGTCGTCCGCCAGCATCTGAGGTTTCTCTATGGCCGCGAAGTGGCCTCCGCTGGGCATTTCAGTCCATTGCTGCACGTTCAAGTGGCGCTCAGCGAACTCCCTGGGCGGCTGGGATATCTCCTTGGGGAAGATAGCCAGGGCGCAGGGAACCGTGACACCGGTCCCCGGCTCGTATGTCCAGGGGTTGTAGGTGTTCTCAAAGTAGAGACGCACCGATGAGTTGATGGTCTGTGTGACCCAGTAAATGGTGACGTTGGTAAGGAGCTCGTCCTTGGTGTATACGCTCTCCACGTCGCCGTTGCAGTCGCTCCACGTGCGCCATTTCTCCACTATCCAAGCCGCAAGCCCGGCGGGGGAGTCGTTGAGGCCGTAACTCAACGTCTGGGGTTTGGTGCCCTGGATGTGGGCGTACCCGCCTTCGTTCCTCTGCCAATCCTCCCGACGGGCCAGAAGGGCCTTCTCCGCGTCGGACAAGGGCCTGGAACCGGGTCCCAAGTCCGGTTGGGCGGTGCCCACTGACGTGGCGTGAACCCCGATAAGGCGGTCGGGGAAGCCATAGCCAAGGCGCACCGTGACATTGGCGCCCCAGTCGCCGCCTTGGGCGCCGTAACGCTCATACCCCAGGTTCTCGGTCATGAGCTTGTTCCAAAGCTCCGCGATGCGGGCAACGTTCATCCCCCGCTCCCGGGTCTGGTCGGAGAAGCCGTAGCCCGGCATGGAGGGAACGATAACGTCGAAGGCGTCCGCCGGATCGCCGCCGTGGGCGCCTGGATCGGACAACAACGGTATGAGCTTCAGTATTTCGAAAATGGAACTGGGCCAACCATGAGTGACGATGATGGGAATCGGGTTGGGGCCGTTTCCCTTGACGTGATAGAAATGGATGCCCATTCCATCGACCTGAGTCCTGAACTGGGGGAAGGAGTTGAGGTTAGCCTCCTGGGCCCGCCAGTCGAACCCGGTCCGCCAATACTCCACCAGCTCTTTGATGTAGTCAAGGTTGGAGCCGTAGTCCCAACCCGCTCCGGGAATCTCGTCGGGCCACCTGGTCCGGGCCAAGCGGTCTCTCAGGTCTGCCAGAACCTCATCGAGGACTTGGACCTTAAACGGGGTCACGGCCATCTTTCACCTTCCATTTTTGGGGAAATTCTACCACGACGGGGCGACGGGCGTTTTTTCAAAGGCGGTTCGCACAACATACGTTATGTCGACACTGAGCCTGAAACCTGGATGACATAACGGTTTTTAAACCGAATTACATAATGGGAATCGACGGAGAGAAGCGTTTTCCGCCGTCGACATGGAAGGAGTCGGAAGGTCTGTGAAAAGCGCTGGAGATTTTGACTTCCCTGGTCCCAGGGTCAGCCGGAGGGCAGTGTCGATGCGGTGGTAAGTGCGTGACGGTGCCCCTCTGCTGATGTGGAGGTTGGTCAGCAAAAGTCGCCGCGTGCGCCTTTCAACCCGTCCGTCCATCCAGCGTATATGTCCGGCCACATCTCCGACGCGTCGTCGTCCCAATCGGGATCCGTCTCCGCTAAGCCCTCCTCGTAGTCGGCTTTGAGAAGATGCTCGTTGTAGTGGTAACTGACAAACCTTATGAGCAACTGTATATCCAAACAGCTCTCGACCGACTCCTCAACCATCTCCGATGCCAGTTCACGGCCCTTGGCATAACCATACGTTTGAGACTCAGGATTGGGAGTAGGTGTTGGTGTGGCCGTAGGACCTGTTGGCGGGGGTGAAGTTGGGGTAGGGGGAATGGGAGAACCAGTCTTCAGTTTGTCGGGGGGCGGGTCCGGCTTCTTGCAGAGCGCTTCCCAGCCGTCAAAAAGCCCTCTCCTCAGACCATAGCGACTGCTGCGCCACTCGGTCTCTCCGAAGATACCCGCTAGATATCTCAGGACAGGCACGTCAAAGCGGCCGACCGTCCCAGTTCCGCGGAGAAAGGCCTCTTTCACAATCTCGCCCTCCGAAGAGATGTATGCCCTCAGGATGGCCAAGTCCAAGCATTGATCCTTCATCTCCCAAGCCATCGCAACCCCGCCTGCATACGCGATAGCATTCGGGTCAGGGCCGTCTGTCACCGGAGTGGGCGCCCATAGCCTTATCCCACTGGACCAATTGGCCGGGTCGCTGGTCGGCTCGCTGTTGCAACCTGCGACGAATACGACAGCTGCCAGGAGCGCCGCCGCCAGAACGGTACGCATGGTCATCTTGTCCTTCTTTGTCAGGGAGTTCACGTCACGGTGTGGGCGTGTGGTCAGGTTCCTCGGGCGGCGGTGACGGCGGACGGGTTGGAATCGGGTCGGGGAGACATCCATGCTCTTGCAAAATGCGAATGGCGTCGTTGTCCAGCGTCTCTAGGGCGGAATAAAACAATTCTGCGGTCGCGGAATGGAATGCTACTGAGGTATCGCTGAAGTCGAATTCGGCGAGAGAGTCAGGATCGGGCGACCTTGTATCTATGTCTTTGAGATACAAGGTCAACCTGACCTCGCCCGCCCAGTGCCATACAAGGACCTCTGGGGGCGGCACTGTATAGTTCAGCATGTGGAGCCTTCGGCTCAACATGGCCTGGCGTTCGCGCCATGTAGCCTCGCCATATTCCGGGACTGCCGGGACTTCGTCTCCGCATGTCCTCTCTGCATACTCGGTTACGGTTCGGGTGAAGTCAAAAGGTCCAAAAGATACTAGTACGGGGTCGAAAGTCGGCGTCGGCTCGCTGTTGCAGCTTGCTACGACGACAGCCGCAGCCAGGAGCGTGGACGCAGCCAGTAGTGTGCCTGCGTTTCTCAATGGCTCCTCGTTCACTCCCTCATCAACTGAACGGACTGGTGCGTGACGCCGTGGAGTATGTGCCCCACTTGGCAGGAGCGGTGGGCCCTGTGTCCAACTTCAGCCGGAGGGCACGTTTGACGCGGACGACTGCCACTCCGCCGGCGCCAGCACTCCCTGAGCCAAGAGCTGGCTCTCTATCTCTTTAAGCAGGCCGTCGAGGTTCCATGCCTTAAGGGCCGACACTAACACAACCGGCCCTGTCGCGGTGACTCCAGCGATTTCCGGGGGCCGGGCGCCATTGGGCGAGTCCGTCAGCAGGTCCATCTTGTTTATCACGAGGATGCGGGGCTTGTGGTCCAGGTCCAACTCCTGGAGGGTTTGCTCCACCACCTCCGCCTGCTCCGGGGCCTTGGGTTGTGCGACGTCGATGATGTGGAGCAGGAGGTCGGCTTCCCTTAGCTCTTCCAAGGTGGCCCTGAACGCTTCGACCACTGTAGGGGGGAGCTTGTGGATGAAACCCACCGTATCGGTGAGCAGCGCTTGCCGCCCGCCGGGAAGGTATATGCGCCGGGTCACCGGGTCCAAGGTGGAGAAGAGCCGGTCCTGCACCTTTACCCCGCCGCCGCTGACGGCGTTGAACAGGGAACTCTTTCCCGCGTTGGTGTATCCCACCATCGAGACTACCGGTAGCCGGGCCTGCTTCCTGCGGCCCATGTAGGACTCTCGCCGCTTACTGACGTTTTGAAGCTCAAGCTCCAGCCGCTGAATCCGCCGCCTGATCAGACGCCGGTCGGTCTCTAGCTGGGTCTCTCCGGGGCCGCGAGTGCCTATGCCGCCTCCCAGCCGTTCCAGGTGGGACCACTGGCCTACGAGACGCGGCAGCAGGTATTGGTGTTGGGCAAGCTCCACCTGAAGCTGGCCTTCCCTGGTGGACGCCTGTCGGGAGAAGATATCCAGAATCAGCGCTGTGCGGTCGATGACCTTGATCCTGAGGGCGTTCTCCAGGTTGCGCTGCTGGGTGGGGGTCAGTTCGTCGTCGAAGACCACCGCGTCGGACTCGGAAGTGATGACCAGGTCTTTGAGTTCTTCCAGCTTGCCGGAGCCCAGGTAATGGTGGGTCGGCCTGTCCAGCCTCTGGCTGACCTTTCCCACCACTTCAACGCCAGCCGTATCGGCCAGAAATTCAAGCTCCCGCAAAGAGTCCTGCAGGTCCCACAGCGCAGGACCTTTCTTGAGTTCGATCCCTACGAGGACGACTCGTTCGACGGGCGGTCCGGTGGATTCGGGTGACCTGGGTATAGGCTTGGGCTCCTATGACCCCGACGGCGGGGGTATTTTCCAGGTTGCAAGGCGTTCTACTCCGGCGTCGACGCGTTCGTCCGGCGTAGTTAGTGAAAATCTTATGTAACCTTCTCCATAGGCGCCGTAGCTGGAACCGGGGGTGACTACGATGGTCTTCTCGTCCAACAGCCGGGCGGCGAACTCCGCCGACGTGTACCCCTCAGGAACCCTGGCCCACACGTAGAGGCAGGCCTTGGGCGGGATGACTTTGAGTCCGATGCGGTTCAGGACGTCGCAGAGCTTGTCCCTGCGTCGCTGGTAGATGGCGTTGTTTGCGGCTATGGCGTCCTGGGGCCCGGTGAGGGCCTCCATCGCCATTTCCTGTATGGCCTGGGGTATGCCGGAGTCCAGGTTGGCCTTGATTTGGAAAAGGGCCTTGATCATATCGGCGTTGCCCACTGCCATGCCGAAACGCCACCCGGTCATGTTGAAGCACTTGGAGAGGGAGTGGAACTCCATCCCCACCTCTTTGGCGCCATCCACTTCCAGGAAGCTGGCCGCCCTGTATCCGTCGTAGACCACCTCGCTGTAGGCGGCATCGTGGAGAATTGCCACGTCGTATTGCCGGGCGAAGTCGACGACCTTCTTGTAATAGTCGATGTCTGCCACGCCCGAGGTGGGGTTGTTGGGGTAGTTCAGCCACATGATCTTGGCGTCCCTGGCCACGTCGGCTGGAATCTCGTCCAGTTCGGGGAGCCATCCATTCTCCTCTTTGAGGGGCATGACGTAGCTCCGGGCGCCGGAGAACATGGTGCCCACACCATACACAGGGTATGCGGGGTCGGGAATCAACGCGACGTCGCCCGGGTCCAGAAAGGCGAAGGCCACGTGCCCAATGCCTTCCTTGGCGCCTATCAGAGGCAGCGTCTCTGTGGCGCCGTCCACCTCCACACCGAAGGTGTTCCGGTACCAGGTAGCTATCGCATCCCGGCATTCTGGAAGTCCGTCCGACTCAGGATAACGGTGGTTGGCCGGGGTGTGGGAGGCACTTATAAGGCGGTCTATGACGTTGTCCGGCGTGGGAATGTCGGGGTCGCCTATGCCAAAGGTGACCACGTCCTCGCCAGCGGCCCGTTTCTCGGCCAATATCCTGGAAATTTCGACAAAGGGATAGGGCGCCAGCTTGCCCAGACGTTCGGAGAACTTTGCGGTCATTAGTCTATTGCTCCATTCAGATACGCAAGGCTATTCAGGTTCCGTCCATTCCCCCTCGAAGACCTCAACAGCGGGGCCTTCCATGAATACGTCACCCATGCCGGCCCAGCTTATGTTCAACATCCCGCCGGGGAGCTTTATGTCAACAAATTCTTCCGTGTGTCCCAGGAGATATGAGGCCACGCCTATTGCGCTTGCGCCCGAGCCGCAAGCCAGGGTTTCACCGGAGCCCCGCTCCCAGACGCGGGCGTCGAGGGTGTGTTTGTTGCGGATGTTCACTATCTCAAAGTTCACCCTGTTAGGAAACATGACGTGATGTTCCACCTGCGGCCCGACGGAATGGAGGGGGAACTCTTCTACGGGCTGGTCTATGAACGCCACGGCGTGGGGGTTGCCCATTGAAATGAAACTCAGGTTCAGAGCGGCGCCGCCTATCTCTACTGGGTACTCCAACACGGGTGAATCCGACGACCCTCCAGCCGATTCCGGAAGCTTTACCGGTACGTCCGCAGGCGCGAATATGGGTTCACCCATCGCGACCCGCGCTCCGACGATTTCGCCCCTGTCTTTGATGACCTGCACCGTCCTTACACCCGCCAGCGTTTCTATGGAGATGCCTTCAGTAGAGGGCTGAGCTATCTTCCTGTCGATGACGTACTTGGCCACGCAGCGTATCCCGTTGCCGCACATCTCTCCTTCGGAGCCGTCGGTGTTGAAGATGCGCATCCTAAGCTGGGCCACGTCGGAGTTTTGTATAACAATTACGCCGTCGCCGCCTACTCCGAAATGGCGATCGCTCATAGCCACCGACAACGACGCCCAGTCCCGCTCCATGTCGCGGGCGTCAACGTATACGTAGTCGTTGCCCGCTCCCTGCATTTTGGTGAATTTCACTGCGCTGTCCTTCGCCAAGGCGTCTATATGGGGGTCGCAGCTATTGTACCACCCGTGTACGACTTAAGAAATTGTCCGCCAAGAGCATCGCTTTCCCGACGGCGTCGACGTGACCGCCACCCCCATCTGTCCTCTCCGACGCTGGAGCCACTGACGGCCCCACGTCCAACCATTGTATGCGCGAGTCCTCCAGGTTGAACCAGTTGTATTGTTGGCGTGCAAACCTGTGGGTCCTGGTCTTGATGCGGGCGATAGACTCTTCTAAAGACCGTTGCCCAGCCAGATACGCGCCCATCTCCTTGTAGCCCACGCCGGACATGGAGGGAAGGTCCCACGAATAGCCTCTTCGCACTAGATTCGCCGCCTCGGCGGCCAACCCGTCCTCCACTATACGGTCCACCCGACCGTCTATCATGCGGTAGAGAAGCTTCCGGTCTGCGGTCAGGCCCAGGACCAGAGCCTCGTCCGATACCGGTTGTTTCCGCTCCCCTTGCGTGCCAATCACGCCTACCGAGCGATGGATTTCCAATGCCCTGATTACCCGGCGGGTATTGCGCGTGTCGATGCGTCCGGCGGATGCGGGATCGGCCTGTTGGAGCAATTTATGTAAAGCGTCTGCCCCGCGTTTTGCCGACAACTCTTCCAACTCGCGGCGTAGCTCCGGGTTCGGCGGGACTCGGGGGACCTTCCAATTTTCGAGCAAAGCCCAGATGTACTGGCCGGTCCCACCGACAACAATGGGAAGCCGACCCTTTGAACGGACGGACTCAATGCTCTGTCGGGCACGCCGCAGGAACTCCGCAAGGCCAAACTCCTGATCTGGGTACAGGATGTCTATGAGGTGGTGCGGCGCCCTGGCCCGCTGCTCGGCGGTGGGTTTGGCTGTGCCCACGTCCATGAACCGGTATACCTGCCGCGAGTCGGCGCCGACTATCTCGCCGTCGAACTCTTCAGCCAGGCGGATGCCCAGTTCTGTCTTGCCCGTTGCAGTGGGCCCCAGGACGACTATGAGCCTTTCGTCCATCGGACAGGTCAGGCGGACTTGGCGGCGGCAGTGGCTTTCACTATGGCTGCGAACTGGTCGGCCCTGAGGCTTGCGCCGCCCACTAGGCCGCCGTGTATCACGTCCTGGCTTACGAAACCTCCGATGTTGTCGGGGTTCGCGCTTCCGCCGTAGAGAAGCGGAGTCTGGGAGGCCGTCTGGGCGCCGTAGAGGTCTTCCAGGGTCTTAAGAATGGCCCCTCCCATGATCTCGGAGGCCGTCTCAGGCGTGGCCGACACTCCCGTACCTATGGCCCATACGGGTTCGTAGGCCACGACCAGCCCTCCCGACGGAGACAAGCCGTCGAGGCCTGCCTTCACCTGATTCCCGACTACCTCACTGGCTTTCCCGTCTTCACGCTGCTGCAGGGTCTCACCGACGCAGAGAATGGGGACCAGTCCGGCGTCCACGGCCGCTTTGACCTTCAGGTTTATGAGACTGTCGTCCTCTCCGAAAAGCTGGCGCCGTTCCGAGTGGCCCAGGATGACGTACCGGCATATTCCGGCGATCATTCCGGGGGCCACCTCTCCTGTGAAGGCGCCGCTGGCTTGGTGGTGCATGTTCTGGGCGCCGACCATCACCTGGCTGCCCTCCAGCGCTTCTGCCACCGGCGCCAAGGACACGAAGGGGGGGCACACCAGCACGTCCACACCGGTTATTCCATCCACCGCCTCTTTCACGGCCTTGGCAAGGGCCACGGCCTCGTCAATGGTGGTGTTCATTTTCCAGTTTCCGGCTGCCAGGGGAACGGGCATGGTCAAACTCCCGAATCAGAAACTAGGGTCCGAATTTAGCCAGCTTGCCTGCATGGGCCAGCCCCAAAAGCATGACGTTGACGGCGGGCATTCGGCCAAGGGAACCGTTGGTGAAAGCCCGCTCCGAGAAGGCGTCCACACCTTCACCCAGCGTGTAGGCTGACCGCAGCGAGAAGGGCACCGGGTGCCAGCTGTGGGCCGCCATAATAGCCGGAGTGGAGTGGTCGCCCGCGACCATCAGCACGTCGGGCTTCATCTCTCTCAGGCGGGGAATGTAAGAGTCCAGGTCCTCCAGGGCCTTCACCTTGCCCTCGAAGTTGCCGTCCTCTCCGGCGGCGTCCGCCGGTTTGTAGTGAATATAGAAGAAGTCGTGGCTGTCGTAGTTCGCTTCCAGAGTGCCCAGCTCGTCGCCAAAAGTCCTGCCCGTAGGAATGACTTTCATGCCGACGATTTGGGCCAGCCCACGGTACATGGGGTACGCGGCGATGGCCGCCGGATTCAGCCTAAAGGCATCGCCCATAGAGGGCAAGTGGGGAAGGCTTGAGAACCCCCTCAGAAGAACCATGTTCGCGCGCTCTTCATTGTTGAGGACGCTGCGCGCCTGAGACACGAAGCTGCGCACGATAGCGGCTGTCTTCTCCGAGTTCTCTTCAAGGGCATACGCCTCAACGTCGGGAACGCCTATGCGCTGTGGGTCGGTCTCGGAGACAGACTCGCTCAGTCCCTCTCCCCTGAGATGCAGCACGAACCGATATCCTTCCACCGGATAAACCCGCAGGTCGACGCCTTCCATCTCGATTTTGTCCAGCTCGGCGCAGAGGGGTATGGTCACCTCGGAGGGAACCCTTCCGGCACGCCTGTCCACCAGGTTCCCCTGGGCGTCCACGGTGCAGAAGTTACCCCTTGCGCACACGTCGCCCTCCCTGAGGTCCACCTCGATTCCCAGACCCTCAAGGGCGCCGCGTCCTATGAGATATTCCGTCGGCTCGTACCCGAACAGAGCGAGATGCCCCGGGCCGGAGCCGGGAGCCACTCCAGGCATGACCGGGACAGTCAAGCCACAGGCGCTTTCCGACGCCAAGGCGTCGAGATTGGGAGTCCGGGCCGTCTCCAACTCCGACAGCTTGGTGTCGGGATGGGGGAGGCCCCCAAGCCCGTCGGCCACCAGCATGACGATCTTGGAATCGGTTGTCTGGAAAGAGTCCCTCAAGACCTCCAGGTTGACCATCCGTCCTCCTTCGTACGATTACGCCGTCGGACCCAACCGGTCCAGTTTAAGAGTCTTTGTCGAGAATGGCCGCAATGCCAGGCAGCTCCTTGCCCTCCAGAAACTCCAACGACGCTCCGCCGCCGGTGGACACGTGGGTCATACTGTCCTGGATTCCCATCTCCTCGACGGCCTCCGCAGTGGAACCTCCGCCCACGATGGTTGCGGCTTTAGCTTCGGCGAGAGCCTGGCCAACTAGGCGGGTCCCTTGGGAGAAGGGTTCGAACTCGAACACTCCCATAGGTCCGTTCCAGATGACGGTCCCGCACCCTTTGAGGCCCCGGGCGAATTCGACGGCGCTGACCTGTCCGATATCCAAGGCGTAGCTATTCTCTGGGATTTCGTTTACGCCCACGTTGTTCACTCCTCCGGCGTCTGCGGAGACTCCATCGGCCACCACCATGTCCGTCGGCAGATGGACCTCCACTCCCAACTGTCCCGCCCGTTCCAGGATTTGGGAGGCGAACTCCAACCTGTCCTCCTCCACTCTCGACGCTCCCACCGAATGTCCCTGAGCTTTCAAGAACGTCACTGCCATGCCTCCACCGATGAACAGCCGGTCGATTTTGTCGATAAGGTTTTCCAGCACCATGATTTTGTCGCTGACCTTGGCGCCTCCCATCAGAGCCGCCAGGGGCCTTTCGGGAGCTTCCAAAGCTCGTCCAATATTCTCCAACTCAGCCTTGACCAGCTCCCCTGCGACGGTGGGCAGATATCGCGGGACTCCCACTACGGACGCGTGGGCCCTGTGGGCTACTGCGAAGGCGTCCATGACGAAAATGTCCGCCGCCGCAGCCAGGGACTTGGCGAACTCGGGATCTGCGCTCTCCTCACCCGAATGGAAGCGCAGGTTCTCCAGCATGATGATCTCGCCCGGAGACATGGCTGAAACGGCGTCTTCGACCTCGGCCCCTACGCAGTCGTCAAGAGACTTGACTGAGAGCCCCATCAACGCGGAAAGTCTCTCTGCCACCGGCCCCATTCTCAGGCCTTCCACGACCTGACCCTTCGGTCTGCCAAGGTGGGAACAGAGGACCAGCTTGCAGCCGCTCCCGTGGAGACGCTGAAGCGTGGGGAGAGTAGCCCTCAGCCTATGGTCGTATTGCGGTAGAAACTCAATGCCCTGCTCTATTGGCACGTTGAAGTCCACCCGTACCAACACCGTCTTCCCGTCTACATTTATGTCATCTAGGGTCTTCTTCGCCATCGGTCACCCGCAAAGGTCTCGGATATGCTGGGCGATGAAGCTCACCTGCTCCCGACCCGACTCCGTGAGTTCCATGCCGTCCAACGCCGCCAGAGCCTCACGGCAAAGCTCGTCCACCTTCTCCTGACAACGGTCTTTGGCCGACAGGCCGTTGAGTATTTCGCCGATTTTCTGGACGTCGTCCGCCTCAAGCACTCGCTTGAAGTAGAGGGTCCCCAACTCCCGCTTGACGGAAAGCTCCGCCGTCTCCAACACTAGCACCACCGGAAACAGCTTCTTCTTATTCAAGGTGTGGCTGGGAACGCTCCCGGTCCCGCCGGACCACAACTCTGCTGCGTCTTGCTGGATTTGCCAGGCAGTCCCCAAACGGGCGCCGCACGTCGCGAACGCCTCCATGTCCTCATCCGACCCGCCTCCACACAGCGCACCCAGGGACATGGCCGAACCCGTCAACGCTCCCGCCTTCAATTCCGCCATCTTTAGGTATGCGGCGACACCAACATCCAGCCGTTCCTGGAACACCAGGTCTTGGTGCTGCCCCTCGAACATGTCAAGACACGACTTGTCCAGCGAGCGCAACGCCGCCAGCGCCTGGTCTGCGGGGGCGCCGTTGTCCGCCATGCGCATGAGGGCCAACCGAGCAATAGCGTGCATTCCGTCGCCGGCGTTTATCGCCTGGCCCGGCCCCCATATCCACCACAACGACTCGCGAGAGCCTCTGTTGGGATTGCCCGACTGAATGTCCTCGTGTATCAGGGAGAAGTTGTATACCAACTCCACGGCAGCCGCTGCGGGAAGGGCGGGCTTAAAGTCCCCTGATAGGGACTCGCACGCTGCCAGGCACATCATCGGATGCAGGCAGTGGCGGATTGAAGCCGTGGTGGGGTCCCCGTGCTGGTCCATCCAGCCCATCTGGTAGTGGAACATGTTGTAGAGGAGCCCGTCCTGCCCGGAGAAAACCGCCTTTATCTCCTCGTCCAGAAGCTCCCGGCGACCGGGCGTCAAGAGGTCCACGAGACTGGTCATGCCTCGCTATGAACCGCTCTTCTTGGAGGACTCAATGGCGCCGATCTTGTCTACCCGACGGGAGTGGCGCCCACCCTCGAATTCGGCTTCAAGATAGGCCTTGACCGTCTCCTGGGCTGACAATTCTCCCACAAGTCCGCTTCCGATGCACACCACGTTGGAGTCGTTGTGCTCCCTGGCCATCCGGGCGCTGAGTGCATCAACGCACACCGCCGCACGGACTCCAGTCACCTTGTTGGCGGCCATGCTCATGCCGTTTCCGGTTCCGCATATCAACACACCGCGGGCGGCTTTCCCCTTACTCACCGCTCTGGCGACCTTTTCCGCATAGTCGGGGTAGTCCACTGCGTCGTCGTCATAGCAACCCATATCGTCAGGCTCGTGACCCAACTCTCGAATCATGTCTATCAGGGACTGCTTCAGTGCAAATCCCCTGTGGTCGCTTCCGATGGCTATCCGCACGCCGCTCCCTCCCTGCTCTTCACTGATCGAGTCCTATGCCGCGTCGACGGACTCTGAAATCGCTTCCTCTATCGCCTCCACGGTCAATGCGCCCGCACGGATTAAGCGCGGCCGTTCTCCGGTCAGGTCGATGACGGTTGAAGGCTGGCCTATCGGGGCCGGTCCTCCGTCGATTACGTAGTCAACCAGGTCTCCCAGGGTCTTTCTGACGTCTTCCGCTGTGGCCGGGTCGGGGCCGCCCGTCGGGTTGGCGCTGGTGCCGGTGATCGGACACCCAACGCGTCGGACCAGTTCCAGGGGGACTTGGTGGTCGGGCATTCTCACTGCCACCGTTCCCCGGCCTCCAGTCACCAAGTCAGGCGTCGCCTGGGCGCTTGGGACCACGAGCGTAAGTGGGCCGGGCCAGAAGGCTTCCATGAGAATTTCAGCCCTCGGGTCCAGCCCTAAGGCCACCTGTTTCACGTCAGCCGAGGAGGCTACCAGGAGCGGCAGGGCGGCATTGCGAGGGCGTCCTTTTATGTCAAACACTCTATCCACTGCTTCCAGGTCGTTGAAGGCGGCGCCAAGGCCGTAGAGGGTATCCGTAGGATAGGCTACGACGCCGTGGTTCTTCAGGACTTCCACGCCTGTTTCCACAGCTTCCGACAGACCGGAGCAGGCGTCATGGATGGGGGTTATTGACGCTCTGGACTTGACCCGTGACATGTGTGAGAATCAACCGCGCACCGAGTTTAACCCTGTCTTGACTGAGTATAGCACAGGCGCTATCTTGGGTCGAATTGTCCGGAGGCGGAAGGGAAGTATGGCGGCGAGGGACAACGCTTCAAGCCACCGTGTATCCACCAGCGACCACCTGGAAGTGTCCACCTATCTGGAAATCGCCCGCAAGGAGAGCGGCGCTTCCGACCCGGAGTCAGCACCCGTAGGAGTCCGCGAGGGAATCGTAATCGTCGATTTCGGTTCCCAGTATAGCCGCCTGATTGCCCGGCGGGTCCGCGAACTCAAAGTCTACTGCGAGATTGTCAGTCCAGACTCCGAATGGGAACAGGTTTCCGGCATCAATCCCAAAGGCGTAATTCTCTCCGGTGGGCCTGCCAGCGTCTACGACGAAGGCGCACCCTTGGCCCCGGCCTGGGTCTACGACCGGTCGCTGCCCGTCCTGGGGATATGCTACGGAATGCAGGTTCTTGTGCACCAACTGGGAGGCAAAGTGGCCCCAGGTCTCAAACAGGAGTTCGGCCACTCAGTCCTTCACCAGAACGTAGCCGACTCCCCCTTGTTCTCCGACCTGCCCAACTCCATGCCCGTTTGGATGAGCCACGGGGACAGGATAGAAGAGGCTCCCCCTGGCTTCTCGCCGCTGGGATACACCGACAACTCGCCCATCGCAGTGATGGGGAGCGGTTCGCGCATATTCGGCCTGCAGTTTCACCCCGAGGTCGTTCACACCCCCAACGGCAAGACGATCCTGGAGAACTTTCTCTATAAGGTGTGCGGCTGCCAGGGGTCTTGGACTCCGCTGAATTTCGTTAAGGAGTCTGTGGAGACCATCAAGCGTCAGGTGGGCGACGGCAAGGTGATATGCGCCTTGTCCGGCGGTGTGGACTCCGCGGTCACAGCTACGCTGGTCCACCATGCCGTTGGAGGCCAGCTGACCTGCATATTCGTCAACAACGGGCTGCTCAGGCTGGAAGAGCCTGAACGCGTGCTCAACACCTTCAGGCGGAACATGGACCTTAACCTGCTGTACATCGACGCCTCTGACCGGTTCGTAAACAAGCTGGCCGGAGTCACCGACCCGGAACAAAAGCGGCGCACAGTGGGCGAGGAGTTCATCCACGTCTTCGAGGAAGCCGCCAACGAAATAGAGAACACCCAGTTTCTAGCCCAGGGCACCCTCTACCCCGACGTGATTGAGAGCAGGACCCCCGAGAACAGCGCCGCAGCGCGCATAAAGACCCACCACAACGTAGGGGGACTGCCCGAAAACATGCGTCTGAAGCTGGTGGAACCCCTCCGATACCTCTTTAAGGACGAAGTTAGAGACGTGGGGCTGGCCTTGGGTCTGCCGGAAGAGATGGTGAACCGCCAGCCCTTCCCGGGGCCGGGCCTGGCCATCCGAATCATCGGCGAGGTGACCCCTGAGAAGCTGGATACCCTCCGGGCCTGCGACTGGGTTGTCATCGACGAGGTTAAGAACGCAAACCTGTATCACCAGCTTTGGCAGAGCTTTGCGGTGCTTACGGACAGCAAGAGCGTGGGAGTGATGGGTGACTACCGCACCTACAACCACGTTGTGGCGATACGGGCGGTGAGCAGCGAGGACGCCATGACGGCCGACTGGGTGCGCCTTCCCTACGATGTGCTGGCCAAAATCTCCAACCGAATCGTCAACGAGGTGCCCGGAGTCAACCGAGTGGTCTACGACATCACCAGCAAGCCGCCGGGTACCATAGAATGGGAGTAGCGCCTCCGCTGATCGGAATCACGTCCGGTCACACGCCCTCCGAGGGACGGTAGGTGAAGGTCCTCGTCATTGGTTCGGGGGCCCGGGAGCACGCTCTGGCCTGGGTTCTGTCCAAAAGCCCAAAAGTGGACCAGGTGTACTCCGCTCCAGGGACAGTCTCCCATTCCACTGGTTTGGGCGGGGTTCCCGACGATCCTGTCGAGATGGCCAACGTAGCAGCGGCCTATGCCATAGATCTCACGGTAGTTGGGCCGGAGACCCCCCTTGCGGCGGGAATCGTGGACCACTTCCGCCAGAGAAACCTGGCCATATTCGGCCCCACCCAGGCCGCGTCCCGTCTCGAATCCAGCAAGTCCTTTGCCCGGCATCTTATGTTGACCCACTCTATACCAAGCCCCGATTTCGTGGTATTCGACGAATACAACGCCGCCCGGAACTTCTTGATGAAGTACCGGCGTCCCGTCGTGGTCAAGGCCGACGGCCTGGCCGCAGGCAAGGGCGTGTTCGTATGTTCAAACCGGGACCAGGCCCTGGGCGCCTTGGACGAGTGCATGGTCAACCGCACCTTCGACTCAGCCGGTGACGTGGTTGTATTCGAGGAATGGCTTGAGGGACAGGAGGTCAGTGTATTCGCCTTCACCGACGGCGAGCACATATCCTCCCTGACGGCTGCATGCGACTATAAGCGGGTTGGAGACAGCGACCAAGGCCCAAACACGGGAGGAATGGGAGCATACAGTCCGCCGAAGTTCTGGAACGCCGATATGGAGGACACAGTCCGGCGGCAAATAATGGAACCCGTGGTGAGGGCCATGGCTCTTGAAGGGATTCCATATCAGGGAGCTCTCTACGCAGGGCTGATGCTGACGAAGGACGGCCCCAAGGTGTTGGAGTTCAACTGCCGACTGGGCGATCCGGAGGCCCAGGTCATATTGCCCCGGCTGGTGACCGACCCGGTGGACGTTATATTGGCCTGCATCGAAGGCACGGTGGACCGGTTGTCACTGGAATGGGCCGAATCGGCCACAGTTGGCGTGGTCAAGGCTTCCGGAGGCTATCCCGGCTTCTACAAGACAGGCTATCCCGTGTGGGGTCTGGACGCAGTGGACAATGACGCCTTGGTGTTCCAGGGCGGCGCCAAGACCGTGGACGGCCCACACGGCCCCGTTACTTTGACCACGGGAGGCCGCGTTATGACGGTTGTCGGCGCCGGGGAGAGCGTCGATGATGCAAGGCGCCACGCTTACGACAATACGCGGAGAATCGCGTTTCGCGGCGAACACAGCAGATCTGATATAGGCTTGTAAAAGTCGGTATAGTGACCAATATTAGATTCGAATTATAGGAGGTCTTAGACGATGCCTCTAGTGAGCATCATCATGGGAAGCCCGACGGACGAACCCTTTGCACAAGAGACTGCCAAGGTCTTGGAGGACCTCTCCATAGACCACGAGCTAAGGGTGATGTCAGCGCACCGCAACCCCGACCGCCTCAGAGAATACGTCACCGAGGCCCCAAGCCGCGGGACAGAAGTGTTCATCGCCGCAGCGGGGGGAGCGGCGGCCCTGCCCGGCGTCGTCTCTGCCCACACCACCAAGCCGGTCATAGGCGTGCCCCTGGCCACCAGCGAGCTCAAGGGAATAGACGCCTTGATGGCCATAGCCCAGATGCCGCCTGGAGTGCCCGTGGGTTGCGTCGCAGTGGGTTCATGGGGAGCCCGCAACGCAGCCTTCCTCGCCGCCTCAATTCTGGGCCTGAAATATGATAAAATCAGGGAAGCTTATGAGGACTACCGGCAACGACAGCGGGAGAGATAAAACGGGCGCCTCATCATACCTGACAACCAACGGACACCACCCCGCTGTCATTTGCGATTTCGACGAGACAACAGCCGTCGAGAACGTGGCTCATCTGATCCTTAGTCAGTCCCCGGGGGCGACGTCCTGGCAGGACTTGCGCTCCCAGTCCCAGGCCAACGACATCAGCTTCAGGGAATACCAGGAAGAGTCCTTTCGCAAGGCCGGGATGGGTCTGAAGCAGATGCAGGACCTCGTGAGGCAAAACGCCAACCTCCGCCCCCATTTCAAGGAATTGTCTCAACTTTGCCGATCCCACAACATACCCCTGGCCATAGTGACCGTAGGACTGGACTTCTACGTGGATGCTCTGTTGGACAGGGAGGAACTCGGCCACATACCCCGCTACTCCGCCTCTACTTCCTTCTCTGTCGACGGCATCGATTTCGACTACCCCCATTGCTGGGACGGGACCGGAGCGTCCAGCCTTGAGACGTGCTACCGGTGGGGAACGTGCAAGTGCTCGGTGGTCAACGTATACAAACGGATGGGTCATAGCGTCATCTACGTCGGAGACGGGGTGTCCGACTATTGCCCTGCGTCGATAGCCGACTTCGTGTTCGCAAGAAGCCTCCTAGCCGAGGTCTGCGAAGACAAGGGGCTCCGATACGCCGAATTCGAGGACTTCAAAGACGTCGCCGACGCCATTCAGGCCGCAGTGGATGCCGGGATGACTCGACAAGGCCATTGTGGGGAGGGAGAGGCGCGATGATAGAGAGATACTCCCGGCCGAGAATGAAGGCCGTATGGTCCGACGAGAACAAGTACGGCAAGTGGATGCAGGTGGAGCTTGCCGTCTGCGAGGCATGGACTGAAGCCGGTGTAATACCGCCGGAGGACATGGAAGCCCTCCGACGGGCCCGCTACAACCACAGCCGAATGGAAGAGATATTCGAAAGGACGCGTCACGACGTGACCGCCTTCCTCCAGTCGGTGACTGAAGGACTTGGAGACGAGGGCCGCTGGCTCCACCTGGGCATGACCTCCAGCGACATGCTGGACACGGCCCTGAGTCTTCAGATGGTGGAAGCCGGTCATATCCTGAAGGGGGACCTAGAATCCCTTTCCGAAGCCGTCAGAGTCCAGGCGTTGGCCCACAAAGACACCCCCATGATGGGACGCACCCACGGAGTCCACGCTGAACCCATAACCTTCGGTCTCAAGCTTGCCCTCTGGTGGGACGAAGTGCGGCGCCACAGCGAAAGGCTGGACCAGGCCATCGAAAGTGTTAGAGTAGGCAAGATATCGGGCGCAGTTGGGACCCACGCCACCATACCGCCGGACGTGGAAGAGAAAGTCTGCGCACGCCTGGGCCTTAACACGGCCCCCGTGTCCAGCCAGATCATCCAGCGGGACCGTCATGCCCATTTCATCACCACATTGGCTCTTATTGCGGCGTCGCTGGAGAAGTTCGCAACCGAGATTCGCTCCCTGCAGCGCACCGAAGTGCGGGAAGCTGAGGAGCCATTCGGGGAGGGTCAGACGGGCTCGTCGTCCATGCCCCACAAGCGCAACCCGGAGCTTTCCGAGCGAGTGTGCGGTCTCGCCCGCCTCATTCGGGGACACAGCGTGACAGCCCTGGAAAATGTCGCCCTCTGGCATGAGAGGGACATCAGCCACTCGTCCGCCGAACGGCTGATAATCCCGGACTCCTGCCTGGCTCTGGACTACATACTCGACCTCTTCACCGGAGTGGTCAAAGGACTGAGAGTCCACCCGGAGCGGATGCGGGAGAATATGGAGAGCGCGCGAGGGCTGCTCTTCAGCCAGCGGACCATGCTGGCCCTCATTGAAAAGGGGCTTCCCAGGGAAAAAGCCTATTCGATAGTCCAGAGGCACGCCATGCCAAGCTGGGACGAGGGTCTGGACTTCCGAGAGCTGGTCAAGGCCGACCCGGAGGTGAACTCCCGCCTTTCACCTGAAGAACTGGCAGACATCTTCGACTATGGATACTACCTGAGATACGTTGACGAGACCTTTGAGCGCGTGGGACTGGCACCCCAAAAAGTTGGGGCTGGCCAGGCGGTGGAGGAGCAGCGATGATCATCGAGGCGGAGCTTCCCAACAGGCTTTATCGGGGAAAAGTGCGAGACACCTTCGATCTGGGCGACGGGCTGATGCTTATGGTGGCCACCGACAGGATTTCAGCTTTCGACGTGGTCCTGCCCAACGGCATCCCCAACAAGGGCTTGGTGCTGTCCCGCATTTCGGACTTCTGGTTTCATCGCACTAAGTCCATAGTGGACAACCACCTTGTCGGGATGGCGGACGACCCTGCAGCCGTCGCAAGCGTTGGCTCAGACACTGGAATCCTTGTGGACCTGGACCCGGTAATCGCTGGGCAGGCCATGATTGTCAAGCGGGCCGAACGAATCGACGTCGAGTGCATCGTCAGGGGATACCTGGCCGGATCGGCCTGGTCCGAGTACCGCAGGCAGGGCACGGTCTGGGGCGACAAGCTGCCTGAAGGAATGGTGGAAGGAGCTGTCCTTCCAGAAGCCATTTTCACCCCGACCACCAAGGCCGAAGAGGGCCACGACGAGAACATGAGCCGCCAGGAAGTGGCCGACATGGTGGGAAAGGAGACGGCGGACCGGCTGGAAGCCCTGAGTTTGGCCGTCTACAATCACGCCCACGACTACGCCAGGGAGAGGGGAATAATCCTGGTGGACACCAAGATGGAGTTCGGCATCCTCGACGGTGAGCTCATCCTAATCGACGAGCTGCTGACGCCTGACTCGTCCAGGTTTTGGGACGCCCAGGGCTACGTGCCCGGGAAGTCGCTGCCCAACTTCGATAAGCAATTCGTCAGGGACTGGTTGGACGCCCAAGGCTGGGACCATGAGCCGCCGGCCCCCAACTTGCCCGACGACGTAGTAGAACACACCAGCCGCCGGTACCTGGAGGCCTATCGCAGGCTGACAGGCCAGGACTTGGCTGCCAATTAAATTAGGAGACACCCAGATTGCCGGAATCGAGAAGACGCCGCCGCCCTAGGGGAGGTCCGGCGAGGAGCCAAAGGAGCAGGGCCCAGGAACAGGCGCCGCCAGGTTTCGGGACTAGAACCGTCCAGAAGCTGGGGATAAGGCCCAGGGTTTGGCGTCGAATGCGACGGTGGGTGTATCTGGCGTCGGCGGGCCTCATCGCCGCTCTGGTGATACTCAGCTTCGGCCTGACCTCTTTCCCCACCGGCGGGAGGGCGGGGTCGTCCGCCGGAGGCCCCACTAAGCCAGAGGAAGGCATTGGCACAATCTACGCGGACGAGGGCGCCGTTCACGTTAACGAGCCCACGTCAGTGGTGTACACCACGATGCCGCCCCACTCTGGCAACCATTGGCCCCAGTGGGCTGAATGCGGGGTCTACGACTTTGAAGTGCCCGATGAGCGCATAGTCCACAACCTGGAACACGGCCAGATTGTCATCAGCTACAATCTCCAGAACGCTGACGACGTCGCCCAGCTTGTAGTGCTAACCAAGGAGTTGGACGAATTCGACTTTTGGGGAATCCTCCGTCCCTATTCCAAGTTGGCGGAAGGACAGGTCGGGCTGTCTGCTTGGACAGTCATCGATGTGATGGACGGCGTGGACGAGGAGCGCATCACAAGGTTCTATGACGAGTACTACCGCAACAGGTTCAGCAACGAGACCCAGAGCATCGGCAGGGGAATACCTTGCGGCTCCACCATGAGCAGTTAGCCGGATGTTCATAGCCCGCATATACGTCTCCTTGAAACCCACTGTTAACGACCCTCAGGGGCTGACCGTACAAAGCAGTCTGAAGACCCTGGGATTCGACAACGTCGAAAGCGTGAGGGTGGGGAAATACCTGGAAGTGAAGCTGGACGGAGACGACCGGGACACAGCCGAACGCGCGGTAGGCGAGATGTGCAGCAAGCTGTTGGCCAACCCGGTTATTGAACACTACTCCTTCGAGCTTGAGGCCCTGGAGGCCGGAGGTCCGTAGAGGGCCAGACGGTGAACCCGTCGGCTCAGCCGACCCGATCCGCCATGAAGACCCAAGCATCTCTTACCCTGACCCAGCTTCGACTTCTTTGCATAGGCGCATCTCTCGTAATCTTAACGTTGGTGATGGGGGCCGCGTGCGGCGGCTCAGACCCAACACCCACAGCCGTCCCTCCCACAAAACCCGCCGCGACAAGCGGACCCAAGCCGACGCCTACACCGACTTCCCTTGCAACACGCATGGGACGGACGTCCTACATTCCTGGAATAGGAGTCGAGGCCAAGGATGAAGGTGACGGCCACGTCTCAGAAGGGACACTTGTCCAATATGGCTCTACACCGCCAAGCTCCGGTAAGCACTGGACCCGATGGGCGGCGTGCGGCGTATACGAGAACGAGCTTCCCGATGAATACATGGTCCACAACCTGGAACATGGGCAGGTGGTGATCAGTTACAACCTGGCGGACGCTACGGACGTGGACCGCCTTGAGTCGCTGGCGGAAGACCTGGACGATTTCGATAAGTGGGGCATCCTCCGCCCATACTCCAAGATTGACGAGGGCATGGTGGGACTCTCGGCGTGGATGATAACCGACCTCTTCAGCGGCGTGGACGAAAGGCGCATAGAGGACTTCTACTACGCCTACCGAGGAAACCGACTAAGCCCTGAAACGCTGGCCGTAGGCAGGGGAATACCTTGCAGTTCCAGTGTTAGCCGCTGATTGTTCCCTTGGTGCTGGGAACAGCTCCCGGAGCGCGGGGATCGGGCTCGGCTGCGGCTCGCAGCGCCTTGGCCAATGCTTTGAACGTAGCCTCAGCCTTGTGGTGGCCGTTGACTCCCGCCAGGACCTTGGCGTGAAGGTTGATGCGGGCCTCTGTGGCAAAGCTCTCCAGCAGATGTTCCACGAGGTCACCCGGCAGCGTCTCGGCCATCTGCTTGTCCAGGTCCAAATCCACCACTGAATAAGGCCGACCGCTTATGTCCACGGCGACGAAAGCCAGAGTTTCGTCGAGGGGCACATAGGCGTGACCCATACGGCGTATGCCCGTCCCATCACCCAGCGCTTCACGGAACGCTCTGCCTAGAGTCAGCCCGGTGTCTTCCACGAGGTGATGCCATCCCGTCTCCAGGTCGCCTTGGGCGTGAAGCTTTATGTCAATAAGGCCGTGGCGGGAAAGTTGGGCTATCAGGTGGTCCAACATGCCGTTGCCCGTTTGCACGTCGTATTCTCCCTGGCCGTCGATGTTCAGCGACAGGGAAATGGTGGTCTCTTTAGTGCTCCGTTCGAGCTTTGCTTGACGCCCCGCCAATATCTACTCCTTGCCTACGCCAAAGATGTCCTTCAGTCCCTGAATGACCGCATCGTTCTCGTGGGGCAGCCCGACGCTCGTCCTGACGTAGTCCTTCAGCCGTTCGGTCGAGAAGTAGCGAAGGAAAATCCCCTTGCTGGACAAGCTCTCGAACACTTCCCTTCCCCTGCCTTCCGGCGTTCGGAAGAGGATGAAGTTGGCCTTGGAAGGACAGGGCTCAATGCCCGGTATGGCTTCCAAGGCGGTCATCAATCGCTCCCGCTCGGCGACAATGCTCCTGACGCGCCCCTGCAGATCGGCCAGATCGTCGAGGGAGGTCAGCAGAGCGACCTCGGCGGCAAGGTTCACATTGTAGGGGGGTTTGACGCCCATCATGAGGCTCGCCACTTCGGGGTCCATGATGCCGAAACCTATTCGCAGACCGGCGAGGCCTGCCCATTTGCTGAACGTGCGCAGCACTATCAGGTTGGGGTAGTCATCCAACAGAGGCAGGGCAGTCTCCCCGCAGAACTCATAGTAGGTCTCGTCCACCACTACCAGTATTCCAGCGTCCAGCAGCTCCTTGACCTGCCATACAGGCGCGACGTTCCCAGTGGGATTGTTGGGAGATGCGGTGAAGATGGCCTTGGTGCGCCCGTCAATAGCCACCTTGGTCTGCTCGATGTCTATCTCGAAAGATTCGTCCCTGGCAACCGTGACCACTTCTCCGCCGCATATTTTTGCGCAGACCGAATACATGCCGAAAGTCGGATTGGGGTCGATGATTTTGTCCCCTGGGCCGACGTACATCCGCATAATCAAGTCGATGATTTCGTCGCTTCCGTTTCCCGCCACGATTCGGTTCGGTTCCACGTCCAGGTACTCGGAAAGAGCCTCCCGCAGCCGCTTCTGGCCAGGGTCAGGGTACAGGTTGTAATGGGGGTACGCGGCAATGGCCTCAGCAACCTTTTTAGAATGGCCGTACGGGTTCTCGTTCCCGTTCAGTTTGATGATTTGGTCAGGAGCCACTCCGGCTTTTTCGGCCAGCGCCTCCATAGGGTCCACCCCCTGGTACGCTTGGAAGGACCGCAGGTGGGGCAACACTAGGTCGAGGTCGTCTGGCACAGTCACTTAGCCTCCCCGTTCAGCCTTTCCAGGTAACCAAGCCTGGCCTGGACGGCCCTGGCATGTCCGGTCAGACCCTCGGCGTTGGCAATGGTCGTGGCCGCGGCGGCCAGTTCAGGATAGGTCTCAGGCTTGAGCCCCACCACTGGCACAGTCCGCAGGAAGTGGTGCACGCTCAAAGCGGAAGAAAACCTGGCGCTCCCTCCCGTTGGCATGACGTGGCTCGGACCGGCAATGTAGTCTCCCATCACCTCGGGGGAGAAGGCCCCCAGGAAGAGGCCGCCCACGTGCTTAACCTTGCCCGCCCAGTCCCAGGGCCGGTCTATCATCAGGCAGAGATGCTCAGGAGCAATGTGGTTGGCCAGGTCTATTGCTTCGTCCAGAGTGTCCACCAGGATGACCTTGCCCCGCTGTTCCATCGACGCTCCCGCCATCTCGCTGCGGTCCAGCAGCGCCAGCTGACGCTCCAGTTCACCCTCCACCTCACCAATCAGAGCCAGGGAAGTGGTCACCAGTATGGGGGCGGCGAGGGAATCGTGCTCTGCCTGGGCCAGGAGGTCGGCTGCGCACAATTCCGGGCTGGCCGTCTCGTCAGCAATGACCACCGTTTCCGTAGGGCCAAACAGGCCGTCAATATCCACGCCGCCGAAGACCATCCTCTTTGCCAGGGTGACGAAGATGTTGCCTGGGCCGCATATCTTGTCCACCTTCGGCACGGATTCAGTGCCGTACGCAAGGGCGCCGATGGCCTGCACGCCCCCAATCCTGAACACCCGGTCCACGCCGGAGATGGAGGCCGCCGCCAGCACCGCCGGATTGAGGTCTCCGCCTTTCTGGGGCGGCGAAGCCAGGACTATCTCATTCACCCCAGCCACACGGGCGGGAACGGCTGTCATAAGCACCGTGGAAGGGTACGCTGCGGTGCCGCCCGGCGCGTATACGCCGACCCGTTCTATCGGCGTCACAAGCTCGCCCAAGCCGCTGCCAAGGTCAACCCAACTCTTACGCATTGTCGCCTGGTGAAACTGTTCCACTCGGCTGGCGGCCAGCTCCAGGGCTTGGAGAAGATCGGGGGACAGCTGCGCCCTGGCCCGGTCTATCTCGGCGGCTGTGACCTCCAACGATTCCGGCTCCAGGCCGTCGAGCAGCTTCCCGTATCTTCTGACCGCGCTGTCTCCCTGGGATTCCACGTCCTGCAGAATGCGCCTGACCGACTGTTCGGGCGTCAGACGTTCGCCGAATACGGACTCGGTCCTGTCGGTGACCTCCTCGGGAAGGGAGTCCAAGTCAGCCGGGTCCACCCGATAGCGTTCGGTTTTCGCTTGTTCCAAACCTCTGATGACTCTAAGTTCCAAGAATATTCTCCCTGATAAACCGTGAGGCGGTCCTTACCGCCTTGTCTTGGAAGAAGTCTATCCGTTCACGGGGCGCCACGCTGTAGACTTCCTTCAGGCCGGTTTCCACGTCTTCCAGGAACTCTTCGACTATCTGCGTCGCATGCTCTCCGTCCTGATATAGCCGCTTGGCAGCGAATCGGAGGCGTTCCCACGTGAACTCCCATTCGGTGAACTTACTGACCCACTCGCTCCACTCCCGCAGCGTCTCCTCGCTGATAAAGCCTATGTCTACGTCAACTTCGGAACCGCTCAGCATGGCCCTGGCGTCGTGGAAGTCGTCCATCTCCAACCGGGCGACCCTGTCCATTTCCAACTGGGCGGCGCGGTCCCATAAATTGGCCCGGACTTCGTCGCCGAAGGAAGCCCCGTTGTGGAAGTAGTTGCGGTAAATCTCTACGATCCAGGTTTCGTCAGCCACCAAGTGAGTAAAGTACCCGGCCAAAAAGGCTTTGGTAGGCCCGGACAGGTTCTCGGAACGTCCCAACCCGGGATGGGCGTCGAACAGACCTTTAATGCCCGAGCCCACGTCCTCAAAGTCCAGAGACGCGAAGTGGGTGTCGTCCCTCTTGGACTTGGTCATTATCCGTATGTCAGGAGAGGTGGAACCGAGCAGGAAGCTGCCCATGTGGGCCATTATCTCCGGCGATCCCAGTTTTTCGGCGGTCCTGCTGGCCAGGGAAAGGTGAGTCGGCAGGTTAGGCATCAGGCCCCCGGGTCCCGTTGGACATGGAAGCAAGGGAGTCCAGCAGGTTCTGGTAAGCCGCGCTGCGCTCTTTGAAGAGGTAGTTGACCTGCGAGGTCGATATGTCCCTGCCTCCTGAGCTTCTCAAATGGTCCACCGTTTCAAGCAGCCTGTCTTTGGAAACAACCAGAGTGACCGCATACCAGTCTTCGGCGTCCACATTATAAACCCTGGACACGGTGGGGCCTAGGAGTCCGGCTAGATTGGGCTTGGACAGCACCGACGCGCCGACGGCCTCAGCGGACGCCCCTCTTACGTTGGCAGTGATGCGGTACAGGGAGCCGGCCCTCCGGCGTCCTTCCGCCATCTCCAGGACGGACCTCGCCAGGGACAGGGCCTCTGCGGAGCTCGCCAGAGACTTCCTGTTTCCTATCAAACAAGCTTCGGAGTTCAACACAACCCCTCCGTCCAACGCCTTCAGCCTGTTTTCCCTCAAGGTGGCCCCGCTGGCGCTCAAGTCGGCTATGAGATCAGCGTATCCAGCGGCGGGCGCCGCCTCCAACGTGCCGCTGGCCTGCACGAGGGTGAAGTAGCTGACAGCCCTGGAGGTGAGAAACCTGCCCACCATGCGTGGGTATTTGGTTGCTATGCGGAGTTGCCTACCCAAATTGCGGAACTCTACGGACAGGTCTGCCAAGTCCTCCAAGGACTCCACGTCCAGCCAGGACTCTGGCGCCGCCACCACGAGGTCGCAGTGGCCGTAACCCAGACCCTCTATCAGGGGAATCACGTCGGAATCGTCCCGTTGATACTCCTTGAACCGATCAAGTCCCGTGATGCCCAGGTCTACGCTGCCCTCCTCAACCTTCTGGGAGATGTCAGCGGTGCGCTGGAAGATGACCGAAACTCCCGGCAGAGTGGGGATGGCTCCCGTGTAGCGTCGCGAGTTGGGCCTGTCCACGGCAAGGCCGCAGTCTTCCAAGTAGGCCAAAGTGGGTTGGTACAGGTCCCCGTCGCTGGGCAGACCCAGCCTGAGGACGCTCTCGGTACGCTCTGATGACCCCAAATTGTCGAGACCCCTCAAACCGTCTGTCATCGTCTTATTTGTGCCTCAATTGCTCTTCGATCCCGCATCTGCCCCGTGGAGGCTGCGTCACGGCCAGTGGGACTCCGAATTCCCCTCGGAGTCCACGGCTATGACCCTGTCCAACCTGGAGGCTCTCGCGTAGGCCAGGCAATGTTCCAAGGCGGACTCTGACAGGTCCAACTCCACCTCGATTCCCTGCTTCCTCAAGGACCGGGCCTGGTCCAGCGCATGCCGGTATCCGTCTGCGCCTGCTGCGGTAACCAGAACACTTTCCGAGCGCGAAGCAGACGGCCCATCTTCCGTCCCCAAAGATTCCAACAGGGACTCCAAAGTGTACGCAAACCCCATAGCCGGGATGTCTCTGACGCTTCCCAACGCCCGCGCCAGCCCGTCATAGCGGCCTCCTCCGCCCAGAAGGCCTTCTCCGGAGGCCGACCTGATTTCAAAAACCACGTCGGTGTAGTATGCCAGCTCTCGGACCAGACCGAAGTCCAGCGTCACGGCGTTCGGCTCAATCTGCACTGACAACCAACTCACCGCCTCTTCCAACTTATCCAACGCAGCTACGCCGGCCCTGTTGGACCCGACGATCTGTCTGGCCTGGGGCAGCGCTTCGTCAGGGCTTCCCCTGACGCCCGACAGGCTCCCCACCAGCTCTGCGGCCCGGCTCACAGCCCCGGGGTCGTCGGAACCTCTGAACTTCTGGAGCAAGCGGTCTACGACCTCGTGGGGTTGCCTCTGGCCCAGGGAACCTGCCCCGGTCCATTCGAGAAGGCCCCCCAGCATCTCCCCAGCTTCTTCGTCGTTCATCCCTGCCAGAGAGGCGGCCATACGCCCGTCACCTGGCTGGTCCGAAAGACTTTTGATGAAGTCGTCAATGGAACCTCCGGACGACAGTCCCCTCAGGACAGCGGACGACGCCCTCTCTGACAGGTCCAATGATTCAAGTATCCCCGTCAGCAGCCCCAGGTCTCCTATGACCAGCCGGTGTCCCGATATTCCCAGTTCTCGCAACGCGTTCCAACTCAGGGCCATTATCTCCGCGTCGGCTTTGGGTCCTGGGGCGTCCAACAACTCTACCCCCACCTGGGTAAACTGGCGGAGCGGCTGTCCCGACTGGGAGTCATCAGAATTGTGGGATGTCGGCGAATATCTGAACACCGGACCGGCATACTGCACCCTGGCGGGATGGACGTCGGAGCAGTCGTTTTGCCCGCCGTCGTTTTGAACGTGGCGCCTGATGATGGAGGCCGTGAACTCGGGACGGAGGCTCACCTGCACGCCGCCAGGGTCCGAGAAACTGTAAAGCTGGGAGGCAACGTCGCCCCCAGATTTCCGGAGAAACAGTCCCGTCGGCTCCAGCATAGGCGTGTCCAGGACACGGTAGCCGTGGAGGGAAAAGAAGTCCCTCAACCGTTCTTGGGCCTTGGCCAACTCCAGCCAAGAACGGTGGTCCTGGTCACGCATTCCTCTAAGCCGCCGCAACGGTTCCATGCCCAGTATTGTACACCAACGCCTGACGCCGACTTCAAGGAGGCACAGACCATGCTCACACATTCTTTTACCCCCAAGGAACCGCCGCGACGTTCGAAACCGTGTAGAAAACGCAGGCTCTTCCTAAAACGTTGGGCCGCCGGTATAGTATGAGAAAGCTCCGCTGACATACGATCAGGGCCGGAGTTATCAGCCAAAAAGAAGCGGAGGAGAGATATGTTGGCCTTCATAGGCGGCACCGGACCTGAAGGAAAGGGACTGGCGCTGAGGCTCGCCCTGGCCGGTGAGTCGGTGGTTATAGGTTCCAGGAACCAGGAGAGGGCCCAGGACGCGGCCCAGTCTCTTCTGGAGCAGGCCCCCGACGCATCCATCACAGGGGACGTCAACGCCGCCGCAGCCCAGCAAGCCGACATAGTCTTCGTGACCACTCCATACGAGGGCCAGCGTCCGACGCTGGAAGTGCTGTCCGCCGAAATCGGAGAGAAAATCGTCGTCAACACGGTGGCCCCGATGGAATTCAGCGACGGCAGGGCCAGGGCGCTCGACGTGGAGGACGGCTCGGCGGCGTTGGAGGCCCAGCAAATCCTGCCCGGAGCCAAGGTCGTAGCCGCCTTCCAGAACGCCAGCGCCGTGGACCTCATGGAAGCTCCCAAGACCATGGAGGGCGACGTCATAGTGTGCTCCGACGACAGGGGCGCCAAAGAGAAGGTCATGGAGCTGGTGACCAAAATTCCAGGGCTGCGTCCCGTTGACGGAGGCGCGCTGGCCAACTCCAGGTACGTTGAAAACCTTACGCCCCTGTTGGTGAACATCAACCGCCGGTACAAGGCCCACTCCACCATCAAAATCGTGGGCATCTAACCAAGCGACCGGGAATTCGGGGCATTCCGCCTTTTCCATCTACGCAACACAAGCCGCAGCTTGAGATAATGTTTCGCGGACATTCATACATTTCAGGACCGCTCTAGCGGACGGCAAACGACGTAGGGGTTTGCCTGCAGCGACGGAGAGTTGAGAATGGACCGCAACTCCAGGGCTAAGAAATACGAGGTCTCCCCGGACAACCTGTGTTGGCAGTGCGACACTGCGGACATGGACTTCGAGTTCACCGACGAACTCTCACCCCTCCAGAACATCATAGGGCAGGATAGGGCCTTGGGCGCCATCAAGTTCGGCCTTGACCTGGACAAGCCGGGATACAACATCTTCGTCACCGGGCTTACGGGCACCGGTAGAACGTCGGCCATCAAAGCCCACCTGGAATCCATGACCCAGCAAAGACGGGACCAAGGAGTCATCCCCTCCCTGTTCGACTGGTGTTATGTAAACAACTTCGAAGAACCCGACTGCCCCAGAATCCTGCGCCTCACCCCAGGCGCCGGAAAAAGTTTGTCCCAAGCCATGGACGACCTGCTCAAGGCCCTCAGGGAGGAACTTCCCAAAGCGTTCAACAGCGAGGAGTACACCGAGCGGCGAAAGCAACTGGAGGAGCAGGGCAGAGCCAGGCATCAGCAGGAAATCAGAGAACTGGAAGAGAAGGCCCACGGCTCCGGCTTTGCGCTCCGAATCACCCCAACGGGAGCGAACCTGTTCCCTATCTCAGCCGATGGCCAGCCCATTTCCCCGGAGCAGTTTCGTAGTCTGGACCAAGCAGTTAGGACGTCCATAGAAGAGACCCGCGTCCGCCTGATGCAGGAAGTCCAGGACCGGATGGAAAACATCCGGGCAATCGATAAGGACACCCAGGAAAAGGCCGCCGCCCTCGACCGTGAAGTGGGCGAGTCGTCCCTGGGGGAGCTGTTCAGGCCGCTGGGCGGGGAGTTCGGGGGCTCGGAGGACGTGGCGGCCTTTCTCGCGGGGTTGAAGGCATACAGCCTGGGCAACCTCAGACTGTTTTCAGAAGAGGACCCTGCGGACCGCGGCGATGCGAGTCAGGGGTCCTTGCAGCCGCCTAACCAGGGCGACCCCTACATCGCCTTTAGAGTCAACGTGATGGTAGACAACTCTGCAAAGGACCAGGCGCCCATCGTCATTGAATCCAACCCCAACTGGGTGAACCTGTTCGGCTCCATCGACCGGCGGGCTTTCATGGGAGCCTACTTCAGCGACCACACCATGCTCAAACCCGGTGCGGTCCATAGAGCCAACGGCGGATACTTGGTTCTCAACGCCAAGGATCTCATGATAAATCCCGGAGTCTGGGAAGGACTGAAACGGGTCATTCGGAACAGGGAAGCGCGCCTGGAAGACCCGGCCGTCCAGGCGGGCATGATGACGCCCCAAGGTCTCAGGCCCGATTCGATCCCCTGGGACGGCAAGGTGGTGGTGACGGGCGACGAAACCGTCTACAGGACCCTTTCCACCTACGACCGGGACGACTTCCGGGAGATGTTCAAGGTCAAGGCCGAGTTCGACTCCCAAATTGACCTGTCCGATGAAAGCGTGGCCGACTACTGCTCCTTCATTCACAGCGCCTGTCATGATGAGGGGTTGCTCCACTGCGACCGCACCGGAGCAGCCCGAATCGTAGAGTTCGGGGCGCGTCTGGCGGCTGACCAGACCAAGCTCTCGACCAGGTTCGGGCTGGTCAAAGACCTGCTGATAGAGTCGGACTATTGGGCCCGTCAGGACGGAGCGGATAGGGTATCCGGCGCACACGTGAAGACGGCCATAGATCGCAAGGTGCACAGGCTGAATTTGATGGAGGAGCGATTAAGGGAGCTGATCTCCGACGGGACCATCATGGTCGACCTGTCGGGAGAAGTCGTAGGTCAGGTCAACGGGCTGGCCGTTTACGACCTCGGCGACTTCAGCTTCGGACGCCCGTCTCGAATCACGGCCCGCACCTACGCCGGAAGAAGCGGCGTCATCAACATCGAGCGGGAAGCCCAGCTCAGCGGGCGAATCCACGACAAAGGAGTCTTGATTCTGAGCGGCTATCTGGGTTCCAAATTCGCCCAGGACATGCCCCTCGCCCTGTCCGCGAGCCTGTCTTTCGAACAGTCCTACGAGGGAGTGGACGGTGACAGCGCGTCGTCCACCGAACTCTATGCGATACTGTCCAGCCTTGCCGATGTCCCCATTGCCCAGGGCATCGCCGTCACCGGTTCCGTCAACCAGAGAGGCGAGATACAGCCCATCGGCGGCGTGAACGAAAAGGTTGAGGGGTTCTTCGACCTGTGCCGCATGAAGGGGCTCACCGGGGAGCAGGGAGTGATCGTTCCCCACCAGAACGTGAAGAACCTGATGCTTCGAGAGGACGTGGTCGACTCCATACAGAGAGGCGATTTCCACATCTACGCCGTAAAGACCATAGACGAGGGCATCGAAGCGCTCACGGGCATCGAAGCTGGAGAGCGAATTCCCGAGTCAGGTTATCCCGAGGGGACGGTCAACTGGCGGGTCCAGAAGCGTCTGACCGAACTGGCGGGAGTGTTCAAGAGCTTCTACACCGGCATGGCCCCCGACACGTCCTCCGAATAGTCAACAATCCGTCAGAAATCCCGTTGGCTTCCAATATCTGTAGGCATTAATATGTCGTGGTTATGCCAATTTCCTATATGGATTTGCTCAAGACCCGGTTCGACAACATCTCGTCGTCCGAGGCGGCCGCCATCCTAGGCATCACCCCGTCAGCCGTCTCCCGCTTGGTCCGCGAGGGCAAGATACCTGGAGTCAAAATTGGCCGCGTATACCTAATACCACGCATTGGCGTCCATGAATACGCCAAGGGTCACGAGCCCAGGCGGGGCCGCCCCAGGAAAAAACGCCGCTACACAAGACGCTCGAAAGCACCCTCCGGCATGACCGAAAGCAAGGGGAACGCTCAGCAACTACAATTCCCGAGCTTCAGCCTACCGCATTAAGCCAAGGGTGGGTGCAGAACGCCCCGGAACAAATGCTCCCCGCATCCGTCCCCATCTCCCGGCAGTGAGAGTACATCTACAACGAACCCAGCTTCCTGCATCAACGCGGTCCATGTCGCGATGAAGAACAGCCCGCTGCGGTGGAGGTCGCGCTCCACTCGTTGAACGCCTCCCTCCGTGATGGTGTATACGAACAGGCTTTCGACTATGGTATCCGATGGGTCGGAGTCGTTTAGGCGTTCCTCTATGCTCACCACTGGGTCGCCAGGAAGTTTCGGAGGGCGAGCAGGCCATCGCAGGACCTTCCCGTCCTTGAAGGTGTCCTGCACCAGGTCCGGCGCCGTCAACAGCAGTCCGCCAGCCCTCAGATGAACCCGTGCGGTGGTGAATACGGCCCGCAGGTCGTCTTCCGTCAACATGTAGGCAATGGCGTCATGTACCAGAACGGCGTCGAACTTCCGGCCGAGCCGCACCGACCTCATGTCGCCCAGGTGATGCTCCACGCCGGGGTTCAAGCGACGGGAGTGGTCCAGCATACGCGGCGAGATGTCCACAGCCGTCGCTTGGAAGTCGGCAGTGAGATGGGAAAGGTTGTGCCCGCCCCCAACGCCTAATTCCAGAACACTATGCCGCCCGTCGCCCAGTTTTTCCCGGATGGCGCAACGCCAGTGAGCGGCTTCTTCTGCGTAGTCCTCCGGAGGACTGATGATTGGCCAGAGGTAGGCCAACTCGTCGTATAGCCGGACTCCCTCCAGGGCGCCGGAACTCAGAACCCCTATTTCGGCGGAGCAGGCGTTCTCAGGCCCTGACGCCATTCTAGCTGACCAGTCCCAACGCCCGGGCCAAGTCCAGCATAGCGCGGGCCGTCTGTTCGTGGGCGATGTCCACCATGTTCCCCTTGTAGGTGACGGCGGCGCCGCCTTGCGCCCGCTGCTCCTCCATAGCCTGCACCAGCCCTTGCCATTCGGCTATCTCATCGGCGCTGGGAGTGAACACGTCGTTGACTACCGGGACATGGTAGGGGTGAATCAGGTGCATCCCCACGTAGCCGATCTCTTTGGCTCGCTGGGCATGAGCGCGCAAGCCGTCCAGGTCTTGTATGTCGAACCAGCCGCCGGTGATGGGATACGCCACTCCTGCGGCCCGCGAGTCCAAAAGCACCTTGGAGCGTATAAAAAGCGTCTCCATGCCTCCGGGCGTCCACTGGTACCCCAGAGCGCGGGATGTATCGCCGCCTCTGCCCCCGCTGGCGCCCATGTGCGCGACTCTGGGAGAGGCCTTAGCCACATCGTAGGCTTGCCTCAATCCTTCTGCTGTCTCAAGGGAAGGGTCTATGAAGGTCTTGCCCACTTGCGAGCCGGCCCGGTTTTCGAAGAGCTTTAGTAGAATGTCCGCCTCCACAACGTCGGCTGGCCCAGTCACCTTAGGCAGGATGATTCCGTACAGCTCGTCGCAGGCTATGGCCTCGATGTCGTCGGCGGTCATTCCCGTGCTGAGTTCGTTTACTCGAACGAAGAGAGTCTGCCCGGCGGCTCCCAGCTCCTTCAGCATCTTCCCGACCAAGACCCTGGCCTCGGCCTTCTCCTGAAGGGGCACCGAGTCTTCCAGGTCCAGTATCAAGGCGTCGGCGCTGTATTTAGGGGCTTTTCGCATCCAGTCTTCCTTGTTGCCTGGTACAAACAGCACGGAACGCAGGGGCTTGGCTTTGAACGTCATGATGTTTCTCCGTAGATAAGTTGACAGGGCATTCCCGTAGTTTCGCATTATAGCAGGACTCTTATTCCGCGGCGGCCTATCGCCGTCCAGCGAGCCAGTGCGTGGATGGTTCGACGGGCTCACCACGAACGGGCTAGCCTACGGTGAGCTTGGGGGCGAATGGACGCGCCTGCGGTTGACCACCGAATCCCAGCAACGGATAATAGGGTGCGAAACCCTAATTCATAGGAGGCTCTAATGGGCAGACTTGACGGAAGGGTGGCCATAGTTACCGGCGGTGCGGCTGGAATGGGCGCCGCCACCTGCCGCCTGTTCGCAAAAGAGGGCTGCAAAGTTGGAATAGGAGACCGCAACGGAGACCTCGGGCAACAAGTGGAGGCGGAAATCACGGAAGCCGGCGGCGAAGCCGTCTACCTATCCCTGGACGTGACCAGTGAAGACTCGTGGCAGAACGCCGTGGACAACATGGTCTCCAAGTACGGCAAGCTGGACATCCTAGTCAACTTCGCCGGCATAAGCTCCACGATTTACAAGGACGACTTCGACGGCGACGCCTGGGACCAGTACATGCTGATTAACGCTAAGGGCCCCTTCCTGGGCACTAAGTACTGCGTCCCCAAGCTCAGGGAGCAGGGCGGGGGATCTATAGTGAATGTATCCTCCATCAACGGCCTCGTGGGAACTGCCCACGGCCACCCTGGATACAACGCTTCCAAGGCCGCCCTCCGCCTCTACACCAAGGCCATGGCCGCACGGTTGGGCGTGGACAACATACGAGTGAACTCTATACACCCGGGGCGGATGCCTCCCATGAGCACTGGAGACCCTGGTCCCTACTGGGAGCGCAACGAAGAAGCGATGAAGACGATACCCCTCAGGCGGGCGGGCACCAGAGAGGAAGCGGCCAACGTGGCCCTGTTCCTGGCCTCCGACGACTCGTCTTACATCACCGGCGCCGAGCTGGTCGTGGACGGAGGCTGGACGGCGGTCTAACCGGCGACGCGAACGAAAGTTGAGAGACCCGCTCGGATCTAGCGGGTCTCTTCTTTATGTCATCACTCCCTAGGGACTAGCGTGTCGCCTTGCTATAGTTGCCATACGCCGAAAGCGGCGAGCCTAAAGAAAGCTACAGGAGACATAGATGACCCTCAACATATATCTAAACTTCAAAGGGAATTGCCGGGAGGCATTCGAATTCTACAAATCCGTCTTCGGGGGAGAGTTCCAGATATTCGAAACCTTCAGGAACGGCCCTCCTGACATGGGCATCCCGGCGGAAGATTTGGACAACGTGATGCACGTGTCTTACCCAATCGGGTCCAGCATTCTTATGGGGAGCGACACCCCGGACCGATTCGGCCCGACTCAGTTTGGCAACAACTTCTCGATATCGTACTCATCCACGACCAGGGAAGAGACGGAGGAGCTATTCGCGAAGATGTCCGAAGGCGGCGTAGTGACTATGCCCCTCGAGGACATGTTCTGGGGAGCCTATTTCGGTTCTTGCACCGACAAATTCGGAATCAACTGGCAGTTCAGCTGTGAGCATCAGGGCGAGTAGCCCAGAACTCTAACCCAGTTACTGCTATGAGAATAGACGCCGACCACCCCTTCTCCCTAGCAGACCTATTCTGAACTCCCTCTCCCGGCGGGAGAGGGTTGGGGTGAGGGGAATTAGCCCCAGGCTCTCGCTTCGTTCCAGCGTACGCAGCTACCACTGGACGAACATGGGCATGACCACGTGGACGTAGTCGTCCGAGTCCACCGGCTTGAACACCCCAGGACTTGACGGCGACGTAGTCTCTAGGGCCATCTTGCCCCGTTCCAGCACTTGCAGCACGTCCAGAAGGTACTTGCTGTTGAAGGCGATTTTCGACTCGCCCCCAGAAATAAGCATGTCCACTTCGTCCTCGTTGTCGCCCAGTTCCTCGGCCCTGGCGGAAATGACCACCTTGCCGGGGGCCCCCTCTTCGCCGGACGGCTCGGTTTCGCCATCCAACGGCGTCATCTGCAGCTTGATGATTCCGCTGCCGTCTCTGGCGAATATGGAGGTGGTGCGGGCGGCGCGGAGGAAGGTCTGCAAGTCGAACACCGCCCGGGTGTTGTAGTTCTGCGGTATAAGCTGGGAATAGTTTGGGAAAGTGCCCTGAATCAGCTGGGACACTAGCTCGGCGCCGTCCAGCTTGAAGAGGACCTGGCCCCTTGCCGGAGTCATAACCATCTCGATGGGGTCCGTCTGGTCGCCCAGCAGCCTGTTGACCTCGTTGAGGGTCCGCGCGGGAAGAATCAGGTTGATAGGGTCTTCTATGGGCTCCAACAGGTCTCCGTGGTGCACCGCCAATCTGAAACCGTCCGCCGCCGCCATCGTGAACCTGGAACCTTCCAATTCCAGCTTCACTCCTGTCAGGACCGGCCTGGACTCCTCGGTGGCCGCTGCGAATACGACGTGGTTGACGGCTGTCCTAAGGGACTGGGGATCAAGCTTGGCTCCTACGCCTTCCTCAACGGTGGGTATAGGAGGGAAATCGCCGACGTCAGTCCCGTTTATGTGGGCCTGGGACCTCATGCAGCTGAGGTGCAGGCTCTTGGGCGCCGTCGTAGCATTCAGGTCTATGCGGTCCGACGGCAGTGAGCTGACGAGCTCGGTGAGAAGTCTGGCCGGAACGGTGATGGACCCCTCGTCCTCGACCATTGCCCCAATCCAGGTTGTTATGGCTATTTCCAGGTTGGTCGCCGACAGCTTCAGCATCGACTGGTCTGTGGCGATAAGGACGTTCTGCGTGATGGGTAGGGTTGTGCGAGTAGCCACCGCCCTGCCCACCGTTGCGAGACCCCTGTTAAGGTTCTCCTGTAAACACGATACTCTCATTCCCATCCCGCTCCTCGTAGAGTGGCAGTAGTATAATGGCCGCCCCATACAGCGTCAACGCCGGAGTCAGATAAGACTCCAAGGCAAAAAACTAGGCCCGGAACGGCGTTCCGGGCCTTTTTCATACGCCTAAATCATGCCGGACTACTGGACGACGAAGTCTCCGAACATGGTGGGGTTGTGTCCGGGGAAGGTGCAAACGAACTGGTACGATCCCGAGGCGGGCGCTTCGAAGGTGATTGACTCGGAAACGCCCGGGTCCAGTAGATTCGTGTTGGCTAGGAGCCGTGGGTCGTCGGGCAGCCATCCTTTGTCAGGGCCCGCTGCAGCCCCTAAGTTCGTTATGTCGTCCTTGGAGCCCGCCTCTACCAGCGCCCAGTTGTGTTGCTGGGTAGTGGAAACGTTGTCCAGGGTCAGGGTCACCTGGGAGCCGGCGGCGACTGTGAAAGACCCCTCTGTGTATTTCAACTCGTCTCCCTGTACGCTTATGGACAGGCTGACCGGGCCTCCGGTCGGGGCCTGAGTTGTTTCCTGGTCAGGCGGAGTGGCCTGACCTCCCGAAACGGGGGTTGGGGTCTGGGTGGGCGCCCTGGTGGCGGTGGGTTCAGATTCGCCGCCGCCGCACGCAGCGGCGATCAGCGCCGCCGCGCTGAACAGGGCCATGATGATGAACATCCTTTTCTTCACAGGCGTTCCCTCGCATACAAAACAATTGGCCCCGGAGGGCCTCATGTCAATTTGATCCCAATTGATTCTAAGGTGTCGTATTTTAAGGTGTCAAACCATTGAATCCGAGAGCCGGGCTACGTCAACTGACGCGCTTCACCTCCAGGGTCTCGCCCGGGGCCAACGCAACTCGCCTTACATTTATCCCCAGCTTGAGCAGCCAGTACCCGAGAGTCGCCTTACTTACGCCCAAGTCTTGAGCTGTAAGTGAAAGCCCTTTTTCATTCACCATCTCAGGAAGCAACTTTTCCAGAGGTCTCTGGTGGTCCCCCTCAACCCTTAACATCAACTTGGTCTTCCGGGCCATTTCAACCTCCTTGGCAATTTGGGGGCAGTTTGGGCGCCTGATGTAGAGAGTAGCGCCGTGTGTAACAGGGCGTCAATAGTTACATGAATATTTTTAAACTAATTTAAGACTTTTATAGAACACCCTGATTTCAAGCGAATTATAGCAGGTCGGACACCGCAATTCCAACGCTTGTAAGGCCAGTTACGACAATTCCTGCGATGATTGCGCCCAACGCTATAGGGGGGAAAGCGCGTCTGAAAGGCACGTCGAAAGCCCAAGCCGCAAGGCATCCGGTCCACACGCCAGTAAGCGGCAACGGCACGGCCACAAGCGCGGTCAGGGCCAGTGGACCGTAACGCTCGAACCTCTCGGAATGGCTCTCCCGGAGCTTTCGGCTCCGCCACATCAGCAGAGAACCTATGGGGTTGCGGAAACTGGTCAGGACCCGTCCTATCCTCGGCAGCGCCAGCAGCCAGAATATTCCTGGGACAATGTTCCCCAACACAGCGATAGGCAGTACCGCGAACCAGGGGAGGTCGTATCCCTGCACCCCTAGAAGAGGGATAGTGTAAGACTCCATGGCCAGCGGTATCGCACAGCGAAGCTCGCAAACAGGAGCCATGCTCCATAGGAATGTAAAAATGTAGTCCATTATGTAATCCGTTTAGCTCGACCTTGGGACCCCTACTGCTTGTCTTATGTTTACCTGGCTGCATCCCAATATAAATGTAATTATGTAATGCACTCAGGCCCTATTTTTCACCCTCACGTCTCCTGGGGGTAATATAATGGAACCCAAGAATACGACGCTCCGACCGTTTAGTAAACGTGAATCGGGGAAATATGGGCAGGGTTTTACTATGCCGGCTGGCGGCGCCTACCCCTTACCGTCTGGTACGGGAAAGTTGATATGAAGCGGAGGCTAAGGAGGGTCCGTCCCCGTCATTCCAGCGCAAGCTGGAACCCAGGGGTTGCCGGGTGTCTAACGAGGGCGTTCCCGATGGCTTTCAAATGGTTGCTTGTCGTTGGGTAGGAGCAACTGGCCGGTCGCCCCTACGGCAGGCCAGGGTCATGTCCCCTGGATTCCGGCCTCCGCCGGAATCCAGGGGCGCACTACCTGCGTTCAGCCTGAGCTCATCGAAGGGCGGTTCGACTGGCACGCCACTAACGGGGCGAACGAGCCATCTGACAATCGAACGACACTCGGATGAAAGCTGCGCTTGATGAGTTCACTCAACGCCACTGACGAGATGCGCCTGGGGGTCCTCGCCTCCCACGGAGGGTCCAACTTGCAGGCCATCATCGACACCGTTAAATCGGGCGCCCTTGACGCCCAGGTAGCTGTCGTGATCTCCAACAACTCCGACTCCCATGCCCTGGAGCGCGCCACTAAGGAGAGGATTCCCGCTTTCCACCTCAGCCGCAGCGCCCACCCGGGCCCCGAAGAGCTGGACCTGGCCATTCTCCATGTCCTGAGAGAGCACGGCGTGACCCTGGTGGCGCTGGCCGGATACATGCGAAAACTCGGCCCTGCCGTTCTCGGCGCCTATCGCAGGAGGATTCTGAACATACATCCAGCCCTGCTTCCAAGACATGGAGGCCGGGGAATGTACGGCATGAGGGTCCACGAGTCCGTAATAAAATCCGGCGACTCCGTAACGGGCGTCACAGTCCACCTTGTTGACGACGAATACGATCAGGGGCCAATAGTCGCCCAGGTACAGGCTCCTGTGTTCAAGGACGACACCGCAGACACCCTTGCACACCGGGTCTTGCAGACAGAGCACAGGTTCTACTCAGAGGTTTTGGGCAGGATACGGTCAGGCGACATCGACCTCGACTGTCTGACAGGCGTTTACTCCGGTTGACACCGCCGACACCGCTGGATATTCTGGGCCTAGATTTCGGTCCCTTGAGGAGCGATCATGTCATACGAAGCGGCGGCAACGTTGGTGGACCTGCTGGACAGGGGCAGGACCAGTTCTCCGGCGATTACAGTCCCCGAGGGTCCAACCCTCACGTATGCAGACCTCAGGAAACAAGTGTATGGCCTGACGGGGCAGCTGGACTCCATCGGACTGGGAAAGGGTGACCGCGTAGCCATTGCATTGCCCAACCGGCTGGAAACGATCGTGTCCTTCCTCGCGGTCTCATCAATCGCCACCGCAGCTCCATTGAACCCGGCCTACAAAGAAGACGAGTTCCGCTTCTACATGGAGGACACCGGAGCCCGCGTTCTGATAACCCCGGCTGACGGCGGCGAGGAGGCAAGGCGGGCCGCCCCTGAGTCTACAATCCAGCTGACCATAGAGACGGACGAAGCGGGCAAGGTCAGTCTGAGAGAGCTTGAACCAGGGCGCTCCTCCCGCATACGTCCGAAACCTGACGACTTAGCCCTGGTGCTCCACACCTCCGGGACTACAAGCCGTCCCAAACGTGTCCCCCTGTCCCACAGGAACCTGACCGTCTCCGTGAGCAACGTAGCCGAGACCTACCAGCTTGGAGCCGGAGACGTGTCACTGTGCGTGATGCCCCTGTTTCACGTCCATGGTCTGGTGGCGTCCACTCTCGCCACCCTCTTCACCGGCGGGACTATAGTGATTCCCCCCAGGTTCAACGCCCTGGGATTCTGGAAGCTCGTAGAGGACTACGGAGTCACGTGGTATTCGGCGGTGCCCTCCATGCACCAGACCCTGCTGAACCGGGCCAAATCACGGTCACGGTCGGAGATTCCGCCTGGCGGGAGCGGCCTGCGGTTCATCCGTTCCTGCAGCTCGGCCCTATCCCCGTCAACCATGCTGGAGATGGAGGACCATTTCGGGACTCCGGTCCTCGAGGCCTATGGGATGACCGAGGCCGCCCATCAGATGGCCTCCAATCCACTGCCTGACGAGAAGCGCGTTCCAGGCTCTGTAGGCCGTGGAACGGGCGTTTCCGTATCCATCATGGATGAGGAGGGCAACCTGCTGTCCGAAGGGTCTCAGGGTGAGGTGGTCATCCAGGGCACTAACGTCATCGGCGGCTACGAGGACAATCCGGAGGCCAACGCCTCCTCCTTCACCAACGGTTGGTTCAGGACCGGAGACGAGGGCGTGATAGACCCCGACGGATATCTAAGGCTGGTGGGACGCATTAAGGAGCTGATCAACCGCAGCGGCGAGAAGATCGCTCCCATCGAAATCGACGAGGTCCTGCTCACTCACCCGGCGGTGGCCGAGGCCGTGGCTTTCGGCATTCCGCACGACGTGCACGGCGAGGAACCCTCGGCGGCTGTGGTCCTCAGCGCAGAGGCCACCCAGGCAGAGCTGGTTTCCCACTGCAGAGAGCATCTAGCGGCCTTCAAGTGCCCCAGGACCATACACATCGTCCAGGAGATTCCACGCACCGCTACGGGCAAAGTCCAGAGAAGGTTGGTGGCTGAGGCCGTAGCCGCCGGCGCCTAGCCAATGACGCCGGGACTCCTCACAGGGCCCTTGCCATGAAGTTCGCCATAGTAGGGGCCGGGGCCATTGGAGCCTACATAGGGGCCAAGCTCCACCGCTCCGGCCAGGAAGTCCACCTCATAGCCCGGGGACCCCACCTTGCCGCAATGCAGGTCAACGGCGTCAGGGTGACCGGCGCCGACGAAGACTTCACCGTCCATCCCAACGCCACGGGCGACCCCACAGAAATCGGTTGCGTCGATTATGTAATCTTGACGGTGAAAGCCCACGGCCTGAAGGAAGCGGCCCGTATCCTGGAACCATTGCTGGGCGCCGATACGGCGATCGTATCGACCCAGAACGGCATCCCCTGGTGGTATTTCTACGGCATGGGGCCTGAGTGGGATGGGACGCGGCTGGAAAGCATCGACCCCGGCGGAGCCGTTTCGGCGTCCATAGACCCAAGCCGCGTGATTGGATGCATAGTCTACCCGGCCACGGTCGTATCCGAACCAGGCGTGGTCAGTCACATCGAGGGAGACAGGCTCACGTTGGGGGAGCCTGACGGCGCCGAGACCGCCCGTGTCCAGGATCTGGCGGCCGCATTCAGCGGGGCTGGGTTCAAATGCCGAGTCCGCAAGGACATCCGAAACGAGTTATGGGTAAAGCTGCTGGGGAACCTGGTGTTCAATCCCGTCAGCGCCTTGACCGGAGCAACGCTGGAAGAGATGGCCACACACCCGGAGGCGTCCCTACTGGCCCGGTGCGTCATGCAGGAGGCCGACGCAGTGGCGGAGGCCCTTGGGGTCAAGATGCCGGTGTCCATCGACCGCCGAATGGCCGGAGCCGAGAAAGTGGGCGCCCACAAGACTTCCATGCTCCAGGACCTGGAGGCGGGCCGTCCCATGGAGATCGGCGCACTAATAGGCGCGGTGGTGGAGCTGGGCGAGATGCTGGACGTGCCCATGCCCTATACCAAGTCGGTCTACGCGTGCGCCAAGCTGCTGTCCCAAGTCCGGGAATCCAGGGCCGATGCATCCTAAATAGTAGATATTTCAAAGCTGTCAGAGGTTTCTTATGCCCACACCTGCTCCTGAAAACATAGACCTGGGCGGCAAAGCAGGTCAGGGAATACGCATCGATTGGAGCGACGGCCACAGGAGCGTCTATCCCAACCGGCTGCTCCGCCTTGCATGTCCCTGTGCCCATTGTGTCGAGGAAATGACCGGACGCCCCCTTCTCGACCCGGACTCCGTGTCCAAAAACGTCATGGCTGTAGACCACATGATGATCGGCGCCTACGCCGTGGAGTTCCTGTGGAGCGACACCCACTACACCGGACTCTACACCTACGAGCTTTTAAGAAGCCTCTGCTCCTGCATGTCCTGCCTGGCGGCCGCCGGGAACCAGCCCAAGGACGGCTAGGGTGGAGCTGTGCGTCGACCAGCCCCTTGACTTAAAGCTCAATCTGACGATGGGACAAGCCTTCCGCTGGACCGGCCCCGACATAGACGGCTGGTTCTCCGGGGTGGTCCAGGGAATCCTCATCAAGATTCGCCGGACCGAGACCGGTCTGGAGTTCCGCAGCTCCGCGCCGGAGGAGTCCGTAGGGCCCCTACTCGAACGCTATCTTAGGCTGGACCAGGATGTCCGGTGCATCTACAACGAACTGAGCTGCAGCGACTCCGAAATTGCGCCATTGGTGGAACGGTACAGGGGACTGCGGATACTCCGGCTGGAACCGTGGGAATGCCTGGTGTCCTACATCTGCTCCAACTCCAACAGCGTCCGTCGGATTAGAAGAATCGTAGAACGCCTCGCAGACCGCTTTGGCGAGCCGTTGCATCTGGACGGCGGCACACGCAAGTCCTTCCCGACTCCGGAGAGCTTAGCAAAGGCCGGAGCAGCAGGACTGAAACCATTCGTTATGATGTGGCAACGCGCCTATTGCATACACCAAGTCGCAACAGACGTAGCCGCAGGCCGGTTGGACTTGGAAGCCTTAGGCGAAATGTCCTATGCCGAGGCCCAGGATCGGTTAGTGGCGTACAAGGGCATCGGACCGAAAATCGCTGACTGTGTGCTGCTGTTCTCACTGAACAAGCTTGAGGCTTTCCCGATAGACAGGCATGTACTCCATGGTCTTCTGAAAAGGTACCGGAACCGAGGCTTTCCCGACCGGAAACCTCCGACGCATCCAGAGAACTTGCAATGGGCCCAGGAACGCTTTGGCGCCAACTCCGGATACGCCAATCAGTTTCTCTTTCATGACGAGTGGCCTGAAAGCGCAAAGCGATAAGCTAGAGTTAAGGCGTGTCGGGCTTGTCGGCGCCGGGTTGGGCCATGGGTTTGCCGGCCTTGAAGAAACTGCCGTAGCGGCCATCCTTGAACGCGAACGCAGATAGTTGCCGCTGCCCCGCGCCGCCGCACGTCGGGCAAGGAGCAGGCTCATCCATCCGGGATACGGGCCGCATGGACTCGAACTTGGCGCCGCAGTCAGCGCAAGCGTATTCGTAGATGGGCATGATTTCCCCGCCTAGTCGTGATACTCGGTGTGGCGCTCTTTAGCGCTGCCCATGTAGTAGTGGCCTTCGTACTTGAACCCGAACATCTCCACCTGGCGTTCGCCCGTTGAGGCGCCGCAGTCGGGACACTCGATGGGTTCGTTCCTCTGGGACATGGGACGCATCTTGTCGAACTTCACGTCGCAAGGCTCACAGTAATACTCGTAGACAGGCATAGGTCCTCCGTTGCGGATGGAAGCGTTTAAGGCTATATCACGCCGTCCGTCTCTAGTTGGGTTACGTCGTCTTCAGAGTAGCCCAGAAGCCCCGTCAGCGCTTCCCGGTTGTGCTGTCCGAGGGTTGGGGCGGGCCGGAACTCTTCCGCGCCGTCATTGCGTCCGACGAACTTGATGGGGTTCCCTGGCATCCTGTAGGTCCCAACCACCGGGTGCTCGGCCTCCACCAGCATGTTCCTGTGGACTACCTGGGCGTCGGCAAAGGCGTCAGCGATGTCGTTCACTGGAGCGATGGGCGCCACGTCCCCTAGCAGGTCTATCCATTCCTGCTGCGGCCTGGTGACAAACGCGTTCTCCAGGGCCAGTTTTAGCTCCGGCCAGTTCTTCTGCCTGCCTTGCAGGGTGATGAACCTGTCGTCGTCGACGAGATATTCGCAACCCTCGACCAGGACGGCCAACTGCCTGGCAAGCTCCTCGTAGAACTTCTGGGTGGCGCAGTGAATCTGCACATACTTCCCGTCGCTGGTCTTGAAGGCGCCGTTGGGCAGGTTGGCGGACTGGACCGACCCGCCCGCCGTAGGCACTCGCCCTCCTCCCAGGTACGTCTCCGACAAGTGCCCTTGGAAGGTCAATAGAATATCCAGCAGGCTCAGGTCAACGCGTTGACCCTCTCCGGTGCGTTCCCGGGCCAGCAGCGCCGACAATACGCCCACCGCTGCGCCGTAGCCGCCTCCGATGTCCGTGACGGCGAAACCCATCACGGCAGGGTCTCCTCCAGGCTCTCCGGTCACGCTCATGGCGCCCGACAGGGCCTGCACCACCGAATCGAAAGCGGGCCGGTCACGATAAGGGCCGTCTCTCCCGAACCCGGAAACGGAGCAGCAGACGATGGTCGGGTTGATCTTGCGGACTGTCTCGTAATCGACTCCCAGACGCTCTGTGACGCCCGGACGGAAGTTGTCCAGCACCACGTCGGAGATGCGCACCAGATCGTAGAAGACAGCCCGTCCGCGCTCGGAGCGCAGGTCCAGTGTGAGGCCGTCCTTGTTCCGGTTGAAGGTCATGTAGTAGTGGCTCTCACCCTTGGTGAAGGTGGTGCCCATACCCCTGGAGGCCTCTCCAGTCCTGGGCGGCTCCACTTTTATCACCTGGGCGCCCAGGTCAGCCAGAAGTCTGGTTGACATAGGCCCAGCCAGGGCCTGGGACAGGTCCAGGACCCGAATGCCGTCTAGGGGACCCCCCGCTTTCGACACAGAGGCCTACACTGAGGTCAGATTGGACAAGACGCGGATGTCATCCACGCTTTCCAGTGATTCGACGACCTTGATGATTTCCTCTTGTCGCTCGGAAGAAATGACCGTCTGGGTCAACGTGCGGAACTTGTCCTTCAGCTCGTCCCAACTAAGGGGGTTCTGCGGGTCTCCCTTAGGGTATTCCACGTCCGAACGCACCGTGCGCCCGTCCTTGGTGTCTATCTCAACCCAGGAGGGCCACTTGCTGGGGTAGTCCACTTCAAGAGCCGGGTCTTCCACACACTCGGTGCGGGCCATCAGGTCCTTTATTCCCTGATCGTCCAGCATCTCCTGGGTGTATTCGTTCAGGGAAACCTTACCGTGGGTTAGGGCCACCGCGGCGCTGAAGGGCATGGAGAACTGGGCGTCCACCAGGGTCTTGGGGTTTTTCTTGTAGTCCACCGGGTTGGCCACGATGTCCATACCGGCTTCCAACATCCCCACCCTTATCCTCTCTACGTCCGAGGTCGTCAGGCCGTGGTGAGCGACCAGCTCCAGTATGCAGTCGATGGGTCCCTGGTTGTAACGGCAGCAGGAATGGGGCTTGATGCTGGTCTTGTCTATGTAATACCAGTCACCCAGGCCGTCTGAAACGTCGTTGTGGTCCACGTCGTCGGAGTAGGCGTGGAGGAACCCGCTCTTGCCCTCGATAATCTCCATGGGGCCTGTGTAGCCCTCTTTGGCCAGTGTGGCGGCCACCACGCCGTTGTGGGCCGCCCAGCCGGGGTGCATCCGCTTGGTCCAAGCACCGTCAGCCAAGTACTGATGGGAACCCGCCGCCTGGCTGCCCGCTATTCCCATGGACCACGCTGTGTGAAGGGCGTCCAGCTTGTAGAGATGGGCGCCTATGAGCGCCGCTCCAAACGTGCCGCAGGTGCCCGTGGGGTGGAAGCCTCGGCCGTAGTGCTTGCGAGGATCCAAAGCGTGGCCGAGCCGCACCATCAGGTCGTATCCAGCCGTAACGGCGGTGATGAGGTCCCGGCCACTCACCGGCGTCATGTCGCCGCATGCGAACGCGGCTGGATATGCCACGGCTCCGGGGTGCATGGAGGCGTCGTTGGCAGTGTCGTCCATCTCCAGGCTGTGGGCGGCGCACCCGTTGGCCAGGGCGGCGTACTGGGGCAACACCTTCTTGGACGTTCCTGCGACCACGCCGTTTCCTGGGCCGCTCAGGATGTCCACGCCCCGCTGCATCACCTCGGAGGAATCGCTGACGGCGCCCCGCAGAGCCATTGCGAGATAGTCCAGGCAGAAGTACTTCGCCGAGTCCACCGTTTCGGGCGACAGGTCTTCGTAGCTGAGTTCCGAGTAGAATTTAGACAGGTCTCTGGTGAGGTCTGGTCCGACGGTCTGGGCCATGAATTCCCCCTTAGTATTGTCTTAATACCGCCATTTTCACGCCTAATTGAAAGTCAGCCAAAGACATGAAGCCAAGGCGGCCCAATGTGCTAATATCTTATACGACCCCTAGGGCAGTGGCAAGGATTCCCGTGTCTGAGCATAGGATTTCCGTATCCGTCGTAACGGCCACATACAACGAGCGGCCCAATATTGGACCCTTGTACCGGGCTGTCCGCGAGGCCCTGGAACCGGCTTGGGACTTCGAATTGATTGTCGTGGACGACAACTCGCCCGACGGCACGTCCGAGGAAGTGACTGGTCTGGCTGAGAAGGACGACCGGGTGCGGCTTATCAGCAGGCCGGGGAAGCTGGGGCTGGCCAGCGCCTTGGCCGACGGGTTCCGTGTGGCCAAGGGAAACTACTGGGTGATGATGGACGCAGACCTCTCTCACCGCCCCCAGGACATCCCCCAGCTTCTGTATGCCCTGCACCGGGCGCCAGTCGCCATAGGCTCCCGTTATGTAAAATACGGAGGCACGGAGGATTGGCCCATACACCGGCGATGGGGCAGCAAGCTGGCGTCGGCGTTGGGCAGAACTTTGGTCGGGTTGCCCGTCAGAGACCTAACTTCTGGATACGCAGCCTTCCAGCGGGACTTGATGACAGAGACAATGCCCCACCTTGACCCGCGAGGGTTCAAGTTTCTGCTGGACGTGTTGGCCCGGAACCGCGACGCAAGGGTAGAAGAAGTCCCGATCATATTCGTGAACCGCACGCAGGGAAAGTCCAAGTTCGGCGCCGGCGAGATAGTCGCCTTCTTCAAGCAATGCTGGAGCTTGAGGAGACAGAGAAGCCAGTCCGCAGAGAAGGAGCAACCATGAAAATCGCCTTTTCGCCTCCATACGTAGTTAACGCGCCCGTCGACGTGGCGCCGCTGGCAAAGCTGGGGGAGTCTCTTGGATTCGAGTCGATATGGTTTGGAGAGCATCCTGTGATGCCCACCGCCGTCGCCGACCCCGAATACGTGAAGGGCCCCACGCCGTGGACCGGTTCCGTGGGAATCACCGACGAGGTCCTCAAGAAATACAACCTCGAACCGGGAGAGGCCGCGGAACGCCGACCCTGGCCCGGATGGCCCGGCTCTCCCGACGGCACGGTCCCCCAATGGATAGGACATATGATGGACCCCTTCGTGGCCTTGGCCCAGGCCGGCGCCGTGACCACGACCTTGGGGCTGGGCACGGCTATCTGCCTCGTTCCCGAGAGACACCCTGTGCATACTGCCAAGGAGGTCGCAACCCTGGACCAGCTGTCCAAGGGAAGGTTTCTGTTCGGCATAGGCTCAGGCATCTTCCGGGAAGAGGTGGAAATCATGGGCGGCGACTTTGACCGGCGGTGGGGCCAGACCAAAGAGGCCATCACGGCCATGAAGAACGTCTGGACCACTGACGTTTCGGAGTTTCACGGCAGACACTATGACTTCCCGCCCTTCTGGTGCTATCCGAAACCCTACCAAAAGCCCCACCCTCCCATCATTCTGGGAGGCCGGGCGGAACGAATATTCCAACGCATCGTAGACTACGGAGACGGCTGGCACGCCAGCCGATGCAGGCCCGAAACCGTCCGCGAGGGTCGGGCAAAGCTGGATGAGCTTGCCCTGAAGGCCGGGCGCGACCCCAAGAGCATAGAGATAATGATTTCCCTGGGCGCGCACCGTTTCGACTATCCGCCGCCCGACAGGGAGACCCTTAAGACCTACGAGGAGGCTGGAACAGACCGGGTCGTGGTGCTCATGCCCGGTTCGGACGTGCCCGGCACACCTACGGAAGTGGTAGCCGAGGAAATGGAGAAGTTCGCCAAGCAGGCGCTCTTGTAACTCCCCGGCAACCCTTCCAATTTGACATCCACTAAGGGTAATACCATAATCCCGAAAACAGCCCCGGACCATCAGGACAAGGAGTTTGGCATGACTTCAAGCAAACCTAAAGTAGCCTTTCTGGCAGGCCCGATGTATGGGCGCATGGCCGGACCCAGGTTCATACAAGGCGCGCCGAACGACATCGAGGCCTTCATCATCGACTACGCCCTATCCGACCAGGAGAAGATCGACCTTTGCAAGGACATTGAGGCCCTGATGTTGTTGTCCGAACCCTACGACTTCGAGTTTCTCCGGTCATGCCCGTCCATCAAACTCATCCAGTCCTTCAGCGCAGGCAACGATTTGCTGGACCTGCGGAAGCTAGCCGAAATCGGCATTCCGGTGGCCAGCAACGGCGGCTCCAACGCCATCACAGTGGCCGAGCACACCATCGGCCTAATGGTAGCGATAGTCCGCAACATGATGAGCATGTGGAACAGCACGACAGTGGAGCGCAAGTGGCGGTCAGCGGTGACTCCCCGTACCAACATGGAAATCACCGGCAAGACGGTTGGTCTGGTGGGTCTGGGACCCATCGGCGGCAACGTGGCCAGACTGCTCCGTGGCTTTGACGTGGACACTATATTCTACGACGTAGCAGAGGTGTCCGCCGAGCGTCAGGCGCAGTTGCAGGCCCGTCCAGTCGCGTTCGACGAAGTGTTCCGACTGTCCGACATCGTGTCACTCCACGTTCCCCTGAGCTCCAGGACCCGTAAGCTGGTGGGCGCAAGAGAACTTGGAATGATGAAGCCCTCGGCCTACCTCATCAACACATGCCGGGGCGGCGTGGTGGACGAGCAAGCCCTCTATGAGACCCTGAAGGACGGGAGGATAGCGGGCGCCGGTCTAGACGTGTTGGAAGAGGAGCCGACTCCGCCCGACAACCCCCTGTTCGACCTGCCCAACGTCATCATCACTCCCCACTCGGCAGCGGGCAGCCGGGAGAGTTCAGCGCGAAGCGTTGAGTTCTGCTACGGCAACGTCAAGCGCGCCCTGGCCGGGGAACAGCCGGAGTCCCTGATAACCTCGTTCGACTAGTTACTTAAAGCCAATTCCTTCGGCAGCGACGAATCAAACATACAGAAAAACCGCCGACGTAGCTCAGTGGTAGAGCAGCGGTTTCGTAAACCGCAGGCCGTGGGTTCGAATCCCACCGTCGGCTCCATTCCCTGGCTAAAGACACTTCCCGAGTTAGACGCTATAATAGGCGACGGAGTCGGCGGTTAAGCCGCCGAAAATATGGCGCAAGAAACGAAAAAGCCTTTGCTGGAGGTCAACAACCTCCACACCTATTTCTTCAACCGCCGGGGCATAGCCAAGGCCGTTGACGGAATTACCTTTTCGGTCTCCGAAGGGGAGACTCTGGGCATAGTCGGCGAGTCCGGATGCGGCAAGTCTATGACAGCCTTGTCGATCCTGAGACTTATTCCCAGACCGGCGGCGCGAATCGTTGACGGCGAGGTGCTCCTCGAAGGCGAAAACCTCCTGGAAAAGACGGAGAAGGAGATGAGGGAGGTCCGCGGGCGGCGCATCTCCATGATTCTCCAGGACCCGCAGACATCCCTGAACCCGGTGTTCACCATCGGCAATCAACTGGTGGAGGCGCTGAGGACACACAACCGCCAGGGCGGCTCCCACAAGAGCATGGTGAACCAGGCGGTGGAGGCGCTCAGGGGCGTGAAGATCGCCGCTCCGGAACGCCGTATGGACGACTACCCCCACCAGATGAGCGGCGGCATGAAGCAGCGTGTGGTGGGCGCCATCGGCCTGTCCGCCTACCCCAAGGTGATCATCGCCGACGAGCCCACCACCGCCCTTGACGTGACCATTCAGCTCCAGTACTTGCGTCTCCTCAAAGACATACAGGCGGAAACCGGTCTCGCCATCATCTTCATCACCCACGACTTTGGCATCGTGGCCCGGATGTGCGACCGCGTGGCCGTGATGTATGCGGGCCGCATCGTGGAAAGCGCCGATGTCAGGGACCTGTTCAACAAGCCAAGCCACCCCTACACCCAGGCCCTCATAGCCTCGGTGCCCCAGATGGAACGGACCGACCGGCTCTTCTCAATTGAAGGACAACCTCCTGCGTTGTACGACCTGCCGCCGGGGTGCAGATTCGCCCCCCGCTGCATATACGCCCAGCAACGCTGTCATGACGAATACCCGCAGTCACACCCCGTCTCCGATGACCACACTGCCAACTGTTGGAGACTTGATCCTTCCTGGGAAGAACCAACCGGCGAATAGACATGCAACAAGAAGACCTTATTCGAGTCGAGGACCTCAAGAAGCACTTCCCGGTGACCCGCGGCTTGGTGTTCATGAAGACCATCGGCCACGTCCAGGCGGTGGACGGCATCAGCTTTTCCATCGGACACGGGGAGACGTTGGGACTGGTGGGAGAGTCCGGCTGTGGCAAGACCACGACTGCCAAGCTAATGCTGAAGCTGGAGACGCCGACTGAAGGGCGCATTTTGCTGGAGGGACAAGACATCCAGGGCTTCAAAGGCCAGGAGCTCAAGGAGTTCCGCACTGAGGTGCAGGCCGTGTTCCAGGACCCCTGGTCGTCACTCAGCCCCAGGATGAAGGTGAAGGACATCGTAGCGGAAGCTCTGGTAGTGAACCGCAAGGTTTCGTCGGAAGAAAGGGACCGGCGAATCGCCGAAGTCTTGGACCAAGTCGGCCTCCACAGGGAGCAGGCCAACCTGTACCCCCACGAATTCAGCGGAGGGCAGCGTCAGCGGGTGGCGGTCGCCTCAGCCTTGGCTTCTTATCCCAAACTGATAATCCTGGACGAGCCGGTGTCGGCGCTGGACGTGTCCATCAGGGCCCAGGTGATGAACCTGCTGGTGGACCTGCAGAAGGAGACGGGGGTGGCCTACCTCCTGGTGGCCCACAACCTGGCCACCGTGAGGTACATGGCCCACGTCACCGCTGTGATGTACCTGGGGAAAATCGTGGAGCACGGTCCCACCGAGGAGCTCTACCAGGAACCGTTGCACCCCTACACCAAGGCCTTATTCTCGGCAGCTCTGCCGTCCCACCCCGACACCGTCCGGGAAGAGATAGTCCTGGAGGGCGAGGTGCCCTCTCCCATCAATCCCCCCTCAGGCTGCCGCTTCAACCCCAGGTGCCCAATGGCCTTCGATAGGTGCTCAGTAGAAGTCCCTCTCCTCAAGGACATGGGCAAGGGCCACAACGTGGCCTGTCACCTCTACGACTAAGCCGCCAGCGCCCTTCTACACATTGTCGCAGTTTCCGAATCCAGCCGGACTTAGTGCATCCCTACGCCCCGTCTACAGGGCCGTACAACCGTGCATAATCGCATTTAGTCAATAGAAGCGTATTCAAGCAATGCAGCGTGTGGAACGGACCCCGTAGGGGCGACCGGCCGGTCGCCCCTACGCATCTACGAACAGTTGCTTGAAAGGCCCCTGTCCAGCAGCCCAAGCGGAGGAAAGTTTAGAGGGCGGACATTCGGCCTTTGCGACCCGATGCCCGCCCTCGTAATGGAGCGCCGTCTGAGTTCAGGGTTACTTCTTGACTGCGACCGTGTATTCCAGGTCTCTGATTCCCCACACGCCGGAAGATATGTGGTCTTTCACCACGCTGGGGTCCACCGTAAACAGGGTGGGCAGGTGGAACAGGGGCATGAACGCGTACTCCTCGAACACCACGTCGCCGATGTCTTGCAGAATCTCGTGCCTCCTGTCCAGGTCCGTCACCGTTAGCAACTCCTCATAGAGGGTGTCAATGGTGTCATTCTCGAAGAACTGGCAGCAGAAGTTGACCGCTGTCCGTCCGCTATAGAGGTATATCTGGATGTTGCTGGGCTCTTCCCATCGACCCGCGTTGTCCATCCAAGCCACCCCTCCCCATGATGAAGTCCTGAACGCCGCGTTGTAGCTGGCGTGCTCTCTGACTTCCGTTCTGTCGTCGACCGGTATGCCGATTTCCTTCCAGTAGTTAAAGATGGCTTGCGTGAGTTCAGGGCCCTGGGGGAAGTTGGGTTGTTTGCCTATCAGGAACAACACTTTGGACCAGTCTAGGGGCTGTCCGATTTCCGCCTCGGCTTCTTTCAGAAGTTCTTTGGCCCTCTCCGGGTCGTACCCGTACTTCTCCTCGAAGCGCTCTTCCCACTCCGGGTTCCAGCCGCGGATGGTGCGATGGTACGGGTGCACGTGGGCCAGCTCACCTTTGCCTCCAAGGATGGTGTTCAGGATGGCCTCCCGGTCCACTGCACGGTTCAGAGCCTCCCTGACTTTCTTATTGATCCACGGCACCTCAGTCGCCGGGTGGAATGTGTCAGAGAAGGGCAGGTCTGGAAAAGATCCTGTCCTCTTGCCCACAAACTTATCGGGATAGAAGGTCCCGCCGTAGAGCAGGTAGGGGTTCGAGTGCGGAATCTTGGAAGGAATGGAAATCATCCCTCCGGCGACGGCGGTGCGCTCCAAGTCCGGCGGCAACAGGGTCATGTGGACCTGACCGGATAGGAGCTCGGCCATCCGGGTGGCGGGCTCTTTGACGTTGAAAATTTGCACCTCGTCGAAGTCCGGGTTCACCCTCCAGTGTTCGTAGGGCGTTCGTTCGTGGAGGACATAGGCGCCGGACTCCCGCACCACGTACTGATAGGGGCCGGTGCCTACGGGACTAGTCGCCACAGCGGCGTCTCCCCCTGCGTCCAGGTGGTCCTTGCTAAATACGTAGGTGCTGTTCCGGTTGCTCAGTATCCAGTCAAAGTTGATGGTGGGCTCCGCCAGGTGGAATATCACCGTATGGTCGTCTACTACTTCCAGGTTCGGGATTACCTGGTTGGTCCACAGAGCCTTCCGTGTCGACTGAGACTCATCCCGGGCCTCATGTACCAGCGTCTCCACCAGGTCTGCGCTGCTGAACTCACCAAAGTCCTTGTGGAACTTGACTCCCTTGCGCAGATTGAAGGTCCAGGTCATCTTGTCGGCGCTGGCTTCCCAGGACTCGGCCAGCATTGGCTCCATTTGTCCCAACTCATCGTACCGCACCAGCGCCTCGTACATGTGAACGTATTGGGGCTGATTGAACGACGACGAGCGAGTCGGGTCGTTGGACTCTACGTTTATGTCGGTGGCGACCAACAGCCTTTCTACGACGGGACTCATCATCATCATGGATTCGTCTGGCGTTGGCTCGGGAGTGGCCGTGGGAGGTATCTGGGCCACAGCCTCGGACACGGCCCTCTGCACACCGGCATCGACGGCGTTCTTGATTGCCGCTTCCATCTGTGCAGCCGTCAGACCCTCGGGAATCTCAGATATTGCCTGGGTAACTATAGCCTGTACATCCTCGGGGGTTAGGCCCTCGGGGATATTGGAGATTGCCGAGGCCACAATGGCCTGTACGTCCTCTGCAGTCAACCCTTCCGGGAATTCGATGCCTGCAATCTGGCTTGCAATCTCTCTCTGTACTTGACTGCCGAACTGTTGAGCCAGCGCTGCGAAGTCTAGGGTGGGCTGAGGCGTCGGAGTGGGCTGAGGCGTGGAGGTCGGAGACGGGGTGTTCGTGGCTTGTGGTGGCGGTGGTGTCGCTCCGTCGCCGCCACAGGCGCCCGCCACCAGGAACACCAACGCCAGAATCAGGGTCATGGTCCCCAGGGGATTCCGGAAAATAGACCGTATCGTCATTGTTCCCTCCAATAAGTACGATGCGTTTAAGGCGCTGCAATCGCGGAGCGTCAGTGGGGAGAGAGGGTCTACTCTGCAGGTGGGGCCGCTCCCCGCTAACTCTCAGTGGCTATGTATGTAACGAATAGCGATTGGGCTATAAATTACGCCTACTTGATTGCCTTGTCAACCTGACAACGCGATTCGGTAATTCTCGAACGTTCTCAAGCGTGCGGACGGATTGCGGGAGTCGCATAGGCGCCGAACCTGTCAATCAGTCTCGGTTGGGGTCCGGTCCAATTGGGGACTAAGCGTTGGGCAAGCTGACGCCGGGGACATTGACCTGTATTCGGAAAAGGGCCCGTGGCGTCGTAATGAAGAGGGTCTTCCAGTCATCACCGCCCCAGCCGCAGTTGGTGGTCTGGCCACCTGTCACAATGGTGCCTAGATGCTCTCCAGACGAGTCAAGAACCCAGACCCCTCCAGGTCCCACACAGTATATGTTGCCTTCCACGTCCACCTTTACGCCGTCAGGGACGCCAGGCAGGTCGCTCTCGAACGTCTGAAGGACCCGTTCAGTCTCCAGGTCCAGCAACCCCAAGTTGTTCACGTTGAAAGCTCGGAGACGTCTGCCCCAGGTCTCGACAACGTAGAGGACTTTCTCATCAGGGGAAAACGCCAGTCCGTTAGGGTAAATGAAGTCACCCACGAGCAAGGTAATGTTCCCCAGGTCCGCCGACACTCGATATACCCCGGAGCAGTCCATTTCGAGTTCTTCCGGCGGCACGCCCCTGTTCGGGTCGGTGAAGTAGATGCTCCCGTCGGACTTGACTGCCACGTCGTTGGGCCGGTTCAGCCGGGCGCCCTTGTATCTGTTGGCCACAACGGTGATGTCGCCAGCGGGCTCTAGTCGGGTGACCCTCCGGCTGGCGTGTTCACATGCTATCAGGCGGCCGTGTGTGTCACGAGTGAGGCCATTAGCCTCATTGGTGGGTTTGTGGAATTCCGTGACGCCCCCTTGGGGCATCCACTTCATGCGGCGATCGCCTCGTACATCGCTAAACAGGAGGCAGCTTTCCTCTTGAATCCAGAGGGGACCCTCGGCCAGCTGGTATCCTGATCTCAACTCCTCAACTTCTTGTTCGTGGTCCAGAAGGCGGTCTAGCTCGGGAGAAACACGTTGGATGGACATTCTCGCCTCCTTTGTCGAGGCCTCCCCGGGAATCACGCACGGCAACGCGGTGCGGGGCTGTGAGCGACGATAGCATACTCCAAGACGTTGCATCAACTTCCGGTCCGCTGTCAGCATTTCACCTGACCGGCCCCGTTGTGCCACAAGGATGTACGTCGAATAATCGGCGGGTTGGTCATTCGATTGTGCGGCCCGATTGCATTGCTCTATAATGGCGTCGATTTCAAACTGTTGGCCACGCCAGGGTGTACCGGTCCATTAGAGAGGAGAATATCGTTATGGCCCTTCCTGAAAGAATGAAGTTCGGAATCTTCTTGGGACCCTACCATCCGATGAACGACAATCCCACCGTGGCCTTCCAGAGGGACTTGGAGTTGGTCCAGTGGTTGGACGACCTGGCTTTCGATGAGGCATATATCGGTGAGCACCATAGCGGAGGCTGGGAAACCATCTCCTCCCCGGAGGTCTTCATTGCCGCTCTAGCCGATCGGACCAAGTCAATCAAACTGGGCACGGGCGTGCTGAGCCTTCCCTACCACCACCCCCTGATGGCGGCGAACCGGCTGGTGCTTCTCGACCACATTACCCGGGGCCGATTGATGATCGGCGTAGGCCCAGGAGGACTCAACGCCGACGCATACATGATGGGCATCGACACCACCGTTCAGAGAGCGAGGATGGAAGAGGCCCTGGATGTTCTCATCCGGCTGTTCACCGATACGGAGCCCATCAGCTATGAATGTGATTGGTTCAAACTCCAGGACGCCCATCTGCAGGTCCGCCCCTACCAGCGTCCTCATCCCCCTATCGCGGTGTCGTCGATACATTCTCCCGCCGGGGTTGCGCTGGCAGGCAAGCATGGGACGTCGGTCCTGTCCATGAGCATAGACCAAGACACCGATCTCTCCTACCAATGGGGCATAGCGGAGGAGTCGGCTGCCCGGCACGGACAAACGGTGCGGCGTGAGAACTGGCGGATGGTGATGCCTGTGCACGTGGCGGAAACCCGGCAGCAGGCTTTTGATGACATCCGTTCCACCGCCGGAATCTACCAGAGAGAGTACCTGGAGCATACGCTCACCCTCCAGATAGGCGACACACCCATCGACAGGATCGTAGAGGAAATGTCCGAATCGGGTTCGTGGATTGTGGGCAGTCCCGACGATTGCATTCAGGCTATCCATAATCTGGACAAGAGGAGCGGAGGGTTTGGCGGCCTGCTTGCCCAGGGCATCGATTGGGCTCCCAGGCAGAGGATACTTAACAGCTACGAACTGATAGCCAGATACGTTGCGCCCCAGTTTCAGAATGGCCTGGTAGGGCTCGAGACTTCGAACCGGTGGTCCCAGGAACGCGCCCCGGAGTTCATCTCCATGCGGGATAAAGCCAACGAGAGAGCCCAGGAAGATTACCGTAAGAGGGCCCAGGCCACGGCCTAGCCTGGCCGACCTCTGGACGGTGACGCGAGATGCAGGGCTACATACTGAAACGGGTCCTCCTCTTTATTCCCACAGCGTTCCTTGTGGTCACGCTGGTCTTTATTATCCTGCGGCTGGTCCCCGGAGACCCTGCAATCAACAAGCTAGCGGGATTCGGGGGGCTTCAGGAGTACACAAATGATGACCTGGCGAGGATGCGGTCCAAGCTGGGCACCGACGTTCCCCTGATCACCCAGTACGGGAAGTGGCTTTGGGGTGTGGTGCAACTCGACTTCGGGGACTCGTTCACCTTCGAGACTCCAGTGTGGACCGACGTGAAGCAGAAGTTCCCTATCACCCTCGAGTTGACAGTGGTCGCCCTGTTGATTTCGGGCGTAGTGGCCGTCCCGCTGGGGGTGCTGTCGGCCGTCAATCAGGACACGTGGCCGGACTATGCTGGGCGTATGTTAACCATCGGCGGCATCGCTTTGCCGAATTTCTGGATTGGGGTCTTAGTAGTCTATATCCTCTCGAACTATTTCGATTGGCTGCCTCCCTTAGACTACACCGACTTGTGGAAAGACCCTCTCAAAAATCTTCAACAGATTATCTTTCCAGCCTTAGTCCTGGCCATGAGCAACATGGCCTACATAGCTCGGTTAACCCGCTCAGCCACCCTGGAGGTGTTCCGGGAAGACTACATCCGCACTGCCCGGGCCAAAGGGCTTACGGACCGAGCCGTCATCTGGCGCCACACTTTGAAGAACGCTATGCTGCCCGTCATTACCGTCTCCGGCATTCAGTTCGGAACCCTCATGGGCGGAACCGTGATTATTGAGAAAATCTTCAACATACCTGGAATGGGAAGTCTCCTGATAAACGCCATTCAAACGCGGGACTATCCTCAAGTCCAGGCCATCGTAATAATCATCACTGTGTTGATCCTGGCGCTGAACCTAATAGTGGACGTACTCTACGCGTGGCTTAACCCGCGAATCAGGTATGCCTGATGGCGGAGAGTACGAGGCGTTGATATGCGATGAATGAGCAAATTGAAGCCCAAGAGGCGTTGCGAGGGCGGAGCCTGGACGGCCTCCGTCCAAAACTTCAGGTCTGGCGCTACATCTTTCATTTTGCCAGAACGAAACCCCTCGGTGCGGTTGGAGCTGCGGTTGCCATTCTCCTGATAATCGTTGCGATATTCGCCCCTCAGATACGGACCCAAGACCCCTATATAATCGACTACACGGCCCCCTACGCCTCTCCCAGCAGCGAAATGCTGTTCGGAGGCGATGAACTGGGCAGAGACGTGTTCAGCAGGCTCGTTACGGGATCCAGGATATCCCTGAGAGTCGGGCTGATTAGCGCCTTTGCCGGGTGCACCATAGGTATGCTGATCGGGTTGGCCAGCGCCTATTATGGAGGTGTAACCGACTTGCTGGTGCAGAGGCTGGTCGACGCCATGATAGCCTTCCCGTATCTGGTCCTGGCCATAGCGCTGATGGCGGCGTTGGCCACAACCGAATTGCCTCTTCTGGAGGACCCCATCAACAAGGTGATCCTTGCGCTGACCATATTATTCATTCCCATCACTATAAGGATCGTGCGCTCTCAAGGACTGGCCATCAAGGAGATGGACTACGTCCTCGCCGCCAGGGCCGTCGGGGCCGGGACCGCACGCATCATACTGCGCCACATGGCCCCCAACGTGGTGGCCATCTGGATCGTAGCCGTCACCTTCAACATGGCCATAGCCATCATTGCGGAGGCGTCCCTCAGCTTCCTGGGAGTGGGCGCCGGACCTGAAGTCCCATCGTGGGGCAGCATGCTCAATGGGGCCACCAAGAAGTACGTCGGCGTTGGCCCCTGGCTGGCGGTCTTTCCCGGGCTGGCGATAGCCATTGTAGTGTATTCCTGGAACCTGCTGGGCGACGCACTGCGGGACGTATTGGACCCGCGGCTCCGAGGCAGCAGCTAGACACTCAGTCCGATTCCCCAGCCTTAAGTCACCCTTAACAGGTGTTCTCACCGCATTCTGAGACAACCCTATTTGTTCATGCCGCTGCCACAAAGAAGCCCCCTAGGCCCCTCATCGAACCGGGCCCAGGGGGTGTTTCCTTCGTTCTAGGTGAGCTTTAGACAGTTGCCTGGTAAAACGGGAATTGCCTTACCCAGCGCTACGGTCCAGGACCTAGTTGCACGCGGGATCGCACCAGATATGGTCCCACTTGGTGTATGTGCTCAGAACACCTGGGACCTGGAGGCCCTGTATCACGTTGTCGACGATAAAGGCCTGCTGAACGTACCACAGATTGGGGTGAGAGCTGTCCTCCACGAGCAGGTTGTTGGCCATCAAGGCCAGCTCACGCTGCCTGGCGATGTCAGACGTCGATGCAAGCTCGGCCCACAGTTTATCGGCCTCCTCGTTATAGACTCCGGTTCGAGTGGTGTGGTCTCTGTTTCCAGCTGAGTAATTCCCGACTGATACGTCGGGGATGGGCGGGCTGGCGCTCTGGGCTATCATGAAGATCTCGTAGTCTCGTTGATCCATCTGGGTGTTCCCCACGTTGAACTCGACTGCGTTGACGGTCACCTCCCAGCCAAGGTATTCCCTCAATTGCTGCTGCATCATCAGCGCTTCCTCACAGTAGTCGACAACCTTCTGACAGCCTATGCTGAGTTCGCTGCCTGGGCCAAGGCCAAGCCCCTGGAAAATCCTCTGGGCTTCAGCGATGTCGTCAGGATGTTTTTCGCCGTTCAACTCTCGGTATCCTGGCATATCCGCAACCAGCTCGCAGTCGAAGCTCCATGTGTAGCCGCAGGGAAGGGGAGTGCCTAACTTGTACGCCCCGCCGCTTAGAATTTGTATCATGGGCTGCCGGTGGACGACCAGGTGCAGAGCTCGCCGGGCCTCGGGGGTGTTCCAGGGTTCCCTGTCGGCATTCATGATAAAGCCAGTCACCCAGGAAGGGCCGGCGTAGTGGACGGTCGCCTGGTCAGCCAACTCTTCTTCCAGTTGCTTGGCCTCGGTGATGGAAAGGCCTGCGTTGATAGTGGTGGTCATAAGGACCTGGCGCGTCTTGTAAGCCGCTGCTATGGTGCCTTTGTCAATAATGATGAACTGGGAAACGCCGTCAAGCCACGGCGTGTTTTCCCTCCAGTAGTCGTCGTTCCTTTCCCAATGGGTCGCTACGTCCCTCTCGAACCTGTCCAACTTGTAGGGCCCCGTGCCATTGAGAGTTTCGGGGAAGGCGAACTTGTGCAACTGCCCTTCCTCGGCGTACTTCTTTTGCATGATGGGGAACACGTTCCTACCGAATAGGTTGAGGAAGAACGGCCCGGGCCTGCTGAGGTTGAATTGCAGGGTGTTTTCGTCCAGGGCCACAATGTCCTCGTTGAAATTCTCGATGTAGGGCAGCAGTTTCTGGCCGTCGCCGGACGCAACCCCTCCAGTCTCTTCCCTAACCAGGGCAATGTCACTGAGATCCGGGGCAATCTTGGCAGTCAGACTGAACAAAATGTCGTCCATGATTAGAGGGTCGCCGTTATGGAACGTGACGCCCTCGCGAATGTTGAAGGTGTAGATGCGTCCGTCTTCCGAAATTTCCCAGCTTTCAGCGAGGTCCTCTCTTAAGTCAAGCGGGTCTTCGGTGAGGGGGTCGTACTCCACAACCTGACTCACGAGACCGGCGAGGTGGAGTTGTACACCGTAAGTGGTGCCCGGGCCCAGAACGAATACGGTCTCCGGCCCGACGTTCATGTGCATGGGTATGACGCCGCCCGTCTTGCCCATCATGGCAGGAGCCTCCGTCGGGGCAGGGGCGGATGTCGGCGTGGCAGCCGCAGTGGCCACAGGAGCCGTAGTTGCAGCAGGGGCTTCTGTGGCTTCTGGAGCCTCCGTGGCGGCAGGAGCTGTCGTAGCTGTGGGAACCGTGGTGGCGACCGGAGCCGTAGTGGCGGTCGGAGCCGGCTCATCCCCGCCCCCGCAAGCGCCTGCTATCAGAAACACCAGCGCCAGAGACAGGACCATTATCCCCATAGGGACCCGGAACATAGACCGAATCGTCATTACTCCCTCCAACAATAAATACGACACGTTTAACGCACTGCCATCAGGGAATGTCGGTGTGGGGAGGGGTCTTGTCCCGGGTTGGGCGACGCTCCCCGCTCACTCTCAGTCTCCGTGGATACACCCGATATCAATCGCAATATAAAGTACGCCTACTTAATTGCCTTGTCAACTTAACTGTGCCGATTCGGTAGCTGTCGAACACTATCAAACAGCGCAAGCTCAACGACATTGCAGTCTTCCCCACGGAGCCGTCCTGGGTGCTGGCCTCCGCTGGAGATGACGGAGATTGGCCGGTGAAGTCTGGGCCTGTACTCCGTCCCTCTCACAGAAGAGAGTTGGCATAGGGATGGCACGACACTTTCGCCCGATTTCGTCGTAGCAATGTCTCTTGTCGGACTCTAGAAACGGCGAAGGGGCCGGCTCGTTATGGAGCTGGCCCCTTGCAACCAATCGTTACGTTGATCCGCCTCTGGGAAGGGCAGTCTATTGCTGGCCCATCTTGCGCTTCACCTTGGCCACGTATTCTAGGGCTCCTCGGGCCACCCACGACTGCCAGCCCATCTGGAAGTACCTGGCTCCCTTTTCTATGTAGTCCTCAACGTCTTCGTCGTTGACCAGACATCCGGCAACCTTGCCTGCAGCCACACACTTGGCTATGCAGTCGTCGACAATCTTCTGCACGTCTGGATGATACCGCTGTCCGGCCATGCCCATGTCCTGGGACAGGTCGCCCGCCCCTAGGAAGAAGGCGTCCACGTGCTCCACCGTCAGGATTTCGTCGAAGTTCTTTATCCCCTCAACCTCTTCGATGAACAATATGACCGTGGTCTGTTCGTTGGACTTGCGGCGACCGTCGGCGACACCTACGCTTTGACGCCCTAAGTAGTCGCCGCGCCTTCCGATGGGGCCGTATTTGACCGACCTGACCACCGCCTCGGCCGCTTCCTTGGTCCTGACGTGGGGCACAGCGACGCCGTCACAGCCCGCATCCAGCACCCGCTGGATTATCCACGGGTCGTTGGGGACGCGAACAACGGAGCTAATCCCCCAAAGATCGCAGGCCCTGGACATGTTCCCCAGGTCCTTCAGGGACAACACCGGCGGCGTGTGCTCCCACTCCATCCATATCCCCTCGAAACCGAATTGTCCCATGTAGTCCACCATCTCGGGCGTGCCTAATCCGTACAGAGTGGTGCCGCACTGGCCTTCTTGCAAAGCCTTTTTGAGCCTGTTGACTCGCCATTCCCGTACGGGCGGGGGGCCCCATACATTGAAGACTTCCGGGTCCGATGCGCCTTGCGTGGTCATGCGTCTCTCTCCTTCATCTATTGGGGGTCTATCGGGCGTCTATTGGGATCTGGAAACCCGCTCGTCTATAGCTGCCGCAACCTGGGGTCCAGCTTATCCCGGAGCCAGTCGCCCAGCAGGTTCATAGACAACACCGTCAATACTATAGCCAACCCCGGAAATAGGGAAACCCACCAAGCGGTCCGAATGATGAGGTCCCGCCCGTCGGAGACTATGTTCCCCCACGTCGGGTCCGGCTCCGGGATTCCCAGTCCCAGGAAGCTGAGTGAAGACTCGATGATAATGACGTATCCGACCTGCAACGTGGCCAACACTACCAGGCTGTTGAAGATGTTGGGCAGGATGTACCTGGCCATGATTCGTGCGTTGGAGCACCCGGCGACCCTCGCCTTAGCTACGAAGTCCTGATGGGTGAGGCTCAAAGCCTCTCCCCGCACCAGCCGCGCGTACTGGGACCACAGAGAACCCACTATCACGGAAATCAGAATGGTCATTCCCGGCTGGAAGACCACCACCAACACCAGTGCCACCAGGATTGCGGGCAGAGCGATGACCATGTCTATAAGCCTGGATATGATGTAGTCGATCCAGCCGCCCAAGAATCCAGCCATAAGCCCAAGGGTGACTCCGATGGCCCCGGAACAGGCAATAACTATCAGGGATATGATCAGCGATATCCGAGCGCCGTAAATCATGCGGCTAAGCAAATCCCTGCCAAGGCCGTCCGTGCCAAACGGATAGGCCCAATCGCCGCCCACTCTATCCACTATCTGTATTTGGTCGCCTATGGCGATGTCGGGCTTGAAGTCGAGGACCTGCCCCACAGCCGTGCCCTCGGTCAACTGACTGGCGCTGGCAAGGGGAATCTGCGTCTGGCGGTCTTCGCGGTTTTCCACCCGCTCCACGACAGTCTTGCTTAGCACCTTTTGGCCCATCCATGCAGGCGGCGCCAGGCGATTGAACAGGTTCTGCTGCAGGGGATCGTGGGGCGCAATCAGACCGGTGAAGGCGGCGGGAATGACTAGGACCAACGCCAGAACGATCACTGGGAATACAGGGAATCGTCGGAAGACTCCAAGACCGAGCCTAACCCCTGGTAACGTAAATCGACGGTGGACCGGTATGTTTGCCATTCCGGAGAGGACTCCTACTCTACCCGCTCCCGTAACGGATTCGGGGATCGACAACGGCGTATACAATATCGACTATTAGATTGAGCAGGATGATTATTACGGCAAAGACCAGGGTGGTGGCCTGCACTACCTGTATGTCCCGTGCTTGGATGGAATTGATCATCAACAGCCCGACGCCCGGCCAGGCGAATACGGTTTCAACTATCACAGAGCCTGTCATCAGCACCCCAGCCGTGAGGCCGAAGTAGGTGAGGGGCGTGATGGCGGCGTTTCGGAGACAATGCTTCCACAGCACCTTCCATTCCGGGATCCCTTTAATGCGGGCCAACTTCACGTACTCGCTGTCCAGCGTGTCCAGCATAGAGGAGCGGACCAGCCGCATCATGGCCGCCACTTGAAAGGCGCTCAAGGTGGCCACCGGCAGGACCATATGCTTCAACTCGTCTTCCAATCTAGCGAGCCCTTCCCCCTGGCCTCGCCCCGCAACGGGAAGCCATCCCAATTCTACTCCGAAGACCCAGATAAGCATAATAGCCGTCCAGAAACTGGGCGCCGACTGCCCCAAAAGAGCAAAGAACTTGCCGCCGTAGTCCCACGGGGTGTCCCTCTTCACCGCTGTCAGCACTCCCAGGACCATGGCGACAAGCGAGGCCAAGAGGAGGGCAGTCAAAGTCACTTGCAGAGAGGCGACCAGCCGGGACCTGATCAGGTCCATGACGTCCTCTTCGCCGGGCCACTTGAACGACTTTCCGAAGTCCCCCTGGGCAGCGTTGGACATGAAGTTCCAGTATTGAATATGCAAGGGCTCGTCCAGACCCCAATACTCTCTGATGGACTGGATGACCTCGTCGGGCGTCTCCAGGGGCACCATCAACTCTATGGGGTCTCCCGACAGGCGTGTCAGTATAAAGACGATGGAGGTTATGACGATTACGAGGAAAACGCCCTGGAGCAGCCGGATCAAAATATAGCGTTGCATCAGCTACACGACAACCGGGGTTCCGGGTCTATAAATCACGGCGGGCCTTTCGGCGGGGACTTCAGGGCGCATCGGGGTCCGAAATTTGTCTAGTCCCCATCTCGTTCCTCATCCATCCAATTTTAGTCGTCGGGAACTTTTAGCTCCGTGCTTGCCTGAATTGGAAAGAACCGTCGGCAGGCTAAGTCCCTACCTTGACGACGGAGACCGGGGCATAGGCCTACTGATGATGAGGTGGTATACATCTTACAACTGGCGTAGCTTGGGATCCAACGTGTCCCGCAGCCAGTCCCCGAGCAGGTTCATGGACAGCACCGTGAGCACGATGGCGAGGCCGGGGAAGAGGGAAACCCACCAGGCCGTCTGGATGATGATGTCCCTTCCTTCGGCAACTGTGTTGCCCCAGGTTGGCTCGGGGGGTGGAATGCCAAGGCCAAGGAAGCTGAGTGAGGACTCGATGATGATGACATAGCCAACCTGCAAGGTACCCAGCACGACCAGGCTATTGAATAAATTGGGCAGAACGTAGTTGGCCATAATTCGCGCATTGGAGCATCCTGCCACCCTGGCTCTGGCCACAAAGTCTTGCTGTGTGAGACTCAAAGCTTCTCCCCGCACCATGCGCGCATAGTCAGCCCAGAGGGAGCCCACTATCACCCCTATCAGAACGGGCAGGCCCGGCTGGAAGACGCTCACTAGTACGAGGGCTACCAGGATTGCGGGCATAGCGATAACCAGATCTATAAGCCGGGATATCACGTAGTCCACGCGGCCACCGAAAAATCCAGCCATGAGTCCTAGGGTGGTCCCTATCACCCCGGAAAGGGCTATCACTGTCAGGGACACGATCAGAGAAACCCTGGCGCCGTGAATTATGCGGCTGAGAAGGTCTCTGCCCAGCTTGTCAGTGCCCAAGGGATTTGCCCACTTACCTCCTACCGTACTTACAATCTGTATCTCATCGCCTATTTCGATATCCTGCTTCAAGTTGGGCACCTGATTGATGCCCGTCCCTTCCCTTAGCTGTCTGGCGCTGGCAAGGGGGATCTGGGTCGTGGTGTCTCCCCCCCTCTCAACCCTCTCAACCACTGTCTTGGTGACCAGGCTGCCGCCCATCCAGGCCGGTGGCGCCAAGCGATTGCGCAGGTCCTGCTCAAATGGGTCATGGGGTGCGATAAGGCCGGCAAAGGCGGCGGGGATTATGAGAACTATTATCAGAACAATGACGGGAATAATGGGATACCGGCGCACCACACGCACACCGGCGCCCACCATCGAGAGGGTGGACCAACGGCGTCTTACAGCTATGTCAGCCATACCAGGGCCAAGTCCTCAGGATAATCTCCTCCGGATTTATCCATAACGAATGCGGGGGTCGACGAAGGCATAAATGATATCAACAATGAGGGTCAGCAGGATGAAGCCTACAGAGAAGACCAGCGTTACAGCTTGCACCACTTGGAAGTCTCTTCCATTGATTGAGCTGATTATCAGCAGCCCTACGCCGGGCCAGGCGAAAATGGTTTCCACTATCACCGAGCCGGTGAGGAGCACTCCAGCCGTGAGACCGAAGTAGGTGAGGGGAGCGATGGCGGCATTGCGGAGACAATGTTTCCACAGCACCTTCCACTCTGGCAACCCTTTTATGCGGGCCAACTTCACGTATTCACTGTCCAGGGTATCCAGCATGGAGGAGCGTACCAGCCGCATCATCGCCGCCACCTGGAACGCGCTCAAGGTGGCAACTGGCAGGACCATGTGGTCGATCCCGCCTTTCCCTGCTGTGGGAAGCCATTTCAACTCCACTCCGAAGAGCCACATTAGCATTATGGCCGTCCAGAAGCTGGGCGCCGACTGGCCCAGAAAGGCGAAACTCTTCCCGACGTAGTCCCATGGCGTGTCCTTTTTGATCGCTGTCAACACCCCTAGCGCCACCGCCACTACCGAGGCCAGAACCAGGGCTGTCAAAGTCAACTGCAGAGAGGATACCAGCCTGGCCTTTATCAGGTCCATGATGTCTTCCGCGGGCCATTTAAAGGACTTGCCGAACTTCCCTTGTGCGGCATTGCTCACGAAGTTCCAGTACTGGTGGAGGAGCGAATCGTTCAGCCCCCAGTGCTCCTGTATAGCCTCGACCACCTCGGGAGCTGTCTCTAGGGGCACCATCAGCTCTATCGGGTCTCCCGAGAGGCGGCTCAGAACAAAGACGAAGGTGACGACGGCCCAGACAACAAATGCGCCCTGGATCAGCCGGATCAAGATGTAACGTTGCATGTCCTATTTGGCGGCGGGTCAACGCCCCTTCTGTAGGTTGATGCTCATCATGGTGAGGGCTGGAGATAACCATGGCGGGCCAGACGGACCTCCTCGCTGCCAAGAGGACCGGCTAGCCCCATCATATGGCTTATCCTAGACCCTAGTTTGCTTAAGGCCTTGGTGGGCGACCCGTGGCGTCCTGAGTTATTCCTTGGTACTTCCCCGGGCCGCCTGCTCCGACTTAATTCTTCACTGCCTTGACGTATTCCAAGTCTCTGATCCCCAGAATACCCGACGTTTGATAATCGGCCACAACGTTGGGGTTCACCGTGAAGACGATGGGGAGGGAGACCAGGCCCATGATCCCATACTCGTTGTAGACGACGTCACCTATATCCTGCAATATCTCGTGTCGCTTGTTCAGGTCAAATTCAGTTGATAGTTGCTCATAAAGAGTATCAACTTCCTCGTTTTCGAAGAACTGGCAGCAGACGTTTCTTAACGTTCTTCCGCTGTTGAGATATATCAGGAGGAAACTGGGTTCTGGGCGAAAGCCACCGTCGATCATTATTGTTACGCCGCCCCATGACGCTGCCCTATGGTGCGGACCGCGACTGGCGTCATCCATGGCCTCCGACTCCACCGGTACGCCAATGGCCTTCCAGTAGTTGTATATGGCCAGGGTCAAGTCTGTTGCCTGGGGCATTTCAGCCTGTATTGCGATCCGGAATTGCACTTTGGACCAGTCCAAGGGTTGGCCTATCTCCGCCTCGGCTTCCTTCAACAGCTCCTTGGCCCGTTCGGGATCGTACCCGTACTTCTCCTCGAACCTCTCTTCCCACTCCGGGTTCCAGCCGCGGCCATTATTCAGGGCCGGATGGAAGGGAAAGTTATAGTTTAAGACAGCCTTCCCGTCGAAGATGGTCTCAATGATGGTCTTGCGGTCCACCGCCTTGTTCAACGCCTCGCGTACCTTCTTGTTCACCCACGGGACTTCCGTTGCCGGGTGGTACACGTCAGAGAAGGGCAGGTCTGGGAAAGCCCCCGTCCTCTTGCCCACAAGTTTGTCGGGATAGTATTGGCCTCCGAAAATCACGTAGGGGTTCTGTTGGGGGATATTGGAGGCGATGGTAACCATGCCGTTGGCGATGGCAGCTCGCTCCAAGTCTGGAGTTAGCTGGGTGAGGTGAATCTGCCCGGCTAGGAGCATGGCCTGCCTGGTGGAAACTTCCTTGACGCTGAAAATCTGGACTTGGGGGAAGTCGGGTGTCACCCGCCAGTGCTTGTACGGTACTCGTACGTGGAGGATATAGGAGCCTGAAGCCCGCTCCACGAACTGGTAGGGGCCCGTACCAACGGGACTGGCCTCCACACCTTCCTGGCCCTCAGCGTCCAAGTGGGCCTTGCTCAGCATCAACAGTTCGTTGCGCTGACTCAGGAGCCAGTCAAAGTCTATCTGGGGCTCATCCAGCACAAACGTCACCTCGTAGTCGTTCACTATCCTCATGTTATCGTGTACTACCTGCCACAAGTCTGCCCGGGACGACAGCAATTCAGGCTGAGTCCCATGCAACAGCGTCGCTTTCACGTCTTCGGCGCTGAACTCGCCGTCATCCTCGTCGGTTGCTTTCCTGTGGAACGGTACACCCTTGCGGAGTTTGAAGTTCCACTCCGTCGCCGTCGAGTCGACTTCCCATGACTCGGCCAGCATGGGCAGCAGTTCCCCTTCGAAGCCGAAACCCACCAGGGCTTCATACATGTGAACGACCTGGGGTGAGTTTTGAGAGTTTGATATGATCGGATCGTTGGACTCCACATCCATCTCGGTGGCAGCCGCCAGCCGGGTCTCCACGAGCGTCATAGCAGCGGGTGGTTCTGTCGGCGCGGGAGTGGCCGTGGGAGGTATCTGGGCCACAGCCTCGGACACGGCCCTCTGTACACCGGCATCGACGGCGTTCTTGATTGCCGCTTCCATCTGTTCAGCCGTAAGACCCTCGGGGATTTGAGATATTGCCTGGGTCACTATAGCCTGTACATCCTCAGGGGTTAGGCCCTCGGGGATATTGGAGATTGCCGCGGCCACAATGGCCTGTACGTCCTCTGCAGTCAACCCTTCTGGGAATTCAATGCCTGCAATCTGGCTTGCAATGTCTCTCTGTACTTGACTGCCGAACTGTTGAGCCAGCGCTGCGAAGTCTAGGGTGGGCTGAGGCGTAGGCGTAGGCTGGGGCGTGGAGGTCGGAGCCGCCGTCGCCGCCGGCGGCGGAGTCGCTGCGTCTCCCCCACATGCCACACCTAAGAGGAGCGCCAGAATAAGGGGGAAGACAGCCAGAAATTTGGGACTGCATACCATAGACCGAATCTTCATTGCTTCCTCCAATAGCGTACCTGGTCAGGTAACTCATATTGTCGAGCGCCCACGGGGAACAGAAATTCCGCCCCGTCCCGTCGGCTCTCATATTCGGCGTATGCTCTACGTTAAACGCAATACGCAATCGGGGTATAAAGTAATCCAACGTGATTCAACTTGTCAACCGATTGACTTAATTTGACAGTCCTCCACGCATCCGTCGGAGGAAGATCCCACGGCATTGGAGAACCTTTACGTTGCTAGACCTGCCGCAGCTTGGGGTCGAGCTTATCGCGAAGCCAGTCCCCCAGCAGGTTCACCGAAAGCACGGTGAGAGCTATGGCCAAGCCCGGGAAGAGGGAAACCCACCAGCCTGTCTTGATTATCAGGTCTTTGCCGTCGGCCACTATGGACCCCCAGGACGGCGTAGGCGGAGGAATGCCCAGACCCAGGAAGCTCAGCGACGACTCGATGATAATCACGTACCCTATTTGCAGAGTGGCGATGATAATGAGGCTGTTGAATACGTTGGGGAGCACGTGGCGCGCCATGATTCGCCATCCCGGAGCACCAGCCACCCTCGCCCTGGCCACGTAGTCTTGTTGGACGATGCTCAGCGTCTCACCGCGGACCAGCCTCGCATACTGAGACCACAGAAAGCCGACGATGATGGCAATCAGCACTCCCATGCCCTGGCCTACCACTATGACCAGCACCAGAGCAACCAGGATGGGCGGCAGCGCCATAGCTATGTCTATCAACCTGGAAATCACGTAGTCCACCGCCCCGCCGTAGTACCCGGCGATGACTCCCAGTAATGTGCCGATTACTCCGGCTATCGAGATGACCGCCAGGGAGATAAGCAGAGACACCCTGGCCCCGTGAATCATCCGGGTCAGCAGACCCCTGCCCAGCTGGTCCCGCCCGAATGGGTAAGCCCAATCACCCTGTACGGAATAGACTACCTGTATCTGGTCGCCTACCAGGAACCCACCTTCGTATACGTTGGCTGCACCTTCTTGAATTCTGACTGTGTGCCGGGTCTGTTGGGACTCGTCGTACAAGACCCACCTTCTGCCCTTGGACTCAACAATGACCTCAGTGTCTCCGGACAGGGTCACGCCATTGGATGCGAACTCCTGGGCAAGAGTCGGAGGTACGACTTCCAAGTCCAGCTGTTCCTGCACTTCTGTGCCGGTTGAAAACAGGAGGTCCGTTTTCAGGCCAGGGACCTGTCCTATTCCTCCCCCGGAGGTCAACCTCTGGGCCTTGTCTATGGCTATTTGAGTCGTATGGTCCTTTTCCTGCCCTCGTTCGACCACGGTTTTATTGGTGAATCTGCCGCCTCCCGTCCATGCCGGAGGCTGTTCCCTGAATTTCAGGTCGTTCTTTATGGGGTCGTGGGGAGCGACTATGTCGGCCAAAGCCGCGGGAAGAACAAGCACCGTCAAAAGGAAGAATATGGGAATCACCGGGTATCTCCGCAGTCGGCGATACCCATCGACTATCATAAGTATTGGGACCCATGCCGTTCTTGCTGCAATCGTCGTCATAAGGAGATAACCTGACGCTAGCTGTACCTGATTCGCGGATCGACGTAGGCGTAGAGGATGTCAACGATGAGATTGAGCAAAATGAAGCCGACCGAAATAATCAACACGGAGCCCTGCACGAGTTTGAAGTCTCTTCCTACGGCCCCGGAAACCACCAGCTGCCCCACTCCCGGCCACGCAAATATATTCTCCACTATGACAGACCCGGTCAGCAGAATGCCGGCGGTTATTCCGAAGTAGGTCAGAGGAGCTATGGCAGCGTTCCGCAGACAGTGCTTCCAGAGCACCCTCCACTCCGGCAACCCTTTCAGCCTTGCCATCTTGACGTATTCGCTGTCCAGGGTGTCCAACATGGAGGACCGCACCAGCCGCATGATCGCCGCCACCTGGAAAGTGCCCAGTGTGATGACCGGAAGGACCATGTGCTTGATGCCGCCCTTGCCCGACGTTGGGAACCAGTCAAGCTCTACGGCGAATATCCATATAAGCATTATGCCGGTCCAGAAGGTGGGAGCCGACTGGCCCAGAAAGGCAAAAATCTTGCCGCCGTAGTCCCACGGGGTGTCCTTCCTGACCGCTGTCAACACCCCCAGACCCACGGCGATGACCGTCGCTATGAACAACGCAGTCCCGACCAGCTGGAACGAGGCGATGAGCCGGTCCGCCACGAGACGCATGATGTTCTGGCCGGGGAACTTGGTGGAGTCTCCAAAATCACCCTGAAGGGCGTTGGTCAGGTACGTCCAATACTGGATGATTACCGGGTCGTTGAGGCCCCACTGCTCTCTGAGAGCTTCTCTTTCTTTGGGGTCTGCTTCAATGGGGATAATCAGATTGGTCGGGTCTCCGGAAGCCCTGGTCAGGATAAAGACGATGATGGATATGATGAACAGTACGAAGACGCCCTGGACCAACCGTATAAAGATGTAGCGTTGCATGGCTTTGTCAGGTCACCGGTCTAAAGGCGTCTTAGGGCGGATTCATGAGGCTGATGCGCCTCGATTATGATTAGCGTCCCCAGCCAGGGGTCATGGTTCCGGCGTAGGCCCCTGGCTGGGGACGTCTCTGCTCCAAACTTCCGGGGTAAAAGTCCCCGGTACGGGGTCAGGGTTCCCTGTTTCAGCCTATTTTTTCACCGCCACGGCGTATTCCAGGTCCCTGATGCCCCAAATGCCGGAGGAGATGTGGTTCTCGATGACGTTGGGGTTGATGGTGAAGTCCATAGGCAGGGAGAACAGGGGAACGGTGGCGTAGTTGTCGAAGAGGTAATTGCCCGCCTCTCGCAGCAACCTGTCCCTCTCATCAAGGTCCAATTCGGGGATGAGTTGCTCGTACAGGTCGTCCACTCGTTCGCTCTCAAAGAAGTGGCAGCACCTGCTCAGCAGGGTTCGTCCGCTGTAGTAGAAGATGCCTATCATGGACGGCTCTTCCCACCGCTTGGTGCCGTCGGTCCAGGCGACTCCGCCCACGCTTCCGTCAATGATGTGCGCAACGAAGTTGGCGAACTCATCCGTTCTCGACGGTATATCCACTCCGATTTCCTGCCAGTGCCCAGGACCGCCTGGCCCACGTTGATTACGTGAGGGGCCTCGGGCAGTATGGTGAGCAGGAACTCCATGTTGGACCAGTCTATAGGCCCGCCCAGCTCCGCCTCGACCTCGGCTATGAGCTCCTTGGCCCGCTCAGGGTCGTAGCCGTACATCTCGTCGAACCTCTCCTCCCACTCGTCGTTCCAGCCGGGAAGAGTCCGGTGGTAGGGGTTCACCATCATGCGCTCGCCCTTGCCGCCCAGGGTCGTGGCTTGAAGCTCGTCGCGGTTGACCGCTCGGTTGAGCGCTTCCCTGATTCGGATGTCAACCCAGGGCACCTTTGTGGAGTCATGCAGCATGTCTGAATAGGGAAGGTCCGGCTGAGTTCCCTTCCGCCCCGCGTTGGGCTCCGGGTGGAAGTTGCCGCCGAACAAGGTGTAGTGGTTGATCATGGGAATCTCGGAGGAGATGACCCGGTATCCCTGGTCGACGGCCGTCTTCTCCAAGTCGGGGGGAAGCTGGGCCATGTGGATTTCTTCAGCCAACAACATGGCCAGCTTGGTTGCGGGCTCGGCAACGATGTTCAACTGGAGTTCCGGGAAGTCTGGGGTCTGCCTCCAATGGTCATTGGGGACCCGCTCGAAAAGAATATGGGAGCCCGAACGAAAACCAACACGGCGTAGACGACGGGCTTGTTCTGGCAGCCGTCGTGTCACATTTTTGCCGAATGCCGTAGGCGCCATGACATACCCTAGGCTCAGCCTCTGGGGTATACTAGGCGTCGCTCCCATGGCAGACCGCTATTCCATCCAAACTCCGGCCGGGCGCCCCCGGATACGCACTTTCCAAGCCCTGTACCACCCGTCGTTCCGACGTCTATACCCTGCTGCATGGCTGTTCTATCTCTATCGAATGATGGAAATCACGACCGCATCGTGGTTAGTCCTGGAAAAGACGGAGTCGCCCCTTATGGTCACCCTGGTGGGGGTGAGCCGGTTGGCCCCCATGCTTCTGCTGGGGATGGTGGCCGGTAGCCTGGCTGACCGCTTCTCCAAGAAGTTTCTCATGGGAGGCTTCCAGCTGGTCAACCTGGCGGTCGCCGTAGTTTTGACCATCCTGGTCTTCATTGACGCCATTGAGGCATGGCACATCTTTCCGGCCATGTTCATCACGGGAGTGGCTTCGACAGTGGACTTTTCTTCCAGGAGGTCCTTCTACTCGGACCTATTCACCGACTCGCGGGTGGTCAACGCCATAGCGTTGGACTCGGCCGCAGCCACCGGATGCAACATGCTGGGGCCCATCCTTGCCGGGGCTATGATTGGCGTCACCGGATATCAAGGAGCGTTTCTCTTCATGTGCACCGCATCGGCGGTCGGATTTGTGTTTCTCTCGACCGTCAAGGCCCCATATTCCCGCACGACAGAGAGGAGGTCGGCGGGAGTAGCCGAGCAGGTCGTGGAGAGCTTGAAGGCCGTACGTTCCAACCAAACGCTGTGGGCCGTCGTCATAGTGACCATCTGCCTCAACTTCTTCGGGTTCCCCTTTATGCAGATGGTGCCTGTTATCGCCAAGGAGACCCTCAACGTCGGGGAGCTGGGGTTCGGCATACTGTTCGCCGCCGTTGGAATCGGCTCCTTTTCGGGCACTATGCTCATCGCGACCCGGGGAGTCAGAAGACCGGGCGCCGTGTTCGCTCTGGGGGCCATGGTAATGCTGATCGGGGTATCGGTTTTCGCAACTTCAAACATCTATATATTGTCCTTCTTCCTGCTGCTGATCGTGGGGATAGGCATGTCGGGGTTCGCCAACATGCAATCGTCCATCACTCTCCAGGCGGCGCCCCCTGAAATGCGAGGAAGAGCTATGGGAGCGGTTGCCCTTGGCATCGGGACCGCCATTCCGGGGCTGCTCATCGCGGGGACGTTGGCAGAGGCTTTGGGGCCGCAGGTCGCCTTGTTGAGCATGTCGCTGGCCGGGGTGGGCGCCGTGGGCCTGGCCTTCTGGAAGCTTCCCATACTCCGCCAACGGTAAGCGGGGTTTCCCGCTCGGACTCCGGGGCAATCCCGCCATGCTCGATGTCAGGCTAGCTGATTGACACGGGCAGAGCCTTCAACGATCTGTCGTTGATATTGGGGTAGCGCTCCAGCTCGCCTGCGGTGAGGCTCAGCAATGAACCAGCCATTGCCTCAGGCGAGAACATCTCGTCGTCGACGGCGGTCCGCCGGTTTCTTCCCCGGCTCCGACGTGAAACGGAGCTAGTTGAGCGCCACGGGCAGCTGCTTGAGCGAGCGGAAGGTGATGGTGGGCTGGTACTCGTACTCTACCGGGTCGAGGGTCATGTTGGGGAACCGTTCCGCCAGCGCTTTGAACGCCTCTTGCCCTTCCAGCCTTGCCAGAGTGGCTCCCAGGCAGTGGTGGATCCCCGACCCGAAAGCCACGTGCCTGTTCGGATGCCGCTGTATGTCGAACGTGTCGGGCTCGTCGAACATGTTGGGGTCCCGATTGGCCGAGGATATGAACCAGCGGATGCGCTCGTCGGTTTTTAGTGTCTTGCCCCTCATTTCAACGTCAACTGCGGCTATCCGTGTGATGGACTTCACCGGCGGATCATATCTCAGGCACTCCTCGGTTGCCCTTACGGTCATCCCAGCAGGGTCCTCCTGGAACAATTCCCACTGGTCCCTGTTTTCTAGGAAAGCCTTGGTCCCGTTGCAGAGAAGGTTGATGGTGGTCTCGTGTCCCGCCAACAGCAGAAGAGAACAGTTGACCAACACCTGATGCCTGGTGAACACACCTTCTCTCTCGCCGTTGGCCAATACGGAAATGAAATCGTCGCCGGGGTTGTCTATGCGTTCCTCCACCAGTGGCGACACGTACTCCACCATTGACTTCATGCCCTCGACCACGTACCTCATACGGTCCGGCTCACCGCGGAACAGGTTGAGCAGCTTTTCTGCGATCGCCCGAATCGCTGGCCGGTCCTCATAGGGGACTCCCATCATCTGAGCTATGACCAGCACGGGAAGTGGCGTGGCAAAGTCCCTCATCACCTCCATGCTCCCCTTCTCTTCGGCTGCGTCCAGAAGCTCTTTTATGGCGCTCTGCACCAGAGGGCGCCAAAGCTCCATCGCCTTGGGAGTGAAGTAGCCGTGGACGATTTTGCGCATGTCGAAGTGGGCGGGCCTGTCGTGCTGGATGAACTGGTCGCCCTGGTACTCCTTGGCGAAGTCATACAGAGGGTTGTCCGATTCGTATATCTCCGGGTATGGGGGCTTGGGATCATTCTTGAACACCGCCGACGAGAAAAGCTCGTGGTGGCGAGTCACCCACACGAGGTCGTCGTGGCGGGTAATGTCCCACACATCGTACTTCTCGTTCCAATGGACCGGGTCTTCCTCGCGCATCATGCCGTAGTACCAGTACGGGTCGGCCATAACGTCCTGTGCAAACTCGTTGTCGTGGATGGTCTTTATCATGTTCCCCTCCCCGGCGGGATGTGCATCAAAAATAATCGGGATATATGGGTTCTGTCAATGCGATGTCTGGACGTAAATCAGTCGGCGCGGGGTATCGTGAAGCTGAAGGTGGAGCCTGACCTCTCTTCACTTTTTACGTCCACGTCCCCCCCGTGAAGTTGAACTATGTGCTTAACAATGGCAAGACCCAATCCCGTGCCCTCATCTCTACGAGAGCGGTCAACCTTATAGAAGCGCTCGAAAACGTGGGGGAGATGCTCAGGCGATATGCCGACGCCGGTGTCCCGCACCTCCACCTTCAAGTTGTCGCCGGAGGGCGCCACCCACAAGCTGACGGTCCCGCCGCTGGGCGTGAACTTCAACGCATTGTGGACCAGGTTCACCAGGACCTGCCTGATCTTCTCCCCGTCGCCGGTCGCGGGAGGCAGCGATTCCGGGATCTCCACAGCTATGTCGACGCCCCGGAGCAGCGCAGCCTCCTTCATGTTGTCCTGGACTTCTCTTAGGAGAGGAGGTATTTGAATCGGATACAGGTGAATGGGCTCCTGGCCGCTTTCCAGCCTGGACAGCTCAAGCAGCTCGTCGGCCATGTTGATCATTCTCTCCAAATCTCCCTCGATACGCTGGAGGAAGTTGCGGGCCGTGTCGGGTTCGGAGACGGCCCCATTCTGCAAAGTTTCCACGGCGGCCTTGATGGACGCCAGGGGGTTGCGGAGCTCGTGGGACACGTTGCTGACGAACTCCCGCCGGGTTGTGTCGAGCCTCCGGACACGGGTAAGGTCGTGGAGGGTAAGAATGGCCCCGGATCTGCCGGTGTCGTCACCAAGAGGTATGGCTATCGCGCTGACGAATCGCCGGGGCCGGTGCTCCACCTCTCCGAATTGCAATGCGTTGGTCTCCAAAGATCTGGATACCAACCTGTGCAATTCATGATCGCGGGCCAACTCCATGAAGCTTCGTCCCAGCACATCTTTGCGATCGACCTCCAAAATCTCGCGCGCCACCTGGTTGACCAGTTCGACGCCTCCCTCGGGTCCCACCATCACTACTCCGTCGGCCATGGTCTCAAGGATCGCTGACAGCTTGTTTCTTTCCGAAGAGAGGTTTTGGATTGTGCTCCGCAGGGTGGCGGCCATGTTGTTGAAGGCGTCAGCCAAGTCCAGAGTTTCATCCTGCGTCAGGGACTCGACTCTGTGCCCCAAGTCACCCCCCGAAAGTCGCCTTGCGCCTTCCGTGACTGACCTGACGGAACGGGACGTGCGCCTGGATAGGAGATATCCGATGGCGAGGGCAATGACCGTCGCTGCGACTATGGCCACGACTGCGGTGATGATTACCGGCCCCAGGTCGGCGTCAGGTTCGGACCTTCTCACCAGCAAGACCACAGCGACGCTTGCGGCGACCGTCACCGAAAGAGCCAACGCCGCGTTGGCCAACGCCAGCCGCCATTGAAGAGACCTGGGCAACATTATCCCTGGAAACGGTACCCGACACCCCTGACGGTGACAATTCTTTTGGGGCTGCCTGGGTCGTCCTCGATCTTCTCCCGCAGCCAGCGGACGTGAACGTCCACCGTGCGCATGTCTCCCACGAAATCGTATCCCCACACCTGGTCCAGTATCTGGTTCCTGGTGTATATGCGGCTGCGGTTCTGCATTAGAAGGGCCAGCAGGTCAAACTCCCGCGGCTTTAGTTCCAGGGGTGCGTCTCTGAGAGTGACTTCATGGCTGGTCAGATTCAACTCCAGGTCGCCATCAACCAACACCTGGGCGCTTTCGGAATGCCGGGCAGGAGTCCTTCTCAGCATCGCCTTCGCTCTGGCCACCAGTTCCCTCATACTGAAGGGCTTGACCACGTAGTCGTCGGCGCCCAGTTCCAGCCCCACGACCCGGTCTATCTCCTCAGCTTTGGCCGTGAGCATGAGAATGGGTACGTCGCTGCGTCGGCGGAGAGTCCTGCACACCTCCAACCCGTCTACGCTGGGCAGCATGATATCCAAGATGATCAAATCGGGGTCGAACTCCCGGGCCATTGCAAGTCCCCGCTCGCCGTCAGCGGCGGTCGACACCTGGAAACCTTCCTGCTCCAGGTTGTACTTAATCGCCTCAGTGAGATTCTCTTCGTCGTCTACTATCAGGACAGTCCGAGAAGTCAATCCAACGTCTCCTTCCCCCTCTCCCCTCCTCGCTTATTATAATGCCATTTGGGAATAATGCCATTTGGGTGCCGTAGAGGACTGCCCAGACTTTTTGCAGGCCCTTCACATTCCCGTTGGCTCTGACAACGCTACACCGCGATGACGGGGCTTCGTAACTATTAGCGGTTGAGTTAAAGCGGGTCCAAGCATCACGCCGGACGGAACGGTTCTCGTAGGGGCGACCGGCCGGTCGCCCCTACCTGTCTCCAAGCGGTTACTTGAAAGCTAGTCGAAGGACGGTTCGCTCGGCTCGTCCCGAACGGGGCAAACAAGTCGTCTGACAGCTGACAGACCTCATGTCCGCCCGTCGCATGGACTAAAGCCGTCCGGCTCGTGGTATATTGTGTCCATCAAACTGAAGACCTTTGAATAACCTGCGTCATACCAGCGAAGGCCGGCGCCCAAGGTTCCCTCCAAGATGGGGAGACGCCCTCACCCCAACCCTCTCCCGGTGGGAGAGGAGGTTAAGCAAAGGTCTCCCTCTGAGGAACATTGTATGAGCAAACTCAAGTTCGGACTATGGGACGGTTTCGAGGCGCAAGAGATCTCCAAGTGGCCCACTCCCGGAGACGTGTATCGGAGCCGCATACGCGAGGTGGAGCTGGCTGAGATCCTTGGGTACGAGTACTACCACGTCATCGAGCACCAGAACACCACCATCGGCCACGTGACGGCGCCCTGCGTATACCTGGCGGCGGTGGCGCAGCAGACCAGCAAGATACGCCTCGGCACCATGGTCAACCTCCTCCCTTACCACAATCCTATACGCCTGGCGCAGGACGCCGCCCTATTGGACCAGCTTTCCGAGGGCCGACTGGAATTCGGGACGGGACGGGGCAGCTCAGAGCATGAGTTCTCCCGGTGGGGCCTTCCATACCAAGACCGGACCGAAATGGCCTACGAGGCCTTGGAAATAATAATCAAGGCTTGGACCGAAGATTCGGTGACATACGAGGGCCGCCACTGGCAGCTGGACGAGGCCCTGCCGGTCCCCAAGCCCTACCAGAAGCCTCACCCGCCTGTCTGGGTGGGCTGCCACAGCCCGGAGACCATAGAATACGCCGCCAAGAACAACTACAACGCCGCTCAGAACCTGGACGTAGACTCGGTCATCGCCGATAAGTTCGACTATTATCGGAAGGTGTGGAGAGAATCAAACCACGAAGGCCCCATGCCCAAGACCTTCCTGATGCGTGCCGTACACGTCGCCGAAACCGACGCCATTGCACGCGAGGAAGCCAGGGAGGCGTTGGCATACCCCCATTTCCTACAGACACAGGCCGTGGCCGCGACCCGAAAGGGATATAACAGGAGAAATGACACCGAAACTTTTCAGGAGCTAGGGCGGGTATTCAGGGAGATGACGGCGTCCCTCGACTTCTGGCTGGACCACGGCCTTGCCATAGTCGGCAGCCCCGACACGGTGGTCAGAAAGCTGGAAGAGCAGCAGAAACACATTGGCTACGACATCTTCAGCGCCAACCACCGAATCGGGCCCATGCCCAACGAGGTCGCATACAAGTCGGTCAAGATGTTCGGAGAGTACGTAATCCCCGCATTTGCGTAGCCCGCCGCCCGTTTAAGACGGCTATGTATTTACGCTCCTGTTGAACTCCGGGTCTTTCTTTTCCAGGAACGCCTTGGGGCCTTCCGTGGCGTCTATGTACACTCCGGGCTTGGCCGGGAACCAGTAGAAGAGGTCCTTGCTGAGAGAGTCCATCTCGTAGCTGGCAATGTCCCGACCCCTGTATATCAGCTCCTTATGCGCCCTGACGGAGGGCTGCCCCAGTGTGCACATGTACTCGGCCCACTCCATGCACTCGTCCATCAGCTGGTCGCTCGGCACCACCTTGTTGACGAAACCGATTTCGTAGGCCCGCTTTGCGTCGATGTTCCGTCCCCACATCAGCATCTCGCAGACCACTCCGATGGAAATCTGGTATTCCAGGCGGGCGCCGAATCCCGCCGACAGGTTCCATTTAACTTCAGGAAGGCCGAATGTGGCGTGTTCGGCGGCGATCCGTATGTCGCAGTTCTGGGCCAACGACCAGCCTCCCGCGAGGCAATAGCCGTTGATGGCGGCTATGGTGGGCTTCCAGGTGGGTATGGTGGGATGGGGTTTGCGGGGAGAATAGCGCTTGTGGCTGCGGAAGGCGCCTCCCCGGACGTCGCCCTCTACGTCCTCCTTCATGTCATGCCCGGATGAGAAGGATATGTCGCCGCGGCCCGTCAATATGGCCACCCACAAGTCCTCATCCTCGTTGAACCGCTCCCATTCCTGGGCGAGGCGGTCCATGAACTCCTGGCTCATGGCGTTCCGCCTCTCCTCCCGGTTGATGGTCATTGTGAATATGTGGTCCTTTGCTTCCGTCAGAAGAATGTCCTTGCCTGTAATCATGTCCGCCTCCTAAGCCGGTCGCACGGCGCGTTGTATACGTTCCCGTCAGATTCCTAAATGGGGTCGTCGCTGATGGGGATGGACACCATCGCCCGGGGTCCGTTGACGATTTTGGCAGTGTGGCCTCGGCCCGTCCTGTCTTCGGCCAGCATTATGTCGCCTTTCTTCAGGGTGACGATGGAGCCGTCGGCAAAGCCGATTTCCACTTCACCAAACAGGGTGATGACGAACTGGCGTCTAGACGCCGTGTGGAAGTCCATCCACCGGCCTTCCGGAACGACGTGGAAGACCATCTCGCCGTCCGGCTGGAGCTTGGACGCTCTGGGGGCCGAACTCAGTGGCCGGCACAGCGATCTGTTCGTAGTGGGACTCACCGTCGTCTCCCGAATACACACGGATAATCACGATTCGCCTCCTTTGGGGAAATGCCGGACAGGGGAACCTCCGGCGGGCCGATTGTATGAAGGGGGCGGCGGGGAGTCAAGCAAAGAAGCCCGGCCCGGCGGTTTAGACCGCCGGGCCGGCTCTTCAGGTGGTCCTTTCTTGAAAAGCTAGGGAGCTGATGCCCTAGACGGAGACCAGTTCAGGCGTCGAGGCCGACATTTTCTGGATTTCCGGGAGCACTTCCTTGGCGAAGAGGCGCATGCTCTTCTCAGCCTTGTCTATCGGTATGCCGCCAAACCGGAAGACGCCGAACATCTCGGAAGGGCTGGTGTTGTCGATGACGTTCCTGATTTTTTCAAGGCACTGATCCGGGGTGCCCCAGATTTGGGTGCGAGTGTAGTTCTCCTGCCCGCCTGATTCGGCATGTTGCTCGCGGGTCTTTTCCAGCAGCAATTCGGCCCGCTCGCGGTAGTGGTCGTACCCCGTGATGGTCTTGAAGTGATCGGGGTCGTCGGCCTCGTAGTGGACGGTGGACGTGTAGGACATGTTGGGCATGTACACGCGCGCCCCTTCGCGGGCCTCTTCCTCGGTCTCGGCGCAGTAGATGAAGCACCCCGATATGGGAGGCATGTAACCCAGGCCCAACTCTCGACGCCTGCTGTTGAAGTAGGCCACGTCGTTTGCATACTCTTCCCAGGTCTTCTGGGGGATGATGAGCATTCCCATGTCCATCTCGGCGGCCCTGCGCACCGACGCCTCGCTCTGGGCCGCAACGTACGTCAGCCTGCCGAAGTCCTTGGACCTGGGCCGGGGCCTTATGCTCATCTCGGGGTACTGGTAATACTTTCCGTCGTATGAGAAACGCTCCTGGGTCAGGGCTTTCCTTACTACCTCGTGCGCTTCTATAAACCTGTCCGTGGCCTCGCTCATGGAGACGCCGAAGGGATCATATTCCCTGCGTGCGGCGCCTCGACCAAAACCTAGAATCATCCGCCGACCCTGAGTCATGCAGTCCAGCATCGAGAACTGCTCGGCGACTCGCACCGGTTGGTGCCAGGGGAGCACCACGACCATAGTCCCTAGCGCCACCTTCTCGGTACGGGCGGCGAACCAGGTCAGCAATTGGAGGGCATTGGGCACCATCGTGTAGGGGGTGAAGTGGTGCTCGACGGTCCAGAGCGAATCGTACCCCAGGGGTTCCACTAGGTCGGCAAGGGCCAAATCTTCGAAGTACATCTGGCCGTCGGGCTCGTTGGGACTCCTGTCGAATCCCCCCTCCAGAAACCTGCCCCAATCGTTGAAGTTCTGACAAAATATAGATACGCCGAATTCCATTTTGGTATACCTCCAGACTACCTTTCTAACAATTCCAGCAACAGGCCCCCACCGTCTTGGCGGGCGGGCGCCATTGCATTTCCATCCCGAAAATCAGGTCAAGGAACGTCCTCGACCGCCCTTTAGCTGGCCTTTACCTGGTTCTTGAAGTGGGGCATGACGTCTTTTCCGAACCACTCCAGTTGCTCGAGGGACAAGGACAGGGGCGACCCCATGCTGGTCACGCCTATGTTCAGCTCCTCCAGCCCCGGGAACCTCTTCTGTATGCTCTCTATCTCTTCAATGATCTGGTCCGGCGGGCCGATAATCCACTGCCCCTGTTCCACGGCGTCCTCTATGGTCGGCAATCCCGCCGTCGGCGCCCTGCGCCGGTCTCCCATGGCGGCAATCTGCTCCGGGGTCAACCCCGCCACGAATCCTAAGGGCCCGAACATCTTCATGTTTTCCTGGAATATCTTCCGTCCCTGGTCCATGGCTTGTTCTCTGGAGTTGGCCATGAAGATGGAGAAGCTGATGATCAGGCGGCCTCCCCGCTCGGTTTCTATACCGGCGTTGGCCAAAGTGGCCCGCCACCGGTCGACCACGTCATCCGACGCTCCTCCGATAGCGGCCCCGCCACCGACAATCCCTTTGATGCCGTGTTTCACCATGAAGTCCATGGCCCTTTGGCTGGCGCTTACTACGGGCTGGTAGCACTCCACAGGCAGGTGCTTTGGCCTGGGCACCAGGGTAATCTCCTTGAGGTCGTAACCCCTGTAGGGCACCTCGGGCGGAAGGTCGTAGTGCTTCCCGTGGTGGGAAAAGGACTTCTCATTGAAGGCCTTGAAAAGCACCTCGACCTGCTCCTCGAAAAGCTCACGGTTGGCCTGCTGGTCCAGTATGGGCGAACCGAAGGTCTCAACCTCCCGGCTGTGGTATCCGCGGCCCACGCCAAAGATAATCCGACCGTCGGTCAGGTGGTCGGCGGTAGCGTAGTCCTCGGCAAGCCTCAACGGGTGCCACATCGGGTTTATATTGAATCCACAGCCGAACTTGATTTGCTTGGTGACCTGGGCCATGTGGACGTAGAGCATCAGCAGATTGGGGATGCACTCATAGCCTTCCCTCTGAAAATGGTGCTCGGCGGCCCAGAAAGTGTCGTAGTTCAGATCGTCCATGAGTCTGATCATCTTTTCAGACTTTTCGAAAACTCCAGCCAACCTCGAATCGGAATACCACCGGTCATTCGCCGGTGTGCCATCGAGGCCTATGTCCTCCATGTCTATGTTGCCGGCATAAAGACTGCCGAACCTGGTTATCATCTCCGCTCCTCCAAATCAGCATTAAGACTTCCAAGCGGCAGCGTTGCCCGCTTTGAAGCGCCCGACAGGTTCAGGGAGTGAAATTATTATACCTGTATGGTCAAGGCGTCGGGGCGATTAAGGCAACCGTTGCACGTATGGGACACCCGGCTAATCGGAACTCTTGACCGCGTGCCCTCCGAACTGTCGGCGCATGGCCGCCAGCAGCTTGCCTGCAAAAGGTTGATCCTGACGGGAGCGGAACCTTGCCTGCAAAGAAGCGGTGATGACGGGCAAGGGGACGCCCAGGTCCACCGATTCCTGCACTGTCCAGCGCCCTTCTCCCGAGTCCTCCACGTAGGACTGGATTCCCTCCATCCCAGGATTCTCTACCAAAGCGCGTGACGTCAGTTCCAAAAGCCAGGAGCGCACCACGCTTCCGTGGCTCCATATCCGGGATATCTGAGAGATGTCCAATCCGAAGTCGTCCTTGGCCTGAAGAAGCTCGAACCCTTCCGCGTAGGCCTGCATCAAACCATACTCAACGCCGTTGTGCACCATTTTGACGAAATGCCCCGCCCCGCTGGGTCCTACACGGCCGTAGCCCCTGTCGGGTCCGGGAGCCAATGTCTGGAAGATGGGTTCAAGCGTCCTGAAAGTCTCTTCATCGCAGCCGACCATCAGGCTGTAGCCTTCGGCCAAGCCCCATATCCCGCCGCTGGTGCCCACGTCCACGAAACGTATCGAGCGTTCTGCCAACTTTTTGGCCCTGCGAAGGGTGTCCTTGTAGTTGGCGTTGCCTCCGTCGATGATGATGTCGCCGGGAGACATCAACTCGGCTAGCCCATCGATGGTGGACTCGGTGGCGTCCCCCGCCGGAGCCATTATCCATACCGCCCTCGGGGCATTCAGGTCCTCCAACAGCCCCGACAGGGACGATGCCCCGACTGCGCCATGCCCTCGGCTAGCTGCCACAGCGTCGGCGTTTATATCGTAGACCGCCACCCTGTGACCTCCGGACAGGAGGCGCTGGGCCATATTGGCCCCCATGCGCCCCAGACCTATCATCCCTAGTTCCATTGTTCCTCCGTTAAACGAATCTCCGAAAAGACGGTAAACTACCCGCCGCTAGCGGCTCGTTCCATGATCTTCTGGGCCGTGATTCTAACTTGAGACGGCTCCAGCGCCACCCAGTCGGTGCGCAGCCCGGCAACGTCGCTCAGGCCGGGACGAGTCCATTCCGTCGGAGTCACCAATACCCACATTCCGGCGGCAAGGGCCGACGTTGCACCGATGGCTGAGTCTTCTATTGCCATGCACTCACGAGCCGCCAGTCCCAGTCCTTCAGCAGCCTTCAAATATATCTCCGGGTCCGGTTTGGGCCGGGTCACGTTCTCGACACCCAGGACTATATCCATCCTCCCATAGAGGTCTAGAGCCTCTAATATCTGCGCCGCCTCATAGGAAAAAGACGATGTGGCCAGCGCAAGCCTCTGTCCCTGTGCAGAAGCCCACCTGGCCAGGTCCACGTTGTGGGCAATGCTGTTGTCCACTACGAACTGTGGGTCCGAAATCATATCCTGGTACATGTTGACCCGCATAACCTCCAACGCCTGCCAGGGTTCGCCCACCCCGTACCGGGTCATGAGGCGTCGGCAAGCGTCTTCCAGGCCGAAATGATCCACGAAGCCTCGACAAATGGCTTCCCTGGGCTTGCCGATGTATTTGACGTACTCCTTGGTTATTCGCCGCCTGTCCACGGGGGCCGAGCTTAGCTGGGCGATCAAGTCGGCATAGACTCCCTCATAGAGCCTCTCTGAATCTATGAGGGTGCCGTCCATGTCGAATACGAATGCTTTTATCAACGAGCGCAGGCCTCACTGGAGATTAAGAAAAATCCGGCTATGCCCCGAACCGGCATCTGCCAAGTCAAGGGCCGTGGCTTCACGCCGCCTCTTCCAGCCGCCGAGTCGACTCCAGCAGGGAGTCGACTCCGGCGTATCCGGGGGCGGTGTGAGTCATCCTACGGTTGGCCGCCGTGAGAGCGCTCATGTCGCCCAACGCCTGGGCGGACGCTAGCGTCCCGAAGGTGTATGGGGAGCCGGGAATGGGCAGGTCGGGCTCAGTATCAGGAGGCGTGAGAATGAAGACGCTCGAATTCGGGCCTCCCTTGTGCAGCTGGCCGGTTGAATGAAGGTATCGAGGCCCGTATCCGAAGGTGGTTGCCGTCTTGAATCTCAGCATCACCGCTTTTCGCAGTTTGGAAACCGCCTGGACCGTCTCTGACGTCTGGTCAACATAGGCAAGAAGGGCCAGATAGTCGCCTTTGCCCAGACCCTCCACGACTTCCCTACGGAACTCTGAATCCGTGTCAGGAAGGCTCCCGGTGGACTGCCATAGCTCGATTATGCGATCGGTTATGTCCTTTGCCGACTGAACGTCGGATTGCTCAAACGGGTTTACGTTCAGGATGGAACTGGCGATGGCTACGGCCATCTCCCATAGATAGAACAGGCCGCCCAGATCGTGGACGTTGTATATCTCCAGCCTGAGGACCGGATGTCCGGCGGATTCAAGGAGCATTAAAGCCATGTCCGAATCATGGTTGTCGTCGCTCGCCAGGCGTAGATGCACGAACAGCCTGTCGCTGCCATAGGCTTCCGGCCCCAACAGGGGCTCTCCGGCCACGGGAACGATCCCCTTACCCTCTTTACCTGTGCTTTCCGCTACTAACTGCTCTATCCACAGTCCGATGCTCTCTATCCCCGTGGAGGGCACAAGGGTGAGCTTGTCCCTTCCGCCGAGGACCAACGCTCCCATTGCCGCTCCCAGCCATGCGGCGGGATTGTCCTCCAACGGGATGTCGGGGCCGCACGTCTCCACCGTGGTGACAGCGGACTTCAACAGTTCCTCAACATTCATGCCCGCCAGGGCCGCCGGGACCATGCCGAAGTTGGACAACACGGAATAGCGACCTCCGATGTCCGGAGGGTTCAAAAACCCCTTCCGGAATCCCCGTTCATTGGCAAGCCGTTCCAGAGAAGTCCCTGGGTCTGTGATGGCCACAAAAGAGGCTCCCGCCTTGGCGTCCCCCAAGCGCTTTGCCACAAGTTCCCTGAAGTATGCGTAGAGGGACAGGGTCTCTATGGTGCCGCCGGACTTGGACGACACTACGAATAAGGTCCGCGCCGGGTCTATCGACTCCTCTGTCCGCCGAATGGAAGAGGGCACGGTCGAGTCAAGGACGATGAGCTTGGGATAACCTGCGGCGTGGCCCAGTGACCGGCTCAGAGCCTCAGGCCCGAGGCTGCTGCCCCCCATGCCCAACAAGACGACGTGGTCGAATGAGCTGGCGATATCCGATGCGAAATCATTCAGTTCGGTCAGCTTATTGGTCATCTCCCGTGGAACAGTAAGCCAACCCAGGCGGTTGGAAATTTCCGTAGGGTCGGGTTTCCAGACTGTATGGTCGCCGTCCCACATCCGACGAACCGTGCGGGCCTGCTCCAGCGTAGTGAGGCCTTGACGCACCTGCTCCATATAGCTGCCAAGCCCCTGGGTGAGAGTCTCGATGGATAGGAATCTCTGAGTTGTTCCGCCGCCTGAGTGAGTCATCAACGGGACTCCAGCTTGTTGAAGACGTCCAGCGCAGCTATCCGATAGCACTCGGCCAAGGTCGGGTAGTTGAACGTGTTGTTGATGAGAAAGTCCAGGGTGCCGCCGAGACCCACTATCGACTGGCCTATGTGTACCAGCTCGGACGCGCTGTCTCCTATGATGTGGACTCCCAGTATCTTGCGAGTCTCACTATGGACCAAGAGCTTCAACGTTCCCACCGGGTCGTTGATGATTTGGCCCCTGGCCGTCTCCCGGTAGCGGGCCAGACCAACCTCGTAGGGCACGTTCTGACGGGTCAACTGTTCCTCGGTGCCCCCCACCATCGATATCTCAGGGATGGTGAAAAGAGCGTAAGGAATGGTGTCAGCCATCTGGCAAAGCTCGATCCCCAAAGCGTGGCACGCAGCGATGCGGCCCTGTTCCATCGACGTGGACGAAAGGGCCGGAAATCCCACCACGTCTCCAACGGCGTAGATGTGGGGCACGTCCGTCTGGTAGAAGTCGTTCACAGGAATGCGCCCCCGGGAGTCCGCCTCGATGCCAACAGCCTCCAGCCCCAACCCCTTGGTGGCGCCGTTGCGACCCACGGTATATAACAGCACTTCCGACACGATGCGCTTGTTGCTCTCGGTGTAGGCGGTCACCGTCGAGGACTCGGCTTCCACATGGGTGACCTCTTCGCCCAGCCGGAAAATAACGCCGTGTTGGCGCAGGTGGTACAAAAGAGCTTCAAGAATTTCCCGGTCCAGGAACTCCAGAATCTCTCGCCGTTTATCGACGACGGTGGCCTCGATCCCCAGGGTGGCGAAAATAGCGGCGTACTCCATGCCTATGGCGCCCGCCCCGACTATCGTTACGGTACGGGGAATGGACTCCAGGCTATTGACGTGGTCAGAGTCTATAACCGAGCGGCCATCGACTGGGATTTTGGAGGACCTCGCGGGCGTGCTCCCTACCGCAATGATTATCTTATCCGCGGAGACCGTCGTGCGATCTATCGGCCCTTCTATCGGACCGTCAATCTCGACTTCGTTGGGTGAAGTGAGAGTGGCCCGCCCTTCGTACATGACGACCCGGTTGCGATTGAACTGGCTCCTCAGCACCTGTATCTCGTTCTCGACGACGTGGTCGCATCGAAAAGTCAGGTCCTGGATGGATATGTCTTCCTTGACTTTGTAGCTTACTCCGTAGACTCCCCTCTGCCGGAACCCCGTCAGGTGCAGCACCGCCTCTCTCAAGGCCTTGCTGGGAATGGCTCCCGTGTTTACCGACGCGCCTCCCAACTCCTGGGTCTTCTCCACTACGGCGACCCGCATGTTAAGTTTTGCAGCCTGAATCGCCGCGCCGTGACCGGCCGGTCCTGAACCTATGACCAGTACGTCGTAGTGTTCCATATCTCGACGGTGACCCGTTCAAAAGGGATCGGAGTCCGTGGCTGTTTCGATACTACAACCCGCAGTTTAACGTGTCCACCAGCCTACGGCCCATTTATGTCAACTTCAACCGAGCCTGAATCAGCCGAGCGTCCATAAAGCCGAGCATCGCAATAAGTCGTATTAACTAGTGACAGCGCCGAAGATGTTGGGCAAGGGACTCGTCCATATCGGTTGGCGCTGGGGACGGGTGGGAATACAATAGATCAGCTTATTCCATGGGGCAAAGGACAAGTGTGAGGTGCTGTCGATGCTAGGAAACGCCCGCTTGATGCAAGGCTTGTTCAAAGACAAGCCGGTTAAAAGCTACATAGTCCCTCTGCTGATGGGAGGGGCCGCCCTGGCTGCGGCGGTCGTGGGGGGACTGATAGTGGGTGGGGAGGGCGGCATCGACGGCGTCAACGGGTTCGTTGAAAAGCTGTCCGGCGGCTCTACGACCAACCTGGGAGATATCGCCCCAGCGAATTTCGGATTCGCTTTTGCAGCCGGAATGGTGGCGGCGGTGAACCCGTGCGGTTTCGCAATGCTTCCGGCTTACCTGAGCCTGTATCTGGGCACAAACGAGGGACAGGAGACCCGGAAGTTTGCATTGCGACGCTCTAACTTGCCCTCGGATTCGGTAGGGTTAGACGGTCCCATAGATGCGACTGACATCATATCTCCAGCTCGCTTGTGGATGATAAGGTCGGGTGCAGCGCTTAGCTTCCTCATATTTGTCGTCGCCGGCCAAGTTCTTCTATGGCAATGGTTCCGTGAGGATGTGCACATCGCACTGAGAATCATCTACAGTGTGGTCACCATCGGCAATACGATCTTAGTTCTAGCTTTAACTGGGTCGCGAGTTCGGCAACACGGCGCCCACTACGAATTAGAATTCTGGAACTCGTTATGGTACAGCACCAAGACAATAGCGAAGGCGCTGCTGGTAGGGCTGACGGTCACCGCGGGATTCCTGCTGCTGTTCGGAGCCATTGGGCTCATAATAGGCGGCGGGGGTGAACTCGTCAGGGACGCTGTACCGTGGATAGGACTCATTGTTGGAGGCCTGCTGGTGTGCCTCGGGGCTTGGATGCTGTCGGGAGGTAAGTTCTACTCCAATTTCGCCACCCAGGCGGCGTCCAAGATAGGCAACCCGAACCAGGTCAGCATCAAGGGCTACTTCCTCTTCGGCCTCAGCTACGGCATCGCGTCCCTAAGCTGCGCGCTGCCAATATTCCTGCTGGTGTTGGGCACGAGCCTAACCGTATCGGACGTGCCCTCAGTGCTGGGACAGATGGCCTTGTACGGACTAGGCATGGGAGTGGTCATCATCGTGTGCACCATCGGCATTGCCATATTCAAAGGGGCGATGGTGGGCGCTCTCAGAAAAGTCCTCCCCTGGGTGCAGCCTATAAGCGCGGTGTTGATGGTCGTGGCGGGCATGTACATCGTATTCTACTGGCTGACACTTGGCCGTTCGCTTCTGGGAGTCTAAGCGCCGCACTCGGCGCTCCCAGGCCGCATGCACGGCGCCGGAGCGGACTTACGGGCAACGCCCCCCGGCGCCGGTGGAAGGCCCTGATCACCGTGAGCGTTCTGTTTGCGCTGGCCCTTCTCGCTGCGGCTTGCGGCGCCGCCGCCGACGCTCCATCTCCCCAGCTAACGACGGACTCGACGCCCACCCGGGACCTTATAACCCAAGACCCGGATTTTCGGGAAGAACTGGACGCGGCCGGTTTCTCTACTAGGGGATGGGCCACAGACTTCAGCAGGCACAGCGTTCCCTACGATGAAATCATCGTCGGCATCCAAGGCAGGGGTCGCATCCCTCCCATCGACCGCCCGGTCTTCACCGACTTTCTGCACGCCGACTCATGGCTTGACCCTCAGGAGCCGGTAATATCCCTGGAAGTCGGCGGCACCGCCAGGGCATATCCCCTTCAGGTGCTGATATGGCACGAGATAGTCAACGACTCACTCGGCGAAACCCCGGTCTCCGTGACCTTCTGCCCATTGTGCAACTCAGCGGTGGCTTTTGAACGGCGGCTGGACGGAGTGGTGTATGACTTCGGAACGTCGGGGAACCTCCGCAACAGCGACCTGATAATGTGGGACAGACAGACGGAGTCGTGGTGGCAGCAGTTCACCGGAGAGGGCATCGTGGGAGAACTCACGGGTCGGACGCTGACCATGCTTCCCGCTTCCATCATTTCCTACGAAAGCTTCAAAGAGGCCTATCCTGACGGCGACGTGTTGTCTAGGAACACAGGGCACACCAGAGACTACGGCTCCAATCCCTACGGCGGTTATGACAAGATTGACCGTCCTCCCTTCTTGTATGACGGCGATCTCGACGGGAGGCTCCAGCCCAAGGAGAGGGTGGTTGCCGTAACCCTGAACGGCGTCGACGTCGCCTTTCCATTCTCCCTCTTAGAACGGGAACGCGCAGTCAACTACTCCCAAGGCAGCAGTGCTTTGGTCGTCTTCTTCCAGCCGGGGACAAAGTCCGCCGTTGACAGCGGAGTCATAGCCTTTTCTAGAGACGTGGGAGCGACCGGCGTGTTCGACCCCAGCGTCGACGGAGAGGTCCTCACTTTCAAGGCAATAGGCGACGACATTGTGGACGAGCAGACCGGCAGCGTCTGGAACATTGTGGGAGAGTCGATCAGAGGCCCGCTGGCCGGGACAAGCCTGATCCCGATAGTCCACGCCAACCACTTCTGGTTTGCCTGGGCGGCCTTCAAACCCCAAACCCTCATCTACCAGGGACAGCCCTAGGTCTTACCGATATAATGACTGCCGAGCCGCCAGCCAAGACACCATACGCACTGGCCGGGCTAAACTGGATGCAACGACATGGCCCAAGACCGGGGCAGCAACAGCGAAGACGCCGTGACCGGCGAGGTATTGCTCGAGGCCCAATTCGACACTAATGTCGCCCCTTACTTCCGTTGGGTCGTCACCCTCATCCTTATAGTATCGGTCGTGGGCATACTGCTAATCCCCCTCTGGCTGTTGTTCAGCGGATGGTATGGCTTGGAATTCCACCGGCGCATGTCCGGGCGGCTGACCGCTCAGGCTCTGGAGATACGCAAGGGCGTATTCTTCCGCTCCGAGTCCACCATCCCCCTCAACCGCATCACCGACCTGCGCCTGCACGACGATCCCTTGATGCGCCACTACGGGCTGCGCAGCCTGAAGGTGGAAACCGCGGGCCAGGGGAGAACCACCGGAAGTGAAGGTGACCTGGTCGGCGTAATCGATGCAGTGGAATTTCGCAACGCAGTCCTGCTCCAGAGGCAGAAGGTGGTGGCGGCGGAAACCACCGATGAGTCCGCCGCCGCCGCACCCGGCGGAGCCGCCGGCCTCCTCACCGAGATCCGGGACATCCTCGCCCGCATGGAAGCAAAGCAGTAGGCATCCGGTCTCGATACAGCGGCGCTCTATTGGATTCCCGGCTGGGTTTAGGCAATCGTTGACTTTGAGTTAACCCGTCCCGGCGTCCTAACCTACTGTGAAACTCACTATTATCGTTCCAGCTTTCAATGAACAGGCCTACATCGGGCCAACCCTGGATTCGATTCAGGTTGCCGTGAGAAGGTTGCAAGCCCGCTCCGGCGTCGACGTCGAAACCATCGGCGTCGACAACAACAGCACAGACGGCACCGCCGCCGCCCGCGCCAAGGGCGCAACGGTGGTCCACGAGCCGGTGCAAGGCATTGCGCGAGCCCGAAACACTGGGGCGCGCCATGCACATGGGGACGTGCTCGTCTTTGTCGACGCCGACGTGAACATGCCGGACACACTTCTAGACGCTATTCACGAGGCGATGAGCGATCCGGGGTGTGTCGGAGGCGGCGTGGACGTGGACTATCGGCCCAAACGCCTTTCCATGAGGTTTTACCTGCGCGCCTGGCGGCTGCTAGGCCGCCTTTCGGGCATGGCCCAAGGCGCAACACAGTTCTGCCGCAAGAGCGTCTTCGAACAAGTCGGAGGCTACGACGAAAAAGTGTGGATCGGTGAAGACGTTGACTTCTACTGGAGCCTGAAAAGGCATTCAAAGAGGACCGATGGCGTTGTCCGGTTTATACGGAATCCCCGTGTGCAGCCGTCCAGCCGTCGCTTCGACAAGTGGCCTGTGTGGAAGATTCTGGTCTGGACCAACCCCCTCTTCATATCGTTATTCCGCCGCCGGAAGCGGTTCTGGGCGGGTTGGCATTCCGATGCAGTGCGATAGGATTTCCAGGACTCCGGCCTTAGGACTCCTTCCCGGTAAGTGTCGTCCGGCCTTCAGGCTTATGTTTTCCAGGCCCAAGCGTCCGCCTAGCCTAAGCCCCGTTAAGTTATAATTCCACGGAATCCCTAGGGGGAGCCTGGAATTGGTTCTATTATCGGTCTCCGACAACCACCGGCCTGAACGGGAGCTCCGCGCTCCTTGTTGATTTCCGACTGGCGCATCCGTCTCGCCAAGTCCTTGCCTTTTTACTATGGCTGGGTGGTGTTTGGAGTCATGGGCTTGGTCAGCTACTCATCCCGGCCCATGATGGCCGTGGCCACCCTTGCCGTATTCATGGTGCCCATGACGGAAGAGCTCGGCTGGTCCCGTGGCCAATTCGCCGGAGCGGTAAGCCTGGGCGGAGTGATGGCCGTGGGCATATCGCCATTAGTGGGATGGTGGGTGGACCGGTACGGTTCTGCGATAGTGGTGGCGGCGGGCGGAGTTATCACGGGCGGCTGCGCCATCGGACTGTCGATGATATCCCACCCTGCGGCGTTCTACGCCCTCTACATACCCGGGCGCATGGCCTTTGCCAGCCCACTGGAACTGGGGCCGTCCACTTCCCTCAGCAACTGGTTCGTCCGGCGCCGGGCGACCGTCCTGGGGTGGTTGGGAGTTACCCACGGCACCGGCCTGACCATCATGCCTTTCGTGGCCCAGCTGCTGATCCAGGGATATGACTGGAAGACGGCGTGGTGGGTGTTGGGGGCCTACACGTTGTCCATCGCCGTGGCTCCGGCTCTGGTGCTGGTGGCCCGCCGTCCCGAGGACATGGGCATCGAGCCGGACCTGGAACCTGATACCACCGATCAAAGCCACTCGCCCGCCGCCGCTGGGACGAGTCCTACGCGGGTCGGAGCGGAACCGGAATATACCCTGAGGCAGGCCCTATACACCAGGGCTTTCTGGTCCCTGGCGGCCTTTTCGGCTGCGGGGTTCATGGTGCAGGCGGGGGTGAGCCTGCACCAGGCCGGGCACTACCTGGAAAGAGGCATAAGCGCAGAGGGCGCCGCAGGAACTGTCAGCGCATTCGCTTTCTCCCAGGTGCCCGGCGGTCTCTTCTGGGCCTACTCGTCGAAGCGCATACCCGTCCGGTTCTTGTTGGCCGCCACGGGCCTCGTTGTGGGGGCAGGGGCGGTTGGCACCGCCTATAGCAGCACATTGGCGGCGGGAGTCGCCTCAGCCAGCCTGCTGGGTGCGGGCGTGGGAGGCCTCCATACTCTGCTGCGCATCGCCTGGGCCGACTACTATGGACGACGCCACCTGGGGAGCATCAGGGGAGTCACCCTGCCGGTCCAAATCGCCGGGCAGGCCTGCGGCCCTGTGATAGCCGGGTTCATGTGGGACTTCCGGGACAGCTACTACGAGGCGTTCATGTTCTTTGCTATAGCGGTGGCTGTCGGGGCGGCGTTGGTGCTGTACTCCACGCCGCCCGCCCGGAGAACCCCAGAACCGAGCAGGGCATAAGCGCCGTTGGGACGCCATCATTGCGCCAGGCCCTAGACTCCCCGATAGGAACGCACTGTTCCTTCCGAATCGTTGGGGTCCGTCCCAATTGCTATGATTTTCACCTCGCCGGATTGAGCGGTCAGTCCCTATAGCGTCCGTAACTCGGCGCGGCAGTGGCCGTAGGTGCAGATCGCCCTCAGCGGATGTCCCGGTCTCTCCGGGTCAGTTGCCCTGCGCCGTCAGCCCGCGAGCCTGGGAACCCCAACATATCACGGAGCCGCCGGTAATCAATCCGCAGGTGTGGTAGCCCCCGGCACTGACGGCGACGAATTCTCCCCCGGGCGGCGTGGCTTGGCCGTACTTGTCATCGCCCCAGCAGGCGACGGAACCGTCGGTCCTGACCCCGCAGGTGTGCTCCTGCCCGACGCTGACGGAGGCTAAATCCTCCACGGGCGGCGTGGCTCGGCTGTACTAGCCCCCACCTCCGCATGTTCGTCGCCGCCCCCCACGTAACGGATTTCGCTGATGACGCGAAGCTGATTGGCGTAACCCACGACGGATTGGTCGGTCTCGAAACCGGATCAGGCCTCACCGCGGGTAAATGCAGTAAACCTCATCTAATTCAATCAGCATTACGACATCGAAGAACGACAGTTCTGCACCAAACCGACTGTACTCAGCGGCCAATGCATGTCTAGACCAGTTGGACATCACCAGCATGCACGGACGCCGCTGGCCTCGAATTGCCGCGCTCTCCAAACAGTGGCGCTTGTCGGAACACTTGCGGAGGAATTCATCAATTACCTCGCCCCTGGTCTGCCCAGGTTGCTTGGCGATCTCACTGATTCGCTCCTCAAGCTTGCGAAATGTCCCTTTAAGGGTCCAGTCCGTCATGTCGGGCACCGACGTCATTTCTACATCGAACTCCAAGCCATCGATCCACGCCCTGAAGTCTGGGAAATTGTTCTTACCTTCCGGGTAGGGTTTCGCGGAGACGGTGAACCCACGAAACTCGAACCACGAACACACCTTATCCCAAGCCGCTTTCTCGGAAATGTCATTGGTGCTCACTGCCCGCAGATTGCGTTCGAACGACATTGGAGGTTTGTCGTGGGGGGCAACAACCACCCAACCCGGCTTCTCAGGGTTGTTCAAGCAAACGAATATGCTTGTATCGGACACCTCGATATCAAGAGGTTGTTCCAGGACCGAGAGAGACCTAGTCCCTGCCCGACCTTCAACATGAATCGATTTACTGGAAACTGTTAAGGGCGAGCCAGGTGCCAAGGATAGACGAGGAGGAAACCTGGACAGTTGCGCAGTAACCTTGAATTGGGCAGCCTTCGGGAAGGTCAGGGTAACCGACTCGACACCCGCACCAAACCCCGATTCGTCGTCGTTATATCGGTAGAGCTTCTGAATCGTCTCGCCTAGATTGCCACGGTCATCTGCGGGCATCACCTCAGGGTGGGAACCAAATGACTGAAGTTGGTGCCACATCCTGTAATCGTGGTACTTTCTGATGATGCTAGTGGCTTCTACCATGGAGGAAGCTTCGATAGCAATGAAACGGGGGGTTACAGCCGGGTCGCTTTCGTCGACCAACTCGACCCCCGCTCCCAGAGGGACGATGTCTGGCAAGCTCAAAAGGGTACTCATATCAAACTACCGCTCCGCACCTCGACTTCATCCCCATGTGCCATCACCGCCACGCCTCATCACCGCTCGATTGCCCCAATTATACCTGCTCTTCGTCTGCGGCTGTAGTACTAGGCTGTGGTGCATGCCGGTTTCATCCCACCTTGCAACACTCGAACCGGCCATACAAGACCAAGCGGCATACCCGTTCGACGACCCGCATTACCTCTCCGGCTGCATTCAAGTCGACCGCCAACGAGTACCTCAGCTTTCCGTGCTTCTTGTGTCTTGCGGATGGGGGTCCTTGATTTTGGCCAGTCGGGTAGGGGTGGGGGGAACCTATTGGGTGAGGGTGTTAAACGCGTCCTGCCACCAGTCTGCGCCCTGACGTCCATAGATAGAGCGGACCTGAACAACCCCGTTCTTGTCCACGCCGACCTTGGAGGACTGGGCGGTTATTTTGTAGGTGCGGACAATGTCTGTGCGGGCTAAGGCAATGCGGTAGCTGAGGCTCTCGCGGTCCCTGTAGGAGCGCACGTCGCCCTCCGACTCGTTAGGGTCTGTCCCGATGGCTATGACTTTCACGTCGTCGGATTGAGTGGTTAGTCCCTGCAGCGTCCGTAACTCGGCGCGGCAGTGGGGTCACCAGGTTGCATAGAAGTAGAGCAGCACCGGGCTGCTTCCTCGAAAGTCCGACAGGGACAGCGTCTCTCCGTCGATGGTTGTCAACTCGAAGTCGGGCGCCATTTCGCCAACGTTATATCCAACCTTCAGGCTCGGCGCCTCCGTGGCCGGCGGCGGCGGGACAGGTGTTGCAGTGGGAATAGGCGTAGGGGTAGGCGGCCGTGTAGCTGTGGGAGGTGGCTCTGGGGTGTCGGTGGGCGGAGGAGGCGACGGAGTGTTTGCAACGGGGACGGGTGTAGCTGTTGCCTGCGGCACGACAGTGGGCGTGGGATCCCTGATGGGCGCCGCAGCAGTGGCAGCAGTGGTTGGCTCAGGGTCGGGATCGGTGGTGCGGACCAGAGGCGTGGAGGGAGGGCTGGCGGGCACCGATGCCGCCTTCTCTTGCGGACCGGGTTCCGACTTCGGTCCCTGCGGCCCACCCGGCGCTGTAGAGGCTGCCTGCCCTCCAGAGAGCGTGTTGAAGGCGTCCGACCACCAACCGCCGTCACGAGTCCCAGGGCCTGAGCGGACCTGGACCACTCCGTTCCTGTCCACCCCTACCTTGGATGACTGGGTGGTGATGTTGTAGGCGCGGACGATGTCCGCGCGGGCAGCGGCCATGCGATAAGTGATGCCCTGATTGTCCCGGTATGAGCGAACCTTATCGGCAGACTCGGAAGGGTCGGTGCCGATGGCTATGACTTTGACCTCATCGGAGTCGTCGGTTAGTTCCTGCAGCGTCCGTAACTCGGCGCGGCAGTGGGGTCACCAGGTTGCAAAGAAATAGAGCAGGACAGGGCTGTCCCCCTGAAAGTCCGACAGCGACAACTGCTGTCCGTCGATGGTGGTCAACTCGAAGTCGGGAGCCATTTCCCCGACTTCGAAGCCCACCATCAGGCTCGGCGCCTCAGTCGGTTCGACCGCTGTGGTCGCCGTAGGATCGGCCGGCTCTCCGTCGGAGGGAACGGTCGTAGCGGTTGGCGGAGGCTGAGGAGGCTGTGTAGCCGTCGGAGCAGGCTCATCCGCCCCTCCGCCGCAGGCGGCCAGGGCCGCCAGCAGGAGGACGCTTGCCAGTAGAATTAACGCCCGTATTGCCATAGCTTTCTTTTAGTATCCTTCGCCCCGCCATTCCAAGGCCAGGGTTGCATAGCGCACGAAAATGGCCCCGCCAGGCCTGGCCAGGGGGCCGTTGATGGCCAGCATGGCTATAGTGAATTCGGAGCCGGGTTCCGTCTCAACCGAAAGAGGCACCCGCTGCGGGATGTTGAAGCCCTGCACCGAACCCCTCACCAGGTCTATCTCTCCGTTCACCCAGACCTCGCCGTAGTCGTCGATACAGGTCTCGAAGTACGTGCGGGCGCCCTTGGTGTCCCTGCCGTTCACCTGTTCAGGTATGACCAGCTTGGTCCGGTACCAACCAAAGGTCAGGCGGCTTGACCTCCACTGACCTATATCGTCTATGACTTCCCACGCTGAATCGTCGTAGTCAGGGAGCCGGGCAGGGCTGCTTTCCAGCATAGCGACCAGGCCCTGGTTCGGCTCGCCCGGGACCAGGCCGGGTCCGAATCGCCACTGGCCTCCCACTAGCGCCAGGTGTTCGGGGTTGGTCAGGTCCAATGCTGTTCGTGGCATGTCGCCCCCCTAATCTAAGTTATTTTACGATGCTAGACGCTTATCGGATTCCATAGATTCATTATGACAGATTGTCCAGGAAGTCAGTGATCAGGTCCCTCACCCGGTCAGCAGTCTGCTCTTCCAAGGAAAGGTCATGGTACATGGCGTCAGGGATGCACTCCTCCAGGTATCGCGCCGCCGACGTGGCATGATTCGCGTCGTGACCGGGTATTATCATCGTGGGGACTTTCAGGCTGAGCAACTCCTCCGGCTCGGCCCCCGGGGCCGTGTCGCGGTCGAAGAGGCCCCTCCCTATGACTCCCACCAGCGCGGTGTAGCGTTCCATGTCCTGCTCCGCGAACGATCCTGCGAATTCAGGGTAGTTGGTGATAACCGGAGCCCATGGCCCGCCCGACGGCTCCGCCCAGAAACTAGGAGTCTCACGGGCCGCCTTCATCACAGCTTCAAGGCCGTTCTGCAATACGAACTCCTGGTGGTCCGCGAAACGTTTGAGCCCGGATTTCCGCAGCAGAACGCCTCCCATGGGCCAGTGCAGGATCAAGCCTCTCGTCCGTTGAGGATACGCCACGGCAAAAGCGAAAGCCGCCGACGCCCCCATGCAACCGCCTATCACGAAGGCGGAATCAATGCCCAGGTGGTCCAGCAGTCCGGCGGACTCGGCGGCGTAGGTGGGCCAGGAGATGTGCTCTATACGGCCTTCCGACAGTCCCGCTTCCCTCCGGTCGTAGGCTATGCACGTGTACTTCTGGGCGATAGTCTCCAGAGGCCGTACCTGACTCCACACCAGGGTAGTGGACCACTTGTCGATGGTGGCGTCGAAAGCTCCCGGCGCCATCATTATCATAGGCGGACCGGAGCCGTGGACCTCGTAGTGGACCTGTAGTCCGTTGACGGCGGCGTACGCCATCGCCCTCCTTATATACGGAACGGAGCGCCTGCACACCCTGTTCTCGATGCCTCTATGAAAACGATGGGATTGTACTTAGGGCCTTTGGCCCCGTCAAGAACAGCCCGGGAGTCATCCGGAGGTGCGGATCTGGGCTGCCTCACCCGTTTCAGACACAACGGACGACGCCTCCCGGATGCGCCGTCCGATCATAAGGAGGCCAACAGCCAAAGTGCACGACAGTATTATCGCCCCGCTCAGGCCAAAGGCAACGGCAACGCCTTGCCTTTCTCCTATTTCGCCCATCAGATAGGCTCCCAGGGCCGTGGAACCCCAAGTGATCATATGAACACTCATTACCCTGCCGCGATATTCGTCGTCGGCCAGGCTTTGGAGCATGGTCGTGCTCATGATTTGGAACGCCACGTGGAAGGCCCCTATTGCGCCCACGGTGACCACCGCCCACGTGAAACCGGTGACTTGGGACAGGACAAGCAGACAGGCGCCATAGCCCATGCCGCCAATGAAGAGTTGCCTGGCGGGACGAACGCGGGCGCCCATTGCCGCCACTAGTCCGGTCATGCTGAGCCCTCCGACTCCCGCGGCAAGCAGCAGGCGGCTATACGTGTCAATTCCTCCTGTTATCACCTTGTCCGCCAACTCAGGCATAAGGTTCTGGAACGCGGCGCCGAACATGCTCACCACCAGGCCCAGGCCGATTACCCCCGCAATCATGCGTCTGCGACTAATGTACTGAATGCCGCGCAAGAGGCTCTGAACGGGCGACTCCTCCCGAGCCTTGGGCTTGTGGCCTTCCGGGTTCATCAGGCATAGGGCGCCCACCGTGAAAACGTATGAGCTTCCAATTAGGTAGAAGACGCTCTCTATGCCCCACAGATTAGTGAGTGGGCCCAGCAGTATGGGACCGACAATGGCCGCGCCGCCAAACACCATGGAATAGAGAGCGACGGCCCCGGCCAAGTGCTCCCTGGGCACAAGGGAAGGCACCATCGCCGAGCGGGAGGGGATGTCTATCGACAACAGGACGCCGGTGGCCAGCGATATGGCGATTAGGTGCCAGGGCTCGATGAGGTCGGCGCTTATCAGGGCCCCCGTTACGAACGCCAACGCCGCGAACATTCCCCTCGTCGTCCGCAGCAGCTTCATGCGGTTCACCCTGTCGGCCAGCACGCCGCCCCACACCGAAAACAACAGCACCGGCCCCATACCCGCTGTGGTGACAAGGCCGACCTTGGCCGCAGACTCGGTCATGTCATGCATGAGCCACAGGCGGCCTGCAATGAGGGACCACATCCCTATGTTGGAAAAGGCGGCGCCCACCCAGAAGAGGCTGTACTCCCGGTAGCGGAAGCAGGAGAAGGCCGATCTTTCGTAGGCGGCCCTGAGATTCATGGGCCGTCCCGCTGTTCTTCTGCGTCGAGCCGGTCCAGCAGCCTCTCCGCCCACGCCCTCAGATGGTCCTCCTGATCAAGACCGCAATGGGGACACTCGAAGTCCCCATACCTCAGCCGTGTGGCGCATGAATAGCACCCAAAGACCTGGGATATGGCGGAAAGTATCAGGTTTATGCGTGTGTTCCGGCTCACGATGCGCCGCCGTCTAAGTCGATTGCCCCAAGTTTAGCACAGGACAAATGCTATACTGGGCCGAAAACCGGCCTGGCTGCGGAGGACTCTATGACCAGAGCGCTTGTGATTCACGGGGCGGGAATGAACATGCGGGGCAAGGTCCAAGTAGAAATATTCGGACCGGACACGCTGGAGCAAATCAACGACAAAATCCGGGCCTACGCGGGGGAGCTTGGGGTGGAAGTGGAGTTGTTCCACTCCAACATCGCCGGAGAGGTAGTGAACGCCCTCTACGAAGCCCACGACAACGGCGTGGACGCGGCTCTCATCAACCCCGCCGGTTACACGACAGCGGGAGGCGCCATCACCAGCGCCGTTACCCAGGTGGGCTACCCGGTAATAGAGGTGCACGCCTCCAACCCGGCCTCCAGGGGAGTTTCGTCCAGCTTCCTTCCCGTCTCCAAGGCGTGCGTCTACGGAGTGGGCGTGTATGGGTACTACCTGGCCCTGCAGGCCGCGAAACATCTAACCGGCGGGGGCTAGTTCTTCAGAATCGAGTTCTTCACCCTGGTCCAACGTGACCGGAGCCGTTCGCTGGCGTTCAAGAGTCCTTGGAGGCTCTTGTACCGGGAAGAACTGAGCTTGGACACTCCCAACGCCTTGGCGGCCTCCGACGCAGCCTTGGACCCGGCGATGGTCTCGCCGGGGACCTGCGACCAAGCCTCGTCTATCTTTTCCTCCTGGTCTCGTCCGATGCCATTGCCTGAAGCGTCCTGCTGCGAGGCCCCGGAGGACGCCGTCGCCGTGAGCTCGACAAACACGTCGCCGCCTCTTCCCCGTGAGCGGTGCACTTTAACCTGAGACGAACCGTTAAGAAACCCGCTGAAGCTCCGGTGGCCCATGGTTTTGTAGTCGAAGCTGGGGTCCATGCGCAGCATGGTGTTGTGCAGCTTGGCAGCAACCACCAGACCGTGATCGTCCAGAGACGCCTCCATCGCCCGCACCAGCAACGAGTCGGTTTCTTGTTTCAGGGCAGACGTGTCCATGTCGGCCTTCTTCCCGTCGGACAAGGACATGTATCTATCGCAGGAATTCACCAACGCCCTGGAAACTACGCCGATGTGTCCCGCGCCTATCACCGTCTTGCCTGCCCCCCTTAGAGTGGACACCAGTGGAACGAAGTCAGTGTCGGAAGAGACGATGACATAGGTGTCCAGTCCAGGGTTCCGGTGCATCATGTCGATGGCGTCGATGGCCAGCGAAATGTCCGCCGCATTCTTGCCTGAGCCCGCGCTGCGGAAGACTTGGCGCGCTTCGATCCCCAACGACAACAGCTGGTCACTCACGTTCTGGGCCTTGGACCAGTCTCCGTAGGCCCGTTTCACTATTATCCTTCCCACATCCGACAATTGGTCGAACAGGGACTGTATCGAATTCAGTCCGACGTTTTCAAAGTCAATCAGTACGCCTATCTGGCTTTCCGCCACCCTATACCTCCGCCGTCAGTCTGCACACAACTGCCATTGAATCATATCACGAGGACCGATTGCCGACCTCTTGTGCATTAGGCCGCATTGGAACCCCGACAGCCGGAATGTTATCATATATGACGCGGCTCACCGAAAGGCCGCCGGAAACCAGAATTGCCTCTACTTGTTAGGAAGGAATAAAGGAATAGATGAGCAAGCTCCTGGACAGGCTTGACAGAATCAGCAAAGGGCCCGTGACCCAAATGGGTTTCGGCGCCACAGTGCGGGCCGAGAAGACCCCGCCGATGGTCCTTGTAGGCAGAATCGGCAAGGCCAAGGCGGCGTCGACCGCCGCCGCTCTATCGGAGGCGGGGTTCGACGGCGCCGTTCTGGACGGCGTCCCGGCGGACGACTCAGGGAAAGTCGCCGATTCCCTGAAGGGCCTTCCCTGGGGTTTGAAGCTGGAGGAGATCACGACCGAGCAGGTGGCGGCCTCCAGGGAGAAGGGATGCGATTTTCTCGCCTTCAGTTCCGATAAAGCCTTCCTGGAAGTGCTCTCGGACAACGACAAGGTCGACGATGAAGAGGGACGCATCCTGTGCATCAGCGCCGACATGGATGAGAGGGTACTTCAAGTCATAGACGACCTGCCCGTCGGAGCCGTGCTGCTATCGTTGGACTCGGTCAAGCCCCCCCTGACCATGGACCACCTGCTGACCATAGGCTCCGTTAGAGGCTGCTTCAACAAATACCTGTTGGTGGAGCTATCCGGAGACCTTTCCTCAGCCGAGCTCGAGGGACTGCGGGACATCGGAGTGGACGGAATCGTCGTGGTGGACGCAGGCTCCATGTCCAAGACAGCGCTCAAGCAATGCAAGGAGCGTCTGCAAGGCCTTTCGCGAAGGCAGCGCAAGCCCCAGGGCAGGGCGGGGGCTTTGCTCCCCATGGGCGGCTCCCATGCCGAAGACCACGACGATAACGACGATGACGACGACTACGAAGAGCTACGGACAGGCCGCACGGCGGGCCGACACGGAGGAGGCTAATGTCAAGACTCGCTATCATAGGGACTGGAATGGTCGGCGCCTCCCTGGGTCTGGCCATAAAGCAGGCCAAGGTGAGGGACCTGGAGATCGTCGGCAGTGACTTGGAGCGCCGGCACGCAAACAAGGCTAAAGACATGGGAGCGGTGGACAGGGTCTCAAGCTCCCTGGTGGGCGCCGTTCACGGCGCCCAGGTTGTGGTCATAGCCACTCCTGTTATGGCTATAAAAGAGGTCATGCAAATCGTCGGGCCGTCGTTGGAACCGGGATGCCTTGTGACGGACACGGGCAGTTCCAAGGGGATCGTGCTCGAATGGGCGGAGGAAATCCTCCCCTCAACCGTCAACTTTGTAGGAGGAGACCCCATTATCGGCGCAGACGGCTCCGGGCCGGAAGCGGCCAGGGGCGATGTCTTCAACAACCGCCCATATTGCATCATCCCCAGCCGGAAGGCCTCCCGGAGCCACGTTCAGACCCTCACCGATCTGATCCGCACCATCGGGGGAAAACCGTATTACATCGATATAGCGGAACACGACTCGTTTGTCGGCGCGGTGGACCAGCTTCCCACCCTGCTTGGAGTGGCCTTGGTCAGCTGCACGTCCCAGAGCCCGTCCTGGGACGACATAGCCCAGGTGGCCTCCCATCAGTACAGAGAGATGACCAAGCCTGCGGCTTTGGACCCCCAGGCCACTAGCGACTCAGTCCTCAGCAACCGTGAGGGAGTCGTGTCGTGGATTGACTCTTTCATCGGGCATCTCTATGAAGTCCGCCAAATCCTGATGGAGCATGAAGACAAAGACGCCGCCCTCAAGGACCTGTTCTATAAGGCGGCCCACGAGAGGGCCCGGTGGATGGCCGGAGCCGTCAGCCCGGAGATGCGGTTCCACGCGAACAGAGAGCGCGCCCCCTCAGCTATGGAATCTATGGGGAGAATGTTCACGGGAGACCCCTCGGCCCAGAAAAAGATGTTTGGCCGGAGCATCACCGGAGAACGCGCTTCCGACGACGACAAGCGGAGGAGGTAGAGGTCATTGGCCAGGCAGGCGCTGCGTCGGCCACGGACCCTGCGCGGCGCAGTCGACATACCCGGCGACAAGTCCGTCTCCCATAGGGCGTTGATGTTCAACGCTCTTGCGAGCGGGTCCGCTACAATCGCGGGCCTTTCTTTTGGGCAGGACGTGGTTTCGACCATGGGCTGCATGAGCAGCCTCGGAGTCGAGTTCGAGTCGTCCGAGGGACAGGTCACCGTCCACGGCTCCGGAGGATTGCTCCAGGAGTCTACGGACATCTTGGACGCCGGCAACAGCGGCACTTCCATGAGGTTGCTTTCAGGGCTCCTCGCAGGCCAGCCTATCTTCTCCATACTGACAGGGGACGGCTCCCTCAGAACGCGCCCTATGGGACGGGTCATCACGCCTTTGTCCCAAATGGGGGCGGCCATTTCGGGCAGGAACGGAAACACACTGGCACCCCTGGCCATACGAGGGGGTTCCCTTAAGGGCATCGAATACTCAATGCCTGTGGCCAGCGGCCAGGTCAAGTCAGCAATAATCCTTGCAGGCATCTACGCCGACGGAGAAACGCTGATACACCAGCCCGCCAGGTCAAGGGACCACACTGAGCGCATGCTCAACGCCATGGGCGCTTCCATAGAAGAAGACGGTCTCTCCATACGTGTGACGCCTGCGTCGCTTACGGCCGTGGACGTTTCCGTGCCTGGAGACATTAGCTCCGCAGCTTTCTGGCTGGCGGCAGGGGCCTGCCACCCGGACGCCAGAGTTTCCGTTCGGGGAGTGGGGATCAATCCCACTCGAAACGGCATTCTGGACGTACTGGAGGAAATGGGCGCCGACATCTCTTATGTAAACCCCCGGACGGAAGGCGGAGAGCCAGTGGCCGACCTGGTGGTGCAATCCAGTCAACTGAAGGGCATCCACATCGGCGGAGACACCGTCCCTCGGATGATAGACGAGATGCCGGTTCTGGCGGTGGCGGCGTGTTTCGCTGACGGCGTTACGCGCATCACCGACGCCGAGGAGCTAAGGCACAAGGAATCGGACAGGATCGCCACGATGGTCCGGGAGTTGTCGCGTCTTGGAGCGCGAATAGAGGAGCTTCCCGACGGCATGGTGATTCACGGCACGGGAAAGCTGGCCGGAGCGCCCTGCGACAGCTACGACGACCACAGAATTGCCATGTCTCTGGCCGTTGCGGGGATGCTGGCCGACGATGAGACGATCATAGACGGTTCCGAGTCTGTAGACGTGTCGTACCCGCAGTTTTGGGACCACCTCTTCTCCCTGGGAGATATTCCGGTGGAGGCGGGATGACCCACAAGGTCGACTCCTGCTACGAATCTTCCGCCCCACCCCTGTTGATAGTGCTGTCCGGCCCTTCCGGTGTTGGAAAAGACGCCGCGCTTAACGAGCTCCGCCGCATGGACCGTACGTGGCATTTCGCGGAAACCGCCACCACAAGGTCCATGCGCCCCGGCGAGACTCAGGGCAAACCGTACATATTCATGGACTCCGACGCCTTCACCGAGCAAATCAAATCCGGGGAACTCTTGGAATACGCCCAGGTCTACGGCAATTGGTACGGGGTGCCCAAGGGTCCGGTGAGGGACGCCCTGGCCAACGGCCTCGATGTCATAGTCAAAGTGGACGTGCAGGGCGCCGCCACCATTCGGAAGTTGGCCCCGGAGACTGTGTCTATCTTCTTGGTCCCCGCTTCCCTCGACCAACTTAAGTCTCGCCTCAGAAAACGGGCTACCGAAACCGAGGCCGACATGGAACTGAGGACGGCCATAGTCGAGGAAGAGATGGAGCAAATGGCCTCCTTCGACTACAAGGTCGTAAACAAGGACGGGGGGCTGTCTGAAGCCGTGGCTGTCATCGACGCCATCATCACCGCCGAAAAACGCCGAATCCCGCCCCGCCGGGTGTCGATATAGTGGCCGGAGGGACGCCCGACAGTGAATGACCTAGCCGTGGTCGTTCGAGGGCTGTACAAGTCCTATGGTTCTGTGGAGGCCGTGAGAGGCATCGACCTGGAAGTGTCCCGGGGCCAGGTTTTCGCGTTCCTGGGGCCCAACGGTGCAGGCAAGACGACTACAGTAGAGATACTGGAAGGCCACAGGCGCAGAGACTCCGGGGAAGTCACGGTGCTGGGATACGATCCCGCCAACAGCGATAAGGACTTCTTGAGTCGTATCGGAATAGTCCTGCAGACAACCAGCGTGGAACCCTATTTGACCGTAAAGGAAACGCTGGAGGTTTTTGGCGGCTACTATCCCCATCCCCTCCCAGTAGACGAAACCCTGGATCTGGTGGGCTTGGTTGAACACAAGAACACCAGGGCCAGAAAGCTCTCCGGAGGTCTCCAGAGGAGGCTGGACGTAGCCATCGGGCTGATTGGGGACCCGGAACTGCTCTTTCTGGATGAGCCAACAACCGGTTTCGACCCCGTGGCGCGTCGGGAAGCCTGGGCGATGATCAGGAACCTTCGCTCACTGGACAAGACGGTTTTCTTGACGACCCACTACCTAGACGAGGCGGAGAACCTGGCCGACAGGGTTGCAATCATAGTCCAGGGGCAGATAGCCGCCCAGGGGTCTCCCCAAGACTTGACCAGCATCGGAAACGCCACCGCCATATCCTTCAGACCGCCGCCCGAATCGCCGCCGCTTCCCGATGAATTCGACGCTGAGCCTGCGGCAACGGACGGGCTGGTGAGTATACGCACGTCCACTCCCACTGCGACGATGCACCGCCTGACCGGATGGGCCGTTGCCCAGAACGTGGAACTGGAAGACCTGACCGTCTCCCGACCGTCGCTGGAGGACGTCTACCTGGAGCTTGTTCCGCGAATGAACACAGAGAAGGACGCGGAATGAACTCCTTCGTGCTCGCGCTAAGGGAGGTGCGATATCAGAACCGTGCCTTCTGGCGCAACCCTCCCGCCGCCTTCTTCACGGTGGCCTTCCCACTGATGTTCCTGGTGATTTTCAACCTCATATTCGGGAGCCGAGAGTTCACTGTTCCTGGCGGAACAACCACCACGTCAACTTTCTACGTCCCCAGCATCGCGGCGTTATCGGTCATCAGCGCGTGCTACACCTACATCGCCATAGGCATTTCTTTCTCAAGAGATCTGGGACTTCTGAAACGCACTCGAGGCACCCCGCTTCCCAGTTGGGCATTCATGTTCGGCCGGTTCGCCCACGCTTGCCTTATCGCATTGCTGCTTGTGGCTCTGGTGACAGGATTCGGAGTTCTCTTCTACGGAGTGGACGTGCCCACCAACACCATGCCCGCCTTCATCGTCACTGTGGCGGTTGGGGCAGCCGTATTCTCCATCCTTGGCTTGGCCATCACCGGGGCCGTTCCCAACGCCGACGCGTCTCCGGCGGTGGTCAACGGCACAATCCTGCCGTTGATGTTCATATCCGACATATTCATTCCCATGGACAACGCCCCTGAATGGTTGGCCATGTTCGCCAACATCTTTCCCGTAAGACACTTCTCTCTGGCGCTCCAGACGGCCTTCAACCCCTTTGAAACCGGGGCCGGGTTTGAATGGACTCACCTCGGCATAATGGGCGCATGGGGGGTCGTAGGGCTTATACTGGCCATACGATTCTTCAGCTGGGAGCCTCGCAGATGACGGCCACACCCCATTCGACCGACCTGCCTCTCCGCGCGCCGGACTCCGGGCAGGAACATCCGCCCCGGCGTCTGCCGCCGTGGATGAAAGTGCGAATGCCCGGCGGACCGGAATACATCCGGCTCAAGAACCTGCTTCGGGAGTCGGAACTGCACACGGTCTGCGAGGAGGCCCGCTGCCCCAACATTGGCGAATGCTGGGAAAGGCGTTCCGCCACCTTCATGATTCTCGGCGATATTTGCACACGCCGGTGCCACTATTGCGCCGTGACCACCGGAAGACCCACTGGGCTGGACATGGCAGAACCAGACCGCCTCTCCAGGACCGTCCAGAAAATGGGGCTGCGGTATTGCGTCATAACCTCTGTCAACCGGGACGATTTGCCTGACGGCGGCTCACTGATATTCTCCATGTGCATCCGCAAGATACGTAAGCTTGCGCCGGAATGCAGGGTGGAAGTCCTCATCCCCGACTACGACGGATCGCTGCCCGCCCTCAAGACCACGGTGGAGGCGCGTCCGGCGGTCCTGAACCACAACATCGAGTCGGCCCGCCGCATTTTCCCTAAAGTCCGACCCAAGGGCGACTACCTCCGTTCAATTGACCTCCTGGCCCGCGTGAAAGACCTGGACCCGAACATGCCCACCAAGTCGGGCATCATAGTCGGCATGGGTGAAGAGTGGGACGAAGTCATCGAGACCATGGAGGACCTGAGGTCCGTCGGATGCGACTTGCTCACCATCGGACAATACCTCCGCCCGTCGACAAACCACGTGGCAATCCATCGCTTTTACACACCTGAAGAATTCGACAAACTTAGATTTTTGGGCGAGTCCATGGGGTTCAAGCACGTCGCCTCTGGCCCGCTGGTCCGAAGCTCATACCATGCCGACGACCAGCACGATGCAGCGTCAGCTCTCCTGGGCGTAAATAGCCCCAACGCTGGGTGAAACCGGTGGGCGGCGCCGTTCCCTTGGTTTCCCTGTAGATTCAGACCCAGAGGAGTCTGTTACTTAAAAAGATCGATCAGGTCGGAGATGCATTCAAAAGTATAGTCAGGGTTCTCTGCCAACAACTTTTCAGCAGCCAAGCTCCCCCACAACGCGGCGCCGCTGGCGGCTCCAAGGCTGCCGGCGCATTTCACGTCCACCCAACTGTCCCCAACGTATAACGTCTGGTGCGGCAAGATGCTTAGCCCGGAGCACACCATTCCCAGCCCTCGGGGATCAGGTTTGTTTGGCCTGTCGTCTTCCATAAACAAGACTGTATCGAACAAGCCTCCAACTTCCGATCTGTTCAACTCCGGAGCGCCGTACTCCTTCCGTTTGTCCGACAACAGACCAAGTGACAAACCGGATTCCTTAAGGGCCTGCAACGCCGCCGCCGCTCCGTCAAATAACTTGGTCATCGTCGCGACGTTCCGATCGTAAAACTCGATGTAAACCCTGACAGCCTCGGGCGTGCCTATTGGCAACAAACTCTCCACATGTTCGAAGAAGGGCATCGAGTAGTAACGGTCGACGATTAGGTCTTCGGGAGGAACGGGCTGTTTGGTAGACCGGGCCGCATGGGCGACCGCCTTCAGGTGCAACGCCCAGCCGTTCAGCAAGGTCTGGTCCCAGTCAAATACGATTAGCCTGATGTTGGCCGGTGAAACAGTCCTGCGTTGAGCCATACGGCGCTATTATATAGGCAGTCCCGCTAAGAGGTGACTCTTGACCCCTTCATCCTTTGAAATCACCCGCACCGATTCCCATACCGAATGGGCCCAGATTCTCGACGGACGGCTTACAGTCCACCGGTCTACCGCGCAAGGGGACGAGGCGTTGGTCCAGTGGGAATGGAACACGGTATGCAACCTCGTGTCATGGATGACTGACTGCGACGGACCTGTATTCTCTGCGCTCACCGGGCCTATGGCAGCCCAAATACGGGACTCCGCACGAGAACTCGGAATGACCCCCGAAATGTTCGTCTGGCACGCCGTCAAGGTGTTCATAGAAGTGGGCCAGAACTCCTGAGTCAGCATGGCTTCCCACGAGCCTCCGGACCTTCTTCTGACCAACGCACGAATCCTCCGGTTTCGCGGCTCCGGAGGCTCTTCTGACACTGGCTTCTTAGGAGTCCGCAACGGCCGCATCAGCGTCATCGGGCCTCAATCTGGTGCGTCACGCTGGACCGACTTGTCCACAAGAATCATCGACTGTCAGGGCATGACCCTCGCGCCAGGCTTCATAGACGCCCACTGCCATCTCTTAGCCCTCGGTTATGGTCTAGGTAATGTTGATTGCCGACCTTCAGCCGTGAGGTCGGTCCTAGACATACAGGACGCCATACGAGCAAGGGCCGCATCCACGCCCGGCGACCAGTGGATTCGAGGCCGCGGCTACCAGGAATTCCATCTATCCGAAAAGCGGCACCCAACCCGCTGGGACCTGGACGCCGTTGTCTCCGACCGACCGGTGCGTCTGGACCACCAGTCGGGCCATGGAATGACGCTGAACAGCCGGGCCCTTGAGCTGATTGGCATCGGCGTCGACACTCCCGACCCTCACGACGGCATCATTCAGAGGAACGAAGCGGGCGTCCCCACCGGGCTGCTGTTGGAGATGGCCGGTCATGTACGGCCCTATATGCCCAAGCCTTCGCCCCAGGAGGCCATGGAAGCGCTGTATGGCGCCAGCGCTTTGTTGTTGTCAAAAGGGGTCACGTCAGTCCATGACGCTGGACCCAGCAACGGCCCTGGGCGATGGAGACTCTTCAGGCAGGCTGTTAATTCCGGCAGGCCCATGCCCAGATTGACCATGATGCCTGCCGTGTCTCAGTTGAAAGCCGTTGAAGCCGAAATGGATGACGACGCCGATCCGGTTGCCCTGGCGCATCGGCTCTCCCTGGGGACATGCAAGCTGATGGTCACCCTAACGACAGGAGCTCTCCAGCCGCCTGTAGAGGAGCTGAGGCGTCTTGTATTCCAAGCCCATGAACAGGGACGGCAGACAGCCTTCCACGCCGTTGAAAGCGAGGTTATCGAGGCTGTCGCGAAGACCCTGGTTGAAGCGCAGTACAAGTTTCCTCGGCGGCGTCTCCGCAACCGAATCGAGCATTGCGCCGAAGCGCCCCCGCACATCATCGACCTGGTGCGGAACAGCGGAGCCGTGGTCGTGACCAATCCGGGATTCATATACGGAAACGGGGGCCGGTACATCCGAACGACAGCACCGGACATGACGCCTCACCTATACCCCGCAGGACGGTTGAGGTCGTCGGGAGTCCGCGTGGCGGCGGGTTCCGACGCGCCCGTGACTGACCCGAATCCGCTCATTTCCATATACAGCACCGTCACCCGCAAGACTAGGGAGGGAGAAGTCCTCGGCCAAGACCAGCGCGTAGGGGCATGGGAGGCTCTGAAAATGCATACTCTGGCCGGAGCTTACGCGTCATTCGCCGAAAACGACGCCGGCTCCATTGCGGTGGGCAAGATGGCGGACCTAGTGTTGTTGGACAATGACCCAACAGAAATAGACGCGGAGGGCATCAAGGACGTCCGTGTATTCAAGACTATTGTGGGCGGCGAGACTGTCTGGGAAAGCTAGCGGTTGCGCTCCATCACGTATCGGGTCAGCTCTTCAAGCGAGTCCCGCGCCGGGGTTGTGGGCAAACCGGCCAAAGCCTCGCGGGCTGTGCTGCAATAGCCCCGGGCCACGGCGTAGCAGTCGTCTATGATGTCAGAGTTCTGTATCATCTCCACCGCTTCCCGTAGACGCTCGCCGTTGCCGTTGTTTTCGGACCTGAACAGTTCCTCGATGGGGTTGGAGTCAGGGTAACGCTCCAAGAGCATGATGCCCGGAAGCGTCAACACTCCCTGTTGCAGGTCGTTGCCCACGGGCTTGCCTATCTGGTTGGCGTCCCCCTCCACGTCCAAAATGTCGTCCACCACCTGGAAGGCCATGCCCAGGTTGTAGCCGTAGGTGTCCAGGGCTTGGGCGGTCTCCTCAGGCGCTCCGGAGAGCAGCGCTCCCGTCTCCGCCGAGGTCCGGAACAGTGAGGAGGTCTTCCGGTAGATGCGGTCGCTGTAGTCCTCCGTCTTCTGTTTCCAATTCTTTGTGTTGAAATACTCCAGCAGCTCTCCGCTGGACAACTCCATGATTGTCTCTGAAAAACGCCGGATCACCCGTATGTTGTTGGTGTCGCACACGAAAGTGGCGGACGTGGCGAATACGTAGTCGCCTATCAACACCGCCACGTCCTTGCCCCAACGGTCGCTCACGGTTGCTTTTCCGCGGCGCAGCGACGAATTGTCCACCGTGTCGTCGTGTATCAGCGTCGCGATGTGGAGAAGCTCCACCGCCGCCGCCATAGTGATGGGGTTGTCGTGGTCATGAGGATGGAACATGGACGCCAGCAGCGTGATCGCGGGCCGCACCCTCTTGCCTCCAGCCTGGAGCACGTAGTCTAACAGGCTGACCAAGTAAGGGCTCTCCGCCTGCCCAAGGTTACGCAAACGGGATTCCACGTCCAGAAGCTTGCCTATGACCGGTTCGTATATCTCCTGTGTGCGGGCGTCCAGACCTTTAAGCATCTCACCCATTTATGAGGTTTTTTCTCCCAACGAGGTTTTTTCTCCCAACAGAGATGTCTCCTGCTCGATCACCAAATCGTCCAGCTTTGTGAACAGCGGCTGCGGCTCCTTCAGAAGCTGTCCGGGAGGATTGAAGGTCGTGGTGTCCTCCCACACCCACCCCTGAGCCTCCACACTGCCTTCCATTCCCAGCATCTCGTGCAGCTTTTGCGACGTGAACGGCAGGAAGGGATTGAACAGAACTTTGAGGCAGTTTATCACACTGACAGCCGTCCACAAGGAAAGGGCGGCGTCTTGCAGGTCGGTCCTGACCGCGGCCCAGGGGGCCTTGCCGTCCAGGTACCTGTTGGCCTCGTGCGCCAGTCCCATGGCCTGAGTAATTGCCTGTCGGAAGCGGCAAACGCTGAGACTCTGGTCCACCGCGTTCATTGCCTCTTTGGCCGCGTCCAGCATGTTCCGGCTGGCCGGGTCCAACTCCGACGGCTCAGGTATGGCGCCGTTGAAGTTTCTCTGAACCAGCCGAAGCACCCGGTTCACCAGGTTGCCGTAGGTGGCCACCAACTCCTCATTGTTCCGGCGCACGTATTCCGACCATGAGAAGTCGGAGTCTCCCGTTTCCGGCATGTTGATGGACAGGTAGTAGCGCAGAGGGTCGGGGGGATGCCGTTCCAGATAGTCGGGAAGCCATACGGCCCAGTTGCGGCTGGTGGAGAACTGCCGGTTCTCCAAGCTCAGGAACTCGTTGGCTGGTATGTCGTAGGGCAGGTTCAGTCCGCCGTAGCCCATGAGCATGGCGGGCCAGATTATTGAGTGAAACGGGATGTTGTCCTTGCCGATGAAGTAGTAGGACCTGGCTTCGGGGTCCGTCCAGAAGTCCGCCCATTTTTCAGACTGGCCGCTCTGCTGGCTCCACTCTTTGGAAGCTGAAAGATAGCCAATCACCGCCTCAAACCAGACGTATATCCGTTTCTCGTCGTAGCCCTCGACGGGAATGGGGACCCCCCATTCCAGGTCCCTGGATATGGCCCGGTCCCGGAGTCCGTCCTGAAGGTAGGCACGGGTGAAGTTCAGTACGTTGGGCCGCCAGTGGTCCTGCTTCCGGACCCATTCCAAGAGAGGTTCCTGGAAGTCACTGAGCCTCAAGAAGAAGTGCTTGGAATAAGTGAATTCCGGAGTAGAGCGGCAGATGCGGCAGCCCGGCTCCACCAGGTCCTGGGGGTCCAGGGTGCGCCCGCAGTTGTCGCACTGGTCACCCCTGGCGTTGGCGGCGCTGCAGTGGGGACACGTTCCCTCTACGTACCGGTCCGGCAGAAATCTGGAGCAGGTGGGACAGTAGGGCAGCTGCATCACGTCGGTGTAGATGTAGCCCTTGTTCTGCAGGGTCAAGAAGATGTCGTGGACGACTTCGCGGTGGTTCTCGGTCCCTGTGCTGGTGAAGAGGTCGAAGGTGATGCCCATTTTCTCCCATGAGTCCAGGAACTCGGCTTGGTAATGGTCTACGATTTCCCGGGGGCTCTTTCCCTCTTCATCCGCTCGGAGAGTGATTGGCGTGCCATGCTGGTCCCCGCCGGAGACCATCAGCACGTCGTTCCCCTTCATGCGGTGATAGCGAGCGAAAATGTCGGCGGGCAAGTAGCACCCGGCAAGATGCCCAAGATGGAGCGGACCGTTGGCGTAAGGCCAGGCAACCGCTACGAGAATTCTTTGGGACACGAGGGAGAGTCCTTTTCTCTATCGAATATAGGCACGGACCGGAGCGGCTCGGTCATCGACGTTCCACAACAATACGGCGCCAGTGCCGTCCGGCGCCGTTAAAACCAACTACCGTATCTGTGCCGCCCGAAATCTAATTCCATCTATTTCATTCTAATTGTAGACCCGCCGCCTCAAGGGTTCAAGAGCGCAGAACGTTCGAGGTCGAACGTTCTGTTTCACCCGCTGAGTTCCAGCCAGACCCGATACACCTGGTTCTTGGACGCTCCCAGCCCAGCCGCGACCTGGGCCACCGCTTCCCGCGCCCGCAGACCTTCAGCTTTCAGGACGGACAACCGCTCCTTGATTTGGCCGTCGTCAACGTCGTCTTCAACTTGGGCGGGCGGAGCGATCACCAGGGTCACCTCCCCTCTGGGTTCGCTGAAATGGGCCACCGCTTGCGAAACCGTCCCCCGAAATATTTCTTCGTGGAATTTGGTCATCTCACGACAGACCGCCATCTCACGGTCTCCGAGACAGTCCAACATGTCCTCCAGAGACGCTTTCAAGCGGTGGGGCGCCTCGAACATAACCAGGGCATGTTCTTCCCCTGAAACGGCTTCCAGGGCGCGTCTCCTATCAGCCCTTCGACGGGGCAGGAAACCCAGGAACAAGAAGGACCTGCTGGGGATGCCGGACGCGGCTACAGCGGCGGTGACCGCGGACGGTCCGGGAATCGGCACGACGTCCGCTCCCTGGCCCCGCGCCGCCTCGACTAAGTAGAGTCCCGGGTCGCTGATGCCGGGCATTCCGGCGTCGGTGACCAGCGTCACGTCCTCCGCAGCAAGTCTGGCCAGGATTTCAGGAGTGCGGGACTTCTGGTTGTGTTCGTTGAAGCTCACCATAGGGGTTTCGATCCCGTAATGCCGCAGAAGCCTTGCCGTAGTCCTCGTATCCTCGGCGGCGATCAGACCCGATTCTTCCAACGCTCGGAGGGCGCGCAGAGTTATGTCCTCCAGGTTCCCGATGGGCGTGGCGGCCACGTACAGGCAGGGCATGGCTCAGAATCCCAGTCCCCTATTTTTCATGCTCACGTAAGAGGCTCCTGCCAGGACGATGTGGTCCAGCAGCTCGACTCCCAACGTGTCTCCCGCCCCCCTGAGCTGAGCGGTAATGGAGGCGTCTTCGGGACTGGGAGTGGGGTCGCCCGACGGGTGGTTGTGAACGGCAACAATCGAGACTGCATTGGCCCGTACGGCTGGCTTGAACACGTCCGCCGGGCGCACCACAGCCGAATTCACAGTGCCGATATAGACCTGGCTAATGCCCAGAACCCGGTTCTTGGAATCCAATAGGAGCGCCCTCAAGTGTTCCTGCTCCAGCCGCGCCATGTCGGCCAGCAGCAGATTGGCTACGTCCTCCGGCCCAGAAATCACGGCCCTGTCCTCCGGATGCAATGAAACTAGACGGCGGCCCAATTCAAGCGCAGCCATAAGCTGGCAGACTTTTGCGTCGCTGAGTCCTTTAACGGAGCACAGTTCCCGGTAGTCTCCCCGGGCCAGCCCCGCAAGGCCGTCATATTCGGCGAGAAGCCGCACGGACAGGTTTAGTACATTCTCTCCGGCGACTCCGGTACGAAGCAGAATGGCGATAAGCTCGGCATTGCTAAGATGGCTAGGTCCGTGGTCCCTCAGCCGCTCCCGCGGGCGTTCGCCCGTGGGCAGGTCCCTTATCAGCGTGCCGTAGTGGGCGGAAGCCCCGTTGGCTGTCATTTATTCTCCTGGCTCCAAAGAGCGACCCGTACCGGGTTCCGGCCTTGGGAATTATACATCCGAATAGGTCACGGCAATTCCGTCGTAGTCAACCATCCCAGGACCCTTCACACAATTGAACCTTTTTATGGAAACTTTGTCACGGACTTGATGACACTATGAAACAGTGGATTGCAATCGGGTTTTGGAATAAAATAAGGCGAATCAATTCTCCATAGAGGTGCGCTTGGCGATACAGACTCAACCCATAGACAAGACGGCGCGAACCAACGGAATCAATTTCCACTATCTGGAATGGGGGTCGCCCGACGATCCGCCTGTCATTCTGCTGCACGGCTTCCGGGGCCACGCCCACTCCTGGGACGACGTGTCCGCCGTGCTGTGCAACCGGCGGCGTGTTCTGGCCCTGGACCAGCGCGGCAGGGGAGACAGCGACTGGGCCTCCGACGGGGACTATTCCATGGGCGCCTACGCCGAGGACGCCAAAGCTTTCGCCGACGCTCTGGGCATCGGCAAGTTCGATCTCATCGGCCACTCCATGGGCGGAAGAAACAGCATGGAGTTCACTTCCCGTTATCCGAGCATGGTGGAAAAGCTCGTTCTGGTGGACGTGGGGCCCGTCTCAGACCCCAAGGGTCTGGCCCGCATAAACAAGGAAGTGGAGACGGCGCCGGAGGAGTTTGAGTCTTTCGAGGCCGTCATGGAATACGCCCGGCCTCAGAAAAAGTACGCTTCAGAAGAAACTCTTCAAAGGCGCATGAGATACGCCACAAAGCAGCTCCCCGCTGGACCAGGCGGCGCCCCCGGAAAAACCGTGTGGCGCTACGACGTGGCCATACGCGACAACAGGCGCAAGGGCGGCGGGGCGCCGGACGTGGATTTGTGGCCTAAGTTGGCCGCGATGTCATGCCCCACCCTCATCGTACGCGGAGAGGAGAGCGACATACTCTCTCCTGAGGTCGCCGCCCGCATGGTTAAAGACATGCCCAACGCCAGGTGCATAGAGGTCCCCAAGGCCGGCCACATGGTGTTCGAAGACAACCCTGACGCCTTCAACGCCATTCTGGCCGAATTCCTAACGTGAGGTGTTTCGATGGCTGGTGCGATTGTACTCATGGGAGGAGACGAGTTCCGAAGCGGTTGCGAGGAAATGGACCGTAACATCCTAGCCTCGACAGGCAAGGAGAGTCCACGGGTGATAGTTGTGCCCACGGCCGCAGTGGGCGGAGTGCAGAAAGCCGCCGACAACGGCGTCGAGTATTTCTCGTCGCTTGGGGCGCAGGCTGAAGCCTTGATGATTAGGGATGGGCGTCAGGCCAGCGACCCGCAATACGTGAACCGGTTGCGAGGCGCATCCGTGCTCTACTTCGCGGGCGGCAGCCCCGACATCCTCCTGGCGGCGCTGCGCGGTTCTACACTGCTCCACCGCATCATAACCGGTATAAGGGAAGACCTGACCGTGGTCGGCTCCAGCGCCGGGGCGATGGTCCTGGGATCCCAGCTAAGGTCTCCACGCACTGGAAATTGGGCCGGGGGACTGGGCCTGGTCCCCAACGTGGCGATATTCCCCCACCACGAAAGGGCCGACAAGGGCGAAACTGCGAGCACAGAGACTCCTGACGGTTTGACCATCGTTGGAATAGATTCCATGACCGGGTGCTCTATATCTGCGGGAGAGTGGACGATCGTCGGAGGCGGTCAGGTAACCGTATATTCCGGCGGCTCCCCGTCAGTCTACACGGCGGGCCAGAGCGTTCCGGCGATAGACTAGGGAGCCTCAGGCCCGCTCAAAAAGGCCTCAGCCTCCCGGAGGTCTTTGTGCGAGTCCACGCTCCGCCAGAAAGCGGTCGATCTGAACGCACCCAGCAGACCCGCCCGGGCCAATTCGGGGAAGGTGGAGTCCTCGTGGGCTCCCACGTCGGGCAAGCCCTGTTCAACAGCCCTTGAGAAAACGTAGATTCCGGCGTTAATCCAGTGGGGCAGTTGGGCCTTCTCCAGGAAGCCCCCGATGAGGTCCTCGGTGTTCACCTCCACAATCCCGTACGGACTGACGAAGGGAGTCACCATTACAGTGGCTGCGTGGTCCGGGTTCAATTGCAGGCGTTTACGATGCCTGTCCATAACCGCCGAGAGCTGCTCAGCTGTGACTATGTCGCCATTAGTAACGAATACAGACTCCTCGGTTTCAGGCACAAGGGACATGCCCTTCTTGACAGCGCCGCCCGTGCCCAGAGGGCTGTCCTCAATGCTGTAGTGCGCGTTGAATCCGTGGTCTGAGCCGTCGCCAAAATAGTCCATGACGGCCTCATGCCTGTATCCCGCCAGGAACACCACGTCGGTCACCCCCGCATCCTTCATCCATTGGACTTGGTGCCAAAGCAAAGGCTTCCCGTTCAGCGGGACCATGGGCTTGGGAAGAGAGTCGGTCAGTGGCCGGAGGCGCTCGCCCCGCCCTCCGGCAAGGATTAGTGCATAAGTCAATTGCCTTTATTCCAGGCCTACTATTCTTCACGACCCTGGTCGGGGCCGGTGTCTTGCTCTGGATGGAGATTGCCTTCGTCGATTTGGGCCAGCATCTCATCCAGGTCATACCCCTGGTTACACAATGGGGCCTGTCCAATCCGTTTTGAGACACGTAATTCTCCATCCATGACAAGAGCCTCCCGCCGATATGGGCGTATTATATATCATTCCGTAACTGCTGCCTGGCACTCTGCGCAGCTGGCCTCAGGGTTTTCTCCTTGACAGCGGGCAAAGGCCGTTAGTATCTTTGAGCACGCTGCGCGCCTGATTTCACGCTCAATGGGCCCGACTACCGGCTCCTTAGACCCTCTGTCCCAGCATTATCCAAAGTGGGGGCGTACAGTTCAGGAGAAGAGAATCCATGCACACAGGGGCGCCTCAAGCCAAACGGCTCCAGACCTCCCAGATAAGTATGAAATACCTGGACTGGGGCCGCCCCGACACCCATCCGACGGAGTACGACGACACCGTAGTGCTTTGTCTCCATGGCCTGGCCTCTTCCGGCAAGTGGTATGACATAGTTCTGCCTTACCTGGCGGATTCGTACCACTGCGTAGCCCCGGACCAGAGAGGCCACGGTGAGACGGACCAACCAGAAACCGGTTACGACTGGAGGACCCTCACCGGCGACGCTATAAAACTGCTGGACCATCTCGGCTACGAAAAGGCCATAGTCCTGGGCCATTCATGGGGCGCGTTCGTGGCCTTGTCGATGGCTGCCCTCCACCCGGAACGAACGGCCAAGCTGTGCATGATAGACGGAGGATATTCCGACTGGCGGAAATGGCCGGGCGCAAACTACGAAGCCTTCCGTCAGCGGCTCCGCCCCCGCAACGTTGGAGGGACCCGCGAGGAATATCTAGCCAAGGTGCAATACCACCTGAGGGAGTGTTGGAACGAAAAGATGGAGGAAATCATCCTGTCGATGATAAGGGTGGGGGAAGACGGGCAAGTAACGGACATCCTGAAGCCTTCCACCCACTCCCAGATATTGGACGCCATGTGGGAAGAACCCTCATCGACCTGGTTCGACCGGGTGAAGTGCCCTGCCCTGGTCGTCGCTGCCGGCCCCAGGGCCAACACCAACCCGGAGTTTACCGCCTTCCGCATGGCCATGGCCGACGCCGCCCAGTCCGCCATTGCGGACTGCCGTTTCGAATGGATTCCGGACACCATCCACGACATCGGCTACCACAAACCCTCGGAGCTGGCCAAGGCCATCCACGCCTTCATCGCGCCTGCTTAAGAACGAGGACAACTGGCCTTGCCGACTTTCAAACAGTCATTGGTAGGGGCGACCGGCCGGTCGCCCCTACCTGGTTCAGCGCTGGGCCTCTTTTCGGCTGGAGGACTGGGTTCTCCGTCAGCTGAACCCAGAAGGCGGTCCCGGCCCGCCTCTCTAACGGCGAATTCGATTGACTTCAGCGACTCGCCTGTGTTATACCCTGATTTGGATTTAACCGTTCAAAAATGCCTTATTCCCAACCGACACATTTCTCTTCCGCCAGAACGCACAGGTTGTTCCCGCTAGTAGAGGAGGCGCCTTGGACTTCCTTGTAGTGGGCCTTAACCACCGCACCGCTCCCATCGAAGTGCGGGAGAAGTTGGCCGTCCCCAAGACCCAACTCCCTGACGCCCTCAAAGCCATGAACGACGCCTTCGGCGGAGGCGTGCTTCTTTGCACGTGCAACCGTTCCGAGATATACGCCCAGGGAACGGAACCCAACATTGACGAGTCCATCGAGGAATTCCTCACGGACCAATTTGGCGTCTCCATCACCGAGATAGAACGATACCTGTACAGCTACCGTGCCGTAGACTGTGTCCACCACCTGTTCCGGGTCGCCTCCGGGCTTGACTCGATGATCCTGGGCGAGGGCGAAATCCTCGGCCAGGTCAGGGACGCCTTTGGAGCGGCGGTCCAGTCGGACGCCGTTCCGCAACAGCTGTCCCGCCTCTTCCACCAAGCCCTCCGGGTGGGGAAGAAAGTCAGGACTCAGACCGGTATAAGCAGAAACGCCCTCAGCATCAGCCGTGTATGCGTGGACCTGGCCAGGAACCTCCGCAGCGACCTGAGCCAACTGAAGGTCATGGTGGTGGGAGCCGGAGAGGCTGGGGAGCTTGCGGCCCGAGCCCTGAAGAACTCCGGTGTCGAAGAGGTGGCGGTCGCCAACCGCACTTTCCAACGCGGCGTGGAGTTGGCCGAATCCTTGTCCGGCCATGCCATAGCGTTCGAGATGATTCCCGAAGCGCTGAAAGACGTGGACATCATCATCACGTCCACCGACGCCCCCGGCTACGTCATCGACGCCCAGACGGTCTATGAGGCCATGGCGGAACGGCCCGAAAGGCCGCTCTACCTGATAGACATTGCCGTGCCCAGGGACGTAGACCCGGAATGCGCCCTCTTCAACAACGTTCTTGTCTACGACGTGGACGACCTCCGAAACATCTCCGACTCCAACAGGTTGGAGAAGGAACAGGAAGCTGCCAAGGCCGAGGAAATCGTGTCCGATGAAGTGCGTCGGTTCGACAAGGCCCTGAACACCCTTCAGACTGTCCCCACCATCACGGCCATACGACAGATGGCGGAAGACATCCGCGCGGGCGAGCTTGAGAAGCTAATCCGTCGCATGGACCCGGCTCTCAGCGCCTCGGACGTCAAGGACATGGAAGCCATGACCAGAGCCATCGTCAACAAGCTGCTCCATGCCCCAACCCGATACCTCAGATACACCGCCGACCCGGAGCGGGTGCGCACCGTCAGAGACGTGTTCGGAGTAGATTTCCTCTCTGAAGAGAATCTCCCAGAGGACGCCTAGGAGGCTCCTTTGGGTCCACCCCGCTCTGAAGACCTCTTCAACCGCTCCCAGGGGCTAATCCCTGGCGGAGTCAACAGTCCGGTCAGAGCGTTCAGATCAGTGGGGGGAACCCCCAGGTTCATGGTGCGCGGCTCCGGCAGCCGGGTCTGGGATGAAGACGGAAACCAATACATAGACTACCTCGGCTCATGGGGGCCTCTGGTCCTGGGCCACGCACATCCGACGGTCATAGAGGTCGTCAAGGCGGCGGCAGAAAAAGGCACAAGCTTCGGCGCTCCCACGGCGGGAGAGGTCGAGCTAGCCCAGTTGGTTTGCGACGCTTTCGAGTCCATCGAGCGGGTGCGTCTGGTCAACTCCGGCACAGAGGCCTGCATGAGCGCCCTGAGGCTCGCCCGCGCCTTCACTGGGAGGGACAAGATAATCAAGTTCGCCGGGTGCTATCACGGCCATGCCGACGGCCTTCTAGTAAAGGCGGGTTCGGGAGCGTTGGACCTGGGCATACCCACCAGCGCCGGAGTCCCCGAGTCATACGCCCAGCAGACCCTGGTGGCTGAGTACAACGACCTTGCGTCGGTCGAGAGGTTCTTCGAGGGATATCCCGACCAGATAGCGGCCGTTATCGTCGAACCTGTGGCCGGAAACATGGGAGTGGTCCTTCCGATAGAGGGGTTCCTGCAAGGTCTCCGCCGGGCCGCCACCGACAACGGCGCCCTCCTAATATTCGACGAGGTTATCACGGGTTTCCGAATAGCCTACGGCGGCGCCCAGGAGCGATTTGGAGTCCATGCTGACATCACCTGCCTGGGCAAGATCATCGGCGGAGGGCTGCCTGTCGGCGCCTACGGAGGCCGGGCGGACGTGATGGACATGGCGGCGCCCGTGGGGCCCATGTACCAAGCAGGCACCCTGTCCGGGAATCCTATCGCCGTGGCCGCGGGAATGGCCACGCTGACCGCTCTTAAGCAGCCTGGTGTGTACGACCAGCTCGAATCCAAGGCGGCGCGATTGGCGGACGGGTTGGCTGAGGGCGCACGGGAATCGGGAAGGGCCGTGTCCGTCAACCGCATCGGATCCATGATGACCTCCTTCTTCAACCCCGGCCCAGTCAACGGCTTGGCCGACGCTGAAGCGTCTGACACCAAAACATACGCCGCGTTCTTCCACGGAATGTTGGAGAAGGGCGTCTACCTGGCCCCGTCACAATTCGAGGCGGGGTTCGTATCAACGGCCCACACCGGCGAAGACATCGACAACACTATAGAGGCGGCGACAGCAACATTGCGGGAGATCTCCTTATGACCGACGACAATCCGAACCTGCCCAAGCTTATCAGCTTCGACATAGACGGGACTCTTGAAGTAGGCGATCCCCCGGGAGTGGTCACCCTTGACATGGTGCGCATGGTCAAGGCCCTGGGCCACATCATCGGAAGCTGTTCTGACCGAACACTGGCCAACCAGAAGTATCTGTGGGAACAGGCTGGGATAGAAGTGGACTTCATTGCCTTGAAGCACACGCTCCCTGATGTAATGGAGCGGTTTCCGGCTGAAGAGTACTACCACATAGGCGACACGGACATGGACCTGCACTACGCCAACAAAGCGGGGTTCCACTTCGTGTACGTGGACGACGCCCTGGGCCACCTTTGGGACCTGAACGGCGAATAAGCCCGATTCCTCAAGGGGGTACCAGTGTACAGCCACACGCTGGTTGCGTTGTTAACGCTCTTCATGATACTTGGATGCACAAACGATCCAACCCCAACTCCGACTCCTACTCCGACTCCGACTCCTAGCCCGAGTCTCCCTGAGGGGTATTGGGCAACTAGAGAACATAACGCCGACGCTACTTTTACCGCCGCTACTTCTATAGCTGAGAGAAAAGCTGAGACTCCAAGACCGACCTACACTCTTACGCCTAGGGGATATAAGCCTACTCCTGGTCCGACCTTCACTATTACGCCGACTCCTAAACCTTCTCCAGGTGAGCAAGGCTGTCGCTGGTGGACTGTCTTCATCGACCAACTCTCTGGTGGAAGCCGAACTGAGGCTGAGGTCACGCTCCACTTCAGCAAGCTGATACTGTCGGAGAACGTCTTGAGCATTGCGACCCTGTACGACCGGTACTTTGTCAACGCTGAGGAACCCGAACTCGAAGAGAGAAGCGCAGCCCTTTTCATGGTAGCCGACGCTACGATTGAAGACCTGACGATTACGGCGGCTATTCTCTTGACTGACGCCTGCTACCATTACGGTTACAAGTCACCTTTCTAGGCTGGACGTGGTAAAATGACTGTGGCAGGGTTCCATCCTGCCACAGTCGAAACGATGATGGAGGCATTCCATGCCCACTCCTCCACCCATCCCAATTAAGTGCCGCGAATGCGGCCGAGGTCTTCGAGTTTCCTCGACCAGACCCAATCTGACTTGTCCTGGGTGTGGTCGAGAGTACATCAAGGATGATTCATCCAGAGCCGAACTCAGAGAGTACGAGAGGCTTCGAGCCGGAGGCTGGCACAAGTGACCGCTTCGAGCCTGGAACAAATGTGCTCATCCTTAGGAAAGTTACCTATATAAGTCCCAATAATTACAGTCAATGTAATAGGGAGCACCTCTAGAGGCGCTCCCTTCGCATTTGCCGATGTGGAAGAGGCGGGCGCTGACCTAACGGTGGACAGAACCATCCTTGAATCGTGGGTAATCCCGCGAACCTCTCAGACTCAGCAATATAGTCCTATCGGACAAATCGGAGTTGGCAGCCGCAGCCTCCGGACCTGAGACTAGGGTTCTCGTGGACGGTGGACCTAGACCGATCGGCAGTGTCAGCCAAGAAGCAGTCTTCTGCAGGCCACAGTTTTTCCTGGGCGCTTACTCCCGGAGGTGTGTTTCATAGCCGCGGGTCGACCGGCTCGCTTTCGAGAGCCAGTACAGCGAAGGCGCACACATGCACTCGGTAGAGAGGTTCGCGGTCGACAAAACGCTGTAATCCCTCTATGCCCAATGCAAACTCCCGAAGCGCAAGTGACCTCTTCGCGGAGAGACCTCTATCCCGCAGTCGTTCTATGTTCTCCGGTAAGGTGTACTCCGGACCGTAGATGATGCGCAGGTACTCGGCGCCACGGCACTTCATAGCGGGCTGAACCAGGCCTCGTCTGCCGGTTGCAATAAAGTCCATCGGTTTGACGACCATGCCTTCGCCGCCCATTTTTGTCAGCTCGTCCCACCAGCTTATGGCCTCAATCTCTTCCGAGGCGCCCAGGTGCACCACCCTATGCTCGGTGGCTTGGAATAACGCAGGATCAGCTTGGGACAAGCGACCAGCCACATTCATATGCCACAGATGGTCCTTGTCGGTGTGCACGTTGCCCTCGCTAGCCAGCAGGTGGAAAGGCGCCAGTCGGATATCAGCAAGGGAATTCACTGGCCAACAATACCGAGCATATGAGTCACTGTAAAGCTGCGCGAGGCGCAGCCGCTCATCGACTCGCTGCAGCATCTCACCAGCGTCGATGCCACGGGCCGCCGTCTGCTGGAGGAGCGTTTTCGCGGAGGAGAGGTCGGTCCGAGCTGCTGCCCCCACCGCCGCGTACTGCTCTCGAAGCAGCCCCTGGGCCTTTAGAGACCAAGGCATGAGTTCACAGTCCAGCGCCACCCAGTCGGTCCCCAACTCCTCCCAAAGACTGGCTGTCGTAAGCGCCGCACAGACACGCTCCAGAAACTGCGTCTCAAGAGAGCGGTCTTCAAAGAACCTTCTCCCCGTCCTCGTATAGCAGGCGCCAATGCCTTCACCAATGATGCCGAAGCGTCGCTCGATGGCTGCGGCATCTCGTCCCACCACTACGACGGCTCGCGAACCCATGTGCTTTTCCTCACAGATCACGCTGGACACACCGTTGTCACGGTAGTAGGCGAACACCTCTGTTGGATGTTCAAGGATGTCGGGGAGTTTGGATGTGTCACAAGGGGATATGGTGGGCGGAAGATACACCAACCAGCGGGGATCAAGGGCAAAACGGCTCATAACCTCTAGGGCTGCCGCCGCGTTCTCCTCTCGCACCGTGATATTGCCCCTTAACCGCGTCTCCACGATACGTTTTCCGAGCACGTCATCGATGTCAAGCAGGTGTGCCGCGCGGGCCTCCGGTTCTTCAAGCTGGACGGGCTCGGCCAGCGGCTTCACCGGTTCATAGTAGACCCGTTCTGCTGAAACCGACACAAGCTCTCTCTCCGGGTACCGCAGCGCGGTCAGCTTGCCGCCGAACACACAGCCCGTGTCGATATTTATTGTACGGTTGAGCCAGGCGGGCTCCACAACTGGGGTGTGGCCGTAGACCACCATTGCCCGACCACGATAGCTGCTTGCCCAGTTGGCGCGCACCGGGAGACCGAACTCGTCCGTCTCTCCAGTGGTCTCGCCGTATTGACAGAAGTCCCGAACTCGCGCGGAGGCTCGGCCTTGGTATTCTGCCTTCAGCCCTGCGTGAGCCACTACCAGATCCCCGCCGTCAAGCACGTAGTGACTGATCAGCCCGTCTAGAAACGCAGCAACTTGCTGTCGAAACTCTGGGGACTCTATATCCAATTGCGCGAGCGATTCCGCCAGTCCATGTGACACCTGCACATTCTTGCCCTGGAGCTTGCGGACGAGCTTGGATTCGTGGTTGCCCGAGACGCAAAGGGCTGTGCCGTCCGCTGCCATGGACATAACCAGTCTGAGTACCTTGACGACACCCGGGCCACGGTCCACGAGGTCGCCAACAAATACGGCCTTGCGCCCTTGCGGATGCGTTACGGAAAAGTCGGTTCCGCCGGCGGCGTCAGCGCGGGTCTCAAACCTGTACCCAAGGCGGCTCAAGAGAGTGACGAGTTCATTGAAACACCCGTGCACGTCGCCGATGATGTCGAACGGCCCATGCTCGTTCCGTAAGTTGACCCACAGGGGCATTCGCTCAATTGTGACTGCTTCGACCTCTTCGGGAGAGTTGAGCACGAACACATACCGGAAGCCCTCGCGTTTCAACCCGCGCAACGATCGTCTGAGCTGTTCTGCCTGACGACGCACAACGTGGGGGCCAAATGGCCTCTCGGGACGTTCTTTGTTGCGGGCCACGCATAACGCCTCTGGCATGTTCAGAGCTATAGCAACAGGCAGACAGTCATGTTCCCTAGCGAGTCCGACCAAAGTCTTGCGCGCTTCCGGCTGTACGCTAGTCGCATCAATGACGGTCAGGCGTCCAGTCCGCAGCCGTGCAGCCGTGATGAAATTAAGAACTGCAAAGGCGTCGGATGTTGCACCCTGGTCATTGGCGTCGTCTGCCACCATCGCTCGACAGTCGTCCGAGGACACCACTTCGGTAGGTTTGAAGCGCCTGGCAGCGAAGGTGGACTTCCCCGACCCCGACGCGCCAATGAGGACCACAAGACAGAGCTCCGGAATGGCTATATTCATCGGGTGAATACACCCATCTGAGTCGGCGCTCCGCAAGTCCCGTGCTCAGGGCCGATGTCGTGGAAACGAACATTGTATTTGCGACGGTTCGCGACCTGGCGCGACCAGTTCTGGAATTGTTCCCGCGTCCACTCGAATCGATGGTCGTTATGCCTGAACGTTCCGGTGGGCAGCCCGTCGAAAAGCGTGTTGTACTCTGCGTTGGGGGTCGTGATGAGGATCGCGCTGGGCTTAGCGGCGCCGAACACGACTTCCTCAAATGCGTCAAGACGTGGGATATCTATATGCTCGATTACCTCCATAGCTATCGCTGCGTCATAGCCGGACAGTCGTTTGTCCATGTAGGTGAGCGATCCGTGTAGCAGGGTGATGCGCTCCCGCTGGTTAGTAGGCATCGCGTCGAGGCGCAAACGCCTGTGCGCCGATTCCAACGCTCGGTGTGAAGCGTCGAGGCCGGTTATTGAACGAATAGCAGGCTCTTTGACCAGCTCGCCGATTAGTCTTCCTTCACCACAACCGAGGTCGAGCACCCGGGTTGCGCCAAGCGCGCGAAGGGCGGCCAGCACCGCCTGTATTCGTTGCTCACCCAATCGCAAAGGCGCTTCGAGCTGTTCCTCTTGTTGCTCGTGCCCTGCTGAATCGGCGCCGGGATCAGCCACACCAGAGTCAAGCAGTTGGGCCAGCGCCTGCCGCGCAAGGCTCCGCTGATGCTTCAGGTAACGATTCGAAATCAGGTCTCGCTGTGGATGGCTGCTCAACCAACCCTCTCCGAAACGCAACAGCTTGGCCACCTCGTCATCGCCGACCCAGTAGTGCTTGTCGTCGTCCAATACGGGCAGAAGCACATACAGGTGCGTAAGCAGATCCCGGAGCCGAGATACCGATGCGAGACGGAGGCTGAAGTAGGAGCTGGCGCCCCACTCGGGAAATCGCCCGTCCAGTGGGATTTCCTGGACATCGACGGTATAGCCAAGGGGCTCGAACAGTTTGTGGACTAGGTCCGCTCCTTCCCTAGAGGGCGCTACTTGGATTTGGGCCTCGAGGGGGATCGCCTGTTCCGCCAGGTCTGGCCGCTCCCTGCTTCTGCCCCTTAGCGCATCGCCGAATACGGAGGCGATCGCCACGCTCAAGTGTGATGACGCGACGTAGGGGCGGTCGTTGACATACTGCTCCAGCCGACCGCTGGAGCCAGGCGAACCGGGCTTGGGGCGCACAAGGCCTATAGGATCTATATCCAAGAGCAGAGCTACGGTGCAACGGTCACTCTCAGCTTCAGGGTAGAAGACAACGGCCTTCCCAAAGGAGAGCGTATACGACTGTGCTCGATCCGGATTCTTATGGAGCAGGAAGCCCAGGTCGGTGGCTGGGTTGTACGTAGTGGAGATAGTGAGAAGCATGGTTCAATAATACGGCAAGTGACGCTTGGCGCTCAAGAACAACGCCAACCTGAACAGAGATCTCAGAGTAGCAAGGCGTTCGTAGCCGGGCGTCAGTCCCAGGCCAACGCGCTTGACATCAATGGGTATAGTGGGCCTGATTTAGACCACGCCGGCCTCGGCCAGGGCCGAGAGCTCGGCCTTGCTCAGGCCCAACTCGCCGCATAGGATCTCCACGTTGTGCTCACCGATGAGAGGCGCCCTTCTCGATATGTCCCACGGGGAGCCGTTATAGATGGCGGCGCCGCCAGGATAGACGAAGGACTTGCCCAATTCGGGGTGTTTCACGTCCATGTAGAACCCCCTATCCTCTAAGTGAGGGTCCTCCATCAGCTCGTCCATGGTCCTGATGGCGCCCCAGGGGAAGTCCCGCTCCTGGCCTCCGCGCCAGGCGTCGTCCAGAGGCAGCACAGCAAAGAAGCTCTCAATCATCCGTGTGATGTGTTCCCGGCCTTCCTCGATGGCCTGCTGTGTCTGGAACTTCTCGTCCAAGAGGTCGCCTGCCATGTCATGCTCGTTCATCCACTCCGCCAGGCTATTGAGGCGCCTTGGGTTCAGGTTGGTCCCTGAGCGGGTGGTGTTCACGTATCCGCCGTCCTGGGTCTGAATCTGAATGTTTTCAGACGGGCCGACAGCGGCGTGACGCCCCGTGTGGCGCTCCACGACTAGTCCCGTGTAGAGATAGGTGGGGACTGCGGACTCCGTGGTAAGACAGCAGGCTTCATGCACCGACGAGTCGATGTATTGTCCTTCTCCGGTTACGTCACGGAGGGAGAGAGCGGCCATGATCCCGATATAAGCAAAATGCCCGCCCATGTGGTAGGCGTTGCCGCCGTCTGGCGCCATCGGCGATGCGTCGGGCACGTCCTCGGCGTCGTAACCGCAAGAGGCCATCTGGCCCCCCGCCGCCAGGTGCAGCAGGTCGGACATCTTGTAGCCGACCCAGGGACCTTTCTGGCCAAAGTCGGTCAGCGAGCACATGATTAGGCCGGGGTTGGTCTTTGAAAGCTCATCGTAGCCCAGTCCTCTCTCCGCCATGTAGCCCGGCTCGAAAGTCTCCAATATTATGTCCGCCTTGGCCGCCATACCCTTGAACAACTCGCGCCCGTCGGCAGTGTCGAGGCTCAGGGTGACGCCCCTTTTGGACGTGTTGTAGTGCCAGAATGAAAGGCTTCTTTCCCGGTCGGGCAGGTCTTCGTAGTAGGGGCCCAAGGTCCGTGTGGCCTCGCCGCCGGGCGGCTCTATCTTCACAACGTCGGCGCCCAGGTCCGCCATGAGCTTGCCGCACCATTGGCCCTTTACGTCGGCTAGCTCCAAGACTCGGAGTCCATGCAGAGGCCCATGCTGCTCGGGTTCACCGGACGCCCTGGGGTCCGCGGGCTTGGGTGGTTCGGCATTGGGAGCGCCAAGCGGGGTCTTAATTATTTCCTCGATGTAGTCGTACTTCTCCATAGTCGGAGGCCAGAAGGTGCCGTCCTCGTAACCCGCCGCAAGCTCGTCGTGGCTCAGCCCCAACATCCCGGAGAAGACTTCCCGGTTGTGCTGTCCTATAAGGGGCGACGGCCTATAGACCTTGCCCGGACTCTTAGACAGCCTGAAGGGAGGCATCTGGAACTTTCTGACGCCCATCAACGGGTGTTCAAGCTCCATGAAGTAGTCCCTGGACTGTATCTGGGGGTCATTCTCCACCCGGTCCTGAGAGCTCTGCACCGGCATGGCTCTGACGCCAGCCGCCTGGCACTTCTCCATCAGCTCATACTTGCCCATCGTCCGGGTCCACTTTGCTATCTCGGCGTCCATCTCTTCCTGGGCGTCAATACGGCCCTTTATGGTCTGGTACTTGTCGGACTGGGCCCATTCGGGATTGCCCATGAGACCCACCAGGGACTTCCATTCGTCATCCGAGAAGCAAGCAATGACGGCCCAACCGTTGTATTCGCCTCCCTTGGTGGGGTAGGAGTTGTGGGGCGCCACGGTGGGGCCGCGATAGCTGCTGACAAGCTCTGTCCCCGGCCAGACCGCACGGTTGCCGGGCGGGTAGCCTTCTCGGCGGGCCGTACGGCTGTTGACTGATTTGTCCAGGAAAGCGGATCCCGTCAGAGTGATTCCTGTGATCATCTGGGACAGGTCCACGTGCTGGCCTTTGCCGGTGTTTCTCCGGTGGTGGAGAGCCGTAAGTACGGTCATAGCGCCGTACATGCCGCCGGTGTCGTCCAGGTACGACCATCCCCATCCGGCGGGCTGTTCTCCGGGCAGGCCGGACTGGAAGGTAAGCCCCGACAGGGCTTGGGCGGCGGGACCCATAGTGCCGTAGTAGTGGTCGCGCCCTGTATGCCCGAACCCGGCCATGGAGACGTAGATGATGTCTTCCTTCAATTCCTTCAGCTGCTCATAACCCAGGTTCCAGCGCTGCATTATTCGCGAGCTGAAGTTTTCGATGACCACATCTGACGTGGAGATGAGCCTCCTTATGAGGTCCAACCCCTTGTCGGTGCGGGTGTTGACCGTGATGCCCAGCTTGTTCGCGTTGGTGTCGTTGAACTGGCCGATAGTGTTAGGGCCGGGAACCATTCCTGGAGCGGCCGTAAACCGGTTGCTCCGCAGGATGTCCATGTTCAAGGGCCATTCGACCTTGATGACCTCGGCGCCCAGGGTTCCCAGCCACCGGGTGGCTATGGGCCCGGCGCGGACCCAGGTGAAGTCAACGATTCGTATGCCTTCCAGGGACCTCGGTGTGGTCGTTTCAACAGACTCGGATGTGGTCATTTCAGCGCCTCCGCGTTAGGTGTTCAGACAATTCCCGCCTCGGTGAGCATGGCCAACCGTTCTTTGGTCAATCCAAGCTCGCCGCAGTAGACCTCGACGTTATGTTCGCCGATAAGGGGAGCCCTTCTAGAGATCCGCCAAGGCGACCCGTTGTATATGGCAGCCGGGCCAGGGTATGTAAAGTTTCTGCCAAGTTCCGGGTGCTCCACATCAATGTAGAACCCGCGGTCCTCCAGGTGTCCGTCCTCGGAGATTTCATCCATTGTCCGTATCGAACCCCAGGGCAGCCCCATCTTCTGGCTGCCGTGATAGGCTTCATCGGAAGGCAGGCTGGAGATGAACCGCTCGATAAGGTCGTTGACGTGGGCCTCGTTCGAGGATATGCCTTGCTGGTTACTGTATTGCTCGTCCAACAGGTCGTCCGCCAAACCGTGCTCTTCCATCCACTCCGCCAGGTTCCGGAGTCTGGCGGGATTCAGCCTGGAGCGGGTGGTGTTGATCCAGCCGCCGTCGCTGTTGGGAAGCATGAACTTGGGCGTCACCACCGGCTGGGCGTGTCTGCCCGTCTGCCGTATGGCGCCACGTCCAGTGTACAGGTACACGTCTACCGCCGCCTCCGTGGTGAGGGCGCAGGCGTCGTGGATGGAGGCGTCAATGTATTGGCCTTCGCCTGTGGCATGGCGTTGGAATAGCGCCAGCATTATGCCCATGTAGGCGTAATGACAGCCGATGTGGTAGGAGTTGCCGCCGCCCGGAGCTATAGGCGGGGCGTCGGGCACGTCGTCCTCATCGTAGCCGCAAGAAGCCATCTGACCGCCCGCCGCCAGGTGGGTCAAGTCCGTTGACGAGTAGTCCTTCCAGGGGCCGGTCTGCCCGAACGAGGTGATGGAACATACTATGAGCCTGGGATTTGCGGCCGCCAGTTCCTCGTAAGATAGACCCCACGAGGCCATGCGTCCAGGCTGGAAAGTCTCCAACACCACGTCCGCCGTGGAGGCCAACCGCTTGAACATCTCCCGCCCGTCCGCCGTTTCCAGGTCCAACGTCACGCCTCGCTTGGAGGTGTTGTAGTGCCAGAAGTAGAGGCTTCTTTCTGGATGGGCCACGTCGTCCAGGAACGGGCCGACGCGCCGGGTGTTCTGCCCGCCCGGCGGCTCGACCTTGATGACGTCGGCCCCCAGGTCGGCCATCATCTTGCCGCACCATTGGCCCTTCTCGTCGGAAAGTTCGAGGACTCGAAGCCCTGCGAGAGGCCCAGGCTGCTCGGATTCGGTCATGTCAGGGACGCCTCGATGTAAGGTTGTTTCTCCATCTCCAGGGGCCAGAAAGTGCCGTCTTCAAACCCCTCCCGCACCTCGTCGGCGGTCATGCCTAGAATCTCCTCTGCAACCTGCCTGGTGTGTTCTCCAATGAGCGGCCCCGTGGTGTGAACTGCCACATCGGACTTGGACATTTTGAAGGGGGCGTTCTGGTACTTTCCCGTTCCTATCACCGCGTGAGGAATTTCGTTTATGAACCCGTGAGACCTCAGTTGGGGGTCATTGTCGACCCGGTCGCCGTTGCTCTGCACCGGCATGGCAGTGACTCCGTGGGCCTGGCACCTCTCCGCCAAATCATATTTCTCAAGGGTGAGCGTCCACTCCGCTATGTGGGCGTCCAATTCCTCCTGGTTGTCCAGCCGGGCCGAAAGGGTCGAGAACTTGCCGTTTGCGGCCCAATCAGGGCTGCCCATCAACCCCACCAGCCGCTCCCACTCCTCGTCGGAGCCGCAAACGATGGTGCACCAGTCGTTGTAACCTCCGCCCTTGGTGCGGTACGCGTTGTGTGGGACAGCCACCGGCCCACGATAGTTGTTGAGCAGCGGGGCGCCGGGCCAGACGGCCCTGTTGCCGGGGGGATACCCTTCCCGCTTGGAGGGCCTGCCGTTCACGGTTTTGTCGAGAAAAGCGGCGCCCGACAGGGTTATTCCCGTAATCATCTGGGACAGGTCCACGTGCTGCCCCTTCCCGGTCTTATTTCGATGCTCCAAAGCCGTCAGGACGCAGATGGCTCCGTACATGCCACCGGTGTCGTCCATATAGGACCAGCCCCATCCCGCCGGAGGCGCGTCGGGAAGCCCCGACAGATAGGTCAGGCCGGAGAGCGCCTGGGCTGACGGACCCATAGTTCCATAGCTGTGGTTGCGGCCCGTATGCCCCAACCCGGCCATGGACACGTAGATGATGTCTTCCTTGATTTCTTTCAGGCCCTCGTAGTGCAGGCCCCACCTGTGCATGACCGTGGAGCTGAAGTTCTCCACCACAACGTCGGACTTGGAAACCAGCTTCCTGATAAGCTCCTTGCCCTTGTCTGAACGTGTGTTCAGGGTGACCGACAGCTTGTTGGCGTTGGTGTCGGCAAAGAATCCTGCTGAATTGGGGCCAGGCTCGACGCCGGGGGGAATGGAGTGGCGGTTTCCCCTGAGCGAGTCCATGTTCAGGGGCCACTCGATTTTCAAGACCTCAGCGCCAAAGGCTCCGAGCCACCTGTTGGCCCAAGGCCCGGCGCGCACCCAGGTGAAGTCAACTATTCTGATTCCTTCAAGGGGACGAGGCAGCGTCAAAGTGTGCTTCCGTATGAATGAAAACTTTAGATGAACTTCAGTGAGCGGACTCCCGTTCGACCGCCAAGATTATAGATTAGGCCCCATACCCAGTCAACTCTAGCCGTTGACCCTGACAGGGAAGGGTGAGACCGGCTTTCCCAAAATCCGGGCATTTGCCTAGACAATTCAAAGATGATACTATGGATTGCTAATGCAACCCTTCGCATCTAACATCGTTAACAGATATGCCGCCTAGGGATGACAAGCTCCGACGCCGTCTTGCCAATAAACAGCCCGGAGGCACAAAAGCACAGTCCCACCGAAGACTCGCACAGGGGCTTATTGCCTTGCCGTTGCTCTTAGCGGCCGCTTTCACGGTTGTGTCTTGCGGCGGCGGCTCCTCGTCGACCGCCTCTCCGGCGGACGCCCCAGTACAACCCGGCGTCCTGACGGTGGCGGCCACGGTGTCTCCCATCACCAGCCTGGTGGAAAACATCGGCGGCCCCCGCATAAAGCTTCAGGGAATCGTTCCTGAAGGGATCAACTCCCACACCTTCCAGCCAGCTCCTTCAACGGCCAAGCTGCTGGCCGAGGCGGACCTGATTGTCGCCAACGGCCTTTTCCTGGAAGAACCCACAATAAAGATGGCTCGCGCCAACAAGAAAGCCGACGCCGTAATATTGACCCTGGGCGACAAGGCTATTTCCAGGGGCGATTGGGTCTATGACTTCTCATTCCCGAAGTCCGAGGAGCATCCCAACCCCCATCTCTGGACGGCTCCTCACTTGGCGCTGCGATACGCCGAGTTAATCAAGGACGAGCTCGTGTTGCTGGACCCGTTCAACGCCGCTTATTACGAAGAGAACTATGGTAAGCTCAAGAAGCGAATCGAGGAACTGGACAGGAGAATCATGGAAGCCGTGGAGACCATTCCGCCAACGAACCGGAAGCTTCTGACCTACCACGATTCCTTCCCTTTCTTTGGCCCCAGGTACGGCCTGGAAATCATCGGCGCCGTCCAGCCCTCCGATTTCACCGAGCCGTCCGCCAGGGAGGTGGCCAGGTTGATCGACCAAGTCAGGGCCGCCGGAGTCCCGGCCATATTCGGCTCTGCGGTTTTCCCCAGTCCTGTGATGGAGCAGATAGCCAAAGAGGGCGGCGCTCAGTTCATTGACCGGCTCCGGGACGACGACCTTCCTGGAGAACCCGGAGATTCCATGCACACGTACATGGGTCTGATGGCCGAGGACGTGCGCATAATGGTGTCCGCCCTCGGAGGAAACGTCGAGGCTTTGGATGATTTCGACACTGGACCAGTCTTTGAAGGAGACAGCGGGGCCGTATACCCCCAATAGCAACGAATAATGCTTCACCCTATAACTGAGGCTCATAGAGACGGTCCGCCCATAGTCGAGGTGACGGACTTGACCTGCGGATATGACGGCCAGGCCGTCTTGACCGACGTGAACATCAGCGTCATGGCCGGAGACTTTGTAGGGCTGCTGGGCCCCAGCGGCTCTGGCAAAACGACACTGCTGCGCGCCATCCTCGGCGCCGTAGACGTGTACGGAGGTGAAGTCACAGTCGAAGGCGCTTCGACCTCCCGAAAACGGCCCAAGGTGGGTTACGTACCCCAGCTTGAGACCATAGACTGGAACTTCCCTGTCACGGTCCGGGAAGCGGTCATGATGGGCCGGACCATGGAGAACGCGCCGTTCCCCTGGTTCAACAAGAGGGAGAAGAACCTGGCCCTGGAGATGCTTGAGCGGCTGGGCATAGCGGACCTGGCAGACCGCCACATAAGAGACCTGTCCGGGGGCCAGCAGCAGCGGGTCTTCTTGGCCCGGGCGCTGGTCAGCAGCCCCAGGCTTCTTCTAATGGACGAGCCGACGGCCGGGGTGGACATCAAGACCAGGGACGACGTGATGCACCTGCTCCACGAGCTGAACCACCACGGAGTCACCATCGTCATGACCACCCACGAGATAAACGCCGTAGCCGCACATCTGCCCTGGGTCGTGTGCATCAACGGCAGGCTCGTGGCCGAGGGGCCGCCGTCCCAAGTATTCACTCCCGCCACCTTCAAGATGACCTACGGCGCCGAGATGCCCGTCATCCAATACCAGGGAATGACCCTGGTGGGAGAACTCCCCCACTTCGGCGGAGCCGACGCGGGCCGGAGCGGAGTGGACATAGAGCGCCACGTGCCCCACGAGCACAGGCGGGGAAGCCCTGAGGACAGAGACCATCCCCATTCTAGAGACACTATAAGTTTGGACCAGAGACCCGGCGGCCCACATGCTTGATCCCTTCCAGTACGACTTCTTCGTTCGCGGTCTGATTTCCGCGACCCTCGTCGGGGGGCTGTGCGGCCTAATAGGCGTCTACATAGTGCTGCGCAGGATGTCCTATATCGGGCACGGACTCTCCCACGCCGTCTTCGGAGGCGCCGTGGTCAGCTACGTCATGTCCTTCAGCTTCCTTGCGGGCGCAATCATCTGGGGATTCCTGTCCGCCCTGCTCATCACCCTGGCCACGCGGAAGAGGCAGATAGGCGCCGACGCAGCCATAGGCATCATCACCACCGCCAGTTTCGCTCTGGGCATAGCTCTGATCAGCAGGTACAAGACCTTCACCCGAGACTTCGAAGCCGCCCTGTTCGGCGACATTGTCGGAGTGTCCCAGGGTGATCTGCTCGCAATCGCCGTCGTCACAGCCGCCACGCTGGTCATTGTGTTCTTAGGATACAAGCTCTTTCTGTTCTCGACCTTCGACCAGGATGTGGCGTCCTACTACGGCGTACCCACAGCCTGGGTGGACACCTTGTTCTCGCTGGTGCTCGCCGCCACCATAGTCGTCTCCATGCAGGTGCTGGGCGTAACGCTCATAGCCGCCGCAATAGTCATACCGCCGGTGGTGTCTCGCCTGTTGACGAACAGCTTCAGGAGCATGATCTTGCTTTCGACGGGAATAGGGGCGGCGTGCGGATTGGCGGGAATCTACATTAGCTGGTTCATAGACGTGTCGTCCGGGGCCAGCATCGTGCTGCTGTCGGCGCTCTTGTTCGTCGTCGTGCTGACGGTCACCAGCTTGAAAGAGCGCCTGGCTGGATATCGCGGCAAGGTCAAACGCCCAGCCGCCCCAGCGCCGTCAATCTCCGCGGACTGACCCCGCCCCGGCTGTAGGCGCCGCCATTTGACCCCCGCACCGGAGGCCCGTAGAATTGCCGCAAACCCCTTGCTTGGAGGTTCGCGATGGTCAGCCAAGGTTCCCGCAGAGGCAGCCCCGTCGACGTCATGGAAGCCGACCACGCAGGCCGGAAACCGGCCCAGTCCAGCCGTCCCGTGGTGTTGGGCACTCAGGGAATCGTTTCTTCCGGACATTGCCATACGTCCATGTCCGCCGCCCGAATGCTCCTGAGCGGCGGCAACGCATTCGACGCCGCCGTGGCGGCGGGCTTTGCGGCAGCAGTGGTGGAGCCTGCGGCGTCGTATACGCTGTGCTCCGAGGGAACTTTCATGGTCTACCATGCCCCCACAGGCCATGTGAGGGCGCTCAGCGGCCAGGGAGTCGCCCCAGGCGAAGCCACAATAGACCTATTTGAAAGCAAGGGGCTGGACAAGATTCCTACGGGCCCCGGCCCCAACGCGGAGCTGTCTTTCACCATACCGGGTATCGTGGATGCCTTGTTATTAATGCTTGAAACCTACGGAACGAAAACTCTGGCGGAGACTCTGGAGCCCGCCCTGGAATACGCCCAGCAGGGCATGCCTATGTACGAGCGGCTCCGTGAAAGTCTCATGTCAACCGCGACCCAAGACCAGTTCCGCCTCTATCCGCCCGGAGGGCTGGACGTTTTCTACCAGGACGGAGAGGCGCCGGCTGTGGGGCAACCTTTGCGTCAACCTCAGCTTGCGGGTACTCTCCAGGCGCTTATAGACGCTGAGAGAGCATGTTCCGGCTCCAGAGCCGACGGAATCGCGGCGGCCAGGGAAGCCTTCTACCGGGGGCCCGTAGCCGAGACCATCGTCCAATGCGCACAAAGCGTCGGTGGACTCTTCAGCGCCGAGGACTTGGCGTCCTACCGAGCTTCCTTTGATGAACCCGTCAAGACCGACTTCATGGGATTCGAGGTATTCGGCCAGCCCACCTGGACTCAAGGGGCTGTACTGCTCCAAACCCTGAACATCCTGGAGGGCTACGACCTGAAGTCCATGGGCCACAATTCCGCCGACTACATCCACACTGTCACCGAGTCGTTAAAGCTTGCTTTCGCCGACCGGGAACATTTCTACGGCGACCCGAAATTCTCAACTGTCCCCATAGACGGTCTGCTGTCCAAGGAGTACGCCAAGGCCCGCGCCGCCCTAATAGACGGGGCCAGAGCCATACCGGAGATGCCCGAGCCGGGAGACCCTTGGAAGTTCTCCGCCTTCACCGGAAACGGGGCGGGCCGCCCCGTCGCCATTCCTGCCGGTGGAACGGCGTCCAAAGACGACGAGCAAGGAACTACCCACTTCGCCGTGATTGACCGGGACGGAAACATGGTTGCGGCAACGCCCAGCGGCGGAGTCTGGGGCAAGTCGGTGTACTTCCCGGAAATCGGCTGCGCGCTCAGCACCAGAAGCGAGATGTTTGTCCTGGAACGGGGCCACCCCAACAGCCTGGAAGGCGGCAAACGCCCCCGCACCACTCTGGTCAACTACCTCGTGGCCAAGAACGGAGTCCCTTTTCTAACCGCAGGATGCCCCGGAGGCGACGCCCAGGCCCAAGCCAACCTCCAACTTATTCTGAACTCCGTGTTGTTCGGCATGGACCCACAGGAGGCTGTGGAAGCGCCGCGTTTTGCAACTCAGACGTTGATTAACTCGTTCTACCCAAGAGTCTACTTGCCCGGCCAGCTCAACGTTGAGAAGGGCACGCCATCCGACGTGCAGGCCGAGCTTGAAAGGCGGGGCCACAGAATTACGGAGGTCAACGCCTCTGGAACAGGAGCTGTGGTGACCCGACGGGACCCCGAATCCGGCGCGATGGCTGCCGGCGCCGACCCCCGACGAGACACCTACGCCATAGGATGGTAGGCCGGGCAGCCTAGACGCTGAGGTTCTTTAGAAAGAAGTCCGACGCTAGCCGGGACGCTTCCTTCTCCCACCCGGCCCAGAAGTGGTCTACGCCGGGGACGATTTCGCAGCTGACGTCAGGCCCCAAATCGCCAGCCTTGCTCCTTAGCTCCTCTTCGGGAGCGGCGTGGTCTTGGGAGCCGGATATAAATATCTTGGGGCGTTGGTCCGACGCGACGGTGGGAGAGTCCAGATGTCTTATGCCAGGCGACACCAACGCAAAGGCTTTCGCTCCCTCATATAGGCTGAAGTTCCCTAGCAGCACACCCGACCCAAAGGAGTATCCGGCCATTCCCAGCCGGTCCGGGTCGACCTTGTCGGCGCTTCCAAGTTCGTTCAGAGCGGCTAGGGCGTCCTGCGGTTCCATCTGTCCCGCAGTATGGCTTCCTCCGCTTCTGCCCACACCGCGAAAGTTGAACCGCAAAGCAGCCACGCCCCTTTCCATGAGGCCGTAGTAGACGGACCGCACCACGTTGTTGTTCATGTCGCCGCCATGAAGTGGGTGAGGGTGGCACACGACGACCCCGGGGAAGGGGCCGACTCCGTGGTCCGGCAGCCCCAACACTCCCTCCAGAACGACGCCGTCCGCGCTTGATTGCATCTCCACCGAAATTTCCATGCTCTCAGTTCCTTTCTCAAAGCTGGCCGTCCCTTTGTCCGGACTTCGGGGGGACTGACAGTCATAGAGATTGTCAGCCTTGAACGAAAAGTCGGCAAAACTCGTTAAGACTGTTATTGAATGGGGATTGTAACATTGTTAGCTTTGAAAAATGGGGCATATGACGACCCCTTGGATCGTCATGACGACAGGGCGGAAGTGAGGAACGGGACGATCGGATATGGGGCGCGTGATGGGGCTGTGATGGACCCGATCCTAGTGAGGGTGAATGGGAGAGGCTGGAACATCGACTTCACCTTGGACGACAAGGTCGATTGCCATGTTCTAGTCGATTCCCTGCGCCATCATCTTTCCGGCAGCTCCGGATGGTTCAAAGGCTTCCCTGTCGCAGTGAACGTGGGAGCGAGGGCGACAAACCTCGACGACCTGAGAATGATACGGGACGTCATCGAGGGCGAGCACCACATTCCCATATCCAGGTTCGAGTTAGGCGACGCGGCGTCGCTTGAGTCGGCCCTTTCGGAGGGAGTGGGCGTCACCGTAAACCTGGGACTGAACGGCCACAGCCAGGACTCGCGAGACGCTTCCCTGTTCGCTCCTCAAGAACCCAGCTCGAAAGTCCACTCTGACACGGAAGACTCGAAACCCGCCAAACCGGAACCGCTGGTCATCAAGTCGACATGCCGCTCCGGGCTGGCCGTGAGCCACGACGGAGACCTAATCATACTTGGAGACGTGAACCCGGGCGCCGAGCTTGCGGCGGCCGGGGACATCGTGGTGGCGGGCGCCCTGCGAGGCGCGGCCCACGCCGGATTCAACGATGTCGGCGCGTCCTCCTCTGTAATAGTCGCAGCGACCCTGGAGCCGCTGCTGCTCAGGATAGGAAACCACGTCAGGACGGAAGAACCCAAAAAGAAGAAGCCCAAATCGCTGGCGAAGACCGCCGAGATCGCTTATGTCAAACGAGGGGGTTCCATTGCTGTGGAACCATTTACTAGCTGGCGTCGAAAGAACTCAGGGTAGGGAGGGGATATGAGCGGCACGACCATTGTAGTGACTTCAGGCAAAGGTGGAGTTGGCAAGACCACGGCCACCGCCAACCTTGGCGCCGCGCTGGCCCTCAGAGGCCGGAGCGTTGCAGTGGTGGACACGGACATTGGCCTGCGGAACCTGGACGTAGTGCTGGGGCTGGAGAACCGCATCGTATACGACCTGGTCGACGTGGTGGAAGGCCGATGCAGGCTGAACCAGGCGTTGGTCAGGGACAAGCACACCAATGAGCTCTATCTTATTCCCGCCGCCCAGACCAGGGACAAGTCCGCCCTGAAGCCTGAACAGATGAAGGAATTGGTGAACGACCTGAAGGAGCGGTTCGAATACGTCCTCATCGACTGCCCCGCCGGCATCGAGCAGGGGTTCCAGAACGCCATTATAGCGGCGGACCGAGCCATCGTGGTCACCACTCCGGAAGTGTCGGCGATTAGGGACGCCGACCGGGTCATCGGCCTGCTGGAAGCCGCCGAACTGCCCACACCCGACCTGGTGATCAACCGGATTCGCCCCGGCATGGTCAAGGACGGGGACATGATGGACCACGAGGACATTCTTGACCTTCTGTCCGTCAAGCTCATCGGAATGGTCCCCGATGACGACGGAATCATCGTGTCCACCAACAAAGGGCTGCCCGTGGTCCACAACAAGAAGTCCCTCTCGGGTGAGGCCTACCGGCGCGTCGCCGCCCGGATTGAGGGAGAGGAGCCTCCCTTCCTGGAGCTTGAAGCCGCCCCTGGGCTCTTCGGAAAGGTCATGAAGATATTCTCCAAAAACGGCAACGGCAGCAACGGACGAAACGGATACCACGGAGACTTGTCATGATCGAGCTTCTCCGTTGGGCGTTGCAGCGCCACGAGAAGTCGAAGGACTCGGCCCGGCAGCGGCTGCGTATGATCCTGGTCCTGGACCGTGTGGGAATGTCATCCGGCTACCTCGAGTCGATGAAACGAGACTTCCTGGAGGTCGTCTCCCGCTATTTGGAAGTGGACGAGGAGTCCGTAAGCATGGACATGCGGAGAGAGGGCGATTCGATGATTCTCGTGTCCAACATCAACGTGAAAGGCGCCAACTCTGCTCCGCCGCGTCTGGAGAACGGCGCCCGTTCGGAAGTCCCCGCCGTTTAGGGAACGTCGTCGAAATAGTTTAGTCCAAGGCACCAAGGCCCTGATCTGGCGAACATCCAGGTATGGAGTTGATTGTTTGGCATAACGGATTGCCACGGCCCGCCAAGGTGCACCAGTGCACAAAATCTAGAACACTGCATTCAATTGGTAGTATGCTCACCGCAATCGACAACGAACGAGAATAGGGTTTTTCGTTGTCCACGAGGATCCGGAGGATGGCCGGGACGATAGCCCAAGCGGTTGAGCAAATCAAAACCACCGTATTCCTACGTAGTCTGGATGAATCCGCCACTAAGCAGAGTGAGGTTCTCCGGATGCTCAGCCTTTGCAGGTGAAACCCGTTCGACCTTTCGGAAGTTTTGCCCGAATATACGGTTGGGAACCGCCGGGGTCGATTCCACGCTCATGGCATGTTCACCCAGCGCCGTATTCATCCAGGTGAAACGGCCTAGCGAAAGTCTGGAAGGACATCAGCAGCAACTGCTCGAATGTTGCTTTCAGGAAGTCGGACATGAGCGTAGAGAACGACCAACTGAGAAGGGCACATCTGAGGGGTGAAATGTGAAGAGTCGTTGATGGACGGGATCGGGTACGAAGAAGAACTTGCCGACCTATTCTGGCGAAATAGATACATATTGACGGTGGAGCGAGAACCGAATATCAACGGGAAGACACCGGACATCTTGGTCGAGACTATCGACGGGATCGAGTGCATCGTCGAGTGCACGGTGGCGTACTTGGAAAACAGGCCCAACAATATGCTCAACTGCGAGGTAGACATCGTAGATATATGCGACCCATTGCGGAGGGTCAAGCTCCATGACAAAATCGAAGAGAAGCTGAAGGCATATCCGTCGCGGATAATAGCGGACCGCGGGTACGTGATAGCGGTGCACAACATGACTTTGGAGTCCTTCGACATCAGCGCACTCTCCGTATGCTTCGGGGAAAGAAACCGGTATATCAATATCAATCAGGTCACTAAAAAGACGACCGGGCGTGGATGGGCAAGGGCCCTGGACGAGGATGAACACCGAGGGTTGCTAGAAATGGAGAAAAACCGCCACTGCTCCGGCATCCTCATAACAAAGGACTTGATAGACCAGGAAAACAACAGACACCTGTTTATACCGAATTCTGAGGCTGCCGTTCCGGTCCCGGAGTACATTTTCGACTTCGCTCGCGTTTCGGAACTAACAATAGAGCCGGACGGAAGCACACCGAGTCGGCCACCGAAGCCATACCAATCTTCCAACTAGAGTGCCAAGTTATATGACAAGAATGGTCAAACAGATAATCAGTCAAGGAATCCTGCTGATTGCTACCGCCCTGCTGCTAGCGGTCATGGCAGCTTGCGGCGGCGAACCGCAGCCCTACCCGACGTACACCCCGTACCCCACCTACACACCGGCAGCGGCAGCCAGTCCAACACTCGGCACTCGTATTGCCGTCCCGCAATCTACACTTTCGGCGTTTAACGGAGCAGCACCGAGCCAACCCGCGCCGACACCCCAACCCATACCCACGCAGACGCCAACGACGGTCCCCGAGGAGTCCCCCCTTGCGGAAGAAAGGTTCACCACTATCAGCAACGGCAATGGGCACACCTGTGTCTTGCGCTCCGACGGCTCTCCCCTCTGTTGGGGTGTCATCCGTTATAGCAGTCCATCACGTGATGCGTATGGGCGGGGAGCCTACAGAGGGTCGGAGCCGCCGGGTGAGAAGTTCGTCGCCATAAGCGTCGGCCCACGTTACGTTTGCGCGCTGCGCTTAGACGGCTCTCCCTTCTGTTGGGGCGAAGTTCGCTCTGGAGGAAATTACTATGTGGGAGGGCCACCTGCAGACGTGCAATTCACCACCATCAGCAGCGGAGGGGACCACACATGCGCCTTACGGTCAGACGGTTCTCCCGTCTGCTGGGGATCGAATGTCCGCGGACAGGCGCAACCCCCTGGGGGCGAAAAGTTCACAGCCATCAGCAGCGGCTATAGCCACACTTGTGCGTTGCGCTTCGACAACTCCGTCGTATGTTGGGGCAGCCCCTATTGGCAGACGGCGACACCTTCAGACGAAGAGGTCACCTCCATCAGCAGCGGTTACTTCCACAGTTGCGCATTGCGCACCGACGGCTCACCCGTATGCTGGGGTAGCGATGAGAGAGGGCAAGCGTCGCCGCCTGCTGGTGAGAGGTTCTCGGTTATCAGCAGCGGCCACGAACACACTTGCGCCCTACGTTTAGACGGCTCTCCCCTCTGTTGGGGCGAAGATGACTATGGGGAGACATCGCCCCCTGCCGGTGAAAAGTTCTCTGCCATTAGCAGCGGATATGAGAGCACTTGTGCGCTGCGCTCCGACGGCTCCTACGTCTGTTGGGGTGGCCGTTATCGGGAGACGGTGACGCCATCAGATGAAAAGTTCGCTTCCATCAGCAGCGGTTCCCTCCACACTTGCGCGCTGCGCTTAGACGGCTCTCCTGTCTGCGGGGGTTACGATAATGAGGGACAAGCATCGCCGCCTAGAAGTGAGCGTTTCTCGGTTATCAGTAGCGGCCGCGAACACACCTGCGCCCTGCGCTTCGACAGCTCACCCGTCTGTTGGGGTACCCTTTATTTGGAGCCTTCAGGTGAAGGGTTCGCTTCCATCAGCAGCGGTTACGACTACACCTGTGCACTACGCTCCGACGGCTCTCCCGTATGCTGGGGTGACAATCACTCGGGGCAGGCATCGCCGCCAGCGGATGAGAATTTCTCGATCATCAGCAGCGGTTACTTCCACACTTGCGCCCTGCGTTTCGATGGCTCTCCCGTCTGCTGGGGTGACGATGAACGGGAGCAAGCATCGCCGCCCCCGGATGAGAAGTTATCATTCATCAGCGGCGGTTACCTCCACACTTGCGCCTTGCGTTTCGATGGCTCTCCTGTCTGCTGGGGTGACGATGAGCAGGGACAAGCATCGCCGTCTGCAAGCGAAAAGTTCACAGCCATCAGCAGCGGCTTTGCGCACACTTGCGCCCTGCGTTTCGATGGCTCTCCTGTCTGCTGGGGTGACGATGAATGGGGGCAAGCATCGCCGCCTGAGGGGGAGCGTTTCTCATTCATCAGCAGCGGTAGCTTCCACACTTGCGCCCTGCGCTCCGACGGGTCCCATGTCTGTTGGGGTGTCTTTTCTTGGGAGTCATCGCACTGTCCTCTGAAGGCCATTCAATTGGAAGTCGGCGTTATTTGTCTGGACAACAACTAGACGTCTTCGCAGAAATAGGGATAGCAAATGATATTATCGTGCTTTCCGCCGTCAGGAAAATGTGAGTGGCATCATTTCAGTCCGTTCGTGGACCAATTTGGTGCTGTTTAAGAAAAGCTTATAGTCGATCAGCTTGTCTTGACTTAGAGAGGGGGACGAGAAGCTGGCCGGAGCGAAGGCCCGCGCCGACATCACCAACACTTACTTGATGGAGATTGAAGCGAACGCTGCCGAGTTCAAGGCCAGCGTGGTAGCCAAGGCAGCCGAAGTCCGCCGATTGCAGGAAATCAACGACGCCATCGCCGACGCCATCATCGCCCACAACGACGACATAGAGCGGCAGCTTGCGGCACAGGAAGAGCGAGAGGCGGAGCAGCTTAAGAAGTTGGAAGACTTGCACATGGAAACGTCAGTAGCCGCAGCACCCGGGCTGGAGATTGCGCCGACAGCTACCCCTTAGGTTTTTACGTACCGGCTTGACGCTCCAGGTTCAAATAGGCTCTGCGGGCTTCGGCGAAAATCCGCTCCGGCCCTCTTTCGTATTCTTCCCAAATTTTTTTGGTCCGCTTCGCGTAATTGCTCCACCCTCCAGGCACTGAAGGGTCGAGGTAGTCGAAGTTACATTTGAGTGCCCGTATAGAATTATCATTGTGGTTCATTACCTTGGAGAGCATCTGCACAGCCGGATGTTTGATTGTCAATCGCCCCTGGTGTTTCAGCTTGAGGTACAACACTGCCAGGGTCTGCTCGCGTGTCCACGTTTGTCCCGCCATTAGATTGTTGCCCTTCGAGAAAGCTACTGATCGGGAGTGAGCTGCCTGAAGCAGGTTTCATGGTGCCGAGGGAGGGACTCGAACCCACACGCCCTCACGGGCAGCGGATTTTAAGTCCGCCGCGTCTGCCGTTCCGCCACCTCGGCATCAGAAGTCAAAGAAAAAGCAAGCGCAGGGATGAGCTTCCTGCGCTTTTGTGTGCAAACAATTGGAGGCGACGGGCGGATTCGAACCGCCGAATAGAGGTTTTGCAGACCTCCGCCTTAACCGCTTGGCTACGTCGCCCTCGTCCTAAACCGAAATGGTGCCGAGGGCGGGATTTGAACCCACACAGGCTTACGCCTACCACCCCCTCAAGATGGCGTGTCTACCAATTCCACCACCTCGGCAGGAATCCATATTTTACCACATTCTTTCGGAGTTTCCAGTATTCTCGCATCGATACTGACGAGCGGCCGTTGGGCAATTATGCCCGCCCTACGCCCGGGAAAGCAGGCATCACTTCTTTCGAGATGCGGGCCGCCTGCTCGTGGAATTGCTCCATCGTGGTCCCCATGGGGCAGGCTATCATAATCTGGTCCAGTCCCGGGTACTTGTCCTCCACCTCCTTGAGATAGGCGATAGTGTCCTCGGGGCTGCCGCAGAACCAGGCCCGGGTCTTCAGAACATCTTCAAAGTCGCTGCTAGCGGCGATGTGGCGAGCGGCGCCCGACGGGCCCACCGCCTCCATCTGCTCGTCGCTGTACCGTAACATTCCCAGGGGCGCGGCGAACTTCACGTGCTCCTCGAACAGAGGTCTCAGCCGGTCCTTTGCTCTCTCGTAGCTGTCGTCCACCTGGCACCAGATTCCCAGCGCCAGACCCTCGCCCAGCTCGGTTTCCCGTCCATACTTGGCATTGGCCTTCTGGTACTCGTGAATCCATCCGTCCACGTGGTCAATGGCAGTGCCGGCGATTATTCCCTTGATGCCGTGCTTGGCCATGAAGTCCAGCCCCCGGGGAGAGCCGCTGACCATTGGCTGCCACATTTCCACGGGAGTGTTGATGGGCCTGGGCACCAAGGTCAGTTCCTTGAGCTGGTAGCCCCTGTATGGAACTTCCGGCGGCAGCGTGTAGTTCTTTCCCTGGTGAGAAAAAGAATCGTTGTTGAAAGCGGTGAGTATTACTTCCAGCTGCTCTTCGAACAGGTCCCGGTTGGCGTCGGCGTCCAGCATTGGAGCTCCGAAGGTCTCCACCTCCCGGGTGTGGTAGCCGCGGCCCACGCCGAATATGACCCTGCCCTCGGTAAGCACGTCGGCCATGGCGAAGTCCTCGGCCAGGCGGATTGGGTGCCACATGGGAAGGATGTTGAACGCGCAGCCCAACTTTATCTTAGTGGTGTGCTGAGCCAGCCAGACGTTGAGCATCAGCAAGTTGGGAATGCACTCGTACCCCTCCCGCTGGAAGTGGTGCTCCGCCATCCACAGAATGTCGTAACCCAACTCCTCAGTGACCTGGGCCGTCCTCTTCGCCATGTCGAAGACCTGAATAAGCCGGTCGTTGGAGTAGCGGCGGTCGTTGGCCGGAGTGCCGTCGAAGCCGACGTTGTCTCCTTCCAGCACGTGTCCAGCATATAGTGTGGAAAATGACTTGATCATGTTTGCCTCCCTTAGCGGCGGCTCCTCCGCCTATTGGTCTTTGTGCGCCGTAACTCTGAGACGGCGGTAGTCGGCGGTCCAAAGACCGTCATGGAACATCACCGGCCTGAGCCGAGATTCGACCTCTGAAACAACCTGCTCCCGCAACTCGTCGGGAAGATGCACCAGAAGTTCGGCCCCGAACATGGACATCCAATGGCGCATCCCGTTGGGCCCGTCTTCCAACGGGGTGGGCCGGTCGAAAAGCGCGGCGTAGCTCGTGATAATGCCTCTTTCCTCCAGCCGGGACGTGAAGTCTCCTACACTGGGAAAGTACCAGGGCAGCCCCTGGCCAGGACGGGTATGCCCCACCGATTCCAGGACTTGGTCCACCGCTCTGATGATGGCCGCTATGTTCCCCTTGCCGCCCAACTCGACCACCAGCCTCCCGCCGGGCTTGAGGACCTCGCCCAGGGTGGCCATAACTCCGTGGGTGTCCTTCACCCAGTGTATGGCGGCGTTGGAAAAGACGGCGTCGAAGGGCTCGTCACAGGTGTACCGAGCGGCGTCGGCCACAATGAACTCTACGTCGGGATAGGCGGCACGAGCCTTTTCAATCATGGACGGGTCAATGTCCACCCCGACCGCCCCGGCCCCCGCTTTGGAGATTTCTGCGGCCAACCGGCCAGTTCCGCACCCAAGGTCCAGAATGCGTTCGCCGGGCTGCGGGTCCAACATCTCCACCAACTCCAGCCCGTATTCCGAGACGAAGGCGTGCTTGGAGTCGTAGAGGTCGGCGTCCCAAGCGCCAACGGTGGTCTGGGCTGGGTTGGACTGATCGTTCATCGCGTGAGACGGGCTATATCAGCTCTTCCGGGGTGGATATGCCCTCGAAGTCCGACGACGACGCGGGCTTTTCGGGTTTGACCTTCAGGTCCGTCTCCATGATGTGGTAGGCCTGCTTCAGGTGGTGGGTCGAGTGGCGCAGGATTATGTGAAGCAACTCCAGCACAGTCACCTCGCCTCCGTAGTGGGCGGGGACCACTCGCTCGAACCCCGACGTGTTCCCGCTCTTGAGGAACGCAGTCACGCTTTCCCGCACCTCGTGGCCGTACTCGGCGATTTGCTTCGGGGACTTAATTTGTGACGTCTTTTCGTGGGAAGCCTCCATGTCTTCTTTGCTCATGCTTCCGTGCTCGTGGGCCTGCCACGCCAGCTCCGGGAAGGAGATGATGTGCAACAGCAACTCACGCAAGGTCCTCGGCCGCCACGCGGGAGCTTCGTCCAACTCGACGGGCATAAGCTGCCCCGCAGTCCTCGAGGCGGCGCCCAGAATGGCTTCGTACTTCTCGGCCAGCCACTGGGCGGACGAAGACAGGTCCACAGCGGTTTCAAGCTCCAGGACCTCGACGAGCTTCCTGGGGTAGTAGCCGATGACCACCTTCTCGTCGTCGACGATGGTGACCGGAAGGGCCTTTATGCCCCGGCCCTTGAGGAATTCCCTGGACGCCTCGTCGTTGAGCACGTCATGGTTCTGGAACTCCACGCCGTTGGAAGTGAGGAACGCTTCCAGCGTCCGGCAGCTGAATCAGCCAGGTTGGGTGAACACTTGAACGTTCATAGCGACCCCCTTGAGGCCATATGTTTCGGATTATGTACGCACGGAATCAGGGTGTCAACGGGCCGGGTGCGAGGGACATGTCATGGCCCCAACCTCACCGCGACCATCGCCCTCCGGGAACTCCGCACCTGGCTCCGCGCCTCCGCCTAAGGCCACGCCGTCGAGCTATTCACTGAGGTTAAAGAATATCGGACTGACATCGGGGAATAGCGCTTGCCAATAAGGCTAGAATACCATTCATGCTCAGTTAAACTGGAGGATGGGGGAGGAGGACATGACTCGAAGGAGTTGAGCTTGTGAGTGAAGTATCAAAAATCGACTGGACGGACACCACGTGGAATCCAGTCCGTGGATGCACCAAGGTCAGCCCAGGATGCAAATTCTGCTATGCCCAACGCTTTGCGGAAAGATTTCGAGGCGTAGCAGGACATCCTTACGAGCAAGGATTCGACCTCCGTATGGTTCCCCAAAAGTTGGCAGATCCCCTCAAGTGGAAGGAACCCCGACGAATTTTCGTGAACTCTATGAGCGACTTGTTTCATGAAAACATAGAAACAGAGTTCATAGAACAAGTTTTTAAGACAATGCATACCGCAAGTTGGCATACCTTCCAGATACTTACCAAGAGGTCTCATAGGCTCCTGGAGCTCGGTCAGCGATTAGCGTGGCCCGATAATGTATGGATGGGCGTAAGCGTTGAGAATGAAGGCTACACATATAGGATCGATCATTTGATCAAAGTACCTGCAAAGGTACGCTTTCTCAGCATCGAGCCGTTATTGGGTCCGATACGTGATCTCAATCTAGATAGCATCGACTGGGTGATAGTTGGTGGAGAATCAGGTGACAAGGCGCGCGCCATGGACTTGCAATGGGTCAGGACAATCCGCGATCTGTGCAATGCAAGCGAAACGGCATTTTTCCTAAAGCAGTTGGGAGGCAGGCGTGGCAAGCGGGCGGGCAACGAGGCCCTTTTAGACGGGCGTTTATGGAGGGACTACCCGAGTCATTCCGAATCGGAGGGAGCAACAATTGCCGCCTGACGCGACGACTTGGCCCCTAGAACCGCATACCAAAGGGAAACACCTTGTCTTAATGGAATACCTAAACGCATGGCTTCCTATCATGAGCAAATCGAATGAGAGGATATTGTTCATCGACGCCTTCGCTGGACCAGGCAAATACACCGGAGGTGAAGAAGGCTCACCTATGATCGCGTTACGTGCCTTCCTTGGCCACAGCGCGCAGAGGAACATGAAAGGCGAGATTAACTTCTTGTTCATCGAGAAGGAGACCGACCGCTACAAGCACTTAGCCAACGTCGTCGAGGCAATAAGGCACAACATGCCACCAAATTGCAACGTTGATGTGCGCAATTCCACATTCGACGAGACCTTAAGTGATGTACTCGACGAAATTGACCTCCAAAACACTCGGCTTGCACCTTCGTTCGTGATGGTAGACCCATTTGGAGTGTCGGGCACACCTATGGCCCTGATGGAGCGAATACTCCAAAACCCCAAGACTGAGCTATACGTCTCATTTATGTACGAGTATATTAATCGCTTCACAGGTCACGAGAATTTTGGAAAGCCGCTCAATGAGCTCTTTGGTTGTCCCGACTGGCGGGATGGTTTGGATATCGAAGACCCTGCACAAAAAAAGGATTTCTTCTACGGCTTGTACCGAAGGCAACTTAAAGAATGCGGGGCGAACCACGTACTGCAATTCGAGCTATATGAGGGCAACAGGCTTGTCTACGCGATTTTCTTTGCTACTCAAAATGAAATCGGGTGCGACAAGATGAAACAGGCGATATGGAAAGTCTCACCCTTCGGTGATTTCAAGTTCAGAGGGGCCCTTACTGACCAACTTACTTTTGGCATTGATGTCGTTGATTTCTCACCACTTGAAAAAGCCCTCCATGATAAGTTCGGGAACAAAGGATGGGTTCGTATCGAAGATGTCCTCTGGTTCGTAATGTCTGACCAAACAGAGTTTCATTCAGGGCATCTCAAGCAAAGAACTCTAGTACCCATGGAGAGAACGGGTGGGGTCGAAGTCAAGGACGGAACCAGACAAAGACGGAATAGTTATCCAAACGGCTGTTTACTACGCTTCATAAAGCCTCTTCCTGGTTCTTAAGAGTATGACTCGACGACACGAAAATTACGGAGGCCACATGCCGTCCGACCACGACAAAACAGCAAAGCGAGGTCCTGAACCAGGGAAAAAGCCTGCCCCAGGGACCGTGGACTCAGATACAACTCCTGAGCATCCAAGAGTAGAGATTCATGGGTCAGGCCCTAGGCCGGCTCCTCCCAGAGGGGACTACGGGCGCAAACCGCCGGGGCCTAAGCCTATGGTTCCCCGGCAGCCCGAGCAACCCAGTTCAAGCGAGAACGAAGCTTGAAGCTCCGCATCCCCTACATTTCGACGTGAGCTACCAGGCGACGGCGCCGCCGTCGACTACCAGGTCGGCGCCGGTGACGTAGGCGGACTCCTCGGACGCCAGGAAGACTACGCAGGCGGCTATCTCCTCCATGCCGCCCAACCGCTCCATCGGGATTTTCCCGAGCCTGAACCTCAAGGCTTCCTCGTCGCCGGCCACCGACGCGAGCCACCTCTCGTTGTGCAGGGAGCCTGCGTGGATGATGTTGCTGCGGATCGACTCCTTGGCGTGGTTGACGGCGACCTGCTTGCTGAAACTGGCCAGGCCGGCGTTGGCGGCGCTGTAGGCCGCGGAGGCGTAGGCGCGCGCGATTAGCCCGGTTATCGAGCCGATGTTTATCACCGAGCCGCGTCCCGCTCTTCTCATGGCGGGCAGGCAATGCTTGAGGCCCAAGAAGGCGCCCTTCACCTTGGTGTTCATGATGGTGTCCCACAGTTCTTCCGGCATGGCGTCTATATCGGACCTGCCGCCCACACCCGCATTGTTCACCAGCACGTCCACCCGCCCGAAGGCCGCTTCAGCCGCTTCCACTGCAGCCTCCCAGTCGTGGGCCTGAGCAACGTCAAGCCGGACGTTGAGCGCACGGCTGCCCTGCTCTTTAAGCTCCGCTTCCAGTCCCTGGGAGACTTCATCGAGCCTGCGTCCTCCGAAGGCCACCGCCGCCCCCTCCCGCGCCAAGACGCGGGTGATTATCTCCCCTAGTCCCCTGGCGCCTCCGGAGACTATGGCCGCTTTCCCGTCTAATCTACCCATACTGCCCGTCCAAGTCCTTAGTTATAGGGTTCGGAGCAGATTATACGACAAGGCGGTGCGGGTCAACGGAAGTTATGTCCATTCCGGCGCTGATATTTCCCGTTCCTTTTGTTATACTTCCACCAAAATGCCGGTCTCAGGACTCACGGTAGCAAAATACTGAACCAGGGGGGAATCCGATGGTAGACCAATTAAAGCGCCCCACCGACCAAGTGGAGGTCTTCTTCTTCACCGAGCAGCCGAACGGGTACGTCAAAAACGAGGACCTGGAGAAATTCACGGCCACCCGCATGGAGTTCCCCAACACCTATTTCGACCCAGAGAAGGCCCACCAACTCTACAACCAGTACCACGAGGTCTACGCCCTGGTGGACGAGGTGGGATTCGACGGAATCATGACGAACGAGCACCACATGGCCTACTGGTGCATGAAGCCGTCCATCAACCTGGACGGGGCCGTCATCGCCAAGGTCACCAAGAACGTGAAAATCGCCCTGCTGGGCAACGTCATCGGGCTGAACGACCCGGTGAGGCTGGCCGAGGAAATTGCGATGCTGGACTGCTACTCCGGCGGCCGCATCATATCGGGGTTCGTCCGGGGAAGCGCGACGGAGACCCTCCAGTCGGGCCTTTCCCCCGCCGAGAACAGGGACAGGTTCGAAGAGGCCCACGACTTGATTCTAAAGTGTTGGACCGAGCCCGGCCCCTTCCGCTTCGAAGGCAAGCACTATGACCGTAGGATGATAAACCCCTGGGTGCTCCCAATGCAGAAGCCCCACCCGGACATCTGGTTCCCCGGCACTGCGAGCCCTGAGAGCGTCGTATGGGCCGCGGAGCACGGATATCCCTACATGAACCTCCAGATCATCCGGGGACAGACCGAATGGCTGAAGGAGCTCTACATCCAAACAGCCAAGGAAGCCGGCTACACACCCGGCCCCGGCAACTTCGGCGGCAACGTGAAGGTCTTCTGCGCCGACACCGACGAGAAGGCCCATGAGATAGGCCGGGCGTACATGTGGAACGACGTGCACATGTTCAAGGGACCCCAGGAGCACAACGACCCGCCAGGATACCGGTCACGGGCGGGCATAGAGGTGCTGAGGGCGCAACCCGGCGGCGCAGGCTTGAGGTACGGCGGACAGCGCAAGACCTATGAAAGCCTGCAGGAATGGGGCAGCATCGTCGTCGGCAACCCCGACACCTGTATCGCCAAGCTGGCCGATCTGATAGACGGCGTGAACCCCGGTTACGTCTCCATCTACGGACTGGAAGGAGACATGCCCCACGAGGACGTCATGCGCTCCGTCCAGCTTATAGGCACGGAAGTCATCCCAGCCCTCAAGGAGATCAAGCTCCAACCCTACGAATAGCGGGCCTAACGCCCCAGTCAAGTCCTGTTAGCGACGTCCAAGAGGTGGGGACTCCCCACCTCTTGTTCATTCTGGTATACTGTGCCCGATTCTCATCCACATAGAGGCTTAACAAGGAGAATAGCATGGTTGATCAGCTACAACGGCCTGTTGACAAGGTTGAAGTCTACTTCTTCACCGAGCAGCCCAACGGGTATGTAAAAGAAGAGGACTTGGACAAATACCCCGGAACGCGGATGATGTTCCCCAACACCTATTTCGACCCGGAGAAGGCCCACGTCCTCTACAACCAGTACCACGAACAGTACGCCCTGGTGGACGAGGTGGGATTCGACGGCATCATGTCCAACGAGCACCACACCGCTTACTGGTGCATGAAGCCGGCCATAAACCTGGACGGCGCCGTCCTCACCAAGGTGACCAAGAACGTAAAGATTGCCCTGCTGGGCAACGTCATAGGCCTGAACGACCCTGTGAAGCTGGCGGAAGAGATTGCCATGCTGGACTGCTACTCCGGCGGCCGCATCATTTCCGGCTTCGTCCGGGGCAGCGCCATTGAGACAATCCAGTCGGGCAACTCTCCCACCGAGAACCGCGGGCGGTTTGAAGAGGCCCACGACCTGATTCTCAAGTGCTGGACTCAGCCCGGGCCCTTCCGCTTCGAAGGCGAATACTACCACCGCCGCATGGTGAACCCATGGGTGCTTCCCATGCAGAAGCCCCACCCGGACATCTGGTTCCCCGGCACCGGCAGCCCCTCCAGCGTCATCTGGGCCGCCGAGCACGGCTACCCCTACCTGAACCTACAGGTCATCAAAGGGCAGACGGAGTGGTTGAAGGAGATATACATCGACACGGCCAAGGAAGCTGGCTACGTTCCCGGCCCCGGGAACTTTGGCGGCAACGTCATGGTCGTCTGCGCCGACACGGACGAAGAAGCCTACGAAATCGGAAAGACCTTCATGTGGAACGCTGACCACCGCTTCAAGGGCCCCCAGGAGCACAACGACCCTCCGGGTTACCGCTCCAGGGCCGACACCGCAGTGGTCCGTCAGATTCCCGCAGGCGTCGGGACCCGGTTCGGCCAGCAGTACCGTACCTATGACGACCTCCAGGAAGCCAACAGCATAGTGGTTGGAAACCCGGACACAGTGACCAAGAAGCTGACGGATATCCTGGAAGGGCTGGCTCCAGGCTACCTGATCTGCTACGGCAACGAAGGCGACATGCCCCACGACAAGGTGATGCGGTCGCTCCAGCTCATCGGGACCGAGGTCATACCCGCCCTCAAAGAGATCAAGTTGAAGCCCTACGAATAGCCCAGGGCAGCTTAGGTTGACGCTTGGGAGGGGCCGCGATATAATGCCATTTCGCAGAGCGGCCCCTTACCTTTTTCATTTATCGCCAAGGTTGTGCCATGCCGAAAACCCCGGAGGAGTTCCTGGAAGAAGCCCAAGAACTCATAGGCGTTGAAACGGAACTCTCGCATTACCCCTACCCAGTGGAATACGACTCCATCCGGCGCTACTGCCACATGACGGAAGACCCCAACCCGCTATTCATGGACCCCGAATACGCCCGATCGGCAGGATACCGGGACGCCGTCTGCCCTCCCACAATGGTGGAGTATTTCGTCAAGGACAACCTGTGGCCGCCCTCCTCTAAACCGGCGTCGGCCCTCCCCAGGGTGGTCACTCCGGGCGAACGTAACATCAACCTCACCCGCGAGTTGGAGTTCTATAAGCCCATCGTGGCAGGCGACAGAATATCCTACAAACGGCGCATCGCCGAAATTTACATTAAGCCCATCCGGCTGGACGCCAAGGCTTTCTGGACCAAGATAGAGACCCTTATATACAACCAGGACGGAGACTTGGTGTCCAAGATGACCAACCTGGGTCTCCGGCACCGGACGCCAGAGCAGATAGCCGAGGCGGGAGAATAGACATGACCAACGAACAAGTCTACTGGGACGACGTGGACGAGGGCGACGAAATCCCTGGTTACGCCCTGGAGATAGACCCCAACCGCATCGTCAAGCAGGTCAGCGGCTCCCAGGACTTCTACGAGGTCCACTACGACGTTCCCTTCGCCCAAAACGGAGGCCACCCCGACGTTTTCGTCAACACCGGGTTCATGCAGGGCTGCTTCAACCGGCTGATTTGCACCTGGATCGGAGACCGGGGGATGCTGCGCAAGTTCAGGATGGAAATGCGCAGGATGAACCGTCCGGGCGACGTCATGGCCCTAAAGGGAAAGGTGACCAGGAAGTACGAAGAGAACGGCGAGCATTTCTTGGAATGCGAACTCTGGGCCGAGAACCAGCGGGAAGGGATCACCACTCCCACTTACGCGCTGGTGACACTGCCCGTAAAATCCTAGAAGCCATCGGTCTTATTTCAGGAGGTCAAGCTATATGGCGGAGAACACCATCAACGGCAAGGTTGCCATCGTCGGCATCGGCGAAAGCGACTACTACAAGAGGGGCCAAAGCCCCTACGGCGAGTTCCACCTGTGTCTTCAGGCCATCATGGCCGCCGCAGAGGACGCCGGAATCGATCCTCGGGAGATAGACGGCTTCGCCTCTTACGCGAACGACCGCAACGACCCAATCCGCATATCCACCGCGCTGGGGTCGCCCAAGGTGGGCTTCAACACCATGTTCTGGGGCGGCGGCGGCGGCGGCGGTTCGGGAGCCGTAGGTAATGCAGCGGCTGCTCTCGTCGCAGGGTACGCCAAGTACGTAGTGGCCTACAGGGGGCTAGCCCAGGGACAGTTCGGGCGTTTCGGTCAGGCCCTTGCGGCCCGCCAGTCCAGGGTTATGGACCAACCCGCCTACCAAGCTCCTTTTGGGTGCATGTCCGCCGGGCAAACGCTGGCGGCCATGCAGGCCCAACGCCACATGCACGACTATGGAACGACTCAGGACCAACTCGGCGCTATCGCCATGGCGTCCTACAAGCACGCACAGACGAACCCCCGCGCTGTCATGTACGGCAGGCCATTGACGATGGAGGCGTACCACGCCTCCCGCTGGATCGCCCAACCTCTCCATCTGTTCGACTGCTGCCAGGAGACTGACGGCGCCGCCGCCGTGATTCTGACAACGGCCGAGCGGGCCACGGACACGAAACAGACGCCAGCTTACCTCATGGCCGCCGCCCAGGGCAGCGGCTTCCGCTACGGCGCCGGCGCTATGAACCGCAGCATGGTCCACTCCAACCACGACGCTCTCTCTGACGCCCTCTGGGGAATGGCCGGAGTTGGGCCAAAAGACGTGGACGTGGCGCAGTTTTACGAGAACTTCACGCCCTTGGTGATGATGTCCATCGAGGACTACGGGTTCTGCGAAAAGGGCGAAGGCGGGCCTTTCGTCGAGGGAGGCCGCATTGAATGGCCCGACGGAGAGCTCCCCATAAACACCAGCGGCGGTAATCTTGCCGAGGCCTACACCCATGGATTCGAAATCATCACTGAAGCGGTGAGACAGGTGCGCGGAACTTCCACGGCCCAGGTGGAAGGCGCCGAGATATCCTTCGTCGCCAGCGGCCCGGGAGTCTCACCCCTCAGCTCTTTGATAGTGCGGAGGTAAATGATGGCCGACTACTACCTTCCGGAAGGAATGCCTCTTCCCGGTTGGATTCCCGACAGCGCCGACGCCGGCTTCTGGGAAGCCTGCAGGCGCCACGAGCTAGTGGTCCAGCAATGCTCGGACTGCAAGACCTTCCGGCACACTCCGGAGATAATTTGCTACTCTTGCCATTCCTTCAACTACGATTGGGTGAAAACCAGCGGCAAGGGAGTGGTGTACAGTTACATGAACAGCGAGTACCCGGTGCACCCAGCCCTCCGGGAGCGAGTGCCCTACAACGTGGCTCTGGTGGAAATCCCCGAGGCGGGGAACATCCGTATGGTGGGCAACATCGTGGACGCCGACTATGACGACATATACATCGGGATGCCCGTGGAGGTCCACTTCGAAGACCACACTGAGGAAGAGGTCACCCTTCCCCTCTGGAAGCGGGCCGACAAATAGACGATACTATACTTACCGTGAGGAGACCCGGACCGTCAGAGCAAGCTGGCCTGAGGTAGGGGGAAAGGGATAAGGAGGCTGACGAATGGAGCTGCAATTCACCAAGGAACAGAACGACTTCCGCCAGGAAATCCTTGATTTCCTGAAGCAGGAGTTGCCCGCTGACTGGGCTCCTATGGAGCAGGGCGAACACCACCATGAGGATAGGTTTGAGTTCAGTCGAAGCATGGCCACCAAGCTGGCCAACAAGGGTTGGCTGACCATGCACTGGCCAGTAGAGTACGGCGGTCAGGGACGCTCCCACGTTGAGCAGATGATTTACCGGGAAGAAATCGCCTACAACGGCGTGCCCGGCACCGACCTGGGAGCTGGAGCCGTGGCGTGGGTGGGACCCACCCTTATTCTCTACGGCACTGACGAACAGAAGGAGGAGCACCTGCCCCCCATCACCAGGGCCGAGAGGTACTGGTGCACCTTCTACAGCGAGCCTGAGACGGGTTCGGACTTGGCGGGCTTGCAGACCAGCGCCGTGGAGGACGGCGACGATTTCGTGGTCAACGGTTCCAAGATATGGACCTCCGGCGCCCACATCGCCGACTGGGGCTGGCTGGCCGCCCGCACCGACCCCGACGCCCCCAAGCACAGGGGCATCAGCCTGATGCTGGTGGACATGAAGAGTCCAGGCATCACCGTCCGCCCGGTCATAAAGATGACCGGAGACCATGAGTTCAACCAGGTCTACTTCGACAACGTCCGCATCCCCAAGAAGAACTTGGTGGGTGAGTTGAACCGGGGCTGGTACACCCTCGCCGTGGCGCTGGACTTCGAGCGGTCGGGGATTTCCTACTCCGCAGTGGGAAAGAGGAACCTGGAGAACTTGGTGCAGTACACGCGAGAGACCACCCATAAGGGCGAACCGCTGGCCAAAGACCCCATAGTCCGAAACAAGCTGGTGGACACCGCCATTGAGATTCAGGTGTCCCGGTGGCTGTCCTACAGGGTGGGCTGGATGCAAGGCCAGGGCCTTGTCCCCAACTACGAGGCCTCCATGTCCAAGGTGTACGGCTCGGAACTCCAGCAGCGCCTCGCCAACCGCGGTCTCGAGATACTGGGTCAGTACGGCCCCCTGTGGAAGGACTCAAAGTGGGCGCGGCTCAACGGAACCTTCTCCAGGGCTGCGTTGGACCAGTACTCCGCCACCATCGGCGCCGGCACGTCGGAAATCCAGCGCAACATCATCGCCCGGCGGGGCCTCGGCCTGCCCAGAGACTAACCCCAACCGAACGCTGGTACACAGAGAGGGGAGCGGACAGTCCGCTCCCCTCTTCAATATTCCCCTCATTGACCTACTTGGTGCCTCAGCATAGACTTACATCAGGTCGAGTTAGCACACAGGGCCTGCTCGTACACTGACGAAACAGATGGTCCAAGTTGAAACCGCTAGTCGAACTGTCAACTCTCGGTCTCATTTGGGGACTATTGGTTCTCTCGGTAGCGGCCGCTGCTGGATGCGATGTCTTTGAGCCTGAGACATCCGAAGAGCTTGTGGCCCCTTATACAGATTCAACGCTGCCACCCATACCAACCGATATCCCCGCTGTTTCGCCAACATCAGCATACCCGACTCTACACCCGACTAAATCCCAGAGTCCTACACCTACGTCGACTCCGGATTTCACCCCACCTCCACCACCAATCAGCGTTACTCCTACCCCACGTTCTACCCCTACACCCATGCCGGGTCCTTCGCCAGCACCACCCCCTATTACTCCCGCCCCTACTCCGCAGCGTACGCCCGCGCCCAATCCTACAGTCGAAGACGCAGCCGTTACGGAACTCTCAAAGATTGTCCCATGGTTCCAAAATACGCTGGACCCCGCACACATCGAAGCTGCCAACGCACTCACCGACATATGGGTGCGAAACGCAGGTTTTGGGAAAACGGTCGCCCAAATTCCCTGGTTAGCAGACTCACCCACATCCGTTGAAGCCATGGCTCTCTCAGCGTTGAGGGACATAGCATCACAAGACCTGGACACAGCGAGGACCGTTACTCGCAGGATGCTATCCGACAACATCGTCACAGAACCGCAGGCGCTGTTACTCGCGCAGTTCTTTCACGGTGTAGTGAAGAATGATTGGCAGTTAGGGAAATATATTGCGGATAGTGGATGGCTAGCAGACGGTTTAACAGATGAGGAATGGTCTGTAATCGACACCATACTCGGGGCCGCCGACGCACACTACTATGACGCTTGGGTTAATCCAAAGACGTTCACGTTCCTCCATGGCGTCAACTATCTCCTTCGACAAAGACCAGATTTCTTCCGACACCTTCTCCATCAGCCATGGTTTTCAGACGGGCTAGATGAAGAGGATAAGGCCTTCGTGATGACCTTGGTCAATGTCGTCCCGCAGTCGCCCTCTCTCTTTATCGAACTGGTACAGTCTCGCTTCACACGGTCACAGACCATCACCCTTCCGTTGGCCGGCGACGTCAACCTTTGGGTGTTCCAAAGTCGACCCTTTGCACCAGACGACAGCACGATAGAGGCTTTGGAAGATGCTGTTAGCAACCTGGAAAAATTGATGCAGACTCCGTTCCCTCAGAAGAATATAACTTTGTTGATGGTATATCGAGACTCTGAGACGGATTATGATCTCCATCAAAACTTGGCTGGGTGGCTATCGGGACGTGGCCATAAAACCATATGGCTTCCAAGGTCAGAATCCGGGGGATTTGACGAATCTACTCTCTATCACGAGACAGCCCACTACTACCTCGTATTGTTTCCAGTATGGTTTATGGAGGGAGGGTCCGATTTCATGGCTTGGTATATCGAGAACCAACCCGGCAATGCCGATGTTCCCGAAACCGGTATGCAGGGTTTGGAGAGGTTGATCCAGTTAAATTGCCACGACAAAGGAGTCAAGAACCTAACTCAAATGAACGACCACCAAGGCTTCTATTACAACTTGAACCGTTGTAATTACTGGATGGGCGCACACTTCCTGATCAACGTCTATACACTGCTGGGAGAAGAAGTCTTGTCGTTGGTATTCAGGGACATCTACTCATTAGAACATTCAGATGACAAGGTCGGACAACTTACTGGAAAGGATATTTATCTATCATTCCTGAATCATACTCCTCCTGATCGACAAGAGGAATTTCGACACCTGTTCAAGAAATTACACGGAGGACCCTGGACCGACGCCAACCTGGAAGCACTAGATGACCACGGCAACGACGCACAACATGCCTCTCAACTCTCGTTCGGACACGCTGCACCAGGTTCGATGGACCACGCGTTTGACTCGGACTACTTTCAATTTCAGGCCGAGGAAGGCAAAAAATATGACATGGTCCTGAACCGCTTAACGTTGGCGGACTCTCGCATCAAGCTCTATGCACCTGACGGCACAACCGTGCTGGATGGTTCTGTACAATTTCCTAACGCCGACCCTCCGATTATAGGTTGGACGGCGCCCAGCTCAAACCTATATTTTCTCGCCGTGGACAGCCCCTACGGACACAAAGGAACGTATCACCTGTCCGTTGATCAAATCGAGCCCAATGTGGCTCCTGTCGACCAGCACGGCGATGATGCAGAGTCAGCCGCCGTGTTAGTTGTCGGAGAAACTGTCCAAGGCGTCTTGGAAACGGAATCAGACAAAGACTACTTCCGATTTCAAGCCGAGCACGGTGGTGTGTATCGTATAGTCGCCACTGGCGAGACAGCGATCCATTTACGGATATCGTTGTATGCTTCTGACGGTGTTGCACCATTGATGATTGGATCGGGGCCTAATAGGTCACATATCCTATGGGAAGCTCCTGAATCGCGGGAATATTACCTTTCTGTGGATAGCCCATTGGCGAAGACCGGCCCTTACCATATCGTGATCACGCACGCCAACTCACAAGCGAGCGAGAAAGCCGACTAGCTGCCAATCGCTTGCATATCTTTTGCAGTACCGTCTCCAAGGAGCGTATCCCATGCGCCTGAAGTTTACATCGGAGCAGGAAGCCTTCCGCCAGGAAATACTTGACTTCTTCAATGAGGTGTTGCCCAGCGACTGGGAGCCTATGGAGCTGGGCGGCATGTACCATCCCGACCACCGGGAGTTCACCGCCCTCATGGCGAAGAAGCTCGCGGAAAAAGGCTGGCTCACCATGCACTGGCCTGTGGAGTACGGCGGGCAGAGCAGGTCCCACGTAGAGCAGGCCATATATAGCGACGAAGTTTCCTACATGGGCGTTCCAGGCACGGACCTGGGAGCGGGGGCCGTGGGCTGGATCGGACCAACTCTCATACGCTACGGCACTGAAGAGCAGAAGAAGGAGCACCTGCCGCCCATAACCAGGGCCGAGAGGTACTGGTGCACCTTGTACAGCGAACCCGAGGCTGGCTCCGACCTAGCCAGCCTTCAGACCAGCGCGGTCCAGGACGGGGACGACTTCGTGGTGAACGGCTCCAAGATTTGGAACTCCGGCGCCCACATAGCCGACTGGGGCTGGCTTGCGGCCCGGACCGACCCCGACGCTCCAAAGCACCGGGGCATCAGCCTGATGATGGTGGACATGAAGACTCCCGGCGTCACCGTGCGGCCCGTGATCAAGATGACCGGCGACCACGAGTTCAACCAGGTCTTCTTCGACAACGTACGAGTCCCCAAGAGCAACTTGGTGGGCGAGCTGGACCAGGGATGGTACACGATGGCAGTGGCGCTGGACTTCGAGCGATCGGGCGTCTATTTCCCCGCGGTGGCCAGGAGGAACTTGGAGACGCTGGTGCAATACGCCAAAGAAACCACCCACTGCGGCAAGCGGCTGTCACAGAACAAGGTCGTGCGGAACAAGCTGGTGGACTCAGCGATTGACGTGGAGGTCTCCCGCTGGCTGTCTTACAGGGTGGCCTGGATGCAAGGTGAGGGCATGGTCCCCAACTACGAAGCGTCGATGGCCAAAGTCTACGGCTCGGAGCTCCAGATCCGGCTGGCCAATACCGGCATGGAGATTCTGGGCCAGTACGGTCAGCTGTGGAAGGGGTCCAAATGGGCGCGTCTCCACGGTTCCTTCGCCCACACGTACCTTAACGCGTTCTCCTTCAACATCGCCGGAGGCACCGGAGAAATTCAGCGGAACATCATGGCCACCAGGGGCCTGGGGCTGCCCCGACGTTAGGGCTTGTCCCCCTCACCCCAGCCCTCTCCCACCAGAGGAGAAGGGACATACCCCCTCGCCCTTGACGGGAGAGGGTCGGGGTGAGGGTCAATAGTCTAGGAGCCCTGGCTTCCGCCGGGGAAGTTGACCGCCTGCGTTCCAGGCCATAGACTTGTCGCTAGCTTATTTGCCACGCGGCCCGCCGGAGGAGCCTATGCACATGGAGTTCACCCCGGAGCAAGAAGCCTTTCGCCAGGAGATAAAGGACTTCTTCAAAGAAACGCTCCCTGCCGACTTCGAGCCTATGGACTCTGGGGCCATGTACCATGCCGACACTCGGGAGTTTGCCCACAACATGGCCAAGAAGCTGTCCGCGAAAGGATGGCTCACCATGCACTGGCCGGTCGAATACGGCGGCCAGAGTCGGTCATACATAGAGCAGGCCATATACAGCGACGAAGTGGCCTATCACGGTTCGCCGGGCACAGACGTAGGCGGAGGGGCCGTGGCCTGGATTGGGCCCACGATCATCCGTTTCGGCACCGAGGAGCAGAAGAAGGAGCATCTGCCTCCCATCACCAGAGCCGAGAAGTATTGGACCACCCTGTACAGTGAGCCGGAGACGGGTTCCGACCTGGCTGGACTGATAACCTCGGCCACCGAGGACGGCGACGAATACGTTATCAACGGGTCCAAGATATGGAATTCAGGCGCCCACATCGCCGACTGGGGCTGGATAGCCGTCAGGACCAACCCCGACGCCCCCAAGCACCGGGGAATAAGCCTGATGATGGTGGACATGACCACCCCGGGAATCACCGTTCGGCCCGTCATAAAGATGACCGGAGAGCATGAGTTCAATCAAGTCTACTTCGACAACGTCCGGGTGCCCAAGAAGAACCTCATCGGCGAGCAGGACCGTGGCTGGTACACCATGGCGGTGGCTCTGGACTTCGAACGCGCCGGAGTCCACTACTCTTCAAACGGCAGAAGAAACCTTGAACGGTTGGTGCAGTACGCGAAGGAGACCAACCACAACGGCAAGCCCCTTTCCCAAGACAAAGTCGTCCGACACAAGCTCGTGAACCTGGCCGTCGAGATACAGGCCTCGCGATGGATTGCCTACAGAGTTGCCTGGATGCAGGGACAGGGTCTGGTGCCGAACTACGAGGCGTCGATGTCCAAGGTCTTCGGCTCAGAGCTGCAGCAAAAAGTGGCAAACACAGGCATAGAAATCCTGGGCCAATACGGGCAGCTATGGAAGAACTCCAAGTGGGTCAAGCTCCGGGGAAGTCTCTCCAGGGCGTATCTCAACCAATTCGGCGCGAACATCGCCGGCGGCACCGGCGAAATACAGCGAAACATCATCGCCACCAGGGGACTGGGACTGCCCAGGCAGTAAGGTCAACACCGCACAAGAATTATAGGGGGCGGCAATGTCATACAAGGAACTTCGGGGCAAAGTGGCCATTGTCGGCGCCGATGAAGCCGACGAAAACGGAGTCCAGCCCAACAAGTCGGTCTTGCAACTCCACGCCGAGGGCGCAGTGAACGCCATGCACGACGCCGGCCTGGAAAAGGGAGACATCGACGGCCTCTTCACGGCGGGAACCAACGCCGCCGTCCTGGCCGAATACCTAGGCATGAGGCCCAGGTATGTCGACGGCACGACTGTGGGAGGCTGCTCCTTCGTGATTATGATGGAGCACGCTATGTTGGCCCTTGAACATGGCATGTGCGACTACGCCCTCATCAGCCACGGCCAGAGCGGACGCAGCCGCATCGGAGAACCCCGCGCCCCCGTGGACCCATCCACGCCCGCAGGCCAGTTCGAGCAGCCCTTCGGAGCCCTTGGCCCTCCTACTCTGTTCTCGCTGCCCATCCTCAGGTACATGAAGGAGACGGGAACCACTCTGGAGAACCTGGCCGAGGTGGCAGTGGCCACCCGAAAATGGGCCAGCCTCAATCCCAGGGCCATAATGCGGGAACCCCAGACCATCGACGACGTGCTCAGCGCCCGGATGATATGCTACCCCCTCACCTTGCCCATGTGCTGCCTGGTCACCGACGCCGCCGGATCAGTCATACTCACCACCGCCGACCGGGCCAAGGACTTGAAGCAGAAGCCCGTCTACCTGCTGGGAACGGGAGAGGCCCTAAGCCACTGGAGCATAGGACAGATGCCCGACTTCACCTGGTCCCACGCCTTCGAGACATCGGGCCAACGGGCTTTCGACATGGCAGGCGTAAAGCACGAGGATATAGACGTCGTCGAGTTTTACGACGCCTTCGTCCATACGCCCATCTTTGCCATTGAAGCCCTGGGCTTCTGCCCCAGAGGAGAGGGCGGCAGGTTTATTTCCGGCCAGAGAACGGCCCCCGGCGGAGACTTCCCCATGAACACCAACGGCGGCGGCCTCTCCTACACCCACCCGGGGATGTACGGGATGTTCATCATACTGGAGGCCGTACGCCAGCTCCGGAGCCAGGGCGGAGACCGCCAGGTGGAGGGCGCCAAGACAGCCGTAGTGAATGGGCCGGGCGGAATGTTCGCCGCTTCAGGCACTGCCATTCTCGGCGTTGAAGTTCCGTAACATGCGCCGGAGTCCGTTAGTCACCAACTTCCCATGCCGTCAACCTCGATAGGAGAAACCCAATGACGACACCGCAAAAGCCGCTTCCCAAAGCCACACCTGAAACAGAAGCCTTCTGGCAAGGCTGCAAAGAGGGGAAGCTGACGCTGCCGCGCTGCGGCGACTGCAACCAGTTCCACTATTACCCCAGGGCCATATGCCCCCACTGCTGGGGCCGAACATTGACCTGGGAGGAGTTGAGCGGCAAGGGCAAGCTCTACAGCTACGTCATCAGCCACCGCCCTGCGCCCGGATTCCAGGAAGAGACGCCTTACGCGATCGCTGTCGTGGAACTGGACGAGGGACCTCGCATGATGACCAACCTGACCGGCGTCGACCAGACTCCCGAGGCTCTCGTGCTGGACATGCCCCTGGAAATCACCTTCGAGGAAGTCACCGAAGAGGTGACCATGTTCAAGTTCAAGCCCTCGGGCTAGCGGGGCGGGTACGGATCGGGTCTCGCCACCGTCCCCCTTGAGTGAAACGGGAAAGAAGTCAAAGGATCCCGTTCGTGATACAGTACACCACGACCGCAAATTGACGGGCTAGGGATACTGCACTCCGAACTCTGTTACGGCTCCAAGCCGAGGGTTCGAGCATCGCTGAGCAACGACCGTGCTTAGGAGCATCCCTAGTGAGGCTGGAGGGACTCACGATTGAAGGCCTACCCTCTCGGATGATACATTACAATACAGTTGTTCCGCCCACAGAATGTTCGGGCGATGGTCATAGGTAAGACATTGAACCCGCTGGTTTACGTTCATAAGGAAAGACTCGCATCCCTGTGCCGGGCTAGAGGCATAAAGCGTCTTTCTATCTTCGGGTCGGCGCTGGGCCTCGAATTTGGACCGGAGAGCGATATCGACGTGCTGGTTGAATTCGAGGACGGCCGCACTCCGGGATTGCTGGGAATCAGCCGTCTGGAACGAGAGTTGTCCTCCTTATTCGGAGGGCGGAAAGTCGATGTTCGAACCGCCGAAGACCTGAGCCTCTATTTTCGCCATAGGGTGATAGAAGAGGCTGAAATACAGTATGGACAGCACTGACGAAGTTCGGCTGCGTCACATGCTGGACGCGGCGCAGGAGGCACTGTCTTTCGTTCAGGGACGTTCCCGTGCTGAACTCGATGAAAATCGGATGCTCGTGCTGTCGTTGGTCAAAGACGTTGAGATTATCGGAGAGGCGGCATACAGAATCTCCGAAGCGGCCCGTGGAGACTTGCCATCTATTCCCTGGGCAGACGTCATCGGGATGCGCCACCGTCTGATACATGCCTATTTCGACATCAACCTTGATGTGCTCTGGCAGACTCTAGTGGACGACCTACCAGAGCTGATTTCCTTGATTGAGCCCGTATTACGACCCAGATCAGAGTGACGCACGTTAGCGTCCAAATGGGGACGCCTATGACAGATCAGGCCGATCGCTATCTGTTCTCTCAAATATGAGAAGCAACTCTGTCCCACCTAACGACTAACGGTTAGTTCGAGCCGGGCTGCTTCTAGCCCTATCCAAGTACACCACCCGAGATTACCGGACTTTAAGGTGACCATGTTCAAGTTCAAGCCCGCGGGGTAGATCCCGGGGCTTAGCAAGGGCCAAGGTTCTCTTGCCCCCTTTTAGAGAATGCTAGGCTGAGGGGGTGGATTCGCTTGGGCGGCGGAGGGGCGCGCTGGCCTCGTGCAGGAACCCCAATATCTCCCGGTAGGAGCGGATCACGCCCGTTTCGTAGAACTCCACTGAGCGGCTGTTGCAGAAGTCCCGAATCACTCCCTGGGCTTCCTTGAACTTGTTGCGGGGCATGTTGGGGAAGAGGTGGTGCTCAATCTGGTAGTTGAGGCCGCCGTACACAAAGTCGTTGACCACGCTGCTGGTCACGTTACGGGTGGTGAGCACCTGGCTGCGGAAGAAGTCCAGTTTGGTGTTCTTGTCCACCATCAACATGCCCTTGTGGTTGGTGGCGAAAATGGACCCCAGATACACGCCAAGAAGCCCCTGGTGCAGCAGGAAGAAGTACAGGCCGTCCATTCCACCGATGTGCCAGAAGACTAGGTAGCAGTACACGGGCAGGTGGCCGAAGACCAGCAGGGCTTCCAGCAGCAGGTACTTGACGTTCTTCCCTCGCAATATGTACTGACCGCTGTCGGCGCGGATGCTGTAGGCCTCGACCAGAAGCAGCGGGAAGAACAGGAAAGCCTGGTACCGCACTATCCACCTGGCGATCCCCGTCTTGCTCAGGGACTGCTCCTCGGTGAAGGCTATGATGGGCAGGTTCACGTCGAAGTCGGTGTCTACATTGTTGGGACTGGCGTGGTGGCGGTTGTGCTTGTCCATCCACCAGCTGGGGTCCAGCCCGATGAGAATCCCGACCATCAGCGAGACAGCGTCGTTTTTTACTGGAGACTTGAACATCTGACGATGGCCAGAGTCGTGGGCCAGCAACCCCAGCTGGCCGAAGGCAAAGGCCATGAAAACGGCGTTGAGGAGATGAATCCAGAGAGCGTCGGCAATGATGAGGATGGCCACGCTTGCGCCGAGGATGGCCAGGGTTAGGGGAATCTTGAAGGCGTAGTACCCGTACTGCCGGTCCAGCAGCCCTCGTTCTGTTACGATTCGCTTGAGGGCAATGTAGTCGTCTTCGCCCGTATAGCGGCCGCCTGCGCCGTTGGCTTCAATTGACGGGGTCGACATGGGCGGCGCCTGGCCGTTTGAAGGTACGTCCCGCCCAACATCCGGCACTGTGCTTATACGTACGGTGTCTGTGGAATCTGTCATGCGTGGTCCCAAGGGCTTGTGGGGAACAATTGTATCCGAGGGTGAAGCCAAGTGTCCAGAGCATAGGGCCCTCTAACCGAAACGGTCGTGGGGCTTTTTAAGGAAATCTTGGGGTGGACACGTCCGCTTATTGGATTGAACCTGCTCCGGTCTTGGCATAGACTAACCTCACGGCATGGAGTGTTTTCAATTGAGGTCTGCTGGAAAACAACAAATAGAGAATCCCCAGTGGCGCTTCCGCTTGGTAAACCGGTCCGCTGCCCAATGAGAACATGATGCGGGATGCGAATCGTCAGGGAGTGTAAAAATGCCCATAGAAGACCAGGCTTTTAAGTTCTCGACAAGGTGTGACCAGCCGCTAACAGCGGACTATTTGGAGCAGCTGGCTAAACACATCAGGAGCGGCCATTTACAACTTTCAGCAGGGGCGGAAAGCATAGGACTGACTGTCGTAGGGGAAATCAAGCTGGAGATTGCCGCTGAATCGAGGCTTGGGGAGGGGAAAAACAGCCTCCACCTCGAGCTCTCGTGGGAAGTCCCAATACCTCCCAAGGAAGAACCCCAAATCCGCATCGAGGGCAACACCCCAAGCGATTAGTCCTCCTAGTCTCCACCAGAGAACTGATGCTGGGACGAGTGTTGGGCCGCTTCAGCCGTGTGCCCTGACCTTCTCCTTTGGATCTGGCGGGAGTGGGAGGGAGTCGAACCCACCTACCCCGTGCTAACGAGGCACAACGGATTTGAAGTCCGCAAGAGCCACCGGGCCCCATCCACTCCCATTGCCGAGAGCGAGGCAGACGTTGGGACAGCCTATCCCAGCGCCGAATCTATCTTCTTCTGCAGGGTCCCCTTGGGCACGGCGCCTACGATTTGGTCCACCGGCTGTCCGTCTTTGAACAACAGCAAAGTCGGTATGCTGCGTATCCCGTAAGCCATAGCGGTCCGAGGGTTGGAGTCCACGTCCACTTTGGCGAATTCCACTTTGCCGTCGTATTCGTTGGACAACTCGTCGACTATGGGCGCGACCATCTTGCAGGGCATGCACCAATCAGCCCAGAAGTCCACGAGAACGGGCAACTCGGACTTCACGACCTTTTCATCAAAGTCCGCATCGGTCACTGCAACAGGTCCAGCCATCTATGTCTCCTTCGTAGGTGGACGTTCCTTTGGAACGCTGACGCCGTACTCACCTCAAGGTGGATTGGGTACAAGGTGAAGTGTATACGCCCCCCTTGTTTGGGTCAACCTATCGGGGTCCCGCTGCCTTGGCGCTTTCGCACGGTTGGGTTTATAGTGAGCGCCGGAGCAAGCCCATGACCAAGACCAACCGCATAGGCCAACGGCTCACTGTGGACCTGCACCACTGGGGCGGCTCGGGCGATACGATAGCCCACTTAGACGGCGAGGATCTCCACGTCCTGGGAGGAATCCCAGGAGAGGAAGCTGTCGTCGAGATTATCCGAGACCGGAAAGGGAGGATTGCGGCCCAAGTCGTGCAGACTCTAAGTGAGTCTCCCGACCGGAGAGTCCCGCCCTGCCCATATTTCGGACCTTGCACCGGGTGCCAATGGCAGCATGTGGAATACCGTCGCCAGCTAGAGGTTAAGCGAGAGGCTGTGATTGAAGCCCTCGACCAGGCCGGTCTGCCGGAAGCTCCGGTCGCGCCCACATTGGCCTCGCCGGAGGAGTTCGGCTACCGGAACCACGCCAGGTTCACCGTCGGTCAGAAGTGGGGAGAGCTGGGTTTCGTCAACAAGGAAAGCCGGCGGTTCGTTCCTGTGACAAGCTGCATGTTGATGCAGCCTTGGATCAACCAGACGCTGGCCCACCTGCAGCGCAAGGCCGCCGAGACCTCCCAGCTGTCCATCAGGTACGGGATGGATTCGGGCGACTACCTCATACAGCCCCGGCTGAAGAACCCGGATATCGAGGTTGAATCGGGCCAGCCGCACTACACCGACATCATAGAGGGCCGCAGATTCCGGGTCGCAGCCTCTTCATTTTTCCAGGTGAACCCCAAGCAGGCTGAAGCTCTTGCCCGTCTGGTGAGAGACGGCCTGCGGCTAACCGGGCTGGAGACGGTGGTGGACGCATACGCGGGAGTCGCCGCCTTTGCCGTCCTTGTGGCTGACCACTGCCGCAGGGTCATCGCCATCGAGGAATCGGTGTCGGCCATCAAAGACGCCGAGAGCAATATCGTAGGAGCGGACAACATAGAGTTGGTCCAAGCCAAGACGGAGGATGCCCTCATAGGCCTTTCGAAGCCGCCGGACGGCGTGATCCTGGACCCGCCAAGGGCAGGCTGCCACCCCAGGGTACTGGAGGCCCTCATTGACCTCAAACCCCTCCGTATTGTCTACGTCTCCTGCGAACCCGCCACGTTGAGCAGAGACCTGGCGGCGCTGTGCCGAGGGCCTTTCCAGCTGGAGTCAGTCCAGCCCGTGGACATGTTCCCCCAGACCCACCATGTGGAATGTGTGGCCGTCCTGGCCCTCCGGGACTCGGCGACACAACCCAACGAGCCGGCCGTAAACCTTGTCCCCATCCTGGCATCCACGTCCCCACGCCGCAGGGAGCTTATGAGGCGAATGGGGATAGCTTTTGACGTTGCGTCTCCTTCTGTGAACGAGGACGCTCTGCCAGGGGAGTCGCCGTCCCATCTCGTGGAGCGTCTGGCCTTGGCAAAGGCTCAGAGCATTTACGGCGACCAGGGCGACAGAGTCGTAATCGGGGCCGACAGCGTGGTGGTGTTGGACGGCCGGATTCTCGGCAAGCCGTCAACTTCCGAAGAGGCCCGCTCAATGCTGACTGCGTTGAGGGGCCGAGAGCACGACGTTTACACTGGGGTAGCCGTCGTAGGGCCCAATGGTCAAGCGGTTTTCAGCAAACGCAGCCGGGTCGTGATGCGGGAGTACTCCGATGCGGAGTTGGAAAACTACGTCCTCTCAGGCGAGCCTATGGACAAGGCAGGCGGCTACGCCATACAAGACCGCGACTTCCGTCCTGCCTCTCTTATGGAAGGCTGTTACAATAACGTAATGGGACTGCCCACCTGTCTGCTGGCGGACATGCTGGTCAAAGCGGGGCTGCCGCCTCACACGGTGGCGCGCCCGCCGGAATGCGCAAATTGCCCGGTAGAGTGATGCGTTGAACTTTTTCGGAATGGGGCCTTTCGAGCTTCTGGTGGTCTTGGCCGTTGCCCTGGTGGTTCTGGGGCCAGGGAAGACCATCGGAATGGCCCGAAACGTAGGCAAAGTGTTCGGGGAGGTGCGCCGAGCATTCACCGACCTTTCCAGGATGGCCGAGGAAGAGGAACGGAACATAAACCAAGAGCCCCCTTCTAGCCGTCAGACCGGCGCCGAAGACGGCGCCGCCGCCAGACGAACCGCCAAGGACTCGGAGGCAGAGGAGGAGCGTTGAGGGACCAAGAACAGTCCCTGACTGCGCACTTTCGAGACCTCCGCAAAAGGGTCCTCATATCCGGTGCAACGGTGGTGATTGCTACCATCGCAGCCTTCAGTTTTCACCAGCAGATAATCCAGGCGCTGCTGGAGCCGGTGGGGTTGGAAGCTGCCACGGGAGGCGAGGCCGGCCTGATCTCTACGGAGTTGACCGAGACGTTGGGCGTCACCCTCAAGGTATCCTTCGTGGCGGGCCTGGTGGGCGCCTTCCCGATGGTGCTGTACCAGATAATCCTGTTCGTCGCCCCTGGCTTGACGCCCAGGGAGCGCCGCTATCTGTTCTCCTTCATTCCTGGCGCCGCGCTTGCCTTTGCTGGAGGCGCAGTCTTCGCGTATTACATCCTGATTCCCAGAGCAATCGATTTTCTCATCGGATGGGGAACGGACCTGGCCACTCCACAGATCCGCATATCCAACTCGGTAAGCATCGTCGTGAGGCTGCTGTTCTGGATGGGCGTGGTGTTCGAGACGCCCTTCGTGATGTTCCTGCTGGCAAAGCTTGGGATAGTCTCCGCCAAGGGGTTCGCCAGATGGCGGCGCCATTGGATTGTCGTGGCGTTCATCATCGGGGCCTTCATCACGCCCACCATCGACCCCATTAGCCAGTCCCTGGTGGCGGCGCCTCTAATTCTTCTCTACGAGGGGGGCATCCTTCTGGCCAAGTTTGCAGCTAGGGGCCGCGAGCCGGCCCCCGAGCCTGCGGGCTCTTAGTAGCCTGGGGGGTCCGCCGCTCTAACACCGTTCATCACCAACGATTTAAAATGTAGTCTGCTATAGGTATAGCCCTACGGGCACCCGTCTGAATATTTCCAACTTTTCCAGCGTCCATTGTCCGCCGAAAGACATTTGGGCCACGGAACTTACTAAACTCCGACCGGCATTTGGCGCCATCGAACGCCGTCTATCACGGCGGCGTCACCGCCACGTTTTTTTCTCACCCCGCCAAGCTGCTTCAGGAAGAACGGCACACCCGCGTCGGTCGATTGGTTCAGCAGATCACGCACCCAGTCCAGGTTCATTTCCCTTGCGCCCGGCCCGCTTTCTCCCCCAACTATCACCCACTGCAATGAACTAGCTGAAAGCCACGGACTCAGGTCGATCCGTTCCAGCAACGGCTCAGCGGACACGAACCGTATCGACGCGGGAAGACGGGCCAACACAGTTAGTCTGGGAGCGTATTTCTGGCTTTCGACTGAAGTTCCAATCCACACGTTGGGCGGCCAGCCATTTGGATAACTCTGCCCCCGCCTCTGCCACCAAGCCACCGCGCGGCCAGGTCTCTTGGTCAAGACTTGGAACACATGCCCATGCTTGGATGCCGCCTCATCCATCACTGAGAACATGTCATCTATGAAGCTGAAAGGGACGGCCGGGTGGAACACATCGGCCATGCTGTTCACGAAGACATGGCGGGGTTTCTTCCAAGACAACGGCGCCGTCAAGCGTTCAGGCAACAGGCGGACATTATCAGGAGCCGTGTCATAGCCATGAACACCCATTGCTTTCAATCGGGGATATAGAGCGAACATGTAGCAGTGGTCGCAACCTGGCGACACTCTGGTGCACCCAGTCACCGGGTTCCAGGTTTCATCCGTCCATTCGATCGTGGAGGGCATATGCCCCTCCCATTGCCAAAGTTTCCGATCCGGACAGCCAACAGGCAGCCATTATAACAACACCGTTTGAATTAGCTCATTAAGCGGTTGTCACCGGCTCTGAACAAAAAAGAACCGCCCGCGCCTGTGGAGGCCGGGCGGCTGTGTCTGTGGGTTGTTTTGGGTTAGTCGGGGTCGTTGGAGGCCGACTTGACCTTGGTTTTCGCTTCGTCGGGGTCGGGCTCCGGCTGGTCACGGCCCGTGATGGCGTCCTTGAAGGCTCTCATGCTGTGGCCCAGAGAAGAGCCTATCTTGGGCAGTCGAGTTGCCCCGAATATCAGGAGCAGCACGACCACGATGATGGCAATCTCAGGCAACCCGAGCCCGCCGATCCTCATGACTTCCTCCTTTGACCCAGCTGCAGGGCGACCAGCGCCCCAAGCCTGCATCAATAATAGCAGGGTTTAGACACGACGGGCAACAAGAAGCGGTTCCGATAGCTATGAGAAACGCCCGACGACAGCCGGAATTCAGGGAAATCACATGACAACAAATATAGCCGCCTTGTGGGGCGCATAGCCGCTTCTGTATAATCTTGAGCCAAGCGGCGGCTATGGTCAGCCGCAGCTTATACACTGGGCAAAGGGCGCCGATGGATGAAGAATATTATGACGTAGTCGTAATCGGGGCGGGTCCCGGAGGCTACGTCGCCGCAATCAGGGCCGCCCAACTGGGTCTCAAGACCGCAGTGGTCGAGAGAGATGAGTTGGGCGGCGTATGCCTCAACTGGGGCTGCATTCCCAGCAAATCCCTCCTGAAGAACGCTGAAGTCCTCTCCCTTCTACACAAGGCAGAGGACTTTGGATTTTATTTCGACAACCTGAAGGTGGACTACTCGAAAGCCTTCGACAGAAGCCGCCACGTCGTCCAGCGAATGACCCGCGGCATAGGCTTCCTCCTGCGCAAGAACAAAGTCGAGCACGTAAAGGGAGAGGCCGTCCTCCGCGACGCCAACACCGTCGACGTGTCCCCGGACGGGCAAACCCTAAAGACCAGGAACATCATCGTAGCCTCAGGAGCCCGCCCGCGCACCATCCCATCGCTTCCCGTGGACGGAGAATTGGTGCTGGACAGCCGCCACGCCTTGGAAGCTCGTCAGCTTCCCGAATCGGTCGCCATTGTAGGAGCGGGCGCCGTAGGAATGGAGTTCGCCTACCTCTACAATGCCTACGGAGTAAAAGTCACCGTCGTGGAGGCGCTTCCGAGGGCGTTGCCCAACGAGGACGCCGAAATCAGCGCGGCGCTGGAAGACGCCTTGGGGAACTCCGGCGTGAGTTTCATGTTGGGGTCCCTGGTGTCCGGCATGACCCCAGTGGACGGACGAGCCAAGCTGTCCGTGGACACCCCCGACGGGGCCAAAGAAGTGGTGAGCGAAAAGGTCCTGGTCGCCATCGGAATCCAAGCCAACGTCGAGGGGCTGGGGCTGGACTCACTGGGCGTCGCTGTGGACAATGGCTTCATTCAGGTGGATGGAAACATGGCCACCAACGTGCCCGGCTTGTACGCCATTGGTGACGTGACGGGAAAACTGGCCCTGGCTCACGTCGCGTCTGCCCAGGGCGCCCTTGCCGCCGAAACCATCGCCGGAGAAGAGTCCCCACCCTTGGACTACACCTATATGCCTAGAGCGACCTACTGCAATCCCCAGGTCGCCAGCTTTGGGCTGACGGAGGAACAAGCCACAGCCGAGGGATTCGACGTCAAAGTGGGTAAGTTCCCCTTCCAAGCCAGCGGCAAGGCTGTGTCGGCTGGAGAATACACGGGGTTCGTCAAGCTGGTGGTGGACAAGAAATACGGCGAACTGTTAGGCGGGCACATGATAGGCCCGGAGGTCACGGAGCTTCTAGCCGAGTTGTCGATGACCAAGATGCTCGAGGGGACAACCCGGGAAGTGGGCTGGATGGTCCACTCCCACCCAACCCTGTCCGAGACGCTGAAAGAAGCCGCCCTGGCCGCCGATGGAAAGGCCATACACATCTAGGCGCCGCTCCAGAAAAGAGGTCGCAGATGCAGGTAGAGGAGAAACTTAGCAAGGCCCAGCTGACGGACCTTTACCGCCAGATGGGTCTTATCCGCATCTTCGAGGAAGAGTGCCAACGACAGTACATGCAGGGCAACATTGCGGGTTTCCTTCACCTCTACATAGGCGAAGAGGCCATAGCCGTGGGAGCTTTGTCCGCTCTGAGACCCCAGGACTGGGTCCTGACCCACTACAGGGACCACGGCCACGCCCTTGCCAGGGGCATGGACGCAGGAGTCGCTATGGCGGAGCTTTTCGGAAAGGCCACCGGGTGCAGCAAGGGCAAGGGAGGCTCCATGCACCTCTTTGACGTCTCCAAGAACTTCATGGGCGGCTACGCCATTGTGGGGGGCCAGATGCCCATAGCCGCCGGGCTTGGACTGGCCGCTAAGCTCAAAGGAGAGGACAGGCTGGCTTTGTGCTTCCTGGGAGACGGCGCCTTGAACGAAGGGGAGTTCCACGAGTCCATGAACCTCGTCGCCATCAGGAAGCTCCCCGTCATATACTTCTGCGAGAACAACCAGTACGGCATGGGCGCCTCGGTCTGGGAGACCTTCGCTCTTGCCGCCGACATCTACAAGCTCGCCGACGCCTACAAGATGCCGGGACGACGCATCAACGGGATGGACGTTCTAGAGGTCAGGGAATCCATGAAGGACGCCGTGGAGTACGTGTCAGGCGGCGGCGGACCCATATTTATCGAGGCCCAGACCTACAGATTCAGGGGACACTCCATCGCCGACCCCGCCGCCTACCGCCTCAGCTCCGAGGTGGAGGAATGGCTGGCTCGCGACCCTCTCTATTCCTATAGGCAGAAGCTGATGGACCAGGGGATTGCAGACGATGCGGAGTTGGCGGAGATTGACGCCGCCAACCTGAAAGCTATTGAGGACGCCGTGGACTTTGCCATTGCCAGTCCTTTCCCCGACCCCTCGGAATTGTTCACGGACATATACGGAAGCTAGATGCTCTGAGGAGACAGGCATGCCTGAAATCACCTACAGAGAAGCCGTAAGCACAGCCTTGAGGGAAGCCCTCAACGAGGACCCTCTCGCCTTCCTTGCCGGAGAGGACATCGGCCCCTACGGCGGGGCCTATGCCGTCACCAAAGGGTTCACGGAAGAGTTCGGCTCCGAACGCGTCCGCGACGCTCCCCTGTCGGAATCGGTGATAGTGGGAGCGGGAGTCGGCGCCGCCATGGGGGGCATGAAGCCCATCATGGAAATCATGACCATCAACTTCACCCTCCTGGCCATGGACCAGATAGTCAACCACGCGGCCAAGATGCGATACATGTCCGGGGGCCAGCTTTCGGTGCCCCTCATCGTGCGCACGGTCACGGGAGGAGGCGCCCAGGTCGCAGCCACCCACTCCCAATGCTTTGAGGGGTGGTACGCGGCGGTGCCAGGTCTGAAGGTGGTCGTCCCATCGACACCCCACGACATCCTTGGCCTGTTCCGGTCGTGCCGGGACGAGGTGGACCCGGTGCTCTTCGTGGAGCACATCCTCCTGTACAGCACGAGGGGGCCGGTGCCGGAGGAGCATTACAAGATTCCGTTGGGCAAAGCCGACGTAAAAAGACCTGGCAGCGACGTGACCATCGTCTCCTACTCACGCATGGTGCACATCGCGTTGGAAGCGGCCCGGACGTTGGCGAGCGAGGGAATCGAGGCCGAGGTGATAGACTTGCGCTGCCTGAGGCCGCTGGACATGGAAACGGTCGTCGAATCGGTGAAGAAGACCCACAATGCAGTGGTGGTAGAAGAAACGTGGAAGACCGGCGGATTTGCGGCGGAGGTGGCTGCTTCCATACAAGAGCAAGCCTTCGATTACCTGGACGCTCCCATCGGCAGGGTGGCCGGTGAAGAGGCCCCCATGCCATACTCACGACCTTTGGAGCAGGCGGCCATCCCCAACGGGGACAAAGTGGCAGCCGCTGTCAGGTCTATGATAAGAGGCTAGGACAGTGTCCGAAAGTAGCAGCAAGTCAAAACAGCCCGGCCAAGGAGGTTAGTTTGGCCACGGTAGTTGCCATGCCGTCCATGGGCTACGACATGAAAGAGGGCATTGTCGTCCGTTGGCGCAAAAAAGAGGGCGAACAGGTCGCGCGAGGCGAGGTCATCGCCGAGATCGAGACCGACAAGGCCACCGTTGAAATGGAGGCCTACGCTTCCGGTGTGCTCGGCAAGATCCTAGCCGAAGAAGGCGCCTCCATACCCGTCGGCGACCTCATCGCAGTTATCACCGCTCCAGGCGAGGAAGTCCCTCCGCTGGAGAACCTGACCACAGAAGCTCCCCAGGAAGCCCCTGCAGAAGCCTCTGAACCAAGCCCTCCCGTCGCAACTGAGACCGCCACAGCCGCCCCTGCAGCCCAGACCGGAAGAGTCGCGGCCACTCCCATTGCACGGCGACTGGCCATGGAACTGGGAGTAGACCTCGCCCAGGTAACGGGCACAGGGCCGAATGGCCGCATCCAAGAGGACGACGTCCGCAACTTTTCCGCCGCCGCTCCTGCAACGGCTCCGTCCCAGCCGAGGCCGGGGGAGCGGGTGGAGCTCTCCCGCATGAGGAAAGCCATCGCCGGGGTCACCGTGCAGAGCATGACCCAGGCGCCCCACTTTTATGTCACCTCGGAAATAGACATGACACTCGCCATGTCTCTGCGTCGGCAATTGAATGAAGCCCTGGGAGAAGGCGCTCGGACCAGCGTCAACGACTTGATTGTGAAGTCTGCGGCGCTGGCCCTGGCAAAACACCCAAAGTTCAACTCGTCCTTCGAGGGAGACGCTCTCCAAGTGCATGGGGACATCAATGTAGGGATAGCCATCGCGTTGGAGCAGGGGCTGATTGTGCCCGCGGTAAGCCAGTGCCAGGACAAGTCGCTGGTGGAAATAGCCGCGGCCAGCCGTGACTTGATTGACAGGGCCCAAGGAGGAACTCTGAGGGCCGAGGAGTACACGGGAGGCACCTTCGCCGTGAGCAACCTCGGGATGTTCGACGTGGACAGCTTCACCGCCATCATCTTTCCGCCCAACGCCGCAGTGTTGGCCGTGGGCACCGTGAAGGAACAGCCCGTGGTGAGAGAAGGGGAGATAAAGGCGGCGCAAATCATGAAAGCCACCCTCTCCACCGACCACCGCGTGGCCGACGGAGCCGAAGCCGCTCAGTTCCTGGTCGAAATCAAGCGTTTCCTTGAGAACCCCGTGCTGCTTATCCTCTAAGCTCCGTCCCGGCCGTTAAACGGCCCGCTATTACAGTACAGGAGACGCGTCATGGCCAAAATGACCGGAGGCAAAGCTGTTCTGGAGTCCCTGAAGGCCCACGGGGTCGACACCCTGTTCGGCATCATATCGGTGCACAACTTGGACCTGTACGACGCCCTGTTCGACCAGCAGGATTCCTTCAGGTACATCGGAGGCCGCATGGAGTTGGGATGCGGCTTCATGGCCGACGGCTACTCCCGGGTCAGCGGCAAACCCGGCGTTCTGATAACCAGCACAGGACCGGGTGCCGCCGACTCCATCGGCGCCATGGGCGAGGCCTACCACTCCGCCTGCCCCATCCTCCAAATCACCACCAACGTGGAGAGGGAGTTCATAAACTCCCGCCGGGGCGCCACCCACGAACCCAAGGACCAGATTGAGATGTTCCAGTCTGTCACAGACTGGACAGCCCTGATAACGGAAGTGGACGCCATACCCGATGCGGTCCACGAAGCTTTCCGGCGTTTCCGTGAACGACGTCCCCGGCCCATAGAGTTGGAACTGGCGACGGACGTCCTGGGGATGGAGTCCGACGTAGAAATCGTGCCTCCCTTGGCCGCAAGACCGCCCCACGGATACGAAGCGGAGATAGCCCAGGCCGCGGACATGCTCAAGTCGGCAAAACGGCCCGTCATCGTCGTGGGCGAGGAGGTGCAACACAATGGCGGGACTCAGGAGATCATACGCCTGGCCGAGGCTATGGGCGCTCCTGTAGTCACTGCCGACGGAGGAAAGGGTGCTTTCCCAGAAGACCATCCACTCTCACTAGGGCCAGCCCTGGGAGGACGCATCTGGGGTGTCAACCCGGTCCAGGAGCTCATCGCTGGATGTGACACGGCGCTGGTTGTGGGTTCCGTTCTCCCTTACAGGTCCACGGTGGGAGTGGGCCTCAAGATGCCCACCAATCTCGTCCACGTACTGATGGACGACGAGGCTATAGGACGAAACTATCCGGCCACCGTAGCCATTGCCGCCAACCCTCAACAAACCGTAGTCCAGATATTGGAGGCCGTCGGTTCTAGCGGATTCCAGGCCGACGACGGTTATCGGAAGGAATGCCAAGAACTCAAGGGCAGGATCGACTCCGGACTTGCCGAGCAATGGCCCAACGAGGTCCGGGCGTTGGAAGCCATCCGAGAGGCGCTGCCCAGAGACGCCATAACCGTCTGGGACCCCACTGTGCCCACCAGCCGGGCGACCAGAGCTTTCGCCGCCTACCAGCCCAGGACTTTCATATACCCTCACGGGTGGGTGGGGCTGGGCTATGCCTTCCCCGCCGCCATGGGCGCCAAGGCCGCCAAACCCGACACGCCGGTGATATGCGTTACGGGAGACGGCGGCTTTCAATACAACCTCCAGGAGCTGGCCACCGCGTCCCAATATGGAATCAACCCTATTGTGCTGATGTTCAACGACAACGCCTGGGGCGTGTTGAAGCAGTACCAGCAGAACAACTTCAGTGGAAGGTACATCGGCACCGAGTTGGTCAACCCGGACTTCGTGAAGCTGTTCGAGTCCTACGGGTTCGAAGGCGTTAAGGTGGACTCCCTGGACCAGCTTACAACGGAGTTGGACTCGGCAGTCAAGGCTGACAAGCTAAAGCTGATAGAGGTCCAAATCCCCGACGGGTTCGCCGCTTTCCGTTAAGATCCGGGAAAGCCCCGTTGAACCACTGCTCTTCAGGCCGGTTTCGGTGAAGGCACAGGCACGCCGGGTATATTTACCCTGATGCTTCCCAACACATCGAAGGTGGTATAGAAGAGCGTGCGCCAGTCGTCGCCTCCGAAGGCGCAGTTGGTCGTTTGCACCTCTTCGGTCAGAACCGTGCCCAGATGCTTCCCCGACGGGTCGATAATCCAGACTCCGCCTGACCCCGTGCAGTAGACGTTGCCCTCCACGTCCACCTTCAGGCCGTCGGGCATCCCCGGCCTTTCGCCTCTCATGTCGCAAAAGACCCTATCAGAATGCAGGTTCAACATGCCGTTGGCCTGGACGTCGAAAGCTCTAATGTGGTGCCGCAGAGTGTCGTCCACGTAGAGAATCTTTTCATCCGGCGAAAAGGTCAGCCCGTTGGGGGTGACGAAATCCTTGACCAGCAGAGTCACTTCCCCCAGGTCCGGCGAGACCCGGTAGACGCCGGCAAAGTCAAGGTCGCATCCTGGACGGGGAGCTCCGGGATCGGTGAAATATATGCTTCCGTCGGACTTGACCACCACGTCGTTGGGCCGGTTGAAGCGGACGCCGCGGTACCGGCTGGCGATGACGGTTTTGGGGCCTTCCGGCTCAAGGCGAGCCACCCTCCTGAGATACTGCTCGCAGGCCACGATGCGCCCCTGCTGGTCCCGGGTCAGCCCATTGGCGTATTCGCTTGGCTCGTCGTGGAGGGTCACTCCCTCTCCCGGTGACCACTTCATACGCCGGTTGTTGGTGATGTCGGTGAACACAAGGCAACCCTGCTCGTGCATCCAAACGGGTCCTTCTGCACATGGGTGGATGTCGAACTTTCGTGAGTCCACAGTGGGGTCGTGGGGCCCGTATCCCCGGCCCAACACCTCTATGTCCTCACCTGAGGATATGATGCGGTCAAGCTCCGGTGACAGCTTCTCAATGGGCACAATAGCCTCCCTGCATCGGTCGTTAGGAGCCAGGACAGCGGCACATGTCCGCCCGGCTCCGTCACCCTAAATGCTCATTACCACCTTGATTATGTTGTCCGCCCTCTGTTCGTACATATCGTAGGCCTGCTGCACGTCGTCAAAGCCCATCCTGTGGGTCACGAACTGACCAGGGTCAATCCATCCCCTCTCCCTGAGCCGGACCATTTCTTTGATGTGAGTGAGGGGGTCTCCACTGGCTCCCCCAACGGTGGGGATGATGGTGGGCTGCTTGGTAAGCAGCTGCATATGGTCTTCCAGCAGCACGTGGTTGTCGTCCTGCGAAGCAAAGATAATGACTTTGCCGAACTTCTTCACCAACCGGAAGCAGTCGTTGAAAGCCTGATGGGTCCCGGCCGCATCCACGACTATGTCGGCTCCTTCCCCATCGGTGAGTTCCTGGACAGCCTCGACGATGTTCTCCCGGTCAGGGTTGACCGTATAGGCTCCGGAGAGCTTTTGCGACATTTCCAAGCGGAAGTCTACGGGGTCCGACGCTATCACGTCCTTTGCGCCTTGCCTTGCCGTTATCATGGCAAAGCTCAGCCCGATGCCTCCCTGACCCAGAACCACAACCCTCTTGCCCAGAACGTTGCCCATCTGCTGCACGGAGTAGAGGACGGTCCCGGAGTGTTGGCACATCACCCATTCGTCCAAGGGCCCATGGTCGGGCACGGGTATAATCCTGCCCGGCTTGGAGGTCATATACTCCACCAGACCGCCCCGCCCTGACGGGAGTACGATAACGCGCTGCCCTTCTTTAATTTCGTCAGTCCGGCTTTCCACCACCACGCCCGCGCACTCGTGGTTGGGCGCGCCGATGGTCTGGGGATACTCCTCTTCCGGGCGTTCGCGGACGTAGACGTTGTGGATGTCGCTGCCGCAGATGGAGACCTTCTCCATTTTGATGAGACACTCGCCTTCGTCGGGGGTGGGCGCGGGCGTCTCTACGAACTCGAACTTCTTGTATCCGGCCAGTCTCGCTGCTTTCATCGGCGCACCTCGTTTAAGTCAGGATGAGGAGTTCTTGGGTGGGGAAGCGTTAAAACTATAGAGCAGCTTAGGGTGCTTGTCCAGAAACCAGCCCAGGTGAGCGAACCGAGTTATGCCGGTTACGTCAGTGCCGCAAAGGGGTTGATTACACGGATCCCGTCGTAGTCCTGCTCTGGGTTCAGGTCCTCCGTGTACACGGCGTCGCAGCCTACGGAACGGGCCGCTGCGAGAATTGCGCCGTCCCAGTAGGACAGCCCAAACCGCCAGCTGATTGACACTGCATCCCTGAACAATTCGACAGTGATGGGCTGGATATGAAAGCTGTTTATCGATTCAATAAAGCGCAAGGCCTGTTCGTGGGTTATTGCCCAGCGGCGGCTAGGCCGAGTGGACTGGTAGTAGAACTCTTGAAGGACCTGCGCCGATATGGCTATATCGGATTCTTGTAACAAATTTTGTGCAATACGACGTTTCTCCGCTTCCCCAGGATCGGGGCTGACAGCATATATTAGTACGTTGGTGTCAACGAAGCGCATTGTTGTGGTATAGGTTTTCCAAGGAGAGTTTGTCGACTATCCCTTGTTCGTAGCCCTTACCTCTGACGTCCTTGAAGACCGGTCAACCGTCGGATCCGGGTGTTCCGCAGCATCTCCACATGCAGGTAGTTAGTCCCCGACTTGTCGGCGTCCATCGCCCAACATTTCCCGTCGGGCTGCTTCTCGGTCGTACAAGGCTTCACGGGGGAGGTTCTCAGACGCCGTGAAGCCACTGCTGGTTTTTTGGATGTCTTCTATCACCTCGTTCATCAGCCTGATTTGGCGTTCAATCGGCGTCTCTGAGTGCGGTTCGTCAGCTACACCTCCGTTGGCGCTATCGGTGATTAGGCTTTTCAGATAGTCGCGCACCAACGCTGACACCGACGTGCCGAGCTCCGCCGCTCGGATGCGAGCGCGCCGATGCGTTTCTTCGTCAACGGATACGGTGATGTTCTTCATGTCAGTGTCCTCACAGTTTCTGTGATTCACAGTATATGTGTAGCGCAGTAAAGTTGCAACTCTGGCTCGCGACTTTTCGAAGTTGTACGCAATTCACGGACGGACAAGGTGGAACCTACGCCGCGATTGCTCGGAGTACGGCTATGGCGTATATTTTACGCCACCCAACCGCTGAAGAAGAGGTGACGAATGGCCAGGTGGATTAACATCGTGGAGAGCAACTGCAAGGACCCGTCTCGAGAAGCCGAATACAACGACTGGTACGACAACATACACATGCCCAACGTGTTGGCCACTCCAGGATTTGTATCATCAAGGCGATACGAGATTTCCGGCCCGAAAGAGGGGCGGGGCAAGTACATCGCCGTTTACGAAATCGAGACCGACGACCTGGCTGAGACTATGAAGGTCAGGGGACAGAAACGGGCCGAAGAGGGGGAGCGGGGCGAGATGTCGGACCTGATAGATTCGGTGTCCCAGGTGCAGTTCCGGTTGATAGGCTCCTTCGAAGCCAAAAGCTAGACGCCAGCCACTACATAGCGGTGCGCCCACCGTCAACGACAAGCTCAGCCCCCGTAACAAACGACGCATCGTCCGAAGCCAGGTACAAAACCGCGTAGGCCACGTCTTCTGGTGTGCACAGACGGCCCATGGGAATGGGTCTTACCGTCCTGTCTCGGACAGCTTGGTCCTTCAGAGAGTCTCCGAAGAAGGCAGTGTCAACCGGGCCGGGATGGACAGAGTTGCATCGTATGTTGTCCTTGGCATAATGAATTGCGGTGACCTTGGTGAAAGTGCGAACGGCGCCCTTGGTGGCCGAATAGGCCGCGGAACCTCTGCCTCGAATGGCTGCCACCGAGGATATGTTGACAATGGAGCCGCCGCCGCCCTTCCTCATGGCCGGGACTGAATGTTTGGTCCCCAGAAAGACGCCCTTCTGGTTCACGTCCACCACCCGGTCCCAGTCTTCCAGCGACAGGTCCTCTATTCCGAACGGGCCGCGGATGCCCGCGTTGTTCACCAGAATGTCCAACCGGCCATAGGCCTCCACCGCCATCTCAACGGCTCGTCGCCAGTCGTCTTCCGACGCCACATCCAGCCGCACAAACAACGCCTCTCCACCCTGCTCCCCAATGTCCAGGGCCACGGCGCTCCCCTGCTCCTCAGCAACGTCCCCTATCACCACCCTGGCGCCTTCACAGACAAAGAGGCGCGCTTCCGCCTCTCCCTGCCCCATGGAGCCTCCGGTGATGATGGCGACCTTGCCGTCTAATCGTCCCATGTCTCTTACTCCAGCCATAGAAGAAGCCTAACCGTCGCGTTCCGTGGTCCGCTCTTCTATGCGGTACAGCTCCGGCAGCCCGATTATCCCCTCAATCCACTCCCTAGCTTGGATGGCCGTCTCATGATCAAATTGGGGCCTGCCCGTCTCTATGTATGCGGAAAAGACGTCTCTGACCGCTTGCGCGGCGGCAATGGCAGCCGTGGTGGCATCCAGGACCATCTTGTAGCCCATGTCCTCAAGCTCAGACCAGGACAGAATGGGCCGTCCCAGTCTATTGCCGGGGCTGTTGACGTAGATGGCCGGGGCGCTTACCTCCCTGGGGACCAGCCTGGCTTCCTCCAAGTTGTTTGGGAAGACCTCCACCATGTCGCATCCGGCTTCCGCATACAGGTTGCCCCTGGATATTCCTTCTTGCACGTTGTCCGTGCGCATGGCGTCGGTGCGGCCCACGATGACGAAATCGGGGTCGGAGCGCGCCTCCACTGCCGCCTTGATTTTGTCAACCATCTCTTCGGCTGGGATGACGTGCTCTATGCCTCTGTGATAGTGGGCCCTCTTGGGGTAAAACTGGTCCTCGATGTGGATGCACGCAATTCCAGCCGCCTCCGCCTCGCGCACCGCGCGGTGGACGTGGACGGGTTCACCGAACCCGGCCCCACAGTCCACTTTGAGGGGGACGTTTACCGCCTGGCAAATATACCGGGCTGAGTTCATCACCTCGGTCATGGTAAGCAGCGGCTCGGTGGTGCACAGGTGGGCGCCCAGCTGGAAGCCTCCTAAACCCAGGGCCTGAAATCCCAGGCTCTCAGCTATGCGGGCAGTCAGTGGGTCATACACGTTGACGGCCCTGATAAGGCCCGGCGCATTCAGCATTTCCCGCAGGCGGCGTGTTGTCTTCATAAGCCGAATACTAGCACAGGCCGGGTCAGGGAGCCACTCTAGGCTTGCAGATTTTCACCCTCACCCGAACCCTCTCCCGTCAAGGGAGAGGGGCAATATCTCCTCACCGATAGCGTGCATAGGGCGGATTGACAGGGGACAGCGGCCCATCTACACTCCAAGCTAGCCTGAAAGCGGCTATCCAGCCTGTCTTAGGATTGCAGGAGGAGAATTGACCAGCCAAAAAGCCGCCTATCTGGAGGCCATCGACTCTTACCAGAAGGAATTGGAACGCCTTCTGGAGGGCATCGACTACTGCTTCGATTGGCGCGCGGAAGAAGGGGAATGGTCGGCACGGGAAGTCATCTACCACATGCTCCACAGTCCGGTCGGCGGCGTCCATAAAGCTGTCCAGGGAATGCTCTCAGGACAACCGGAGACGGTCAATTTAATCGCCGATGAGACTCACCTTACACCTGAGCGTCAGGAGAGGGACTTGGACGGAGTCCGTCAGGACGTCGCGGAGCTCTTGTCGGGGCTGCGGGTGGCTGTTGAGTCGGCCAGCGAAGAGGAATTGGACAACGCTCAAGCGGACGTGTACCTGAGCCGCACCGGCGCCACCGAACCCCGTACAGCCCGCACCATGGTGGAGCGGATATTCGTCGGCCACTGGAAATCGCATCTGGAACAGATTGCCGCCCTGAGAGAGAGCCTGGGTCTGGACTAGACCCGATCCGACAAGCACAAGACCAAGGGGGACAATGTGAGCGCCACCGTGAACGCCGAAGAGCGTTTTGGCTACTACTATGAAGACTTGGAGCCGGGCACGCTGATAAAGCACTGGCCCGGCAAAACCATCACCGACTCAGACAACAATCTGTTCTGCCTGCTGACTCGGAATGAGCAGCCCCTCCATTCGGACCTCCACTACATGGAGACCTCCCACCAATACGGCAAGATTCTCGTTGTGGGCACCCTGGTCTTCAGCCTCGTAGTGGGCATGACCGTGCGGGACACCAGCGGCAAGGCCGTGGCCAACCTCGAATACGAGAAAATCACCCACGACGGCCCTACCTTCATAGGCGACACGGTCTACGCAGAGACTGAGATTCTGGAAAAGCGCGAGACCAGCAAGGGAGACCGGGGAGTCATCTACGTGGAGACCCGAGCCCACAACCAGCGGGACGAGAAGATACTGACCTTTCGCCGTCGGTTCCTAGTCCCCAAGAAGAACGCGTAGCCCACGTTCGACGACCGGTCATCTAGGAATCAGGCGTTTTTTAGACGAGGTTACAGACTAAGGGTCCCCTGCTGGGCTGACGAACCTTTCGGGGGACCAATGCACTCAGGTCCCGCAGCTTTAACGCTATTGACCCCTGACGATACTTGGCGGCACTCCATCTCGGTTGCCGAGTAAGGCAGCAAGAGCTCGTTCAGCAAGGCCAGGTCATTCACTTCTCGGTCAAGCCAGGTTTCCTCGGATTCCTGAGACAGAATGACCGGCATTCGGTCGTGAATCGGCTCCAGTAGACTATTTGCTTGAACGGTGATGACGGCACAGGACTGGACTTCTTCCCCATCAGGAGACGTCCATCGCTCCCGAAGCCCGGCCAAGGCGAAAGGTCGTTGGTCTTTTAGAGTAAAATACAGTGGAATCCGCTCCCGGCCAGCCTTCCTCCATTCAAAGAACCCGTCGGCGGGCACCAAACACCTGCGCCTTTCCAAGGCAGACCGAAAAAGGCCTCTTTGAAGCAGACTTTCGGCCCGCACATTTATCAAGGGGCCGCGTTTCCCTTGTCCCTTGGAACCTCTAGGGATGAGGCCCCACCGCATCATCCTTCCCTCATTCATCCCTTCCACAGACCTAACGACAGTCAGGACCTGTTGGGTGGGAGCCACGTTGTAACGGGGAGGTGCATCCAGCCCGGACAGATCGAAATTAAACCGTTCTTGAAGGGTCCGCCCGTCAGTCGTGATTGTGAACCGTCCGCACACTCCTACCGGCCCTCAGTATGGCTCGGGTCCTGATGCCATATCTCATACACCGACTCCAGGAATCCGGTGGCGTAGTTGCGGTGGTTGAAGACCATGCCCGAGTCGTGGGCGTCCCGCTTGGCCTGCTCGTAACGGCGCACCGCCGTTTCAATGTCATAGGGAAAGGGTATGGCGCCCATGTAGTGGAGAAAAGCGGGCAGGTCTGACCACTCGGCCAGCTCATAGTAGCTGGCCTCGGTAACGCCCCAACGCCTCCCGTCCTCTCGTCCGCGGTAAAGGCACCAAAATCCCGTGTCGTCTGCCTGGCTCATAGGGCCCCGTTTCGATAGAGCCCGATCGCTGGTCTCAAGCGCTTTGGGGCTTCCTTAACTCAAGTTGGCGAACCCGTCGGGGGTCTGCACCTCTATGACCGTCAGCACGTCAGACTTCAGGGCGTCCTCCAACGCAGAGGTCATCTCAGCCACGGTGCCCACCTGAACTCCGTTGGCGCCGTAGGACTCGGCCAACCTGGCAAAGTTCGGGTTCTGCAGCTCTGAACCTATAAACCGTCCGCCAAAGTCGGTGGTCTGGCGCTGTTTCAGGACTCCCCAGGCGCTGTCATTGAACACCATCACCACCTGGTTCAGCCCATACTGGACACAGGTGCCCAGTTCCTGCATGTTGAACTGGAACCCGCCGTCTCCCGTCAGGCACACGACCTGGCGCTCAGGGAAGGCGGCCTTTGCGCCCGCCCCTGCCGGAAGCGCGAATCCAAGGCCTCCCCAGTGGGACAGAAGATAGCTCCGGGGTTCGTATACGGGGAGCAGGTAGTTGGCGGCCGAGTGGGTGGCCACGTTTACGTCACCGGTGAAGATGGCGTCCCTGACGGTCACGCTCCTGATGGCCTCCATGACCTTCAGTTGGTTGGACATGGTCTCTTGCTTGTGGGCTTGGATGGTCTGCTTGAGGTCGGCCACTTCCCGGTCAAAGCCGGCTTCGATCTGAGCGGGCTTTCCTTGTACGGCGTTCTTGACGGCGTCCAGCACAGCCTTGGCGTCGCCCTCAACGCTCAGGCTGGCGTCGTACACTTTCCCGATGGCCGTCTTGTCGGCGTCCACGTGGATGATGTTCTCCGGCAGCCTCCATCCACGCCCTTTGGTCCGGGACACGGCTAGGCTGGAGCCGACCACCAGGAGCGTGTCCAGCCCGTCCAGGAACTGCTGGAGCGGGTCAGAGTCCATGTCGCCGCCCCGCGGTATACCCTTGTGGGAACCCAAGGCCAACGCGTGATCGTCGGGAATGGCGCCCTTACCCTCGGCGGTTGTCAACACCGGCACTCCCAGGGTCTCGGCTAGGGCCGCAAGCTCCCCTGAAGCCCCAGACCTGTGGAGCCCTGCTCCCGCCAGGATGGCCACCCGCTTGCCCGACAGCAGCCGCTGCGCCGCCTGTTCTATCTCGTCCGGGTCAGGGGCAGGAAGACTCTTCTGCTGGTATTGGGGAATTTCCAGATCGGCCTTGTCGAACTGGACATCGACTGCGATTTCCACCTCGATGGGACGGGGACGCCGTGTCTGGAACCGTTCGAACGCCTCGTATATGCGGTCGGGGATGGCGTCGATCCGGCCAACGTGGGAGTTCCACTGGGTCACGGACGTGAACATTCCCAGCTGGTCCTTCACCTCATGGGTGGCGCCGACGCCAAGACGGTACACGTCCTCTTCAGCGGTGGAAGTGAGGTTCAACACAGGGGACGAGGCCAGGTACGCCTCTCCCATGCCGCCCATGGAGTTGGCGGCTCCCGGACCGGTGCTGGTCAAGCAAATTCCCGGCTTTCCGCTGACCCTGGCGTAACCGTCAGCCATCAGGGCAGCGCCATGCTCGTGACGCGCCGAAATGAACCTGATGGCGTCCCGATGGTCGTAAAGGGCGTCGTATATGTCCATCATGTGGGTGGATATGATGCCGAATATGGTGTCCACACCCTGTGCCTTAAGGGTTTCGACTACTGCCTGCCCGCCTGTAAGCTGTGCCATGTTCACCTCGCATCGACCGTAGGGATTGGCTTGTGAAAAGGATTATACAACAAAGTAGGCCGCTTTCTCCGGCGTTCCAGCCTTCACCCACTCATGGAGAAGAGATAATTGATGATGGGTATATAATTGGGCCACCCTGTTTCTGGAGCGACGTCTCTATGGCTGACGCCCGGCCCGGCGAACACCCCCGCCGCGTTTACGCACTGAGTCCCAAGGAACTCACCGAGGAGCAGCTGGCCGTGGTGTGCGCCATGACTTCCCGCCGTCCAGAGCCTTTTGATGAGATAGCCCAGCAGGTGACGCAGGAAAGGGCAGCAGACTTTCATGAGCGTTGGGTGCTGGGATACGGACACGCCTCCGTGGCTGAGCACGCAGTCATACACATGGCGGTCGAGAACATCTCCCGGCTGGCCTGCGACGCTCTCGAGGACAACAGGCTCGCGTCCTACACGGAGAAGTCCTCCCGATACCAGGTGATTGACCAGGGCAGCTACCATGTCCCCCAGGAGCTGCAAGACCACCCAGAGCTTCTAGATCTGTACAAAAGGACCTGCGACGGGCTGTTCCAGGCGTATCAGGAAATGACGGACGCCGTTGCCGAACGGCTGCAACAGGAGTCCGGCATGACTCCACAGAGAGCGCAGAGGACCGCCATCGACAGCTGCCGCTTTCTGCTTCCCACCGCAACGCTGACCAACGTGGGCGTTACTATGAACGCCCGGGTCATGGAACACGCCGTATCCAAGCTGCTGTCGTCGGAGCTATTTGAGGAGCGCGAGCTTGGCGAACTCCTGAAGGAGAAGGGGCGGGAAATCACGCCGACCCTAATCAAGTACGCAGACGAGAACTCCCATCTCAAAGTCTCCTCCAAAGCCCTGCGGTCCCATCGGGACCTCATCGAATCTAGCGCGGAGGCGCCGGATACGTCCGTGAGGCTTCTGCACTACGACCCCGACGCCGAAAGGAAGCTGACCGCGGCTCTTCTGTACAGGTCCGCGAGATCGCCCTACGCCGACGTTTGGGCCGCCGTGGAGCGTATGAGCGAGGCCGACATGGAGCAGGTCCTCGACAGCTCCTTCGAAGAATTCGGCCCCCATGACGCCACCGTCAGGGAGCTTGAGACGGTGGACTACTCTTTCGAGCTGGTCTTGGACTACGGCGCATACAGGGAATTCAAGCGCCACCGTATGCAGACATATCTTCCCCAGCCACTCTCAGTCGACAACGGGTTCCTGATGCCCCGGCGCATCAGAGAAGCAGCCTTGGAGAGCCAGTTCGCGGAGGCCATGAACATGGCGTCCGAGTCCTTCCATAGAGTCCACGAGTCTCTTCCCCACGTAGCGCCGTATCTGGTGACCCATGCCCACTACCGCAGGGTGTTGACCAAGATGAACCTGCGGGAGTGCTACCATCTCTTCAAGCTGAGGACTCAGCCAACAGCCCACTTCTCCATAAGGAGACCGATCGAGCAAGCTATGAAGCTAGCTGTGGAAGTCCATCCACGGCTGTTCAAGCATCTCAAATTGAGACGGTTCCCCGACTGGTGGGAGAGCTTCTACCCAGAGTCCTCTGGATCCCGGCCTGCGCCGGAATGACGATGCAAGAATCTCAACGCCGTAGGGCAATGGCTGCCGGGGAACCATGCGTTCCATCCTTCCCCAAGCCGCTTGGAAAGCTCCAAATTCTCTTCCGCAACCGTTCGTTTGGAGCCGGTGCGTTCAATTGACTGCTACAACCGGGTTGTGCTACGCTTTCAGACGAGCATCGAGCGATCGTTTAAGCTGGGCAAGCAAGATGGGAATCCCCGGAGAAGGAGCGGTAAAAATGATTCAGGTCACGTCCCCGGCGCTTGAAAAGATCAAGGAAGTCATCAGTGAGCAGGGAGAAGACGCGGCTTCTCTCCGGGTTATCGCCATACCGGCTCCCCAGGGAGGCGTCCAGTACATGATGACGATGGAAGAAGAGTCCCAGGACGACGACACCATAGTGGACCTGGACGGCGTCCAGTTCCTCATGGACTCCGACTCCATTCCCTTCCTGGAAGAGGCCACGATAGACTACATCGAAGACCTGACCAGGGTCGGCTTCGTCATCAACAATCCGAACTTCCAGGTCGCAGGCGGCTGCGGCAGCGGTTCATGCGGCTGCGGTTCGCAAGAGGGCGGTGGCGGAGGCTGTGGCTGCGGAAGCGGCGGCTGTGGAAGCCACTAGCTCGCGCCCGCGCTGACGCCCTTTCAGCGCATCACATCCGTTAAACAATAAAAGAGGCCCGCGCTAGGGCCTCTTTTATTGTGCTTCACACGGCGGCTACAGGTGAGCGCCTTGACCCGTCGGCTGTGAGACGCGTACTATTCCTAGAAATCGGGCATCGCGCATTTCCGGTATTTCCAGGCGCAGTCTGGATGCCGACCACGGAGAACGAGATGGAATTCGGCCTTTTCATGATGCCGCTTCACCCGCCCAACAGGTCTTACGCCGACTCCTATGACAGGGACTTGGAGTTGCTCGTGCTGGCTGACGATCTTGGCTACCATGAGGCCTGGATAGGCGAGCACGTAACCGAGACGTGGGAGAACGCTCCCGCGCCGGAACTCATCATCGCCCAGGCTTTGGCCCGGACCAAGAACATCATCCTGGGCACGGGCGTGACGCTGCTTCCCCTTCACCATCCGGTGGACACCGCCCACCGCATAGCCATGTTGGACCACATGGCCCGAGGGCGCCTCTATTGGGGCGTGGGCATGAGGTCAATCCCCACGGACTTGCAGATGTACGGTCTGGACCCCCGAGGACTTGGACTCGGTCAGGGAACGCAGCAGAGAAGCCCTCGAGATAGTCCTGGGCCTGTGGGCCTCGGAGGACGGCCAGTACCACTACGAGGGAAAGCACTTCAGCGTACACTCCCCAGACGCGCCGGAGGAGCTGAACCGACGCCTGTACTACAAACCTTACCAAAAGCCCCATCCGCCCATAGGGATGGCGGCCACCTCCCCAAGCCCCAACACTCCCTACATGGCCGGGTCCAGAGGATGGATCCCTATGAGCAGCCCGACGCTGAACGCCGAAAAGCTGAGGGTCCATTGGGACGCCTATGCGGACGGAGCCAACTCCTCGGGCCGTACGCCCAGGAGGTCAGACTGGCGCATCGCTAGGGACGTCTACGTAAGCGATACTCCCGAACGGGCCAGGGAAGAGGCCCGTATAGTGTTGGGCAGGCCCTGGAACGAGCACCAGTGGAAGAACCGCAGGCACGGCGGACAGTTGGAAGCCCACAAGGACGACCCGGACATGCCCGACGAAAGCGTGGACGTGGACTTCATGATGGAGCACAACTGGATTGTCGGGGACCCGGGGGAGTGCGCCGACAAAATCACACGTCTCTACGAAGCGGTCGGAGGGTTCGGCCAGATTCTGGTAATAACCCATGACCCAGACGACCACTCGCTGGTACAGCGGTCTCTCAAGCTGCTCAAGGAAGAAGTCGCTCCCAGGTTGGAAGCCCTGGGCTGAATCCCGACGCTGTTCCGGTCTATAGGTCCAGGGCGTCGGCCAGCTTCCTCTTGTGGTACTTAGGGTCTCCCAGGTAGTGGTAGAGGGTCCTTGAGAGCTTGGTGTAGAGGGTAAGCCCGTACTCGATCATCGAGCCCAGCCCAGCATGGACTTCATGGGCGTAGTTGCAGGCCTGGAAGAAGCCCTCGCTGGACACCGCCTTGGCCAGATGTATGCTGCTTGTGGCGTCCCGTCCCTCGTCCAGTTTCCAAAGCGCCTCATATGTCGTCCACCGCGCCGCGTCCAAGTGGTTCACCAGATGGATGATATGGTCCTGGACTCTCTGGAATCGGCCGATGGGAGTCCCGAACTGGTGCCGGGTCCGGCTGTACTCCACCGACATGTCGAACACAGCCTCGCAGCCGCCCACCTTGTAGGCGCACAGCACCGGTATGGAGCGTTGGACGGCCCGTGACAAGGCCGCCCAACCTTGGCCGGGAGTGTCGCCGAGCAGGTTGGACTCCGGGACCTCCACCGAGTCGAAGTCTACCACCGCCGACGTTGTGATGAAGCCGTCCACGTACCTGGCGGATATTCCGGGTGAATGTCTGTCCACTACCAGAAGCGAGATGCCCTGGGACGGATTAGTCGAGCTTTCGGTGCGCACGGGGCATATCAGGTGGCTGGCGTCGGAACCGTCCTGCACGAACAACTTAGAGCCGTTCAAGACGTAGGAGCCGTTCTTCCTCTCGGCGGTCATGTGGACGTTCTCCGGCCCCCAGCCGTAATGCTCTTCAGTGATGGCCGGGACCACAATCTGGCGTCCCTTGGCTATGGCTGGGAGCATCTCCGACTTCTGGTCGTCCCTGCCGGCTTCCATCACTATGGAGGCTCCCAGGATTCCAGACGTGAAGAATGGGCCAGGTATGGGCCCGCGGCCCAATTCTTGGTAGAGGACTCCGGCGTCGGTGAGGTCCCGGCCCTCTCCGCCGTACCGGTCGGGGATGATGATCCCCAGCCAACCCAGTCCGCTGGCTTTCTGCCAGACCTCGTCGGAAAACGCCCTGTTTTCCTTACCCATCTCCACCAGAGCTTCCTTGGTGAATTCGTTTTCGATGAACTCCCTGACAGAGTTCCTCAGCATTTCCTGGTTTTCAGTAAGGGAAAGGTCCATAACTGCCTCTTGATGTTCGTTGGTCGTCCAGGCGTGGGTTATCTGATGGCGCCAGCCTGCTCCCGCTGGGCCCGGCCCACTCCGATGCGCCTCGCCATAATCACCTTCTGTATGTCCGCTGTGCCGCCGGGGTGCACCGCAACGATGCTGGACCGCTGGTGCGCCTCCATGTGGCCTCCGCACGGACCCCACTGTTCATCATTGGTCAAAGCGTACGGGCCGAGAAGCTCCAGGATGGCCTTCCCAATCCTGAGGCCGGACATCTTGCGGAAATAGGAAGCCTGGGAGCCGTGGTAGGTTACCTGCTGTCGCGCATGCCGCATCCAGTAGTTCCTCAGGTTGAACAGCCGCAATATCTCCCAGTCGACGTAGGCGTCCACCATCAGGGAGCGCACCTCGGGGTCCTGGTTCAGGGTGTGGCCGTTGCGTTGGGTGTTCTTGCAGTAATCAAACAGCAGGTCCCTGACTTGGTTGCCGCCTATGCGGCCGCCGACACCGTGTTCAATCTCCAGGTGGGTGTTGGCCACTTTCCAGCCGTTGTTCTCGCCGCCGACCAGGTTATTGCCGGGTACGCGCACGTTATCGAAGAACACCGTCTGCTTGTGACCCCCTCCGGCTCCGCTTTCGCCTCCCGCAATCAGCAAGTCCATCTTCTGTGTGGTGATGCCCGGGCTGTCCGCAGGAACCATGAACCATCCCAGGTTCTCGTGGCGCGGTTGGTCGGGTCCCGTGACCGCTATCGTCCAATGTTGGTCGGGGAGGAACGCGCTTCCGACGAATATTTTCTGTCCGTTCAGCACGTAGTCGTCGCCGTCTCTAATGGCGGTGGTCTTGACACCCGCAAGGTCCGAACCGGCGTCGGGTTCGGTAAGCAACTGCCAGCTTGTGACCTGCCCAGTGAAGATAGGAGGCAGAAGACGCTGTTTTTGCTCTTCAGTGCCCCAGATCAGGATAGTGGGACCTCCCATCTTTCCGCCAGAGTCGTAGTAAGGGGGAATGCTCAGACCGTGCGTGTCCAGCTCTTCTTCCAGGATGACGGCGTGGTCCACGTCAAGGCCGCCGCCGCCGTACTCCGGTGGCATGGTGGGCCAGAGCCAACCTCTGGAGCCCAGCCTCATGCCGATGTCTCTTCGCTTCAACCATTGCTCGCGACTCAGGTCTGCCGAATCAGGAGGAAATTCCAAGTCATTCGGTACGTTGCCGACCAGCCAGTCCGCAACTTCTTTCCTGAAGCCTTCCTGTTCCTGGGTGTAACGGGGCTCGAAGTCCATATAGCCTCCTCTGTCGCCGTCGCGCAATGACCGACGGCTTTGGCGCACCTGATTTTACTGTAGACGCCCGTTAGAGGCAACAGACGGAGCAATTTTTGAAATTCGTCCTAACCCGCTGATTAAGGTTTCGGGCTATTTCCCGCCGATTGGGAGGGTTGGAATCGGTTTTCACCACGAGGGAGGGAAATGCGGTTTCCACTCGTTTTGAAGCGTGACGGGCGGCGGTTTCCATAGGTTGAGAGTTCCTTGACTGAGCATGGGGCCGATGTTAGATTCGGGATGTCTAAGCCCCCGTCCCTGAGAAAACTCTTCTATGGATGATATTGTCGGACGATTATTCCAAGGGGACGAACGGGCGCTTTCAAGGCTGATCACCCAACTGGAGAGGGGAAGCCCTGGAATAGCCGAGACAATGTCCCAGGTACATCCCCGCACCGGCAGGGCCTACTCGATAGGAATCACAGGGCCGCCGGGCGTGGGAAAGAGCACCATCGTGGACAGATTGTCCCAGGCGGTCCGCGCCGAGGGCCTTTCCGTCGGCGTGCTGGCCGTTGACCCGACCAGCCCCTACAGTGGGGGAGCGTTCCTGGGAGACCGCGTCAGGATGCAGCGCCACTATCTCGACTCCGGCGTGTTCATTAGGAGCATTGCCAGCCGCGAGAGTTCCGGGGGCCTCCCCAGGGTCGTAAAAGGCGCCATGCGTCTCCTCGACGCCGCAGGCAAGGACATCGTACTGGTCGAAACCGTCGGGGTAGGGCAGACCGAGTTAGGGATCATGGGGACGGTGGATACGGTGGTTGTGGTCCTGATGCCCGAGGCCGGCGACGCAATTCAGGCCCTGAAGGCGGGATTGATGGAGATAGCCGACATTTTCGTAATCAACAAGGCGGACAAAGAGGGGGCTGAGCGAATGGCGGCGGCTGTCAATTCCATGCTCAGGATGGCGCCAGCCGTCGAGGACTGGACTCCGCCTGTGATTTCTACTGAGGCCCACAACAACAAGGGAATTGGTGACCTGTACAACGGGATAAAGACGCACCGCACTCACCTGGAAGAGGGCTTGGCGCTGAACAAGAGACGGGAAGACCGGACCGTCCAGGAATTCCTCTCCACAGTGGAGGAGGAGTTCAGCCGCCGCATGAAGCGGCTTATGAGCGCCGACCCTGGACTAATCGAGCTGTTGGAGAGGGTGAAGAAAGGAGAAGTGGAACCCTACTCCGCGGCGGAGAAACTTATAAACGGCGGAATCGCCGGTCTGACATCTGACCGCTAGGGGACCGTTCCAGCGGGCTCTTCCAGGAAACGGGAGAGTCTAGGCGAGAACGGTCGTTTTATGTAAAGCGGCAGGCGGTCAGACGATAAAACACAATCGAATCGGAGAAGGTGTGAGATGCCGTTGCACGGCTATTCTTTAGGCATAGACCTGACGTCTTCGTCCAAAAGGCCCAGCGCATACGCGCTTGTAAACAGCGGGGCCGAACTGGCTGAGTTGGGACGTTTCAAGACAACTGAAGAAATCGTTGATTTCGTTAAACGCGTAGAGCCCGAGCTCATCGCCATCGACGCTCCGTTGACTCTTCCCTTGGGACTGGACTGCCTGGAGGAGGACCACGACTGCATTCAGAAGCTGGACCTGAAGGGCAGGACGGCCGAACAGGAGCTGGCCGCCATGCACATAGGTTGCTTCTTTACGACCAAACGCTCAATCATCAAGACCATGATATACAGGGCGGTTGAACTGTACAAAGACCTGTCGGCCCAGGGGGCCAACGTGGTGGAGGTTTACCCCTATGCCACCAAGGTGCTCCTGTTCGGGGCCAACATTCCACCCAAGAACAGCGTCAGGGGCCTCCAATTCCTCAAAGAACACACCGTCAAGCTCATACCCGGCCTGGAGCAGCACGAAGCAGGCTTGGACCACAACGCCTGCGACGCCCTACTGGCTGCGTACACTGGTTCGTTGCATCTAGGGGATCGCACCGACTTGCTGGGGCTGGCCGAGGAAGGACATATAGTAGTGCCCACGCTAGTGAAGTCTGGAAGCTCGAACGGGGCACCTCCCTCAGTGTAGCCAGCCTCTGTCCCCAACCCTTGGAATAATTTAGAGAAGTGTGACGATGGATTTCAAAATCACCGGACGCAACTTGACCATTGAACAAAGTATAAGGGAACACGTAGAGAGGAAACTGGAACGTCTTGTCCGTCATCTGCCGGCCATCACGGGCGTCGAGGTAGAGCTGACCAGAAACAACAGCCGCGACCCTGCAGCCAGGATTGTCGCTCAGGTGACCCTGGACGTGGATGGCACCGTCCTCAGGGGAGAAGAGAAGGGTTCAAACGCCGCTGCAGCAGTGGACGCAGCCCTCGACGTGATGGACCGGCGGATGGAGCGACTGAAAGGCCGGGTATACAGAAGCCAGCAGACCAAACGGTCGTCAGTGGGTAGGATGCAGGCCGAGGCATCGCCGGATCTGGACCCCGAAACTCCCGGCGACGAAGCTGATGAACCAGGCGGAGTGGTGGTCAAGACCAAGCGGTTCCCGATGAAGCCCATGACCGTGGAAGACGCCGCCTTCCAAATGGACATGCTGGGCCACGAATTCTTCCTGTTCCTGAATGCTGAAACGGGAGAGCACAACGTAGTCTACCGACGGGCCGACGGCGACTACGGACTTATACAACCCGAGCCCTTGTAGCCGGCTCCAACCACTGTACAACAGGGGCGGAGACTCAATCGTCTTCCGCCCCTTTTTCATGTGCTGGGCTAATCGTCTTGGTTGCGGTTCCCGCCCAGACCCAGGAAGGGCTGGAGCATCGACGTGAACTCCATGGGGAATATGAACTTGGTGGACGGGCTGGACCCCAGGGACTTGAGCGTTTCGAAGTATTGCAGGCTCATGGTCTTGGCGTCCACGGTGTTGGCCACCTGGTAGATGCGGTCCAGCGCCGTGCTGAACCCCTCGGCCCTCAACACGGCCGCCTGTTGGTCTCCTTCAGCCTGAAGTATTTCTGCTTGGCGGTGGCCCTCCGCTTCCAGAATGGCTGACTGTTTCTCACCCTCGGCCCGGTTGATCGCAGACTGACGCGCTCCCTCTGATTCGGTGATGTCCGCCGTTTTGATCGCTTCAGCCGACTTCTCCCGTTCCATGGCGGCCTTCACGCCGGGGGGCGGGTCTATTTCGTTCACCTCAACTCCGTTCACCTTGACGCCCCAGCGCCCAGTCGTCTCGTCCAAGCGCACCTGCAACGATGACCCTATCCGTTCCCGTTCGGCCAACGCTTCGGCCAACGAAGTGGCGCCGATGACCGCCCTGAGGGTTGCCACCGCCAGGTTTTCCACGGCAAATTCCACGTTTTCAATGTTGAGCACCGACTTCTCAGCCTGTTCTTTAAGCACCTCGAAGTAGATCACGAAGTCCATGTCAACCACCACGTTGTCGCTGGTGATGTATTTCTGGGTCATTACTCTACGCACCCTCTCACGGGTGTCCACTACGCGACCGCTGTACATTGGAGGAATCACCACCTGAAATCCGGGCCCCGCCACCTTGTGCAGTTTGCCCCATTGGAGAACAACCAGCCTCTCGAACTGTTTTACTACCACGATTCCTATTGCCATGGCTTCCTCCTTAACGTTCGACCTCGGTCCTTCAGCGTCTATGTTTCGCCTTAGTGAGGCTCACTGTTGACGCGGGCCACTGTTAGAATGACCCCTTCCGCTCTCACCACCACGATCCGTTCACCCGCTTTGATTAAAGTACCACCATGACTGATTGCTGTCCATAGACGCTCCTCTATACGCACGGAACCCCTGGGGTCCAGGTCCGCCGTGACCGTGCCGACGGACCCGATCAGATGGGTCATTTCGTCCTCCGCCTGCTTGGACTCCTTTCGTGACTGAACCACAGTCCTCAGGAACCAGAACACCAGCAGGGTGAGGACCCCGGCAAAGGACCCCAGTAGGTAATAGTTGACCCGGATATTCGGAGTGGTCGGCGACGGGGCGCCGAAAGTGTCGAAGAGGAACAGACCTCCGAATATGAAAGCCACTATGGACCCGATGCCCAGGATTCCGAACCCCGCCACGAAAACCTCAGCTATGAACAGCCCAACCGCCAGTCCTAGAAACCCCACAGCCGCCCAGTTGACCGGCAGGTTCCCCAGGCTGACGAAGGCCAGCAGGAGGAGGATTGCTCCAACCACCGCGGGGACAATCATTCCCGGATTGAACAGTTCTATGACGAGACCCAGGCCGCCCAGCGACAGCAGCATGAAGGATATGTTCGGGTCAGCCAGGAAGTAGAGGAATCGCTCCACAAAGTTCATGTTGAACTCTTCGAGGACGGCGTCCTGAACGTCCAGCCTCTCTTCGATAGGCCCAGTGTCCGTCTGCACGGTGACCGTTTCGCCGTCGATCCGGGCCAACAGCTCCCGGATGTCCCCTGCCACGAAGTCCACGACCCCCAGTTCCGCCGCTTCCTCGCTGGTATACGACCTGGGAGGGTCCTTTACGACAGTGTCGACCAGGGCCTCGGAGTTCCGGCCCCTATGAGCGGCTATGGCTCTCATCAGCGACGCCGTGTGTTCGACCACCTTGCCCTTGAGAGTATCAGGCAGGTCTTCGCCTCCGACGCCCACCGGGGCTGCTGCCCCTATGTTGGAGGCAGGCGCCATAACCGCAAAGGTACCCGCCGCCGTGATGAAGGTCCCCGCAGAGGCTGCGCTGGCGCCCCTGGGAGAGACGTATACAGCGGTGGCCACCCTATCGCTGAGCAGTTCCTCCACTATCCCCTCGGTGGAGTCCAGCAAGCCGCCCGGAGTGTTCAGCTTGATGACCAGCGCTTCGGAGTTCCGGTCGACGGCCCGGTCCACGGCCCTGGAAATGTAACGCTCCACCACGTTGTTGATTACGCCGTCCACGTCAATCACTAGGACCTCGGGCCCACTGGACTGCGCTGAAACGGCGCCTGTCAGTCCCAGGGACAAAAGGACAATCGAAGCAATGAGGACCAGAACGTGAAAGGGTCTTGAGATGCGCATAACCTTACGCCGTTGGGGATATATTTATCATCGCCCCAACCCCGCACGGTGTCAAACGTGCATCTACCAAGGGCAATCAGTGGATGTTCCCGTCGTTGACACTTCTTGAAAGGCATGGATAGACTGAAATAGAGGATAGAATACGCCTGCGTTTCGAAGGCGCATATTCTCTAAACATGGATCTGACCGTCTGAGCGTTCAGGCCGTCGGAGGAGCTTGATGACATCCATAGCCCGCACTGACCCGGAGATTGCGGAGGCGATAAAAAGCGAGGAGATGCGGCAGCGGCAGAGCATCGTCCTCATCGCTTCGGAAAATTACGCCAGCAAGGCTGTCCTCGACGCCCAGTCAAACGTAATGAACAACAAGTACGCCGAAGGTTACCCCGGGCGCAGGTACTATGGCGGATGCGAGTTTGTGGACCAAGCGGAACAGCTGGCAATAGACCGGGTGAAAGCCCTGTTCGGGGCGGAGCACGCCAACGTCCAACCCCACAGCGGAGCCCAAGCCAACCTGGCCGCCTATTTCGCCCTTCTGGAGCCGGGCGACACGGTCATGGGGATGCAGCTGGACCAGGGCGGGCACCTTACTCACGGCAGCCCTGTAAACTTCTCCGGTAAGCTGTACAACTTCGTCGCCTACGGCGTGACAAGAGACACCGAGACCATCGACTACGACCAGGTGGCAAGCCTGGCCGAAGAGCACAGGCCCAAACTCATAGTGGCGGGTTACACGGCCTACCCTCGCACCATCGACTTCAAGAGGTTCAGGGAGATCGCCGACTCCGTTGACGCTCTCCTGATGGTCGACATGGCCCACATTGCAGGGCTTATAGCCGGAGGAGTCCACCCGTCTCCCCTTCCCCACGCCCAGGTGGTCACCTCCACAACTCAGAAAACCCTACGCGGCCCCCGGGGCGGCCTCATACTATGCACAGACGAACTTCGGCCAAAGATAGACCGGGCGGTCTTTCCCTTCTCCCAGGGGGGGCCCTTCATGCACGTAATTGCAGCCAAGGCCATCTGCTTCCTGGAGGCGTCCCGACCGGAGTTCGCCGAGTATCAGGCTCGAATCGTGGAGAACGCACAGGCCATTGCCCAGGGACTCGCCGAACAAGGACTTCGCATAGTGTCCGGAGGCACCGACAACCACCTGCTCCTGGTGGACCTGAACCCCATCGGTCTCACGGGACGGCAGGCTGAGGAGGCCCTGGAGTCCGTCGGCATAGTGGCCAACAAAAACACCATCCCGTATGACACCAGGCCGCCCAGGGTGACCAGCGGCCTGCGTATAGGCTCTCCGGCGATCACGAGCCGGGGATTTGGCGTGGAGGACGCGAAAAGCGTTGCCTCACTCATAGTCCAGCTGCTGACGAACCTGGAGGACGAAGGGGTCCGTTCTCAGGTCAAAGAAGCAGTCTTGGAGCTCACTTCCCGCTTTCCTGTGCCAGGTCTCGACTCCTAGTGTTTGAGGGCGGACTCCTGGGATGCTATAATCATTCCAGAAATTCAACCGGAGATACGATTTGCGCCAATACGAACTGGTGGTGGTCTTCAGCCCCATACTTTCTGATGAAGACAAAACGAGCGCTCGGAACAGAATAAAGCAGCTCATAACTAACGGAGACGGAGAAATAACCCAGGAGGAAGACTGGGGTATGAGGCGTCTGGCCTACCCCATCCGAAAGGGCAGCCAGACTTTTCTGGAGGGTTCCTATTTCTTGACCCGTTTTTCCACCGACACAGTCGCCCCCAGAGAGTTGGAGCCGCAGCTTAATCTGGGGGAGAACATTCTCAGATATCTGCTCGTCAACGCCGATTCCGTTAATATAACCGCCCCAACCACTGCGGACTTCACTCCAAGAGAACCTGGGCCACGCAGATTCGACAACCGCAGAGGACCAGGCGGCCCCTTCCGTGGGCCTCCCCCTTCGTCGGGCGGACCTCCTGGGGCTCCCCCGCCAGCCCGGGCGGCCGTTCCGGGTGAAGCGCCAACGGCGGCGCCCTCTGCCGAACCCGCAACCGCAGAGTCGCCCACGGCCCCGCCTGAGGTTTCCGCGGCGCAGTCAGCGACCGACGAGTCTCCGGCGGCCCCGGCTGAGGACCCGACAGCTCAACCCGTAACCGCCGAGTCGCCCACGGCCCCGCCTGAGGCTTCCGAAGCAATTCCCGACGCCGAAGCCGCAGCAGCAGAGGCTCCCGCAGCTCCGGAAGCGGCCGCTTCCGCTTCCGATGAACCCGGCCCCGATGAAAACGCGGAGGAGTAGGCAGGTCCGCAATGACTCTTAACAAGATGATGGTCATCGGAAACCTGGGCCGCGACCCTGAGATGCGCTACACGCCCAGCGGGCAGGCGGTCACCAACTTTTCCCTGGCCACCAACTACAGGTACACCACGTCCGACGGCGAAACAAGAGAGGATACGGAGTGGTTCAGAATCTCCGTATTCGGCCGCCAGGCGGAGTCATGCAACCAATACCTTTCCAAGGGAAGTAAGGTCTACGTGGAAGGCAGGCTGAAAAGCAGCACCTATCAGACCCGGGACGGCGAGACGCGGTTCTCAAACGAGATCAATGCGTCCGACGTCAGATTTCTCGGTGGGTCCGGAGGACGTTCTGACGACTCCCCCCGGGAAGGATCCTCGGGCGGCGACTCGATGATGGAGCCTGACGACCTTCCCTTCTAATATTGCGCCAAGAGACAAGCGACTCTAATGACACCGGAGGTTAGACACCGATAATGCCGCCGCCACCACGAAGAGACAACAGACAGGGTAGGGGACGAGGCAGAGGACGCTTTGTTCCGCGCCGCAAGGTATGCGCCTTCTGCGTTGAGAAAGTGCAAATCATCGACTACAAGGACATAGCCCGAATGCGGCGGTATATATCCGACCGCTACAGGATGGAACCTCGACGGAAGACGGGGGTCTGCGCCCGGCACCAGAGAAGCCTGTCCACGGCCATCAAGAGGGCGCGGCACATAGCTCTCGTGCCCTTCACCCCCGCCCACGTCAAGGGTAATGTCGCCTCAGCCTTTAGGGCTATGCCGGCGCCGCCGCAACCCGCCCCTGCCGGGTCTACTCCCCAACCTACGCCGGTTACAGAACCGGCGACAGACGGAGAAGCCCCTCCTGTCGCTGAACCGGCAGAGGCCGCGGAGACTCCGGCGGCTTCCTGAGTCACCTCCTCTTGGACCAGCTAATTCCATCCGTAAGGCCCTCCAAAGCGTACAGGTATACATCGGGCCTGCACTATGCACTCTGAAAGAACAAACCGAACGCCGCCCTCCGACCGGCGGATGAGGAATCGACGCCCTCCCCGGCAGGACGCCCGTATTACGCGCACCCAACTGGACCCGGCGACCCGTAAGCGGCGCCGGATCGCAATCGCAGTGGGAGGCGTTATCCTGGTTGCCGTCATCGGCGTCATCGCCTTTGCCTGGTACTGGGAGTTCGTGCGCCCCAACCAGGTGCTGGCCTCCCGGGTGGGGGACAAGGTCTACACCCAGGCGGACATAGTGACCCGCATACGGCTTGAGAGGTCCATAGCGGCGGGCTTGGGACAGACCTATCCTGTGGGCAAAGCGCCCTTCGAGGTGTTGAGTGAGCTCACCCAGGCTGGCATAGTCAGGCGCGCCGCCCCCGGCTTCAACCTCTTCATCACCGACGCCGACGTGGACCAGCGGCTGCGGGAGAACTTCGCTCCCCGGATTGGCAGTCCCGACGAGGCGGCCCCAGGCCAGTTGGACAGTGAATTCAGAGAACGCTACCAGACGTTCCTCACCTCCGCCCACATATCTGACTCCGACTACCGGGAAATCGTGGAAGAGAGCATCCTGCGGGAGAGGACCAGGGAAAAGCTGGGCGAACGCATACCCTCCGTGGCCGAGAGCGTGGAACTCCGATGGATAGTCCTGCCTTCCAGCTTGCAGGAGACTCAGGCAGGCGTCCCTCAAGCGGACCCCGATGAAGTGAGGAACCGTGTTGACGAAGAGGACTTCACCGCTGTTGCAGCGATGGTCAACACCGAGCGGCGGTTTGCGGACGGCCAGGGTTACGTGGGTTGGGTGCCAAAAGACGCTTTTACGCGACTGGACAAGGCGATATTCGGCGACCCTGAAAACGACATCGAGCCCATGCAGGTCGACGAAATTCGCGGCCCGATTTTCCAAGAGGCTGGCACTTACATCATCCAGATGATCGACGGTCCTGCCCAGCGTGAAATCAGCGACCTGATGCGGGACCGCATGAAGGACCAAGCCCTGTCCAACTGGCTCATCGACCAACAATTAGAGGGCGGACGCGACGGTTGGTTGGAGGTGAAGAACAACTCCGCCATCTACGCCTGGGTGCTGGACCAAGTGGCCAAGCTGAATATTCCCGACCCCGCTCAACCCACTCAGGCTGCGCCGCCGGGATGAGAATGACCGCCCAAGACGAGATTGAAGGATAGACGGTGGGCCCTGACCATGAAATAGGCGTAGGTCTTATGGGTTTGGGTAACGTCGGAGGCGGAGTAGCTTCCGCTTTGACGGGGGACCCCAGTCCAATCCCCAAATTGGCTGAGTGCGGAGTCGTCCTGAAAAGAGTCCTGGTGCGTGACGCGTCCAGGCCACGCAGCCCCGAAACCGTCTGTCCTCTCCTGACAAGCGAACCCGAAGCTCTGCTCGACGACCCCGGAGTCCATCTCGTCGTTGAGCTTATGGGTGGTGAAAACCCCGCCTACGACTACATCCGTCGGGCGTTGGACTCCGGCAGGCACGTGATCACAGCCAACAAGGAGGTCATGGCCAAGCACGGGTCCGAGCTTACGACCCTGGCATCGAAGAACGGAGTCCATCTACTCTTCGAGGCTAGCGTGGGAGGCGGAATCCCGATAATCGGGCCCCTAACCAAAGACCTGCTGGCCAACCGCATTGGCTCTATAACGGCCATCATTAACGGCACCACCAACTACATCCTCAGCAACATGGCCAACGGCGGCGCCAGTTTCCACGACGCCCTCAAAGAGGCCCAACTCCTTGGATATGCGGAAGCGGACCCGTCCAGCGACATAGAGGGCGACGACGCCGCATACAAGCTGGCCGTACTGTCCAGCCTGGCTTTCCACACCAACGTACATTCCGACGACGTATATCGGGAGGGCATTTCCCAGCTGGAAGCGAGGGACTTCCGTTACGCACAGGAGTTGGGATACGCAATCAAGCTGCTGGCGATAGCCCAGGACGACGGCGACGCTGTCCAGGTGCGGACTCATCCCGCTCTCGTTCCCCTGACCCACATGTTGGCCAAGGTGGACGGAGTGTTTAACGCGATCGAAGTGAAAGGCGATTTGGTTGGGCGTGTATTGTTCCACGGGCGCGGAGCCGGCAGGGAGCCCACCACCAGCGCCGTAGTAGGGGACATCGTCGAGGCGGCGCGACGCATAAGGTCGGGAAGCCCTCCGCAGCCACGACCTGTCACCGAAGCCAAGCCCATCACTCCCATGTCGTCGTTGGTCAGCAAGTATTACGTGAGAATCAACGTCGCGGACCAAGCCGGTGTGTTGGCCCACATCGCCCGGATACTCGGCGACCACGACATCAGCATCGCCAACGTGCTCCAAAAGGACGCTGACCCTGCGACCCAAACGGCTGAACTGGTGGTGACGACCCATCCGTCGGCTGAACGTTCCATGCAGAAGTCGTTGACTCTGATTAGAGGCGTCAACACCGTCAGGGAGATAAACAACCTGATAAGAATCCTGGATTGGGACGACGAATAGAATACCGGTCCCCCATACCCCAGGAAGATTGCCGGATGGGATTGATTGTATAATGGCCCAAGAGCGCCAGAGGATGTCGTCTAAAGAGATGCCCAATGATTGACCGCGCAAAGCTGCACTCCGCCGTAGCCATAATGATAGAGGCTATCGGTGAAGACCCGTCCAGGGAGGGCCTCAAGGATACCCCCAGGCGAGTCGCGGACATGTACGAAGAGCTCTTCCAAGGGCTGGGAGTTGAGCCGGAATCCGAGCTGAACACGGTGTTCGAAGAAGGCGCGTCCCACGGCGAATTGGCTGTCCTCAGAGACATCTCCTTCCATTCCATCTGTGAGCACCACTTTCTACCCTTTTTTGGCAGGGCTCACATCGCCTATGCCCCAGACCGTAAGATCGCCGGGGCCAGTAAGCTTGCGAGGGCGTTGGACGCCGTAGCTAGACGGCCGCAGCTCCAGGAGCGAATAACCGCCCGCCTGGCAGACGCCATTCACAACGTCCTGCAACCCCACAGAACGGGAGTCGTCATAGAAGCGGAGCATCTGTGCATGACGATGCGGGGAGTCAAGAAAGAAGGCAGTCTTATAGCGACCTCGGCCTTCAGGGGGTCCTTTGACGCGAACGGCTCCGATAAGGCCGAGCTTATGGCCGCCCTTTACGGGAGGATGCCTTGACCAGGCTTACCCGACTAGACTCCTACGGCGCCGCCGAAGAGGCGTGGAGGAGCGTCCTCAACGGCCCAGTAAGCCACACCATTTTCACTACCCACCAGTGGCAGAAGACTTGGTGGAAGCTTTTCGGCGACGGCTCCGAGATGATGATGCTGTGTATGAACAGCGGAGATAAGGTGGATGCAATAGCGCCCCTGGCCCGCAGGAGCGGCACAATCTCATTCATCGGCAGCCAGGACCTGAACGACTACGGAGATTTTCTTGTGGCGCCGGGAAGCGAGCTCCGCTTCTACGATAGCCTGCTGGAATTCCTGGAGGGAGAGTCCTGGGACTCCATCCTCCTGTCGTCCCTGGGCGCCGACTCCCCCACTCTGGCCCATCTGCCGGAGTTGGCCCGGTCCAGAGGCCATTCGGTAGACATAGAAGAGGAGGACGTGGCACCCAGAGTTAAGCTTCCCTATAGCTGGGAAGACTACCTGAGCAAACTCTCCAAGAAGGACCGCCACGAACTCAGGCGCAAGCTCCGAAGGTTGGAATCGGCCCACGAGGACTTGGTCTTCCGCGTCTATTCGACCCCTGAGGATGTGGAAGCCAACCTGGAAGACTTCTTCCCCCTGATGCGGAAGAGCAAACAGGAAAAGCGGAGATTCCTCACTCCGGAAAGGGAACACTTCTTCAGGAGCATAGCCCGGGAGACCGCCGAAATGGGCGCCTTCCGGCTCTTCTTCCTGGAGTTGGACGGCAACCGCACAGCCACCGCCATATGCTTCGACTACCGCAACGCCCGCCACCTCTACAACAGCGGATACGACCCCGACTATTCCTATTATTCCGTAGGACTGGCGCTCAAGGCCATGTGTGTGCGGGACGCCATAGAGTCCGGGCTAGAATGTTTCGATTTCCTGAGGGGGCCGGAACCGTACAAGTATGACCTTGGAGCAAAGGACACAGTGATATATCAACTGACGGTCAGGCGGAATTGAAAGTAGACAGGCTGGCTCTGATAAGCCTGCACACCTGTCCCCTTGCCGCTCCGGGGCAGGGCAAGGCCGGGGGCATGAACGTATACCTGAAAGAACTCTCTCAGCGCATAGGTAGCATGGGAGTGAAGGTGGACATGTTCACCCGCAGGCACCCCGGACACCATGATGACGTCGTCGCCCTGGACGACAACGTCCGGTTGGTCCATCTGGACGGCGGCCCGCCCGACTTGCCCATGAGCGCCTTTTTCGGCCACCTTCAGGGTTTCCTGGAGGACATGGAACGGTTTCGGCGGACCGACGGCGGAAGCTATGACCTGGTACACTCCCACTATTGGATGTCGGGATGGGTCGGAGCCAGGGCATCCCGACGTTGGGGCGTCCCCCACGTCGTTACGTTCCATACTCTGATGGAAATCAAGGCCCGGGCGCGGGTCGGTGAGGATGATTCTCCCCACAGGTCGGAGGTCGAACGGGAGCTCATGTCCGAGGCTGACCTGATAACCGCTTCCAGCACCCATGAGAAGTCTGCGATGGTCCGCTTGTACCAGGCCCCGGAGGAGAGAATCCGCGTGCTTTCCTGCGGCGTGGACCTATCTCTGTTCAAGCCTCTGGACATGGAGGAGTCGCGTAAGCGATTGGGACTCAACGGAGAGAAGGTCATCCTGTTCGTCGGCAGAATCGAGCCTATTAAAGGTCTGGACCTGCTGCTGCAAAGTGTCGCCGCAATGGAAGAGACCCATATAAAGGCTTTGATAGTCGGCGGAAACATGGAACAGGAAGCAGAGGTGGTGCGTCTAAAAGAGATGGCCCAATCGCTGGGCATCGAGGAATCGCTGGAGTTCGTAGGGCTGGTGGACCAGCGAGAGCTGCCCGTCTACTACAACGCCGCAGACGTTTGCCTGGTGCCTTCCTACTACGAGAGTTTCGGTTTGGTGGCGCTGGAAGCGCTGGCCTGCGGCACTCCGGTGGTGGCCTCCAGAGTGGGCGGTTTGAGCGGGGTGGTGCATCACGGGCGCACAGGATATCTGGTTTCAGGACGCTGCCCAGAGCCTTACGCCGACTCGGTGGAAATGATATTCTCGAACAAGGCCCTTCAGAAGAGCATGGGCCGCGCAGCCCGGGAGCGGGCTGAAGGCATGGGATGGGAACAAGTGGCCCAGGACACCTTGCAGCTATATATGGAGCTTTAGACCCCCTTCGGGCCCGCCCCAGGCCGTATGCCCGGCGCCAGGGCTACAGAGTTCGGTTGACACGCCATTGTTCTTAATTTCGTTTTTTAGAGCCGTTGGCAGCCACGTGCGGAGCAGCTTAGGCGCCGGCATTCTGGTGATTCTGCCCCTTGTGGTCACTTTCGTCATACTCAAGTTCCTGTTCGATACGTTCGACCCTATAATCAAAGACCTGATAGAAGAGTTCGCGCCAAGATACGCGTTCCCCGGCATGGGCATCGCCGGTCTGGCGCTGATCATATACCTGGTGGGACTGATAACAACTCACTTCCTGGGGCGGAGGCTAATCCAGTTCGGCCACGGTATGGTGGACCTGGTCCCCGTAGTGCGAGGAATATACCGCACCGCCCGCCAGGCGACTGACGTGCTCAGCACTGTCGCTGACGGCTCAAGCGGCAAGTACAGCGCCGTGGTGTTCATCGAGTTCCCAGGATACGGACTCAGGTCCATTGGTCTGGTCACCGCCAAGATGAAGGATGAGAACGACGACACGCTGCTGGCCGTCTACTGCCCGACCTCTCCGTTCCCCACGTCGGGGTTCCTGTGCATCATACCCGAGGACCGGGTGACCTATACAGACTTGCCTGTGGATGAAGCAATGAAGCTGATATTGTCAGCTGGAATAGCGTCGCCAGAAAGCATAAGAACAGGTCCCCTCACCTTTGGCGGGATTCCCTGGCCGGCAGACAACGGTCCCAGGCCGGAGAGATCGGCTCCAGTTCAACCCGCCGACGAAACGGAACCCGACCCAGAGAGGCCCTAAAACCTCAGCACACGTCAATAGGTGCGGTCTTTTTGCCCTTTAGCTAATCTTCTCAAGGCCGCCCTCGCCCCGTAGACATTCAGGAATTCTGCCCTCAGCTCGTCCCAGGGTTGGTGCACCAGTTTGGCCCGGTTAAACCCGTTTATCACCCTGAACGTGAAGAAGTAAGCCAAAGGGTGCATGGGGTTGGCAATCTGGTCGGTGACAAGGTGACCCAGAAAGGCGGCGCTGACACCAATCACCACAGGGTCTCCCCCGGACAGGATACCCGCCAGTATGCAGGGAACCAGCAGTTCATAGCTGTGGAGAAAGTAGAAGACCCTGGAGTTGTCCCCTTTGATGAACCAGAGATAATACTCCAACAAGTGGTCCAGGTCTACGGCGACGCCGGTCACCGTGGCCGCCAGCATGGAGTAGGGGGACGTGGTGACGGCCCACACAATTCCACCAATGCCTATGGATATGGCTGCATGCCCTGGAGGCTTCACGCCGCTACTATGCCATAAGATGCGGCTGTGTGGGGAGACGCAGGACTGGCGGCATACCGCGGATTCCTTAGCGGAGCATGAAGACGCGGTCCAGTCCGGCCAGGTCCTTTAGGATGGAAATCTCTGCTCCAGGAAACAGGGATTCTCCCATACTGCGCAAAGACTCGGCCTGTCTGGAGCCCATTTCCAACAGAATCACGCCGTCTCCGGATATGACGTGCTGGGCCTGCTGCATCATTCTCCTGACCAGGTCCAGCCCGTCCTGGCCTCCATCGAGAGCCTCGGTGGGCTCCTGCTGGACCTCCGGAGCCAGACTGGACAACTCGCCGGTCCGTATGTAGGGGAGGTTTGCCGTGATAAGGTCTACGCCACCGCTAAAATGGGACAGCAAATCTCTTTCCAGAAACGTGATCCTGTCCGCTACTCCGTGCGTTTCGGCGTTGGTTCGGGCCAAATCCAAGGCAGCGCTGGAAGAGTCGACCGCGAAAATCCTCGCCGACGACAGGCGTAGGGCCAGGCACACGGCGATGGCCCCCGATCCCGTTCCCACGTCCACCACCGACAGTTCCGGGCCCCCTGGGAATTCATTGGCAATCTTAAGAGCGGTCTCCACCAGTGTCTCGGTCTCCGGACGGGGAATCAGGACTGACGAGTTGACCTTGAAGTCGATCCCGAAGAACTCCCTGCGCCCGGTGATATAGGCCAGAGGCTCGCGGTTCAGCCTACGGCGAAACGTTCCAGAGATCGCCAATTCTTCTTGGGGAGACAAGGATTGCTCAGGGTGCGCCAGAACTTGGGCGCGGGACATTTGGAGAACGTGGGCCAGAAGAGCTTCCGCTTCCAGACGGGCGTCGGGAATGGAAGCCTCCCCCAGAGACCCGGCCATTCGGAGCAACGTCTCACCCAGGTTTGGCATGGACTGCCCGTTCCATTATTCGACGACGGTTTCCCTCAACCGATGCTTAAGGTTGCTGCTTACAATGTGGCCTAACTCGACGTCGGTCAAGCCGTCTCGAATTCCAAGGCGGAAAGATTCAACCTAGAGGAGCGTTTCGAGAGATGAAGCATCTCTATGCCCACCACTTCGTTCGAATCGTTGTAGTAGAGGACCACTCCCGGCGAAACCTCCTGGGACTCGACAATTATCGAGTCGTCTAGGCGCAAGTACAGAGCGTCGGATTCTTTGTCTACGCGCAGTTTCACGTTTTGCCTTCACGCTGCGACATTAGTAGGCTCGCCTGCGGGGGGCAATGTAGCGGGGTCCGAGGGAGTCACCGGATCAGGTCAGGGCTTGTTCGAGAAGGGCGGTGCGTTCGCTGGCGCCCAACGCTTCTATGATTTCGTCAACGCCCCCGTCCAGCACCTGCTGGATGCCGTGGAAGCTGGAACTGATGCGGTGGTCGGTGATTCGGTCCTGAGGAAAATTATAGGTCCGAATCTTTTCGGCCCGCTCTCCAGTCCCCACCTGGGCGCGTCGGGCTGCGGTAATCTCGCTGTCCTTCCTGCGCTGTTCCGCCTCGTAAATCCTGGCCCGCAGGACCGCCATAGCCTTCTGCCGGTTCTTGAACTGGGAACGTTCGTCCTGACAGATGGAGACGGTGCCGCTGGGGATATGGACGATGCGCACGGCTGAGGCCACTTTGTTGACGTTTTGCCCACCGTGGCCGCTGGCGTGGAATATATCCACACGCAGATCGTCCGGGTTGATGTCCACTTCCACTTCATCGGCTTCGGGAAGAACAGCTACTGTCGCAGTGGAAGTGTGGATTCTGCCGGACGCCTCGGTGAGGGGCACTCTTTGCACTCTGTGGGCGCCCCGCTCGAACTTGAGCCTGCTGAACGCCCCAGACCCTTTGATCTCAAATACCACCTCTTTGAATCCGCCCTTTTCGGCGGGATTGGAGTTCAGCACGTCAACCTGCCAGCCCTGCAGTTGGGCGTAGCGGGTGTACATGCGATACAGGTCTCCGGCGAAGAGGGCCGCTTCAAGCCCTCCCACTCCCTCGCGTATCTCAACAATGACGTCCTTGTCGTCGTTGGGGTCCTTGGGCAGAAGAGCCAGCTTCAATTCCCGGTCCAGATGAGCGATGCGGAGGTCGGCCGACTCCAACTCGTCCCGGGCCAGCAAAACCATTTCCGCGTCGGGTGCGTCTTCCAGGATGGCGTGAGCGTCCCGCTTACGGGCCAAGAGGCTGCGATACTCGCGGAGCATGGCGATCCGCCCTTCGAGTGAAGAACGTTCCTTGGCCAGGGTTTGGACTCTGGAATAGTTGGTTGCCACTTCCGGATCGGAGAGGAGGTCCTCGATCTCGGTGTATCTTTCCTCTACGAGGGCTAGCTTTTTCAGCAATTGGTCGGTGGAAGCGTCTGGCATTGGCAATTACTTGATGTTGTAATGATGGTTATATAGTTTATCCTATGCGCAAGTATGCAACAAGAAGTCTGCGTGCGAAAATTTCACATCCGGGCTGCAGTGGTATAAACTTCCGTTGTCGGCGGGACTCGGCGACGGTCCGGGCAAGCCGACGCACAAGTCGAGCAGGCCGCCCGTTTACTTCCCCTGTTTGACTCCATAATGAAGATCCCGAAATTGCCGGGCTATCTTATGTAAGGAGGAGAGAATGGCCACCATAGGCATGTCCCACAATGCCCTGTACGTGCGAGACCTGGACAAGTCCCTTCATTTCTACCGAGACCTGCTGGGGATGCGAATGTACCATCAGGCGACGGAAGACGGCGGCAGCTACAGACGGCGGGCAGCGTACCTGGACTGGGAGGGGAACGACGATTCCTTCAAGCTGGTCATCGCCCAGTACCTCGACAAGGAGTACCAGAACGGCGGCACAGACGCCACTCCCATAGACCACTTCTCTTTCTGGGTGGACGACATCCATGAGATGTACAAGAAGCTGACGGCCGACGGCGTTCAATGCTTCTCGGAACCCAGAGAGGTGGACAACACGCTGTTTCAACCTGTCTACGGGTGCAGGTACTACTCCCTCTTCTGCTATGACCCGGACGGCCTTCCCATCCAGTTCGAACAGTGCATCAACGAATAACCCGGTACCTGATAAAACGCCGCCTGATAGGAGGACATTGTGAAGACTAGAGCCTTTTCTCACCTTGCCATCGGAGTCAAGGACATGGAGACAGCCCTCGGTTTCTACCGGGACCTGCTGGGGCTTAAGGTGGACCTGGACAGAATCGAACGTGGAGGCACTCCCGATGAGAGACGGGCCGTGTACCTCCGCTGGGAGGACGGCCCAGACTCGACCTTCATCGTGTTGGGGCAGACCAACACCATCATCCCCGGCGAGCCGTTGCAGATGAACCAGCTGGGCTACCACCATTTCGCCTTCTGGGTGGAAGACCTGGAGGAAACGTTGGAGAAACTGAAGGCTGCGGGTGTAGCGATCCGTTCCGGCCCCAACACCATGGACTCCGGCTGGTACGGGGAAGATGGAAGCGGCCAAGTGATGACCACCGTCTTCCAGGACCCCGACGGCAACTTCGTGCAGCTAGACCAACGGGTAAGCTAGGACCTCCGTCTTGGAAGAGGCTATACCGGCCCAGGTTGGAATTCGGCAGAACCGAGGCTTCGTCCTTGGGAGCCTCTCGTTCGGCCACGGCATATCCCATCTCTATGACTTGGGATTCCCCCTAATCCTGCGGGAGATAGCCGCTGTTTTTGGGTACAGCAACCTTCTGGTTGCTGTCCTCTTTTCCATTCGGCAGGGGGGATCCAGTGTCGTCAACCTGGGCGGCGGTCCTTTGGTGGACATGCTGAAGGACAAGTGGGGCCTGATTCTGACCGCCTGCATGGCCTGGTCAGCCCTTACTTTCATCATAATGGGGGCGTCTCCCAACTTCGGGGTCCTCGTCTTGGCCGTGCTGCTGATTTCCGTGCCGGGTTCGTTGTGGCACCTGCCAGCGGCCGCCGCCCTTTCTCAGCGGTTCCCAGATAGGCGGGGATTCGCCATCACCATCCACGGCACAGTGGCCAACATCTGCAACTACTTGGGGCCGCTGCTGGCAGCCGTCCTCTTGACCGTGCTGCTATGGCGTTACGTTCTGTTCATCTATGCAATCCCGGCGGCGCTGATGGCCGTATTCGTCTGGTGGTCGCTCAGGGACGTTGGGAGCCCCGACGGCGAAAAGGAAGAGGCCAAACAACTGATGCCTCAGCTGCGCCATTCTTTGACGGCGGTCAAGAACCCGGTTGTGATCGCCTTGGTGCTGGCCGCAACGCTCAGGGGCATTGGGTTGAGCGCCGTCGCCCACTGGACTCCCTTCTACCTGATAGGCGTCGAAGACGACATGGGGGTCATCGACGCTGCCAGCAGCTTGGGAATGGGTAAAATCGAGGCGGGCTTACATCTAGGGCTGCTTGCTGGGATGGGCGTGATTTCCGGGCCAATTCTAGGTCCGCTGTCCGACAAAATCGGTCGCAAGGCCATCATGGTGCCTGGTTTCATTGTAGCAGGGGCGTTGTCGCTGCTGGTGGTCAAGACCGGGGACAGCCGACTTCTGCTGCTGGTATTTGCAGGCATGGGGCTTTTCAGCTTTGCGCTGCACCACATCCTACAGGCCTCAGTGCTGGATATCGTGGGCCGAGGCACCGAGGCCACAGCCATAGGGCTGGTGTTCGGACTCGGCGGGCTGGTCGGGATTGCGACTCCGTTCCTGGCCTCGGAGCTCATAATCAAGCACTGGGGCGGCTACGGCGCGATATATTACTATTCAGGCATCCTGACGCTGATTCCCGCCGTCATCGTGCTGTTTACGCCCCTCCGCCCCAAGGCTCCGGCTGAACCCGCACCTGCCTGACGCTCAAAAATTCCTACGGCTCCACGTGTCCCTGACGGAAAATGTGGCTATCCTCGCAGCTGCGGCAAGACGGAATCTCGAAAGGCTTCCAGCGTGCTTTCCGGGAAGGAGTATGTCTCCGTAGTCTGGACGAAGAACCTGGATATGCCTTGATCCCGCAGTTGACCCAACCGATGGGCGACGTGCTCGGCGGTCCCGAAAAGCCCGATGGCGTCGCAAAGCTCCGCCACCATGTCGTCAGACAGAAACGAGGTAAGCCTGCGCGCCTCGTCCCAGTCCTCAGCGTGGGGGAGGTCGGGATAGAGAGCCAGCAGTTCCGGGGGAATCTCAAAGTCTGGGACCTCGATCCCGGCTTTCTTGAGCCATGAGGCTCTGTACGGCTCCATCACCCACTGAGCGCAAACCGGCCGCGCCATCGCGTGGGCCGTCTCCATGTCCTGGGATATATGGACGCGTCCTGCGTGCATGACTTCGACACTGCCGAGGTTTCGCCCCGCACGTCTGGCTCCGGCCTCCACTCGTTCCATCGCCGCATCCAGCATGGCGGGATGCAAGCCAGCGGATATGAGGACTCCGTCGGCCACTTCTCCAGCCAATTCCAGGGTCTTGGGGCCGCTGGCTGCGATGATTAGAGGGATGCTCCGTCCGGCGGCAAAAGGCAGCCTTGCATGGAAACCGTCGAAATCAACCTGCTCCCCAGCAAGCAAGCTCCTCACCGTGAGCACGCATCTCCGCATCATGTCCAGTGTGGACCTGCGTTGTCCGATGGTGCGTACGGCACTGTAGCCGCTGCCTATTATTATGCCTATCCGACCCGGAGCCAGCTCCTCCACCGTCTGGACAAGGGACGCCAGCACAGAGAAGTGGCGCGTAACCGGGTTGGTCACAGCGGTGTAGAGTTTCAGGTTATAGGTGTTCTGGGCTGCCAGGGCCAGCGTTACGTACACGTCCCGCATAATCAGCTGGGTGTCCGGTATGCCCATGCCGTCGAACCCAGCCTCTTCCACCCTACAGGCAAAGGCGGCGGACTCATTGGCGGGGGCGCAACCCGGAACCCTCAGCGCAATCTCCATGAACGGCTCCTTTCTTGGCTCTCGATTCTATCTGAGGACGCCCAAAAACTAAGCCGGGCGTTATGGGGCGTCTCCACCTGTGGTAGTCCCCTTTGACAGCCGGGCGTAGACCTGCTGGGCCGTCATGCCTTCGACTTGAATCCACTTGTCCCGGGATGAATGGCCCCGCACTATGACGACCGCCGACTTGGGCACACCCAGAGCGCCGGCCAGCAAGTCGGTGACGGCTTTGTTGGCCTTCCCCTTCTCCGGCGTCGCCTTCACAGACACTTGCACCGTTCCGTCTTTAACGCCGCCAACCGTGTCTCTCGATGCTTTCGGCTGGACCCTGAGCCTCACCCTGCCGTGTTCTTCGGGGGTGCACTGTTTCTCGGTGCTCATGGTCGGGACTGAGTCCAGAATGCCGGGATGGCCATGCACGGCGGGCTGACGCGTCAGTCGTGGGGGTCCGGGCCGTTGTCCGTACGGCAAGTGGAACACACTCCATCGACAGTAAAATGGTCCAGGTCCGGCTCAAAGTCGAACTCAGCCACGAGGCGCGTTCTGAACTCGTCCAGGTAAGAGGGGCTGAGGTTATCCGCCTTACCGCATACGCGACAGACCATGTGGTTGTGGCGGGCGTCGGGGTCGGTAAGCTCGTAGTGCAGCCTGTCGCCTATGCCCACCTCGGTGACCAGGCCCAGCTTCTTGTAGAGATGGAGAGTGCGGTAGACGGTGGCGATGTCCATATAGGGATAGGTGTCTTTGGCCCGGCGGTAGACCTCGTCTACGTTCATGTGGCCGTGGCCGTCAGCTATGGCCGACAGGATGATCAGCCGCTGGGGCGTGAGCCTGAGGCCTTGGGCCTTTACCGTCTCCAGGATTTGCTCGTGTTTCAACGCTTCACTCGCAATTGCAACTGCAAGAACCATAGCCCAGCCCGTCTCCGGGTGTCAAGGACTCCGCCAGCGTGGGCGGGGCCAACTGACAGCTCCGAAGCCCTATAGTATCATTGGGACTCCCGACCGGAACGGTACACTGCACTTAGGGAGCCGCCGATGGACTACAGAAACATTCGCCTCGAGGTAGACCCGCCCTTCGCCACACTAACCCTTGACCGACCTAAAGCGCTGAATTCGCTGAGCCCCCACATGCTGCGGGAGATAGTCGACGCCCTCCAACAGTTGGAGATGACGCCGGGCCTGAAAGCCCTGACAATCCGAGGCAATGGACGGGCTTTCTGCACCGGAGCCGACCTGGACCTGATAGCCGGTTCCCTGGACGCCCCCGACCGCATCAGAGACTACTTGACTGTCCTCAACGGAATTATTTTCAAGCTGGAGGAACTGCCCTTTCCGATCATTGGAGCGGTTCACGGTTTCGTGCTGGCAGGAGGGCTGGAACTGATGCTTGGCTGCGACATGGTCATCGCCGCAGAAGACGCCCGCATCGGCGACCAGCACGCCAACTTCGGCCTGATGCCGGGCGGAGGTTCGACCCAGCGGCTTCCCGGACGCGTCGGGCGCCAACGGGCGATGGAACTGCTCTTCACCGGACGGTGGCTGTCCGGGAAGGAAGCCCAGGAGTGGGGCTTGGCCCTGCGGGCTGTCCCACCGGAACAGTTGGACGAGGAAGTGGAGGGCCTGCTGGTCCAACTCAGGCACAAGAGTGACCAGGGTATGGCGCGCACCAAGGACATGGTGCGGAGGGGCCGCCAACTGCCTCTGCGAGAGGGCGTGACCCAGGAGGTCGAGGCCTTCGTGGAATACACCACGACATCTCCCCATCCCAGGGAGGGCATCACTGCCTTCAAGGACAAGCGGCAACCCGTGTTCTAACTCACCGCCACGGCAAGCTATAGGAGGAAACCGTCATGGAACTGGGGTTGAGAAACAAGACCGTAATCGTCACCGGAGGCGGCTCCAACATCGGCAGGGCGATTGTCCACGCGTTCGCAGAGGAAGGAGCCAACCTGGTCATCGCCGAGATAGACGAGACCCAGGGACGGAAGGTCGCCGAAGAAGCAGCCGCCCTCGGAACAGGCTCGAGGGCGGTAGTCATAAAGACCGACGTGACCGACTATTCCCAGGTGGAAGCCATGGTCTCCGGCGCGGTAGACGAGTTCGGAGGCGTGGACGTGCTGGTCAACAACGTAGGCTGGTCCGTGGACAGGTTATTCATGGAGAAGCCGAGGGACGTGCTGGTCAAAGAGGTTGACCTGAACTTGTGGAGCCCCATCAACTGCGTCCGAGCGGTCCTCCCACACATGATCGAACGCCAGTCAGGCTGTGTGGTGAGCATAAGCTCCGACGCCGGCAGGATGGGGGAGTACAGGGAAGCCGTCTACTCGGCCTGCAAGGCGGGCGTGATAACTCTCAACAAGGCCATCGCCCGTGAGACGGGTCGGTACGGCATCCGACTCAACACGGTGTGTCCCGGCTTGACGGTGCCCGAGCCGGAGGAGATGAGCAGCGAGAGCATGTGGCACGAAATGAGAGAGATTTTCACCGACGATACTCTGGAGCGGGTGAAGCGGGCTTATCCACTGAGAAGATTAGGCACAGCCGAGGAAGTGGCAAACGCGGTGGTGTTTCTGGCTTCCGACGCCGCCAGCTTCATCACGGGCCAGACCCTGAGCGTCAGCGGCGGCTACACGATGATATAGCCCGGAGACCGAGAGATGACCCTAGCGACAACCTCAGCACAGTGAAAATAGACGGCGACTGCCCATTCCCCTCTGGGGGAAGGTTGGGATGGGGGCCAGAACCCCGCCCCCGTCTTTCCGGCGCAGGCCGGAATCCAGAGACGCCACCCCTTCTCACAAGGTTTCCTGGACTCCGGCCTTCGCCGGAGTGACGATTCAACGGATGTCCCTTTTCTTCAACGTCACGTGGCCTCCTCAAGGCCATAGTGATTACTCGTTGCACTTGGAATGACAGGTTAGGCGGCCGCGCTGCATGGCCTGAATGGGAACAACTCCTAGCTTGCGGCGTCTAAGCTGCTTAGAAGCCCATCAATGGAGACCGTCTCCTGGCCGGCGCCGCTCATGTCCCTGAGACCCACCTCGTTGCGGGCCAGCTCTTCTTCGCCCACAATCACCACGTACTTGAATCCGAGGGCGTTGGCCTGGCGCATCTGGCCTCTCAGGCTCCTGGACGCGCTGCCCAGGACGGCTCCAGCACCCTTCTTCCTGATTTGAGTCGTGATGTTCAGGGCCGCCTCCCGCGTGGACTCTCCGATGGACGCCACCAGGTATTGCGGTGCCGTCTCGTCCGGGACTTCGATTTCCTGACGTTTCAAGTTAAGGGCCAGCCGTTCCATGCCTGTGCCGAATCCGACACCCGGCGTGGGCTTGCCTCCCAACTGTTCTATCAAGCCGTCGTACCGGCCTCCGCCGCAAATGGTGCTTTGGCCTCCCTCTTCCTTGGGCTGAATCTCGAACACGGTGCGGGTGTAGTAGTCCAACCCCCTGACCAGGCGATGGTCCACACGGAATGGTATAGACGCGGCGGCCAAGTACTTCTTGAGCAAGTCCCAATGCCGTTGGCAGTCGTCACAGAGGAAGTCCACCGACATGGGGGCCTCGGCGCCAAGGGGAATGCACGTCTCCTGTTTGCAGTCCAGCAAGCGTAGAGGATTGCGGTCCAGTCGGTTGCGGCAGTCTTGGCATACCCTGTCCGCGTGCTGCGAGTAGTAGTCTCGCAGCTCCTTTATGTATTCCGGCCTGCAGGTCGAGTCTCCTATGGAGTTGACCGTCAGGTTAACGTCGCCCAACCCGAGGGCGCCCATGAAGCTCCAGGCAAAGTCGATAACCTCGGCGTCCACCGACGGGTCGGCGTCTCCCAAGACCTCCAGCCCGAACTGATGGTGCTCTCTGAAGCGGCCCGACTGGGGCCGCTCGTACCTGAAGACGGGACAGAAATAGTAAAGTCGAACGGGCTGGGGAAGATTGTGCATTCCGTGTTCCAGATAGGCACGGCAGACAGGGGCCGTACCCTCGGGCCGGAGGGTGATGCTATCGCCCCCCCGGTCGAGGAACGTGTACATCTCTTTTTCCACGATGTCGGTGCCCTCGCCGACGGAGCGGACGAACAAGCCTGAGTCCTCGTACACCGGGGTATCAAGGCGGGAAAAGCCGTACTGACCGCATAGTCGCACCGCCTGCCGCTCGATATAGCGCCAGTATTTCTGGTCTTGCGGGAGGTTGTCAGCGGTGCCCCGCGGGGCCTTGAACTGCATGGTCTTCCTCCGTGGGCTAGAATACCCTAGCCCTAATTTAGTGTAAAGGCGGCGCACACCCTGGATAAAGCCGGAACCGTGCCTCGGCAGGAACGTTCGCGCTAGACTTGACCACGGCGTCAAGGTATCATGGACTAGACAAGGTCAGGGCAAATAATCAGGAGCGGACAGACACAGTGACCAGCGGCATTAAAGACCTCATAACCAGGGTTGAGGACTACCTGCCCCAGGAAAGCGTCGAGTCCATAGAAGGCGCCTACGAGTTCGCGGCCGAATGCCACGAGGGCCAGACCCGTGCATCGGGTGGGCCGTATATAGAACATCCCCTCCAGGCCGCCCTCGTCCTTGCCGACATGCGCTTGGACCAGACCACCATCTCCGCCGCGCTGCTCCACGACGTCGTTGAGGACTGCGGCGTCACACACAAGCAAATACAGGAAAAATTCGGGACCGACGTGGCGAGCCTCGTTGACGGCGTAACCAAGCTGACCCGCATGGACGTCAGCATGATGGACGAAGGAGAAGGCAGGGCCAACGGCGCCGTCCGCGACGACCGCATTCAGGCCGAGAGTCTCCGCAAGATGCTGGTGGCCATGGCAGAGGACATCCGCGTGGTCCTCATAAAGCTGGCCGACCGCCTCCACAACATGAAGACCCTGGGAGCCCTCAACCCCAGGAAGCGGAAGATGATCGCCCAGGAGACCCTGGACATCTACACCCCTCTGGCCCACCGCCTGGGGATATGGGAAATCAAGTGGCAGCTGGAGGACCTGGCCTTCAGGCACATCGAACCCTCCAAGTACAAGTCCATATCCCGGATGCTGAACCTCAAGAGGGACGAGCGGGAGGACTACATCAAACGGGTGGCGGTCACTCTCTCAGAAACCCTGGAAGAGGCCGGGGTCAGCGCCCAGGTCATGGGGCGGCCCAAGCACATCTACAGCATCTTCAAAAAGATGGAGAAATACCAGGCCCAGGGCATGGAACTAAGCGAGATATACGATCTTTACGCCCTGAGGGTGCTGGTGAAAGGCAAGGACGACTGCTATGCCTCTCTGGGAGTGGTGCATAACCTCTGGCATCCAATGCCGGGCCAGTTCGACGATTATATAGCCGCGCCCAAAGAGAACTTCTACCAGTCCCTTCACACCACCGTCATGTGCGAGGGGGGCGCGCCTCTAGAGGTCCAAATCAGGACCCAAGACATGCACCAGACGGCTGAGTATGGAGTGGCGGCCCACTGGCGCTACAAAGAAGGTGGAGCCTCCGATTCCAAGTTCGAAAACAAGATGGCCTGGCTCAGGCAGCTGCTGGAGTGGCAGCGGGGAGTCAGCGGCACGGAAGAGTTCCTCGAGGGAGTCAAGACAGACCTCTTCCGTGACCAGGTGTTCGTCTACACGCCCAAGGGCGACATCATCGAACTTCCGTCCGGGTCCACTCCCATAGATTTCGCCTACAAGATACATACCGACCTTGGACACCGCTGCATAGGTTCCAAGGTCAACGGGCGTCTCGTGGCCCTGGACTACCAGCTCAACAACGGGGACACAGTGGAGATTCACACCACAAAAGCCGCTCGAGGTCCGAGCCTGGACTGGCTCAATCCCAGCCTTGGGTACGTACGTACGGCCGGCGCCCGCCAGAGCATCCGCCTCTGGTTCAGACGCCAGGCCCGAGGGGCAAGCGTGCAACGGGGCAGGGACTATCTCCGTAAGGAACTGAAACGCCTTAGCATGTCTGTGAGCGAGGCCGACATCGCCAAATTGTTCAAGTACGACAGCCCCGAGGAGTTCCTGGCGGCCGTCGGCTCCGGCTCCATCACCGATTCCCAGATAGCAGCCAGCCTCATGGCCGGACAGGAGAAGCGGGCCGTGGACCAATGGGCCCCGGACCTGCCCCTCTCAAGTCCTTCCAGCGGCATCAAGGTGCTTGGGGTGGGAGACCTGCTCACCCGCATGGCCCGCTGTTGCAACCCGATTCCCGGAGAGGAGATCGTAGGGTATATCACCCGGGCCAAAGGAATCACGGTCCACAAGAAGACATGCCCCAACCTCCGCAACGAGGACGAGAAGGAGAGGCTGGTCAGCGTGGACTGGGGCGAGGTGCAGCAGTTCTACCCCGTAAGAGTGACCATCGTGGCCTGGGACCGGGTGGGCTTGCTCAGGGACGTCACAACCCAGGTGTCGGAGCAGGGCGTCAACATCGCGATGGTCGTGACTAGCGAGAACCCCGACGGCACGGCCACCATGTCTCTGACTCTCTCTACCACGGGCGTGGCTCAGCTTAGCCGCCTCTTCTCCAAGTTGGAGGGAATCAAGGGAGTGTCGAGCGTAACCCGATATACCGAGTCCCCTGTGTCTTCACCAAGCTAGACACAGGGTATATACTTGTTAGCTGAATAGAAGTCTATACGGAGGACCCTTTGCCTGCTGAAAAGACAGCCCGGAAAATGGAAAAGAGGCGGCTAAGAAACCGCCAAGTGCGAAGCGCCACCAGGACTATGGTGGGCAAAGCCGGAGATGCCCTCAGGTCGGGCGCCGACGCCGAAACCGAAGTGGGAGCCGCCATAAAAGCGTTGGACTCCGCCGTGACCAAGGGAATCCTCCACAAGAACAACGCAGCGAGGAAAAAGTCGCGCCTCATGGCAAAGCTGAACGCTTCCCAAGCCTCATAGCCAAGACTTCATCAAGCCCCAAGACGCAAAGCGGCCCCGCCTAAAAGGGCCGCTTTTCATTTCCCCCTTTCCAGGACAGCCGCATGGTGTATAATGGACATAGGGTGTTCCATTAACTGCCGTATATGGAGGTCGCTGCATCACTGAGTTCAACTTCCACCAGTTGCGCATCTTCTATACAGTGGCGCGCCAGAGGGGATTCTCCCGGGCAGCCAAGGCGTTGGAAATCAGCCAGCCGGCCGTCTCCATCCAGGTGCAGGACTTGGAGAAACATCTAGGAGTCCCTCTGTTTCATCGGAGGTCAAAGGGCCTACAGCTGACCGAAATCGGGGAAACAGTCTACGACTACGTCCACAGGATATTCAGCCTCTCCTCCGAGCTCCGGGAAGCGGTCCAAGCCATTCGGGGCCTCAAGGCCGGCCACCTCACCATAGGCGCCTCCACCACACCGGGGGAATACATCCTGCCCGTCGCCATGGGCCGTTTCCGGCGCCGCTACCCCGACATCGACGTAGAGCTTAGGATATCCAACACCCGGTCTATAATCAGCCAGATACACCAGAGAGAACTGGACATAGGCATGATCGGCTCAGCTCTGGAGGGCGACGACGCTCTGGAGACCTCCACCTACGTCATGGACGAGATCGTGCTGGTGGCCGCTCTGGACCACCCTTTGGTCACGGGAAGCCCGGTTGATTTGCAAGCGGTCATGGACGCCGGGCTGGTGATTCGTGAGCAAGGGTCGGCCACCCGTCAGGCGGCGGAAGAGTGTTTTGCCCACATGGGAGTCAGCCCCAAAGTCGTTATGGAGCTTGGCTCCAACCAGGCGGTAAAGCTGGCGGCCGAGTCGGGCGTAGGCGTGGGCGTAGTGTCCAGGTTCGGAATAGGGGCCGAGGTGAAGGCGGGACTGCTCAAAGTGATTCAAGCCAAGAACTGGGAGTGCATTCGTCCCCTGACCCTTGTCTACCTGAAGGAAAAGCGGCTTTCCCCGGCGCAAAACGCCTTCCTGGAAATCCTGGAGACGGAGCATCCACTGCCCTCTATGGGCTAGAACCGCCAGGGCATTGCCGCTGACGCGGTCAGGCATGAAACGATGTTCTATATGCCCCTGCCCGCGAGGTCAAACATGAACTTGAAAGGCCCCCACACGCCCCGAATGTCGTAGTACGCGGCATCGCCCCTGAGGACCCCGCAGCCCAAACGCCAGGCCCGGTCTGAACGCTTCATCATAGTGAAGCCCAACTTGGGCAGCGCCAGTCCGATGCGAGTCATGGTCCGGGCTATGCGGATGTCAGGCATTATCTCGTCGTCCACGGCCTTCTCGTAAACTGTCAGGTCTGTGGTCCTTCCCTCGAGATATTCCACCACCGTGGGAGCTGCGATTTGACCGCTCCTTATGGCGTAGAAGATGCCCTCTCCAGTCCAATAGTCCAGCATCCCGGCTGCGTCCCCTACCAGCAGGACCGGCCCTTTGGTGATGGGGGCGCCCTTCTTCCGCCGTGGGAGACGGTGTCCACGAGTTAGCTTTTGCTGGAAGTCTCCCAAGTCCAGGTATTTCAGGTATCCCGCCAACAGATCGCGTAGCCGATGGGCGTGTTTGGGAAAGCTGGCCACTCCTATAGACAGATGGTCCTCCTTGGGGAAGAGCCACATATACCCGCCCCCCACCATCCCAAAGTCGATGGCTACAGAACGCTTCCACCGGTCCAATTGTTCCTGGTCTGTGTAGACCTCAGCTTCAAGCCCAACTCCCAGCTCCCGCCCCGCCTGCAGGCCCGTCTGCAAGGCTGTCACCCCGTTCACACCATCGGCGCCGGCCAGTACCCTGCTTGAGAATGCGTCTTTGCCTCCACGGACGGTCACCAGACCGTCAGCATCAATCTCGATACGTTCAACCTTGAAGCCGTCTTTGAGTTCCGCTCCCGCCTCTACGGCCTTCTCGGCCAGCATCGCATCGAAGGCTGAACGCATGGTCATGTGGGTGAAAGGCTTGGAAAAGCTGCGGCTGAAGCCTTCCTTCATCCGATAAGAAAGCCACGCCGTGTCCACGGTCCGCTCCGCTACAGGCGATATGGGGAAGTCCAGAAGGCGCACGGCCCGCTCATTAACCCCGCCCCCTCAGGTCTTGTATCGGGGCAGGTTCTGGCGTTCCAAGACCAGCGTACGGATCCCATTTAGAGCCAACTGACGAGCAAGGGTGGCGCCGGCAGGTCCCGCGCCGATAACTATAGCGTCATATCTATTCGAGGCGTCTTGAACCACCGTTGGAAAAGCCTCCGTAGATTTCGTTCAGCCTGCAAACTCGGCTTGAGCAGCGTTGGTTTTGATGTTAACATTGACTCCGCAATCCCGCATCAACCCAGGAGTAAACGAGCCATGCTTCCGTCCAGTTGCAACGTCGCTCTTAAGGAATGGGCCGTCGCCGTCAGAGCGTTGGACCAGGGGAACCAGATAGTCCTTCTCAGGAAGGGCGGAATCAGGGAAGACGGCAAGGACTTCCGCGTCATCCACCCAGAGTTCCTTCTGTATCCCACCTATGAACACCAGAAAGAGGCCCTTCTGAAGTCGCCCTACCAGGAAGCGTTGGCCCGCATACTCAGCGAACCCTATGACCCGTCCACCATCATTTTCTCCCATTGGGCCAAGGTGGAGGAAATCATAGAGGTTTTCGAACAGGAAACCCTGGACTCTCTGTCCCCTTACCACATATGGACTAACGACTACGCTCAAAGCAGGCTTCACTGGAAGCCCAAGTTCCCCCTGTCCGTGATGCTTCTGCGGGTCTATAGGTTGGCGGAGCCGATTGTCGTGGCTAATGACCCCGGCTACAGCGGCTGCAAGTCCTGGGTGGACCTGACCGGTGGGCTTTCCCTGACGGATATGACGCCTGTCCTGTCCGACGAGGACTTCCTCTCCAAGGCCGAGGAAGTCAGGTCGGCGATGAACCTCGAGCCGGTTCAGGCCTAGGAATACCCCATGAAATACCGCCGATTGCCGAGAACCGACCTGAACCTGTCGGAAGTTGGATTCGGGGTCTGGACCGTGGCCACGAACTGGTGGGGACGCATAGAAGAGTCGGACCGCATACGGCTGCTCCAGGAATCCATCGACAGGGGCGTCAACTTCTTCGACACTGCCGACACCTACGGCGAAGGGTACGGGGAAGAAATCCTCGCCAAGGCCCTCGGTAAGGAACGAAACAACATCGTCATAGCAACCAAGTTCGGCTATGACTTCTACACCAACGTCGAGCGCGAGGGCCACACAGAACGGCCTCAGAAGTTCGAGCCGGAGTTCATCAGATACGCCTGTGAGCAAAGTCTAAAGCGCCTGAAAACCGATTACATAGACCTGTACCAGCTCCACAATCCTAGGCTGGCCGCTATAGAGGACGATGAAGTCTTCGATACCCTGGATGAGCTGGTGAAGGAAGGCAAGATACGCTACTACGGCTCCGCCATCGGCCCGGATATCGGATGGTTTGAAGAGGGCGAAGCGTCCATGCGGGAGCGGAACGTAAGCTCCGTTCAGATAATCTACAGCATACTGGAGCAGGACCCGGCAAACCGGTTTTTCCCTATCTCGGATGAGGAAGAGGTGGGGCTGTTGTCGCGAGTCCCTCACGCGTCTGAGACTCTAACCGACAAGTTCCGTGAGCCTCCGGAATGGGACCCCTCAGACCATCGTTCCCACCGGAGACACCTATGGATGGTGGAAGCCATCAAGAAAGCCGACCAGGTGCGATTCCTGGCTGAAGAGACGGGCCGCACGATGGCGCAGGCGGCTATCAAGTTCTGCCTGGCGCAGCCCACAATCGTCACAATCCTGCCCAACATCACCAACTCCCAGGAGTTGGCTGAATACTGTGCGGCGCCGGAAGTCCCGGACCTGGAGCAGGACGAGTGCGATTACATATACGACCTCTGGGACAACTCCTTCTACATGGAGGAACCCGCTACTTCCTCTCCAGAGGCGTCCTAAGCAGCTGCCCGGCCTGGCTGGCCGATCCATCGGGCGTTGCTCTTCAACGGCGGAACGCGGCCTGTTTCACCCAGGGCCAGTCAATGGCTCTGCTGTTGGCTGCCCACGATTAAAGGAGAGGTTGGTCCATGGTCCAAACAACAAAACTGGTCTACAGCTTTGAGGAAGGCAATGCCGCCATGAAGAACCTCTTGGGCGGCAAGGGCGCCAATCTGTCCGAAATGGCCGGAATGGGCCTGCCGGTGCCGCCGGGGTTCACGGTGACCACCGAGGCTTGCCTAAGCTATTTCGACCAGGACCGGACCATGCCCGACGGCCTTTGGGAGCAGGTTAGGGAATACATGGAACGCCTCGAAGCCGCTTCCGGGAAGGGTTTCGGTTCGCCGGTAAACCCGCTGCTGGTCTCCGTACGATCGGGCGCCCGAGTCTCCATGCCCGGAATGATGGACACCATACTGAACCTGGGAGTGAACGATCATATAGTCCAGGGGCTGTCGAAGCTCATGGGCGACGAGCGATCGGCTTACGACGCCTACCGCAGGTTCCTTCAACTATACGCTCAGGTGGTTATGCACGTACCCTCGGAAACCTTCGAGGAGATCTTGTCGTCTCACAAGGCGTCCGCCGGAGTCTCCCAGGACCACCAACTGACCGCTGCTCGACTGGCGAACGTGGTGGACGGCTTCAAAACCGCCATCCAACAAGCGACCGGAGAGCAGCCGCCCACAGATCCCTGGATACAACTGCACGGGGCCGTGGGGGCGGTGTTCGAAAGCTGGAACAGCCCGAGGGCCATCAGCTACCGCAACCACTACGGCCTAGATCACGACTGGGGCACTGCAGTCAACGTAGTCTCCATGGTTTTTGGAAACCTAGGCGACCACAGCGGCACAGGAGTCCTCTTCACGCGCAACCCCTCCGATGGGCGCCGTCAAATATACGGCGAATACCTTTCCAATGGCCAGGGAGAGGACGTGGTGGCCGGAACACGAACCCCCGAGCCTATAAGCGCCCTGGCCAAGAAGATGCCGGAGGTCTACGCCCAGCTTGAAGAGACAGCCAGGCAGCTTGAAACCCACTACCGCGACGTTCAGGACATCGAATTCACCATCGAGGCAGGCAGCCTTTACATACTACAGACCAGGAACGCCCAGCGAACCGTCCAAGCGGCTGTGAAATCAGCCGTCGATATGGTGCATGAAGGCCTCATATCCAAGAACGAAGCCCTGAAGATGGTCAATGCCGAGGAATTCTCCCAACTCTTTCTTCCCAGGTATGAACCTGAGGCCCGGGCCAAGGCCATAGCCTCGGGCTCCCGCATCGCCAAGGGAGCGGCAGCGTCCCCGGGAGCGGCGACGGGCAGGGTTTATTTCGACGCAACTCGCGCGGAAGAGGCCGCCGCCCGGGGAATCCCCGTAGTCCTGGTGCGTCCTGAGACCAAGCCAGAGGATATACACGGAGTGCTTGGCGCCAAGGGTGTCCTCACCAGCCGGGGCGGCGTCACCAGCCACGCAGCCGTAGTCACCCGGGGGCTGGGCGTCCCTTGCGTCGTGGGGTGTGAGGCGTTGGACATTGACATCCAGGCGGGAAACTTCACCGCAGGGGGAGCAACCGTCTGGGAAGGCTACGAACTAAGCATAGACGGCACCACGGGCGACGTATTCCTGGGGCTGGTGGAAACCATCCGGCCCGACATCGAGGAGCAGGAAGAAGCCGGGATTCTCCTGGAATGGGCCGACGAGACAAAACGTTTGGGAGTGTGGGCCAACGCCGACACTCCTGCCGACGCCGAGCGGTCAGTAAGTATGGGAGCGGAAGGCATCGGACTTTGCCGCACCGAGCACATGTTCCTGGGACCGGAAAGGGTTCCCATCGTCCAGGAGATGCTGTTCAGCGCCCGGGACATGGACCCGTCCGACGACGAGAATCAGGCCACCAAAAGGTTTCGCAAGTCTCTGGAAGACCTGAAGAAGTTCCAAATCGATGATTTTGCCGGCATCCTGGAGGCTATGGGGGAGAGGCCCGTTATAATTCGGTTGCTGGATGCGCCTCTCCATGAGTTCCTGCCCCGCCACGACCAATTGGTGCGGGAGTTGGCGGAACTTAGGGCGACCGGAGCCTCGGGATCTGAATTGGAGCCCCTGGAGCAGCGCTTGGGTCTGGTCGAAGGTCTTATGGAGGCCAATCCCATGTTGGGGCACCGGGGCTGCAGGCTCGGAGTCACCTTTCCCGACGTGTACTGTATGCAGGTGGAGGCCATCATCACCGCCAGCGCCAGGCTGCTGCGAAAGGGAATCGCCGTACGCCCGGAGATAATGATTCCCATGACTTCCCACGCCAACGAGTTGAAACTCTTGAAGGAACGGCTGGCCGCCGTCGCCGTCGCCTCTCAAGAGCGGCTTGAAGTCAGCGTTCCCTACATATACGGCACTATGATAGAAGTCCCCCGTGCAGCCCTCACAGCCGATCAACTGGCCGAGTCGGCGGACTTCTTCAGCTTCGGCACCAACGACCTGACGCAGACCACCTTCGCCTTCAGCCGCGACGACGCCGAGGCCAAGTTCCTGAACCAATACGTGGACGATGCGGTGCTCCCCTTCAACCCCTTCACCACGCTCGACCTGGACGGGGTAGGCGCCCTTATCAGCATGGCCGTGGAGAAGGGACGCAAGGTGAAGCCGGAGCTTGAAGTGGGGATCTGTGGAGAGCACGGGGGAGACCCTGCCAGCATCGCCTTCTGCCACAAAGAGGGGATCAGCTACGTAAGCTGCTCACCCTACCGGGTGCCGCTGGCCCGCCTGGCAGCCGCTCAGGCTGCGCTTGACGACGATGCCTAGTTTCCCTACAGCGGCCTTCAGACCATGCCTCAGCCTTCACTGCCATTGAACATCCCCAGGCCGCGGGGCGGGACAGCCGCCAGAACCGGAACTCTGCGATGACACGCCTCACAGAGCTATGCCGCCGGCTGGTTGGAGCCACGGCATTTGAATACGGCATCATCGCTGTTATTGTCGCCAACAGCGTACTGCTCGGACTGGAAACTGTCTCCTCGCTGGAACGGGAATACGGGGACTGGATGCGCCTCGGCAACCTGGCGGCGCTCATTGTGTTCATCGTCGAGGCGGCCCTCAAGATGATTGCCTTGGCGCCGCGTCCAGACAGGTACTTCCGCGACGGTTGGAACGTCTTCGACTTCTCCATCATAGTTCTGGCATTGATTCCGGCCACCGGACAGTTCGCCATGATTGCCCGCTTGGCCCGTCTGCTGCGGGCGCTGCGGCTCGTCTCCAGGATACCGGAGTTGCGCCTGATAATTTCGGCGTTGGTGCGTTCCATACCCAGCGCCGGGCACGTGATGCTGCTTATGAGCATCATCGTCTACATCTATGCGGTGATGGGCTACCACCTCTTTCACGAACACGACCCGGCCAACTGGGGAAGCCTGGGGATCTCGCTGCTGACCCTGTTCAACATCATCACCCTGGAAGGTTGGACCGAGGTGATGCGCACGGCTATGGAGATGAACTCCTACGCCTGGATATACTTCGTCAGCTTCGTGATAGTAGGCACGTTCGTGGTCATAAACCTGTTCATCGCCATCATCATCAACAACCTGGACGAGGCGAAGGTCGAACGTCTCCGGGACTTGCAGGAACCAGTGTCCCGGGAAGAACTCCTCCGCGAGTTGCGTTCGGCCCGCGACGCCCTCCACCGCCTGGAACAACGCCTGGAGAAGGACGACAAACCGTAGAGAGCGTCTGGACCGTGATTTATTGGATTATGGGATTTCCTTGATTTCTTTGTTTGAGCTTCCTGTTATACCTTAATCAGAGCAATCAATAAATCACAAGAATCCCAGTCAAACGAGTGGGTTGCCTTGATTCTTTTGTTTGAACTTCTTGTTGGTCACCCGCTTGAACTCAAGGCTTCTGGCGCCAAAATTGATGAGCAGCCCCACCTCCAGGTCGTAAGCCTCCAGGTAGTTCATTGCCTGCGCTAAGTGGGCGTCTTCCAAGCGGGTGACGGCCTTCAATTCCACTGACACAACATCGTCGACGAGAAAGTCTGCGTGCCTCGACCCGATTTGCCTTCCCTTGTAGTAGACCGGCATTACATGTTCGCGGCTGAAGGAGATCCCCCTGGTCAGCCATCTCGATTGTCAATGCCCGTTGATATATCACTTCCTGAAACCCATTGCCCAAGCCGGTGTGGACAGTCATCGCACACCCTATAACTTTCCCTGTCAACTCTGAGTGCTTGTGCTCTTCCCTAATCACAACAATCCCAAAATCACACAAATCACAGTGCAGACTCCCCCTCCAGCTTCGTGATGTCCGCTTCGTCGAGGGGGAAGTATTTGGCGTCGGGGTGGTGGATGACCAGGGCGGAGACCGAGGACTCCGGGTCCATCATGTAGCCTTCCGTAAGCTCCACACCTATGTTAGTGGTGACTTCAAGCAGCCGGAACAGCTGCTCCTGGTCTTCAAGCCGTGGGCAGGCCGGGTAGCCGAAGGAGTAGCGCTTGCCGCGGTACTGGGCCCTGAAAAGGTCGGTATAGGAGACGTCGGGGGAGTCTCCGATACCCCACATTTGGCGCATCTGCTGGTGGAGAAGCTCGGCGAACGCCTCCGCACCTTCTATGGCCACCGCCTGGAGAATGTGGGAGTTCAGGTATTGGCCTTCGTCCTTCCATTTGTTGGACAACTCCCGCACTCCGGCACCCACGCTGGTTGCGAACAGGGCAACGTAGTCCATGCGCCCTGAGCTTACAGGCAGGACGTAGTCCGACAGGCACAGACCCTCCCGCTGGGACTGGCGCCCGAACCGGAACCGCTCCAGCACCGCCTTGCCGTCGGGACCGTAAATCAGCAGCTGCTGGCCGTCGGACTGGGCTGGGAAAAACTTGAACACGGCGCTGGCTCTGATTTCCGAGTGGGCAAGCATCAGGTCTTCAACCTGCCTCACCCTGTCTCTAAGCTCGACAGCGGAGGGTTCGCCCTGCTCCAAGTCGTCGGCGAAGCGGCCCTTGTATCCCAGATGCCTTACATAGAGCATCTGAGGGTTGATGTAGGGGAAGATGCGGTCCAGGTCGTAGTCCTTCAACACGTGCAGCCGCAAGTCAGGCGGGTTGGGGACATCGTAGTCCTGGCGCACCCGGGCAGGATCCACGTCGGCAACTGGCGCTGCCGAGGCAGCCTGCTGTCGGGCCTCCTCGACAGCCAGGATGTCCTCAGTTTCAGAGGCCAGGGCGGCGGCCAGGGTCTCCCGTTCGTCGGCCTCCATGATAGTGTTGGCAAGAGCGAGGCCCGTCATTGCATCGGAGGCGTAGGCCACAAGCCCGTCATATTGGGGTGCGATGCGCATACGGGTGAACCTGTTGGACAGGGCAGCGCCACCCACCAGGACGGGCGCGTTGACGCCCGCCTGACGGAAGTCCTGGACGGTTTCCACCATCATCTGGGCCGACTTCACCAGCAGGCCCGACAGTCCGATGATGTCGGGGTTGTGCTCTCTGGACGCCTCGATAAGCCGCTCCGGCGGGACCTTGATGCCCAGGTTGATAACCTGGTAGCCGTTGTTGCCCACTATTATGTCAACCAGGTTTTTGCCGATGTCGTGGACGTCTCCTTTGACCGTAGCCAGAACCACCGTGCCCTTGGTGGCCGTCTCCAGCTTGTCCATGTGAGGCTCAAGCTGGGCGACCGCGAACTTCATTGACTCCGCCGACTGGAGCACCTCGGCAACTATCAGCTTGTTGTCATTGAACTGGCGTCCCACTTCGTCCATTCCGGCCATGAGGGGGCCGTTGATGATCTCCAGCGGCTTCCGACCTTGAAGGGCCTCTGCCAAGTCCTCGGCCAGTCCTTCCTTAGTCCCTTCGATGATGGCTAAGGCCAACCGTTCGTCCAATGGCAGCAACTTACGCTCCTCTGCGGAGGCAGCGGGCGCCTTGTCACGGAAGTGGGCGGCGAAAGCGGCCACCGGGTCTTCTCCCCGATACCATATCAGGTCCTCGGCCAGCTTCCGTTCCTCCTCTGGGATGGAAGTGTAGCGTTGCATAAGCTCCGAATTGACGATGGCCATGTCCAGTCCGGCCTGAACGCAGTGGTAGAGAAACACCGAGTTCAACACTTCCCGGCCTGCCGGCGGCAGTCCAAAGGACACGTTGGATATTCCCAGCACCGTCTTGGTCCTGGGCATGGCTTCCTTTATCAGCCTGACTCCCTCAATGGTCTCCGCGGCTGAGCCTATGTAGTTCTCGTCGCCGGTGCCGGCCGGGAAGACCAAGGGGTCGAACATGATGTCTTCCGGCTCCACTCCGTACTTATTTGTCAGGAGGTCGTAGGAGCGTAGGGCCACTTCCAGCTTGCGTTGGCGAGTGATGGCCTGGGCTTGCTCTTTGTCGTCGTCGATACAGCCCGTTACGAGGGCGGCTCCGTACCGTTTCGCCAGTGGGACCACAGCCTGGAACCGTTCCTCTCCGTCCTCCAGGTTTATCGAGTTGATGATGGACTTACCCTGGAGTTTCTTGAGGGCCTCCTCGATAACCTTAGCATCGGTGGAGTCAATCATAATGGGAGCCTTCACCTTCTTGGTCAGAATGTCCAGGAAGGCATTCACGTCGGAGATTTCGTCCCTGTCGGGGTCTTGGAGACACACGTCCAGCACGTGGGCGCCATTGCGAATCTGGCGGCGGCCCACCTCGGCGGCCTCCTCGAACTCTCCACGGTTGATGAGTCTGCGGAAGCGACGGCTTCCCAAGACGTTGGTGCGCTCTCCCACCACAGCGGGACGCAGGTCGTCGTCTATCAGCAGCGCCTCGATTCCAGAGACTCGTGTTCCTTCGGGAGCAACTGTTGCCCTCGAGAGCTTGCCGGAGGCGGTTTCGGCGAGAAGGCGGATGTGGGCCGGACCTGTCCCGCAGCAGCCGCCTACTATGTTCACCCAGCCTGAGCCGATAAAGCGACCTATGGTCTCGGCCATCATCTCAGGAGTCTCGTTGTAGGCGCCGTATTCGTCGGGCAGACCGGCATTGGGCACACACGCCACGGGGAACCGGGACAGAGAAGCCAGGGTCCGGATGTGGTCGGTCATGAACTCGGGGCCCGTGGCGCAGTTGAAACCCACCCAGAGCAGGTCGCGATGGGCCAGCGACGTATAGAAGGCTTCGGCGTCCTGTCCGGCGAGAAGGGTTCCCATGGGTTCGACGGTGCCCTGCACTGCTACAGGCAGTTCCCGTCCCAGCTTGGCAAACGCGCGGTCGATCCCCTCAAGACCGGCCTTGACGTTCAAAGTGTCCTGGCTTGTCTCCAATAGGAGGATATCCGCTCCTCCTTCCATCAGCCCCTCTGCCTGCTCCTGAAAAGCATCCGCCAACTGCTCGAAAGTCACTCCTCCGGTTACCGAGATAGTCTTGGTGGTGGGCCCCATGGCCCCGGCAACGAAACGTTGCCGGTCCGGGGTGGACGCGTCGCCTGCCAGCTTGCGCGCAAGAGCCGCCGCTTCCCTGTTCATTCGCCGCGCGTCATGGCCGAGGTCGTACTCGTCCAGCACGATGGAGGTCGCGCCGAAGGTGTTGGTCTCGATGATGTCAGCCCCGGCATCGAGATAGCCCTGGTGAATCTCCCCTATCACGTCAGGGCGAGTTATTATCAAGTACTCGTTGCATCCTTCGTATTCCAGGCCTCCGAAGTCGTCGGGTCCAAGGTCGTAGCCCTGTATAGACGTCCCCATAGCGCCATCCATCACCAGGACTTTCTCGCGCAACAGGGACTTGAGGATGTCGGTTTTGGGGGACTGGTCCATGGGGGCCTCCGAATGCAGTGTGGAGTGTGTAGCTAGGGTTAGCTCCTAGTCGATTATAGCATGGGAACGGAAACCGGACGGCGACTGCCACTTGACACCTCGCTCGCATCAAACCTAATCTGGCTTCAACCACCACGCAGTTTGTGGAGTGGGAGCAGCAGCAGGCTAGCCTCATGTCATTGAATGCCGATAAAGAATCGTCCCCTTCCGAATGGCACATGGGAAGGCGCCAGCTTCTCGCCTTTCTGGACGAGATGGAGCGCGACCTCCCCACGCCACGGGCGACCCTCTATGCCCGCGCGGGAGGTTTCAGCGCCCTGCTGAAGAACATTGACCAAACGCTGGTCCCACAGTGGGTAAATGATTTTGCCGCACGGTTCGACAGGTCCCCCACCGGAGTTGCCGCCTTCTTGTGGGAAGATTTCGCTTCGGTGGTCCTTCCCCCATTCCCTCTCAGGGAAGAGAGCCTGTTCCAGGGACGGGAGTTCGGGCTATTGCGGGAACTCGTTGGCCAGGATTACGTCATAGGAGCTGCGTTGTTGCGGCTGGGCAAGTACGCGATTGGGGTCTACCACGGGGAGAAGCTGGTCTCCTCGAAAGTGGGCAGTAGATACGTCAAGGGCAGGCACAGCGCCGGGGGAACGTCCCAGCTAAGGTATTCCCGCATCAGGGACAAGCAGATTCAGGAGATATTCGGCAAGGCATGCGAAGTGGCCAAGGGGCAGTTGGGCCCCTACGAGGCGGCGCTGGACTTCCTGTTCCTGGGCGGAGAGAGCCACACGCTGGACGGTTTCCTGAAACGCTGCACCTACCTGGAGGGGATGTCATCCCGAATCGTAGGCAGGACTCTCAACGTGCGTGAACCCAACAAAGCCGCCCTCGACAAGCTTGCCCCCCAGATATGGGAAAGCCGTGTGTTCCGGGGCTAATAGGCCTCTACACGTCAGCGTCGTCCCCCAGCAGCGACGTTCCTTCGACTTTGGAGAGGATCCGATCGAAGGTGTACAGGGGGCTGTGGCCGGCACGCCGTCCTGCCGAGAGAATCATCATGTCCGAGAAGCCAGCGCCACCCTGTCGGTAGTGAAACGCTGCACTGGCCACATCGTCCGCTGCCTCCACAACCAAGCTGTCGGTGGAAACCAATTCTATCAGGACGTCAGCAATCTGGATGCGTGGGAACCTATATGCCCGCTCCAACACCCAGACGGTCTCCACAATAACCTCGCGGCAGATGAAGCCCGAGGTTTCGGGCGTCAGCCCTTCCAACATCTTCCTGGCTACTTCTGCCTGTTTGGGATCATCACCCACCAGATAACGAACAAGCACGTTGGTGTCTATGGCGACCAAGACTCACTCGCTCCATCCGAGATGGCGCGTTCCATCTCCTCCAACGTGACAGCCGGACCGTCGTGATTCAGCATTCTAAACAGCCGACCAATGGGGCGCACTGGCATGATGCGTACTTCACCGTCTTGAATGATATACCGCACCCGGTCCCCCTCTTGAACGGAAAGAGCTTCCCTCACAGCCTTCGGCAACGTAGTCTGTCCCTTGGATGTTATTCCAGATTCAATCACGAAAACAACCTCGTTCCTTACTATACAAACTATCGCCTTACTATCACTATAATATCAATGACACGGGCAATCTTACAAGCCGTACGCGTCATCTCCAGCATCCTCCCGTGTATAGTCGGGCTGACATGCGTCCTGGCATTCCACAGCACTCCGGCAGGCTTGTGATACACTTTTAGCATCGGATTACCGACCTGGAGGCTGAGCGTGGCTTTGACGCCGAGCGTGAAGAAACAACTTATCGAAGACACCTGCGCCATGATCGAAGAGATGGGCGGGGTTGCCGTATTACATGAAGACTTGGCGGAGTTCCATGAACTGTGGATGCGCATGCTACAGGAGTACGACAGTCTCCTGGAGACGTATCCGAGCAAGTGGGCGGCGATGGGAAAAGGTGGGGCGTTGACCATCGGGGATTCCAGGGACGATGCGCTCGACGCAATCGAAGGTGAGGGCATTCCCAGGAAAAAGGCCATTGTTGAATTCCTGGACCCCGACCCGCCGCTTCTGATTCTATGATAGTCGGATACTTCGACAACATCGGGCGGCCTTACGTAGACGCTATCTTGATAGTCCGGCGCTTCAACGTACACCAGCGTATACGATTTTTGGTGGACACTGGGTCAGACAGCGCCTGTTTGCATCCTGAGGATGCCCGAGACTGCGCTATCCCTTTTGATTTGCTCTCTAACAGACACTTCTCTCGAGGCATAGGGGGCACCGCCGCCTACTTCCGTGAACTTGCGGCCCTTTCGTTCCCCGACGGAGATCTGACGAGGCTCTTTTTTGTCGATTTACATATTGCAACGCCCAATGACCACAATGAAGGGATGCCCTCTTTGCTGGGTCGGGATGTAATCAACCATTGGCGTATGGAGTATGACCCCTCATTGTCCAGGCTAGAATTCACCGTCCGACACGCCGACTACACGTTAGGGGCCCCTTGAACGCCAACGTCAACCTACAGGCCACCCAAGGCCCCGGAGCCCAAGACCCGGCGCTGGAGCTTCTGGAGTTTCCTCTTATACTCCGGCGGCTGGCCGACTCCACCACGTTCGAACCGGCCCGAGTCCTCGCCTTGTCGCTGACGCCCTCGTCGGATCCGACGGTTGTTTCCATAGCCCAGGAGGAGACAACAGAGGCGCGTCTGCTCCTTGAGCGAGGCTCGGAACCCGACCTATCCGGCGCCGTCGACGTGGGACAGGCTCTGGAGCGGGCAGCGCTCGGCGGAGTGCTGTCAGGCTCCGAGCTCAGGGACCTGGGCGCCACTCTCCGGGCGGGCCGCCAGGCGCGGTACAGCCTCCACAGGCAGCATGACGCACCCCGGCTCCGCGCAATGACCCAGGAGATGCCCGTTATGGAGGACCTGGAGCGGGACATCGCCAAAACGGTCGGCTCATTGGGAGAGGTGTTGGACGGCGCCAGCCCCTTATTGGGAGAGTTGCGGCAACAGACCAGGGCCGCTCACCAGCGGCTGATGGACTCCATGGAACGGGCCAAGCGGCGTCTGGAACGCCAGGGAATCCTCCAGGAACCCATCATCACTCAGCGCAACAACCGCATGGTCCTGCTGGTAAAGACCGAGATGAAACACCGCTTGAACGGCATCGTCCACGACGTGTCCGACAGCGGCGCCACCCTGTTCATGGAGCCAATGGCGTCAGTGCCCCTGGGCAACCAGTGGCGTGAATTCCAACTGGCCCAAGAACGGGAAGAGGAGCGGATTCTAAGGACGCTGTCAATACAGGTGGAGTACTTTGCCGACGACATTCAGCTCGCCTCGGACCTGCTGGCACGATTGGACCTTGCCCTCGCCAAGGGCCGCTACGCCATTCGGCTAAACGGGGCGCCGGTGACTCTGGCCGCTTCCAGTCAGGATGCACCTCATCTACTAAAACTGGTGGACGCCCGTCACCCGCTACTGGAGGGCGAGGTAGTCCCACTAACCGTCCAACTGGGAGAACCCTGGTCTCTGCTGCTCATTACCGGCCCTAATGCCGGAGGCAAAACAGTGGCCCTGAAGACCATGGGGCTGCTCGTGCTCATGGCCCAAGTCGGGCTCCAGGTCCCGGCAAGAGAGGCCCAGGCGAGCATGTTCGACCGGGTATTCGTGGATATAGGGGACCAGCAGAGCATCCAGCGTTCACTGTCCACTTTCAGCTCCCACATAACCAATCTCAAGTCCATCATGGAGCAGGCGACTCCAAGCTCCCTTGTGCTTATCGACGAATTGGGTTCGAGCACAGACCCTGAGGAGGGCGCGGCTCTAGCAAAAGCCATTCTGCTCAGCTTCTTCGACAAAGGAGCAAGAGTTGTTGCCACCACGCACCAGCGGGATGTGGCCGCCTTCGTCCAGGAACACGAGGGCATGGCCAACGCATCGGTCGAACTGGACCCTCGGACCCTAGCCCCGACCTACAAGCTGACCGTGGGCCTGCCGGGAAGCAGCTACGCTCTGGCGATAGCGTCGCGACTGGGCTTGGAGGACGCGACGGTGGAGCAAGCCCGGAGCTTCTTGGGGCCCGTCCATCGTGAGACGGAAGGAATACTCAAGGAGTTGCACGAGGAACGGCGGCTTGCGGCACAGCTGGCCAAGGACGCCGAAAAAGCCCTCCACGAGGCCACTGAGAAACAGGCCCAATTGGACGAGAAGCTGGCCAATCTGCAAAACAGTGAAGCGACGATGTTAGAGGAGGCCCGCTTCCGGCTGCGGCGGCAGGCCGACGAAGTGGCCTCCAAGCTGCGAGGAGTGGAGAAGGCGTTGGAGAGGCGACTGGTGAATCCTCCCCCGCCCCTTCCCGCCGCAATCGATCCAACGGAGCCCGAAGCCGAACAGGTTCCGGAGTTCCAGGAAGCATCGAACATAATCCAAGAGGTGCGGGCTGAGCTTGACGCTCCAAAGTGGGAGCCGCCGGTCACTCCCAGAGGCCATTGGATAGGCTCTCTCAAATCCGGCGACCGGGTGTACGTCAAAGGCGTGCCCCAGCCGGTGGAAGCGCTTAACTCTCCCGAAGGCGACACCATCGAAGTGCTGCTGGGCTCCATGAGGGCGAGGCTTCCCGTGCATCAGCTAGACAGGCCGGCGCAACCAAAGACTGGCCCGCTGGTCAGTGTCCGCTATTCCAGACCACAGCGCACAACGGTGGAGAGGGAACTCATCCTCCGTGGGATGCGAGTGGAGGAGGCCTCGGCTCGCATCGACGGCTTCCTGGACGACGCCACTCTGGCAGGCCTGTCCACGGTGCGAATACTGCACGGAGCTGGATCCGGGGCCCTACGGTCGGCCATCAGGGAGCTCCTGGTAGGCCACCCGCTGGTCAAGTCCTTCGGGCCGGACTCGGAGCTCCGCACAGACTCGGTCACCGTGATCGAGCTTAACTAGCCGTCGACGAGGGCAAAGGACCGCTGACGTGCTGTATGAACTCCAGCCAGTTGCCGTCAGGGTCCCTGGCGTAAGCGGCCTTTATAACCATCTCGCCCCGTTCCAGTGTCACGGGGTCCGTGAGGAAATCGAGTCCCTTCGGAGCCATTGTCGAGGCGAACTCGTCGACGTCGTCGACGAAGAAGCACAGATGGGTGGCGCCCAGAGTGTGCCGGTCCAGATGCCTGTCGTCCCCTTCGGGATATAGGTACTGAATCAGCTCAATCTGGTGGCCGGGATGGTCTGGGCTGATGGAGAAGAACGCCGCCAGCAGGTGCGCTCCCTGAATGCCCGACGAACTGAGACCTTCGGCCGGGCCGTTGTCCACGCGCCGCACAAGGTTGAGCCCCATGCTGTCCCTGTAGAACTTCACCGACTCCTCTATGTCCTTTACCACGAAACCGGTGTGGAAGAATGCGGCCAGCGGCCCGCCTTCAGGAGGCGGGTCCGTTTCCCATTGGATGACGGGTTCGATGAACTCCAGCCAGTTGCCGTCCGGGTCCTGAGAATAGACTATCTTACGGACCACCTTACCGTTGTCGTCGGTACGGTGGTTGACCGTGCCGGGGAATGTCAGTCCCTTCTGGGACATCTCCGTAACGTACCCGTCCACGTCCTTGGTGAAGAATGCCACGTGGGTTGCTCCCTGGTCGTTGGGCCTGAATCCACCGTCTTCCGGGCTTTCGGGGTCAATGTATTGGATAAGCTCCAGGTTATGTCCGTTGCCCAGGCTGAGAAAGGCCACTTTCAGGTGAGTGTGGTCGAATCCCAGCGGGCTGGGCCTGCCGGGGCCCGATTCGCTCTCTCCGTGCCGGAGAAGTTGAAGCCCCATCGTGTCCCTGTAATAGGCCATCGATTTGTCCAAGTCCGCCACTACGAAACCGGTGTGGTAGAAGTCCTTTACCATGTTTCCTCCTTATTCATTTTGTTTGCGCGCCAAAGCTGGATCATCCCCCCTCTCCCTTTACGGGAGAGGGTTGGGGTGAGGGTGAAACTAGGGAAGCGCATCATTCTCCCCAGTATTCCGGCGCCCGTTTCTCGATGAACGCCCGCACGCCCTCTTGGAAGTCGTGGGTCAAGCCGCTGGCGCCCAGCATCTCCGCCTCCTCCTTCAGTTGGACGTGCAAGTCTTGGGTCCAGGAACGGTCAATCAGGCCCTTGACCCGCCCGTAGGCCGCAGTCGGGCCGGACGCAAGCTGCCGAGCAATTTCCATCGTGTGTTCACCTAGTTTGTCCGGGGCACACACCCGATTGAACAGCCCCGCCTCGAGGCACGCCTGTGCGCTCATCGGCTGCTTCATCAGATAGATTTCCATGGCCTTTGCCTGGCCCACGAGCCGCGGCAGGTAGTAGGTGGAGCCGCTGTCAGCCGTGGCCCCAATGTTGGCGAAGGCCAGGAAGAACCGCGCCTCCTCGGAGGCGATCCGGAAGTCGCACGCCAACGCAATGGCGGCTCCTGCTCCGGCGGCGACGCCATTCACCGATGCTACAACAGGCTTGGGCAGGCTGCGGATCCTTTCTATGACCTTGGTGTGAATCCGGTCAGCGATGGCGTGCACCCTTGCCGAGAACTCTTCCTCACCCAGCTCCAGCCAGGAGTAGAACTCGCGGAGGTCTGCCCCGGAGCAGAAAGCGTTCCCTGAGCCAGTCAAGACCACTGCACGGACCCCGCCAGAGCGACATTCCGCCAGTGCGTCCGCAAGCTCTGAGATGGTCTCATTGGTCAGCGCGTTGCGAGCTTCCGGCGCGTTAAGCGTGATCACTGCCACGCCTCCATCAGTTGTCAACGAGACCTTCTCCGACAATGCCGCCTCCAGCAAAACCACGGGTATAGTAGCATCAATGTCTAGGGAAGCATATACAAGACAACACTGTAGAAGGGTTCACGGGAGGGCCTGTCTGTAAAGGGTCTAGAGACTGAATGCTGTCAGGTTGGGGAAATGATTAAGTCTCGGAGAGTTCGACTTCCTTTTCGAGGGCGCCCTTAATCCAACTGTTGATGCTGACGCCATTTCTAGCGGCGGAAACGGCCACTCGCTGATGAAGGTCCGCTCCCAAACGCAAATTCAGATGGCCTGAGAACGGGCGGTGAGGCCCCACCCCATCCTCTTTACACCAGGCCAGATAGTCTTCTATGGATATTCGGAACTCGCGCTTTAGACCCTCTACGTCGGCCGCCTCGAATGTCGCTATCGGGTAGGGGCCGGCGTTGACAACCTCACCATGAAGCAACTCCACGGAGCTGTCGTAAATAATTTTGGCAATGTAGCCCTTATATTCCATCATGGGGTTACTCCTATGCTGTCGAGGAACTTGGCGATTGCACGGGCTGTAGCCTGGCCTACATTAGGGCTAGGATGGGGCCTATGGACACTCATCCGTTCCCCTTCCTTCTTCAAACCAACTCGGGAGCCTTCCCTCTCCGAGATTTCAACGCCAACTGCTGTCAGCAAAGCCACTACTTCCACCCATCTGATATCTGCGGGAGTGGGTCGTGAAAAGACACGCCTTAGGGTCCGTTGATGCCTCGTTCTGATAGATGTATGGTACTAGAGTACAGTACTGTAATCAAGAAACTAAGTGCATTCGTAGCTCGCCCCGTCTGGTACAATTCATTCTTGGAATACCGACACTGGCCCGGTAAGGATAGACACGTTGAAGTTCAACTACCTGCTCTCGGCCATCGCGGCGGTACCGGCAATCCTGGGCGGGATGGCTTGCGGAGCGACAGATACGCCCGTGCCCATCGATCCCACCCCAACGAACACCCCGTCACCCGTCGTTGAGGCCCCAACGGATAGTCCGCCATCCGTCGTTAGCACCCCAGTACCACGTTCGGAAGTTGGGACAATCTTCAAGAACCCGTTGTCTTCGGGCTTGTCCGTTGCAGACGTAACCGAGAACGCTCTGCCCAGCGTAGTACAGGTCGTTACAGGTTCCGGTTCCGGAACGGGTTTCATCGTAAACGAAAGCGGGCTGGTCGTGACAAACAAGCACGTGGTCCAAGGGTACAACCGGGTCACGCTCCGCATGGCGGCGGGAAATCAGTACCAAGGCGCCGTAGTACGACGGGATCCTAACCTCGACTTAGCCTATATCGAAATAGACTCCGAGCAGTCTTTCACCCCCATCGCCATTGGCGACTCTGACAAAATCCGTGTTGGCGAGGAAGTTATAGTCATCGGTTTTCCCTTGGGCAAGGCTCTGGGACTGGAGCCAACGGTCAGCGTCGGAATCATCTCGGCCAAGCGAGCTGACAGCTTGCAAACGGACGCAGCGCTGAATCCGGGAAACAGCGGAGGGCCGCTGCTGGACATGTTCGGCCAAGTTGCAGGGGTGGTTGTTTCCAGAATAGACGCCGACAACACCGGGCGGGCGGTCTCCGGCATCGGTTTCGCCATTCCAATCAACGCAGTGAAACAGGGACTTGGCAGGCAAGTTTCCCCGTCCGGCAAGGCACTGCCAACGCCGACTCTGACACCTTTCCCGACCATTGCGTCTCCCCCCAATGTCGAAGCAACCAAAGCCGCAATTGACGCCATAGAGGCCCACAAGCGTGAGGTCGAGCAGGCCACCCGCACCGCCGTTGAAGCCCAGCAAGAAGCTGAGCAGTACGCTAAATCATTGGAAGCCACCCGCATCGCCCTGCGGCCCACTCCTACGCCCACACCGCTGCCAACGGCTACACCTTTGCCCACAGCGACTCCTTTGCCCACAGCCACGCCGACCCCAACGCCAACACCTACTCCGGAACCTACACCTACTCCCACACCCACCCCAACGCCGCATCCGGCGACGTTCTGCGACGAATGGGAAACTCTTGTATTGGAATGGATAAAGCAGGGCAACGTTTACCGTAACCATTTATCTACCGGTGACCTCTACACAGAAGTCAACCCTAGGGTACCTGACCACCCACAACTGCCTGCTCGGTTGGCACATGACCATTGTATAACTACTTTCCCGACCGGCATACTTGGCCCGACGGGTATCGGGGGTTTCGCATATAACTTAAGAAGGGAGGTCGGCGATGGAACAGACCAACTTCTGCCTGGCACTTACGAATACCGGAGGGAGGGCGATAACCGTGTAAAAGGTTTTTCTGGTGATGGTTGCGAACTCGATATCAACATCAACGAATCGGAGCTTACCGCGAAAAAAGTGGAAATGCCGGAGGGTGAGCCGTTCACTTTCCAATTTTTCCAGTACCACGGGGTAGTCGGCTTCGGTATCTTCTGCGAAGGTGGTGCCCTCTACCGCATCGGAGACTAGGGTGTAGGGCCACACTAACGCACCACATCCGCATCGTATTGTTTGACCTCCCGCTCAAAGAACTGAACTTCTTGCGCCCGGCGTTTACAAATGCGCGCCTTCCTCTCTGTGAATACTTTGTCCCGCAAGGCAATGAACTCAGGCACGGTCCATGTGCCCCCGGCCGCCTTGAGTTGTTGCCGATCGATAGTGTACTTGTTATCGAATCCTTTGCATCCGTAGCACGCTAACACCGCATTGGTGAAGGAGTGAGACCACTCATCGGGAATACCCAACTGTCTACATTGACTAACAGGAATGACCCAACCTGCGTTCAGCAATAGCCAATGGTAATATTCGTCTACAAGGCTGACATCGCAGTAGACACATCTATACTGTTTCGCGTTTTCCATCAGCCACAGACCTTCCTTGTGCCTAGAATCCGAATCGCCCTTTTTCTCAAGAATCGTGCGTCCCCCTTCTGGGTAGTCATCGAATGGTTCCACCGTAGTCACCTCCAAACAATGTTTTTGTCAGTAAATCATGTCATCGTACATCTGCCAAGAGCTACTCTCCCCCTAGAGTATCGGGCCACCTCCACTCATCTCCCCACAAGCCAGCGTCTGGTACAATTAGGCGCTGGGGCAGCGACTATGTCAGGAGGGCTGCTATGACCTCGGACCACCCCGAGGCTCAGGCTGTACTGGAAGCCAACCAACGCTTCTACGACGCCTTCGGAAGCCTGGACATCGACGAGATGGACCAGGTTTGGGAACATTCGGACCGGGTGCTGTGCACCCACCCAGGCTGGCCCGTGCTCCTGGGGTGGGAGCGGGTGCGCCAAAGCTGGGCCAATATCTTCAACAACACGTCCTTGATGCACTTTAACGTCACCAACCCCACGGTGGTCATCGAAGGCAACGCAGCCTGGGTGAACTGCATCGAGAACATTAGCAGTGTAGTGGACGCCCGCGCATCCAACTTCGGCGTTCAGGCAACCAACATATTCGCCCGCGGACCGGACGGCTGGCGGATGGTCCACCACCACACATCCGGCTAAGTACGCCACCCCCATCTCAATCTTCCCCCAGAGGGGGAAGAGGTCAATTCAATCTACGCCGAGAGGTAAGGGGGCTTTTGCGCGATTCCCGCCTCTATAAGCGCCGCTGCCTCATCATCCGAATAGCCCGCTTGTACCAGGACTTCCTCGGTGTGCTCTCCCAGCTTTGGAGCACGGCTCCGGATTCGTCCGGGGGTCTCGGACAGTTTTACCGGAATGCCGATGTTCTTCACCACGCCCAACTCAGGATCTGAAAGCTCCACCAGCATCTCCCTGTCCAGCACATGGGGGTCGGAATAGACCTGAGCAATGTCCATGATAGGCCCCGCCGGGACTCCGGCCGCCTCCAGGACTTCAAGCCAATGCTCCGTGGGCTTTGTCGTGAACGTCTCCTCCAAAATGGACGCCAGTTCCGTTTCCCTCACCTTCCGGTCAGCGTTGGCAGTAAACCGGGGGTCCTCCAACAGGTCCGGTCTGCCGATGGCTTTGCACATGGCTTCCCAGGTGGACTGGTTTGCTCCACCCAGATTGAGATGCCCGTCGGCGGTCCGGAGGGCTTGGTAGGGCGCCGACAGTCGGTGGGCTGAACCCAGCGGCCCGGGGATCTCTCCCGTGGCGAAATACACAGACGACTCCCAGAACGTATAAGCCACCCCGGCTTCCATCAATGACGTGTCCACCAGCTGTCCTTCGCCCGTCTTGAGCCGGTGGATGTAGGCTGTGAGCACACCGTAAGCCGCGTACATCCCCGCCGTCAGGTCCGTGATGGGCACTCCCACCTTCACCGGAGGGCCGTCGGGGGTCCCGGTGACGCTCATGATGCCGCTCATGCCCTGGGCCACCAGGTCGAATCCTCCCCGGCGGCTGTACGGCCCCGTCTGGCCGAAACCCGACACCGAACAGTAGACCAGAGCCGGATTCAACCTCGTTAGGTCTTTATATCCCAGGCCCAGCCGGCCCATGACGCCCGGACGGAAGTTTTCGGCCACCACGTCTGCCTCTTCCGCCAATCGCAGGAAGACCTTTTTGCCCTCCTCAGTCCGTAGATCGAGCGCAATGCTCCTCTTGTTGCGGTTCACGGCCAGGAAAGCGGCCGACCAGTCCTGGATGAAGGGCGGGCCCAACCGTCGTGCGTCGTCTCCCCCGTTGGGCTTCTCCACTTTTATCACGTCGGCGCCCATGTCCGCCAGGAGCAGCGTACAGAAGGGTCCAGCCATGATTTGTGTGCAGTCAACCACCTTGAGGCCGCTCAAAGCTCCAGTGACGGGCGGCATGTTGTCTGGCATCGGGTTTTCTCCATGCTGAGTTTATGGCAGGTCATTATATCAAGGGGCGACGGGCAGGACAGGACGCAATGACGCAGTGACGCAAAGGCAAAGGAACGGCGTCCTGATTTCACGACAATGGCGCCGGCCGGACACCGGGTGGGGAATATCCATGTGCGTATATAATGCGTTGGGTTGTGCGGTGCACACCTGCGGAAGCGACGGCGCAGACGGGAGCAAGCGATGCCAGGCGTCAAAGAGGTAAAAGAGCTGATAGCAAGCGCCTCACAGCTTAAAGAGTTGATTGACATGCCCCAGCCCGTCTTGGGCGACTCTCCCGGGCGCAAAGCTGTCTGCTCCACCCTCTATGAGTCCCCGATTGTGCGGCTGCTGCTGGGCGAGGCTCTTCACCCAGGTGGACTTAAGCTCACCAGACGTTTGGTCGATCTTATGGAAGTCCAGCACGGGAGCGCCGTGCTAGACGTGGGCTGCGCGAGAGGGGCCAGCGCCTCAGCAATGGCCCGTACCTTCCAGTGTCGCATGGTGGGCATAGACATGAGCCGAGGGTCGGTGACCGCGGCCACACGCAGGGTACGGGACAGGAAAACCTCCCACCTGGCGGGGTTCGTCCGCGGAGACGCTGAGCGAATCCCCATTGCCCCTGAAAGTTTCGACAACGCCATCTGCGAGTGCGCCATGAGCTTGCTGCCCGATAAGGCCAAGTGTGTCGCCGAGATTGCCAAAGCTCTCAAGCCCGGAGGCCGCCTGGGTGTTAGCGACGTTGCCGTGCAGAACGGGCGTCTGCCGGAGATTCTTCAGGGGATCCTTGGCCAACTGCTGTGCGTCTCATACGCACCGTCGGTGGAAGGCGGGACCTCCTGAACATCGGTGGCCTGCGGCTGGTACACGAAGAAGAGACCTCTGACTCGATTATCGAACTGCTGAACGACGTTCAGAGGAAGCTCTCTCCATTGAAGCTGGTCCAGCGGTTCAGCCCAGTGCCCAAGGGCCTGGGCGTCATGCTGCTGGACACCATCGCCGCCGTGGCCGAACTGAAGGCAATGGTAAACGAAGGGGCAGTCAGCTACAGGCTCTTCATCGCCGAGAAGGGGTGAGGCAGCAGGGAGACATACAATGGAGGTGACCTTTGGGCAGTAGAAAGACTCACAGCGGCGTGGAGAAGGTTTACGCAGCAGCCGCCTGTATTCCGGCCTGGTAGGAGGCAAACTATGACTACTACGCAAGCGACAGACGAACAGCGGCCCTACTGGTTTGTGGGGGCATTCTTTGGAGGCACAGACGATCAGACCGACCGGTTTCTGCGGGAAGGCATCTGGGAAAACGGTTATCAATTGCAGGGAGACGGCAGATACTTTGACCAGGTAATTGCCATGCGGCCCGGGGACTGCATCGCAATCAAGTCAACATATGTACGAAAGAACGGCGTCCCGTTCGACAATGACGGGCGTGACGTTTCGACAATGGCGATCAAAGCGGTCTGAACAATTACGAGAAACATTGGAGACGGTTGCCGTGTTGAGGTCGATTGGACTCCCGTCTACCCAAATCGCGAATGGTATTTCTACACTTACCAGCCGACCATCTGGCAAGTGCGGCCGGGCGAAGGGACAATACCGTGGGCGGCTGATGCGTTGATTCGCTTTGCCTTCGATAATCAGCCGCAGGATTACCAGGGGTTCTTGGAACGGTGGGGTTGGCTCGATGGTGATCTCGGAGACGCAACGCCGCCCGACCTCTGGGATGAGTTCGTCAGACGCGCCAAAGAGTACGTCGACTCGGGCAGGTTGGAAGAGGAGGAGATTGAATATAAAGTTGAGATAAGTCAGGCTCTGTCCGTAGCGCGGAAAGCTGTGCTCGCCAGAGCAGACAACTGGCCCAGTCTTATGAAGAGTGGGGTTATCAAGAATCAAAACAACCTCATCCATTTTACGCAACTGGACAACTTCCGGAATTGGGTCGATGAATCCCCCCACGAGGCGATACGGGCGTTGGAAGCACTTTGGACTCAGCGCGATTCCCCCGTTGCAGATCGGATCGATGGTTTTTGCAACATATTCCCCAAGTCTGTGACAAGCGGCTCAGGGACCAGAATGAACGTCACATCCGTGCTGCTTATGGGGGTTGATGTCGAGCAATACCCCCCGTTCAGAGTGCGTTTTTTCGAGGAGTCTTACAAGCGTGTTGAGTATCCGGAGCCGGACCGCGACGGGGACGAGGCCGCCTTGTATGAACACGCGCTAGGCTTCCTGGATCGCTTTATTGAAGAGGCGGCAAAGCGCGGGCTCGAGTTGAGACATCGACTCGACGCCCAGTCTGTAATGTGGGGAATGCCTCAACATGGGCCGCCGCCGCCCCCTGAACCCACCAATTTAGAATCCTTGGCAGTACAGGTATATCTCCCCGTCGAGTTCCTAACAGAGATAGAGACGCTGCTCACGGAGAAGAAGCAGGTCATATTCCAGGGGCCTCCGGGCACGGGCAAGACGTACCTGGCGCAGAAGTTGGCCGAGCATCTGGCTGAGTCCACGGACCGGGTCACGCTGGTGCAGTTCCACCCCTCCTACGCCTACGAGGACTTCGTACAAGGTTTCCGGCCTGCGTTCTTGGATGGGCAGCCGGGGTTTGATTTGCGCAGTGGCCCTCTGCTCAGAGCTGCGGAGGACGCACGGTCGGAGCCGGACGCCAAACACATCCTTATTATCGACGAGATAAACCGGGGCAACATCGCCAAGGTGTTCGGGGAACTGTATTTCCTGCTGGAGTACCGGGACAGGGAGATGGACCTCCAGTATTCGGACGAGCCGTTTTCGCTGCCCGACAACCTATACATCATCGGGACGATGAACACAGCTGACCGTTCCATCGCCCTGGTGGACTTGGCCCTACGGCGGCGGTTCTACTTCCAGATGTTCCACCCGGATGACGAGCCGGTGAAAAGCGTTCTCAGGAAATGGCTGCGTCAAAATGCGCACGAGATGGAGTGGGTGGCCGACGTGGTTGAACGCACCAACAAGCTGTTGGAGGACGACCGCCACGCCGCCATCGGGCCGAGCTACTTCATGAAGGAAAGACTCGACGAAGCTGCCGTTAAACGCATCTGGGAACACGGCGTTCTCCCGTATATAGAGGAACGTCGGTTCGGGGGAGATGCGGTGAGTGACGAGTTCGATCTCGATAGGCTGCGCAATGTGGGAGCTCCTACTACTGATCAGGAGGACGGCGACGAAGAGGTAGACAACGCTGCCGAAAGCCACGACGATAGCGTGAATGATGCGTCAGCTTAATCTACAGGAGCACCAGCCTAGCCAGCCAGTCGACCTTAGCCATTGTGAGCTCGACACGCTGTTGGCTGAGTCGAAAACTCTCCAGATTTCCATCACTCCGGTTGCGGGCATTGACGGCGCCTATCTGCTTACGCCCGGTTCCATCGTAGGGGCTGTTGAAATCGGCGACTTGTCAGTGTTGATTCAGCCCAAGATTGGCATCCCAGGGTTGCTGTCGCTGGCGTGCTACGCAATGAACGTTTACAGGCTCCAGGACGGGAGGCTGTTCAACTTCAAAGAGCACGTGGCCCTGCCTGACGCTCTCGCCCTTGCGCTTACAGCCGCAGCCCGACGGGCTTTCTCGCGAGGACTGCTCCACGGCTACATCTCCGAGGAAGATGCGCTTCACACCGTCCGGGGGCGGATCAGGTTCGACGACCAGATACGGCGCAGGTTTGGCGTCCCACTGCCAGTGGAGGTCCGATATGACGAATTCACTGACGACATATTGTCTAATCGCCTGGTGAAAGCGGCGACTGTGAGGCTGGCAAGAATGCGGTTGCGTTCCCGGGACGCACGTCGGGGCATGGCATGGATCGCCGGGACGCTGGACAACATCTCCCTGGTTGAATTCCCACCGCAAAATGTGCCGGAGGTCCCTATCGATCGTCTGACCGAGCACTACAGGGACGCGGTTGCGATGTCGCGGCTCATTCTGCGGTATGGAGCGTTCGAAGCCGGGCGCGGCAACGTCAGAGCATCCGGGTTCTTGATGGACATGAACGCAGTCTTCCAGGAATTCGTGACGCAGTCGTTGCGGGATACTCTTGGGGTCTCCGCCGACGATTTCAGGGAGCGCAGCGTCCCGTCCCTGGACATCGGTGGTCAAGTGGGACTCAGGCCGGACCTAGTGTGGCGTCAAGGGACATCCTACACGTTCGTAGGCGACGCCAAGTACAAGAACCTTGCCAGCGACGTCATACCCAACGCAGACTTGTACCAACTCCTCGCTTATGCCACGGCCCTCAACCTGCCGGGCGGGATCCTCATCTACGCCCAAGGAGAGGCGGACACGGCTACATATCAGGTCCGTCACTCCGGCAAACGGCTTGAGGTGGCGGCGCTGGACTTGTCGGGCGGGCTTGAAGAGACACTCAAGCGGGTTGCGCATCTGGCGATCAGGGTAAGGGAACTGAGAGATGAGGCGCGGGGTCTACCGCCCTTGACCGCTCGTCCTGAGCGCACGTCTTCCCCCGTTCACGTTGAGCTTGTCGGAGCGTCGCAGTGAACTGGGGGAGTCCTCAGCCCTCACCCCAACCCTCTCCCAGCGGGAGAGTGGGGAAGACAGAGTGCCTTTCCTCTGTGGGGGAAGTTTAGGTTGGGGCAGACACGCCCCGCCTAGAAGCGGGCGTTGCCGGGGGTGCGGGGGAAGGGGATTACGTCGCGGATGTTCTGGAGTCCGGTGATGAACTGGACTGTGCGCTCGAATCCCAGGCCGAACCCGGAGTGGGGCACGGAGCCGTAGCGGCGCAGGTCCAGGTACCACCAGTAGTCTTCCTGGTTGAGACCCAACTCCCCCATCCGCTCCAGTAGAGCTTCCTGGCTGTCCTCACGCTGGCTGCCTCCGATGATTTCCCCAAGGCGGGGCACCAGCACGTCCATCGCCCGCACCGTCCTGCCGTCGGCGTTCTGCTTCATGTAGAAGGCCTTGATTTCCCTGGGGTAGTCGGTGAGGACCACGGGCCTGCCAACGTGCTTCTCCGTGAGATACCGTTCGTGCTCCGACTGGAGGTCCAAGCCCCACTGCACGGGAAACTCGAAAGACTCGCCGGAGCGCGTGAGAATGTCGACGGCCTCGGTGTAGGTCATGCGCTCGAAGTTGGAATTGACGATGCCTTCCAGGGTTGATATGGCCGTCTCATCGACCCACTTGTTGAAGAAAGCCATGTCCTCCGGGCAGTGTTCCAGCACGTGGGAGAAGACATGCTTGAGAAACTCCTCGGCCAGCTCGGCCAAGCAGTCCAACTCGCAAAAGGCCACTTCCGGCTCGACCATCCAGAACTCGGCCAGGTGGCGGGAGGTGTTGGAGTTTTCAGAGCGGAAGGTTGGGCCGAAAGTGTAGACGTTGGAAAGCGCCAGGGCGAATATCTCCGCCTCCAGCTGGCCGCTTACCGTCAGGTAGGCTGGGCCTCCGAAGAAGTCGAGGCTCTCGTCTATGGCGCCGTCCACTCGGGGCGGGTCGTTTATGTCAAGCGTGGTCACGCGGAACATGGCGCCGGCTCCCTCGGCGTCGCTTCCGGTGATGATGGGCGTCTGGACGTAGAGGAATCCCTTGCTCTGGAAGAAGCTATGAATGGCGAAAGCTGCGGAGCTCCTGACTCTGGCTGTGGCGCCCAGTGTGTTGGTGCGGGGACGCAGGTGGGCAATCTCCCGTAGGAACTCCAGGGTGTGCCGCTTCTTCTGTAACGGATAGGTGTCCGGGTCCGCCGTTCCCAGCAACTCCACTGCCTCTGCCTTCAGCTCGAACCTCTGACCCTTCCCAAGGGACTCAACCAGCGTTCCCTCGACGCTTACGCTGCAGCCGGTGGTAAGGGATTCCACAAGGTCATAACCCTGTGTGGACTCGTCGGCCACCACCTGTAGGTCGGACAGGCTGGAGCCGTCGTTGACCTGGATGAAGGCGACGGTCTTGGAGATACGGCGGGTCTTCACCCAACCCTGGACGAGGAACCGGCCTCCCGCGGAGTCTTGTCTTGTGATTTCAGTTATCGGGGTGCGCTTCATGGGCCAATTCTAGCGCTGTCAGCAGGAGCCGCCAAGAACGCCGCCCCGCGTCACCCCGAGAGCCCGTAGGGGCGCTCCTCGTGGGCGCCCTTGATCACAATCAGAGGACGCGGGTTGGGTAGGCGCCAGGGCAGGCACGAGGTCTGCCCCTACAGCGGAGGGCGGGCCTGATGCCAGGTCGTGGACTGCTCGTAGCTGTATGCGGCACGAAGCAAAGTCTGCTCCGACAGCGGCGGGCCTATGAGCTGCAGCCCCACCGGCAGCCCTTGGCTGAATCCGCACGGCACCGAAATGGCCGGAAGTCCCGCCACGTTCACCGGTACCGTGTACACATCACTCAAGTACATCTGGAGCGGGTCGTCCAGTTTCTCGCCTAGCTTAAAGGCCACGGTGGGCGACGTGGGGGTCGCCAGGACGTCACAGCTCTCGAACGCTTTTTGGAACTCTTCGATAATCAGAGTGCGCACCTTCTGGGCTTTTAGATAGTAGGCGTCGTAGTATCCGGCGGACAGTGCGTAGGCGCCCAGCATGATGCGCCTTTTTACCTCCGGGCCGAATCCACGCTGCCGGGTCTTCTCCATCGCCTCCCACATGTTGTCTGTGTCCCGGTAGGAGTAGCCGTACTTGACCCCGTCGTACCTGGCCAGGTTGGCGGAGCACTCCGACGGGGCCAGTATGTAGTAACAGGCCAGAGCATAGGACGCGCTGGGCAAGGATGTTTCGACGACCTGCGCCCCCAGACCTTCCAAATGGGAGACCGCGGCCTCCACGGCCTGTCGGACTCCTTCTTCCATTTCCTCCGCAAAGTATTCACGGGGCATTCCCACCCTGAGCCCCGATATGCCCCCGGCAAGCCCGGAGGGATAGTCCGGGACCTGGACGGAAAGGGACGTGGAGTCTCTGGGATCGTGGCCGGCGATGGCTTTCAGGACGAGGGCGCAATCGGTCACGTCCTTGGTGATGGGGCCGATTTGGTCGAAGGAGGAGGCGTAGGCTATAAGGCCGTACCTGCTCACGAGCCCGTAGGTCGGTTTAATCCCCACCACACCGCAGAGAGAAGCGGGCTGCCGGATGCTGCCGCCGGTGTCGGAGCCAAGGGCGTAAAGCGCTTCGCCAGCCGCCACCGCCGCTGCTCCACCTCCGCTGCTGCCCCCAGGCACCCGGCCCAGGTCCCAGGGGTTGTGGGTGGGGTGGAACGCCGAGCTCTCCGTGGAGGAGCCCATGCCGAACTCGTCCATGTTTCCCTTGCCCACCATCACGGCGCCTGCACTGGAAAGCTTCTCCACCACCCCGGCGTCGTATGTGGGGACGTATTCCTCCAACATCCGGGACGCACAGGTGGTGGCCACTCCCCGGGTGCTTATCAGGTCTTTGATCTGGACGGGCATTCCCGTCAACGGGCCGCCGTTCCCCTTGACGTTGTCCAGCCGCTGGGCCTGCTCCAGGGCGGCGTCAGCGGTGACGGTCACAAAGGCCCGCACTTGGTCCTCGATCGCATCGATGCGGTTCAGGCAGGCCCCAACGATGTCGGACGCCTGTATTTCACCCCTATCGACCAGCGCCTGCGCATCATGGATGGTCAAATGGTAAAGCTCGTCAGAGCGAGCGTTCTCTGACATGGTTAGTCTTCCAACACCGCCTTGACGCGAATCAAGTCATTCTCGCTGACCGGAGCATTTGAGAGGATGTTCTCCACAGGTTCCGACTCCCCCGCCTGGTCTTCCCGCAGCACCGTGTCCAGGGATATGGAGTGGGCTGTAGGCTCGACTCCATCTGTGTCAAGACCCTGCAATGTTTGGAACAATTCCAGGACCTGGGAAAGCTGCCCCGCCATCAACTCCAGCTCCTCGTCTGTCACGCCGATGCGGCAAAGGGCCGCTATGTGCTGGACTTCATCTCTGCTCAGGGTCAAGTTAATTCCTTTCGCCGTCCAGGACGATTCAAGCTTGCGCCAGAGCCATTATAGCCCCTCGTGGAGCGCCGGGCAGTCCCCCATGCCAGTCGAGTTAGACCGGAAACATGGCAGCCGTCAGCTTGACATATAGACACGCCTGAGTAGAATTATTGCATCCGACGCCCGAAACGGCTCCCCGGTTCTTCTATTCGTTTGGGCATTACACTAACGGCGACAATGGGTGTTTACCGGAACGCCCCGCTGTATTAGACCAAGGGCCCGCGCAGAAAAGGCCCGGACGAGGAGTTAACAATGGCCCAGGCGCTGGAAGGTTACAAGATACTCTCGGCAGACGACCACACGTTCGAACCGTCGGACCTGTGGACATCAAGAATGGCTAAGGAATACCGTGATGAAGCCCCCGTCCTGAGAAGCCTGGACGACTTCGACATGTGGTTCTGCGGAGACCTGCGCCTGGTGGGACTGTCGCCGGGCGCCCACCCTGGTCGGAGATACGAATCGGACCAGTCAGTCAGGGCCGAAATCGGCAAGACCAGGGTACGGGAAGAGCACCTCAGGCCCGGTGGCCACGACCCCGACGAGCGGGTCAAGGACCTGGACATAGACGGAATCGACAAGGCGATACACTTTTCCACCGTAGGGCTCCACTTATACAAAGTCGCCGACGCCGAGTGGCTTCACCTGATTCAACAGACTTGGAACGACTGGATGGCCGAGTTCTGTAACACGCATCCCGACAGGCTCTACGGCAACGCATTGCTGACCCCTGAAATCGGGGAAGCGGCCATCATAGAGTTGGAGCGGTGCAAGAAGATGGGGCTGGTCGGGGCCATGATCCCGGTGGGAACGACGCCCGGCATGAGATACAGCCATCCCATGTATGAGCCCTTCTGGTCGGCCTGTGAGGACCTGGAGATGCCGGTCGCCCTCCACATCGGCTGCAACCGACCATCGCCCGACAACGAGTTCATGGACACCCAGTCGCTCAGCGCCTCCTTCCTGGCCAACATCGACATCTACCCGCGAATGGCCATCGGCGACATGATTTTCGCCGGTGTGTTCGAACGCCACCCCAAGCTTCAGGTGGGAGTCATAGAGTTTGAGGTAAGCTGGATTCCCAGCTTCCTCGAGCGTATGAACTACACTTACACCGAGAGGGTCAGCGCATCCACGCGGCTTGACCGGTACAAGTTCCAGCCGGGAACTCTGCCCAGCGACTTCTGGTACCAACACTGCTTCGTGGGCACGCAGGAGGACCCTTACACTATGCGATTGAAGGACCTGGTCGGCGTGGACAACATCCAATTCGGCGCCGACTACCCCCACGACGAGGGCACCTTCCCCAAGTCCCGCGAAATCGCGGCTAAGCTCCTTGGCGACTGTTCTCCCAAGGAGAAGCAGAAGATACTCTGGGACAACGCCTCCAGGGTATACAACATCCACTAGACCTTGATGGACGCCGGAGGATTCATGTGTCCTCCGGCGTCTATTAGAACCGTTTCCGGTCCCATCGGCTTGACTGGCCTCCCCATTGGACAAGCAGTTTGAGGAGGGAATCATGAAGGTCGGCTTCTCCGTGCCATCTGCCGTCGGAAGCCCGGTTGACCCCGCCGCTCTGGCCAAACAAGGGGAGGAGATGGGGTTCGACTCGATATGGATTTGCGAGCACCCCTTTGTTCCCGTCTCCACCAGCACACCCCATCCGTCCAACGAAGCCGGCGCCTACGGCGCCAATATATGGAGCATGCTCGACCCATTCGTGGCCCTGTCAAGGGCCTCGGCCGTAACCTCAACGCTGAAGCTCGGCACTGGCATCGTGATAGTGCCTCAACGCCATCCTCTCATCCTGGCCAAAGAAATAGCGACCCTGGACCGCTTATCCCAGGGGAGGTTCCTGTTCGGCATAGGCAGCGGGATATTCCGTGAGGAACTGGAGATTCTCGGGGCGGATTATGACCACCGGTGGAGCCAGGTCAGGGAGAACGTGGAGGCCCTAAAGGAACTCTGGACCAAGGACGAGTCGGAATACCACGGCAAATACTACGACTTCCCGCCTGTTCGCGTGTTCCCCAAGCCAGCCCAGGAACCCCACCCTCCCATAATCCTGGGTGGGGGCGGAGACGGCCAGGGAACCTCCCCAGACCGGGTGCTGAGAAGAGTAGCCCGCTGGGGAGACGGCTGGCTGCCCCACTGGATAAGCATAGACGTCATGAAGGAGAGCAGGGCGAAAGTGGACGAGTGGGCAATAGCCGCGGGCCGAGACCCGTCGGCCATTGAGTTCACGATCTTTGGACGACCCGCCGACCCTGACCACCTGAACGGGTACCTGGAAGCCGGCGCGGACCGGGTGGTGTTCGGCATGGGCGACGCCGACACAGCGAGCAAGTGCCTGGCCGTAATGGAGAAGGTCGCCAGAGAGATGTTCGGTTAAGCCAACCCGTTTGCTTATATCCCCTCACACCGCCCTAGGAGGAATGAATGCCCATTGAGATGATCTCCCCTGAGTTGGAGCGCATCGTAGACCTCGACGCCCAGCACCAGGTCCTCAGCGATGGCCACGGGCCCGAAGAATCGCCTGAAGACGACTCGCGTCGACTAGGGATATACCCCAACCCTGAGGGGCCGGTATGGTGGGCAGAGGAAGGCTGCCTCTACTTCAGCGACATCGGCCACAACCGCAGAATGAGGTGGTCGCCTTCTGACGGCGTCAGCGTAGGCCACGAGCCTACCAACTACGCCAACGGCCTAACCCGCGACCCCCAAGGAAGACTGGTGGGATGCGAGCAGGGACTCAGACGAGTGACGCGCATCGAGCACGACGGCTCCACCACCGTCATCGCCAACCGGTACAGGGGAATTCGTCTCAATCGGCCCAACGACGTAGTGTGCCGCTCCGATGGCAGTATCTACTTCTCGGACCCCGGCGCCCCAAGCCCCCACTGCGACCTGGACTTCTCCGGGTACTACCTGGTCACGCCGGATCTGGGCGAAATCGTGATGTTGGTGGACCTGAAGGCCCCCAACGGTCTGGCGATATCTCCCGACGAAAGCACCCTCTACCTGACCCAGAGCCGGAACCGCCGGATTTGGGCCTACAACCTGATGCCCAACGGCTCCATCAACCGCGCGTCGGAAAGGCTCCTGTTCGAGCTCCCCGAGAGCTACCCGGATGGCGTGTTCGATGGTATGAAAGTCGACATCGAGGGGAACCTCTACATTACCATGGGAGGCGGCATCGCCATCACGAACTCAGAAGGCAAACACCTGGGCAACATCTGGATAGAGGAACCGCCCTTCCGGGTCATACTTCCCTGGAAAGACCAGATTTCCAATTGCGGCTGGGGGATGGAGGACAACAAGACACTCTTCTACACGGGGCTTTGCAGCATGGGGCGAATTCAGATGAAAATTCCCGGACTGCCTGTGCCGCCGAGGAAGCTCTGACGCCACCGGCGCGTAACGCGCTCTCAATCGGGAAACCAACAGTTTGAGGAGGGGCCATGTTCACCAGAGTTCACCATGTCAGCTACCAAGTCCTGGACGTACAGCCGGTAAGGGCGTTTTTCGAAAAGCATTTCAGCATGGCGCCGGCTGAGGAGGGCAGGTCCAACACCGGAGTCATCTATGACTACATCATGTACAAAGTAGGCGACGTAGTCATGGACTTCATCTCCCCGGTGGGCGATTCGTCCCTGGCCGAAAAGCTGAAAGAGGAGGGACCTCAGCTCGGCCACGTGGCCTGGGCCACCGACGGCGTGTCCATCGAGGACCTCTTCAACGAACTCAGGTCCAATGGGGTTAAAATAAAGCGAGACTCCCTCCTGAAGAGTCCCAAGGGGTATATCCGGTTTGACATCGACGAAAACGAGATAGGGGGAGTCCCCATGCAGCTTTCCGAAGGCAACGCCCTGGGATGGGACGATAACCAGGACGCTTCGGAAAAGGTCTAAACCCCAGGACAATCGGCGGCAATTTGCCCCTTCTCCCCTGGCGGGAGAAGGTCGGGATGAGGGGGACCGAGGACTTATTCAACGGTGGGTTTCGGAAGAAATCCCGGATCACCCTCACCCCAGCCCTCTCCTGTCGAGGGAGAGGGGGAAGGACTCCGGTAGAGTCCGGAGCACCTAGGTCCAAACCAAATCCAAATACGCGAGGAGGCAACCATGCCAGGCAACCTTAAAGAGAAGATTCGACGGGGGGACATCGTTGTAGGCTGTTCGCTGATAGCGACACCAGGAAACTTTGGGCGGACTCCAGCGGACCGCGGCAGAATCGAACAGTTGGTGAACTCTTACCCCTACGACTTCTTCACCGTGGACAGCCAGCACATGCCCTACAACGAAGAGGCGCTTTTCCGGCTTTGCGACATAGCCAAAGAGTTCGAAGTGCCGGTGCAGCTCCGCATCAAGAGTCCCAAGTGGACCTACATGATAGGCGGCATACTCGACCTGTGCCTCGGAGGAGTCGAGGTGCCTCAATGCGACGACGAGGCCACCGCCCAGGAGGCAGTGGAAAACTTCTACTACCCCCAGAAGGGGAAGCGGGGCTGGGGCGGAGTGGCGTACGACACTGATTGGACCGGAGGCGACGGAGAACCCCACTCGATTCCCACCCGCACGGAGTACGCCGAGTGGTGGAGTCATACCGGCGTCCTCATGCTTCAGGTGGAGTCAGTGGAAGCGGTGATAAACGCCCGCAATCTGGCCAAACCCGGAATAGACTGCCTGTCCTGGGGGGCCCATCCCACATCCAACGACCTGGCTTTCAGCCGCGAGGGTCACCCGGAGTTCCCTCTGAAGACCGACCAGGAATGCCTGGAGCACATGATCGACTTGCTGAAAGACTCCGACACCAAGATTTGCATGAGAAGCGGCGCCCGCTCCAACCGGGAGCACTACCAGAGCCTGGGCGTCACCGTATTCATGGAACGGGCGGAAGTCTAACCGCTAATTAGTAAGGTTGCCTAACGCCCTCTCCCTCTGGGAGAGGGTTGGGGTGAGGGCGAACTACAACTCGACCGCCCAGGCCTGCTACTGGGCGGTCACTCCCCCATCGATGACCATCTCCGAGCCGGTCATGTAGGACGACTCGTCAGAAGCCAGGAAGAGCACTCCGTAGGCCACTTCTTCAGGAGCCGCACTTCGTCCCATGGGAACTCTGGCTAGCCTCTGCGCCTGCTGCGCGGGGTCCCGACGAGACTCCTCGGTCATGGGCGTGTCGACGGGGCCGGGATGCACCGAGTTGCAGCGGATGTTGTCCTTGGCGTGCTGTATGGCTGTCGCCTTGGTGAACAACCGTACGGCGCCCTTGGACGCCGAGTAGGCCACTCCAGACCTGAGGTTACCCACCATCCCCGCAATCGAGGAGATGTTCACGATGGAGCCGCCTCCGGCCCTGCGCATGGCTGGTATGGAGTGCTTGGTGCCCAGGAAGACGCCCTTGGCGTTTATGGCCATCAGCCGGTCCCATTGCTCCTCTGTGGTGTCCTCTATTCCGTTAGGCATGAATATGGCGGCGTTGTTCACCAGCACGTCGAGCTTGCCATAGGCGCTTTCAGCCAGATTCACCGCCCGCTCCCAATCCGCCGCCAAGGTCACATCCAAGCGGACGTACCTGGCGTCCCCGCCCGCCTCCTGGATTTGAGCTTCCACGCGCGCGCCTTCCTCATCCAGTATGTCGCCCAACACCACCTTGGCGCCTTCCTGGGCAAACAGGATCCCCTCGGAGGCGCCCTGGCCCCTAGCCCCGCCTGTGATTATCGCCACCTTGCCGTCCAACCTTCCCATGCTTCACCTCGCTTCGTCAGTTTCTCAGTTTCCGACTATGTGTTGAATGTCCCCGATGAGAACATAGTCGTCAGCAGAAGTTCTGGGTAATATACACCTGCTCAGTGGAGTCGATCGCGACGCCAATTCCCTCTAGATCGTAACTGTCTTTCAAAATGTTTTCACGGTGACCTGAACTGTCCATCCACCCATCCACCACTAGTTCCGCCAACTCCCACATCTCGTAGTAGTCCTTACGGACAACCTTTCCAGCGATAGCCCAATACTGGCCGTACAACGAGGAGTAGAAGATGTTCTCTGCCAATCCGTGGGGGTGGATTCACATTTCAAGTGCAACACTTGGTTGGAAAAGATTTCTGCCGGGGTGCGGTAGTCCAGGCATTTGCGCGGGGTATTGTTGTAGGCCTGCACCAACTGCACAAACCGGTCGTCAGACAACTCCGCGAGGTCGGTCTTCCGCGGCAGAGTGCGGCGCATACGTCCTATCGCGTTTTCCACTCCCCCCTTCTGCCAGGGAGAGTGGGTGTCGCAGAAGAAGGTTTCTATGCCCAAGGCGTGCAACTGGCAGTGGCGGGCGAACTCAGTCCCGTTGTCGAAGGTGACGGTCTGACGCCAAGCAGGCGGCAAGGGAGCCAACACCTCCATCATGGCGTTGGCGATGGGGCTGGAGGCCTTCCCCGGCGGCCTCAGAGCAATCAGGAGGCGGGAGTGGCGTTCGTGGAGGGTCAGGACTGCCTGCCCATACCTGCTGAACAGCATCAGGTCCGCCTCCCAGTGGCCCGGCGTCCGGCGGTCTGAGGCCTCCTGGGGCCGTTGCGCCACAGGTCGGCGCAAGAAGATGAAGGCGGCGGGACTTCCCCCTTTACGTCCCCGCCAACCCCGCTTCGACTTAGCCCGGGGCAGATAGTGTCGCCAACTGTAGTCCTTCTTCCGAGCGATCTGGCCGTAGATGAACCTGTAGATGCTCTCATGGGAGATGACTCTTTTGCCTGATTCCATAGCCATCCGTCCCGCCGCCTGCTCCGGTGACCAGCCCTGCTTGAGCCGAGAGAGAACCTTATCTCGCAGCCCTTCATCCCGTTCCAGCCGAGAGCCGCGCCAACGCCGGGCATGGGCTTGCTGGTCTGCATACCTGGGCTGGTATCCCTGGGTCCTTGAACCATTGCGCTTCAGCTCCCTAGCCACTGTCGATGGCGAGCGATCCAGACTTGCCGCGATTTGGCGGACCGAGCATTCCGAGGCTTGTAGTCGGGCAATCTCACACCTTTCTTCAATGGTGACATGCCTATATCTTTTTCCCATGACAACACCTTAACAAGGTGTTGCACTTCGTTTGTGATTTTAGGGGGTATAGTAAGAACCATAGCCTTTACGGCAATCATAACCCACGGATGCGCCTCTATCAGTAGGCGACTGGCCGCGCAAATTTGTGTGCGAAAAGAAATTTTGCCCTGCCATGTCCGCACTGTGGGAACGGGCAATAGCAGCCAGGTTCGGGTCCCAAACTAACGGGGTCGACCTCTCCTCATTCACTAATTGGTGAATCCTCAGCTCCAACTCGGCGATCCAGCCGCCGCTTCCCCGGCTGAGACCTGGGATGGGCGTAGGAGTTGCTGTCGGAATCGGACCGGTGGCCGTGTAATCGTCTTCCGAGGATCGTTCCACTAAAACACTGCACACATTTATCACAATCAGCAAACCTATCCCGATGGCGACCCACTTGATGCATCCTCCTAGACAACCCCCTCCACGTTTGGGAGGGGGCGGCCGATAGCCTGACCGGCCCTGGCAGGCTTCGCAGGTACAGGCGGGAGGGTGATCGTAACCCCAGTTTGGTCTACCCATCGTCGCGGTATTGGGGGGACCTACCTCTGCGGGGCCTCCCGGGGGTAGTCCAGGACCTCCAACGGCGGGTATGAGTCGGCGTCGATCTCCAGATACGTGTGAAGGCCCTTCACGTCGAGACAGTCGATCATGTGCTTCTCCCGGGCCTCTACGGCCAGCCGGCCCATGTTGATCAGGGCCTGCTTCAGGTCCGGATGGTCGTACCAGTAGAGGGCCAGGTACTTGGACGGACCTCGCTCCAACACGAGATTCCGGTAGCGGGCCGAGTCGGTCATGCCATCGGCCTGGAGCAGGTCCGGCAGGTGGGTGTGGCTGTACCACCGGTTGAACTCCTCGTCCCTATCCGGGTCTGAGGTGTCGGAAAACACCAGCCGGAGAGCGCGGGGAAGCGTCCTGGCGATGGGCTTGAAGTCGGGTATGGACAGCAGGTCCGACCCTTCACCCGTTGGAGGATAGTCCACCACCTCCAAGGGGGCGTATTGGGACGGGTCTATCTCCTCGAAGCGATAACCGCCTGCCGACTCAAGGCAGTCGATGTGTCTACCCAGACCGTAGGCTCCGAACCCGATTCGGGAGATGTCTCTGATGCAGTCCATGACATCGGGGCCCTCCACTTCGTATACGGCCAGGTACTGGCTGGCTCCATCGTCAGGGTAGGCATTGGCATAGCGTCTGGCCTGGACGAACCCTGAGGCGGCGCTGAGATCGGGGAAGTGGGTGTGGCAATACCAGCTGTTGTACTCGTCGTGACGGGCCGGATCGTTGCAGTTGCTGAATACCAAAAGGACACCTTTGGGCATGATTCTCCCTTCTTGTCAGCGTAGATGGGCGACAGGCCTGGAGGACTTCTAGCGGCGGTTCCCGAAGGGCCAAAGCGCCTTCTTAAGCTTAGAAAGCAACCCCTGATTGCCACGCCCCCGACTCCTCCCTAGCCGGCGCTCCAGGCAGGCCTGGCACGTGCAGGCGGGAGGATGGTCGTAGTACCACTCAGGACGGCCAGTCATGGCGTGGCGACTCTCACTGTGCGCGGCCCGACGGACCCCTGCCCTTGTCTCCGCCCATAGCCGCTTTGATAGGGGCCAGCAATAATTTGATAAGCATGAAGGGCGCCAGCGCCCATGCCGTCAAGAAGTCCTGACCTCCTCCGTTGGCTGGTGGAACCGTGGAGTTGGACGGGAGCCGTGGCTCGTCGGAGCTGTTGAAAACCCTTTTCCAGACCATTGGACCGCCTGGTCTAAATCTAGTCGAACATCAGGACTGTCCTGGCCACCTCGCCAGCCTTCATGGCCCGGAAAGCCTCGTTGACGTCGTCCAGACGCCCTCGGCGGGTGATCATTTCGTCCAGCATAAGCTTTCCCTGACGGTAGTAGTCTATATAGTCGAGCATGTCTATCCTGAAGCGATTGGAGCCCATCGTGCTGCCTTGCATTCTCTTTTCAGTCAGGAAGGACGCCCCGTTTATGGTGACTTTCTGACCGAAGGGAATCATGCCTATGATAGTGGCAGTGCCGCCCTTTTGGAGACATTCATAGCACTGCTCAGCAGCTTGCTTGTTGCCGACTGCCTCGAAGGAGTATTCTACGCCACCCCCGGTGAGTTCTTTGATGGCCGCCACCGGGTCTTCCTTGGAGGAGTCCACTGTATGGGTCGCGCCCATCTGGGACGCCCTTTCCAGCTTGCCGCCCATGGGGTCCACGGCGATTATCTGGGACGCGCCGGCAATTCTGGCGCCCTGGATGGCCGAAAGTCCGACGCCGCCTGCTCCGTACACAGCGACTGTGGCGCCAGGAGGAAGCTTTGCCGTGTTGAGCACGGCGCCCACACCGGTAGTGACCCCGCAGCCGATGAGAGCCGCCCTGTCCATTGGTAGGTCGTCGGGTATCTTGGCCACCGAGTTCTGGTGGACCAACATCTGCTCTGCAAAGGTGCCCAGCCCTGCCATCTGCTCTGGAGCGTCGCCCGATGAAGCAAGCTTATATCTGGGTTCGTCCTGAGGTGAACGGGCGGGCTTGTCCAGGCAAAGGTGAAACTGACCCCGTAGACACTTCCTGCAGTTGCCGCAATATACCGACGGGCACGTGATTACGTGGTCGCCTGGTTGCACGTAGGTGACCGCCTCTCCCACCGCTTCCACCACTCCGGCTCCTTCATGGCCCAGGATGGCCGGAGGGTCTTTGGGGTATAAACCATCTACGTAATGGAGGTCGCTGTGGCAGACTCCGCTGGCCCCGGTACGGAGCAATACCTCATCTGGTCTGGGATTGTCGACGTCCACGTTTTCAATAGCCAGCGGCTGGTTGGGTCCATGGAAGACGGCGGCTTTCATAGATGACTCCTGTATCAACAAGAATAGTCCAAGGCTTGTTGGAAGTTTAAAGTCCCGCCATATCGGTGTCAACGAAATATGGGTCGGCAGGCGCCCGGCCGGATATGGGCAGTCCGGTCAAACGCCCTCGATCCTGTCATTCCGAAACGGAGCGCAGCGGAGTGGGGAATCTCAAATCTGTGTCTCAATCTAAACCGTCGAGCAATCCGGCCTCCGCGTCGAAAGGCCATGTTTCCGAAAAGGTGGCTTGACTACGAGCAGCGCTCTTAGATTCCTCGCTGCGCTCGGAATGACAGGTGGGGAAGGGGCGATGGGGGATGACGGGTTGCGTGGGATCAGTAGGGCGCTGGCGGACCAACCTATTTCACGGAAGGGGCCAGCCGTTGGGCTAGCGGCTACCACGGAGGCGGGGGTCCAAAACGTCGCGCATGCCGTCGCCGAAGAGGTTCGCTCCATAGACGGCCAATGCTATGGCCACACCTGGAGCTATGACGGCCCATTGGGCCTTCAGAATGAAGTCGTTGCTGGCGGAGTTGAGCATTCCGCCCCAGGTCGGTGTGGTCGGCGGCACCCCTAGCCCAAGGAACCCCAGAGAAGCTTCTGCCGTTATGGCCGTTCCCAGGGTAAGAGAAGCCAGAATCATGTATATGGCGAAGCAGTTGGGCACCAAGTGTCGGAAGATAATCCGGACAGGTGAAGCACCAACGGCCTTGGCCGCCAACACGTAGTCCATCTCCTTGATGCTAAGGGCCTGGGAGCGCACAGTGCGGGCGGTGCCTGGAGCCAGGAAGAAGGACAAGGCGAAAATCACGTTCCACACCGAAGGCCCCAACACGGACACGATGGCCAAGGCCAGAATTATCCCCGGGAAAGCCATGAAGGCGTCAATGACTCTTTGGAAGAACAGGTCGAAGGCGCCGCCGAGATAGGCGCTTATGATGCCCAAAAAGGCTCCGGCGGTAATCCCAAGGGCAACGCTAAGGACTCCAACCAGCATCGAAATCCTGGCGCCAAATATGAGACGGCTCAGGTTGTCCCTGCCCGCCTCGTCGGTCCCCAGCAGATAAGTCCTTTCGCCGTCATTGGACTTAGTCCCAGGCACTGACCATGTCTCCCTGGCATGGGTCTTCGTGGGGTCCTGGGGCGTTATGGCCGGTGCGAATATGGCTACAACGGTGATGCCTACGAGAATAGCAAGTCCTACAACTCCGAGCGGTTTTCTTCTGGCGAATCTCCAAATTTCTCCAAAGACCGATAGGAACCCAAGCCATTGTCGTTTCTTCAATGGCGCACTGGCCGCGCTATCTATGAGATTATCCAACATCGCTAGCTTGCCTTGCAGAACTCCGCTACGCGTAGCGCACTCTTGGGTCTAGCCAACCATATAGAAGGTCTACAACGAGGTTGATCGCCATCACCGCCAGAGCAGGCACCAGAATCAGAGCCTGAATCGACGGGTAATCCCTTAATTCTAGACTTGTAATCAACAGATTGCCTATGCCGGGCAGGTTGAATACGGTCTCTATGATTACGATGCCGCCAATAAGGTTAGAGAACCTCCAACCTGAGACTGTAAGTATGGGCAGGAAGGCGTTTTTCAAGCTGTGGCGTCCAATCACCACCCAGTCCTTCAGTCCCTTGGCCCGAGCAGTCCGCACGTAGTCCTCCCGGAGGACTTCCAACATCGAGGACCTGGTGAGCCTCGCTATGAAGGCCATATCGTGGAGCCCAAGGATCATGGCCGGGAATATCATGATTACCAGGTTCTCCAGAGGTTTATCCCACAGCTCCACGTACAACAAAGAAGGCAGCCAACCTGTCCATCTGACCAGTGCTGTCTGCATCAGCATCGCTGTCCAAAAAGTTGGAGCCGCCACGAACAGGATCGTAAAAATCTTACTCCCATAGTCTATGCCTGAGTCCTGCTTTACAGCGGACCAGACTCCCAGGGGCACGGCGATGACCATCGACAGAATGACTGACATCACCGCCAGCTGGATGGTAAGTGGGAACCTACGTTTCAGTGCGTCGATCACCGGGGTTTTGGTTTTGAAGGACGTTCCGAAGTCCCCGGTCATGACTCCCGCGAACCAGTCGCCGTACTGCACCATCAGAGGTCGGTCCAGACCCAACTCCTTGCGAAGGTTGGCCAGTGCTTCCTGGTCAACCTCTCCCCCTTCGCCTTCCCCCAAAAAGCTCAAGAGTGCGGCGTCCCCTGGTAGAATGTTGATGATGAAGAAGGCGACGAAGGTTACAATGACGATCGTCGGGATAAACAGGAGCAGCCTTTTTATCACGTATGCGGTCATCGGCTAATCTCCCACGCCTCCCATTGGGTCGCCGGATACTTGCTCCCTCTCCCCGTGGGAGAGGGTTGGGGTGAGGGCAAAGCGCCGTCAGTGACGCTTAATCAGGTTGACCTCTGCCGTTGGCGTTCCGGCAGAGGTCAACGTGTCTTGTTGCTGGCCGGCCTTACGGAGCCGGGTAAGGCGGGTTGTTCGGGTCGTAGAGCGGAGCGTCAGGGTCGAACCAGATGTGCTCCAACTCAGCGAGCATGTCTATAGGCCGGAGGTATTCCCCCCACTGGTTGGGCCATAGACCCTGGTTCTGTAGCTTGACACTGGTCACTCCAAAGCTGGGGCCCCAACCCACCTGGAACCACTGGCTGCCACCCTCCCTGAGAATGTTGTCGGCCTCTTGCAGCAGTGCAGTCCTCTTCACGGGGTCGAGTTCCTTCTTCTGCCTTTCAAAAAGGTCTACTATTCTGGGGTCTTCGTAACCTAGAGGGTTCTCAGAACCTCCCGGCAGGTATATCGGTGAGAAGACTCCGTCCGGGTCGTCGCTCAACGTGGCGATAATCCGGTAGCTCAGCTGGAATTCTCCGGACGCCTGCCGAGTTATCCCTGCCACGCTCTCGACTTCCTCGATGCCCACGTTCACCCAGTCGGCAATGGCCTCAAATTGCTCCTTGAGGAACACAGCCGCAGTCGGGTACACACTGACGGTCCTGACCATGATGTCGAATTCCAGAGGCTTGTTGGGGCCGTAGCCTGACGATTCCAACAGGGCCTTGGCCGCGTCCAAGTCCTCCTGGACTTTCGAGCCGTCTGCGTTCACCCTGTAGCCTTCCCACTCCGCCACCTCGGCTGCGCTATGAGCGACGCCTGGCCCAAAGTAGGAGCCTGGCCACATTACTCCGTCGTAGACTCCGTCTTTGAACTCTTGGCGGTTGATGGCCAAGTTAACCGCCTTCCTCACGTTGACATCGTCAAAGGGAGGATTGATGTGGTTTACGAAGGCCGCTATGGGGCCGGTTAGGGCCTCGCTGGGCCTGAGCCTGCCGCCGGACTGCTCTACGGCGGCTGCACGGGTGGCGGGAGTCACGCCGCCGGGTGAACCGGTCGAGCTAAGAGTCTGACCGGTAAGCATGGACGCCACCTGGTTGCTCCGGCCTCTCACTACCAAGATGTCGATTTTGTTCAAGAAGGGAAGTCCGGACTTCCAGTAGTTGTCGTTCTTCTCAAAGGTCCAGCTTTCACCGACAACGGCTTCAGTCAGCCTGAAGGCTCCGGAACCCATCACATTCTCAGGCAGGTCGACGTCGAGACCCGAAGTGGTGTGGGCCTCACTGACCATAGTCATGTAGTCCAGAGCCAGGAACTTCAAAAAAGCCCCGGCAGGGAAGGACATGGTCACGTCTATGGTGGTCGGGTCTATGACCTGAGAGCTTGCGTAGTACGCTTTTATGGCACCCGCCCTTGGGCGAGGTTCGCCCGGTTCCACCATGCGGTCGAGGCTGTACTTTATGTCTGAAGCCGAAACAGGCGCCCCGTTCTGCCAAGTAGCCGCCGGGTTGATGTTGAACGTGTACTTCAACCCGTCGTCGGACAACTTCCAGTCGGTGCACAAGTCACAGAGGACTTCCTGCGGGTTCTTGAAGTTGTAGTGAACCAATCCGTTGAAGGCGGCCCTGGCGCCACGGGTCGAGTCCAGCGCCGGAGCCACGTGCAAGTCAAAGTGGGACGCGTAGGCGTAGTTGTAGAGCGGAATGCTGCCGCCGTACTCACCCATGATCATCATCATGGCGTCCGGATCTGGTGTCGCCGTTGGAGGTATCTGGGCCACAGCCTCGGACACGGCTTTCTGCACGCCCGCGTCAACGGCGGACTTGATGGCCGCTTCCATCTGCTCGACGGTCAGACCTTCCGGTATCTCGGATATGGCTTGTGCCACGATCGCTTGCACGTCTGCCGCGGACAGCCCCTCGGGGATGCCGGCAATGGCCGACCCAACTATGCGCTGCACATCCTCAGAAGACAGTCCCTCAGGGATGTCTATGCCCATAATCCCTTGGTCCACGATGCCCCGTATCTCTTGAGTCAGAGCGCCGAAGTCGACCGGCGTGGGGGTTGGCTGCGCCGTTGGAGTGGCTTCGGCGCCGCCGCATGCGACTGCCGCCGCCAGGACCAACAGCAAGGGCACAGCTAGCATCCACCTTGACTTGAGAAGCCTTAGGACGGCCATACAAGGAACCTCCGACCGTAGATTTCGCCGAATTTAACAGACATCATTCAAGGATGTCAATAGGAACGCATTGGGTTAGGTTTCGGCATTCACCACAGATTTACGATTCCCGTCTATGATTTGGCCTAGAACTAATCATAATAGGCGTCCGCCAAGTTGCAAATAGCATTGGCCGCTGCCGGAATCGTTGCGGCAGCGGCCAACTAATTCTACAGTGGACCGGCTTTACGGCGCGGGGTACGGCGGGTTGTTGGGGTCGTAGGTGGGAGCGTCAGGATCGAGCCAGACGTGCTCCAACCCGGCAAGCATGTCTATGGGCCGGAGGTATTCCCCGTACTGGTTGGGCCATAGACCCAAGTTCTGCAGCTTGACGCTAGCCACTCCAAAGCTGGGTCCCCAACCCACCTGGAACCACTGGCTTTCACCTTGCCTGAGGATGTCGTCGGCTTCCCTCAGAAGATCCAGCCGCGTCGCGGGGTCGAGCTCCCTCTTCTGCCGCTCGAAGATGTCCACGACCCTTGGGTCCTCGTAACCAAGAGGGTTCTCAGAGCCGCCGGGCAAGTATATGGGCAGGAAGACCCCGTCTGGGTCGTCGGTCAGGGTGGCGATGATCCTGTAGCTCATCTGGAATTCACCGGACGCCTGACGCGTGATGCCTGCGACGCTTTCAACTTCTTCGATGTCCACTTCCACCCAGGGAGCTATCGCCTCGAACTGCTCTTCCAGGAAGACCGCAGCGGTTGGGTATATGCTGACGGTCCTCACCATGATGTCGAACTGGAGCGGGTTGTCGGGACCGTAGCCTGATGACTCGAGCAAGGCCCTTGCCGTGTCCAGGTCTTCCTGTACTTTGGAGCCGTCGGCGTTCACTCTGTACCCTTCCCACTGGGAAATTTCGGCCTCCCCGTTGGCGACGCCAGGTCCGAAATAGGAGCCGGGCCACATGACCCCTTGGTAGACGCCGTCCTTAAACTCCTGCCTGTTGATTGCCAGGTTGACGGCCTTTCTGACGTTGACGTCATCGAAAGGAGGATTCAAATGGTTTACGAAGGCCGCTATCGGGCCAGTCAGCGCCTCGCTGGGTCTCAACTTCCCACCGGACTGCTCTATCGCGGAGGGTCGGGTGGACGAATCTACCGAGCTGGGAGCGCCGATAGAGCTAAGGGTCTGGCCAGTAAGCAAGGAGGCCAACTGGTTGCTCCTGCCCTGGATCACAAGAACGTCCGCTCTATCCAGGAACGGCAGTCCTGGCTTCCAATAGTTTTCGTTCTTCTCAAAGGACCATTTCTCTCCGTTGATCACGTCCACAAGCCGGAATGCTCCTGAACCCATCACGTTTTCAGGCAGGTCCACGTCGACCCCCGATGTGGTGTGGGCCTCGCTGACAATCACCATGTAGTCCAAGGCCAGGAACTTCAAGAATGCGGCGGCGGGGAACGAAGTAGTCACTTCCAAGGTCCCGTCGTCTACGACCCGTGAACTCTCGTAATACGCTCTAATGGCGCCCGACCTGGGTCTGACTTCTCCTTCTGCCACCATCCGGTCCAGGCTGTACTTCACGTCGCCGGCAGTAACCTTGTCCCCGTTCTGCCACGTTGCGTCGGGATTCATGTCGAACGTATAAGTCAGTCCATCATCCGACAACGCCCATTCAGCGCACAGGTCACAAAGGACTTCTCGGGCGTCCTCAAAGTTGTAATGCACCAACCCATTGAAGGCGGACCTTGCTCCGCGAGTGGAGTGAAGAGACGGCCCCAAGTGCAAATCGAAGTGTGAAGCATAGGCCGAGTTGTAGAGCGCGACCGAGCCTCCGTACTCACCTTCGATCATAACCGCTGGAGTCATTGGTTCGGGGGTCGACGTAGCGGCCGGTGAAGTCGCCGTGGGTTGCGGCGTGGATGTTGGCGCTGACGTTGGGGTCGCTTCGTCTCCGCAGGCGACCGCCGCGGCCAGGACCAACAGAAGAGGCAAAGTAAGCATCCACCTTGACTTGAGGAGCCTCAGAATGGTCATGCGAACGCCTCCCGACCGCAAATTTTGGGTAATTTAACGACTAAACCGAACATATGTCAATAGGAACGCGCTCGGTCAGGTTTCGCCAACCGGAGCGCCTTTACGGTTTCCATCTATAACCTGAGCGTTATTGTTTCGGCTGCGAACATCCCCAACTGCTACTCGTAGGGTTGGAGCTTGATTTCGTGCAAAGCAGGAATCACTTCCTTGCCCAGCAGCTCGATGGAGCGCATCACGTCCTCGTGGGGCATGTCGCCCTCGTTCCCGTATATGTGCAGGTAGCCGGGGTTGAGGCGCGAGATAACCTCCGTCAGCTTCGAAACCACCGTATCGGGGCTTCCCACGATGATGTTGTTGAGCCCCCTCAATTGGTCGTAGTTGAGTTTCTGACCGACGAAACCTCCCGCCGTAGGACGCTGTGCCTTTACCTTCAGCGCTCCCCTGGACTGGTAGCCGGGCGGGTCCACGTGCTCCCTGGGCCCGCGCTGGCGATGGTTCTCGGTCCAAAGGAACCGCCGGCCCATCTCGATGGCCTTTTCGTCGGTGTCGGCGCAGAACACCTTGAGGAGGTATCCAAAGTGCTCAGGGCCGGGTTTGTACCCGGCTTCGAGCGCCGTCTCTATGTATATGTCCTTGAGCCATTGGGTGATTTCCAGGAGAGCGCCCAGGTTCATGTAGGGATGGCCGTGGCTGGCAGCCCACACTACGCTCTCAGGGCTGCCCGTCCCGGGGAACCAGATGTCCGGGCGAGGTTCCTGCATTGGCAGGACCCAGGGGTTGACCACTCTGTACTGGTAGTGCTTGCCCTCGAACCGGAAGGGGCCGGGCTCCGTCCAGCACTTGATGATGAGGTCGTGGGCCTCCTCGAACCGCTCTCTGTTCTCTGAAGGGTCTATGCCACCCTGAAGGCTTTCCACAGCGCCGCCCCGCACAAACCCGGAGATAATCCTGCCGCCGGAGTAGCAGTCCAGCATGGCAATTTCTTCAGCCATCCTGACGGGGTCGTTGATCGCGATCACGTTGCCCAGGATGGCGATTTTCACCTTCCTGGTCAGCTTGGATATGACTGCCGCATCCAGGTTTACCGCAGGTTTCATGCACCAGTAGGCCGAGTGATGCTCGTTGCTCATTATGCCGTCGAAGTCCACCTCGTCGGCGTATGCGTACTGGTCATGGTACTGGGAATAGAGCACGTGGGCCTTTTCCCGGTCGAAGTGGCTGTTGGGGAATCCCAGCCGGCCTGAAGGGTACTTCTCCAGGTCGTTGTCTGTGATGTAGCCGTTGGGCTGCTCCGAGAACCAGTAGACTTCCACCTTGTCCTTGGGCCTTGCAAGCTGCTCTACCATAGCCAACCTCCCGCCAGTCTATTGTCCGCAGTTATTGGACTATCTGTCTTCCTTTTATCAGGGCCCGGGATTGGTCCGAATCGAACTGGAGGGGTACAGTGGGATCAATGCGGTAGGCACGGGTCCAGTCGGAGTGGAGCACCCTGTGCTTCACGCGCCATACTTCGCCCTCCCGGACCATAGTGTCGCGGTATCTGAGGCCGTGGGTGGACTGGTGGGGAACGCCGTCAATAGTATAGGTCAAATAGTCCACGGCATAGGTCTCCACCTCGGCAGTGTCACCGTCGAGCTTGACTTCCTGGTCGCCCCTCAAATGCGTGGAGGCGCCGAAGCAACGAACGATCGTCCCGAGGACTTCTTTGATGCGGTCACGTCCAATAGCCTCGAAAGTGCCGTATCTGGCGTAGGCGTCCTCCGTAAAGCAGTCTCCTATCAACTCCGCGTCTTTTCTGTCTATGCCCCGGTAATACCGGGCCATCAAGTCCCGTATCCCCTGCCGGTCCAGCATCTCTGAAATCGCCTTGTCCATCGTCATAGCCGCCTCCTAGTTGAGAAAGTCTTTGGTCCACGTGGAGTATTCAGGCTGCTTCATCGATACGTCCAGCAGCTCTCCGGAGGCCACGTTGCCCTGTATGTCGGCCGGAGCCCCTCCTTCTGCCAGGTGCTTGAGGGTGTCGTAGACCGCCTTGGCAGCGGCATAGAAGGGCAGGTGGCCCTGCAGGGCAATTCTCACCCGCTTTTTCGCAAGCTCCTCTTTGCCCCCAAGGGACGCCGGGGCTGACCCCAGGAGCAGGGGCAGCTTGGTGGCGCTTAGGATGGCGTCCATCTCCTCGCCACTGCTGAGACCGGCGACGAATATCCCGTCGATGCCCGTGGCCTCATAAGCCTTAGCCCTCTCGGCCAACTCTTCCGGCCCTGAGCAGGCCCGCGAGTTGGTGCGTCCCACTATTACTAGAGTGGAGTCTTGCCTGGCGGACAACGCAGCCTTCAGCTTGCCGACCATCTCCTCCTGGGAGATCAGCTCCTCGCCGCTACGGAAGCCCCTGGGAAGCACCGTGTCCTCTATGGTCAGGCAGGAAACTCCAGAGGCCTCCATCTCTTCCACCGTGCGCATGACGTTCAGCGCGTTGCCGTAGCCGTGGTCGGCGTCGACCATGAGGCTAATGTCGCAGGAGCGTGTCACTCGGCGGGCCTGCTGCGCAAACTCGGTCAAGGTTAGGACGATAAGGTCAGGCGCCCCAAGCACAGTGCCGGAGGCTATGGACCCCGACAACATCCCCACCTCGAACCCCAGGGACTCGGCCATTCGGGCTGACATGGCATCAAACACTGACGCGGGGTGGACGCACTGGTCACCTTCCAGGATGTTTCGGTAGCGCTGGCGGCGTTCTGAGAGCAGCATCAAGCTCCTTTCAAATATAGGGCGTTCCGGTGGGAACCTGAGTGAATTCTTAATGAATTATACACATTCCTACACCTATGGGATTACTCCGGGTCAGAACTGGCGGTCTGGTTCTCTGGTTCCGTGAACTTAGTCAGGTCCCCACATTCCTTCTTTGGGCGTTCCCGAACACAGAGGCTGGATATCCTGTCCAGCGGGACATCCAGTGGGTCAGTCGGTTCCAGAGAGTCTCGACCGCACGTCTTTTCCCACTTAGTGCCATTGTCGTCCCCTTGTGCGGACACTGAGGTTGCTTTTCAGGAGCCGTCGTCTATGACCTGTCTCAAGACCGAAATCAACTCCTGGCACCCGTCTACACCGTAGACCTTCAGAAGGGAATTGGCCAACCTTCCCTTGTTAGTAGATGCCGTGATAGTCTTGGGCCGATTGTATATGCCAGCCTCCCGCGCTGCCGCTGCGACGCTCTTGAACTCCCCACGTTCCATCCGTTGCGCAATCTCTGGGTGGTCTCGCTTGATACGAGCGGTGATATAGTAGCTTCCACGTTTCCCCGACGGTTCCGACTGGATAGCCAGAAGAGCAGTCTTGGCTCGGGCCTTCGCCTCATCCCCAACGTTCAACTTTTCCTTCATGATCTCAACGGAACCGTATGGAGCTTCGTAAGGTATTTTTTCCCAAATACGGTATTCCTCTGCCGTGGCCCATACCTCACCGTATCGGGCCACGTTTGAGTCAATAGACCTCCACATGTTTTGCAACAAGCTTACGGTCTGCCAACACCATGCGGGAGACCCAGGATCCTTCAGTTCCAAGGGACCTACGTTGGCCATATCTTGCTCTGTCAAGTCCGACGCCATTTACTCTCCCTCCTCCAAGATCCGGTATAGACGTCGCAAGTCGTCCTCATTTAGGCTTTTCAGCATCGCGCCGGGGCGCACTCCATTCCGCCAAGAAATCCCCGCCTTCCGGTACAGTCCCGTCCAAGCGTCCTGCATTTCCTGTCCCAGGATGTCCCTGGGAGGGTTCTTTCCATACTCCTTGCTCAACTTGGTGTAAACCCTCCTTTTCACTCCCCGGTCGATATTCTTCCGCAGCGTCTCCGTACGGCCCTGAACATCATCAATAAAACCACCGTCGGGCACGGCTACAGGTGGAGAGGCGGGTTTTGGCGTGGCGTCGTTGCCGCCGGGTTGGCCCCTCACGTATTCCTGGGCCGCCTTCGCAATGGCGTCGCCGAGTCTGGCCTTGCCAATAACTCTCGTCAGTTCAGGGTTGTCGTCGAATATGTCGTCTACGTACGGCCGGGTGCTCCCCGGTGCGATCGTGCCGTCGGAGTCCGTCAAGAATTCCCCTTCTTGCGTCCCTGTCGCTTCCCATGTGGTCAGGGGCACCATACGCCGGCCAGCCAGGAAATCCCCTTCAATGATCTCCCCTGTCTCCTCGTCCCATTGAATCGAGACGCTAGCACCGCCCAATTCGTGTATCAACCTTTCGTAGAGATCTCTACCTAGGTAATCGTCAGGGGTGATATATGCCGCCCTCAACACGGGTTCTCCATCATCGCGATCCCATCTGGTGCAGATCCGCATTACACGCTGAACAAAGGAAACATCAGTCCGAACGGTGGACAGGTCTAGAGCAACTTTTAAGCGGGGTATGTCCAGCCCGGCACTAGCCATCATTTTTACCACAAGGACATCGCCGCCCTTCGGTCCCTTGCGGAAGGCCTCGATAGCTTGAACGGGGTCACCTTCTATCTTCGAGGTTGCAATGACCACCTTGAACTCTGGGCCTTCCTTGGCTAGCCCATCTTTCACCATGTTGGCGTATTGGTTGGCGGTATCATCCTGTTCTTCGTCCAAATCATCTCCGTCGTCAACTCCGACAAAGACGATCCCTGCTGTCTCCAAGGCATCCTTCCGACGATACCGGAGGTTCCGTACCAGGCGGCGCACTCCTTCTCTTACCACAGCTGGGCTGCGCACGGCCGTATACAACGCGCGCCGCGCCTCCCTTTCTCCCAAACCAGACAACATGAAGTCCTCATAACCGTCCAACCCATGTTCCCGCAAGTCCACATCAAAGGGCTCGCGGCTCACTTGGCACAAAACCGACTCTTGCCATGCCTGCTGGAAGGTAGTGACGTGATGGGCCTCCAACCGATAGACAACCTTCCTTCCTTGCCTGACATACACATTGGCACCAATCCGTTGCCGGCTTTCCATGTCCTCTAACTCAATGGTGTCAATTTTAAATCCGGGAATCGGTTGGCCGTCAGTCCGGTAGGGCGTGGCGGTGCAGAGTACAATGAAGGCACCTGCTTCGGCCAGTGCGGCTATAGTCTGGCCCCAGGCAGTTTGATTGCTTGCGGTGTGCGCTTCGTCCACAAAAACGACAGGGTACACACCGTAGCGCGACTTGAGGTGTCCTATCCAATGCTCAATTGTGGCCAGATTGTGGCTTACCATCGAGGTCGTCGTCGCTACGAGTTCGCTGTCCGTCAACCTTTGAATTTCTGGACGTTCGTACATGTTATACGTGGATATGTCGCTACGCCTTTCGCCCCTCTGTGTGATGCGCTCGACCTTGGTCTCATACCATCGGAAACTACGATCCAGCGTCTCATGGTTAACCACCTGGTTACGAAGGTATCGGTTAGGGGTCATTATCATCACACCGCTGACCGCCCCTTGGGCCATTAGATAGAGTCCGGTCATACGCATGAAGTCGGACTTACCGTACCTAGTGGGCAGCACGATTGCCGTGTGGCTTTCTTTTCTCTGCTGGATACGCAGCACCGTTTCATCGAAAGCATCTCTTTGGCCTAGTCGAAACTTGTCCTTGTTGAATTCAAACACAGCTAGTCGTTGCACGGTCTTAGCTCCTTTATATCGGTTGCAGTCCGGGCACGCCGCCTGCATTTCGAACACGTTGGTCCGGTGCGTGGCCGACCAGGGAATGATATGGTCGGCCTGCCAATCGTGCTCCAAGGGCTTACCGCATATAGCACACCTACCAGCAGCGTCGGTGTAGAGCAGGGCCCGTAATTCAGCATCCCGCAGAAGTTTCTCCGATTCCTTGGCCATTAAAGCAACCCTGGCCCAGCGGTCAAGGACCGGCCTATCAATCCAGTGTAGGTATGCGGCTTACTGTCGGCACCCTTGGCGATGCATTCCATCTAGGCTTTGTTATCAAGCAGACAGTTGTCGTATCGTCCAGCGAATTCAACCCCTAGCCGCCCCGCCCCTATAAAGTATATTCGGACCATAATTCCTCATTTTAACACAGACCGGCGCCGTTACTGGGCCGTGAAGCCGCCGTCGATGACGAGCTCGGCTCCTGTGACATAGGACGATTCGTCGGACGCCAGGTAGAGCACGCCCTTTGCTATGTCCTCCGGTACCCCAACCCTTCCAAGGGGCGTGTTCGCTATCAGACGTTCTCTATGTTCCTCGTCGGAGAAGGATACTTCGGTCATAGGGGTTTGTATAAAACCCGGGTGCACCGAGTTGCACCGGATGTTCTCGGAGGCGTGCTGTATGGCCGTGGCCTTGGTAAGCAACCGTACGGCGCCTTTTGAGGCGTGGTAAGCCGCGGACGTCCGGCTTCCGATGAGTCCGTAGATGGACGAAATGTTGATGATTGACCCTCCACCGGAATCCCTCATGGCCGGAAGGGCGCGTCGCGTACCCAGGAAAACGCCTTTTGCATTGATGTCCAACATGCGGTCCCACGCCTCGTCGGAAGTGTCCTCCAGTGTGGCCCGGTTGGAAATGCCGGCGTTGTTAACGAGGATGTCCAACCTGCCGAACCGTCCCACCGCCAAGCCCACGGCAGCTTCCCAGTCCGCCGACGCCGTAACGTCCAACTTTATGAAGACGCACTCGCCGCCGGACTCATTGATTTCGGCCTCGACACCCTTGCCGTCAGCTTCCAGCACGTCGCCTATGACGACTTTGGCGCCTTCCGTTGCGAACAGCTTTGCCTCAACGGCGCCCATTCCCCTGGCTCCTCCGCTTATCAGGGCAACCTTACCCTCCAACCGCATGGCTGCCTCCTCTTGTCGAGCTAATCGGCTAACGAATGTACGGGCCAACGAGCCAATCGGAGTATAGCACGGGGCAGACCCGCCAGGGTTGAGACGCTGCCGGACAGCCGATATAATCCCCACAGGCCACGGCGCGCATGTTCCAAGCTTACGGCGGTGCATGCACCGGGTTATTGATTCGATCTGCGGAAAAGGCATTGCTCCATGACCATAGACCCTTCGACAAGCTCAGGGCAGGCTCTTTCTCCCAATATGCAGGACTACGAAGCGGCCCGCCGGGAATTCCGGCTGGACGTACCCGAACTATACAACTTCGGGTTCGACGTGATGGACAGCTGGGCGGACGACCACACCAAGCTGGCCCTGGTGTCGGTGCACTCCGCTGGAGACACCGCCGATAAGCACACCTTCTATGACCTCAAAGTCCTTTCCAACAAGTTCGCCAACATGCTGCTCGGGCTGGGCTTGGAAAAAGGCGAGCGGGCTTTCATCATGGCGCCGCGCATTCCCGAATGGTACGTTGCCAACCTGGGCATGATGAAGCTGGGCGTCGTCCCCATGCCCGCCACCGTCCTTTGCACTCCCCACGACATCGAGTACCGCGTAAACCGGGCCGAGGCCAGCGTGGCGATAGTCGATGCGGAGAACGCCTACAAGGTGGACGAAATCATCGCCTCATGCCCCACGCTGAAGCACGTTATCCTGATCGACGGCGAACGCCGGGGATGGACCAGCTGGACCGTTGAGAGGGAAAACCAGTCCTCAGCTCTGGGAACCGTCGAACCCACCCGCAGCGACGACCCTCTGGTCATATACTTCACATCGGGCACGGTGGGGCCTCCCAAGATGGTGCTCCATACCCAGGCGTCATACGCCATCGCTCACGTCGGCACGGCTAGATTTTGGCATGACCTGAAACCCACCGACCTCCACTGGGCCATATCTGACACGGGCTGGGCTAAGACCGCCTACGGCAAGCTGTTCGGTCAGTGGATTCAGGGCGCCGCCATCATGCAGCACAACGCCGTGGGGCGTTTCGACGCCGATCTGACGCTCAGGATTCTGGGACAGTACGGCGTAACCAGCTTCTGCGCCCCTCCAACCGCTTACCGCATGTTGGTACTGGAAGACCTGAAAAAATACGACCTCGGCAGCTTGCGCCACTGCACCGGCGCCGGAGAGCCGTTGAACCCCGAGGTAATGAAGCTCTGGGAGGAAGGCACGGGCCTGAACATATACGACGGGTACGGCCAGACTGAGACAACGTTGCTGGTGGGCAACTACCGGTGCATGGACATAAAGCCCGGCTCCATGGGCAAGCCGACTCCCGGATTCGAGGTCTCCATCGTGGACGAAGACGGCGACGAGCTTCCCCCGGGGGAGGAAGGCCAAATTGCCGTAAAGGTGAAGCCGGAGCGGCCTGTGGGGTTGATGAAGGAGTATTGGAAGGACGAGGACGCGATGGAGTCCTGCTTCCAGGGAGACTGGTACCTGACCGGGGACAAGGGATACAAGGACGAGGACGGGTACTTCTGGTTCGTGGGCAGGGCCGACGACGTAATCATCTCGGCGGGCTACCGAATAGGGCCCTTCGAGGTGGAAAGCGCCCTGATAGAGCATCCCGCCGTCGCCGAGTCGGCGGTGGTGGCCAGCCCGAACGAGATTCGGGGCCACATCGTAAAGGCGTTCGTAGTCCTGGCACCCGGATATCAGCCATCGGACGAACTGACTCAGAGCCTCCAGACCCACGTGCGGACCGTCACCGCTCCCTTCAAGTACCCCAGGGCCGTGGAGTATGTCACGGAACTTCCGAAGACCATCAGCGGCAAGATACGGCGCGTCGAGCTAAGACAGATGGAAGAAGAGAGGGCGGCAGGTTGAGCCAGATCATCACAGCAAAAAACCCTTCCCGTCTGCCTTGGGAAATGACCTTGGCCGAGATCATCGACGCGGCGGCCGAACGCCACCCGGAAAAGGTCTTTCTCCGTTATGACAAGTACGACGTAACCTACGGTCAGTTCCAGGAAACCACCAGGAAAGCGGCCCAGGCGTTCTCACGGCTGGGAGTGGGCCGCGGCGACCGGGTATGCCTGTTCCTGCCCAACGGGCGGGAGGTGTTGTTCATCTGGATGGGGCTGGCGCGCCTTGGCGCCATATGCGTCACCGTGAACACGGCCTACAAGCAGGACGAGACGGCCTACATCATCAACAACTCCGAGTCCAAGGTCCTAGTCACCCACGAGAGCTTGCTGGACGTTGCACGGTCTGCGGCGGCTCAATGTCCGTCCCTCGAGGCATCGGTCCTAGTCTCCGGCGGGGGCTCGCCCTCACCCCAACCCTCTCCCGGGGGGAGAGGGAGGAAGTGGCTGGACTTCTGGGAATTGATGGACTCGGCTCCTGGCGAGGACCCACCCAGCCAAGCCGACGTAGCCCCCGACGACGTAGCCATGCTGGTGTACACCTCCGGCACCACGGGGAACCCGAAGGGTGTCATGCTGACCCACAGCATGTTCGCTGCGTCAGGTCAGGGTTTTGCAACGTGGACAGAGTCCACGCCCGACGAGCGGTTCTTCACCTGCATGCCCTACTTCCACGCCAACGCCCAGTATTACTCGACAATGGGGACGCTGTGCCTGGGCGCAACCCTAACCGTGGTGGACAGGTTCAGCGCCAGCCGCTTCTGGGACCAGGTGAGAGAGTCCGAGTCTACGGTCGTCAACTTCATCGGCATGATGATGCCCGTGCTCCTCAAGCAAGACCCGTCGCCGTCGGACCGGGACAACGACGTGCGCCTCTTCTACGGCTCGCCCGCGATGGCCCCGGAGATGCTTGAGGAGTTCGAGCGCAGATTCGGGGCTGCAGTTCTCATTGGCTTCGGTATGACTGAGACCTGCTACGGCACCATCGAGCGGCTTGGAGAACCCCATCGCCAAGGGTCGTCCGGCAAACCCCGCTGGCACCCTGACCCCAGGTTCCAGAATGAATTGAGAATCGTGGACGACTCCGGAGTCGTCCAACCTCCAGGAGTCCCCGGCGAAATCACCCTGCGCAATCCTGCCGTCATGCCGGGCTACTGGCGCAACCCGGAACGGACAAGCGAGTCTCTCCGCGAGGGCTGGCTGCACACCGGAGACCTCGGCTGGGTGGACGAAGACGGTCACCTGTATTTCGTAGACCGCAAGAAGGACGTGGTGCGCCGAAGAGGTGAGAACATATCATCCCAGCAAGTGGAGGACATCATCAAGCGACACCCAGGGGTTATGGACTGCGCCGTCATCGCCGTGCCGTCGGAGTTGGGAGAGGAAGAGGTCAAGGCCTACGTGGTCCATCGCAAATACCACCCCCTCCAGACTACGCAGCAAGAGACGGATGACGAAACTACGGTCTTTCCCGCCGACGAGATGGTGGACCTCACCCCGGAAGACGTGGTCTATTGGGCCGCTGAGAGGCTGGCCTACTTCAAAGTGCCCCGGTACATCGAGATGCGGGAAGACCTGCCCCGGACACCCTCGCTAAGGGTCCGCAAGGACGTGCTGAGGGGAGAACGAGAGGACCTCACTGCTGGATGCTTCGACCGGGAGGCAGCGGGCATCCGCCTGGGCCGATAGCGGCGCACGTAGTAGTCAGACCCAGCCGTGCTGGCCGGGCAGCGAAACCAGATTCGGACTGATTTCCTCCACTCCGATGACTCCGCAATAACCCATAGCACGGTCGAACTCTGCCCGTAGAATTTCCAGGGTCCGCGCCACCCCGGCTTCTCCGCCTACGGCCAGGCCCCAGAACAGCGGCCTTCCGATGAACACTGCTCTGGCCCCCAACGACAGCGCCTTCAATACGTCCGTCCCTCTGCGTATGCCGGAGTCCAAGTAGACCTCAGCCCTGCCGTTCACCGCGTCTACTATATCCGGCAGCGTCTCTATGGACGAGTGGGAGCCGTCAAGCTGGCGCGCCCCGTGGTTGGACACGACGATGCCGTCCACTCCCCTCTGAACGCATCCAAGAGCGTCCGCCGGAGTGCGGATTCCCTTGATTATCAGAGGCAACGACGTGACGGACTTGACCCAGGAAACGTCCTCCCAGCAAAAGGGCAGCCTCCGCATTTCCCACGCCTGGGCTTCCGGCGTTCCTTTGACAAGCCCCAGTCCGGCTTCTTCCCCGACGAAATTGGCCAGTTCCAGTCCCTCGGGACGCCTGTACCGGTTGCGGATGTCCCGCTCCTTGGTTCCAGGGATCGGGTTGTCCACGGTGACCATGATTGCGGAATAACCCGCGTCCACGGCCCGCCGAAGCAGCATCTCGCTGATGTCCCTCCTCCGGTGGTAGAGCTGAAACCATATCGGCCCGCTCGCCTGCGACGATATCTCCTCAAGGGTGAAGTTGGAGTCGGCGCCGACTCCCATAATCGTCCCCGCAGCCCCGGCCGCACGGACGACGGCGCACTCGGCATCGCGGTGGGCGATGCCGTGGTGGCCCGCTGGAGCAATCATTACCGGGAAGTCGATTTTGTGGCCCATGACCGTTGTTGAAGCGTCCCGCTCTCTTACGTCAATCATAAACCGGGGCCTGAGGCACACGGCGTCCAGGGCCGTGCGGTTCCGCTTCAGCGTGTGTTCTTCGTAGGTCCCGGCCTCGATGAAACCCCAGACCTTCGTGGACAGAATCCGGCGGGCCTCCGCCTCGAAGTCGTAGAGGTTCAGGAGCCGGTCTAGGTCGCTGGACATATTAGATGCCATAGAGCTTGGAGCAGTTGTCCCAGAGAATCTTTTTCTTGGCCGCCGACGACAACCCTTCTATCGACAACAACTCCTCCGTCGCATGGGGAAAAGCCGAGTCGGGATGGGGGTAGTCGGTGGAGAACACAATGTTGTCGTCGCCCAGCCTGCTCACCACGTCTTCGCTCAGGGCCTCGTCGGCGTCCACGGAAATCCAACACTGGCGCAGGAAATAGTCGGTGGGTCTGAGGGACAGTTCCACCTCTTCTCCGGGACCGAACTTCTCCCACTGGTCGTCCAGCCGGTACAACCACCAGGGCAGCCAGGAGCAGTTGCCCTCCAGGAAAGCCACCTTCAGCTTGGGGAACCGCTCCATCACTCCGCCCATAATCATGCTGGACATGGTCATCATAAGCTCGATTGGAAAGACCGTTGAGTGGAGAATGGACCTGTATGCCGGGTGGCCAGCGAACCTTCCCCCGACATAGTCCTGAGAGACGGCCCCCGACGTGCCGTGGAAGCATATAGGGACTCCCAGCCTCTCCGTTTCCGCCCACAGTACGTCGAACTCGGGATCATGGGGATGCCGCCCGGCCACGGGCATGGGAAGCATCACCACCCCCACGGACCCCAGGTCCTCGACGCTCCGCCGGGCTTCCTGCGCCGCCATCTCAGGGTCGTGCTGTGGAACTATGGACGTCGGTTTCATCCTTGCGGGATCGCGCTTGCAATACTCAGACACCCAGTCGTTGAAGGCTTTGCAAATTTCGAGGGACAGCCTGGTGTCCAGGGAGTCCTTGGAAACAAACATGCTGGCCGTAGTGCGGAACATGACGGCTACGTCGATGCCCTCCTTGTCCATTGCCCGCAACGAAGTGGAGGCGTCGAACCCGGTGGCCCAACCCTCGGACATCACCTCCCTGGCCCGCTTGTCCATGGGTTCGTTCACTTTCCAAACGTGGTCGTCATGGGCCCAGGGGGGAATTGGGTTCCCCTCCAGGGTCCATCGGGCATAGTGGCCGGCGCCCGATGCCGTAGGTTTGGGGGCCCGGTCCAGGAACGATGGGTCCATGTATCTCTCGAACAGGTCGGGAGGCTCCATCAAGTGAAGGTCGCTGTCGATAACCCTATAGCCGTTCTTGGACATCTTCTCCTCCGGCGTTCTTGCGGGAAAGATTATAGCAAATAGCCAGGCAGGACATCTTCGATTGATTATTGACACTGGTTAATGTGTGATATTAACATTCCTTATACCTTAGTGAGGCGGCCCCTATCGGGGGATGCAACAAGCAATGGCGGATGAACAAAAACTGGCCCAGGCCATAGCCGTAGCCGACGAATGGGACGCGGGAGACATGGGCTGTGGTGAAGTCATCATCCTGTTGAGGCAACGAATGCAGAAGCTCAAGCCCTATGAGGTCCTCAGGCTTAGGGCCCGTGACCTGGGGGCGCCCCAGGATCTCCCGGCCTGGTGTCGCATGACAGGCCGCCGCTTGCTGAGGGCCGAACACCCCGATTATTGGATCGAGCAAAAAGAGACGCCATAACGACACACCGGAAGGAGACTGCATGGCCGGAAAATTCTGCGTAAGCCTCACCAACGCGAAGAACGACCCAGACAGAGCGACGGTGGGATTTGTAGTCGCCAACGCGGCGCTTGGTTCGGAGAAGGAGACCGTCGTCTTCCTGAGCGCCGAGGGCGTCCGACTTGCCGAGAAGGGCTACGCCGACGACGTCCACGAAGAGGGCTTCATGGGCCTGAAGGACCTGATGCACAACTTTGCAGGCGGCGGCGGAACGATATACGTATGTGCTCCCTGCTTCAAAAAACGAGGCCTGGACGAGAACAACCTGGTGGACGGCTCCATGATTGTCGGCGGCGCAAAACTGGTGGAGTTCCTCTCCGACGGCAGCCCCTGCGTCACCTACTAGGGGACAGGGCCTTTCCGCCAACCCCTCAAAGGCCTTGCTGATGGACCAGGTCGAAAAACACGCCCACCAACCCGACGTTATGTTCGACGGCGGCGACCTCGACTGCGGCGGCGGACTGTTGCTGTTGATTCGGCGCCACATCGACCCGCTAGAGCGCGGCGGGCTCCTGGAGATACTATCAACGGACTCCACAGTGGAAGTGGAGCTGCCCGCCTGGTGCCGCATGACCGACAACGAGCTTGTCTCGTGGACCAAGACCGGAACCCGGCGCAGCTACCTCGTTTGCAAAGGTCCCTTTTCAGGCCGCAACGGGACCCAGGCGGCAGCGCCCAAGACAGCCTCTTTGAGGCTACACTCCCTCGTAGAAGTTACTATACCCGAATCGCTTCCACCGCCGGTCGCCGCCCCGAAAATACAGCCGTTGTCCGTTTTCGGAATCGGCAGCTGGCCACGGCCCCGTTGGATGCTGCAAGCAATTCACGACCGTTTGGAAGGCAGGTTGGACGAGGCGGAGTTCCACGTCACCGCCGACGACGCCGTGCGGCTTTCCATCGACGCCCAGCTTCGCGCAGGAGTCGATGTCCTTACCGACGGCGAGCAACGGCGGGACAGCTATGCCAGCTTCGTGGGGGGCCTCCTGGACAATTGCCAGCTTATACCCCTCAGCGACCTGACCGCGATGGTGGACGACTCGGAAAAGTTCGAACGCGAACTCAGGGCATTAGACGTTCCAGCCGCGGAAGTCCGGCATCCCGTGGTCTTTGGCAAGCTGGGACGGAGCCGCCCGCTGGCTGTCCACGAGTTGGAGTTTGCCAAGACATGCTCAGACAAGCCGGTGAAGGTGGCGCTGCCGGGGCCGTATCTGCTTACCCGCACCATGTGGCTGGACTGCCTAACCGAGAGTCCCTACAACTCCCGTGAGGAGCTGGCACAAGACGTAGTGCGGGTCCTCCGCGAAGAGCTCCACTTCCTTCTGGCCAGAGGCGCCGCACTGGTGCAATTCGACGAGCCCGTGCTGTCCGAGGTGGTGTTTGGGACTCCCACTGGAGGAAGGTCTTTCATGTGCGGCGCACTGGCGGAGAAGATGGACACCGAGGAGGAGTTGGCCTTCGCGAGTGGCCTGATAAACAAGGTGGTGGAAGGGCTGCCCATGGATCGGCTGGGTTTGCACGTCTGCAGGGGCAACTGGTCCAAAGACGAAACTGTCGCCCTTGCGGGCAGCTACGGGCCGCTGGTTGAAACCCTCTCCTCATTGAACGTGGGACACTATTTCCTTGAGTTCTGCACGCCGCGCGCCGGGGACTTGGAAGCCGTGTCCGGCCTTCCCTCTGACCGGCGAATCGGGGTAGGGGTCGTCAACCCTAAGCTGGATACGGTCGAGTCCGCCGCTGAAATCGTGGAGAGTGGGGAACGGGCCATTTCCATTTTCGGCCCTGACCGGGTCCTGCTGAACCCTGACTGCGGTTTCGCGACCTTTGCGGACAATCCCGTGGCCTCCGCCAAGGCTGCCGCGTCCAAGCTTTCGGCCATCGCAGAAGCCGCCTCCGAACTCCGCCGCCGGCATCTGGGCTGACAGCTACAATGACCACCGCCAAATTCGGTTCGTTCGACGATTTGCTCCAAATTACCGCCGAGGACCTCCGGCCCATTGTCAGAGCGTTGCGTGAGGCCATATTCGACGTTCACCCGGACGCATGTGAGGTAGTGCGCCTGGGAGACAGGGCGGCCACATACGGCGTCGGGCCTAGAAAGATGATCGACGGCTACGCTTACATTCTCCCCCAACGCACCTGGGTCAACCTGGGCTTCTACCAGGGGGTCTCCCTGCCGGACCCGGAGCGACTGCTTGAAGGAACCGGCGCAAAGATGCGGCACGTGAAGATACGCACCGTCGAAGAGGCAAGCCGAGCGGATGTTCGCACCCTCGTGGAGGCCGCGCTTGCCGAGCGCACGGCCGCTCTCGCTCACCGCGACTGAAATAATGCCCGGCGGCCTATTCCGCCTTCACCCAAACCCATTGAGTGGAGTCGCATCTAACTCACAAACAGAAGGCCCCACATTCACTCTGCGGGGCCTTCTGATTTTTTGGGTTGCAGGAATTATTCGTAGGGCTTTAGCTGTATCTCGTGGAGGGCGGGGACGACCTCTTTACCGAACAACTCCACCGACCGCATCACGTCGTCATGGGGCATCAAGCCCTCGTTGCCGTAGATGTGGATGTAGCCCGGGTCCAGATGTTCGATGATTTGGGTCAGCTTCTCGATGACCGTGTCCGGGTTTCCCACGATGATGTTGTTGACCTCGCGCAGCTCGTCGTAGCCCATCCTGCGGCCAAAGGTGCCCGTTCCTATCGTGGGCCTCTGACTCTTGACGTTCAGCGCCTCACGGCTCTGGTAGCCGGGAGGGTCGTTGTGCTCACGGGGCCCCCTCTGCCTGTGGTCCTCGGTCCACATGAACCACTTGCCCATTTCGATGGCCTTTTCGTCGGTGTCGGCAACGAAGCACCTTAGCAAGTATCCGAAGTGCTCCGGCCCCGGCTGGAAGCCAACGTCGTGGGCCGTTTCGATGTAGACGCTCTTCAAGTATTCGGTCATTCCGATAAGCGCGCCCAGGTTCATGTAGGGATGTTGGTGTCGCGCGGCCCAGACCACGCTTTCAGGGCTGCCCGTGCCAGGGAACCATATCTCAGGACGGGGCTTCTGCACCGGCAGCACCCAGGGGTTCACCACCCTGTACTGGAAATGCTTGCCTTCGAAACGGAAGGGGCCGGGTTCCGTCCAGCACTTGATGATAAGGTCATGGGCTTCCTGGAACCGCTCAAAATTCTCCGTAGGGTCGATGCCTCCTTGGAGGGACTCAACCGCCGTTCCACGCACGAACCCGGAGACGATTCGGCCGTTGGAGAAGCAGTCCAGCATGGCTATCTCTTCAGCCATCTTGACGGGGTCGTTGATCGCTATGACGTTGCCGAGTATAGCAATCCGCACATTCTTGGTCAGCTTGGCGATGACCGCAGCGTCCATGTTGACCGACGGCTTCATGCACCAGTAGGAGGCGTGGTGCTCGTTGGACATGATACCGTCAAAGCCCACTTCGTCAGCCAGGGCGTACTGCTCGTGGTACTGGTTGTAGAGCACGTGGGCCTTGTTGGGGTCGAAGTGGGTGTTGGGGAACCCCAGGCGCCCGGAGGGGTATTTCTCCAGGTCTTCGTTGGTTACGTGTCCATAGGGCTGTTCCGAGAACCAGAATACTTCTACTTTATCCTTCATCGCACCGCCTCCTGGTGGACTTCAACCCGGGGGGCCCGTCGCACGCCTGTCGCTTCAGCCCCCTAGAGACTCGCCAGGAAGTCCAGCGTAGCCTTGGCGCAGGCGTCCGGCTGCTCGTCCTGAGGGCTGTGCCCGGCCTGGTCGATGGTCTGCAGCTTGGAGCCGGGAATCGCTTCCTGGTAGATCTCTCCTGAGTTCACTGGCATGATGCCGTCCTGGGCGCCGAAGAGTATCAGCGTCGGTACGCTGGCCATTTCCAGGTACATGGGCAGCACGGGATTGTGCATGTACGGTTTCCACAAAAGCCGTGAGTCCATCTCCCGGTTGGTCCAAAGGACGTTCTTCTCCTCGTCGCTTAGGTCGTCGGTCTTGGGGGCGTTGTCCACGTTGGCCCACCACTTGTCAATGAACTCATTGAGGCCCGCCATGAGAATCTCGGTGATATCACCCTCCCTGGGCCTGATTCCGGCTGGCGCCAAGAGCGCCTGGCCCTTGATTCGGGGGTTCTCCGTGGAGGAGAGTTCAGCGGCGATCCATCCACCCATAGAGTGCCCGACGAGGGCGACGTCTTCCAAGCCCAGCTTTCTCATCAAGCCTGTGTAGAAGTGGACTACGTCGGCTATCGAGTTCACCCAGGGAAGCCTGTCGGACTCATCGTATCCCGGATGGGACGGGACGTACACGGTGTGGTTCTGAGCCAAGGCGTCGATGTATGCGTTCCACTGTTGGTTGCCGGTCTCTCCGTGCAAGTACAGTATCGGCGAGCCACTGCCGCCCTTCTTGATGTGGGTGCGGCCCCCGCCGATGTCAACATACTCGTCGGTGTAGTTCTTGGTCGTGGTCATGGAGCAATCCTCCTGGAGATGTTGGGCGCCCTTGACTCCTGTATCAGGAACCCAGCCGAATATACCCCGTGTCCTGGGCGGGCAGGGTGAAGTTTGCCTTAGCCCATTGCCTTTGTCAATAGTGGCTTGAGCCGCTAAACTTGGCGGCGGCCCAATAGATTGGCGGGTGGACGCACCCACTAGGAAACAGATTCCCTTATGTCTATTTCCAACCCGATAACAGCAGTCCGTGGAGTGTTCTATGGATGGTGGCTAGCGCTGCTGAGTTCATTCATCCACGCCATCGTCATCGTTCCGGTGTTTCAGGGTGCAACCATCTGGAACGTTCTGATGAAGAACACCTTCGGCTGGAGTCCCGCCCAATTGGGCCTCGCCTGGTCGTTGCAGAGGGCCGAAGGTTCCATCTCCACACCCCTTTCCGGATACCTGACCGACAAATACGGCCCCCGTTTTGTAGTGATGGTGGGGATGTTCATACTTGGCGGCGGTTTCGTCGCGTTCAGCCGCGTCAACGAGCTGTGGCACTTCTACGTGGCACTGCTGTTGATGGCGGCGGGAACCGGCTTGGCAGGTTGGCTTCCCCTCATGACCTCGTTGAACAACTGGTTCCATAGGCGGCGGAACATGGCCATGAGCATATCCTTGGAAGGGCTGTACGCGGGCGCTTTCGTGATAGTGCCGGCGCTTAGCTGGGCCGTCGACCCCGACCGCTTTTCGCCCGACGCCTGGAGAACCGTAGCCCTGGGCATTGGTGTGGCCATGCTGGCGCTGGCCTGGCCTATGACCCGGTACATAAGGAACAGGCCGGAGGACTACGGCCAATACCCCGACGGGATTCCGCCTTCCGAGCTTCCCACAAAGGAGACCAGCGGTCCGCCTCCGCTGGAGCAGCACCAGGGCTACACCTGGCGGGAAGCCATCCGCACGTTCAACTTCTGGTGCATATCCGTAGGCCATGCCGTCACCACCGGCGTATACACCACTGTCTTGTTCCATTTGGGCATAATGCTGGACGACCGGGGATACTCCCTGGCCACGGTGGGTCTGATAGTCGCGGTGAGCCAGGCAGTTGCGGGCGCCTTCAACCTCATAGGCGGATACGTCAGCGACAAGGTCCCAGTCAGGTACACCCTCTTCTGGTTTTCCCTCTTCCCTTCGGCGGCGGTGGCGGTGCTGTTGATGTCCGAGAACCTGGCTATGGCCTATCTGTTCGCCGTGCTGCTGGGTGTGGGTATGGGCGGAAGGACAGCCCCGATATCGTCCATGCGCGGCACCTATTTCGGACGCCGTGAGTTCTCCAAGATAACAGGGCTGTCCATGATTTCGGTGAATGTGGTGTCCGTAGCCGCGCCGCCGATGGCCGGGCTGAGCTACAAGTGGCAGGATGAGAGCTACACTGCGGTGTTCGCTATCCTGGCGGTGTTGGGGCTATTGGGGTCCTTCCTCTTCCTGCTGCTGGGGGAGCCGCGCCCCGACCCCCGCCCTGCGTCCGCATCGGCCTAGACTTCGCCATCAATCATCCTCCGCGCCGTAGCGAATATCCCCTCGAACATCTCCGTCGTCAGACGCCCGGTCAGGGTGTTCTGCTGGCTCGGATGGTACGACGACAGCAGGACCGTACGGTCGGGGAAAGTGTGCGTCTCACCGTGCCCGAACCTCGGTCTGGGCTTGGAGTCCGGCTCGGCGTCTCCCATGACCTCATGCCTCGCCCGCAGGTAGGAATCGAAAGCGATTCTCCCAAGGGGTACAACCACCTTTACCCTGGAAAGTATCCCCAGCTCAGTCTCCAGGTACGGCCTGCACGTGAGCATCTCGTCCCGGCTGGGCTTGTTGTCGGGCGGGGCGCAGCGAACCGCCGCCGTTACGTAAGCGTCGATGAGCCTGAGGCCGTCGTCCCTGTGCTGGGACGTGGGTTGGTTGGCGAACCCGAACTTATGGAGCGTGCCATACAGCCAGTCGCCGCTCCGGTCGCCGGTGAACATGCGCCCAGTCCTGTTTCCACCGTGAGCAGCCGGGGCCAACCCCACCAGAAGCAGCCGCGCGTCAACCTCGCCGTAGCCGGTCAGCGGGCGGCCCCAATAGTCCTCGTTCAGGTACATCCGCCGCTTGACACGCGCCGTCTCTTCCCGGTGATGGACCAACCTCGGGCACTTCACGCAATTGACGATGGTTTCATTGAGCAGACCAAGTTCGGCGCTAGTCATCATTTCCTCCAAACGTCTGCTATCATACCTGGAAACGACAGAGGCGCACGATATGAACGAAGAGACAATAGCCGACGTCTTAAAGCTGGTAGACCGGGACCGCATGGAAAGCCGAGTTCGGGAGTTGGCCCAAGCCCCGCGAAACGCCGTCTCGAATCCGCATCACTTGCAATGGGCCAGGAGTCAGGTAGCCGACTCCCTGAGAGCCTCCGGCTGCGGCGTCACGATGCAACAGTTTCCCTGCGGCAACCGCACCGGCGTCAACATAATAGGCTCCAGGCCCGGCTCCGACATACAGCTCAGGCCCCTGCTGGTGAGCGCCCACTATGACACGACGGAGGACTCTCCGGGCGCAGACGACAACGCTTCGGGAGTGGCGGCGATGCTGGAGTGCGCCGGAGTCCTTCAGGCGGCGGCTTTGAAGCGGCCCATCGAGTTTGTTGCCTTCGATATGGAGGAGGCGCAACCGGAGCGGGAAGGGCTGGTTGGAAGCTCGGCGTTTGTGAGCTATCTGGAAGGAATCGAGGGTCCTCCCGTGTTCGAGGGGTTGTATAATCTGGAGATGGTTGGCTACACATCCGGGCCGGGCGGCCAGGGGCATCCTCCTGGGTTCGAGTTGGTCCTTCCCGATGCCTTCGCCAAGGTCCGGGAACGGGACTTCCGGGGCGACTTCATCGCTTCCGTAGCTTTGGGGGAGAGCGCGGCACTGAGCCGGGCGTTCGTCGAGTCCGCTCGAACGTGGACGCCTGAACTCCCCGTCCTGCCCATAGAAATCGCAGTTCCCATACCCCAACTGACCGACATATTCCGCAGCGACCACTCCCCCTTCTGGGCCGCGGGGATGCGGGCGATCATGATCACTGACACGGCAGACTTCCGCAATCCCAACTACCACCAGGCCACGGATACGCCCGACACCCTGGACTACGGCTTTCTGACCCTGGCAGCAAAGGCGTTGACGGCCGCTGTGCTAGACGCCTGCCTCTAGAGGTTCCGCACGGGTCCAAACCGCCGAAGAGGCCAATATTTGAACCAGACCTTGCTCAGTATCGCTTCCTGCTTAACGGGACCGTAGGCCCTGCTGTCGTCGCTGTCGGTCCGACTGTCCCCCAGCACGAAATATTCGTCCGGGTCCAGGAACCATTCCGTAAAGGCAGACTTTGGCTCCGTTCGGACGTCGGCATTCAGGTACGGTTCCGCAATCGCCTCATCGTTCACGTACACTCGTCCGCTGTCCAAGCGCACAGTCTCGTTAGGCATTCCAACGATCCGCTTGACGTAGGTAGACCGTCCTTCCCTAGGGCTCCTGAGCACGACGATGTCGCCTCTGAGAAAAGACCGTCGCGCCGACTTGCGGTTCGCCAGCACGTGGTCACCATGCACCAGGATTGGCCACATGCTTGGACCGTTGACGCGATAGGGCGTGGACGCAAGAAACGCCGCCAATGCGGTTATGGGCCTGAAAAGAAAGAGCGCCCAGGCTCCCGCCCTCTTGAGCATGGACCGCTCATGGGGACCGGGAGTCTGGGCGCTCCCCTCGTTCATTGTCGGAGGTTGGCGGCTAGGTGCCGTAGCGGACGTCCGACTCCTCGTCCTTGTACTCTACGTTCTTGGTCGCCCAGAAAATCGTAGCAATGGCGTCGACCGCGGCGATAAGTTCCCTGGCAGCGCCTTCATCGACGTTCTGTTTGTTGCGTCCGGCCAGCTTGTTGGCGTTCCAGACGGCGGTGTGGAGGTCCGGGTACGTCTCCAGGTGGTCGGGCCTGAAGTAGTCGTGCCAGAGGATGTCCAACTCCTTCTTGCACAGGTCGGCGTGGTCTTCCTTCACGGTGATGTAGCGGCTCAGCGTGTTGGCATGGCCCGCCGCAGCGGCTGCGTCGCCTTCGGCGGGGGCAGCCAGCGCGTTAATGCGCGCCACCATCTTGAGAACGGTCTGGGCCGCGATCTTGGCGGAGATAGGGTCGTAGATGCCGCAGGGGATGTCGCAATGGGCATGGGCCTCGTTAACCTGGAACACCCGGTGAACTTGTGAGAACAGGTTCTTCAACATGGGGAGCCTACCTCCTAGAAATTATGTCCGAATCGGAGCTTGCGGATTCTTTTTAGCCTCGCACATTCTAGCCATTTGCGGCCCGGCCCGCAACACGAACCGGTGGGCGGGGTTTCAGCCCGACTTGAGAATCCGGGCGGCCTCTTTTGAGTGGTAGCTAAGGATTATGTCGGCGCCGGCCCGCTTTATCGACCCCAGAACCTCTATGAGGGCCCTGTCACCGTCCAGCCATCCATTGGCGGCGGCGGCCTTGAGCATGGCGAACTCTCCGCTGACATTGTAGGCGGCCAGGGGGTGGTCGAATCGTTCCTTGGCCCTGGCAATCACGTCCAGATAAGACAACGCGGGTTTGACCATTATAATGTCGGCGCCCTCTTCTATGTCCATCTGAATCTCCCTCATGGCCATGCGCCAGTTGAACGGGTCCATCTGATAGGTCGCCCGGTCGCCGAACTGGGGAGTAGAGTCAGCCGCAACTCGGAAGGGGCCGTAGAAGGCCGACGCATACTTGGCTGAGTATGCCATGATGGGGGTCTGGGTGAGGCCGTTGTCATCCAGGGCACTGCGTATGGCCGCGACCTGCCCATCCATCATGGCCGAGGGCGCCACCACGTCGGCGCCGGCAAGAACGTGGGAAACGGCTGTCCTGGCAAGCAGGTCCAGGGAGCGGTCGTTGTCTATGCGTCCGTTTTCTACGAGTCCGCAATGGCCGTGGTCCGTATACTCGCAGAGGCACACGTCCGTAATTACCAGCACGTCGGGGACAGCAGCTTTGATGACCCTGATGGCCTCTTGGACGATTCCCTGCTCGTCGTAGGCTTCCAGGCCCATTGGGTCCTTGTTTTGAGGAAGCCCGAAGAGCATGACGCTGGGAACGCCCAAGTCGTGGGCGTCCGCCACCTCCGGAAGAAGCTCATCCAACGACAGGTGAAAGGCGCCCGGCATTGGCTCTATGGGTTCCCTTACGTTCCGTCCGTGGGTCACAAACAAAGGGTAGACGAAATCGGTGACCGAGAGGCTTACTTCTCGGGTCGCTTCCCGGAGAGGGGCCAACTCTCTTAATCTCCTGAGACGGGTCTGCGGAAAAGCCATCCGTCCCACCTCCTGGTTTGGCGCCTGGGCGCCCGTGTTCCGTGTTCTGGTATGTTCCTACGTTAGAAAAGCGCCCCTGATGGCCTCCACCAGTCCCGGTATGGTGTGCTCGGAAGCTACCACATTCACTCGAAGGCCAGCCGCCTCCGCGGAAGCGGCGGTGATGGGGCCGATGCAGGCCACCACTGCGCCATTCAGTTTCGACGAGTCCCCTTCCAGGATACCCATCAAGTTCTCAACTGTCGATGAGCTGGTGAAGGTCACCACGTCCACGGAGCCTCCGGACAGGAGCTCCGTAGCCAGTTGCTTAGACTCCGGCGGGGTGACAGTCCTGTAAGCGACCAGCCGCTGGACCTGCGCCCCCATGTCGGCCAGTCCCTCTTCAAGCACATTCCGCCCGATGTCCGCTCTTGGCAGCAGCATCCGGTCACCGGGCTTTACACGCTCCGACAGTGACTCCAGCAGCGACTCGGCCAGGTACTGCTGGGGCACAAGGTCAGTGATTACGCCCCGCTTGGCCAGGGCCGCCGACGTGGCGGGACCTATGGAGGCCACATTGGCGCCAGAAAACTGTCTGGCGTCCTGCCCAAACTCTTTCATCCGGTCGAAAAACGCTTCCACTCCATTGGCGCTGGTAAAGACCACCCATTGAAATTCACCCAAGGATTTGATGGCCAGGTCCATCTCGGTGAACGGCTCGGCCCGCTCGAATCGTATGGTGGGCAGTTCTATGGCCCTTGCTCCCTCGTCTTCCAGCAACGACGACAAGGCTGAGGCTTGCGCTCGCGACCGGGTGACCAGCACGGTCTTTCCGAAGAGAGGTTTCTCGTCGAACCAGCGAATGCTTTCCCGCAGGCCTGCAACCGCACCTATGACCGCCGTCACCGGAGAGGTCAGCCCGGCTTCCGCTCCCTTGGAGCGGATGTTGCAGAGAGTTCCGACAATCGTTTTCTGGTGGGGCTCGGTGCCCCAGTGGACCAGCGCCGTGGGGGTGTCAGGGGACATTCCTTCAGCTATCAGGGTTTTCGTCACTTTATCCAAGGCGCTCCAACCCATCAGCGCGACAATGGTTCCCCCGGTCTTTGCCAGCGCATCCCAACGGACGGAGGATCCTTCCTTGGTCGGGTCCTCACTGACGCTGACTATGGTGACGCTGCTCGCTATGCCCCGGTGGGTGACGGGCACTCCCGCATAAGCTGGAGCGGCCACCGCTGACGTAACGCCGGGGACAACCTCGAAGTCCAATCCTGCCTCGGCCAAGGCCAGGGCTTCCTCCCCGCCCCTCCCGAAAACGAAGGGGTCACCCCCCTTGAGTCTGACTACGATTTGGCCCTGAGACGCCCGGTCGACCAGCAGCCGGTTGATCTCCTCCTGGCTCATGGCGTGTTGGTCCGGCCCCTTGCCCACGTAGACCCGTTCCGCGTCCTTTCGAGCGTGGTCCAGTAGCCTCACGTTCACCAGGCGGTCATAGACCACCACGTCGGCCTGCTGGAGCTTTCTCAGCCCTTTGACGGTGATGAGGCCCGGGTCTCCAGGGCCTCCGCCTACCAGATAAACTTTACCTTTTCTGGAGTCCATTTAGGACTACTGTCCTCCGTCGTCGCTCACCAAGTCGGCGGCGCCCTGGTCCATGAGCTTCCGGTGAGCTTGGCGGGCCACGGCTTCTGACTGGTCTGATGGGCCGGAAGCAGTCGCTCTGAACACCCGGCTTGCGTCGGGCGTAGCCAAGAACACCGACAGGTTCACCAGGCCCTCTTCCGTCCAGGCATAAGCTCCGGCCGGAGTCCGGCAGCCTCCCCCCAGCTCCTCGAGAAACCTGCGCTCAGTTTCGACTGCAATGCGGCTGTCGCGGTCGTCAAGAGCGGCCATCAGGTCGTCCATACCAGTGTCCCCATCCCGCACTTCCACCGCCAGCGCTCCCTGGCCCGGGGCAGGAACAAACTCTTCCGGCGACAAATGCTCGCTTATCTCGCCCTCCAGCCCCATTCTCATCAGCCCAGCGACAGCCAGGATCGCGCCGTCATATCCGTCACCTTTGGCTTTTCGGAGGCGGGTGTCCACGTTGCCACGTATTTCCTGAACATCTAAGTCGGACCTGACGGACTTTATCTGCGCGGCGCGCCTGGGGCTGCTGGTGCCTATCCTGGCTCCCGGAGGAAGCTCCCTAAGGCCCACTCGCCACCTGTCCACTAGGGCGTCCCTGGGGTCTGCCCGTTTGAGGGCAGCGCCTATAACCAGCCCCTCCGGTAGTTCGGTGGGGACGTCCTTCATGCTGTGCACCGCCATATCGATGTCTCCGTCCAGAAGCGCACGGTCCAGCTCTCTCACGAACATCCCCTTACCGAGGCGGGCCAGCGGCTCGTCGGAGCGGACGTCGGCGGTAGTCTTGATGGTCACTATCTCGCAGCGCCGCTCCGGGAAAGCCTCGTTCAGAATTTGGAGCGCTTGTCGGGCCTGAATCAAGGCCAGACCGCTCCCCCGTGTGCCAATTCTGATGACTTTTTCTCGGAGGGCCATAGACATTCGTTAATCAGGAGCAAGGTATCGGAAATAGGCTTGCACGGGACCTGTTCGGCGGCGTAAAAACACGGAGATGCGGGTCAGCCTGTGGATTGAGTCAATCCGGCCAATACCTTTTCCACCGCCGCCTCGTCCCGTCCCGCCTTCACCAGGTCTATGAGGTCTCCCGTGATGCACTCCTGCCACCTGTCTGGGTCCACTGTTATTCCCCGCTGCCTGAGCTCTTTCCTGGCCGTAGAGAGGACGCCCGCCAACTCGGCGTATTCCAGGGCTTCGCTGTTTTCCAGCCCTTCCCTCAGCTTGCGTGCCAACGCGGGGCTGGCGCCCCCTGTAGACAGCGCCACGGTCACGGCGCCCTTCTTGACAATGGCCGGCGCAATGAAGGTGCAAAGCTCGGCATCGTCCACCACGTTGAGGACCACCCGCTCCCTTTCGGCCTCAGAGGCGATCCCTTTGTTCACTGAACGCACGTTAGTTGCCGCTATGGCCAACGCGGCGCCCTTCAGGTCTCCCTCGTTATACTTTCGGATGACCAGGGTGATGTCGCCTCTCGTAGCCGCTTCCTGGATACCCTCGGTGACCTCAGGACTGATAACTGTTATCTTGGCCCCGCAGTCCAGCAGAGGTCGAATCTTGTGCTCTCCAATCTTGCCGCCCCCGATAATGACGCAATGCTTGTCCTTCAAGTCAAGGAACACCGGGTAGTAGGCTGCCATTGACTTACGCCTTTACTCCCGACTACACGAAATACCGCACGCGGGTCTTCTTGTACTCCCGTGTGCTGTAGAGCATCAGGTAGTCGGTGATCCCCGTGGAAGCGGATATTTCCCCAGCAATCTCCTCACAGCCTTCCTTGGACGTGGCGTGAATCATTGAAAAGTGAGTGTAGGGCCAGTCGGGGAAGGTGGGCCGTTCGTAGCAGTGGGTGACGGCGGGATTCTGGGCCATTATCATACCCACTTCCTCGGACCGTTCCTGAGGGACATTCCACACGCCCATGCCGTTGGCCTGAAACCCAGCCTTCCTGTGGTAGAGCACGGCGCTGTATCGGCGCATAATGCCCCGCTCTACGAATTCGTCCGCTATCTTGAACAGGTCGGGCACGGACACCCCAAGCCGCTCCGCCATGCCGTCGAAGGGCCTTGAAACCATCGGCAGGTCTTCCTGCAACTCCCGGATGCACTCGATGTCGTAGTCGCTCACCGGCACAGCTTTATTCCAGTCGGCGCGGACCTGCCCGGAATTGGCATCGGACTGTCCGGCTTTGTACCCGTCGGGGCTGAAATACTGGTAAGCGGCGCCCTTCTCCTTCACCATGTCGAAATTGACGCCTATCTTGAAGAACCGGATGGTGGGCATGTTTCGCATGGACAGAGCGCCCGTTTCACGGGCCATTACCCGGGCTGTGTCATCAACCACTTCTCCGGGAGGCACTGCCAGAGTGAACCAGAGGTTGTAGTAGGAACCTTCCCGCGCATAGTTGTGGCTGACTCCGGGATGCTCATTAATCTTCAGAGCTCCCTCTGTGAGCTTGTCCGGTTCGAAGGCCATGGCGATGAGGCTGGTCTTGTAGCCCAGCCGTCGGGTGTCAAATATCGAGCTGACTTGGCGCACTACGTTCTGATGCCTGAGCGCCTCCAGACGTTCCAGGACCTCTTTCTCGCTTATCCCTAGACGGTCCGCGATTTCCTGGTACGGCTCCTCGAACAGAGGGAAGCCCGACTGGATTATGTTAAGCAGTTTCCGGTCGGTCAAGTCCATTTCCGGCATCCTATGGTCTCCCGTTCTCCCGTGGGCTGATAGACGCGGATTCACCCGGTAAAAGCTATGCTTTTCGGATTCCTCCGCTAGGGCTAGGTTAGCACAGGGCGCTTTTCAGGGTCAACGACAATGCCATGCGCCTCAGGGTCTTTCGATAGCCGTACGCCTCGTCTTTCCGTTCGTTATGAGCCCGTCGAACAATCTCTCGACAAGCTCGGGGTGAACGGGTAAGACAGCGCATTGTGGCGCTGCGTATGCGGGCGCTATCATGGTGTTTGGGGTAGGTGGGGGATGGACCTGGAACGCGACAAGAAAAGACTGCTGGAAAAGCTCCGCCGGGAGCTGCGCGACGACAACGTGGTCGACGCCATGTACAAGGTCCCTCGAGAGGACTTTGTGCCCACAGGGCTCCACCACCTGGCCTACGCCGACATTCCTTTGCCCATTGGCTCCGGCCAGACCATCTCTCAACCCTACATGATAGCCACGATGTTGAGCGTCTTGGGTTTGAGGGGGAACGAGTCAATTCTGGAGTTGGGTACGGGAAGCGGCTACCAAGCCGCCATTCTGGCCGAGATGGCGCCGCTCGGGAAGGTCTTGTCCGTTGAAATAGTTCCGGAACTGGAGCGACAAGCGAGAGATCGGCTGGCCACCCTGGGATACGCCAACCTGGAGGTGGCTCTAGCCTCCGGGGAACTGGGCTGCCCGAAAAAGGCCCCCTTTGACGCCATCGTAGTGTCGGCCGGCGCCCCCAAGTTGCCCCAGTCCCTCATTGTCCAGCTCTCACTGGGAGGCCGCATGGCGATACCTATCGGGAACCTGGAAGGGCAGAACCTGATGAAGGTGGACAGGACGGGAGAGGGATACAACGTACGGGTGCTTGGGGCATGCCGCTTTGTGCCGCTGGTCGGCAATGAAGCCTGGGACCCCAACCGCCTGGACGCCCGCCGCCAGGGCAAAGGGTGAACCTTTGCCCAATTCGCCGGCGGCGGGGAATTGTAGCCCCCATGCCCAGTTGCTATACTGGCTCTGATTCATGACTGCTTCTACATCCGTTAAATACGAGACCGTCATCGGTCTGGAAGTCCACGTGCAGCTTCTCACGCAGAGCAAGATGTTCTGCTCGTGCAGAGCCGATTATCAGGCTGCGCCGCCCAATACCCTCGTGTGCCCGGTGTGCCTTGGGGCGCCGGGGACGCTGCCCGTCATCAACAAGCGCGCACTGGAACTTACGATGATGACAGGACTGGCTTTGAACTGTGCCATCTCGCAGCACACCAAGTTCGACCGGAAGAACTATCCCTACCCCGACCTGATGAAGGGCTACCAGATATCCCAGTACGACCTGCCGGTAGCCGTCGGAGGCTTCCTCGACCTGGAAGCCGACGGCAAGACAGTCAGAGTGGGGATAACTAGAGTCCACCTGGAAGAGGACGTGGCCAAGCTTGTCCACCTGCGAGACGGTTCGGGCGAGGCGTACAGCCTGGTGGACGTGAACCGCTCCGGCGTTCCCCTGATGGAGATAGTAAGCGAACCGGACATGCGCACGCCCGAGCAAGCGCGCAGTTATCTGACAAGCCTCCACTCCATACTCCAGTACCTCGGCGTCACCACAGGAAACATGCAGGACGGCAACTTCAGGTGCGACGCCAACATCAGCCTCCGCCCCGCAGGCGCAACGGAGCTGGGCAAAAAAGTCGAAGTCAAAAACATGAACAGCTTCCGGGCCGTTTACAACGCTCTGAAGTACGAGACGGAGAGGCAGGTCAACGTCCTCCAAAACGGCGACAGGGTCGTGCAAGAGACTCGCGGCTGGGTGGAGGGTCGGGACATTACGGTATCCCAGCGTAGCAAAGAGCAGGCCCACGACTACCGCTACTTCCCCGAACCGGACCTTCCACCGCTTTCCCTCGACGCATCCTGGATTAAAGCGTTGGAGTCCTCTCTGCCCGAGCTGCCTGTCCACAGGTGCAGCCGATTCATGGGCGAGTTCGGCTTATCGGAATACGACGCCGGACTCCTGACTGCCTCCAAAGCAACCGCAGACTATTTCGAGGAAGCCCTGGACGCCGTCCGATTGGCCGGAGATGGGCTCAAGTCAAGGGCCAAGACTCTGTCCAACTGGATACTAGTGGAGCTGGGCAGGCTGCTGAACCTGGGGGGAACGGACATTTCCGGGTCCAGATTCCCGCCGGAACGGATGCGTGAGCTTATGGAGCTTATAGACGACGGGACATTGAGCTCCAGCCTGGCCAAAACTGTGCTGGAAGAGGCTTTCAGCACAGGAGCAAGCCCAAGCGCCGTCGTCAAGGACCGGGGTTACGTCCAGATTAGCGATACGTCCGCTCTGGAAGCGGCGGTGGACGAAGCCATCGGGAACAGCCCGCAAGCCGTGAACGACTATCTGAAGGGCAAAGAGAACGCCGCAAAATACCTGGTCGGCCAGGTGATGAAGGCTACGCGAGGACAGAGCAAGCCGGACCTGGTGGCGTCTCTGGTCGACGCCAAGCTGAAAGCAATAAAATTGGAACGGGTGTGATTCAAAGTGGCTCTGCAACTGGCTCAGGTCCTGGTGTCCATAATTCTGGTGGCGGTCATCCTTATGCAGGTCCGTGAAGCCGGATCGGGGTTCTTTGGAAGCGCCCAGTCAACCTTTCGCACCAGGCGCGGACTTGAAAAGACGCTGTTCCAGTTCACCATCGTCCTGGCGGTGGTATTCCTGGTGATGTCCATCGTCAGCGTCCGTTTCGCCTAGGTTTCCGGAGGCCATCGTGGGGTCTTCCGGCCTCATCACCCTTACCACCGATTTCGGGGCGTCCGACAACTACGTCGGAGTGATGAAGGGTGTGATTCTTGGAATCAACCCCGCCGCGTCCATCGTAGACATTTCCCATCAAGTCTCGCCCCAGGATGTACTGCAAGGCGCCTTCGTGCTGGGAACCGGCATCAAATACTTTCCAAGGGGAACCATACACATCGGCGTGGTGGACCCGGGAGTAGGCTCCTCGCGGGACGCCTTGGTCCTGACCGGACCAGACGGCCATTTCGTGGGGCCGGACAACGGCATTTTCAGCCTGGCAGTGGGAGAGGACTCCGAGGGCTTGGCCACCGGCAGACGCCCCTTGCCGAAGGGATGGACGGCCCGCCGCATCACAAACTCCAAGCACATGCTGGAGCACGTCAGCGCCACCTTCCACGGGCGGGACGTATTCGCTCCAGTGGCGGCTCACCTATCGCTGGGAGCCCCTCCAGAGGACCTAGGGCCGGAGGTCTACGAAATCATGCGACTTCCGTTCCCTGCCCCCGTTGAGCACGACGGCGGCCTGCTGGGCCAGGTGGTCTACGTAGACAGGTTCGGAAACCTGGTGACCAACATAGGCGATAAGGACCTGTCCGATTGGGGGCAAGTCCGTGTCGAGATATGCGGCAGGATGATAGACTGGCTCTCGCGATACTATGCCCAAGGGGGCAGTCTGGCGGCGCTGATAGGGAGCGCCGGTTATTTGGAAGTCGCCGTGAAGAACGGCAGCGCCGCCGAGGAGTTGAAGGCGGGCGTCGGGACGCCTGTGAGTGTGAGCGTTTCGGCCTGACGTTGACAAGGATCGCATGACGAAAAGCGTAAATCACGGGCTCCTGGCAGCTTTCTACCCATTTCTACGCTGTGGTATTCTTACCTCACCGCCAACCCACCCAAGTCGGCCCTGATGCTGGAATAGCCATCCAGGAACACTGGCAGGAGTACAAAATACGCTTTAACTCATGTTTAGACCTGTCTCTAGAATAGGCCAGGGCCTTGTACACATGCGCACGGCCACCCTCGTTTCCGGCGCCCTGGGGCTGGTGGCCGGACTGGTCGTGGCCGTCCTCATATCGATCCCATTGTTCAACCTGGAAGGCTGGATGTCCTGGGGAGTCCCACTGGCCGTCAGCGCATCGCTAGGGCTTCTGGGGCTGCTGATAGGGGTGGCCCGGTCAAGCGACATTCCCGGAGTGTTCCAATCCGGCGCTGACAGTGAGCAGTCTGGAGGGTCGGGTCAAATCCTGGTGGACACCAGCGCCATAATCGACGGCAGGATTGCCGATCTGGGCCTAACCGGATTCATACAGGGAAAACTCATCATCCCTTCATTCGTTCTAGACGAGCTCCGCCACATAGCCGACTCTGCAGACGCCATGCGACGGACACGGGGCCGTCGCGGCCTTGAAGTTCTGGGCAAGCTGCGGAGAGAAACATCGATACCTATCCAAGTCATGGACGCGGCCCTCTCACCAGGCACAGACGTGGACGGCCAGTTAGTCAAAATGGCCAAGAGCATGGACTCCCCAATATTGACCACCGACTTCAACCTCAACAGGGTCGCCGAAGTGCAGGGAATTCAGGTGCTCAACGTGAACGAGTTGGCCAACGCACTGAGACCCGCCGTCCTCCCTGGCGAAGACCTGAGCGTCAACATCGTGCAGGAAGGCAAGGAGATGGGCCAGGGAGTCGCTTTCATGGACGACGGCACAATGGTAGTCGTGGAAGGCGGGCGGAGATACATCAACAGCCTCCAGGATGTTACGGTGACTAGAGTCCTCCAGACGGCGGCTGGACGCATCATATTCGCCAGCCCCAAGGCCGGGTAGGATTGGCCGGCCGACGGGAACAGCCTGCCGACGGAGCCGTAGCTGTGATATTGGCGGCAGCCGGCGAAAGCAGGCGGATGTCCGGCGTTGACAAGATTTTCACTCCCATCATCGGCATCCCTCTCATCGCGCACACCATCAACGCGTTCGAAGAAATGACGTGCGTCGGCTCCATCACCCTGGTCTTGTCCGAAAGCTCATTGGATGCCGGCAAGTCTCTGGCCAGAGACAATGGATGGTCAAAGCTGACCCCCGACCGTGTATGCAAGGGCGGCGCACGGCGTCAGGACTCGGTGCGGAAGGGACTGGAGAACGCCGAGGCTATGGGATGCCGGTGGGCGGCGGTCCACGACGGCGCCCGGCCCTGTATCTCTTCCGACGTGATGGAGCGGGCGTTGGAGGCAGTTCAGGAGACTGGCGCAGCCATCGCTGCAGTCCCCGCCAAGGACACCATAAAGACGGTGTCGCCGGACCACTTCGTCGAGAATACCCCTCCCCGCGAGAGCCTGTGGATGGTCCAGACGCCCCAGGTTTTCGACTTCGGCCTGCTGATTGAAGCCCATGACTCTTGCCCGCCTGACGTCACCGTCACTGACGACGCCGCCTTGGTGGAGAGAATCGGCGGAGCCGTGAAGGTTTTCATGGGCGCCTATGAAAATCTTAAAGTCACCACTCCGGAAGATATGGCCGTGGCGGAAACATTCTTACGGGCAAGCCTCGCCCAACGCGTTGTCAATGGCCCGGTCTAGGGTAGGATTCGGATTCGACGCCCATCCCCTCGTAGAGGGGCGGGCTTTAATCATTGGCGGGGTTGAAGTCCCTTTCGACAAGGGACTCTCCGGCCACAGCGACGGAGACGTCCTGGCCCACGCCATAATGGATGCCCTTTTCGGAGCCGCCGCCCTTGGCGACAAGGGGACCCACTTTCCATCCAGCGACGAATCGTTGAAGGGAATATCGTCCCTGAAGCTCCTTTCCCAGACGGCGGAGCTTGTCCATCTGGCCGGTTGGCGCATCATCAACGTGGATGCTACAATACTCGCTCAGAGGCCCAGGCTGGGGCCTCTTGTTTTCGAAATGAGCGCCAGAATCAGCGGTTCCCTGTCTATTCCCGAGGCCGACGTGAGCATCAAGCCCACCACCACGGACCATCTTGGTTTTGTGGGACGGGAAGAGGGAATGGCGGCTTACGCCGTGGCCCTGCTGGAAGAGGCCGCCTCCCCGGAGGATGCTCGGTGAAGCTCTTCAACACCCAGAGCGGCATAGAAGAGGAGTTCTCACCAGCGGGCGACACCGTCAAGATGTACGTCTGCGGCATCACGCCCTACGCTCCGGCCCACATGGGCCACGCCATGAGCTACGTCATATTCGACACGCTGCGCCGGTACCTTGAGTACAAGGGTTATAAGGTGGAGCACGTCCAGAACTTCACGGACATCGACGACAAGATAATACAGAAGTCGGAACAAGAGGGAATCGACTTCGAGTCCTTGGTGGAAACCCACATCCAGGACTTCATGGACAGCATGGAGTCCCTCAACGTTCAGAAGGCCCACGTATACCCCCGCGCCACCCGAGAGATACCCCGTATGATCGACATCATCGGCTCCCTGATTGACAAGGGCTACGCCTACGCCGCCGCTGGGGACGTCTATTTCAGAGTGGCCAAGGCCGAAGGGTACGGCTCCCTCAGTCACCGCAGCCTGGACGGAATGTTGTCGGGCGCCAGGGTCGAGCCGGGCGAGGGAAAGGAAGACCCCATGGACTTCGCCCTCTGGAAGGGGGCCAAGCCGGGCGAACCTTCCTGGGAAAGCCCTTGGGGGCCGGGACGGCCGGGCTGGCACATCGAATGCACCGCCATGTCGATAGAGTACCTGGGAGAGACTTTGGACATTCATGGAGGGGGACAGGACTTGGTCTTTCCCCACCACGAAAATGAGGCCGCCCAGAGCGAGTCGTACACCGGCGTCAGGCCCTTCGCAAGGTTCTGGGTGCACAACGGGCTGCTGCAAATGGGCGATGACAAGATGAGCAAGTCCGTTGGGAACCTTGTGTCGCTGGACGACGGACTCAAGGCCCACTCCCCCGACGCCATACGCATCACCTTCCTCAGTTCCTCCTACCGGCGCCCGGTCAACTACACTGAAGAAACCGTAGCCTCCAACGAACGGGCTGCTGAACGGCTCAGGATAGCCGTGGAACCTGCAGCGGACAGCGGCGATGTCCTCGACCCCTCGTCGTTTAAGGACCGCTTCATCGAAGCGATGGAAGCTGACCTGAACACCCCACAAGCCTTGGCCGTCCTGTTCGACATGGCACGGGAAATAAACAGGGGCAAGGAGTCGGACTCCAACGTCTCGGAGGCTCAGGGATGCTTAAGAGAGTTGGGGGAAACGCTTGGGCTCACCTTCCGCAAGGCTGAATCGGCCGGCGAAAACGATATCGCACCCTTCGTCGACCTGCTGCTGCAGGTGCGCACAGAGCTGCGAGCGGAGAAGCAGTACGGCATGGCCGACTCCATACGGGACCGTCTGACTCAACTGGGGGTTGTGTTGGAAGACACCGCCCAGGGAACCCGCTGGAAGTACGGCTGATGCCCTCGGCGGCTAGTCTGCTTGGGCGCCACGCCCGCAGCCATACCCAATGCCATGATTAGCTCCGAGTTTCTGGAGCGGCTAATCGATGTCTGCGGCCGGGACAACGTTTCGGTGGACCCGGCTGACCTGGACCGCTACTCCTGCGATGCCCTGACGCCCCATCGTGTCTTTCACGACGCCGACATTCTCAACGCCATTGCCTGGGCCGTGGTGAAACCAGGCTCCGCCGATAAGGTGTCCCAAGTCATGCGGCTGGCGTGCGACTACGAAGTCCCCGTTGTTCCCCACGGAGGTGGAACTGGTGTCATGGGCGCGGCCATCCCCGTCCAGGGAGGCGTCATTCTGGACCTGAAGGGCCTCGACCGCGTCATCTCCGTCAATGCGGAGGACATGACCGTCGTCGTCGAGTCGGGAGCCATACTCGCGGACGTAAACGCCGCCCTGGAAGCCTATGGCCTGATGCTGGGACACGACCCTTGGAGCGTCCCCATAGCCACCGTGGGCGGCGCCATCTCCACCAACGGGGTCGGCTATCTTGCCGCGGCCCACGGCCCCATGGGACGCCAAGTGGCGGCTCTGGAGGTCGTGCTTCCCACCGGCGAGATGCTGACCACAAGGCCCGTTCCCAAGTCCTCGTCCGGCCCCAACCTGAACCACCTGTTCATAGGCTCGGAAGGGAATTTCGGAGTAATCACCAAGGCTACGCTGCACGTCTTCAGAGTCCCGGAAGAACGCTCCTTTTACGCCTTGGAGTTTCCGTCCTTCGACTCCGGGTTCAACGCCGTCGTGGAATGTTTGGCCCTTGGCATCAGGCCCTCTTTGGTGGACTTGTCGGAGGAATCGGACCATCGGGTGCACCTCTACCTGATGCACGAGGGGTTCAAAGAAGGGGTCGAGGCCCAGTCCAGACGGTGCCTGGAGGTGTGCAAAAGCTACGGCGGTGTGGACCTCGGCCCGGACCGCACCTTGGACTACTGGAACCAACGCCATTGGTCGGGGCTATCGTACAAACAGGAGATGCTGGGCCAACCCAGAAAAGTCAGGTGGGAACGCAGATGGAGGTCGTTCGACTATCTCCACGTGGCGCTTCCCATATCCAAAGTGCTGGAGTACCGGCGGATATGCGAGGGAATCCTGGAGGAGAACGGCCTGAAGGCCGTCGAGTACGCGATATGGGGCCAGCCTGAGCTCTTCTCGATGCTTATCGTCCCCGCTAACGACGCAGACATGCGGGAAACCCGAACGACCCCGGCTCCCGGCATGGGAGAGACGGTGGACCGTATACTGCGCCTGGCCCAGGACATGGGCGGCTCTATGGAGTATTGCCACGGAGTGGGGGTCAAGCTGGCCCACCTGCTTCCCAGGGAGATGGAAGGCGGATACGAGGCGGCGACGGCCATAAAGAAGGCGCTGGATCCCCATTCCATTATGAACCCCGGCAAACTGTTCTAGTCCTAGCCAGTATCGACCTGCCTGGATGAAGACAACGGCATGAGGACCAACTGGCAAAAGGTGCAAATCAGCCAGGAGATATTGTCGGGAGGTCCGGGCTACCGCATCACAAGCCGCCACGGGGCCTACATCTCCTGTGTAGCGACCTCTATGGAGTTCAAGCCGCCCGGGTACCTGGCTGATTGCTGGCGGAAGGTAGTCAATGAGGAGGGCAACACCGTCGGCCTCAAGGTCTACATTCGAACGGGCGCCTTCCCGAACAACCGGCCCTTCCGCCGCCCAACTATATGGCGCTCCCTTCGCCAGGGCATACGGCGGTTACATTGGCGGCTCATGCATTGGAGGGCACTACGACGGAACCACTCCCGCTTCCTGATGCTGGCGGAGCCGCCCTATGAGGAGTGAACTACAGTCGCCCACGACAGGATTGCGTTGTTGCGTGGAAGAGTGGAGGAAAGATCACGACTTATCGACATAGATACCTGGATCGTCTCCCGGAAATCGTGGGTCGTGAGTCCACCGCGTTACGCCATTGCAGTGGCCAAGAAACACTAGTTCGTCTTGCCTTATATACTGACCTAGAAACACATCATTAGTTTCTGACAGTCGAGGAGGGGCATAGGTTGATGCAGGCCCTCGGCAAATCACGCGGCGAAGCTGAGAGACCGCCCTTATAGTGATTTGCGATAGAATTTCCCTAACTTTCAATCCCCTGGATAAACGAAGCCGCCAACTTGTTGAACTCGTCGGGCTGTTCAAGCATCGGCCAATGCCCAGCGTTGGGGATCACGTGGATTGGGCCGACGGAGCGGCCCTCGAGAGCGTGTTGGGCGTGGGACACCAGCAATATACGGTCTTCTCGGCCCCAGATGAACAAGACGGGCTTGGCCAGGCCCGACAAGGCTGTCAGCGCCACCAATTCCCGTTTCAACCCCCGGATGGTTATGCCCGACCTGATGGACTCCAGCATCGCCCGCTTGACTTCGGGTTTGTGACGCACGTCCATAAGATCATCCAGCAAACGCACGTACTCGGGCCTCGTCTGGTGGAAGATGCTCTTGACCATGCTGCGCCCGCTCAACATCGGCGGCGAATGGAGCAACTCTCCCAACCCGGGAAGGGTGGACAGGCGTAGGAACCAGGGCATGTTCCGGTCCAGGCCAGCGGTGTCGACCAACATCAGACCGCTGACGCGGTCCGGGTAGTTTACGGCGCACCAGGAAGCCACCAAGCCTCCGGCGGAGTTGCCCACCAGAACGGCCCGACTTAGCCTCAGGGCGTCCATCAATGACACCAGGAAGTGGCCGCCGGCCATCGAGTCATATAGGAGCCCGAAGGGCTTGTCGGACTTTCCGTGTCCGGGTAGGTCCACGGCGTACACGGCGCCGACCTCTGACAGCGGTCCAATGTTCTCAGCCCAAACGGCGAGGGAGGCGCCCAAACCGTGCAGCAAAATCACGGCTGGACCCTCCCCAGCAGATAAGTACCTTACGCGTACGCTGTCCGGCGCCCACGTCCTAGAGGGATCTTTGGACCAAAGCTGGCCTGCCGGTACGTCTATGTATCGGTCTGCGTACTCCACCTTCAGCTAAACGCTTGAACTCGCTTGCATTCTTGTCCCAGAACCCCGGTCCCAGAACCCCGGAGTGACTTTTGGTCCGCCTCTTGGCCACCCGCTTACGCCAGCGGAAGAGGCTCCTCGACTCTGGCTTTCTTCTTCGTGAAGACCAGACTCGAATCTCCAGCGTCCACCAGAATATGGTCGCCCTCCACGAAGCCGCCGCTGAGTATCTCCCTGGACAACGGAGTTTCCAGGTGGCGTTGTATAGACCTCCGCAAAGGCCTGGCTCCAAAGGCAGGATCGAATCCCTCCCGGGACAGCCACTCCTTGGCGGCCTGGGTCAGTTCGAAACTGATTCCACGGTCCTTCAAACGTTGGCTCACGTCTGCCGACATAAGGTCCACTATGCGCTCGATTTCCTCCTGAGTGAGGGGACGGAACACGATGATTTCGTCTATTCTGTTCAGGAATTCCGGCCTGAAGGCGTGCTTCAGAGCGTTCTGGACGGTTTCCTTCAAACGCTCGGCGTCGATCGCGTCCCTCCCGTCGGAGCGGAAGCCGAAGGGCCGGTTTTCTATCTGTCCCGTGCCCAGGTTGCTGGTCATGATTACAACCGTGTTCCTGAAGTCGACGGTACGCCCGTGGCCGTCGGTCAGACGTCCGTCCTCCAGAATCTGGAGCATGATATTGAACACGTCGGGGTGCGCCTTTTCCACCTCATCGAACAGCAGCACCCTGAAGGGGTGCCTGCGCACGGCCTCAGTAAGCTGTCCTCCGTCGTCGAACCCTACGTAGCCGGGCGGCGCTCCAATGAGCCGGGAAACCGTGTGCTTCTCCATGTACTCAGACATATCAATGCGAATCATGTTGGCTTCGTCATCGAACAGAAACTCGGCCAAAGCTCTCGCCAGCTCAGTCTTTCCCACGCCAGTGGGCCCCAGGAATATGAAGCTGCCTATGGGGCGTTTGGGGTCGGCCAAGCCGGACCGGGCACGCCTGATGGCCTCGGATACGGCGGCCACTCCCTCGTGCTGGCCGATGACGCGCTCATGCAGCCGCTCTTCCATGTGGAGGAGCTTTTCAGCTTCGCCTTCCAGGAGCCTGGACACCGGCACACCAGTCCATTGGGAGATTAGCTCGGCGATGTCCTCCGCCTCCACGACCATGTCAGTGTCCGTTTCTTTGAGCCAGCTGTCCCTATCCGCCTCGAATTCCGGCTCTATGCGCAGGCGTTCGGTTTTCAGCTCGGCCGCCCTCTCATAGTCGGACCGCTGGGCCGCGGCCTCCTCCTCGTTGGACAACTCCTGGATCCTGCGCTCCCGCCCTTTCAGGTCCAGGGGCATGCTCTCGGCGTCAATGTGTATCTTGCTGGCCGCTTCGTCGATGAGGTCTACGGCCTTGTCGGGCAGGCGCCTGTCCGCCAGGTAACGCTGGCTTAGACCGGCCGCGGCGACAAGCGCAGAGTCATCGACCTTCACCTTGTGGTGGACCTCATACCGGGGCCGTAGGGCCTTCAGAATTTCCACCGTTTCATCGACGGTGGGTTCTTCCAGGTATATGGGTTGGAACCTCCGTTCCAGGGCAGCGTCTTTCTCGATGTGCTTGCGGTACTCCTCTGTGGTGGTGGCCCCGATGCACTGGAGCTCGCCCCTGGACAGAGCCGGTTTCAACAAGTTGCCGGCGTCGATGGAGCCCTCGGCGCTTCCCGCTCCGACAACCGTGTGGATTTCGTCTATAAACAGGACGACTTCCCCCTGGGAACCCTTCACCTCGTCCATGACCGCCTTCAGACGGTCCTCAAACTCGCCCCTGAACTTGCTTCCTGCGACCAGGGCGCCCATGTCCAGGGCCAGCACCCGCCTGTCCCTGAGCACAGTGGGCACGTCGCCGGCCACGATGCGCTGAGCGAGCCCCTCGGCTATGGCCGTCTTGCCCACTCCGGCCTCGCCTATGATTACAGGGTTGTTCTTCTTCCGCCGGGTTAGGGTCTGCATGACCCTGCGGACCTCGGCATCCCGTCCCACCACGGGGTCCAGCCTGCCCTGACTGGCCAGGTCTGTCAGGTCTATGCTGTACTTTTCCAGTGCGCGGTATCTGCTCTCTGCTCTGGGATCGGTGACTCTGTGGGGTCCACGCACTTGTTTGAGGGCCTGGTACACCTTTTCCTTAGTCGCGCCATGCTTGTCCAGGACTCGAGCCGCTTCTCCCTCCCGCTCCATCGTGGCGGCTAGAAGCAGATGCTCGACTCCTATGAACTCGTCCTTCATCATGGCCGATTCGTTCTTGGCGTTCTCTAGGAGCCTGCTTGCCCTGGGCGTAGCGTAAATCTGAGGCGACTGGAGTGACACCTTGGGCGAGTTCTCCAACGCCCTGTCCAGATCGGCCTTGACCGCCTCGGCGGATATGCCGAGATGCCGCAGTATCTCCGCCGGAAGTCCGTTGTCCAGTTCGAGAAGGGCCAGCAGGACGTGCTCTACGTCCCATTGGCTGTGCTGGCGGCGGCGGACTATTTCCTGGGAGTCGGCCAGGACTTCCCGGGCTTGCTCCGTGTAGTCATCGGGTCTCATCATCGCTGTGAACGTCTCCTATTGGCGTGGTTGTCTGTTGTTTCTGGCGCCGCGGAGCTGGGAGACCTCCGCAGAAAGCCGCCCAAGTTCCGACTCCATCTGGAGCATTCTGTCCATGAGTCTCAGCACTACCTCCACACCTGCCAAGTTTATTCCCATATCGTCGGTGAGGGACTTAATGCGCCGCAGCTTATCAATGTCGTTGTTGGAGTAGAGCCTCTGCTTGCCCTCGGAGCGGGAGGGTTCGATGAGGCCGACTCGTTCGTAGTAGCGCAACGTTTGGGCGTGCAATCCGACAAGCCGGGCCGCGATACTGATAACGTAGCAGGGTTCACTTTCAAAACGCTGTGTCATGGTTAAACTGTCTGCCTCCTGGAGTCCAGGGACTCCTTGATTTCCTCGAACAGCCGCCGTTCCTCGTCGGTAAGGCCCTTGGGGAGCGCAACCTTCACGGTTACGTGCAAGTCTCCCCTGGAATCGGGCCGGTTGAGCCTGGGCATCCCTTGACCGGCAAGCCGGAAGGTCTGGCCGTTCTGGGTCTCGGGCGGAATTGTCAGGGCAACTCGCTTGGTCAGGGTCGGCACGGCCGCTTCTCCTCCCAGCACTGCGTCCAACGCCGGGACTTCCACTTCGGTGTAGAGGTCGGCGCCCGAACGCCTGAACTTCGAATGTTCCCGCAACCGGATGTTGAAGCGGACCTCAGTCTCCTTTCCATCACCGACCGGGACACGCACCGTGGAGCCGTCGTCAACTCCAGGGGGAATCTTCACTTCTATTCGCTTGGAACCCTCCCCGGACAGGATGGGCACGTCCACAATCCGAGTCGTCCCCCTGAACGCCTCTTCCAGCGTGACGTCTACATCGTACCGGAGGCGCTGCGGTCCGGGCCTCCCGCGACGGAAGCCGGAGAATATATCGTCGAACGCTCCGCTAGAAAACCCACCCGCCTGGCCGTCGTAGTCCGGGTTCCCGGGGAACCAGTACGCAAAGTCGCGTCCCCGCTGAGAAGCATGGGCTTTGTCCAACTCGTCGGCGCGCTTCCAGTCGTCCCCATACTTGTCGTATTTAACGCGCTTCTCGGGATCCGACAGGACCTCATAGGCTTCGTTGATTCGCTTGAACTCGGCCTCGGCATCACTGTCTCCGGGGTTTACGTCAGGATGCCATTGCCTGGCAAGCTTGCGGTAGGCCTGGCGTATGCCCTTTTCGTCGGCGTCTCGGGAGACGCCCAGAGTGTCATAATAGGTTGCCATTGCAGCGGTTTCCGTCAAATATCCTCTATACGAAGTATAGCAATGCTGCTATCCACAGTCAACGATATGCACGAGCCAGTATAATTATAGTTAATCTTTTACAGCATGATAGTTGACAGCTACCGCTCAACTTAGTATACTCCTACTTGTGAGGTGGGAAGAAAGGACATTAGTCCCGCCCGCCTGAACGAATCAGGGCACAGGCCCTGCTTAGGAAGGAGGAAAGGCAATGCCAATAGTACACTACAGACCCTTTGTAATGTCTCGACGGTTTCCCAGGGGAATCGACCGGTTTCGAAGAGAGATGTTCGGACCGCGCCACTGGGCCAGGCAGTTCTGGACTGCAACCCCGCCCATGGAGCTGGACGTCTACGAGGACAGGGAAGACTTCAAGGTGAAAGCGTCGGTACCGGGCGTCAAGCCGGAGGACCTGGATGTCACCATAAAGGACAACACCCTGACCATCAAGGCCGAGCGCAGATCGGAAGGGGAGGGCAAGGACGAGAACTACCTCCACCGAGAGCGGAGCTTCGGCGCATACAAGCGGGCCGTGCGTCTTCCTGAGTCGCTCAACCTAGGCGAAGCCTCAGCCGACTACAGCAATGGCGTCTTGACCGTGACGTTTCCCAAGTTCCAGGAGCCACAGCCCGACGTCATCAAGTTGGAGGTCAAGCCCCCCGCCGGGAACGGCGCGGAGACTCCAGACGAGACCAACGGCAGCTAAGCTCAGCGGGCGGTGACGCCGTCAAGCCGGAACCGTCACGTCAGCGGCGAATTAGGGGCCTCGACAGTTGCCGAGGCCCCGCTTTTTGCCCTAGCCGGTCACGATATCCTTCATCATACAGGCGTGTTCTCCTTGACAACGTAGGGGGCCTCTGATAGCATCCCAACGTTATTGACCCGTATGTTGCAGTCCCAATTTTTGGTATAGGTCCTTTCTAAATTGGCTTTCGTCACCGCTCTCCGTTGCAAGGAATGCGGCAGAGAGAACCCAGTAGAACCCACCCACGTCTGTGAATTCTGCTTCGGACCTCTTGGCCCGGTCTACGACTACGACTCTATCGCCAGGGTCATCAGCAGGGAGCGAATAGAAAAGGGTCCCCTGAGTCTCTGGCGCTACCAGGACCTCCTTCCCGTCGACGGCCCACAGAGCAACGAACTTGCCGTTGACCTCAACGCCGGGTTCACTCCGCTTATCAAGGCCAAGAACCTGGGCGAGCTGCTGGGCCTGGACAACCTCTACATCAAGAACGACACCGTCAACCCGTCCTTCTCCTTCAAAGACCGGGTTGTCACCGTGGCGGCCACCAAGGCTAAGGAGTTCGGGTTCGAGACCCTGGCGTGCGCCTCCACCGGCAACCTGGCATGCGCGGTGGCCGCCCACGCCGCCAGGGGAGGGATGAAGTCCGTCGTATTCATCCCGGCGGACCTGGAATACGGCAAGATAATCGGAGCGGCCATCTACGGACCTATAGTCGTGGCGGTCGACGGCAACTACGACGACGTCAACAGGCTGTGCAGCGAGGCCGCCGACACCTATCCCTGGGCCTTTGTGAACATCAACATGCGCCCCTACTACGCAGAAGGAAGCAAGACCCTGGCCTATGAAGTGGTCGAGCAGTTGGGGTGGAGGACTCCCCAGCACGTCGTCGTTCCATCGGCTTCCGGCTCCTTGTTCACCAAGATATGGCTGGGCTTTAACGAGATGGCGGACCTGGGGCTTGTCGAGATGCCGTCTCCTCCCAACATGCACCTCACCCAGGCTTTCGGCTGCTCGCCCATAGTTGAGGCGTACAACAGCGAGGCGGAGATCGTCAGGCCGGTGCGGCCCAACACCGTCGCCAAGTCGTTGGCCATCGGCAACCCAGCCGACGGAATATACGCCCTCCGCATCCTGCGCCAGAACGGCGGCACGGCTTATCCCGTGCCCGAGGAGGACGTGGCCGCCGGAATGAAGCTGCTGGCCGAAACGGAAGGGGTCTTCACAGAGACCGCCGGCGGGGTTGTAATATCAGCCCTGAAACACATGGCCCAGACCGGCGCCATCAAGAGGGACGAGCTTACCGTGGCCTACGTGACGGGCAACGGCCTCAAGACCCAGGAGGCCGTAGACCACGTGGTCCATCCCATGCAGGTGAAACCCACGATGGGCTCCTTCGAAGACGCCTACAACGCCCTTCAAGGACCGGTCGGAGCGGTCCAATAAGACATCGAGAAAGCGTCTAAACCATTCAGCAGAGGCGAAGCACATGAGCGGCATTCTGGTCAGGATTCCCACACCCCTCCGGAAAATCACCGACGGTCTGGACAAGGTCGAAGTCAGCGTCCCAAACTTGGGCCAGCTTATTGACGACCTGGACGGCAAGTTCCCAGGCTTCCGAGAGCGGCTGGTCGATGAGAACGGGGAACTGCGTTACTTCGTGAACATCTACCTTAACGGTGAGGACGTACGCTTTCTCCAAGGGCTGGAAACCACCACCGGAGACGGCGACGAGGTCAGCATCGTCCCCGCCGTGGCCGGAGGCTAGCCGCTTTCCACTGGTGGGCCTAGCCTCGTTATGTAACTTACGGGCCGTCTCCCCTCCCTACGGAAATTCCCGTCGTGCACGGCCAAGCCGCACCAAGCCATAGCTTCTCTGTATCCTCTCCTCCATTCGCCCCGAAACCTCCTGCTGACGGCATCCGGTTTCCCAACGAGTGAGCCCATGCTAATATTGACGCGGCTCAATTCCATGTTCGATGATCCCATAAGGGCGTTCCTTAAGGAGCTCAGCGCTGGCAGTCCTGTCGTCTGGGCCGTTTTCGTGGTTGGGACCGTTGGAATCTTGACCTTTGCTCTCCACCACCTACTCGAAGGGCTGCTCCACTTGACCAAGCGGCTGAGGCGCATCCAGAAGTGATCGGCGCCGGCTCAGCCCATCTCCTTGGCCCCAGACACGTCAGGCCCCAAAAGGCGTCCACCTCATCTCAGGCCTCCTTTGAGGAACCTGCCCTATGATTTTCCCCAATGCCGGAGTCCAAGTAGAGCCGTCCTTGCTGATCCTTCTCGGGCTCATGACGGGAGTGTTGGGAGGGTTCTTTGGAGTGGGAGGCGGTTTTCTAATCACCGGCGGCCTGCTGGTGTTGGGAGTGCCGCCGGTGTACGCCGTCGGCACGGGACTGACCCTCGTCATGGGGTCAAGCCTTCTCAACGCCCTGAAGTACGGCGGCGCAGGAAACGTGGACTTCAAACTGGCCTTGCTAATGGCTATCGGGGCCGCACCGGCTCTTTATCTTGCCCAGCGGTTAAACGTCAGTCTGGAAGCTTGGGGTGTGGAAGGGCCGGTTATACGGTACATCTACACCGTTTTCATGGCGTCGGTGGGGGCTTTCATCATATACGACTACTACAAAATGAGACGCGTAGGGCTTTTGGGCGAGGTAACCACGACGCGCCAACTATCCGAGAAGGTGCGTTCGCTGAGAATTCCCCCCCACTCCATCCGCCTTCCGTTGAACAAATCTATCAGCTTTTACGTGTCGCTGCCCGCCTCGGGAATCAGCGGCATCTCCGTCTGGATTCCATTGGCGGCGGGATTCACCGTCAGCTTCTTCGCGGGGTTGCTGGGAGCGGGCGGCGGGTTCATCATCATACCCTTCCTGGTGTTCGTTCTAGGGATCCCCGCCAGGGTGACGGCAGGTACGAGTCTGCTGCAAATCATGATCACCTCGGCGGTGGGCTCATTCATCTATGCGCTGTCCGACAGGGTGGACTTGCTCATGACGGTGATAATGCTGGCCGCCGCATCCATCGGTTCGGTGTTGGGCGTCGCCACGGCCCACCACGTTGACGGAGCGAGGATACGATTTCTTTTCGGCGTCACCATCCTCATGACAAGCCTGTCGGTGGCGTTGAGGCAACTGTCCGATTCGCCCGGCCCGGGAGCATTGTCCTACGCAGCCGCCGCTGTGCTGTTAGGGTTTTCAGGACTGATGTGTCTTATAATCGCTTTGGAGTTCATCGGAGGCATGTTCGCGTCCGAATCTCACCACGGGTCCTCGCATCGAGAAATGCATCATCCGGCGCAGGACGACGTGGAAAAGGAGTCTTAGAATGCCCAGCTATGTCTTGTTGCTGAACTACACCGACAAAGGAATACAAAACGCCAAGTACATGCCCCAACACATAAGCGCATTCAGACAAGTGATAGAGGCCGCGGGCGGAAAGATGCCCCAGGCCCTTCTGACTATGGGAGCATTCGACATGGTTGCGCTCATAGAGGCGCCCAGCGATGAAGCCTGCCTGTCCATCGTCCTGACCCTGGCCAGTGTAGGCAACGTCAGGAGCACTACTCTTAGAGCGTTCCCCGAAAACGACATCCCGGAGGCTGTGCGGGGCATACCCTCTCTGGAGGATGACTTCAGCCGGATACTGGACTACATCAACCCCGGGGGACAGACTACGTAGAACACAGGGCGCGGACGGTTTCCTGCGCCAATTTCTGTGGGACATTCCGGCTCACCTCGGCCTTGCCCAGGCTTTCGAGAAGCACCCACTTCACGGAGCCTGCTTCCGTCTTCTTGTCCATAGTCATGGCCGCCAAGACCTTCTCCGGGTCAACCCCGGGGGCTTCCACAGGCAGTCCGAACCGCTGGAGAATCCGACGCTGACGCTCCACCAGAGCCGGGTCTGTAAACCCTAGCTGTTGGCCTATCCGGGCGGCGCCCATCATCCCCACTGACACCGCCTCGCCGTGCATGTACTCACCGTATCCGGCGGCGGCCTCGATTCCGTGGCCTATGGTGTGGCCATAGTTGAGCAGCGTCCGGATTCCCAGGGTCTCTCGTTCGTCCTGGCTTACGATTTCGGCCTTGATGGCCATGCTCCGCTTGATAACCTGGACGGCCAGCTCGCGCACGTCATCGCCCGTGGACTCATCGTTCAAGCCCGCCAGGGACTCCGCGTGCTCCTCAAACAGGTCGAACAACTCGGAGTCGAGGATAAGCCCGTGCTTGATGGCCTCCGCCCATCCCTCGGCCAACTCCCTTGTACCCAGGCTGGACAGAGCGGACGCGTCGGCCAGTACGGCCTTGGGCTGATAGAAAGCGCCCACCAGGTTCTTCCCTTGGGGAAGATTGACGGCCACCTTGCCGCCTATGGAGGCGTCTACCATCGCCGCCATGCTGGTGGGAGCCTGAACAAAGGGCATTCCCCTGAGGAAGGTGGCTGCGACGAATCCGGCCAGGTCTCCCACGACCCCGCCGCCTACGGCTATGATAGTGTGTCCCCGCTCGGCTCGCCGCTCCACAAGCCATTCGTACACCTTCTCCGCCACGTCCAAGCTTTTGCTCTGCTCGCCTGCGGGCAGGATGAAGCAGTGGGCTTCTATTCCGCTCTTCTGGAGAGACCGCTGGGCGGTGCGCCCGTGGCTGGGGAAGACGTTGCTATCGCTGATGACGTAGACCGGTCCTCGTATCCCTATTTCCAACAGATGGTCGCCCAGATCATCCAACAGGCCCCAGTCCACCAGAATTGGATAACTGCCACCTGCGTGATTGACCACCGCGGCGGTCGTGGGTTTATCCATGTTTTCTCCTTGCTTCCGGGCCGCTATGCAGCCGTTCCTTCCGTTTGCTGGGAACGGAGACGCCACAGTTCGATTACTTTGCCCGCCGCTTCTTGGACAGACAACCCGTCTGTGTCCACCGTCTCATGCGCAAGCGAGTAGGACTCACGTCTACTCTCCTTGAGCTCCCTGATACGCCGTAGTGGGTCCGCTCCCGAGAGCATCGGCCTCTGCTCCAACGGTCCAGCATGGCTGTCTTCCAGGCGCCGGTATATGGACTCGGGCGAAGCGTCGAGGCATACGACCAGACCCGAACTCAGCAGTGTGTTGCGGTTGTCGGTGTCCGCCATGGCCCCGCCGCCAGTGGATATGACCTGTCTGGAGCCTTGTGAGACACGGCTTAGCTCCAGCCTTTCCATGCGGCGGAACACGTCTTCCCCGTCCTCCGCAAAGATACGTTGAATGGACTTGCCTTCCCGGGCCTCGATCTCCAAATCCACGTCCACAAATGTCCAGCCCAGTTCGTTGGAGACAACTCGTCCTACCTGGCTCTTGCCCGTGCCGGAGAACCCCACGAGGATTATGTTCCCCATCGGAAGGCGCCTATTGAGAGTCCCGCCCAGGCATCGAGTTCCTTGGACGCACCGTATTCAAGTAGGAGCTGTAGTTGCGCTTGGTCTCGGGTATGCTGTCCCCGCCCATCTTCTCCATGAAGGCGTCGGCCAGCGTCAGGGCCACCATTGACTCGCCTATGACTCCCGCCGGAGGGACCTGGCACACGTCTGAGCGTTCGTAGTGGGCCTGCACCAGCTCGCCGGTGTCCAAGTCCACCGACGGCAAGGGATTGACCAGCGTTGAAATGGGCTTTACGGCAAAGCGGGCCAACAACGGCATGCCGTCAGTCATGCCGCCCTCGGTGCCGCCGGAACGGTTGGTGCGGCGGGTCCAGGGGCGGTCCGGGTCCGACACCGGGTCTATGACGTCGTGCACCAGAGACCCCCTGAGGTTCGCCGACTCCCATCCCTCGCCTATTGAGGCCGCTTTGACAGCGGGTATCGACATGAGGGCCTGGGCAATCCGCCCGTCTATCTTGCGGTCCCAGTGGACGTGGGAACCCAGACCGATGGGTACACCAGTTGCAACCACCTCCACCACTCCCCCCACGGTGTCCCCGGCCTCCTTGGCCTCGTCGATTATGGCCATCATCTTTTTGGCGGCCACCCCGTCGGCACAGCGGACCTCGGACTCTTCAACCTGCTGCCAGTCGATGGGCCACTCAATGTTGGCCCATTCGCCTCCAATGGAGAGGACGTGGCTGTACAGACTTACGCCGAATTCGTCGAGCAATCTCATGGCCACGGACCCGGCCGCCACCCGTGCGGCGGTCTCGCGGGCGCTGGCCCGTTCAAGGACATTGCGCACGTCCTCAAAACCATATTTCATAGTGCCGGGGAGGTCAGCGTGGCCGGGGCGGAGGCGTGTGACCCTGTCTACCTCAGACTCGATAGGAGACACGCTCATCTTCTCCTGCCAGTTGACCCAGTCCTTGTTCTCTATGGTCATGCCGATGGGGCTTCCCAGCGTCTTGCCGTGGCGGACACCCGATACGATGTGGACTCTATCCTGCTCGATGAGCATCCGACCGCCCCGCCCGTAGCCTCGCTGGCGCCGGGCCAGGTGACGGTTGATGTCGTCTTCCGTCAGGTCAAGTCCGGCCGGGACGCCTTCCACGATTATGGCCAGACCCTGGCCGTGGGACTCTCCCGCCGTGAGAAACCGGATCATCGTTCATGTCCTCCGCGTGTTGGCGCGTCCCCTCACCCCAACCCTCTCCCAGAGGGAGAGGGAGTCACGCCGACTTTCAGTTAGGCTCCCCTCTCCCTTGGGGAGAGGTGCCGGGGGTGAGGGTCCCTGACATAGCCTCGACAGCGGCGCTCATCATCACCTGCACAGGCGCCTCCTTGCCGGTCCAGAGCTCGAAAGCCCTGGCTCCCTGGTGCACCAGCATCGAAAGCCCGCCTATGGCGACGGCGTCTGCTTTTGCCGCTTCCCGCAGGAAGGGCGTCTCCGATGGATTATACACCAGGTCATAGGCGACGGCTCCTCTGGGTATGTGGCGGGCTTGGATGGGACTTCCGGACTCGTCAGGCCCGTGGAGCATCCCCATACTGGTGCTGTTGACCATTAGGCTGCTCTCAGCAGTCGCCCGTGTGATCCGGTCTTCGTCGTCCAGAGGAACGGCATTCACGTTGAGGCCGCTCGGCCCTCCGCTTGCTATTAGTTCCGCTAGCCTCTCAGCACGCTCCAAAGTACGGTTCACGATAGTAATGGACGAGACACCCTCTCCGGCCAGGGCCAGGGCCACCGCTTTGGCGGAGCCCCCCGCTCCAAATATCACCACCCTGGCGCCTGCAGCCGTGAATCCGCTGTTCTCAGTGAGTCCTCGCAGGAAACCCACGCCGTCGGTGTTATGGCCTACCAGCTTTCCATTCTGGTTGACCACCGTGTTCACAGCCCCAGCCTGCCGCGCCCAGTCCTCCACCTCGTCCAGATGCTCCATGACGGCTTCTTTATGGGGCACGGTGACGTTGTTTCCCATAGCATCGGGCGCCCGAATGGATTCCATGAATGCGCCCAGGTCTTTGGGGTCAACTTCCCAGGGTTGGTAGCGGGCGTCGATGCCGTAGTGGTCCAACGCCGCCTGCTGGAAGAATGGAGAGATAGAGTGGCGGATAGGGAATCCTATGATTCCTATCTTGAGGGGCATGGCAAACTATTCCGATCGAATTAAGCGCGCAAGCGTTCCCACGTCGTCCAGGGATTCCAGCGAGCCGACGGCATCCACGATACGCTGAGCCTGGGCATCGGAAATGACCGGCGAGGCATATCTGCGGAATTTGTCGGCCATCTCGTCGTAGCTGTAAGGGTTGCCCGGCGCGCCCTTCCAGTCTGTTGCCTGGAAAGTATGCGCAACGCCGTCGACGGTGGCGGTGACCTCTCCCACCGGGCCGCCTGGCTGCCCGAACCTGCTGTCGTCGGAAAGTTCCACTTTCTTTGCCAGGTCTCGGACTGCTGAGTCCCAGAGGGTGTCGTCGTTGTACACCGACGGGTCCGCTATGTCGCGGCAGACGGCCACAGCCGTCGAGAAGGGGAGGCTGTACTGGGCGCCCAACACCGTCTCCGGCTCCCGCTGCCCGTGCCGCTCCACCATCCGCTTTGTCCCCGCAATGCTGAGACTTTGTACTCCCGAACCGTGCTCAGCCACGAACTTGTGGATGCCGTCGATGATGGGATGGAATGAAGCGTGGCAGGCGTAGGCTTTCACTGTCATGTCCATCAGGATGTATCTCGACCCCAAGCCCTCCACCAGCAGGGCAGGTTGCGGTTCAGGAGAGTAGACCTTGAGGAAACCCTTTTCACCTTCCAACACCGTGGACGGCCCTGTGAACCCGCTGGCAGCCAGAATTCCAGCCTCCAACCCCATCTGGCAGCCGCGGCCCACGTGGAGCCGTTTGGTCATGGCACCCTCTTTCGAGAACTCCAGCAGACCTCCTGCGTGGGAACCCGCGATGCCCAGGGCGTTGGACACTCCTTGCGCGTCCAAGCCTAGCAGCTTGGCGGCAGCCGCAGCCCCACCGAAGGACGCGTTGGTGCCCGGCCCGTGAAACCCGGCCTGGTCCTCGACGGCCCGTGTGGCCGCCATACCCACGCGGCAAGTGACCTCGTACCCCATCGCCACTCCGGTGATAAACCCCTTGCCGTCTATCCCATCCCTTTCAGCCAGGGCCAGGGCCGCCGGAAACACGGCGGCGCTGGGGTGGCATGAGCCGGCGAAGTAGGCGTGGTCGGTCTCGAAGCCGCCTATCATCACGCCGTTGACCAGGGAAGCGTAGGACGGAGATGTCGTCCAGTCCGCCCCGAATACGGAGCAGGCCCCGTTGGGTGCGCTCTCCCGGGCCAGTGCCCCAGCCATGCCGGCCCAGGGCGTGGAGGCGCCCACGAAACCGCTGGCCAAGTTATCCAAGATATAGACGCGCACCGCTTCCACCACATCGGGAGGCAGGTCGGAGTAGGCCGTTCCGGCGGCGAATTCGGCCAGGGTTTTGGTTTCGTTCATTGGTTCGCCTTTAGGCCAGGGCCTCTCTGGCGGCGTTGTCTCCTCCTATACGTCCAAAAACGGCGCCCCGCACCAGGCCAGTGCCTCCGGGGTAGTTGTGGTAGAAGAAGTCGCCGGTTATCTCGCCGGTGGCGTAAAGGCCGGGGATGGGTTCGCCTTCCGTGCTGATCACCCGCGCGCCGGTGTCAATCTTGACGCCGCCGAAAGTGAAGGTGATCCCGCAGGACGCGGGATACACCACGTAGGGCGGGGTGTCGATGGGCAGGGCCCAGTTGGACTTGGGAAGCTCCAGGCCGTGAGTCCTCACACCGTCCTTGACTCCTGGGTCGAACTCGCCCGGTCGGCAGGCTGCGTTGAAGTCCCTCACCGTCTCCACCAACGTCTCGGAGGGCAGCCCCAGGTTGGACTCCAGCTCCGGGATGGTGTCGGCGGTGACCGGGATGCCCGTCTCGTAACGTTCCTCTAGCAGGTGGAGGGTCTTCTGGTCGAATATCTGGTAGGCCACTCCACCCGGCTCGTTCATGATCATGCGGCCCATCTTGGCGTAGGTGTAGCCGCCGGTGTCCTCTCCCTCGTCGGCGAAGCGCCGTCCCGTCTTGTTGACCATGATGGAGAAGGGATAGGAGAGACGGTTGGTGAGGTCGGTCATGCTCAGCTCGCCCACGGCGGCGGCGTTGGCATCTATAGGCGTGGCGTGGCAACCCTGCCAGTGGCCCGCGGGCATGGCGCCGATGTCCAGGGCCATGCGAAGCGTCTCGCCGGTGTTGAACCTGGTGCCCCGCACCTTGACCCTGTCCCAGCCCTGGCCCAGATACCTGGCCCGCATCTCGGTGTTGGCCTCGAACCCGCCGGAAGCCAGCACCACGGCGCCCGCAGCGACATCCTCCACACCGGAAGGAGTCCTGATGCGCACTCCCAGCACGCGGCCTATGTCGTCCTGCATGAACCCCACCATCTTGGCCTGGTAGGCTATTTCGATACCCGCCTGTTCGGTGGCGGCATACAGATGCTCCATCAGCCCCACGCCCTTGTTGCGGGCGCCCAGCACGGAGCCGGGGGTGAACCTGATGCGCTCTCCGCCCGTCTGGGACCAGAGGAAGGTCCATTCCCAGCGCACTCCCAGGTCTGTCATCCACATCACCGTGGAGAGGGACTCCTTGGTGAGCACGTCGCAAAGCTCCTTGTTGGCCTCGCCCTCGGTGACCCGCATGATGTCGGCCATGTAAGCGCTGGGGTCGTAGGCGCCCGCCTCAACCCTGTCCCATTCGTTCTGGGGAACGTCGGGCCTGAGGGGTTTCAGGTCTTCGATGCCCTCGTAGGCGAACCGGAACAGTCCGCCGCTGAACCTGCTGTTGCCGCCCTTCTCGGCCTCCGGAGCCTTTTCCAGCACCAGGACCTTGGCGCCCCTCTGATGGGCTGACAGGGCAGCGGTCAACGCGGCGTTGCCTGCGCCCACCACGATGACGTCGTACTTCCTAGAGGCTCCCATAGTCATGCTCGGTCACCTTCCCCCATATCGAATGTCCAGCCAAAAGCCAAGCCTGAGTGTACCTTTGCGGGTTGTTTTCGGCAAGTGGCGGGGCAGGAGGGGACGCGATGACGCAGAGACGCTATGACGCAATGGTTCTTACAGGGACTTGGCTTTGCGTCCTTGCGCCTTTGCGTTTTAGGGGTCGCTGGGTTTGCGGTTGGTCTTCAGACTCCTAGATGAAGCATTATCATGTCGTCGTTCCAGGGCAGGTCGGCAATCCAACTCTGCACCGCGTCTCGTGTTTCTGCACTGACGCCCTGGCTGTAAATCCACCGGTTAGCTTTCCAGCCTAGATACGGTCGACTGAACTCAACAAAGGTGTTGGCTCCCCAGCCGCCGCCCCATGTGTAAGGTTCGACGTCATCGGTTTCTTCTTCATATTCCTCGTCGTTGAATCCTAACGAGACGTCGCTCGCTAGGTCGAACAGGAAGTAGCGCACAGGCTTTCCCGGCCTCTCCAAGTAATTTATTTTCACCACACCAACGTCCATCGCCATCTCACACCACCTGTGTCTCTCAGTAACCTAAGTTTAACCGACACGATGACGTTATGCCCGTTCACCGTGACAGCACAGACTTGTCTTTCCTCCACCGGCGGGAATCAAGGAGGCAGTGCGCCCCCTTGCTAGGGCCGGTGGAGTCCGGCCCCGCCGGATCAGCGGGGTTGATGGGGCTTGACGAGAATGTGTCGTTTTATGATACATTACAACGACGGCGTAAACATGAAGGATAACGGTTTTCCTATGGACTGCGAATGCCGACTGTATTGATCGAAGGACAGTTCCGCTTTGTGGTCAACACCAGAGAAAACAGCTTTGAGCCTCCCCATGTACACGTTTGGGTCGGCAACGAAGACGTGTGCCGGATAGAGTTGAACGGAGGCTCCTATATGGATGCTCCGCCACCCGGAAACTTTCGAGACATATTGAGGGTGTATGCGAATCATGCAGACGAAATCAGACGTGTGTGGGACACGATTCACGGAGGATAGCTAATGGAAGCTGTGCTGGTGAAGAATGCTGACAGGATGATGACAGCCGCCGCGCTGCTGGACGACGGGATCGAGCTATGCTTCGCTGACGGACGGAGAGGGTTGGTGCCCTTTGCGGACCTGCCGGAGATTGGGGAACCGGGCGTCGTGTCCGGGATTGAGCTGCCGAACCCCTACGAGATGGTACTTAACACAGCCGCCGGAGAGCGGGTCGAGATTCCCTGGGACTTCGCCAGGCACTACTGCGACGAGTCCTATCGGCCCACCGTGGAGGCGATAGCCATGCGGGGCAGACAGACCCTGGGCCAGCGAATCCGCCAGTTCAGGGAATCCGCAGGGTTGACCCAAGAGGCGCTCGCTCACTCCGCGGACATTGGGCGCGTCACTTTGGTACGACTTGAGAACGGTGACCAGACGCCCAGGTTCAAGACTCTAAACGCAATCGCCCAAGCTCTCGGCAAGCCTGTCCAAGACCTGCTCGTGGCGCCGGAGACGCTTCTGAGGTAACCACAGAGCTAGGTGGGAAGTCCTTCAACTTCCCTACGCTACGCTCAGGATGACCCGAACCGAAGGGCCTGGTGTTTGTTGACGCCCGAGAATGGGATTTCCTATACTGTCGGGCAGTATGCGTCCGCTGGCGAGGGACGCCGATAGCGAACGCACCCTGTGGATGAAACACCAACCCCCAATCCGGAGCCAGACCTCCACACTCCGCCCGACGCTCCCTTCCCTAACGACGAGCCTTCCCACGCCGATGTTCCCTGGACTCTGCTATACGTCGCGGCGGGCATCGTCGCCGTCGTCCTCACCGCCGTAGGCCTACTGGTCGTCCATGCAATATACGAAAATGCCGTAGCTGAAATCAGCCCCGCTATCTCTCTGCTCGTGCTGGGAGCCGTGCTGGGAGCCGCGCAGCTGGCCTCGTGCTACGTCCTGGGCCCACTGAGCTTTCAGGTCCCTCTAAGCTCCCTTGGACTGGGGCTGCCCACTCCCAGGACTTCAGCGCACTTGATGTACACCGCCCTGGCCTTTGGCGGTAGCATAGGGTTCATCGTCGCCTACGGGGCGGTCCTGGATGCGGCCGGGTTGGAGAACTTGCAGCCCGATCAAGGGATTACCGAGGACGCAATCCTCGGCGGGGCTGGTGTCGCGGCGTCTGTCCTGATGATTGTGGTCATCGGGCCTTTCACGGAAGAGGTGTTCTTCCGCGGCTTCATCTTCTCGGCGCTGCGAGCCCGTTTGGGGCTGGGATGGGCGCTGGCCGTGAGCGGGGCGATTTTCGCCGTCTTTCACGTAGACCCAAAGGTGATGCTGCCCATATTCGTCACCGGTGTGCTGCTGGGCTGGCTCTATCACAAGACCGGCTCCATCTGGCCGCCCCTGGTCGCCCACGCCCTCCAAAACGCCCTGGCCCTCGCCGTTTCGCTGTAGCCTCAGAGCGGGGCGGCGTCATGTGATATACTGTCCGGTGATAATCCGAACCGTGTGTCATACACCCATAGACCGCTACTGACCCAGTGTACGCCAGCAGGATCACGAGCAAGTTCCAAGAGTTGGACCGGGAAGGCCGCATAGGCATAATCCTCTATGTCACCGTCGGTTACCCGGACATGGACGCCACCGAAGAACTGGTCCCAGCTCTGGCGGAGGCGGGAGCCGACATCATCGAGCTGGGAGTCCCGTTCAGCGACCCGTTGGCCGACGGCGCCACCATCCAGGAAACGAGCCACCAAGCTTTGTTAAACAACGTGACCCTCGACGACTGCATAAAGCTGACGGCCAGGCTGCGCCCCAGAATGCCCAATACGCCCCTGCTGTTCATGGGCTACTATAACCCGTTTCTCAGCTACGGATTGCATGAGTTTGCCAAGGACGCCAACCAGGCGGGACTCGACGGCGTCATCGTTCCCGACCTGCCCACCGACGAAGCTGGCCCCCTGATGGACGAATGCAGCGCGGCTTCTCTGGACGTGGTGCCCCTGCTGGCGCCCACCAGCGTAGACAGCCGGATTCAGCTGGCCTGTGAGAGCGCGTCAGGCTTCATCTACTGCGTCAGCCTGACGGGAGTCACAGGAGTAGTCAGGGACCGGTTGCCGGAAGGGGTGTTCGACCTGCTCAAGAGAGTACGCAGCTACACCTCTCTTCCCCTTGCCGTAGGGTTCGGCATATCCCGGAGAGACCACGTCGAAGCATTGAAGGGCCACGCCGACGCAGCCGTGGTCGGCGCCGGTCTGATGCGGGTGGTCATGGAACCTCCTCGGAGCGAGATGGTGCAGCGGGCCAAGGAGTACGTCCGAAGCCTGGCGGGCGGCAATGTCACGGCCAGCGAGGGAGCGACCCTATGATGGCTTGCAGGGGCATCAGAGGCGCCACCACGGCCTCCGAGAACACCCGCGAGGCGATATTCGAGGCCACACAGGAACTCTTCAATGAGACCGTCCGGGTCAACGATGTACAGAGGGAACAGGTGGCTGCAGTTTTCTTCACAACAACATTGGACCTGAACGCCGCCTACCCGGCCACAGCGGTGAGAGAGATGGGCTGGAACACCACGGCCCTGATGTGCAGCCATGAAATCGACGTACCCGGAAGCCTACCCCTTTGCATTCGTGTTCTTTTGATGGTGAACACCGAGAAACAACCGGAGGAATTGGAGACGGTCTATTTGAACGGGGCCGTGAACCTACGTGCTCAGACGCTGGACGCGTCGTGACCTCCCAAACAAAAGTCAACAACAGCAGGCAGGAAGGATAACCAAAATGATTGTCGTAATGAGAAGAGACAGCACCGAGTCGGACCTTGACCAGGTCCGTCGAAGAATCACCGGTCACGGTCTGAGCGCGCAGGTCTCTGAAGGCGCCGAGCGCACCGTTGTGGGAGTCCTGGGCTCCATCTTCCCGGAGCTGCGGGATGAACTGGGGCGAATGGACGGCGTACTTGAGGTGGTTCCCATATCCAAACCCTACAAGCTGTGCAGCCGGGAATTCAAACCGGACGACACCATCATCAAAGTGGGAGGCGTGCCAATTGGTGGCGATGACTTCGTGGTCATGGCTGGGCCTTGCGCTGTGGAAGACGAGGAGCAGGTCATCTCCACCGCCCAACTGGTCAAGTCCCAGGGAGCGACCATCCTCAGGGGCGGAGCATTCAAGCCCAGATCGTCACCCTACAGTTTCCGCGGAATGGGCGTGCAGGGACTTCAATTGCTGGCCAAAGCCCGTGAAGAGACGGGCCTGCCCATAGTCACCGAGGTCATGGCGCCGGAGGACGTGGGCATGGTGGCCCAATACGCCGACATGCTTCAGGTCGGGACGCGAAACGCTCAGAACTTCAACCTCTTGGACGAAGTGGGCAAGATCAGGAAGCCTGTGCTCCTGAAGCGCGGCTTCTCCATGTCCTACGAGGAGTGGCTGCTGTCGGCTGAGTACATCCTTGCTGGGGGCAACCACGAGGTAGTCCTGTGTGAACGCGGCATACGCACCTTTGAGACGGGCACCAGGTTTACCCTCGACCTCTCGGCGATGCCCGTGATAAAGGACCTGTGCCACCTTCCCGTGGTGGCTGACCCCAGCCACAGCACGGGCAAGGCCAGCCTCGTCAGCCCCATGACTGTTGCATCGGTGGCCGCCGGGGCCCACGGCGTAATCGTGGACGTTCACCCCAATCCCAGCGTGGCAAAGTGCGACGGCGCTCAGGCTCTCACCTTCGACGCCTTCACCGACCTTATGCCGCAGGTCAAGGCCGTGGCTAAAGCCATCGGGAAGGCATCCGCCGCTGCTCCCGCCTGATTTCTGCGCCTTCTGGCACGCGGTTCAAGTTGACGCTCCATATAGGCTATGCTACCATCCGAATCGTCAACAAAGAGCCGTGCTCACCTGAAATCGACGCGATAAAGAGGCTCCCTTTTTGAGGAGCCTCTATAGCTATTAGATGACAATCAAAGACCAACTTCAACAACTGTCTCTCTCGCGAGACACCGCTGTCACCATAGGGACCTTTGACGGAGTGCACCTGGGCCACCAACACCTGATTAACGCCACAAAAGAAACAGCCAGGGCACGGGGCCTGGAGCCCGCAGTCCTGTCCTTCAGGAACGCTCCCAGGTCGGTCCTGCGTCCAGACTCCCAAGTCCGCTACATCACTCCTCTGGACGAACGGCTTAGTCTGATACGCGACCGAGGCGTGTCGGTGGTCGTAGACGTGGACTTCACCCAGGAAGTGTCCCAGATAAGGGCCGAAGAGTTCGTGTCGCTGCTACAAACGAACCTGGGCATGAAGGCTCTAGTCGTAGGGCCGGACTTCGCCATCGGCTACAGAAGAGAGGGCAACCTCTCCACCCTGAAGAAGCTGGGGGAATCGATGGGCTTCGACGTGGAACAGGTTGACCCCGTGGACCTGGACGGTGAGGCCATTCACACAGGAGCCATACGGGAGCTCATCGCCGAGGGCAACGTGGAGAAGGCGTCCAGGATGCTGGGGCGTTCCTTTTCCCTGAGCGGGACCATCGTGGAAGGAGACCGCCGGGGTCGGACCATCGGGTTCCCCACGGCCAATCTGTCCCTAGCTGACGACATCGCCATCCCAATGAAGGGCATCTACGCCACCTGGGCTGTCGTGGAAGGGCGGCGAATAATGGCCGCCACCTGCATAGGATACAGGCCGACCTTCGGCATCCACGGCATGACCATAGAAGCCTTCATCCTCAACTTCGACGAAGACATATACGGCAAGCCACTCCGGCTTGAGTTCGTGCGCCGAATACGGGACGAGCAGACCTTTTCCAGCGTCGAAACCCTGGTGGAACAGATGAAGATGGACGTGGAGCAGACCCAGGACATCCTCTCCACGGCGCCTAGCCGTGGTGCGGGGCCATGAGCATGAGGTCCCATGCCTCTTGACGACCAAACCCTAGACCTGATCGCCAAGAGGGGCGTCAGCGAAATCATCGTCCGGGAAGAGTTCATCGAGCGGCTCCAGGGCGGCAAACCAATGCGTCTGAAGATGGGGTTCGACCCCAGCCGGCCAGACATCCACCTGGGCCACGTGGTGGGGCTGAGAAAGCTCCGGCAACTGCAAGACCTGGGACACCACGTTATCCTCATCGTAGGGGACTGGACGGCCCAGATAGGAGACCCCAGCGGCGAATCGGCCACCCGCCCCATGCTCACCCACGAAGAGGTGGTGGCCAACGCCGAGTCCTACATGCGACAGTTCTTCAAGGTGATAGACAAGGACAAGACCGAAGCCGTGTGGCAGAGCGAGTGGTTCGGCAAGTTCACCCTGGCAGACGTGCTTCGCCTCACCAGCCGCTTTACAGTCGCTCAATTCCTGGACAGAGCCGACTTTGCCACCAGGTTTCAGACCCACCGTCCAATTGCGGTGACAGAGCTGCTGTACCCCCTTCTCCAGGCCTACGACTCGGTGGTCATCGAATCCGACGTGGAGTTCGGAGGCACTGACCAGAAGTTCAACCTGTTGGTGGGCCGCGAGCTTCAGGAGATGATGGGGCAGACACCGCAGCAATGCTTTATGGTGCCAATCCTGGTGGGCACTGACGGCGTCCAGAAGATGAGCAAGAGCCTGGGCAATTACATCGCGGTGGAAGACCCCCCCAACGAGATGTACGGCAAGGTCATGTCCCTCCCGGACCAGGTGGTCATCGAATACTTTACCTTGCTGACCGACATACCAATGCCGGAGATCAAGGATATGGAGCAGGCGATGGGCGCAGGCTCTTTAAACCCCATCGAACCCAAGAAACGGTTGGCAGAGGAGATAACCGCCCAGTTCCACAGCCCAGCCGAAGCCAACGAAGCCAGGGCCCATTTCGAGCGAGTCATCCAGCAACGGCAGGCGCCGGAACAGATGGAAAGCCATGTTGTGAGGGGCCTGGACCAGAGCGGGGCCTCTTTCTCCATTGCCGACGTGCTGGTGGAAGCCTCCGTAGCAGCCAGCAAGGGAGAGGTGAGACGTCTCATCTCACAGGGAGCCGTGCAGGTGGACGGCGAGAAAGTGGACTCAGACAGCGTACGGCTCCGTCCAGGAAGCGTCCTAAAGATAGGCAGACGCAGATACCTCAAGATAGAATCTCAGGAATAGACGCAGGTCTGAGACCAACCCCAGGAGGAGAAGTGAAAATCCCCAAGCAAAACCTCAGGACTCCAGGGCCGACTCCCCTTCCCCAGGAAGTCATCGACGTCATGGCCCAGCCCATGATCAATCACCGCGGCCCTGAGTTCAAGGAGATGATCGAGCGGTGCACCGAGAACCTCAAGCAGGTGTTCATGACCCAGAACCGGATGTACATCCTCTCCTCATCCGGTACGGGAACTTTGGAAGCGGCAGTGGTTAACACCCTGTCTCCAGGCGACAAGGTCCTCGCCGTGAGCATCGGGTATTTTGGCGACCGCTTCAGCGAGGTCGCCCAGATTTACGGCGCCGACGTAGTCCGCATGGACGTGGAGATGGGATACGCCGCCGACCCCGACGCCATACGGAAAGCCCTGATCGAAGACCCCGACATCTCCACGGTGCTCATAACTCACAACGAGACCTCCACCGGCGTCACCAATGACATAGAGACCATCTCCAAGGTGGTGAAGGGAGAGTTCGGAAAGCTCTTCATCGTTGACGCCATCAGCAGCATGGGTTGCGTGCCGCTCCCCACTGACCTGTGGAACGTGGACGTGGTATGCACGGCGTCACAGAAAGGGCTGATGGTCCCTCCGGGTCTGGCGTTCATCAGCATGAGCGACGAGGCATGGTCCGCTCGAGAGCGGGCCTCAATGCCCCGTTACTACTTTGACTTAGAGCGGGCCCAGAGCTACCTGGAACGGGGCCAAACTCCCTGGACTCCCAGCGTGTCCATATTCTACGGGCTGGATGAAGCCCTGCGGATGCTGCTGGACGAAGGCATGGGGAACGTGTTCGAGCGTCACCGTCACATAGCGGAATATACCCGGAGCGGCCTGAAAGCCCTGGGACTGGAAATGCTGGCGGCGCCATCCCACGCTTCCGACACCGTGACCTCGGTGAAAGCCCCTAAAGGAGTCGACGTGGGGCAGCTGTCCTCGATCATGCTCCAAGAACATTCGGTGGTTCTGGCCGGAGGTCAAGGGACCCTCACCGGGAAGATATTCCGGGTCGGCCACCTGGGACACGTGCCTGAAAGCGACATCGATGAAGTCCTCAGCACGTTGAAGATTACCCTCGAACAGTTGGGCTTCCAACCGGCGGCCGCCGCGTGAGCCTTGTCCTGAGCGGGGCGAAGGGCGGGCAGTGACAATGGCCAAGGTCCTCATAGCCGAATCCCTGGACGAGGAGGGGGTCGAGTTGCTGAAGCGGCAGCCCGACCTGCGGGTGGACGTGAAGACCGGCCTGTCCCACGACGAGTTGGTCCAGAAGATAGCGGACTACGACGCCCTCATAGTCAGAAGCGGCGCCCAGGTGACGGAAGAGGTCATCCGGGCGGGCAAGAACCTCCAGGTCATTGCCAGGGCCGGCGTAGGCGTGGACAACATAGACCTGGACGCCGCCACCGCCAACGGCATCGCTGTAGTCAACGCCCCCACGGGCAACACCATCGCAGCGGTGGAGCACACCCTGGCATTGATGCTGGCCCTGTCCAGAAACGTTCCCCAGGCTCACGAATCCCTCAAGGGCGGATCGTGGAGCCGCGGCGCCTTCATAGGCGTCGAAATCAGAAACAAGGCTCTGGGCATCGTGGGCCTTGGCAGAGTCGGGTCCGAGGTTGCCCGCCGCGCCCAGAGCTTCGGCATGAGAGTGATGGGATACGACCCCTTCATCAATCCCGAAGCGGCCCGTCTGCTGGGGATAGAGCTTACGTCCCTCGACAACCTGTTTGAGGAGTCGGACTTCATCACTCTGCATACGCCGCTGACGCCGGGGACCCAGAACCTGATAAACGACGAGAGCCTGGCCAAAATGAAACCCGGCGCCCGCCTCATAAACGTGGCCCGTGGAGAGCTTGTCGACTCCGAGGCTGTCCGCAAAGCTCTGGATGAGGGCAGGCTGGCCGGCGCCGCCGTAGACGTATTCCCCACCGAACCTCCGGGCGACGACGAACCTCTCATAAACCACCCAAAGGTTATAGCGACTCCCCACCTGGGGGCGTCCACACGGGAAGCCCAGAGGGAAGTCGCCGTAGAGGTGGCGGAACAGGTCATCGCCGTATTGTCAGGCGTTTCGGCCCGCAACACCGTCAACGCGCCCTTCATGCCCCCGGAAGTCCACGCGGTCGTGGCGCCCTTCATCCCGGTGGCCGACATTCTGGGCCGTCTGATCACGTCCCTCGCGGAAGGCCAGTTCCTTGGAGTCACCATCGGCTACCAGGGGGAAATCGCCAACCACGACACCACCCTGCTGACATCGACGGCCCTAACCGGGCTTCTGAAACAGGTCACGGACGCCAGGGTGAACCAAATCAACGCGCCCCTCATTGCGCAACGCCACGGGTGGAAAGTGAGCGAGAACAAAGACTCGGACCACCGCCACCACGGCAGCTTGCTCTCCATCACGCTGAACACCACCGTGGGCGGTCTGACCCTCGCCGGGACTTCACTGCGCGACGAGGTCCATCTGGTCAGCGTGGACGAATACTGGCTGGACATCACCCTCACGGGAGTGCATTACCTGCTGTTCGTGGAGCAGCAGGACAAGCCCGGCTCCATCGGCGCAGTGGGAGCCATAGCCGGACAGAACGACATCAACATCAGTTTCATGCAGGTCGGGAGGCTGAGTCCCCGAGGGCGGGCGATGATGATAATCGGAGTGGACGATCCGGTCCCTCCGCACGTTCTCGACCAGATCAGAGACTTGGAGCAAATCGACACAGCCAGGCTTGTGCACCTCTAAGCAAGGAGGCTCATTATGGGACGTTTGGATGGCAAGGTGGGGTTCGTTTCCGGGGGAGCCAACGGCATGGGCGCCACCGAGGTTAGACTCATGGCCGCCGAAGGGGCCAAGGTGGCTTTCGGAGACAGGGCCGAGGACCAGGGCAGAAAGATGGAGGCTGAGGTCAAGGCTCAAGGCGGCGATGTCCTGTACATCCCAATGGACGTAACCGTAGAAGCTGACTGGGAGCGGGCCATAGAGGAGACCGTAGCCAAGTTCGGCAGGTTGGACATCCTCGTGAACAACGCCGGCATCAGCCGGAGCTCCTTCTCCGACCACGACAGCACGGAAGGCTGGGACATGCTGTGGAGCATCAACGCCACCGGAGTGTTCCTTGGAACCAAGTACGCAGTTCCAAGGATGGAAGCCGTTGGCGGAGGCTCCATCGTCAACATCTCATCAACGGCGGGCCTACGAGGTTCGGCGGGCGGACATCCCGGGTACAACGCTTCCAAAGGCGCCGTCAGGATGTTCACCAAGGCTATGGCAGCCCGCCTTGGCCCCTCCAACATCAGGGTGAACTCAGTGCATCCGGGCAGGATGCCTCCCATGAGCTCCTCGACTCGTTCAGAAGCGGAATTGGAAGCGCAAGCCGCCGGGTGGGCTGCCAAGACCCCTCTGCGCAGGTCGGGCAGGTCCGAAGAGGTGGGCACGGTTGTGGTGTGGCTGGCATCTGACGAGTCGTCCTACGTTACTGGGGCTGAAATCCCGGTTGACGGGGGCAACACATCCATTTAGGCGGCAGTTAGCCTAGACGTGGTTGGTCATCTATGGTCCAGATAAGGCAAGCGACCGCACGGCTCCGTCTGTTCCTGGCTGAGATTTCAGCCAAGGAGGACGACCTCAACGCCTTGATACGCCAGTTCAGGACCCAGAAAGAGCGTCTTCCCAGGCAGGCCATCTACGGCAGGACGACTCTGGACATGGTCCTATCCGCAATGGCGGAAATCGAGGAGCGGCTGGAACACGCGCGGACGGTCCATAGACACCTGACCGCCATCAAACGCAAATCCGTCGAAGAGCTGGCGGCGCTGGAACTGACCCATCAGGTGGAAGAAGCCAAAGACAACCTCAAACAACTGAAGAACTCCGGCATTGGCGGCCTCTCCGACGACGAGCTCAGCTCTGAGATAAAGAGGCTGGAAGGGTTCATCGCCGAGAATTCCAAGAGGGCTGAACACGCGATAACCGACGCGCTCAGGGACAACGAGGGTTCCTAGGGGGCGTCGTGCAAAGGGTTCATCACCAAGCCAGTGGCCAGCTTGGGAAAGAAGAACGTGGACTTGGGAGGAAGCCTCAGCCCCTGGTCCATGACGGTCTCGAACAGGTCCAGCGGAAAGGGTTTCAGCAGGAACCCCATCTGACATTCGCCGCTACCCGCTCGCCGCTCCGTTTCTTCCAAGTCGTGGACGTAGTCCACGTGCAGGCCCAGCGCCTCCCCCAGCACCGGATTCAACACGTGCCGCTCAAGTATCCATGCCTCGGATTGGGCCAGCGGCCCCCTTGCTACGGGGTGGACGGTGTTCTTGAACGTAAGCAGGTTCAGTCCCGTTTCGGCGGGGTCGTACAATCCAACCGACAGACGGCCCTTGCCAGACTCGCCGACTTTCGCTTCCAGTCCCGCCAATCCCGCGACGCCGTCCACCGGCTGCCACTCGAAGACGACCTTTAGCTGTTCGCGCATTCGCTCCAGGCCGCCTTGGTCCAGGCCCAACAAGGTCCTGTGGTACGGAAGGACACGCAACCCGAGGTCGTCGAAATCCACCAGTCCCATCATCACAAAGTCCCAGGGCGCCGGACGGGAAGCGGCGGACTCCTCGGACATAGCCCGACGGTAGTTCAGCGCAGTCTCGTACCTGTGGTGGCCATCGGCGATATAGAGAGGACGATCTGACAGAGCGGCCTGGATTCTCTCCACGTCGGCTGGGTCTTCCAATCGCCACATGGCGTATTCCTGGCCTCCAACATCGATGAACTCAGCCAGAGGCTCTTTACTCGAAACGTCCGCCAGGACCGCCGGGACCTCTCCCGACGGGTCACGGTACAGGCACATGATGGGACTGATGTTGGCCCGCGCGGCCGAAATCAAGGCCAGCCTGTCCTCTTTATCGGCGTCGCGTGTGTTTTCGTGGGGCAGCACAACCCGCTCGTCGTATTCGGCCAGCCCTACCGCAGCCATCAGTTCCAGCCGCGACGTTGGCTGACCCCCTATGGTGAAGGCGTGCCGCACAAGGTAGAAGCAGGGTGAGTCTTCCCTCTGCAATACATTGCCGCTAAGCCACTCCCTCAGCAGGCTCGCGGTTCGGGTGTAGCGGTTGTCGGACGGGGTGTCGGCAGGAAGCCTCTTCCCCGCCTCCAACCGCACCACGTTGTGGGGACTCCGGCTGTACAGGGACTCTTGAAGCTCGGGAGAAATTGTGTCGAAAGGCGGCGCGATTATGTCCGACAGGCTGCCGACAATATCCGAGTTGTATCTCAAGCCCCGAAAGGGGCGCACTTCCGCCATGACGTTCCGAGACGCCGGCCCTAGAGTATGACCTCGCTGATTTGGAAGGCCGGCCTCACGTCGGTGTAGTTCTTGGTGTCCCCAAGAATCTCGCGGGCCGCCGAGATGAACGCGTTGTGCACGTCCTCCACGGTGTTGAAGCCCATTCCGGAGATGACGTGGAACCGCGGCGGTGCGTTGGGGTCTGTGTCGGAGATGCCTTTATCTACGCTAAACGCTACCAGACCCAGAGGCTCCAGCAGCCCCTTGGCCATGGGAACATGGTTGTTCATGTAGTATTCGTGATCAAACTTCGATCCCTCATCGTTGGGGAAAAGTATCGTGACTCGGATCATCCCGTTCTCCTCATGCGGTTTCCGGCGGTTGGCCCGGCAAATTATAGCACAGTGCCGGAGGCTTATTACTCCAAGACGCCGCCCTCCAGGAGTTCCTGCCGCTTTTCTTCCGAGTACCCGAGAAGGTCCCCCAGAACATACTCGTTATGTTCACCCAGAAAGGGCGCCCTGTGGCGAACTTCTCCGGGGGTGTCGCTCAACTTCCAGGGGATGCCAGGTATCCACTCCGCCCCCACCATCGGGTGGTCCATCTCCACGAACACGCCCCGCTCGTGGCTTTGAGGATCGGAGAACTGGTCTTCGATGTTCATCACCGTCATGGCCGCCACACCGTGTGACTGGAGTAACTCGGTGACCTCTTCAGGCATTCTGCCTGCTGTCCACTCACTCACCATTCGGTCAAGGTCGCGGACGTGCTCCAACCTCGAGTAGTGGTCGGCAAATTTCGGGTCTCTGGTCCAGTCCAGGTCGCCCACTGCTTCGCAGAACCGCAGCCACTCCTCTTGGTCTTTCACGGCTATGGAAACCCAGCGGTCTTCGCCAGCACAAGGGTAGTTGCCATGAGGGGCCATCACGGCATGTCCGGCGCCCAGGTTGGTGCGGCTGCGGCCGTTCATGTTGAAGTCCATGAAGGCCTCGCCCAGCAGGCTCACCGCCCCCTCAAGCTGGGCCAGTTCGATGCGCTGTCCCTGGCCCGTGTTCCTGCGGTGGTGGATAGCGGCCATAAGGCCGATGGCGGCGCTCAGGGACGCAATCACGTCTCCCCAGGCGCCCTGAATCTGACCTGCGAGCAGACCGTCGGGGCCTACTCCGTCGCTGTCCGGGGCGTATCCTATCAGTCCCATCAGACCCGACAGGGCCGAGGTGATGGATGCGTAGGCCAGCACGTGCCTCAGCGGGCCTTCCTCGCCGACTCCCGGCATCGACACAGTGATGATACCCGGGTTGACGGCTGACAGAGCCTCGTGTCCCACGCCCAGCCTGTCCATGACGCCCGGTGCATTGTTGTTCAAGACTACGTCGCTGATGCGGGCCAGGTCATGGATCACGGTTACGCCTTCGGGCTTCCTCAAGTCCACGGTGATGCCCATCTTGTTGCGGTTAATGCAGTGAAACAGAGGCTGAAGCTCCGGCCACTGGCCTCTGTCACCTCCGGCGATGTCCTCGCCCACTATGGGTCGGCCTCTTCTGGTGCCGTCGAGCCGGGTCCTGGTCTCCACCTTGATAACCTCGGCGCCCATGTCGGCCAGAAACTGGGTGACCAGAGGTCCTGCAAGGACGTTCCCCACGTCAATGACTCGGTATCCAGCCAGAGCCTGACCTGAGCTTGCCGAAGGGGCCTGCATAACGCTAGACCACCCCTGCCATGCGTAACCTGCCCAGGCGGGACTTATCGACTCCGAGACGGCCACAGAGTATTTCCTCGTTGTGCTGTCCCAGAGTCGGGGCGGGGCCTCCTATCCGTCCCGGCGTCTCCGACAACCGGAAAGGCGATCCCGGATGCTTGAGTGTCCCCGCCACTGGGTGCTCTACGTCCACGAAATATCTCCGGTCGTTCAGGTGCTCGTCTTGGGCAACGTCTTCAATGGTGCGCACCGGTGCGCAGGGCACTTTCGCCTCCATGCAAAGCTCGAATATCTCCTGCTTGGTGCGCTCTTTGAACCAGGGGGCTATCAACGCTTCGGACTCGTCGGGATATTCCTCCGCCATGGCTCGGCGGTTCCTGTACCTCTCTTCCTGCTGCCATTCGGGGTCTCCGATGAGTTTCAGGAAGTTGAAGTACTGCTCGATTCGGAGGGGGTAGAGGCAGACGAACCCGTCCTTGCATTCCATGATTGTGTTGGGGAAGTAGGCTTCCCCGCCACGCCGTCCTTTGCGCGTTCCCGCGACGCCCCTGTAAATGAAATTGGGCAGGAAGTAGACGAAGGAGATGAGTGAGCCAAGGGCCTGCACGGAACCCACGTCCACCCACTGCCCTTTGCCTGAGACATCCCTGGCGGACAACGCTATGAGCGTGGCGAGCACAGCCGCAAGCCCGCCCATATAGTCCGACTGGGAGTAGGGTATGGCGAGGGGATGACGGTCGGGCCACCCGATTCCTATGCTGATTCCCCCGGCGGCCTGTATGTTTATGTCCTGCCCGGCGTACTCCTTCATAGGACCGGTGCGCCCGTAGGGCGTGACCGAGGTGTAAATCAGCCTGGGGAAACGCTCATGGATGCTCTCATAGTCCAGTCCCAGCGATTCCAGCTTGCCGGGCGCCGTGCTCTCGACCAGAATATCAGCGTCTTTCAGCAACCTGAGGAACAACTCTTTTCCCGTGGATGTCTCCACGTCCAGGGTCACGCCCAGCTTCCCGGTGTTCAGGAAAAGATACAAGCCGCTGGACTCGGGATTCGGGACGTCCATCGGGAAGGGCCCCTGGCGCCTGGAAGAGTCTCCCTTTGGACTTTCAACCTTGATGACCTCGGCGCCCAGGTCTCCCAACGCCCGTGCCGCAAAGGGAGCGGAGATATAGTCTCCCAGCTCCACGACCTTCAGACCGGACAGACTGCCCGTGGACATCAGGACCGCGCCTGTGCTCCCGGCAGCGTGAACTGGTCGAACCGCACGAAGTCCGGGGCCAGATCCACCTCGCGGGACACCAGGGACACCTTTGCGGAGCCGGTGGCCGTTGTTTCTCCACGCTGGTTCTCGCACCACACCTCCAGGTCAACCAGGGGCGAGCCGTCCACCATGGCCTTGCCCATCACCTTGCCCTTGCACCAGGTGGTGTCGTAGATGAAGTTGGGTCGGGTGATCCGAACATTAAGTGCCTTGAGAAAGCCCAGGTTGCCGATCCAGTTGGTGACCATGTTCTCGATCCAGCAGACCCTCTGGATTCCAGCGTCGTGGGCAAAGGGGAATCCGAACTCCTGCGCCACGTTGTCCTTTATGAGAGACGCGTCCCACGAGTCGGGCATGCCGGTCACCGGGTCCCAGTAAACGTCGGCAGGATGGCGGCGCCAGTGGTCCAGGAAGTAGCCGAAGCTTATCGTGCCGCGAACCATGTCTACAAAGTTGAGCATGTCGTCGCTGGATAGCGGCCCCTTGACTACAGTCGAGACCGGGTCGCCCGGCTGGACTTCCTCCCAGTACCGGGGTATGTCTCCCCTTATCTCTTCTTCCTCATAAGCCTTGTCGATGGCTTCCAGGTCATCGGGAGTATATCGGTAGCGGCCTATGCTCATGTACCTGCCGCGCTCCCTGGCGGGATTCCTCGGCACACGCAGCATGTAAGTAGTTGCTTTGGCGACGGTCTCGGTGTCCTGGTTCGTGTAGACCACCTCTCCAGTCTGGAGCGCCATAGGGCCGCAGAACTCTCCGGTCTTTTTCTGCACGTCCAGCAACCTTGCCGTGGCCTTTATACGGTCGTGGACGATGATGGGCCTATAGAACTCCCAGTCGGCCCCGCCGTAGATGGACTGAATCCCCGGCAGCTTGGGCGCCACGAAGGTGTCGTCGAAGCAGTGGAGGCTGGAAGGGTGGGACTGGAGGCTGCCGAAGAGGTTTGTGGAAACCAGTTCTTCCGACATGTACAGCGGGTTCCGGCTGCCGATGGCAAGACCGTACCGGATGATCATCTCCTTGCCGGCTTCCGTCCACCGGGGTTTCCGGCGAAGATCCACGTCTATTAGCTTCCTGGCCTCTTCGATGGCCTCGTCGGTGAGGTCGGGGTAAACGTTTTCAGGCATTGACAGTGTTCCTTCAGTTCAAGGCTTGTTTTCTTACTGGATTCCCCTGGAGGGCAGCACAACCTCCATGCGGCAGTTGCCCGTCGGTTCTCCTCGCTGGTTCTGACATGAGCTCCGTGTCTCGATAATGTGGAGGTCGCCCTCTATCCACTTGCGCACGACTTCCCCCTCGACCCAGGTCGTGTCTCCCTCGATGTTGAAGCGCCGAAGGTCGTGGTAATACTTGCGTACATAGGCGTGGTCACTCATCCAATTCGTGACCACCTGCCCCAGCCAGGAACCCCTCTGCGGACCCAGGTCATAGATGCCGGGCAGGGCGATGATTTTGGCCATGGTGTCTTCCCAATGGCCTCGGTGGGGATGGTCTGGCACACCCGTCTCCGGGTCCGGCTCGGCGAATGAGCTATGCTTACGGAAAGCGCTCCAGCGATAGTAGTGGTTGCCCCCAGGGCTGGCGCCTACGCCCGTATTGAAGGCGTCGAATCGGCCCGCACCGAAGATTATCTCCACGACCCGCAGTGGCCCACGCACGATCCCTGGAAACTTCTCCCCCTCTTGCACGTCCTCCCAGTAGCGAGGCTCGGCGCCTCGTATTTCCTCATTCTGGTAGGCGTCCCAGATGGTCTGAAGCTCTTCTTCCGTATACTTGGGTTTCTCCACTCCCTTGAACCTGTCCCGCTCCCGGGCGGCTTGCCGCTCGGTGCGTATGCTCCAGGCCTTGGCATTGGCCACAGCCTGTCCGTGCTGGTTCACGTAGAGGGTCTGGGCGTATTGGATGGCCATGTGGCCAGCGTACTGGCTGGACTTCTCCACGACATCATGAGGACGGTAGGAAGCGCTGATGATGTCGCCGGGCCGGACGGGCTGGCGATACTCCCACTCCGAGCCGCCGTAGAAGCTGTGCACTCCCGGCAGGCCCCCCAGGTTCGTTGCGGTGGGGGCACGTACAGTCCACAAGAACAGCGGAGTGCCGATGACGGAGCCGTAGCCGGTGGTCTTGCCGTACTCCTCGTCGCAGTAGAGGGGGTTGCGCTCCCCCATCCCCGTGGCGTAGGTGCGAATGGCGTCGGCGGTTATCTCTCCCACATGCCTTATGCCGTGGTAGTAGACGCCCAGCCGGGCCTTTATCCTGTCGATGCCCTCTTGAGTAATATGCCCGTATGAACCCTGGTCTGAAGTCGCCATGTTGTTCGGCCTCCGGTTCTAGCTGACCGCTCCCGCCTCTATCAGCCGGTCCACGTCGTCGGGCGAAATTCCCAGCAGCCCCTCCAGTATGGGCCGGTTGTCCTCGCCCGGAAAAGGCGCGTGGCGGGAGGCTTCTGGCCTTTTCCCGTCCAGCATGTAGGGCGTCCTTATCACAGTGTATTCGTCGCCGTCGTTATCGGCTATCCGCTGGGAAAAGTCCCGCACTTTAAGGTGCGGGTCGTCAAACAGGTCTTTGGCGCTGTATGAAGGAACCGCCGCGACTCCTTCCCTCTGGAGCATGGCCATGAGGTTGAAGGCGTTTTGTCCGGCTGTCCACTCTCCCAGAAGAGCGTCCAAAGTGTCCTGGTTCTCCCATCGGAGGCTCTGGTCGGCGAATCTGACGTCGGCCAGCCACTCCTCTTTCCCGGCGGCCCTGCACAACCCTTCCCATTCCTCCTGAGTCGCCACGGCTATGGTAATCCAGGCGTCCTCTCCCGCGCAACGATAGACCCCGTGGGGCGCCATGATGTGGTCGCGGTTGCCGATGCGGGGGTTGGCGTTCATCTCGGAGTCTGCGCCGTTCAACTCGGCGTCCAGCACGCGCTCTCCGATCATTGCCGTCGCAACGTCCCGGGAAGCCATGTCTATGTACTGGCCCTTGCCCGTGGCGCGGGCGTGGTACACAGCGGCCAACGCCGAGTACGCCGCAGCCTGCCCCGCAGTATAGTCCACCACAAGGCGCAGCTCGGAGGGAATTCCGTCAGAGTACCCGGTCACTTGAGACCAGCCTCCCATCGTCCCAAATATGGGTGCGAATCCTACGTACCTGGAGTAAGGGCCCTCGGAACCCAATGACGACGATGACACCATCACCAAGTCGGGCTTCATCCGGGACAGCTCGGCGTAGCTGAGTCCGAAACGCTTCATGGTGCCTGGCCGGAAGTTCTCCATCACCACGTCGCAAACGGAAATCAACTTCCGGGCCAGGTCAGCCCCGTCGGGAGCCTGGAGATTCAAGGTCAGCCCCAGTTTCCCATAGTTCAGGTAGCGGTCCACTTGGGCGGCACGTCTCTGGGGGAAGCCCCCCCTGGCCCTCGCTGAGGCTATCTTTATCACCTCGGCGCCCAAAGAGGCCAGTAGCAGAGTACTGTAGGGCCCGGCAGCGGCCCAGGTAAAGTCGGCCACTCGCACGTTTCTCAGGGGAAGGCTGTTCATCAAGGCTCAGACAACCCCTGTCTGCTTGAGACGTACGATTTGCCCTGGTTTGTAGCCCAGAAGCCCGCCGTAGACATCCATGTTGTGCTGCCCCAGTTGGGGAGCTGGGCTCCGGTTGACAGAGGGAGTCTCCGAGAACAGGGCGGGAGAGCCGGGTGCTCGATAGTTCCCTAAGACAGGATGCGCCATATCGGCGTAGAACCCTCGGTGCTCCATCTGTGGGTCAGCGAGCATCTCTTCCATCGTGTAGACCGGACCGGCTGCGCAGCCCTCAGCTTGCAGCCAATGGTATATCTCGTCCCTGGTATGGTTCATGGCCCACTCTTCCACCAGGTCGTCAATCTCGAAGCGTCGGGCAATGCGAGAGTCATGGTCGGCGTACTTCTCGTCCTTGGCCCAGTCCGGGTCTCCTATAACTCGGAGCAACCCCTCCCATTGACGCTGGGCAGGGAGAAGCATCTCCCAATAGCCGTCTTTGCACTTGTAAAGGCCCCCAATATACTGGTACAGATGCCGGTGTCGGCGGTCTTCAATGTATCCCCGGTCCGGCCACTGGCAGAAGTCAGCGGCGTTGAGATTGATGAGAATCTCCTGGGCTGATACGTCCACATGGCGTCCTTCGCCGTCCATCGTTCGGCTCAGAATCGCAGCCACGGAGGCCAGGGCGGCGCCCAGCCCCACCTGGTACTCGCCGATGTAGCCGCCGATCTTTATGGGTTCTCGGTCGGGGTACAGGCGGTCAGCCAGCCTGCCGCCGGGAAGCATCCAGCCATCGCCGCCGGAATGGTAGTTGTTGAGATAATAGGCCTTGTAGTCTTTGTAGGGGCCGGAACGGCCAAAGGGCGTTATCGAGGTGCAGACCAGCGAGGGGAATTCTGCCTGCAGGCTGGCCGGGTCGATGCCGGCCGCCTCCGCCTGGGCCAAGGGCAGGTCCTCTATCACCAGGTCCACCTGATCCAACAGCCGATGCAATACTTCCCGGCCCTTGGCAGAGGTGACGTCCAGCGTGATTCCCCGCTTGTTGTTGTTTAGGTAGATGAACAGCAGGCTGCTGTCCTGTCCTGGCGAGCCGTTGAAAAAGGGGCCCCGGGAACGGGCAATGTCCCCTCCATCAGGGGGTTCCACTTTAATGACGTCGGCGCCCATGTCGGCAAGCAGTTTGCCGCAGTAGGGTCCGGCGACGAAGGAGCATATCTCCAGCGCTTTGATTCCGTCGAGAGCGCCTGGGTGCATGGTTTTTCCGGTTTCCTCACATACGCTGACGTTTTAGAGCAGGCCGGTGAACGAAACCACGGCCTGCTCTTTTATTTCGATGCCAAACAGGGTTTAACCGCCGTTCATGCGCTGTCGCAGAAACTCTCCGATGCTGTCCACTGCCTGCTGCGCCTCGGGCAAAACGGGCGCCCAGTTGTGCCAGACGTGGGGCATGTCGTCCCACACCTCCAGCGTGGCGTCAACCCCCGACGCCTTGGCCTTTTCCACAAGCCGGGTGGAGTCATCCAGCAAGGTCTCGATGGAACCCACCTGCACCAGCAGCGGCGGCAGCCCTGTCAGGTCGGCGAACAGGGGTGACGCCAACGGCGCGTCCGGATTGGCGGAGCCGTAGTAGAGGCCCGCCATGTCATCCAACCGCTCCTTACTCACCGTCGGGTCCGACTCCGCATTGGTCTTCATCGAGTCCCCCGACTGGGTCAAGTCCGTCCACGGAGAGATACAAACTCCCGCCGCAGGCATGGGAAGCCCGTAATAACGCAGAGCTATCAATGTTGAAAGGGTCAGACCGCCGCCAGCCGAATCGCCGGCAATGGCCATTTTAGATGGCAGATGACCTGTGGACAGCAGCCAACTGTAAGCCGCCACCGAGTCTTCCACCGCCGCAGGAAACTGGCTCTCAGGGGCCAGGCGGTATTCGAGGCCCAGCGCACAGATTCCTGCCGCCTTAGCTATCCAGGATATGGTGGAGCGGTGGCTCCGCATGGAACCCTGCACGTATCCGCCGCCGTGAAGGTACAGCAGAGCGGCGTTGGGCGGGTTCCCTTCGTAAGCAATCCATTCCGCCGGGACTCCGCCAGCAGAAACCCTGTTGACCTTTAAGTCAGGGCTAAGGGGGAACAGGTCCTTGCGGGCGTCGGACAGGGCTCTGGAGTCGTCGATGTTCGTGCTGTTGGTGGTGGGCCGGTTGCGGAGTTGCTGGAGAATTTCTTCCAGTTGAGGGCTGGCCATGACGTTCCCTCCTAAGGTTGATTCCCGTTGATTGCCGGAGAGTGGCCCATCGTGAGGCAGTGCGGGCCGAAAGCCGGGCTAATTATACCACAGGGCGCGGTAGACCTTGACCCCAGGATTCTCGTACCAGACCTCTGTCAGGCCCTCCTCTTCGAAACGGGCAAACTTCTCCAGGCCCGCCTCCGGATAGTAGACCTCCTCCAGCTGGCCAACGACGATGTACTCGACCTCGTACTGCTCCATGAGTTCCAAGGCCCGGCGACTGTTGGTAGTGGTGTATATCTCGTCGACGTGGGACACCCGTTGCAGCACGGTCTCCCGGTATTCCATCCTCTGCTGCTCCTGGTGCCATCCCCATCCCACGACGGCCGGAAGCCCCGTGTATATGGAGAAGCGCGCGCCCCAACGGTACTGGGGAGTCCACGCCTCCAAAATCACCGGAGAGCCTTGAATTCTGTCCTGGAGTTCCCGGATGGCCTGATAGTCCCAGTCCAGGACCAGCAGTTGGTCTTGGTCCCAGTGCATGGCCTTTTCCATGTACGCCGCCCCATCCAGAGTCCTGTCCTCCGTGAGGAAACGGTCTCCTATGCGGTGCCACGTGCCCAGGACCGGATATATCATGCTGGAGGCAAGCAGGAACAGGACGGCGCCCGCCCATATTGCCCTCCAACGCAACAGCGATTTCAGGTTGCGGAGGCTCAACCCGGATCGGGTCGCAAGCCTCCACAGCAGGAAAGCCGAGGCCATCGCCAGCAGCGTCCAGACGGCCAGGTAATGCTTGAACAGGGTGTTCATGCGCCCGATGTCGTCCTGCACCCTGACAAACTCGACTCCGAAGGCCACCAGCAACGCCAGCAAGGCCATCCCCAACGGAAAGACGATGTAGGGAGCGGTCTCACGGCCGCCGCAGAGAATTCTCCCTATGCTCCACAACAACGCTGCCAAGAACAGAACGATGACCGCCGCCACCCAGAATCCAGTTACGGCTGTATAGACGAAAAGCAGCAACGTAACGCCGCACCCCAAGACCAGCCAGGGGCCTGTGCCAGACCTCTCCCCGCCACTCTCAGACGGCCCGCCGGCTGCTGCTCCTACTGAGGTGTGAGACCGCCTACTGAGTAAGCCCCTTACATACATCGTTGCAGGGGTCCAGGCGGCGGACACCAAAGAGCTGCCCAATATAAACAGGAAAAGCCCATGTATTCCCAGGAAATTGAGCAGGGGTGTCTGCCACTTGGCCGCCACTATTCCTGTTGGGAAGGGATGGTAGTTGTTGTGGAATGGCAGGAAGGCTAATACGCTTAACAACCCCACTGCCGCCGCCGCTCCTACGAACACCCCCGCCCGCTCCGACACACGGCCCTGCCGCAGGTATGCGCCGACCGCAATCGAGCCCACGGAAAGGAGTAGGAAGGTCGGGTAGTCCCATGTGTTGATGGCCCACAAGGCTCCAACCGAAACCGCTAGAACGACGGCCGCGGGCAGCAGACGCCTCACAGCTCCGTCCCTGATGCCCAGCAGAAGATTGAACGCCAAAGCGACGGCCAATAGTGTGAAGGGTATGGCTATCATGTGGGCGTGCAAGTCGGCGAACAGGAAGCTAAAGAAGGGAAACTCGGTGATGTGTGGGCTTATGTCAACCCAATTGCCAAACTTCTCAGGTATCCAGAAGGTCAGGGCCGACGGACTCACGTCGTCCAGCACGGGTATCATCCGGCTGCTGTACCAGAAGTCTGCCAGGAAAGTCAGCGTCGGATAGGGAGCGCCGTGGAAGATGGTGTTCCAACCTCCCTTGACAACCTGGGCAATGACGCCCAGGTTGCCTATTAAGGCAACGAAAGCCGCCGCCAAAACCCCGGCTCCCACCCCGTGCCACGGCACACGTCGCCGCCAACCGCCCCGCCAGGACTCTGCGGTTGCGGAGGGAAGCTCACCGACAGGCGGTGGAGAGGTTGGGCCTGCGGAGGACGCTGCTGCGCGTTTGAAACCGGTGGCCAGGTTGAAAACTATGGAGTACGCTCCGGTGATGGTCAGCGCGAACAGCAGGGGCGTGGCCAAGTTGTAGGCCACCGATGGGACAATCCCCGTGGCCTTCACCAGCGTCGCGACGATGAACTGACCCCAGTAGTAGTAGTTCAAGTATCCGCCCGCGAACCAGGGGTCATATGGAGGCATCACACTGGACCTTAGGACTGCGTTAAGGTACGCAAAGTCCATGGGCTTCTCACCGCCCCTGTACAAGTGCCACAGGTCGGGGTTGGCCCACCTGATCGCTACGAAGGAGAGGAACGCGACGATAAACAGCGCCTCTCCTATCGCCAGCAGACGCCAGTGGCTGACTATGAAGTCCTTGAAGTCCCGCCACCGAAACGCCAACGTCAGACCTGACAACGCCGCCACTACAAGCAGCCCAATAAGAACCGAGTAGCGGGAGAAGTGCACCCACTCCAGGCTAGCCAACAACCACGCCACGTAGGCCACTCCCAGGATTCCCACAGCTCGGGCCAGGACTACACCTCTGTCAGGAAGCCACTTGAAGATGAACACGGATAGAGGCAGAGCCGCTATGTATATGACTTCCACCAGCAGCAGCCACGCCAGGACAGGGACCGCGTTTGTCCAGCTGTCCCGCTTGATGATCTCGGACCAAGTTCCACCTTCTCGTTGAGTGGCTTTGTCTCCCTCGTCAAGATGAAGAGGCGGTGTCCGCTCTTCCGGCAAAAGTATGCTTTGGTCCAAACCGCCCAGCAGTAAGTCGAAAACCCGGTCGCTGGAATATCCTCCGACGTTCCGGAACATGAGGACTCTAGGATGGTCGTAGTTGATTACGTTTTCGTCAGCATAGCCCAGGTTGAAGGTAACCGGCGCCGGAGGCGACTCCTTGATTAGCTTAGGCTCGGGCAAACCCGCTCGCCCAAAGGGATCGTCCACGAAAGCTAATCCGAAAAGGTTGGGATGGGAGCTAAACTCCATCGTCAGCTCGTACCCCAACTCACCGGAAAACAGCAGCCGGTAATAGTGGGAACTCAGCGGATATCGCTGGGGCAGACGCGCTACGCTGCCATAGGTCCGGTTGCTGTAAAAGACCAGCCAGTCTCCCTTTGAGAGCATTTCCGCCATCGATTCCATCTTGGAGGTCGAGTCAGGCTCATAGATGGGTATCTGATTGCCGTGCACCCTGTAGCTGTACAGGTTGGGAATGCCTTCGTCCCAGTGGTTGTCAGTGACTATGTTGGTGTCGCGGGAAAGGTTCTCGTGAATCCACTCCGACGCCTGGACAGCGGGATGAGGAGAGGCATAGACCCGGCTGAAGGAAAGGGCAAAAACCGCGGTCGCAACCACTACGAATACGGTCACAGCCAGCACAGCTTGCGGCGCATACCTGACCGCCGGCGCCAACCACCTCCGGAGCCAGCTCCCTGCATACCACCCAGCCTCGCGCAGCCTGCGCGCCTGGTCCGCCAGGTCGACCAGCATCCCCGCTCCCAGCAGCACCATAAAGGGCATAATAGGAAAGATGTACCTGAGGAACTTGGTCTCGAAGAAGCCCAGCAGGATGAAGTTGGGAACTGCCCAGGCCAGCAGCATCGCGGCGCCTATGTTCATCCGCCCGTCGCGCACCGCCCCAACAATCTCCCTGACGAGCCAATAGGCCACTCCGCCCCAAGCGGCTATTCCCAGCGGTAACCCGAATCCCCATATCGTCGTCTGCCGCAGCTCATAGAGGAAGGCCGGAGCTCCCACATACTGCACCGTGAACGGGACTATCCCCGCCGTCCTCGCCACGTTGTCGGCCTGGTACTTGATGTCGGCCACGAACGTGACCATATCCAGCAAGGCGTAGGGAGTCGTAATGAAGAACACGACCACCGACACGGCGGCGGCGGACACGATGTGGACGACCACCTGAGTCTGCTTGGCCGGAGAAGGAGTCTCCCACGTCCCGTCCTTGTTGGTGGCAAGGATAAACCCATAGCCCATCAGCAGCGGCAGGGCCAGGGGAAGGGACGAGACTTTCATGGCGAAAGTAAGGCCCACAAAAACTCCCAGCAGAAGGGAATCCCGGAGCCGCCTATGCTCCACCGCTCGTAGCATGGCCCATAACGAGGCCGCGACAAAGAAGACCAGGAACGGCTCCGGCCGGTAGAAGTGGCTGTGCTGGATGCTGACCACGGTCAGCGCCGCCAGCGCCGCTCCCAGCAGTCCGGCCCTGCGGTCGAAGATTCGCTTGCCCAGCAAGTAAATCAAGAACACCGTGCCCACGTCCGCCACAACGGCAAGGGAACGCCCGATGTATGCCATACTCAACAGAGAGCCCAGATCGGTGAATGGCTCGAATATCCCCCTGATGAGCACGACTGCGTATATCAGAAGGGAGCCCAATGGGAACCAGTGGGGGTTCAGCGGGCTTTCGGCGGGGTCCAGGGCCGTGGGCAGGCTCGGCAGCCCTGGCTGGGTCTCAGGGAACGGCCGGTTGCACTCCACGTATCCAGGGGAGTCAGTGAGCGTCCGGAACATGCAGTCAGCACGCATGTAGAGGGAGCGCTCGTCGGGATGGAAGCCGTACCCGTCATCCCAGCCTATTCCGTACAGGCGCAACCCCAGCGCCACAGCAAGGATGAGGGGAAGCAGCAGAGCCGGGGCAAACCGGCTGTATGTCTGGACCGACCCCGGCAGGGACGGCAATTTCAGTTGAGGCAATTTAAGCCATATTCAAGCTATACCGATTTCGGCTGTTCCTCGGGTTCTTCGTGCGCCGATATTCTAGCAACCTACTCTTACGACGGTAAACCTGTGCGGGATTCCCACCCAAAAGAATCGCTAACACAAGAGGAGACGCATGAAAGGATGTCCGAAAAGTCCCCTCTCCCCATCGCGGGAGAGGGTTAGGGTGAGGGGGCAACGATTCCAGTCAACGAGAACGTCACCCTCACCTCAATCTTCTCCCGTCAAAGGAGATGGAGACCTCGTAGACAACAAGAAAGGGGAGGCATATGCCTCCCCTTTTGTCTATGCCGTGACGGACCTCTAGAGGCCCTTATCGGTCATGAAGGAGCAGAGGTCGGCTGTCCGGCAGGAGTAGCCCCACTCGTTGTCGTACCAACCGAGGACCTTCACCATTCGTTTTTCCATGACCATCGTGGACAGGGAATCGAGAATGCAGCTGTGTGGGTTGCCCTTGAAGTCAGTGGAGACCAGAGGCTCCTCGCTGAATTCCAGAATCCCCTTGAGCTTGCCTTCCGAGGCGCCCTTGAAGGCCGCGTTGACCTCTTCCACGCTGACGTCCTTTGCAACCGTAGCGGTGAAGTCGGTGAGGGAGACGGTGGCCGTAGGGACACGGAGGGCCATGCCGTGCAGCTTGCCGTTCAGCTCCGGTATGACGCTGCCCACCGCCCTGGCGGCGCCGGTGCTGGTGGGAATGATGTTCATAGCCGCCGCCCTGGCACGCCTGAGGTCCTCGTGGACCTGGTCCAGAATCTTCTGGTCGTTGGTGTAAGCGTGCACCGTGGACATCAGTCCGTGCTCGACTCCAAAGCTCTCGTTGAGCACAGCCACCATCGGCGCAAAGCAGTTGGTGGTGCAGGACGCGTTGGACACAATCTTGTGCGCCGCCGGGTCGTACTTGCCGTCGTTCACTCCCAGCACGAGGGTGATGTCCTCGCCCCGGGCCGGAGCGGAGATGACCACCTTCTTGGCGCCCCCCTCCAGGTGGCCCACGGCCTGGTCGGCGTTGGTGAAGAACCCGGTGGACTCCACTACAAGCTCGGCCCCCACCTCGGACCAGGGAATCTTCGCCGGATCCCTCTCTTGGAAGACCGTGATGGGCTTGCCGTCCACAGCAAGGCTGCCGTCTACCGGCTCCACCGTGCCTGGATAGACGCCATAGCTCGTGTCGTATTTGAACAGATGGGCGTTGGTCCGGGCGTCGGCCAAGTCATTGACCGCCGCCACTTCCAGCTTGTCCGGGTATCGTTCCATGATCGCCCGCGTCACCTGGCGCCCTATTCGTCCGAATCCATTGATGCCTATCCGGGTGGCCATCACAACACCTCCAGAGGATTATTGGTCCGTTTCTCCTGACATTCTACCTGAGACTCATGCTAACGTGTTTGAAAGCGTCGACCCCGGCATACCTGGCCGAGCTTCCAAGCTCCTGCTCTATTCTTAACAGCCGGTTGTACTTCGCCAGCCGCTCGGAGCGGCAGGGGGCCCCCGACTTTATCTGCCCTGCGTCCCACGCCACTGCCAAGTCGGCTATTGTGCTGTCCTCAGTCTCTCCCGAACGGTGGCTTATGACGTTGGCCCATCCGGCTTCCTTGGTAAGTTCCACCGCCTCCAACGTCTCGGTGAGGCTTCCTATCTGGTTGACCTTTATGAGCACAGCGTTGCTGGCGCGGGACTCCACGCCTCTACGGATGCGTTGCGAGTTGGTGGTGTAGAGGTCGTCACCCACCAACTGAACCCGGTCGCCAATGCGGGCTGACAGCGACTGCCAGCCTTCCCAGTCATCCTCGGAAAGCCCGTCCTCGATGCTCAGGATAGGGTACTTTTCGGTCCAATCCGAGAAGTATGACACAAATTCTGCGGCGGTCAGGCTGGCCCCTTCTCGTTCAAGAGTGTAGACGCCCTCGGAATACAGTTCAGTGGCAGCCACGTCCAGCATGATCCAGCAGTCCTGGCCTGGCTTGTACCCAGCCTTGGAAATGGCCTCCAGCACCAGGTCGACCGCCTCGGCATTGGATGACAACGACGGGGCGAAACCTCCTTCGTCTCCCACATTGGTGCTCAGGTCCAGACCGGCTAGAATCCTGCCCAACGCCTGGTAAATCTCGGCACCGGCCCTCATGGCCTCCTGGAATGTGTCAACCCCCACCGGCGCCGCCATGAACTCCTGGATGTCGGTGGAGTTGCGGGCGTGCCTGCCTCCGTTGAGTATGTTGAACATGGGAACGGGCAGAGAATAGCTGCCCCTATCGGCCAGGCAGCGATACAGGGGCGCCCGTCTGGAGGATGAAACGGCGTGGGCGACAGCCATGGACACTGCCAGGATGGCATTGGCGCCCAGGTTGGACTTGTCGGGCGTCCCGTCCAATTCCAGAAGCCGCCTATCCACAGTGCTCTGGTCGAAAGGTGGGCTGCCCTTCAGAGCCGGGGCTATCACGCTCTCGATGTTGTTTACGGCCTTGAGGACGCCCTTCCCGTTGTATCGTGACTGGTCCCCGTCCCGTAGCTCCAAGGCTTCGTAAGCGCCGGTTGACGCGCCTGAAGGGACCATAGCCAAGCCGATGGACCCGTCAGACAGAAGGACTTCAGCCTCGACGGTGGGATTTCCGCGCGAGTCCAGGACCTCGCGCGCCCTCACTTCAGTTATGGCAGCCGCCACTCTTCACCATGCTTCAATAGGGGTTACCTGGAACTGCGTGCTTTGGCCGCCTCGACCGCCTTTTCCACCGCATCGGCGGGCGTATCGGCGACTATGATTTGATCGTCAACTGTTCCGTCCCTGGATATGGTCCAGGTCCCTAGCCCCACCACCGGAACTCCGTTGCCCAGGGCGTGGCCAATCTCCGACAGGGTGCCGTACGCGCCTTCCATGGCAATCACGGCCCTGCCGGTGTTCACCACCACCGAGTTCCTGGCGTATCCCATGCCCGTGCATATGGAGATGTCCACCCACTGGTTCGCAGCATCAGGGTCGATGCCGGGCAAGATGCCTATCGTGGTCCCTCCAGCCGCCTTGGCCCCTCTGCAAACAGCTTCCATGACGCCAGACAACCCGCCGCAGGCCACGGAAACTCCACGGAGCGCAAGCTGCCGACCCACCTCATAGGAGAGTTCCTTGGTGGCGTCGGTGGCCTGACTTCCGCCTATCACAGAAATTATCAACAGCGCCCTCGTCTGTAAACGCCCAGCGCACAGGCGCTGGCTTACGTAAACCTGCGCCCGTTACAGGGCGCACCGCATTATAGCAAAATTATAGCGAAGGCCGGAGTTGGAGTTCTCAGCGCAATCAGAGACCAGCACCGGCGTTAGGGAAGGATGGCAGCGGTGGCGGCGTCCAGAGCCTCCACTATGGGGAATGGATAGACCCCCACAAATATTGAGCCTATGACCATCACCGCCAGCACTGCGATTATCAGCCTCGACGGCGAGCCGGTCCCCTGGTCCTCAAGCTCCACGCCCTCCTCGGGCGCGTCGAGGGAAGCCCCGGCGAGCGACGGAATGCCGTGGTCGTCGGCAGACTCAGAATCGGCGGCAGGCTGTATGTACATCTGGCGTATGACCATCAGGTAGTAATACAAGGATACGACGCTGTACACCACTGCTATAGACGCCAGCCAGAGTAGCCCCTCATTGGCGGCGGCGATGAATAGGTAGAACTTGGTGACAAAGCCCGCGAAGATGGGAAGCCCGGCGAGGGAGAACATGCCTATCGCTATGGAAGCCGCTATGAACGGATGCCGGTCCGCCAACCCAGCAAAGTCGGCTATCTCTTCCTTGCCTGTCATGTTGAAGACGGCTATAACGCCCACAAACACGGCCATGTTGGTGAAGGCATAGCCGATCAGATGGAGCATGATGGCGTTGGAGGCCAGAGGAGACAACGCCGCCAGGCCTACGAGCAGGAACCCCACCTGCCCGATGCTGGAATAGGCCAGCAGACGCTTGATGTTCGTCTGTGGTATGGCCATCAGGTTTCCGACCGTCATTGTGACGACCGCAAGCACGGCGACAATGATTCTCCAGTCGTCTATGGCCGGTGCGAAGGCTTCCGCAAACAGGCGCAGAGCCAGGGCAAATGCCGCCGCCTTGGACCCCACGGCCAGGTAGGCCGTAACCGGCAGAGGCGCTCCCTCGTAAACGTCCGGGGCCCACATGTGGAAGGGAGCCGCAGCCACCTTGAATCCCAGCCCCACAAGCATCAGAGCGAGCCCTACCCAAAGCGCGGGGCTGACCTGGGTTATTCCGGCTATGGACGCCGTAAGCTCGGCGGCAATGTCGTCATAGCGGGTGGCCGTGATGGAGCTGTACACCATGCTTAGCCCGAACAGCAGAATCGCCGACGAGAAGGCTCCGATGATGATGTACTTCATTCCGGCTTCGTTGGACTTGGCGTTGTCCCGGGCATAGGAAACCAGGATATAGAAGCTGAAGCTCATCAGCTCCAGGGCGATGTAGGCGGTGAGAAGCTCCCGGGAAGCGGCCATGACGTTCATGGCCAGCACGGCGAAAAGTATGATCCCGTAAAACTCGCCAGGGTGCCTCAGACGTTTCCCGACGTAGTCCACCGAGGCCAGTATCACGAAGATGCCCATGACCATGAACAGGACCTTGAAGAACAGGGCATAGGCGTCCACTGCGATGAGGCCACCGTACAAGGCCGCGTCCTCGCCCCACAGCAGCGGGACGGAAAGTCCCACAAGCCCCGCTAGACCGGCCACGCTCACCCAGGCCAGCAGCTTCTTGTGCCGGTCCGGTAGGAACAGGTCAACCGCGAATACCAGCAAGGCCAGACCGGCAAGCAGGAACTCCGGCAGAAGCAGATGGAGGTTTTCAGTCAGCGACATTGTTCCGGTCTAACTCACTCCAGGAATCATGTTCACGCCTGAGTTAATCACGTTCATGAGCGGCGCAGGCCACACGCCCACGAATAACAGCACGAAGGCCAGCATCACCCCCGCGCCCCATTCCATGCGGGTCGCGTCTCCCAGGTGCTCCCAGCGGGGGTCCAGCGGCCCGAAGAAAGCCTTGGCCAACAGCCGCAATATGTACACGGCGGTTATGCCCGCTCCCACAACAGCCAACGCCGCCAGCGGCAGGTATTCCTGAAACACGCCGACAAAGACCAGGAATTCCGCGACGAACCCGCTCAGTCCGGGCAAGCCAAGGGACGCCAGGCCCGCCACGGCGAACAAGACCGCCGTTTTCCCCATTCTCTTGGACAGGCCCCCCAGCACGTTTATGTCCCTGATGTGGGCCCGGTCGTAGATAACCCCGACCATGGCGAAGAAGAGGGCTGTCATGATCCCGTGGGAGAACATCTGCAAGACGGCGCCTCCAACCCCCAAAGGATGGAGGGTCGCAATGCCCATGAGGACATACCCCATGTGGCTGACGCTGGAGTACCCCACGACGTACTTCAGGTCCTGCTGGGCCATGGCCGAGATGGCGCCGTATATCACGTTCACCGTGCCCAGGCCAATCAGCAGCGGCATCCACTGTTCGGCGCCGTCGGGGAACAGGAACATGCCCACCCGGATGATGCCGTAGGCGCCCAGCTTCATCAGCACTCCGGCGTGCAACATGCTCACCGCAGTTGGCGCCGCCACGTGGCCGTCGGGCGACCATGTGTGGAAGGGCCACAGACCGGCCAACACCCCGAATCCGATCATGAACAGCGGGAAGAAGAGGGTCTCGAAATGCTTGAAGCCGTCGTTGAAGTCGACGTCCTGGAGAGTCCTGACCCCGGAGTCAGGGTCGCCAAGGGAGAAGGTGGGCATGCCGGCGTCGTAGGCAATCCAGTAGACAGCCAGGATGGAAACCCACACTAGCACGCTTCCCGCCACCAGATACAGCACCAGCTTCATGGCGCTGTATTCCTTGGTCCTCAAGAACGTGCCGAAGTCGGAGCTGCTGCCCCACACGCCGATGAGCAGGTACATGGGCAGAACGGCCAACTCGTAGAAGAAGAAGAGGAAGAACAAATCCCTGGTGACGAAGGTGCCGAACACTCCGGCTACGAGGGCCATGTACAGAACGAAGAAGTCCTTGGGCCTGTGTTCTATGTTCCAGGAGACCAGCACACCGGCGAACATGACGATTCCGGTCAACAGAACCATCGGAGCGGAGATTCCGTCCAGACCGAGGCTCAGGGAGATGTTCAGGGGCGCGTCCAACCACTTGAAGGACTCGTTAAACTGATAGCCCCCGTCCTTGTAGTCGTACATGGCGAATAGGACTACGCTGAGGCCCAATGCTGCGGCCGAGACCAAAAGGGACAGTACCTTTATCTCCCTCCCTCTGTCCCGGGGGATGAAGGCTATCACCCCGGCTGCGGCCAGGGGCAGGACTATGGTTGCCAACAATGCCATGCTAAGAGTTGGACTCCTCCATCAGCCAGTCATAAGCCACCAGAATAAGGCCACCCCAACGGCGCCCACCGCTATGCCGAGGGCGTAGGTGTACAACCTGCCCGTCACGTGGTAGCGGAGGCCCATTGCCGCCCGCCTTATCGACAGACCCGTCCCGTTTACGGCGCCGTCGTTGACTATGACGCGGTCGAATAGAGCCGTGGCCCGCGAGAAGGCCAGCGCTACCCTGTCTATGACCCACTGGTACAGGTCGTCCAAGTAGAATTTGGCGTCAACTATAGCCACCGCCCAGCCGAACCGCTGTTTCATGGGTTCGAGGGACATCCGTTTCATTACGTAGACACGCCACGCTAGGACAAAGGCCCCAACCGCCAGCACGATCGACCCGATCATGAGTCCTATGTTCGGGTCGAAACCGTGAGGTTTGCCGAAAAATAGGATGGTCCCGAAACCGCCCGCGTCGGCGACTTTTATGGACGTGAAGCCGAAGAGCACAGTAAGCGCCCCAAGAATGCACATGGGGGCCAGCATCACCCAGGGCGATTCGTGGACGTGCTCGTTCTCCCGCTTCAGGTCGCCTAGGAAGACCATGAACCAAACCCTGGCCATGTACAGCGCGCTCATAAAGGCAACTATGAAGGCAAACGCCAACAGGTACACACGATGGTCAAGGATGGCCAGCAGAGCCTCGTCCTTGCTCCAAAAGCCGGCGAACAGCGGAATTCCACCCAGCGAAAGCGAGCCGATGGCAAAGGTTAAGGCAGTGATCGGCATCACTTTCCGCAGCCCGCCCATCTTTCGGATGTCCGTCTCATCGTCCATGCTGTGCATCACGCTGCCGGCGCCCAGGAAAAGCATGGCCTTGGAGAAGCCGTGGGCCACCAGATGGAATACAGCCGCCGTATAGCCGTATGAGCCCAGGGTCAGCATCATGAGACCCAGGTGGCTTACCGTGGAATAGGCCAGCACCCGTTTCAGGTCCGTCACGACCATGGCCAGGCTCGCGCCGATTAGGGCCGTAATCAGTCCGATGACTGCCACCACAGTCAGGGCGTCGGGCGCGGCCTCAAAGAGCGGGAACGCCCTGGCCACAAGATACACGCCCGCCGCAACCATCGTGGCGGCGTGTATGAGGGCGCTGACGGGCGTGGGGCCTTCCATGGCGTCTGGGAGCCATACATGAAAGGGGAACTGGGCCGACTTGCCCATCGCTCCTATGAAGAGCAGCAGGGCCGCGGCGGTTGCCGTCCCGTTTCCGAGAAGGCTGGGCTCGCCGTTCACCAACGCCTGGGCCTCGCCGAATATGGTGGACATGTCGAAGGTGCCCACCTCTTTGAACAGCAGCAGGATGCCAATCAGCAGGGCGACGTCCCCTATGCGCGTGGTGACGAAAGCCTTCTTGGCCGCCTCGGCCGCGGAGCGTCTCTCGTACCAGAACCCTATCAGTAGGTAGGAACCCAATCCCACCAGCTCCCAAGCCACGTAGAGCAACAGGAAGTTGTCCGCCAGCACCAGGGTAAGCATGGCCGCCGCAAACAGGGAGTGGACTGCGAAGTACCAGCCGAAACGGGGGTCTCCCTTCATGTAACCCAGCGAGTAGACCTGTATGACCAGGGCCACCAGGGTTACCAGCCCCAGCATGACGATGGCCAGCGGGTCCACTATCAGGCCCCAGGCCAGCTCTATGCCGCCCGCCGTGAACCACTCCCGCTGGAACAGGCACGTGGGGACTCCGAAGGCCTCGGAGCAGTCGGCGGCCAGATAGCCCGCCAGAACGAACCAGAAGGTTACAAACCCCGCGGCGATGGCCAGCAGGGATAGAGGGGAACCCTGCCCCGGCAGCCATCTGCCCAAGGCTATGATCAGAAAAAAGGATGCGAAGCTATACGCCGGTATGAGCCACGCGCTCTCAGCTAACCCCATACGGAGGTCACCACTTCATCAAGTCAACCTCGTCCACGTTTACGGTGGACCGGTTGCGGAATATTCGTAGGACTATGGCCAAGGCGAGGCCGACCTCAGCGGCGGCCACGGTGATAACAAAGACAGCTATGATTTGGCCCGTGAAGCCGTCGTGATCGAGGAAAGCGGCGGCCGCGATGAGATTGATGTTTACCGCGTTCAGCATCAGCTCAATCGACATTAGAATCAGCACCGCGCTCCGGCGCGCCAGGACTCCGTAAAGGCCTATGCTGAAGAGCGCCGCGCTGACAACCTGGTACGCTTCCAGGGGCATCAGGACCTCCGGCCCGGATTACCCGCGATGATAATGGCACCGATAAGAGCCACCAGAAGCAACAGCGACGCCACTTCAAAGGGCACGGCCCAGTCAGTGAAGAGCTTATTGCCTATTCCAGTGATGCCGGGGCCCTCGGGTGACGAGTCGGGCCTGTCTATCCACAGGAAGGAAGCGGTGAGGACTCCGAAGACCGCAGCCGCTGCAATGATCGCCAGAGGCCACTGCTTGTTGTCGGAGATTCGGGGGTATTCGCCGCTTCGGGTGAGCATAATGGCGAACAGAAGCACGATGATGATGGCCCCGCCGTATATGAGGACCTGTACAAGGGCCAGGAACTCGGCGAAGACCAGCAGGTAGATGCCGGCTACGGCCCCCAACGACACCAGGAGGAACAGGGCAGCGTGGACGACGTTGCGGGTCGCCACCATTCCAAGTCCGCCCCCCAAGGTCAGGAAGGCCGCCAGGCCAAAGAGAAACTCGGACATCCTAGCTGGCTGCTTCCTCTGTTTTCGCCTTTGCCTGAGCTTCCTTGGCCTTCTTGGACGGCGGTTCCCAGTTGGTCTCCCGCTGGAATTTCACACCCATGTCCAACAGAGGCTCCAAGTCCAGCCTGTCCCCGTTGCGTTGGAAGGTGCTCATCTCGTGTTCGTGACTCATAACAATTGCGTCGAAGTTGCACACCTCGACGCAAATCCCGCAGAGTATACACCTGTTCAGGTTTATCTCGAAAGCGTCAACGATTTTGCGCCGCGAGCTCTTGCCTTCCTGCTGGAGGGGGTTGTCTTTCATGGAGGCGGTCATGCAGTGGGTGGGGCAGTTCCGTATGCACACCATGCAGGCGGTGCAATAGGGTTCTCCCACCTCCGAGTCCCACGTCAGCGCCGGGAATCCCATGTACCGTGGCTGGACCGGGAGATGCTCCCCCGGGTACTGGGCGGTGACGGGTTTTCTCAGTCCTCTCACCGTCGAGGCCAGGGTTACCAACATTCCTTTTATTCCGCCTATCATCGGCTGCCCTCTTCCTGTTGTGTGAATCCGTCTTAGTCGGCGGCGTTGGGAGCCGGCTGTGGTCCCGTTCGCCGCGCATACAGTGCGGCCACCTTCCTGGCCGGTTCCGTCAGTTTCTTTTGTATGAAATACCCTATCATTACGGTGAGCGCAAGGGACATGAGCGTCAAGCTCCACCAGGGCCAGCCGTAGAAGAGATAGATTCCCGTGATGACAATGTTCGCAAAGGACAAGGGGACGGCCACCTGCCACGCAAAGGCCATAAGCTGGTCTATTCGAAGCCGGGGGAAGGTGCCTCGTATCCAGAATATGACCAGGATGACCAGATAGGTCTTCAGCAGGAACCAGAGCCAGGCGGGAAGCCCAGGACCTTCCCAACCTCCTAGGAACAGGAGAGTGGTCAACGCGGCAATGGCAAAGGTGTTCATGTACTCGGCCAGGAAGAACACCGACCAGTGGGCGCCGCTGTACTCTACGAAGGGGCCTCCGACAATCTCCGATTCGGCGAAGTAAATGTCGAAGGGGATCCGTCCCAACTCGGCCAGGCCAGCCACCAGGAATATAACCAGTCCCAGCGGTTGGAGGACCGCAAAGGGTATATCAATGGGATTGTGCTCTACGATGTTGGGGTGGTCGGCCGGCGTCTGGCTCATCGTGATGACTTGCAGGTCCAGAGACTGGGCCAGCATGGCCACCGCTATGACCACCATTATCACGGGTATCTCGTAGCTGACCAGCTGGGCCGCCGAGCGCAGTCCACCTAACGTTCCATACTTGTTGGCTGAACCCCATCCGGCCAGCACAAGCCCCAGGATGGTCAACACCGAGAAGGCGATGATGTAGAAAAGCCCCATGTCCAGATTCCTGAGGACCAGGTTCTCCGCCGCGGGAATCGTCACCCATATCATGAAAGACGGGATCAGCACCACCAGGGGCGCAACCCAGAATACGGACTTGTCCGCCCAGGAGGGAATCAGGTCCTCCTTCAAGACGAGCTTCACGGCGTCGGCGATGGGCTGCATCAGCCCCATCGGCCCTGTGCGGGTCGGCCCCAACCGGCGCTGGAGACGTCCCAGGGTCTTCCTTTCCAGCCAGGTGAGTGAAAGGACGACCACCGAAAGGGCCGTGAAGAGAATCAACAGCCCGACGATAATGAGGATGAAGTCCAACCAGTCCATTGCGGTGCCTTACCTATCCACCTCTCCCAGGACTATGTCCAGGGAACCCAGTATGACAACGGAGTCGGCAACCCACGCGCCATCCAGCATGTGTTCCAAGGCACTCAGATTGCAGAATGAAGGGGGGCGGACCTTCAAGCGGTAGGGCTTGTCAGTTCCGTCGCTGACCAGATACACGCCTATCTCCCCACGGGGATTTTCCGAGCGCACGTATACGTCGCCCTTGGGGGGACGTATCAGCCTGCGGCCCATCGTAGACACGGGACCCGGTTCCATCTGTTTCATGGCCTGCTGGACAATGCTGTAGGACTGGTACATCTCCTGGAGCCTCACGTAGTAGCGCTCCCAGGAGTCCCCGTCTATGCCGGTGGGAATCCGGAAGTCTAGACGGTCGTACAGGGAGTAAGGTTCGGCCTTCCGCACGTCGTAAGGCACTCCGCAGGCTCTGAGGCACGGGCCGGTCATACCGTAGTCGATGGCGTCGGCGGCGCTGATGCTCCCCACGTTCTTGCACCGTGCAACGAACACTTCGTTGTAGGTCAGAAGCTGGTCACACTCCTCGATGTCGGCCTTCAGGTCCACCATCAACCCGTCCATCAACTCCTGGAAGTTGTCCGGCAAGTCCTCTTTCACGCCTCCTACGCGGAAGTGGTTGTGCATCATGCGGGCGCCGCTGACCGCCTCGAACACAGCCTGGAGGCGCTCCCTGCCACGGAATGAGAACATGATCGGCGTCATGGCTCCGGCGTCCAGGCCGATGGTGCCTACGAACAGCAGATGGGAGGCTATCCGGTTGAGCTCGCAGAGAATGATGCGTATGTATTCGGCCCGGTCCGGGACTTCCAGTCCCATCAGCTTCTCCACAGCCCTCACGTACACTAGCTCGTTGTTGAAGTTGGATATGTAGTCCAGGCGGTCGAACAGGGTGACCACCTGATGGTACTGCTCTCCCTCGCACAGCTTCTCCGAACCGCGGTGGAGATAGCCTATATAGGGTTCCACCTTGACTATCTTCTCGCCGTCCACCCACAGGACCATCCTGAACACCCCGTGGGTAGAGGGGTGCTGCGGCCCCATGTTGACGACCATCTCCAGGGGCTCGGCGTCTATTTCCAAGCTGCGTTGCGCGTCAACCATGAATTACGGCTCTATCCTTCCGTGAACTCCAGGTGCACTTCCGTATCCTCGTCCACTCCCTTGTACCCGGCCTCTGATAGCGCCTGCTCCAACTCACCGCGGCCGTCGTTTTCCTGAATCCAGACGGACAGCTTCTGCACAAGGTCCTCTTGCGCCTCGGACAGGGTCGCCCCCGCCCCTTCGAGAGACAGGGGTTCCAGCAACGCCACAGCGGTTTCCTCCGACATCTGCATGCGGGCGGTGAGAACCACCTTCTTAGGTCTAGTATTCGGCGTACTCATGGAACGGGAAAGATTTCCTTCCCGGGTGTCCTTCAAATCCCTCGTAGAGCACCAGGGGAGAAAGGTCCGGGTTTCCTTCGAAGACTATTCCAAACAGATCGTGGGCTTCCCGCTCGTACCATCCGGCGGCCCGCCAGACGGGCGTGACGGTGGGAACTCGCGGGTCGTCGTAGGGCAACTCAACCTTGACGACCAGCGTGTTTTCATGCTCCAGAGACAGGAGCACGTACACCACTTCGAACCGTTCCTCGTAGTCCACCCCGGCAAGGCAAAGCAGCATATTGAAGGAAAGCCCCGGGGTGTCTTTCAAAATGCGGCAGGCTTCCGCGACGGCAGAAGGCTTGACGGTTATCTGAGGGCGGCTGTCGACAGCTCCAGGGACGGGGTCGATCCCTTCAAGTGACTGAAGTACGAGGTCGAGCCCCGAGTTGGACAAGGGGGCCGTGCCGCTTAGAGCGGCTTCGCCCCCGGAGTTAGGGGACTCGTCGGAGTGGGCGCCCCCCTCACCCCGGCCCTCTCCCGGGTGGAGAGGGAGAGAAGAAGAGGAGGTTTGATTGAAGGAACTAGGCCTTTCCGCCACTGGTTTTGGAATCCCTCATAATTTTTTCTTGCAGCTTCAGGATGCCCTGCATGAGAGCTTCAGGCCTTGGCGGGCACCCAGGCACGTACACGTCGACGGGAATGATGTGGTCCACTCCCATTACCACCGAGTAGGAGCGGTAGTAAGGGCCCCCGTTGGTGGCGCAGCTGCCCATAGCGATAACCCACTTGGGCTCGGGCATCTGCTCGTACAGGAGCTTTATAGGCTCGCCCATCTTCTTTACCACCGTCCCGGCGACTATCATCACGTCGGATTGGCGGGGAGAAGGCCAGGTGACGACACCGAAACGGTCCAGGTCATGGTGGGCCATGTAGGTGGACATCATCTCTATGGCGCAACATGCCAGTCCGAACGTCAGAGTCCAAAGAGACGACTTCCGGGCCATCGCGAAAAGCTGTTCGGCATTGGCCGTGACCACGCCCGGCATCGCCCGGTCGAACAGACTAGGCCCAGGTGTGTTGCCTTTCCCCTCGCCTGTGGCGCCACTGTAGATGGGGTTTATCTCGACCACTCAAGGACTCCTTTTCGCCAACCGTAGAGTATGGCGAATCCCAACACGCCGAGAAATATCAGCATTGCGTAGAAGGCCACGTCGCTGACGTCCAGGAAGACGACCGCCCAGGGAAACAGGAACACGGCCTCGACGTCGAATATCAAGAAAAGTATTGCAAATACGTAGTACCTGAGGTTGATTTGCGACCATCGGAAGGGAGCAGCCGGAATTCCGCATTCGTAGGGAGTGAGTTTAACCGCCGACTTGCGCCTGGACGATATGAAAGCCGACGCGGCGAACATGCCAGCGATGGCCAGAAATCCTACAATGAGCGACAGGATTACCGCCGCCCAGCGAAAGTCAAAATCTTCAGGCATTCGGCGCGTCTCGCAAACTTAAACGGCCATGGATTTCAATGAAGAGGGCTGCAGGTCAAAAGGGCGCCCCACACCCCCGGTCCTTAATCCGTCGAGACGGCGCTCTACCCGCCCCGGTTCGGGCCTCATGTTAACATCGGGCGGAATTTAGTGTCAATGAAACCCATTCGACCGGGTTTCCAGCCTGAACCAGGACAACAGTCCTCACGTCGGCTCACGCTCGAGTCCAGCCAGTCGATTTGGGCTTGCGAGAGGCCATAGGATATAATGGCTTCGCAATAAACGGAGGAGGGGCCGCCGAATGGAAGTTATTCTGGCCTTGCCCAGGGGGTTCTGCGCCGGAGTGGTGCGGGCAGTGGACATAGTGGAACTGTGCCTCAAGAAGTTCGGCGCTCCCGTCTACGTGAAGCATGAAATCGTCCACAACCCTTACGTGGTGGCGAGCCTGGAAAACAAGGGCGCCGTTACGGTGGAGGACGTGGAAGATATACCGGAAGAGTCCGTCGTCGTCTTCTCCGCCCACGGCTCTCCTCCCGAAGACTTCGAGAAGGCCTCATCCCGAAATCTCAAGGTGATCGACGCCACCTGCCCACTAGTCACGAGGGTGCACAACGAAGCCAAAAAGTACCATAAGGAGGGCCGCAAAGTGGTCCTTGTGGGCCACCGAGGACACCAGGAGGTCCGAGGTACCATGGGCCAGGTCCCCATGGCTCTGATGGACGAGCGTGACAACATGGAGTTTCCTTCCTGGAACAGGGACACACCCGTAGTCGTGCTGACCCAGACCACTCTTTCCGTGGACGACACCAAGGAAACGGTGGACCAAATCAGCACGGCCTTTCCCGACGCAATAACCCGTGCCGACATTTGCTACGCAACAACAAACCGTCAGGAGGCGGCCAAGGCCCTGGCCCGACAGGTGGACGCGGTCCTAGTGATCGGCGCCCAAAACAGCTCTAACTGCAACCGGCTCCGGGAAGTGGTAGAGGCGCGGGGCACTCCGGCCTATCTTATCAACGGGCCCGAGGACATTGACGAGTCGTGGTTCGAAAACGTAGCACGGGTGGGCGTAACGTCTGGAGCGTCAACTCCCGAGAACCTCGTTGACGCGGTGATCACCGCCCTGCATCCAATATCGGTGACCACTATCGACGGTGTAGAGGAGAACGTCTCCTTTGTTTTGCCGAAGGAGCTGAGGGGCGTAAGTTAGGAGTTCTCCTCCTCGCCCAGGTCTCCCACTTCCCTGAGAAACCGTTCCACCTCGGAAGACAGCGGGGGCAACTCTTCATCCTCAGCCTCCCGCTGGGAGCGGGAATCGTACTGACGCTCCAGTTGGGACAGGATGTCCTGAAGCTCCGGGTTTCTCTGAACAGCGGACGTTAGCTCACGATATTGCCGCTCACCTCTCTCCTTGTCCGCCAGATGCTCCGGAAGGCCATACAGGGAGCAGACCATCTCCATTAGCCGGGCCACTCCCGCGTAGTCCTCTTCCAGTTGAACGTATTGGGGTAGGTGGACCACGAAACTCATGTTTTCAATGCCCCGCTTGGAGGCTTCCTGGCCTATGAGGGACATGATGCTGGTCGGGCCCTGGTAGCTGCTGGGTTGCAGCTTCATCTTCTCGGCGTCTGCTGACGCCTGGCTTCCCGTGCTCGCACCGGACACCAACAGCGGGCGCGTGTGAGGCACCACATCGTACATTCCGCCAATCATGCAGTAGCGTTTGGCGCCCAACGTCCCCAGCATCTCCAACACCGAGTCCACGTAGTCCTCGCCCATCAGGTGGGGTTCCCTCAGATTCATGAAGAGCAGGTCAGGGCCGTTGTCCCTCTGGGAATAGCTTACGGTACTGTTGGGTATGGTCATCTCCCGCCGGTCCCCGACAAGTCGGGAGCGGGGCCGATAGCGCGTGAAGTCATAGACCATCCCCGGCCTGAAAAGCTTGCCCAGACTCTTGGCCGAGAAGTGCCGCTCCAGACGGGCAAGCGACAGGGTTCCGACCCTGCCCACGTTCACCCAGGGACGCAAGATCGAAATGGCATGTGGCTCGTTTAGCTCCGGGAGGGGTTCGTTGAACTCGAAGAGGCCTATTCGCATGACCCTTATCTTGGCAGGCCCAAGCGTGTTTTTCAAGGGTTGGGCGGCATTACGTTATGTCAGACGCCCAATCCTCCTGTGCTATACTTCTGCGGGCAATCAGCCATGCATCCCAGGCGCCCACCCGTCCCCAGACGGACTATGGAGGAGAGAAGTTGAAACGCGCCGTGACATTCTACAGTGAAGGCATCATGCTGGTCGGAGACGTCTACACCCCCGACGACATGGAGCCCGGCGAGAGAAGGGGGGCGGTCCTTCTCTGCCACGGATACACCGGGGTCAAGGACCTGTACTTGCCCGACAACGCCGCCTATCTGAACAAAGCCGGATATGTGGCCATGACCTTCGACTACAAGGGATGGGGCGACAGTGAAGGCCAGCGGAGCCGCCTTGCCCCCTACAGCAGGGTTACGGACGTCCAGGCCGCTATGACCTTCTTGGGCCTCCAACCCGAGGTGGACCCGGAGAGGATTGGACTCTACGGAACGAGCTACGGCGGCGCCACGGTGTCGTGGGTGGGGGCCGTAGACTCAAGGGCCAAATGCATCGTGAGCGTCGTGGGTGTAGGCGACGGGATACGCTGGATGAGCCGCGTGAGGCGGGTGGACGAGTGGTTCGACCTGCTGGAACACTCCAACCGGGACCGGGAGCAGCGGGCCCTGACCGGCGAATCTGAGATGGCCGACCGGAACTACATCCTGCTGCCGGACCGCCAGTCCCTGGAACTCTCTATGGCGGCGCGCAGGAACAACCCTTCCGCCATAAACTCCCTGCCTATGGAGTACGTGGACGAGACCCTTGGCTTCCACCCAGAGTGGATTGTGGACAAGATTTCTCCCAGGCCCATCCTCTTCATCACCACCGACGACGACCGCATCGTGCTCCCGGAGGAGTCTCAGGAGCTGTTCAACCGCGCTGGCGAACCCAAGAAGCTGGTGACGCTCAAGGGCTATGGCCACTACGAGGTCTATCAGGAGCCAGCCCTGGGCGAGGTCATGGCCGAGAGCCTGACCTGGTTCTCCGTCTACATCCCTGCTGGGTGAGCCAAGCGAAACCAAGAACCTTCACGCTCCGGTCTAGGTTGTCCCCCGTGCTTCAGCCTGAAGCGCACCCAAGACCCTGACCAGGGCTTCCGTGTCCCTCTTGCAGTAGGCCAGTAACGCTTCCCGGATTTGGGTCTTCTCGGATTCCAGCGCGTCCTCGGAAATCATGCGCGCGTACTCGACAGAGGCGACCTCTCCGCTCTGGACATCCAGGTCGGTATAGGCCAGATCCGGCGCCAACGCCGGCAGAGTCGATTTCAGCGAATAGCTCCCGTGAAACCCGGAATGGTAGTAGTGGCTCCTGACAACTTCCAACAAGTCGAACAGCCGGTCGCATAAGGCCTCCAGGCGGCTTTCATGCTGAGGGAACAGGCGCGCCATGTCCGTCAGAATGGTCTTCTCGTAACTGGAATACACGACGACGCTGCCCTCAGAAGGCACGGCATCCAGCAGACTCACCACGAAACGCTCCCGGGGGTCGTCGGCGTCACCGTTGAGAAACTCCCGATGGGTCAGCCCGCCGTCAGCGTCCCGCATATGCAGCGACCATTGGAAGGGGACCGTCTGGTAGGGCCTCGTACCGACATAGAGCGGGAGGGCCGGCCCGATAGTCTCAAAGTCCATGAAGCTAACCGGACAAGCAATCTCGTTAAGGGCAGCACCGAGCTCCGGGCCTACGAAAGGCTGTCCGGTAATCACGCTGTCACGCACACGCCGATGGGTATCATTGAGGCCAGGAAAGTCCACCGGCACGTCTCTTATCGCCCCGATGCCCGCCTCCCTCAGACGGACCCACAACTTCTCTCCCAATCTGGGCAGTTGCCTGACCGGATGCTCCGGTTCATTCCGATGGCAGTGTCCAAAGAACGAGCACGTATACGGCTTGTTGCAGTGGCCGCCCGTCTCTATGTCCGGTTCCGAGTCTTGCTGTAAGGCCTCCCACATCTGAGCGAGGTCGCCCTCGACGTTGTCGGCGGCAAACGCACGGGCCCGCTCGGTGACGTCCTCCAGTGAAAACAGGTGCTCCAAATCATAGGGGCCTCCCTGGTAGACGTAGCCGTTGTTGACGTGCATCAACCAAGCCCTGTCCACGGGAATGCCAGTCCCCTCTAATACGTGCATCTGAATCGCTACGTCGGGGATGTGCACCGGACTGACCCTGGTGGAAGACTTCACCTCCACCAGGTCGAACCCCGGCCCGCCGCTCTTGTGCAGAACATCGACCCTAGTCCTAATTCCCTCGAAGCTGAAAGCGGCCTCGTATAGAGGCGGGACGGGGGCGAAGCGCAGCAACCTCCTGGTTGTTCTCACCGCCTGCTCGTGTCGGTAATATTCCTCCGCAACCAGTCGGCCTCCTGGGAACCGCTGTCTGGCCAGCTCACCCACGGCTGTCCCTGTGTCGAATCTCGCCTGCTGGGCCTGGTCCACCGGGTCGGCGAACTCCCGGCGGTAGGTTTCCAGGTAGAGCCGCTTCAGACACTGGAGGCCCGCCATGTACCTGGACTTGGAAAGCTGCGGTTTCGTTCGAGGAGCCATCGGCAGTAACTCCTTGCGTTAGCCCGTCACCTACTATATGTAGGCCCCATTTCGGATAATCTAGCATATAATCAGGGCAATACAAACGTAAGGTAAGGAGCGGTCTATGACAACGTCAGAGGGAGTCTTGCAAGGCAAAGTCGCCATCGTGACGGGAGCGGCCAGTCCCATCGGGATGGGGCGGGCCATAACCGAAGGGCTGGTGCGGGCCGGGGCCCGCGTCGCGATGCTGGACATCAACCAAGACTGGTTGGAGCAATCGTCCAACGACATGCGCGAACTGGGCGGCGACGACTCGGTCCTTCCCATCATCGCCGACGTGACGGACCCAGAATCGGCCAGCCAGGCCGTCGAGCGGACCATTCGAGAAATGGGCGGGCTCCACATCCTGGTCAACAACGCGGGAATCACCCTGCGCTCTGGCGGACTAGCCTCTCCCGACCCTTCCGGGACACGCGCCGATTTCTGGGACATCGACCCCTCCGGCTGGTTGAGGGTCGTGGCCGTGAACCTGAACGGGCCGTTCATAATGTGCCACGCCGTTGCCGATCACATGATACGGCAAGGATTCGGGCGAATAATCGGCGTGACCACCAGCATGGACACCATGTGGCGCAAGGGAGGCGCGCCTTACGGCCCCTCCAAGGCCGGGCACGAAGCCCTGGTGGCTATCATGGCTCAGGACCTGGAGGGGACGGGAGTTACCGCCAACGTGCTCACACCGGGCGGCGCCACGGCCACCAACATGGTGGCGGTGCCGGAGGGAGGCAGCCGCGACCTTCTTATCCAACCCGAAGTGATGCAGGCGCCCGTGGTATGGATTGCTTCCGACGAAGCCAGCCACTGGAACGGCAGGCGCATCATCGCCTACAACTGGGACGACTCGCTGCCGCTGGAGGAGAGGCTGGAGAAATGCAGCGCCCCTGCCGCCTGGCCCCAACTAGGGCTGCAGGCAATCCACCTTAACTGGCAGGCCCAAGGCTGACAGAGGGCTGTCGTGAGGGGACGGATACGCCAGGGCGCAAGGACGCAAAGACTACGTTTGTCCTGAGCGGAGCGCCAGCGGAGTCGAAGGGTCACCCCTAGACGAAACGCTCCACGTGGACGAACTCTGAGAGGGGCTTGCGGCGCTTGCCGGAGGGGGCTGAGTCGGCGGGGTAGCCGTAGGGCATGGCCGTGATGAACTCCATGTCTTCAGGTATTCCTAGGAGCTCCTTCACTGCATCCTGGTCCCATCCGCCCACCATGCAGGTCCCAATCCCTTGGCTCCACGCCACCAGCAGCATGTTCTCGATCAGGCGTCCAGCGTCGAACTGGTCCATCCGCTTGTCGTCCATGACCACGGCTATGGCCATCGGAGCGTCGGCGATGTAAGCGCCGCCGGAGGTCAGAGTTGCCAGCTTGGCCAGGGTGTCCTTATTCTTGACGACAATCAGGCGCCAGGGCTGCCGGTTGCGGCGGCTTGGGGCCCAACGGGCGGCGCGTAGAATCTTGTCCAGAACTGCGTCGGGGACCGGGTCCGGCTTGAAGCTGCGGACGGCCACCCGCGAGCGTATGGCATCGTAGACGTCCATTTCGGCTCCTCTTGCCCCTCACCCCAACCCTCTCCCGTGGGGAGAGGGGGTTTTGGCACCAGCCTCGCGGGGAGAGGGGATTCTAGATGTTCACAGCCCTTGCCAGTAGCGGCGTCCTTCCAGCCTGACCACCTTGCCGAATCCGGGGGCGGGGAAGTGGCCCGACGCCGCCACGGTACCTTCCCTCTCCAACTGCTCGAAAATTCGCTTTCGAGTCTCAACGGCTAAGTCGGGGATAATATCTGCGGCCGGGAACCAGTCAGTCTCATGCACCTGGGCTACGCTGTGGGCGATGTCGCCCGTTATCAGCGCCTTCTCTCCCTGGGACGAGACGGTGATGCTCATGTGACCGGGTGTGTGGCCTGGAGTGGGCAGACTGGTCAGATGACTGGTGAAGGCGTGTTCGCCATCGAACAGTTCCAGCACTCCCAGCTCTTCCAGCGGCCAGACCTGGGCTGGCGCATTGGGGAACCGGTCCCGCTGTATTTCCTCGTTGTGGCAGGCTTCCCAGTCGACGGAGCTGACCCAGTACTTGGCACGCGGGAAGACCGGCTCGACCTTGTCCCCGTCCCGCTTAAGGTTCGTTCCCACATGGTCGACATGGGCGTGGGTCATGATCACCATTGTGATGTCCTCAGGGGAGATTCCCTTCGAGCGAAGGTTGTCCAAAAGCAAGCCGGACTCGCCCCTTACCCTGGTCGACTTGCTGTCCCCCATGCCGGTGTCGAAGATGATGGTCTGCCCATCGGAGCGCACCAGGAACGAACCGATATTCAAGGCGATGTTGTGTTCGTCGGTCATGTCCGCCGCGTATGGGTCCCACTTGGACGCTTCCACCGACGGGAAGAATGTGCACGGGTCGGCGTAAAGCTGCCCGTCGGACACTGCTATGATTTCCACGTCCCCCACAGTTATCTTCTCTACGGCCATTTCGCTCCTTTAACGGCAGTCTGCGCTCGCCGTGAGCGCCTGCCTTGTTGGATTAGGATATACGGCTAAGCACCGTTCAGCTTTGACTCCAACTTTTCCAGGCGGTCCTTCAGCTTTCGGTTCTCATCTTGGAGAGACTCCATCTCCTCTCGGAGTTTTCTGACGTCGTCTCCCCGGTCCTTGCCCTCGCTGATGGCGGAAATGGCTTCACGGCACAAGCGGACCACCCGCCCGTCCAGCTCCCTAGGGATTCTACGAGAGATCGCCGGGATGGCCTTGTCGTCTTTCAACTCCCTCAGGGCCCCAACAGCGTTGGCCCTGGCCCGCAGCCACGGATCGTCGACGAAGTCCGACAGGAACTCCACGACTTCACTCTTGCCCTCACCCAACTTGCCTAGGGACGACAGGGCCGCTTCCCGGGCGCGAGAAGGCTTGCCGTATTTGGACCATTCCTTCGCCAGCTCTACGCCCCGTTCGTCTTTCAGGTCGGCTAGACCCAGCAGCGCCTGGGCCGTGGCCACTTCCTGGAACGACGGTTTCCCCAACGCCGCCGAAACCAGGTCGAAGGAGCGAGGCTGCTTTGTCTTGGCTACCGCACGGACGGCTTCAGCCTCCACCAGATAGCTCTCGTCGCTTTCCATCAATGGTTCCAGAGCCTTGAGGGCGGCCTCCTCTTTGAAGGCGCCAAGGGCCCCCGCCACGGCCCTTCTAGCCTTGGCGTGTCCGACGCCCGTGCATGAGACAAGGGCGTTCAGAGCGGCGTCGGACTTTATCGTGCCCAGAGCTTTGGCCGCTTCTACCTGAACACCCCAGAAGGAATCTTCCAGCACGGCCTTCTTCAAGGCCTCCACACAGTCGGGGGCGCCTAGCTTGGCTAAGGCCTGGGCAGCGTCGATCCTGCCCAGCACATCCGGGTCGTTCTCAAGCTGGTGGAGCAGCATCTCCTTGGGACGCGTGAAGTCCAAGCTCTTCAGGCACAGGTAGCCAGGGTCGAAGGAGACCATCTTCGGCTTTTCTTCCAAGGAGAATCGGAACGTCTGCTCCTTGCTGCTGATGTCCAGTTTGTGGGAGACGGCTCCAGATTCCGTGTAGAAGACTGCCTGAACGGAGGTCCTGAAAAGACTCGTCAACTCGTCCACAGCCTGGCTCTGGGACACAGTGAGTTCGGCCGAGTTGGACTCCTCGTCCCACTTATAGGCGACTTTGAACTCCGGGTGGCCTCCCATATAGACCCACTGGTGGAAGAACCAGTCCAGGTTCCTGCCGGTGGACTCTTCGATGGCCTTCTGAAGGTCCTCGGTCACAACGTTGCGCCCCTGGTTCGTTACGCAATAGTGGTTGAGCGCCTTCCAGAAGCCGTCGTCGCCGAGGACTCCTCGGAGCATGTGGAGCACCAGTGCGCCCTTCTCGTAGAGGTGCCGATCGAACAGGTCAACGGGTTGGTTGTAGACGTTGTTGACGATGGGCCGCCGGTAGTGGCCGGAGTCCTCTCCAAAATATATCCCGGCGTCCTGGTACACGCCGTACCGAAACTCGTCCACTCCCAGGTCGAACTCCCTGAACAGCAGCTCGGAGTAGGTGGCGAACCCCTCGTTAAGCCAGCCGTGGGACCAGTCCCTGCAGGTAAGCAGGTCTCCCCACCACTGGTGGGCCAACTCGTGGGCCACGATGCCGTCGGCGGAGTAGTCGATGTGGGCCCGTTCGTCATGCATCAGTTGGTCAGTCATGGTGGTGGCCGACGTGTTCTCCATGCCTCCGAATATGAAGTCGGCCACGGTCACCTGGGAGTATTTGTCCCATGCATAAGGCACCCCGATTTTCTCGGTGAAGAACTTCATCATCTTGGGCGTCTTGCCGAAAGCACGGCGGGTGTCTTCCTCCCTGCCCGGAGGCGAATAGTAGAGAATTGGCACACCACCGGCGTCGCCGTCCTTAATTTCGGTGTATTCCCCAGCCACCAGGGACATGAGATAGGCGGGCAGGGGTTTGTCCTGGACCCAGTGGTCGGTCCGTTTGGCGACGTCAGAGCCTGAAGGCTCGGATGACGTGAGGGTCCCGTTAGAAATGGTGGTCCATTCCGAGGGCACGGTTACTACGATTTCGCTGGTGAACCTTTCGTTGGGGTAGTCGAAGCAGGGGAACCAGAACCTGGAGTCTTCGTCCTGCCCCTGGGTCCACAATTGCTGGGGCCGGTCCGGGTATCCGTCGTCAGGCATATTGAAATAGAGGCCCTTACGCGGAGTCGTGCCGTATTCAATTCTGACCGTAATCTCCTCGCCGGCCTTCCGGGGACCGCCAAGGTTGATGGACAGTTTCCAGTCCTCACGGACGTAGGCCAGGGAAGTCCCGTCGGACAGCGCGATGCCCGAAATGTCCAATTCGGCTGCGTCCAACTCCAGTGTGGAGACGCCGTCGTTGATGGGGGATACAGTGTGTGTGGCTGCGCCGCTGATGGAACGGGAGTCCACGTCCACGTCCAGTTCCAGCTTTATGTGCTTTATGTCAACCGTCCGGTCCCGCGGCCACTTGGGTTCGTCACCGGGTAGAGCAAAGGGCTTCCTGCCGTTGGACTGCTGTAGGCCGGCTCGCCTTCCGCAATGGAGTCCCAATGACTTCTCATAGACTTCTTCGGCGCTCACTGCTCGTCATCCTCCGATTCGTTGTCTCCGCCCTCGATGGGCTGGAAGGCCGCCCGCAGGAACTCCAGCTCCAGCTTCAGGCGATCGGCCATCTTGTCCGACTCCAGACGTGTTAGGAACTTCAGGTGACCCAGCAGCTTGCTGCTAAGCTCCCACTTGGCCGCCTTAACGTCTCGGGAGAAGCCGTGGAGCTTGTTGATGACCCGTTCGAATACGTAAACGGCGTCGTAGGTGTCCACGACTATCATCGGAATCTCGAACCTCAGCTTAGCCTCGAATCGGGGCGGAAGGTCCGAGTTCCCTAGACGTTCTACGGCCACGGGCGTGACTTCGCTTTGGGTAAGAAAGTCCTCGGCGCCCCTCGGTCGGCTTGCGCGATGGAGCCTGAACTCCCATTCCTCAGGCACCCCTGTAGAAGTCAGCCGGAAGCCTTCTCTCCTTTGCTCAGGAGACTGACCTGAATCTTCGCTCACAGGTCCTGCTCCGTGATGCTCCAGGCGTCCAGGACTTGCCGCGGAAGGCTTATGGGGCCAACGGCATTCTCGTACTCCCTGACATGTTTCCGGGCCAGCAAAGCGATGGCCTTGAGCAGCTGAGGGCTGACCTTGATTTTTGCCCTGAGAGTGGGTTCCCTATCCTCCTGAAGCTCTCCGAAGAAGAGGATGGAGCTGTACAACCCGCTGCTGATGTGCAGCGAGTCGCAGTAGAAACTCACGGCGCCTTCCTTTGAATAGTATTCGTCTACGGTGTATTCCTCCGGTGGGATAAGGGGCTGTTCCTCCGTGGTCATGACCACCTCGAATCGCCTCAACAGGCGTTGTCCGCAATAGGGTTGCGTCAACGGCTAATATTATCACTTGAAGGCCCAATTCTCCATTACCGCCCTCGGCCTGCGGATACCTCAGGCGGGCGGGTCGTGGCCCGTTGCTATAATATGGGCGACCATCTCACAACGAGCGTTGGAGCCATGAGCCGTACCGGACCGGAAAGGGTCACCTGGGAAAAACTCCTCACCGGGTTGCTTCCCCAGGTTTCCCGGAGCTTCTACCTGACCATCAGGGTCCTTCCAGCCGACCTCAGAAGGCCGGTGGGGCTGGCATATCTGTTGGCCAGGGCGGCGGACACCATCGCCGATACGCGGGCGCTGCCTCCAGCCCAGCGTCTTGAACACCTGCTCAGCTTTCGCGCCGTTCTAGAAGAATCGGCGCCCCCGGAAACGGTAGGTGAAATGGCCCGCGACCTGACGAGCTTCCAGAAATCAGAGGTTGAGGGCAAGTTGATAAGCAGCCTGGACGAAGCCCTGGGCTGTCTGGAGTCCACTCCGCAAGAAGACCGGCGATTGATACAGTCGGTGGTCGTGAACCTCACCCGTGGCATGGAGATGGACCTGACCGTCTTTCCGCCGGAGGAGGCGGGGGCCGTCGGGTCCCTGGAGACGGACGAGGACTTGGACCAGTACACGTACCACGTTGCGGGATGCGTGGGCGAGTTCTGGACGGCAATCACTATGTCCCATACGCCGGCTCTGAGGAAGTGGGACCTGGAGAAGATGTCCAAGGCGGGCGTCAGATTCGGGAAGGCCCTGCAGATGACCAACGTCCTGCGAGACATACCCAGGGACCTGCGCATTGGGCGGTGCTACCTGCCCGAAACCAGGCTTTCGCAGCTAGGACTTAGGCCGGACGACCTGCTGGACCCATCGGCTGCGCCGGCGGCAAGGCCAGCCCTGACATGGGGCATCGAACGGGCCTTGGAGCATTACCAGGAGGCCGTGGACTATATCCTGGCCATACCCAGAGGCTCGCTGCGCCTGCGTCTGGCGGTGCTGTGGCCTGTGATAATCGGCATAGCCACCCTAGGAAAGCTGGCCCAAAACCACGACTGGCTCAACCCTGAAGTCACAACCAAGGTCAGCCGCCGATGGGTCTATTCGGTCATGGCCGCGTCTCTTCCCGCTGCCAGGTCCAACACCCTGGTGAAGATGTGGACGGCAAGGCTGGCCGCTCGGGTTCGCTCGGCTCTTTAGCCTTGGTCTGGGTCTGCAACGTCTGCTATCATCAACTCCCGCTCCCCTCCAAAGTGGAAGTCGATACGGGCTATAGAGACCTGAGCATGACCATACAACATTTCAGCGCTGTGACCCTGGCTGTTAAGGACATGGCAAGGGCGGTAGAGTTCTACGACAAGCTGGGCCTGGAAATGGTATACGGCGGCAGTGACGCCAGTTTCACCTCCTACCATGTAGGGGCTGTTGAGTACCTCAACCTGATTCTATCGCCGTCCCACACGCCCCGGTGGTGGGGCAGGTTCATCATCAGGGTGGATGGAGTCGATGAGATTAATGGGCTGTTGAAGGAACGTGGATTGGAGCCCGAAAGTCCGCGAGACGCTCCTTGGGGCGAACGCTACTTTCATATCACAGACCCGGACGGCCATGAAATCAGTTTTGCGGAACCGCTAACCTAGACACCTTGAAGCCGGTTGGAGGTTAACTTGGGCCTGTACATCGTGCTGGGAGCCATGAAAGGCCGATTCCTCTCGGAGAACGGCAATCCCTATGACAATTTTCAGATGCTGGGGTACGTGGACGCCGACACCCCATCGGACGCGGTGGTCAGGTTCTTCGAGGAACCTCATTTCCCAATCCAATGGCGGGACGTTCAATACATGTGGGCCGAACAGCTGACCGGGGACGCTGAGAATGGCCACTACGGGGACTACCATCGCGTCTATATTGACGATATAAGGAAGCGGTACGAGGTCCCAAGCTCAGAACCGGAGCTATGACGCCTTGAGACGACCCCCGCACAGCCCCGTTCACCCCCATCTCAATCTTCCCCCTCAATGGGGAAGAGGTTTTGCAAAGGTTTCCGGCAGGGAAGCTCAGCCCAGGCTCTCGGCCACCGGAAGGCACGTTTCCGCTAGGTGCTCCATGACCCTGATGTTGTCATCCATGCCCGACACGCGGAAGTCGTAGGTCAACTGGTCGATCCCCAACTCCCCGCAGTAGCGGATGTCGTCAATCACCTGTGCAGTGTCACCTATCATCGCCCCGCCACTCCTGACCGTGTCCTGTTCGCCCAGCCCAATGTCGGTGAAATGGAGGCTTCTCTTCAACGATATGGTTATCTCTTTGGGGTCTCGACCCGCCAGCTCCGTTTGCTCCCACAGGTAGGGGAGGTTCTTGGCCACGAAGTCGGGTGTCTGCCTGGTGGGGTGCCAGCAATGCCCGTACTTGGCTGTGCGTCGCAGGGCGCGTCTGGTGTGCCCCCCGACCCAAATCGGCAGAGGCGACTGCACCGGCTTGGGTGTGAACTTGATGCCGTCTATTTTGACAAATCTGCCGTTGTAGACGGGGTCCTCCTGGGTCCACAGGGTCTGAAAGACCTCTATGTACTCATCGGTCATTGGACCGCGCTCGGCGTAGGGAACGTTCAAGGTCTCGAATTCCTTTTCCAACCATCCCACTCCCACACCGCAGATGATTCTTCCCCCGCTTAGCACGTCCAGGGAGGAGAACATCTTGGCCTGCACCACCGGGTCCCTGTACGGCACGATTATTACAGTGGTGCCCAGGCGTATAGTGTCGCTGCAAGCCGTCATGAAACCCAGCAGGGCCATTGCGTCGAGGAAAGGTTCGTCGGCGGGCCGGATGAATGAACCGTCCGCCGTATAGGGGTACTGGGTGGTCCCTGCTGTGGGCAGCACGACGTGGTCGCCTATCAACACGCTCTCGAAGCCCAGGTCCTCAGCACGCTTGACGAATTCCTTGATCCCCTGGTTATCGGGCGCCCTGGACATCGCCAATCCTATCTTCATAGCAACTTCTCCTGAGGCACCGGGGCTGTCAGCCAGCCATCTCAAAGCGTTCCGATTCAGGGGGCTTGGCCCAAAGCTCTTCTGCTCCGGCCATGGACTCTTTTCGCTCTGGGCTGGCCCGCCATTCATCGTAGACTTCGTTACTGTCCCAAGTTACCAGCGTGGATATTTTGGAAGGGTCGCTCAGGGACACCATGGTATGCCTGGCGCCGAATCCCCGGAACTTGCTCTGGGCCTCGCCGTTGTGGTCCAAGAGCTTCCTTGCGTCCTCTATCTTGTCAGCCTTAGCCCAGTGGTGAGTCAGAACTCCGATCATCCGCCATGCCTCCGGAAAGAGATGGCGCCGCATGAAACACACGGCAGCGTAGCGAGTATATCACGAGGCCTGAGGCCTTAGGCGTTCCGGACGCTCAGACCGGAGCTAAGGAGCCGCACTTGAAGCAGGAGGGGGAGAATCCCCTGTGGGGGACATAGCGCACAGCACAAGAAGAGAATAGTTTCCTGAAAAGAAAAAGGGACCGGTCTGCCGCCGGTCCCTTTTTGTTGACCAAGGTCCAGTTGAAGCTAAGCCTTACCTATGCGGAACATCTTCGTGCCGCAAGTAGGGCAGGTTCCCTGGGTGGCGGGGCGGCCGTTTTTCATGGTGATCGACTGAGGATCACTCATGTCCCGCCGAGCCCTGCACTTCACACAGTAGGCCTGCATCCAGCACCTCCCAAATTTGGTAATCATATTTTAGATAGAAGTTCACCTAGATTTCAAGCCGGATACGTCGTGAATTCCCTTCCAAAACCAGGGAATTCCACCCCAACAAACCGTATACGGCCCAAGTCTTCCTTCCGGCGCCAATCAGCAATGGGCTATATTGAGAGGGTAAGCTGCCTGGGGCGCGCGGAGGAATCGTCCGTCCTCATGTCATCCAGCCCGTACTTGTCTTTCAATTCCTTCATCATCCATCGGTGCCGGTCTTTCACTCCCCTGGGGGCGAACGCTCCGTTGCAGACCGTGCGATAACTGGGAATGAGGTTGGGGAACTCCGAGTCGAGGAAATTCAAGAAGTGGCCCTTGGTCCCGTCCATCAGATAGAGAGTGTTCCCCTCCAGGAACCGGGCGCCGTGGTCCACCGCAGCGGCGGCCAAGGGCTCCAGGTTGGACTTCTTGTCGGTGACGCCTGGGATGATGGGAGCTATCAGCACTCCCGCATTGACGCCGGCCGCCACCAGCTTTTCCATAGCTTTGAGCCGCTTGATGGTTGGAGGAGTCCCCGGCTCCAGCTTGGAGCGGAGCGTGTCGTCCAAGACAGTCATTGAGAAGCAAACGGTGCATCCCGCAACCCGGGCCAACTCGCTCAGGACGTCCAGGTCCCGCACTATCATAGTCCCCTTAGTGATCATTCTGATGGGGTTGCGCTTGGCGCAGAATACCTCCATGCAGCGGCGGGTGATTCGCTGCTTGCCCTCGATGGGCTGGTACGGGTCGGTGGCCGTGCCCACAGCCACCGGCTCGAATTTCCAAGATGAACGCGACAGCTCACGCCGCAGTTTTTCGGGAAGGTTGGTCTTGACAAATATCACTCCACTGAAGTCGTCGCCGGGATTCAGGTCCTTGAACCAGTGGTATCGCCTGGCAAAGCAGTAGTGGCAGCCGTGAACGCATCCCTGGTACGGGTTCAACGACCAGTTGAAGGACATGTTGCGGACTCTGTTTAAAGCGCCCGACACCTCTATCTCTTCATAGTGGGCTTTCATAGATTGTTCCTCTACCTCATTGTGTGCAGTGGATGTATAGCGTGGACATGAAACTCCGGCTACCCCCAGTTCCGGGACTTGGGAAGGACGTAGGGAGCTTTGATGCCCTCCACACTGCTCACTACGACGTTCATACTCCCGTTCAGCCGAGAGACCTTTCCCCTGACTTTCAGCATCGGCTCCCGTATAACCAACCGATAGCATTGGAAGACCTTGGGCCAAACCACCAGGGGTATGTGGCCAAACTCATCCTCCAATGTGATGAAGATAGTCTTGGAGCTAGCGGGATGCTGCCGCCTGACTACTAGCCCGGCCACGGTGACCTCCTCTCCGTCGCCGAGAGCTTCCACCTGGTCGCTGGGAAGCGTTTCAGGGCCTAGGTTGGGGCGTATGTGGGCCATGATGTGGCCCCTCGGATGCACTTCCATAACCGTGTATTCCTCCAGCATCTCTTCCCAGTCGGTCATAAGAGGCAAGTCTGCCATGTCCTGGTCCACCGGAAGCGCCAGAGGCCACTGGTATCCGTGGGAAGGGCGCCTCAGCCCGATTTCCCAGAGTGCGCTCCGCCTGTCCGCCCTCTCGCGGCCACGAATTAACCCGTCGAAAGCCCCCGCCAAGACCAGGCTCTCCAATGCTCTGCGCTGGAGTCCGGTGCGCTCCATTGCATCCCCCAGGCGTGTGAAGAGACCTCCTGCGTCGCGGGCTTTGAGGATGGCTTCAGCTCCGGCCTCTCCCACCCCCTTGACGTTCAGGAACCCCATCAGCACGGACTCATCCTTGATGGCGCATTTGCCGCCGCTCTCATTTATGTCGGGATTGAGGACGCCGACACCGTGGCGCTTGGCGTCCTCCTTCAGAGTTTCCAGGTTATAGAAGCCCATGGGCTGCTGGTTGAATATGGCCACGAAGAATTCAAGGGGATAGTAATGCTTCATCCAAGCCATTTGGTAAGCGGTTATTCCGAAGGCGTAGGCATGGGACTCAGGGAACATATACTGGCCGGAGAACCTCTTGAATATGGTGAGGGCAGTTTCCTCCGGCACGCCCCTGGCAACGGCTCCCGCCCGGAACTTCTCCCAGTAGTCTTGAAGGAGAGACCCATTGTTCTTGCGTCCGAACGCGCGGCGCAGGTTGTCCGCTTCTTTAGGGCTGAATCCCGCCACGTCCATTGCCAGCTGGTTCACCTGGTCTTGGAACAGAATCACTCCCATTGTCCGGGCAAGCGCCCGCTCTTCCAGGGGATGGTCAAACTCCCAAGGCACATTGTTGGCGTATCTCTCGATGAACCGGCTGACCCCGTCGTTGACGCCCACGCCCGGCCTGACCGCCGCCACCTCAAAGGCCATTTCAGTCAGGTTGGTGGGCATGATGCGGGTGATGGTCTGCATCTGGGCCGCCGACTCCACCTGAAATATGCCAATGGTGTCGGCCTGGTGGAGGTTTTTGTAGACAGCCTCGTCCTCGAAGTCGATGCGGGATAGGTCTTCATATCTGCCCGTCCGCTCTTCGATGATTTCGAGAGCTTCCTGCATCTGGGAAAGGGCTCCCAGGGACAGAAAGTCGATTTTTACAAAGCCTGCGTCCTGTACGCTGTCCTTGTCCCACTGGCACACGTACCGTCCGTCTATCGCCCCCGGCTGCACCGGCGTCAGGTCGATGAGGGGCGTCGATGATATGATCATGCCTCCCGGGTGCTGCCCAATGTACTTGGGAAAGCTGTCCAGCTGCTCCGCCAAATCTATGAGGTCTCTCCATACGGGAGCGTCAATCTTGCGGCGGAATTCAGGCAGTTCAAGCATCTCGGAGCGGAGACCCGAAGCATGGCGCGTGTCGACCCTCTTGGCCAGCTTGTCCACGTCCTCCGGCGGGAGACCCAGGGCCTTGCCCAGGTCTCGTATGGCCCCCTTCATGCGGTAGGTGGCTATCGTTCCGGTCAAGGCCGCCGAGGGCCATCCCCAACGCCGGTGCACCTGCAGTATCAGCTCCTCCCGGATATTACGTGGGAAGTCCAGGTCGATATCGGGAACGGCGCCCATCTCATCATTCATGAAACGGTCCAGAGACAGGTCGTATTGCAACGGGTCTATGTGAGAAAGGCCAATCAGGTATCCCACCAGCATGGACACAGACGAGCCCCTGCCCCGTCCCGGAGGTCTCTCTTCCAGAGGCGTCTCACGGTCTACCAGCCCCAGGTCTATCATCACTTCCCTGGCCATGTTTATGATGTCGTAGTAGATGAGGAAGAAACCCGCCAGCTCGTGCTTCTCGATTAGCCGCAGCTCCTCATTCAAACGCTCCCGAACCCTGGGTGAAATCGAGCCGTACCGTCGCATCGCCGCCTCATAGCAGAGCTCTCTCAAGTAGCTGAGAGGTGTATGGCCTTTGGGCACAGGGTGGTCGGGGAACCGGTAGCCCAGGTTGTTCTCCAGATTGAATCCGGAGCACCGTTCTGCGATCTTCAGCGTATTCTTCAGCGCCTCTGGCGTCTCCCTGAAGAGACTGGCCATCTCTTGGTGCGACTTCAGGTGAAAGTTGGAGTTCGGGCGTCGTTCCCGGTGGGTCTCTTCCAGTGTGCGGTTGTGCCTGATGGCCACCAGAGCATCCTGGAGCCGGCTCCGTTCGGGCGCATGGTAATGGACGTTGTTCGTAGCAACCACGCCCACGCCCAGCTTACGTGCCATCTCGTACAGCTTCCGGCAGCGCAGCCTGTCGCCCTGGACCAGGTTCTGTTGCAATTCCATAAAGACGTTGTCAGGGCCGAACCAGTCCAGATAGTTTCGCGTCTCTGTTTCGGCTTCCATCCACTTCCCTTCTGACAAGAGAGAGGGGACCCTTCCCTTAGGACAACCTGTGAGCAGAATGACTCCCTCGGCATGTTGGGGAAGAAGCTCGGGATCCAATTGGGGCTCACGTCGGTCTTTGATTCTCGAGAACGTGAGAAGGCGGCAGATGTTCCGGTATCCCGTCCTGTCGCGGGCCAGCAGGGTCAGGTGCGAACCGTCGGAAAGGGTAACTTCCGCGCCTGTTATGGGCTGTATGCCCAGGCTGTTGGCAAGCCTGGCAAACTCCATGGCGCCGCTCAGGTTGTCATGGTCCGTCAAGGCCAGGGCGCCGTAACCCAGCTCTTTGGCCCGCATGAGGAGTTCTTCCAGAGAGGATGCCCCCTCGTGGAAGGAGTAGTTGCTGTGACAGTGGAGTTCTGCGTACTTCACGGCGCCTCACTCCCGGCCGTCCCAGAGACAGCACCAGGAAATAGGGCGTAAAGTATAGAACCCGCTGTGAATCGCAGGACAAGGGCCTGATGTCACGGCAATGCACACGGTCAAGCGGACCGTTGCCGGCATGGGCGATGCCTATGAGAATAGACGCCGATGGACCGAAACTCGTCTTTCCGGCGAAGCCCGGAAACCAGAAAACCTCATTTCATTTACAGGGTTCCCTGGGTTCTGCCGGAGTGACGGCAGGCATGGCACACCCCGGATTGTGGACGCCGACGGAATGCGCAAAGTCGTTCCGTTGCCGCCCACGGCCCGGGGTGATCTAGGTTCCTTGGAGAGTTAGACGCGAGGCTTTAGGTCGTGCCGGGCCAGCCCCTCTCGGAGATGTCGATGGTCACGCTGTCGGGGCCGGCGAACTTGAACTCGTGCCTGTCCCTGGCGCCCGCTTCCGCCCCCATGGAGAGGGCCGCGTTGATGTCGTCCCTGGGGCTGATGCCCACGGCGGCCATCTTGTCGGACATTTCGCCTGCGTCCTCCACGTGGACTCCTATGTGATGGAGGCCGCTGTACTCCTTGCCTTTTTCCGCGCCCGCCGCCTCGTCGTTGTTGAACTTGAGTAGCGCTATGTTGACCGTGCCGTCGCTCACGAAGAAGCCGGTGGCGTTGGCGCTGTTCACCTGTCCCACCACCTGCAACCCCAGCGTCTCAGTGTAGAACTTGCACGATGCGTCCGGGTCCTGGGTCGATATTGCGATGTGCTTAATCTTGGCCATTCCGTCCCTCCTGCTCTTTTTCTTCAATAAGATACCACAAACCGGCGTCCCGCCATTATTCCCCAGCGAAAAACCGGCGGGGATTGTCGACCATGATGCGATGGATGTCGTCGTCGCCAGCCCCAAGCTCCTTGAGCCGGGGCAGGACTTTTCGGGATATGAAGCTGTAGGCGTCGGGGTTGAACCTGTGCCGGTCTTCCCTGATTTCCTCGCTCAGCCAGTTGGCTGGGGGAACATAGTCATGGGCAAGCATGATCCTGTGAGTGTATCCGGCCTCCATCAACTGGAACGCCAACTGGGTGCGTCCCTCCCAGTCGGGAGTCCCCGGAATGCGTCCTCCCGGGTACCGGTCCAGGCCAATCCACACTCCCTTTTGCAGCAGGCCCAGCAGGTAGTCCATGTCGGTATCGTCGTTGCTGTGTCCTATGTAGACCGCGTCCAGGTCCACCCCTTCCTCTTCAAGGATACGCACCTGCTGCTCCCCCACACGGTCGGGCGACCAAGTGTGGGTGGATATACGTGTCCCGGTGGCTTTGCACGTTCGGCCGGCCGCCCTCAACACCATCTCCTGGAGCTCAGTCACCCCTCCTCGGTCGCTGGCCACCTTGATTATGCCCGCTTTGATGCCCGTGCCTTCGATGCCCTCTTCCACCTCCCGTATGTACACGGAAGCCAGCAGGTCTGGTGAGGCCGTGCCAAAGGATACGGGTATGCCCATGTGGTTTCCCGTGGCCGGAATGATGTTCACCCCGCTCCGTTGGGACACTTCACGCATCAGCTCAACGTCCCGGCCAAGGTCGATGGTGGTCACGTCAATGATGGTCCTGAGCCCCTCGTCGTAAGCCTCTTTGAGCGCCTTGGGCACCTGGTCCAGAACGGCCTGGCTATCGACCAGTTCGGGATACGTGTGCTTGAGCCCTGGACCGCTGATGGAGACGTGTTCATGGCTGAGGGTGAACCCCAAGTCCGATACGTCTATCGGGCCTGTTACGGTGTTGACTGTAGTTGGCACGAATTCCTCCTGTTGGGCGGCGGCTATTCCGGTTTGGACCTACTCCGGTTTGGGAATTAGGCCCAGAATCTCTCTTGCCTGAGCGGGAGTCGTGGGCTCCCGGCCATGCAACCGGGCCAGGGTCACGGCCCACTCGACATGGTCAGCACTGGACTTGGGTTCGGAGTTGTTGGGGAGCCAGGGGCTGTCTTCAAACCCGACCCTTACGTGGGCGCCCGTGGCGATGGCGATGGCGACTATCTCAAAGGTTAGCAGCCCGCTGCTGTGGGTTATCCAGATGGCGTCGGGATAATGCTCCCTTATCCGGTCGGTCATGAAGTAGTAGTTGTGTGGAGTGGAGGGCATGCCCTGCCTGGCCCCACCCCAATTCCCCGACGGCTCCACCAGGAAGTAGTGAGTCTTCTTTATGGAGCCTTCCTGCATCAGGGTGAACGCATTGTTCAGGTGACCCGCGTCCTGCACAGCCGGCTCGGGCATGGTGCCGCGGGCGTAACATGCGTCCAGCGTGGCCACTATGTCCTCGTAGCTGTTGGGCGAGATGCGGGTCTCCCGTTTCTCCGTGGAGGCGTTCATGGGCCAGGACACGTTGTAGCCCAGGTTCAGCGACACCATTTCCACTGGCTGGGGAGCGTCCGATAAGTAGCGCACCACCGACTCCACCGGCTCTTCCCAGGCCCTGGCCGTGGTGTGGTTCAACGCCAGGTCGCACCGCTCCCTGATGAGCCGGTCGGCCTCGGCGTACCATTCGGTGTCGTAGCTGACTCTGCCGTCGGGATGGCGGGCGTGCATGTGCACTATAGAGGCCCCGGCGTTGTAACATCGCACGGCCTCGTCAGCCACTTCCTGGGGAGTCCAGGGTACGTTGGGGTTGTCTTCCCTGCCCCTGTTGCCGTTCAGGCAGGCCTTGATGATTATGGCGTCCATGGGAGGCCTCCTCTCTCGGGCCTTGACGACAGGTTAGTTCTGTTCAAAGACGTCTAAAGCAATCCTCGACGCCTGGGCCGCGGTAGGCCATCCAGCATAGAAAGCCATGTGGGTGATGACTTCTCCGATTTCTTCCTTGGTCAGGCCGTTGTCCAGGGCCCGCTGAAAGTGGCCGGGAAGCTGGCCGATGCGGTACTGCGAGATAAGGGACGCTATGGTGATGAGGCTCCTGTCCCTTTTGGAAAGCTCGGAACGCTCCCATACGTCACCAAAGAGCACCTCTTCATTCAGTTGGGCCAGCTTGGGGGCAACCTGACGGATGACTTCACGCGCGGTAGTCATAGCTCCTCCTACATATCGGTCGAATTGGATGCCCTATTATACCCCCTCCGCATGACCTACGCCCGTTTGGGGTCCTCTTGCGAGCAACGGTAGTGGCGGTCCAGTTCCGAGGCGTAACGGCGCCCCAGCGCGGCGTCCTCGCCTTCCAGCCATTGAGTGAACCGGGTGGAGGCGGTGGGCGGGTCAGCCGACACCAGATGGCCCGCCAACAGGCCGTCGATTTCATCCCTGGTCAACACCACATCCCGCACCAGCCAACCTGCCATTCGAGCGGCCAGCACCACCAAGGAAGGCCGTACGTGAATCAGTCGAGTTCGGCTGCCCACTCGTCGGGCTATGAGCCGCACTAATTCCTCAAACGTGAATGTTTCAGGACCCACCGCGTCGAACACGACATTTTCGCTCCCCGACCCGGCAATCACGGCGAGTTGGGCGAGGTCGTCCACGGACACGGGTTGGATCGAATAGTCTCCGCGCCCTGCGATTGGGAACACTGGAAACCGTCGCAAGAACCAGGCGATGTTGTTTATCAACACATCCTCTGGGCTGAACAGCACTGTGGGCCGGATGATGGTGTAGGACAACCCAGACTCGTGAATTGCCTTCTCCACCAGAGCCTTGCCCCGAAAGTATGGAAGCGGTGAGTCTTCTGAAGGGTTAGTGATGCTGATGTGGACGATGCGTCTAACGCCGGCTTCAACCGCCGCCCGTATCAGGATGCGGGAGTTCCGAACGGCAACGTCATGGGTAACCACACCGCGTGCGAAGCGAATCCAGTAAGTATTGTGCAGGGTGTCAGCTCCCCGAAGATGCACCACCAAACTGCCAAAGTCGCTGAAGTCCAGAGGCAGAGCTTCCACTCGACTGCCGAAGGGGCTGCGGGAGGCGGGACTGCGGGTCAGCGTCTTCACAATGCCGCCATGCTCCAGCAACCTCTGGGCGATGTACCTGCCGGTGTGGCCAAAGGCCCCGGTGACGACACTGAAATCAGATCGGGGCATTGCTGGATATTTGTTCATTCGGACGAGGGAGCAGGAAAGATCGTGGAGAACGACACGAGCTGACACATTCCGAGGTTTTTTGCCTCCTCCTCGACGTAGCTCTAGACAGTGTACCTCATTGCGAGGCTCGCCAGGGAACGTTCTTGCAGCGGCAGAAACGCTCTGCTCACGGCCTACCCACTCACTGCCAACGGATCGAAAATGGTGGGGTTGTCCCGAATGCCGGAGCAGACCGAGTCAACGAAGGGACTCGGAACTTGACGCGGCGCCGAAACGGAGGCGCCGCCTACCGAAGCCGCCAACGGCCAAAGGGCGACCTTCTAGGACTCGGAGAACACCTCTTTGGTCACCGTGGCGGCGTGGGCGCCGGTGGGGAAGCCCGCGTAAAACGCAACCTGGGTTATCAGCTCGCTGAGTTCTTCCTTGGTCACACCCAACCCGACGGCTCGCCGTATGTGGGCCCGCAGTGGCTCAGTGCGGTAGAGAGCCATCAGGGCAGCTACGGAAATCAGCGCTCTGTCTCGCGAATCCAAGACAGGACGCTCCCAGATGTCTCCGAACAGCACTTCCTGTGCGACGGACCACAGCTTCGGGGCGAATTCCTCCATTGCCGACTTTGCAGTTGTCATCGAATGCCTCCTTAATAAATATTCGGATTCCGGGATTGCCTTGAAAACAGATGTCACTTCACCTTCTCCGGGAGCGGAAGAAGGTTAGTATGAGGGATACCCAGGCCGACGGAACGGCTAGTCGGCCACCCTCAAGACAGCCTTAATCACCCCGTCCTCGTAGTCCTCGTACATCTTGTAGGCCCGGTTCACGTCTTCCGGGGTGAACTCCATGCGGTGGGTGATCATCTGCGCAGGGTCTATCCATCCCTGGTCACGGAGAGCGACTATGTCTGCTATGTTCGGGGGAGATTTCCCGCCACGGGCGGCCGTTGTGGGCATTAACGTGGGCTGGTTCTGAGTCAGGAGCGAAGTGTCCACTGGAACGATGGGCTCCGACTGTATGCCGAACATGATTACGAGGCCGTACTGGGTCACGTAACGCAAAGACGAGTCAAGAGTATCGGCAAACCCAGCGGCTTCCACTGTGATGTCCGCCCCATTGCCATCGGTGAGTTCGGAGATTGCCGCAGCCAGGTCCTCCCTGTCGGGGTTGACGGTGTGGGTCGCTCCAAAGCGGCCTGAATACTCTAGGCGGTAGTCCAGGGGGTCCACCGTGATAACTTTCTGAGCCCCCAGTTTGGACGTGAGCATGGTGAAAGACAGCCCGATGGCGCCCTGGCCGAATATGGCGACGGTCTTGCCCATGATGGAGCCCATCTGCTTGCAAGCGTAGAGGACGGTGCCCGAGGGTTGGCACATGACCCATTCCGAGAGGTCTCCGTAGTCCGGCAAGGCCACCATCTCGCCGGCCTGGGATGTGAGATATTCCACCAGCCCGCCGCTGACCTCGCGCTCGGGCAGCACGATGACGCGCTGGCCTTCCCGGAACCGATCGCTGCGGCTCTCCACAACGACGCCCGCCACCTCGTGGCAAGGTTCGCCGATGCCGAACGGATATCTCTCTTCCGGATGTATGGGGCCGTATGCCCTCCTGATGTCGCTTCCGCATATAGAGACGCGCTGAACTTTTATCAGACACTCGCCGTCTTGAGCAACCGGCGTTTCCACGTCCTTGAACTCGAACCGCTTGGGTCCCACAAGCTGGGCAGCCTTCATGCTAACGCTTTCCTTATACACAAGTTTCGCAAGTACGGGCCGGAGCAGGGTAGAGACTAACACAGGCGCTGGGGGCAGACAAGAAGCCGGACCAGACGCTCCGATTGACGCCTACTATGGTGTGGAATACACTCCCCTCGTCCTATGCCATATGCTTCCGACCACAAGGGCTTTCGCCGCAAAAGGAGGGTTGAAAATGACCGTCCAGTGGAACCACAAGACCGCCAGAGTCAACGGCATCAACATACACTACGTCCATCACGGCTCCGGCAAACCTGTGATGCTCATTCACGGGTGGCCCGAGTTCTGGTACAGCTGGAGGCGTCAGATTCCCGCCCTGGCCGAGAAGTTCGAGGTGATCGTTCCAGACATGCGGGGCTTCGGCTACTCTGATAAGCCTCTGACCGGATATTCAACTCGCCAATCGGCCTCGGACATGTACGAACTGGCCAGACACTTGGGCCACGACAGCATCCAGCTGGTGGGGCACGACATCGGGGTACGGGTGTCTTTCAGGTTCGTGTTGGACCACGAGGACTACATAGAGAAGTTGGTGCTTCTCGACGGGGCTCCGCCCTTGGAACGCATGGCGCCCCAGCCCCCCGAACAAATCAGGTCCGTGTGGCACTCCTATTTCCACCAACAGCCCGACTTGCCGGAAGCTCTCGTGGGGAATAACGTGGAGACTTACCTGCGTCACTTCTATCGGGACTGGTCCGTGAACAAGCACGCCTTTGCCGATGAGGACATAGCCCACTACGTAACGGCGTACTCCCAGCCAGGGGCGCTGCGGGGAGGTTTCAACTACTACCGGGCTTCCGCCGACGAGGACCCGCCCGACTGGCAGGCCGACGCAGACAGGACCGTCCAAACCCCGCTGCTGTACCTGTGGGGGTCGCGCCGGGAGCTGTCGGCCCAACGCGTCGGGGCCGTGCCTCTGGACGCCTGGACTAAGCATTTCCCCAACTCAACTGGGAAATACATAGGGGACCACGGCCACTTCCTCCAGACAGAGGCGCCCGACGAAGTCAATAGGGAACTTCTGGAGTACCTGAACGCGGGTTAGGCGCCAGTCCCTAAGATGAGACGGCCACTACCTCGACGGTGGTGTTCGGGGTCGCCACGGCGACCGAACCGTAGAGGGGTCAACGGTTCTGGTAGGCGGCCACCAGCTCGTGGGCCTGGTCATCGTCCACGCCGGTGAGCTCGATGCGCATTCGTATCGCGTTGTAGACCGTTACGTCCGGGTGAATGGCGGCGGCGGCGTTGTCCCGGTCGGCTTCTATGACCGCATCCACCCAAGACAACGGTGCGCCCGTCTCTCTGGCCACCCGGCTTATCAGGTTCACCGCGCAGCCTGAAATGCCCGATAGGAAGGCCTCGGCGGCTCCTATCTCCTCTCCCGGCACGCCGTCGTCGATAACCCAGTGGTGGTTCCTGGAATTGGCGATTGCCCTTCCCTGGGTCCCTGTGCTGTAGGAACGGACCGTGATGGTGTGCACATTGTCAGCCATGACAGCCTCCTCACTGCTATCTCGCGCATCGCTTGGTTCTCGCCTTTAGACCGTGCCTGAATCCAATCCAGCCTCCAGGACTGGCGTGTTCTTGATTATATCGTCGAAATTGACCGTGCCTGTCCACTCCCACCTGCCGGAGCCGTCGTCCAGGCGTACGAGGTCGCCCGCCTCTTCCAGGAGTTCCAGGTGGGCCAGAGCTTCCGTGAAGGCGATGTAGAAGTGGCGGCTGTTGCGCTTGATGTGGGCAAAGTATTTCCGGGTCAACGCGACGGGGTCCATGGGAGACTCCTTGAGGAGCTCCAGGATTTCATAGCACCGCTCGACGTGGTGGTCCAGTATTTCTATGGCCCTGCCAGTGAAAATGGGGTTGAACTTGTAGCGGTAGAACGCCCGGTGAGCCGGAAGAATGACCAGGTCCTCTCCCAGCGTTGGCACCCTTTTCAAGGACTGGAGATAGACCTTCAGCCCAAAGTAACGGTTCCCGGCGTGGTAATGTCCAGGCATGTGCTCACGGAAGCCCCCATAGTCCATGGTCATGCTGGGGTGGGGAGTAATCAGGGGCAGGACATGGTCCCCTGAGAAGAGCACGTTTTCATAGCGCACCACCAGCTCGTCGGGAGAATGGCCGGGCATGTAGTAGAAGGTCATCCCGTCGTCGTTCAATCCGTCAACGACAGGGTGCGTCACCTCCAGATGGAAGGATTCCTCCTCGTATCTCTGGACCCTCTGGGCCCAATGCTCGTCCGCGTGGGGCCGGACCTTCTCGTACCGCCGGTTGACCTCCCGGGCGGCCCCGTGCCTGTGGACTCCCACCAGGCTCTTGTACACCTCGTGGGCCCAGACCTGGGCGCCGCTGTGCTTCGCCAACGCGTAGCTATTGCCGTCGTGGTCCATGTGGCCGTGGGATATGACTATGCGCCCAACGTCCTGGGGTCGGCGCCCCAACTCTTTTAGCCCCTCTTCCAAGTACTGATAGGTGTCATGGGCGCCCGTATCCACCAGAGTCAGCTTGTCGCCTTCCACGACATAGCACCAAGTGGGGCCTAATGGACTGTTCCACGCCTGTGGCACGCCTATGGCGTCGATGACTATCCCGTTGGGCAGAGTGTAACGGGCGATCATCCTGTTGCCGGCATGATCGCCCTCTTTGATGATGCGGGAATCGATAGGTGAGTACACGTTTCTTGAAGGAACCCTTTCTCGTGGTTAGGGAGACAATCGGGATTGTGCGCCGAGTTGTCACGTTGGTATAAGTGGCCGTATTCGTATTGGACGGTAACAGGGCGGCCTTTGTCAAGGACATACAGAGTCTACGCCTGCACCATAAGCTGGCGCCCCATTCGATCGGGTCGGCATGGGTCAGAGGATTGGGCGCCGATTCAATGGGCCGCCCGACCTTTGAGCCGATCAATTCGCACGCCTATTTTACGTTGACAAGCCCAAGGCCGTTGTGCTAGCTTACGGCGGAATTTCGACTGGTTCTGCCGCGGGCGATGCGGCATACGACGAATCTTACAAGAATCGTAAGGCAAGCAGCTAAGGAGGAGACTCTATGGCGCCCATAAGGTTGAGAAACCCATTTTTGTGGCTGGCAATTCCGTTGGCGCTGGTCCTCATTGCGGCCATAGCCTGCGGAGGAGAAGACCCGACGGCTGTGCCGACGAACACTCCCGTGTCTGCTGCTCCAACCGACACCCCGGTTCCCGCTCCGCCCGCCGACACACCCGTGCCGCCGCCGCCGACTGCGACGTTGGCTCCGGGTGAAACGCCGCGCCCCACCGCTACTCCAACGCCGCCGCCGCCACAGCCCACCTTCACTCCGACGCCGACGGCAGTGCCCACTCCCACACTGGAGCCGGGGATTGAGCCCAAGTACGGCGGCCAAGTGCCCATGCACGCCTACTCCGCGCCGTTGCTTTACCACGCACCCGGCAGCAGCTACCAGTCCGTAGTGTCAGCAAGCCCCATGTGGAGCGCCCTCCTGCAGTTCAACCCGGAGACCCCAGCGCTGGACGACATCAGCGGCGACCTCGCCGAAACCTGGGAAGTGTCCGAGGATGGAAGGACCTACACCTTCCACCTCCACGACAACATCGTATGGCATGACGGGACTCCCTTCACGTCCGACGACATGGTCTACAACTGGGACTACTACCTCTGCCCCACATGTCTGCCCGCTTTCTACGCCGACGAGACGCTGCAACCCAGTGACCTGGGAGAGCACAACCGGACCATTGGCCAGTTCCGGGGACTTCACGAGAGCCATGACGCCCCCGACCGCAACACCTTCAGGGTGACGTCCAAGTTCGCCTCTCCGGGCATGCTGCCCCTTTTCGCGCTGGACGACACGCCCATCTTCCCCAAGCACCTGGCCAGCCAGGGCAAGTTCCAGAACTTCAGGACCCCCGACTACCTGATAGGCACAGGGCCCTTCAAGTTGGTCGAGTACGTGGAAGATATTAAGATCGAGCAGGAGAAGAACGAGGACTACTACGTAGAAGGTCGACCCTACTTCGACGGGATAACCCACTTCATACTGACCGACAAGAACGCCATCATCGCCGCCTACAAGACGGGTCAGGTGCTCATGGGCAACGCTGCGGTCAACAACCTCAGCATCGCCGAGTCGCAGCAAATCATCGAAGAGTTGGGCGACCAGATCACAGCCGTATGGATTGGCCCATCGTTCAACATCACCACCATGATGAACACCCGGGTCGAGCCTGCCAGTGATCCCAACGTCCGAAAGGCCATCAACCTAGTCATGCACCGGCAAGAAGCCATCAACTTGCTGACGGGCGGACGAGGAGTTATTGGGACCCCGGTTCCTCCCGGCTTCGCGTTCAGCTTCCCGTACGAGACGGCTGTGTCCTTCCCCGGCTTCCGAGAGGACTCCCCCGGAGTCAAGAGCGCCGAGGACATAGCCATGGCTCAGTCCCTGGTGCAGGACGCCGGATTCGGCCCTGGCTACGACCTTACCATCACTTGCCGGAAGGTCATTGAGTACTGCGACGTGGCCCTGATACTCAAAGACCAGCTCGAAAAGTGGCTGGAATGGGACGTAACAGTGAGGCAGATGGAGAGCGCCGCGGGCTCCCAGGCCTACAACGACGCCGACTTCCAGATCGCCATCCAGGCCAACAGCTTCACCCTGCCAAACCCTGACAACGCAGTGGTGGCCTACGTGAGGGGCCAGATGCCGCTGCGGACCGGATGGGAAGTCCCCGACAGGGTCAAGACTCTGGTGGAGGAGATATCGAGGGAGCTTGACCCTGAGGAAGCCGCCAATAAGGTCAGGGAAGCAAACTCCCTCCTGCTGGACAGTCCCCTGGCTTGGCCGGTCTGGTACTACACCGTAAGGGCTCAGCTGATCGACAAGCGCATCCGGAACTTCCACCCCTACACGGTGCAGGCTTCCAGCAAGAGGCACTCGCACATCTGGTGCGACCCTGCTTGCTAGTCCGCCTCGACTGAATTGAATATAACGACGGGCCTAGGTTTTGCCTGGGCCTGTCGTTTATAATTCGCCTCTAAGGCCACAATCGGCGCCTTTATCCCTATATCAGGGAGCTTCCAGACTTGGGTCAAGCGTAAGAAGATGCAGTCCTATATCCTGAAACGCGCCCTTCTGTTCATCCCGACGCTCTTCCTCGTCTCCGTCATTATTTTCGTTATTCTCCGGTTGGTCCCCGGAGACCCGGCCATCCAGATTGCGGGGGGCGCCGGACTTGACGAGCAGTTCTCAGAAGAGGACCTACAGAAGATCCGCAAACTGCTTGGCACCGACCGTCCCTTGATCGTCCAATACGGGGACTGGGCAGGCAGCATGTTCAAACTGGACTTCGGAGAGTCCTTCACCTACCGGGCTCCCGTTTGGGACAAGATATGGAAGAGGTTCCCAACCACCCTGGAGTTGACCATCCTGGCGCTGCTGATGTCCGGGGTTGTTGCGATCCCCCTGGGAATCCTGTCCGCAATAAAGCAGGACTCTATAGGCGACTATGCCAGCAGGATCATAACCATAGCCGGAATCGCCGTGCCCAACTTCTGGGTGGCCATCCTAATGCTTTTCGTGCTGTCCAACGTCTTCTCTTGGGCGCCTCCCATCGAACTTGAGAGCTTTACGGAAGACCCCTTGGCCAACTTGAAGAAGATGATCTTCCCAGCCACAGCCCTCTCCTTCACGCATATGGCGTTCATGGCCAGGGTGACCCGCTCCTCCACGCTGGAGGTGTTCCGAGAGGACTACATCCGTACAGCACGGGCAAAGGGCCTGAGCGAGATGACCGTCATTGGACGCCACGCCCTCAAGAACGCCCTGCTTCCCGTGATAACCGTCGCCGGTTACGAGTTTGGGCGCCTCATCGGCGGCACCGTAATCATCGAGCAGGTGTTCGTCGTACAGGGAATGGGCAAGCTTCTGATAGACTCCCTGTTCGACAGAGACTACCCGATGATACAAGGCATAGTGATGGTCATCACAGTCATCGTTCTGGTGCTGAACCTGGCCATCGACATCATGTACGCTTGGTTGAACCCCAGGATAAGATACGCTTAAGCGGAGGCTCACCGGCAAAGTTCGGAACGACTGCCATCGACCAAAATGAATCAAGAACGGACAGCATATCCATTCCCCGAAAGCGTGGCCATGGGACTGCGGACCAAACGGACCGTTTGGCAGCACGTGATAGTCTTCTTCCGCACCAAACCCCTGGGGGCGGCAGGGGCCGGCATAGCCCTGTTCCTGATTCTGGTCGCCATTTTCACGCCCCTGATAACCACCCACAGAATCTCTGCCATAAGCGTTGAGGCAAAGTTCAGCGGTCCCTCGTCCGAACATTTCCTGGGAGCGGACCACTTAGGACGGGACACCTTCAGCAGACTGGTGGAAGGCTCCAGAATCTCCCTGAGGGTGGGGTTGATAAGCTCCTTTGCCGGATGTTTCGTTGGCCTGCTATTGGGGCTGACCAGCGCCTATTTCGGGAGACTCTGGGACCTGCTGGTCCAGCGAGTGATAGACGCCATGATAGCCTTCCCCGCCCTGGTACTGGCCATCGCCATTATGGCGGCGCTGGAGCCGTCGGTAAACAACGTCACCCTGGCGCTGGCAATCCTGTTCGTTCCCAGCACGGCCCGGATTATCCGGGCGCAGGCTCTCGCCATCAGGGAGATGGACTACGTGCTGGCGGCCAGAGCCGTTGGAGCGTCCGACTGGCGAGTCATCGTGCACCACATGGTCCCCAACGTCGGCGCCGTGCTCATCGTTATACTCACCTTCCAGCTTGGGGTGGCCGTCATTGCTGAGGCCAGCCTGAGCTTCCTAGGCCTAGGCGCGGGCCTTGACGAGCCCTCCTGGGGCGCCATGCTCAGGGATGCGGCGGACAACTATATTTCCGTCGGCCCCTGGCTGCCTGTGTTCCCAGGTCTTGCCATCTTCATGCTGGTGTTCGCATGGAACCTGCTGGGCGACGCCCTGAGGGATGTTCTCGACCCCAGGTTGAGAGGGACCACCTAGCCCACGGACCGGAGGGACTTAGCATTGGTAAAGTACGTCGTAAACTGGCCTGCCAGACTCAGGGAGCTGGCCAACTTTGTGGGCCTGTCGGATGAAGACCGACAGCTGATACAGGACAGCGGCCCCATCATCATCGACAACTCTGAAGAACTGACCGGAATCATCTACGACAACTTCATCAAGTTTCCCCAGTCCAGAAAGTTTTTCCTGGACGAGCACGGAGAGGTGGACGAGGTGCGCTTGGAGCGGCGCAAGCACACGCTGGCCCGCTGGTTCCGGGGCACCATCAGCTTCACAATGGACGAGAGCTTTGCAGTGGCCGCCCTGGCCGCCGGCATCTCCCACAGCCATCCACCGAGCCACCGGGCACACCTGGGACCCATTCCCGCCCGCCAGATGGTAGGCACCATGTCCTACATCCAAACGGCCGTGGCTGAGCTGCTGTTTAGAGAGATGGACGACCACCAGACCGCCGTGAAGACCAGCGCGGCGTGGAACAAGCTCCTGATGCTGCAATTGGACATACTTCTGGCTGGCTACATGAAAGAGCTTATGTAGCAGCTTCCGGCAGGGAAGAATCGCGCGCATCGGATTGACACCTGCCCCTGGCCTGTCTAGGATGGTGCCGTAGCCTACCCCGCAAACGATAGAAGTAAATCGAGAGATCCCCGCCTCCAGGAGCGGCATGCAGCTACGGATACGATGGTTGACCGGGGGACCGATGTTGAGGGGACAGCGCTGTCATAAGCCCTTAGCAGGCTGAGGAAGGCCTGGACGATGGCCTCCACCCGACTCATCGCTCGGGCCCTGAGCGACCGATTTCTCCCCGCCCTGGAATACAGCGACTACCGCAAACTGTGGTTGGCGACTCTCTGTTCCCAATCTGCTGCCTGGGCGCTCATCGTAGCCCGGGGGGCCCTTGTCAAGGACCTGACCGGGTCCGACGGTTGGGTGGCTGCGGTCACATTCGCCGCGATGATTCCGGCCGTGGCGATGGCCCCCATCGGAGGCTACCTGGCCGACCGTTTCGACCGTCAGACTGTCCTCAGGTCCGCCTACGCCGTCAACCTGGGCCAGAACCTGCTGCTGGCCGTATTGGTGGTCACGGGACTCCTGGAAGTGTGGAGGCCCGAAATACTCCTCGTAGCCTTGTCCCTCATCAACGGCTGCGCCAGGGCCACTCAGATGCCCGCCGCCCAGGCCTTGCTGCCCAACACCGTGCCCCCGGAAAGAATGTTCAACGCGGTAGCCCTCAACTCGGCCACGCAGCAGGGGTCCCGATTCATGGGACCGCTGTTGATACTGCTGATGCTGTGGATAACCGGTCCCTTCCTGGATTCCGGGCGAGACTGGGTATTCTTCCTCTGCGTCGGCCTCTACGTACTTGGCCTTGGCTTTGTGCTGAGCATCCGCACCGTTTCCACCGGCGTCGTGCGGGCGGGCGCCGGGTTCAGAGTCATAGGAGCCAACATATGGACCGGGGTCTCATACCTTTACCGGAACCCGGTAATCATGTGGCTGGTCCTGCTGGTCGTGGGCCATTGCGCTTTCACCATGTCATTCGAGTCCCTTTTCCCCGCCATATCCGTGGACAAACTGGGAAGGGAGCCGGGGGACGATCTTCTGGAAGGCTTCTCGCTCCTGATGGTGGCATATGGAGCTCCCGCCCTGGCTATGGCAGTCACGTTGGGCGGGATAAAGAGCGAGCGAATCAGGGGCCGCATGTTCCTGGTCCTAGGGACTCTAAGCGGCCTCGGGCCTATAGCGTTGGGGCTGTCGCCCAACTTCGCGCTGGCCATGTGCTCGGTCGCTCTCATGGGCGCAGCCCAGGGAGGCTTCATGACTTTGAGCCACGGCATGCTTCAGGCCTTGGCCCCCGACGCCATTAGGGGCCGCCTGCTGAGCGTGTATACATGGCACATTCAAGGCATGATGGCCATCGCCAACCTGACCAACGGCATCATCGCGGACTTCAACATCACCGCCTCGGTCGTCCTCGGCGGCGGCGGCGTCATATTCCTGTGGGTAATGGTGGCTGGCTTTGGCCGTCTTTCGCTGAGGGACATATTCGTCAGGGGCCATTTACATACCCCCACTCCAGCATAGTTGGCCTAAGAGAACTAACCCTGGGAGCGTTTATTACGGCTCCGATCAGGGCTGGGGCTCCGCTTCCGCTCCGGGATCTCCACCGTCCTCATCCGGCTGCGAATAGACCTCCCCCTTCGTCCGGGAGGACGCGTCCCTAATCCACTGCTTGATGCGATCCAGGGCAGGCGGAGACACGTAGAACACCTGAACATCCGAAGGGAACTGGACCCTGTGCTGCTCTCCTATGACTAGGATGGCTGACTCGTCCTCCCCGATGCTCTCGTTGATTTTCTCGCTGATGTGTTGATACCGCCGGGTCACTGCGTCGTTGTAGGACTCGACCACAGTGGTGAAAACCTTCTCGCTGGTCAGGCCGGAGACGAGGCACCTCTGCCAGTCTGTTGTCTCCTGCACCAACTCCATGTCCTCCGTGGCCTCCAGCACGGCTCCTGAATAGTACCGGGCCCTTAGAGCACGGTACGCCAGGGGGTTTATCTGCTCTAACATGGCCGCGCCTTCCTCTCCTTCCAGGAAAACGGTCTCATGAAATATGTGGGACACCGGGCCCAACGACGCCTCCAACCGGGCGACGTGCTCACCGGCCCCCTCCCAGTATTCCTCCAGCAGCGCCTTCAGATCGTCCGGTGCCTCGGGCGGGCTGAGAAAGAGGGGCACAAGAAATATCTTCCTACCCTCCTTGTACTGACCGGCTTCCGGCTTGTCTATCTTTCCGAGAGGACTGCTCATTCGTCCTGTTCACCTGCCATGCGGAAGAATCGAGGTTGGGGCCAGCGCCCGGGCTTATGCCTCAACTTTAACCCATGCTCCCTTGTCCGAGGACTCCTGAAAGGCGTCGAGCAACCGGTGGCGTTTCACCGCCAGGTTGAAGTCGTTGTCCACTCCTTGTCCCGCCTGCTTGGCTTGGGAGTATCTCCGGTAAAGCTGGGCCACGTTGTACGCCTCTCCGGCAGGCGTGTCACTGGGCGCCCATCGGTGCTTGTCCGGCGGAGTCATTGCCTCCATAGACCCATCGTGTCTGCCGACGTGTATCTTGATGTCCGTATACTGGACCATCTGACCCCCGGAAGCCGTCAACGTACCCTCGTTGCCGAACACTTCCAGCCTCCAACCTGTGCCGTGCCAGGGTACCGTGGACACGTGAACGGAGGCGACGGCGCAGTTGTCCAATCGCCCGTTCACCAAAACGTTGTCGGGGGCGTCACAGTCCACCTTATCCCCCTCGGTAGTGGTCCAAACTGGCACCTGCACAGCCACCTGGGCAGACAGCTCAAGGAACTCGCCCACGCAATAGCCCAGCATGTCCAGAGAGTGGCCTGTCGCGATTGTGAGGGTGTTGGCCCCGGCCTTCCGGTCAGCGGACCAGGCCCGGTCTCGTCCCCGTTGAAGGAGCCCGGGCAGGAACATGGTCATGTTGCACAACAACGGCTGACCCACACAGCCATCGGCCAGCAGCTCCTTGATGTGGATCACCGACGGGTCGCCTCTGGATTGGAGACCTATCATGGTACCCACCCCCTTCTCCTGGGCCAGTGAGGTCAACTCTTCAGCCTCCGCCAAATTCGCGCCCAATGGCCACTCGCAGAAGACGTCCTTGCCTGCCTCTATCGCAGCCTTGACCATTTCATAGTGGAACGGCACCTTCACCGAGACCACCACCAGGTCCACACCAGGGTGCTGGACCATCTCCCGGTAGTCGTGGAACGCGGCCCCTGCGCCGTAGAACTCCTTGGATTCCTGGGCCGTCTCCGGGCGGGAGGTGCAGACAGCGGCCAGCTCATACTCCGGGAGCGCTTTCAGGGCCGGCAGATGCGCCCTTTTGCTCCACCCGTAGTTGGCGTTTGCTCCGATGATTCCGATGCCTATCTTGTTGCCAGCCATGCTCGTCCTCCTATCATGGTTTTCGCCGTGTCCAACGGTCTAAGTTTCCCAATCGTCCTCGTCGCTGCCCTGCTCTGTGAATCCCAAGTCTGTGAGGCCCGACCTGAGAGTCTCCAGCCAGTCGGCAATGAGAATGGAGAGGGGGACTACGATTTCCACGTCACCCGACGGTGCGCACGTGACCTGTCCGGGGTCTTCCTTGCCCAATGGCACGCTCACCTGCTCACGGTCGATGCCCAGCGCGTCCGTGACGCTGAAGATGGCCTCCATGTCCTTCATACCGATTATGTCTTCCAACGGCTAAAGACTCCCTGCGTCGAGTTTGTTTGCGAACTATGTCTAATGTGGTATGTTACCCACCAAAACGGCCTCTCGCAACCGAGAGGACGCCTTAAGACTGGGAGGCATGATGAGTTTCGGGTGCAACACTCCAGTGGTAGGACCGGCGGCTTCACCGGAGAATATTCTGGCCATCGCAACCCAAGTCGATGAGCTCGGGTTCGACCATATATGGGTAAACGACCACATTATTCTCCCGCACTCGATAGCCCCCAGATACCCCTACTCGGAGACCGGAGACCCTCCCTTCGCCCGAGAAGCTCCGTGGTGCGAGCCGCTGGCGGCAATGGGTTTCCTGGCCGGTTGCACCAAAAACGTGAAAATCGGCGCCCTCGTGCTGGTTATCCCATACCGGGAACCCATCCTTACCGCAAAGATACTGTCCACCCTGGACTTCATGTCCAACGGGCGGATCATTCTGGGCGCTGGGGTCGGTTGGATGGAAGAGGAGTTCAAGACTCTAGGACTGGACACCTTCCACCAGCGCGGGAGGGTCACCGACGAGTATTTGGAGATATTCAAGGAGTTGTGGACCAGCGACAATCCCTCATTCCAGGGCCGCTATGCCAGCTTCTCCGACATACACTTCTACCCCAAACCCATCCAGAAGCCCCACATCCCCATCTGGATAGGAGGAAACGAACCGCCTGCCATACGGCGGGCCGCCCGAGTGGGCGACGCCTGGTTGCCTACAACGCAGCTGATGAGCATGGAGGAGATTGCGGACAAGATAGCTCTCCTCCATCAGGAAGTGGAAAAGGCTGGACGGCAAGCAGGTTCTGTAAGCGTCAGTCGTAGCATCCGCCGAGGCGCCTCAGCCCAAGACACCAGGGACGAAATCGCCCGTTCCAGGGAAATCGGCATAGAGCATTTCATCCTTGGCCTCTTCACGCAGGACATTTCCGCTTACCACGATGGTGTAGACTGGTTCGCCAACGAAGTGATGCCCTACGTAGACTGAAATCCGACCGCCGCCTGTTACCAGTCCCGTCCTCGACGTTCGCCAAATGTTCGGCTTGTACACCTGACATCCCACAGCAGGGGCGCCACAACTTCGCAGGGTTCTTACATCAGTAAACCTGGAACGGGGGTGAGCCTTCGCTCGATGGGGTCAACGGCCAGGCTGAATATCTCCAGCGTGGTCGCTCCTAAGAGAGCTCCCGCTCCGTCAGCGCCGAAGACTATGGGAACCGTCTTCCGGCGTCCATCCAACTCCACCTTTGTCTCCCCGGTCTCCATCTCCACAACGGCCCCAGTGGCTGTGCGAAACAGGCCATTTTCTTGAGGACTGCCTCCCAGACGCCGCAACAGGCCAACTGGTAGAGACGTTCGGGTCGCTCCCGTGTCAACAAGCGCCTCGACATCCTCAACGATGCCGTTGGCGCCGACAACACGGATGTTTACGCTGAAAGTTCCCATGGCCGTTCATGAACCTTACGCTTGGTTGCAGCGACTGTAAAGGATACATATGCTGACCGCATTGAGCTATTGAAAAGGCGGGGTTCATCTGCCAAGATAGGAACATGCGTATCGGAGCTTTCGAAATCACAGAGCCAGTGCCTGAACTGGTCAATCCTCACGCCTTCACAATGGTGCGTCCCTGGGTGGATGTGGGAAGCGTAGTCAGCATAGCCATGGCCCGTTTCGAGAGGCACCTCGGAGTAAAGGAATTCGGTAGGCTGGCCAGGCCCGGCAACTACTTCGACTTCACCCGGTACCGTCCCACCAGCAGGTTCTCCAAAGGCGTCCGGGAAATCACCATACCCAACAGCGTAATCAACTACAGCCAGTCCGAAAACGGGCCGGACATGATCTTCTTACACCTGTTGGAACCTCACGCCTTCAGCGAAGACTACACGGACTCGGTGGTGGAAATATTCAAACACTTCGGGGTGAAGCGTTACGGCCGCTTGGGGGCCATGTACGACTTTGCCCCCCACACCCGCCCCGTCATTGTCACCGGAGACTTGGGCGGCGTAGTCGCTAAAGAAGGGGCCGGAGGGCTGCGTCAGAGGACCAGCAAATACCAGGGGCCCACCAGCATCATGAACCTGGTGAGCGACGGCATTGCTAAGCTGGACCCGGCTATAGAGTCCATGAGTTTCATGGTCCACGTTCCCCAATACCTCCAGCTGGACGAGGACTACACCGGCGCCGCAAGGCTGCTGGAAGTCCTCGGGTCGATATACGACATTCCCGAGGACCTTCCACCCTTCAGGAGAGGCAGACGACAGTATCGAGAGTTGGACAAGGCCATGGCCAGCAACCCGGAGCTTAAGGACCTGGTCACCCGAATGGAGGAGCATTACGACTCGGAGGAGACTCAGTCCACGGACACTCCGGAAGACCCTGCCCTGTCATCGGAAGTGGAGACCTTTCTGGCGGAGATGAACCAGCTGTTCACCGACCCTGACAAGGAACGGCCCGCTTAGGCAGAGGCCACATATCCATGGACTTGGTCTACGAACGGGGCCGCCCTGATAAGCCCAAGGGCCATGCCATAGTCTACTTCCGCTCAGGCGGCGTTCCCGAAAAGCTTTACGCCACCTACGTTATCGTGCTCCCCATATCCGTGGACTTCGCCAAGTACGTGCCGCCCTTTCTGGCTTCGTCCCTGGGCAGCGCCGCCATAGGCGACTTGTCCGCTTTTTCCTTGCCCCCTATGCCAGAAGAAGCAGCGTCATGGGCGGAGTTGGACAGGCTGGCCGCCATACGGGACGACGACCTCATTTTCGCCGGAGACATCCTGAGCTACGACACGCCAAGGATGATGGAATCGGTGACCGAGGTGGTCCAGGCATACTCTAGCAGCTGGTCGGACGCGTCTGCTGCTCAACTTCAGCCGGAATTCCCAGAGAGCATGGAGCCAGCTTCCCAAGATGCGGTGGGAGTCAACGAGGTGCTCTTCGGCCTTCTGAGCGAGCAGGACAAGCTGGCCGAATTGTCCAAACTGGTGAGCAAACTGCGGTTCGCCGTGGAGTCCACCGACCCCCAAATTCAGGAAGACGCCAAGGGCGAAATCGAGTTGCTGACGAAGTTCCTGCCAGAAAATTATTACATCCCCGCTTTGATACAAGCGGTCTTGGACTCGTCCCTAAAAGGGGCCCGGCTTGCCAAGCTTTACCTGGACCGCTGCTACAAGCTCTCCAGCGGAGAGCTGGCCGGCGCCCAGGACCTGGAACGTCTGATAGAATCCCTCCGAGACACCCAGTAGAACTGGACCTTTAGCTGTCCCGGTCGCACAGCAGGTTCAAGTCCCACAACGGAGCGCCGGGATGCACCTTTCCCGCCTCAGGCTGACCAACTTCAGAAACTTCTCCCACCTGGACCTGGAATTGCCGTTGGGTCTCACAGTCCTATACGGCGGCAACGCCCAGGGCAAGACCGGAATCCTCGAAGCCATCTACCTCATGTGCATAGGACGGTCGTTCCGCGCCCTTAGCGACCATGAACTCATGCGATGGGATGCCCAGGACGAAGGAACAATCCTATCCGGCGCCTTTCAAAGGGGCGATTCCAGGCTCCAGGTCATAATCGGCTACAAGAGGTCTCCGACGCCCGGCGGGGCGTCTCAACGCCGGTCAATCCGGCGGGACATCCGAGTGAACGGATCGAGACGCACCACCCCCCAGCTGGTGGGCCTGGTCAACTCAGTGCTCTTCTCAGCAAACGATATAGACCTGGTGTACGGCCCGCCTTCCGGACGACGTCGTTTCATGGACATCATGATTTCCCAAGCCGATCCGCTGTACTTCAGATCACTCCAGAGATACACCAGGGTGGTCCAGCAACGAAACCGGCTCCTCAAAGCGTTGCAGGACCACAGGGCCAATGACGACGAGCTGGAATTTTGGGACCAGGAACTGGTCCAGTACGGGACGCTCATCGTCCAACGGCGGAATCAGGCGATGGCTGACTTATACGTTCTGGCCAAGGAGCGGCACTTGGATTTGACGGAATCCTCAGAAGAGCTGCTGTTGGAGTACAAGCCCAACGTCACTCTCCCTGAGTCGCGGGACGACGACGACATTTCACGGCAGTTTGCGGCCGCGTTGGCAAAGTCCAACGCAAGGGACAGGTCCACGGGCGCCACCGGAGTGGGGCCCCACAGAGACGACGTAGCAATGACGGCCAACGGAGTGGATATGATCACATACGCTTCCCGTGGCCAAGCACGGACGGCGGCCCTGAGCATGAAGCTGGCCGAGGCCGAATTCCTAACGGCAGCCAAGGGAGAAAAGCCTCTGGCTCTTCTGGACGACGTGCTGTCGGAGCTGGACTGGGACCGACGGAGAAAGACACTTGAAAAGGCAGCCGACTACCAGCAAGTTGTCATGACCACCGCAGACAGGGGAGTCCTAGACGACTTCAGCGGTGTGCACGCAACCTTCTACGAAGTCCAAGCCGGGACCGTCAGGCCGAAATCACAGCCGGACAGGGCTTCCGGCGGAGCGTCTATTCGTACAGATGAGGTTTCAGGATGAGCCAAAGCCTTGATTTGTCGCAAGCTGTGGACAGGGCATCAGAAGCCGTTGCCAAGGCCCGCCACGTCGTTGCGCTGGTGGGGGCGGGCATGTCCGTGGAGAGCGGCATCCCTCCCTTCAGAGGACCGGGGGGCCTGTGGACCAAGTACGGCGAGCCTACGTCCCTGGGCTACAGGGAATTCATGGACGATCCGGCTTTATGGTGGGCCAGCCGATTGGAAGAGGAGAAGACGCCAGGGAACGCAGCCTATGACATGAAGGCCGCTCTGGACGGGGCAAAACCCAATCCAGGCCACTTCGCCTTGACCGAGATGGAGCGGATGGGGGCGTTGCAGTACGTGATAACCCAGAACGTGGACAGCCTCCATTTCAGGGCTGGCAGCGTCAACGTGGCCGAGATTCACGGCAACCGCACCAAGCTCAGATGCATCGAATGCACCCTGCGAGTCGGTAGGGACGATTTCCCTGTGGTAGAGTTCCCTCCCCTGTGCCCCGAATGCGCCGGTACAATGAAAATCGACACGGTGATGTTCGGCGAACCCATACCCGTTGACGTGCTTAAAGTGTGCCTGGACCAGGTGGACCTGTGCGACTGCATGTTGATGATAGGCACGTCGGGCACGGTCCATCCCGCGGCCGGAATGCCCCGCGCCGCCAAGGAGCGGGGCGCAGTGGTGGTGGAAATCAACCCGTCCCAGACCTCCCTCTCTCACCTTGCCGACATGACACTTAAAGGACCTTCCGGGGAGGTCCTGCCTCTGCTGGCAGCGAAGATCAGGGACAGCCTCGGAAAGAGCTAGCCGCGACAGAGCATCAGGCCCCGCGTCGGTGAGAAGCTAGGGCGGAGTCGGCGGGGCTACTTCGGGTATATCGATGGTGACCTGACTATCGAAACGGGAATACCTGTACTCAGCGTTGACGGACTTTGCCTTGTCGTCGCTCACCGTCTCATAGAAGAACTTCCTGATTAGATAGTCATCCTTACCGATATAGTACTCCACACGGAGCTCTCGAATGCTGTTGTCCCATTTCAGGTACTCTGCGTACACTCCAGATAGCTCCATCACTCTTCCGATGAGTTTGTACGATTCATGCCCGTCTACTATCTCAGGTCCGGCGAATTCGAGGGCGCTGAAGGTATCGGGGACGATGTCTATCACCTCGTTAGGGGTTTGGACGTACTTGTCAGGATACGTGATGGTCCTCCACCGTCCGGTAATGGAACTCCCGACGTATACGACGTTGCCCACCCAGATTTCATCGAACTCGCCATCCACGTTCCCTCCAGGGCTCCAGCTGCTCACCATGCCCCCCCTTAGTCGTATACGGTCGGGCGCCTGGAAATCGGCGACGACGGCTCTGTCAATCGTGATGATTTCGCCGTCATCCGAACTTCCATCCTTGACTACGTCGACTGTATGGTAGTCGTATTCGACGTGGTATCCCTCCTGGTCCCTCATGACTTCAAGGGCCTTCTCAAGGACCTCCTCCGGGGTTACGGGTTTATCTGGACCGCAGGCCACTGCTGCAACAGCGATCACCATAAAGGTGACAAATTGCAGGGCCCACAATCCCATACGAATAGTCACATTGTGTTGCATATCTTTTTCGCTGGTTCGCCAGGAGCCTCACTGCTGGCTGCAGTGGCTAACAACCTCTTAAGACTAGTTTAGAACGGTTTCTTTATGAAGCAACCAGTCACATAGTCCAGACGTCCAAGTATAGGAACCACCTTGGCTGCCCCCGTTTGAGGTTCCTTTTACCCAGTTGTCTTCATAATGGGTAGAAGCCCCTCTTACAATAAATCCGAGGGATCCGATAGGGATGCATGGGAAACTGTAATTTCGGAAATGGATTCTCGCAGACGTTTTTTCATATGAAATCGAACCGGAGTGTCCGCCGCTAAAATTGTCGGAGGTGCAAGACATTGGTACGGATATATACCAACCCGTCAATTCAAGGTGGTCCTCATCACATTCGTGATCCGTCGGGTAAACCATGTTGTTCGGTTCATCGTATTGCCATACGACCGTTGATCTCGCCCAGTTTACATCGGCACCTACTGGGTCTTCGTACCGTGTGAGGAACGAGGCGGTAGCTGAAGGAAAGAAAAGCGGCCTATTCAAACCGGGCCCACGAGATGACGGAACGTTCTGCGCACCTTCATCCGTTATAGCTTGCCCCGGTTCCTCTTCAAGTCCCGGCCCGCCTACAATTTCCTCGGCAATTACTTCTTGCCCTGTAGTGGATAGGACACCCACTTCCACAAGCTCCACGCATTCCTCATAATCAGCTGCCAATGTCCGAAGTATCTTAGGCGATTCGCCTGGAGCACGCTCCAGGTGTGTCGTAAACCGACACCAATCTCCGACTTTCTCACCGTGATTGATCTCGCGCGAACCGTTCTCAATGGGAAATCGGTGGGACCAATCGTATTGGACTACATTCTCTCCGGTTAAAGTCACTTCATCGTTTTCCTGAGCAAACACGGAAAAGGCAACAAACATGGAGTAAGCAGAAACCCCCGCAACCACGGCCCAGATGCCCAGCTTGATTCCATATCTTTTAATATTCACGGCTAACCTCCTCTAGTTCGAACTACTGAGGGCTCGTGTTCTCCCCCGCCGTTGTTCGCTCTGCGTCTTCCGCATCCCTTGAGCCACTTCCGTAATATTCTGGATGCTCCTTCATGTACGCTTCCACAGTCGCTCGCTCCGCGGCCTGATACCTTCGACCTTCCGCAGACAAGGTCCCCTCTTCTATGAGTTTCAGGCAATTTTCCTCATCGACTGCAAGTGTTCGGACGATTTTTGAGCCTTGGATTGAGTAGGAAGCCCCACGGCACTCGCCATCCACCTTTTGACCCTCGACTATCCGACGCACACTGTTTCGAAGAGGAGGTTCATGTTCCCAGCCTATCTGAATCACATCGGGCCCGGTCAGGGTTAGTTCCTGCTCTGCCTCCTTATTGGAACCAGTTAAGGTTGGTTCCTCCCCAGCCTCCTCAGATGTGGAACATCCAAGGATCGCCAGGGAAACCAACACTCCCAAAGCAACGACTGTAAGTTTGAATATGACTTTACCCACGTCATCAACCTCGTTCTGACGAGCAAGATAATGATTAAAATTGTAATACTAATTATCCGACAATGCAAGTCTGTCTTGTTTAAGCCAAGTCTTGGGCCATGGGTAGGTTTACAGCCACTGCCAGCGCAGAAAAGAGCAAGTTGGAGTGACCCGGGAGGGCGTTTCTAAAAGTCGGGGCCGGGGGAGAAACTAGGGCGGGGTCGGCGGGCCTACTTCAGGTATGTCGATGGTGACCGGACTACCGAAACGGGAATACCTGTACTCAGCGTTGACGGACTTTGCCTTGTCGTCGCTTACCGTCTCATAGAAGAACTTCCTGATTAGATAGTCATCCTTACCGATATAGTACTCCATACGGATCTCTCGAATTCTGTCGTCCCATCTCAGGAGCTCCGCGTACACTCCCGATAGCTCCGTCACCCTTCCGATGAGTTTGTACGATTCATGCCCGTCGACGACTTCCGGTTCGGCGAATTCCAGGGCCCTGAATGAATCGGGGACAATGTCAATCACGTCGTAAAACGCTCGGGGATACTCGTCTGGATAGGTGATGGTTCGCCATCGCCCCGTGATAGGATTCCTGAGGTATTGGACATTGCCCACCCAGATTTCGTTGAACTCATTATCCACATTCCCGCCAGGCGTCAGAGTGGTTATCAGCCGCATCCGGTCAGGAGACTGAAAATCGGCGACAATGGAGACGGCCATCGTAAGACCTTCATCACCGTCAGCGTTACCGTCTCTGACTACATCGACTGGATGGTAGTTGAATTCGGCGTGGTATCCGGCGTGGTATCCGTCCTGGTCCCTCATAACCTCAAGGGCTTTCTCAAGGACCTCCTCGGGGGTTACCGGAGCATCCGGGCCGCAGGCTACTGCCACGACTGCCATGAGCGCCACCGCGCAGATCGCCAGCTGAGAGGCCTTTGACCCCGAATTGACAACCATATCGTCCTACTTAGACCTCTCCACGTCCGGCCACGGTGTTTGGTTTGCGTCTTCCGCATCCACTGAGCCGCTTCCATAATATTCCGGGTGCTTTTCTATAAATGCCTCTTCAGTAGCTTGCTGCGCGGCGTGAAACTTGCGGCCTTCTGCGGATAAGGTCCCCTCTTCTATAAGCTCCAGACAATTTTCCAGGTCCACTGCCAATACACGGACGATTTTAGGAGTTTGGAGTAAGCCGGAAGCCCAACGGCAATCGCCGTCCACCTCCTGACCCTCTATGATCCGGCGTGAGCTGTTTCTAAGGGGCGGTTCGTGTTCCCAGCCTATCTGGATAACATCGGGGCCGGTCAGCGTTAGTTCTTGCTCTGCGTCCTTATTTGAGCCGGTCGGGGTTTGTTTCTGCTCTGTCACCTCAGAAGCAGAACACCCGACAGCAGCCAGCGACCCCAACGCTCCAACCACAACGACTAAGAGCCCTAATATGACTTTGCCCACGTCGGCCGCCTTATTTTCAAGCACAAGACGTGTTTAGAAGTCGGGGCCTTCGGCGTCGCCGCCCTCCGGGCCTGAGGTCCCTTGGCGTCGTCCGGGCCTTCGGGGCGCGCGAGGTTCTCGCCGAGACGGCGGCTCGGGGCGGGTCTGGGCGGCCCTGCCCTCTTCAGATGCCACGCCCTCGGGCGGCCCCCAACCAGGTGGAGGGCCCCAGCCTTCGGGGAACTGCAACGTACGGACGGGATAGTTGATGACGATTCCCTCTTCAGTGAACCTGGCGTGGAGCCTCTTCATCAGTTCCGACTGGAGGCTGAAGCTGGCAATCCTGTTCTTTGCCTGGACAAAGAGCCAGAAGTCCACGTTGGAGTCGCCAAAGGCGTCGAAGCCGAACCAGGCGCCGTACTCCTGTACGGCGTCGGGATTGTCCTCCAGAAGGTCGTCCATAACCTCTCTGGACGCCTGCTCGACCTGCTCCAAATCACTGTCGTAGCTGACGCCGCAAGTAAGGTAGATGTTGACGGCTTCACTCGGCGCCGCTGTGTTGGTGATGATGGTCTCGGCAAAGCGGGAATTGGGCACCACCACCAGGTTGTTCCTCCAGGTGCGTATGCGAGTGCTGCGCCAGCTCACGTCCACGACATAGCCGGATATACCACCCTCCAACTCGATGTAGTCGCCAGGCGTGACCAGCCCTTCCGTAACCACATAGGCGCCCGCAAAGAGGTTGGCCAGGGTGGGTTGAATGGCCAACGCCACCGCCAGTCCGCCGAGGCCCAGTCCAGCCACCAGGGGACTGATATTGATGCCCAACTGGTCCATGATCAGAATGGCGCCCAGAGCGTATATCACCACCATGGAGACCCGCCGCACCAAGGGGACCAGACGACTGCCTGAGCCGCTCTCCAAATCCTTCGACAGGTTTTCGATGTACCAATTGAGCATGGTCGGTATTATCGAACCCAGGGCCACGGTCCCCAAAAGAATCCCCATTGACACGGCAGCCGCGTCCAGGATGTCCTGTTGCCTCGCGCTCAACTCCACGGGCACGCTTACACCGAGGTAGGCTCCGAGCATCAGAAGCAGCAACGTAAAGGGGAATTTGATGGACAGCAGCAGCCTGCCGTCCAGGTCGGTGGGCGTCCAGTGGGCGAAACGGAGAACTAGGGGGAAGATGCCTTTGTTGAAGATTAATGCCAACAGCCCGGAAAAGCCGAATATGGAGGCTCCGATGATGAGGTCTACCCACATGGCTTACCTGCTTCCGGACCTGGGATGATCGAGCTCCGCTGGCCGCCGCTAGCTGTTGACTAGCTCGCGCACCGCCTCAGTGAAGGAGGGCAATATCTTCTCCCAATCGCCCACCACACCGTAGCGGGCCTCTTTGAAGATATTGGCGTCGGCGTCCTTGTTGATTGCCACGATGACCTTGGCTCCGGAACAGCCCGCCATGTGCTGGCTGGCCCCGGATATGCCGACGGTTATGTAGAGTTCGGGAGTGATGGTCTTCCCAGTCAGCCCCACCTGCCAGCTGTAAGGCACCCAGCCGGAGTCGACAGCGGCGCGGGAAGCGCCCACTCCGGCGCCAAGTATTCGCGCCACTTCCTCCAGCTTCTTGAAGGGCTCGGGCCCGCCAAGGCCCCTGCCGCCGGATATGACTATGCTCGCGTCTTCCAGCTTGATGCCCTCCGACTCCTCCTTGACCACCTGGACGACCTTGACCTTCGCTATTGAAGGGTCCAAATCGACAGATACGTCCACCGTTGCACCTGAACGGGAAGGGTCGGGTTCCAAAGGCTCATAGACCTTGGGGCGTATGGCCGCGATTTGCGGGCTTCCCATGCAGGTGACTGAAGCCATGCAGGAGCCTCCGTACACCGGCCTGTTGGCGACTAGCCGTCCGTTGTCGTCGATTCGCACTTCCAGGCAGTCTTGGGCAAGGCCAACACCAAGGCGGAAGGCTAGCCTCGGAGCTATTTCTCTTCCTATGAGAGTCCGGCCAACCAGAATGATGTTGGGAGACGCCTCGGTGCAAACTTTTTCTAGAGCGGCCAGTTGAAGGTCCGCCTGGTAGTCTTGAAGGAGGTCGTGAGAGACCGCGTACACTTTGTCGGTCCCGTGGCTGAACAGTGTCTGGGCCAGGTCTCCGGCGGCTCCCGCCAGGACTGCGGCGCTCAGCTCCTCGCCCAACTCGTCGGCCAGTTTCCTTCCGACAGCCAGCAACTCCCTCGTGGTGGAATTAACGCCGTCTTGGTCCAATTCACTTACGACTAGCACTCCGCTAGGCATGGGTTTGCTACCTCCGAGAATCTTGCTCTGTCTTCATGTTCATCCGCCATATGGGATAGGCGGCCTCATCAAATGAGCTTGGCCTCTCTGAGCTTCAGAGCCAGGTTTCGTCCGGCTTCTTCATCGGTATCGCCTTCTACAATCTCGCACTCCGCCTCGACCACAGGGATGAACAAGTCTACGAGATTGAGCTTCGATTCTATCTGGGAGGAGTCCACGTCCAGGTCGCTTAGGCTCCACTCGGTGGGCTTCTTGCGGGTGGCGGCCATTATGCCCCTCAGGGTGGGATACCGGGGCTGGCCAAGCTCGTTGCTGACGGTCACCAGCGAAGGAAGGGGCCCCTCGATGATCTCGTATCCGTCTGGGACGACTCTCTCCACCGTGACCTTGCCGTCGCCCACCTGGACGTTTTTTGCAATGGTGATGCAGGGGATGCCCAGCAGTTCGGCCACCCCTAATGGCACCTGGGCGTTGTCCCAGTCCGAGGCTTGACGCCCGCAGAGCACCAGGTCGAAGTCGCCCAGCTTCTTGATCGCGGCGCTGAGCAGGGACGCCGTAAAGAAACTGTCGGCCACGTTTTCGAACTCGTTTCCGTTGAGGAGAACAAGCTCGTCGGCTCCCATGGAGAGGGGCTTCTTCATCACGTCCAGGGAAAAGCTTTGCCCCATAGAAATGACGGTAACGTTGGCTTCCTGGCCGTCTTTGATGCGCATGGCGGCTTCCACTGCGTTTTCGTCAAAGCCGTTCACCACCGGCGGTATGGAGGCGGGAGTGACTACCTTTTTGTTCTCACGGTCGACCTGAAACGCTGAGGCCGGCATCTCCGGGTCTATGACCTGCTTGGCTAGAACTATGATGTTCAGGGGCATGGGGCCTCCTAAGGAAACCTCAAGGATGGGATGATGGGCAAGATAGGCGACATTGGCAGCCAATCGAGAATATAGCGCCGCCCACAGGCACTGTCAAACGGCTTGGAGGCTCCAAATCCACCTTGTCAAAGGTGTTAATAGAGCGTTACAAGGCCCTAGCTAGCGAGTCTTCGCCCGCGCTGTCTCCGGCTATCTTGCCGAACACGGCCCCAGAGGTCAGGCCGGACCCTCCGGGGTAGTTGTGGTAGAACAAGCCTCCCACCATCTCCCCGGCGCAGTAGAGACCGGGTATGGGGACCTCCTCGCAGTCCAACACCTGACCCCGGTCATTGATTTTGAGGCCGCCGAAGGTGAATGTTATCCCGCAGGTCACCGCGTAGCCGATGTACGGCGGCGTGTCCAGGGGCAGCGCCCAGTTGGACTTGGGAGGGTCTATGCCCGCTGTGCTCTTTCCGTCCAGGACGGCCGGGTTATAGTCCCCATCCTGGACCGCGTTGTTGTACTCCTCCACCGTCCGAACGAGGCCCTCCCTGTCGATGTCCAACTTGTCGGCCAGCTGTCCGATAGTGTCGGCAGAAGCCATCGTCACCTGGGGAATCCGGTACTCGTCCCGCAGCTTGTCCCTAACCTTTTCATCGAATATCTGGAACGCCACGCCCTGGGGTTGGTGCAGAATCTCCTTGCCGTATATGGCGTATGTATAGTTGCGGAAGTCGGCGCCCTCGTCCACGAACCGCTTGCCTTCTACGTTCACTATAAGGCCAAGCGGGTAGGAGTGCTTCTGGTAAAGCTCGGTGACCACCCGGTCGCCGTAGGGCGGAGCGTTAAGGTCCCACGCCACGGCATGGCAGCCGCTCCAGTGCCCGTGGGCCTGGGCGCCTATATCCAGCGCCATGCGTATTCCGTCGCCGGTGTTGTACGGGATGCCACGCACCTTGGCCAGTTCCCAGCCGGGCCCAAGATATCGGGTGCGCATCTCCGCGTTTGACTCGAACCCGCCACACGCCAACACCACCGCTCCGGCGGCGACGTCTTCAAACCCGTCCGGCCCCTTGACTCGAACTCCCGACACATCTCCCCCCTGGTCCTGAATCAACGAGACGGCCCTGGTGGAATACCTGACGCTGGCCCCCATCCTATTAGCTACATCGAATTGCTGGTCTGAGAGGCCTTTGCCGGCTCCGACAGCTTCGATAACCAGCCCTCCCCAGAAACGGTATACGTCTCCCACCTTGAAGGCTTGCCTGCCGAAAGACAGGACGTACCGGACACCCTTTTCCCTGAGCCAGAGAAGGGTGGGAAGGGACCTGGTCACCAGCAACTGGGCCATGACCGGGTCCGAGAGGCCGTTGGTGACCCTCATAAGGTCTGCGTAGAAGTCGCTTTCGGTGTACTTGCCCACCTCGATAGAACGTTCCTCTTCCTCTGACATGTCGGGAACGAGAGCTTTGATCTCCTCCAAGCCGTTGTACGGGCAACGAATGACGCCGCCGGTGAAATAGGTGTTGCCCCCTCTGAAGTATTCCGGGGCCTTCTCAAGGACCAACGTGCTGGCTCCCTGCTCGCGGGCCGCGATGGCTGCTGAGAGAGCGGCGTTTCCGGCTCCCACAACCACTACGTCGAAACGGTTTTCCAAGGAATCACCTCAAGGCGGATTTGCCGAGCGGCGCGGCCAAGCATGGATGACGCAAGCATCATAGCGATTTTCCCCAGGAGGCACAACACTCGACGATTTCCCCTTATCCGGCTATATTCAGCCCTTGCCAGTTGTAGACAAACCTCTTATACTATGTCACCAGCTTGTGAGCGAAAACCCGCTATCTAGGTCTATACTACAGGATAGGCCCATTTAACGTGGACGGCCCCGCTAAATTAAGGAGGCGCTATGTCACGGGCTAAAGCCCTCGGGATCTTTCTGATAGTCGGCCTTATTGGCATCCTGGCTTCCATGTCTGTGGCGTTGGCTCAAGACGCGGCAGTAACAGGGTCTGTCACTGTCGCGGACAGTGACGACTCCAATTATTCCGAGCTCCTGAGCGACACGCTGACCGTCAAGCTGTCCAACCTCCCGGCTCTGCCCGCCGACTCAGTGTACGAGGGCTGGATTGTCTCCGATGACGGCCCCCTGAGCATCGGAGTGCTCGAAGTGACGGACGGCGCCGTCGACCATAGCTTCGCTACGAGCAACGGTTCCAACATCCTGTCCATACACCACACGTTCGTGATTAGTGTTGAACCCGCCAATGACTCAGACCCGGCTCCGTCGGACGACAAACCTTACGTCTTGGCGCTCAACGCTGACGCCTTTGCCCAGATTCAAATGCTGGTTCACTCAGCCGAAGGGAACCCAGCCTATGAGGGTGGCCTCTACGTTGGTGAGCCCATGGGTTCCGCGGTAGGCCTGAGAGCACAGACAGCGATGGCTTTGGCCTACGCTGAAATGGCCTCGGACGCCGATTCGTTGGATGATGTCCGCAGCGGCTCCCAGATGGTTCTCGATGTGATAGGCGCCGGCCCGGGAATAACCGGTTACGCTGAGCAGGTGATGGCCCAGGCTTCGGCCGCAACAGCGGCAGACCCTGACGACACGAACATAGCCGTCCGGGCCCAGGAAGCCGCCGACACTGCGGCCAACGTCAAAGCATGGGTGGAGCAGGCGCAGGCACACGCAGAATCAGCAGTCTCAAACGCCAATGGCACGGTGGCCCGCGGTAAGATAGCCAACGCAGTAGACCGGCTTACGAAAGCCTTGAACGGTGTCGACGCCAACTCCAACGGATCGGTCGAGCGGACAGCCGGAGAAGGCGGAGCAATACAGGCGTACCAGGCCTCTCAGGGCTTGGGCAGCTTTGTGTTCGGAGTAACAGACCCCCCGCCGCCCCCGCCGCCGCCCCCGACGCCCGAACCGCCGGATGTGGGTGACGCCAGCCTGTCCGGAGCCATTGCTCCCATACTGCTTATCGGCTTAGCTTTGATAGCCGTCGGCGGAGGCGTCCTGTACGTATCCAACAGGAGAAGGAACAACACGGTTTAGCGCCCTAACAGACGGACGAACGTAAGAAGCCCCCGATAATCGGGGGCTTCTTCTATTTTGGACTCCTGAGCGTCACTGGCCACTACAAGGTACAATAGAGAAACCATGCTGAGCGGGGGAACGACATGCTGGCCATCACAAACGTGCGTCTAATCGACGGGACCGGAGCTGACCCGGCAGAAAACACCACTGCGCTTATCGGAAGTGGCGGAATCATCGAGGCAGTAGGGCCAGCAGAGTCCGTTGCAATCCCTCCTGACGCCCAGACGGTCAGAGGAGATGGACTGACCATGCTCCCTGGGCTAATAGACTGCCACGACCACCTGGCGATGCAAGGCTACGACTTGGCGGGGCGATGGGGGCTTGACGAGCCTGCCAGCCTCCGCACACTTAGGGTTGCCCAGACCATAGAAGATACGTTGCAATCAGGATATACAACCGTACGTGACGCGGGATGGCTGGACGCCGGTTTCAAGTATGCGGTCGAAGAAGGCATTATCGACGGGCCGCGGCTCCTTGTCGCTGCCAGTCCCATCTCTCCAACGGGAGGCCTTGCAGACCGGAGGAGCCCGTCTTGGCATCGTCCGCCCCTAGGGGACAACCCAGGGCTTCCTATGCTCGTGGCCGACGGGCCCGACGAAGTGCGCCGGTGTGTGCGTGAGGCTGTGAGAGTGGGAGCAGACGTAATCAAGTTCGCCACCACGGGAGGGGCAAGCTCCTGGCCGGGCCACGGACCCAAAGACGTTGAGTTCGGCCGGGACGAAATTCGCGCCTTAGTCCAGGAAGCAAAAGCTCACGGCAAGCGAACTATGTGCCATGCCTTGGGAGGTCCAGGCCTCCGCATGACTGTCGAGGAAGGGGCGAATTCCATCGAGCACGGCAGCTATCTGGACCAGGACCCGGACCTGTTCAAGCTTATGGCTGACCAGGGGACCTTTTTCGTCCCGACCTTGACCGTATATGTATACCACAGGACACAAGGCACGCCCCATGGGCGAGAGCGGGCTGAACATCTGCAACCCCACCATATTGAGAGCATTCAACTTGCCCTGAAAGCGGGCGTGAAGGTCGTGGGCGGCACCGACGCCGGAGGTTGGTTGCACGGCAACAACGCCCAGGAACTGGAATTGTTGGCGGCGGCAGGCATGAGTCCTATGCAGGTCATCCAAGCCGCCACAGGGTGGGCCGCAGAGTGCCTGGGCATAGATAAAGAGAGCGGGACTGTTCAACCGGGGAAAGCCGCCGACCTATTGCTCATCGAGGGCGATCCCTTGCAGGACGTGACCATCCTGCAAGACAGGTCGAAAATCAAGATGGTTATGAAGGCGGGGAAGGTCTACGTCGACAACTTGCCTGGCTAGGGCCTACGTCTTTCCGACCTCTCTAATGTCATTCCGAAACGGAGCGCAGCGCAGGGAGGAATCTCAAGCCCTTGTCCTCAAACCGGGGCGCTCAGAAACCCAACGGCCCAAGGAAAGAGGCTGTCAGTCGAATCGCCGCATGACTCCGAACGACATTTTTGGATTCCTCACTGCGTTCGGAATGGCAGGCTTGGGGTTTTGGCGCCCGAGTTCGGCTTTAATGTGAACGCGCCCTAGGCCCGGGTCCGGTATATTTCCACCGCCGCCCCGGACATGATGGAGCCTTTTATGGGCGGGTTGGTCTTGGTGACTTTGACGCGCACTGCCTGAATCGGGAACCGGGCCAATGACAACGCGGCTATATTTTCAGCGAGCGCCTCAAGAAGGTTACGAGGCGTACCGTCCATCACTTCCTTGACGGTCCTGTAGAGGTGGGCATAGTTGACGGTGTGGCTGAGGTCGTCGGTCTTTCCAGCTTCTTCCAGGTCCAACTCAGCTTCCAGGTCCACCTGAAACCGCTGGCCCGATGCCTTCTCTTCCGGGTTGACTCCGTGGTGCGCGTAGAACTGCATCCCCTGGAGCAGGATACGGTCCATCTATTCCTCGACCACCACCGCCGTGCCGTAGGCCAGGATTTCGGCGGCTCCGCTGGCCACCATGGAGGTAGTGAACCTGACGGCAAGGACGGCGTTGGCGCCCATTCCCTCCGCATCTTCCGTCATCCTCCGGATTGCTTCGGCCCTGGCGTCCTCCATCAATCGCGAGTACCCTTTGACCTCTCCTCCAACCAGGCTCTTCAGGGCGCCCATGATATCGGCGCCCACGTGGCGCACACGCACCACGCTTCCTTGCGCGGAGCCAAGGGTCTTTACAACTCGTTGTCCCGGAATGTCGTTCGTAGTTACTATAATCATGTTGTCTCCGAGTTACGCTTTCGACATTCGGTCGGCCAAGGCAAGAAGGTTTTGCGCCCGTTTCACAATGGGCACGTCGACCATCTTGCCGTCCAGAGACGTGGAGCCACGGCCCGCGGCCTCCGCCTCCCTCCACACTTCGAGCACCCTGCGGGCGTATTCCATCTCTTCCAGGCTGGGGCTGAACGTCTCGGTGATTATGTCAATCTGGGACGGGTGGATGGCGAACTTGCCCTTGAACCCCAGTTTCAACGCAGTGGCCGCATCCACCTTGAGCCCATCGGAGTCCCGGAAATTGACGTAAGGGCTGTCCAACGCCAGGACTTCGGCGGCCTTGGCCGCTGTGCCGACGTATGCCCTGGGGAAATAGACTTCGTCTCCCTGGTCAGTCCGCTGAATCTCCATGTCATCGGCGAAGTCCTCTGCACCGAAGGCAACGCCGACCACTCTGGGTGAGGCGGCCGCTATTTCGAAAGCCCTGACCACCGCTTTGGCGTTCTCAATCCATGGGATTAGCTTCAGCGTTCCCGCCGTCATGCCCGCCCGTGTTTCAGCCTGGGACATGAGCCGATCATACTCCTGGACATCCCACGGGGAGTCCACCTTGCCAGCGCTGATCCCGTAAAGGTGCGGCCCCACGACTTCATTCAATTCATCCCGGCTCAGCCCCGTATCCAACGAGTTGATGCGCACCATAATGCGTTGGCCCTTGGCGCCCAGGGAAGGAGTCATCTCGCTCACGACCTGGCGGGCGTTCTCCTTCTCGTTGGAAGGCACCGAGTCCTCTAAGTCGGCGATGATAACGTCAGCGTCAAAGTCCCTGGCCTTGGTGAGCATGTCCCTGCGGTTTCCAGGGACAAATATCAGGCACCGGATGATTTCCAACGCGGTCCTCCCGGATATGCTCGAATTTGCGGTCAAGTATAGCATAACCTCCCCACGGTCCCTGAGGCGACAGCGCCCCCTCCCCTGGTTTGGAGACGCCCTGTTGATGCATAGCTGGGCCAGCTTTTTCATGTCAGCTTTTTGATATATAATGTGGCGCATCATCAATTCCACATAGTTGATAGGACGGTGGATATGGCGGTCACCAAAGACGAATTCCGAAGTTGCATGGGAGCCTATCCCACGGGCGTGACCGTGGTGACAACTTTGGACGAGGAAGGCAATGTCCACGGCATGAGCGCTAATTCGTTCACTTCCGTATGCCTGGAGCCTCCTCTAATTCTCGTTTGCGTGGCCCACAACACCAACACCTACGGTTTCATAGAGAAAGCCGGGAAGTTCGGAGTGAACGTCCTGCGCCAGAACCAAGAGGCTGTAGGACGCTATTTCGCTCGGAAACCTGAGGACAGGACCGGCGACGTCCCTTACGAAGTGTCCATCAGTCCGGGTATGGGTCTTCCATCCATAGGTGAAGCGCTAGTCTTCTTCAGCTGCGAAGTGGTCGGCTCCCACCTCTACGGAGACCACACCATCTATATCGCAGAGGTCAAGGAACTGGAACGGGGCGACCCGGGAGCGCCGGTGCTCTTCTACGAGAGCCGCTGGTACGCCGACGTGGAGATGTCCTAGGGCCTGCCCGCCTTAAAGCCGGGCGCCGAAACCTCTAGCGAGTGGTTCCGAGTACTCCTACCACATCACTCCTAACGCCTAACCTGTCATTCCGAGCGACCTACCTGTTGTTCCGAGCGCCCTACCTGTCATTCCGAGCGCCCTACCTGTCATTCCGAGTGCCCTTCTGTCATTCCGAACGCCCTTCTGTCATTCCGAACGCAGCGAGGAATCTCAGAACGCCGTTCGGAGTCCCGGTGGAATTCAACCGACACGGTCTTACCCCACGGCGCTCCGTTTCTAAGGCCTCCGGTTTAAAGAGAAGGACTGTAGATTCCTCACGCCGCCGCGCGGCATTCGGAATGACAGGTGCGGTGGCGCGGCGTTAGGAACGACAGGTGCGGCAGTGCGGCGCGGCGTTAGGAACGACAGGTGCGGTGGCGCGGCGTTAGGAGCGACAAGTGAGGCAGCGCGACGTTAGGAACGACAAGTAAGGCAGTGCTGCGCTGCTTTCGGAATGACATTGGGCGGGGCGAGCGCCTTCCCCACGGACCCGTTCAGCTTTCTATGACTACATCGACCAGGGAGGGTTGACCCGAGGCCAGGGCATCCTCGACGACCTGCCGCAGAGTCGCAGGGTCTTCGACTCGCCGGGAGTTGACGCCGAACCCTTCGGCTATGGAGGCCAGGTTCAGATTCGGGTCGAAGTCCATCCCGATGTACTGGCTTTGGCGTGATTCGTCCTTAATCATGTCCTTCAGGTAGATGTCCATGTTGACCTTCAGGACCTTGTACGCCCTGTTGTTGCATATCACCCAGACCACGGGCAGTTTGTAACGCACCGCAGTCCACAGGGCTTGGATTGAGTAGAGTGACGCTCCGTCCCCCACCACCGCCACTACGGGACGGTCAGGCTGGGCCAGCTTGATGCCAACGGCTCCGGGCATGGCCCAACCCAAGGCGCCTCCGGTAATTCCGTGGAGGCTCCCCACCTCGTCAAAGTCCATCGCTCCGTTGAGCGCCCCCCTTGAAGTGACTGACTCGTCGGCGATAATCGTGTTCTTGGGCAAAGCGCTTGCCAGCTCGACCATCATTCGCTCGACGCTCATGGGAGACCTGTCCCACCTGTCCTGAGTGCGTTTCTGAAAGGCCTCAAGGGACTTCTGCTTTTCTTGCGCAACGTTTAAGACCCTCGAACGAGCCGATTCCTGGGCCGAACCGGGCATCTCAGCCTGGAGGGCGTCGGCAAGGTCAGCCAGACCGGTTCCGGGGTCGCAGAGCATCCCCACTTCTGTCGGGTACACTTTGCCGATCTCGCGGCCGCTGCTGTCAATGTGGATGACCCGCGTGGCGCTCCCTACGAAAGGCTCAGGGTTGTACAGGAATGAGGAGAAGACCGGGGCTCCTACGGCTAGAAGAACGTCGGCCTCGGCAATCCTCCGAGCCGCCGCCGGGTTGTTCAAGTTCAGCGCCCCGAGGAACTGGGGATGGCTTGTCGGAAAGTTCACTTCGGCCGTGGAAGAGGCGAACACCTTGGCGCCCGTAAGCTCGGCAACCTGGACTGCTTGGGCCAAGGCGTTGGACTGGGCCACCCGGTCTCCCACCACCATGATGGGGTTCTCGGCCTGGGACAAAATCTCCACTGCTTTGGACACCGCCGACGGGTCGGGCCTCGTCCTGTGGTATCCGGGGAATGAGGCTGCTGTGTCCACGTCAGCTTCATCGTCAAGGGAGTCCCAAGGGAAACTTACAAAGACCGGGCCTGTGGGCGGGGCCACCGCCTCCTTGAAGGCCCGTCGCACCGCGACCGGGACGTCGGCGCCGTGGATAATCTCGTGGCTCCACTTGCTGTATTGCCTCGTCATGCCCACCAAGTCCCCGGAGAGAACAGGATCTGCGAGGAACATGCGCGTGTCTGAGTTCCCGGCCGTGAGCACAAGAGGAGTTCCTCCCCGGAAGGAGTTGTAGAGCATGCTTATCGCGTTGGCCAGGCCACCGGCGATATGCACGTTGGCAAAGGCGGGTTTGCCGCTGGCTCTCGCATAGCCGTCAGCTATCCCCACTGCGGAGGCTTCTTGCAGAGCGGTGATGTATTTCAGTTCAGGAAAGTCCTGCAGCGCGTCCATCAGAGGAGTCTCGCTAGTGCCCGGGTTCCCGAACACGTACTCGACACCTTCGGCCATAAGCATTTGTGCCAGGGCTCGTTTGCCGGTCATTCTGGGCATGCTTCCCTCCAACTCAACGCGGTCGCGACTACCTGCTGATCGCTCGGAGAACCGTAACATTGGGCAGGCATTGAGTCAAACCTGCGGGCGCTGTGGAATCACAGACCAGCGCCCATTTGACGGAGGTCATTTTACAGCCTATCTTTGGAGCAGCCGGGGCCAAGTTGGACTAAGGAGGATAGTGATGGATCTGGAATCCATGGCGGCTGCCGTGGCCGCCCTGCTAAAGGAAAAGGGCCACACTGTGTCCGTGTCTGAGTCGTCGGCGGGGGGCCTAATATCGGCGTCTTTGGTTTCGGTCCCTGGCGCTTCGGCCTACTATCTGGGCGGAGCCGTGGTGTATACACATAAATCTAGGCAGGGTCTGCTGGGTATAGGAGACGCCGACATGGCTGGCATTCGAGCCTCCAGTGAACCTTACGCTATCCTGAAAGCCCGCACCGTAAGACATCTTATGGAGACTACATGGGGCCTCAGCGAGACGGGCGCCTCCGGCCCAACGGGCAACAGGTACGGAGACGCCGCAGGACACGCATGCATCGCTGTATCAGGTCCTGTGGAGAAGGTCATTACTCTGGAGACCGGAGACGGCGGCCGGGAAGCCAACATGTGGACGTTCACCAAGGCGGCCCTCGACCTGCTGGAGTCCTGCATCCGAGAATCGGGGTGACCCACATAAAGGTCTCCCTAACCTCTTCTAACGCCCGTTACAAAGTGGACTTTGACTATTGGCTGCACGGCGCTTGCCAGAATGGGGTGGTTGTGTGTTAATATGTCCTTGGTGGTAATGTCCTGTGTCTCGTACGGTCACTCCTTTCACCTATCCGCAGATTACTCCGGACTGTTCCTGAGCGGGCTCGTGGGTCTATACAAGACGCGTCACGTGTTTTCGACCTTGGTGACCAGAACCTTTGCCAACTATTCGATGGAAGGAGGTCACCGATGAATTACGTGGACAAGACCCTTGCTTGCGTGGAATGTGGCCAGAGCTTCATATTCAGCGCCGACGATCAGCAGTACCATGCTGAAAAAGGCTATGAGAATGAGCCCAAGCGATGCCATTCGTGCCGTCAACAGCGACGCGACCGCAGAGGCACAGACGGCTTTGGCGGAGGCGGCTACGGTTTCGACCGCGGCCCGCGTGAGATGTTCCCCGTCGTCTGCGCCGAGTGCGGAGTAGACACTACAGTCCCGTTTCGTCCTCGGGGCGACCGTCCGGTCTACTGCAGCGATTGCTTCAGTCGCCAGGGCGGAAGGACGACCGGATCTGGACGCTTCTAGGCTGTAAAATAGCGCCAGAACATAGGGAGAGGCGGGTTTCACCGCCTCTCCCTTTTGATATGCTTAACGTAGGGCCTGTGAATCTATGCCGCGGGAACGACCCAACCAGACAATACGTGGGAGCGAGGAAGAAGATGCGTACCAACATTGAATTCACTCCGAGTTACTCCATGCTCACTGTTGAGCTTTCCCCGGGTGAATCCATCAAAGCGGAACCCGGAGCGATGGTGGCCCAGCAGGACGTTGACATGTCAACAGGCATGAGAGGGGGAATGTTTGGAGGGTTCAAGAGGATGCTTGGAGGAGAGTCCTTCTTTCTCAACACCTTCACCGCCCAACAAGGCCCCGGCTGGGTCAGCCTTGCTCCGCCTTCCCCCGGCGACATCCACTCCCACGAGCTTCAGCCCGGCAGAAACCTGTTCATCCAGTCATCCTCCTTCCTGGCCTGCACCGAGAACATAGAGACCGACGTAAAGTTCCAGGGCGTCAAGGGCTTCTTCAGCGGAGAAAGCGCATTCTTTATCCGCACATATTCAGACAGGTCAGGGGAAACCGTCTTCTTCAACTCCTACGGCGCCATTAAGCAAGTCCCCGTCGAGGCAGGACATGAACTGGTCGTCGACACCGGACACGTGGTCGCATTTTCCGACGACGTGGAATACTCCATAGGCAAAGTCGGCGGCATAGGTTCCCTTATCGCGGGCGGTGAAGGTCTTGTACTGAAGTTCAGGGGGAACGGCCACGTTTGGGTACAGAGCAGAAACCTGGCCTCCCTTGCCGACAAGCTCATCCCGTTCCTCCCAACACGGAAAGGCGGAAACTAGAGCCTCCGACGATGCACAGCTTCGTCGACAGGGAATCCTATGGCATACGATGAGAGTCTGGCGGAACGGGTCAGGGCCGTCCTGCAAGACAAGGTCAGCCCGCCAACTGAAACAGTCGAAAAGAAAATGTTCGGCGGACTCTGTTTCATGGTGGGCGGGCACATGTGCTGCGGTATCACCGACGGAGACCTGCTGGTAAGGGTAGGGCCCGACCAGCATGAGTCGGCCCTTTCCCAGCCCCATGCAAGGCCAATGGACTTCACGGGCAGGCCCATGAAAGGTATAGTCTACGTGGGCAGCGACGGCCTCGCCCCCGACGAACAGTTGGAACAGTGGCTGGACATGGGACTGGAGTTCGTACAAGGCCTGCCGCCCAAGCTAGCGAGAGCGAAAAAACCGAACCGGAGGAAAAACCTATGAAGATTGGGTTCCAGCTGAACTCATACACTTGGCCGGGAGGAGCAGCCAGAATTGGTGAGCACCTAGCCAACATGTCCCGCACCGCGGACGACGCCGGATTCGACAGCATGTGGGTGTTCGACCACTTCTTCCAGATTCCAAGAAACGGCGTCCCCGACGAAGACGTTCTCGAAGCCTATAACGTGCTGGGTTTCCTGGCTGGCCACACCAAGAAGATGCGCCTAGGAACCATGGCCACCGGCAACACCTACAGGCACCCTGGCATGTTGATCAAGACCCTCACGGGACTGGACGTCGTATCCGGGGGCAGGGCCATCGTATGCATCGGCGCCGGCTGGTACGAACTGGAGGCCAAGAGCCTGGGGCTTCCCTTCCCTCCCCTCAGTGACCGTTTCGAGATGCTGGAGGAGACACTGCAGCTGATGAAGCAGATGTGGTCCGGCGACAGGTCTCCCTTCCAGGGCAAGCATTACCAGCTGGACGAACCCATCTGTGAACCCCAACCCCTGTCAGACCCGCACCCGCCCATCTGGGTCGGCGGCGGCGGGCTGAAGAAGACCCTCAGGCTAGCGGCCACCTACGGTGACGCCAGCAACCTCGTGGCGCATCATGGCCTGGAAGACATGGCCATGCGGCTGGAAGCCCTGAAGAGGCACTGCGACAACATCGGGCGTCCTTACGAAGACATAGAGAAGACCTGCATCGGCACCCTGCACATTGGTCCCAACGGCATGACCGTCAAAGAGGGCATAGAATTCTGCCGCAACATCGCCAACCTGGGAATAACCAACGGCGTATTCAACATGCCCAACGACCATGAGCTTCGGCCCGTAGACATCATAGGCAAGGAAATCATCCCGGAGGTGGCAGGCTTCTAACGATGGTGGACGGGCATTGCACACCGCATGACGCGTCGGACGAGGATGCGGCACTGTCCGAGAGGCTTGGAACGGCTCTCTACGAATTGTTCAAGCCTCTTGGCGGCATAGAGCTTGAGCTTCCTCCAAGAGAACCGATGCGCCAGCTTCCGAGGTTCAACTGAATCCTATTGATGTTCTTTGCCGCCTGTGACTGCTAATCCAAATATTCACCCAGCACTGAGCGCCGCCGATTCATCCGCCGAATTTCCAGAGAGATGCGGCGGTCTTTCCGAAGACCCACTCTTTGTCTTCTTCGCTGGCGAACTGCACGTGTTCCAGAGGAAGCCTCAGGGCGTTCCTGTATCCCTCACGGTAAGCCGACGGGGGGAAGTCGCTCCCCCACATAAGCCGGTTTGCTCCAAAGGCTTCTAACGCCATTTCGATGAGGGACGGCGTTTCCGGGAACGGGTTGGGCTGGACCAGCGGGATGGGTCTGGGACAAAACTCTCCGAAGCCCGGGATCTTCATGTATGTGTTCGGGTATTGGGCCAGACCCAAGACCTGGCGGTAGGTGTCGTAGGGAATCTCTTTGTCAGCTCGTCCAGGCCCGAAGTAGGCGCCCACCCCTCCCAAATGCTCCAAGACCAGCTTGAGTCCCGGCATGTCCCTGACAATGCTTTCGAACTCTGGGGCCGCGAAGTCCTCCAGTGTTCCTATCAGGGATACCGGCAGACCCAGCTCCTCGGCCTTCTTCCAGATGGCTAGAGGGTCGTCACCGGGAGAACGGGTAGGTGGAGTAAGCCGTACGCCCTCAGCGCCCTGGTTCACCCATTCCTCCAGGCTGTCCGTCGCGTCGGGGCTGGCTGTGTCGACGAGAGCGACCACGGAGAATCGGCCAGGATAACGGCTCAGGCATTCGATGATGTAGGAGTTGTCGAAGGCTCCCATGAACTGGACCAGCAAGGCCTTGTCAACTTCGTTGGCGTCCATCTGGTGCAAAAGCAGTTCGACAGGCTCCATCCAGTAGGGCGAAGCATGGGTGTGGGTGTCGATGATAAGCACGCAAGTCTCCTTTCGTGCGCCCCGTTTCCGAGGCCGCCCGAATTGATGCCGTATTCTAACGCGCGCCTCAATCAGGGCGCCAGCCTGTCTGTTTGGAGCGCCAGAGCGATACGTCCCACTTGCCGATGCCTATAAGGGGCTAGTATCATCCTTTCGTCCATTCCCAGAGCCAAGACATGGAGGTTTTCTTATGAAGTACGACGTGATAATCGTCGGCGCGGGTTCCGCCGGAAACACGATGGCAGCCAGACTGTCGGAAGACCAGGACAGGTCCGTGCTGCTTCTGGAAGCGGGCCCCGACTTCCCCAACTTCGAGCATCTGCCCGACGACCTAAAGCTGGGGAACAACGTATTCCTCTCCGCTTACGGCCCCCACACCTGGGGCTACACGGCCAAAATGACGCCTGAGCTCCAGGACTTCCCCATTCCCAGGGGCAAGGCCACCGGAGGCTCCAGCGCCGTTAACGGCCAGGTGCTGTACCGTGGAATCCCGGACGACTACAACCGCTGGGCGTCATGGGGCAACGACGAGTGGGAATACACAAAGGTGCTGCCCTACTTCAGGAAGATGGAGAACGACCACGACTTTCGGGGAGACTTCCACGGCACCGAAGGCCCCATACCCGTAAAGCGGTCCACTAAGGACCAGTGGCTGCCCCACTCTGCGGCATTCCACGAGGCGTGTCTGGCCGAGGGTTTCCGAGACGACCCCGACCAGAACCATCCCGAATCCACAGGAGTCTCGCCCAGGGCGCGGAACACCATCGACGGCGTCCGCATCAGCACCGCACTGGCATACCTGGACCCTGCCCGTCACAGGCTGAACCTCACCGTCAAGGCCGACGTGCTGGCCCGGCGAGTCCTTTTCGAGGGCAAGCGGGCCGTGGGGATGGAGGTGGAAAGCGGCGGCGAGACATTTAACGTCTACGGTGACCAGGTGATTCTATCCAGCGGCGCCATAGGGTCTCCCCAAATACTCCTGCTCTCCGGCGTTGGCCCCGCGTCGCACCTGGCGGAAGTCGGAGTGCCCCTGGTCCATGACCTGCCCGGCGTGGGGCAAAACCTGCGCGACCATCCATCGGCCTCCGTCCTCTACAAAGCAATAGGCGATCGCCCCGATGTCCAAGCGCCTCTGATACAGGTGGGGTTGCGGTACACCGTTGAAGGCTCGTACCTCGAAAACGACATGCAGGTCACCCCGATCCTGATGACGAGCGAGCACCGGCCAGCCCAGGTGCCTATAAGCGACGAGGAAAACTACTTCGGACTCAACGCCAGTCTTCAACTGGCCCTAGGCATGGGCGAACTCAAGTTGACGTCCACCGACCCCCGGGTCCAGCCCTTCCTCGACTATAACTACCTGACCGACCCCTTCGACCGGGAGCGTATGAGGAAGGCCGTCAGGCTCTGCGCCAAGCTGGGAGACAGCGGCCCCTTCCAGGAGATGGTCATCGAGCGAGTGACACCCACGGACGACGAGTTGGCTTCCGACGAGGCTCTGGACGCCTGGCTCATGAAGAACACAGGCACGTCCCACCACATCTCATGCACGTGCAAGATCGGTCCCTCGTCGGACCCGATGGCCGTGGTGGACCAGTACGGCAAGGTGCATGGCATGGAGGCGCTAAGGGTTGCCGATGCGTCGGTGATGCCCGACTGCATCCGCGCCAACACCAACGCCACCACCATAATGATTGCGGAGAAGATCGCTGACTGGGTAAGGGAGGGCAAGTAGGGCTGCCATAGGCAATTGCGACGCCCATCGATTTGCAGCGCGAACCTGGGAACCGAGCACCGGACCTTAAGCGCCTATGGCCAGAAGGCTCAAACTGTCAATCCGGTCCGCAAAACTGTCATTCCGAACGCAGTGAGGAATCTACCGATGTTATTGGCAGTCCTGACCCAGTTTAAGCAACACGGCTTCGGATGACAGGCCCAATGCTCATCAACGACCTAGTCAGTTGACGTCGATTCTAGATTCCTCGCTCCGCTCGGAATGACACCCCTAGGTGTGGGAATAATGGCGGAGGTAAAAGCCAGGTCGGTTTGCTTAGGCACTTGAGGGGCCTTTCCATAGGCGGATGCTCACCGTGGCGGTGAGTATGACGAACAATGTGTCTATAAGCACCCAGAATATCCGGCGAGTCTGGCTCTGCCCATCCTCTCCGACAGTGAGGTCATCGAACCAGTTCCAGAAGAATAGAATAGCCAGGACCGCTGCGGCATGGAATGTCAAGTTGAACCAGAGGCGGGTGGTGTATCAGTTTGAACCGAGTAAATCTAGAATCCACTTAAACTCATAGGGCTCGTCAGCCAGGCCGGCAGCCATGGCTGGCGTCTCTCCCAGCGAGCTGTGCGGCCTTATCCAGTTGTACCAGGCAAAAAACACGGCCAGGGCGTGGCAGTGGTTTTCGATCCTCTTGCTGAAAGCGTTGGTCAGCCTGGTGAAACGCCGCAGGGCCATACGAGTGGTGAGGTTGTGCCGCTCCACGTAGGACGTGCTCACGTCGCCTAGGTTTGGGGAGCCTATCACTGTGCGCTTGTGCATGCCTATGCACTGCGGCGGGGAGTATCTGCGCTGGTTCAGATAGGCTGAGTCGTGCCCATATATCTTGATCAACTGGGCGTAGTCGATGTCGCCGCCAAACGCGCCTTCCACAGCCTCCAGGTAGGACCGGAGGCCGTCGGTGGTCAGCTGGACCCTGTTGGCCAATCTATACTTCAGGTCATACATGAACTCAGCGGCATAGTCGGCGTCACGTCCTGGGGACACGAGCCAGGAGACAATCAACTTGGAGTCGGTGTCAATGGCGGTCCAAGTCCATACGTCGCCGGAGTGAACAGGGGCGGCTTCTGCTCGGGCGACGTTCTTCTGCTTGGCGTAGCAAAAGCTCCAGATTTCATCACACTGCACACGACGGGAGGCGACGTTTACGACATGCTTGTCGTGGTGTTCAGCGCAGGCTTGGCCAGCTTCGACCAGGAGCCTGGCGACGGTGTTGATGGAGACTCCGACGACCCTGGAAACGGCCCGCATGGAGGAGCCTTCGACCAGCATGTGGAGTATCTGGGTGCGTTTATTTAGGGGGAGTCGATTCACGCCTAATTATAGCTGATTCAGGCGTGAACGGCAATGGCCAGGCGTCAGATCACCGGGTTATAGTCACGCTTCTTCTTGTACTCTTCTAAGGCATCGTGACCCGCCCAAGTCAAACCGTATACATACCTCTTGCTGTCCATATTGATATAACCAACGTCGATGCATAAGCCGAGATGATACCTCGCTTGTTCATTGTCCAAATCAGGCAAGTTGAAAGATGGGCCGTAGAATGACTCCCATTCCTTACCTTGCTCGTCCTCAATGTGCTCTAGGATGCGCCAGATCAGTTCCATGTCCCGTTTCATATCCTCTCCCTTGATGTTCGCTCAATCAGCGCTACAATATATTGTGCCATAAGAAAAGAACCGCCGACTGCAATCAGCGGTTCCTGCGCGGGGAGAATGGGGCCTCAAAGTCTAGCCCCAGTCTACTGCCTTAGTTGGACTTTGTCAACGAGGACCCCGCCAAGAAAGGAGGGGTCATGTTGACCCATAAAGAGTTCATCGCACTCCAGACCAGGTTTATCGAATGCGTCGACAAACACAGCCAGACTCTAGGAGCGCTTGTCCAATGGAAACCGCCGGTGAGGCTGCGCCATTGCTGCAACACAGTCGGATGGGGCTAGCCGTTACGATGCCAGCCATGCACCATAAGCGGCGGAAGCTCCACACAATGCAATGAATAGGCATGCAATAAGGGGTGACCCGGTGAGGTTAAATATGACCTTCCCCACCGATAAGACAGCTATGCCTACCGCACTCCATACAACAAGTTCGCTCTGACTCATAACAGCATCCCAGAATTAACGGAGGAGCCTCTTCTTCCAGCTCCAATGTCGCTATCTTGGCCACCGTGACAGCGGCGCCTACGGCGTCGGCGGGCCGTTTCTGTCCTTGCGGTCCTATGGGCATGACAACTCCCGCTAATTGCCAAGAATCAATGCGAACAGCGAACCGCCAACCAGGATCAGCCCAACAACGCCCCAACCTAAAAGCAATTTCTCCATTTTCGTCACTCGATCCTTCTAACGAGCTGCAATCTGAAGCAAGAACAAAGTCAGTTCTTCGTTGTATGTGAGCTTGACAGTCGCCGGTCCGGTGAATGTTTCGGCCTTTTCCATTCCTGACTTAAAAAGAAACACCATACGATCTGCGACCCATTGAGCGCCACTGTTCCAATTGGGAGCAAGCTGTTGCAGAAATGCGGCTATATAAACGGACGTTGGAGACAGTGTACCAGATGAAGCACCAGGGACGCCAAAAGCCAGCGTCGCTTTTGTCAGATTGCCTGGAGGCCCAATAAGCTCCATCAGAGACTCGCCGTCAGGAGCCTGAGAGATTACTCGGGGAGTGCCATCTCGAAGGGGCGCATTCTCGAAGACAAAACCAACGCTCTCAAATACAGATGCAACGTCCCTTCGGCTAACGCCTAATCCGCGCTGAGTCGGGACTGGAGTCACGGTGGGAGCAAGAGTCCGCGTCGGAGTTGGCGCCGGCGTCATCGTGGGGCCCAACTTCGGGGTTGGCTTGGACTCAACCGTAGCCGTTGGAGCAGCTACTGTGGCCGTAACGTGGTCAGTGAGAACAGCCATAGTCTCAGGTCCATATTCTTCATCTTCGCCAGAACATGATGACGCAATAGCTCCAACTAATATGAATGTCACTAGAACGCTGCAAATTCCCCCAACGACAAACCACTTTAATCTCACTGGAGCCCCCTTGCGGCGAGGATGGCTGACTCACCACAAGACAGCTTCCCAACATGCGAGCCTCAAGGGGGCATGAAACGCCGCCCTCTTGCTTCTGAGGCTCGCACTGAATCCCTACTATGAGCTGCCTGTGGTGAGACCATTCGACGCTAGCATGGAGGCCTCTGAGTGTCAAGCGAATGCTGTCTGCGAAAACAAACAACATCATGTGCTACGATGGATGCACCTATACAGGAGTCAGAGCATGGACACCAACGGAGAGTTTGTCCTGAACGGCGTTGAACGGTACGACTTACACAGCGCAGTGGCCAGCTTCACCCGCCAGTCGGACGGCGAGGAAATCACCGTCCAGGTCCACACCCCGGGAGCTGAAGAGACCATGTCCTACGAAGAGGCAAGGAAGCTGGCCTGGCAGAAGCTCAACAAGTGGCTGGACAGCCAGGCCTAGCTAATTCAAAGTGATACACTACCCAGAGGCGCATGTAGGAGTCGTCTCGAACGCTTTTCTTGTGGACATAGGCCACTGCCACCGTAGCAACAACGGCAAAGGCCATGAACCAGTTGATTACGTGCCAAATCGAATCAACGTCGACCAAATCCTCGTAGAAAGGATTGAACACGAAGTGGAGCAGCACGCCGATGGCGACAACGCCAAGAACCAGAGCAAGAGGTTTCTTGACCGTCTCCATATCAACTCCTTCCCAGGGAGCCTAGCTGGGAACAAAAGCCTCGGTGGGCAGAACATACATAGCACAGGCCCTAGGTCACGTCAATCGTTGCCGCCCATTCCGTTAACCGGGCGCCGAAGTCTCGGGTTGTTCGGTTGGCTCATAGCTGTGGCTGCGCTTGTGCTGGCGATCGTCGCCTGTGCCGGTGACGACGAGGCAAGCGATCCGGGAGTTGTAGAAATCGCTGCTGGAGAAGACATACAGATACGCTCGCTGGCGGTGCTCACGGGACTGGGAGACCTGGGAACCCCCAGCCAGCGAGGCGTTGCGCTGGCGTTGGAGGACTATGGCCCCATCAAAGGCCACAATGTTTCGATGGGCGCTGGACTCGACTCACTCTGCACGGCGGAAGGCGGACAAGCCGCCGCCGAAACAGTGGTTGGGGACCCACGGGTAGTCGGAGTGGTCGGAACGTCCTGCTCCGTCGCAGCCGCCGCCGCTTCTCCTATTCTTAGTGAGGCGGGCTTAGTGATGGTGGCTCCCTCCACCACCTCCCCATCGCTTACCTCTGACCTAAGCGGAACGGCCGGCTCCAACTACCACCCCGGCTACTACCGAGTGGCCAACAACGACCTCTACCAGGCCCGTGCCGTAGCCCAGTTCGCGTATGAAGACCTGGGCCTGCGCAGCATGGCAGCCATCAACGACGGCGACCCGTACACCACCGGACTTACCGGTGCTTTCACCGGCGCCTTCGAGGAGCTTGGCGGGTCGGTGACAGTGGGCGCCGTCAGGCGCGGCGACACCGACATGCTGCTCGTTCTCACACAGTTGGCGGAAGCCGGTCCCGACGGCCTCTTCTTCCCCCTCTTCCAGAACGAAGGCCTGCACGTCGTCAAGCAAATCAGCCAGGTCGCCGGCCTTAAGAACGCAACGCTGATTGGCGGAGCCGCCCTGCTGGTAGCCGAGTTCCTATCGGCGCCGGAGTCAGAGGGAGTCTACTTCCCAGGTCCTGAGCTGAACTTCGCCTCCAACACAAACCAGGCAACAGGCAGGAACGGCGCCGAGGTGGACGCCGCCTACCAGGAACGGTATGCCGAGGAGCCTACGTCCGCCTATATGCACCACGCCTACGATGCGGCCACTCTGCTCCTGTGGGCCATCGAAAACACTGCAGTTGCAGAAGGGGACGAGCTCCGAATCGACCGGAGCAAGCTGCGTGATACGCTTACTGGGATCAGCGGCTTTAACGGTATAATCGGCGCTATATCATGTGACGAGTTCGGAGACTGCGGCACCGGCCGTGTCCACATCTCCCACCACACCGACTCCAGCGTCACGGCCCCTGAGGAACTGCCTGTGGTATACAAGTTTGCTCCATGAGAGTGGAAACTGAGACAAGAGAAGCTTAGCCCCGCTCACGCCGCCCTGGTCGGAAAACTGTCCTAATTGCCCGGCGCAGACTGCCAACACTCCGCCTGGACCCTATGGCCAGGAGGGGACTTCCCATCAGCGCCACGACAACAAGGTCAACAGGCGATGACCCGATGTCTGCCGGGGCCCCGCACCCTGAGGAGGTGCGCCTTGGCTCTTCCGCAGCCGGGGCCTCTGTCGGCTCTGGGGTTGCGGGCGACAATATAGGCTGGTCTGCAGACTCGTCCGTGGATTCGTCGGCGGGGCCAATCTCCTCCTGACCGGAGGCGTCGCCGGAAGCGGGGGGATCCGCGCCTCCGGTCTCTATCATCGCCTCCAGCTCTTCAGGGGAGGGGAGAGGGTCCAGACCGATGGCTAGCCGCCACTCGGTGTCGAGGCCGTACTGGTCGAACCTGTATACGGCCATGAGGGCCTCATCCGCCGTATCCCCTTGACTGAACCGGCCCATCAGATCCGCCATGTTCTGTTCGCCGTAACGGACGATTAGATAGCTGACCACCGACTTACCGTGGCCGTATCCGATGAGTATGTCCTCCGGCTCACCGCCGAGGTTCTGAAGATGCCACAGAGGCTTGAGCCTACGAGTGTATACGGCATAGGCCAAGGCCCTGTCATACTCCGGCGTCTGGTCTACGTTGCCATACTCGGCCAGCCCCTCGTTTAGCCACGCTGGGACAGCGTTGCCGAACTGACCGGCGGCTTCACCCACCAGAATATGCACGAACTCGTGGGATGCGATCCCCGTAACCGTTTCGGTGGCGCTGAGCAGCACCACGACCCGCTCGTCAGACCACGCCTGCCCTTGGGTCTGTAAGTCTTGACTGACGGCTTGGGAGCGGAAGGGAAGCGCCCTGACCATGTCACGGTAATTGCTGTAAGACACGATGCGAATGGGCTCGGTGGGTTGAATGCCAAGGATCGGCCCCATGTTGTCCAGAGTTTCCTGGGCGGCGTCCAGCACGGTCTGGGCCCGCCTTTCCACAAAGTCGCCGTAGTAGTAAATGGTGAGAATCCCATTGGTTATGGACTTCCAGTCCAGGCTCTCGTCCAGGTAGAGGTGTTCCCGCTCATCGGACGTGAAGGTGCGTCCTGCCTCGTCCCTGATTTCATAGTGGTACTTGATAACAGTTCCAGGAGGCCTATAGCTAGCGGCGGCGCTCAAGTCCATGACGTATTCACCGTCAACCGATTGGCTAGGGTCCAGGTCCACGTATCCGTAGACGCTCCTGCCCGTCGCCTTGGTTTTGAGGAAGACGCGAATCTCGTCGATGGGGTCGGGGCTGGACGCGCTGAGCTTGAATACGACCCTGTCGGGAAAGTCAGTCACCACCTGTTCCGACACGAGCTCTATGCCCTGCTCCTGGGCTAAAGCCCCGGAAACGGCAGACATGGAGACTCCCAACACAGAAACGGCCAGAATCAGCAGTGCTATTCGAGTGATCATTGCAAAGGACCCCACACGGCTTGAGAAGATTGTATCCCGCCGCGCCTTCCTGTGTCCAAACCCGGCGTCTAGTAAAGTGCTACGCCCAAGACACAGACATGGATTGAATAGAGCGACAAAGCCCCTGTCCCCGCCGGCCATGCGGTGGATTTGGAACATTCGGTGTAATACACTTAGGCGGCAACCCTACGATACACGGGTCAGCTCCGGAAGGCAGAGCATGTGCGGAATCATAGGCTACATAGGAAGCAGGGAAGCCTGGCCCATCGTATACTCGGGCCTCCAACAGCTGGAGTACCGGGGCTACGACAGCGCGGGCATTGCCCTGGTAAACCCGGACGGCATCGAAGTTCACAAGTCCGCCGGCAAGGTGCGCGACCTAGCTCCTGAGGGAGGCCGGATCTGGCCACAGGGGAGGCTGGGCATCGGCCACACCCGCTGGGCCACCCACGGCAAACCATCCCACAGCAACGCCCATCCCCATACGGACTGCAACGGCGCCGTTGCGGTGGTCCATAACGGCATCGTGGAGAACTACCTCGACCTGAAGAACGACCTGATCGCCAAAGGCCACGTATTCAGTTCGGAAACCGACAGCGAGGTCATCCCTCACTTGATTGAGGAGGGCATGAAGTCGGACCTGTCGTTCCTGGACGCTTTTCTATGGGCAGGCTCTCAGCTGGAGGGTTCCCAGGCCATCGTTTCCGCCTGCAACAACGGGCCGGACAGAAAGCTGCTGGCGCTGCGTCTGGGCAACGCCGGCGGGATCACTGTCGGACATCGCGCGGGCGAGGCCATGGTGAGCAGCGACCTCCAAGGAATGGTCTCCTTCACTGACCGGGTCAGCTTTCTGGAAGACGGTGAAACCGCCATAGTGACCGAGGAGACGGTCAAGTTCCTGGACAAAGCTGGACAACCTGTGGACAAGGCCTCTCTATTAATTGCCCCCGCCTCCGGCCTGGTCGATAAAGCAGGTTACCGCCACTATATGCTCAAGGAAATTATGGAACAGCCGAGGGCGGCGGCAAGCGCCATGCGTGAAAGGATAGACTTCACCAACAACCGAGTCATCCTGCCTGGTTTTCACCTGACCGACGACGAAGTCAAAGCTCTGAATCGAGTCATGCTGTTGGGATGCGGCACCAGCCTCCACGCAGGCATGGTGGGGCGGCGTCAAATTGAGGAGTTGACGGGTCTGCCGGCTGAGGTGGACAGCTCGTCGGAGTTTCGCTATCGGAACTTCCACATGGACGACCGCACACTCGTGGTCGCCATCACCCAGTCGGGGGAGACCGCCGACACCCTTGCCGCCATGTCAGAAGTCAGAGAAAGGGGCGGCCGATTGGTCGCGTTGTCCAACATAGAGGGCAGTCAGGCCACTCGAACCGCCGAATCGACCCTGTACCTGGGTTGCGGGACCGAAATAGGGGTGGCCAGCACCAAGACCTTCATGTCATCCCTTGTTACGCTCACACTGCTTTCCTTGTATCTGGGACAGGTGCGTGGGCATCTTGCTCCATCTGATTTAGAAGATGCAATCAAAGCCCTGGCACGAATTCCCAACCTTGTCGGCCGCATTGTCGGAGAGCAGGATGTTTACGAGAGGCTGGCCCGGAAACTCTACCAGAAAGACCACTTCCTCTATCTTGGTCGAGGCATCACCTATCCCATAGCCTTGGAGGGCGCGTTGAAGCTCAAGGAAATCAGCTACATACACGCCGAGGGATACGCAGCCGGCGAAATGAAACACGGCCCCATCGCTCTTATTGACCAGAACATGCCCGTGGTAGCCATAGCGCCACAGGGGTCTACATATTCAAAGATGGCGGGAAATATAAAGGAGGCCAGGGCCAGAGACGGTCAAGTCATAGCAATAGCCACCGAGGAGGATGAGGACTTATCCTCAGAGGTGGACGAAGTCCTGTACATACCGAAATGCCCGGAGATGCTGACCCCCATCCTTGCTGCGGCTCCGCTGCAACTCCTCGCTTATCACATCGCTATCAAACGGGGCTGCGACGTGGACCAGCCTCGCAATCTAGCCAAGTCGGTGACCGTAGAGTAGCCGTTGCTTCCCCAGTCCGGTAGGGCGTATTATTGCCTCATTCTCCACCCATTCCTCAATGGAGGCTCCATTGTCCACTTCCCACAACGGCGATCCCCTTAAGGTCATAGTCTGGTACGACTACGTCTGACCCTGGTGCTACATCGGCCTGGAGCGGGTCGACAAGATGGCCTCGGAATACGACATAGCCGTGGAAGGAAGGGCCTACCTGTTGCGCCCGGACACGCCCCTTGAGGGCATCCCGCGCCAGCCAAGCCCGGAAGGTTCGGACAACCTGCTGTCCGAACCCCTTAAGAGCCAGGCCGAATCCGCCGGGCTGGTCATGAGGAGGGCTCCGAAAACCTCCTACACTCTATATGCTCTGGAAGCCACCGAACACGCTCAACAGCTGGGCCTGTTCGACCCGTTCCACAGGGCCGCCTATAAGGCGTACTGGGAGCACGGCAAAGACCTGGGAGACATGGATGTGATACGGGACCTGGCGCTCCAATGCAGCATGGACTGGGACGACCTTTCAGGCAAGCTGGAATCAGGCTATTACCGAGAGACCGTGCTAAGTCAGTACCGGGAGGCCATGGACCTGGGGATCAGAGGAATACCTGCGTTCATAGTGGGAAACCAGTTGTTCACGGGCGCTCAGCCCTACGAGATTTTCAAGCTGGCGGTGGCCAGGGCGCGGGAAACCATGGGCGGATGACCTGACCTAAGGGAGAAAGGCCTCGACCGATTCCCTTGGCGGCCTACTCCTCTTCTTCTTGGGACATAGCCTTTAAGGAGCGCCTTGAGAAGGGCGCCTCCGACGGCTCGCCCTCTTCGGAGCCGTCCAGTGAGTCGGAGTACGGTTCCCGCCACTCCGCAGTGTATTCGTCGTCCTCGTCCATGTCCACGTCGACGTCATACCGCATCAGCGAATCGCCCCAATAGACCTTGCGGTCGTCCTTGCCTCTGGTTGGGAAGGAGCATACTCCTTGAAGGCTGGGGTGCCGGTAAACTTCCCAAATGATGATGGAAAGTTCCTGACGGCTCACGCTGATGACTGCGGCATCGTATCTATTGCCGCCGTTAGTCAGCTGAATCAGCCTTTTGCTTAGCTTGGGTTCAATCCTTCCCAGATATTCGCCTTGGCTGTTTTCAACGATGATGGCATGGTCTCTGGTCACCAGCTTGACCGAATCGCCGGAGGCCAGCTTTGCCAGCACGGCGCCGGGCGCCGGGCGGTTCGCTGTAGTGACCCCTGCCTTCCCGCTTTCCTCTATGAACATGTATGGCATGAAAGCTTTGCTCGCTTTCCGAGCCTGGGCGCCTGCTCCTGGAGACGGGGCGGTCTCTCTCAGATGGGAAATACGCTCAAGGTTCTTTTTGGAGATGGCGTTGTACGGCGCCAGATGGGACGCCCTTTCGAAGGCGTCTCGGGCCTCGTCGTAACTCCCCAGTTCCAGGAAGGCCTTGCCGAGCCGGTTCCAGGCTTCCACGTCCTCGGGAAAGACCTCTAGAATTACTCGGTTTACGTCGACGGCCTGCTCCCATTGACCTTTCAAAGCAAGGTCCACCGCTTCTTTGCTCTTGTCCCTGCGGAGCTTGTTCCGCTCCGAGGGTCCCAGTTTCACCGTCACTTGATTGGGCGTTTCCATCACTCGCTGTTCCAAATGTATTGTGCGTTCCGAGGCCGCACTAGCCTCCGCCGCCGGACTATATGGAGGACCTAAGACCGATTGATAGAAGCCCTCTCTATCCGACCTCGCATCGCCGTCTGCCCAGCTTAGAACCGGCAAGGCGAGGTTGTTAATAATGAATATAATAAATGCGCTTTAGAGGTCAAGGGATAATTGCCCGTGATTTCGAAACTTGGAAGCTGATTTTTGCCCCTTCGCTCACAGTGGCGGTCACTCTCCCCAGCCAGGTGGGTCTCCACCAGAACGAGACGGTACTATGAATAGACGCCCCGAAAGCTCCACCACCGGACCAACAACACGTCCCGCGCCATCAACAGAGAGTCCAACAGCGGGCGGACCTTGCTCTCCGTCCGATAATGCCAGTCAATGGGGACCTCCACCACCCTCATGCGTCGCTTGCGGGCCAGGAACAGCGCCTCCACGTCGAACGCAAAACCATTGAGCCTCACTTGAGAAAAGAGTTCCTGCGCCGCCTCACCTGTGAAGCATTTGAACCCACATTGAGTGTCTTCCACTCCCGGCACCGCCAGGAAGCGGACCAGTATGTTGAAGAAACGGCCCATGCGGTGACGCCCTTGGGGTTCTTGAAAGCGACGGGCTCCCTCGGCTTCGCGGGACCCGATAGCTACGTCGAACTCTGTAAGATTGGGAGGCAGAAACCGGGCGATCTGCTCTATGGGCATCGATAAGTCGGCGTCACACAGGAACCTGTACTGACCCTTGACGGCTGTCATGCCGCTCTTTACCGCCCATCCCTTGCCCCCGTGGGGCGCCTCTATCAACCGAAAGCCTTGGTTGAGATCAGTGAATTCTCGGACCAGGGCCGCAGTGTCGTCGCTGGAGCCGTCGTCCACTACAGCCACTTCCCAGGTATAGGACTGGGAAGCCATGCAGTCCCGCACCAGCTCGAGGGTGGACACTATCCGGCTGGCTTCGTTATAAGCCGGGACTACTATGGACAGAAAGGGTTCCCGGTCACGGGATGGACCATCTGCGCTGAGAGTCATGCTACACCGAAGGATGCGGCATCAGACGGATGCGGGACTATGGCTCCTCAAGGTCGAATGCCGTATGAAGGGCCCGGACCGCATCGGCTACTTTCTCTTCGGACACAATGCAGGTGATGCGTATCTCGGACGTGGTGATCATCTCGATATTGATGTTGGCGCTAGCCAGGGCACGGAACATTCGTGAGGCGTAACCAGGCGTGTTCTGCATCCCTGCGCCTACGATGCTCACTTTAGCCAGAGAATCGTCGGTATGGAACGTGGGAGCTCCCTTTTCAGCCGCCACGGGACCCACTACGTCCACGGCCCTCTGCAGGTCGGTGCGGGCCACGGTGAAGCTCAGGTCCGTCAGATTTTCCTGGCTGGCGTTCTGGACTATGGTGTCAACCGAGATTCCCTCGTCGGTGAGGGGCTCGAAAAAGGCGGCGGCGATGCCTGGACTGTCTGGGACCCCCCTTAAGGTTATCTTGGCTACGTTTCTATCGGCGGCCACGCCGGTCACTTTGATTCGCTCTTCCATTTCGGTCTTCGCACCTCTGTGAATAAGGGTGCCCGGTCCTTCAGTAAAGCTTGACGCCACCAGTATGGGGATGTCGTATGCTGCGCCCAACTCTATGGACCTTGGGTGCATCTTAGCGCCGTAGGTGGCCAACTCCAGCATCTCTTCATAGCTTATTTCGGGAATCCTCCTGGCCTCGGGGACGATGCGGGGGTCGGCGGTGTAAATCCCCTCCACGTCGGTATAGACCTCGCACCGCTCGGCCTGCAAGGCGGCTGCCAGGGCCACCGCCGTCGTGTCGGAGCCTCCCCTTCCCAAAGTCGTCACGTCCATGTCCTCGGTGAACCCTTGAAATCCGGCCACGATGAGAAGGTTTCCGGCGTCCAACTCTCGTCTCATTCGGGAGGGGTCTATCTGTGCGATTCGCGCCCTTCCATAGGCCGTATTTGTCTTTATCCCCGCCTGGAAGCCGCTGAGGCTTAGCGCCTGGTGGCCCAAGGCTCGTATAGCCATAGCCATCAGTGTGCATGAGACCAGCTCTCCGGTCGAGAGGAGCAAGTCCAACTCCCTGGGGTCGGGAGCGGTTCCCGACACACTATAAGCGAGGTCGATAAGCTCGTCGGTAGTGTCTCCCATTGCTGACACGACGGCAACTACGTCATTGCCGCGGTCCTTGGACGCCACGATTCGCTGGGCCACCCGCCCTATCTTCTCGGCGTCGGCCACCGAGCTGCCACCGTACTTTTGCACCACTAAAGCCACGCAGCTGCCCTACTCTACGCCTGATGAACGCCCATCAGGGACGGCCTTGTTATCTTCACTTCGCCCTCAGCCCCGCATTGTCGAGCAGCCTCGGCCATCTCGTAGGCCACGGTCATCTCCCTGCCTTGGGTCAAAGCCAGTATGGTGGAGCCACTACCCGACAGGAACACGCCCAGAGCCCCTCCCTTCATAGCCGCCTCGAATATGACCTTCATCGGCCGGAACAGGGACTGACGGTAGGGCTGGTGAATACGGTCTTGAGTAGCATAGACCAAGTCCTGCATCCTCCCTGTCGTCATGGCGTTGACCAGGAGACCCGTGCGCCCCGCGTTGTAGACCGCGTCCGCCCGGCTGTAGGAATCGGGCAGCACAGCCCTGGCGTCTTCCGTGGATATGCGCTCCACTGGAATGAAAACGACGGTATGCAAGTCATCGGGAAAGGGGACCGGCACACACACCAGTTTGCTCGCCTCCTGGGCCACTAATCTAAGCCCGCCGTACACTGAAGCCGCTACGTTGTCTGGGTGTCCTTCCAACTCTACGGCCAGACTCAACAGCCGCTCCTTGGACATCTGCGAGCCCCCGGACAGCAAGTCTCCGGCGAACAGGCCTCCCACGATGGCGGCTCCGCTGCTTCCCAGCCCTCGCTTCAACGGAATGCCGTTGTTGCAGCGGAGCTTGAAGTGGGGAGCTTCAGCGTTCTTGGCCTTGTAAGCCCTCAGGCACGCCTCGTACACCAGGTTCGACTCGTCGGCGGCAAGCTCGTCCGATCCGAAGCCGAGTATCTCCACGTCCGGGGCCGGGGCAGCCTCTACGGTGACCTCACTCCACAAGTCCAAGGCCATCCCCAGACAGTCGAACCCGGGCCCCAGGTTCGCTGTCGTCGCGGGAACTCTAACGGTGACTTTGCTTCCGCTGGTCATCTTTTGCCGCCTTGGACCTATTCCTCCAGGAGCTTCAGCCCCAGGTCCCTCAGCTGTCCCTGATCTACGTCGGAAGGCGCCCCGAACAGCAGGTCGGCGCCGCTCTGAGTCTTGGGGAAGGCTATGACGTCCCGGATGGACTGGGCGTCGGATAAGATTGCCACCAGCCTGTCTATACCTGGGGCTATTCCTCCGTGGGGAGGCGCGCCGTATTCGAAGGCTTCCAACAGGTGGCCGAACCTGGCCTGCACCTCTGCGTCGGAGTAACCCAGGACTTGGAATATCTGCTCCTGAAGCTCTCGACGGTGGACACGGATGCTTCCGCTGGCCAGTTCGCTGCCGTTGCATACCAGGTCATAAGCTTTGGACTTGAGGCTTCCCAACTCGCCGTTCTGGGACTCGGATGGAGACAACGCCGTGGCTTTGAGAGCTTCCAAGTCGTGGTCCTTGGGCGCCGTGAATGGGTGATGGGAGGAGTCCCATCTGCCCGCTTGAGGGTTCCACTCGAAGAGGGGAAAGTCCACAACGAACGCAAAGGAAAGGGTATCCGGGTCCGCCAACTCCAGCCGGTCTGCGATTTCGGACCGAAGGGCGCTCAACGGCGGGTCTATCTCTCTGGTCGGGCCAGCGAGAAGAAGGAAGAGGTCTCCAGGCCCTCCAGCCATGCGCTCGGCCATCTCTCTAACCAGGTCGGGACCCATCCGCAAACCCTGGCTGAATTGCAAGTCTTCTTCGGTGAGGTCGTCCCGCGAACCCCCGCTGATCCGAACGTGGCTCAACCCCTTGGCTCCTCTGGCTCGAACTAAGTTCTCCAGCTCCTTGAGCATGGAGTTGCTGTAGTGCCCCAGACCTGGAGCGACAAAGCCCTTGACTGCTCCGCCGTCCTCGGCCACCCTGTGGAAGACCCGGAAGTCCGTCTTAAGGGCGATGTCAGTAACATCCGACATTTCCAGGCCAAACCGGAGGTCCGGCTTGTCCGACGAATATTTGGACACGGCTTCCTGGTAGGTGAGCCTGGGAAAAGGCTTTACCAGCCGCTTGTCCGGCGCCAGGGTTTCAATCATAGAGGTGTAGAGTTCCTCCACCAGAGTGAGCACGTCCTCCTCGTCCACAAAGCTCATCTCCAGGTCGAGCTGTGTGAACTCCGGCTGGCGGTCCGCCCTCAGGTCCTCGTCTCTGAAGCAGCGCGCAATCTGGAAGTACCGTTCGAATCCAGCCACCATGAGCAGCTGTTTCAACTGCTGCGGCGATTGGGGCAAGGCGTAGAAACTGCCAGGCTGCAGACGGCTTGGAACGAGAAAGTCCCGTGCCCCTTCCGGCGTGCTCTTGATGAGAATAGGCGTCTCAATCTCCAGGAACTCCCGTTCGTCCAAGAAATCTCTGATGTATTTCACGATTTTGTGTCTGAGGACGAGGGTCTTTTGCATGGTCTCACGGCGGAGGTCCAGATACCTGTACCTCAACCTAAGACTCTCGTCCACGTCAGAGTCTTCGTTGATGAGGAAAGGAGGCGTAAGGGAGCTGTTCAGGACCTCCACCTCTTCCGCCATGACTTCAACAGCGCCGGTGGGAAGATTGGGGTTCAACGCCTCCGGTGGCCTTGGAGCAACGGTCCCTGTGACGGATAGGACCCACTCCGGCCTTGCCTGGTCAGCCGCTTTATACGGTTCTGGATTCAATTCAGGGTTGAAGACCACCTGCACCAAGCCTGACCTATCTCTCAGGTCTATGAAAATTACTCCGCCGTGGTCCCTGCGTCTGTGGACCCAACCGGCAAGAGAAACCTGAGCGCCCGCATTGGCGTCTCGGAGAGTTCCGCAACCGGTGTCTTTGTACAACCCTTGTCTCCCGTCAGTCTTCAAGCCGTTTGAATATGCTGTCAACCTGCAACGCCGAGGGCCTTATGAACTCCTCCAAGGCCTCTTTGAGGCCGCCGGGAGCGTCCACAGGGGGAAGGCACATGGCCCCGATGCAGACATAGGCCCTCGCTGACTCCCCTGCCATGTAACCAAGTTCCGATAACGTCGCCTCGTCAGCTGAGTCAACGACCTTGATGTGGACACTGCCGTATTCCAACGACTCCGCAGCATCGGTCAAGGCCGTCGTGTCTTTTCCGTGCGGGTCTCCCACGATGGTTATGTCAATAGCAGGCGCCTCCAAAGGGGCGCCGCCTGCGTCGCCGCCGTCAACTGGATGAGAATCGGGAGAGCCGCCCATACCCACTGCTCCGGGACCCGCTATGCAGAGGTCAGAAAAATGGCCCCGCCACGAACGGGGCTTCGGAAAAAGCGTAGCATAGGCGCCAAGCCTTTTCAAGAAAACTGAGGCTAATCCAGGGACGCCGTAAGCTCCTGGACTGGGACTCCGTTCAGTATGAACCTGACCGCTCTGGCCCCGTGCTCCCGCAGGACTTCCTTGTCCAACGAGAACATGTACATGGGCGCCAGCAGATAAGGCCGCTCACGGCCTTGTGGGTCCTCTTCCAGCAGCATGTCCACATGCACTACGCCCTCATCGATGAACACCTTCTCCACGGAGAGCGGGTCGCCTTTCAAAGGACGCCAGAGATAATATGAAGCGACAATCAGCGTTTGAGTGAAATCGGCGTCGCCAAGGACGTCGGTGTTCCCACGTAACCTCAGAAGGTCCACTCCCTTCAGGAAGTCCCGCATCTGCTCTTCCGACTGGATCAGCCTGACTTCGAGACGCTCGACAAAGGGGTCGGCCTCCTGATCAATGGGATTCACCCAACCGCCCAGAAGGAACCGGAAGGAAATCTCGCCGTCTTGGGAGATTTCCTCCGACGGAGTTGCATCGCGACTCTCCGCTTCACAGGCTGCCGCGGCCAGAGCCATTAGAAGCAGAAGCGCCGTTAATAACCGCGTTGTGAGTGACATTGCCTTGTAGATTATATTGCAACGTCGTCCGCTTTACCCAGTCCCAATGTTGCCACGAAGCCGAAATCGCAGATAGACTTGGCAGTAGGATTAAGCTGAATCCAAGAATATGCGTTAAGGGGTGAGTCCATGTCCGAAATAGCCTTCATCAAGCAGTTCCTGTCCGAGTCCCATAAGTCCTGGGGGGAAGCGGTGGAGGGACTCACTTCTGAGCAAGCCCACTGGCGACCTTATGACAGCGGCAACCATATTGCCTTCAACCTATGGCATTATACCCGGACAGTCGACAACATTATCCTGTTCCTCTTTCAGAGGAAGCCGACCGTATGGATGGCAGGCAAATGGGACGAGAAGTTCGGTATGGATTCGAAAGACCAGGGGACGGGGATGGAGACTGAGACCGCCGCGAATCTCAGGATAGACGACTTTCCAGCCTTTATTTCCTACGCCCGGGAAGTCTGGGCGGAGGTCGATTCTTTCATGGACAGCGCAACACCTGAAGACATGGAACGAATCATCCGAATGAGGCCGTTTGGCGAGCTCCAGATGCGGGAAATCCTAGGGCGGAGCATCCTCACCCACGGCTGCCAGCATCTGGGCGAAGTTTGGAGCCTGAAGGGCCTCCAGGGGTTGCCGGGAAACCCTCTGTAAGATGTCCAACACCCCGACGGCCCCCGGGCGCCCTAGTTGAACAGGCGCCGCTCCCCGTGGCTGAACCTGGCCATAATATCGAGCTGCCTTCCCTTTGTGGCAGCAGTCCAGGTGATGCTCGTCCCCTTGTTGGTGGCCATCAGCGAGGAGTTCGACACTTCCATCGCCGTGGCGGGGCAGGTGGCTACGGCCACCTTCGTCACCTGGTCCATCGCAGCGCCCATAGGGGGGCCGTTCGCCGACGCCTATGGCCGCCGGTTCGTAATCCTGTTGGGCATGGGCATCGCGATGGTAGGGACGGTGGGCTCCGGGCTGGCCTGGGACTTCTGGTCTCTGGTGGGCTTCAGGCTCATCACCGGCATAGGCGCCGCCATCATTCCGGCCAGTGTGTTCGCCGCGGCCGCCGACCTGTTTCCTCCTCAGAGAAGGGCCAGGGCCCTGGGCGTGTCCCAGGCCGCCGGAAGCGTCGGTCAGATAATCACTGCGCTTCTGGTGCCCATCATCGCAGGCGTGGCGGGATGGCGATGGACCTTCTACGCGGTTGGGGCTTTCGGCTTGCTGACCTGGGCCATCCTATTCTTTCAGTTGCCCAAAGACCGGCGCAGCCCGGACGCCCGGCTGGACTTCAAGGGGCGACTAAGTGAGTTGAGCAAGAACGCAGCGTTCTTGCACCTCATTGCCGTCAACTGGGTCCACAAGACGGCCACTTTCGGGGCCGTTGGGTACTTTGCTGCTTACCTGATAAAGGAGTACGGACTGGAGGAACAGGACACCTCCGCCCCTCTCACGGCGCTGTACACCGCCATGACCATAGCGCTTGTCATCGGCGGGTTCCTCACGGCCCAGGGAAAGCAAAACCTGATGCTGATTGTCACCATGACCATCGGGGCCGTGTTGGCTGCGCCGCTCTTTATTGTTGACGCGGGCGTATGGATCACCACGTCTCTGGCCATCGTCTTCACGGTCAGCATGATCCTTGGCCTGCCGTTTATGGCGATGCTGGCCATGCAAGTGTCGGGCAGGTCGAGAGCCACCGCCGCTGGGCTGTTCGGCTCGGCAATCCAGATGGGTTTCGCCACCGGGTCCGCTTTCGGCGGCATTGCCCTGGGACTGGGTGGGTTCGCAACCGCCGGATACCTGTTCACGGGGCTGGGTGTGCTTTCCGTAGTCGTTCTACTGCTGAGAGTCGAGACAACCCGCGGCTAGAAGCCCCCGTCTGGATCATCCACCACTGGATACAACCGACCCGCACCAATATGTCTCCAGCCTGCTAATGCCTTAGAGTCAACGGCTTAATCAGTAGTCAAAAGCGGGGTTTTCACTGCTATGCAATGCTACAAAGTTTCAATCAAACGGCGTTAACCTTTCAATCGGACATACCCTTACCTTTCAATTAGACATACCCTTACCTTTCAATTAGACATATCCTAATCTTTCAATTAGACGCACTATAACCTTGCAATTGGACGTCCATGAGTTTACAATTGGACGATGGATGACAACGAACTTCATCCCCGTTTTATCGAATCACGGTTTGCCGAGGCGCTGGAGGATTCTCCAGTCGTATTGATTCAGGGTCCGCGGCAGTGCGGGAAGACTACGTTCGCGCAAATGGTGTGCGCACCTGAGTTTCTTCCGGGTCACTCTGGAGACACCAATCCTGCGAGCCGCGGTTATGGCTACCTCAGCCTCGACGACGACGTGGTGCGGGCGGGCGCAGAGATGGACCCCATGGGGTTCATAGACGAACTCCCTGACCGCGTCGTGCTGGATGAGGTGCAGAGAGCGCCGGGGATCTTCACAGCCTTGAAGCTGGCAGTCGACCGGCGGCGTACGCCCGGCCGGTTCGTCCTCACCGGCTCCTTCAACTTGCTGGCTGTCCCGACTGTGCAGGACTCTCTTGCCGGGCGCCTGGAGACGGTCCGATTACACCCACTGTCCCAATGTGAGTTGTACGCAAGCCGCCCTGCCGACGCCGGCTTCATCGCTGCTTTGTTCGAAGATGACTTCCCGATTCGGCAGACCGACCGGTTGGGAGCAGAGCTGGCAGAACGGATTGCGTCGGGCGGGTACCCACCAGCGCTTGCGCGTCCGGGAGGACGGAGGCGCACAAACTGGTACAGAAACTACATCGACGCCCAGGTGCAACGGGACATCGGCGACCTGTCCCGCATCAGGGGACTGGATGCCCTGCCCAGGCTTCTGAGCATGACGGCGACTCAAACCGCCCAATTGCTCAACCTGAGCAGCCTGGCGGCGCCTTTCCAACTTAGCCGCCCAACCATCGGCGATTACATCGCTCTGTTGGAGCGGGTGTACCTGTTGGAACGGCTTCCGTCGTGGCACAACAACCGAGGGAAACGTCTCGTCAAAACTCACAAGCTCCACGTCGGCGACACCGGTCTGGCTTGTGCGCTTTTGGGAGCCTCAACCTCGACGCTACTGGCAGACCGCACGTTGCTGGGAAACCTTCTCGAAACGTTCGTATTCCAGGAATTGCGCCGACAGGCTGCCTGGCACATAAGCCCGGTGGAATTCTTCCATTACCGTGACAAGGACAAGGTCGAGGTGGACATCGTGATGGAATCCGGAACCCTTGTAGCCGGAGTTGAGGTCAAGGCGGGCGCCACAGTCACCCAGTCGGACTTCCGCGGCCTACGGAGGCTCAAGGACGCTTGCGGCGACCGCTTTGCCGCCGGGGTAGTGCTCTACGACGGGCGGACCAGCGTCAGTTTCGGCGACGGCTTGCACGCAGTGCCCATCCGCCGGCTTTGGGAAACGCCGTGAGCGGCGTATTCCGGCCCGCACGACCCCGGAAGCCTTTCCCGCCTGCTTTATCCGGCGGCGATCACTGCGCTGCCGAGAGCTGAGAAGCTTCAACCCCCGTGAGGACCGACACGACTTCCTGCAGCAGGCCTTCAGCCCTGCTTCGCACCGCGTCCCTGGGCAGGCCACCCAAGGGATGTTCTGTGTAGATGACCGGGTACTCCCGTGCGCCCCACATGGCGGCCATTGCCGTGGCCGTTCGCCGGAAGGGCTCTGTGCATATCGTAGCGGATGGGATGCCCGCCTTCTCAACATGGATGCCGTCGTGCACACTGCACGCACTGCAGGACCCTCAATCGCCGATTGCGACAATTACGTAGTCGCACTCCTTGCCCATCTGGTCTATCACCTCTGGGTCGGCGGGTTTGGAAGCCGAGGGCTTTCTGTGGTAGACAACGTCCGCCACACCGAAACGAGACTTCAGCAGATCGGCCATCTCTTCCAGAATCTCTTTGCCGTTGGGCTTGCTGTCGTCGATGAGGCCGATGCGCTTGTCCTTGAGGTCCAACAGCCGGGGCGCCCCCGAGAAGGCCGGTATGATGGGCTGGGTTGTTGGGTCAACCAGGGTATGCAGATTGCGTCCTTGCTCAGTCATGGTCTCCTCCGTCAGTCCAGTCTTTCCTGTAAGCGCATCCATTGGCTCGGAGGCGCCCTCACCCCAACCCTCTCCCAGAGGGAGAGGGGGATCTTGTAAAAATCTCTATATCGGCCACCTAATGGGCTTGGTCACCGCCGTAGATGAAACCTTGGGTCCCCAGCTGGGCATGACCCCGCACGTGGGGCCTTCAGGGCCTCCCGCAAAGATAATCAGGATGTCGTCGGGTTCGGGAACCAAGGAAATGTAGCGGTCATCATCCCCAGGCTCCACCTCTCCCTCCATCACCAGCGCTCTCTTTAAGTCCGCCGCCGAACGCCTGATCCGGGGGAAAAGGTACTGCCTTACGTCTTCCTTGCTCCAGCCCTCCCAAATGTCGCTGGTCCCGGCGACCACCACTCCCACCTGTCCTTGGCGGACTACTGTCGAGGTGTCTCCCACGGAGCCGGCGTTGGCCATGGAGCTTCCCAGGATTGACGCCACGTCGGCCACGCCCGTCAGGATAATCTCAGGCCTGGAGGCCATGCGGACCTGCCTTGGCGAATCGCAGGCAAAGACGGTCACGGCACTTTGCTCGGCAGAGAAGCCGCGTTCGACGTGGAGCGGGTTCCAGTGGGTTTCTTCTTCGTTCTCGCCGATACAGAAGCTGAACTTTCCTGGATTCCCCAGTATGCTCCGGTCGAATAAGCCCGGAATGGACGCGCAGGCGTTCATCAATATCAATCTCACGGCCCGGCCTATGGTGGAGTTGGCGCGGTTGCCCGGTCCGAACAGGTTATTACGCCGGTTGATGTCCAGGTCTCTAAGCACGGGCCCGTTGATGACCACCAGGATTCCCGCGCCTCCCAGGCTGGATGAAGGTCCTATGAGGTTGAAGGTCGGGTCCAGCATTGCTTCCGAGGCGGACAGCACTACGGGAAAGTAGTCGGGAAGGCATCCCGCCATCACGGCATTGGCGGCGGCCTTGACCACCGTCACTTCACGCCTGCGCTCCGAGATGGTTCCCAGGACTTCATCGGCGGGCCGTTCCACCCTTGCCAGGAACTGTTCCACCCTCTCCACTGTGGGCGGCACGACGGGCAGGCCGTCGGTCCAGCCCAACTCGTAGCACTTTTCGATGGCTTGAACAGCGTCGTCCCATTCGGCTTGAACCAGGTCTCCCAGTCCAGAGACCATATTGAACCTCCACAACGTTGTTGGCGGACCGGAATTGGACTAAAGCTAGCACAGGCGTCTATGGGGGTCAAGGAAGACCTTGTCCACACCCTCGCTTTACCGGTAGACTTAAGGAGGCGCTGCTGTATAATTCCCACACGATGGGAAACCGGGACATCCAAGAAGCGCTGGACTACCACGAGAAGACCAAGCATTCCCTGTGGAGTCTCCAGATGGACTCCTTCAGCCTGGACTTCAGCAATCAGCCCCTCCCCTTCAAGATATACACCGACCTGGAGTCCATTCCACTGCCCCACGAGTCCCCGGCGTCGGACATGCCAGCCCTGGACGCCATAGCGTCAACGGGCGTTTCCCCCGACGCCGAGGGAGCCACCGGGACTCCCGATCTAGCTACACTGGCCGGGATTCTGTTCCACACGGCTGGCATAACCAAACGTGGTGTGCACCCCGGGGGAGACACTCTGTTCCGTGCCGCCCCCTGCACCGGCGCTCTCTACCACATCGAACTGTACCTTGTGTGCGGAGACCTGCCTGACTTGGATGCGGGGGTATATCATTTCGGGCCCAGGGACTTTGCTCTCCACCTCCTCAGGCGTGGTGACTTTCGACGGGTCCTAGCGGAAGCGTCGGGAGCCGAGCCGAGCTTGGAGGTAGCTCCCGCCGCCCTGGTCTTCACCAGCACCTTCTGGAGAAACGCCTGGAAGTATCGCTCCAGGGCATACCGTCACTGCTACTGGGACAGCGGAGTCCTTCTGGCCAATCTGCTGGCCGAGGCTTCAAGCCACAACCTACCGGCGAAAGTGGTCCTAGGGTTTGCCGACGACCCTGTCAACCACCTGTTGGGATTGGACGCTGACAAAGAAGTTTCCCTGGGGATGGTCTCCCTGGGTTCGGGAAGCGGAGCGGCCCCGAGCCCTCCTGATATTCCCGTCATATCCTACGAGACCGTGCGGTTGAGCGCCCACGAGGTGGAATATCCGGACATGGGCAAGATACATCGGGCGTCGTCGCTGGGGAGCGGGGATGAGGCCCGGTCGTGGAGAGTCCCGTCGCCAGATATAGAACTCCCGAAGACTCAGGGGTCCCTGTTCCACCTGGACCTGGATGGCGCGTTAGACGAAGGGGATGACGGGTCAGTCCAGGATGTTCCCCAAGACTCCATAGACCGCACCATCCGTCGGCGCGGCTCCAGCCGCCAGTTCGTTCATAGGCCCATGACTTTCAGGCAACTTTCTTTGATGCTGGACCGGTCCACCCGGGGAATTCCGGCGGACTTTCTTGGCGCCGAGGGAGCTTCACTCAACCAACTCCACATCATAGCCAGCGCAGTAGATGGCCTGCCGGCGGGAAGCTACCTCTACAGACGAGATGTCCAGGCCCTCGAACAGCTTCAGCAAGGTGATTTCCGTCAAATGGCGGGCTATCTTGGCCTCCGACAGGCCCTCCCGGCGGACGCCGCGGTGAACATATACATGATCGCCGACTTGGACGAGGCGCTGGATCGTTACGGGAACAGGGGCTACAGAGCGGCCCAACTGGAAGGCGGCTTAATCGGCGGCAAACTGTACCTGTCAGCCTATGCCCAGCGGCTGGGCGCCACGGGGCTCACCTTCTTCGACGACGACGTAACGACCTTCTTTTCTCCCTCCGCCGAAGGAAAAGGCGTCATGTTTTTGGTGGCTGTAGGAACACCTCTCCGCCGGAGGGTTCGCAGGCCCGCGTCGCCCGCTTAGCCGCCCACTTTGGGATGCTATCTCCCATGTCGCCTTAGAAGACGGTGTCAACCAGAAGCAGGACTACACGTTGGCCCCCAACACTGACCACAGGATTCTTGCTCCTGCCTATAACTGGTCAGCATAGCTTGGCAGGCGCCTCGGTTACGCGGGTCTGAAGGCCAACCCCGGCGTCTCGGGGTCCATGTCTTCCAGGTCCAACATCACGTCGGAGCCGGTCTTAATGGAGCCGGGGTTGGAGGCGTCCACACCTCTGATCACACCGCCGATGCGAGGCCCCTCCTCCAGAGTCACGATCCCGGAGCAGTAAGGGTTGTCCCGCCCGTAGCCTTTGTCGATCATGCGGTTCGGCGCCACCGAGATGCAGGTGAAGGTGCTTAGCTTCCCCTTGCCCGAAAACTCAGCCCACTCGACGTCCCTGGACTTGCACCCTCTGCAAATGCTCCTGGGCTCGACCGACAGGAGGCCGCAACTCTTGCAGCGGACTCCCATCAGCTTCCCCTCTTCTTTCAGGTATGCGTAAAAGGAATCTCCTGTGAATGGACGCTCTGCCATGTCTACTCTTCCCTGCCGAGGATGTTCACGACGCAGGTGCCGCCGGTGCCGCCCACATTGTGGGTCAGGCCAAGCCTCAGGTTGGGGATTCGCAGCTGCCGGTCTCCAGCCTCTTCCCGCAACTGGTGGAAGACCTCGATGACCTGGCCGACTCCAGACGCTCCGACCGGATGCCCCTTGGCCTTAAGTCCTCCGGAAGTGTTAATGGGTTTATCTCCAGTGCGCGCTGTCCGTCCTTCATCCACCGCCCTGGCCCCCTCGCCGGGGTTGAAGAAACCCAGGTCCTCGGTGGCAACAATTTCGGCAATGGTGAAGCAGTCGTGGACCTCTGCGAACTGGATGTCTCTGCCGGTCACCCCAGCCATCTCGTAAGCCCGTGCCGACGCGGACTTGGCGGAGGACAGGGAGGTGAGCTCGTCGGAATCGTGGAGCGCCCGTCCGGTCGCCTGGCCGACGCCCAGAACTCGTATCGGTTTGTCGGTGAAGTTGTGGGCCAGGTCCGACGCCGTCAACAGCACACACGTGCCCCCGTCGGTTATGGGGGCGCAGTCATAGAGGCGCAGCGGCCAGGCTATCCATGGATTGGCCCTGGGGTCGTTCAGGAAGTCCATGCCGGTCTTCCACGGCGGCACGGGGTCTCCCCTTTGCTCTGCCCTGGCTATGCGCCGGGCCATCACGTCGTCGATGGTCTGGTTAAACTGGGCTTTGGGGTTCAGGGCGCCGTTGTTGTGGTTCTTGATGCAGACCTTGAGCAGATGGTCCAGGTTGGTCTCGTAACGGTCCATGTGGGCTTTGGCTAAGGCTCCATAGATTCCCGGGAAGGTGACTCCCGCCGGGACCTCGTACTGGGCGTCCGCGGCAGTGGCCAGCACGTCGGTGACGCCCTCGGTGGGCAGGTCGGTCATTTTCTCCACGCCGCCTACCAGCACGATGTCATAGAGGCCTGAGGCTATGGCCATGATGCCTTCTCGGAACGCGCTGCCGCTGGACGCGCAGGCGTTCTCTATACGGGTCACGGGCGTGGGAGTCAGCCCCAGCCAGTCGGCCAGGATGGGGGCGGTATGGCCCTGCCCCTCGAACAGGTCGGAGGAGTAGTTGCCTACGTAGGCGGTCTCGATATCCTCGGTGTCTATGCCCTGGTCGAGACTTTCCAGCATGTCCTGAAAGGCCTCGGTAAAGAGGTCGCGGCTGTTCTTGTCTTTGTAGGCGCCAAAGTGGGACATTCCGGCCCCCACTATGGATACCGACCGTCCCAGTTGACGTTTCCTTTGGGATGTCATCTACGTTCCTCCTGAAGGGGCCAGATAAGGTCCAATCCTATCCTGGGCAACCGCTGCAATTATCCCCAGCCCTGACTATGCCGTCAACCGACGTCGGACTACCACCAATGGGTTTCGTCTAGGTCGCTGTCGCCTTCGAGGGCTGCACCCCAGGGGCGGGAGGGGAGGTACTTCCAGGCTCCGTCGGAGAACATGGCGACGATGTTCCCCGTTTCACCGGCGGAGGCCATTCTTCTGGCTACTCGCTGGGCTACGTGGAGGGTTGCGCCCGACGACACGCCAGCCATGATTCCCTCGGCTTCGATGACCGACTTAGCCGCCGCTATGGCCGTGGCGCTATCCACCAGGAACCTTCCCGACAGCATCTTCAGGTCGAGAAGGGGAGGGACGTAACCTTCCGACAGGCTTCTGAGCCCCTGGAGGGACTGGCCCATGCGCGGCTCTACCCCAATGATTTTGACCTTTGGGTTTGCTTCCTTGAGGCGTCTGCCCACTCCCATGATGGTGCCAGCAGTGCCGATTCCGGCGACGAACACGTCCACCGGGTCCAAGGCCTCCACGATTTCCCTGCCCGTTGCGGTATAGTGGGTCTCCATGTTGGTGCGGTCGTCGAACTGCCCCAGGTATTGCCATCCGTTCGCCTTAGCGAGAGCTTGCGCGTGATCGATGGCGCCTTTCATGCCCAGGCCTGGCTCGCACCATACCACCTCAGCGCCAAGGAGCCTAAGTATGTCCGCTATGCTGGGCACGACCTCCGGGGGTATGACCACCTTCACGTTGTACCCGCGCTGCTTGCCCACCATGCACGACGCAATGGCCGTATTGCCGCTGGAGGCTTCGATGATGGTGTCGCCCGGTTTGAGGCGTCCCTGGGCCTCGGCCTGCTCCACCATAGCCTTGACTATCCGGTCCTTGATGCTGCCGCTGGGGTTCTGACCTTCCAGCTTGGCAAATATGCGGACGCCGTCCGTGTCGGGGGATGCCAATTTGGACAGCTCCACTAAGGGCGTGTTCCCTATGAGGTCCAACAGCGAAGATATCGTCATTGTCTCTAAGCCGTGGCGGATATGGAGCGGTCCCGATGGGCTGACTGGAGCATGGCCCTGGCACGGGCCATGGTCAGCGGGTCCGAGTTGGTGCGGACGACCACGTGCCCGTTTTCGGATGAAATGATGGGCATTCCGTTGTTGAATACGATTCTGTTGCCAAGGTTCGCTGGAACCCGGTCACCGGGGGTCAGTATCCCCACAAGGTTCAGCGGGTCGCAGGCTGAAACCACGGCCCAGCCTCCGTCAGACTTCTTGGCCTCCCGCAGGGACTCGACGGCCTCGGGCAGCGCGAACTGTTCCCCTGTGGTCCCAGCCACAAACCTGCCGCCCCGTATTTCGCCGCGGGCCTCCATTCTCCTTAGGGTTTTGACCAGGTCTCTCCATCGGGGAACCAGGGGTTCGCGGCCAATCAGCTCGGCGCACAGAACCCCATAGCGTCTTAGGAGCTGGTTGGCGACGGCATCTGTCGCCTCAGCGACCGGTTCCACGGGGTCCAGTGCCGACCACCTGCCAAAGCTGCGCCGCCTTTGGGTTCGCCGGAATAGGCCCGCGCGTCTTCCCTTTCCGTTAGATCCTTTGATGCGCCGCCGCAGAATCTCAACGCTGTCTGACGTGACCTTGCCAGCCGCCGCCAAAGTCCACAACGTTTCTTCCACGTCCGACGGGAGGCGATGTACATACGCCACAAGGTCCGACACGAAAGAGGCTCCCCGTTTGTTCAGGACTTCCAGGACTTCCTTGGGCCCGCCGTCGGGCAGCTCATCGTCTTCAGCGCCTGCGGCCAGCCAGTCCAGACATTCTCTCAACGCGAATGTGATGGGCGTGTTGCGATTGAAGTTGATTCTGCCCGAAGGAGGCGGCTCGCCTTCCCGCTTCCGGGAGAGACGTCCCCAGACTATCTCACCTCCTAAGCTGAGAGAATCCAGCTGCGTGGGCTGGAGGTCGGACACGCGGGCGGCAAGAATTTCGTTCTCCCAGGCTCCGGCGGCGGCCTCGAATCCCTGAAGCTGGTCGATGACGTCCAACAGGCCGCCCTCACCTGTGAGCTGCTTGCCAACCTCCACGTGCTGCCATCTGACCAAGAACTTGATGAAGTCAGCCGCCGGGACCGGCTCGATTTCTTTCCTCAGCCTGGAGATAGTAGCCGCGTGGATTCGGGCTAGGATACGCCGGTCGCACAGCTCTTCCTCGTCCAGACCTTCACGGTAACGGCCCCGGATGACCATTCCCTCAGTTTCCAGCCGGGCCACCGCCGTTTTCACCCGGCCCTCGCCGATTTTCAGCAATGCTGCCAGCTCCGAGACGGCGAAGGGACCCGATGACTCGACCCAGCCCCGCACCATAGACAGAGTCACCTCGTCTTCAGTGACCTCAGTTCCGGAAGACGCCGACGGAGGTGCGGGATGAATGCGGGCCGAAGGGTACGCCGCTCCCACAGCCGCCAGCGACTCAGCCGCGGCAAAGGCCGACAGACCGTCGTCCGTCTCAACCAAATATGCGCGTGACGCATCTCTGAGCTCGCTGAAATAGGCGTACAGAGCGTCGATGCTTAAGCCAGTGCGCCGTGCGCCTTCCTCTTGGGGCAGACACACCAGCGTCAGCAAAGCGTCGTGGAGCTCGTCGGCGTCCCTGATGCGGGGCCAGGCATTGGCCGATTCAGTGGCTATAGCTTCCGAGTCCAGCCTTCCCAGATCCCGGCTGTCCTCGGGCAGAGCGCGTCTCAGGGTTACCGCCCGGGCCCGCCTCTCCTCCAGGGGTGCGTCGTCCAGGAAAGCGTAGGGCATTGCGTTGAGAATCTGGTGGGAGAAGGCCGACGGCTGAACGGTGTCTCTGGCGTAGACCTGAATATCCCCGGACTCTATCGACTTGAGGAGCCTCTCGAGGCCTTCCACGTCGGAGGCATCGGTCAAACAGTCCCTCATGGTCTCGAAAACCAACGGGTGGTCAGGGAGTTCCACATGGCCCATTTGGTTGTTGTCCTGGCAGGCGACCTGGGCAGGGAACACCGCCGCCAAGAGGTCGTCCGAGCGCATTCTTTGGAGAGGCGCCGGGACCTTGGAGCCGCCTGTGTGCCTGAGAATCGCCAACGCCCTGATGACGTTCCAACGCCACCTCGTCCCAAACAGGGGCGCCTGGAGCATAGCCTGTCCTAGAACGTCTCTGGCATTGGCGGACTTGAGCAAGGAAAAGGTGTCCGATACGGGAAAGGAGAGTTGCGGGTCAAGGGAGAAATTAAGGCCGTCGTCGGTGGCCGAGGCCTGCAGTTCGAAATCGAAGGTGCGGCAGATATTCTTCCTCAGGGCCATTCCCCAGGCCCGGTTGATGCGTGACCCTAATGGAGCATGAATGACCAGTTGCATCCCGCCGCTTTCGTCGAAGAACCGCTCGGCGACGATTCGGTTTCCGGTGGGCACCATTCCAAGGACACGTTTGCCTTCCTCGATATAGGCGACCATCTGCCCAGCGGCTTCCTCGGAAACTCCGGCGGCATGCATCAGCCAGGAGCGGGCCTCTCCCGGCCTGTCGAGCCGCCTGTCGATGCCGTCGCGGACGGCGGACACCTCATCGGAAAGCTCCCAGGTGCGTCCCGGCGCCTCACCCAGCCAGAAGGGAATGGTAGGAGCCTGGCCTTGGGCGTCCTCCACTCTCACCCGGCCCTGCTCGACTCTTCTGATTTTCCAGGGGGTGTTGCCCAGGAGAAACACGTCGCCGGCCATGCTCTCGATGGCGAAGTCTTCGTTTACAGTGCCCACGAAAGCGCCCTCCGGGTCCAGTACCACGTCATAGTCGGCGTTGTCCGGGATAGCTCCTCCGCTGGTCATGGCCGCTAACCCGGCTCCTCTCCTGCCTTTAAGCTTGCCGTTGACCCCGTCCCGGTGGAGATAAGCCCCTCTCCTCCCCAAGCGGTCCGAATATCCTCTGGACAACGTCTCCACCACGCTGTCGAACCTATCCCTCGGAAGGTCCTTGTAGGGGTAGGCCCGCGTGAACATTTCGTACAGGCCGTCCTCTTCCCACTCTTCCACGGAACAGGCGGCGACCATCTGCTGGGCCAGGACATCCAGCGGCCAGGGGGGAATCGACAGGGCGTCCAGGTTCCGGTCTGAGATTGCCTTCATGAGCGCCGCGCACTCGATAAGCTCGTCCCTGGTCAGAGGGAACAGCCTTCCCTTGGGTGTCCCGCCAACCGTATGCCCCGACCTGCCCACCCTTTGGAGAAGAAGACCGATAGACCGTGGAGAACCTATCTGGCACACCAGGTCCACCACCCCAACGTCTATGCCAAGCTCCAGGGAAGCGGTGGCCACGCATACTTTGATGCCCCCGGACTTGAGCTTCTCTTCGGCGTCCAGGCGTGTGGCCCTGGAAAGGCTGCCGTGATGGGCGGCCACAGAATCCTCACCCAGCCTAAGGGACAGTTGGTGGGCCACCCGCTCCACTAAACGCCGGGTGTTTACGAACACTAGCGTCGTGCCGTGCTCACGGACCAAGCCAGCTATGTCATCGAGTGTGTCAGCCCAAAGCTCGTGGGTGGCGATGGGGCCCAACTCCATTTCCTTGGGGAGGGCCAGGTCGATGTCCATCTGTCGACTGTGTCCGGTGTCCACTATTGTGCACTCAGGATCGCCCGCGTCAGACATGTTGGAAGCCCCGACTAGAAGCCGGGCCACGTCTTCAATGGGCTTCTGCGTGGCGGAGAGTCCTATTCTGGTGACGGGGCCGTCGGCCAGAGAACACAGCCTTTCCACCGACAAGGCCAGGTGGGAACCTCTTTTGTCGTCGGCTACTGCGTGTATCTCGTCCAGTATGAGGGTTTTCACTCCCTTGAGTCCCCTGCGCCCGCTTTTCGAGGTCAGCAGGATATAGAGGGATTCCGGCGTGGTTATGAGGATGTGCGGCGGGTTCTTGGCCATCTTCTGACGCTGGGACGCGGGAGTGTCCCCAGTCCGCACCTCGGACCGAATCTCAGGCAGCATCATACCCCGCGTTTCGGCCAGTTCGGAAATCTCCTGCAGGGGAACGGAGAGGTTCTTGTGGATGTCGTTGGAGAGAGCCTTAAGGGGTGAGACGTACACCACCTGGGTGGTTTCCGGCAGACCTTCCTCGACACCCGTACGCACCAGTCGGTCAACACAATTCAGAAAGGCGGCCAGCGTCTTGCCGGAACCGGTGGGAGCCGCTATGAGCGTATGACGGCCCTGGGCAATGGCTTCCCACCCCTCGGCCTGGGCCTGGGTGGGGGCCTGGAACCTATCCAGGAACCAGTCTCTTACGATGGGATGAAAGTTGTCCATTAGTCGATGGCTATTCGCTTTCGAACGGATTTTGCAACTCCACACCAAAATCAGCGAAATCTCGCAGATTTCTGGTAACCACAGTCAACCTGTGCACCTTGGCTGTTGCCGCGATCATGGCGTCCATTGCTAGAACGTTTGACTTTCCGTACATGAGGCGCGCCCATTCTCGGAAAATAGGGGCGTCCATCGACAAGACGCTGTACGAGGTTAGAACTTTATCGAGCCATTCCTCCAACTCTGCTGACTTTGTTCTGTCCCGACCGCGAGTGTTCTCGATTCCTGACTGTATCTCTCCCACGGTCACTGCGGATATGAAGAGCTCATACGCCGGCACGTCAGCCATCCATGCCAAGACGGCCCGATGTGGGTGTTGACGTCTCATTTCCGAAACTACATTGGTGTCGAGGAGGTACATAGACCTACTCGAACTCTGGAGCGGTCCGGAGGTGAAGTGTCCGACGCGGAGGAGTAAGCTCTTCAGTCCGCGCTTCCGGCGCAAGAAGCAGTTCTTTTAGGTTCGGCCTCGTCATCTCCTCCAGTCTCCGCCAATGTTCGATGGGAAGGAGTACGGCCGTTTCGACCCCGCGCTTGGTCACTATCTGGGGGCCATCCGACAAGCTGGCTTCAAGGAACTCGCTGAACCTCGCCTTAGCGTCTTGCACCTGCCATGTCCTACTCATGCTTCCTCCAGCGATAACTACACTGACTAGATAGAAGACTAGTCTACAACACTTGAACTGTCAATGCAGGTCAATGGGCGACGCCTGTTAAGGCCAGCATGCACACGCAACTACAAGTCGTACTTGTAGGCGTAGACTACGTAGTCGGGCCTGGGATGGTGGTCGAACTGAGGAACCCTTTCAAAACCCATACGCTCATACATGCCCCTGGCGGTGGCCATGACCTGCGTCGTGTGGAGGCCAACGACAGGGATTCCCCTGGCGCGGCACATTTCCAGACACTCGTTCATCATCGCCTTGGCTACGCCCAGACCTCGGGCGTCGGGATGCACCGACACCAGTCGGATTCCGGCCCAGCCCTCGGGCCAAGACCCAGCGCCTCCCCTGTAGCCGTCCAAGTAAAGGGTGATTGAGCCAATGATGCGACCGTCCAACTCCGCCACGACCAACTCGGACTCATGGGCCCGGCTCTGCACGTCGGCCTGGCTCTGCTCGTAGCGTTCCCACCATTCCGGCGGGTAGTGGGCCTTATACTCCCGGTAGGCGGCCTGGATCACCTTGCCGACGGCATCAAATTCGTCGGCGGAGGCTGTCCTTATTTTCAATGTCCTGTTTCCCGCCATGAGTTTGTCTCCCCGAAACTCCGTCCCTCCAGCGGGGGAGCTCCCACAGGTATGATTATCGACACTGACGAAAAATTATGCAAAGGTCATACTCCACACGTTTAGATTAACACCACGCGGCTGAAGGGCGAAAGGCGCATCGCTGCAAGCCACGCGGTGTTGGGGTCTATCGCCAAGGTGTATAATGGCACGAAGAGGCCCCGCTTTATCCACTATGGACTACGTGAACATTCATGAACAGCCCGACGGCAAAGCCCGCCATCTGATTACCAGCTTCAAAGGCTGGCCCGACGCGGGAGAGGGCGCCAGCAGCGCTCTGCGTTATCTTATTCGCAAACTCCCCGCCCGGAAGTTCGCCGAACTCGATTCAGAGGACTTCTACGACTTCACCCAGACACGCCCGCAGACCAGCATCAACAGCCAGGGTGCGAGAGTGGTCCGCTGGCCCGCCAACGAGCTGTTCATGCAGCCTTCGGCTGACGGTTCCGAGGGCGTCATGGTCTTTCTGGGTGTGGAACCCAACCTGAAATGGCGGACCTTTGCACGGTCCGTGCTCGACGTAGCGGAAATTTCAGGGGTCGATTCGGTGATTCACGTCGGCTCTCTTCTGGACGCCGTTCCCCACACCAGGCCCGTTCAACTCACCGGGTCGTCTAACGGCGCCGACTTGAAGAAGTCGCTGGAAGGGAACCGCATCGGGACATCCAGCTACCAAGGCCCCACCGGAATCACTTCGGCCTTCATGGAGGGGTGTTCCCAGAGGGGAATAAGCTTCGCCAGTCTCTGGGGCCACATTCCTCACTACCTTCAAGCCGCCCCCAACTACCGCGTGGGCTACGCTCTGGTGGACGTATTGATCAAGTTGTTGGGGGTCTCGATACCTCTGGACGAGCTGCGTTCGGCTGCCTCCACCTTCGACGACGAGGTGGAAAAGGCGGTTTCCAAGGACAGCCAGATAAGCGCCTACGTGGGAAAACTGGAACAGCAGTACGACGAGGCCAGGTCTCTCATTCACGGAGACGCGTTACAGCCGGACGAAGTCGTGAAAGACCTGGAAGAGTTCCTGAAGGAGCAGCGCTCAGGCGGAGAAGGCTTTTATTGATAATTCAAGGCGATGCCCGTTTCACCTAAGCGTGTTCCCAGCTTAGCTCGAACAACTGGTCGAACGCCAAAGCCCAAGGGGGCCTCAAATATCCCAGGGCGTGAACGTCCTGCCGCCATGCTCCCAGCGGCGAATGCCAGGTGTAGGCTGTCCCGCCGCTGATTTTGCACAACCGGTCCAACACCGACTCCGCCAACCTGGCTATACTCTCCTTGGCTATCAGAGCGGTGTGACGGGTCTGTGAGCCGTTTTCGGCGGCTTGCATGGCGCCTTCGAAAGCCTGGTTGATAAGCCAGGCGTCCTGCTCGGCGTAGCTCCATTCCACTTTCTGGAATGCTCTAAGGCCGCTGTCGCTGGCCAGCGAGCTCTTCATCCGCTCCCGTACGTACTCCATAGCGGCGTCCACTACACCGACGACCGAGGACAGGAACGCTCCCGCCCCCAGTCCGCCGTTGTCCTGGGCGGCTTTCTCCCGGTCGTAGGCGGGCCAGGCGCAGCGTGTGGCCGGGAAGTCGGTGAAGTGGAAGGCGTGGCTGTTGGTGGACATCATTCCATGCCCCGCCCAGGGCGCCGTCAGCTTCATGCCTGTAGAACCGTCCCAAGGGACCCCTCGGACTTCCAGGAAGAAGTTGTCCATGCCGTCCTCGTCCGCGGGCCTCGCCCGGGTGGTCATAAAGGAGGTGACGCCGGACCCGCTGCCAAAGTGCTTGGCGCCGTTGAGCAGGTAACGGTGGGGTTCTCCCGTGGTAGAAGCCGTCGCCCGGGTCTTAGCCGTATCGCCTCCGCTGCCCGGCTCGGACACTATCGTTCCCCACCAGGCGCCTTCATGAACTGTTTCAAAGACTTCTCGCCGCTGCTTGCTGAAGTCGTCGGTGAAGGGTTCAGGCGCGTTCTGGGGACGCCAGGCAGCCAGCACCAGGTGGTGCATCGCGCTGGCCAGCGCCACCGACGGGTCGCCCTTGGCAATGGTCCTGATTACCGTGCATATCGGGCGGACTGACTGGGAATAGCTTTCCCAAGCGCCTCCAAGGTCTTTCGGCGCCGCCATCAAGTGGTAGCCTATCTCTCGCAGCCGCTGGAAGTCCTCTGGATCAGCCTCGGTCCGCCGTTGGCGTTCGTCGCGGGTCGCGGCGAAGTCGTGCGCCACGTCGTGGGCCTTGTCCACGATGCTCTGTATGTCCATGCGCTACCCTTCCTGTGCCGGCGGCGGGAAGAGAATCGGCGTCATGCTCTGGTACGCGGCGTCGTTTGCTATGCCCATTACCACTCCGGCCCGGGCGTCGCGGAAGTAGCGCTCGAAGGGAAGCCTGCCTGCGAACGCGGTCCCTCCGAACATGGTCATGAGGTCCTGGGTGACCCTGGTGGCCGCTTCCGCGCAGACCACCTTGGCCTGGAAGTAGGGCAGGGCCGACGGGGAGCGGTCCTGGTCAAAGGCCGACGCTGCCGACAGAAGCAGGGCCCGCGCAGCCTCTATCTGGGCGCTCATCTCCCCCATGCGCCGTTGGTTCAAAACGGCGTCGATGCGCCGTGCTCCGCTGGGATGAACTCGTCCCGCCTCCTCGACTCCCAGCTCGAACGCGCCTGAGGCGATTCCCAGATAAGCGGCTGCGTAGGTCAGGGCCAACACAGGGCGGAAGAACCCGGTTGTATCATCCTGCACCTTGTGCTCGGACCCCAGCCGGTATTCCTCAGGCACGAACCCCGAGAAACGCACCGGGGAGCTGTTGTTGCCCCTCATGCCCAGTCCGGTCCAGGGTTCCACCACTTCCACGTCCATCTCGTTGGCGGCCACGAAGAGAAGAGTCCCGTCGGTCTGTGGAGTGTCGGCGCCGACTCTGCACCTGAACATATAGTGGGTGGCCTTGCCGGCGGAGGTTACGAAGGACTTGCGAACATTGTCGACCTGGTAGCCTCCAGGAGCTCTCTCCACAGAGGAACTGTCGCTGGCCGGGGTCCAGTCGGCTCCCTGACCGGAGGACTCGCCTCCGGCGACTGTCGTGAACACCTCGCCCCTGGACATTGGCTGGACGAACTTGTCCACCTGAAACGGCGTCGGGATGCGGGCTACTATCTCCGCCGCTTCCAGGTGCATTTTGTAGCACATCGCGGTGGACGGGCATTTCTTGGAAAGCTCCTCCACGACCAGGCACGTGGTGACGAGGTCCTCTCCGAAGCCCCCATGCTCCTTGGACACCCGCAGCGCCCAAAGCCCCTCTCGTTTGAGAGCGTTCAGCGACTCTTCGGGATATTGGGCGTTGCGGTCCACCTCCGCCGCCCTGGGGGCCAACTCCTGCTGGGCTATGTCGGCGGCGCGCTCTCTCCATTCTTGTTGTTGAGCAGTTAGGGGGAAGTAGCTCATACTCATTCCTTGCTCTTCAAGTTGTCAATCGGTTATACCCGATCGGTCTAGTCGGCTAACCCTCTATCCGGGCTACGGTTCTTTCGGCAGGTCGTCCTCCCAATGGGGTGTGAGCAGCTTGGACGTGGCAGGCAGTATCAGGATGGAAAGACCGCCTATCATGCTCAGTATGAACGAAAGCGCGACGGTCCAATGGTAGGTGCCCGATAGGTCCCAAGCCAACCCGCCCAGTCCCGCTCCAGCCGCCATCCCTATGCCCGCTCCCAGCATTTGCCATCCATAGGTGACTCCTATGGGCGCCGTGAGCCCGTAGTATTGCCGGTTGATGATGGGAAAGGCGCTCATCTCGCCGCCGAAACCTATGCCAAACAGCACTGCGAACAGGTAGAACTGCCAGGCATCCTGAGCCACAAACAATATCAACACAGGCAGCGCTTGGAGGAAGAAGCATGCCGCCATTACCCCCTTGCTGCCTATGCGGTCGGCGGTGACGGGTACGACGAACCGGGTGGCGGTGCTTGCCAGTGACATGACCATGAAGGTCCCCGCGGCCATCTCCAAGGACAGTCCCTGCGCTCTCGCGATGGCCACCATGTACACGAGTACGATGGCGTGTCCAGCGCAACCCCAGAAGTGGATCCCGATAAGGTTCCAGAAAGCGCCCGTCCGTTGGGCGTGGCGTAGGAAGGTCGCCACCTGAACCTTGGATTCCTTCCCTTTCTTTCTGATGCGTTGCACAGGCTCGTCGGGTTCCGCCCCCAGAGGCTTCATGTCCAGGTCGGCAGGTTCGCTGTGGAACAACCTGACCATCAGCAACAGAAGTACGCCGCCAACGATTCCCGGACCCCAGAAAGCCCACTTGAGTCCAAAATCGTCCAGCAACCAGAGTATCAATGGAACGCTGACAAAGGGACCCACTCCCTGGGACGCCTGCAAAGCCCCCATGCCGACTCCCAACCTCTTCTTGAACCAGAGGCTTACACCCACCATCAACGGCACCCCGAACACCGCCATTGCGGCAGAGAGAAGCACTCCGAAATAGAGGTAGAACTGCCACAGCTCCGTCATAGTGCCGGTGAGCATCATGGCTACGATGAACAGAAGAGCGCCCACGGCCATAGTGGGACGGGCCCCAAAGCGATCCCCCAGCCATCCTGCCGGAGGACCGAAAACACCGGAAAATATCCACTGTAGGCTGAACGCGGCCCCGACGGCTCCGTAGCTCCAGCCCAAGCCGTCGGAATCGACGAGGACCGGCACCAGAACGCTGGATGCAGAGCGGGTGGCAGAGCTGGTCAACCTCATCCCCACAGCCACGATGACCATTATCCAGGCGTAATGGACCCCTAACGCCGCGGCGATCTTTGGCTGGGTCTGGTTAACAACGCTCAATAAACGAACCTCGGAAAGTCAATCGAATTGTACAGTAGCTCCGTTGGCATGTCCAAGAACCGTCGTATCGGGCCTCGCTGCGTGGTCAAACCAGGGCCGCCATGATACAATCGGGATGGAACATGTACTCAGGGAGGCAAGTATGGCCGAATCTGCGATCACGACCGATGAAGTCACCGAAGCCCTCAAGGGTGTGTACGACCCGGAAATCCCGGTCAATGTTGTGGACTTGGGCCTGATATACGACGTCGAGGTCGCCGAGGGCAACGTCTTCGTCACCATGACTTTGACGGCTCCTGGGTGCGGAATGGGGCCTTTCATCGCCCAACAGGCCGAGTGGGCCATCGCCGAGTTGGAAGGCGTAGAAGACGTGCAGGTTGAGATGACCTTCGAGCCGCCCTGGAGTCCCGAGCTCATCTCCGAAGACGGCAAGAAACTGCTGGGGCTGGACTAGCCTGTATGACGACTCCTACGCCTCAGGAACAGGCCCGCCTCGAAGCCATCAAGAAGTCCTGGCAGCAGAAGCGCCAGATAAACCAGCGTCTTGGCCAGATAAAGACCAAGTTGGCCGTGTACAGCGGCAAGGGCGGAGTGGGCAAGACGACCGTGGCGGTAAACCTCGCCACAGCTCTGGCCAGCCAGGGCAAGAAGGTCGGCCTGCTGGACGTGGACATCGATTGCCCCAACGTCACCAAGGCCCTTGGCATCAAGGACAAACCCGAATACGTGAACGGGGAGATCAATCCCGCTCAAGTTCACGGCGTCAAAGTGGTGTCTATGGCCTTCTTCCAGGAAAACGAGGAAGAGGCCATCATCTGGCGCGGGCCGATGATCCACAACGCCATAAACCAATTCCTTCAGATGACCAACTGGGGAGACGTGGAATACCTGGTGGTGGACCTACCGCCGGGCACTTCAGACGCTCCCCTTACCGTAATGCAGGCTCTGCCCCTGGACGGCTTCATTGTGGTCACCACTCCCCAACACCTGGCCAACCTGGACGCCAAACGCTGCATCAACATGATTCGCAAGCTGAAGGTCAACGTCCTGGGAGTCGTGGAAAACTACACCGGGGAGATGTTCGGGGAGGGGTCAGGCAAGGAACTCGCCACAGAGATGGAACTGCCCTTCTTGGGTTCCATTGCCATGAGGTCAGACTACAGAGACACTTCCAAGCCCACGGCGCTCCGCAACAAAGACGTCATGGCGGAGTACGAAGGCGTCTTGAAGAACGTGAAGGCCAGCCTGGAGCAGTTGGGCCTACAGGCCGCGTAAGTTAATCGGCGGCGACCTGCTCTTTCGCCCGCTTCCTGCCCTTTTTCGACCTTCCGCCGGTTTCCTTCTCTACGATGTGCTGAAGCAGCGAGACCTCTCTCCGCCTAGCCGCCTCGTAGTAAGCCGAGCTTTCCCCCATCTTGCGGAACTTCCGGTAGCGGTTCTTGAGCAGCTTCTTCATGCTGGTCTTGCCCAGTAAGTCCAGATTCCGGGTGATGGCTTCCGCCAGTTCGCTGGCAGCGGCGGACTTGTCGGTATGGGCGCCCTCGTCGGGTTCAGTCACCACCTCGTCGATAAGGCCCAACTCCTTGCAGTCATAGGCCGTTAGGACCAACTCTTCCGGCTCCGTCTGGTTCCTGACAAGCCCTTTGTGGAGTCGGCTGGGCGTCGGGGCCGTGGGAGCGGGAGTGAACACTGCATACCGCTGCATCAATATGGAATCGGCGATGCCCAGGGCCAGCGCCGCCTCGCTGCCGCCTTCGCCTACGATTGCCGACACGATAGGAGTCGGAGCCTCGGCCATGAGCGACAACGTGGTCGCCACTGCGTTCCCCACGCCTTGCTCCTCCGATTCCAGCCCCGGATGGGCGCCCTGGGTGTCTACTAAGGTCACCACAGGCAGTTGGAACCTGGAGGCCAGGTCCACCAATCTCCGGGCCTTTCTGAAGCCCTCGGGATAGGTATGGTACTTGTTGCTGCGTCCTCCCCGCGTCCTGTCCTGGCCTATTATCACCACAGGCCCCCCGTTGAGGTGCCCAAGGCCGCCCACCATGGTGGTGTCGTCTCCGCTTACGCGATCACCCTTCAGCTCGAAGAAGTCGTCCACCATCTCTTGTATGTATGAGCGGGCGGTGGGCCTGCGAGGGTGTCGGGCCATCTTCAGGGAGCGCGCCGGGTCGGCGGCGCCGTTGGACGGCTGGTCTTGCTTCTTCTTCCACTTCCGGGAACCGTTGCTCTGCCGATCGGTCCCCAGTATTTCCAAGATGGTCTTGAGGCGATCTCTCAGGGCGTCTCGCGGGACTATGTTGTCGATGAGGCCGCCCTTCATGTGGGCCTCGGCGGTGTGAGCGTCGGGCGGGACAGGCTTGCGGGATTCTTCTTTCAGAGTTCTCATAGGCGCCAAGCCTATCAGGGAGCCGGGTTCGGCAAGGATGACGTCGGCCAGGTTGGCAAAGCTGGCGTATGCCTGCCCTGTCGAGGGATTGGACAGCACCACTATGAAGGGGATCTGCTTGTCCCTAAGCCTGTTGGCGGCGGCCACGGTCTTCGCCATTTGAAGCAGAGAAAGCACCCCTTCCTGCATCCGGGCGCCGCCTCCGTTTACCAGCGCCACAAAGGGCGTCCCGTTCTTGGCGGCGATCTCAAAAGCTTGGGCGACCTTCTCTCCGACCACGCTGCCCATACTGCCGCCCATGAAACCGAAGTCCAGCACGGCAATGTAAGTCTTGATTTCACCAATGGTGCATCGTCCGGTTATGCACGCCTCGGTCAGCCCTGTGCGTGTCTGGTCTTGTGAGAGAAGGTTAGGATAGGCCGTCTTGCGTGACAGAGACTCTGGGCCGACGGACGACATGGCCCGGTTTGTCTCTTTGAAGCTGCCATCGTCCACCAACAGCGCGATGCGTTCTCTGGCGGTCAATGCGTAGTGGAAGCGGCAGTGGGGGCATATCCGGTAGGTCAAGTACACCGAAGACTCGCCGATGGCCTCATCGCAGGCAAGGCAGTGGTCCCTGACTATGGACAGGTAAGACCTGTTCAGGGTTTTGCCCCGATGGAGCAGGCGCACCAACGAGTTGGAAAGGTTTCTCACAGGACTTCCGTTCTCGGATTCGGCTTCCGGGGAATGGAAAGCCTTGTTTCTTATGTTACATGGTGTCTCTGAATAAAGAAATGGAAAACGACTCTAATGTTACGAATTTCTCCGTTATGTCATCCTTTGCTATCCGTCCGAGGAAGCTCCGACCTGGCTCATGGCCGGGCTTTGCGACCCGGAGATGAGGCCCTCTTCGTTCAGCAGGTTCACCAGTTCCACAGCACGGGTGTACCCGATGCGCAGCCTGCGTTGCAGAAGTGACGGGGTGACCGTCCCGGACCTCTCGGCTATCTCGCGGGCCTGTTCCAATAAGTCATAATCGTCCACGTCGGGTTCCGGCGCCTGCACGTCGCTCTCGGACATGGAAATCTCCGGCAGCGGAGGACCGGTCTGCGTTTTCCAGAAGTCCACAACGGCTTCTATCTCAGCGTCGGACACGTAGGCGCCCTGCACCCTGATTGGCTTCGGAGAGTCGGAGGTCAGCAGAAGGGCGTCTCCCTTGCCCAGCAGTTTCTCGGCGCCCACGGCATCCAGTATCACCCTGGAGTCCACCTGGGACGCCACTGCAAAGGCTACTCTTGCAGGAATGTTGGCCTTCAGCAGCCCCGTCACTACATTCACCGACGGCCGCTGGGTGGCAAGAATGAGGTGAATGCCCGTAGCCCGTCCCAGTTGGGCAAGGCGGACCAGAGCCTGCTCCACTTCATAGGCCGCCGCCATCATCAGGTCCGCAAGCTCGTCTATGATAATTACGAAGAAGGGCATGTGCTCCGAGGCTTTGCGGTTGTAGGCCTCCAGATTGCGGGCGCCTACCTCCTCCAGCTTCTTGTAGCGGCGCAGCATTTCGCTCTGGGCCGCCTTCAATACGGCCAACACGTCATCCGTGTCGACGATAACGGGAGTCACCAAATGGGGAATCCCGTTAAAGGGGGTCAGCTCCACCCTCTTCGGGTCCACCATCACCATTCTCAGCTTGTCTGGCGGGCAGGTCATCAACAGAGACGCCACGATGGTGTTGATGCATACGCTCTTGCCGCTTCCGGTGGCTCCGGCGATGAGCAAGTGAGGCAGGGAACTCAGGTCCGAGGCCACGGGTTCGCCCGCCGTGTCTTCTCCCAGGGCAATGGGCAGGGAGTCCTTGGCGGCAATCTTCCGGAAGCGGTCACTCTCAGCCACCGACCTAAGGGCGACGGTGCGCGGGTGGGGGTTGGGGACCTCCAGGCCCACCAGCGCCTCTCCTGGCACCGGGGCTTCGATTCGCAGGTGGGGAGTCTTCAGCGCCAATGCCAGGTCCTTCTCCCTCACTAAAATACTCTGGACCTTGACCCGACTCATCTCTGAGGGTTCGCCGGTGTCTTTGCCGACTCGCTTGTTGTCCCTGTGCTTCTTGACCCACCCGGGAACCAGGCCGAACCTTATGACGCGTGGACCGGTCCTGACATCGTCCACGGCTACGTCGACACGGTGGTCGGCCAGGGTTTCCTCGATGTGGCGGGACATCTGGTCCAGTATGGCTTCGTGGAGCGGCCGGTCCTCTCCGGGAGTGAGCATATCCATAGGAGGAAGGCTCCAGCCGAATTTCTTCGACGCCGGCCCTGCTTTGTCCTTGGGCGTGGACACCGCCGCAGTCTGGGTTTGGTCATGGCCGTTGGACGACGTAGGTCCTGGGCCCGCATATTCCGGGTGGACCGCCCGTGAGCCTGTAAGGTCGGCGGCTGTCCCGTCGCGGCCGAATGCCTTTCTAGCGGTCGCCGCCGTTGCAGCGACAGCACCGCGGGACAGGCGAGACACCTGAACCCATGCCCACTGGCCAACCCGTTTGTAGACCGGCCCCGCCCATTTGGGATGCACCAGAAGCGGAGCGGCCAACACAACGGCGGCAATCTTCAGGGCGGCCAGGGCGAGGGGCCGTCCACCCAGGTATTGGCTCCAATCACCTCCGAGTGACGCGGTCTCCATAACGCCACTGGAGCCGTTTATGATCGAGAGCGCCTGTAGGCTGACGATCACGGCTAATGCCGATGCAATCCACAGCCTCCAACCTGAGACGATATAGTTTGCCCTCCATCGCGCGACAAAGAAGAAAAGTGTGGTCCAAAGGATGACCGGAATCCATCCGTACCCAAGAGCCCGCAGTTCCCAGTCCTGGGCTTTGGGCCATAGCGCCAGGGTCAAGACCATAGCCAGGGGCAGAAGCAGAGCGGGCAGGTAACCTTTGTTGTACCGGAGGAACCAACGGACCCCGGAGCGCTCCTTGAGCTTCGACCGTTGTCGGTTGTTCCTGTTGGACCTTCTTGAGGAAACCGTGTTAGAAGTAGCCAATCTACACCTCCAGGGCAACTGGAGTTACAATGGGAGAACGTCCAGTCTCCTTCACCAATAGCCTGGTGACGATTTCCCGGACGCGCTCATCTATACCGTCCCAGTCGGCGGGACCTGACCCGTTGCTCAACGATTCGGCCAGTGACGCGGAGACCCTGCTGAAGACCTCCTCCATCTCCTCGCCTTCCATGAATCCCTTAGCGACGATTTCCGGCGGTCTGACGGGCATAAGGGTATGCTTGTCCAAGGCCAGCGCTACAACGACGACGCCGTCCCGGGCAAGCGCCTTGCGGTCTCGGATGACTCTGCTGCCCTCAGCCAGCCTGTTGCGCCCATCCACGTAGACATGTCCTGCCGGCGTCGAACCCACGATTTCGCCCTTGTCTCCGTCTATGTCCAGCACATCGCCGTCTTCCAGGATGAAGATGTTTGACTCCTCAACTCCCATCGACTTGGCCAGGGCCGCGTGGGCCACCAAGTGGTGGAACTCCCCGTGCACGGGCACGAAGAACTTGGGCTTCACCAGGTTGAGCATGGTCTTCAGTTCTTCCTGGGCGGCGTGGCCGTGGACGTGCACCAGGGCCACTCTGTCGTACAACACCCTCGCTCCCTGTCGGAACAGGTTGTCGATGGTCCTGGTGACTACCGTCTCGTTGCCCGGTATGGGCGTGGCGGAGATTATCACCGTGTCGCCGCGTTTTATCCGGATGTCTCTGTGGTCCCTGTTGGCGATGCGGACCAGAGCCGAGGTCGGCTCGCCCTGGCTTCCCGTGGTGATAAGCACCAACTCTTCCGCCGGCAGGTTCCTGGTCTCCCCTAAAGGCAATAGGACTCCCGGTGGAGCGTTCAGATATCCCATCTGAACGCTCATCTTGACGTTCTCCACCATGCTTCGGCCGACCACGCAGACCTTGCGGCCATGATTGTAAGCGGCGTCTATCACCTGCTGAATCCTGGAAATGAGGGAAGCGAAGGTGGCCACCAGCACCCTGCCCGGCGCCTCTCCGATGGCCCGGTCCAACGCGTCGCCCACCACCTGCTCCGACGGCGTGTAGCCAGGCACTTCGGCGTATGTTGAGTCGGAAAGAAGCAGCAGGACGCCCTTTTCGGCGTAGGATGCGATTTGCGCCAAGTCGGTCGGCAGCCCGTCGACGGGCGTGTGGTCTACCTTGAAGTCCCCCGTGTGGATGACCATGCCCTGGGGTGTGGAGATGGCCAGACCCATGGCGTCGGGTATGGAGTGGCAGACCCTGAAGAACTCCACTGAGAACTTGCCCAATTTGACGGGTTTTCCTGGTTCCGCCAGCACAATCTTGGCGTCCCTGTTCCCCGCCCGCTCCCGGAGCTTTACGGAGATAAGCCCGTGGGCCAGACGCGGGGCATAAACGGGAACGTCCAAGCTGGGCAGCACAAAGGGGAGGGCGCCGGTGTGGTCCTCGTGGCCGTGGGTAATGAGGATGCCCCGGACCCTGTCCTTTCTTTCCAAAAGGTAGGTGATATCGGGGAGGACCAAGTCGATCCCGGGCATGTCTTCTTCCGGGAAGAGTATCCCGCAGTCCACCACGATGATGTCCCTGTCGTATTCCAGGGCCATCATGTTCTTCCCGACTTCACCAAGTCCGCCAAGGGGGACTATTCGCAGGGGATTCCTGGCCATGTCAGACCGTGGGCGCCACAGCGTGGGCGCCTTTCTGTTGTAGATGCCTAGAAGAGGGAAAGTTGCTCAGGCTCAGTTTCTTCTTGAATTGGCTCTGCATCTTCTCGTTCCAGCAACCCTGGTATGGCCAGGAAGTCGCTCTCTATAGTTTTCCTTAACTCCTGACGGTGAAGGGCCGCTGCCGGGTGCATGACGGGATAAACGTTGAGTCCGCTTATCTTTCTCAGCTTGCCGCGGGCACGGCTGATGGTCTCGTTTTGAATGAACTTGGCCATCGAGAACCGTCCAAGGGTAACCACCAACTCCGGCGCCAGAAGCTCTATCTGACGGTCCAGATATTTGCCGCATTCGGCCACCTCAGCCGGAAGTGGGTCCCTGTTGTTGGGAGGTCGGCATTTAATCATGTTGGCTATGAAGACGTCCTGTCGCTTCAGGCCAATGGACGCCAGCAACTCCTCCAGGAACGACCCCGCTGCCCCTACGAAGGGCCGCCCCAGCCTGTCCTCGTGGTGGCCCGGCCCCTCTCCTATGAACATGATCCGGGCGTCGGACGGACCTTCTCCCGGAACTGCGTTAGTGCGCCCCTGGGACAGGGGACAATCATGGCAATTGCGGACCTGAGAGGCGACCTCTTCAAGGCTGTTCATCTCCGACATCCCAACACCCCCCAGCCGTAAAGGAATAGAGTTATCAGGCGCTTAAGCGCGACGAGTCGCAGGGAACGTCAACCCGCCGCAGCGGCTCAAACGGACCGCCGCCCCCAGGCTCCAAGAAACGGTTATTCGTCGGCCACCCCGTTTGCCTTAAGGTAGTCTATGGCGTTTTGAATTGTGGCAATCTGCCCGGCGTCCTCGTCGGATATCTCGATGGCATTGTCGTCGGTGGAAAACTCTTCCTCGAAAGCCATTATCAACTCGGCCAAGTCAAGGGAGTCCGCGTTCAAATTGTCGACGAAGGACGCGGAGGGAACCACACTCTCTCCATCGACGTCCAGCTTATCGATGACGATAGACTTTACTCGCTCATAAACGGTTGCCATGATATTATTCCATCCTCATTCGGTCCTTGCCCGAATCCGTCCTTCAATATGATGTTTTAGCGCGCCTCCCGGAATCTGGCTGAGGTCTCTCATAGGGCCTCATCAAGACCCTTGACCTCTCACCTTTCATTTTCCATCTGGTCCATGGCAGAACCCAAGACTCCGTTGACGAACTTTGGAGAGGTTTCCGCTCCGAACACCTTTGCCAACTCCACCGCTTCGTTTATAGCGACCTTGCGGGGAGTGTCCGATCTGTAGTGCATCTCGTAGAGGGCCAAACGCAAAATGTTGCGTTCCACCGCCGGAAGTTGGCCGACCGGCCAGGCCGGAGCAAACCGTTGGATGTGTTTATCTATTTCACTTCTCCGCTCCCGGACGCCTTCCGTCAGCTCCATTGCGTAGTTTGAGGACTCCTCAGTCAGCCCCGCTTCTTCCCCAAGCCAACGCAATGAGGACTCGGCCGGGTGCGCTACCAAGTCGGCTTCGAACAGGGCTTGCAGGGCGGCGACCCGGGCCTTGCTCCTGGGATTGACGGGCGCGGGGGCCCGCCGTGATGTCGTCTGGTTAGCGAAAGCCCAATCCCTCTCAACCGCTACGCCAAGGCGGACGCCGTGGCGACTTGCCTGGCTGTTTCCAGGTCGGCCACGTTCATGATATCAAGAGACCGGTCTTTGTAAATCGAGTCTGAGCTGATTCGCTTGATAAGACCGCCCAGTACGCGCCCCGGGCCGAACTCGATAAAGCCGGACACTCCCTCATCTATCATACGGCCCACCGACTGCTTCCACCGTACGCAACTGCAGAGCTGGGTCCTGAGCTCTGCCCTTACCATTTCAGCGGTGGTCAAGGGGTCGGACGTGGCGTTGGCAATGATGGGTATATCAGGATCTCTGATGGTGATTTCGTCGATCGCGGCGCTAAGACCTTCCTGCGCCGGGGACATAAGGGTGGAGTGGAAAGCTCCACTGACCGGCAAGGGTATGGCCCTCTTGGCGCCCCGGATGGATGCCATATCCAAGGCCCGCGCCACACAGAGCTTGTCCCCGCTTATGACGATTTGGCCGCCTCCGTTGATGTTGGCTATCTGCGCCCCAGTTTCCATACAGACTTCGGCCAGGGTCGTCTCATCGAGACCCAGGATGGCAGCCATGCTTCCAGGCCGCTGGTCGCAAGCCTCTTGCATCAGGCGCCCACGTTCTCGCACTAACCTGAAGCCGTCTTCAAGGTCCACTGCGCCGGACACCACCAACGAGGTGTATTCTCCCAAGCTGTGTCCCGCCACCGCAGCCGGCACGTACTGGACCTGGCCATGCATTTCCTCCATGGCTCGAAGACACGCCAAGCTCGTCGCCATTATGGCCGGCTGCGAGTTGACGGTCTTCTCCAGTTCTTCCTGGGGACCCTCGAATATGATTTCCGTCAGATGGGCGCCAAGGATTTCATCGACTTGGTCGAAAACTCCTCTGGCCGCTTCGGAACTCTTATAGAGTTCCGAACCCATCCCTACGAACTGCGATCCCTGGCCTGGGAATACGTATGCAATTTTAAGTGACTCGTCGGTTCCCTCAGTAGCCGCCATTTTGCATCATCCCTCTACATCGACTAAGTTCGATTGACATAAGAAAATACATGAAATAAGCCCGTTGTGCAACCCTAGAACACCCGTGTATGCGCCTCGTTCCACCTCCTGCCCATGAAAGCCCCCTCCCAATGCGCCAATATTCTGGCTGCGAGTGGCCTATACTTCTCCTGTGTCCAAGACCCGGCGCCCCTTATAGGAACCGCAGCTTGGGCACGCCCGGTGGGCCAGCTTGGCGCTCCTGCACTGGGGACACCGCCCCGGATGCACGGCCTTTAGCTTGTAGTGGGCCAATCTCTTGCCCTGCCTGGATTTGGTCAGTTTTTTTACTGGAAGCGCACCCATGTCTTCAACTCTTTCTGCTTGAAATTTCAGGCCTATGCTGGCCTGGGTTCGGATGTTTGCCCAAGAAGCCCTTGCAGCGGCCCCCACCGAGAGTCCACACCACTGTCTTCACACTGACATTCGTCCACGTTCTTGTCCACTCCGCACATTTGGCAAATGCCCATGCAAAGGGAGTCACAGAGTGGCTTCATAGGTTCGGCGGCAATCAGCCCCTGCCTTAGACCTTCGCTCAAATCGAGGATATGGCGGTGTGTGATAGTGAACGACGATGGATCGGCCCCGTCGGGGAGACGCACACGGCCGCCGGTGGCGACGTCGACGGTGGGATAATACTCTTCCCTGATCGAAAGACGCTGGCGGCTTTCGAAGGTCTTAAGGCACCGGCAACAAACTGCGGGGATACGCACGTCTACTCCGGCGTCCACCCAGATGCCTTTGTCCGTTCGCATCATTACGACTTTACCGCTACAGCGGACCGGAGGTTCCCCTTCGCTGCTGTCAAACTCGGCATCCACTTCAAAGGTACGGGTTGAGCCCACCCGCTCCTTCATAAGTTGTGACACATTATATTCCAACGTATGTCAGGCCCCATCCTAGATAGGACAGGTGTAATTATATGGGCCGTCTACGTAAGGGTGTCAATCCCTTGTAACACTAGGTGACTTCGCTTTATCACAACGGGCGTGTTCGCACCTGTTCCGAAAGAAGTCAGGGCATGGACTCTCGAATGAAATCTATTATGTCCTGGGTTGAGGTGCCTGGTCCGAATATTCCCTTGATTCCCATGTCTTCCAGGACGGGGCGGTCCACCTCTGGGATGATGCCGCCCGCCAGCACCGTGACGTCACCCATGTCCTTTTCTTTCAGTCCTTCCATGATTGCCGGAAAAATCTCCATATGGGCGCCCGAAAGGATGCTGAGTCCGATGACGTTCACGTCCTCCTGAGAGGCCGCCTCCACTATCATCCTAGGGGTCTGGCGGATACCAGTGTAGATCACTTCCATGCCAGCGTCCCTCAGGGCTCTGGCTATGACCTTGGCTCCCCGGTCATGGCCGTCCAGACCCGGTTTGGCCACCAGCACACGAATAGTCTTGTTCTGGGTCATTTTGTCCTCTGAAGCTGTCTCTAGGGAGTCTGGACCAACTCGGTGAGTATACCATGCACCGACCGGGGGTGTATGAAGGCGATGATGCCCGACAGTCCCTCTCTGGGTTCCTTGTCCACCAACTCCACGCCGTCCGCGGCCAGGTCCTTGAGGGAGTCTCCCACATTGTCCACGTGCAGGGCCAGATGGTGGAGTCCTTCGCCCCTGCGTTCTATGAAGCGTCCTACTGCGGACTCCGGCGTCAGGGGTTCGAGCAGCTCGATGCGCGTCTCGCCAATGGGCAGCAGAGTCGCCTTGACTCCCTGGTCTTCCAGTGTCTCGATCTCGCCGGGCGGGACCTGAAAGAGGTCTTGAAACCGCTTCATGGCCGCTTCTATGTCTTTTACGGCCACGCCGATATGGTCTACGTAACGGGCTGCGCAACTTCCGCTCAAGTCTTCCTCCTAGAGTCGCCTGTGAATCGCCAAACTTATACAGGATACTGGGACATAAGCTGCCTGGCAATGATGAGTCTTTGCACCTCCGACGTGCCCTCGTATATCGTCGTCACCCGGGCGTCGCGGAAGTAACGCTCCACAGGAGAGTCCTTGAAATAGCCATAGCCTCCGTGCACCTGGAGAGCCTGGGAGGTCACCTTCACAGCCATTTCGGAGGCCATCAGCTTGGCCATTGACGCCTCATCGATAAAGGGCAATCCCTCGTCCTTCAGTGTGGCGGCGTGCATTGTGGCCACGCGTGCCGCAAAGACCTCGGTGGCCATGTCCGCCAGCATGAACTGTATGGCCTGGTGCCCCGCCAGCGGTTTGCCAAAGGTCTCCCGCTGCTGAGCATATTTGACGGAAGCCTCCAAGGCTGCCTGGGCCATACCCACACACTGGGCGGCTATTATGATGCGGCTGGAGTCCAGAATTTCCATGGCGTACCGGAAACCCCGTCCCTCCTCGCCCAGCCTGTTGGCCTCGGGGACTTTCACGTTCTCGAAAACCAGCTCGCTGGTGCTGGAACCGCGTATGCCCATCTTCCCGTGCTGCTTGTGAATGTGAAATCCCGGAGCGCCTTTTTCTACGGCAAAGGCGGTGACGCCCCGGGAACCCTGGCTGCGGTCCAGGTTGGCGAACACCACTACGACGTCGGCGATGTCGGCATTGGTGATAAAGGTCTTGGAGCCGTTCAACACGTAGGCGCCGTTGGACCGGGCCGCTGTGGTCTCCATTCCCGCGGCGTCGGAGCCGCCCCTGGGTTCGGTGAGAGCCCAAGCCGCTATCTGTTCTCCTCTTGCCAGAGGCGGGACCAAGCGGAGCTTTTGCTCTTCGCTGCCGAACTTATACAGGGTGGTCACACCCAAGGATATATGGGCGACAAGGCATACGCTGGCTGAGGCGTCGCCCCTGGCCACTTCTTCTTCCACAATGGACATCTGGCGGTAACCGCCCCCGGAGCCTCCGTACTTTGGGTCGATGCCCATTCCGGTAAGGCCGAGGGCCGCCATTCCCTTCCAGTTCTCCCAGGAAAACTGCTCCTTTTCGTCTATCTCTTTGGAACGGGGCATCAGCTCCCGTTCGGCAAAGTCGCGGACGGTGTTCTGGAGCATCCTCTCTTCTTCTGTAAGCAGCAAGTTCGCCATTTTATCCCCCTGGTTCGACCGCCTAGCTTGAATTCATCCCTCGACTCCCTCTCCCTTGACGGGAGAGGGCTGGGGTGAGGGTGATCCCCGGTCCGCTCTGAGCTTGTCGAAGGTTCTTCCCCCGCTCCCACATCTGGATTCCGGCCTCCGCCGGAATGACGAGTAAGGATGGGCTGTCGGTTCCCCCTCATGCCGACCTTCTCTCGACAGGGGAGAAGGGGCAGCCGGACAGCTTTCGTTCCAACAACCAGTTAGAAAGCTACGAACTCCTCCTGCTCCCCGAAGACCTCCCGAAGGACGTCGCATATCTCTCCGATGGTGCAGTAACTTTCCACGCATTCCAGAATGGCCGGGAGGGTGTTGTCCGTTCCTCTCGCAACTTCTTCCAGCCGCTTGAGAGCCAACGTCGCAGCCTCGTTGTCCCGCTCCCGCCTGAGAGTCTGAAGCCGTTCCACCTGCTGTCTGGACCCGGCCTCGTCGACTTTGAGCAGTCCCTCGATAGGAGGGCTTTCGGTGACGAACCTGTTGACTCCCACAATAATCTGTTCGCTCTGTTCAACCTGCTGCTGGTGAATGAAGGCGGCGTCCTGAATTTCCCTAATCTGGTAGCCGTTTTCCAAAGCCGAAACGGCGCCGCCCTGGGCGTCAATTTTCTCGATGTATTCGAAAGCTTGCTTTTCCAACTGGGAGGTCAGGCTCTCGACGTAGTAGGAGCCTCCGAGGGGATCGACCACGTCGCCCACCCCGTTTTCGTAGGCCAGCACCTGCTGGGTTCGCAGCGACAGCTGGACAGACTCCTCGCTGGGCAACGCCAGGGCCTCGTCTCGGGAGTTGACGTGGAGGGACTGGGTTCCCCCTAGTATGGCGGCCAAGGCCTGCACAGTGGACCGGAGCAGGTTGTTGTCAGGCTGCTGGGCCGTCAGGGTGACGCCTGCCGTCTGGGTGTGGAAGCGCAGCATCCACGACCGGGGATTCTTGGCGCCGAACCTCTCCCTCATTATCTTGGCCCACATTCGGCGAGCGGCGCGGAACTTGGCCACCTCCTCGAATAGGTTGTTCTGAGCAACGAAGAAGAAGGAGAGGCGTCCGGCGAACCGGTCCACGTCCAACCCGGCGTCGACGGCCGCTTGGACGTAGGCTATTGCGTTGGAGAAGGTGAAGGCCAACTCCTGGGCCGCGGTGGCCCCGGCTTCCCGCATGTGGTAGCCGCTGATGGAGATGGTGTTCCAACGAGGGACCTCTTCGGCACAATAGCTGAAGACGTCCACGATGAGCCGCATTGAGGGCTTGGGCGGGTAGATGTAGGTGCCTCGGGCTATGTATTCCTTGAGGACGTCGTTCTGGAGAGTTCCGTTGAGCTCCGTGGCAGCGACGCCCTGCTTCTTTGCCACGGCAATATAGAAGGCCAGAAGCACCGGCGCCGTGGCGTTGATGGTCATGGAGGTGGAGACCTTGTCCAGAGGGATGCCGTCCAGCAGCGTCTCCATGTCCTGGAGGCTGCTTATTGGCACGCCAACCTTCCCTACTTCTCCCTTAGCAAGTTCGTGGTCCGAGTCGTAGCCGATTTGCGTCGGCAGATCGAAGGCCACGGAGAGACCCGTCTGGCCTTGTTCCAGCAGGTACTTGTAGCGGCGGTTGGACTCTTCCGCCGTAGCGAACCCGGAGTATTGCCGCATGGTCCAGATGCGGCCCCGGTACATGTTGGGCTGGACTCCACGGGTGAAGGGATATTCTCCCGGGTAACCGAGTTGGTCCTGGTAGTCAGGGTCCTGGACGTCCTCAGGGGTATAGATGGCGTCCTGGACTATCCCTGAAGACGTGACGAAGCTTTCTTTACGTTCCGGGAACCGACTGACGGCAGGGTCCAGGGTTTCCTCCTGCCAGTCCTTCTTGGCGCGGCCGGTCATCGGGACCTCCTTACGATATTAGGGAAAGATGCGTGTGTCCGCAGCCGGAGAAGGACTAAACTCCCTCTCCCTTGACGGGAGAGGGTTGGGGTGAGGGTGGTCCGAGCATCGATCCGTCGACGCGGCACAAAAATCACGTCCTTCCCCCTCATCCTAGCCTTCTCCCGCCAGGGGAGAAGGGACATTTGCGTTCACGGTTTGATAGTTCACTTGGAGAGGTGGCCTACGAGCTCGAGGGTCCTTTGCACGGTGGCTGTTTTGTCGGGGCCGGCCGCAACGGGAGATACCAGGACTTCCGTGGCCCCCATGTCCAGCACACCTTGCAGCTTGGACGCCACCTGGTCTTCGTTCCCCCAGAAGACAGTCCCGTCTATCATAGCGTCGCTCCACTTGCCCGCAGACGCCTCCGGGTAGCCTGAGGCAATGAACATTCTCTGGTAGAAGGGGAGGCGGGTGTTCATGATTTGCTCCCGTACCGCCTTCCTGACCTCTTCGGTGTTTTCATTGACGCACACAGGGGCATGGGCGATAAGGGGAGGCGTAGGGCGACCAGCCTTCTGGGCACCCGCTTCCATGGCAGGAAGGGCCACGTCCCTCAGGTACGGCGGTGGGCAGACCCAGCTTATGGCCCCGTCGGCGACCTCGCCACACAGCTCGAAAGAGCCTTTTTGCAACGCCGACGCCATGACGGGCATGTCCATAGCCTCCGGGATAGTTCCCTCGGCCTTGTAGTGGTCTCCGTCGAACTCCACCGAGCCGGTCTGGATGAGCGCTTTCAGGATAAGGAGGTATTCCCGGAGATGCCCCAGGGGCGAGTTGAACTTGAACCCCATGCCCACCATGCTGGGCCGGTGGCTGGGGCCCACGCCGAGGCGGAACCGGCCGGGAGCCAACTGCCCCAACGCCTGCACCTGTTGCACCATAACCAGAGGATGCCTTGGGTAGGTGGGCACGATGGACGTGCCGTATAACGCCTTCCCAGGCCTGGACGCGGCCACGGCCAGAACGGTCAGGCTGTCCAACCTTACCGCTCCGGTGGTCATCCACGCGGCGGGAATACCCAGTTCCTCCACCCGGTCTATCTCGGCCAGGACCTCCTGGACCTTAGACCCTGCTACTGCTACTCCGATTAGCTTGTCAGTCATGGCGCCCCCTTGAAAAAACTAGCGCAAAATGGCATTGGGAGACGTTTGCGAGTTTAGCAATCGGACGGGTAGGCGTCAACGACACGAATTGACACTCCGAAAAGCCTTCCTTACACTACTCGAAACCCGATTCATCCACCTGGAAGGTCCCCATTTGACCGATGAGAAACGCGTCTCCGTAGCCCCGTCCCGCTTCAGGCTCACCGGAGAGGACGGCGCCGACGGCTCCCTGATAGGCACGGCCTGCAACCAATGCAGCGCCCACTTCTTCGGCAGCCTGGTCTTCTGCCAGAGTTGCTCTTCCAGCGACGTGCGTTCGGTAGAGCTGAGCCGAACAGGAAGCCTCTACAGCTACACCATCGTCCGGGCGCCTCCGGCGGGTTGGCAGGGAGACGTTCCCTATGCCCTTGGGCAAGTGCAGACCAAGGAAGGCCCCCACGTGATATCGGAGATAGTGGACACTCCTTTTGACAAAATCCGCGTGGGGATGGAACTGGAATTGACCGCGGCAGTGGGAGGCCAGGACTCTAAGGGCAACGACCTGGTGGTCTACAAGTGGAAACGTCCGGGCGCCGCCGCCCGCACTGTTGAAGGAGGGTGAACATGGCCCTTGCTCCTGGAAGAGAAGTGGTAGTGCTGGGTGTCGGGCTCCATCCTTTTGGGAGGTTTTCGGAAAAGGACCTAGCGGGACTAGCCCGTGACGCCGTGGTGGAAGCCCTGGGTGACGCCGGAGTCCGCTGGGCCGACGTGCAAGTAGCCTACTTCGGCCACGTCTACTACCAGGGCATGTCCATGGGCGAGGTGACTCTGAAGGACCTGGGCCTGACGGGAATCCCCATAATCAACGTGGAGAACGCGTGCTCCAGCGGCTCCACGGCTTTCTGGCAAGCCTACTGGGGGATAACCACCGGCCTCTACGACATGGCGCTGGCCTTTGGCGCCGAGAAGGTCCCGAGGGGGCCGGTGACGGTCACCGCCGAGGACAGCCCGGAACGGCTAATCGGAGCCGACCACATGATGGCCGCCTACGCTCTGAGGGCCCGGCGGTACATGGAGGAGTACGGCGTCCCCATAGAAGCCCTGGGGGAAGTGGCGGTGAAAGCCCACGAGAACGCGGCCCTCAACCCCTACGCCCACTACAACAAGCTCTTCACCCTGGACCAGGTGCTGGAGTCCAGGGCCATAGCCGACCCATTGACCCTGTACCAGTGCTGCCCCACCAGTGAGGGCGGCTCGGCGGCAATACTTTGCGCTAAAGAAGCCGTAGCCCGCTACGCCCCCGACAACTCCCGCGCTATCTCAGTGGCCGGGGCCGTCCTGACCACTGGCACCTACACAGGCCGGGGAGCGGACAATCCAGCCATGAATCCCTACCGTGGCGAAGAGGGCGCAAGGCAGGCCTATGAGATGGCGGGCATCGGACCCGAGGACGTGGACATTGTCCAGGTCCACGACGCCGCCACCATCGGAGAGCTGCAGCAGCTTGAAACTCTTGAACTGCTGCCCAAGGGCGAGGCCTGGATAGCGTCCAGAGAGGGACGCACTCAACTCAGCGGAGACCTCCCCACCAACACCGACGGCGGTCTATTGGCCATGGGGCACCCCTTCGGAGCCACGGGCATCCGCCAGATTCACGAGACGGTGCTGCAACTGCGCGGCGAGGCTGGCAAGCGTCAGGTAGCCGACCCCAAGGTGGGCATAGCTCAGTGCTCAGGCGCCGGCGACATCACCACGGTCCACATACTGAAGAAGTAGGCTAGCCTCAGACCCCTTAAATAGGTGAGCCGAAGTGTACTGTACAGCGAACTTTGATTCAGTATTTCTCGATAAGGTAGGAGGCCAATCATGAGCACTACCACAGAAGGCAATGTGGTGCAGGTAGTCCATGGCACTCAGGACCCAAGTACCACAACCCAAACCCGGGGTATGATCAGAAGGCCCGGTATCGACGCCAACACCGTTGGCGCCGGCAAGATCTGGCTAGGCCACGTGACTTGTTCACCTAATACCTTGGGACCTCCACACCACCACGGCGAGGCAGAGACCGCAGCCTTCGTGTTGAGCGGTCAGGTCCGGGTCTACTTCGGAGAGAATTTCGAAGAATACGTGGATGCTGGCCCAGGGGACTTTATTTTCGTGCCAGCGCATATGCCCCATATTGAAGGGAACGTAACCGACGAACCTGCCGAGGCTGTGCTCTCGAGGGGTCCAGACAACATAGTGATTAATCTGGGGGAGTGAGCGCTCCCGGGGTTGCTGGGGTGGGCATAGCCCAGCGCTCAGGCGTCGGCGACATCACCACGGTCCACATACTGAAGAAGCAGGGCGGGGGTGCGTTGCTCCCTCTGCTTTCTAGGGTAGGGTCGTCAGTAAAGTACTTTCTACTGAACCTGTGGGCACCACTATGCGAGATCGAGGCATCCCCGTTACACGGTGGTCGATGTCCGAACCATGCTTTATTTTCTTGGGCTGAGCCCGGTCGTTAGGTGACCACACCATTCCCTGTCTGAACTCCATTCCCACCGGGACTAGCCATCGGAAACGTCCAAATACATTCTTCGCTGTCCAGACCTCAACCTGCCAATTGACTTCTCCCAGAAATCAAGACCCCTAGGGTGCTTCGAAGCGAAAAGAAGGTAGAACATTGGGACTCCGGTTGAGTTCCGTATGGCCATTGGATCACCAAATTGAGTGTAATCCAATTTTTTTCTAAGGCTATCTCGAAACGTATCGATTAACACTGTGGTAGAGGGATTAGAGACATCGCCTTGTGATTCCCAGTAGCGGGTCCGCCAATTCTTGTCGTTAAGGAATGTGTCAACCGCCGCGATTAGACGATGCGCGTTCCTTTTGATTGCCGTTGTATGAAATGTGACTATAAGGTCAGTCGCCGGTCTTTGTCCCAAATGGGAGAGGCCGTCGAATGTTAGCTCATAATTCCACGGATCGATTAATGCAAGAGTCAGAGCACCTTTCGGAATCTGCTCAGCGATCTCCTTCGCTGCTCGATTGCAGTCCAGGTTGAAGTATTCGACATTGGCCTGTGGATCAAGCTGCTGCTGTCGTCTAGTGAGTGCGTTCACAAAGTCTTTGTCTATGTCGTTGAAATACAAGTGGGTGAACGGCGTCTGGCATTTGAGGGCTACAATCGGAGACCCGTCAAACTCGGTTCCTGTTCCCCTTTCTTTGCATAGGCCTGGCCCAGCGAAGAGGTCGACATATGCCCGAGTTTGCCAACGGTTTTTCATACCCCCATTGAACAAGGAGCTAAAGTACCTGACGAAGTGAAGTTTGTCTTCGCTCCAAGGCCCTTGTATCAAGGTTGGCAGGCCGTCACTTCCGGGTTCAGTTCCTTGGCCGGGCACCAGCGACTTCCTTTACCGACAAGGTTTGATCGGGCATGTCATCCCAGTGACGCCCATCGAGTTCCCGGCCCCCAGACTTGCTGGTCCTGCCACCCCATTGCTTGAAGAAGAAGGGTACGCCTACTTCCGCACAATCGTCTCTGATGCGTATAGCCCATTCCTCACTCATCGGTCTTGCTCTGTGCCCACTCTCGCCTCCAACGATCACCCATTGGAGGTTGGTTAGGTACGGAGTCAGATCCACAGCTTTCAACAGAGGCTCAACTGATATGAATCGCACTTTGGCAGGAATCTGCTGAAGTATAGGTATACGTCGGTCTGCCCAATACTGACTCTCGACCGAGGTCCCAGCCCAAACGTGATCTGGCCAGTTCAGGCGTTGCGTTTCCCATTCGACGAACTCCAGCATTCGTTCTGGCCGCTTCGTCAGCACCTGATATACATGGGCGTCATAAGTCTCCATCTTGTGGAACACCTCGCGTATGTATTCGAACGGAACCTCTTCGTGGAAGAGGTCACTCATGCTGTTGACGAATACACGCCGCGGTGTACGCCAATTGCCGGGGACCTCCAGTCTCTCTGGGTGGAGGCGCACGGTGGTTTTCCCTGGAAGAAAGGGACCGCCACGTTTGAATCTAAGGGTGATGGCCTCCGCGTAGCAGTGGGCACATCCAGGGCTGACCTTAGTACAGCCTGTCACAGGATTCCAGGTGGCGTCAGTCCATTCGATGGCACTGTTGTCCGACAAAGGTTAGCTTTCCACTCCTCTAGTGTCACCATTAGAACAAAATAGAACACAATCGTTCGAGCAAAGTCAAGGCGTAGTCAGAGCCTGAACGGTGTACTATAGGACGAGCGGGTTCATCTGGCCTTCGGAGAAGCGGCTTATCTTCTGTAGTGAAAAAGGGATTTAACCATTCTCGTCGCGAGTGCTGAAAATGAAGAGCCCGATATTTGACGGCTTCGTCAGCCGCAGTCATTGCTGTTGTGAGCGTGAAGGACCGCGAGCCCTCACGCCCTCTAGAACGCTTGCTTCCCCACTACGACCGAACTATCACTGGGGATTACAGGCAAGCAAGTACGACTGTTATCTCGCCACATCATTAGTGAGGGCTATGGGCCACGTTGCTTGCCGAAAACTGCGTCGTTGAGGCGCCTATCTCTCGATGGGGGCCCTGACGATGCTTCCGTATTCGGTCCAGGAACCGTCGTAGTTGCGGACGTTGTCGTAGCCCAGAAGCCGGCTCAGCACGAACCAGGTGTGGGAGGAACGTTCGCCAATCCGGCAGTAGGCGATGGTCTCCTTGCCTCCGTCCACACCCTTGCCGCCGTATATGGCCGCCAACTCGTCGGCTGACTTGAACGTCCCGTCTTCCGCCACGGCGGTAGCCCATGGCACATTGGCCGCCCCGGGGATGTGGCCGCCCCTTTGTGAACCCTCTTGGGGAAGGTGTTCAGGAGCCAGAAGCTCTCCGCTGAACTCCGCCGGAGAACGCACGTCGACCAGGGCGATGTTCCCTGACTGGACGGCGCTCAAGACCTGCTCCCTGTAGGCGCGGATAGACTCGTCGGGGGGGCCGGCCGAGTAGCTCTTGGCTGCGTGGCTGGACGCGTCGGTGGTCAGCGGCCTGTCCTCGGCCACCCACTTGGCCCGCCCGCCGTTCATGAGCCGCACGTCGTCGTGGCCGTAGTACTTCATCTGCCAGAAGGCCCACGAGGCAAACCAGTTGTTGTTGTCGCCGTAGAGAATCACTGTGGTGTCATTGTCGATGCTCGACTGGCCCAGAAGCTCTTCCATCTCGCTCTGGCTGACGATGTCGCGGCTCACGTTGTCCTGAAGCTGGCTCTTCCAGTTCCAGGCGACGGCGCCGGCTATGTGGCCTTGCTCGTAGGCCATGGTGTCCACGTCCACCTCTACCAATCGGACGTTGTCGTCGCTTCCGTGGTCAGCCACCCACTGGGTGTCAACCAGGGACTCAGGATGCGCGTAGTCGGCCATAGCCACACCTCCGGATTGTGTTGCAGGGTTGTTGAAACTTGCGCTAGAGCAATCGAGTCGATATTAAGACGCCACGTTATAACTGTCAAATTGGCGAATTGACTCGACGCCTGCCCCAGATTACAATGCGAATCGCCGAGCGGCGAGGTTTCCCGCGCAGTTGCGCTGCCGAATTCATCCCCACACTCGTTACGAGGAGCAACCATGTCCTACCAGACCATCGTAGTTGAAAACTCCGAAGGGGTGGCCACCATCACGCTCAACAGGCCCGAGGTGCTGAACGCCATGAACCACGTTCTGGTGGGAGAGCTTGACCAGGCCATGTCTGAAGCGGAGGAGGACGACTCCATCGCGGCCATTATTCTCACCGGCGCAGGAGACAGGGCTTTCTCAGCGGGCGCCGACATTCACGAGCAACGGGAAGACGCCACGAAACGAGAGAGCGGCGAACTGACCGAGGACGAAGACCGTCATAACAGGGCGGTACGGTCCCAGGCCAGCTGGCACGTAGGTTCCTCTTCAAAGCCGGTCATCGGCGCTCTCAACGGACTGTCCTACGGCGGCGGCAGCGTACTGGCATCCTCCCTGGACATCCGGGTTGGATGCGAGCGTTCCAGGTTTCGGTTCCTGGCAGCCGCGTACGGCCGTCTCAACTGCACCTGGACCCTTCCGCAGCAGGTGGGCTGGCCCATCGCCAAGGAGCTTCTCTTCACAGGCCGGGTTGTGGAACCCGACGAGGCCCACCGCATCGGACTGCTCAACCACCTTGTCTCCCACGACCGGGTGATGGAGAAGGCCCGGGAGATTGCGGTAACCATCGCAGGGAACAACCAGAACTCGGTGCGGGGCCTGAAGAAGCTGCTGATGGAAGACGTGGGGTCCGGGTTCCAGGAGATGTGGGAGCGGGAGCGAAACTTCCTGAGGGACGACTTTGTGGCTCCCCACGTAGAGGACTCCTTCAAGGAGTTCATAGAGCGCAAGGGCCGGTCTTAGAGCAGCAGGGACGCCCAACAAACAGGGATTTTTGGCCCCCGGCTCACCGCCATCTCAATCTTCCCCCTCAAGAGGGAAGAGACTTTGCGAAGGCTTCGTTACAGCTGATTCCTCAGCTTCGCCAAAAACTGGTCCACCTGGTGCAGATGGAGAGTAATCGCAGGTCGGCTCAGCCAACCCTCATAGAAGTTGATGTGCAAGTTTGCAGCGCTGCCGAATTGGAGCCTGAGGTCATCATCTTCGGCTTCTTGCGCAAGCTTAGAAACAGCGTCATGCAGGTCATGGTGGCTCTTGTGGTCCCACCGGCGTTTTTCAGCAACGGCCTTGACCATTTGCGAGGCCGCACCCCAACCCTTTTCCGAGGCTTGCCGCAAATCGTCCTTCTCTAGCTCTTCCTGGGCCTGCCGCCAGTATTCCGCCGATTGCTCAGCATAAGTTTTTCTCGCCGTTGTCATGTATTGAGCCTTCCCCTACTTATAGGATTCATGCTACACCCTCGCGTTGGACTGTTAAGGAAGACAGGAAATGAAGGGCCCGCGAGCGCCCGGCGTCTACTGGATGATTTCCTTGTCCAGCATCTCCTGTATCTGGGTGTCGCTGTAGCCCATCCCTGACAGGACCTCTTTGGTATGCTGGCCTACGGTGGGACCGAGGTTCCTGAATCCCGGCGGGGTGTCCGACATGTGGAGCGACGACGCCGGCTGGATAATCTTCTCCCCTTCGGGCCCTTCCAACTCCAGGACCATGCCCCGTTCGACCAGGTGAGGGTCTTGCATGGCCTCGTCGATGGAGTAGACCTTTCCGACGCATATGTCTTTGTCCTTTAGCTCCTCGAACCATTCGTCCATAGTCTTGGTCTTGAAAGTGTCCGTGAGAAGCTGAAAAACCTCCTGGCGTTTCTCACCCTCGGTATGCTGGTGGGAGACAAGGTCGGGCCGTTCCAGGTAGTTGCAGAGGTTCTCCCAAAACCAGGGTTCAAGCGCCGCGACGGAAATGTACTGCCTGTCCTTGGTTTCGTAAACGTTGTAATGAGGGTAGCCGCCATTGAGCCTGTTGCGCCCTCGTACGGGAATCTCCCCATAGGTCTGGTGACGGGCGATCAGAGCGGCCATCAGGTAGAAGGCGCCCTCGGCCATTCCTATGTCGATGTATTGGCCACGCCCCGTCTTCTCGCGGGCAATGATGGCGGCCAGAATAGCGACGGCGCTGCAGAGGCTGCCTCCGGCATAGTCCGCTATGTAGTTCATAGGGATGGCTGGTTTGTCGTTGGGATCGTATCCCACGAAGTCCAGGGCTCCCGCCAGGGAGATATAGTTGATGTCGTGGCCCGCCATTAGCTTATAGGGGCCGTCCTGGCCATACCCTGACAGGGACAAATAGACGATTCGCGGATTAATTTCATTGATGGTCTCGTATCCGACGCCCAACCGGTCAACCACGCCGGGACGAAAACCCTCGATGACGACGTCAGCGTCCTTGGCCAAGCTGTAGAAGATATCCTGAGCCTCTCTATGCTTCAGGTTCAAGGCGATGCTCCGTTTGTTCCGGTGCATGGCGCTGTACTGCAAATCTTTCGACACTTGGCCCCAGCTTGCGGCTCCCGTTGAACTGCGCTCGAACGCGGTCCGCGCGCTATCCATGGGGCGTTCGACCTTGAGTACGTCGGCGCCCAGGTCACCCAGCATCATCGTGCAGAACTCACCCGGAGTGTTGCGGGTCAGGTCCAGAATCTTGATTCCATCTAGGGCGAACATCCTTCGTCTCCTGAACTAGCTGAGGCTTCCCATGAACTTGCGCCACACATCGACGCACTTGTCGGGATCGGTGTGCTGCACGAAGCCCGACGTTCCCTTTATGACCTCCAGCCTGGCGCCTGGAACCAGGCTGACTATGCCGTCTGCTCTTCCAGGCTCCCGGTTGTACTCCCCCTCGGAGATGAGGACCAGGGTCGGCGTGGTGATTTCGGGCAATATGGCAGTCAAGTCTACGGTGGACAGGTACGTCAGGGTTTCCACAACCACATGCTGCGCAGTGGGTATCATCTGCTGGGCGTACCATTCCCTGTATCCGTTGTCGTTGTCCCCCGGCGGCGCCCTGCGGTCCATTTCCTGCCGCACCCAGGGTTCGACTCCCTGTGCCGCCACCAGGTCCCGGTTCTCCACGTAGGACGACGCCCCCACGAACTTAAAGGGTGAGCTGCACACGGTCAGGCTCTTGAGACGGTCGGGATACATATGGGCGAACCTCATGGAGATGGTGCCGCCCACCGTCTCCCCCACAAGATGGACTTTGTCCAGCCCCATTGCGTCCAAGAAGTTCCTTATGTCATCCGCGAACCCTTCCAGGGACCAGTCGTAGCCAGGAGCGGGCACGGACGAGTTCCCGTAGCCCCTGGCATCTATGCGCAGCGTTCTGTACTGGCGGGCCAACTCCGGGACCCATCCGTACCATAGCTTGTGGTTCTTGGCCTGGCCGTGGTGCATCACCACAGCGTCGGGAGTGCGCCAGGGGTCTGTGTAGTCGTTGTCCTCGTAGAACATTTCAAGGGAGCCCGGCAAGCTCACGGTGGGCATACTCCACCCCCAATACGGTCGAAAATCCAGGGCGATTATAGCATGACCCGTCCCACGGCTTCCCGACGCCGACGGGCGGGCGGAGGCCGGACCCGACAGCGCCTCACAAGCAAACGCCACGCGTTTACGACATCGGGTCCTACGCAAACCGATCTCCGGTGGGGTAAAATAGCCGCCATGCCCCGCCACACGGAACCAAGCGCCAATAACGACCTGTCAGACCTGTTGCGGCCCATGCTCCCCGGCTGGGAAGTGCGTTCCGAGAACACTCAGATCATCTTGGGCCACCCGGGCCTGCAACCCGATATCCTGATTACGGTGCAGGGCCGCTCTCCGGTGGTTATAGAGGCAGAATACATGCCCGCCCACACAGTGGAGGCGGAAGCTCTGTCCCGCCTGGGGCTGTCCGTCACCGTCCATACCCGTCCCATCGAGGCGGCCATAGCCCTACGCTACCCAGAGGGTGTCGCCGACTCCGACGACCTCTTGACTGCGCTAGCAAACGCCCGGGTCTCCTATGCAGTTTTCACCGAGGACGGCAAGCGTTTCCCCGAATCGGGATGGCTGGACGGCTCCCCCATTGACCTTGCCGACCTTATACGCTTGGTGTCCGTGCCACAGCGTGCCGTCAACGCGGCTGCCACCGCACTGGAGAAAGGCATTGACCGAGCCGCCAACATTCTGAACGACATGTCAAAATTGCGACCCGGCATCACCGCCGACATCGCCCGACTGCTGGGCATGAGAGATGTTCCTCAGACCCGGCGCATGGCCGGCGCCATCATTGCAAACGCACTGGTGTTTCACGAACGCATCGCCGGAATGCACGACGGAGTAAAACCGACCGAGATGGTGTGTGGGCCCGACGCTGCCAATCCCAAGGGCGAAACACTGGCTGCGTGGACCGAAATCCTGGAAGTCAACTACTGGCCCATATTCGCTATTGGCAAGGACATCCTCCGGCAGCTTCCGTCCGGAGACGCCGCCAACATCCTCAGGACTTTGCAATACACGGTCGACGAAGTAAACGCAGCCGGCATCAACAGCGCCCATGACCTGACCGGGCGCATCTTCCAACGCCTCATTGCCGACCGGAAATATCTGGCCACTTTCTATACCCTGCCAGCCTCGGCGGCCTTGCTGGCCCGGCTGGCTGTGGCCAAAATCGACCGTGTAGACTGGAGCGACGTAGAGGCCATTGGCAAGATGCGTATCGCCGACTTCGCCTGCGGCACCGGCGCCCTCCTTGCCGCAGTCTACGAGCAGATAGCCGCCCTCTATGAACGAACCGGAGGGGACCCGGCGAAACTACATCCCATGATGATGGAAGAGGCACTCTTCGGCTGCGACGTAATGCCGTCGGCAATCCACATCACAGGCTCGACCCTGTCGGGCGCCCAACCAGCCGTCCAATTCTTTCGGTCCCGTCTCTACACCCTCCCCTACGGTCGGCAACGAGACGGCAGTGTTTCCATTGGCTCCCTTGAGCTGTTGCAGTCCTCGGCGACGGGGGTCTTGTTCAACACCAGCGATCCTGCCTTGCGTACCAGCAGCATAGGAGAGGAGACCGCTAGCTACGTAATCGCCGACGTCCCTGACGAAGGCTTCGACGTGGTGATAATGAACCCGCCGTTTACCAGCAACACTAAACACTATGATGCTAGCGAAGGAGTTGTAAACGCCGCTTTTGCCGCCTTCGATTCTTCTGAGGAAGACCAGTCCAGAATGGCGAATCGGCTGAGACAGCTGGCCACGGACACTTGCTATCACGGACATGCCGGAGAAGGTTCCGTATTCGCCGCGCTTGCCGACAAAAAACTACACCCCAACGGGGTTATCGCTTTAGTGCTGCCCTTCACAGCAATCAACGGAGCCTCGTGGTCGAAGTTCAGGGAACTTATTGCCACACAATATGACGACGTTACGATTGTAAGCATCGCGGCCAATGGACACGACATGTCCTTTTCATCGGACACCGGCATAGCAGAGTGTCTTATCATAGGTCGCAAAATAGCTCGAGATGAAGAGCCTAGCTATCGCGCAAAGTTCGTCTCTTTGCGGCACAGGCCGTCAAGTTTTGTTGATGCTCAACTGCTCGCCAGAACTATCGTGTCAGATATGGCCACTCGTCAATTGGAAGACGGGCCATATGGCGGCATACCCATATATAGCGGAGACGCCTTGACGGGAGAGTTGCTGGATGCTCCCATCGACAGGCACGAGAACGGCTGGGGCGCCGCTCGAATTCGTGATGCCTCAGTAGCCCAGACCGCGTATTCGTTGTCTTCCGGAAAGCTTTGGTTACCTGCGGAACCTAGTTCTTATGACATACCAGTAGCGCAATTGAGCCAAGTCGGGCGGCGGGGACTGGATTCTCAGTTGTTCATTAGCTCTGCCCACAAAGGTCCCTTCACCAAGGCGCCGCCCAGCCCCACCGCCACCTATCCCGCACTGTGGAACCACGACGCCAAGAATGAAACACGAATGGTCTGTACCCCTGACTCTCAATTGTTGGTCAGACCCGGAATGGAGGCCAAAGCCTCTGAGGTTTGGGCAACTGCCAGCCGTGTTCATATCAACCGTGATTTTACTTTCGGTTCACAGGCTCTCGTCATTGCATTTACCGAATGGAGGTCCATAGGCGGCCGGGTGTGGCCCAACTTGATCTTCGGCGACGACAGATTCGACTATGCCTCCATGGTATGGGGAAACAGTACGTTAGGGCTTCTGAGTTATTGGTGGCACTCAAGCCGGCAGCAATCGAGCAAGGCTGGAATGACCATCCGATCTGCCGAAACGCTGCCAGTGCTGGACTTTCGCACTCTGAGCGACGAGCAGTTGGCCTTGGCCCAGGAGATATTCGAAGAGTTCAGGGACAAGGAGCTCAAGCCTGCTTACCTGGCCGACGCCGACCCCAACCGTGCGCTGCTGGACAGACGCGTGGTCTGCGATCTGCTGGGATTCAACGAAAGCGTCTATGAAGGTGTCCGGCGTCTTGCCGCCAAGTGGTGCGCTGAGCCTTCGGTGCACGGCGGTAAGGCCCGACCCAAAGACGCCGTATTCGAGATGTAACGGCATCTCCCATCCGCATCTACCGCCCCCGTGACGCAGCCAAACACGGCAACCTGGTCACCGCGGAAAGAGCCCAGCGTCCAGACAGCGCCGTTTCCATCGGCGGAATCAAGTCTGTTATCATGGGTCTATCGCAAGCTGAACGTCTGCGGAACGTTGCGGAAGAGGGGCTGAGAGTTGCAACAAGACATCAAAGTGTCGGTGGGGGTGGGGGAGGAACCCCAAAGGCAGGACGACAGGCCGGTCAAACTCCGCACTCAAGGTCTCAAGGCTTGGTACGGACAGGCGCTTGCCCTGCGGGACGTGGACCTGGCTATACCGTCCGAGCGGGTGACGGCCATAATAGGGCCTTCGGGCTGCGGCAAAAGCACCCTGCTTCGCTGCTTCAACCGCATGAACGACCTCATACCCGACGCACGGATAGAAGGACAGATACTCTTCAACGACGTGGACATCTACTCCCCGGAGGTGGACGCAACAGAGATACGCTACCGCATCGGGATGGTCTTTCAGAAGCCCAATCCTTTCCCAAAGTCCATCTACGACAACGTAGCCTTCGGTCTGCGCATCAACGGATACAGGGGCAACATCGGGGACATGGTCGAGCGAACGCTGAAGCAGGCCGCACTCTGGGATGAGGTGAAAGACCGGGTGAAGAAAAGCGCCTTGACCCTCTCTGGGGGCCAACAGCAGAGGCTGTGCATAGCAAGGGCCCTGGCCGTGGAACCCGACGTAATCCTGATGGACGAGCCATGCTCAGCGTTGGACCCCATCGCAACTCTTGCCATCGAAGACCTGGTGCGTTCGCTTTCCTCGCAGTATACGATTATAATAGTCACCCACAACATGCAGCAGGCGGCCCGGGTGTCCGACCGAACTGCTTTCCTTTCGGTCGGCCCAGACAGCGCCGGTCACCTTGTTGAGTACGGGAACACTCGCCAGCTCTTCACCAATCCCACTGACGAGAGAACCGAAGCCTACATTACAGGAAGATTCGGATGACCGAAGAGCGAATAGGTATCACGAGGGAAGAGCCCATGCGGGTGCGGTCTGGGCTGGACCGCCAACTCCGCTTCCTCCAGGACGAAGTGCTGACCCTGGGGAGCATGGTGGAGAAGTCCATCGCCAGGGCCGTGGACGCCCTGGACCGCCGGGACCTGGAAGCCTCTCAGCAGGTCATCATCGAAGACGATCTGGTAGACAGCAAACGCTTCGAAATCGAGGAGAGGTGCATCGACCTTATAGCCACCCAGCAGCCTATGGCCGGGGACCTGCGCATCCTGGTGTCCATGCTGCACATTGCGGTGGAACTGGAACGCATGGGCGACTATGCCGAGGGAATCGCCAAAATCAACATCATGATGGGGGATGAGCCTCTCATAAAACCCCTCATAGACGTCCCGTTGATGACCGAAAAGGCGACCCGAATGCTTCGTCGCAGCCTGGAGGCTTTGGTGAACCGCGACACGGTGACGGCGCGCCAAGTGTGCAATGACGACGATGAAGTGGATGCGCTGTACCAGACGGTTTACCGGGACCTGCTGGACATCATGATTAAGGACCCCACCACCATTCAACGAGCCACATACCTGTTGTGGGTGGCCCACGACTTGGAGCGAATCGCAGATAGGGCGACCAACGTAGCCGAGCGAGTGGTGTATCTAGTGACGGGCAAGATGGAGGAGATAAACGTCTCCAAGTACTAGCCCTTCTTGTGGAACATATGGAGCAGGTTGCGCTGATGGGCCCAGTTGTGGGCCCTTTTTAGTAGAGGCTCCGGTATCTCCCGCCCCTGAACCGTTATCTTGATGGTCTCATATTTTCCGCCCATCGGCGTGGGGGCGTCGGGCAGGTGAACAGCCTCGCACCCCCCGGCTTCTAGGGCCGCTTTCAGAGCATCGTAGCCCTTTAGCTTGGCGTTGGGGCTGCGGTACATGCGGAACTCCACTGAACCCAGCATCTCATGGAAGTGGTCCGCTGCCTCTTCGAGGTTGTTCCCGCCGCCTTGGCGCAGCTCCCTCCTGGTGAAACGTCGAGTGTTCATCGAGTCACGAGCATGCTGAGCTTACGCACGCCGTCGACGCGGCGGAGAGCCTACGGCTCCCTGGCGTACTCCTGAAGCTCGATGCGTACGTTGTCAGGAGCCTTTACGTAGCAGATAGTGCCGTTGCGGCCTTCACGGATGGGTTCCAGAACCTCGACGCCCGCCGCCTCCATCCTGGCAACCAACTCCTCCATCCCGTACACCCTCAAGCCGAAGTGGTCTATGCCCATCTGCGGCGCGGGGCTGGCTGGGGCCATGTCCTCGCCTGCCGGCACGTCCATAACGGTGATGCGGACGCCTCCCATGTCCAAAGCCCTGTGGGTCTGACCTGACGCTGCAGTAAAAGTGTCAACGTGGTCGGCATCGAGGAAGTCCACGTACCACTGGACGGCTGCTTCGGGGTCCGTGGATCTCAAGTGAAGATGTGTCACCGATACACTGGGCATAGCTCACCTCCAAGTTATGGTTTGCGCTTGGGAATAGGATTTGGAACAGACTAACATGAAAGCGGAAGCCTGAGAAGAATTGTTAGGACCGATGCTGGGACTTCAACACTCCCGTTCCATCCGATTACCGATTCACAGGACCAAAACCCTTGAGCCGTACGGCCGGAAGCCTTTTTAGCCTTTGATTAAGCGGGTCCACCTCAATGCCCACTGACTCTAGGGCAGTCACTCCCAGCAAAGGTTCGCTCTCCGCCTCACCCATAACAATCGTGCCGCCAACGATTTCACCCATGAACTCGATGTCTGCTGTCGTTACATCCATTCGAATTTCACTGCCGTCGGCCAGGGAATATACTCGCTGCCCTTTGGGTGTAAGACCTATGGATTCCAGACACGGCCGAGGAACAAGGGTATCGGTCGCCCCAGTGTCGACCAAGAACAGCCCCTCCCAAACCCTTTCTGGTTCGGCAGGGTTCCGTATGGCAACGGTTACATGTGTTGCTCCCATCTCAGGTCCTTTCTCGCTCACCAAAGATCAACTCAATACTAACATACCCCGCCAGGTGACCATGTCAGCATCCGATTCAACGCTAACAGGCACTGTCCAGGGGGACCGAGAAGAAGTCCAATCCATGTTTGTCTAAAAGGTCATCAGCCTTGACACTAATCTCGCTCAAGGGGTAGCATCCAGGCAACACTAGACACGGAGGTTCGGATGGCAATAGGAAAAATCAGCATCCTGGACCCCACCGCCCAGTCCAACACCCAGGACTCCGGCTTGGCCCCCAGGGTCGGCGGACTAGGGGGCGGGACGCTGGGCCTGATCACCAATAGCTGGCGGAGCTTCGACGTGGTGTCAAACCACATCGAGCAGATGGCCAAGGACCGGTACGAGGTCCGTGAGGTGATGAGGACCATCAACCCTGACGTTTCCAGCCCCACTCCCAAAGACACGCTGAACATCCTCATCGACAAGTCGGACGCCGCCATCGTCGGCATGGGACATTGAGGGTCCTGCACAACGTGGAGTGTCCACGACGCAGTTTCCCTGGATGAAAGCGGAGTCCCTTCAGTCGTGATAGTCACGGAGCAGTTCAGCCGGCTGGCTTCCACGATAGCCAAGTCCCGGGGCAGGCCCGGCCTCCCCATCCTTGTCCTGCCAGCCAACATAGAAGACCTGTCCGACAATGAGTTGGAGGACTTGGCACATAAGACCCTGGACCAGGCGGCAGAGAAACTGACAGAGGTCTAGACAGGCTGTGACCAGCCCTCCCCTAAAATCGGAACGTTCCGAAATCGAGGACTCGCCAGAGGCAGTCCTCGATTTCGTATTGAATCAGGGTTGGGGAGACGGCCTCCCCGTGATTCCCCCCACTGAAGAACGAGTGCGGGCAATGGTGGAAGGCTCCGGCCTGCCCGCAGACCATCTCATTGGCAGCGTGGGGCCCGCCAAAGGCGAGGCCACCATCGAGAAGATTGCCGTGAACGCCGTCATGGCCGGATGCAAACCGGAGTACATGCCGGTTCTGACAGCCGCGATGGAAGCGGTATGCGAGTCCCAGTTCAACATCGACGGGGTGCAGAGCACGACCAATCCCTGTGGCGTCGGTATAGTGGTCAACGGCCCGATACGCAATACGCTGGACATCAACTGCTCCCGCAACTGCATGGGCCCGGGGTGGCAAGCAAACGCTACTATAGGCCGCGCCATGTCATTGATGTGGCTGAACATCGGCGGGGCCAAGCCCGGAGAGGTGGACAAGGCCTCCCACGGCTATCCTGGCAAGTACACCTTGTGTTTCGGAGAGGACGAGGAGCACACGCCCTGGGAGCCGCTCCACGTCGAGCGAGGGTTCAAAGCCGAGGAGAACACGGTGACAATTAACTCCTTCAACGGCACCCTGAACATCATCGGGGCCACCTACACTGAGATAGACAGCATGCTCCATGTCATAGCCCACGACTTCAGCCAAATGGGGAGCAACAACCTGCACCTTGGCAAGGGCAATCCGGGTCTGGTCCTGACAGCGGGCCATGCGCGCTGGGCGCATGAAGCCGGAATGTCCAAGTCCGACGTGAAGGAGTTCGTATACCGGAACAGCGGCTTCCCGGTTGAGAAGCTGAGGCCCATGATCCGGCGGAACCGGATTGACGCGGTGATAGAAGACGGAGTCGTCCGGCAAGTGCGTAAGCCCGACGACATCATGATAGTGGTGGCGGGCGGTGTGGAACCCTACCACGCCGTGCTTATGCCGACCTTTGGCGACTCCTGGGCCGTCACTAAGCCCATCCGCGTTCCCTGAGCAGAGCTATTTGACGGGCTTGGCCCACTCTGGTATCTGTTTGGTGGGAAGCTGGACTGTCGCCGTGCCCTTGGTGGTCATTTCCTTGCGCTGGTTCTCACCGATGAACTCTATGTCCACCAGCCGATCCTCACCCTCAACGCGTTTGTCAGTGACTTTCCCGCGGAGCCAGGTCGTGTCCCCTACCATGTTGAAGCGGCGGAGCTCCACGTACATTTTCTTCAGAAACCCGTCGTCGCCCATCCAATTGGTGAAGAGGTTCCCAACCCAGGAACAGCGCTGGCAGCCGTAGTCGTAGGCTCCGGGAAGGCCTGCGCTGGTGGCCGCCTCCTCGATGTCATGGACGCGCACGATGGCTTCCTGGGCGCCGGTGTTGGGGTCACGAAAGCCCCATGAAGGATGACGCCGAACTTCCTTTAGTTGAAGGCCGTGGGCCAGTCCGCCGATGCAGCCTGCCACAAAGGCGGTGATGTCTCCGTGGCTCAGGGGTCCCTTGACCACCGGGCCAATTTCGTCGCCCACGTTCACGTCGTCCCACCACCTGGGGTTGGCGCCCCTGATTTCCTCGTTGAGGACTGCATCCTCTATCTCATCGATTTCGTCCCTTGTGTATGCGTAGGGCTGAAAGTCGTACTTCCTGTTCTCCCGGGCGGCGGTGCGTTCGGCCCTAAAGTTCCAACCGCGGGTGCGGGCAATGACCTCGCCGCGCTGGTTATAGTAGTGGCAGGTGGAGGACTGCTTGATGGTCTTTCCGGCGAACCTGCTGGGCATCTCCTCCAAGTCCGAGAACTGCTCCTTCACGGAGATGCGGTCGTCCATGTGTATGGGGCGGAACCACTCCCAATCGGAGCCCGAGTGGAAGGCATGGACCCCAGGAAGTCCTCCGGTGCGGCCTGAGCACCAGTAGACGCTGTACAAGAAGCAGGGGGGAGCTATGATGGTCCCATACTTTGTCTGGCGGGCGTACGATTCGTCCTGATATAGGGGATTCGGGTCGCCTATGCCCTGGCAGAAATGACGAATGGCGTCACGCGATGCAAACTCGTTGAAGAGTCCTACACCGTATTGCCTGGGCCTGTTGAAAGCGCCCAGTCTGTCCCTCAGGCGTTGCAGCCCCTCTTCCGTTATCTTTCCAGCTTCCAGCACCATGAAACAAAACCTCCTGGGTTTATGGGTACCTTTACACGGGAGCTAGGTCCGGCGAACCCTATGGTAACGGTTCCCGGCCAACTTAGACAACCTCAGTGGACAGCGCCGCTCTCCACAAGCAGCTTCAAACTGGGAGCTGGTACGCCCAGGAGTTCCCCGAAAATGTACTCGTTGTGTTCTCCGAGCAACGGAGCCGGACGCCGCACCTTGGCTTCGGCGCCGCTCATCACCCAGGGTTGCCCGTAGAGCCATTCGGCCCCGATGTGGGGATGTTCAGTCTCCAGAAACGCATTTCGTTGGTGGAAGTGCTCCTCCTGGAACTGGTCGCCTATGTGCATTACGGTCATCGCCGCCACTCCGGCGCCTTGCAGAAGTTCGGTCACTTCCTCAGGACTTCTTTGAGAGGTCCAAGCCGCCACGTGTTTGTCCAACTCCGCTCGGTTAACGTGACGCAAGTAACGGTCTCCGAACCGGGAGTCCTTGGTCCAGTCCGGGAAGCCCAAGGCTTCACAGAAGGCCAGCCACTCCTCCTGTGTCCGCACGGCTATGGACACCCACCTGTCGTCGCCCGCGCAGGGGTAATTATTGTGAGGGCCAAACTCAGGGTCAACGTTGCCCATGGGTTCCGAGACCCTTCCGTTCATCGAAAAACCCAGCAGGCTCTCGCCCATCATGGCCGTGGACGCCTCTAACTGGGCCACCTCCACGTACTGGCCTTGGCCGGTGCGGTTCCGGTGGCGCAGGGCGGCGGCGGCGGCCAGCGCCGCGTGCAGCGACGCCACTGCATCGCACCACGCCGACTGGATTTCACCCACCAGAGGCTCGTCGGGATACCCCACCAGGCTCATCATGCCAGAGAGGGCTTGGACGATGGGGGCGTAAGCCAGAATGTCCCTTTCGGGACCCGTCTCCCCCGCCGCGGGCATGGAGACGACGATGATGTCGGGCCGCAAGGCCTTAAGCGCCTCGTATCCCAGCCCAAGCCGGTCCATGACTCCGGGAGAGAAGTTGTGCATCACTACGTCGCTCTGGGCAATCAGATCCTTCACGAGGGCCAGGCCGTCGGGTTCCTTCAGGTTGACCGTGACGCACATTTTATTGCGGTTGAGGCTGTGGTACAGAGGCTGAAGCTCCGGCCAAAGTCCCCGGTCTCCCCCGGCAAAGTCCTCACCCACCAAGGGTCTGCCCAGGCGAAGCCCGTCCATTCGGACGCGGCTCTCGACCTTTATCACCTCGGCGCCCATGTCTCCCAGCAATTGAGCGCCCATAGGCCCCGCCCATGCAGTGCCGAAGTCCACAACTCTGTATCGTTCCAGGGGCAGAGCCATCGCTATATGATTCCCGTCCTTCTCATCAGCGTCAGGTCTTCCGGACTATGCCCCAACTGGCCGCATATAATCTCCCGGTTGTGCTGGCCCAGGGTCGGGGCGGGTCTGACCAGCTTCCAGGGAGTTTCCTGGAAGCGGATTGGAGCGCCGGGGTACCTCAACGTGCCGGCCTTAGGGTGGTCCAACTCATGGAAGAACTCCCTCTCGTTCATGTGCTCGCTGTTCATCACGTCGTCTATGGTGCGGACAGGCACACAGGGCACCCGATTTTCCATGCACATCTCCATGATTTCCGCCTTGGTGTGCTCCATGAACCAGGGCGTAATCAAGGCTTCAGCCTCCTCCGGGTACTCCTCCGTCATGGCCCGCCGGTTACGAAATTTGGGGTCCTCTGTCCATTCCGGGTCGCCGATCATGTGGAGAAATCGCTGGTACTGCTCCATCTGGGGACAGTCGATGCAGACGTAGCCGTCTTTGCAGGGGAGCACACAGTTGGGGAAAAGCCCCAGCCGCATCCGATTCCCCGAGCGCCATCCGGCTATCCCCCGGTATATGTATGTGGGCAGATGGTAGCCGGTGAGTATTACGGCAATCACCTGGGACTCGGACACGTCCACAAGCTGGCCCTCACCGCTGATGTCTCGTCCTACAAGTGCGATAGTGGTGGCCAAGGCTGCGGTTACGCCCGCCATGAAGCTGGCCTGGTAGGCGGGTGTCGTCAGAGGCTCTCTATGGGGATGACCGTTCCCAAAACTGAAGCCTCCCGCTGCGTTAGCGGTCAGGTCGCATCCCTTGTAGTCCTTGTAAGGGCCGGTCCGGCCATAGGGGGTAATGGAGGTGACTATCAGCCGGGGGACCTCTTGCTTAAGGGTCTCGTACTCCAGACCCAACTCGCGGGTTTCGCTGACGGGCCGGTTCTCTACGAATACGTCCGCCCATCGGAGGAGGTCCAGAAGAATTCCCCCGCCGGCCGGATTTCCGGGGTCGAGACTTATCCCACGCTTGTTGGAATTCAAGAACAGGAACAGCCCGCTCCGCTCACGATCGGGGACGTCTCCGGGGAAGGGGCCGTGGATCCTGGCCTCGTCGCCGTAGAACGGCGGCTCCACCTTGATCACGTCCGCCCCCATGTCGGCCATCATCTTGGAGCAGTACGGCCCTGAAATGGAGCTGCCCCATTCTACGACCCGTACCCCGTCCAGCGGACCTGATGGACCGGTCTTGTCGCCCACCACTGTCCTAACCTTCCTCAGCCACGCCACTTAGGTTGGGAATGACCTCCCGGCCGAAGAGCTCGATGCACTTCACACTGTCCTCCGGGTCCATGCCTAGGTAGTAGACCCTGAAGAACATGTACTCAGCGCCGAACTCGTCTCTATACTGCTGGATTTGCTCCGTCACGTCGTCCGGGTCTCCGACGATAATGCGCTCTCCCTTGAGCTGGGCGAAATCCAGGTCGTACCTCTCTCCGGGCTGGCCTGCCTTGTGGTAGACCTGATAGAGCCTTTCAAAGGAATCTCGTATGGTCCGCTCGGCGGCCTCACGGCTGTCGCTGACGAACATTTCTCTAAAGAATACTGGTGGGGGCGCTGGAAGCCCCAACCCTTCCCTACACGTCTTATACGCCTCCAGCGCCTCCCGTAAGAAGACCTTGGAGTGTCTTGGACTGGTGAGCCATGCATCTCCCGCCTCAGCCGCGCGCCGGACTCCCCGCAAGGTGTCTCCGCCAACCCAGATCGGCGGTCCCGGCTGCTGCACTGGCTTCGGAGCAATGCTCACGTCTTTAATCCGAAAGAACTCTCCATCCCAAGTGACCCGGTCCTGGGACCACAGCTTCCTGATGACCCGTATGGACTCCTCCAGACGCATTCCACGGCACGCCTTGGGGATTCCAAAGGAGTCGAACTCCTCGTCTCTGTAACCCTGGCCGACTCCGAACACGAATCGGCCCCCAGTGATGACATCCAGATTCGCCGCCAGCTCTGCGGCTTCAACCGGGTTGTGGAGGCTCAGCAGGTACACTGCCGTGCCCATCGTCATTCCCTCGGCTTCGGCGGCCAGCCTCGCCAGTAAAGGGACCGGTTGGAACATGCCCTCGTTCGGTCCCGTCACGTAGTGATGGGAGGCGAATATGCCGTCAAATCCCGATTCCCGCGCAGCCCTCGTCTGCTTTATTGCATACCTGAAGGCTTCACTGCCCCCCATGTCGGCGGGGTAATGGGGGTAGAGGTCTATCCCGAATTTCAAGCAAACCTCATAGGCCGGGGACCCGTTCGAAAGCCCGTCTAATCTACCTTAGCAGCAGCCGTTAGTCAACGGAAATTTCGGCTCATGCTAAAATGTCACAAAACCTTCATATCGCCATTTTTTGCTTTGGAGGAAAGTCATGACTCAACAGGAAACTTACGACCTGCTCATCAAGGGCGGAACACTCATGGACCCGGCCCAGGGCGTCAATGACCGACGTGACATCGCCGTCAAGGACGGCAGGGTGGCCCAAGTTGCCGAAAGGATCGATCCCACAACCGCAACCGAAGTCCTGGACGTTGCGGGCAAGGTCGTGACTCCCGGTTTGATAGACCTGCACGGGCACTTCTACCACGGGGGCAATCCAACAGCCTGCGACGCCAACTACTGCGCCCTGGAGGCCGGATGCACCACCGGCGTGGATGCCGGCTCGGCGGGTTGGGCAAACTACCGGGCCATGAAGGACTACATATTCCCCACGAAGGACGTCCGCCTTCTCGCCTTCATCCACATCGGGGCCACCGGCATTCTTCTGAACGGCGTCGTTGGCGGTGAGCTCCAGGACATCCGCCACGCCAATGTAGAGCGCACCGTAGACGCGATAAAGGCGGAACCTGATTTCTTCCTGGGAGTAAAAGTGCGGATGCAGCGAGACGCCGTAGCGCACTGGGACGCCCGCACGGCGCTCCACCGAGCCAGGGAAGCCGCCGACAAAGCGGGCGTGAAGCTGATGGTGCATGTCAGCGGCACACCAATACCATTGCCGGAAATCCTGGACGTGTTGGGGCCAGGCGACATAGCCACCCACGCCTACAACGGCCATCCTGAAAACATGCTGGGCAAGAACGACCGTGTACGGCCAGAGGTCAGGGCCGCGGCCGAGCGGGGAGTTGTGATGGACGTGGGCCATGCGGGAGTCCATTGCGACGTGGAGATAAGCAAAGCCGCCATCGCCGAGGGCTTTTACCCCACCTCCATCAGCACTGACATCCACAACCCTCCGCCGGAACGGGTGGTCTATGGGATGAGCGACCTAATCAGCAAGTTCCACGCCATGGGTCAACCCTTGGGAGACGCCGTCGCCGCCAGCACGTCGCGTCCCGCCAAAGTCCTGGGCATGGACCAGGAAATCGGGACCTTGGCCGAGGGAGCAATAGCCGACATAGCCATATTCGACCTGCAGGAGGGAACCCACGTCTGGCAGGACATGGCGGGCCATACCGTGTCCGGGAACCTGAGGTTGGCAACTTTCGCCACTCTGAAGGACGGGGCAGTCGTGTGGCTGGAAGGGAATTATCTAGGCCGTTCCTAGGACAACGGCTGCTCCAAGAGGCGCCGCCGCATCTCCGCCGGGACCTCCCTGAAGCGGCGCCAAGGAGGAGCGTCCGTTCTGGCGCCCACAGACCTGGCCGCCTCGACAGCCATAAGGACTCCGCCGACAAAGTCGTCGATGTGGATATGCTCCGCCTGTACTGAGCCGTCGGGGGCGGCATTGTGGTAGTTGCCCAACGGAAACGCTATGCCGGTTGACCTGTAGCCGTAGAACCTGAAGCCGCTGGCCTCACAAGTGCCGCCGCTCATCAGTTGCCGCTGGGCCTTGAATCCCGAATCTCTTTGGGACAGTTCCTCCCTGGCCTTTAGCAAAACACTCTCGGCCTCGGCGTCGAACGTAAAGCTGGCGTCCCCCACCCTGATTACCGGCCCCTCACCGATAGCGGCCCCCGGCAATGTCCGGCTGGCCTCTAAAGAGACCACCAAAGTCTCCCTGGGAAGGGTCCCGTCCTCGGCTAGGAGTCTGGCTCCCACCAGACCTACCTCTTCCGCCCTGGTGAAGACGCCGTACACCTCTCCGCAAGCTTCCACGTCCTTCATCTGCTCCAAAGCAACCAGGATGGCGGCGCATCCAGCAAGGTCGTCCAGAGCCCTCATGTGCACAAGGTCACCGTCAAAGTCGAAGTCAGTGAGGTCGAACACTATGGGCAGCGGACACTGCAGATCGGCGGCTGTCTCTAATTCGACGTTGATAAGACGGTCGTCGTCGGTTCCATGCTTTCCGCCTGTGATGCCTTTAACCCGTGTGCCGTCCTGGAGGACTGCCTGCACCGGGACGCGGTCAGTCAGGGAAACGGCGGGGACGCCCCCAAGGGGCGCTGCCACGACCGTGGCGCCGTCAATCTCCAGCGCCTCGAACCCCGGATGGTCCATGTGGGCCATGAATGCTATGGGAGGGTCCTCCGACGGAGCTCCCATATGGACGATCAAGTTCCCATGCCGATCGGACTCTATCCCAAGGCCCATGCCCTCCACGGTCTTGCGAATGAAAGAAGCGACCAGCCCTTCCTGGTACGCGACGGCGGGACAGGCTCCCAGACCGGCCAACACTTCCAGAGACCTGCTCCGAATACGTTCAGAGTCATTGCGCCATTGCGTCATCGCGTTTCCTCTTTCCCAGCCGCTCCGATGGGATTATAATCCCATAACATTGTAACCCAGCCGGGCTAACCCATGTCGGGCGTATAAGGAGGCATCCAATGGCAGACAGAGGCAGAGTCATCGTACACGTTGAGCATGGCAAACCCTTCGAGATTCGGGAGTACGAACTCCCGGACCCCGAACCCGGAGCAATCATCGTCAAAATCGAACAGGCCGGCATCTGCGGCTCCGATCTGCATACCTGGAGGGGCGACCAGGTAAACATTCCCATCCCTCCCGGGGGCCGCGTCATGGGCCACGAGGGGACGGGCGTCGTCTACAAGATGGGCGCCGGAGTCACCACCGACAGCGGCGGAACTCCCATCAAGGAAGGCGACCGGCTGATGCACGTCCACGTCTTCCCATGCTACAGCTGCCACATGTGCAACAGGGGCGCGACCAACTGGTGCGTAAACCGCCAGTACCCCGAGGGTGGGATATGGCCCTACTTCACGGGGACCTATTGTGACTGGATTTACCTTCCGCCCCGCCACCCGGCTTTCAAGGTGCCCGACGAGCTTCCCGACGACATCCTGGGTTATGTCAACTGCGCCATGGGCACCGTCACCGAAGGGCTGATGCGGGCCTCCGCCCATGAAGGAGACTCGGTGGTCATAATGGGTGCAGGCGGCCTGGGCCTCAACGCAATAGCAATGGCCAGGGACATGGGCGCCGACAGAATCATAGCCCTGGACAGGCTGGAGAACCGCCTCAAGCTGGCGGAAGACTTCGGGGCCGACTACACCATCAACATCGAGGAGTACAACACGCCGGAGACACGGGTGCAGCGGGTCTGGGAGTTGACCCGGAACCGTGGCGCCGACATCGTCATGGAGCTGGTGGGCAGGGCCGAACTGCTGGTTGAGGGAATCGACATGCTCAGCAACGGCGGCACATTCGTCGAAATCGGAGACATCGTCCCCGGACCCACGGCGGCCATCGACCCATCCAAGATGCTGAGGGGCAAGAACATCGTGGGATCGTCCATGTACCGGCCGGACACCCTGGCCAGGCTGCTGGACTACCTGGTGAAGAACCGGGACAAGATTCCATTCCACAAAATCGTGTCCCACAAGTTCACATTCGACGAAATTAACGACGCCTTCCCGAAAGCCGAGTGGCAGCAGCGCCAGACGGACATCTCCAGAGCGATGTTGGTCCCCTAGGCAACCTTTGCGCAAATCCCCCCTCTCCCTCTGGGAGAGGGTTGGGGTGAGGGCCGCTCTGCCTCTTCCCCATTGAGGGGGAAGATTGAGATGGGGGTGAACGGGAGCGGCGCCTTGGCTCAGGGCTGCCCTAAACTCAAGGCTGGTAGATAAAAGCGTCGGGCCTGAACGAGGCCCACGAAAACCACAGTGCGCTGGGGTAGTGGGGCAGCGGGTCCAGTCTGGCGCCCCCCAACGGTCCCGACGTAGCAAGTCCCAGTAGGTTCCAGGAACTCCCCGTCTCCTCGTCGACGAACACGCCGTCCTTGCCGTCTGGGCTCCGGGAAAAGCTCAACCGGTCTCCGTCGACTATGGGGGAGAAGACACCTACGGACCCCACCTCGCGCCCCAGGGCGATTACCTGGTTGTCCAGGGCCGAGGCCGTGTGCGGCTCGTAGAACACCACGATAGGCTCGCCTCCGACCGTCGCTTCCACCACTGGCTGCTCCCGTAGGACCGAGTAGGGCGCAGCGAAAGCCTCTCCGTTCAATTCTACGCCCCGCCACCCGCGTCATCCTCGACAACGTCACTTCGTTGGAACCCGACGTGATTCCCAGCTGGTTGTAGGTGTCGTAGCCTGCGTAGGCTGACATGCCATAAGGAATGCTCGTGTCGGGCTTCGAAAGGACTTTGCCGTCAGGGAAACTATCCTTGAAGTCCGACCAGGACACCATCGCCATAGGCAACTGCTCCAGCTTCACGCCCGCGTACACGCCAACTATGCCCTCTCCGCCGAACTCCTGCCACCAGGACTCGGTCTGCCGGTCATACATTATCAGGTTGAGGCGGCGCAGCTTGCCTGAAACGCCGAAGTCCAGGACCCCCCCATCCAACGTCCGCCTGTACACGAAGGCGGTGTTGCAGAGTGGTCAATAAGTGACCACAACAGGCTCTCCTCCCACCAAGTCGTTGACCAGCTCGTGGAACATCATTATCTGGATTGGGTAGGCCCTGTGGTCTCCGTCGATGCTGACCGTCTGCACCGGCTCCCAGTCGGCCAACCACTGGCTTGCCGATTCCACCGACTCAAACTGGGGTGCGTCGATGGACTCTATGCCGTCCTTGGGAGGACCGCCGCCCCGGATTCCAAGAAAATCGACGGTCTTGAACCTGAAGTCCGTCTTCGGCCATTCGGAGGTGTTTATGAGCGCTTCGGCCAACTCACGGCGAGCGTCCGACCGGCTTATAGCTTGCACTCCTCCCTTGGAATACTCGACGGGTTCGGGCGTGGACGTGGGACGTGGCGAGGCGGTGGGATTGGGTTGAGGCGTCGGAACGGGTGTGGCTGTTAGCGGAGCCGTGGGACTGGGAGCCGCAGTAGGGCTGGGCGCAGGCATCGGTGTGGCATTGGGCGTTGGGCTTGGAGCCGGAGAGCCATCAGAACCGTCCCCGCATGCCGCAACAGCGACAACCAACATGACTGCGGCTGTCAACCTCAGGGCCAAAACCGCCGGCTTGGAATGGGAAATGCGACGACGGGAGAAACGCCTCGGGAGAACTTCGCCCTGATGCCCGGCTTCCAAAGAGGTCCTATATTCCTTCCGTGTAGACGAATCGATCCGCTGTAGCAGGTTTGACAACCTTCAATGCCTAAGTCTACATTACCCTAGCCGTCCTTCTTACGTCAAAGGACACACCCAGCTACAAATGCCAGCCACAAAACGACCGATCCTTTAACTAAGCTCAGGCATAGGCGCTTTCATCGTGAGCCCAAACGCAAGCAACCCACAATGCCCCAACTGCAACCGCAGGGAATTGAAGGGCGGGCTGACCTTCGCAATAAAGACCAAGGAAAGCGAAAGCCTGTGCTGCTGGCTGTGCGCCTTCAAGAATCCGGCGATGCTCCGACGCTCCTTCTACACAGCCATCGTCGTGGGCGCGGGGCTTACCCTCCTGAACCAGGGCGACGCAATCTTTTCCGGCGCATGGCCGGGCGCCCTTTACTGGAAGGTCCCTCTCACCTTCGGAGTCCCCTTTTGCGTTGCAACCTGGGGAGCGCTCTCCAACGCACGGCGTCAGTAGATCTGCGCCCCAAAAAACTTGCTTTATTCCGATTCATTTCTTCTTGCATCGGCTTTTGAGCAGGTGTAACATAAACCACCGAATCTTATGTAAGGAGGAGTGGCCGCGATGGCACAAGAGCAGCCGGCGCCCGTCGTTTTCGACGTTGAGTATCCGGAGTCGTTGTCGCGGCTCCACCTGCTCCTTAAGACCTTCCTCGGCTGGATTTACGCCGGGATTCCCCACGGAATCATCCTGTACGTCTACGGCATAATCGTTTCCCTTGTGAGTCTCGTGGCCTTTGTCGTTATATTGATCAAAGGAAACTATCCGCGGAGCCTATTCGACATTGTCGTCGGCTACTACAGGTGGGAGGCCAGGCTCAACGCATATATGGGGTTTATGACGGACAAATATCCGCCATTCTCTCCCGACGAAGTTCCCGATAACCCCGTGCGGCTGCATGTGGAATACCCCGAGCGGCTTTCCAAGGGCCACGCCCTGCTTAAGTTCTTCTTAGGATGGATCTATGCAGGGATTCCCCACGGACTGATCCTGCTCCTCTACGCCCTCTTGTTGTCGTTGCTTGGAATCGTAGTTTGGTTTGCAATACTTTTCACTGGCCGATACCCAAGAGGGCTATTCAATCTGGCCGTGGGGTACAACAGATGGAGCACTCGGGTGAACGCATATTTGGGTCTAATGCGGGACGAGTACCCTCCCTTCAGCACCCGCCCCTAGTCCTCTGACTTCAAGCGACACGTCAACGAGGGGCTCTCTTCTGCGAGAGAGCTCCTCTTCCATTTCGAAAACTGCTCCTTCTCCACTGGCGGGAGAAGGTTGGGATGAGGGGGAACCAACGAAGCATGCAAAGGTGAGGTCTAACGAAAGTCACCTGTATCACCCTCACCCCAGCCCTCTCCCGTCAAGGGAGAGGGGGTATCGACTCCGCCGTGGGGGCGCCCCCGGGGTCAGCCGCCCGGCAGGTCAATGCCGTGTCCGGCGGCCTTGTGGACTTGGGCGTTGTGGATGTAGTTTTCAGTGACGTTTTCCAGCCGGAGTCTGTTGGCCTCGGATAGAGCACGCACCTGGCCCGGCACGCCCACCACCAGTGAGTTGTCGGGTATGACGGCTTTGTCCCGCACTATGGCTCCGGCCCCTATTAGCACGAAGTTGCCTACTTCCGCGTCCTCCAAGAGGGCCGCGTTGATTCCGATTAGCACGTTGTTACCCACCTTGTGGCAGTGAAGAACTGCGCCGTGGGTCACCAGCACGTTGTCGCCGATGTCGAGGTAGTCGTCAGCGTGGACGACACATGTGTCCTGAATGACCGAATTGCGGCCTATTGTGATGCGCCCGAAGTCGCCCCGTATAACCGCTCCCGGCCATACACTGGACCCCTCTCCTATTTCTACGTCCCCCACGATGTACGCGGCGTCGCTTATGAAGACTGAAGGGTGGATTTTAGGAGCCTTGCCGTTCAGGCTGCGAATCATGATGCCTCCTGGCTAAGCGGTTGGTCGGCATATTCTAACATCAGCCGGATTCAAACGGTCCGCTCCCAGCCATCGTACCTTAGCCTAACGTGGGGCGCCCAGTGTTATACTCCCCGTCAGCGCTCATGTGGATACTCTTCGCCATACTCTTCCCAACCTTTACCGGCGCCGCCAACATCCTGGACAAGGCAATCGTTGACCGCTGCCGCAGCGTTCCTCAATACTCTTACTGGATAGGAATATTCGAGCTGGCGCTGGGCCTTATCACGTTTGGAATCGTGACAGGCCTGGACGGAGTCGAGGCCCGGACTGTCGGTTTGGCCTTGGGCACCGGAGTCCTGGCAGCCTGCAGCTTGATACTCTTTCTGAGCGCCCTCAGGACAGGTCAAGTGGCGCGGGTCGTGCCCATATGGCACCTCTATCCCTTGATAGTTGCGCCTCTGGCTGCGGGGTTCTTGGGTGAGAAGTTGTCCTGGCTCGCTGTCGGGGCCATATTCCTATCGGTCATCGGCGCGGCGCTCGTGTCATGGGAGAAGACGCGGGGCGGAAGGCTAACAGGAGACGTCAGGGTGATTCTGCTAAGCCTGGGAGCCGCGGCGCTTCTGGCGTTCTCATTCGTCCTGGCCAAGGTGGCCCTGGACGGCGGCGACTTTTGGCAATTCTTCGGCTCATATCGGGTCGGGTTCGCCCCCATCATGTTTGCCCTGGCCTTCTCGTCGGCGGAAGCCAGAGCGGGCGCTCCGGGGCTCCTCCACGACCGGCCTTTCATGGCGATGCTGTTCGGGGTTGAGGTACTGATTACGGTGGCTCTGCTCACCCGGTTTGCGGCAATTAATTTAGGGGACGTGGCTCTGGTAGCCGCGGTAGGGGCTATCCAACCCCTGTTGGTTTTCCTCTCCTCTCTGGGGCTGGCCTCCTGGCGTCCGGCGGCCTTTGGCCACTGGATCACCAGGGGAACACTCGGGCCACAGGCTTTGGGGATTGCCTCAATAACGGCAGCGGTAGTGATTATTTCGTTGCAGTAGCGGGAAATGTAGGGGCAGGTCTTGTACCTGCCCTATACCCACTAATAGGAACAGGACACCAATAAGGCAACGCCGGTTTCATAATCTCCTCGTGCGGATTCTTGCCGTGGGGAAGGGCGCCCACAAGGGGACGCCCCTACAAGGGTGGAGACGGCAAGACGACTAACGCTTGGTGTACTGAGGCGCGCGCCTGGCCCTCTTGAGCCCGTACTTCTTGCTCTCCTTGATGCGCGAGTCCCGGGTTAGGAACCCGTGCTGTCGGAGAACGGGCTTAAACGACTCATCATAGAGGGCGAGGGCCCGCGAAATGCCGTGGCGGACTGCGTGGCTCCAGGCGGATATGCCTCCGCCTTGGACAGAGGCGACTATGGTGAAACGGTCCAGGGAGTCAGTGACCTTCAGAGGCTCTTTGACAGCCTCCTGCCAGGGGAACCAGGAGAAGACTTCCTCCAACGGACGCCCGTTGACCCTGATGTGGCCGGGGGCGCCTATGTCCGAGGAACCAGCCGCCAGGTACAAGCGCACCTTGGCTATGGCCAGCTTCCGTTTTCCCGTTCCGTAGTAGTACTGTTGTGTAGACTCCTGGACCAAGTTTATCTCCTTAATGACCTACTCTTATTCGACTCCCGCCGCCGCCGGGGCCCCCAGCTGCGCCTGGTGGGGATGGCTGTCCCCACGGTAGACCTTGAGCCGCTTGAACATGTCCCTGCCCCTTTTGGTACGGGGCAGCATTCCCTTGACCGCCATTTCTAGAACCCGCTCCGGGTTCTTCTCCATGACGTCTTTCATTACGAAGGTCTTGAGGTTCCCCACGTACCCGCTGTGGCGGTAGTAGAGCTTCTGGTTCAGCTTCCGCCCGGTGATCCTCACTTTTTCAGCATTCACCACGACGACGAAGTCGCCTGTAAGCACGTTAGGCGTATAGATCGGCTTGTCCTTGCCTTGAAGAGCCCTGGATATCCGAGTGGCCAGCCTGCCCAGAGTCTGCCCGGAGGCGTCTACCAGGCGCCATTGGGGAGTGACTTCCGACTGCTTCGCGTGATATGTCTTATCTCGTTTCATTCTCGTCCAACCCAGCCTTGAGCGTATCCGACGAAAATCCAGGATAGTTCACCTTTATCAAGCACAGCCCCCTGGCCGGAAGCGAGGGGCAACTATCCATTTTTTGAACGGACCGGTCAATTATATTTCGAATTGCGTCTACGGGCAACTTGCCCAGGCCCACTCTGACCAGCAGAGCGTTAGTCCTCCTGATCTGGTGAGGCAGGAAGCTGTCGCCTTCCGCCTCCATGATTACCCTTTCGTCCTCCCTCCACACATCCCACCGCCTGACCGTGCGCACCGGGTTGCGGCCCGGCGACAGTGAGGAAGCGATGGCGGAGAAGTCGTGAGCGCCAAGCAATGATTCGGAGGCTTCCCGCATTGCCGTCAGGTCCAGCCCATCCCTGACCCAGTAGGAGAAGTTCCTCCACAGCGCCGTCGGGTGTCTATGGTTCCAGACGGTGTACCTGTAGACCCGGCTGACCGCCGAGAATCTGGCGCTGAAGTCCCGGGACATCTCCACAGCTCCCCGAACCCTGATGTCAGGCGGCAGGAAGGAGTTGAGCGCTCGGCAGAATATATCGGTTGGATAAGGAGCTTGAGTCAGGAAGTCCGCCACCTGACCGGCGGCGTGGGCCCCTGAGTCGGTGCGGGACGCCCCACGGATGCGAATGACTTCTCCGGTGAAGCTCTTTAGGGCATCCTCCACTGTGCCTTGGACTGAAGGAGCATTGGCCTGAAACTGGAACCCATTGTACGCGGTCCCTTCATATTCCAGGACCAGTGCAATTCGCCGCTCTTCTGCTTGCTCACGGTCCTGAGCGTCGTCTGCCCCGGCCATCTTGTGGCCTCGGCGCTTAGACCAACTCGATGAGGGACATGGGCGCTGCGTCGCCCTTGCGAGATCCCAGCTTTATTATTCTAGTGTATCCCCCTGCACGGCTGGCATATCGCGGCGCCAACTCGTCGAAGACCTTGGAAATCACCTCCTCGTTTGGGACGCGTGACAGGGCCAGCCTCCTGTGGTGGAGACCTCCCTTCTTGCCGTGAGTAATAAGCCGTTCGACCTCTCTACGGGCCTCCACAGCTTTGGGGTGGGTGGTAACCACCTTTTCATGCCGGACAATATCGGACGCCAGATTGCGCAGCAACGCTATCCTTTGGTCTTTAGGTCTGCCGAGCTTCTTTCCTTTAATGCGATGGGCCACCATGAGCCTAGCACTCCTCGTCGTATTCCGACTCTTCGCCCTTATCGTCATCACCGAGGTCTTCGTCATTACCCTGAGGGAATTCGTACTCCACAGTGGAAGGCTCTGACGGCCCGGCTTCTTCCATCGCCAGGGCTGCGGCGTCATCCAGACTCGCAAGAGTGGTTTCACCGTCTGTTGAGCGTTCGTTTTCCCCGATAACTCCCTCTCGCCTCAGCCGGTCCATGAGCTCTTCCAGGGACTTTTCCCCGAAGTTTCGTATCTTCAAGAGCTCTTCGTTGGTCATCTCCAACACCTGACCAACCTTGGTGATGTGGGCCCGCTTGAGGCAATTTAGAGTCCTGGACGACAGTTCCAGTTTCTCAATGGGAGTCTGGTACACCTCAGGGGACACCATCAACGAGGTGCGTTCCGTCCCCGCCTTCACTTCCGAGCCCAGGTTGTTGAACAGGAAGAAGTGGCTTACCAGCACCTCGGATGAGGCCTTCACTGCTTCCACCGGAGTGATGGCGCCGTCGGTCCATACTTCCAACACGAGCCTCTCGTAGTCGGTGAAGTACCCGACACGGGTCCTCTCCACGTTGTAGTTGACCTTCCTGACAGGGTTGAAAATAGCGTCCACCGGAAGGGCGCCCATCAGAGAGCCTGCAGAACCGTCGCCCTGGGTGGGAACGGGCTGGTAGCCCTTGCCGTTGTCCACGTTAAACTCCACCGACAAGGTGGCGTCGTCGGAGTCCAGGGTCGCCAGGTGGTGCTCAGGGTTCACGATCTCGAAGTCTGCGGATGTGGCCACGTCGCCGGCGCATACACGACCTTCTCCCTTGATTTCGAGACGCATCTTGCCCGGGCGGCCCGTCACCGAACGGATTCGAATCCCCTTCACGTTCAGAAGAAAGTCCATGACCTCTTCCTTCATGTGGGGGATGGAGGAGTACTCATGAAGCACTCCGTCTATCTTCACCCATGTAATGGCCGCTCCTTCAACGGAGCCGAGGAGCATCCTGCGCATGGGGTTTCCAAGGGTTATTCCATACCCTCTTTCGAGAGGTTCTATCGCGAACTTGCCGTAGGTGTCCGTCAGCTCCAGCATCTTGATCTCCGGAACGATTGGTTCCGGTGTGCGCTGGGCCGCGGTTCGCGTCAGGATTGCGGTTTCCAATACCATTGCTTTACCTCGAGTAGAACTCCACTATGAGACGGGTGTCTATCGCGGACTCCAGATCTTCCTCCGTGGGCAGGTTGTTCACGGTGCCTGCCATGTTTTCCAGGTCAAGGTGAATCCACTGCGGTATAGGCCTCTTGGGAATGTCCTGAGTCAACGCCGTATAGAAGTCCTTGGACTTTCGGGACTCCTGCCATGATATGACATCTCCGGCCTTTACCATAAAGGAAGGGATGGTCGTCTTTTTGCCGTTTACGTTGAAGTGTCCGTGCAGGACAAGCTGCCTCGCCTGGTTCCTAGAGTCTGCGAACCCCAGCCTGAATATGACGTTGTCCATTCGCCGCTCGAGAATCTCCATCAGGTATTGGCCGGTGGCGCCCGGCTTCTTGAAGGCCTCGTCCATATAGCGGCGGAACTGCTTCTCCATGACGCCGTAGATTTGCCTGGCCTTCTGCTTTTCCCTGAGCTGGATGCCATGGTCCGAGGTGCGCCGTCTGCGAGGAGATTGGTTTCCTGGTGGAGTTCGTCGCCGTTCGATGGCGCAGCGCGGCGTGTAGCAACGCTCTCCCTTGAGCATGAGCTTTTCCCCCGCCCTGCGGCACAGCCTGCAAACCGGTCCGGTATATCGCGCCATACTATCTACACCCTTCTTCTCTTGGGAGGCCTGCACCCATTGTGGGGTATGGGAGTAACGTCCCGAATGCTGTTTATCATTAGCCCGGCGGCCTGTAGGGACCGAATGGCAGCCTCTCTGCCAGCTCCGGGACCCTTGATGAATACATCGATAAAGCGCATACCGTGGTCCATGCCCCTACGAGCGGCCTGTTCCGCCGCCCTTTGGGCTGCAAAAGCCGTGCCCTTTCTCGACCCCTTGAATCCGGACGTTCCAGTGCTGGACGAGACAATTACCGCGCCCTGCGGGTCGGTCAGAGTAACCAAAGTGTTGTTGAAAGTCGAGTGGATATATGCCTTGCCCCGGGGAACCGACTTTCTTTCTCTTCTGCGTGTTCGCGGTCTGGCCATGAGGCCTCCTCTACTTCTTGCCGCCAGTCCGGCGTCCGCGTCCGGCGACGGTCCTTCTGGGTCCCTTGCGAGTGCGTGCGTTTGTGCGAGTCCTCTGTCCTCTGACGGGCAGTCCCCGCCGGTGGCGCAGCCCCCGCGTGGAGCCGATTTCTATGAGCCTCCGGACGTTCATGGTCACTTCACGCCGGAGATCGCCTTCCACCTTGTATTCCTTGTCGATGATTTCCCGCAGCCGGTCGATTTCCGCTTCCGACAGCTCGGTGATTTTGGGCTTGGGTTCACCTTCTATGTCCGCCCGCGCCAGTATCTCCTTAGCCATCACCGGGCCTATGCCGTAGATGCGGCGCAAGGCCACGTCCACTCTCTTTCCGTCTGGTATGTCCACTCCGGCCACACGGACCATGTCATCCTCCTAGTTGGCGCCGGTCAACATTGTAGAAGTCGTCCCGCGGGCTACCCTTGCCGTTGGACGTGCTTCACGTTGACGCATATCACCCGGATAACCCCTTTGCGCTTGATTATCCTGCACTTGTTGCAGCGCGGTTTTACCGATGCTCGTACTCTCATGCTATTTGAACCTGTAAGTTATGCGTCCCCTGGCTAAATCGTAAGGGGAGAGCTCGACCAGGACTCTGTCCCCCGGCAGCACGCGTATGAAGTGGAGCCGTATCTTCCCCGATACGTGGGCCAACACCTTATGTTCGTTGGGAAGCTTCACCCTGAACATTCCATTGGGCAGGGCTTCCTCAACGGTGGCCTCCACCTCTATTCCTTCTTTCTTTGGCATAAGTCTATAGTGCCCGTTGCCTCTCTTTAGTCAGTACCTCTATGCCATCTTCCGTGATGGCTATAGTGTGCTCATAGTGGGCGGAGAGTTCTCCGTCTGCCGTGACCACCGTCCAATGGTCGTCCAGCACACGAGTCTTCCAACCGCCCATATTCAACATGGGTTCGATGGCGATGGTCATTCCCTTTCTCAGGACCGCGCCTCTGCCCCCTGGGCCATAGTTGGGCACCTGGGGGTCCTCGTGGAGGAAACGGCCGATGCCGTGGCCCACATACTCCCGGACGACGCTGTACCCTTTGGCTTCCGCATACTCCTGGACAGCGTTTCCTACGTCGCCCACGCGGCCTCCGTCATGAACGGCTTTTATCCCTTCCCAAAGGGATTCCCTGGTGGCTTCTATCAGGTCCTCCGCCTCTTTGGTAATGTTTCCGACTCCCACCGTGATGGCGGCGTCTCCTATGAAGCCCTCCACCACGGCGCCCACGTCCATCTTTATTAGGTCGCCTTCGTGAAGCGTCCTGTCGCCGGGAATTCCGTGAACGATTTCTTCGTTCAGCGAGGTGCAAATGGTGGCGGGAAAGCCCCTGTACCCCTTGAATGCGGGCCTTGCTCCGAGTTTCTTGATCTCCTTGCTTGCAATGGCGTCCAAGTCCCTGGTCCGCATCCCTGGCTTAACCGACTCACGAAGAGTGGACAGGGTTGCTCCGACCACTGCGCCTGCCTTGCGCATGGATTCCAACTCCCTAGCGGACTTGATGGTTATGCCTCCACTGTATGGGGAGCTGGAGTTGGACGCTGTTTCGATTTTTCTGATATTCATTCTACCACTTACCCTGGGCCCTTGCTACAAGACCGGACTATATCTTGAGCGCCTCCATAAGACGAACCTTCACTTCTTCCACAGGACCTATTCCGTCCACGTCCACGATATTACCCTGTTGCCGATAATAGTCGACCAGAGGCTGGGTCTCGTCCTCGTAGACCTGGATTCGAACCATTATCGCTTCTGGCTTGTCGTCGTCCCTTTGATACACCTCTCCTCCACAGGAGTCGCAGACACCCTCAGCCTTAGGCGGAGCATTGTCCCGGTGGTACGGGACCTGGCATTGCCTGCATATCATACGCCCTCCCAGGCGCTTAACGAGCTCCTCCACGGGGACCATCATGTGGACTACACGGTCAATCCCGATGGACTCACTGTTGAGAGCATCGTCGAGAGACCGGGCCTGATTGAGATTCCTCGGGAACCCGTCCAGGAGAAACCCGTCGTGGCTTTCGAGAGGCAGCGTCTGTTTCAGCACCATAGCGATCGTGACCTCATTAGGAACAAGGGCGCCCTGACTCATATATTCGGCCGCCTTCTTGCCAAGCTCCGTCCCTTCCCGTTGGTGTCGGCGGAAAAGGTCGCCCGTCGAGATGTGGCTGACACCTGGGATGGCGTCCAGTATCTGCTTCGCCTGGGTGCCTTTACCCGCGCCCGGCGGCCCCAACAGCACGACTCTCCTGGCCAGATTAGTCTCAGACATCCCCAACGCCCGTTACCGCAAGAATCCTTCGTAGTTTCTCATCAACAGCTGGGCTTCAAGCTGCCTTAGAGTGTCCAAGCCCACGCCCACCATAATGAGCAGGCTAATGCTGGGCAGCTGGATCGCCTGCACATCCGTGAGGAGAGCCGCGAAATAGGGCACTATGAACACGAACCCCAGGAACAGGGCGCCTCCCCATGTCAAACGCAGTATGACCCGGTTGAGGTACTCCTGGGTGGGCCTGCCTGGGCGGATGCCCGGCACGAAGCCTCCATTCTTCTGGAGGTTGTCGGCCAAATTCTGCTGCTGGAAGACCACCAGAGTATAGAAGAAGGTGAACAGCACCACCAGTATGAAGGCCAGCACCCAATAGACGAACCTGGAAGGGTCGAACCAGTCGGCCAGGGAGTTGGCTATGTTCCCCACCCAGTCACCCCGCACACCCAAGAAGCTGGCCATAGTGGCGGGCAGAATGGCCACCGACGAGGCGAATATGACGGGGATCATTCCCGCGGAGTTTATCCGCAGTGGCAGATACGTCGAGCCGGTCTGCCGGTACATTCTGCCGCCCCGGAAGATGCTCCGGCCATACTGGACGGGTATCCGCCGGTGGGCCTCGGTAAACACTACGATTAATGCGACGATCAGCAGTCCGATGATGGCCAGCCAGATGATTCCGAGGGCGTTGGTCTGGTCCGAAGCCTGGGATATGAGGCCAGGAAACCCAGCCACGATTCCAGCGAAGATTATCAGCGATATTCCGTTTCCTATTCCACGCTCGGTAATTAGCTCTCCAAGCCACACAAGGAACATGGTGCCCGCGGTGAGGGACGCCAGCATTGCCACAGTGGCCACCAGATTGCCGTCGCCGGGGCCTGACCAGACGCCGCTGATTACACCGGCCGACTGCACCAGCTGAAGTTGACCGTACCCCTGGGCCAGGGCTATGGGAACGGTGGCGAAGTGGACTATTCTGTTTATCTTCTGGCGTCCGGACTCCCCGTCTCTGGATATGCGCTGCAGAGCAGGAACCACAGGGACCAGCAACTGCATGACGATCGATGAAGTGATGTAGGGGAACACCCCCAGGGCGGCCACGCTCATATTCTCCAGAGCTCCGCCGCTGAAGAGATTTAGAAAGCCCAGAAGCTGACTGCTTTCGAACAGGGCGTCCAGGCTGTCACGGTTGATGCCGGGTATGGGGACCTGAGCCATGAACCGGAATACGCCCAGCATGGCCAGGGTGAAGAGAATCTTTGCTCTTAGGTCGGGTACCCGGAAGGCGTCTATGGCGGCTTGAAGTAACTTAGGACGGCCTTCCGCCTCCTGGGCCATCATGGTTTATAGGACCTCCACACTTCCGCCCGCCGCCTCGATCTTCTCCCTCGCCGCCTTGGTGAACTTGTGCGCCGAAACCTTCAGCGCCACGCCCAAGTCGCCGTTGCCCAGAACTTTGACTTGATGTTTTATCTTCCTGAGAAAACCCATTCCCACCAGGGTCTCGGGAGTGATCACCGTGTCTTGGGGCAACCCGCCCAACTCCTCCAGCTTGACGAGGTGGTATTCCGTCTTGAAAATGTTGGTGAAGCCCCTCCTCATGGGAAGCCCTTTGATCAAAGGCATCTGACCGCCCTCGAACCCAGGCCTGACGCCTCCGCCCGAGCGGGACTTTTGCCCTTTCATGCCCCGGCCAGCATAGGTGCCGTGGCCGCTGGCGTCGCCTCTCCCAATCCGCTTTCGCTTACGGCGGGAACCCGGCGCCGGAGTTGCCTGATGCTCCATCATTTCTTGGACTGCCTGCCTTTCGTTTCCGTCTTACCCATCTTGACCCGACGCCCCAAGCGTTCGCCGTTCCCTTTTCGGCTTCCGCTGTAAGGGCTTCTTCTAGTCGGACGAGCTTTCGGGGTTGACTTCCTCAACTTCCACCAGATGTTGAACGACGTTCACCATCCCCCTGATGGTGGGAGTGTCGTGCCGAACGACCGAATGGGAAAGCCTCTTAAGCCCCAACGCCTCTATTACTCGCCGTTGGTTCTGCTTTCGGCCGATGCAGCTTCTCTTCCAAGTTATCTTTATTTCAGCCATCTGTCCAAATCCTTCGCCTTAGGCCGCTTCCCTGTTAGTTCCTCTGCGCTTGGCCATCTCTTCGACCGGGTCCTTTATCTTCTGGAGCGCGTCCAACGTGGCGTACACTACGTTTATGGGATTTCTAGAACCCAGGGACTTAGCCACAGCGTCTTTCACCCCCGCCAAGTCCAAAACGGCCCGGACAACTCCGGCGGCGATTATCCCCGTACCAGCCGGGGCGGGCTTGATCAAGACTTTGGAGGCGCCCACCTTGGAGTAGGTCTCCTGGGGTATGGTGCTTCCCTTCAGCGGGACCCTGATGAGGGTCTTTCTCGCCAAGGCGTTTCCTTTTCTGACAGCATCGGGAATCGCCTGGGCCTTCCCCAGACCAGCTCCCACAACTCCTTCACCATCGCCCACGACCACCAGGCCGTTGAACCTGAGGTGACGGCCGCCCTTGACCACCTTCGCGATTCGCCTCGTAAACACTAGACGGTCTGTCAGCTCGAGGCCAGTGGGGTCCACTTTGTTTACCGGGATCTTAAAACCCATTTAGAAAACGAGACCTTCCTCTCTGGCAGCGTCCGCCAAAGCTTTTACCCTTCCGTGGTACAAGTATCCTCCCCGGTCAAACACCACCGTTGAAGCTCCCGTCGACTTGGTGCGCTGGGCTATGGTCTTGCCCACCAGCTTGGACACTTCAGTCTTGGACAGCCCCGATCCCGAGGCTTTGATTTCCGGTTCCAGGCTTGACGCCGCGGCGACGGTATGCCCCTCGGCGTCGTTGACCACCTGTGCATAGATGCCCTTCAGACTTCGAAATACGCACAGACGGGGCCTTTCGGGAGTCCCGTGCACCTTCTTGCGGACCCTCTTATGGCGGGCAAGCCGCAGGTCCCTTGGATTCTTCTCTCTTGGCATGCAGGTTTGCCTCTATCTTAGTTGCTAGCTCTTCCTTGCGGCGGCCTTCCCTGGTTTTAGCCGAAGGGCTTCTCCGGCGTATTTTATGCCTTTTTCTTTGTAGGCGTTGGGAGGCCGCACCCGTCGAATAGTGGACGCCACCTCACCCACCTTCTGCTTGTCGATGCCGTCAACGTGCACCCTATTGTTGCCCTCGACGGTCAGCGTGACGCCTTCCAGCGGCTGGACTTCCACCGGGTGGCTGTATCCGACGTTGAGGGTGATGCTCTCTCCGGTCTGCTGGACCCTGTACCCGACACCCATCAACTCCAGCGTCTTCCGGTAGCCGTCGGTGACTCCGGTTACTGCGTTGGCAATCAGGCTGCGGGTCAGACCGTGGAGCGACCTGTGAAACTTCCTGGCCGATACCCTTTCCACGGTAATCTCGCCGTCTTCCATCCTTACAACCACGTCCGAGTGGAGGGGTTGGGTAAGGGAGCCTTTGGGCCCTTGTACGATGATCTGGTCGTCGCTCAGGTCCACCCGGACTCCCTGGGGGACCTTGATGGCTTTTCTGCCTACCCGCGAGAGAGTCTTGTCGTTGCGGCCTTCGTTACCAGACATAGCAGAGCAGCTCCCCTCCAAGGCCCTGACGCCATGCCTGCCGGCCCGTCATCACTCCTTGGGACGTGGACATGACTGCGACGCCCAGGCCTCCATATATCCGAGGGATCTCCCCTTTGCCGACGTAGACCCTCAGGCCGGGCTTACTTACCCGCTTCAGGCCTCCGATCGCGGGTTCCCGGTTTTCCCTGTAGGTCAGATGGATTCTGAGGACCGGCTGGGGTTGGCCTCTCAGAACATCGTAATCTCGAATGAATCCTTCTTCCTTCAGAACCCTGGCTATGGCCACCTTGATTTTGGACACAGGCATCGTGACCGACTCATGCCTCACCGGCTGAGCGTTCCTTATCCTGGTTAACATATCGGCTATGGGATCGGTTACCGGCATAACTCTCCAGTCTACCAGCTGGCCTTGCGCACGCCAGGCAGTTCACCGACCAGCGCCAACTGCCTCATGCAAATGCGGCACAGTCCGAAATAGCGTATGAACGCTCTCGGACGACCACAGCGGTGGCACCGGTTGTATTTCCGCACCGGAAACTTCGGTGTGCGCTTCCACTTTTCGATTAGCGATTTCTTAGCCAAAGGTCTCCTCTAGTTCTGACGCGCAAACGGCATTCCCATCAGGGAAAGCAACATCGACCCCTCGGCGTCGGTCTTGGCCGTCGTGGTTATAGTAACTTGGAAGCCCCTGATGCGCTCTATCCGATTGTACTCGATTTCCGGGAAGATGATTTGCTCGCGTATTCCCATGGAATAGTTGCCCCGACCGTCAAAGCTGGCGGACGACACACCTCGGAAGTCTCTAATTCGGGGCAGCGCCGTGTTCACAAGCCGGTCGAAGAAGTAGTACATCCGGTCCCCCCGCAGGGTTACGGTGATTCCGACGGCGTTACCCTCCCTCAGCTTGAACCCGGCTATGGACTTGCGTGCCCGGGTGACGACCGGTTTCTGCCCGGATATGGTCGTCAGGTCGTTGGTGGCGCTTTCGATGGCTCGTCCGTTGGTGAGGGCCTCTCCAAGCCCCACGTTCAGCGCTATCTTGTGGATACGGGGCGCCTGCATGACGTTCTTGTAACCCATCTCCCGCACCATCGTGGGGACCACTTCATCACGCCACAGCTCCTTGAGCCTGGGCGTGGAAAGACCAACAGGAGCAGCCTCTTCCGCTTCCACGGCGGACTGCTCTGGCGTCGCTTCCCGCGCAGACGCCCGCCGACGGCCTCCTCTGGCTCCAGTCCCGCCTCCGGCAGCTCCGCTCCGGGTCGACTGGCGCCTCTGGCGGGGCTTGGGTTCCTCCGCCGTAGAAGCCTCAGACGCGGCGGCCTGGGGCTGTTCCTCTGGGGAAGCGTCCTGGCGCTCCTCTATGTTATCGTCTCCCCGCACCGTTGACATACTCGGACCTTTCTTCCGTTTTCAAGGACGCCATGCCGCACCCGCGTGGCGCGGTTGCAGCCTGAGCAAATCAGCATTACGTTGGATACATGGAGAGGCGATTCCTGTTGGACTCGCCCCGCCTGCCGGACTCCGGGGGTCGGGCGCACATGGCGCACCACCATGTTGACACCTTCGACAACGACTCGCTTCTTGTCAACCAGCACCCTTTCCACTCGCCCTTGACGCCCCTTCTCTTTACCCGCGACGACCAGGACCGTATCTCCTCGCCGAATCTTCATCTTAGACCACCTCGGGCGCCAGGGAGATGATGCGCATGAAGCCCCGTTCCCGTAGCTCTCTGGCTACGGGTCCAAAGATGCGGCTGCCCCTGGGATTGTCCTGGCGCTCGCCCAGGATTACGGCGGCGTTGTCGTCGAACCTGACGTAGGTGCCGTCCCGGCGGCGCTGGGACTTGGCGGTCCTGACGATGACAGCTCGGACCACCTCGCCCTTTTTGACCTGGCCCATGGGGATGGCCTCTTTCACCGTCGCCACGATGACGTCGCCGATGGCAGCGTATCGTCTGCGGCTGCTGCCTGGGATGTTAATGCACATGATTTCTTTGGCGCCGCTGTTGTCGGCTACCTTCAGGCGAGAGAAGGTCTGAATCATTCTTCTTTCTCCTCTTCCTCGGCCTCTTCTCCCGACTCCTCCAGGACGTCTTCCTCTTCGTCAGTCATCGTTTCGTCGTCATCGGCTTGACTTTCGTCGTCGCCCGATTCCGGCTCATCCAAGTCTTCATCGTCCAGGTCTTCATCGTCTGAGGAGTCGTCCTCCAGGTCGTCATCGGACATCTCATCCAGTTCATCAACCAGTTTGTCGTAGTCCAAGCCCGCTCCATCCTGGATGTCAGCCTCGGCCTCTTCCGTCAGGATGCCCTCGTCCAACTCCACTGGCTTGACCTCGGCTACCTCCCGACGTTCGACGATTTCGAGCAATCGCCATCGTTTTGTGCGGGAAAGAGGACGGGTCTCTTCAATCCGTACCATGTCTCCCAAACGGCACTGGTTTTCATTGTCGTGGGCGTACAGCTTGGTGATGCGCCTTCGGGGTTTCTTGTATACCAGGTTGCGTTGCTGCCACCGTACGGCCACCACGACGGTCTTGTCCATCTTGGCGCTGATCACTTCTCCTACACGAACTTTCCTGGCGCCAGGCATCACTGTACCCCCAACCGGCGTTCCGTCAGGACCGTATTGAGGCGGGCGATCTTTTTCCTTACCCGACCTATCTCAGAGGTGTTGCTAAGCTGCTTCGTGGCGACACGAATTCGCAGGTTCAGGAGCTCCTTTTGGGAGCCCTCCAACTCATCCCGGATGCCTTGGTCCGTCAGTTCTCGTATTTCCTGGGCTTTCACTAAACCCTACTCCGTTTCCGGCCCGGCGGGCTGGCCTACGCCGCCAGGGCGCCTTCTCTACTTACAGATTTGGTAGGTATCGGGAGCTTCTGGGCCGCCCTTTTGAGGGCTTCCACAGCCAGCTCTTCCCTGATGCCGCCAATCTCGAAAAGGATGTGGCCCGGCTTTACAACAGCCACCCAATGGTCCACGGCGGCTTTGCCGCCGCCCATGCGTGTCTCGGCCGGCTTCTTGGACACGGCCTTGTCGGAGAAGGCCCTCACCCACACGTTTCCTCCTCGGCTAAGGTGGTGGGTGATGGCAATACGGGCCGCTTCTATCTGCCTGGCAGTTATCCACCCCGGGGCCATGGCCTTCAGCCCAAATTCACCAAAGTTCAACTGGTTGCCGGATGTGGCCTTGCCGGTCATGCGGCCTCGGTGCATCTTCCGAAATTTAACCCTCTTCGGCTGAAGCATCCTCGGCCTCCTTTGCAGCGTCCTCAGGGTCTTCGGAAGGAATGGTGACCTCGATGGTCTCCAACTCTTCCTGCGCCTCCTCGGGAGGCGCAGGGAGTATGTCCCCGTTGTAGATCCACACCTTGATCCCTATTCGGCCCATTAGCGTGTGGGCCTCGGCGATGGCGTAGTCGATGTCAGCCCGAAGAGTGTGGAGGGGAACTCGACCCTCCATGAACTTCTCCTGACGGGCGATTTCTGCCCCGGTTATCCGCCCCTTTACGATTATCTTTATGCCTTGGGCGCCGGCTTGCATCGCCCGCTGGGCCGATTGCCTGATGGCCCGGCGGTAAGACACCCTACGCTGTAGCTGGTCGGCGATGTTGCGGGCCACGAGATAAGCATTGAGCTCCGGCTGGGATATCTCCACTACATTCAACTGGATGCGCTTGCTGGTCACGTTCTCGAGACGCCCCCGCATCCGCTTGACCCTTTCGCCGTCTCTGCCAATGAGTATTCCGGGACGTGCGGAGTGGATGTTGACCACAACGTCCTGGGTGCCCCGGTCTATTTCAACCCTGGCGATGCCTGCGTTGGAGAATCCCTGGTACTCGTCGCCGATTTCGCTTCGGATCTTCAAGTCTTCACGGACCAGTTCCCGGTAATCGCTTGCCTTGGGAGCATACCAATGGGTCTGCCAATCTTTGACTATTCCCAATCGGAAACCGATGGGATGGGTCTTATGGCCCATTAGGACTCCTCCTCATCCACTACGACTGTGACATGGCTCGACCTCTTGGTGATTCGGCCGATTCGCCCACGGGCGCGAGGCCGGAACCTCTTGATAGGCGCCGCCTGGTCGGCGACTATTTTCACGATTTTTAGTCCGTCCGGGTCCAACAACAGGTTGTTCTCGGCGTTTGCGGCCGCCGAACGCACTACTTTGGCCACAACCTTGGCCCATGGCGACTGGAGAAGGTTCAGAGTGTCGATGGCGTTGCTCACGGGCATGCCTCTCACCAAGTCGATGATGGGCTTCAGCCTCTTGGGAGACGCCCCGACTCCTCTTGCGGTTGCTCTCGCTTCCGGCACTGGTCCTTCTCTCCCTCTCTACCGACGCCTGGCCTGGCTGCTGCTGGTGCGTTCGGACCTGGCGACGTGGCCTCTGAAAGTCCTCGTGGGGGCGAACTCGCCCAGCTTGTGCCCCACGGTGTTCTCGGTGATGTACACGGGCACGTGGCGACGTCCGTCGTGGACTCCTATGGTCAAACCGACCATGTCCGGCAGAATCGTGGACGCTCTCGACCACGTCCTGATTACCGTGTTGAGTCCCGCGCCCTGAACGGCGAGGACTTTCTTAATCAGTTTAGGGTGTACGTAGGGGCCTTTCTTAGTGGACCGGGACACTAGCGCCTCCTCCTCTGGATTAGCCCGCTGCTCGACTTCTTCTTCCGGCGAGTCTTGAATCCCAAGGCGGGTTTGCCCCAGGGAGTTTTGGGTCCGGGCAAGCCCACGGGGGAACGGCCTTCTCCTCCGCCGTGGGGATGGTCTCTGGGGGTCATAGCCACGCCTCGCACCTGCGGCCGGCGGCCTCGGTGCCGGGTCTTTCCAGCCTTACCCAGCTTGATGTTCTTGTGGTCGGTGTTGCCGACCTGGCCCACGGTGGCCTGACATTCCACCAGCACGCGCCTTACCTCGCCTGACGGGAGCCTGATGAGCACGTACTTGTCTTCACGGGAAAGCACCTGAGCCGCCACGCCGGCGCTGCGCACCAGCTGGCCTCCACGTCCGGGAGTCACCTCCAGGTTGTGGACCATGGTGCCGGCCGGTATGTGCCGAAGGGGCAGGGTGTTTCCGGGCTTGATGTCGGCGTTGGGGCCAGACTCGATGCGGTCTCCCATCCTCAGCCCGACTGGAGCCAGGATGTAGCGCTTCTCTCCGTCGGCGTAGTTGATCAGCGCAATGCGAGCCGAACGATTAGGGTCGTACTCAACCGATACCACTTTGCCGGGGACACCAACTTTGTTGCGCTTAAAGTCGATGACCCGGTACATCCTCTTGGAACCGCCGCCCCGCCGCCGCATCGTGATTCTGCCGCTGCGGTTGCGGCCTGCGGCGTTCTTCTTGGGACTGAGCAGGGACTTCTCGGGTTTCTTGGTAGTCAGCTCCTCGAAAGAGGGAAGAGCCGCGTTTCGCGTGCCGGGAGTCTTGGGGTTGGGAATCCTAAGCGGCATTCTCTTTAGACCCCCTCAATCAGCTGTATTCGGTCACCTGGTCGCAGCGAAACGATGGCTTTCTTGGTGTCGGGAAGCTTCTTGTACTTAGGCCCGTACCGCTTGCGTTTCCCTCGGACCATGGAAACCTTCACGTCTATGACTTTGACGCCAAACGCTTCTTCTACGGCCCTCTTGATCTCACCCTTGGGCGCCGACCGGACCACCTTGAAGACGTACTTTCCTTCTTCTTGAAGAAGGGTGCTCTTCTCGGTGATTAGAGGTTGAATCAAGACCTGCACCGCGGCCATTACTCGTCAACCTCCTCATCCTGAACGCCGGACACTGGCTCTCCAGACTCGACAGCCGCTACGACCTCTACAGCCTCGTCAAGCTCAACGGACTCTTCCGGCTCTGGACTCTCGTCCAGAGCTGGCGGCGCCTCCAGCGTCCCTTTCTTAGGGCGCCTTACAGAGGGGGACGCCCACAACTGCTCAGCCTTGCGCATCGCGTCTAGAGTCATGACGAGCGTGTCCCTCTTGAGAAGCTGCTCGGCGGTGAGCTGGTCCACCGGCAAGGTCCACACCCTGGGCAGATTTCTGGCGGACCTGACCATCGACTCGGCAGGACTTTCGGTGACGATTAGCGTAGAACGTCCCACTTCCAGGTTCGAAAGCAGGTCGGCCATGGACTTTGTGCTGAATCCAACGGTAATGTCATCCACCAGCGCCAGCTTGCCGCTGCGGAACTTGTCCGACAACACGCACCTCAAGGCGCCTTGACGCATCTTCTTGGGCATGTCTAGACGATGGGACCTCGGATGCGGCCCGAAGGTCACGCCTCCATGCCGCCACTGGGGAGACCTGATGCTGCCATGCCGCGCACGACCTGTGTGCTTCTGGGGCCAAGGCTTGCGTCCTCCGCCGGAGACTTGCGCCTTGGTCTTGGTCGAGTGGGTCCCTTGTCTCCGATTGGCCTGGTACATCACCATCGCCTGGTGGACCAGCGTACTGTTCATGGGGACGTTGAAGAGCCGCTCGTCGAGCTCGACGGTGTCCACCACCCTGCCTTCTGAGTTCTTCACCGTCGCCTGCATTGTACCTACCGCCCGGCCTTTTTGATCAAAAGCAGACCGTTATGGGCTCCGGGGATGCCGCCTCTGAGCAAGAGGAGGTTCCTCTCGGGGTCCACCTTTACGACTTCCAGGTTCTTGACAGTGATGCGCCGGTCCCCCATGTGGCCGGCCATCTTCTTTCCCTTAAGCACCTTGCCCGGAGTGGTCCCGGCGCCGATGGAACCTGGCGCCCTTGCCCGGTCCGACTGGCCGTGGGTGCGGGGACCTCCGCTAAAACCCCAGCGTTTCATGACGCCCTGGAACCCTCGTCCCTTGGACCGACCTATCACGTCAACCTTTTCACCTTCTTCAAAGAGGTCGACGTTGATCTGTTGTCCCACTTCCAAGTCGTCGACGCCGTCGACTGGGACTTCCCGCAGCCGCTTAAAGAAACCCGTCTTTTCCAGGTGGCCCCGTTCCGGCCTGTTCAGCTTCTTGGCCGTCTGAAAGCCGAGTTGGGCCGCCTGGTATCCGTCCCGTTCGACGGTCCTGACCTGGGTGATGGTGCAGGGGCCGCCCTCGATGACCGTCACCGGCTCCACCTGGCCCGACTCCCTGAACACCTGGGTCATTCCTATTTTTCGTCCGATGATTCCGCGAATCATACCTCGTCCTATAGCTTGATTGAGATGTCCACACCCGCCGGAAGATTGAGGCGGGTGAGGGCGTCGATGGTCTTTGAAGTGGGGTCCACTATGTCTATGAGCCGCTTGTGCGTCCTGATTTCGAAGTGCTCCCGGGAGTCCTTGTCCACGTGGGGAGACCTTATGACGCAGAAACGCCGGATGTGGGTGGGCATCGGCACCGGCCCAACCACTTGGGCGCCGGTCCGCTCGGCGGTTTCCACGATTTGCACCGCCGACAAGTCCAGGGACTTGTGGTCGAAGGCCCTCAAAACGATTCTTACCTTCTGTCCTGTCGTAGTCATTTCTTCAGCTAACGGCCCCTTATCACCTGCTTGAGAATGTCCTCGGACACGGGTTCATAGAAGCGGAACTCCATGGTGTAGCTCGCCCTGCCCTGGGTTACCGACCGGAGAATGGTGGTGTACTCGAAGGTCTCGGACAAAGGCATCATGGCGCGCACCACCTGTATGCCTTCCAGCCCCTCGATGTTCTTTATTTGAGCTCGCCGTGAGCTCAGGTCGCCCAGAACATCCCCCAGAAACTCGCCGGGGGTTACGACTTCCAACTCCATGATGGGTTCGAGTAGGATGGGTTTCGCCTTGGCGACACCCTCTCGCAACGCAATGGAACCGGCTGTCCTGAAGGCCATCTCGGACGAGTCCACGGTATGGAAGCTGCCGTCCACCAGGGTCACTTTCATGTCGATGATGGGGTATCCGGCCTTGGGGCCGTTCTGGATTGCGTCCCTGACTCCTTGCTCCACCGGGCGTATGTACTCCCTGGGTATGACGCCTCCCTGAATCTTGTCCTCGAATATAAAGCCTTGGCCGCGCTCCAGCGGCTTCAATTCCAGCCAAACGTGGCCGTACTGGCCACGGCCGCCCGTCTGACGTACGAACCGCCCCTCGGTTCTGGTGGGGGCGGTTATGGTTTCTCTGTAAGCAACCCGTGGCTTGCCTACGTTGGCGGCGACGTTGAACTCGCGTCGAATGCGGTCCACCAGCACTTCGAGGTGCAGCTCTCCCATGCCGGAGATAAGTGTCTGGCCCGTTTCCTCGTTGTACCTGACCTCGAAGGTCGGGTCCTCTTCCGCCAGCTTTCCAAGAGCTTCGGACAGTTTGTCCTGGTCGGCTCTGGTCATGGGTTCTATAGCCACGGACAAAACGGGAGACGGGAACGTGGGCGGCTCCAGAATCACCGGAGAGTCCCTATGGGTAATTGTGTCTCCTGTGAAGGTGTTCTTCAGCCCCACGGCGGCCAGGATGTTCCCCGCGTCGGACTCAGGCACCTCTTCCCGCCGGTTGGCATGCATCTGAAGCACCCTGCCCATCCGTTCGTTCCGGTCCCTGGTCACGTTGTATACCGTCTCCCCCGACTTGACCGTGCCCGAGTAGACTCGCAAATAGACCAGCCGGCCGACGAATGGGTCAGCGGCGACTTTGAAAGCCAAGGCGGACAGGGGGGCGTCCGGGCGAGGTTCCTGCACCACTTGTTCATCCGTCTTGGGGTGGACTCCCACCATGGGCGGAATGTCCAGCGGAGCGGGCAAGTAGTCTATTATGCCGTCTAGAAGCGAATGGATGCCCTTGCCGCTGATGGCGGCGCCGCAAAGCACAGGCACCAAACTACCGGCTATGGTGGCTTTCCTCAAAGCGTTCTTCAGGTCCTGGGAAGGGATGTCCTCACCTTCCAGGTACCGTATCATCAGCGACTCGTCGGTCTCCACGATCTTTTCGATCATGGCCTCACGGTACTGCTCATACTTGTCCAGGTACTCTTCAGGAATGGGGCCTTCGGGCGGGGCCAGGTCCACGTCGTCATCATAGACCAGGGCAGTCCCTTCCATGAGGTCCACGACGCCGTCGAATGCTTCGTAGGTCCTCAGGGGAAGCTGAACGGGGACGGGATTCGCCTTCAGCCTGTGGCGTATCGAGTCCACTGTGAACTCGAAGTTGGCCCCTATCCGATCCATCTTGTTGACGAAACATATCCGGGGCACTTCGTACCTGTCAGCCTGGCGCCACACCGTCTCCGACTGGGGTTGGACTCCGGCCACGGCGTCGAGGACGACTATCCCGCCGTCCAACACCCTGAGACTCCGCTCGACTTCAGCGGTGAAGTCCACGTGACCGGGCGTGTCTATGATGTTTACTTTGTAGCCTTTCCATTGGCAGGTAGTCGCGGCGGCGGTGATGGTGATTCCCCGTTCTTTCTCCTGGGGCATCCAGTCCATGACCGTGGTGCCTTCGTCCACTCCGCCCACTCTGTGAATCCGGCCGGCAAGATACAGCGCCCTCTCCGTGACGCTTGTCTTACCCGCGTCGATGTGGGCGATGAATCCTATATTGCGAATTCTGTCTATGGCAGATGCGAGGGACATGGTTTACAACCTGATTTGAATCAAGACCTCACTGACGACTAGAGCTTACCGGGCTGGGTGCGCTACCATCTGTAGTGAACGAAGGCCCGGTTGGCTTCAGCCATGCGGTGAAGCTCTTCTCGACGCCTGACGGCGGAACCCTCGCCTCTGGATGCCTCCAAGAGTTCCAGGGCCAGCTTCCGCCTCATGGGCATTCCCTTGCGGGCCCTGGCTCCGCGTATTATCCAGCGGATGGCCAGCGCCTCGCTGCGGGCGGCTCGCAACTCAGTGGGAACTTGGTATGTTGCCCCTCCCACCCTTCTGGGACGCACTTCCAGGAGTGGGGTGGCGTTCTTCAGAGCCTGGTCAAAGACCTCCAGTGGCGGCCTCTTTGCGTCCTGTTCTACGAGGTCCAGGGCGGCGTACACTATTCGCTGCGCAACCGTCTTCTTGCCCTTCATCATTATCTTGTTGATGAAGCGGGCAAGCTCCACGCTGCTATAGCGGGCGTCCGCCGACACAGGGCGTCGTTCTGCTCTTCTTCTTCTGGACATCGTTAAGGACCGATCCTGGCAAGTCTGGGGGAACAATCCGGAGCGGGCTAGCGCCGGCGGCGGCTGGCCCCGTACTTGCTCCGGCCGCGGCCACGGTCCTGGACGCCCTCGCAGTCGAGAGCCCCCCTGACTACGTGGTAGCGCACGCCGGGCAGGTCCTTGACCCTTCCGCCTCGTATTAGCACCACCGAGTGTTCCTGGAGGTTGTGTCCTTCTCCTCCGATGTACGCCGTGACTTCGAAACCGTTGGTTAGCCTGACACGGGCTATTTTCCTCAGGGCTGAGTTGGGCTTCTTGGGCGTCATAGTACGCACCTGGACGCAAACGCCCCTGCGCTGAGGCGCCCCAGGCCCCCAGACCGTTCTGTTCTTGAGAGAGTTCTGCAGCCAGTGCATGGCGGGCGCCTTGGTCTTCTTGATGACCTTCTTGCGACCCTTCCGAACCAGCTGATTTACTGTAGGCATAAAAACCCCTCCCGGCGTCTCGGGCGACAATTGGATACTCTACCAACAAACCCAGGCGGTGTCAACAAAATTTAGAAGCTTTTCGAAGGATGCTCCGCAGGTCCGCCGCCTGTTCACTTAGACAGCTTAATGGCGTTCAGCGCAACCCGTTCGCCTAGGGCCGAGGCTTGCGCCAAGTCCGCCTCTTTGATCTGGCCGGTCGCGGTAGCCCCATAGTAGGAACCCGACTGCTTCATGTCCTCGGACCAGGGCAGGCCCGCCACAATCATTCCGCCGGCCAGCATCCAGTGAATGAGACCCAGCAAAGTGAACTCCAGCCCTGAGTGGAGGCCCCTGCCAGTGGTGAACGCCGCTCCGACTTTCCCTCTCAGGGACCCGTCCTCCCAGAAATCTCCCTGGTCGTCCAGCCAGCGCTTCAGGTCGCCGGTGATCCCGCTCCAGTTGGGAGAGCCCAGGACGAGGCCGTCAGCTTCCAGCAAGTCATCCTTCTTTGCATCGGCCAACGTCCTCAGTCTGCACTCGGCTCCCGTAACCCGGGAAACACCAAGGGAAATCGCCTCAGCCAACGGCCCAATCAGGGGTCCGCGTGCGTCGTAAAGCGTCAGTATTGTGACAAAATCTTTGGACATGGGAGGGCCTGACATCCGGCGCTTGAATCTGTCCCGCGAACGACTGCCCCGGCGAAAGCCGCCGCGTTAAGGCAGCCTGGACTAATTGGACCCCAGGAGAGTCTTTACTATGCGGCGTTCCAGGAGCGCTCCCAGCTCTCTCACCTGGAGCCGGCGCTCCACGTCCCCCGCAGTCACCAGGTACGCAACGCCAAGAAGCCGCCCGACGCGGAAGTCCACGACAGTTGAAGAGACTAAGCCGAAATCGCTGGTCTGGAGCGTATGCAACCCCACGGACTTGTCCGCAAAGCCGTCGAAGTCCAACTCATCCGCCCTAATCAGTTGCTGACCTCTGCCAAGGTCGCGGCCTACGTGAGCCTTGAACTCACCCAGGAACTTGTTGGTCATCCAGCGGTCCACTTCGTCCATGTCGTTGAACAGGTGTACAACCGAGGCAGCCACTAAGTCATGCCCCTCTTCAGGAGGAGACAGGAGCCCGCGGTCGTCGGTGTTGACGAATTCGGAGAGGTATCCAGAGATGCGGCCAGTGGCCCGGATTTCCTCGGTTGTGCTCCCAGGGAAACTGTGGTCGGCCATCGTTTCGTTGTCCAACTCACCGTCACGGGCCAGTTCGAAAGCCGTCATTTCTCCAGGAAGGTCTTCCTTGGCCAAGACCATTCGGGACAGGTCGTCCGCCTGCATGTTCAGGCTGACTCTGTAAAGTAAATCCGACAAAGCCGCTCCTACTGGAAAACGCTGAATCCTAAAAACCTATAACCCGGCGGGGTTCTAACGGACCCCGCCCCGCTGGACGCCTGGTCGGGGTCAGTAAGTCTGTATACGGCGGGCAACGCCGCCACAATGAACTCATACATTATTATCGCCAAGCTCCATAGGCGTCAAACGCTTAAATTGGGCCCACGCCGGATCACTCCGGCTTTTAGGTTTTTCCAAAAAATAAGAAATAGATAAAAAACTCACCAAAAAAGACCACAATAGTCCTTGTACTTCATTTGTCCATGCTGCTAGCCTCAATATGATTTATTCGTGGGGTAGGGAGGGGGCAGCATTCTCCCCTCCGTTTCCGCAGGCTCCATGTTTGGAGTGTTCGCACGGTTGGGAAACGGGGGGTCTTCTCTGAATAAGCCCAACGCTCAATGGTGCGACAAACCCATAGATTGGCAATTGCGAGGACAAAGTCGATTAGCGGGCCTTTCATCCGTGACGAATTCGTAAATGAGACGACAGCAATTGGTTAGACTAACCGGCGCCAATCCGACGTTGTCTACGGCCCCAGGCCCGATGGGGGAAGCCGTGGTGGACAAAGCTTTCTCACACGAGCCTGCGCTTCTCCAAGAGACGGTGCGTCTTCTGGCGGTGAGGTCGGGAGGTGTGTACATAGACGCGACCGTCGGAGAAGGGGGCCACGCATCCGCCGTCCTCCAGGCCGCAATGCCCGGAGGACGGCTCTTAGGAATCGATAAAGACCCCGAGGTCATCCAAGGGGCCGGGGTCCGTCTGCGGCCCTACGACGGCGCCTTCCGGCTGGTCCAGGGAAGCTACGCGCAAATTCACGACATCGCTTTTGCGCTGGGCTTTGAAGACGCCGACGGTATACTGCTGGATCTGGGATTCTCTTCCTACCATATCGAGTGCTCAGAACGCGGCTTTTCCTTTGCCAAGGACGAGCCTCTGGACATGCGCTTCGACCCGGAGGGTCCCCTGACCGCCGCTCATATAGTAAATGAGTACTCTCGGGACGACTTGGCCGACATACTGCACCGGTTTGGAGAGGAACGCAGGTCAAGGGCCATAGCCAGGGCCGTTGTGGCGGCTCGGCCCGTGGAAGGGACCCTACACCTTTCACAGATAGTCTCCAAGGTGCTGCGGGTCCTGCCCGGAAAGATCCATCCCGCCACACGCACCTTCCAGGCTCTGCGAATCGCAGTCAATTCGGAGCTTGACGCTCTGGAATCGAGCCTGGAACAGGCCGTCACGACCCTCAACCCCGGCGGCAGGCTGGCCGTAATCAGCTACCACAGCCTGGAAGACAGGGTGGTGAAATCGACCTTTTCCAGAGAATCCAAAGACTGCATATGCCCTCCCAGGATTCCAATGTGCATCTGCGGCCACACAGCTTCAATACGACTTGTGAACAAACGGGTGATTGTTCCTTCCAAGACCGAAATCCAAGCCAATCCCCGCAGCAGGAGCGCCCGGCTCAGAGTGGCCGAGCGCATAGAGACCCCCCCATCTTCTTAGAAGAGGACTGACACTATGGCCAAGGACATTTTCTACACAGCTATCGACATGGGAACGACCAAAGTTTGCTCCATCATCGCTCGCATAGGGCCTGAGGGAGAGCTCAAAGTCCTGGGTGTCGGCACAGTTCCCTCCCAAGGCATGCTCAAGGGGAAGGTAAGCGACCAGGAAGAAGCGCAGCAGGCCGTCAAGGCGTCTCTCGAAGAAGCACAGAGATACATGGGACGGGGCGTGTCCTGGGCGTACCTCAGCGTCAGCGGCGACCACATCACCAGTTTGAACACCACAAGCTCCCTCAACGGAGACCGGGGCGAGACTCCCATCTCCGAACAGGACCTGATGTCCCTCGTTCAGGCCAGCCGCCCAATGCAGGTCGACGGCAAGGAAATCCTCCATGTAGTGCCAATAAGCTACACGGTCGACGGTCTCACCAGTGTACGCAACCCTGCGGGCCTCCATGCTGAAAACGTGGACGTAGAGTCTCATGTCGTCATGGGCGAATCGTCCGTCCTGAGAAACTTGGTCCAGTCCGTAGAAACAGCAAAGATAACCGTACGAAGCATGGTGGTCCAGCCTCTGGCGGCGGCCGAAGCCATCCTGACCGAAGGCGAACGGGAGATGGGCGCCGTGCTGGTGGACATCGGCGGCGGCACCACCGACGTGGTGGTGTTCCGGACCGGCAGCCCTTGGTTCACGACTGTCATACCCGTAGGCGGCAACCAGGTGACCAGGGACCTGTCAGTGGCCCTCGGCGTTCCCTTCTACGTGGCCGAGGAGTTGAAGATCAAGCACTCCCACGCCAACCCCGAAGCTGTAGAAGCCACCGAGGACGTTCACTTGCCCGGCTTTAAGGGACATCCAGTCCGGATGATCAAACGACGGGCAATGTGCCAGCCCATACAAGAGCGGATCGTCGAGACGTTGAAGCTGGTAATGATGAGGCTGCGCAACGCCGGCATGAGGCAGATGCCTCCGGCGGGCATGGTGTTGACGGGCGGGACAGCGGATATGCCGGGTCTCCGGGAGGTCGCGGAAAGAACGACAGGCGCGCCTGTCCGCATAGGCTTCCCCACCGGAATTCTGGGGCTTCCCCAAGAACTGCGGAAGACAGCCTATTCGGCCAGCGTTGGAACCCTGCTCTGGGGGATTAAACACCATGGTGAGGAGCGGCCCTACACCGAATTCAAAAAGCCCATTCTGGGCCGCGTCAACTTCAGCAAACGGTTATTCAGGAAATCGGAGAAAGTCTCTGCCTAAACGGGCGCCTAAGCGTCTGGAAATGGCAAAACCATAGATTAAGGAGGCGCCGATGACTTACGAGGAACGACCAGAGGAAAATATGCCCAACGTGCAAGGGGAACTTACGCAACCGGCCTTCAAAACTCCTGAAAGCCGTCCGCCGGGACTTCCGGTCATCAAGGTGTTCGGAGTGGGAGGTGGCGGCTGCAACGCCATAGGACGAATGCCCAAGGACCGGCTTCAGCTGGTCGAATACTACGGAATCAACACAGACGCCCAGCACCTGGCACGTTGCGACGTGAACCACCGCGTCGTCATTGGTGAAGACCTTACCCGGGGCTTGGGCTCAGGCGCCAACCCCGAACTCGGCCGTCAAGCCGCCGAGGAGAGCCGCGAAGGTCTGGAAAACGCTCTGGACGGCGCCGACATGGTGTTCCTCGCCGCAGGAATGGGCGGAGGCACGGGCACCGGAGCCACACCCTTCGTTGCCAGGCTGGCCAAAGAGTCCGGGGCTCTCACCGTAGCGGTAGTCAGCAGGCCTTTCGGATTTGAAGCTGCCGTCCGGAGGAAGAACGCAGAGGACGGCATCGAGAAGCTCAGAGAGCACGTGGACACGCTCATCGTGATTCCCAACGACTGCCTGCTCACCATGAACAAACAGAGGGAAAACAACTACAGCTGGGACGATGCCCTGCGCATGGCCGACTCTGTCCTGCAACAAGGCATCCAAGCCATAGCCGAAGTCGTTACAACCCCGGGCGAAATCAACGTGGACTTCGCAGACGTCAAGACCATCCTTTCCAACGCCGGTCAGGCATGGCTGGCCATCGGAAGGGGCAAGGGTGAGACCAGGGCCAAGGACGCCGCCAAGCAGGCCACCAAGAGCCCTCTGCTGGACATAGAGCTGGAAGGCGCCAAGCGGCTTCTCTTCGTCGTCACCGGCGGCACGAGCCTCTCCCTGCGAGAGGTGCAGGACGCCGCGTCGGTGGTCCAGGACATGGTGGACCCCAACGCCAACGTCATATTCGGCACCTCCAAGGACCCCAAGATGGAGGACGAGGTCAAGGTGACCATGGTGGCAGCATCGTTCCCCGTGTTGGACGAGGATTTGATACACAGGGACGAAGACCTGCGGAAGCTTCTCAAAGACGCCATACCCGAAGACTCCGAGGACCTGGACATCCCTGCCTTCCTTCGCCACCAGTCGTCCAACCGGAGCAGGGGGTTCTTCCGCTAGGGCACCCGAACCATGAGGAATATTCTCGGCGGCCTGAGGAATACTCATTGATCCAAACAATTTCTTATAGAGAATAGGCTCCCGAGAACCACATTCGAGGCCGTCCGCCAATGGCGGGCGGCCTCTTGATTTGCCCGACACACCATAGGCGCCGGACCCGAATCCCCCTTGTACCTTCCCCAGTTGCCTCTGACCGCCAATAACAAAAACTCGAAAAACTGCGAAATGCGCCGTCGTATGATCCTTGACACTGACTTTCGAGCGGGTCTACAATGCCAGCCTTGAATTTACAATATCTTGTATGTGATTACATAACATATACAAGATACTGAGATTCTGAGAATTTTCTTAGTTTTTTCTAAGAACTGGTAGATTCTATGCGCTGCCCTTATTGCGATTACGAGGACTCGAAGGTCACTGACTCCCGTACGGTGGAGAGCGGAGTCCGGCGCCGCAGGGAATGCACGAAATGCGGCCTCCGGTTCACCACCTACGAGCGTGTCCAGACCGCAGTCCTTATGGTGGCAAAGGGAGACGGGCGGCGCGAGGAATTCAATCGAGATAAATTGACCGCCGGCGTCCTCAAGGCCTGCACCAAAAGGCCTGTTCCCTACCGGGAAGTGGAAAAGCTGGTGGAAGACGTGGAGTCGGAGCTGCAACGCCTAGGCCAAGCAGAAGTCCACTCGAGCATCATCGGAGACATGGTCATGGAGCGGCTTAGGAAACTGGACAGAGTTGCCTATATTCGCTTCGCCAGCATTTACCGGGACTTCCAGGACATCGAGAGCTTCGAAGAGGCCGTCAAGGACCTCAAGGAAAACCCGGAACAATTGTCGCTTTTGGAAGGCGTACCCCTGCCGCGGCGTGGGCGTGGGAATCGGGGGAGGAGACGGGGAACCGCCATCACTACTACGCCCCGATACTTGACACGGGACGGCTCTTCAGGAGGTACTGCCGATGAGCAGCCCCAAGAACCAGACCCGCTGGGAGACCCTCAGCCAGGAAGCCCACGCAATGGAAAAAGCCATGAGTAGCTTTACTCTATTGGGCGTCATGGACCGCGAAGACAACCATCTGGCTTCCATGCAGGACGAGATCGACTCCAAGGTCAGGCACGCCCTCGTGACCTACTGGTTGACCCTGGAGCAACGCAATTCCGAACTAGATATGGTATAGACGTCCCTGGACATCACCAATATCTTGTAATATAATGCCAGTCTGCCCACTGCGGACACAGGGATGAAACCGGCCGCAAGACCCAAGCGGAGGGAGCGCCAAGGGCGCCGACTCTCGATGTGGGAAGGGGAGGTGTGAGGAGGAACTATCGAGAGGGAAACGCTATGCCTCGCCGTAGGGTTCTGCGCGGTCGGTCCATCCTCCCGGCAACTCTCCGGCCCTCGATCATTTTCGCCCTTCAGCCGGGTCCGCGCTAAGGGCGCCGCATATTCCAGAAATAGTCATTTATTTTATCTTTAGGCTGTCAAGACCAAGCCGACAGCGAACACGGGGGGAAGAGTTGACCAGCGCCGCTAATAGGCCGGAAACGGCCACCGCCGACATCAGAATCCGAGTCATGGACGCCCTCAACGACGCGGGCCTCGTACAAAAGCTCACTCAGCCCAATCCGGGCCTAACCGACAACGCCCTTGCAGTCCTATATCGCCGCTATCAGGCCAAGGACCGGGAGGGCAACGTCGTCGAAGAACCGGACCAGATGTTCCGCCGGGTGTCCCAAAACCTTGCCCAGGCTGACCGCCGGTATGGAGCAGACGACCAGGAGGTCGCCAGGACCGAGGCCGAGTTCTACAGGGTCATGGTGGACCTGGACTACATGCCCAACTCCCCCACCCTTATGAACGCCGGCCGCGAGCTCCAGATGCTTTCCGCCTGCTTCGTGTTGCCTGTAGAGGACTCCATGGAGGCCATCTTCGAGACCGTCAAGGAGGCCACCCTGGTGCAGAAGAGCGGCGGAGGCACGGGTTTCGCTTTCAGCCGGCTGCGCCCCGAAGGGGACATTGTGGGCTCCACGGGCGGCGTCGCCTCCGGCCCGGTCAGCTTCATGCGCGCCTTCGACGGGGCCACCGAGGCTGTCAAGCAAGGCTCAACTCGCCGCGGCGCCAACATGGGAATACTCCACGTCATCCACCCCGACATCATGAAGTTCATCACCTCCAAGGAGGACGGCAAGAGCATCGCCAATTTCAACATCTCGGTGGCGGTCACCGAGGACTTCATGGAGAAGGTCAAGAACGGAGAAGAATACGACCTGCTCAACCCGCGCACAGGAAAAGTCCAGGGCAGGCTCAACGCCAAGGAAGTCTTCGATTTGCTGGCGGATATGGCCTGGAAGACTGGAGACCCGGGCATAGTTTTCCTAGACCGCATCAACAGGGACAACCCCAATCCCCAGTTGGGGGAAATCGAGAGCACCAACCCCTGCGGCGAGCAGCCCCTGCTTCCCTATGAGTCCTGCAACCTGGGGTCCATAAACTTGGCCAGGATGGTGCGGTTCACCCGCGAGGGCGCCGAGGTGGACAAGGAGAAGCTGGCCTCCGTAATCTCCACGGCCGTCCACATGCTGGACAACGTCATCGACATGAACGACTACCCCATACGTGAGATTGAAGACATGTCCCACGCCACCCGGCGAATAGGCCTGGGCGTGATGGGGTTCTCCGACCTGCTTGTGCAACTGGGCATCCCCTACAACTCCGATGAAGCGCTAAGGGTCGCCGAGGACGTGATGAGCTTCATCCAGCGTCAGACCAACGAAGCCTCGGCCAAGCTGGCCGAGGACCGGGGCGTATTCCCCGCCTGGGAAGGCAGCGTCTACAACAACCCGGACCTGGGGCCTATACGCAACTCCGCCCCTACCACCATAGCTCCCACCGGCACGATTTCCATCATCTCCGGCTGCTCCAGCGGAATCGAGCCCCTGTTCGCCTTGAGCTACGTACGGAATGTCATGGACAACACCAGGTTGGTGGAAGGCAACCCCTTCTTCGAGGCCGTAGCCAAGAAAGAAGGCTTCTACTCCCAGCAGCTTATGGAGGAGGTGTCCGAAACGGGCAGCCTCGCTCACGTCCAGGCTGAGGTGCCCCAGTGGGTCAAAGACGTATTCGTCACCTCCCACGACATCAGCCCTGAGTGGCACGTGAAGATGCAGGCAGCCTTCCAGCGTTACACTGACAACGCAGTATCTAAGACCATCAACTTCCCCAACTCGGCCAGCGTGGAGAACATCGCCGGGGCGTATATGCTGGCCTATGAGCTTGGTTGCAAGGGAATCACCACCTACAGGGACGGCTCCAAGGAGAACCAGGTGCTGAGCGCCGGCGAGTCAGACAAGAGCGGCGAATCCATCCCTGCTGATGAAGCCGACGCCGCCCTGGACAGCGCAGTCCTGACGCCCAAGGCGCGCCCCAAGGATATGAAGGGCGTCACGGAGCGCATCAGGACAGGCCACGGCACCATGTACATAACTATCAACTTCGACGAGGACAAGCCCTTCGAAGTCTTCACAACCCTGGGCAAGGCGGGTGGATGCGACTCGGCCCAGTTGGAGGCAATATCCAGGCTCGTTTCACTCGCCCTCCGGTCCGGAATAGACATGAGGGAGATCGTAGAGCAGCTAAGGGGCATCACGTGCTGTCCGGCATGGGACAACGGCACCCTCGTACGTTCGGCGCCCGACGCCGTGGCCCTCGCCCTAGCGGGCCACGCCAACTCCGAGTCCAGGCCCGAAGAGATGCAAGAAGGGTCCCAACTCAAGCTGCTTCCCGAATCAAAGGAACGCCCCAAGTGGGACCTGGAGGGGGCCAACCCCAAAAGCCGCTGCCCCGACTGCACGTCGCTGCTGATATACCAGGAGGGCTGCCTAATGTGCGCCGGATGCGGCTGGAACAAGTGCGGCTAGGCAGGGTACAGCATTCGATAGAAACACCTAATACACAGCGCAATCGTGCCTGATTACGTTAGAAGCAGAGAGTTTTCCAAGGTTGATGGGCACGATAATACGGAGGTTATGTTGTGGGATTTACAGAAAATCTAAACGAGTTTGTCGACAACCACCTACCACGGAACCCTCAGGCCTTACAAAAGATCGCTGATCAAGTACGCGAAACCGTCCCCGACTTTACCCCTCAATACCTTAATGGTCTAAGACGGGGACAACGGCCTAGAGACATTGAAATTGACCCCTTGGCGCGTGCCCTCAAGGTTCATCCACGGCAACTAAGGGCCCGAACACAACAAGAAAGGCACATAGCAGATTACGCTGTAACGTGGTACAGACCACCGGATATGGTGGACCGGTTTTGTCGATTCGTGGAGAATTCTCCCGCCTTTCGCGAAGGCACTTCAGACCGGGACCTCGAAACGTTACGATTAGCTTTCGAAGATGAGGACCGACTCACAACCGAGAACGATGTCTTTTAGTCCCGTCATGTAACTGATGAACGCCAAACTCAACAGCAGCATCCTTAAGGGTATTCTTAAGGAATTCGACATCTCTTCCCTAGGATGGCCTATTGAATTGAAACAGTTCGCTCAAGACTGGGGAGTCACGTCAGTTGAGAGTGGGAAGATAAACGCAGAGGCGATGCTGCTAAGTGACTCAGCAAGTTCAGGATACAAAATCATCCTAAAGGACTATGGTCAGCAAACCCTTTCTCCCCGACAACGTTTCTCTTTCGCCCATGAGCTGGGCCACTTGCTCCTACGCAAATCCGGGGTCAGCATGATCAACGATCGGGCGAACAAACATAGGCACACCGACTCGTCAAACCCAGAAGAACGATTGTGTGACCAGATCGCCGCAGAAATCCTCATGCCGCGGGCTGACTTCCAAAACACCGGAGACTCGGTAGGGTGGACACTGACAAGTTTGGGGCGGCTGGCTGGCAAATATGAGACTTCACTTGAAGCGACTGCGATACGGATGGTGGACTTAATGCCTGAACCTTCGATTCTTGGAGTCTGGAAATACGCTGACAACGAGACTCCCTCCCTCAGATGGGCGCATAGTCAAACGCCCCGTTTTCGGCTTCCTCGCCAAGTGCCGAAAGGCCGGCAGTGGCTCCTATCAAGGGCTCTCAAGTCAAGGACAGTAGTAAACGGTGTGGCTCCAGTCTTTTCCACTAGAACAAGTAGGTACCCTGTAGACTCGGCTGCTGAAGCGTTGGCTATGGGGAGCGGGGAACACCGCCAGGTAATGGCGTTCTATTATCCCGAGCGCGAAGTAACCCGAGAAATGGCCGAACTCGGGAAGCTAGCGAAGGCTTTATAGTATAGGGACCAATCGGCTCGGCTAACTTATCTTTGGTACCTCGGCCTACCCTTGTGGAAGGCCCCACCAGAGATGTTTGTCCGGTTTCTACCCGAACCCACGGCTCATTGTTTACGGGCTGGAGAACGTGTAAACTAGGGCCGCCTGAAATTTGGCTGATTAACAACTTCGAGGGAGCGCATGACCGAGGACAAGACCTACAAAATCTTCATGACTCATCGCTTTAAGCTGGACCCCGACTACAAAGAATTGGAGAACATGCTCAGGTCCATATCCGGCTTCAAGTTCGAGCTTGTCAGCCACCCTAGTTCCGATCCCTCTATAGACCCCGCCACCGACGACGGAATTCGCGAGTTGCTGGCGATCGCCCACGAACAGATAGAGCCCGCCGACTGCATGGTCGTCATATACGCTGACCCTCCCGAGTCCAGGATGTGGATTCAGGAGGAGATGGAGATGGCAGAGCACGCCCACAAGCCCATTTTAGGAACACTCCCCCCGCACCACAGCGTTCGTCCCCAATACCCCCAATTCTGGGAAATGGAAATGTTGCCCTGGGACGGCCTGGTTATCGCGGAAGCCATACGTTCGTCGGTGGACGAGCAGGCCCATGCAGTCTAATGGCAAGCCTATTATCGCCCTGACCATGGGCGACCCGTGCGGCATCGGACCTGAAATCATCGTCAAGACCCTCCTCTCCGGTGAGGTCCATGCGATCTGCCGCCCAGTGGTGGTGGGAAACGCTTGGTCTATGGAGCAGGCAGTCAATCTTGTCGGAGGGTCTCTGTCAGTCAGGGAGGTGGAGTCACCGGTGGAAGCCGGACTGTCTCCCGAGACACTAGACGTTTTGGACCTCCACAACCTCACCCCGTCGGAAATCACAGTGGGCCGAATATCCCCCGCGTGCGGCAGGGCGGCTATGGAGTGGGTCACTCGCGCCGGCGAGTTGGCCCTGGAGGGACAGGTGGCGGCGCTCGCCACTGCGCCTGTCAACAAAGAGGCGGCCAGTCTGGCCGGCTATAAGGCCATAGGCCACATGGAGCTGCTCCAGGAGCTTTGCGACGCCCCGGACGTAGCCACCATGCTGACAGTGGGACCTCTCAGGATAGTCCACCTGACTACCCACAAGTCCTTGAGGCAAGCCTGCGATTTCGTAACCAAAGACGGAATCCTGGCTAAGCTCGAGCTGACCCACACAAGCTTCACCGCTTGGGGTTTTGGCGCTCCGAGAATAGGCGTGGCCGCCCTGAACCCCCACGGAAGCGACGGTGGGCTGCTGGGACACGAGGAGGCGGAAGAGATAGCTCCCGCCGTGGAAGAAGCCCGGGCCAGGGGCATCAATGCCAGCGGGCCCGTGTCCGCCGACGTGGTCTTCCATCAAGCCGTCCAGGGCCGTTATGACGCAGTCCTCGCTCTCTACCACGACCAGGGCCACATCGCCGCAAAAGTCTACAGTTTCGATGAGGGCATCACCGCAACCCTGGGCCTACCTTTTGTTCGCACGTCGGTAGACCACGGTACGGCCTTTGATATCGCCGGCCAGGGCATTGCCCAGCACACAGCCATGTCCGAGTGTGTCAAGGCCGCAGTCTCGCTTTCCACCGGAAAGGGTCTAGGCTGACCTTTTTCTGCAACCCCGTCCATAGGCCCCAGTGATATAATAGCCGCCATCGGGTGTCCCTATCCGGGTGTCTTTTTGTGTTGAGCCCGTACCGGTTTCCCGACAGGAGTGAATGAAATCATGAAACTCACTTTCATCGGCGGCGGAGCTATGGCCGAGGCCATCATCAAGAGCGTTACCTCCAAAGGGATAGCTGCCGGCGCCGACATCTCGGTGGGCGAACCCGTGACGGCCCGCGCGGACGTCCTATATCAGAGCTACGGAGTGTTCACCACCGACGACAACGCCGAGGCGGCCGGCAGGGGAGAGATTCTCGTTCTCGCCATAAAGCCCCAGGACCTCCCGACTGCCGCGTCTCAGATACAACCCATCTTGAACAGCAACCAAACCGTGGTGTCCATAGTAGCCGGGGCCAAGCTGGACTCCCTCTTCCATTTCCTGAAACACGACAAAGTCATCCGGGTCATGCCCAACACACCGGCCCAGATCGGCCAGGGCATGAGCGTATGGACCTGCTCTCCTCAGACCGACGACGACGCCAGGGAGCGCACGCGGTCGATTCTGGCGGCGATGGGCGAGGAGATAATGGTCTCCGACGAGAAGTACCTCGACATGGCGACCGCCTTGAGCGCTTCCGGCCCAGCCTACGTGTTCATGTTCATAGAATCCCTCATAGACGCCGGTGTATACCTGGGGCTGCCCAGACCAATGGCACGCACCCTGGCGCTCCAGACGGTCTTGGGAAGCGCGTCCCTGGTGCGGGAAACCGGCCGCCATCCCGCCGACCTCAAAGACCTGGTGTCGTCGCCGGGCGGCACCACCGTAGAAGCCCTGATGGTCCTCGAGGACGCGGGATTCAGGGCCGCCGTGTTAAATGCAGTGGTCGCCGCCCACGAAAAATCGTTGGCCTTGGGCGAATAGTGCAGGACTGGTTCTTCACGTTCCTACGCATACTGGTCTGGGCCCTCATCGCCGGGGTCTTTGCCAGAATCATATTGTCCTGGTTCCCCATTGGGGGTGACAGGATCAATCCCATCGTTGCCATAATCTACCAAATCACGGAACCCATACTGGCGCCCATACGGCGGCTCAACCTGCGCGTCGGCATCTTCGACTTGACGCCCACAGTGGCCCTGTTCATCCTGTTCGCCATCTTATGGGCGGTGGACGGGCTGGACGGCTGATATTGGCTTGCCGCCCATCTTGACTGGCGCCGCCAGCCCAACATAGAATCTCCCTAAGCTCCCCCCGGAGAGTGTCAACCATGTACCACAAAGAGCTTCTCAAAGGAAACACCGAAACCCTTCTTCTTTCCCTCCTTGCCAACGAGGTCATGTACGGTTACCAGATCGTCAAGGAGATACAGAGGAGGAGCAGCGGGTACTTCCAGTTCAAGGAAGGGACCCTCTACCCTGCCCTGCACCGTCTTGCAGAAAGCGGCCTCATTGAAGGACGCTGGGGCGAGGCGGACCCCGGAGTCCCCCGCCGCTACTACCACATAACTTCCAAGGGCAAAAAGGTCCTGGAAGAACGCCAGAGCGAATGGAGACGTTTCTCCAACGCCATCGATTCCGTAATGTTGCCCCAGACACAGTAGGACGGTTCGAGGGGAACTTTCATGGACACCTCTCGCTACTTTCAGACTCTCGTTAGAAAGCTAAGGCTCGACCCGGGGGTGAACCAGGAGATCGTCCTTGAACTCCAAAGCCACCTCGACGACAAGGTGCGCGACCTCCAGGAGGAGGGTCTGACCTACGAAGAAGCCAGAGAGCGGTCCCTGCGGGACTTGGGTCAGCCAGAGGCCATCGCACGAGGGATGTACTCCGTCCACAGCAAGGCCTCCTGGCGTGACATCATCATCGCCACCTTGCCCCACCTGCTGCTGGCCTCACTGTTTGCTCTCCACCTCTGGACCAAGTACATACTCTTGGCGGTGGTGTTGGCCGGAATCAGCTTTATCGCCCTCAAGGCATGGCGGTCTGGAAGGCCTAAGTGGACCTATTCCTGGCTCGGCTACTCCATGGCGGCGCCGATTCTGTCGTGGATGTTGGCCCTTACAGCCGTCGGATATGGCGCATGGGTATTCGTGACCACCGGTTCTCTGCCCTTCAGCTTCCCCATATATATTCTGCTCGTAGCCTACGTGCCCTTTTCTTTATGGATAATGCACCGCGTCATCGCGCGAGTGGTGCGCCAGGACTGGCTGTTGGCGTCGTTGACGGCGCTCCCGTTCCCCTTCCTTACATCCTGGCTCCTGTTCCTCAACTGGCAGGGAGGACTCTGGTCCACCGACAACCCACAAGTCCATGAGACCGACACAGACCGTGCGCTGGTTTTCCTCGCCCTCGCCGTCACCACGGGCGTGTTTATGAAGGTGGGGCACAGGCTAATAAAGATTGGCCTGCTCACACTCGCCACCGCCCTGATAGTGACCTTCACCGTCTCCGCCATTCCCGTCAGCATCGGCGCCTTCTCTATGATTCTCATCATCATCGCCTCCATTGCCTTCCTCTTCACCCCCGCCTACCTGGAGTCAAGACTCAAGCGACGGGACGCCCTAAGCGAGGCAAACGCCAACCCTGCCAGGGGCAGCGAAAGTGGGGAGGCGGTGACTCATTGGTTCAGCAACACACAGTAGCTGTTGTCGTCGACAGTTGCAGCTGCATCCCCAGCGAGTTGGTTGACAACCTGCCCCTTTTTGTAGCGCCGCACGAGCTCGCCGTCGACGGCCATTCGTTCCTGGACGGGGTGGACATCAATCCCGATGAGTTCTACCGGCTGGTCAAGACCAGCCCAACCCCTCCCACCACGGCTGCCCCAAGGCCAGCGGTCTTCTTAGAGGCTTTCCGGAAAGCCTCTAAGACGGCACAGGACGTACTGTGCCTAACCCTGGCCATGAACTTCAGCGCTGCTTATGACTCCGCACGGTCTGCCGCCCGTATCGCCCGCTCCGAGATGCCCGAGGTCAACATCCGGGTCATGGACAGCAGGACCGCCGCAGGGGCGGAAGGTTTCATAGCCCTCGCCGCAGCCAGAGCCGCCCATCAGGGCGCCGACATCCGGCAAGTGATCGCGGGTGTGGAAGAACTTATTCCCAAGGTGAACCTCCTCGCCGTCCTCGACACTCTCTACTACCTGGGCCGCAGCGGGCGTGTGCCGCAAGTGGCGGCTTGGGCCGGCTCCATTCTGGGGTTCAAACCCCTAACGGAACTGAGGTTGGGAGAAGCAAGGCTATTGGATAGACCCCGGAGCCGCCGCAGGGCAATGGACCGCATGGTGGCCGTCATGAGTACAAGAGTTGGGTCAAAGCCCGTCCACGTCAACGTCATGCACGCTCATTCGGCACAGGACGCCTCGATGCTTTTGGAAAGAATAGGTCGGGAATTCGACTGCCTCGAGCTGTTCACTAGCGAGTTCACACCCGTCATGGGAGCCCACCTGGGACCAGGTCTGATGGGGATTGCGTTCTATACCGATGAGACCTAAGCCTAGACCTGAAGCCCGGTTCATTCTATAATCTCACCAATCACTCCATTGGAAAGCCTCACCCTCCTATGCCCAACTACGCTAACCACGTCGTTGCACCTCCATCACGGGAAACGGACGTGGAGCGTCTCAGACGGAACATTCTTCCCCTTCCGTCCTCACGCCCCGTAGACAAGCCATGCATGGCGGTCCTGTCCGGGCTGCCAGGGTCAGGTAAAACGACCTTCGCCCACAAGCTCGCGACGCGGGTCCCCCTGGCGACGCTGGAGAGCGACGCGCTACGAAAAGCGCTGTTCACCCAGCCCTCCTATTCCGCCAAAGAGAGCCGCAGACTTTTCGGCGCGATTCATGAGCTGGTCTATGAATTGCTGCTGGATGGGATTTCGGTTTTGGTAGACGCCACCAACCTCAGAGAATCCAACCGTATGGAGCTGTACGGCTTGGCGGAAAGAGCAGACGCTCGGCTGTTCCCGGTGTGTGTCGAGGCGCCGCCGGAGGTCATACGGGAACGCCTGGAGCGCCGTGCGTTGCACCCGGACCCTCAGGAATCCTCTATGGCCGATTGGCGGGTCTACAGGCGAATGGCCGCTGCGGCTGAGCCGATATTGCGGCCTCACCTGACGGTCGACACGTCCGAGGACGTTGGATGGGCATTAGACAAGTTAACCCGCGACATGGCTTTCCCGCACCAGACCGCAACGGACCCGTTCCATTCACCATAGAGGCAGCAGTCCCGGAGCTGCGGCGTAAAAAATTTACCGGCCTAGCCGGCGGAGGAGACAAAATGAAAATCAGAGTAGTCCGCAACGACGTAGCCAGCATTAAGACTCCAGCTCTTGTGGTGAACCTGTTCGACGGAGTAAAGAAACCCGGAGGCGCCACTGGAGCCGTGGACAAGGCCCTCGACGGCGCCATCAGCCAGTTCATTAAAGACGGCGAAATCAAAGGCAAGAAGGGCGAGACGACCCTGATTCACACCTTTGGAAAAATTCCCGCGTCCAGGGTCATAGTTCTGGGACTGGGCAAGCGGGAGTCCTTCACCACCAACACGTTACGGGAAGTGACAGCCGCCTCGTCACGTTACTTGCGCAGGCTGGGAGTCACCAAGGCGGCAACCATCGCCCACGGCGCCGGAATAGGAGGGCTGGACCCGCTCGAATGTGGCCAAGCCATTGGAGAAGGGGCGATTCTTGGTCTGTACAGATTCAAGACCTACCTCACGAAAGGCGAGGATGACCAGTCCGAGCTCACAGAGTTGCAAATAGTTGAGAAGACCGCCAAGAACGCATCTCTGCTAAGGAAGGGAATAGAGAAGGGCCGAATCCTGGCCGAGGCAGTCCTCTTGGCAAGGGATATGGTGAACGAACCACCCAACGTAATGACTCCCACCCGCATGGCCGAAATCGCCTCCCAGATGGCCGAGGAGCAAGGCCTGGAGGTGAAAGTCCTGGAGAAGGACCAGATGGAAGAGCTAGGGATGGGCGCCCTGCTGGGCGTGGCCAGGGGAAGTGTCCAACCGCCCAAGCTCATCATGCTCAGCTACAAGGGCGCTCCGGACAGCGAGGAAAACCTGGGCATAGTGGGCAAAGGCATCACCTTCGACACCGGAGGAATCTCCCTCAAGCCCCCGGCAGGCATGGAAGACATGAAGGGCGACATGGCAGGCGGAGCTTCGGTCATCGCATCCATGAAGGCCATCGCACAGCTAAAACCCCGAATCAACGTCACGGGCATCATAGGCGCCACAGAGAACATGCCCGGTGGGAATGCACAGCGGCCGGGCGACGTAGTGAGGAGCATGAGCGGCAAGACCATCGAGATAATCAACACCGACGCCGAAGGAAGGCTGGTGCTGGCCGACGCCCTCTACTACGCCCGCCAGCAGGGAGTCACTCGCATCGTCGACATCGCCACTCTCACCGGCGCAATGGTAGTGGCGCTGGGCCACGCAGCCAGCGGACTGATGGGAAATAACCAGGAGTTCGCCGACCAGGTCATCTCTGTTGGAAACGACTCCGGAGAGCGCATGTGGCAGCTTCCCATGTACGACGATTACAAGGAAGAGATCAAGAGCAATGTGGCCGACGTAAAGAACTCAGGCGGCAGACCAGCCGGGTCCATATCAGCGGCCCAGTTCCTTTCCGAGTTTGTGGATGACACTCCCTGGGCGCATCTTGACATAGCAGGCACCTACCTCTCCAAGAGCGAGAAAGGCTATCTGGTACGGGGTGGAACAGGAGTGCCCACCAGGACTCTGGTAAACCTGGCAATGAGCTTGGCCGACAACGACTAGTTGTTGACTAGGAGCGCCCCATTCCTTAGACTGTCTTGGTGGTGCATGGTGAGCGTAGCCAAGAGGCCTAAGGCGCCTGACTGTGGCTCAGGAGATCGTGGGTTCGAATCCCATCGCTCACCCCAACTTGGGTGATCACGCCTTACTGCGCCTGTAGCTCAATGGATAGAGCGCTGGGCTTCGGACCCAGAGGTTGCGGGTTCGAGTCCTGCCGGGCGCGCCATAATCCCAAAAACTCTCAAGTTCTTGGGATTCCACTTGCCCCACTTTGCTTCTAAATAGCAACGGGGCCGATTCAGAATCGCCCCCGATTTTCCTCAATTAGTTGCGCAGCGCCTGTGTCGCCAAGAGACGGCTATAGCCCGGAAATGTCCCTTCGTCTGCGAATTATGTAAATCGATCCACCGCCTACTATCAACAGTCCCCCGAGCACAGCCAGGACTATGAACGGCCACAGCGGCAACCCGGAATCCTCTTCTTCCTCCGGTTCAGGTGTAGGCGTGGGCATCGGAGTCACGGTAGGCTCAGGCACAGAGGTAGGAGTAGGCTCAGGCACAGGGGTCGGCTCCGGCGTAGCGGTGGGAACCGGTTTCGGCGTGGCCGTGGATGCTGGTTCGGGTGTGGCCGTAGGCTCCGGCGTAGGTGTCGGAGCCAGAGTGAAGGTGGGGGTGGATGTTGGAATGAGCGAGGGCACCGTGGTCGTCGGCTCATGGGTGGGTGTGGGAACAGCCGTAGGGGTGGGCGCAGGCGTAGCCGTCGGCACAGGGGTGGGCACAGGCGTAGGCTCGGGCGTGGGCTCCAGTGTGGGAGTGGGAGCAATCGTAGGCTGCCGGGTCGGTGTGGGGATTGGCGCCGGGGGCGCGGGTCCTACTGGAGAGGAAGCATCTCCCTCCGCTATTCCACCGCCGGCGTTGTCGATATAGATTGCGTTGGCCCGCAACAGAATCCCCAAGTCTTCTGGCTTCGGGCCGTAGGCCGAGGAGGTCGCTCCATCTATGTCGGTCCACGTAACCCCGTCGCTGGACCGCTGCCACCGCCAACGTGCAGCCACAACGCCTCCGTCGGGATCGAACACGATGGCTGTCAGTAGAACTCCGACCCTGGCCACACCATCGTCCGACAACAACACCGTTGGGGCCTCGTTGATGTCGCCAACGTCTATCGACACTTCTATCTGGGCCGTGGCCCCTTTGGCGTTAGTAACCTCCACCACGACCATATAGGGATTGCGGTCCGACTCATGGTCGAGCGCCCCGTTGACTCCCACACTTATCTGACCGGTGGATGAATTTATGTGGAACTGGTCAGCGTCCAAACCGGACAGTGAATACGTCAGAGGGCCCCCCTTGGGATCGGGGTCCGTCGCCGTCACCGGGCTGCCCACCAATATACCTTCCGGGCTGTTCTCATCTATATATCGGGACGTAGATTCGCCCTCGTCAAATACGGGCGGATCGGTTGTCTGTTGTGCAAATACACTGTTCCCACGGCCCCAGAAAGCCCCGGCTATTAGCAATCCCAATGCGGCGCCAACGGCAAGAACCAAAAACAGGACGCGTTGGCTGTAGCTGCCAGTGTTTGTCAATTCGTCAACCCCGGCTCATCATCCTAAGGTTTCGGGCCGGGCACATCACACCCACCCCGCCTTCCCATGCTTGGGAGACACCAAAATGCTAGCGAAGCGGCGTCGTTTATGTCAACGCGAATCGGTTACGGGTATAGACGAATTATTTTCGTTATACCGAGGCCCTTCCGTCAGTGACGGAGACCAGGAGCCAGCCTGGACAGTGGCAAACTCCCAGCTAATATGCAACCATTACGGCGAAGCACCTGGAAAGGAGAGCGCCAATGGCCTACCAACTGCGCACGTACACCATCAACAGGGGAATGATGGACTCCTGGATAGACCTGTTCAACGAACACATCAGAGCCATCCACGACAAAATCGGCGTTCCGGTGGTGGCTACCTGGGTAAACGCAGACCGCACCGAGTTCATCTGGGTGCGGCGATTCAACAGCGTCGAGGATATTCCCGCCAAGGAGCAGGAATACTTTGCCACGGACGAACGCAAAACCCTTGGCGACCTGCCCACAAGCCACATCGCCAAGATGGAAGTGAAGGTGATCGACGAAGTAGCTGCCGCCTGACGCGCCTTCAAAGGAGCGGCTACATGAAGACGGCCCGGTCCGCTCCCCCGCCGACGGCGAATATTTCGCCGGTGATGCACTCGGCCTTCGGCGAGCAGAGAAAGGCCACTACGTATCCAACTTCCCTGGCGTCGACAATTCGTCGAATCGCTATGTCCGACGCGACCCGGGAGGTCACCTCCTCAACCGTGACCCCTTCTCTCCGGGCCTGCTCCTCGTACATGGGGCCGCTGCGTTCCGTCCACGTTGCTCCGGGGTGAATCAGGTTCACGGTTATGCCGTAGGGACCAAGGTCGTCGGACAGAGATTTCGCCATGTGCGCCACCGCTGCGTTTCGGAGTCCGCTAATGACGTGGGAGCGGCGTCCCGACAAACCTCCGACGTTGATGATGCGCCCCCACTTGTGTTGCTTCATATAGGGCGCCGCCGCCTTGGCGCACCGGAAGTACCCCATCACCTTGGTGTTGATGTCCTCAAGCAGCGGACCTTCATCGGCCTCTTCCAGCGAACCTCGCACCAGCCCGCCTGGGAAGGCAGCGTTGTTCACCAGTATGTCGATTCGTCCAAAGGCGTCGTGGGCGGCTTTGGCCAGATTCTCTACCGATGCCTGATCGGTCACGTCGGCCTGGACGCCTATGACCCGGCGACCCGTCTCGTTGGAGATTTCTTCGGCGGCTGCGTCCAGCCGCTCCCGGCCCCGGGCGCATATGGCCACGTCAACGCCCTCCCGGGCCAACTCCAAAGCCACGGCTTTCCCTATCCCCACGCTGCCGCCCGTGACGATGGCGGCTTTCCCGGTAAGCTCCAGGTCCATGCTTCTACTCCTCGATAATCAGCTGGGTCTTGCCTATGGGGAAATCTCCGCGCACCTCGACGCCCGCCCTCTCCTCCTGGAGCAGGTGGACCTTGCCCGACGGGGCGTCGCCCCATCCCCGCTCCATTGCGACCATCAACTCCTGCTCGGCGACGTTGGAAAGAGGCATAGGCACGTTGTACTCCCGGCCAAGTTCTGTGGCCAGCCCAACGTCCTTGCGGGAAAGCCCTATGGCGAAGTACCCCTTTTCCAGGTCCGGCTCGAATTCTCCGGAGAACCAACTCTCCGGAAGCTGGTGGATGCGGTTGGCATGGCCGAACGAGCCGCGCCGTATGGTCTCCCACAATGGTTTCAGATCTACACCCGCCTTTATTCCCAGCGTGAAGACCTCGCTCAATAGCTGCGTGGTGGTGATGGAAACGCAATTGTGCATGAGCTTACATATCGAGCCAGAGCCGATGGCGCCGCAGTAGACCACGTTGTCGCCTATAGCGTCCAATACCGGCTTTACCCGGTTGTAGACCTCTTCGTCTCCTCCAGTCATCACGGCAAGCCTGCCTGAACGGGCGCCCTTGACCCCTCCGCTCACCGGCGCGTCCAGCATGTCGACTCCCGCCTCGGCGAACACCTGGCATATGCGCCTCACCACGGTGGGCGAGTTGGAGGTCATGTCGATGAACACACTGCCAGGTTTGGAACCCTCCAGAATGCCGTCCTCTCCCAGGGTGACCGCTTCCATCTCCCTGGGGCCGGGCAGAGACGTGAAGGTAACGTCGCTGGCCTCGGCCACTTGCTTCGGGTTGTCCGCCCAGTCGGCGCCCGCTTCCAGCAGCGGGATGGCCCTTTCCCGGACGATGTCGTGGACAGTCAGCTTGTACCCGGCCTTGAGCACGTTGTTGGCCATTCCGAATCCCATGTTTCCTGTGCCAATAAAACCGATGTTCATAAAGACACCTCCTGTGGATCGCACTGTGTTGGCGTGAACAGGTTACGGTTGGGGACTATTCTAGATTGGGCTGGGTCAGGCGACAAGAACGGCCGTAGACCTAGTTTCTATCCAGGGTCAGTGAGTCCAGAATCTTGCGCGTGGAATAGCTGCGGTTCAGTGTGTAGATGTGGACGCCCGAGACCCCATTCTCCCACAGCTCCTCTATTTGGCCGACGGCGTATTCGATGCCCAGCTGCCTGGCCGACGCGTCGTCGTCCTTGAACCTCTCCAGGTCCTCGTCCAACTTCGCCGGAATTTTGGCGCCACAAAAGGACACAAATCGGCGTATTTGAGGCGTGCTCAAGACGGGTATGACACCCGCCACCACCGGGGCGTCGATTCCGGCCCGCTGGCATCTGTCCATGAACCTGAAGAAGTCCTCGTTGTCGAAGAAGAGTTGGGTCACCAGGAACTGAGCTCCGACGTCGACTTTCTTCGCCAGGAAGGCGACATCCGTGTCCAAGTCGGTGGAGTCGGGGTGTCCCTCTGGGAAACACGCGCCCCCTACACCGAAGGAGTAGTTTTCCCGGATGTAGCTGATGAGGTCTGCCGCTTGGTGGAAGCCGTTCTCTGTTGGAGTAAAGGTTGTCTCGCCTCCAGGAGGGTCCCCGCGAAGGCCTAGGACGTTCTCGATGTCGTTGGCTTCCAGGCTGTCCAGTACGGACTTCACTTCGTCTTTGGTCTGGGAGACACAGGTCACGTGAGCCATCACCTCGATTCCCGTGTCTCTTTTGATCTGGCAGGCCGTCTCCACAGTCATGTCGCGGGTGCTGCCGCCGGCTCCGTAGGTCATGGAAGCATAGTCGGGCTTGTACGGCACGAGGGCTTTAACGGCGTTGGACAACGACTGGGCCGCCTCCGGAGTCTTGGGAGGGAAGAACTCGAAGGACAGAGAGCGGCGTCCAGAATTGAATATGTCTGGTATTTTCATAGCCAACGGCCGAAGAACGGCCAACAGAAGGATAGCATCACTCAAAGGGACTGGCAAACTCAGAAGGCTGAGTTGCCGCGACACCTCCTGCGTTGGGCCAAGTCCCATACTGTCCCGTCATTCCAGCGCAGGCTGGAATCCAGAGACGTCACTCTCCCTAACAAAACTGCCTGGACTCCGGCCTTCGCTGGAGAGACGATTAAGTTGTGGCCTGTTGAGATGGCCGGCGCCAGATGTATTGTGTTGCTCAGCCCCGTGGACAGGGCTAGAGACGATTCTTCTCACCACAGGAACCAGCGCCCGCCCCATTCTCCAGGCCCTTCCCCAAAGGGGCCAGCTATTGCCATGAGCCTTCCAACGGGCTATTCTTGGTTCCAGCAGCCCTATTTGGAGGCGGTTGTTGAACAGTGGAAACACCGTTCCCCCAGGCCCCCTTTCAGACCTGAAGGTCCTGGACCTGACAGGTCCTATAGGGGTCTTCTGCGGCAAGCTGCTGGCCGACATGGGGGCCGACGTAATCAAGATCGAGCCGCCCGGCGGAGACCCCATGCGCCAGCGGGGGCCGTTCTACGACGACGACCCTGCGCCTGAGAAGAGCCTGTATTGGTGGCAGTTCAACACCTCCAAGCGCGGCGTCACCCTGAACCTCGATCACCCTCGCGGCCGGGAAATGTTCATAGGGCTGGTCAAGCAAGCGGACATCGTGCTGGAAAGCTTCGAGCCGGGGTGGATGGACAGCCTTGGCCTTAGTTTCAACGACCTAAGGCAAGCCAATCCCCGGGTAATTTTGGGTTCAATCACGCCTTTCGGACAGGAAGGTCCCTACAGCCGCTTGAAGGCCACCGACATAGTGGGCCAGGCTATGGGCGGCATCACCCAGCTTGTCGGGTTACCCCACTTTCCCCCCTATCAGATCAACAACGAAGTCGGATATTGGACCGCGTCGATGCACACGGCCAACGCACTTATGATGGCGACGATCCAGCGGAACCACAGCGGGGAGGGGCAGCACATCGACACCTCCATGCAGGCCGCGATGGCCGTAGGTACGGCGGGGATGATGCCCACCTACGACATCATGGGGCAGGTCCTCCGCCGGGGAGAGGTTGCCCGTGGGCGCAGCGCCGTGCGGAACATCTATCCCTGCAAGGACGGGCAGGTATATTTCTTAGCGGCGGCGCCGGGCACCAGCCTGCAGGCCGTGTGGGACTTGCTCCGTGAGCACGGGCTGGGCGACGAATTTGACGAACGGTGGCTCGACGCAGAACTTGTAAGGGAGGACCCCAAGGAACGGCAGGCGTTCCAGGACGTGATGCTCAGGTTCTTCGCAGACAAGACCAAGGTGGAGCTGCTGGAGCTCAGCTTCAACCGGGACAGGCAGGTGTTCACCGTGCCGACGGCCACCCCGGAGGATGTGGTAAAGTCTCCCCATCTGCAGGACAGGGGGTTCTTCCAGGACGTGGAGCACCCTGAATTGGGCGTCTCCATCAAGTACCCGGGGCCGCCTGTGCGTCTGCCTGAAAGCCCCTGGGCCATATCCCGGAGGCCGCCCCTGATTGGCGAGCACAACGAAGAGGTGTATGGAGAAGCGTTGGGCATCCAACCACAAGAGTTGGAGGAGCTACGGCGGGAGGGCGTAATATGAGCGGAAACGGGTCAGACATGCCCCTGGCGGGGGTCAGGGTGCTGGACTTCGGTTGGAGGGCTGTCGCCCCCATATCAGTCCGCACGCTGGCCTGGGCCGGGGCAGAGGTGATTCGAATAGAGTCCACAACCCGCCACGACGGCGCCAGGCAGATGGACCCCGTCCCGCCGGAGGGACGGTCCAGCTTCAACATGAGCGGCTGGTTCAACAACTACAACGCCAACAAGCTGTCCATCTCGTTGAACCTGCGCCACCCCAAGGGCAAAGACCTGGCGCTGCGTCTTGTGCCCGACTCGGACGTGGTGGTGGAGAACTTCAGCGCAGGTACAATGGATCGCATGGGCCTGGGCTACGAAGTGATGAGGAGCCTGAGGCCCGACATCATCATGTGCAGCCACTCACTAGCGGGGCTCACGGGCTGTTGGAAGAACGTCAAGGGGCATGGACCAATGGGGGCAGCCATGGCTGGACTGCACTATCTGGCGGGATACGAATATTCAGACCCCATCTCGCCGGGCCACGCCTTCACCGACTACGCGGTGAACCCCCACATGTCATCTTTCGCCCTGATGGCAGCGCTTCATCACCGAGAGAAGACCGGCAAGGGCCAGTACATAGACCTGTCCCAGTACGAGTCGATCATATCCACCACGGGAACGGCTGTATTGGAATACTCCACCTTGGGGCGGGTGCAGCCCAGGATGGGCAACCACTCCTACCACGCGGCGCCCCAGGGCGTATATCCCTGCGCTTCCATCTTCCTGGACGACCGGGATGAAGACCGTTGGTGCGTCATTTCGGTCACGGATGATGACGAGTGGAGAAGCCTGTGCGGGGTTATTGGTCGGCCGGAACTGGCGTCGGACGAAAGGTACGCCACCTTCGAGGCCAGGAAGGCCAACGAGGACAAGCTTGACGAGATCGTCTCGGCTTGGACATCTAACAAACCTGCAGAGCAGGTGTTCAAGGCCATGCAGGACGCCGGAGTCCCGGCGGGAGTGGTGCAGAACGGCAAGGAGCTTTTGGCGGACCCGCAGCTGGCAGCAAGAGGCCACTACCACAAGGTTGTCCACGAGGAGGCGGGTGAGACCACCTACGACGGCCCCCCTTACGTCATGTCGGGAGTGGACTTCGAGATACGGCCTGCTCCCCTGCTGGGCGAGCACAACGACTACGTGCTCAAGACCGTGTTGAACCTTTCCGAGGACGAGATAAACGAGGGATACGTGGAGGGGTTCATAGCTTAAGGACCTCCATCGACCCCAATCGCGGCCTTCCCGCAGTAGAAGGAATCACCCCAAGTCCAATTCATGGACTGGGGTTTGCCAAAAGGCACCAGAAGAGGAGGAATCATGGCACAGCTAAAAGGCGGAGAGATTCTCATCAAGCAGCTCAAAAACGAGGGCATCGACTTGGTCTTCAACCTGCCCGGAGACCCTATGGGCACCATCAATGGAGCGGCCAAAAACGAAGGCCTGTCCATTTATTCCTTCCGCCACGAGCAGGCGACGGCTATGGCCGCCCAGGCCTACAACTACGTCACCAAGAAACCGGGCGTTGCCTTGGTTCCCAGCGGGCCAGGCATGACCAACGCCATTACGGGCCTCGCCACGGCGTGGGCCAACTGCTGGCCCATGCTTCTCATAGGGGGAGCCGTCGAGTCCAGCCGCAAGCACAGAGGAGACTTCCAGGAAACCCCCCAAATGGAGACGGCGTCACCTGTCTGCAAGTGGTCCGTAGCCATTGACGACCCGCGCCAGGTCCCCTACTACGTGAACGCGGCCATTCGCAAGATGATGAACGGACGCCCCGGCCCGGTGTACCTGGACATTCCGTCCAGCGTTATCGACGGGTTGGCCGACGAAGAAGACTTCCGCTACTTCCCAGCGAACCCGGCGCCCGCCGCCCCGCTGGCCGATCCGAGAGAGGTGAAGAAGGCAGTGGAGCTTCTGTCCAAGGCCGAGCGGCCCCTGTTGCTACTGGGCAAGGGCTTGGCCTGGGCAGACGCATCAGAAGAGGTGCGCCAGTTCGTAGACCGGATGCAGGTCCCCTTCATCCCGTCGCCTATGGGCAAGGGGGTCGTTTCCGACGACCACCCCTTGAACGCCTCCGGATCCCGCACCCACGCCCTCCAGAATGCGGACGTGGTGCTCCTAGCCGGGGCCAGGTTCAACTGGATGTTCCACTTCGGCATCTCCCCCCGGTTCTCACAAGACGTGAAGGTCATTCAGCTGGACATCGACGCCGAGGAGATCGGCAACGGAGTTCCCGCAGAAGTCGGGCTGGTCGGAGACGGCAAGGCGGTGTTCACCCAGCTTCTAGAGGAACTGGGCAACGTGAACCGATCCATCGAAACGCCCTGGCTCCAGGCCCTGGAAAGCCAGCGCATTAAGAACGCAGAGGCCATCGAGCCAATGATAAACGCCGACGACTCCCCCGTGAACATGTACCGCATGTACCGGGACATCATGGACACCCTGGACAGGGACGCAACTGTCACGGTGGACGGCGAGAACACGATGGCTGTCTCTAGGGTCATGTGCCCCAGCTACTATCCACGACAGAGGTTGGACGCAGGCACCAGCGGCTGCATGGGTGTATCGGTGCCCTACGCCATCGGAGCGCAGATAGCCCGGCCCGGCAAGCAGGTGGTTTCGTTCAACGGAGACTACGCCTTCGGCTGGAACGGCTTCGAGGTGGAAACGGCCCTCCGATATGACTTGCCTATAACTTTCGTGGTGGCCAACAACGTCTCCGTGGGCGGGTCCGACAAGATCAACCTGGGTGACCGGGGAGACGGAGAAACCCAACCCGACGGAGTCCGCTACGACCGCGTTATGGAGGCTTTCGGCGGCCACGGCGAGCACGTGGAGACGCCCGACCAGTTGAGGCCCGCCATGGAGAGGGCCCTGGCGTCGGGGAAGCCTTCACTGTTAAACGTGGTCATCGACAAGTACGCTCGCCGGAAGCAGCAGAGCCACGACTGGATGAGCAGCCGCGCCACCCGCATGAATTACTAAGCTGTCAGTAGTCGTTGAACGAGGAGGACTCCATGGGCAGGCTGGAGGGCAAAGTGGCGTTGATCAGCGGTGGCGCCCGGGGCCAGGGGGCCGAAGAAGCTCGGCTTCTTAGCCGGGAAGGCGCCAAGGTCGTGTTCGGGGACATCCTCGACGAGGAAGGGCAGAAAGTCGAGGCCGAGATTGCCGAAGCGGGAGGCGACGCTCTCTACGTCCACCTGGACGTCACCTCCGAGTCCGACTGGCAGGCTGCTGTTCAGACAGCGGTCGATAAGTATGGTAAGCTGGACGTCCTCGTGAACAATGCCGGCATTATCATCCAGAAGAGCATAGAGGAGACAACAGAGGAGGACTGGGACCGCACCCTGGACGTCAACCTCAAGGGTGTGTTCCTGGGCGTCAAGACGGCCATACCAGCTATGCGCCAGGCAGGCGGCGGCTCCATCGTAAACATCTCCTCCAACGTGGGTTTGGTGGGTTCGACCAGGGCTTCTAGCTCATACATCGCCTCCAAGGGAGGAGTCCGCCTTTTCACTAAAGCCGCGGCCATCCAGCATGCCAAGGACGGCATCCGCTGCAACTCCATCCACCCGGGGGCCATCGAAACGGACATGTACCGGCAAAGCGGAGTCACCAGAGACCCCGACTATATGGGCCGCATACCCTTGGGCCGCATCGGAGACACCATCGACATAGCCAACGCCGTCCTCTTCCTGGCCTCGGACGAGTCCTCCTACATGACGGGGTCCGAGATGGTCATAGACGGAGGAGTGACGGCCCAATAGCTCCATCTAAGGAGGACCCATGAAATCCGTTCCGTGGGACGACGTGCCGGTGGACAGGCTCAAGCAGGGCATACGGCGCCGCATCGTGACCGGAGAGCAGGTTATGCTGGGCAGGCTGACTTTCCCCAAAGGCTCCTCGGTGCCCGCCCACACCCATCCCAACGAGCAGATTACCCACGTCCTGACCGGTTCCCTCAAGTTCGTGATCGACGGCGCCGACGTTATCGTCCAGGCCGGAGAGACCCTCCATATACCTGCCGACGTGGAGCACTCAGCGGAAGCTCTGGAAGACACCGACGAAATCGACGCCTTCAGCCCCATCCGCACCGACTGGCTGGACGGCTCCGACGCCTACCTACGCGAAGAGGAGTAAGTCCTCGCACACATCCGCCGGCGTTGACACCCGCACCACCGAACGATAATCTGAGCGCAAACCGTTAGTCTAGGAGACTCCAATGGTTGACATCCCTTCCAGCGACACCAGCGTTTACGAGGCCGTCTACAACCGCAGAATGGCCTGGAGATACAAGGACGAGCCGGTCTCCAGAGAAACGATCCAACGAATGTTGGACGCCGCAGTCTGGGCGCCAAACCACCGTTTGACCGAACCGTGGCGTTTCTTCGTCATGGACAAAGACAGCAAGACCCGCGAGAAAGTCGCCGAAATAACCCACGAGTTCTCAATTGGACGGGGCGACGCACCCGAGAGGGCAGCCATCGTCACCTCCAAGGTCACCGACCCGCCCTGGGTGGTGTTCGCCTATTCCGTTCCGGGCCGCCATGACGAGGAGACAGAGGAAAACTACGCTTCCACCGTCTGCGCCTGCTACATCATGTCGCTGGTGGGTCAGGCTGAAGGGCTCACCGTAACGTGGGAGACCGGCGGTCCGACCCGTCCGACCAACCTGGCCGAGACTCTGGGAGCGGACCCGGACTGGAAGCTGGTGTCGCTGCTTTGCATCGGAGCCCCCGATGAGTCCGTAGGGTCCAAGCGCACTCCGGCAGGCGAGTTCACCAGCTGGCTCGACTAGACAGGAGCGGCGTTGGGAGTAATCGGCTACTTCATACGTAATTCACCCGCCAAGGCGTTCAGAAAGGAACATGAGCCCATGACCAAGATAGCAATCGTAGGACCCGGCGCCGCCGGAAGCTACATAGGAGCTTTCCTGACCCGCGCAGGCCACGACATTACTCTGTTCGACCAGTGGCCGGAGCATGTAGAAACCATGCGCTCCCAGGGGCTGCGGGCCAGCGGGAGCCAGGGAGACTTCACCGTTCCAGTGAAGGCCATGCACCTCCACGGTCTCCAAAGCGTAGACGAGCAGTTCGACATCGTTTTCCTGTCGGTCAAGTCCTACGACACCGAGTGGGCCACCCACTTCATAAAACCTTATGTAAAGCCCACGGGGTTCATCATCTCGGCCCAAAACTGCATGAACGACGAACTCATCGCCTCCATTGTTGGGTTCAACCGGCAGGTGCCGCTGGTCATGTCCAGCATCGAAGTCGCCCTGTGGGAGGCGGGCCACGTCACCCGCGGCGGCGAGCCCGGGACGGCCCGGGGATACGACGTGTTCCGGTCCGGCGAAACCAACGGCACGGTGTCCAAGAGAATCGAAGACCTCATGGACATGATGAGGGCTATAGACAACTCAAAGGCCACTACCAACATCTGGGGCGAGCGCTGGTGCAAGCTGGCCACCAACTGCATGGGCAACCCCATAGGCGGCATATCTGGACTGGGTTCCGTGGGTCAGAGGGACAACGCCAACGCTCGGAAGCTGGCCATCAACCTGGCCAAGGAAACAGTGCAAGTGGGAACAGCTTTGGGATTCAACGTAGAGCCGGTGCGCGGATTGGACGCCGAAACCTGGAACCGGGCCGACGACGGCGAGGTCTTCGAGGAAATCGACGCCAAGATGCTGGGACGCAAAGCCGAGGTGGACTGGCGCTCATCCATGGCCCAAGACGTGTACAAGCGCCGCCGCTCTGAGATAGATTATATGAACGGCTACGTGGTGCGAAAGGGCAGGGAAGCGAATGTCCCGACGCCTGCCAGCGCAGCCGTCGTCGAGGGCATGCACAAGATCGACTCAGGGGCTTGGCAACAGGACCCTGCCAACATCGACAAGGTTCTAGGAGACGCCGGGCTTCTGTAAGACGAGCTGGGGAGGGTCTTATGCGTATCAAAGTGGAACCCAAAGACTTCTTCATGTACTCGGTTTTCCTGGCTTTTGACAAGGAAACCCCCGACTGGGAAGATCCGGCCGTCTACAAATACCTGGAGGACAACGAGCTCGTCCCCAAGGCCCTCTTCAACGACAAGATAGAAGGCGCCGAGCACGAGGTCATGTACTTCGGCGGGTGCTACATAGGCCGCCATCTCAACATCGTCGAGGGCATCCAACGGGATGCGGTGCGCCAGGAGATGCTGGGTGAGAAGATAGCCGGGACCGTCCGAAAGGGCGACGACCCCGACGTCCGAAAGCTGGCCGACGGCATCCCCGAACCGGAACTGCTGGAGATCATGAACGAGATGGTCAACGGCTACAACGACGACTCCTCGTTCACCGCCAGCGAAGAGGGCTACCTGGTGGTGACCATCGAGCCCGAGGACATCGCCAAGAAGTTCGTGGAACTCGCTGGCTCCCGGTCGCAATAGACCCGCCCGGTCATCGACTTAGGGTCTGTTAACAAAGCTTGGCGCTAAAAACTCCAGACCTGTCATTCCGAACGCAGTGAGGAATCTAAGAACGTCGTTCGGAATCGTGGTGCAACGCGACTGACAGGTCCTTCCCTTGAGCCGCTGCTTTTCCGGCGACCCTAGTTTGAGCGCCAGGATTTTAGATTTCTCGCTACGCTCGAAATGACATTTGCAGGGGTTGGTATGGCCGTGGAGAGGCGAGGTGTTGTAAATTCTGGTATGACCGGTCGCCAGCCAGGTTCACTCCATCAACTTCTTCCCTGAAAGGTGTCAGACCGGGACCCCGTAGCGGCAGGTTATCAGCCACAACAGGAAAAGGATGCCAAGGAGCACACCGCCTATCAGGCATCCCCACCTGAGTTCCACGCGCCGCCTACCTGACCCCTAGCGACGAGGCCTTATTCACTAGGCTCCGGGTATGACCGGGAGGGTAATGCAGGAGGGATAGGCCGCGTCATGCAGGATGGTCTGGACCGCCGGCCGCATCTCCGTCTCTTCGGAAGGCTCCCGGCCAGTGTTGGGGTTGCGGTCGAACCTGGGGAAGTTGCTGCTGGAAACCTCCAGCCTGATGCTGTGGCCCTTCTTGAAAACGTTGCTGGTGGCCACCAGGTCGATGGTGTACTCATAGACTTGTCCTGGCTCCAGCAGCTTGGATTCCGCCAGAGACTCCCTGTAGCGCGCCCTGATGATTCCGTCAGTTAGACTTCGAGTGCACCCGCACTCGCATACGTCCACCAGCTTGGCCGTAAAGTCGGTGTCCGGCCCCGACGTTGCCGCAAACAGCGTGACACTGATGGGGCCGGTGACCTCCAGGTCCCTGTCCATGGGCCTCGACGTATAGACCAGCACGTCCGAACGGACCTCCACCTCGCGCTGGTCGAAAGCGCCCCCGGGAACCCATTGGGAGCTGCAGCAAAGCCCACCTCCCTTAGTCGGCACGGGAGAGCGAGGGTCGTAGAGGAACACGTCCGGCGGCTGGTCGCCCGGCCTGTCAAAAGAAAGGACACCATCGCCGTTTAGGGTGTTGGCCTTGCCGCCGCTGTGAAGGTAGCAGTCGGTGTATTGAGTCCGTGCCAGGGGCCACTCATGCTCCTCCCGCCAGACGTTTTCGCCCATGACGAAGATTCGCGCCGGAGGCTCGTCCAACATTCCTGTGTCGATGCCTTTGAGCCAGTGGTCGTACCAGCGAAGGTGTATTCCCGGCAGGTCGATCGCTGCCTCGTCAGCTCTGACCCCGAAATAGCTGTCACCGGATATGCCCGGCCCCAGCGACGCACCGTGGTGCCACGGTCCTACTATCAACCGGCTGCTTTTGGCCGCATCGTTGGGCCCCTTGCCCCTCATGCCGGAGAAGTTGCGCAGGGTCCCCTTTAGGAATATGTCGTGCCAGCCCCCTGAGTTGAGAGACGGGACTTGTATCCTGTCGTGAAAGTCCTCGATTTTCCAGGGCGCCCAATAGTCGTCCGCCTTGGGGTGGGCAATCCAGTCGTAGAAATAGGGGGCCAGTCCCTTGATATGAGGGTAGTCTTTGGTCGGGGTAAACAGGAAGTTGTGGTCCATACGGTCAGACTCATCAATGAGCCTGGACGCAGTCCCTTCAGGAACGTTGTAGTAGCGAGAAATGGCGTTCAGGTTGGCTGTGACCAGCCTGTCCATGCCCCAGGACACCGCGAAGCCCCATGCCAAGGCGCCCCCCTGGTAAGTCCAGCCCTCGTGATAGTCGGAAGCGGTGATGCCGGGCGCGATGCAGGCCAGGGACGGCGGCGTGGTCATGGCGGCCAGCCATTGGGTGGCTCCCACGTATGAACGGCCGTACGTGCCAACCTTCCCGGTGCTCCAGGGCTGGGCAGCAAACGCCTCCACGGAGTCGTAGCCGTCCTCCAGCTCCTGCCGGAAGGTGTAGAACTCCCCCTCGGAGCTGAACCGGCCCCGGACATCCTGTATGACGACGGCGTAGCCGTGGGAGGCGGCGCGAACTGCGTCCATCATTCCGGTGCGTGCCTGGGCGACGGCCTTGTTATAGGGTGTGCGCTGCAACAGCACGGGGACCTTGTCCGACGTGTCGGGCCGGTATACGTCGGCATACAGGGTCACACCGTCGCGCATCTTTACCGGAACGTCCAACTCGATTTTGAGAGAGGAGCTTTCGCCCATGAAGCTTGGCATAGAACCGCCTCCTGCCTTGCCGAGTTGCCGCGGCCAGGATAGGCCAGCGCTATGATAGCCCGTGGGCAGACGCCGCACAAGGCAGCCCTATGCGTTGACACGACTTCCCGTGCAACCCTAATATTAAACTAGCGTCATGTCCCAGTAGCTCAGTTGGATAGAGCGGGCGCCTTCTAAGCGCTAGGTCGCGGGTTCGAATCCTGCCTGGGACGCCACTTATCCCTGTTTTTAGGCATAAACTCACAAAAGTAAGCCGCCAGTTATCACTTATACTATCACTCCCCGGCCCGGCTAATATGGACAAGTCAACAGGGAACGGGATAGCGTCGCAGCCCGGAGTCGTGCTGGCTCCGGTCATAGTGCTTAATTTACATCGTGGTACGAAAGGTCGAACCTGAGAGACGGCATACGGCCCCGGCGTCTCCCGTCCTTTTCTTCGCCAAAATCCTCGACGAAGCTGTTAGCAAATTCCCGTTCTTCCCCACACTTCCGGCAACGGCCAAGGCCCGTAGGTCCGTCAGATTCGATGTCCCAATGGTGAACGCAGTACGTCACGTAACCCGCCTGGCCAAGAGTTCCAGGAACCCGCGCCCCACTTTTGCCACGCCCTGGACTGTCCGGCGTCTCCCGTCGTCGTCGGTAAACACGTCTCCCGCGGCCCATGGCCCGGAGTCAACCCGGACCGTGAATCGCGCGTCGTTGACATTGAGCAATCCAGCGTCGGAAGTCTGTAGGAAATCCCCCGCTCGGAAGTCGCGCCGAGCGGCCCATATCGTCACTTCCGAGTCAACCGGCGCCGGTTGGGACGTTATGGGAAGTGTCAACCGCAAGTCCACGTCCGCCCCGACTGTAGGCAGCCGGGCGTCGTTCAAGGATCCCGTGAACGTCAGGCGGAAGGTGTTGGGGATGGGAGTGTTGAATCCACCACGGGCAACGCCTTAGGCCGTGAGCGTCCTGGTGATCGTGTAGCTTCCCGATGCAACCGTGAACATATCCCCAGCTGAGAGTTCGCCTAGGGCTGGCATGGATAGGCCGTCCGCGTCCACGCTGGCAACGTCCAGGTTGCTTCCAAAGTAGGCCCAGCGGCCCGGAGTCGCTATGCTCACGCTTCCAACGGACACACGCGGGTTGAAGCGCAGGACGGTTGCCGGGGAAACCCGAGGCGTCACCTGGACAGTCCGGCTTATCAGCCGGTCCAGGACTGGCGGGGCCGTTCGCAGCGTCATTCTTGAGCGCCCATCAGGCCAGCCAGGGCAGCCGCTTTGTTAACGTCCATGCCCCCGTTGACCATAGACTGGAAGGCCCTGGCCCTTCCGATCAAGTCGGAAGCCATAAGCCGGTCGAAAGACATGGCAAAGTCGGGGAGTTCAAACCGGGCCGCTATCTGCGCGCTCACTTCCAACGCTACCGGCATGATGGTCAGGTGCAAGAATTGGCGACTTCCCTGCTGGCCGTTCCCTGGCCGCTGTCCAGGACCGACGTGGGTACGCCACACGCCGCCAGGATGGATTGCTCGGTTTGACGCCTCAAGTTGGCCAGGGTCTCCGGGGGATTGGCGCCGATGCGCCGCACAGGGTAGTCAGCGACCGGAGCGGCTGATGCTCCCGTTCCCCATCCTGAGGCGGTCGATTCAACCAGGGTAGCCGCGCCCTTCATAGCCCGAATGTCAGCTTGCAGCTGATTCGTGCTGGTCACGTTGGGAACGGGAATCAAGTGTCCCACGGCTTCTCCCGTTTCCTGCGCCAGCCTCAATTCCAGGTTGTCCAACAGCTTCCTGGTGGCCCCACTGGCTTCAATGGGAGAGATGCCGCGCCAAGGATTAGTGGGCCCACGTGCGTAGAAGATATGAAGGACTTGACCGCCAGAGAGTCGACGCGTCAGCGTCTCAGACGGACCGGGAAGCGTGAGCTCGTATTGCCATGTCTCCGGGTTAGGTCCGCCGACTATCGTTACCGTTGTCGGGCCGCCGGTTCCTTGAAGCCGAAATGTAAAGATGTCGACACGGCTGTCAAAGAAACAACCGGCGACCGTGCGAAGCCGAACGTCTACAACCCTGGCCCCGCGAACCAGCAACATGGAAGCTCTCCCCCAGCCCACGTATCCCTGAGCCATGTCCTGCACCAGTCTCCCAGAATCCTGACGAAGGCCACCCGTTATCTAATAATAGATTCCAGCGCGAGGGCATATATATCATTCTTGGTAGTTGATGCTGGGCGTGTTGGTCAGTGTAGCCAGTTCGCTGGTCCCTCGAAGCCGAAGAGTAGAGACGCAGACGAGGACGTCAAAGAAACAACATCTATCATTCGGAGCCGCACGGCTGCCGCCCTGGCCCCACGACTCGCCGACATCGAAACTGTCGCCCAAGCCCGCGAATGCCTGCGCTATGTCCTGCTCGAGTCGCTCCGTAACCCAAGATGACGGCCACCCACCATATAATAATAGATTCCAGCGCGACGGCTATATATATCACTCACTCTCACAATCTTGGTGGTTGATCCCGGCGCCTCGCCCGCGTCGCTAAGCTGCCGCTGCCTCGACGCGGGAGCACCACAAATTTTCTGTGCATGCACTGCTCCAGCCCCCACATATTGTATAACGATATACGTGCACATATGCACCGCTATATATAGCGTGTCATGCTATATTATCGCTATTAAGCATGTTATATGCTGTATTTATTGATTTTTTACACTGATTACTGTAATCTATCTCCAACAGGAGACAGCAGAGCGGTCGGCGTATGAGGCTGACCGTCACGTTGGAGGTCGAACACAGACAAACGCCGCGAGAAAGGCGACTTGAAGGACTCCAGGACCAAAGGAAAGCAAAAGGGCGCCGACGGGCATTCCTCGCCGGCCCGCCGGAGGGCCCGTTCAAAGATATGAACTCAATGCAACAAGGAGCATGAGAATGAGCGACAGACTGCTGCGTTGTCAAGAGGTTGAGGAACGCACCGGATTGAGCCGAGCCTCGATCTACAGGTTGATGAGTGAAGGGGAATTCCCTCGCCAGGTTAGGGTCAGCGCTAGAGGGGTCAGGTGGAAGGAAAGCGACGTCACCGCTTGGATGCAGTCTCGGCCAGCTGCTGAGAGTTAGCGCGGCTCACATACCGCGGCCTATGAATTTCTTGTTCATACGTCGCGACCGCGCTGTGAGGTAGGCCGCCCACTTCTGCATGAGCATGCGGCGGCGGTCGAACAGATCGGAGAGCGCGTACGCTTGCTCGACGCTGCCGCCCAGCTGATGCGCCAGGGCCGCCTCCGCCACCCCCCAGGGTGCATCCGTTCGTTCCATGGTCCAGGTCTTGAAGGACGTTCTGGACCCGTGCACCGTCGTCCGGTCCGTAAGGCCGGTGGAACGGAGCACCTTCGTCAGGGTCATGTTGCTCAGCGGCTGGCCGGGCCTCAGCGGCGACGGAAAGCACAGCTTTGAACTGTCGCCAAGTTGACGCGCCTGCTTCAACACTTCGACAGCCTGAGAGCTCAGGGGCACCCGATGCTCCACCCCCGCCTTCATGCGTGAGGCGGGAATCGTCCATGTCGCCTTACCAAGATCGATTTCGCTCCACTTAGCTCCCCTCGCCTCTCCGGACCGCGCCTGCCGGAGGGACTATGATTTAGCTGTAAAGCAGCGGACTTTCGTTGTTACTTCCCACAATTGTTACCACAATATTGATTTTGAGGGTTGGCTCCAATCCAGTTAAGTGGAGCTGGGGACTCGAATTTAGCTTGAAAAAGGCGGAATTTAGACATCGCTTCCCACATCTCTTACCACACCTATTACCACACCATTGATCATATCGTTGGGTTCGAGTCCAACTAAGTGGGCTGGACTTGACGAAATCAAGAACCGAGGCCGATTCCGACATCGCACCGTCGCTCGGCATGGGGACCGTGTACGTCAGCGTGGCCTCGTCTCCCATCACCTCGATGCCCTCAACGAAGTTGCGGATGAGCGCCTTCCGCTCGGGGATCGTCCCATCCTTCAGGAAGTCCCGGAAGTCCGCAACGTACCGCGCTATCTCCTCGGTGTCGGGCAGCTCCACCCTCCTCTGCTCAAGCTGGGTCTCGGCGTCCTCTCTCGCAGCCTCCAGCTGCTCCTCACGGTGCCTCAGAGACATGATGCGGGGCGACAGGACCTCCAGGGTCAGCTCGCTCGTCTCAATGGCCTCGTAGAGCTTCTCAAGCCGCTTCCTCACGTCCCCCAGCTCGGCCTCGACGACCTCCAGCCTGCCGGACAGCTCCCCGGCCATGGCGTCGATCTCCTCTGCCACCAGCGTCACCAGCGCCACGATGGTCTCCTCGTTCAGTATCCGCTCCCTGATCTTCTCCACCACGAACGTCTCCAGCCTCGGGGCGTTCAGGTAGCGGGCGCTGCACGTCCCCGCTCCCTCCCTGAACAGGGTGCCGCAGATGTAGTAGGCGAACTGGCCGCTCTTGGCTCCCTGGGCCGAGTAGGGCCTGCCGCACACCCCGCACCTGAGCAGCCCGCTCAGCAGGAACTTGCTCCCCACTCTACCGGGCCTCTGCACCTTCGGGGCGCGCTCACTCATCGCCTGCTGCACGTCTTCGAATAGCTCCCTCGACACCAGGGCGGGCCACGCTTCCTCCACCCTTACAGGGTCCTGGGCCTTCTCGCCCTTGCTGTTCTTGCCCCATACGGCGGTTCCGGTGTACGCCTCGTTTCTCAGCACGTAGTGGAGCGTTCCCTTGTACCAGCGCTTGCCCCGGTTGGTGACGCCCCGGTCGTTCAGCTCCTTGCATAGCTCCTTGAGGCCGCTGCCCCGCAGCGACTTCTCGAACATCTCCCTGACCACGGGAGCCGTGGCCGGGTCAACCTCCAGGGTGGGGCGCTCCTTGGCCCCGTCGCTGACCTTGATCTTCCTGTAGCCGAAGGGAGCGTTGGAGCCGAGGAAGAAGCCTCTGGAAGCGGCCTCTCTCATACCCCGGACGACCTCCTGCGCCAAATTCTCGCTGTAATATTCGTCCACGCTCTCGATGATTCCCTCAAGCAGCCTGCCAGTGGCGTTGTCCTCCGCCTGCTCGGTGATGGACACCACGCGGATGCCCTTGCGCCGCAGCTGGGACTTGAACGCCACGGCGTGCTCCCGCTTGCGGGTGAAGCGGCTGAATTTCCACACCAAGATGACCTCGAAGGGGGCCTTGGGCTTGCCGCCCTCCTCGATCATCTCCCTGAACTGGGGACGGTCGGCGACGCGGCCGCTCTCGGCCTCGTCCACGTACTCGTGGGCCACGGAGTATCCGTTGGCCCTAGCGTACTCCTTGAGCGCCCGCAGCTGGGCGGACACGGACAGGTCCACGTCCTGCCGGTCACTGGACACCCTGGCGTAGAGCGCAGCCGGCGTTAGGGGCTGTAGGTGCTTCTTCTTCATGCTGTCCTCCTGTTCGGTATTCGTTTTCGGCCTCCTTACGATCGGCGGGTTCCACTCGATCCCTCTAGAGGAGCTTTGGCGCAGATCTCCAAGAAGGCATGGGCGTCCTCTATCATAGACTTAATGAGGTCATGGGTTTCGTCGTCAAAATGAGTAGTCAAGGTCTCCCGATTCGACCTATCCGTGTGCTTCGTTATGTGAGGGGTAATCATTACTTTTCCGTCTACGACCAAACCGTTGTAGATGGTCGAATGCCCTATTGTGTTACGAATATCTACTAACTCATTGAGGTTGGCTATACCACTTTCCCGTAGGTTGTCCGGCAGTACGCCACACATTTCTTGGTCCAAGTCGTTTACTAATCCTGAGAAACCTCTGTCGCTGTTGATGGCTACAAGCCTCGTCTGAAGAGGCTCAAGTTTGGCCCACCATGCATTAAACCACTCGGTGGAAACACGGCCTTCTGACTGGGCTACGCCAATTTCGTCGTACAACGGAACAATTTCAGGATTACGAGATACCAAGTGATAACTCAAACGCTTTTCAACATAGAGAAGTAGCATAAACACTTCGCCAGGGCGAGTTATCAGCCGTTCATATTCGGCAGAGCTTGCATGAGGTGGTCTAACTATGAGGTTCATGGATTCCTGTGGTGACATATCACTTCGGTTGAAGATGTATCGCAGGATGCCGACAGAAACATCTTCTTCTGAGTCTCCAGTGGAGAAGACGGAACTCACTTTGTTAAGGTAGTCCACGAAGCTCTCGCCAAGGTTTCTCCCTAAGTTGTAATCTGCCCATTTCATCGTGACCGAGGCAGACCCAACTAACACCGGATGGCTCATTTCAGGATCATCGTCTGCTGACCAGAGCAGCGCAAAATCAACTCCTCTGCCTGGTAAACCAAGGGCAGGCAGGTAACCCTGCAACTGAGCCATAGTGGGCCGCTCAGTGTGTCCTAGAGCTACAATGGACCTGCTGATAAATTTGCCTTCGTCCTCTACTATCAGACGATAGCTACCAGAGTTTGTTTTTGAGTGTACCATTGTCCTCTCCTTCTGCGACGAGCCGGTGACATTAGAAAGGGTTACCTTAGTGGGTCGCTCTCAAGATGCGTCGTTCGCTCCTGGCGCGGCGGTCGCCTGAAGTCGGAGTCCCAGGGCGCTCACCACCTTCAGCACGGTGGCGAACTCAGGGTTGCCATTGGCTGACAGCGACTTGTACAGGCTCTCCCTGCCCAGCCCCGTCTCCTGCGCCACCACCGCCATCCTACGGGCGCGGGCGATGTCTCCCAGCGTCGCCATTATCAGGCCCAGGTCGCCCTCTCCCAGCGCAACGCTCAGGTATGCCGCCATATCCTCCTCGGTCTCAAGGTGCTCCGCCGGGTCCCACGGCGTTGTTTGCGTCTTTGCCATAGCTGCCTCCCTACAGTCCTCTCGCCAGCTCCAGCGCCCTTCGTATGTCCCGTTCCTGGCTGTCCTTGTCGCCTCCGGCCAGAAGGACGACCAGGACCTCCCCCCTCTGCGCGAAGTACACCCGGTAGCCGGGTCCGTAGTCGATTCGAATCTCCGAAACCCCTTCGCCCACCGGCCTCACGTCGCCGGGGTTGCCCAGTGACAGCCGCCTGATGCGGTTGTCGATTCTCACCCTGGCCTGCCTGTCCCGAAGCCGTCTGAACCAGCGGGCATAGACGTCGGTCTGGCGAATCTCGACCATCACCCTATTGTAGGCCACAGGATACCTAGAACGCAAGAGGGAATGGCCGATCTCGGCGAGAACACGGGCCAAGCAGGGCACGCACACAGCCCCCCTCACAGGGCGCAAGATTCGGGGGAGCGTCGGCGGCGTCATGCCCGTGTACAGGAGAATGCACGGGGCGGCAAGTTGCAGCTCGGGCGGTTCCGTAGCTGGAATCGGGATGAACGAGGCAGCCTGCTAAATCGGAGCAAGCAATCCGATTCCGGTGCTCCTTCCACGGTCATGGGGCAGTCGCAGCTACGAAATGGGGAATGTGGAACATGGCGTTTTGCGGGGGCGATGGGGCAGCGGTAGCTACGAAGTGGGGAAAGTGGAACACGGACATGGGAGCGTCAGAAGACGGTTCCGTGAGCCGCTCAGCCTCCGTCTTCGTCATCCGCGGGCGGCCTGGGCGCGGTCACGGACCGGGCCGCCTGACGCCGAAGATGGGCACGGGCGATCATCCGGGCGAGGATGCGTAGACCACGCCGCATCGTCTCCCGCTGCTCTGGGGAGTACGTCGGCGATCCCCGCTTCGCCGTAGCCCGGCGATTGGTCGGTGGATTCTCTCCGTTGGCGCTTCTCATCCCGCTCATCCCGCCTCTGGGCGTCTCATGGGCCAGGTCCTGCGGTCCAGTGTGAGCGGTCGAGACGCTGGGCATAACTACCTATAAGGGCGCTCACGTGAGCGCCCCTGTAAGACCTGGGGCGAATACCCACATTGGCAATGCCGTTGGGGTGTACAGAGAAATGAAGTGAGTTGCAAGAATGCAAGTCGGGCCGTTTCGTAGCTGAAATGGGGCGAATCACCCCTCTACAGGACTGAAGCAGTGAACACTTTTAGAAAGGGTGCGTTCCGGACGGCAATGACATCGCCAAACGTGGGGAATGACATCAGCGGTCCGGTTGGAGCGGGGTCCCAATGACATTTGGCCCCCGAAATTGCGATTGAAGTGGGGGTGAATGACGTGCCCCAAAACGTGGCGGGAGACCGGGGTGACGGTCCGGCGGAGCTGGCGATCACCCGGCAGGGAGGCCGGGGACACGGACCGACGGAGTATGCCCAGGTCATCCCTTGGCGATCCAGCGCGTATCCCCTGTGGGGTGCATTACATGTGATGCACCTTCCAGGCTCCGTCGAAACGGAACGGTGTGGACCATGTGAAGGGGCTGTACAGGAGATTGAGTTTGACGGGGAAGTGACGGAAGGGCGATTTCGTAGCTGGAACAGGGGCAAATCACCCCCTACAGGAGAGGAAAAGTGAACACTTCGTTGAAAGAGTGCGTTCAGGCCAAATCCAACGAAACTCGTTTGACGGTGGGGGGCAAACATGCCGGCAAGGCGGCGGGTGCGACGGAAAACTGGACGCAAACGGTGATGGACGTGGGGGTGCAGGACGCGGCGGAAACGGCGCTTACAGTCCCCCGGGAGGAGCGCTGACGCAGCCCTGGCCGAGACTGCGGCACCGTGACACATCAACCATGCGGCGGGGTCCGTTGGCGGCGGATCGGGGTCCCGGCGCCGGTCTCTCTGGACTCCGAACCGGCGCAGCTGGCGGCCCCGTTTGGCCCATCCGGTTGACCACCGAGCGATGTGGAGGGGGAGTACGCGAAAATGGGACCTGGGCGCGAAGGGGCCAACTTGGGCCACTCAGTTATGCAAACAGGCTGATTTCGGGCTGCGTCGGACAGTTCCAGTGAACACTTTCTTGAAAGGGCGTGTTCCGGCCAAACGGAGACCCTCGATGCACAACGGGGCCACCCCTCGGGGCTGCGACATCGAAGCGAGCAACCGGCTTCCGGTGTTCCTTCCACGGTCATGCCCAGCCGCAGCTACCGAGTGGGGAAAGTGGAACATGGACGCCGATGGTCGGCGGGTGACGCAACCCCCTACCTCAGCACAAACCACCACAGTAGGACGCTGCCGATCAACAGCACGAATAGCACCAGGGCGATCGCGTGGACGACGTTGAGCACGCCCTTCGTCGCCTTGTGCGCGGCGACCTCCCTCCGGTGCTCCATCTCAAGCTCCAGGTACGGCCGTCTGGCCGTGGCTGCGGACTCCCTGGCCTCGTCCCGCTCCCGCTCCAGCTCGGATGCCCGAAGGTTCAACTCGGATACTCTCTGCTCCGACTCCCACACGGTCCGCTCAAGCTCATGCTCCCTGGCGACGGCCCGGCGCAGCAGCTCCTCGTCGGTGATGTACTCCCCCGCCATCCGCACGAACACCCGGCGGCCATCCCTGCGGACCTCCACCTCCCCATTCCTGATCTTCCGGTCCAGGGTCGAGAGGGATATCTCCAGCTCTTCAGCGGCATCCGCTTTCGTCACCCAGCGGACGTGCTCATCCATCGTTTCTCCCTCCATCGGCTGACACGTCAGCGGTTGCATTTGTGGTACAAAATGTACTCGGACTCGTCCTGTATTTTAGCGCAGCTTCCCATAATTGTCCCTGACCGGTCAGGCGACACGTCAACCCCGTTTCGTAGCCAACACAGGGGTGATTTGGCCTTCGGCGGACCCCGGAAATCGGCCCAGTTGTGCCATTTTGTACCCCCCAGACAGCATAATGGGGAGATAGCGACGTATCGGCGCTATCTATTCCCCCCTACAGGACATGACGCATCCGGTTGTAGAGCGAGTCCCACTGGTAGGCTTCCAGCCCGGACAAGGGAAGTCTCGGGGACTCGGGTTCCCACAGTGGACGCCATGACTTTCCAAGTATCCCGTTGTCTGACAGGACGGGGATGCAGGACACGAGGACGGGCACGGTCATCAGAGTCATGCGGGCCGCTGTGCGCACGTAGGTATCCTCGACCTCCTCGGTGTCCACGACGAACAGGGTGACGGGGTACGGCGGCTGGTCGTCCCCCGGCTCGTTGGAATGGTAATAGCGCGTGTAGGGTCTCAGGCGGGCAAGGACTCCCCTGGGGTGACGGGCGCGAAGCTCGTACTCGAAGTAGAACGGTATCCGAAGGCCCTGGGCGGTCATCTGCCCCACGGCGTCGGGTGCGATGGCGGAATCGCCCCAGTTGTAGGTTCGGTCGGACCGGGCGGTGGGGACGGACCACACCAGCTCGCTGTCGGGGTCCGCACGGGCTTCGGCCTGAAGCTGCGACAGGAACCACGTGATGCCGTCGGCGTGCTTCGTCTGCCGCGCCCAGGTCTCGATGCGGTGCCCCACGTGTCGCCTGCGGCCTTGTTTGTCCGTGGTGATGGCCGTGCTCCAGATGCCCTGCGCGGTGGGAAGCTGGGCGCGGTCCCTGTGGGTGACGTAGCGAATGCCCTCGGCGGACAGGGTGTAGCGAGTGTCTCCCCGCTGCCCTCGACGCTCCACGAGGCCCCAGGTATCGACTAGGCTGTGCATCATCTGGCTGACACGTCCCTCGGAGATGCCGAGCCAGTTGGCAAGGTGCTCACGGGGGATCATCGGGTGGTCGGTGATGAGGTCCAGCGTCCGCTTCTCAGCGGGGCTGACGCCGAAGGCCGGCGCAGCCTGCGCCATCCGCTCGGGACGTGGCAGGGACGCCCGCTTCCGCTCCGGCGACTGGGCGCCAGACCCTCCGCCTGGCTTGCCGTAGGCGGTTACTGTCTCCAGCGTGTAGTCCGTGAGGCCGAACAGCCCCGTGGGTTCGCACCAGAGGCGAAGGTCCCGTCTTTCAAGAGCGTCCCTGGACTCCACGGCGACGTAGCAGTCACGGAGGTCGTTGTTGATGCAGAACCTCGCCGTCCGCCGAAGCTCCCATGCGCTCGGCACAAGGATCAGGACGGTGCCGGGACGCCGCCCGTGGCTGTACTGCGCTATGGCCCTCAACCGGTCGTAGAGCGACCGGCGCCGGAGGGCCAGGCCCTGCCGCACCACGCCGAAGCTGCGGCCGTCGTGGAGGGCGATGGCGGCGTCGAAGCGGCCCCTGCGGTGGAACTCCACCCGGGAGCGAAGCCCGTCGATGCCGGGGGACATCGAGGCGGCGAGTCGGTAGACGCTGGCCACGGCGTCCATCCGGCGGATGAGAAGCGTGAGCCACTCCCTGGACATCGGGTAGGATTTCACGAAGTCCGAGGGCGTCTCAAAGCCGAGTATCCGGACGGCCTCTCTGACGCCACTGGCTGTCAGGCAGTATCTCTGACTCGACGGCAGGTGGGCGGTGCCGTGGCTCACCCTCCCCACGATGCCTTCGGCCAGCAGGCCGGCCAGGGCTCGGTGAACGGTCGCGTGCGGCTCGCCCAGGATGCCCGCCAGTTCCGTCGAGTCGACGAAGGGCGTCCGGCTGAGGGCGTCGAGCAGCTGTCGGTCGGAGAGAGCCATACATCGAGCGTAGCGATCTACCGGCGCGGTGGGCAACCATAACATGACAGCGCCAGCGCGTGGGAGAGCGTCAAGTCCGGGTCCACTCAGCGGAGTCGAGGATTAGATTACAAGCTGAGTGGACTTTGGACGTGCCTTGCCGCCATGCACCGACGGCTCTGCGCACCATTTAGCAGCCAGGCGGCGCACGGCTGCGTAGGTCTTCTCATCGAAGCCCAGGAGATCACGGACCACTCTTCGGTCTAGAAGAGCACGGTTGGCGTCGGCGTCCGCAAGGTAGGCGGGCTTCAACTCTATGTCTCTCAGTTCGTTGAAAATGGTCTCAGAGGTGCGCCGCTGCTTGTCGCTGAGGGCGCGGAGGTCTAGGACAGGCAGTGATTCAACGTTTCTGATAGTAGTGGTGCCTCGACCACTGTGTTGCCGGTTGGAGTGCCACCAATACAGCAGCAGCCCAAGCGTAGAGTTAGACCACAGCGTGAACGCGTAATCGAACCGGCTGTCTGAAAATCTTACGTTTGGCCAGGCTCTGCCACCCATGCTCTCCCGCTCGGTGAACGCGGCGGTCAAGGGCTGAGAGTTGAACCTGAAATCAAGGTTGATATGAGCGCGGCTGGCCGTAGCCCAAGCATCGGCGGCCTTTTGCTCCATTCCCGACCTGACCCGGAGTTGGGAGTCTGGCTGGCAGACCATCCGGGTTTCGTTCTTTGCATCGTGGTTCCACAGGGACGGATAGGTGGCTGTAGGCGTTGGAGCAATCTTGTCGAAGGGGCCACGAGGTCGAGGACCCGTGATATCGCGGTGAACCATGCCCAGTGTGGCGATTTTGTCCAATGGAGCCACTTTCACGTCCAACGCCGAGTGGCTGCCGGGAAGCCATAGCTTTGATTGGGCCAATGCGAAAGCTGTCTGAGCCAGCGACAGGTCTGACAGACGGACCGCACCCCATGATGACCCGTCCGTCTGGACCGGGACCGTCATGCTTTCGCCGGCCAGCCAGTCACCGATCATCAAAGCGGTGCCGCCATAAGGACCATCCTCAACCCGCCTCGCCCGTTCGGGGTTGGAGACGTTCATCGCCAGCGAACCGGCATGGGCAAACCCTTGGGCGCGGTGGCCCAGGGATACGAAGTGCCCCCGTCCTGTCGTTGCCTCAGCTTGCTTGACCTTGCGGGCTATGACCAAGCACTCGGCCATGCCCGTATCCGCTGAGAACGATAGGTGGTCGTTGTCCGAAGCCACGATGCTCAACACGGTGAGGTCGGCATAATTCTTAGCCAGAGTCTCCCTGAACCCTTGCCAGGATAGGCCCGCAGCTGCCGACAGGGGCAAGACCAGGGCAAGGACTCCACCAGCCTTGAGCTTCTTGTGAGCCAGCGCAGCGAATGCTGAAGCGATTCCAGCGTTGCCGTGGTAGCAGGAGTCCTTCCCTAACTGGTTGATCCGGTCTCCCATCTCCGTTTGGTCAGCGGGCGTGGCGTCAAACGCGGCAAAGGCGGGGTTGGTGATATCCGCATGGGCGCCTTCATGGTTGGTTGCCCTGGTGAAGGGTGGATTCATGATCACCAGGTCAAAGTTCGCGTCCGGGATGTCCACGTTGATCTGGGCAGCAGTCTCCTCGCCCGCGCTGCCGGTGCGCAGAGCTGGGTCACTGGTGTTGAACAAGGTCAAGGCTGCGGAGGCTTGGAGCAACTCCAGGGAACCTATCTTCACCGTGCTGTCCTTCTGCTTTCCGTAGGGCATGGTGTAGAGGCGAGACTGGTTGAATCCCACGTTTGGCCGCATACCGGACAGGGTGGAGCCGGTGATGTGGATTGCCGAGGGCATGACGTCGCAGCCGTACAGGACCTCCTCCATCATCACTGGATGCAGCGATGTGGAGTCGCCCCCGGCGCGCTCGTGGTGCGTAGCAACCTGCTCGTACACTGCCGACAACAAAGCTCCGGTGCCGCAGGCGAAATCCCCGATGCGCAGCCTGCCGATGGCCTCGGTGTCGGCCCAGTCCACGCCGTCCATCTTGGCCACGGCTAGCCGGGCCAACAGCGCAGCCGAGGCCGGGAGCGTGTAGAAGGTAGCCAGATACTTCCGGTCGGCGATCAGCCGTTGGAAGATGCGGCCGGTCAGGTCGTGGGCGTTGTCGACGCCGGTGGCTTCAACTTCCTGGGAAGTCTCCAACAACTCTCGCAAGATGCTAGTCGCAACGTCTCCGGGAAGCTGCTCCAAGATGTCTTTGGCGATGGCAAAGATGGGCCAGTAGTTGATCTTCAGAATGTCTTCCCAGGCCGTCAGCGTCTCGCTTTGGGGGTTTGCAACATTGGGACCGCACACCAAGCGAAGGGTTTTTACCTCTTGGTGCATACCCGCGATGCGCTGGTGAAAGACCATAGCGTTGGCGACGATGGCACAGGCCATGCGACGGGTCTGGGGAACGTCGCTCATTCCCAGCAACCGGGCAATAACAGGGGTGACGTTGGGGCGCAGCTTCGCCATTTCCTCCAAACGTGTGGCGGACTGGCCAATGCCTTGCTCAAGCGTGTCAGCCGCCTGCTCCACTGCCTTATGTGGGACGGATACCAGACGGGCAAGGTCAGCCAAGTCGTTTGCTGAACCTTCTAACCACCCCGATTCAGGAAACCGATTGCCGTCCTGGTGCAGGACGTAGTAGGAGAGACGAGACTCGGAGAGGGCCTGGCGCACATCATAGGCATCCTCCACCGCCTTCTGGTAGCGCACCGCTATAGCGGCCTCGACCGTTCGGGGTTGGCCCTCCACGCGAAGTCCTAACCGTTCATAGGCGTCTCTCTCCACCTCAGCGGCCGGCTCATATTCGGCTTCGACTACTACAGGGGAGCGGCCAGGGGCGGCAATCAGCACGTCGGCATGGCGGCCCGGATAGTCGGGGAAAGTCTGGGTGTTTTCAGAGCGGACTTCACAGCCAGGCATCATCCCCCGCAGCAACTCGCCCAGGGCGTTGTTGGCGTTTGGCTCCGTTTGGCGCGGCATACTACCTCGTTGTCCGATTCCCTCTACCGGCTCGATGGATCGCTGGATACAGACGCGAATGTCTGGTCAAAGGTCTTGATCTCTCGGACGCCACGTCTGCGACAACTGGCCAGGTGGCACAGGTCCCGGGCTTGCAAAGTGGGGTGTTGCTCATGGAGACGCCGAGCCAGAGCCACGTCCTCCCCTTCTAGCGGCCAAACCTCGACTGCCGCGCTCGCCATCAGTTCCAGCGTCGCATCGAAGGTTTGCGGCCTTCCCGTTGGCAGGTATACATGGGCCAGTTCCTGCATGACCTCCGCCGATGTGCACAGAGGCGTGCCGCTCCGGTTGGCTTCGACGAAGAAGTCCTGGGCGGGCGTCTGGAGCGCGTGGGGGCGTCCCACCGCGTACATAAAGACGTTCGTGTCTACGAAGATCATGTGCCGGTGACTCCTGTACCGCGAGACTCATTCATGACTCGCAGGTGTTCGCTCCAGTCCGGCTCGGTGTCCGGACCGTCCAGCGCGGCGCAATACTGGAAGAACTCCTTGACATCATCCGGGGACTCGAAGAGCTTGACGCGCTGCCGTGTTTCTAGGCGCTCTCGTGCGGCTGCCCGCAGCCACGCGCTGAGGCTCATACCCTCCCGTCGTGCCTGATCGACGAAGCGATCGCGGTCGGCGTCCGGCATTACCAATTGCACCCTAGCCATATCTCCCTCCAATTGAGAAAAAACAGGTGTGTAACATGGTTACACATAGCATTGGTCCAAGTCAAGGAGCTTCTAAGCATCCATTTCGCTGTATCCATGATGAAGCCGGATACCATATAATGACAGCTAGTGCACTGCTTGTTTAGTACTAGACGTCCCTAGTCGAATGCTGTGGAAATAAAGCAACGAGGCTCAACTGGTATCGTGCAAAATTGGTTCCAAGTCTTACTTCTAACGGTCTGCATGCTCGCCGCCTGTGCCGTGATAGGACTCACGGTCTTCAGGGACCCCACTACGTTGGAGTTTGGACTGTTCCAGCTCTTGATTCTGGCGACGGGTCTCCTCGGTTCTTACATATTTGGCAGAAATTCGGCTAGGGCCGGGGCGACCGAGGTAATCAGACCCCATGCAAGGGCAGCTTTCCGTCGCGTTATGGCTCTTTACAAGAGCTTGTACCGGCTTTCGGCCAGAATCGAAGAACTGAAGGTTGAGAGCCCCGACGGCAGACTTGACCTAATCCAAGCCTTGGTGGATGAGCAAATCACAACAGGACAGGATGCCATGGAGGACTGGCGGGATATAGTGCCAGAGGATGTGGAAGAAATCGAAAGGAGGAGCCCAGGCTATGAGCAGTCCTGAGCCGATTCATGGCAAGGTAGCCCGGGTGCTTACTACGCGAGAAGTTGCTCTCAACAGAGGTTCGACTGATGGGGTCCGATCCGGTATGGTCTTCAAGATTCTGACTCCGAAGGGTTCAGAAATCGAAGACCCCGATACGGGAGAAGTCATCGGCTCCGTGGAATTGGAGAAAGCTCGTGTCAGAGTAACTTCAGTGCAGGACAGAGTTTCTGTTGCGTCAACATTTCGCACTCATAGAGTTAATGTCGGCGGAAGTGGCATAGCGCTTAGTAGCATAGCGCTTAGTAGGATGTTTACACCACCCAAGTGGGAAACCCGGATCGAAACCCTCATAGCAGATGAGAATGCAACGGAAGATTTGCCTGAGGAGGAGTCCTTTGTTCGGACAGGGGACCCGGTTGTCCAAGTTCTAGATGACAATGACCGCGACACGTCCACGCAGGAATCATAAGCGACGCCGTTCGGGAGTGTCAGGTCAAGTACCAACACCGTTGCGGGAGACAGAATAGGCGGTGCCGTAACACGACTGGCTGTCCTTGCAACTACAACGTCAACCGGACCCGTAGCGTGAAGGCTCCTTGATTCTGTGAAGTCGATGTCAACGGCCACCTATGGCGAAACCACGAGGTTGAGAGTCTACAGAACCAATCTGAGCCTCAATTGGAAAGTTCTTGATTTTGTCAAGCGTGGTGGGCCGATGTGTACGGTAGCTAGCACCGTTTTTGAGCTGGCAATTCAGTTGCAGTGACGTGAGTCCATTCATAGGCTTCGGAGATTGGGTCATCGAGGCGGGGACACTTGGCCGTAGTTGTCATATCCCCAGCAGACGACGGTTCCGTCTTCCCGTATTCCACAGGAATGCAGCGAGCCGCCACTTACTGCTACAAAGCGTTCTCCCTTGGGCGGCGAGGCCTGCTCGTACCTATTGTCGCCCCAACAGACGGCGGAACCGTCTTCCCGCACCCCACAGGTGTGGCCATCACCACTGCTAATCGAGGAAAACCGGTCATCTTCCGGCGGAGAGTCGCCACCAATCGGGTATCGTCCCCAGCACCTGACAACTCCGTCTTCTCGCAGCCCGCAGGTGTGCCAGTATCCCACCGATATGGCGGTGAACTTCTCTCCTGCGGGCGGCGACGATTGTCCAGAGCGGTCGTTGCCCCAACATCTTACGCTCCCGTCCTCTCGCAATCCGCAGACATGCTTATATCCACCGCTTATGGCTACAAACCGCTCATCGGGCGGTACGCGAGCCTGGCCATGATGGTCACTGCCCCAGCAGAAACCGCGGCCATCTTCGTAGATGGCGCACTGGGTGAAACCGCTGTTGTCGCCCAACTCGGCGAATTGACCGGTCACTGGCGGACGCCTGTCGTAGATGGCCCCCCAGCAGACAAGGTTGCCGTCTTCTTCGAGGCCGCAGGTATGGAAGTTACCGCTGTTGATGGATTTGAACCGTCTGTCGACGGGCGGAGACGCTTGGCGGAACTCGTTATCGCCCCAGCAGACAACCTTTCCCTGTTCTCCGATGGCGCAAGTGTGTCGGAATTCACTGCTGATTGCCGAGAATGGCGGCATAGGATCCGGCAGAGGAGCTGATGCGACACGTTTCGCGGCGACTAGTCTATGTTCGGGAATCCTTTCCCCCAACACACTGGTGTGCCGTCCACGCGGAGTGCGCAAGTGTGGAGTCCTCCACTACTGATCGACAAGAATCGTTCTCCTTGAGGAGGCGACGACTGGCCGAAGCCCAGTTCAATGCCGAGAGCGTCGAAATCGCCAAGCTCCACACCCCAACAGACTGCGGAGCCGTCCTGACGGAGGCCACATGTATGGGATGTTCCACTGCTTAGGGATGCGAACCGCTCGTCCACCGGTGGCGAGGCTTGGCCAAAGTCATAGTCAGCATTGGTCGCTCCCCAGCAGACAGCGGTCTGGTCCTGCCGCAATCCGCAAGTATGCGTCGAACCACCACTGATCTCTGTAAACACCTCGCCAGCTGGCGGCGATGACTGGCCTTCACGGTTGCTGCCCCAGCAGACCGGAGAGCCGTCTTCACGGAGTCCGCACATGTGAAATGAGCCGTTGGTAATGGAAGTCAGCCGCTCGCTTGTATCCGGCGCGGGCAGGTAGTGACCGCCTGAGACGCTGCTGACAAACCCCCAACAGGCAAATGTGCCGTCGACGCGTATGCCGCAGGTGTCGGATGAGCCTGCACTGATCGCGGTGAATTTTTCGTCATCCGGCGGGAACGCGGCTCCGTTGAGGTTCTCCCCCCAGCAGGCCGCCGTGCCGTCGGCCCGAAGCCCACAGGTGTGGTCCGAGCCTGTGGTGATAGTCGTGAATCGCTCGTCTTCTGGTGGCCACTCCCGACCATAGTCGCCCCAACGGCCGGATCTCGGTTCATAGTCCCCTCAACAAACCGTCGTTCCGTCGTCTCGGAGACCACAACTGAAGCCCCAACCAGCACTAATGGAGACGAAACTGTCGTCCACCACATCCTCGTATTCGGTGCGATCCGGTTCGGGAGTGTCATAGCCTTCGCCCCAGCAGCTGGGAGTACCGTCCAGACGCAACCCACAAGTGAAGAATTGACCAGCGCTAATGGCTTTGAAGTTATCTGATTGAGGTGGTGAGGCCTGACCATACCAACGACCGTAGTGAGGTTCGATGTCGAGACCCCAGCAGACAGGCGTTCCGTCCTCCCGTAGTGCGCAGGTGTGGGCGGACCCGGCGGTTATGTCAGTGAACAACTCACCCTTGGGAGGCGATGCCTGCCCGTGTTGGTCTGCGCCCCAGCAGACGGGTGAGCCGTCATTCCGCAGTCCACAGACATGGCCGTTGTCCTGCCCGGTCCCTATCGTGTCCAACTCGTTGAGCTCCTGAACGTCATCCCCGCCAAAGGAGAAGTAATCCCCCCAACACATGACGACGCCATCTTCGCGTTGTCCGCACGAGTAGATTCCTAGACGGAAGAGGGACGCGAACCGCTCCTCTTGTGGCGGAGACGACTGGAGGTAGTAATTGTCCCCCCAGCAGACGGCGCTCCCGTCTTCTCGCAATGCGCAAGTGTGTGCGTCTCCACTGCTTATGGCCGTGAACCGTTCACCGTATGGAGGAGACGCTTGACCCTTGTAATCACCGAGGTCACCGACGGAGTCCCGGTTGCTCCCCCAGCAAACGGCTTGACCATCACTAGCACGGAGCCCGCACGTGTGATGCGTCCCGCTACTGACTACCGTGAAACGCTCCGGCGGCGGCGACGCCTTGCCGGCGTAGTTGTTGCCCCAACAGTCGACCGACCCGTCTTCGCGAAGTGCACACACGTAGTCGCTACCGCTGCTGATTGATTCGAAAGACTCGCTGCTGGAAAGTATAAAGGGCTTGTGATCCGGTTCATTGGATGAGTACCATATCCCCCAGCAGACAAGTTTGTCGTCCGCTATGCGCAGACCGCAGATATGCTCGTCACCGCTGTCGATGGAGGAGAACTCCTCTCCATACGGAGGAGAGGCGTGTACACTGGCAGTCGTGGATGCGCCGAAATAGTTATTCCCCCAACAGACCGCGGTTCCGTCTTGTCTGCGGATCGCACAAGTATGAGCTCTGCCGCTGGTGATGGACGAGAAGACCTCGCCGTAAGGAGGCGAGGACCTGCCATCACTGTTGGACCCCCAGCAGACTGCGGAACCATCGTTTCGGAGAGCGCAACTGTGGTTTCCACCGACGCTGACGTCCACAAACGCCTCACCAGGTGGGGGCGAAGCTTGGCCGTATTCGTCGTTGCCCCAGCAGATCGCAGTCCCGTCCTCTAGTCGGAGACCGCAAGTGTGTCTGTAGTATAACCCGATGCTGGCGCTGATGGTTGTGAACCGTTCTCGACCCGGCGGTGACGATTCCCCGAAGCCGTCGGAACCCCAGCAGACAGCGGTCCCGTTCTCCCGAAGACCGCAGGTGTAGCTATAGCCGCTGCTAATCTCCGTAAACCGCTCGTCTTGCGGGGGAGCGCTCTGCCCTGACCGATCGGCTCCCCAGCAGACTGCCGTTCCGTCCCTACGTAGACCGCAAACGTGGTCACCGCCGCTTCCGATGGACGTGAGTTTCTCGCCGTAAGGGGCCCGCTCGACGCCTTTAAGATATCCGTAGCCGAAGAAGGTCCAGCAAACAGGCGTCCCGTCTTCGAGAAGCGCGCAGGTGAACTCATACCCGCCATCGACATCGATGACGTGTTCACCTCTGATCGCCTCATAAATCGAGACCTTCGCGTTCGATGTCGGTGTATCGTACCCGTATCCCCAGCATATGGGTCGGCCCTCTCTGTCGAGGCCGCACGAGTGCGATGCACCGACGCTGATGGTCGCCAAGCTCACACCAGTGGGAGCCACCGTGCTCCAGCTGGACCCCCAACAGATTGGTGCACCGTTTGGGAGAAGGGCACAGGTATGGTTCGGACCGCTGCTCAGTGAAGTGAGTCCCTTCATGTATGGGGGTGAGCTTTTGCCGCGATCGTTGCTACCCCAACAATAGACGCTTCCGTCGTCATGCAGCCCGCATGTGTGGTTCTCGCCGGCGGCCAGGGAGACGAACCGGGCTCTGACAGGCGGCGAGGCCTGACCTTCTTCGTCATTTCCCCAACACACCGGAGCGCCGTCTGAGCGCAACGCGCAAGTGTGCTCGCGACCGCTGCTGATCGAGGCGAAACGTCCGCGCGGCGGCGACGCTTGGTCGTGCTCATCCGAACCCCAACACACCGGAGCGCCGTCCTCTCGCAGTGCGCATGTATGGTGATGGCCGGCGCTGATCGACTTGAAGGTTTCACCCTCTGGTGCGGACGCCTGACCGAATTCATTCCATCCCCAGCACACGGGGTCCCCAGAGTCAGTCAGCCCGCAGACATGCACCTCTCCATTGCTAATTGACGCTAAAGTCACTCCTTTAGGCGGAGACGCCTGCCCCTGGTCGTTGCGTCCCCAGCACAGGGGGACGCCATCCACGTCCAACGCGCAGGTGAACTGCGAGCCAACGCTGATCTCCAAGATCGTGCGTCCAATGATGGAAGCCAGACCACGTTCACCCACCGATTCAGGGATGTCGCCGACCGAGCGCAATCGCTGGCATATGTAGGAGCCATCCTCGCGGATGCCGCAGGTCTGAACGCCTCCGCTGCCGATTGCAATGAATCGCTCGTCCGGCTGGGGAGGAGACTCGACGGCCTCCGGGTCGGGTTCGGTTACGCCCCAACAGATGCGTACGCCGTCTTGCCGAAGCCCGCATGTGTGGAAGCTCCCGGCAGCTAGGTCCGTGAAGGTTTCGCCGTCTGGCGGAGAGCTCTGGTCGTTCTCGTCGTTTCCCCAGCAGATGGCTGTGGCGTCCTCCCGAAGGCCACAGGTATGTATCGTTCCTCCGCTGATAGAGGTTAGTCGTTCGTCAGGGGGCGACGACTGTCCATACTCGTCCGATCCCCAACAGACGGGCGACCCGTCTTCTCTCAACGCACATGTGTGGTAGTCGCCACTGTCTATGGAGATGAACTCTTCTCTTTCCGGTTGGGAGGTCTGACCGGCGTTCAGATCGGGTGACGGAGACCCCCAGCATTTCGCCGTGCGATCTTTTAGGAGACCGCACGTATGGTATGCGCCGCTGCTGATGCTGGTGAAGCGCTCTGTGCTAGAAACGGGCCAATGGAGGAACAGCAGAACCACCTGCCCATAGGCGCTCAGTGAACGAGCGCTCACCTCTCCCCAGCATCGTACGGCGCCACTCATAAGAAGGCCGCAAGCATGTTTGTAGCCTGCGCCAATGTCCGTGAATCGTCCGCCGGCTGGCGGAGATGATTCCTCGTCCCGTTCACCTTCTCCCCAGCACACTGCGGCGCCGTTCTCGCGCAGCCCGCAGGCGTTGCCCTTGCTGACGCTGATCATGGTGAACCGCTCGTCTTCCAGCGCCACCGAAGCGTCCGCAGCCAACTCGCTCCCGGGCAACGACTGGCCGTAATCGTCGTTGCCCCAACAGACGGCCGCGCCGTAGTCCCGGATCGCGCAGGTGTGGCGCTCCCCACTGCTAACGGACGTGAAGCTTCCATTCTCTGGATGCGATGCCTGTCCGTCCACGTCATCGCCCCAGCAGGCTATCGAATTGTCGAGCCTTAATCCACAAGTGTGCAGTGCGCCGCTGCTGACTGCGGCGAAGCTCTCACCATCCGGGGGAGACGCCTGCCCGTGCTCGTCATTTCCCCAGCAGGCTGCTGCTCCATCCTCGTTTACAGCACACGTGTGAAAAAATCCAACGCTGATTGAGGTGAACCGCTCGTCTTCCGGCGGAGTTGTGTCCGGTTGGCCGAACGCAAACAAGGAGTCCTGACAGACGGCGACGCCGTCCTCAAGCAGTCCACACGTCTGGAACGGGCCAGTGCTGACCGCTACAAACCCGTGCTCCAGAGTGAAAGGAGGTCCGTAGCCATAGTCCCAGCAGATGGTTGTCCCGTCCTCGCGGACTCCGCAGGCTGAGAGGAACCCTGTGTCGATTGCAACGAACCTCTCGTCTTCCGGCGTTGTGTCAGAAAAATTGCCGGTGCCCCAGCAGACGGCCACGCCGTCCTCACGGAGGCCGCATGTGTGGGCTGAGCCGCTGCTGATAGCGGCGAACCGCTCTCCGCCCGGCGGCGATGCCTGCCCATATTCGTCGTTGCCCCAGCAGAAGGGAACTCCGTCCTGTAGAAGGGCGCAGGTGTGCGCCCAGCCGCTGCTTACAGAAGTGTACCGAGGCGCAGGCACCGGCGTCGGAGAGAAATAGAGCTGGATGACTCCGATCACCTCGTCCCTGCTGATGGCGCCGTTGAAGTAGTCGGCGACGGCCGCTATGGCTTCGTCCCGGTCAATCAACTCGTTGTTGTTGAGGTCGTAGGGACTGCTAAGAGTCATGTCGATCACCTTAACGGTCACCGCGATGACAGCGTTGGCACCGGAGGGGTCAACAGCGGTCACCGTTACGGCGTAGGAGTCCCTTGTCTCGTAGTCCAAGACAATCTCTGCCCCGACTGTGATCTGACCGGTGGGGCCTTCGATTTCGAACAACCCTGAGTCGGCCCCAGAGAGACTGTAAGTCAGGGAGTCGTTGTCCGCGTCCGTGGCCGTCACAGGCTCACCAACATTCGTTCCGTGCGAAGAGTTCTCCTCTACGAAGCGTTCGACCGCACCATCGGCAAACATTGGCGGAGCGTTGGCGGAGGACTGCGCCTGAACGGAGTTGGAGCTCAGGACGGCTAAGGCAAGTGCGAACAAGCCTAGGACGGCAAGGGTTGGGTTGACTGGTCGGCGCATCGTTTTCATTTACAGCCTGTTGAGATCCGGCCTACGGTGCATACTCGCGGTTGGACTCGGTGGTGGCGCAACGGAGTTGCGGAATATAGCCTGATGTAATGCCAGAATCTGATTATCCTTATTAGATTAAGATATGATTGCTATGCAAGTCAAAATGTTGGAATTTCGGCAGCGCCGATAGATGTGGACGTCGTCTTGGGCACTGTGAGACAAGTTGGCCACAGTTGCGACTGTTCCAGCAGCGCTAGAGGCGTTCCACGGCATGAATCAATATTGTGGTCCCAGGAGCAAGAACACACGGCGCTCGTCAGACAGGTACTGTTTACAGTCCCCCAATGTCGGATTTGGTGGGCCTAATCGGACGGTGGCTAGCGCCATCTTTGAGATGTGGCTGGGGTCTCTGTAAATCTGCCGAGGCCCTCGTCCAAGCGCTATAGTTCGACAGGGTGGAGGAACAAGGACTGTCAAGGAGCAGATGGGCGGACGGAAATTTGTGTTGAGGGGTTTGGTGGACGTGGCCTCAGAATGGACAGCCCGGGCAACGGCGTTCAACCTCCGCACCCTCTGGAGGGCGTGGCGCTCTCGCCCCTTCACTTTCTTGCCCAGGGGCCCACGTCTTATCCTTTTTCCTGAACTATACTAACGTCGAATCAACCACCCTCCCCTATTGATCCACTAACACGCCTAATTCCACACGACGCGGCTGTTCGGCACACCATCCTTGTATATTCAGTCCTCCCTATTTCAACCCTCCCTTTCTTGGCACAGGCTCAGTACAGTATGCTCAGGCCCCAGCTTTTGCAACTAGTGTTTCACAATTCCAGCCCTGCTCTCACTCATACAGAGCAAGCTCGGGATTACCTGCTATAGCCCGAAGGTCGCACTGCCTCCCGTGAATTATGTGTGATGTGCTCCAGCAGGAAGGACAAGTCCCGATAGGCCCCCAGGTTCCCCAAGCTGCCTTCCAGCGATCGGACCTGCTCCAGCAGAGAGAGCAACTCCTGGTGCACAGATAGGCTCGAGGAATCGACGAAGGGAAGGCTGCTGTACCGATCTCCCGACAGAGCAATCAACGCCCCCAGCCGCAGCAGGGAGTCGTCGACTGCCCCAAACTCGATGTTGTCCTGAACGGTGATGCTGGCGTGTTGACGGTTAGACTCCCCAGTGGAGGGCGTCACCCAACGCAACTCCACGTCGCCGAGGTTTAGGGGTCCGGCGAACCACGGGTCCTTCAGCTCCAACTCGTAAAAGACCGTAGTGGCCGCTCCGGCAGGTATCTCTGCAAACTCCCTACGGGCCTGTGTGAAGGACTCGTCAGAGGTGACTCGGTTCTCGTAACCCACAATGCGCCACGTATCCACCACGTCGGGGTCCCAGGTCACCTGAGCACGGGTCTGGTCGGCGAAGGGTATGGACAGGGCCAGCCAGTTCTCCCGGCTGAAGGTGGCCCTTGCCTGACCAACGTCCGTAAGGTAGCGATACCAACCGTTTCCATGCTGAGCCAATTGCTCTAGGAGATAATCGTTGAAGTTCTCGATGCCCACTCCGATGGTGATGAGGCGCAACGGGTTGCTGCTGTCATAGTCACCGGCGCTCTCCAGGATGGCGAAAGGGTCGGTGGCGTCCACATTGGCGACGCCGTCTGACATCAGTATGATGTAGTTGTAGGCGTTGGGGTTTTCACGCCGGGCCCAGTCAGCCAACTGCACGCCCCTATCCAGTCCGGCCTGCACGTTAGTGGTGTGGGTTGGTTGGAGACGTCCGATAGAACGTGCCACGTCAGGGTTGTCTGGGCGCCTATGCTCAACGGTGTACTCCCTAAGAACGTCATTGCTGAAGTGGACTACGGCGATGCGGTCATGGTCTCTGAGGCTGAGCCTGATGCTCTCCGCAGCCTCCCTGGCAATGTCTACGCGGTTTCCCTGGCCCATGGAGCCCGAGGCGTCCAACACCAGCGTGACATTCACAGGGGTGGCGTCGTAGTCGATCTCCGGGGCTTGGAAGGCGATGCGAGCCAAGTGCGTTCGGCTGTACAGGGGATGGCTGACGATGTTGGAGGAGACGGCGAAGCTGTCGCTGCGTCGGGGTGGATTGTAGCCGTAGTCGAAGGCGTTGATCCACTCCTCGGCCCTAACTGAGTCGGGGTCCACCTCGTACCCTGACCGGGCCCAGTTCAATGCCAGGTAATAGGACGTGCGGTCCGTGTCTAGGCTGAATGTGGAAACATTGTCAACGGACGCGGAGACAAACCGCTGCCTCACATAGTCCTGGAAACTCGTGCTGGAAGGAGTGGACACCGGTGGGCGCGTAGCCCTCGGGGCCGAAGTAGGCCTCGGGGCCGCCGCAGTAGGCCTCGGGGTCGCGGTGGCCTCTGCGACGGCCCTCTGAGTGGGAGGCGCACTTCTGGTAGCCTGTCTCTCCAGCGGCGGGGTAGCAGTCGGCGGGATAGCAGTCGGGCCCTCCCCCTCAGCGCATCCAGCAAACGTTAGTGAACCTATGATCGCCAACAAGACCATTGCCAGAAGTTTGATCATCTCCATCTCTCCTTAGTCGAACTGTCCCCCATCCGCAGGGCCGACACGGCAACCGCCAATAACGCCAACACTTTCGTGACCAATGCTCTCCAACTCGCCAGATAGAGACCCCTGCATGCATTCGCTGTCCGCACGCAGTGTGGCAGCCTGTGATTCCGCTTTGGTGGTTCTTCTTACGCATTTCCCCATCAAAACACTAGAGAATCTTCATCGCTTTGGTAAGCGCCGTAGCACTCTTTTGGGGACGGCAAATTGTTTGCTCTGAGAGAGTAGTTCTGCAACTTGGGCAGGTACTTTTTGCTCTTGCTGGCATAGACGAAAGTGGCTAGATCGGAAACATCCTCCGGTGTGTCCCAGCTGTCCGCCGCCTCCTTCCACTGCACTCTGTAGCCGGTGATGTCGGAACCGCCGTCGGAAGCGGGAGTCTGCCAGGATGCATCCAGTTCCTCGATCTGGCTCCCTCTGGTCACCGTCAGGTTCAACGGTTTCGTGGGCAATGCCGCGGCCACCACCGCCGCCGCTACCGGGTTCGTCGGCTCGCTGGTACGCATCTCCTCATTGCCAGCTTCGTCGGTGAAGCCCACCGTCACCTTGATGGTCTTGCCCTCGTCGTCGGAGACGAGTGTGTAGGCAACCCCGATGGCGTCCGCCATGTGCGTGTCGGCGGTCCCGTCGTTCCGGAGCCACTGGCAGCTGAACACGACGTTGGTCAACCCGTCCTCGTCGGCGATGCCCGAATCGTCCGCCGTCAGCGTCTCGCCCACCTGGGCCGTGCCGCTGATGGAAGGTAGGCCCGTGGCAGATGAGTTGCTACGCGCCGACGTCGGTTCGATGCGCACCCCAAGGATCTGACCGTCTTCCCAATCGACGTCCACATCCTTCCATTCAAAGGTGGTTTCCCCGGAACTACCTGCCGGAAATGCCAGCTTGAGATCGCCAACTTGCAGGGTCAAGTCCGCGGCGCCGGGAACAACCTCTTCAAATGCCAAGCGAAGATCACGGTCCGGGATGTATGACCAAAGCCATTTAACGTGAAGACCCGCGCTGCCCCCGACGTTGGAGAAAAGATCGGCGCTGGCTGCGCCGATGGAAACGCTGGTGTATTCCACCACCAACATGTCCGTCGACCACAACGGGCTCTCCCTCGCCTCCTCATCTGCCGGTCCTTCGGCGAACGCGTGTGGAGCACCGGCGAACTGTAGGGCAAGCGCCGCCAGCATCAACACGCCGATGAAGGCCCACACAACTAGGCGTTGGGTGGACGGGAAGATGACGTCAATCATGGCACACCACGGTAGCTTGGTCGGGAATCGACCGAGTGGGCGGGGATGGGAGCCGGGCGTGGCTGCGGGCTAGAGGGGTGGACCTGTGTTCTAGGGCGCCGACCTCAAGTGAGGTCGGCGCGTCGGCGGACGCCACTGGTGCGGCCGGGCGCGCTGCTTTCTGTGCCGGCCGTCCAAGCCCGCCGTTGCCATGGACCCCGACATCCGGCGTCGTTGGGACCGACGGACCGTCTCTTCCCTGCTTGTGCTGCATCTTCCCCTGTCGGGCGGAACCCCGGATTGACAACCAGCCGTGCCGGTTTGGCTGCAAACAAGCGCCGCCCACGGCTAACGTGGCGGCCCGAGTTTCCGGCTATCATCTGAACGGCGTCACCCATGGAAACAGTAATGACTCTTCATCCACTTGGTAAGGCCGAAACGCTATTCTTCCAACGACACTTTGTTAGCCCTGAGGAGGACCATTCTGCTACTTGTAGTAGCGTGGTGTTTGATCAGAGGTGTAATAGTGCTACTTCCGACAGGTATAAAGCGCTCTTGCGGACAGTGCAGACGGCGCGGCGTCAGTTGGCTTCGTCGTGGCCGCTATGCCAGCCCGATCCGAAGGTCATCCCGCCGTCGCTGACCACCCAGACGCGCACGTCCTCCGTGGTCACCCAGTTGCCCTCCGCGGTGGCCTCGAAGGCGCCCGTGCCGAGCACGTCCTCAAGGCTCTTTCCCACCATCTCCTTGTGATAGTGGTCGATGACCGTGCCGCTTTTGTCGGCTATGAAGGCGAACCAGTTCCCTTCGATGTTGTCGGCGCTGTTGTAGTACGCGATGGTCGACGCCAATCCCGAATAATCGCTCTCGGGGCCGGTGAAGTACGCTATGGTCCCTTCCAGTCCCACCAAGCGGAAAATGTTGACGGCGGCGGACACGAGCGACTTGGTGAATTCGTCGGCGTTGATATACCAGCCGGAGGCGAACAGCAGCCCGTCGTGCCGCAACACCCAGACGTTCTTCAGCTCAAGCTGGCCGGTGTAGCCGGCCCCAAGATCCTCGCTCTCCGGGTTCTCGTACACGTAGGACACCCACTTGCCCTCCGCGGTGGCCGAGAGCATGTCCGGCCCGAAGTTGTAGCCGTTGGCGTCGGTGCCCACCCAGCCCTTCAGGTCCAGCCCCAGGCGTTGGGCGTCGGGATGGCCGATGACCAGATCGTTCTCGTCGATGATGAACACGTACCACTGGCCGTCGATGCTCTCCGGGCGGTTGTGGTAGGCGAGGGTTGCGTCCAGGCCCTGGGTCTCGTACCTGCTTATGGCGTTATCGACGAAGAACTTGGTGTACTCGGCGGGGGCGGACTTGGGCGGAATGGAGGCCACCACACCGCGGGCTATCTGTTCGGCCTCCGCTGGCGTGAGACCGTGTTGAGAAACCGGGATGCCTGCGATGGCGGCTTCGACAATCTCCTCCACGTCCTTCCGGGTCAGGCCGGGTTCCGGTGGGGGCATGTCCGCCATCGCCTTGCGGATGGCCTCTTCCACGTCTGCGGCGGTGAGTCCGGGTTCAGGCTGAGGCGGCGCGGGGGCATCAGCCATCTCTGCGCGCACTATCTCCTCGACCTCGGCGGGGGACAGCCCTGTGTCGCTGTCTCCGCAGGCAATAACGAGAACAAGGCACAGTACGGCTAGCGCCAGTGCGACCTTGTTCATATTCCAGTCAGTTGAGAGCTTCATTTCATATTGCGCCGGGCTAGGTATGGCAGGGGCCGTCTGCAGTCGCTAGAGGCCCCCGATGCCGCGACTCCCATCAACCACATGGTTGGAGCTTTCGACAACACCATCATGGTTCAACTCGGCGTCGTTGCCAGCGGCGTCCTTGATTGTCCCTCCGTTCAGACTTATCGCGTTGGTGTCGATGCCCACTCCGTCTGCGTCCGAATCACCTTCTGCCACCGAATATTCGAAGACCATCGTGATTCCTCGTACGTCAAAGGCTGTGCCGCTGAAGAGACAGAGCCCTTGACCTTCACATTTGGGCACGGCGAAGAAGAAATCAGCGTTCTTGCCTGTGCCCTCAAAATCGAGTTCCAGTTGGGGAGTGCCTGTGACGACGATGTCCTCGCTGAATTCGGCATCGGCTATAAGTGTTTCCCCAAGAACATAGACGCCGTCAGCTCCACCGGTACTGGAAACGAAGTAGACGGACGATATGGTCGGGCGAATCCCGTCCACCTGGTGACCCTCCTGGGCGGTTAGTGCGTCATGGGACAGGTCGGCTGCGTGGTCCGCCACATCCTTGATGCTGCCGCCGTTAAGGGTCAGCTTGTCGGCGCTTATGGCGATTCCGTCGTCGTCCGAGTCCCCCTCTACCACTGTGTAGCTGAAGACTGCCGCGCTTCCGTCTACACTGTCGTATCCGGCGCTCCTAGCAGTCCCACCGATGTCCAACTCAAGCTGCGGCGCGCCGGTGACAGTAACGTGCTCGCTGAACGTCACCGTTACATTAATAGCGTCGCCGATGCCGTAAACGCCATCATCATCGAAGTAGGACTCGTTATCACCAGTGTCGCTGGTGATGGCTACGGACGAGATGGTCGGAGCCGTCGTATCGGCCTGAGCGGAGACCGGAGGCGGGCCACCCAATCCGAGCAGCCCGATTGTTGCCGCAAGCACTCCGGCCACCAACGCCAACACTAGGGTTAGCCTGATTCTGTTTAATGTATTGGTCATTTGTCTCTCCCTTTTGCCGTAGTTTGCCGCCTTGCCCGGATCTTTCGGCCATTACAACCCGCCCAATACCACCGCCGCCGTTCCCACGCTGGGCAGGGACTCCTCGTTGCCCGCGTCGTCGGTGAAGGTGACTCGCACCTTGATCACCTTGCCGTTGTCGGATGCCTGCAGCGTGTAGGTGGAACTCGTGGCCCCGTCGATCTCGGTGTCGTCAGCCAGCCACTGGTAGCTGTAGCTGACGCTGTCCAAGCCGTCGGCGTCGGAAATTCGGGATGTGTCGGCCGTAAGGGTCTGACCCACCTGGGCGGTGCCGGTGATAGTCGGCGCACCTGTGGCGGGAGTGTTCTGTGCAGACGTCGCGGTGGGAGTCGGGGTTGAAGCCGCTTCGAACAGCTTGAGCGGAGGGCCTGCATTAAAACTTACGCCGCTAAAATTAGCGCTCCGAGTTTTTCCGTCAATCGTGTAGTAGCAGGTCAGATCGGTGTAGCCAATGTTGCCGTCGAGCGTTAGCGTGACCGGCTGACCAACCGGACTCTGCGTAATGGTTACCTCATCGCTGTAGACCTTGCCGCCTTTAACAGTGACCGCGGAAGTTGAAGCCGTTCCGCCAGACACGCTGAGGTCGCCCGTCATTTGCACCGGCGCGCCGCGCCCGACTCTGTAACGGACCTGCGCGGCGTTCATGCCCTCGGAGTCAGTGGTTTCGCTCACCAGCTCTGCTTCCATTGTGAAAGCGAAGGGTGCTCCTGGATTGTTGTTAAGCACCAGGACTACTCGCAGGTCAGATGACGCAATATGTAGGAGGTCATCCGACAAATCGGTCAACCGGTTGCCTGACAGGTACAGGCAGGCCCCATACCTTGCGTCCTCATCTTGATCAGGGAGGAGCTCAGCCGGGAGTGAAGTCAATTGGTTGTCCGCCAACCCGAGCTGACTCAGGTTGGCAATGTTGTCGAAGATGCCATTGGGCAGAGTTGAAAGGCTGTTGCCATTGAGCCACAGCTTTTGCAACTTCGGGTTGTTGTCGAAGATGCCGTTGGGCAGCGACGAGAGGTTGTTGCCGCTAAGCCGCAGCACTTCCAGTTCGGCATTGTTGGCGAAGGCGCTGGCGGCAAGAGAGGAGATGTCGTTGTAACTTAGCCAGAGCTCTTTCAACTCGGTGTTCCTGGCGAAGGTGTCGTCCTGCAACGATTCGATGTCGTTGTGTTCCAGAAACAGGTCACTCAGCTTGGGATTGTGATCGAAGATGCCGTCGGGCAGAGATTCAAGCTTGTTGTTGCCTGCCCATAAGTAGTCCAGGTTGGGATTGTGATTGAAGATGCCGTCGGGCAGGGATTCGAGCCTGTTGTTTGCCAGCGTCAGCTGCTCAAGCTTGGGATTGTGATCGAAGATGCCGTCGGGCAGAGATTCAAGCCTGTTGTTGTGCAGGAACAGACTCTCTATGTTGGCGAGTCCATCGAAGATGCCGTCGGGTAGAGTTTCGAGTTCGTTGTCGGTTAGATACATCCCCCAGGCGTTGGTGAGCCCATCGAAATCGCCAGGCTTCAGAGACGTGAGGCCTTCACCGTCCACAATGAATGCAGCGTAGCCTGAAGACGACGGGGCTATATTGGTCAGATGTTCGCCGGTGACATCCTCACATCGGTCTACTGGCGCATAACTCAGAATCGCCTGGCGGACCTGCAAAGTGCGACCGCATATTCCAAGACTTGAATCCGATGTGGGCGGAGTAGCCTCTCCATCCTGGGCCAGGGCCGGCTGCGCACCGCCCGGAAGGATGGCCGCTATCGTCAGCACAGCGCAGGCGATCGCCAGAACTGGGACGAAAGAGCATGTTCTGCCCATTGTTGCCCTCATGCCTCACGCTCCCCTATGCGTTCGGCGGCTTCGTAGGTCAAGCCGGGTTCCGGCAGAGGCATCTCGGCGCGCACCATCTGCTCACCCTCGGTGCGGGACTGTCTCGCGTTTTCATCCCCTTCGCTATAGGAGGCAAACAGGATGAGAACCGGGAGAGGCAGAGCCACCCATGCCGTATTGATTGGTCCGCGGTTTCCCATGCAAGCCCGTCCAGTCACAGCCCGCCCAGTACCACCGCAGCCGTAGCCGCGCTGGCGAGGGATTCGTAGTAGCCCGAGTCGTCGATGAAGCTCACCCTGACCTTGACGGTCTTGCCCCTTTCGCTGAACTGGAGGACATAGCTGGGACCGGTTGCCCATTCGATGTCGCTGTCGCCGTCTTCGTCGGTGGATATCCACTGGTAAATGTAGGTGACGTTGGCAAGGCCGTTTGCGTCGGCAATCGCCGACGTGTCCGCAGTCAGCGTCTTCCCTATCTGCGCCCCGCCGGTGATGGCGGGAGCGCCGGTCGCCGGTGTGTTGCCGGACCCTCCGCTCAGGTTGGCGCGCGGAATAGTCAGGTCTTCTCCGGCAGCGCCCTGGATTCCTTGGAGAACGAGTCTTGAGTACGCGGGGTCGCCAACAGAGATGATGGCGGGGACGCCAACAGACACGGTGACATCGCCGTCTCCACTCGGTGTGACGGAGACCGTGCCGCTCTCCAGGCTGCCTCCAGCGATGGTCACAACTTCATGGGAGAGCGTCCCGTCCGTGGCCGCAAGTCGGACCGACATATGGAATGGCGTTCCCTGGACAATCCTGACTCTGACACCGTCGTCTCTCTCTTCCAGCTCCGCAGTTAACTTGAACGGAGCCCCGGGGTTGATTAACAGCCCCAGTTGTTCCAGGTCGTCGAGGCCCTCGAAAACCCCGTCCGGCAGCTCTGTGAGCTGATTGCCGGTCAACTCGAGGTTGCTAAGCACGCCGAGGCCCTCGAACACGTCCGAGGACAGCGAGGCTAACTTGTTGTTGGTCAGCAACAAGGTCTGCAGTTTGGCGAGGTCGCCGAACACGTCCTCCGACAACGCCGTAAGCTCGTTGTTACTCAGAAACAAGAATTCCAGGTTGGAGAGATCGTCGAACACGTCCTCCGGCAACACCGTGATCTTGTTCCGGTGAAGGTTCAGGAACGTCAGGTTGGAGAGACCGTCGAACAGGTCCTCAGGCAGGGCGCTCACCTTGTTCAAGTTGATAATCAGCGACTCGAGGTTGGTCAGGCCGTCGAATATGTCCTCAGGCAACGACTTGAGTTCATTTTGATACAGGTAGAGCACTCGCAGGTTGGTCAGGCCGTCGAACAGGTCCTCATGTAGAGAGGACACCTTGGTGAATGTCAGACTCAGGGTTTCGAGGCCGGTGAGCCCGGAGAAGATGTCCTCCGGCAGCGTGCTGATCTGGTTGTCCTCCAATTCCAGCCTCATCAGCCCGCTGAGGCCGTCGAAGTCCCCGGACATCAGTGAGGTCACCCCCATATCGGAGATCTTCAATTTCCCGGTTATTCCCATCAGATTGGAGTCGGTGACGTCGGCGCACGCGGTCACTGTGGGGAGCACGGCAAGGATAGAGTCCTGAACCTTCTGGGTCCGGCCGCAGATGCCGGGAACGGGGGTAGGAGTGGGAGTGGGGGTCACGACTTGTGCGAAGACGGCGCTGTCCCTCGTAGGGGAGGCGAGAACGGCCGTCGCCAGCACTGCTGCGATTGCAACCACGGCAAGCAGGATGGCGGCGCGCTTGAAGCCTGTCGGAGCAATCAGTGTGTTCGTTCCCATCTAAGGGTGCTCCCTCGTTGTTCTGTTTCGTCAGGCACGAGGTCTGTTGACCGGCAAACCCATAAAGACAGTAAGGACTCTTCATCCACTTGGTAAGGCCGAAACGCTACTTTCCCAACGACACTTTGTTAGCTCTGAAGAGCGCCGGTTTGCTAACTGCTAATAGCAATATGTTCGCGCTGAGTGTAGATATGCTACTTTCGCCCCTTCATGGGCCTCTACCCGGACGGCGGGCGATCTCCGCCCACGGCAGGCCGGATGCGTGCTGGACCGCTCCAGGCGTTGCGGGAAGTCGTCGGGGAAAACGTGGGTCCTTCGGCTGTAGTAGGCGCGCTGTCTCAGCATCGAGCCGGTCCTTCAAAGTCACGCGTTGGCGCTCTCTCCCTACGGGAGCGTCCAGGCCGTGCGGCAACCGCGCGACAGACGGGACCGGGACGCTTCCGCCGCCGCCTGGTCCGCTCCCAGGGAATGAGAGGCCCGGTCCGGGCGGGACCAACCCCCGCCCTGGACATCCATGTGTGCGGGCCTTTTGCGTTGGCCGGGGCCCTGGACGACGACGCTCCGCGCAGGGGGTCCCGCCGGTCCATCGCGGCTACGGCTAAGGTTCTTCCGCCGTTATATATCGAGCCAGTTGGATTTCTTGCCCTCCCCGGCGGAATTCACCGCCGCCACCCGGTAGCGGTACTCCACGCCTTCCTCCACGTTGTCATCGGTGTAGGTCATGGCCTTGCCGGCCGCGTCGATGGTGGCGTACTTCGTCATCGGTCGTCCGTTGAGTTGGCCGTTTTGGAGTTCGGCCCGATAGATCACGTAGTGGACAACGGCGGAGCCTGCAGGCGCTTTCCAGGTCAGCTCTATCTCACCCTCCGAGACTTTGCCTTTCAGGTCTTGCGGCCTACCGGGAAGCGGCTCCACAGTCGCCTCCACGGTGAAGGAGACCGTCAAAGTCCCCAGCACATTACCGTCCTTCGAGGAGGCCGTGGCCTTCAGGTTGTAGTCACCGACAGGCAGGCCCTCTCCGTTGAGTTCATCCTCCCCCTCGTCCCCGTAGAGGGAGTAGGGGGCGGTGCCTTCGGTCCGGCCCACGTTCTTTTCCCCGGTAAGTTCCAGCCTCACGCTGCCGATCTCCTCGCCGGACTTGGTATCGACCCTGATGCCGTAGCTGCCGCTGGCCGGGTAGTCCAGCGTCAGGGTGCTGCCGTCCCTCCAGTGTTCCCAAAGAATTTCCTGGTAGGGGCCGGAGGTGTCCACCAGCGTGAACCCGGTAAGCGGCCCGGGCCCGGCTTCCGGCGCCACCTCCCCCGTGGCAACGCTGGTCAGCGATTCCTCGTTGCCCCCGTCATCGGTGAAGGACACCTCCACCGTGAGGGTCTTGCCCTCGTCGTCTTCGGCGAGGGTGTAGGTAGCGTCCGTCGCGCCCTGAATGTTCGTGTCGTCAGCCACCCACTGGTAGCTGTACGAAACGCTGGTGAGCCCGTCCTCGTCGGCAATGCCCGACGTGTCGGCAGTCAGCGTCTGGCCCACCCGGGCCGTGCCGGTGATGGTCGGAGCTCCGGTGGCGTGAGTATTTTCCTGAGCCGGGTCGTCGTTCGAGGAATCTTCCTGTTCCTCTTCATCTGCCTGAGCACCCACCGGGCCGGCGGGCGCGCTGGGCCGGGTTTCCTCATTGCCCGCATTATCGGTGAAGGACACCTTCACCTTGACGGTCTTGCCCTCGTCGGCGTCGGTCAGGGTGTAGCTGGAGCCGGTGGCGTCCTGAATATCCGCGTCGGCGTTCCCGTCGTTCCTGACCCACTGGTAGGTGAAAGTCACGCTGTCCAGCCCGTCCTCGTCGGCGATGCCCGCTACGTCCACCGTTAGCGTTTGGCCTACTTGCGGAGTGCCGCCGATGGTCGGAGCGCCGGTGGCGGGAGTGTTGGGCGTTGCGACCGACATCCCCAGCACCGCCGGGCTGGTAAGCATCTCTTCGTTGCCTGCATCGTCGGTGAAGGTGACCCGCACCGCGATGGCCTTGCCCTCGTCGTCCTCCGAGAGAGTATAGGTAGACTCGGTGGCGCCCGGGACCTCCGTTGTGGTGGTTCCGTCGATGAAGAGCCATTGATAGTTGAAGGAAACCTTAGTCAGACCGTCCTCGTCCTCTATGCCGGAGGTGTCCGCTGTCAGCGTTTGCCCGGCGAACGGCGTGCCCGCGATGCCTGGAACGCCGGTGGCGCGATTGTTGTCCGGTCCTGATTCGTCTGCCCGCCCCGGAAGAGACGCATGTGCAGGAGTCGCGGTCACTTCATCCGAGGGCGGGCCTTCTCCAGCCCGGTGGACCGCTATGACCCGAACGGTGTACGGAACACCGCCATCCAACGCCTCGATGGTGTGTTCGTAGGGAGTGTATCCCCAGATGTTCGGGTCGTCCGGGTCATCGACCGTCAACACATACTGATCGCTACCCTCCCAGCGGTCGGCAGCCTTCTTCCACTGTATTCTGTATTCTGTTACTGCCGAACCCTTGTCTTCAAACGGAGCCCTCCAGGTGGCGTGCAACTGGCCTGCTTCCCCAGGGGACACCTCCAGCCACCATGCCTCGGAGGGCGTGTGGTTTGTCAAGTATTTGTCTGTGAAGAACGGTGCACGGTTCCCGGCCAGGTCTCTGATTGGGGGGTCCGGATCGACCGGCATATCGATGTGGTGAATCCATACTTCAGGCCCCCACCCCACCGGCCGGTCCAGCGTAAGGATCAGCTGGTTGCCACTAACTTCGAGGTCTGTAATCTCATGGTGAATTTCGTTGTATTCCACATAGAGAACCCTGGACGAGGGCGTCGGATTGGCCGACAACTCCTCATCGAAGGTAACCTTCACGATGTTGTCCTTAACCTCGCCGCTAACGAATTTCGGGCCTTCGGTAACCGCGTCGTCCGTCGCGTCGCTGACAGGAGTGATCTCGTTCGCTTTAATGCACATAGTGTATTTGCCGTCACCGTTTGTCCCGGTGTTGTCAAATGTGGAGAACTCTGCGCTATACCAGTGGAACCCTCCAGGGTGAACAACGTTGAATGAATATATCCCGTCCAGCAGCTCTACGCCCCTGAACGGCAGCTTCAGATCGTCCAAGTACAGTGTCCAGTCAGCTACCAGGTCCAATGAGACCGCCCAAATCGACGCTGTTTCCCAGTCGTGGGAGCCTGCCCCTATGCTTATGGTTAGATTGGAGAAGCCCGGCACAGCGAAAGGCGGTCTGTAGTAGAGCGCTTCCGGCAATACTTCGATGTGAATGTTAATGACGGTGTACTTCGTGCCGTTGTAGGTGAAGTGGTCTTTGTCAATACTCGAATCTGTATTCGCTGCGTGGTAGATGTAATCGTGGTTCGAGCCGTGATGGTTGTCGAACGTCACGACCGCGCGCCAGATCGCGCCGTTGCAATTGTCTTCCGTCGGCTGCGCCTCTTCCTGGTTCATGATAGTCAGCGTCGCCGTCGCCGGATCCTCTGCGATGAGTCCGCCCGGGAGGGTCTCGAAGCCCAGCTCCACCATCTCGTCGTCGTCTTCGACAGTATCGTCGACGGCGATCACGGTGAAGGATTTCGAGGTGTCGCCGGTGCTGAAGACCACATTGCCCGGCACTCCCGACCAGTCGCTCTCGTCGGCCCCGTTTCGACCCTCCGCGGTTAGTGCAACGTTCATATCGTACGGGGCCGGCTCGTTAAGCTGCACCGTCACTATGGCGTCGGGACCGCCCTCGGTGGCCTCGTAGCTGGGCGCATCGTAGGAGACCCGAACGGCGTCTTGAATCGTCACCGTGGCCTGGGTGACACTCCCAGCGCTGGTTCCCTCCGGCAACGTCCCAAACGCCAGCACGAGCTGCTCGTCGTCCTCATCTTCGAGGTCGACCAACGGTTGCACCTGGAAGCTGGCCGAGGTTTGATACTGGGCAAAGGTCACAGTGGTGGGCGCGCCTGAGTAGTCCTCGCCCCCGGCGGTGCTCTGGGATGACACGATGATGGGGATATCGATCGCGCTGTCCGGAGCGTCGCTCAGGACGAGCTCGACGTCGGCATTGTCTAAACCCTCGCGCACGTCATAGTCCTTGTCTGCGAACGAAACCCTCACCTCCACTTGGTCGGGGTCCTGGTTTTCCTCGGATATCGCCAGGACGGAAACGATTACGTCGTCCGCGGTAACTGTCCCGTACTCCCCGGACCCTGTGACCTCGTGGCTCAGGGTCACCTCGGTGCTGGTGTCCACGTCGCCTGCGCTGACGGTGACCGTCTGGGGCGTCTCCCAGTTCTCGGACGTGAAGGTCAGAGTGGACGGCGTCACCGACACGTCGGTGCCGGCGTGGCCGCTGACGGTAACGGTCACGTCGGCGGTCGGTTGAGAGTCGAGGACCACCGTGTAGCTGCCGCCGGTGGCGTCGCCCTCGATCACGGTCAGGGACGTCGGGGCGATGGCCACCCCTGCGGCGTCATTCTCGGTGATCGTGACCGTGACGCTTTCGGCGGTCACCGAGGCATACTCCCCGGTTCCGTTGACCGCGTGGCTCAGGATCACAGCTTGATCCGCAGCCGCGTCTTCGTCCTGGGCCGCGCTGACGGTGACCGTCTGGGGCGTCTCCCAGTTGTCGGACGTGAAGGTCAGGGTGGACGGCGCCACCGATACGTCAGTCCCATCGTGGCCGCTGACGGTGACGGTCACGTCGGCGGTCGGTTGAGAGTCGAGGACCACGGTGTAGCTGGCGCCGGTGGCGTCGCCCTCGGTCACGGTCAACTCATTCGGGTCGATGGCCACCCCGACGGCGTCATTCTCGGTGATCGTGACCGTGACGCTTTCGGCGGTCACCGAGGCATACTCCCCGGCTCCGTTGACCGCGTGGCTCAGGATCACAGCTTGATCCGCAGCCGCGTCTTCGTCCTGGGCCGCGCTGACAGTGACCGTCTGGGCGGTGCCCCAGCTCTCGGACGTGAAGGTCAGGCTGGTCTTGTCCACCGATACGTCCGTCCCGCCGTGTCCGCTGATGTCAATGGTCACGTCGGCGGTCGGTTGAGAGTCGAGGACCACGGTGTAGCTGGTGCCGGTGGCGTCGCCCTCGGTCACGGTTAGGGCAGTCGGGGCGATGCTCACCCTGGCCGCGTCGTCCTCTTCTATGGTGACGGTGACGCTGTCGGTGGTGACCGCCTGGTATTCTGCTGCCCCGCTGACCGCGTGGCTCAGGGTCACGGCCTCGTCCGTCGCCGCGTCGTCGTCCTGGGCCGCGCTGACCGTCACCGTCTGGGCGGTGCCCCAGTTCTCGGAAGTGAAGGTCAGAGTGGATGGAGTCACCGACACGTCGGTCCCATCGTGGCCGCTGATGGTGACCGTCACGTCGGCGGTCGGTTGAGAGTCGAGGACCACGGCGTAGCTGGCGCCGGTGGCGTCGCCCTCGGTCACAGTCAACTCATTCGGGCCGATGCTCACCCTGGCCGCGTCGTCCTCATCTATGGTGACGGTGACGCTGTCGGTGGTGACCGCCTGGTATTCTGCTGCCCCGCTGACGGCGTGGCTCAGGGTCACGGCCTCGTCCGGGGCCGCATCGTCGTCCTGGGCCGCGCTAACGGTGACCGTCTGGGGCGTCTCCCAGTTCTCGGACGTGAAGGTCAGGACCGTGTCGGACAGAGCGATGTCGGTGTCGGCGTGTCCGCTGATGGTGACGGTCACCTCGGCGGTCGGTTGAGAGTCCAGCACCACCGTGTAGCTGGCTCCGGTGGCGTCGCCCTCGATCACGGTTAGGGCAGTCGGGTCGATGGCCACTCCTGCGGCGTCATTCTCGGTGATGGTCACCTCGACATCGGCGGCGTTGACGGAGGCATACTCCCCGGTTCCGCTGACGGTGTGGCTCAGGGTCACGGCCTCGTCCGTCGCCGCGTCGTCGTCCTGGGCCGCGCTGACGGTGACGGTCTGGGGCGTCTCCCAGTTCCCGGACGTGAAGGTCAGGGTGGTCTTGTCCAGGGTCACGTCGGTGCCGGCGTGGCCGCTGATGGTGACGGTCACGTCGGCGCTGGGCTGGGTGTCCAGCACCACCGTGTAGGAGCTATCGCCGCCTTCCGGCACGGTCAGCTCAGTGGGGTCGATGCTCACCCCGGCGCTGTCGTCCTCATCAATGGTGACGGTGACGCTGGGGATGTCCCCGGCAGAGACGGCGGCATACTCCCCGGCCCCGCTGACGGCGTGGCTCAGGGTCACGGCCGGGTCCGCAGCCGCGTCGTCGTCCTGGCCTGCGGTGACGCTGATGCTCTGGGCGACGTTCCAGTTCGCAGGGGTGAAGGTCAGCTCGTCATTGGTCAGGGTTTGCCCGGACAGGGACAGGTCCGTGTCTGTATGCCCGCTTATGGTGACGCTCACGTCGGCGCTGGGCTGGGTGTCCAGCACCACCGTGTAACTCGCGGTGCTCCCCTCCACCACGGTCAGGGCGGTGGGGTTGATGCTCACCCCGGCTGCGTCGTCCTCGTCTATCGTGACGGTGACGCTGGGGATGTCCCCGGCAGAGACGGCTGCGTACTCGCTGGCCCCGCTGACGGCGTGGCTCAGGGTCACGGCCGGGTCCGCCGCCGCGTCGGCGTCCTGGTCGGCGGCGACGGTGACGCTCTGGGCCTGGTTCCAGTTGACGGACGTGAAGGTCAGGGTCTCGGCGCTCAGGTTCAGGTTACTGCCTGTATGCCCGCTTATGGTGACGCTCACGTCGGCGCTGGGCTGGGTGGTCAGCACCACCGTGTAGCTCCCGCTCGACCCTTCCATAATCTCCAGGAATTGGGGAGTTACCGTTACTCGGGGAAAGTCGTCCTCGGAGATTGTGACCAACACTCCCGGAATGGTGTGGTCGGCGAAGTTGGCGCCGCTGACCCCATGGCTGATTCGCACCACCGGGTCCTGCAGGGCGTCGTCATCGTGGGCGGCCCGCACCGTAACCGTCTGCGGCAGGTTCCAGTTGCCGGTCGTGAAGACGAGAGATGCCTCCTCGGTCGTTATATCGTTGTTGGCGCCGTCTTCGACCGAGACGGTGACTGTCACGTCACTGGTGGGCGGCTCACTCAGAACCACCTCATAGACATTGCTGCCGCCCTCAATCACGGTCAGCGACTGTTCCGACTCAGTTACGCCTACCTGGATTATCTCCTGCTCCTCAGGGGAATCCACGATGGTGACGTTGACGCCTTCTACGGTGACAAAGCCGTAGTCCCCGCCGCTCACGGTGTGATTGAGGGTCACCTGGATGTTGGTGGACACGGAACCAGCGTTTAGCGTCACTGTCTGTGGCGTGTCCCAGTTCTGACTGGTGAAGGTGAGAGCGTCGGCGACCAGGGTCTCTCCGGACAGCAATAACTCCGTGCCGACATGACCGTCGACTGTCACGGTTACGTCGCCGGTCGGCTGCGTGTCCAGCACCACCGTGTAGGAGTTGCTCTGGCCCTCAATCACGGTTAGGGCTGTCGGGTCGATGCTCACCCCCGCCTCGTCGTCCTCGTCTATGGTGACGGTGACGCTGGGGATGTCCCCGGCAGAGATCGCGGCGTAATCCACGGCCCCGCTGACGGCGTGGCTCAGGGTCACGGCCTCGTCAGCCGCCGCGTCGTCGTCCTGGCCTGCGGTGATCATGACCGTCTGGGGCTGGTTCCAGTTGTCAGGGGTGAAGGTCAGCTCGTCATTGGTCAGGGTCTGCCCGGACAGGGACAGGTCCGTCCCGGCATGGCCGGTGACGGCGACCGTCACGTCGGCGCCGGGCTGGGTGTCCAGCACCACGGTGTAGCTCGCCGTGCTCCCCTCCACCACGGTCAGGGCGGTGGGGTTGACGCTCACCCCGGCTGCGTCGTCCTCGTCTATGGTGACGGTGACGCTGGGGATGTCCTCGGCAGAGACGGCGGCGTACTCCACGGCCCCGCTGACGGCGTGGCTCAGGGTCACGGCGGCGTCCGCAGCCGCGTCATCGTCCTGGCCTGCGGTGACCGTCACTGTTTGGGCGACGTTCCAGTTGTCAGGGGTGAAGGTCAGGGTCTCGTCGCTCAGGTTCAGGTCGGACCCCGAATGGCCGCTTATGGTGACGGTCACGTCGGCGCTGGGCTGGGTGTCCAGCACCACGGTGTAGCTCGCCGTGCTCCCCTCCACCACGGTCAGGGCGGTGGGGTTGATGCTCACCCCGGCTGCGTCGTCCTCGTCTATGGTGACGGCGACGCTGGGGATGTCCCCGGCAGAGACGGCGGCATACTCCCCGGCCCCGCTGACGGCGTGGCTCAGGGTCACGGCCGGGTCCGCAGCCGCGTCGGCGTCCTGGTCGGCGGTGACGCTGATGCTCTGGGCGACGTTCCAGTTCGCAGGGGTGAAGGTCAGGCTGGACGGCGCCACCGATACGTCGGTGCCATCGTGGCCGCTGATGGTAACGGTCACCTCGGCGCTGGGCTGGGTGTCCAGCACCACCGTGTAGGAGTTATCGCCGCCTTCCGGCACAGACATCTCAGTGGGGTCGATGCTCACTCTGGCCGCGTCGTCCTCTTCAATGGTGACGGTGACGCTTTCGGCCGTGACGTTCTGGTACTCCTCGGCTCCTGCGACGCCGTGGCTCAGGGTCACAGCCTGGTCCGTCACCGCGTCTTCGTCCTGGGCCGCGCTGACCGTCACCGTCTGGGGCGTCTCCCAGTTCCCGGACGTGAAGGTCAGAGTGGATGGAGTCACCGACACGTCGGTGCCGGCGTGGCCGCTGATGTCAACGGTCACGTCGGCGGTCGGTTGAGAGTCGAGGACCACGGTGTAGCTGGCGCCGGTGGCGTCGCCCTCGGTCACGGTTAGGGCAGTCGGGTCGATGGCCACCCCGACGGCGTCATTCTCGGTGATCGTGACCGTGACGCTTTCGGCGGTCACCGAGGCATACTCCCCGGTTCCGTTAACCGCGTGGCTCAGGATCACAGCTTGATCCGCAGCCGCGTCGTCGTCCTGGGACGCGCTGACGGTGACCGTCTGGGGCGTCTCCCAGTTCTCGGACGTGAAGGTCAGGGTGGATGGAGTCACCAACACGTCGGTGCCGGCGTGTCCGCTGATGGTGACGGTCACGTCGGCGGTCGGTTGAGAGTCGAGGACCACGGTGTAGGAGTTATCGCCGCCTTCCGGCACGGTCAGGGACGTCGGGGCGATGGCCACCCCGACGGCGTCATTCTCGGTGATCGTGACCGTGACGCTTTCGGCGGTCACCGAGGCATACTCCCCGGTTCCGTTGACCGCGTTGCTCAGGATCACAGCTTGATCCGCAGCCGCGTCTTCGTCCTGGGCCGCGCTGACGGCGACCGTCTGGGCGGCATTCCAGTTCTCAGACGTGAAGGTCAGGCTGGTCTTGTCCAGGCTCACGTCGGTGCCGGCGTGTCCGCTGATGGTGACGGTCACCTCGGCGCTGGGCTGGGTGTCCAGGACCACCGTGTAGCTGGCGCCGGTGGCGTCGCCCTCGGTCACAGTCAGTTCAGTGGGGTCGATGCTCACCGCCGCCGCGTCGTCCTCATCCATGGTGACGGTGACGCTCTCGGCGGTGATCGCCTGGTACTCCTCGGCTCCCGCGACGGCGTGGGCCAGGGTCACGGCCTGGTCCGTCACCGCGTCTTCGTCCTGGGCCGCGCTGACGGTGACCTTCTGGGCGGTGCCCCAGCTCTCGGAAGTGAAGGTCAGAGTGGATGGAGTCACCGACACGTCGGTCCCATCGTGGCCGCTGATGGTGACCGTCACGTCGGCGCTGGGCTGGGTGTCCAGGACCACCGTGTAGGAGTTATCGCCGCCTTCCGGCACGGTCAGGGTTGTAGGGTCGATGCTCACTCTCGCCGCGTCGTCCTCTTCTATGGTGACGGTGACGCTGTCGGGGTCGATGCCGTTGTAGAGCGTGTCTTCGACGCTGCCGACCGTGTGGGCCAGGGTCACAGCCTGGTCTGAGGCCGCGTCTTCGTCCTGGGCCGCGTTGACGGTGACCGTCTGGGGCGTCTCCCAGTTGCCGGAGGTGAAGGTCAGGGTGGACGGAGTCACCGACACGTCGGTGCCGGCGTGGCCGCTGATGGTGACGGTCACGTCGCCGGTCGGCTGAGAGTCGAGGACTACGGTGTAGTCGGCGCTGCCGCCCTCCACCACCGTCAATGCCGTCGAGTCGATGCTCACCCCGGCGCTGTCGTCGTCGGTGATCGTGACCTGCTGTGCAGCGACCGGAAGAGTGAGCTCTGCTGTAGCTCCTCTCACCTCCAGTGTCTCGTCGTCTTCGTCGATCGAGTCGTCCGCCGGAACCAGCAACATCGTGGCAGTACCCTGGGGTTGACCTGAGTCAATCGTCAGTACGGCGGGCAATGCCGAATAGTCCGAATCTGAAGTTGTCAGGTTGCTCACCGACAGCATGACCTGTGTGTCGACGATACGCTTACTGCCCCCTTCCAGGGTTGCTGTGACGGACAACTCTTGCAGCCCTGCGTCCTCCGGGATTCTATTCATGTCCAGCGAGAGGGTGATGCCCGTAGGCGCGGCGTCATCATCGGTGATGACGATCCGCAGTCCGGCAACCGGGAGGCCGGGGTCCGCGTTGCTCCCGCGCACCGCCAGCTGCTCCTGGCCTTCGTGGAGGTCGTCGTTAACTACGGTCAGACTTAACGTTGTGGTCCCAGTCGTACTGCCGGCGGGGATGGTCAGCGTTACATCCGCCGGCGCCGAATAGTCCTCGCCGTCAGTGGCGGTGACGCCTTGTACGCTCAGCGATATTGGCGTGTCCTCCATGCGGGACCCGCCGCCGGTCAGCGTTGCCGTCACCTGGAGGTCCACGTCACCGGCGTCCTCGTCGACCTGCTCCGGCGTTACCGACAGCTTGATCCCGGTGGGTTCGGTGTCGTTGTCGGTGATGGTCACTCCCGCCGCCGTCACCGCCAGCCCGCTGGCTGCGCCGCTGACTTGGACGGTCTCGTTCCCCTCGGCGATCACGTCGTCCGTCGGCGTCAGGGTCAGCGTCGCGGTCCCCTGCATCTCGCCCGCGGGGATGGTCACGGTGACGCTGTCCGCAGTGAAGTCCTCGGCGCTGGCCGCCGCTGTCGTCTTGGTGGTTGTGGTGGTCCCGCCCTGGCCGTCTGGGGTTTCCTCTACGAATGTCAGGGACGCCTCCGCCATGGACAGGACGACCTCGGTGTCCACCCCACGCGCGTCGCCGTCAGTGAATGCCGCAGTTACGTCCAGGGTGGTCGCACCCGCTCCCTCGTCCACTGTGTCAGGAGCTACCGTCAGCGTCACGCCCGTGGGCAGAGCATCGTTGTCGGTGATGGTGATCGGGAACGGGTCCACTTCCAGCCCGGTAGCCGTCCCGGTCACCTGAACCGTCTCGTTGCCCTCCGCAAACAGGTCGTCCACCGGCGTCAGGGTCAGCGTTCCCGTCCCAATCCTCTCGCCCGCGAGAATGACCAGCGTAGCGCCCGTTGCCGTGTAGTCGTCACCCTCCGCTGCGCTTCCTCCGGAAACCCACACCGACACCTCGGTGTCCACTGCCAGGGTGTTCGCCCCGCCGGGCAAGGTCGCTTCGACTGTGATCTCCGTAGCGCCGGCGTCCTCGGCCACCGCTTTGGGTGTCGCCGTCAGCAACACCGTGTCGGGAGAATCGTCGTCGTCCAGGATTCTCCCAACGGTGGAGAATACGCCCAAGGGAAAGTCCCCGGTAGTTCCGGAGTCGGCGCCCTCGGTAGCACCGGTCAGCACCACCTGGAAGAGTTCGTTCCGCTCGAACACGGCATCTTCATTGGTTGGCACAGTGAGCGTCGTGGAGGTATCTCCTGCGGGGATGGTCACCTTGCCGCTGGAGCTCGTGTAGTCCGCGTCCGGTGTGGCCCGGCCGTCCGGCGAAGGGTCTCCCTCGTATTCCCTAGTCTCCCACTCCACGTCTACCGGGGCATCGGTCGGGAGGGACAGGGACACGGTGAATTGCATCACTTTGCCTTCCACTGTCTCGGAAGCCGCAATCGATCCCTCATTGGGCGTCCCCGGCCCCTCGCCTGGCGCCACGGGCCTCACCGACACCGAGGATTCGTCTTCGTCCAGGATGGTGACGCTTGCGGCGCTCTTCTTCTTGTCCAGGGGCCGCCCCAGGGACGTGACCTCGGTAATCTTCACCTTCAGCGTTTCGTCGGGGTCAACCACGCCGTCAACCAAGGTAGCTATAGTGATGACGCCGAACCGTTGGCCCGCCGGTATGGTCAATGTGCCGCTGGGCGCGGTGTAGTCCTCGCCGGACTTCGCATTGCCTGCGGTCTCGTACTCGACCTCCACGGGGGCCGTGGTGTCGGCGCCGGTCAGCTGCACCGTGAAGGTCGCGTTCTCCCCCTCGGTTACGTGCTCGGCGTCTGCGAATAGGGCCACCCCCACGTTATCGTCATCCCTGATACGGATCTCCGCCGAGCTCTGGTCCTCGTCTATCTCCACCCTCTTTCCGCCGATTAACGTCACGGTGAAGGTCTCGATCCTCGCCTCGAAGAGGGAATCGTCCACGAGGTTAACTTTGAAGGTCCCTGTGGTCTGCCCCGCCGGGATGACGACGCGGCCGCCGGCTTCCACGTAGTCCTCGCCAGGGGCCGCCGTGCCCGGCGTCACCGTCCAGTCGACTCTGACTTCCCGATCGCTGGAGGATGTTTCTTCGTGACTCAGCTCCACCATGAACAGCAACGGGGTTTCCGATCCCTCCGGTATCCGCCGCTGTGCCGGCGGGATGAGACGCGCCGTCAGATAGTCGTCGTCGTCCGTGATGGCGCCGGTGGCCGTGCCGTCCTCGATCCGTGCATTGACCGGGTTGCTCAGCTCCACCGTGAACTGCTCGCGGGCCTCATCGAGCCGGTCGTCCACCAGCGTCACGGTGAACTCCTTGGTCTGCTCCCTTGGCTCGAAGGTCAGGGTTGCGCCTCTTGCCTCGAAGTCCCTGGAGAAGGAGCCGAAGTCGACAGAGGTCGCCGTGCCATCCACCGTGGCGATGTCAACCGTCACCGGCAGGACGGCCGGCTCCTCCAGGCTGACGGTGAAGGTTATCTCTCCCTCGCTCTCGTTCCCTTCGAGGTCTTCGACGATGCTCACCGGCATGTCGTTGTCCTGGATTTCGACCCTCCGGAAGCTCCTCCCGGATTGGGGGTCCGGGTCTCCCGGGAGGGACGCCACCGACAACCCCACGAACCCGGTTGGCTCGAAAAGGTCGTCATCGACCGTCGGGAGGGTCACCGTCGTCGTCCAGCTGCCGGCCTCGAAGACCACCAATAGCGCCGACGTGTCCTGGAGGAAGTCTCCGTCCCAGATAAGAGTAGGGGTCAGCTCCAACCGGCCTCGCGGCTCATCCTGCGTGCAATTCTGTTCGTCAACAAAGCTGCACCGTTCCAGCCGGAAGACCACGTCCTGCCCTTCCACCGATTTCTCGGAGTCTGTATGCACGCTGACGCCCTGCCACGTGTCGTCGTCGATGATGGCGCCCGTGGCCTCCGGTACGCTGAGCGAGGCCCCCGAGGGATTGCTGAGCTTGACGACGAAGGTCTCCCTTGGCTCAAACACGTCGTCGTCCAGCACCGTTACGACGACGGTCCTGGAGGTCTCGCCGGGGGCGAAGGTCAGAGTGCCGCTGTCGGCCTCATAGTCTTCGCCCCGAACGGCGTTGTTCTCTCCGGCGCCCGGCGCGGTGGCCCAGTCCACGCTTGTCTCCAGTGTGCTTGGGACCGGCAGGGTCACCGTGAACTCGATGCTGCCGTCGGCCTCTTCGGCCTCGGCGTCCGATATGGTGAATCCCAGTTCGTCGTCGTCGAGGACCCGGACGGAGGCCTGGTAGGACCAGGTGGAGTCTCCGTCCGCCTCTGTCTCAGGCAGGTAGGGTCTCCTAGTCCCCTCCGCTAACTCCTCCTCCGTGAGTGGGATGATTGTCAATGTAACGTCGCCGTTGGCCTCGTCGAGCAAGTCGTCTGTGGTCGCTATGGTCACCGTTGTGCTCTGTTCGCCGTCGGGGCTGTTGACATGGATGGGATCATCAGGGCTGCCGGCGAAAGTAACGGTCTGCGGCGGTACGCCTGCGATAAACTCACCGTTCTGAACAACCTGCACTTTGACTGTCAGCGGATCAAGCCTGGCAGCACGCGTGCTGCCGTAACGATGGAGTGTGAAGGTGATGTCCTCGCCCTCGGTCACCGATGCCTGGCCCGCCTCGACGCGCACTCCCTGGGCTCTGTCCAGCACGCGGTAGGTGACGGCGGCGGAGTCACCGAGGTGGTATTGGGGCTCATACCCGCAGTCGCCCGGAACGGTCTCGCAATAGAAGGGATCAATTACCTCGTGGACGACCCCCCCGAGAGGGTGAGCGAAATGAGGCCGTCTAGTGTAAAAGGCGCTCGACTCTCCCCCGTCGATGCTCCAGCCAAGGGTTATTTCGGAGCGGCTCACATCAGGATGGGGAGCGAGAAAAGACGATTCGTCGCCTTCCTGAATAGCGATGTCCCCATAGTAAGACGTCCTGCCGTACACGACTCCATCGATCTGAATATGACCAGTGAAGACGAACAATTTGCCTGGATACTGTCCGACGCCATAACCCCGGAGACGTACGGGCAACTCTGCGCTGGTATCGCCAGTGCGGGATAAGACGATGCCCATGATATTATCGTCGTCTTCAACTATCTCCTCAAATCCGGTTTGGAACGGGTCAGCATCAGCAGTTGACACGCCGCCCTCACTGAGATTCTCGGGCCTCAGTGCGACACCCGACGTGATGTTCACCGTGGGAATGTCGTCGTCCCTGATCCACGTCTCCGCAATGCGGGGCCCCGGCCAATAGGTGTACGGTCCCGGTAGAATCCCGAACATCACTCTGCTGTTGCCGTCGTTCACGGTTTCATCTGTAGTGGGATTGACCACAGTGGCGGTGCGGGAGCCGGCCTCGAATTCCACGTCAAAGTCATTGCCGGTCGTCCTTTCGTCATGGACGGAGTTTTGCCACGCGGTAAGGGACTTTCGCACTCGTACCGTCAGGCTTTCATCCAAGCCATAGTCCGAACGAGTCAAGGTGAAGACTGCGTCCTCTCCCTCGTTCACGTAAGCTCGCTCGGCTCTGATGGACACGGACGGGTAGGAGCGTTGGCTGTCGAACAGGTTCACCGACGCTGTGGCCGGGTCACCGGCCTCGTAGTCGTCGCCCGCGGCCACCGTCGCGGTCACCGTGTCACGGTCTTGCACTGGGTCATCATCTTCGGTGGGCAGCGTCAGGGACGCTGTGGCGTCCCCGGCGGCGAAGGCAGCCGTGGTTGGCCGGGCCCCCGTGAGGTAGTCGCCGCCCCCGGTGACGGTGACGTTCACCGTCAGAGGGATGGAGAGATCTCCCTGACGGGTCAGGGTGAACTCCACGTCCTGGCCCTCCTTCCGGTCGCTGTGCGCCGCCTCGACGGTGACCGTGGGAAGGTCGTTGTCCAGGATGGTTACAAAGAGGGCCGAGTTGCTGGCGCTCCAGTAGGCTGGCGGATGGTCTGGCCGCGGGAAGGTGTTGACCACAAGGCCGACCATGCCGTCCGGCTCGTCCACGTCGTTGTCTTCGGTGGCGGTCTCCCACTGGATCGTCTCTATATTTGGGGGAAAGGTCACCGTCTGCGGCTCGGTTGTCAGGACCCCGACGGGAGGTCGCTCGAGCGCCATCAGCATCACAGTGAGCTCCCGGGACGAATTGGGGTCGCGGGTGATGTCGAAGATCACCGGTTCGCCTTCGGTTACCTCTCTGCTGCGGCGCGTGACCCTGATCAACGGCTCGTTGTCCCTGATGGTCCCGGTGGCGGTGATGGAGTCCACGCCGTCGAGCAGGGTCGCGTTGACGGGGTTGGACAAGGTCAGGGTGAAGGTCTCGTGGTATTCGGCCAGCCTGTCGTCGGTCACGGGCACTGAGATGGTCCTTGAGGTCTGGCCCGGACTGAAGGTGAGCGTGCCGCTGGTTTCCGTGTAGTCCTCGCCGGCGTCCGCCGTGCCGTCTGCGGTGGCGTAGTCCACCGTCACGGCTCGGCGGGAGGCCAACTCGGCTTCCAGGGTCACCGTGAACTCGACGTTGCCGGCGCCCTCGGAAACGGAAGCGCCGGACACCGACAGGACCGGCTCCGGGTCGTCGTCTATCACCCTGAAGGAGGCCGTGGACCGGTCCGGGTCGATGCGGTAAGCGCTGCTCGGCAGGACCTCCAGCGTGATGGCGCCCTCATCTTCGTCGCCATCGTCCCACTGGAGGGTGAAGAAGACGTCAGCGTGGGAGGAAGATGCCGGAATGGTCCAGGTCTGCTCTCGGCCCATGAGGTAGGCGTGGTTCCTAAAAACGTCGTGCCAGGTCTCGCTGGTGCGGTACTTCACGTCCAGGCCGCGGGCATTATCGCCGACCCGGACCAGCCGCAAGTCGGCCAACGTGCCTTCTTCATAGGCCTCTTCCACCTGCCTGACGTACACCAACGGCAGGTCGTTGTCGGCCACCGTGGCGGTGACGGTACGTGGTCCCCGCACGGTCCAGTATTCAGACTCGACGTGGGCTAAGGACTCACTGGGGAAGGGGAGGATCCTCGCTTCGAACACCCGGTCGGCCTCGTCCAGGTCGTCGTCGTCGGTGTAGATATTCCCGGACAACGTGGGTTCGTTGTCATCGAGGGTGACCCAGCTTGTTCTCATCTGTCCCGGGAACCCGTAGACATACCCCACGTCCAGCAGGTTCACCGAACTGCCGTGAAGCTGGAAGGTGATGACGAGGGTCTCCCCCTCCACGATACTGGTGGCGTTCAGGGTCAGCTCCACCTCCGGGGCGACGTCGTTGTCCGTAATGGTGACGATGGCGGAATCGGGGCCGCCCGGCAGATAGTCGTCGCCGGCAATGACCGACACGGTCAGGTCGTTATCCGGTATGTCGCGCCAGTCGTCCGCTGTCTGTAGCGAGAGTTGAGCCGTGGCGGATCCGGCCGCGAAGTTCACCGTGATCCGGGCGGCGGGAGTCCGCTCCCAATGGTTGCCCCGCCGGAATGCGCCCGGATCGGAGACATCCACGTTCACGGTCAGGGGGTTCGAAGTGTCAACGGTGCGGGTCAGGGTGCAGGTTGCCGCTTCCCCCTCGGCCACGCTGTTCTGGTCGGCGACTATGCTGATGATTGGGACCGGCGGGTCTACGACGGTGACCGTAGCTCTGCCGGGATCTCCTTTGATGTACCCGCTGCCGGGCGCGACTTCGGCTGCGATCCAGTCGCTGGACTCGCGTATTCCATCATCGATGGTGGCGACGGTCAGTACGGCGGTTGCAGAGCCCGCTTCGAAGGTGACCGTATGGTTGATCACAATCGTGCGGAGTGAGCCACCGTTGTATTGGGCGGAGTTGACCTGGACGGTCAACTCGTCCGTCGTTTCCCCGGTGCGGGTCAAGGTGAAGGTAGCGTCATCCCCCTCGACCAAGCTGTCCTGGTCGGCGGCGATGCTCACAACCGGCGGCGTCACCTGAGCGTGCGCGGGGCTGGCAGGGAAACCGGCCAGCCCCCCTGCCAGGCATAACGCCAGCAGGAGGGGGGCAAGCAGTGGACGTGAGACCACTCTAAGGGGAGACATCATGCTGCTCTCACAGGGTTACCCGCGCGCCAACGTGGTGTAGTTGGCCATGATCTTGGAGGTGGCCGACGCCGGGCCGCCATCTCCTGCTCGGTCACGCCCTCCGAGAGCTCGGTGTCATAGGCCTGCACGCGCCGGTGAAGCTCCAACGTCAGCGCCTTCCCTTCTTCGGTCAACGCCAGCATCACAACGCGCCGGTCGTTGCGCAGGCGCCGCCTCAAACATATGACCTATCGGTTCGGGGCCGTCGGTAGAAGCAACGGCAGGACTAGAACCCCAACAAGCTGGGGTGAAGCTTGCAATAGCGCGCCAAGAAATAGGAACCCCAATAGGCGTAGGATAGGGGCGAGTAGGAGTAAGATTTGGTTGGAAGGAGTTGTGGGCTAGGTGGGCCCGGCCGCCCCGCGTCCTTGGCTTTGCTCAGGACGGCCGGAGGGAAATCGAGGATGAATTAGGGTGATTCGCTGGGACTGGCGCGGCTGGGGCGTTCGGAGGGTTCCGGTCCGCTGGTAGCGCCAGCTTTGGCGGCGGGCTATTATCCGTGGTCCAGGAGGCACACCCTTACGCTGTCAGGCAAGAACGAGACGTTGTTATCATGCTCTACGGGGAGTCGGGGTCTCCTACGCCGCAACTGGGAGATGAAGTCTCCCACATTGACGGACGAGCGGTCAGTCAGGTCCTGGGAGACAATCGCTCGAAGCTCACCGGTGGTGAACCGCCGACCTGGGTGGCGTGCGTATATGCACAGAAGGGAGAACGGGCCGCTTCGGATACCGGTTGAGGTGTCGTATATGCGGAAGTCCAGGCTGGTCCACGTCCCGCCGGTCCTTAGGAACACGTCCCCTGCCACCCTGTCTACAAGCAGTCTGAAGTCTTGAAGCAGATCATCCTTGTCTGCGACGAGGCGCTCGTACTGTCTCCTCGTAATGCGAATCTCATGGCCGCTAATCACAGCGACATAGTCGACATCTTCGGAACCGGGCGGGTGGGTGGACTCTAGCTGTAGAGCCACCCGTGCGACCCACGCAGGGGCATCCAGGTACCGCTGGCTGGGCGGGGAGCGTGGGGCGTCGTATTGCGGCACCCGCGTCCACCTCAGGATCGCTCCTAACATGCTCCCGCCGACCACGACGATCAGGAAACCCGACCCCGTTAGCACGAATCCCACCAGGGCGGAGCGCCGATGCTGTTGGTACTCCTCAGGCGGATATCCCAGGTCGGCCCACTCGTATTCCCACGTCCAGATGAGGTTGCCCGACGGCGGCGCCTTCTCCACGACGTAGAGCATGAACATAGCCCCGATCGTAAGAATGAGGGCCACCAGTATCCATGCAAAAGCGCCGATGAACATGTACCGGGCCAAACTCGGATCGAGCTTCATCTCAGGGTCTCTGAGGGCGTGAATGACGCACAGCGAACCAGCCATCAGTCCCGGTATCCCGATAAGACTCGGTTTATCTCCGTTATGGGCCAGAACGATCATCGGTGCGTATGTAAGAAACACAGGGGCGCATATGAGAACCGCGCCCCTACTAAACGGGCCCCAGCCTCCTCCAGTGAACCACACCTGTCGTCGCCAGAGCCACCGGTAGAGCCCGTATCCCGCAACCGCCATGCCGGAGCTCAGGAGTGTGGATAGCACCAGTGGCAGCGGGTAGGCGGACACTGGTGCTATGGTGAAGAAACCGTACAGGTCCATCCCCGTGTTCAGACAGTAGAACAGGTAGAGGTTCGGCATCACCAGCAGGGAAACGAAGAGCAGCACACCTAGTCCTGCGGTGCCCTGCGTATCGGCCAAGGACTCTCGGGGGGCTTCAGCCCGATCTGCGTCGATGGAATTGGACTCGTGCATGGTCTCTCCTGCACGCTCCTTTGTCACGAACTCTATCCCGCGGCCCTCAAACGTCAACCCCGAGAATCGAAGAGAAGGGGGCTAAGGGCTCGTGTCGCCAGGCGTCTGCAAGGGGATAGTGGAGACGCACGGAGGCAGCATATGGGCCGAGCGCGGGCGCTCTTCGGGGGTGATGAGGTTCTCTATTCCTCCGGACTGGTCGAAGGCTATCAGCACCCCATAGCGAGCGTTCGCCAGCGAACGAGCGCTGTCTATGACCCCCTGGAGCACCGTGTCGAAGTCGAGGCTCTCGTTGATGCGGAGGCTGGCCGCACTGAGCTTGGAGAGCCTGTCGAGCAGCGTCGGACTCTCGTGCTCGAGCCCGTCGGCTAGCCTCTGGGCGCCTCCTCGCGTACTGACGGAGATCGATTCCATATTCGTCTATCTCGATACATTACTCAAAGAGCCGAATTTGGACCCGGGAACCGCAAACCACGTCTCCATGCTGTCTCGGTTCCGAGCCGCCGCCGGTCGATTGCCAAGCGACTGCCTCCCTTTCGACGGGTCAATCCACTCGATTCTTACCAGGATGACGGACCACACGGCACCCTGGTTGCAAACCAACACCCCCCACTGCCAAAGTGGCGGCCCGAGTTTCCGGCTATCATCTGAACGGCGTCACCCATAAGAACAATAAGGACTCTTCATCCACTTGGTAAGGCCGAAACGCTACTTTTCCAACGACACTTTGTTAGCCCTGAAGAGCGCCTGTTTGCTACCTGTAATAGGAACTTGTTCGCACTGAGTGTAGATGTGCTACTTTCGGCAGGTGTAGAGCGCTTCCCCGGCACGTTTCCTCAGTCGGTGAAGATATGACCCAGGCCCAGGTCGTCGGCCAGATCAAGCAGCGCCTTCTGATGAGCCAGGTTGGGCCGCACGCCCTTGCACCTCCAACGTCGTATGGTGAGGGGGTAGGTCCCGAGACGGCGGGCGATCTCCACCCATGACAGGCCGGACTCCACCTTGAACCGCTCCAGGCGTTGCGGGAAGTCGTCGGGGAAAACGTGGGTCCTTCGGCTGTAGTATGTGCGCTGTCTCAGCATTGCGCAGGCCTTCCTCTCTCCGTTGCCCGGAGATAGGCGGATAGCTCCTCCGCATTACAGAGCGTCAGCTCCCCGACTCGTCGTGGCCGCTATGCCAGCCCGATCCGAAGGTCATCCCGCCGTCGCTGACCACCCAGACGCGCAGGGACTCCGTGGTCACCCAGTTGCCCTCTGCGGTCGCCTCGAACGTATCGGCGCCAAAGATGTCGCTGATGTCTTGCCCCACCATGCTTTTGTCGTAGTGATCCACGATCTTGCCGCTTTCGTCGGCTATGAAGGCGAACCATTCCCCTTCAACGTTCTCGGCGCTGTTGTAGTATTCGATGGTCGCCCTCAGTCCCGCAAAATCGCTCTCGGGGCTGTTGAAGTATGCGATGGTTCCTTCCAATCCCACTAAACGGAACACGCGGACGGCGGCGGCCACGAAAGACTTGGTGAATTCGTCAGCGATGATGTACCAACCGGAGCCGAACAAGAGCCCGTCGTGCCTCACCACCCAAGCGTTCTTGAGCTCCAACTCGCCGGTGTGGTCGGCCCCCAGGCCCCCTCTCTCCGGGTTCCTGAACACGTAGGGCACCCACTTGCCGTCCTCGGTAGCCGACAGCATCTCCGGCCCGAAGTTGTAGCCGTTGGCGTCGGTGCCCACCCAGCCCTTCAGGTCCAGCCCCAGGCGTTGGGCGTCGGGATGGCCGATGACCAGATCGTTCTCGTCGATGATGAACACGTACCACTGGCCGTCGATGCTCTCCGGGCGGTTGTGGTAGGCGAGGGTTGCGTCCAGGCCCTGGGTCTCGTACCTGCTTATGGCGTTATCGACGAAGAACTTGGTGTACTCGGCGGGGGCGGACTTGGGCGGAATGGAGGCCACCACACCGCGGGCTATCTGTTCGGCCTCCGCTGGCGTGAGACCGTGTTGAGAAACCGGGATGCCTGCGATGGCGGCTTCGACAATCTCCTCCACGTCCTTCCGGGTCAGGCCGGGTTCCGGTGGGGGCATGTCCGCCATCGCCTTGCGGATGGCCTCTTCCACGTCTGCGGCGGTGAGTCCGGGTTCAGGCTGAGGCGGCGCGGGGGCATCAGCCATCTCTGCGCGCACTATCTCCTCGACCTCGGCGGGGGACAGCCCTGTGTCGCTGTCTCCGCAGGCGATAACGAGAACAAGGCACAGTACGGCTAGCGCCAGTGCGACTTTGTTCATCTTCCAGTCAGTTGAAAGCTTCATTTCCTATTGCGCCGGGCTAGGTATGGCAGGGGCCGTCTGCAGTCGCTAGAGGCCCCCGATGCCGCGACTCCCATCAACTTTGTGGTTCGAGTCCTCACCCATTTCGGGTGTCACGCCTCCGGGGTTGGGCTGGTAGGCAATTTCCGTACCGGTGGCCTTGATGGCCTGGCCACTGGGCACAAATGCATTAACTCCGTTGCTATCGCTATCATCCTCCAGGACTGTGTACTCGAACACCAATGTGTCCGTGCCATTGCCCGAAGCGTACTCGGCGTGTCCCCGCGTCCACTCCGAGCCAATTTGCAGAATGGCGATGACGTAATCTCCCGCGGTCACGTTCTGGCCGAAGTTGACGCTCACTTGAATGACCTCGTCCCGGCCGTAGGTGTCCGACCTTAAAATGGGAGTGGAGGTGATGGATATGGTCTTGGGATAAGGCTGACCGTTTACTTTGTGGCCGGACTGGTTGGTAAGGCCGGTAAATGTTGGAGTCACTACAGTATCCGTGCCATTGAATTTGATTGTCCCGCTGCCGCCGATGCCATGAACGACGCCGTCTTCAGTCCAGGTCCCCAGCAAAGTGACGCCGTCCGTATCGCTGTCAGCAGTTTGCACGGTGTAACCGAACACCAGGGTTCTAGTGCCGGAGCCACTCCGATACGTCGCGCCCCTCCAACCTGAATCGCCGCCGGAGCCTACTCGAAGGCTCAGGTGGCGGCCGCCCTCCACGTCCAACGCCGCGTTGAACGTAATGGAGAACTCGACGGTCTCACCGTACCGGTAGGTGTCGCCACTGGCGGGGGTTGAAGTGATTTCGGTCTTGACGCCGACCAGCGCAAGACCGCCGTCCACCTTGTGTCCAGACTGGTTGTCTATGCCGGCATAGACGCGATATGCCACAGTGTCGCTTCCCACGGCTGTAACCGCCGTGTGGTTGAAGAAGTTGCGCCACCGGCCGAAGCTGTCCTGGTAGCCGCCGCCCATACTGATGCCTTCGGAGTCGCTGTCCGATGACTTCACTGTGTAGCCAAACACCAGCGTATCCGAGCCGGAGCCCCGGAGGTAGTCGGCGGACTGCCAGTTCGACCCAACCCTCAGGCCAAGCACCGGGTTGCCATCCACTTCCACATCCGTGCTGAATGTGGCGGAGATCTCAATGGTCTCGCCCACTCCGTAGGTATCGTCTCTCGCCGGTGTTGAGGTAACTTCGACGCCCGTGATGTTTGGATCGTCATCAATGATGGTGATTTCGCACTTCTCGTCCCGTTCCGGGTCGTTGCGGTCCACCACATTGTCCACGGGTGTGAAACGAGCCGTGAATGTCTCGTTGCCTTCGATCAGGCTGTCTTCCCTGGTCTCGAAGGTGCGCTTTGCCCGGTTGGCCCTACGCTCGGAATCATTGCCCCATATGGCGCCTGTGCTCTGGTGTACGTAGTCGGAGGTACCGGCAGTACCGTCGTCGGTGTGCCAGTAGGCGCCGAAAGCCACGTCGTGCTGGTGGTTAGTCACGCGGACCAAGAAGACGTCCACGGACTCGCCCTCCCTGACCTCCGTGGTGGGACATTCAAGATAGAACTTTGCCTGGTCAGCAAGGACCGGGGTCGGGGCCTGGACCACCATCAGCCAGACCAGGGCCGCTAATGCCAGGGCCGCTAATGCCAGAGCCGCCACAGCTACCATGCGCGCTGGCCACCCGACCATGCTTGCGTTCTTGATCATCATGACGATGCCTCCTACCAACTTGTCTTCAACACAGAGCACGTGACGCCCGAAAGCCCTTCGTTTCGTTGCATTGACACCCGTTCTGCCTTCATGAAAGCGGGCGGCGCTGGGCAAGACAGACCAGAACTCGGCGTCACCCACAGAAACAGTAAAGACTCTCCAGCTTCTTGGTAAGGCCGAGACGCTACTTTTCCAACGACACTTTGTCAGCTTTGAGGAGCGCCAGTTTGCTATCTGCTAATAGCAACTTGTTCGCGCTGATGTGCAATAGTGCTACTTGGCCCCTTCATGGGCCTCTACCGAGACGGCGGGCAATCTCCGCCCACGGCAGGCCGGACTCCTCCCGGGACCGCTCCAGGCGTTCCGGGAAGTCGCTGGGGAAAACGTGAGTCCTTCGGCTGTAGCAGGTGCGCTGTCGCGGCACGGCGCCCCTCCTCCAACAGAGCGAGTCAGGCTCCTGCCTACGGGAGCGCCCGGCCTCTCCAGATTCTGAACGCGCCGTGGAATGTGGAGCGCTGCCTTCCGTCGGCTGTACGCTCCCTGGCGTTGGGAGAGTCCGGTTGGGGCGGGATGGCGATCCCGCCTCAACTTCCATGTGTGCGGGCCTTTTGCGCTGGCCGGGAGGCCTGGCAGGAAAGCCCCGGGCGCACCTCGCCCTATCCGTCCGGCCCGGAGACCACCAGCTCCAGCCGGTTGGACAGGGGACGTCCATCCTCGGTGCAGATGGCCCCCTCGGCCTCGCAGTCCGTGGTTATGGGCAGCACGATGGTCACGTCGCCGTTGCCGTCCGGCTGGATGTGTATCTTCCGCTTGATGTTGACGCCCTTGTCGATACGGGTCGCCCTGGTCACCGTGCCGCCTTCGACGGTGAAGGCATAGTCCCTCAGGACCAGGTAGCTCAGATTGAACTCCTCGCTGAAGTGCAGCTCGAAGGTGAACACGGTCGAGCCGTCATGGGACTGCGCCACGTTGTGGAGGCTGGCGGTCAGGGGCGCCGTCGTCACCGCTTCAGTGGCCTCCTCCGTGTCGTTGATTGCCTCCCTGAACCTAACCCAACCTGCTGCCGCGTTGCCCGCCAAGTCTCTGGTGCGGGCAGCGGCCGTGTCCGAAGGCGGGGTATAGTGGAGGGCCACGTAGTCCTCTGCCGTAGCCGCCTCCGCGAGGGTCAGCTCCACTGTGTTGCCATTCACGGAAACGGCATCCACCGCGCGCCTGGTTTCCTCATCCTGCCATGACGCGTCATCGCACCGGCACGTCACCCTCACATCGAAGGCATCCGCCGGTGGCGCAGACCCTTCGTCCAGAGCCTCGTTGTACAGCACTGTCAGGGTTGCCCCGTCCACTCTGGACCTCACCACCTCCGGCGCCCTGGTCTCCCGGGGGACGGCGTTCTTCCCAGCCGAGGCCGGACCCTCTCCGAACTGGTTGGTGCCCATGACCCTGACCGTGTACTCCACGCCCTCGGTCAGCCCATCGATGGTATGGTTGGTCCCCGTCACCGTCTCCTCGGAAACGTCCTCGGGCGTGTCCCAACTGTCCGCCGCCTCCTTCCACTGCACCTTGTAGCCGGTTATGGGTGAGCCGCCGTCGTTGGCTGGCGCTTCCCAATACAGGTCCAGCGCATTCTCGTCATGGGGCGAGACGTTCAGGTGATCAGGGGCGTCCGGCGCCCTCGCCGTTAGCGGGTCCGTCGGGTCGCTGTTCTCAGGCTCAGCGTTCTGCTGCGAGACACCGCCGGCCGGCGTGCCCGTCGCCTCGGAGGAAGCCGGACCGTAGTAGCCCGCAACATTGATGGCCACTACCCGTACGGCGTACTCCGTCCCGCCGGTCAACCCGGTGATCGTATAGGTCGTGCCGAACGCCTGCTCTTTGGATACGTCGGCCTCCGTGTCCCAACTGACGCTGGCCTCCTTCCACTGCACCACGTATACGTCGATGTCGGACCCGCCGTCGGAAGCGGGCGCTTGCCAGGATGCAACCAGTTCCTGGATCTGACTCCCTCTAGTCACCGTCAGGTTCAACGGTTGCGTGGGCGCTCCGGCGTCCACTACCGCCGTGGCCGGGCTGCTCAGCGTCTCCTGGTTGCCCGCGGCGTCGGTGAAGGACACGTTGACCTTGATGGTCTTGCCCACGTCGTCGGCCACCAGGGCGTAGGTATCGCCGGTGGCTCCCGCGATGTCCGTATCGGCGGTCCCGTCGTTGCCAATCCACTGGTACGCGAAGCCGGGGTTGGTCAACCCATCCTCATCGGCGATGCCTGTAACGTTCGCCGTGAGGGTCTCGCCTACCTGGGCCATGCCGTCTATGGTGGGCTGGCCCGTGGCGTCGGTGTTTGGCTTGGCCACTACCTCGCCTGTGGGGTCGCTGGGCAACGATTCCGCGTTGCCCGCGTCGTCGGTGAAGGACACCCGCACCTTGATGGTCTTGCCCACGTCGTCGGCCACCAGGGCGTAGGTATCGCCGGTGGCTCCCGCGATGTCCGTATCGGCGGTCCCGTCGTTGCCAATCCACTGGTACGCGAAGCCGGGGTTGGTCAACCCATCCTCATCGGCGATGCCTGTAACGTTCGCCGTGAGGGTCTCGCCTACCTGGGCCGTGCCGTCTATGGTGGGCTGGCCCGTGGCGTCGGTGTTTGGCTTGGCCGCTACCTCGCCTGTGGGGTCGCTGGGCAACGATTCCGCGTTGCCCGCGTCGTCGGTGAAGGACACCCGCACCTTGATGGTCTTGCCCACGTCGTCGGCCACCAAGGCGTAGGTATTGCCGGTGGCTCCCGCGATGTCCGTATCGGCGGTCCCGTCGTTGCCAATCCACTGGTACGCGAAGCCGGGGTTGGTCAACCCATCCTCATCGGCGATGCCTGTAACGTTCACCGTCAGCGTCTGGCCCACCTGGGCGGTGCCGCCGATGGTGGGCACCCCCGTGGCTTGAGTGTTAGCCTCGGCAGCTACCGCCGCCGTCGCTTCGCTGGTCAACGTCTCCTGGTTGCCCACGTCGTCGGTGAAGGACACCCGCACCTTGACGGTCTTGCCTTCGTCGGCGTCGGTCAGGGTATACGTTGAGTTGGTCGCGTCCTGAATTTCCGCGTCGTCGGCCGACCACTGGTATGTGAAGGTCGCTTTATCCAGCCCGTCGGCGTCGACGATGCCGGAGGTGTCCGCCTCAAGCGTCTCACCCACACGAACTGTCCCTATGATGGCAGGCGCACCGGTTGCCTCGCTGTAGGGATCCGGTCCCACTGTCGCCGTCGCTTCGCTGGTCAACGTCTCCTGGTTGCCCGCGTCGTCGGTGAAGCTCACCGCCACCTTGATGGTCTTGCCCTCGTCTTCGGACACCAGGATGTAGGTATCGCCGGTGGCTCCGGCGATGTTCGTATCGGCGGTCCCGTCGTTGCCAATCCACTGGTACGCGAAGCCGGGGTTGGTCAGTCCGTCGGCGTCGGTGATCCCGGAGGTGTCCGTCTCAAGCGTCCCGCCCACGCGGGCGGTCCCGGTGATGGTGGGCCCGTCGAACGGTTCGCGGGGGATACCCGAGAGTGTGTTTGAGTCCTCGCTCCAGTCGACCTCGCCATGCGCGAAAACACGAGCGTCGTATTCCACGCCATTGGTGAGGCCCCTGATTTTGCTCGTCAAGTAGGGGATGTCCTCGATGGGGCCATACCCATAGTAGGGTCCACATGTCCAATTTGCGCCGTATTTCTTAGACTTGTCGCTGGGAATGACGCACCAGGTGTAATCGTGGATGCTGACGCCCCCGTCGTCAGTGGGGCGGTGCCATCCCAGGGTGAGCGTCCCGTCGCCGGCGATCACCTTATCGAGGATGGGCGGTGAGGGTTTTGCTCCCGGCCGCTGTCGGAATGATTCGGACCATTGGCCATGGCCCACGGCGTTAACCGCACGCGCCTGCCACAAGTACCATGTGCCGTTGGTCAGGCCTGTTACATCGTACGATAACATCCCCCAGAAAACCCCTACTCCCCACGGTTCCAAGTCTTCCAAGAGGGTCCAGTTGGCGTCGGACTTGTCCGGCGCATTCGCGCGAATGTAGCGCACGTCGTAGCTGGTGATGGGGGACCCTCCGTGGTGGGGCGGGGGGTTAACGGATATCCACATCTCGCCGTCCTCGCTGAACGGTATCATTTTGGCACGCGAGGGCGCGGAGGCGAATCTCTTCTTGGCGCCGGCGGACCAAGGGCCCTCGCCGGCGGCGTTGACCGCACGGATCTGTATCTCGTAATTGACCCCTTTGACCATCCCTTGAAGGGTCGTATACAAGTCGCCAGTCCCAATGTCTTCCAAAATGAACCATTCGCGGGACTCAAATGAATACGTGATCCAGGGCATATCGTAGTAGTCATGCTGGAAAAGCCGCAGGTCATAGGAGGTGATAGCGGAACCGCCATTGTCGGCGGGTGGGCTCCAGGCAACCTTGAGCAGCGCGTGGGAGGGGGGGCCGATTTCCTCGGGGGGCCGGGTGTCGAGAGTCAACGAGTCGATTGCCGGGGCGCCGGGCCTTGTCATCGGGGTTCCGGCGCGGGCGCCGGACCAGGGTCCGGGGCCCGTGGATTCGACCGGTCGAATCTCCACCTCGTACTTCACTCCGTTGGTCAGCCCGCCAAGATCGTACCTCAGCTCTCCGGAATTCCAGACCCCGGCCTGCACGGTCCGGTTGGCGTCCGACTTGTCCGCCGCGTCGCTGTGAATGTAGCGCAGGTCATAGCCGGTAACCGCGGCTTCCTCGCTGGAGGCGGTCCAAACAATGGTGAGCGTTTCATCCCCCGGAGTCACCGAGGCGATGGAGGGCGCGCCCGGACCTGCCCAGGGCGTTCCGGTGGCAACGGCGGACCAGGGGCCGTCGCCGACTTCGTTGGTGGCTAATACCCTCACCGTGTATTCCACCCCGTCGGTCAGCCCAGTTATGGTATGAGCCTTTCCGGTCACTGTCTCTTCGGAAACGTCCGCCGGGGTGTCCCAGCTACCGTCGGTTTCCCACTGCACGGTGTACGCGGTGATTGCCGACCAGCCGTCGGATGCGGGCGCTTGCCAGGAAACGTCCAACTCCTGGCTGTTGGCCCTGGAGACCCTCAGGTCCAGAGGCTCTGCCGGGCGGACGGGCGCCGGCGTCACTACTGCTGTATCCTCGCTGGTCACCGTCTCCTCGGTGTTCCGGTCGTCGGTGAAGGACACCTTCACCTTGATGGTCCTGCCCTCGTCGTCGGCCACCGGGGTGTAGGAGGACTCGGTTGCGTCTGGGATCTCGGTGTGGGTGTTCCCGTCGCTCCTGACCCACTGGTAGGCGTACGAAACGTTGGTCAGACCATCCTCGTCGGCGATGGGCGATGGGTCGGCCGTCAGGGTCTTGCCCACCTGGGCCGTGCCGCTGATGGTTGGCAGGCCCGTGGGCCGGACATTTGGCTTGGGCGTATCGTTCGTCACCGGTTCGTCGCTGTATGAGGGGGCGTGATTGCCCGTCGTGTCCTGGACGCGCTGCTCCCCGGTGTCCTGCGGCGCTGAGTAGCTCAATGCCACGGTGTCTCCATACATAACCGCAGACGCCAGCGTAAGACTCACTGAGCTCCCGGACACAGAGACTTTGCTAACCTCGCGGGCGGCGCCTGCCACCAGCACGCTGAAGGCGCTGGTGGCAGGCGTGGAGTTCACGTCCAACGCATCGTCGTAGGTCAGGGTGATGGTGGGACCGTTTACCCGGGCGGTCAGGAGTTCGGGCGGGGTCGTGTCCCCAGGCGTGGCGGTAATCTCAGCGGCCTCACCCTCGCCCACCCCGTTAACCGCCACTACCTGGACGGTGTACTCGACTCCGTTGGTCAGGTTCCGAACGGTGTGGGAGAGGCCGCTCACCGACGCCTCTCGCGACGAGTGGTACTCCTCACTTCTCGACTTCCACCGCACCTTGTATCCCGTTACGGCAGAGCCGCCATCCGAGGCGGGCGCGCCCCAGGAGAACGACAATTCCTCGTTCTCGTCAGTCGGGACTTGCAGGTTAAAGGGAGGACCGGGAGGGTCCGGTGGAGGTTTCACCTCGGTCGTCGCGGCGCTGGGCACAGACTCCGCGTAGCCGCCCCGGTCGGTGAAGCTCACCCGCACTTTGATGAAGCGGCCCTCGTCGGCGGCCACAAGGACGTAGCTGGCGTCCGTCCCTCCCTCTATGTCCTCTTCATCGGTCCCGTCGCTGGAAATCCACTGGTAGTGGAACTTCACCCGGTCCAGGCCGTTTTCGTCCTCTATCCCCGATTCGTCCGCCGTCAGGGCATCGCCCACCCGGACCGTACCGCTGATAGTGGGAGCGCCGGTCGCACGGCTGTTGGTCGGCTCGGGCACGTCGTCCCAGTTATGGAATTCCGCTCCGGTGGGTCTCACCATGGACGAATGTTCCGACCACTGTGACGATCCCAGAGAGTTGGTGGCGCGAACCCGGAAGTAGTAACGGCTTTCGGGGGTCAGACCCCTGATGATCGCTCCTGGCCCGTAGAACGCGATGCTAAGGCCGTTGCCTGGCAGATCAAACCAGTCACTATAGAGAGCCTGCACGTCATATGATTCTGCCCCCGGCGCCTCGTCCCACTCCAGGTCCACCATCCCCTCGTAGATCGCTGTTGCGGCGGGTTTGTCTGGAACATCGGGGACCGCCTGCGGGCCATCCGCTTGGGCGGATGCGGATAGAGGGCCTTGGATCAAGACGGCGATACAGATCAGGGCCAGCAGTCCGATGGCAACTCGCAGAGCCAAACGCCCGTTAGGCAGTTGGAGTGTTTCAATCATGACGATGCCTCCTACCAACCTGTCTTCAACACGGAGCACGTGACGCCCGAAAGCCCTTCGTTTCGTTGCATTGACACCCGTTCTGCCTTCATGAAAGCGGGTGGCGCTGGGCAAGACAGACCAGAACTCAGCGTCACCCATAGAAACAGTAAGGACTCTCCAGCTTCTTGGTAAGGCCGAAACGCTACTCTTGCCAACGGTAATTTGTTAGCTCATTGAGGATAGTTTTGCTACTTGATGTAGCGTATTGCTAGCCCTGAGGTGTAATAGCGCTACTTCTGACAGGTATAAAGCGCTCTTGCGGACACCAGCAATGGTGGCTACATTTGTAGTCAAATACTCACCGCCGTGACCACCAAGCGCTCCATGTTCTCACGCGCATACAGGGGAGGAGATGTCTCAGGCGCATCACCAGAGCCGGGGCCTTCATCCAATCAGGGCAGCAGCCGGCGTCCTTCGGGCGGGCGGCCCGACACTCAATGGGCTCGACGCGGACACGGTACGGTACGCCGCAGGGGTCTCGGTGTGGGGCCGCTGGTTCATCTCGGTCGTCGCCCTGTTCCAGTTCGCCTACCGGTTTCGATTCTGGTTTCCCAACAACTTCGAATTCCCGCTCCTGCTGGTGCTGCTGGTCGCGCTCAACGGCCTGGTGCACTACCGGCTCGTGACGGGCAGGCCCGTTACCTGGCGCTGGCTGCTCCTCCTCAGCGCCATGGACATAGCCCTGGCCACGACCGGGGTCGTCTTCCAGGGCGGGTTCGAGGAGGGCTTCGTGTTCGTGGCGTACTACCCGGCCCTTGCGCTGTTCGTCGTGGTCTTCCCGTCACTGTGGCTCGGGTTGGCCTGGACGACGATGACCGCCGTCGTCTATGCCGTCGCAGTCCTGACGGTCAGCCCCCCGCTCAACCTCATAGCCGACGACGGGAAGGAGCTGGTGGTCAGGATTGCGGCCATGTACGCCCTGGTGTTGTGCGTCAGTCTCATCGCCCGCTTCGAGCGGGTAAGGAGGCAGGCCGCGGTGGAAGGGGAGCGCCGGTTGCAGCGGGAACGCATCGAGATCTCCCAGGCCATTCACGACACGACGGCGCAGTCGGCGTACATGATCGGGCTGGGCATCGACGCCGCGAAGAAGCTGGCCGGAGACTCCAACGAGGAGCTCGCCGCCCGGCTCGAAGCGACCTCACGGCTGTCCAAGACCGCCATCTGGCAGCTGAGACACCCGATAGACATGGGCAGCATATTCGAGGGCAGTGATCTGGGCAGGACCCTGGGCTCGCACGTTGCGGCGTTCGCCTCCGTCACGTCGGTGGCGGCAGACCTGACCCAGAACGGGATGGAGCCTCCTCTTTCGATGGAGGCCAAGAGTGTGCTGTTCACCATAGGGCACAACGCGCTCGCCAACGCCTTCCGTCATGCCGGGGCGAGCAGGGTGCTGGTCGGGCTCGACTTCGGGGAGCATGAGCTCAGGATGTCGGTGTCGGACGACGGGGCGGGACTTCCCGACGACTACGAGGAACGCGGCCACGGCTTCACGAACATGCGGGCGGATGCCGAGCGTCTGGGCGGACGCCTTGTCGTCGAGCCCAGGGGACCGGACGGGGGCGCGAGCGTCACCTGCGTGATGCCGTTGGGCCGCAGAGGACAGGAGGGATAGATTGTCAACAGAGTCTCGTCGCATAAGGGTGCTGCTCGCCGACGACCATTCGATCGTGCGGGAAGGGCTTGAGTCGATGCTGAAGGACTCCGAGGAGTTCGAGGTGGTGGGCTCGGCCAAGGACGGAGTGGAGGCGGTGAAAGCGGCCTCCGAACTGTCGCCCGACGTCATCGTCATGGACGTCATGATGCCAAAGAAGGACGGGGTGGAGGCGTGCCGGGAGATCATGGAGTCTGCGCCCGGCGTGCGGGTGGTCATGCTGACCGCCTCGACGGAGGAGGCCGCCGTGATAGAGGCGGTGGCTGCGGGAGCGACCGGCTACCTTCAGAAGTTGTCCGGGATGGACCGGCTCCTGAGCACGCTGAAGCTCGTGGCTGCGGGTGAGATGCCGGTGCCGCCCGACGTGGTGAGGCGGGTGTTCGCCAGGATACGAAGGGGGGCCAAGGCGGAGGAGGAGCAGGACGAGCTGACGGAGAGGGAGAAGGAGATGCTCGTGTCGTTCTGCCGGGGCATGTCATACAGCGCGATTGCGGAGGCCAGGGGAGTCAAGCCGGTGACCATCCGGAACGGCCTCTACAGCATCCAGAGCAAGCTGGGTCTTGGCACGAAGCAGGAGATCGTGGTCTGGGCCGTGCGGAACGGACTGCTGGATGACTGACCACGCGGGCGGCTTTATAGGAAGCAGTGCCGCTAAGCGGCTGCGTCCCAAGCCGGGTGACGAAGCCGATAGCCCCAGGTGCATCTTCACCGAGTCCCGCGTCGGCTACCGGATGGAGAAGGGGGAGGCGTAGGCCCTCTCTAGCCTTGCGTTCCTCCACCCCCACGCATCACACTACAGGAATCGACAGACCTCGGTGCGTCGACAGGCTGCCGAGCCACAACTCGAAGACAGCGGTATTTGCCGTAAGCGATGGTGGACTTAGGTGTCTGGTGAAAATGGGAAATGAATTGAAGGTCGAGTTCTTGACGCTTACCGGCGATGATCTAGGTGGCGTCGATGACTTGATGAAACAAGACAGCCGGACTCTTGGCTTTCTGCCGACTGAGGCACTTACCGACTACCTCCGGAGGGGACGCGTCATAGGTGCCAAGACCGAAGGTGACCGGCTCATTGGGTACTTGCTCTATGCGCCTAGTCAGAGCCGCCTTCGGATTGTCCAGCTCTGTGTTTCTACAGAATTCAGAGGCTTTGGCATCGCGAGGCGACTCCTTGAAGAACTCAAGAGCACTGCTACAACCCAGTCCGCCATAACGCTCAGTTGCCGCCGGGACTTTCCTGCACACCACTTGTGGCCAAGGCTAGGATTCGTATCAATTGGTGAGAAGCCGGGTCGTTCCGTGGCAGGGCACCCATTGAACCTGTGGCACCTTACGCTTGATCCAGCGAATCAATTGGAATTGGGGTTGTTCCAAGCACAGACGTCTGATGAGACCGTCGACGTGATAATTGACGCGCAAGTGTTCTTTGACTTGTTTAAGCCAGACAGTGAGGAGTCAGAACCATCCAAGGCTCTGCTTGCTGACTTCCTCGTGGATTCTATCAATCTGCGGACCACCGATGAACTGTTTAACGAAATTGACCGGAACGAAGACCCTGGAATACGGCGGACTGGGCGCGTCAGAATGCAGCAATTTCCGCAGGTTATTTATTCCCCACGTTTGATGGAGGACTTTGAGGGCCGATTGAGGAACGTCTTGCCTCACCGCACTCCTAGCCAATTGTCCGACATTAGGCACTTGGCTAAGGCGGCTGCTTCCGACGTGGGCGTTTTTGTCACCAGAGACCGGCCTCTACTCAACAGGGCGGGAGACATTGCTGACTTAACCAATCTCCGTGTCCTTTCCCCAACCGAGCTAATCGTCGAACTACATGAACTCTTGGAAGGACAATCCTACGGGCCTGAACGCGTTTCTGGCCTCGGCCTGGCATGGTATCGCTGCACTGTCCACGATCTCGCTTCTCTTTCAATCGATCTGTTCCTGAGCGAAGGGGAGGGACTCAGGCGGTTGAAATCGCTCTTGGATCGTTACCTGACGCGTCCCACAGACTATCAGTGTGAGTTACTTAAGGCTGAGGGCGATGACGTCGCCCTCCGAATTGTATCTACAGATACTCAGGGGACAGTCACAGTACCTTTGGCCAGAGTAGCGCGGGCCGCTGACCGACAGTTATTCGGACGCTTCCTGGTCGCGGACACCATTGCCAAGGCAGTAGAGAATGATCAGGACATGGTGGTGTTCGAACAGTCCGGCCTTAGTCCTTCATTGATACCAGACCTCATAGCGATGGGGTTCGCACGATGCCGGGATACTTTTGCTAAGTTTTGTTTTTCCCGCTGCCTGGATACGGAAGATGCCCTACGGGATATGGCGGCTCTCTCCCCTGAACTGGCCACCGCATACGGCGATGCCTCAGATCTCGAACTTGAACGCGACTGCGCTCCCGTAAGTCTCGCCGCAGAACAGAACTACTTCCTGGTCCCGATTCGACCAGGCTATGCCATGAGTTTGATCGACAGGCAGTTGTCTTCTAGCGATATGTTCGGCGGAGACCCTTCTGTGCTCTTACGGTGGGAGAACGTCTATTACCGCAGAGCTACTACGTCGCACAAGATTCTCAAGGCCCCTGGACGCATACTTTGGTACGTTAGCCGTAGCCAGAAACAGATCGTAGCAGTGTCTCATCTTGACGAAGTGGTCATCGATACCGCCAAGGAGCTTCTCCGGAGATTCAAGAAGTTCGGCATACTAGGATGGGAGGAACTCTACCAAATGTGCGCCGGAGATACATCAATGGATCTGATGGCACTGCGGTTTTCTCATACATTTGTCTTCAGAAGGAGGATTCCATTGAATGAGGTGCGGGCTGTTTACGCAGAGGATGGGAGTGGCCTCACGGTTCAGCAACCGACGAGCATGCCAGCAAGCAGATTTCAGAAGCTGTTCAAGATAGGCTTTCCAGGTTGCTCATGACTACAGCACTACGACCGTTAATCATCTCGTTGAAGCCATACTATGCCGACATGGTATTTGATGGGTTGAAAAAGGTTGAACTCCGGCGACGGATAGCCTCCCAGATAAGCAACCGGGATGTGTTCATTTACGTTTCCAGCCCGGTCAGGGAATTGCGCGGGGGCTTTCGTGTTGGCCAGGTATGGGAAGGATCGCCCGAGGACGTGTGGAACATAGTGGCTGATCTTTCCACTATCAATAGACGGGAGTTTGACGCTTACTTTCAGGGCCAAGCCGTCGCCTATGCGTTGGAAGTCACAAACGTATGGGAATACGAGAGGCCGGTGGCACTTAGTCGGCTTAGGGATCTGTTCGACGACTTCGTTGTTCCACAGTCATGGCGGTATGCCAAGAGTGAAGAGCACGAAACTTTCCAGAATATGAAACGGAGGCCGATGAAGGTAGATGAGACAGAAGTTAAGGCGGTTGAAGCCCTATGATTGGTGTGTTATTAGGATGCGGCCACCTCCGCCGAGTCCACAGACTGGGCGAAAGAGTTCAAGTCGGTTACCTCTGTCCGTCTAGAGAGCATACATGACTGCTGACTTCGCTAGTTCCGACAGCATACACGATGGGTTGACCTTCGACGTGCTGACTGACGTGCTCGATAAAATTGGCGAAATCGCTAAGGCTGCGGCTAACGGTTCCTTTGTATTTCGCGGTGAGCCTAAATGGTATCTGGAGATTTCGTCTAGTCTTTATCGAGAGTACAAGACACTACTAGAACCATTTGGGGTTGACGGCTTCGACATCCGAAGTGTGCAAGAAGAGATCATTGCTGACGCTGCCCGCCACGCTGGCGATCTTGCTCCTCAAGACATACTGAGCCAGCTCCAGCATTATGGTCACCCTACAAACTTGATTGACTTCACTACTGATTATCTCATTGCGCTTTTCTTTGCTTGCGCTAGTGAGCACACTGACGATGGGCGCGTCATTCTCCTTAGCACTGAAACGAACTTCTGCTTCCGCATGAAGAGCCCGGTAAACCGCATCAAAGCTCAGAAAAGCGTCTTTTTTGACCCTCCTTCCGGGGTGGTTAACCCGGAGCACATGATCCGTATCGACTCCGAATTGAAACTCCCTCTCCTAACGTACCTCAGTTCTCATCATGATGTGTCAGCGCAGACGATATACGATGACATTCACGGGTTCATCAAGAATGCAAATGTACACCGAAGTGCTTATGCGGAGTTTCATATCGGCGGGCTATATTTGAATCAAGGGATCCTTGAGGAAGCTCTCAAGCATTACAACCGCTCAATCGAATTGAACGGCTATGAAACGGCTTCACTTGTAAACCGGGCAGCGACGTTCGCGCGCATGGGAAGAGATGATGAGGCCATTCAGGATTTTTCTCAAGTAATCGCACTTGATCGCCGAGATGCGCGGGCTTTCCGGGATCGAGGGCATCTTCACTTGGGCAAAGGGCAGCCGGAGCTGGCGGACAAAGACTTTAGCGAGGCGATTCGGCTTGACGAACGGATGGAGGATGCGTATATAGGGCGGGCTCGCTCTCGTACAGATCGTGGGAACTTCGATGGCGCGGTACAAGACCTGAATGTCGCCATTGACTTGAACCCTAAGAACAGCGCCGCCTACAGCGGCAGGGGTGCATCTCTCGCCGCGACTGGAAACTACCAGCCGGCCCTGGTTGACCTAGGTACTGCGTTAGAGTTGGACGCAAACAATGCAGCCGCTTACATGGCTCGAGCTCTGCTCAACTTCAATATAGAAGAATACCAGGGTGCCGTAGATGACTTAGCCGCGTACGCAGCTGTGGGCGGTGACGACCCTGCCGCCGCCCAATTTCGTCGGGGAATCGCCCTGATAGCCTTGGGGAAGTTTGAAGAAGCACGTGGAGAGTTAGAAACTGCCTTGGGACAGGATCCATCTGTTGCTAACCGAGTGGTCAAGGGCATCAGCGACGTCGTAGACGGGACCGAACACTTCCTGCTACAGGACGAAGTGCCTAGCGACCTTTTGGAGATGCTAAAGCCTCGGGAGTAAATGCCACACCTCGCTTGGAAGGAATCAGAAAGGGAGCAGTTGCATAAGAACAGCAGAAGTTCGGAGGTCTGCCGTGACTGCGTCGACGTTCAATCTGAGGGCCGTGGCCCATAGCCCGATACCAACGTTCGTTTCAGAATCACACGTAGCCAGCGGCTACCGGGTGCCGACGTCCAAAGGGCTGTAAAGAGATCTTGTGGGGTGGGGATGGACACTAGGACCGAGATGATTATTCTTGCTTTGCTCGGTTCCAATCTCGCGGCACCCTCTAGGCTGAGGGCTTGGGCAGGCTCAAAGAGTGCCCAACGTCATCTCGAAGATGGTTCCGTCAAGTGGACGAACGGACACGGCAGACCTCACGGTAACCCTGTCCAACGTAAACGAGACGCCTAGTGCCGACGCCGGGGACGATCAGGAGAACGTTGTCCAGGGCACGACGGTGACTTTGGGCGGAACGGCGACGGATCCGGACGCTGGGGAGAGTACTTACCTATGCGTGGACACGATGGTTGGGGACACCGTCGCGCTGTCTGATGCCGCTGTTAGATCGCCGACGTTCACCGCTTCATCAGGACAGACGGCAGGCACAACGCTGACCTTTACCTTCACTGTGACCGACACGGAGTCTCCCGCCGATAGTCCTTCGTCGTCGGTCACAGTGAAGCCTCCCGCACCGGTGGAACCTGAGGTCGAGGTGGTGGCGCTAACGACCAGCACCCCAGCTCACACGGCGGGAGCGGCATCTTCACCTTTGAGCTGCGGTTTAGCGAGGAGCCCGACGACGACTTCAGCTACAAGACCATGGGCGGTCGGGTTGGAAGGCAGTTGACTAGGAAGGTAGGTCAAGGGTAGGCGTGCAGTTCGGTCCCTCGCATGCGGACGCTGCTCATGTTCCTTCCGAATTTCCAGAGTCTTGAGGCTTCTGCCATGCAAGCACCAACGCCCTTTTGCCTCTGGAAACCCTATCGATAATCGTTCTAAGGGCTTCGGTTTGGGTACGGTGGGTGCCGACATAACCTGAGGAAATCAAGCTAATCATGTCGGCTTGGCGCAAGTATGTTCCATCCAAGGCATCGTAACTCACGCGAACGGCTCCCCTTGGTCCTCGGGCTTCAGGGGATTCCAGAAATTGCTTTAGATGATCCAGTGAGACCAGAAAAGACGTAGGCGAGCTACCTAAGAGTCTTCGCTTGACAAATTTGAAGAAGAATGGGCTGCTGTTCAGGCGATAGTCCATCATCGCTCCTTGAGAAGGCCGGAGCTTCATTCGCTTGACTTCCTTTTGGAATTGGCTGTCTGGTCTAAAAAGCCAGTCGCTGAACCCGTCTCTTTGCCTCTCTTCTTCCAGCATTTTGTACTGAACCATGACGATGTTGCCCTTGGTCTCGTTGATATAGATCAGGTCTACCCCAAGCATCTCTTCTAGGGGAAGCCTGTTGGCCGTGTAGATTATCAGCCGTTCGGCACCTCTTTCAAAAATAGTCCTTCCTGTGACGTCGGATGCAATGGCATCAAACCCCGGCAGTTGGGACGTGTCCGCCCTAACAACGTTATCTTCATAGAGATAAGTGCCAACCATACCGAGACCCGATGCCGCACCGCTCTTCAAAACCACTTCATTTGGTATCCCGTTCTGCATGCCGAAGGTAGCCATGGCCAAGTGGATTGCGTCTTCCTGTGCCCAAGTATTGTTGGGCGGGCGTCTTAACCCAGGCAACAAGGCCATCGCAGTATTTAGCGCAGCATGGTTGTCAGGGTTTCGCGTCAACGACTCAACAATATGGGAGCTGATCTTCGGTAAAAGGATCGAGAAGTCATCATCGGTAGGGATTCGGTCTCGGAGGTGATGCTTAATTCGCGCATCAGTGACTTCTCTCTCTATCTCCTGAAGCGAGGATGGAACAATGGGTCGAAGCTTCTTGAGGGTCAAATGAGGTGGACCCGGTTATTTAGACAGAATCAGGGCAGAGTTAAGTGAGAATCCCGCCGCTCCTGCCAGTCGTTCTGCTCCAGTACCGGGTGAAGACCTCCTTCCACTATACTCCTCCTCCCCGACTCCCTGCTCTCCTTGGAACACCTCGGCCGGCGTCCGGTAGCCCAAGGCCTGATGGGGCCTTAGATGGTTGTAGAACCGGAAGTAGTCCTCCAGTTCCCCGCGGGCTTCGTGGCAGTCAGCGTAAGCCTTCAGGTGCACCTCTTCGTACTTCACCGTCCGCCACAGCCGCTCCACGAAGATGTTGTCGGAGTACCGCCCCTTCCCGTCCATGCTGATCTTCACCCTGTGCTCCTGGAGGACCTGGGTGAACTCCAGGCTGGTGAACTGGCTTCCCTGGTCGGTATTGAACACCTCAGGCTTCCCACGGGTCAGGGCCTCCTCCAGCGCCTCGGCGCAAAAGCCGGCCTCCAGGGTGTTGGACAGCCTCCAGGCCACCACGTACCGGCTGTGCCAGTCCATGATGGCCACCAGGTAGAGGAATCCACGGGCCATGGGCAGGTAGGTGATGTCCGCTGCCCACACCTGGTTGGGCCGGGTGATCCTGGCCTTCCTCAACAGGTATGGATAGACTTTGGCGCCCGGCGTCGGCCTGCTGGCGCCAGGCTTCCGGTAGATGGCCCTTAGCCCCATGGCGCGCATCAGCCGCTGCACCCGCTTCCGGTTCACCCGTACCCCACACCTTCCCAGCCAGGCCTTCATCCGCCTCGACCCGTAGAAGGGGGTCTCCAGGTACTGCCGGTCGATCTCGCCCATCAGGAACAGGTCCTCTTCCGAGGCCATCTTGGGGCGGTAGTATATGCTGGAACGGGTTACCCCCAGCAGGGAGCACTGCCGCACTATCGGCAGTTTCGGGTGTTCCCTGTCCACCATCTGCCGCCGGCGTGCCGGGCTCATGGACCGGACCTCTCCGCCAAGAAATCCCGCTCCACCTTGAGCTGCCCGATCTCCTGGTACAGGCGGGCGACCAGGGCGGCGTCGTTCTTTGCCTTCTGTTCCCGACCGTTGCCGAAGACGCCGGAGGCGCCCTCCACAAGAGCCTTCTTCCAAGCCTGAATCTGCCCGGGGTGGACTTCATACCTGGCTGCGAGCTGGGCCACCGTCTCCTGGCCCTTGACCGCCTCCAGCGCCACCTTGGCCTTGAAAGCCGGGCTGTACTTACTTCGTCCTTTCGACATTTCCCACTCCTTCCAGACAGCAACAGCTGCCCTTAGTTTAGGAGCGGGACTCTCACTTGCCTACCTGTCCGAATTCCGGGGTCCACCTCAAAACGAGAGTCAAACGTGGTGATGGCGCTCTTCCCAGTCGCTGTGGCCAGATAGCATTTGGTTGCATCGTGGCTTTGGATTTCCAGCATACATAGTGTCGGTACTTTGAAACCTTGAAATGTCGAGCGCGGCTTTGCAATTGTAAGGTGCTCAAAGCCCCGCGCACTGTTGTTCAAGGATTCCGAGAAGACCTCACCGAAACGGCCCAATATTATAGGTTTCTTTTCAACCCATTTGGCGATCTTGGTGAATGCATTCATACGGTTTCCGTTTCGGTGATGATCCTGCAGGGTAGCGAGGATTCGGGATTCTACGATACATCTTTCCTAGCGCATGCGTGCTTTTTCAGCAATCGTGCTGAACATTGTCACAAGTTGAGCCGCTGGCCCGACCCCTTATGACAATCGCCTTGACACGTCGATACACTCTCCCAGCGCCTCTACCCACGCCAGACTGGACAGAATCAGGAACCTTGTTCCCAAGGAACTAGCTTCACAGTTTCATCGAACATGCCCGTTCTGCTACGATACACATCGGTATACCCGATTAGCTGTAATATCACCAGTTCCAAATACTCCAAGGTCATCTGAGAGTAGTTCTGGATGTCGTAAAATGTCCCACCGCCGGCGTGGGCATCAAAGTGAGATGCACGCTTGTCTCGCCATGCCTTAATGTTTACGATGCCGTACCTTTCGTCATCGGGATTTTCTGGCTTGCCTTCTTCGCGCTTGTCATACTCAGGGACTACCATCCAGCTGGTAGCTCCTTCGGGAGGGTCCTGCAATCCTATAATGTCCTTCGGTGACCTCCAAGCTTCGTTCTGGAGGGAACCGTAGACGGAGCGCCGCTGAACTGGTGGTATGCGTCTCTTGTGGAGTAAGTCTGAAATGTCGCCGGCGCTAAGCCGATCCTTTCCCAGATGTTCCTTGACTACAGCCTCAAGCGTGGCGAAAGAGGCGTTAAGGGCGTCGTGAGGAAGGCCCAGGACGGCTGCTCTGAGATAACCATCCAGAATTGGGATCGGCGCGCCCAATCCCTGACGAATCGGTAGAGCAGGATCATAGAAGTGGGTAGGAATGCCATTGTTTTTGGAGGATTCATCGTAATCGTTTTGGAAGTGAGATAGGAATTGACGCGCAAATGTGGGGAAGTCCACCGGCCATCTCTGGGGGAACCAGGAGAACTTACAACATAGCTGCTTGGCGAGCGGCCTTGGCAACTCCGCGTAAGACCATGCCCCGGTATCGTTGTAGCCTATGATGACATCAACAGTGCGGAATGTGCCGGAGCAGAATCCCAGCAAGTATTCCCACAGACCCACTATTCGGTGCCCCTCCCTTTGATCAAGTTCCTGTTTGTCTGTTCTTCCAAACGAAAATCGATACTGGTTCTTGTCGATGACGAATTGCTCGCTGTCGCGGAAGGAATTCACCCTGTCTATCGAGCTCTCAAGTTCATAGCTGAACCAGTACTCCACTGGTTCGGAGCGATTTTGGATACTGTTCAGTGTGCCGGTAAAATATGCGCCCGGATACGCTCCGGGTGCGACATTTCGAAGGCATACCGCAGATTCTCTGAGAGAGGGCAGGATCGGTAGGTCATTGACTGAAAAGTGCCATTCATGCCCAGGGGAATGTTCATCCGATGCCCACCAGTGATTATCGATAATGTCGACTAGGTAATCGAAAGTTCTGGTGCTACCGTCGGAAGTAGGCGGATGGCACTCGGGACGACCAGAGTCGTTTAGGAAATAGTCAGGCGCTGAGAGCATCCTGACTCTGAAGTCATAGTGGAAGCCATTCGGGACCTCGACACGCAACTTCAGCGTCAAGTCCCCTCCAAACCATACAGCACTCCCGGAGTCGGGAAAATACAATCCGTCAGGAACATCGTTAGAATAGAGTAATCTCGCTTCCAGACGACCATCGGCTGTCTGATACAGAGTGATATGGTCTGCCTTGAAGAAATCGTCGTCGTGCGCGAGGCCACCTTTGATAGGAATCTCCCGCCGTCGGTGATCCATTCTGAAAGGGAAGACTTCGCCAAAGAGCTTTCTCAATAGGTACATCTTAATTCTCTCACACGTAAGCGCTTATCCTATCGATCGCTGGATTGAGACGTATCCATCGTGTCACTACAGGTGGTCTGGCAAGGTCCTCTAGCCCCGTCTGTTAACTCCTCTCGGTTAGTAGCAATCCCTGCACGGACACTCTCTTGCCGGTCTTTCGCTCGTGACGCCCACCGCCGCTGCCTGTCATGTCTTTCCCCATCAGCTTCTGTCTCAGCAGAACAGTCTGTTGGCCTGTGACCAATCTGGCGCCTCGGCCAAGGGTGTCCGCACCGCGTGTAGGGAGGTAGGGGCGAAGGCAAAGTCGAGGTCTATTCCTGCTGGGAGATGCTGGAGCTGACTGGTTGTGGGTTCTCCACGGACTCAAGGCGCAACCTCAGCCCCAAGGCGCGAGTCACCTTCAGCACTGTTGCCAGGGTGGGGTTGCCGTCTTCAGACAGCGCCTCGTAGAGGTTGCCCCGGTTTAGCCCGGTATCGCGGGCGAGGGCGCTCATGTTCTGTGTTCGAGCAATGTGCTTCAGGACGGCGCGAATCACAGCCCCGTCCCCAAGGTCCTCATCCGCAGCCGCCATGAGAAGACCTCGAGCATCTTCCTCGGTCTTTACGTAGTCCGCTGGGTCAAACCTTCGATATTCCTCAGACATTAGCTCCTCCATTCCATCGCCATTCTCTTGGCCCGCGCGATGTCTCGCTGTTGGCTATCCTTGTCGCCGCCACAGAGCAGGATGATCAACTCAGCGCCTCGCGTGATGAAGTAGATCCGGTATCCAGGCCCGTACTGAATCCTCATCTCGGACACGCCTTCGCCAACAGGTCTCACGTCTCCCAGATGTCCGACCTCGGCTGCCAGCAGTCTAGCGACGATGCGGTTCACCGCTTGGCGGTCCCGCAGCCTGCTCAACCATCTGTCGAACGTCGCGCTGCGCAGGATCGTGTACATGACCCCATTGTACGATATATCGTACAGTTTGTGAAGAGGATGGGATTCGATGCACGATGACCGGGCTAGGAGAGATAAACGACGCTTGCCGCCCCGTCATAATAGGAGGACAGCAGACCTGCATATAGGACAGGGAGACTCGGTAGACTCACAGAGCCCTCAACTACATCTCGGACATGGCGCTGCCTACCGTCAGATCAGGTCCAGCATGACGCTCCTGCCGTCCCTCAGTACCGACGCGTCACACTACAGGAATCGACAGCCCTTGGTGCGTTGACAGACTGCCGAGCCACATCTCGAAGACGGTGGTATCTACCGTATGCGCTGGTGGGCCTAAGCGTACTGTACTGAACCTGTCTCAGAAGTGGTATTTGCAGCTATTGGGAGCGGATAGAGGTCAGAGGGTTCGCTGAAAGGCCCTGGCCTGAGCAGGTGGCGCAGGCGACGGAGCGATGGGTCAGCTGGTGTCATCACTGCAGGTCAGGAGACGGGACGAGGCTCAGGGCCATTGAATAGACCGATGAAGGGGCTGGAGCTCCACACCCGACAGAAAGTGCGCAGATTGAAGGCGGTGGCCAACATGATCCACTCGGCCGCCACGTTGGCGAGGCCACGCAGCAGAAACCTCCGTGCTCCCTGTTGCTCCTTGATGATTCCGAAGACCGGTTCGACCAGTTGTTTTCTCAGCCTGTAAGCCTCTTTGGCTGCTGAGGTGGACATCCAGGAGCGATGACGGCGCAGCGCTGAGTCATGCGGTCCTATGGCTAAGCTTCGCCCAATCTCTTTTGCTCTGGCACAGACTCTGAAAGCCGGACACGCCGGGCAGACGGCGCCGTCTGCCCGGTACAGTCGCAACGGGACTCCGTTCGCATGCTGTATGCGGACGAACTTGAGCGTCTGTCCCTGCGGACACGTAAAGTTGTCGCTCGGCTCGTTGTAGGTGAATTGGTCCTTGTGATACGGGTCTTTGAGGAACCGTTGTCTTGCCTCTGACACCACCGCCTGCTGACCTCGACGGTCGCCCTCTGCCAGGTGACTCGCAGCGAAATATCCGGCGTCGGCCAACGTCATCTGTGCTCTTGTCCCGGTCGTCTCTTCGGCCTGCTCGACCATCGGCGCCAGCAGGGCGTTGTCATTGGCCGCATCCACAACGTCCACGGTGGTGACCAACATGCCGGTCGCTCCCCCATCCGTCTCTGTGGGTGAAACCATAGCCTGAACGTTGCAGCCAGCCACGATGCCTTGCCTACCCTTCATCAGCCTGGCGGCTGGGTCGGTCAGGTTGATGCTCTTGTGACGCCTCTGACTCTCAAGGTCGGACATCGCCTGCCTCACCTTCTCTCTCAAGACCTCCTTGTCGGCCAACTCCTCCGGCAGATGGATGGCAGAGGCATCCTCTCCCGCTTCGTTCTGAACCTCAAGGTCGTCTATCGCCTTGTCCAATCGACCCAGCAGCCCTCGCAGTCCCTCGGCATCGTAGCTCCTGTTCAGCGACGCGTTGGCGACCACCTTAAGGGAGAGCTGACCCCGTCTCAAGCTTTTCGGGTTTTTCATGCCTCAGATGCGCCCATTTCGCTGACGGCTTGAACCTCTCACATGCACAGGCGCAAGGCCACAAGAAAGCCCACGGCCACCAGCACGAACAGCACGAACAGCACGACGGCGGCCACGCCGAGCTTGACGGCCAACTGCTTTGTCTCCCGGTGCGCTGTCACCTCTTTGCGGTACGACTCCTCCAGCTTCGCATACGCCTGTCTATCGGCGACTGCGGCGTCCCCGGTCTTGTCCCGTTCCCGCTTAAGCTCTTCCTCTCGGATGATGGCCCGGCGCGGCAACTCCTCGCCGCTCAGGCGCTCCGGCCCGTGCATCCCCACGTAGACCCGGCGGCCCTCCCTGGCAACCTCGACCTCTCCCTTCCTGATCTTCCGGTCCAGGGTCGAGAGGGATATCTCCAACTCCTCCGCCGCCTCCGCCTTCGTGACCCAGCGGACAGGCTCATCCATTGCTTTCCCCTCGCCATCGGTTGACACGTCAGCCCTCGTTACAGGGTTGCGAAAGTGCACTTCTCATGGGCCTATATTCTAGCATAGCATCCCATTTACGGGCATGTACGAACACTGACGCGTCAAGAGATGCGTCACCTCCGTTTCGTAGCTGATTTGGGCCCAACCCGGCCTCCGGGAGTCTCAGAAACCTCCTCGGTTGGCGCAATTTGCACCCCCCGCCCAGCATGTCGGGGACATGGGGACGCATCCGGCGGTGGAGTGAGTCCCATTGGCAGGACCTCAGCTCGGACAAGGCCAGTCGCGGGGATTCGGGCTCCCAGAGCGGACGCCAGGACCATCCGAATATCCCTGTGGCGGACAGCACGGACCGGCAGGACCATAAGATGGGCAGCGACATCCGGCTCATCCTAGCTGCGGTGCGCACGGTCCCACAGGGCGTGGTGTTTCTGCTTGGGATCGAAGCGAAGGCGGAGCGTAGAGAAGCAGACTAGGCCGTCAAAGAAACAATCGCCGGTCATTCGAAGCCGAACGGCTGCCGCCCTTGCCCCGCGATCCGCTGACATGGAAGACCTCCCCCGGCCCGCGAATGCCTGGGCCATGTCCTACTCGAGTCGCCCCGTGCCTAGATGACGGTCACCCACAATATAATAATAGACTCCATCGCGAAGGGTGTTACTTAGTTTTTTTCTCACAGTCTTTGTGATTGATCCTGCATGTCTTGGACTGCGTCGTCAGGTTGCCGGGCTCGCGACAGGAACCGACCAAAAAGGTCTGATAATTTAAAATTATCAGACCTCGACATAGATTGGCGTGAGCGTAGTGCGATTGCTGATAACTATAACTTATCAGCAAAAGTTTAGACTGACCATAGCGATATTTTAGTAACTAAAGACGATATAAGTTTATATTTCTTGACTTATGATATATAATACGTTAAACTATTCTCGGCTGGGCCGAACCGGCGACGACCGTCACGTTCAAGGTCGAACGCTCCCAAACACCAGGCAAGAAGCGACTTGAAAGACCTCAGGAACCAAGGGAATGTAGGAGCGCGGACAGCTCATTGACAAACACCAACCCAACGCATCAAGGGGCACGGAATGAGCGATAGACTAATGCGTCGTCAAAAGGTTGAGGAACTTATTGGGTTGAGCCGCGCCTCGATCTACAGGTTGATCGATAAAGGGGAATTTCCTCGCCCTGTCAGGGTCAGCCCCAAAGCGGTCAGGTGGAAGGAAAGCGACGTCACCGCCTGGATACAGTCCCGGCCGGAGGCGACGTGACAGGGAGAGGCCCCCATCCCTTGCGATTCCCTTGGCTGACGCCGCCCTACGCGGCTGTGACGCAGTCCGCCCACTGCTGCATGAGCGCGCGGCGCCGGTCAAACAGATCAGTGCGCGCATAGGCTTGCTCGACGCTCCCGCCCAGCTGATGCGCCAAGGCCGCTTCCCCGACCGCCCAGGGAGCGTCTGTCTGTTCCATGGTCCAGGTCTTGAAGGACGTTCTGAACCCGTGCACCGTCGCCCGGTCCGCAAAGCCAGTGGAACGGAGCGTCTTCGTCAGAGTCATGTCGCTCAGGGTCCGGCCGGGCCGCAAGGGGGACGGGAAGCAGAGCCCGGAGCCGTCGTCAAGTTGACGCGCGAGCTGCAACACGTCGAGGGCTTGGCAGCTCAGGGGCGCTCGATGCTCCTGGCCCGCCTTCATGCGTGAGGCGGGTATCGTCCAAGCCGCGCCCTTGAAGTCGATTTCGTCCCACGAAGCCCCCCCTCGCCTCGCCGGAGCGCGCCGCCGTGAGGACCAGGAACCTGAGATAGAGCTTGGCCGCGTTCTGGCCCCTTACGTAGTCCAGCCAGGACTCACGCCAACCTTGACTCGCCAGGGCGTCAGCCCAGCGGGGCCGGTGTGCTTCTTTAATCATCGCAGCAAACAGGTCCACGTTGCGCCCCACGCCAGAACGACGGTACGGCGTCGGCTGAACGCTTTTCGGTATGGCCCGGTCCAGGTCATCCAGGGTGTGAGTCCGGAGCCACAAGTGCGGCTGCCAGACTTCACAACCCGGGCCCGGGTTTATGGGGTTCCGATGAATTAATCCCCGATAGCCCGGATCGGCGCCGAGGTAGACACTGAGGCGGTCCGCTACGTGGGCCGCATACTTTTGCGGCCCCAGCCGGGCGTTGCCGTGCCGGGCAACCGGCAGTTCCAACGCGTAACCGACGTGCATGTGGCCGTTCGCCAGGTTGTGGACAATCCACGAGGGAGTCGTGCCTTTCGGAACGCGATGGAAGTACCAAGGAACGTCCGCCCAACCGCGTTCGCTGGGGGCGTCAACGTCGAAGAGAAGAGCGGCGTAGGCGTGCGGCGGATTGATCTCCAGGCGATGCCAGTCCCGCCAGGCTTCGATGATGCCTCGCCGCCCGACGATGATCTTGTTGTCGTCGGCGACGTAAGGTCTCTGGTGGACTGCCTTGAGGCCAAGGCCCTCCGGCACCCAGTAATCATTCCCCCCATGCCGTGGGCCCCCAGAGGGAAGTTTCGCCGCCCATTCCTCGATGTCCTCCAAATGGAAGCGCACCGATTTAACCCCGACCTTGACCGGGACCGGAAATTCTCCGGCCTTGATCTTTCGATAGAGCTGGGAACGGCCAACCCCCGTCATTTCGACAACCTCAGCGAAGCGTAAAAGCCGAGTCATAGCACCCCCTGCAGGGCAAAAGAGAAGCCCCACGCAAACTGAGTACAGTTCTGCGCGGGGCACTTAGGGCCACGGTTGCGCGGGGCCACGGGGGCACTGCCGACTGTCTACGAAAATTGTAGACATCGTTATCTGTGGTGTCAAGTGATGACGTATGCTCCCCAGTCGTCCATAGTCGCCCGCCGAAGGGCGAACATATCAGACCTCAGATAAGCCGCTTCGGTAGCATCGCCTACCCGGTGCGCCAAGGCTGACTCCGCAACTTGCCGATCAATATTCTCTTCCGCGCACCAGTCCCGGAAACTGCTGCGGAAACCGTGCGGGACGGCTGGAATCCCGTTCTCCCTCAACAACTTGCTAACCGTCGAATCAGAAAGCGCCTTGCCGTTGGCAGAAGGGAATATCAGCCCCGTCCCATCGGACAGTTCCCCGGCCCGCCGCAGAACGTCCAGGGCCGCGCCAGAAAGAGGAACGCGATGTTCCCGGCCCGACTTCATGCGGGAAGCCGGAATCGTCCATACGACGGCGTCCAGGTCTATTTCGCTCCATTCGGCCAGACGGACTTCCCCGGAACGCGCCGCCGTCAACACCAGAAACTCGAACGCCAGTTTTGTCCCCAGCCATGCGCCCGAACCCCGTACTGTTTGGAGCGCCGCGCCGACTTCCCGGAAGGGCAGCGTCTTGAAATGGGCCCGTGTGCCAGCCTTGGGAAGCGCCTGATTGATATTCCGATCAGCAGGGTTGTCGGTCCGAAACCCTTGAGAGACGGCCCATTGGAAAACCTGTCCCATCCGGGCCTTAACCTTGGCGCCAGCCGAAGGCTTTTCGATGGCCAAGGGAGCCAGAAATTCCAGCAGGCCCACGGGCTGAATAGAATCGATCCGCCGCTTGCCGATATGAGGCAAGGCATATTCAGTCAGCAGGAATCGCATTTGATGTTCGGCCTTGCCACCCTCACGCCAGCCCGGGCGCAGCACGTCTATAGCTCGCTCCATAGCTTCCGCGAACGTAGGCGCCCTTTCAGGCTTTTGCCGGGGATCGCCGCCAGCCTCTATAATACGAAGGTTCGCCAGCACCCTTTTGCGAGCCTCAGACAAAGTTACACCGGGGAAGCTGCCCAACCCTATGTTGAGGGGTATGCCGTCAATCCTCAAGCGCTGTGCCCAGCTTCGGGAAACGCGACCCGTGCTGGTGGGCTTCACCAGCAGGGAAAGGCCGAAGCCGCCGCGCCCGTCTCCATACCGACCGGGGACGGTGATGGTCTGGACAAAAGCCGCTGACAATCGCCTTAGACGTTCCATTGTTACCACTCCAGTTATCACTATTTAATTGATACTAAGTGATACAATATGAGATGTCAAGGAACAGCAATTGGGCCAATTCGTGCTTGATTTAGCTAGGGCACTGTCATAATATGGGACAATGTGAGTCTCAAAAAGACGGTGAACTGGCCTCTGCCTGGGACGCCATTTTCATTAGATACCGCGCAACGCGGCTTTACCCTCACGCACAACATCGCCCCTACCGTCTATTGGATTGTTTCGCGGGTTAGGAAAGCGCCGTTGACGGGCTCCATTGACTCAGGAGGCCAACGTTGAAAAGCACGGCGACTACGGTTGAGGAGTACCTGGACGGGCTGAGCACGGAGCGGCGTGAAGCCGTCTCAGTGGTGCGGCAGTCGGTGCTTTCGAATCTCCCAAAGGGATACGAGGAAATCCTGGACTTCGGCATGATTGCCTACGTCGTGCCTCTGGCGCGGGTCCCCAAGACGTACAACGGGCATCCCTTGATGTACGCTGCCATATCGTCGGAGAAGAACTACGTTTCAGTGCATCTCATGAACGTATACGCCGACCCTGAGACCACCCAGTGGTTCGTGGAAAGCTATAAGGCCACAGGCAAGAAGCTGGACATGGGTAAGTCGTGCGTGCGGTTCAGGAAGCTGGAAGACCTGCCACTGGACCTGATAGGAGAGACGGTGGCCCGGACTCCGATGGAAGAGTGGATAGCCGTCTACGAAGCCTCACGTCCAGCCAAGAGGCGCAACAAGTCCAAGAACGTGTAGACGACAACCGCGCTATGCCGACGCTCCGGCTAATTCAAAGTTGGATTTTGAACCAGCCGACAAATGACACTCTCGGCGCACCCTCTGCCGGGGGTGGTTGTGCTGGGGCGGCTTACGTGCTAAATATAGGGAATCCAAAACCGCTATCCCATTCTGCCTGCATTGAGGAGGTTGACTATGGCCCACCAGTACACCACAGACCAGATAGAAAGCATGACGGCCGGCACCGTCACCATTCAGGGAAGCAACGGCGATTCCATCGGGGCCTATGTGGCCAAGCCCGACGGCGACGGGCCATTCCCAGGCGTAGTGTTGATTCACCACATACCCGGATGGGATGAGCTTTACCGTGAATTCACCCGGAAGTTCGCTCACCACGGCTACGCCGCCATATCCCCCAACCTGTACCACCGCAACGGCCACGGAGTCCCCGAGGACGTGGCGGCCAAGGTGCGGGCCGAAGGCGGCGCGCCCGACGCCCAGGTGGTCGGAGACGTGGTGGGGGCCAAGGACTGGCTCAAAGCCCAGTCCTACTCCAACGGCAAGGTCGGCGTGATTGGCAGTTGCTCTGGCGGACGTCAGACGGTGCTGGTGGCTTCAAGGTCTACGGGATGGGACGCCGCCGTGGACCTGTGGGGAGGCCGAGTGGTGATGCCGACAGAAGACCTCAACGAAAGGACTCCCGTTGCGCCGATCGACTACACCGTAGACCTATGCTGCCCTCTCCTCGGTCTCTTCGGCGAAGAGGACCAGAGTCCCACCGTCGCTCAGGTGGACCAACATGAGGCCGCGTTGAAGGCCAACGGCAAGGACTACGAGTTCCACATGTACCCCAACGCCGGCCACGGCTTCTTCTATTACGACCGCGCCATGTACCGCCAGGAAGCCGCCGTCGACGGCTGGCAAAAGACCTTCGCCTTCTTCGACAAGCACCTGAGATAGGCGCAACTAACTCGTTGTTTAAGGAGTCGTCATGTGCACCATGATCGTCGAGAAGGCCGAGATTACCGGGGCGGGAAGGGGCCAACAGGGCTGGTTCCGCTTGAGCCAGGCCAACGTAGCCTTCGACCACCCTGACCATATGGACGCCGCCCACGCCGTGAACATTGACTTCGTCAACCCTTCCAAGGGGATCGGGGCCAGGATTGCCGTCGAGTTGAGCCCAGAGTCGGCCCGCAAGCTGGCCGAGACCATCCTGGCAACCCTGGACCGGGGGCACGCCTCCGTAGGGCCTTTGTAGAATCTCAAGGACATTACACAGGAGGGCCTGAATTGTTCAGGCCCTCTTTGCCATGTCTGCCGTAGCCGGTTGACCGACAAGCTGACTGCAAGCTAAACTCCCCGAAAGGCGGACTCCGGAGGTGAGCAGTGACCGCAACAGGACATCCCCATGCCCACGCAGTGCACCAGATGGCAGAAGCCGCGTCCAACTGGCTTGCAAGCCTGGACGCCCAGCAGAAAGCCAAAGCCACTTATCCGTTCCTCGACGGTGAGCGCATCTTCTGGTACTTCGCCCCGCTGAACCGCCACGGACTTCCTCTGAGGGACATGGACATGGTGCAGCGCGGCTTGGCGATGGAAATAGTCGACGCCATGCTGGACGAGGGAGCCGCTCAGAAGGTTAGGGACATCATCAAGTTGGAGCCTATCCTGGGGGCCATCGAGAAGGGACGCAGCGTAATCACATGGGAGCGGGACCCCGACCTCTATTTCTGGACCATCTTTGGCGAGCCCGGTGACGAGAACCCCTGGGGCATCAGGATCGAGGGGCACCATGCCTGTCTGAACTTTTCCATCTGGAAGGACGAAGTTCTGTCTATGACGCCCTTTTTCTTCGGCTCCAACCCGGCAGAGGTCCCTAACGGCCCCAAGCAGGGACAGAGGGTCTTGCACAGGCGGGAGGACCTGGGCCTGGAGTTGGTGAACTCCCTGGACTCCGGCCAGAAGTCCAAGGCCGTCATCTACGACGACGCCCCCTGGGACCTGCTGACCTACACCAGCCCCAAGGCGTCCCTGCCCAGAGAGGAAGGGCTTCCCGCCTCTAAGCTCAACTCCACTCAGAAGCAAGTGTTGTTGGCTTTGGTTTCAGACTACGTGAAACAGGTTCGGCCCGACGTGGCCGAGAAGAAGCTGGAGTCAGTTCTCGACGCCGGAATCGACGCCATACACTTCGCCTGGGCCGGAGGGCTTGAGAGGGGCAAGGCCTTCTACTACAGGCTCCACGGCAACAACTTCATCGCTGAGTTCGACAACCGCCAGAACAACGCCAACCACATTCACTCGGTGTGGCGGGACTTCGCCAACGACTTCGCCGAGGATGTGCTGAGGAAGCACCACCTACTCTTCCACATCCTGTAGGCGGGCCTCCCTCACTGAGCGGTCGTCGCTCTCAGGACACCCAATCACGGGGCGAAGATGTCGTTCACGTTGATGCTGAGGCCCTGTAGGGTGGGTGAACTCAAAGTTTCGCCTGGGCCCAAGGTCTCAATAACCTCATATACGTTGTCCTGGAGAAGCAGCACGGAAACGGTGTCGGGGTCCGTACCAAGCATCCAATACTCTTTTACACCGTGGCGAGCGTACAGCTCACTCTTGTATCCACGGTCCCGCTCTGACGTCGCGGGAGAGAGGATCTCCACCACCAAGTCGGGAGCGCCCTGTATGTTGGCAGGGGTGACAATATCCAGCCGCTCGGTAGAGACGAACAGCAAGTCTGGCTGCACGACGTCGGTGTCCGACAACACAACGTCGGTAGGGGCGAAATAAACCTTTCCAAAACCCATCGATTCTAGAAATTGGACCAACCGCACTCCAAGATTGACCTGAATTCTCTGATGTCGGGTGCCCGGGGCAGGCGGCATTATCAACTCTCCATCCAGAAGCTCCCAGCGGTCGTCGTCGGACGTCGCCATATAGTCCTCGACGGTAAGCTTTGTCTTAGGTTTCTGATGGACCATGCCCCTCCTCCTTGCCAGCGCCTTTATGGAACATTCTTATGGAGGGCATCTGCAATTCTATACGTAATTCAACCTTCGGGAAAGCTCAGTCTGGCATCTCCGCAGCGAAAACAACGCCCCGATACGTCGTTCCATTCCTAATCGGGGTCTAGTCGACACCGATTCCTAGACCCCGCCGCCGCTCCAGGCGTAGAATCTAGGCATGGGCGAGACCAGTGGACGCTACATCATACATGCCGACCTGGACGCCTTCTACGCGGCGGTGGAGCAGCTGGACAACCCCGACCTCGCGGGCAAGCCCGTCATAGTCGGCGGAAGCCCCGAAAACCGGGGCGTAGTGGCCACCGCTTCTTACGAGGCCAGGAAGTTCGGCGTCCATTCGGCCATGCCTATGAGCCGCGCAGTCCGTCTCTGTCCCGAGGGGATCCGAGTCTCTCCCAGGTTCCAACGGTACAAGGAGATTTCCGACCAGGTGATGGGCATGTTCCAGGAAGTCACCGACCTCGTGGAACCCATGTCTATGGATGAAGCCTACCTGGACATCACAGGGGCCGTGGAGGAGAAGAGACCTCCCCTGGCCATCGCCATAGACCTTAAGTCCAGGGTCCACGACGAAACGGGCCTGACGGTGTCAATTGGAGTAGCCACCGGAAAATCGGTGGCCAAGATCGCCTCTGACCTCCAGAAACCCGATGGTCTGGTGGTAGTGCATCCTGGGGAAGAGGCCGCATTTCTGTCGCCCCTGGCAGTGGGGAAGCTCCCCGGCGTCGGCCCCAAGACCGCCGAACGTCTGCGCCAGGAGGGGGTGGAGACCATCGGGCAGCTGGCCGAGATGCCCCTTGACTGGCACCAGAGGCGTTTCGGCAAACGAGGCGAGTGGGTGATGCACCGGTCCCGGGGCATAGACCACGACCGGGTGAACACGGACCGGGAGACCAAGTCGGTGAGCGCTGAGACCACCTTCTCCAACGATATCAGCGACCCCGTCGAGCTTAGAGAAGTCCTGGCCAGACTCACTGAACGAGTGGCTAAACAACTGGAACGTAAAGGCCTTCCGGGACGCACCGTTTCCGTGAAGCTGCGTTTGGCCGACTTCACCACCTTCACGCGCCAAGCAACCCTCCTCGTGCCGACTCACGAGGAGTTGGAGATTCTTAAACAAGGCTGGAGGCTGCTCTCCAATGAACTGACTCCCGGCAGGTCTTTCCGCCTTCTCGGCGTGGGCGTGTCGGGTTTCGGGTCGATTCAGCAACTTCCCCTGCCCTTGGCAATGACCGAGGCCGGAAGCGACTGAGCAGCAGAAGCCCCACCACCCCACTCCGGTCCGCCATCGCTTGATTCGACCGCGTACGTGCGATTTCGACCACTTACGCGCCCCTATGGTAAGTTGATTCTTACGTAAGTCTATGCTAACATATGTGTGATGGACGTCCCATTGAGAGCGCTCGCAGAACCCCGACGGAGGGAGATACTCCACCTCATCCGCAGTTCGGAGATGTCAGCCGGGGAAATCGCCTCCCGGTTCGATGTAACCCGACCCGCAATTTCGCAACATTTGAGGGTCTTGATGGACGCCGGTCTGGTCTCCATGAGGACATCGGGCACAAGACGCATGTACCGGGCTAGACCCGAAGGGCTTAACGAGCTAGTGGAATACCTGAGCCGTTTTTGGGAAGACCGCCTTACAAGACTATCCAGAGAGGCCGAAGCAGAGGAGGAGGTCAAGAGAAACATGGAGGGTCAGGCATGACATCCACTGGCGCAGGCGGAATTGACGGACAGGCCGTCGAGAAGGAAGTGAGAATAGCCGCGAGACCTGAAACGGTCTACACTTTTTTCACGGACCCTGAGAAAATGGCCCGTTGGATGGGGATAGAGATAACTCTTGACCCAGTCCCAGGAGGAATCTTCCGAGTGGACATTACTGGCCAGAACAAGGCGAACGGCCACTATGTCGAACTGACGCCCCATTCGAGGATTGTCTTCACCTGGGGCTGGGAAGGAGACGCCGCCGTACCGCCCGGCTCGACCACTGTCGAGGTCAGTCTGATTCCCGACGAGGACGGCACGGTCCTCCGACTGGTGCACAGCGACCTCCCCACCCCGGAGAGTCGTGAACGACATTCGGAAGGCTGGGACCACTACACGACGAGGCTGGCGACTGCGGCCGAAGAGGGAGACCCGGGGCCAGACCCTTGGGTTTCGCGATAGCGTACAAGCCACGGCGAGCGCGGCCTACCCGGAGTTGGGCAGCCGCCCTCAAAATCAACACCGAGGCAATTCAAGGAGGTTCGCATGCCCAACCCCGTGGTTCACTTCGAGATACAGTCGAAACAGGCCGACGCCCTCAAGAGCTTTTACGGAGACCTTTTCGGTTGGCACATCGACTCGTCCAATCCCATGAATTACGGAATAGTCAACGCCCCTAGCGAGGGTCCGGGCATAGGCGGCGGCATAGGCGACGCAGCAGACGGCGTCAACAGGGTCACCTTCTACGTCCAGGTGGACGACCTGCAAGCCCACTTGGACCGGGCCGAGGCTATGGGCGGAACGACCACGCTCCCTGTAACTGCCGTGATGCCCGACGTGACCATCGCCCATTTTAGTGACCCTGAAGGCAACATCATTGGGCTGGTCAAAGGCATGTAGCCGTAGACGGGCGGCCGATTCCCCAGAATTCCATAAGGAGAGTAGAGATGCCCAAATTCATCGACTATCACGCAAAGATGCCTGAGATGCCCCCCGCGGCTATTTCACAGATGCAGGATAACATCATGGATGGTAAGGCCGACCGATTCGGCTCTGTCCCACTCAACGTCTTCATGGGCTCCAACGGCGGCGCCTATTGCCTTACCGAGGCCCCTTCCGTCGTGGCGGTGTGCCAGTCCCATGCAGCCGTAGGAGTGGAAATCTCGCCCAGCGACGTGCATGAGGTCAGTTCTCTAGTGTAGAAAACTCAAGGCCCTCCGTGTCTCGGTCCCTTTATCTTTGAAGGCGGGCGGCGATGGTATACTAGACGTGCCGCTTTTGTCATGCAGCCCATAGTAGCTGTAACCGCCGGACCGAGGGGAGCATCATGGCCGATACCAAATACTGGCTGTTCAAATCCGAACCCAACGCCTATTCGTTCTCTGACCTGATGTCTGAGGAAGGGCAGACCGCTGAATGGGACGGCGTGAGGAACTACCAGGCCCGTAACTTCATGAAGGACGACATGAAAGTGGGTGACAGGGTTCTCTTCTACCACAGCTCGACGGGCGAACCGTCGGTGGTGGGCATGGCAACTATCGTCCGGGAGGGCTATCCCGACAACTCCTCGTGGGACTCCAACAGCCGTTACTACGACCCCAAGTCCAGCCCGGACAACCCCATCTGGTTCATGGTAGACATCAAGGGCGACGCTCCGCTGCCGAGGGAGGTCACGCTGAAGGAAGTCAAGGCCAACCCCAAGCTGGAAAAGATGCCTCTGGTGAGAAGGGGGATGCGCCTCTCTATCCAGCCCGTCACCAACGACGAATGGGACGAAATCCTCGCCATGGCCGGGGCCTAATCGTCATACCGTCTCTTCTACAACAGCTTTGTCCGGCCCAGGTGGGAGTTGAACCAGTCCAGCACTCGTTTCAGGTACTCCTCTCGGAGGCGGGGGTGGCCGGAGCGGTTGAGACTGTGGGAGCTGTCCGGGAACCTGACCAGCTCCACTTCTTTCCCCAGGCGTTTCAACGCCGTGAAATACTGTTCGCTCTGGTTAATGGGGCAGCGGAAGTCTGCTTCCCCATGCATTAGCAGGACCGGGGTCTCTACGTTGCGGGCATAGGTCAACGGAGACCTTTCCCGCATGGCCTCGGAGTTGTCCATAGCAGTCCCACCCAGGTGGAGCTCACCGAAGCTGACGCCTATGTCCGACGTGTAGTAGAGACTGGGAAGGTCGATGCACGGAGCGCCGGCCACTGCGGCTCCAAACCGATGGTCATGCCCCACAATCCAAGTGGTCATGTAGCCTCCGTAGCTGAAGCCGTGGACACCCAACCTGGCGGAGTCCACGTAGGGCCTGCCGCATACATCATCGACTGCCGCCATGATATCCAGGAAGTCCTCTCCTCCCCAGTCATCCAAAACGGCCTTCGTAAAATCCACCCCGTAGGATGACGACCCCCTGGGGTTTACGCACAGCACCAAATACCCCGACGTGGCCAGGACTTGTTGCATCGAGTTGAAGCCGTCGGTGAAAACTCCGTTGGGGCCGCCGTGGATGTCCAAAACCAGGGGGTATTTGCTGGACGGGTTGAATCCGGGCGGCAGCCACAGTCGGCATTGTATCTCCAGGTCCGCACGGGTGATGGAAAACTTCTCCAGAGAGGCTGGAGAGTGAGCGGCAAAATAATCATGATTGTAATCAGTAATTTGACTCGACTCCCCGCTGGACAGGTCCAGAAGATGAAGGTCACCCGGAGACGACGGCGACGCAACCGACGCCACGACACAGCGGGCTTGCGCGTCCATCGTCAGCCCTGTCATCGCAACCCCTCCCCCGGTCAGCTTTTTGATCGAGCCACCTGATGCGGACGCGTCAATGAGATACGTCTCTCCGCGGGAGTCGGCTAAGAAACGGATGCTCCCCTCATCGGTCCAGAAAATGCTGGGCGATGGGAGGGTCGGGGCCCAAGTCGCTGCAGGGTTCAGGGAGTCGTCCGTAAGCCGGACGGGAGCTTGGCCTAATCTGAGAACGAATAACCAGCTCTGCCATCCAGAGTTCGCCTGGGGGTCATCGGAGCCAAGGACGGCCAACGCCAACGAGTCCGGCGACCATCCCAACCCTCCCACCGAATAAAGGCCTTCCGACCATAGCTCGGCTTCTCCGCCAGCTGCGTCGACCACGTAGGCCTCGTTGTAGTCCACGAAGTCCCTGTCCTCCCGGCGCGACGACATGAAGGCAATACGTTGGCCGTCAGGTGACCAGACCGGCGCGCGGTCGTCCCAGTCCCCGTCGGTGACCTGCAAGGACTCGCCCCCGTCCACACCAACCACGTATATGTGGCTGTGGGCGTCTCCCCTCCAGCCCAGGGTGTCGTACCGGTGCTTGATTCTCCGGACCACCTTGACCTGCGGGTCACGTTTGGGGTCATGCCCATCCGGGGGCCTGTCGGGATCCACGTCCGACACCACAGACAGCCTTTTCGAATCAGGCGACCAGGCGTATTCGCCTACGCCACCTGCCATGTCGGTGACCTGCCGCACTTCGCCGCCTGATATGGGGGTCACCCAGACCTGGCGTTTGTCCTTTTCGTCGGGCCTGATGAAAGCAATCGACGACCCGTCGGGAGCGAACTTGGGCAGGGAGTCTTTCTTGGCGTTCTCCACATCAAAGGGCGCCGGCTCCCCGACCGGCAAGTCCATGACCATTATCCGGGACCTGCTCTCCATAGCGTCCGAATCAATCCATGACTGGGTGAAGACCAGCCAGGAGCCGTCCCTGGAGACGTTCGCGTCACCCACGGAGACTAGCTGGTATATGTGGTCGGGGCCGATGGGAGAGGTCATGCCTGGCCTCCTATTGGGAGTGGGGACAACATAGCCGTGGCCTTCTTGGGTGTCAACCAGGCGTCTCGTTTGACCGGGCTTTTCCCTGAGTCGTACAATCCAGCAAATCCACAGGGAGGCCAGATTATGAGATACGGGTTCTCCATCCCCAACCGCGGCCCGCTCGCCCGCCCCGAGGAGATAACCGCCATTGCCCAGCGAGGCGACCAACTCGGCTACTACTCGATGGCGTCGGGAGACCACATCCTGGTGCCCAACGCCATCGATTCAAGGTATCCCTACACCGAGAGCGGCGAGTTTCCCGGGTCTCCCTCCGGCGAGTCCATGGAAATGATCACCCTGCTGGCCTATCTGGCGGGCAGGACTGAGAACATACGGCTGGTGTGCGGGGTCCTCATCGTTCCCCACAGGAACCCGCTGGTGGCGGCCAAGGCCCTGGCCACCCTGGACGTGGTGTCCAACGGCCGGCTGATTATCGGCATAGGTGTGGGCTGGATGCGGGAGGAGTTCGAAGCGCTGGGCATCCCACCCTTCGAGGAACGGGGCGCAGTCACCGACGAGTACATCCTCGCCATGAAGGAGCTATGGAGCAGCGACCGTCCCAGCTTCCAGGGCAAATATTGCAGCTTCTCCAACATATCCTTCCTACCCAAGCCGGTGCAGAAGCCCCATCCCCCAATATGGGTTGGCGGAGAGAGCACCCCAGCCCTTAGACGGACAGGGCGCACGGCCAACGCCTGGCATCCCCTGGGCACCAACCCCGATTTCCCGATGGGAACTTTGGACCAGCTTAAGGAGGCTATGTGCCGCATCGCCGGCTATGCCGAACAAGCGGGCAGAGACCCCTATGAGATCGAGGTGATTTACAGGCCTCCAACCATCGACATCAAGGACTCACCCATAGACGGAGACCGGGCGCTGTTCACTGGATCGCCCGAGCAGATTGCGGGCGATGTGCGAGCTTATCAAGACATTGGCGTGGCACAGTTGACCTTCGACATGGTCAGGTGGGCCACCAGTGTCAGCGAGGCCACGGACAAGATGGAGGCGCTGGCAACCCGGGTCTGGCCCCTGGTGTAGGGACGACTGGCGGGGGAGACGCCCGGACTAGTCCTGTTGTAGGGGCGACCGGCTGGTCGCCCGACGGCCATTCCTACAGTACGGCCGCGGCCATCCGCTCCAGTTCCCTGATGGACTCCTCGCCACGGTTTTCGTTTAGCCTGACGATCGCCCTCACGGCACCCGTGTCTTCGAACTCCTTGATCCTCTCGGGCTCGTCCGCCGTCAGACCGAAGACGGTTATATCGATGGACTTAGGGTCCCGTCCAGCGGCCTCGGCCAACTCGTCAATCGTAGCCCGGCCTCGGCGGATGTCGTCTGGGGTCACCCTGGTCGGCATCCACCCGTCACCGTAGTCCACCACCCGTTTGAAGACGTTCTTGGCAAATCCGCCCAGTATCACCGGAGGGTGAGGCTTGGACGCGGGCTTGGGGTTGCACCGCACCGGAGGGAAGTTGTAGTACTTCCCGTGGTACTCCGCTTCATCCTTGGTCCAAAGCTCCTTCATAGCCAAAATGGCGTCCTTGGTCTGGGTCCAGCGGTGGTCGAAGTCACCGCCCATAATTTCCGTTTCTTCGCGGAGCCAACCGGAACCGATTCCGAACAGGAACCTGCCGCCGGAAAAGTGGTCAAGGGTGGCTATCTCCTTGGCCAGCAGCACCGGGTTGTGCTCCGGCACCAGTAGGACGCCTGTGCCCAGCTTTATCTCGCTGGTCACAGCCGAGGCCCTGGACAGGGCCACCAGAGGGTCGGCCATGTAAGTCATGTAATCGGGTATCGAGCCGTCGTCCGACCCGTGGTACCGGGTGTTGACGTTCACCGGCATGATGGTGTGTTCGGGGAGAAAGAAGGACTCGAATCCCAATTCCTCAGCACGTTTGGCCAGGGCCGCCACGTCATAGGAGTCCGAATTGACGCTGGTGTTCACTCCGATTTTCATGTCCAACTCCCCTTTGAAGGCTTCAGCAGCCAGGTTGCGCAAATCATAGCACGGGCGCCCCTAGGCGTCGAGCAGCGGCATAGCTTTCGCTGCGTGACGCCGTATGCTGCGAACCTGTAGGGACGACCGGACGGTCGCCCCTACCCATCCTTTATCCATTCGCCCCGAGACAGTCAAAAGGCCCCCTGGCCAAGCTCCTTCGCTTGACAGGGCAAAGGGGCTATGCTACAAGTTGGGAGGCCCCACGCATGACTTAGTCTTGCTCCGGGCATTGCGTCACGCCGGGCGTCCTCTATGAGACAACCGTCCCGGCGGCAAACCCTAAGAGGAGTCCATAATGGCAACTGCCGCCCCCACATACTCGGAAGACGTATACGATTTAGCCGGGTCGAAAGTACAGGTAATAAAGGGGGGGTCTGGCGACCCTCTGGTTATCTTTCACGACGAGCTGGGCCACCCGGGTTGGCTCAAATACCACCAGGAGCTGGCCAAGAACAACACCGTCTACACTCCCCTAAACCCCGGCTGCGGCGATTCCGATCCCCAGGAGTGGATACGGAACATCCGCGACCTGGCCACCTTCCAGCACCAGGCGCTGGACGACCTGGGCTTGGGCAAAGTCAACGCTATAGGATTCTCATTCGGCGGATGGCTTGCGGCTCAGATGGCCTCGATGGACCCCGGCCGCTTCAACAAACTGGCCTTGGTGGGGCCTATGGGAATTCTGCCTCCCACCGGCGAGATATACGACATGTTCATGGTGGTGGCAAAGGTGTTTATCACTGACGGCATCCTCAACCCTGACCAGACTCCTGAGTTTGACGTCATCTGTCCGGAGGAGCCGACCCCTGAACAGAACGAGCTTTGGGACATGGCACGAGAGACCTCCTGCCGAATCGGCTGGAAGCCCTACATGTACGACCACTCCACGCCGAATCTGCTCATGCGCCTCAAGGCCGTGCCCACGCTGGTGGTCTGGGGCGACCAGGACCGGATCGTCCCCATCAGCGCCGGCCACGTCTTCCACGACTCCATACCCGGCTCGACCCTCAAAGTCATCGAAAACTGCGGCCACCGCCCAGAGGTGGAGAAGACCGACGAGTTCTTGTCGGCGGTCCAGGGTTTTCTGGCTTCTTAGCCCTCACAACCCTCACCCCAACCCTCTCCCAGGGGGAGAGGGAGACTTATGACGGCCGCTCGGCGGTACAGGGCTTTCAGAGGCAGTCCTCTAGACGGCTGTATGCTATAATGTCGCCAATCTTCAAGCTCAGGGCTTCCTACATTGCCCAGGACGTAGCCGCCGTAGCCTGAGCTTCCCGGACCGCTTAGAGCGGATACGATTATCTGTCAACAGGTGAACCTAACCTCGGCTATTCCCAGAACGGGAGGATTCGATGCTCATAGGCTACTTCACCGAACAGCCCTGGCAGGACCATGACACCGGCTTAATGGGGGCGAGCAGCGCCGACCTCGGCATAAGCAATCAGTTGTATAACCCCCAAGTCGGCGCCTCGCTGTACAACCGCTACCTCGACGAGAAGGTGTACGCCGAAGAGGTGGGGTTCGACGCCATCATGCTCAATGAACACCACTCGACGCCCTTCTGCATGCAGGGCGTCACAAACGTGGGCGCCGCTGTATTGGCCCGACAGACCAAGAAGGCCAAGCTGATACTCCTGGGCAACATTCTGCCTATATGGGACGACCCCCTGTGGCTGGCCGAACAGCTGGCCATGATTGATATGATCTCCTATGGTCGGCTCGTCTCCGGATTCGTGCGCGGCGGCGGCCGGGAGAGCATCTCCCACAACGCCCCGCCCCACTACAACCGGGAGCGTTTCGAGGAGGCCCACGACTTCCTGATCAAGGCGTGGAGCGATCCCGGCCCCTTCCGATGGGAAGGCAAGCACTACCAGTACCGCTACGTAAACCCTTGGGCACGGCCCTACCAGAAGCCCCACCCGCCGATATGGATTCCCTCCACCGTCAGCGTGGAAACGGTTACCTGGACGGCCAAGCACAGGTACCCGCTGTGCCTGCTCTCGACTCAGTTGGAACCCACCAAAGAGGCATTCCAGCTCTATTTCGACACGGCGGAGGAAGAGGGCTACGAGGCCGGGACCCAGCACGTGGCATACCTGGGCAAGGTACACGTCGACGAGACGGAAGAGCTGGCAGAGGAGACCTCCCGCAAGTTCCTTACCGGAGTGAGCAACCCGTTCCTGGCCGGAAACGAGGGAACGGTCAACTCCGCCATCGTCAACCTGCCCGGCCACACGTCCAAGAGGACCAGACGATTGGCCGCAGCCGCCCACGGACCCTCAGGCAGGCAGCATGGACTGGGAGGCGCCGGACGACAGTACCAGGCCTCCTACTCGCGACCCTACGAGGAGCAAGTCGCCGACCACACCATCATCACCGGAACACCGGACACGGTCATAGAGAAGATACGCTACGTTCTGGAATACCTGAGGCCCGGCTCCATCATCCTGTGGGACGGCGACGGGGCCATGGACCACGACGACGCCATGCGCAGCCTGCGCCTGTTCGGCCAGGAAGTGCTCCCCGCCGTCAAGGAAATCGGCAAGGAACTGGAACTCTACAGCCCTTACGAACGGGACACCCAGACCGGCAAGACCGTGGAGGCAATGGCGGCTGCGGACTAGGCAGCCGCCGTCCGAGGGACTCGGTATTCATGGACATCGAGAGGTGTAATACATGCTGGTAGGTTACTTCACCGAGCAGCCCTGGCAGGACCCAAAGTCGGGGCTGATGGGCCACGCATCCACCGACCTCAGCATAAGCAACGAGCTGTACGACCCCAAGGTGGGAGCGCAGCTGTACAACCGCTATCTGGACGAGAAGATATACGCCGAGGAGATGGGGTTCGGGGCCATCATGCTCAACGAACACCACTCCACGCCCTTCTGCATGCAGGGAGTCACCAACGTCGGCGCTGCCGTACTCGCCCGGCAGACTAAGAAAGCCAAGATCATTCTCTTGGGCAATATCCTGCCCATATGGGACGACCCTCTGTGGCTCGCTGAGCAGCTGGCGATGATTGACCTTATCTCCTATGGCCGCCTGGTCTCAGGATTCGTCCGCGGCGGAGGCCGGGAGAGCGTAGCCCATAACGCACCTCCGTTTTATAACCGGGAGAGGTTCCAAGAGGCCCACGACTTCCTGATCAAAGCATGGAGTGAGCCCGGCCCGTTCCGGTGGGAGGGCCAACACTACCAGTACCGGTACGTTAACCCCTGGATGCGGCCATTCCAGAAACCTCACCCGCCCATCTGGATTCCGTCCTCCATCAGCGTCAACACCGTGATTTGGTCAGCCCAGATGCAATACCCACTCTGCCTACTTGCCACTGAACTGGGCCCCACCAAAGAGGCTTTCGAGCTGTACCGCAAAACGGCTGAAGAGTCGGGCTACGAATCGGGCACCCAGCATGTGGCATATCTTGGGAAAGTCCACGTAGACGAGACGGAAGAACTGGCCGAGAAGACCGCCAGGAAGTACCTGTCCGGGGTCAGCAACCCCTTCCTGGCTGGCAACGAGGGCGAGGTGAACCCGGCAGTCGCCAATCTGCCCGGGTTGACTCCCCGAGGGTCCAAGCAGCTCTCCACCGCCGCCCGCGCACCTCTAGGCCGTCAGACTGGCGGCGACCCGACGTCAACCTGGCGCACCGGCGGACGCGCTACTACTTCCTACACCCGCCCCTATGAAGAACAGGTCTCCGACTACAGCATCATCACCGGAACTCCCGACACGGTCATCAAGAAGATGCGCTACGTGCTCGAGTTTCTGAGGCCCGGCAGTTTCGTAATATGGGACGGAGACGGAGCCATGGACCACGACGACACTATGCGCAGCCTGCGCCTCTTTGGGAGTGAGGTGCTGCCCGCCCTCAACGAGATAGGCAAGGAATTGGAACTATATAGTCCGTGGGAACGGGACACCCACACCGGCGCCACCGTCCAGGCCGCTGCGGCGGCTGACTAGACAGCCTCCCGGCGCATCATCGCCGCGAAAAGGAGTCTGAAATGCTTATAGGTCATTTCACGGAACAGCCCTGGCAGGACAATACAACCGGACTCATGGGCACCCAGCAGACCGACATGGCCATAAGCAACCAGCTCTATGACCCCAACGTCGGCGCCAATCTGTACAACCGCTATATCGACGAAAAGATATACGCAGAAGAGATGGGCTTCGACGCCCTGATGCTCAACGAGCACCACTCGACGCCCTTCTGCATGCAGGGCGTCACCAACGTGGGCGCTTCCATCCTGGCCAGGGTGACCAACAAGGTCAAGATAATCATCCTGGGCAACATCCTGCCTATATGGGACGACCCTCTGTGGCTAGCCGAGCAGCTTGCCATGATCGACATGATTTCTTACGGCAGGCTCGTGTCAGGGTTCGTCCGCGGCGGCGGCCGGGAGAGCATCTCCCACAACGCGCCGCCCCACTACAACCGCGAGCGTTTCGAGGAAGCCCACGACTTCCTGATCAAGGCGTGGAGCGAGCCGGGCCCCTTCAGATGGGAGGGCAAGCACTACCAGTATCGTTACGTAAACCCTTGGGCACGGCCCTATCAGCAACCCCACCCGCCCATCTGGATACCGTCCACTGTGAGCGTGGAAACGGTCACCTGGTCGGCCCAGCACGCCTATCCCCTGGTGCTTCTGGCCACAAAGCTGGAGCCCACGAAAGATGCCTTCCAGCTTTACCACGACACCGCCGCCGAGGCGGGCTACGAATCGGGCACTCAGAACGTGGCCTACTTGTGGAAGGTCCACGTGGACGAGACGGAGGAGAAGGCTGACGAGGTGGGGCGCAAGTACCTCTCAGGAGTGAGCAATCCCTTCCTATCCGGCAACGAGGGCGCCGTGAACCCCGCCATCATGAACCTTCCCGGCCACACTTCCCGCAGGTCCAAAAGGCTGGAGGCCTCCACCTTCGGGCCGGTGGGCCGCTTTGGGACCAACCGACGGGACTTTGAGGACCAGATCGGAGACTACACCATAATCACAGGCACCCCGAAGACCATTCTGCCCAAGATACGCCACGTGCTGGAGTTCCTGCGTCCCGGCAGCGTCTTCTTCTGGGACGGCGACGGGGCCATGACCCACGAGGACCAGATGCGCTCTCTACGGCTTATGGGCGAGGAAGTCATCCCTGCGGTGCGCGAGATGGGCGATGAGCTGGGCCTGTCAAGCCCCTTCGAGGTGGACCCCGCCACCAACCAACCCATAGAGGCAGGGGCGGACACCCCGGCGTCCATCAGCTAGGGGAGTTAACCGAACTCTAAATGCCTCCGTCCCCGGACGTAATCGTTGTTGGCGGCGGCCCTGCGGGCAGTTCAGCCGCCACAATGCTCGCCCGTCAAGGCGTTCGCGTTCTGCTGTTGGAGCGCGCAAGGTTCCCCAGGGACCACGTGGGAGAGTCCCTGCTCCCCGCCTCCATTCCCGTGCTGGAAGAGCTGGGCGTCATGCCTGCCATCAAGCAGGAAGGTTTCCTGCCAAAGTGGGGAGCCACGATGGTCTGGGGGTCCCAGAAGGCTCCCTGGACTTGGCGCTTCAAGGAGACCAACACCAGACATCCGCACTCCTACCAGGTGTGGAGACCCCGGTTCGACCAGTTGCTGCTTGAAAACTGCCGCGAATGGGGAGTGGACGTGCGTGAGGGCCATCAGGTCACCGACCTGATTTTCGACGGCGATAGGGTTGTCGGGGTCCGTTTCAATTCAGAAGGCTCGTCCCAACAAGAGGCCCATGCAGAATACGTCGTTGACGCTACTGGACAGGCCGGGCTCATCGGACGCCGCCTTGGTCTGCGACGCTGGGACGACTTCTTCAAGAACCTGGCGGTATACGCCTACTTCAGGGGCGCCCAACCCCTTCCCTCCCCCGACGAGACCAACATCTTCATCGAGTCCTATGACCAGGGATGGCTCTGGTCAATACCCCTGCACAACGGCCTGACCAGCGTGGGGGCAGTGGTGGACAGCGCCGTTGGCCAGAAGGGAATCAGCGGCCTTGGCTCATTGGACTTTCTCAACGACCAGATTCGGCGCTCACAATACACGTCCGGGATGCTCCAAGGAGCAGTCATGGCCACTGGGCCTTCCGTGGTCCGGGACTGGTCATATGACTCGGAACGGCTGGTGGGCGAGGGGTTCGTCCTGGCGGGAGACGCGGGATGTTTCGTAGACCCCCTCTTCTCTTCGGGGGTACACCTGGCGTTGATGTCCGGAGTGCTGGGCGCCGCCTACGTCACCACGGCCCTCAAGGGCGGCGACATAGTCGCTCCCGCCGCCCTGGCCTACGAGGAGACCTACCACAACGAGTACGTCCAGTTCCGCGAGCTGGCCCGCCTCTTCTATTCCAGCAACCGCTCCGCGGACTCCTACTTCTGGGAAGCCCGACGCATCTCCCGGTACAAGGACTCCAGTCCCAGGGAGTCGTTCATAAGGACGGTGGCCGGACAGTCCCCAAGGGGATACGAACGAGCAGTCATAAACAGCGGCCAGGCGCCGCCGGACTTTCTGGAAGGGGTGAACAATCTGGAGGTGGACCTAGCCAGGAGAAAGGGCCTGGCAGACGCCGCCCCGGACGACTTCCTATGGGAGTCCAGACCCGTCAGGTCACAAGGCGCCCAGGCGCCCAGCAAGCCGGTCATCGGCCAGGGCGAATACGTCTGGGGCCATGTATTGACCACGCCAACGAGAACGGAAGGCGTTCCGGTCAGCGGATTCGTGGCATTGCTGATCTCCAGGCTTGAAGGAAAAGCAACCTTTGCCGAGACCCTGGCGAACCTGGGACCGCAGGCCCAGTCAACCGAAGTGAGAGCGGCGGCCCTCGCAACCCTCAAGACCCTGTACACGGAAGGGGCCATCCATATTCCCGGTCTATAGGGCGGGGTCTTTACGTGTCATTCTGAGGAGCTAAGCGACGAAGAATCTAAACTCCTTGCCTACAACCATCCTCCGGAATCCATACAAGGTTCTAATGAAGGCTCTTGAATTCTTCGCTCCGGTCCGCTGCGTTCAGAATGACAGGAGAATGAAGCGTCTCCGGTCGGTAATTGGCGTAAGTTTGACCCCTGACGGCGCCGTTGCTAATATTGCAGCCACTACGGTTCCCAGTTGGAAATCAACCTACAACGCATGTAAGGAGGCCGAAATGAAGGGAGTAATGCTCCGAGAGCCCTATATCCCGGTGACCGTCGAGCAGGTGAACGTAGACGAACCCAGAGCGGACGAGGTGTTGCTGAAGACAATGGCCACGGGCGTCTGCCACAGCGACTTCCACTTTGTGGAGGGACTGTGGACCATGCCCATGCCCTGCGTACTGGGCCACGAAGGCGCAGGCATAGTCGAGAAAGTCGGGCCGGGTGTCGATTATGTGAAGCCGGGAGACCACGTGATCGCCTGTCTCTCCGCCTTCTGCGGCAAATGCGAATACTGCATGGGCGGACGCCCCAACCTCTGCCACAGGACACACGCGGCACGCTCCGAGGACGAGCCGCCTCGCCTGAGTCAGAACGGGGGCCTGATACACCAGTACACCAATCTGTCCACATTTGCTGAGCAGATGCTTGTGCATGAGAGTTCTCTAGTCAAAGTCGAGGACAAGAGCGTGCCCTTCGAGCCTATGGCGCTCATAGGCTGCGGCACAACCACCGGACTTGGGGCCGCCCTGCGGACCGCCAGGGTGGAGCCCGGTTCGACGGTGGCAGTCCTGGGTTGCGGCGGCGTAGGCCTGTCCTGCATGCAGGGCGCTCTTATCGCAGGCGCCGGCCGCATCATTGCCATCGACACGGTCGAGGAGAAGCTCGCGTTGGCCAGGGAACTGGGAGCGACCGACGTGGTGGACGCCTCCACGGGCGACACGGTGGAAAAAGTCCTGGCTCTGACCGGAGAGGGCGTAGACTACTCCTTCGAGGCCATCGGTACCAAGCGCACCGCCGAACAGGCTTACGAAATGCTCAAACCCGGCGCCGTTGCAACCGTTATGGGAATGATACCTCAGGGCCAGAAAGTCGAGCTGGACGGTCCATCGTTGCTGAGGGAGCGGAGAATTCAGGGCAGCAGCATGGGTTCCAACCGGTTCCGGATTGACATGCCCAGGTACATCGACTTCTACAAGCAGGGCCGTTTGAAGCTGGACGAGATGGTGACCCAACGCCTGCCTATCGAGGACATAAACAAAGCCTTCGACGACATGAAAAACGGGCGGGTCGCCAGAAGCGTAATAATGTTCGACTAGGGCGTCGAACCCAGCAGCCCGCCACGGTTAACGCGTCTCAATCTTCCCCCTTCTCAGGGGGAAGATGTTTTGAAAGGGTCTAGCGGCGCTGCGGAACTACTGCGCCAGCGGTTGTGGGACGCCTCCGGCGGTTAGGAGATAATGAGCCCTTCCTGGGGTTGCGTCCAGGGCACTGAGGGCAGATGGGCCTGCACCTTGGAGCGCGGCATGTTCAGGTGTCCGATGGGCACGTCGATTATTACCGGGGCTTCGCGTTCCAGCGCCATCGGAAGCAGTGTCGCCAAGTCCATTGGATCGTCCGCCCTTACGCCGACGGCTCCGAAGGACTCGGCGAAATTCACCAGGTCCTGGTTGTGCAAGTCGGTCCCGTAGGCTCCAGCGAAGGACTCGTCCAGGTCACGGGCTACGTTGCCATAGACGTCGTCCCTGAAGACGACGGTCGTCACGTTTATCCCGTATTTCACCGCCGTTGAAAGCTCAGTGGCGTTGAACATGAACCCGCCGTCTCCGGTGACGCACACTACGGGCCGATCGGGCTCAGCCACCTTCGCGCCCAGTGCCGTGGGGAACGAATAGCCCGAATCCATGTATGTCTTTGGATGATTCACCGGATAGTGGGTGCGGGAATAGTAGCCAAACTGCGTGACGTCCCAAACCGTGAAAGTCTCCTCCGGGATGCTGTTCTTGATGGTCTCCAGAATGGGGTATTGGGGCTCCTGGAGCCTAATGTCGTAGTAAGCGATCAGGCGGCGGGCCCCAGCAACAGCCTCGGCGGGCGACGAGCGTTCTCCTGCCTTCGCCTCGATCAGGTAGGGAAGCAAGGCTTCGATGGTCGCTTTGGTGTCGCCATGCAGGGGTATCGTGTTAGCCTGGATTCTGGTGAGTTCGCTGTCGTCTATGTTGATATTCACCAAGGTGCACGACTCTCCGGCCGGGTTGCCCATAGAGAAACGCGATCCGACTCCAATTACAACGTCGGCGGACTGCATCACTTCGAAAAGCTGGTTCATCTCGTGCCGCTCTCCCGCGGGGCTGACACACGAACCATAGCAGAGCGGGTGAGTGTCCGGAATAGCTCCCTTACCCCCTCCAGACGTAACAACGGGTATGTTCGTTGCCTCGGCCATTTTCACAAGGGCTTGTTCGGCGCCTGACGACGCCACTCCGCCCCCTGTGAATATCAGGGGAAGCCGAGACTGGGCAATGACGTGAGCAACATCCCGGAGTTGTTCCGGTCTCGGCACAATTCGCGATACAGGAGCCGGGTCCCTCAATTGGACTTCTTCCTGCTCCACCCCTGTCTCGGGAGGAATCTCGAGTAGAACTGGGCGGGGACGTCCTGTGCGCATCTGCCTGAACGCTTCAGACACGGCATCGGGATTTCCCTGGGCCTGAGGGCCTGACGACGCCACTTGGTCACTGGGCGCAGCACTTCAGCCTGGTTCACGACTTGATGAACGGCGCCGAGGTCTTTGCCGATCTGGCCTCGAGGGATCTGGCCGGCGATGAGGAACACAGGCGAGGACCTGGCAAATGCAGTGGCGACGCCAGCGGCGGCATTGTAGACACCCGTGCCGGGAACAACCAAGGCTACTCCCGGTTTTCCCGACGCGCGGGCATAACCGTCGGCCATGTGCGCCGCCCCTTGTTCGTGGCGGGTCGTGACCAGGCGAATGCTCGGCTCATCCCGCATGGCGAAGACAATACCGGACATATGTATGCCCGGAATCCCAAACACCACTTCGACGCCTTCCCTGACAAGCGACTTGACCAGGGCTTCGCCCCCGGTCATTTTGACCATAGCTCACCTATTCAGTTTGATGCGGGGTTTGGCGTTGTAGAGGAGACGGAGTCACTCATTGAACGCCGACAGAGCTTCCGGCTGAGTGGCGTAGGTAGGAACGATGATGTCGAAGCCGCTGACCCGGAACACGTCGGCGACCGAATCCGAGAGAGAGCACACCGCAAACTTTCCAGTGCTTTCCTGCAGCTCCTTGGCGGCAACCAGTATTACTCTGAGACCGGCGCTGCTGATGTAGGAAAGATGCTCCAAGTCCGAGACAAGAGCGGTGACGTTCTTTTCCAAAACGCTTGTCAAGGCATCCTGGAATTTAAGAGAGTTGATTCCGTCGACACGGCCGGCGGCCTTTGCCACCACAGTGCCGGCTTCTAGCCGGCATTCCAGCGTCAGGCCCCCGATATCCGCAATCGTCTAGGTCGTGACCCCTTCAACTTCCTGCTCGTTAGTTCCCATAGCGACTCTCTCCCTAATATAGCTATCCCTGATTCTACATCTCGCCAGGGGTTAGCGCACGGCATCGGGCTATACCATGAAGACGGGGGTGTCGTCGGTGACGATGCGGGGTTCTTGAGCGATGCCCTTGCGGAGGTGTTTGGGGAGGGAGAAGATGCGCCGGTGGGCCGTACCATCATAGGCTAGGAGTTCACCCCCCAGCCTCTCTTCAATTAGCCTATCGACGTCCTCAGGGAGCATGTCCGCTGGTGGAACGGCGGGCACAGCGCCTTCGGTAAAGGCCAGGGTAAAGCCCCACAGGGTGGTGAAGGCCGGTACGAACACCGTGTAAGCGGCGACTGACGGGAACACCTGGCCGAGGGTCTTGACGATGGGAGTGAAACATTCCTGGTAGTTAATCAGCGCCGTCGGCCCGGACTGGGTCACCAACATCCCGCCGGGGTTCAGGGCCGCCTGTGCGATTTCGTAGAACTCCCGGGTGTACAGCAAGTATGCCGGCCCTTCTTCAATGGGGTCCACCAGGTCAAGCACTAGAACGTCGAACTTCTTGTCGCAGGTCCGAAGGTATTCCCGGGCGTCCTCATGCCGCAGCTCCAACCGAAGATCGTCGAAGCTGCCTTGATGATGGTTCGGCAGGTGATCCCGGCATATGCGAACGGCTTCCTCATCCAAATCGACCATCACGACCCGCTCCACCGATGGGTGGCGCAAGACTTCTCGGAGCGTGGCGCCCTCTCCTCCTCCGCCTATGAAGACGGACTTGGGGCCGGGGTGGAGAAACATGACCGGATGCACCAGCGATTCGTGGTAGATGTGCTCATCCACTTCCGTGGACTGAGTTTTGTCGTCCAACACCAGGCAGCGGCCAAAGGCGGGGGTGTCAAGCACGTCTACGGATTGGTATTGGGTCCGGCCTGTGTGTATAACGTCATGGACCCGGTACACCGCCAAAACGTCGGCGGTCACCAACTCGAAATGCCATCTTCCTGTTAGCTGCATCTGGTGGATTGGCGTTTGGGCAGTTGGGCGGCCATTAGCTGGAACTGGCTAGAACCTGCGGGACTTTGCCTCTGATGACCTTCTCAAAAGAGAAGTCCTTGCACTCAAGCCTGTCTGCCAGGAATCTTGCGGCCCGCTCGGGGTCGAGGGACGTGCCACAGGTGAACAGGTCCGCCGCCGCGTATCCATACTCCGGCCAGGTGTGTATGCAGAAATGCGACTCGGAAATAGCGAGAATTCCTGTGACGCCTTGTGGTTGGAACTGATGGAACGACTCTCCGATAACGTGGACGCCTACCTGGTCGGCCGCCGCTTTCATCGAGTCTTTTATGTAATGGAGATCGTTAAGCAGGGCGGGGTTGCACTGCCTGAGCTCAAGCAACAGATGCGTACCTACGACATTCAATCACCTTCCCCCCTGTTCGGATTGGATTTTTGCGTACAAAACTAGATTCTACCTTCACAGACGGTTCTTGCCAATACCCCAGCCCGAATTGGCCCCAATAACCCTTACACTCCCAACATGTCCTGCATCTCGTCCAGGATGGACTGCACCAGTTTAGGACTATTGGCCTCGCAGTATATCCTGAGAAGAGGTTCGGTGCCGGAAAACCTCACCAGGACCCAGGCGTTGTCCTCCAAGTGGAACCTCTTGCCGTCCTCGGCGTCGGCGCCCACCACGGGCACGCCCGCGATACGGTCAGGGTTCGCCGATTCCAACGCTTTGAGCACAGCCTCCCTCTTGCCAGGGTCATAGGTAATGTCCCGCCGGTCAAAGTCGAGACGGCCCACCGCTTCATAGAGTCGGTCCAACAACTCCGACGGCCGTTTCCCAGTCTTGGCCATATACTCCAGCACCAGAAGTCCACTGAGTATACCGTCCCTTTCGGGGATATGGCCCCGTACGCTGTAGCCGCCGCTCTCCTCACCCCCGATGAGGGCGTCTTCTCTTATCATTATGGGGCACACGTACTTGAACCCCACGGGCGTCTCGAACACAGGCGACTGGAACATATCGCCCAGCCGGTCAATCATCCTGGTTGAAGTGAGAGACTTGACCAGCGCGCCCCGTTCGCCTTTCACGTCAAGGAGGTAGTGGGCGATAACTGCAAAGGTCTGGTGTGTGGTGAAGAAGGCCCCCTTCTCGTCCACTATGCCCACCCTGTCGGCGTCGCCGTCAAAGGCAATGCCCACGTCCGCGTGGCTGTCCTGCACGAGCCGGACCAGCTGGCCCAAGTTGCGGGCTATCGGCTCCGGCCTCTCCAAGCCGGGGAACGCAGGGTTCCTCTCTCCGTGTATCTGTACCAAGTCTAGGCCACCCCGATCAGCCAAAAGCTCCGGGAGATAGCCCGACCCGGCGCCGTACATGGCGTCCACCGCCACCTTGACTCCTGAGCCGCGGATGGCCTCCAGGTCCACCATGCGGCCCACGTGCTCCATGTAGGGAGCCGCCGGGTCCAGGTCCGACACAAGGCCGTCGGCCCTGGCCTTCACGATGGGTACGGAAACCACGCCGGTCGTCTCAGCAGATTCTATGTGGGCTTCCAATCGTTCAGTAATCTCAGGAGTGGCGCTCCCGGCGTAGTCGGGCTTGTACTTGAAGCCGTTCCACAGCGAAGGGTTATGGCTGGCGGTGATAATGGCGCCGCCGCCGGCCTTCTTATCCAGGATGTTGTAGCTGATGACTGGCGTGGGCGAAGGCTTGGTCGATAGCCATACCGGAATGCCGTTCCCCGCCATGACCTCCGCAACGCGAGCTGCGAACTCCTCTGACGCGAAACGGGTATCGTAGCCCAGCACGAGGCCGCGGTCCGCCAGTCCTTCGCTTTTGAGGTATGCGGCGACTCCCTGAGCGCACAGGGCCACGTTGTCGTAGGTGAAGTCGTCCGCTATGACTCCTCGCCAGCCATCAGTGCCAAAACGGATCACGGACATAGCTGACTCTTCCCTACCGCCGACAGGACGCTAGAGCCCGGCCTCCGCGCGTAGGGCATCGGCCTTGTCAGTCCTTTCCCAGGGAAGGTCCAGGTCGTCGCGGCCGAAGTGCCCGTAGGCGGCGGTCCCCTTGTAGATGGGCCGCCTCAGTCCCAAGCTCTGGATGATGGCGGCCGGACGTAGGTCGAAATGCTTGCTGGTCAGTTCGTTGATGACCGAGTCTTCAACGTGATTGGTGCCAAAGGTCTCGACGCTTACTGAGGTGGGCTGGGCCCTGCCTATGGCGTAGGAGACCTGAATCTCGGCCCGGTCGCACAGGCCCGCGGCTACCAGATTCTTGGCCACATAGCGTGCAGCGTAGGCCGCCGAGCGGTCCACCTTGGTCGGGTCCTTACCCGAGAAGGCGCCTCCGCCGTGGCGGGCCAGGCCACCGTAGGTATCCACGAGAATCTTGCGCCCGGTCAGACCGGTGTCAGCCATCGGCCCGCCTATGGCGAACCTGCCGCTGGGGTTCACGAAGAACTTGGTCTCTTCGTCTATGAGGTTCTCCGGCACCACCGACCTTATGACATGATCGACCATGTCCCTCTCTATTACGTCATTGGGAGCATCCGGTGCGTGCTGAGTCGAGATAATCACAGTGTCGACCCGCTCCGGGACGCCGTACTTATACTCCACAGTCACCTGGGACTTCCCGTCGGGCCTGAGGTAGTCGAATTGGCCATTCTTTCTCACCTGGCTCAGTCTATGGCACAGCCTATGGGACAGGCTAATGGGCAGGGGCATGAGCTCTTCCGTCTCGTTGCAAGCGAAACCCACCATCATCCCCTGGTCACCGGCGCCTATCAGGTCCAGGTCCTCTTCGCTTACGGCGGATACGTCAGAGGTCCTTACCTCCAGAGAGCGGGAGACTCCGCCGCTGATGTCCCTGGACTGCTCCTGTATGGATACCATGACCCCGCAGCTCTTATAGTCGATGCCGTATTCGGCGTCGGTGTATCCCACTTCTTTCAGGGTTTCCCTGACGATACTGGGAACATCGACGTAGCTGTTGGTGGTGATTTCGCCCATCACCACGACAAGTCCGTTGGTTACGGCCGTCTCACAGGCTACTCGACCCTCCGGGTCTTGAGACAAGATGGAGTCCAGGACCGCGTCCGATATCTGATCACACAGCTTGTCCGGGTGTCCTTCGGTCACCGACTCCGAGGTGAACACGTATTTCGGAGATTGCATGAAGCTGTAAGCCATAGCTTATCCTCCTAGTCTTATAAACGGTCCGGACTTGCTGCCCGCCCGTTGTAATCTTGCTGCCGCAAGGGCTTATGTGCCCTCTTCCCAGCTTTCCAGGTATTTCTGCTGCTCGGGCGAAAGAGTGTCTATCTCCACTCCCATCGCCTTGAGCTTCAACCGTCCGACTTCCTTGTCGAGATACTTGGGCACAGGATACACGCCGGGGGAAAGGTCCCTGTTGTTCACCAGGTATTCGACGCTGAGGGCCTGGTTGGCAAAGCTCATGTCCATGACGCTGGACGGGTGTCCCTCGGCGGCGGAGAGGTTCACGAGCCGTCCGTCGGCCAGCAGGTATATGCGCCGCCCATCTTTCATCTTGTACTCGTCCACAAAGGGGCGAACGAGTTCCTTGCTGACGGACATGGCCTCCAGTGACGGGATGTCAATCTCCACGTTGAAGTGGCCGCTGTTGCATATAATGGCGCCGTCGGGCAAGTTCTCGATATGGGCCTTGCCGACTGCGTGCAGGCCGCCCGTAACGGTGATGATTACGTCGGCGGTCTTGGCGGCTTCCAAGCTGGGCTTCACTTCGAAGCCGTCCATGATGGCTTCCAGCGCCTTCACCGGCTCGATCTCTATTACCGTCACATGGGACCCCAGTCCCCTGGCCCTGTTGGCCACGCCCCTTCCGCACCAGCCGTAGCCGTAAACGACTACGCGGCGGCCCGACCATAGGATGTTAGTGGCCCTGGTGATGCCGTCCAACGTGCTCTGGCCAGTGCCGTAGCGGTTGTCGAAGAAGTGCTTGGTGTCCGCCTCGTTGACCGCGATGATGGGGTACTTCAGTTGTCCGTCCTGGGCCATAGCCTCCAGGCGGATAACACCAGTGGTGGTCTCCTCTGCGCCGCCTATGATGTCGGCCAACTGGGAGGTGCGCTCTTTGTGGAGCACCGTAACCAGGTCCGCCCCGTCGTCCATGGTTATCTGGGGCTTGTGGTCCAGTACGGCGTTGATGTGGCCGTAATACGTCTGGTCGTTCTCGCCTTTGATGGCGAAGGTGGGGATGCCGTACTCCTCGACCAGAGCGGCTGCCACCTCGTCCTGGGTGCTCAACGGATTGCTGGCGCACAGCGCTACATCCGCGCCTCCGTCTTTCAGCGCCAGCACCAAGTTGGCCGTCTCCGTTGTCACGTGCAGGCAGGCCGACATCCGCAGCCCTTGGAAGGGCTGTTCCTCCTTGAACCGCTCCCTTATCTGGTTGATGACCTGCATCTCCCTGGCCGCCCAACGGATGCGTTTAACTCCGTCGCCCGCCAGCGATCGGTCTTTTACGTCTCCAAGTGTACTCAAATGTTCCTCCTAGAACGGCCCTGTCCGGTAAAATGTTCCGGCTGTCACCGGAGGGGCAATGCGTCGTCTCCGTTAAAACTTCCGAGGTCTGAGATGGCCCGGAACCTCTCTGAGATGTCGTTGGGGCCCAGAGAGCGCAGCTTGTCCACGCTGAAGCTTTGCACTGCAAAAGAACCCATCACCGAGCCCACCGCGGCCGCCCTTTTGAACTGCTCTGAGTTGACCTCTCCCACGGAGGCCAGATAGCCCATGAAGCCACCGGCGAACGAGTCCCCGGCGCCCGTCGGGTCCACCACGTCGTCCAGGGGAAAGGCTGGAGCCGAGAACACTGAGTCCTCCGTGAATTGTATGACGCCGTGGTCGCCCCTCTTTATGACCGCCAGCTTGGGGCCAAGGCTGAGCATATATTGAGCCGCCTTGACTATGTTGAGAGTCTTTACGTGGGGGGCCGCAAACATCCGAGTCTCCCCCTCGTCCATAAAGACCACGTCAACCCGCTTTATCACCTCGGTCAGGGATTCCCGGGTGTCCCCGTCAATCCAGAAGTTCATGGTGTCCACGCCGATGAGTTGAGGCCTTTCCTCCATCTGGTCCAAAACGTTCAACTGAAGTTCAGGTTGAATGTTGCCCAGAAACAGAAAAGGAGCCTTCCGGTGTTGGGGGCCCAACTGAGGCGAAAAGTCGGCGAAGACATTGAGCTGGGTGTCCAGGGTCCAGCGGGTGTTCACGTCTTCTACGTCGTACTCCCCGGCCCAACGGAAGGTCTTGCCCTTGGCTATCTCTAGACCCGACACGTCCACTTCGTGGCTTTTGAGGAGGTCGATGTCAGACCGGGCGAAGTCCTCCCCAACCACACCTACCATCTGTACTGAGTCGAAATAGCTGGCGGCTATCGCGAAGTAAGTGGCGGAACCTCCAAGGGAGTCCTCCCTGCTGCCGTGGGAGGTTTTGACGGAATCGTAGGCGACGGACCCAACGACGACGACCGACATTTCTCTATATGTCCTCGCCGTAGGATGTGGGCAGGTTCGCGCTTATCCAGGTCGGGGTGCCGTCTTCAATGTTGTACAGGTCCTCGGGATTCATCCCCATGGCGGCCGCCATCTCACAGGCCAGTCCGCTGCGCACTCCGGCGGCGCAGATAAACAGCAGCTTCGTATCCGAGGGCAGCTCGTCCATGCGGCCCATGATGTCGTCCACAGGAATGTGGATTGCGCCGGTTGCATGGCCGGCGACCCACTCATCGTCACGCCTTACGTCTACGATAGCCGTTCCCTCAGGGTCCTCTTCGAGCATCTTATGGGCCTCAAGGGAATCGACTCTGAAATATGGCTCTCCGGGTTCTCGCCTAGGCATGAACTCTTCTCCTCAGCTCAGGTATTTGCCTATTATCAGATGTAGGCGTTCTTTGATTTCCGACGTTACTCGGTCAGGCGACGTGATTATCGAGTCCTTAAGGGCATCCGAACAAAGACAGTCCCGACGACCCGGGATCTGTGACAATATGGACCTGAGAATGTCTTTGGAGATGGCGACGTTCTTGGAGAGGTTGGCCACAACCATCTCCACAGTCACGTCCTCTTCAGATTCGTGCCAGCAGTCGTAGTCGGTGATACAAGCAAGGGTAGCATAACAAATCTCGGCTTCGCGGGCCAGTTTTGCCTCCGGGAGGGCCGTCATGCCGATGATGTCGGCTCCCCAAGACCTGTACATGAAGGACTCGGCCCGGGTCGAAAAGGCGGGCCCCTCCATAACCACGCAGGCGCCTCCCCTGTGGACTGTGGCGCCGACGGCCTGGGCGCTCCGATGCAGGACTCCGCTCAAGACTGGACAGAACGGATCTGCGAAACCCACGTGGGCTACTATCCCGTCACCGAAGAAGGTGGACGAGCGTTGCAGTGTGCGATCGATAAGCTGGTCGGGAATGACGATGTCCAGCGGTTTCAGCTCTTCCTTAAGGCTGCCCACCGCGCTTACGGAGATGATCATCTCCACTCCAAGGGACTTCAATGCGTAGATGTTCGCTTGTGCAGGCATGTGTGTTGGCATGATCCTGTGGCCTTTGCCATGACGGGGGAGAAAGGCTACCTTCACATCTTCCAACACTCCCACAATCACCGAGTCACTGGGACTGCCGAAAGGGGTGTCCAATTCCAGTTCCCGGGCGTCCGTCAGGCCATCCATGCGGTAGAGCCCGCTTCCGCCGATAATTCCTACCGTGGCTTCAGCCGCCATTCCCAAGCCTGTCTTTCAGCATGAGGAGAAGAGCTTCTGAATAGGGGTCGCGAACTATCCCCTTCTCAGTAACGATGGCTGACACGTACTTGTGGGGAGTCACGTCGAAGGCCGGGTTCCTCACTCCGATTCCCTCGGGCGCCGTTCGCACCCCCGCCAGAGTGGTCACCTCTTCGGGATTCCGCTCCTCGATGGGAATCTCGTCGCCGGATGCAATGCTCATGTCCACCGTGGAGGTTGGCGCCGCTACGTAGAAGGGTATTCCATGCTCGTTGGCCAGCACGGCGAGGGAGTAGGTGCCTATCTTGTTGGCCACGTCGCCGTTGGCCGCGATGCGGTCGGCGCCGACGATAACGCAGTCGACCTCGCCCTGACGCATCAGAAGCCCCGCGGAAGAGTCCACTATGAGTGTTGCGGGGATGCCCAACTGCACCAGTTCCCATGCGGTGAGACGGGCGCCTTGAAGGAACGGTCGCGTTTCAGTGGCTATGACTCCGTATCTCTTCCCATCTTCCCATCCGGCTCTGATGACTCCCAGCGCCGTACCGAACCCGGCGGTGGCCAGGGCTCCAGTGTTGCAATGGGTGAGCACAGTGCCTCCGTCCGGCATCAACTCGACCCCATGCAAGCCCATGCGCCGGTTGGTCTCCTCATCCTCATCCTGCATAAGAAGAGCCTCTTGCAGGAGGCTCTTCTTGGTTTCTTCCACGCTGTTTTCGGTACGGGCAAGACGCATCATGCGCTCAACTGCCCATGCCAGGTTCACAGCCGTCGGACGGGCATCGGCTATCCGCCGAGCTTCGACCTCCAAGCCCTGAACGAACGACGGCATGTCCGGCGCCTGCATATCCCTGGCGGCCATGGCAACGGCGTATGCAGCCACGACTCCGATGGCGGGGGCGCCGCGGACTCGCATCTCTTTGATGCTGTCTATGGCATCCTGGTGGTTGTTCAGGTCAAGGACGACATACTCGTTGGGAAGCCGCGTCTGGTCCAGCAGCTTAAGCTTGCCTTCCGACCACTCAATGGCTTTGTAGTCCGACATTTTTCTCGTCCGGCAACGCCTGTTTTCGGGCAAACAAAAAGCCTCTCTTAAGGGAGAAGCTCTCGCCTCATACTAACTTGAGGGGCATTAGGTGTCAAGGAAACCTGGACGCAACGTCCCTAGCCCCTTCCCCACTGCCGGTAAAAAATTGTAGGGGCGACCAGCCGGTCGCCCCTACACCTCTACTACGCGCAGTTAAACCACAGCAAGTCAATGGCTCGGCCTCCCTCACAACATCCGCTCGCTATATGTCTGTATCTTTAAGCTATAATCTCAAAGTCGATTCACTCAACGGAAAACAGGAATGGGTGCTCAGATGGCCTTGGACAACACAGTGGTCGGCATAGACGTAGGCGGCACGTTCACCGACTTTGTCGTGCTGAAGGACGGCCAGATAGCGGTGCATAAGGCGCCCTCCACTCCGGCGGACCCGTCGTTGGCGATTCTTAACGGGATCCGGGACCTGGCAATAGACCAAGCGGCCTTCGTACACGGCTCAACGGTGGCCACCAACGCCATACTGGAGCGGAAGGGAGCGCGCACCGCGCTGATAACGACCGAGGGGTTCGAGGACGTGCTGGAAATCGGCCGCCAGAACCGGAAGGACATCTACGACCTGATGATGGACAGGCCGGAACCTCTAGTCCCCGCGGGCCTCCGGTACGGCCTTCAAGAGCGGATTGACTACACCGGCGCCATACTTGTATCTCCCACCGATCAGGACTTGGCAGAGGTCGTAGAGGCGGTCAGTAAATCGGGGGCAGACGCCGTGGCTGTGTCGCTTCTCTTCTCCTTCCTCAACCCCCTGCACGAGAACATGGTATTGGAAGCTCTTGCCGCCCTGGATTCCAAACCTTTTCTCTCAGTCTCCAGCCAGGTCCTGCCCGAGTTCAGAGAATACGAGCGCACCAGCGCCGTGACGGTCAACGCCTACGTTGGGCCGGCCATGTCTGGATACCTGGGCAATCTGGAGGCGTCTCTGGGGAGCAGCCTCAGAATCATGCAGTCTTCCGGCGGTAGCATCACGAGCGCCCTGGCCTCCCACCAACCCGTGCGGACCATCCTCAGCGGGCCTGCCGGGGGAGTTGTCGGCGCTTTTCACGTCGGGTCGCAGGCAGGTTACAAAGACCTCATAACTATAGACATGGGCGGAACGTCCACCGACGTGTCCCTGTGCCCTGGCAGAATCAAAGAAACCACCGCTTCCGAGGTGGCGGGCTGCCCCGTCAGCGTTCCTATGATTGAGATTCACACCGTCGGCGCAGGAGGAGGCTCCATAGCCCGGTTGGACGCCGGAGGCGCCCTCACCGTGGGTCCCGAGTCAGCGGGCGCCGACCCTGGGCCGGCCTGCTATGGAATTGGGACTGACATCACCGTCACCGACGCCAACCTCGTTCTTGGCCGTCTCCAGCCGGACCATTTTTTGGACGGCCGCTTGCCGCTGGACCGAAGCCGCTCTCTCGTCCTGATGGAATATCTGGCAACCTCCATGTCCACTACCGTAGAGGCCGCAGCTTTGGGAATCATCCGGGTGGTGAACTCCAGCATGGAGCGGGCCATACGCACCATATCGATGGAACGAGGCTACGATCCCAGACGCTTCACCCTTCTGGCTTTTGGCGGGGCGGGCCCCATGCACTGCTGCGAGTTGGCCCAGGAGTTGGGTATACCACGGGTGTTGGTCCCCCTCAATCCAGGCGTTCTGTCTGCCCTGGGCGCCGGCATCGCAGACATAGTCAAGGACTACTCCAGAACCGTCATGCTCCGAGGCCCCGACCTCACGCTTCAAAGAATGGAAGACGGGTTCGCCCAACTCCTGGAGGCCGCCTACGATGACATGTCAAGCGAGGGGCTTGACCTGGATAGAGCGATGCCCAGGCGTTCGCTGGACGTCCGGTACGTGGGCCAGTCCTACGAGTTGAACGTGGACTTCCCCAAGGGCCGCAGCGGCTTGGCCAAGGCAATAGCATCGGCTTTTCACAGGGCCCACAGGCAACGATTTGGCTATTCCGACTCCAACGAACCTGTGGAGGTGGTCAATCTACGGCTGAAGATGGCGCTGCCCGGTGACGCCCCGGAAGCCGCTCCCCGCGCCGAGTCCGGGGAATCCGCAGCCAGGGCCAAGGTCACAGAAGTGCACGTCGTTTTCGCCGAAGGCGTCGCTGCTACAGGCGTCTACCGGCGGGAGCTGCTGGAACCCGGAAACTTGTTCCAAGGCCCCGCTTTGGTGGTGCAGCTGGACTCCACCACCGTTATGCCGCCGGGCTGGTCGGCGCGGGTGGACCCCTGGGGCAACCTGATTCTGACGCCCGATGGTGAGCCTTGGTAGACCCAATCAGCTTGGAAGTGTTCAAAAATCTGTTCACGTCGGTGTGCGAGGAGATGGGCGTGGCCCTGCAACGCACCGCCTACTCTCCCAACATCAAGGAACGGCTGGACTTCTCGTGCGCACTCTTCGACCCCGCCGGACAAATGGCGGCCCAGGCGTCGCACATCCCGGTGCACCTGGGCGCAATGCCTGCGTCGGTGAGGGCCGCCCTGGAAGTGTTCCCCAACCGTCTCGGGCAGGGCGACATCGTCATCCTCAACGACCCTTACCTGGGCGGCTCCCACCTTCCCGACATCACAATGGTCGCTCCCGTGTTCAGCGGACGCCGCCCGCATAGAGAGCTAATCGGCTTCGTCTCCAACAGGGGACACCACGCCGACGTAGGAGGCATGACACCCGGCTCTCTGCCACTTTCCACTGAGCTGTACCAGGAGGGGACCATAATCCCGCCTATCAAGCTGGCCCGGTCGGGCAGGGTGAACCGGGAAGTGGTGGACCTGATTTGCAGGAACTCCCGGACCCCCGACGAACGCAGGGGAGACCTGGCGGCCCAGATAGCCTCCATCAAAGTGGGTGAAAGGCGCGTCAAGGAAATCGTAGAGCGGTACGATTCCTCCACCGTCCTGGAGCACATGGACGCCCTGCTCGCTTACTCGGAGCGGCTTACCAGGGCCGGCATTTCCGAAGTCCCGGATGGGGTCTACGAAGCCAGCGACTACATGGACGACGACGGCCACTCCAACCAGCCCGTGCCCATTCGCGTTGCAATCCGGGTGGCCGGAGACAGCCTTACGGTGGACTTCACCGGCACGTCGCCTCAGAGGCCAGGATGCATCAACGCCCCGTTCGCAGTGACTTCGTCAGCCGTGCTCTATATTGTCCACAGCCTTGTGGGCGGCGGCGCTCCCCCCAACCAGGGCTGCATGAGACCCGTGACCGTCGAGGCCCCCAAAGGCTCCTTGGTGAACCCCGACCCCCAACACGGCGTGGCTGGCGGGAACGTGGAGACCTCCCAGAGAATCACCGACGTGCTGCTGGCGGCCATGGCCCAGGCTATCCCTGAGAGAGTACCCGCAGCCAGCCAGGGCACCATGAACAACGTGCTCATCGGAGGGCACGACCCGGTTAGAGACAAGCCCTTCGTATACTACGAGACCATCGCAGGCGGAATGGGGGCCAGGCCTACGAAGGACGGGATTTCTGGGATTCACACCCATATGACGAACACCATGAACACTCCCATCGAGGCCTTGGAGTTCGTATACCCATTCAGGGTGCGCAGGTACGCCATCCGCCGGGGCACAGGCGGCGACGGCCGGCACAAGGGCGGCGACGGCGTCGTCCGAGACACCGAGTTCCTGGCTCCGGCAAGGGTTACTGTTCTGTCCGAAAGGCGACGGTTCGCCCCCTACGGACTCCACGGCGGCCACCACGCCGAGCTGGGGGAGAACATTCTGTACAAAGGCGGCTATGAGGAGGTCAAGCTGTCGGGAAAAGAGGTGCTGGACGTGGAGCCGGGCGACGTGCTCAGCGTCAGGACACCCGGCGGCGGAGGCTGGGGAGAGCCGCCTGAACAAGAATAGACCATGCGGTTAGCAGACCGCCGCACAAATACTGAAGGAGCCGTATGGACACAGTTAGAGTCGAGAGCTTCAAGAACATGCAGCACGTCATCACCACGCCGGGCCAGGCTATCGTAGCAGACGAACCTCCGGGCGAAGGGGATGGTCTAGGCCCCAACCCATATGAGCTTCTCCTGGCCTCCCTGGGCACGTGAACCTCCATGACCCTCCTCCTTTACGCAAGGAGGAAGGAATGGCCCCTGGAAGGGGTCACCGTAGAGCTTAGCCACGAACGGGTCCACGCGAAAGACTGCGAGGAATGCGAGGAGGACGACAACTCCATCATCAACGTAATCCGACGTTACATCGTGCTTAAAGGGGACCTAGACCAGGAACAAAAGGACCGGCTGGCCGTCATCGCCACCCGGTGTCCGGTCCACAGGACCCTAACCGAGGGCCCACGAATCTTCGACGAGGTGGACGTCGTGGCCTGACGGGTCGCTTTCCTTGACTCCGGTTTCCCCTCAACCCTACAATTTCCGAAACTTCCGCCCAGACCAGCCGGCATGAGGTCTTCGTTATGGTACGTGCCCTTTTCATGGGCCAGACGGGAATAGACAAGAAACGTCACATTGAAACCCTGCGGGAGTACGCCGCCTCCAAAGGCAAGTCCATCGACGGGCTTTACAACGTCGGGGACATCATGTACGAGGAAAGCCGGAAAGCCGGGAAGTCCATTACCGAAGGCAAAATCCTCGACCTGCCTCTCACCGAGCTTGCCGTTCTCAGGCGCTCGGCTTTCAACAAAATCCAACAGGAGACGAGCCAACAAGACTCAGCCACCGTAGTGGTCGGTTCCCACGCTGTCTTCCGCTGGAACAACCAGCTCTTCCGAGCCTTCGAACTGTCCGACTTCGAGTCCTTCAGGCCGGACCTGATAATTACGCTGGTGGACGATGTCGACGCCGTGAAGCTGAACTTGGATGGCCTCCGGGGCGCCGGTCGTCTCCCTGCGGACACGTCCTACGGGATGAAGGACCTGCTGGTGTGGCGCGAGGAAGAGATACTGGCGTCTGAGATACTGGCGTCGTTCCTGGGTGTGCCGCACTACGTGCTTGGGGTGTCTCTGGAACCTGAGGTCACTGAATATGCTCTGGAGATTGCCTACTCCCTGATGTTCGAGCTATGGAAGAAACGGTCCTATGTGAGCTTCCCTATCAGCGACGCCCAGGCCAAACCGGAGATTTGGGACAAGGTGCAGGACTTCCGCCGGAGGGTCCGCAACCGGCTTTGCTGCTTCGATCCCATGATGATTGACGAGAAGCGTCTCTACGGGATTCTCAGGAGCCACCGCCAAGAGAATCCGACCGCTGCTCAGTTGCTTTGCGACGTCAGGGGGAAGCAGGTCCAATTCAGCGCCCAGGAGATAGAGGGCATCATTCCCGACATAGACGGACAGATCGTTTCCAGGGACTACAAACTGATAGACCAGTCAGAGATGATTGTGGCCTACATCCCTCTCGACACCGACGGCAGCCCGTTGATAGCCGGAGGAGTGCAATCGGAGCTTGAGTACGCCTCTGCCTCAACCAAAGAGGTGTTGGTGGTCTGGGAAGCCAGCAAGGAACCGACGCCCTTTATCCATCAACGCGCCGATAAAATCTTCTCCAGCGTCGCGGAGCTGGAACGCCATCTGGAGAAACAGTTCCAACAGACCGGCCAGCTCGAATTCCCCCTGTAGTGTCCATACTCCGGTCTAGGGTGTGTTCACATTAAGCCGAACGTAAGCGCCGAAACCCCCAAGCCTGCCATTCCGAACGCAGTGAGGAATCTAGAGATGTTGTTCGGAGTCATGCAGCGATTCGACTGACGGCCTCTTCCCGTGGGTCATTGCATTTCTGAGCGCCTAGGTTTGAGGATAAGGACTTGAGATTCCTCACTGCGATGCGCTCCGTTTCGGAATGACAGTCGAGGGGGCGGAAAGACGCAGGTTCTAGCGTGAACAGGCCCTAATCCGGCGGGGTTTCCAGCCGCTCCTTGAGGGCCAGGTTCATCATCACGAACCCCACCCTTTGGCTCCTGAAAGCCCGCAGCGCTTGCATAACCGGAGTCAGGAAGCCGGTGAACCGCTCCCCTTGGATGAGCCGGGTCACGCCGTCGCCACAGTCCTCAAGAATAAAGTAGTGCTCGCCGTCGACAATCCCTGGGGCCAGCACATGCTCAATCCACGTTAGACGGCGACCAGGCGCCGCCTCAACCACCTTGGGTTTGATCGTCTTTCCTATGGCTCCGGGCGGCTTGACCAGCAGGTTCAGCTTGCCGCCGACAGCGATTGTCCCTTCCCCTTTCTTGATGAAAGGGTTCCACTCTGCATAGGCATCCAGGTCCGTAAGCGCACCCCAGACTTTCTCCGGAGACGCGCATATCTCCACCTCTGTCCTGATTTCCCGCAAAGGCTTACTCCAGGTAGCTGGTGGAGGGACTGTCGGTGGGCATCACAGTGTACATCCTGGCGTCGGCGCCAGAATGGTTTTCCAGCTTGTGGGGGACGTTAGGCGGCGCCAGCAGGGTGTGGCCTTCTGGGACCGTCCGCACCTCGTCCCCCACGGTCATCTCAATGGAACCCTCCAGCAGAATGATTGCCTCGTCGTGGGGATGGGTGTGGAGCTTGAGGGCTGAACCGTCGTGCATCACCAACTCGCCCACGGTCAGGCTGGCGGCGCCTGCGGCCTTGTTGATGAATCTACGGGACTGTCGTCCCTCACCGGGCTCGAAGGGGGGTTCAGTGCGCTGGTCAATGATCGGCATGGCCTTCTCCTATGGTGTTATTCCCAGTTGGATTCGTCTGAATTCTATGGCCAGACATCGCGTGGGGCAAGGCGCTAAGCCTTGACGCCCCAGTGGATGGCCACGGCTCCGAATCCCAGCTTCTTGTAGCCCACGCCGGTGAGGCCAGCGTCTGCGAATGTTCGAGCCAGTTCGTCGGCGGTGTGGAACCGGCCCACGGATTTGGGCAAGTAAGTGTATGCTTCCCGGTTCCGGGCCACTATCTGTCCCATCAGCGGGACTACTCGATTGAAGAAGACTCTGAAGGGCGGCCCCAAAAGCCTGCTTTCGGTGGGCGTAGACTCCAGGGAGACCACACGCCCTCCGGGCTTCACCACACGGACCGCCTCTGCTAAAGCGCCCGGAAGATCGGGCATGTTCCTGAAACCCCATCCCGATACAGCGCAGGCGAAAGTATGGTCGGGAAAGGGAAGGGCCATTCCATCCCCCACGGTGAAATGGGTCACTCGCCCCAGCCCTTTGGCCTCGGCTTTCGCGGTGGCCCGGACCACCATTCCGGGAGTCAGGTCGAGCCCAACCACGCTCTCGATGCCGGGAATGGGCGCCAAAGCCATCGCAAAATCTCCGGTCCCAGAAGCCAGGTCGAAGGCTATGCCGTCCAGGTCTTTGGCGGCGATTTCGGCGGCGATGCGCCGCCAGCGGTGGTGAAGCCCACCGGTCATGAGGGTGTTCATCAGGTCGTAGGTGGGGGCGATAGTGGCGAAGAGATTCGCCACGTACCGGCGTTTGGCCTCCCCCCGTAGCTCGGCCATCTGCCCTAGACGCCAGGGCCGGAGTACTGGTAGCGGTCTTCCAGCTGCTCGTCTACACCCAATGCCACCAGAATGCGGCCCACCATGTACCCCACGACGTCGGCCACGGTCTGAGGCTTCAAGTAGAAGGGAGGATGGGGAGGCAGGGTCACCACGCCCATGCGGGCCAGTGTGGTCATGTTCTCAAGATGGACTGCGTGGAGAGGAGTTTCCCGCGGCACTATGACCAGACGCCGGCGTTCCTTCAGGCACACGTCCGCTGACCGGAGCAGCAGGTTGTTGGCCATGCCGTGGGCCAGCGCCGCCACACTCGCCATGCTGCATGGAACAATCGCCATGCCCTGAGTGGGATAGGAACCGCTGGCGATGGGTGCAGCCATTTCACCGATGCCGTAGTCGGTGAAATGAGGGTGCTCCCTCCAACGGGCCAGCGCCTCGCTCCAGGACTCATCCATTTCCTGATGCCAGACCATCTTCGCCTCGGCGCTGGCCACCAGCGCCAAGGGCAACTCCCGGCGGAGCATCTCTTCGACAAGGTCGCGGGCCATGACGACTCCGCTGGCCCCTGAAATGCCTATGACGTAAGGGCGTCTATCGTGGGCGTCGGTCACAGCAACACCACGTCCAACGCCGTGAAGAGGAGCAAAGTCACGGCTATATAGGAGTTGAGGTTAAAGAAAGCCAGCATGAGCTTGGAAAGGTCTTTCGGGTTGACCAGGCTGTGCTCGTATATGAGCAGGGCCGAGGCGATGGCCCACCCTGCATAGTATAGCGGCCCCAGCCCCATCCATATCCCAAGGGCCAGTAGGGAAGCTGAGGTTGCGATGTGCATCCCCCTATACCACCAGAAAGCGCCTTCTAGGCCGAACCGCCGTGGTATGGAGTGAATGCCGTACTGCTTGTCGAAAGCTAAGTCCTGACAAGCGTAGATGATGTCGAAGCCGCCTATCCACATGGCCACAGCAAAGGACAGCAGCACCGCCTCCGGGCCCAGGCTCCCGGTCACCGCTATCCAACCTCCGGCGGCGGCAATAGCGTCAACCCATCCCAACACGAAATGGGTGGTCCATGAGAAATACTTTACGTAGGAGTATGCAACCACCGCCACTGCAGCGACCGGCGCCAGGACAAGGGTCAGGGTGTTGAGCTGCGACGCGGCGAAGAAGAAGACTCCTATGGAGACCAGGACCATCAGCCCCATCTCATAGGGTTTCAGAAGACCCTTGGGCAAATGGCGGTTCGCCGTGCGGGGGTTGGCGGTGTCCTCCTTCAGGTGAATCAGGCGGTTAGAGGACATGGCCAGCGTGCGGGCGGCCGCCATGGCTACGGTAATCCAGACAACCTCGGACCATCCAGGCAGCCCGTCAGCCGCAAGGAACATGCCGATGTAGGCAAAGGGCAAGGCGAAGACGGTGTGCTCGAACTTGATTGCGTCAAGGAACAAGCGCGCTTTGGCGCCTGTTCTCTTGACCGGCGTCAGAATCGCAGCTGCCACGACGCTCGATTCGATTCCGGCCAGGCCGTTGCGGTCATTGACACCGCTCCCTCATTGAAACCAACTTGGGCAACCACAAACACGCTAGATTCCATACTGGTCCCACTTGGAGTCGACCAACGCCCTCACTTCGTCGCTCATCACTATGTCCGGGGGCCACTCCCGGGGGTTGCCCTCGCCCGGCCCCTTGGCGGTGGCGTCGATGCCCACCTTGCTGCCAAACTTGGGCGTAGGAGAGGCATGGTCCAGGTCGTCCACAGGCCCCTGCACGGTGATGATGTCCCTGGCCGCGTCGATGTTGTTGGTTACCCGCCAAGTTACCTCCGACAAGTTGTGCACGTCCACGTAGTGATCAACGACTATGATGGCTTTGGCCAGAGACATCAGTCCAAGCCCCCAGAGTCCGTACATCACCTTCTGGGCGTGGCCTGGGAACTCCTTCTTTATCGAGACCAGCACCAGGTTGTGGAACACCCCCTCCGCAGGCATGTTGATGTCAACGATTTCCGGGAGGACGGTCTGCATGATGGGCAGGAAGACCCGTTCGGTGACCTTGCCCATGAAGTAGTCCTCCATAGGAGGACGCCCCACTATTATGGTGGGGTATATTGGCTCCCGACGGTGTGTGATCGCCGTTACGTGGAATACCGGATAGGTGTCGGCGAGGGAATAGTAGCCGGTGTGGTCTCCAAAGGGCCCTTCCAGCGCTTCGTCTCCAGGAGTGACGTAGCCCTCTATGATCATTTCAGCGTGGGCCGGGACCTCCAGGTCCACGGTCTTGGCCTTGACCAGCTCCACCCCTTCTTCGCGGATGAACCCGGCTATCATCATCTCGTCCATGTCGGGTGGCAATGGAGCGGACCCCGTCCAAATCGTGGCCGGGTCCCCTCCAAGGGCCACAGCCACTTCCACACGGTCCCTCCCCTCCTCGCGGCTGACCCGATAGTGGCGCGCCCCCACCTTGTGGGTCTGCCAGTGCATCCCGCAGGTGTTCTTGTTAAACACCTGTATGCGGTACATGCCGAAATTCCGCACACCCGTATCCGGGTCCTTGGTGATTACGAGGGGCAGGGTGATATAACGGCCTCCGTCCATGGGCCAGCATTTCAAGATTGGGTACTTGAACAAGTCCACGTCATCGCCGGTGTGGACCACCTCCTGGCAGGGGCCGGAGCGCACGATTTTCGACTGGAAAGAGGCTAGTTCTCGGAGCCTCCCCAGCATACGCAGCTTGTCCATAATTCCCTTGGGAGCTCCGCCTTGCATAAGCCCGAGAATGCCCTGGACCCGTTGGACCAGGTCATCCAGCTTTTCGACCCCCAGCGCCCATGCCATCCGTTGCTCGGAGCCATACATATTGATGAGCACCGGCATGTCGTATCCCTCGACGTTCTCGAAGAGCAGCGCCGGTCCGCCCTGTTTTACCGTCCGGTCGCATATTTCGGTGATTTCAAGCTCCGGGTTGACCGGAGTCGTAATACGCCGCAAGTCGCCCTTGCTTTCGAGGAAGGAGATGAAATCACGCAGGTCTTTGAAGTTCATGTCAAAAGGGGCGTGGATTGCAGTAGATCAACGTCGGTCCGGCAAGAGTTTGCTATGAGGACGCCGGGAGTGTTGCTCATCTTCCTCCGGCGCCCGTCCGTATACGGCAATATGAATGCGTCGGCCTGTTGTCGGCCGTGTGGAGATTTCGGTGAAGTACCTGGAGGGCTGGGAGAGGACTTGGTCAACCTGACCATCGGGCAGGCTAGAATTGGGAAGAGGAGTAACGCTGCTTGCTGAAGCAGTCGTTGCAATAGACGGGGCGGTCTCCCCTGGGCCTGAATGGCACCATCGCCTCGTTGCCGCACTCGGCACAAACGACCGGAAATTGCTCTCGTTCGCCGCTCTGTACGAATCCCCTCTGCTGGGCCCGTCGGCTGGCCCTGCAAGACGGGCAGCGCTTGGGCTCGTTGGTATAACCCCTGGAGTCGAAGAATTCCTGTTCGCCCACCGTGAATACAAAGGTCGCCCCACACTCCACACACGCTAGGTCTTTGTCGGCCATTGTCACTGGATGGCCTCCTTCGGGCTAGAGTCTGGTAAGTTGAGGTCATCCAGACGCGGGGACCGGTTCTCCCAACTCGTGCCAACCTAAGATTATACACAGGGGTAAAGGAATTGCAACGGGGACGGGCCATGCGTGGAAGCCGCCCGACGGCGCCGTTTTCTGGCTCTAACCCGCAAACATTTCTAACCTGGAGCCTGTGTGGGCCTGTGATAGCATGGCTTCACGGGGCGCCCGAATAAATAAGCAGAATGGAGGATTTTCACCGCTGTGAGAGACGCTGTTGAATCATATCTCAATCACCTGGTGGTTGAGAAAGGCTTTTCCAGCAATACGCTGGATGCATACAAAAACGACCTGGGCCAATTCATCGAATTCACCAAAATCCGATGGAACGGGGCCACTGAGACCAACGAAGGTTGGCAGAAGGTGGACCTGGAACTTCTCACCGACTATATTTCGGACCTAAGAGCCAAGAAGAGCTACCGTGAAACCACAACCGCCAGAAAGGTGGCCGCCTTAAAGTCATTCTTCAACTTCCTGGTGGAAGAGGAGATTGTGGAAAGCGACCCCACCGAGTTCCTGGCGGCTCCCCGAATCGGGCGCGCCCTGCCCAAGTTCCTATCCGAAGACGAGGTAAGGACCATTCTCGATCAAGCCGCCAAGGAAGAGACTCCCGAGGGCCTGCGGGACCGCACGATGTTGGAACTGCTGTACGCCACCGGCCTCCGGGTGACAGAACTCATCAACCTGGACATGGAGGATGTCAATCTCCAGGAGGGGTACGTCCGCTGCAAAGGGAAAGGCTCTAAAGAACGCATAGCCTATCTCTACCCCCGGGCGGTGGACGTGCTGAAGGAATACGTGGAATACGACCGTCCAAAGCTCCTCGGAACAGGCAAGGGACATGGAGAAAACGGGGCCGGGAAGAACGGCTCTAACGGCAAGGCCAAAGCCAACGAAGTCAAGGCCTTGTTCGTCAACCAGCGCAAAGACCGGTTGACCCGCCAGTGGGTCTGGACCGTTCTCAAGAACTGCGCCAAGACGGCCGGCCTGAGCAAGCCGATAACACCCCACGTTCTCCGGCACAGCTTCGCCACACACATGCTCCAAGGCGGGGCGTCCCTCAGACACGTGCAGGAACTCCTGGGCCACTCCTCAATCACCACGACCCAGGTGTATACTCACGTGACCAACGACCACATCCGCCAGGAGTTCGACAGGGCTCACCCCAGGTCCTGACCCTAAGGATCCCCGCTGGGGTGTTCAGGGAGGACGACATGAAGTTCGCCGTAGGCAGCGACGAGCGGACCGACCTCACCGACTGGGTGGTGAGGGAGCTCATGGACCGCGGCCACGACGTGGAGCTTCACGGAGCGCTGAAGGAGGGGGCCGATCCCCAATGGCCCGGCGTCGCCCAAAGCGTGGCTCAGGATGTGGCGCAAGGGCGAAGCGACGAGGGAGTTCTCTTCTGCTGGACAGGCACAGGTGTGAGCATTGCCGCCAACAAGGAGCCCGGCGTCAGAGCAGCCTTGTGCATCGACTCCGAAACGGCCAAGGGCGCACGTCTCTGGAACGAGGCCAACGTCCTCTGCATGAGCCTGCGGCTCACTTCCCAGCCAGCGGCCTCGGAAATCATAGACGCATGGACTTCCACTCTGGGGATAGACGAAACGGAACGTGATAACATAGAATCAGTTAAACGCATGGACCAAGAACGAGCAAGCAAAGAAGCCGCCTGACGAAGAAAGGCAAGGGCCCGGATGCCCCAAAGAGGGAAAGCCAAGCGCGTAGCCTCGACCCAGGGAAAGTTGAGCCAGCGCAAGAGACGCCAGCCCCGCACAAGAGACGAGGCGTCCGTCATTGCGGCACCCGAACCGCAGGTCCAGCCAGCAGGCCCGTCGAGCGCGGACGGCGCCCCAGTTGAAGCGCGACCCGCTACGGCGGCGCAACCTGTGCCAAGCCCGGCTCCCGCTATAAGGCGCGGGCCGACAAGACAGGAACCACCTCGACCGTCGGTCTACCGACACATCCAACCTGAGATTAAGCGCATCCTCGCCCTGACCAGCGTCATGGTCGTCGCCCTGATTGTTCTGGCGGTCTTCCTGAGGTAAACCGCCCTGGGTTGACCCGCCGGGGAGGCCGAATGGACCGGGAATCTCTGCTGCACAGGCTCAGGCTCACGCCTGGCAAGCCGGGCGTATACATCCTAAAGGACGCCGCAGGCAAGCCCATCTACGTCGGGAAGGCCGCCAATCTCCAGAATCGGCTGCGGAACTACTTCGGTTCGTCTCAGGGGTTGGGCCCCAAGATCAGCCGCATGGTCACCCGCATCGGGGACTTCGATTACATCGTCACCGACACCGAGGGCGAAGCGCTGATCCTGGAATGCACCTTCATCAAGAAGCACAAACCCTATTACAACGCGCGCCTCAAAGACGATAAGAGCTACCCCTTCATCAAAATCGACCTGACCGAAGACTTCCCACAGGTCTACGTCACCCGGCGCCTAACCACGGACGGCGCCCGCTACTTCGGCCCCTTCGCCACGGCCCACAGTGTTCGAAAGACCCTCGACCTGCTGAAGAAGCTCTTCCCATACAGGTCTTGCACCAAAGTCATCACAGGCACGGACCCCAGGCCATGCCTGGAATACTACATCAACAGGTGCGTAGCCCCCTGCATTGGCGCCGTGGACAAGCAAGAGTACAACAAGGTGGTCCAGCAGGTCGTCATGTTCATGGAGGGGAAGAGCGACGCAATCGTGGACGACCTGAAGTCCAAGATGGAACAGGCGTCGGAGACCTTGGAGTTCGAGAGAGCGGCCAGGCTCAGGGACCAAATCAAGGCCATCCGCCAGACCATAGACGAGCTTCAAATTAAGGTCTCGTCCAGCGCCGACTACGACCTGGACGCTATCGCCCTCGCACAGGGCGCGGATGAGACTTGGGTCGAAGTATTCATGGTCAGGAACGGCAAGCTCATAGGCCGCGACCACTTCATCATGGAAGGGACTGACGAGGACTCGCCCAGCCATGTTCTTTCCCAGTTCCTCAAGCAGTTCTACCAGTCGGCGTCATACATAGCGCCCACCGTGCTGGTGCAGCACCCCGTGGAAGAAGAGGATCTAATCCGGGCTTGGCTGCGCGAAAAGCGCGGCGGGAAAGTGGACTTGACCCGGCCGGTGCGGGGCGAGAAGCGGAAGCTGGTCAAGATGGTGGCCGAGAACGCGGCCCAAGGCCTCACTCAGCGTCGTGCCAAGTGGCTGTCCAACACCGGGCTCGTCAACAACGCCTTGAACGAGTTGCAGGAAGAGCTCAACCTGCCGGGCATCCCACGACGAATGGAATGCTACGACATTTCCAACATCCAGGGATCAAACCCAGTAGCGAGCATGGTCACATTCGTGGACGGAAGGCCAAGGCCGGCGGAGTACCGGCGGTTCCGCATAAAGGCCGTCGATGGAATCAACGACTACGCCATGATGCAGGAAGTCCTCAGGCGCAGATTCAAACGACTTGCCGAAAACGTGGGCAAGCGCAACTCCACCGGGCCGGACCAGCCGGATATACAGGACAAGGACACCTGGGGCGCCGTGCCAGACCTGGTCCTGATAGACGGGGGCAAGGGCCACCTGTCGGCGGCGCTGGAGGTGTTCCTCGAACTGGGTGTAGATTTCATTCCTCTGGCGTCCTTAGCCAAGGAAAACGAGTGGCTCTACGTTCCTCACACCCCGGAACCCATCATTCTGCCCAGAGACTCCCAGGGCTTGTACCTGGTGCAACGAATGAGAGACGAGGCCCACCGTTTCGCCATAACGTACCACCGCAGACTGCGCAGCAAGTCCAGTGTCTCCTCATCCATGGACCTGGTAAAGGGCATAGGACCCAAGCGTAAGCGAATGCTTCTTCGCAAGTTCGGGTCGGTGAAAGGCATCAAAGAGGCCTCCCTGGAAGAGATCACCCAAGTCCCCGGAATGACCCGCGAGCTTGCCGCCAGGCTCAAACTGGCCCTTTGAGCATGGGCGCATCCTTGAATTCCCGCCTACGACTGTCGTAACCTAGCGTAAGACGCTGTTCTCAGGTGTGGACGAGGGGGCATGGCTTTTAAGGTATCCATCAATCTTCCAAACGACACCCATGTTGTCGTGGAGTCCGACGAAGCTCAGCTAATCAGGGACATTGTTGCCTTTGTTCTAAGGAACTCCCACCAGACCGCCGACAAAAACCCGATCCCCGGCTTGTTTGAGGAGGAGAAAGCGCCCAACGGACAGGTCGCCTCCCAAAGGCCCTCAGGGCTTGACGTGACGGACCATCTGGAAGTCACGCGCCAGCCGTCCTCCAACGGCGGGGACGGGGCGAACCACGAGGTTGAAAGCCAGACCGAACGGGAGGCGAAGTACGTACAGTTCACCCAGTTGCTGGCCCCGGTGGGAGACATGAGGCGGGTCGTCGTCGCCGCAGAGGGAGCGAGGGCATTCCTTGATTTCGACGCGGTCTCGGAAGACGAACTCGTTTACCTCTTCGACCTGGCCGGCTGGCGCCGCCCCAACGACTTCCTGCAGACCCTCCGCAACTCGGCCAGAAGTACGTTCCGCTGGCTGGAACGTACTCCCGGACGCCCCGGCTACTATTCGGTCACGTCAGTTGGCAAAGCCGCCGTGATACACCGGCCCACCGCCATGAACAATATAGCGGCGGACGTATAGCGAGCTCGGCTAGACGCCCAGCTTTTCGGCGAGCTGTTTGTTGGAAGGCTCCACCAGGACCGAACCGTCGGGGAACAGTATCGTGGGCACGATTTGCTTGCCGCCGTTGACCTCGACGACGTAATTCCGCTTCTCCTCATCCTCGTCGACATCGAACCACTCAAAAGGAACGTTCTTGTCGGTGAGGAACTTCTTGGACCTGGTGCAGTCGGGGCACCATGACGTGCCGTAGACTTCGATTATGCTGTCAGCCATCTTTCTGTTCCTCCTAACCGGGTGCCGAATCTCTGTCGTCTGCTGCGGACGATTCGGGGCATCTGACCAGCATGGTTTCCGGGGTCAACCCAGGGCAAGGCCCGACCCCACCCAGGAAACCACCTTATCAGGTTCTATTTTTATCACCGGAGCGTACTCCAAGTCCATATCTCTGTACTGGGCGTATTTCTCCCGGAGCATGGACACCGCCTTCGACTGCTCCTTCCCAGGCTCCAGGAGCGTCGCAGTTCCCGTAACCAGGATGTACCATAGTCGCGACCAGTCCTCCTCATAGCTGTCAACCACCAGCGCCACCTTGGGGTTCTCCAAGATGTTGCGGACTCTCCGCAGGCGGGTTACGGAGGTGCGTTTGGGTTTCTGGTCAAGGACGGAGTAGAAGGCGGCGCCGTCGTAGACGAAGCAGATGGGGATCAGATGCGGGGCGCCAGATGAGTCGGCCGTTGCGAACCGGGCCACACGGGCGTTTTGTACGAGGACTGTCTCCCGCTCGTCCAACTAGAACCCGTAGTTAAAGCCCAGCGGCTCTTCCATTGCTTTCAGGTTTTCGAGAGCCGTCCGGGCAGCGTCTTCCAAGACTGAGTCCTCGCCTTCAATGCACACGAACAACGCCCGCATGGCAATCTGGCCCCCGATTTCGCCCAAGGCGTTTATAGCGGCCAACTGCACTTGCAGGTCGTCGTCATGGAGCAACGGCAACAGGTGGGGAGCCGCTTCTTCGTCGTCCAGCTGCCCACAGGCGTTGGCGGCTTCATACCGAATGGGTGGATCGGGGTTCTGAAGCTCTCGGAATATCAGGGGTAGCCATTGGGACTCGCCCGTGCGACCCATGGCATAGATGGAGCTGCACTTCAGGTCCACGTCGTCACTGTCGTAGGCTTTGTGTATGTGCTTGTAAATCTCCGGGGTGTTGAAGGGCGCCGCCGATTCCAAAGCCCTGCGGGTTACCTCCAGCCACTCGCCGTCCTTCCTCAGTGTTCGCATCAGAGATTCTCGTACAAGGTCGCCGTCCTTGGACAGCACCTTGCCGTCCTCGGCCAGAGAGGCAAACTTGCCCAGGCCCATCGCCGCCTCAGCCCTCACCTCACCGGAGGAGTCATACAGCAGAAGGTCCACCAGCGACTGAATCAGCGAACGGTCCTCAAACTCCCAAAGCCCGTGAACCGCAGTTCTCCTGACCTTGTCGTCCGAGTCTTTGAGGCAGACCTTGTAGATGGAGAAGAAGTCCAACTCCGGATTCTCTTCCCCCAACTCCACCATCCGCTCTGCGACGGCCACCCTGCGCGGAACTGAGAGCTTGAACCAAGCCCTGGCGAATATTCCGAGTTCAGACGACGTCAGATCGGACAGCTCAATCAAGACCTGGTAACCCAGATCAACTTGTTCGTCTTGCAGGGAACCGATGCAACTTTCCAGAGACAAGGAAACCGCTCCAAGTCGAGGAATGTCAGGACTGCTCTTTGGTGGCCACCGAAACTTCACCCAGGCATAACGCGGGTGTTTTTACTGACCCTCCCACCCAGTGGCTCTCATTCTCTATGCCGACGATGTTGTTGAGGGACAAGTATACATTACCAGAAATCACCGTGTTTTTGACACGCCCGACGACGCTGCCTTTTTCTATCTTGTAGCCCAAAAGCACGTTTGCGTTGAAATCGCCGCCGAGGATATTGCTCTGCCCTGCGCCCAGCAGCCTCTCCACCATGAGTCCCTCGTCCACGTCCTTAATCATGTCCGAGTAGGCCCTGTCTCCCTCGGAGACCATGATCACGCTGGCGCCAGGAGACGGCAGGCTGCTCAGGCCCCTCTGGGCGCTGGCGGTGCTCTCCACGCCAGCTAGGGCGGCGGTCTGCAGGTCGTAGAGGAAGTTGGCGATGGTCCCTGCGTCCACAAGTGGCATGTCGCCCGTCGGCATTCCCTCGTCGTCGCACATACGGCTGCCCACGGCGTAGGGCAGCGTCGGCCTGTCCCAGACACTGAATCCGTCGCCCACCATCTTCTCGCCCAGCTTGTCCACCAGAGGCGACGTTCCCTGGAACACCGTGCGCCCGTTGAAACCGGAAAGGAGCGGGGACAGCAATGCGCCAGCCACTCCCTTGGGGGTGAAGATGACGGGCAGGCTCCCCGTGGGGGCGGGCACAAGCTCCCGAGAGTATTCCAGCTGCAGTTTCACCGACTCCACCAACTCGGAGATGTTCGAGAATGGGCGGCAGGAACTCCGACCGTCGGACACGAACAGCATGTCGGTGCCCTGGATTTTGGTGCCGTGGTAGAAAGCGGAGAAGGTAGTCTTGGAGTAGGAGGCGCTGCCTCCCTTGGAGTTCAATATCGTGATGACGTTCTTGCTTTTAGACACTGTCGCGTCGCAGACGAGTTCCCCGTCGGACTCCCTCAGCAGGTCGATGCCCTCCTGCCCCATGCGTATCATGTCCTCCATTGGGAAGGTCTCGGCCGCCTCGTCGTATACGTCAACCTCGGTGAAGGTGGAGTGTGACGGGAGGTCGAGCTTGGCCTCGGGTCCGAATGCGACCATTTCCAGCGCGTTGTTCACGAGGGCGTCCAGGTCCTGGAAGTTGGACGTGGAAGCCAACCCAATCCGGCCATCCTTTATGAGCCTGACCGCGACGCCGGAGCTTTCCCGCGCTTCCACCAGCTTCAGCCGGTTGGACTCGAACATAACCGGTTCGTCCTTATGGTCCAGGTGGAAGACCTCGGCCTGTTCCGATACTTTGGAGGCCTTCTCAAGAAGCTGTTGCAGGTCAATTCCCGACGCCATTAGGAGGTCCCTCCGATCAGGCACTTCTGGATCCGTATATGGGGGCTGCCGTTGGACACGGGCAGGGGCGACTGGCCGCCCTTACCGCACCCGCCCCCCTGGTTCATGTCCAGGTCATTGGCCACGGCGTCCAGGTTCTCCAGAGTCGTGAACAGGTTGCCCGATAGCAGCACGGGCCTCATCAGTTCCTCGATGCGCCCATTTCTTATGGCGTATGTCTCTCCGGCGGAGAAGGTGAACTGCTCCATAGAGGTCATGCCCCCGTACCAGTTGCTCACATAAAGGCCGTCCTTCACGTCGGCTAGAAGGTCCTCAAGAGTGTTCTCGCCTGGCTCGATGAAGGTGTTGGTCATGCGCACGATGGGCGGGAAAGAGGAGGAGATCGCCCTGGCGTTACCCGTGGGGGTTTCGCCCAAAGTCGCCGCCGTCTCCCTGGAATGGAGCCGTCCCACCAGCACTCCTTCTTTCAGCAGATAAGACCGAGTGGACCTCACGCCTTCGTCGTCGTACTTGTAGCTTCCACGCAGGCCCTCGACCGCCGCTCCGTCGACTACGTTCAGGTGGGGGCCTCCGAAACGTTTGCCCATGACCATGATTTCTCTCATGCGCTCGTTTTCATACACGTGGTCGGCCTCGGACAGATGGCCGAATGCTTCATGCACGAACACCCCCGCCAGCACCGGCTCTAAGACCACGGTGTACTCACCGCCCTTCACCTGGGGAGCGCTTAGAAGGGCGACCGCCCGGTCCGAGATTTCCCTGGCGGTGTCATGGAGGGTCTCGACGAACCCGTAGTCGCCGTTGGACCCTAGGCTCACGCCCGACTGCTGGACCTCGCCTCCGTCCCGGGCCATGGCATTGAGCCTCAGACTGACGTCCAACTTCTGCTGTTGTATGTAAGAGCCGTCGGAAGTGGCGAAAATGCGGGAGCGGCCTCCGTCGGAGTAGGCCACGGTGCCGCTGGTGATTTTGGGGTTGGAGTTTACTATCTCGACGTACTCATCCATCAGCGCTTTCTTGTCCGCCAGCAAAACGCCGCGTGGGTCCTTCTTTACGACAGGCGGGACGATGTCGACGACAGGCTCCACCGGTGCGATTTCTATTCCAGTGTCGCTGACAAATTGGGCGTTCCTCACGGCGGTGGCGACTTTTTCCCGCAGTCCGTCCAGATTGTTGAAGCTCACGAACCCCCACCCGCCAGCTAGAGCGCGAATGCATCCGCCCACGCTGGATGTGCGGCCTATTTCGTCCAGCTCCTTACCGCGGTAACGGATGTGGCTGCTCTCGCCCTCCTCGACTCTGATTTCGATGTACCGGGCGTCATGGCCTTTCAGGGCGTCTTCAATCCGGTCTCGAATATCTTCACTGTTGATGGTCATCAGGACTCCGCTTTCTAATTCATGGTTCGTATTGCCGGTCGGCCCGCTCAGGCCTGCTTGAAGCACCTCCATTAAAGCGGGCCGACCCTACTATATCACAGGCCGGCGATGGATATGGGCCGCCGAAAAAGGTGATAAAATCCCATGCTATGGACACATTGGCTAAACCCGGTCCCGCAAAGAGCAGGCGCAAAGGCGCGGGCACTAGACCAAGGCGGAATAGAGTCCCCGCCCCAAGGGTGTTGGAGACTCTTACCGCCGAGTACGGCCCCTTCGACCACACTCCCCGCTATGACCCCATAGCCGAGGTGGTCTTCACCATCCTTTCCCAACACACTTCCGACCTGAACTCCGAGCGGGCGTTCACCAACCTCATGGACCATTTCGGAACCTTCGACGAGGTGGCGCGAGGGGACTTGACCGTCATCGCCCAGAAAGTCTCCATCGGTGGCTTGGCGCGGGTCAAGGCGCCCCGCATCAAAGAGGTCTTGAACCTGATCCTGGAGAAACGGGGCAGCCTGGACTTGAACTTCCTGAAAGACATGCCCCTGGACGAGGCCAAGGAGTGGCTGAGAAGCCTGCCGGGGATAGGGCCTAAGACAGCCGCTGTGATTCTCTGTTTCTCGCTGGGGATGCCGGCCATGGCTGTGGACACCCACGTATACCGGGTGGCCAAGCGGCTTGGGCTGATAGGGGAGAAGGCCGACTTCGACCAAGCCCATGACATCCTGGAACGCACCGTAAGGCCAGACGAGGTCTTCGACTTCCACATGGGCCTCATCACCCACGGGCGGCGGGTATGCAAAGCCCAGCGGCCCCTGTGCGAGGTCTGCCCGCTGGCCGACGGGTGTCCTTCAGCGGGAAGTTTCTCAAAGAAGCCGAGGGTCGCTAGGAAAGCCCCCGACACCTCCCGCTCCGGGCGAGTTCCCCATACTCCGCCCATACCGCCTATGAACTCATCTCCGGGCGACAGTGTATAATTGAGTTTCCACCTATTCTCAGGAGAACCAAGGTGAAAGTCGGAATCGTCAACGTGACAGGTTACTCAGGCTCAGAGCTGGCGAGGCTGCTCCACAGGCGCCCCGACGTGGAAATCGCGTCGGTGACGGGCCGAAGCACGGCGGGCCAACAGCTGGGGGAGGTCTTTCCTCACCTGTGGGACCTGGACCTGGAAATCGAGCCGGAGCTAAGCGGCAGCCTGGACCTGGTCTTTTCTGCGCTGCCCCATAAGGCCAGCGCGGAAGCGTGCATCCCCCTGCTGGAGGACGGCGTCAAAGTCGTAGACATCTCCGCCGATTTCCGCTTGAAGAGCGTGTCCGAGTATGAGTCCTGGTACAAGACAACCCACCCCGGCCCTCAATACCTGGAGGAAGCCGCCTATGGCTTGACGGAACTCAACCGGGAAGAAGTCTCCCAAGCGAACTTGGTGGCAAACCCCGGCTGCTATCCCACCAGCGCCATCCTGGCGCTGGCCCCAGCCGTGGAAGAAGGCATTATAGAGCCGGGAGTGGTGGTGGACAGCAAGTCTGGAGTTTCCGGCGGAGGCCGCACTCTGGGCCTGACCAACCACTACTCCGAGGTCAACGAGAACGTGTTCGCCTACTCGTTGGACGGTCACCGTCACTTGCCTGAAATAACCCAGGAACTCGGCAGGCTCTCAGGAAACGGCCTCAACCTCACGTTCCTGACCCACCTGATACCCATGACGCGCGGAATCCTGAGTTCGTGCTACGCGCAGCTGCGTCCAGGGGCGTTCTCCTCATGGGAGGACGCCAGGGCCGCAGTCCGGGAACTCTACCAGGATTTCTACTCTGGGGAGCCGTTCGTGAAGGTCACAGCAGCGCCTCCTCAGACCAAGCAGACACTGGGCAACAACATGTGCCTGGTCTATCCGACGGTGGATGTCCGCACGGGCAAGCTGATCGTAATCAGCTGCCTGGACAACCTTGTGAAGGGCGCCGCTGGCCAGGCCATCCAGAACATGAACCTGATGTTCGGCTGGCCGGAGACGACGTCGTTGGAAGCTGTGGCGGTCTACCCGTAGCTGCTGTATAATTCGACTCCGTGCCCCCGTCGTCTAGCCTGGCCAAGGACGCCACCCTTTCAAGGTGGAGATCATGGGATCGAAGCCCATCGGGGGCACCAACAAGAGGCCGAAGCAAGCGGCTTACAGATAGAATAAGAGCCGGGCGGGACTCCTTGCAGGAATCACATTTGGCTCTTTGATTTCCCCCTCGTTGCCTCGCGAGTCACCCAACGCACCCGCCATTAGCCCCACCTCCCTTCTTGTCGGAGACCCTGCGGCTGTGCGCCATTGACGGCGGCGCCATGTTGGGCCATAGTAACCTTTCGCACATCTCGTACAATGCCGCTTTCCACAATCTTCTCTTCCAACTACAAGTGGTGGGTCTTTGGTGCCATTGCCTTGGGGACATTCGTCTCCGTGATAAGCGCGGCCAGCGTGCCGCTGGCGCTGTCCACCATCGGGAAGCACTTCGACGCAGACCTTTCCACCGTCCAATGGGTGACCATCGGCGAGACCCTGTTCATATCGGTCTTCCTCCTGCCGGCCGGACGCATAGCCGACATCATAGGCCGTAAGAAAGTCTACGTAATAGGCCTCATCATATTCGCCCTGACCTCCGTCATGGCGGGGTCGGCCACGTTCCTGGGAATGCTGATAGCCGCCAAGGCCCTGCAGGGCGTGGGGTCGGCCATGATTCAAGCCAACGGCATGGCGATGATAGTCTCAGTGTTCCCCAGCGAGGAGAGGGGCAAGGCCTTGGGTCTCCATCTGGGAGTCGTCGGCACCGGCGCCATCCTGGGCCCCGTGATAAGCGGATTATTGATTGATGCTTTCGGTTGGGAAGCCGTCTTCCTCATCAACGTGCCTACGGCCGTAATAGCCATAGCGGCCTCCGTCCTGGTATTGAACAACAAGCTGATATCCCAGGACGCAGCCGCCGGTCGGGCGCCGGCGTTCGACTGGGGAGGCGCCGTATTGTCCGCGGTGGCGCTGTTGGTGTTCCTATTAACCATCACCAACGGCAACCGGCTGGGCTGGGACTCGGCCTTATGCGTGACTGGACTGGCGTTGTCGGTAGGGTTGGGATTTGCGTTCATCTGGTGGGAGCTGCGAGTCCCCAACCCCATGTTGGACCTCCGGCTTTTTAAGAGGCCTGTATTCGCCAGGGGTGTGGCGGCGGGGTGGCTCTCCTTCCTGGGGGTGGTGTCGGCCATGTTCCTCATGCCCATCTACCTTCAGGACGTGTTGGGATACAGTCCCAGAGAAGCGGGGCTGATTTTGATCTCCGGCGCCCTGGCCATGACCCTCGTCGGACCTATAGCGGGCGGCATCTCCGATAAAGTGGGCTGGAGAAAACTGACCGTCGCAGGCATGGTCCTGTCGTCGGCCAGCCTGTTTGCTCTGGCGGCGACCCTGGACGAAAACACTTCACTTCCAGTCGTTATAGTATTGGTTACGGCGCAAATGACGGGCCTCGGACTGTTCATCTCCCCCAACACCAGCTCCATACTTAGCGCGGTTGAGCGTCACAGGTATGGAGTGGTCTCGGCATTGACTCAACTGACTAGAAACACGGCCTCTGTGGTTGGCATCGCAGCGCTGACAGCCATAGTTGTTGCAACTATGGCCTCAATGGGCGTCGAGTCCACGCTGGACGCAGTCGCCGAAGAACCTCGCGCGTTCGTAATCGGAGTGCAGCGCGCCCTCTGGGCCATGGGCGGCCTAATGGTGATAGGCTTGGTCATTTCAGCTTTCACGAGCGAGGCGCGCCGTGAAGTCGCGGAGCCCGTCCCTCCACAACCAGTGAGCGACATCGCCTCAGACTGAACTCTTCCACGAGGTCGAATGCCGCGGCGCAGGTCTTGAACAGTCGAATATTTACCATTCGCAAATCCTGGGCTATAATACGTACCATCGACTGGGATTCCCTTCATCGCAACCGTGAAAACGACGGGATAAAGGAGGTTAGACATGGAAATGGGAGAGACTCAGATAGTAGCCGGACCGGTGAAGTTCGCACTTCAATACAGGAAAGAGATCATGGACGACCAGGGGCTCTGCGTCCAAGTCCTCAGCGAAATGGGCGGCGAGGACGTAGAGATTCTCAGGTTCGACTGCTTCGACCAGGCGCCCCACTACCACTATGGTCCTAAGAACAAGAACGAGCGCCTGTTCATGGACAAGACCACTGCCGGCAACCCCCTCGGTTGGACGCTGGACCAGCTACGAGACCGCCTGCCTGAGATGGTGGAGCGGGCCGGGTACGACGACCTGGCCGGGCAAATCCGCAGCAATCCCTCGGCTGTGTCCGACAAGCTGGGTGAGCTGGAGTGCACGGCCCGGGAGTTGGCCGTTTCCGGGCGACGCTACGTCGTCCACAACCGTGGCGAGCCCGTCATAGAGGTTGGGAACGTCCGGTTCGGCCTGGAGTTCCGCGAGCTGGAGCGGGCGAACGACCGCGGGCTTGCCGTCCACCTGCTCAGCGACGTGTCTGGCCAGGAGATTGAGCTGATGGCCTTCGACTGTTTCGAGCGGGCGCCCCACTTCCACTACGGTCCCAGAAACAAGGACATCCGCATCTACTGGGACACCACGTTGGTGCCGGACACACTCGACTGGACCCTTGACCAATTCGAGAAGGGCAACCTGCCCAGCATGCTCGAACGGTCCGGGTATCCTGGCATCGCCGCCGAGATGGACAACGACCTGATCAGAAAGACGGTCCGGGACGTGATACGTCCCACGGCCATGGGAATCAGGGAGGCCAACGCAAAGTAGCCCCTGGCGTACACATAGTCGAGGACGACCAAGCAAAGGGCGGGTGCCATGCGCTCGTCCTTTTGCTTGGCCGCCGGACATGCCGCCCGGCTCCTTACCTGTCCGGGGGGAACGGCTGATTGAGCTTGACCCCTCACCTGAGCGCCGCTAACATGGACACGCCTTAAGGCTGGCTTCCTGACTAAGATTTTCGAGGTGAACGCGATGCCCGGCGGGTGGACAGAAGAGTTCGTGGCAGTGGCGGGGGCCAACATACAATACTACAAGGGTGGATCAGGCCCACCACTGGTGGCGCTCCACGGTCTGGCCGGGAACCCGGGTTGGCTGATCCACCACGAGAAGCTAGCCGAACGCTACACCGTGTACGCCCCGTCCCATCCCGGCTACGAGAAGTCCCAACGGCCCGAGTGGGTCGAGTCCATCCAGGACCTGGCGCTCTTCTACACCTGGTTCATGGAAGAGTTGGGCCTAGACGGAGCAAACGCCGTAGGCCTGTCCATCGGAGGATGGGTCGTCGCAGAAATGGCAGTGATCTGCCCCCACGCCTTCGGAAAGCTGGTCCTCGCTGACGCACCGGGAATCAGGCCGGAGTCCGGCGAGATAACCGACGTGTTCCTGATGTCCGAGAAGCAGGTCAACGAGATGATGTTCCACGACACCGCCCAAGCCCCGGAGTTCCAAGAGCTTTTCGGAGTGGAGCCCAGTTTCGAGGACCAAGACAGGCTGCTTCAAAACCGGGAGACCCTGGCTCGGCTTACGTGGAAGCCCTACATGCACGACCCGCGGTTTCCAGCCCTGTTGGAAAGGGTCAAGGCGCCCTGCTTGATAGTTTGGGGAAAGCAAGACCCCATATTGCCGTTGGAATGCGCCGAACTCTACCAAAAGGCGATCCGCGGCTCATCGCTGAAAGTCCTGGAAAACTGCGGCCACTACCCCCACGTCGAGAAGCCGGAAGAGTTCTCCGACGCAGTCATCGAGTTTCTCGCCTAGGGTGTTGAACCACTTGCGGGCTTGGCTCGCTGAACCTGTCTAACCCTGGTCCTTGAGGCAACTACTCAGCCGCCGTCAGGCCCTTTCCAAGACCCGGCATCCCCGCGACTGTCGTTGTCCTCTCCCGCCGCATCACTCGTCGTCGCGGCCTGCGGGCCTGCGGAGCCGCCGAGAGCAGAAGGAAGCATCCCCTTCTTGACAGCCCAGAACAGGAGAATCCCTCCAATGGCCAGTACGTCTCCGACAATCGCGATGGTTATGCTTCCGGCGATGGCGCCCACGATTATCAGGGCTACACCCACCACGAGAATCAGGAAGTTAGCGGCTTTTACTATCATGAAACGGGCGGCCTTTTGTCCAGCCAAGGCCGGACCTCTTCAAATGCGGCGGAAGCCCGCAACACCGTCGCCTCGTCTCCTTTGCGGCCGATGATATGTAGGCCGATGGGCATCCCCTCCGAGGAGAACCCGCACGGAATGCTCGCCGCAGCCTGCCCCGACATGTTTATCAGGCTGGTGAATGGCGTATAGGACCAGGCCGGGTTCACCTGTCTGCCCCCTATCACCGACGGAAACTGCTCTATGCGAAAAGCGGTCACGGCCATAGTCGGAGTCAACAGCAGATCAAACTCGTCAAGCTTGTCCTCCATGAACCTCTTCAGCCTCTGACGCTCCACCAACGCTCTGGAATACTCGGGAATCGTGATTGCCTTCCCGTACTCCATGCTGAGCCGCCCATAGCTAGAGAAGTCTTCGGGGCGGTCTTCGTATATCTCGCCATAAGCCGAATATCCCTGGACCCTGAAAAGGTCCCAGAATACCAGGAAAGGGTCCTCCAGGCGGATGCCTGCGTCCTCAACGCTGCAACCCAACTCTTGTTGGAAAACTTCCCCCGCCTTCCGCGTGGCATCGGCCACCTCCGGGTCCACTGCAGCGAAACCCAGGTCTAGGCTCCAACCCACTTTCAGGCCCTTGGCGCCATCGTGAAGCCCCTCCAACCAGTCCGGGGGCGTCTCGGTCATACAGCCGGCGTCCCGGTCGTCCCGACCGGCAAGGACCTGAAGTAGCGCCGCGCTGTCGGCGACGGTTCTTGTCATAGGCCCGGACTGGGACAGGAAGTTGAAGGCGGGCCTGCCCACCCCTCCAAAGCGCGGCACACGCCCCTGGCTGGGCTTTATGCCATAGACGCCGCAGAAACTGGAAGGCATCCTGATGGAGCCGCCTCCGTCGCTGCCCGTCGCCAGTGTGCACAGTCCAGAGACGATGGCAGCCGCCGCGCCGCCGCTGGAACCGCCGGAGGTGCGCTCGGGGTTCCACGGGTTCCGGCAAGGCTCCCCAAGGCGGTTCTCCGTCGTGCCCCGAAACCCATGTTCGGGGGTGTTGGTCTTTCCGAGAATCACCGCTCCGGCGGCCTTGACCCGTTCCACAACGACGGAGTCCCTGTCCGGCACGTGGTCCTTGAAGGGCAGGCTCCCAAACGTGGTCCTGACTCCCTTGGTGGACTCCAGATCCTTGATGGATATGGGTATCCCGTGCAGCGCGCCCAGCGACTCTCCCCGGGCTGTGGCCTCGTCGGCTATCCTGGCCTGGTCCATAGCCAAGTCGGGCGTGACCGTTAGGTAAGCGTTGAGCTTGGGGTCCAGGCTCTCGGTGCGCCTCAGAAAGAGCTCTGTCAGCTCCATCGACGAGACCTGACGGGAGTCAAGCAGCCGCCGGACCTCTGCGGCAGAGGCGAAAGCCAGTTCGTCCGGCATCAGTCGCTGTCGTTGCTCTTGGCGCCGTTAAGCGCCCGCTTGAGATAGAAGCCTGTGGCCGACTTCTTCACCTTCATCACATCTTCAGGAGCGCCTACGGCCATCAGACGTCCACCGCTGTCGCCCGCGCCAGGGCCCAGGTCTATGACCCAGTCTGCGTTCTTTATCATGTCCAGGTGGTGCTCTATAAGCACCACCGAGTTGCCCGCGTCCACCAGCCTGTGGAGCACGGACAGAAGCGCCGCGCAGTCCTGGAAGGACAGCCCGGTGGTAGGCTCGTCGAGGATGTAGAGAGTTTTCCCAGTGGCTCTGCGGGACAGCTCGGTGGCCAGTTTCACTCGCTGGGCCTCACCACCTGAAAGGGTAGTAGCGGGCTGCCCAAGCCTTATGTATCCCAGTCCCACATCCCTCAGCGTCTCCATCTTGTTCCGTATCCGGGGAATGGCCGAGAAGAAGTCCAAAGCCTGTTCCACTGTCATAGAGAGCACGTCGGCGATGCTCTTCTCCTTGAACAGCACTTCCAGGGCCTCCCGGTTGTACCGGCGCCCGTGGCAGATGTCGCAGGGCACCTCCACGTCGGGCAGGAACTGCATCTCTATCTGGATGTACCCCCCGCCCTGACAGGCCTCGCAGCGTCCGCCCTTAACGTTGAAGGAGAACCGGCCTGGCCCATATCCTCGGACTTTAGCCTCAGGCATGGATGCGAACAGTTCCCGGATAGGAGTGAAGGCGCCTGTGTAGGTGGCCGGGTTGCTTCTAGGCGTCCTTCCAATGGGTGACTGGTCGATGTTGACCACCTTGTCGATGTGCTCCAGTCCTTCCAGCGATTCATGCTTGCCAGGACGGTCTTTGCTCCGGTAGAGCTGCTGGGCCAGCCGCTTGTAGAGAATCTCATATACCAGGGTGCTTTTGCCTGAACCAGACACTCCGGTTACGCACACCAGCACACCCAAAGGAATGTCGATGTTAAGACCCTTGAGGTTGTTTTCCTTGGCTCCCCGTATCGATAGATGCTTCTCGTTAACGTGCCGCCGCGTCTCCGGCACACTGATTCTCCTCCGCCCGCTGAGGTAGTCGGCGGTTATGGAATCGCTGGATTCGAGCACCTCGTCCAAAGTACCGGCGGCGACCACCCACCCGCCGTGTTCACCAGCCCCGGGGCCCAGGTCCAGCAGGTAATCGGCGGCCCTCATCACGGCCTCGTCATGCTCCACCACCACCACCGTGTTGCCCAACTCCTGGAGCCGCCTGAGCGTGTCCACTAAACGGCTGTCGTCGGCGGGGTGCAGGCCAATGGTCGGTTCGTCGCAGACGTATAGGACTCCGGTCAACCCCGAACCAATCTGGGTTGCCAGGCGAATGCGCTGCGCCTCCCCTCCCGAGAGAGTCTGGGCCGTCCGACCGAGGGTAAGGTAGGCCAAGCCGATGTCCACAAGGAATTGGAGCCGGGAGTCTATCTCCTTGAGAATCTGGCGGGCGATGGTCTTGTCGCGGGCGTTCAACTCCGGGGGCGCCTTGCCTTTGATGGTGGTTGCTTCTCCGCCTATTGCCCTAATCCACTGGGAAGAATTGCTGATGGTTTGGGCGCAGAGCTCCATGATGCCGAGGCCCGACACCTTGACAGCCAGGGCTTCGGGCCGTAGGCGGCGGCCTTTGCAGGATGTGCAGGGCCGAGCAGCCATGTATCGCTCTATCTCAGTTCGCGTGTGGTCCGACTCCGTCTCTTTGTAGCGGCGTTCCAGGTTCCTCACGACGCCTTCGAAGGACGTCTCCCAGGCGTATTCATGGCCGGAGTGGGTAGTGTGTCGCATGGTCAGCGGTTCGCCGTCGTTGCCGTACAAAATCAGGTCGAGGGCCTCTTGGGGCAGGTCCCGCACCGGGACTTTGTTGGAGAAGCCGTAGGTCTGGGCCACCGAGGCAATCAGGCTACGGTACCAGGCGCCGGAAGCCGCCGAGCGGGCCCAGGGTGTTATGGCGCCCTCAGCCAGCGTCAGGGACTTGTTGGGAATCAACAAGTCGACGTCCACTTCCAGCTTGTAGCCCAGTCCGGTGCAGGCGGAACAAGCGCCGTGTGGGCTGTTGAAGCTGAACGTCCGGGGTTCAATTTCGGGCAGGCTGATGCTGCATCTCACACAGGCGAACTGCTCGGAAAAGACCAGCTCCTCACCGTTCTCCACCCACACCTGTACTACGCCCTCTCCCTGGCGGAGGCCCGTCTCAACGGAGTCGGATACACGGTTCAACTCCAAGTCCTCGCTGACTACGAGGCGGTCGACCACGACTTCGATGTAATGCCACTTCTGCTTGTCCAGGCCCAGGTCGCCCATGTCGTCCAGCTCGTGGACCTCTCCGTTGACCCTGACTCGAACGAAACCCGCCTTGCGGGCGTCCTCGAAGACCTCCCGGTGTTCACCCTTGCGGCGCCTGACTTTGGGGGCCAGCACCATAATCCGGGATCCGGCCGGCAGCTTCATTACGGCGTCGACTATCTGCTGCACGGTCTGCTTCTCCACGGGGCGGCCGCACTTGGGGCAGTGGGGGATTCCAACCCTGGCATACAGCAGGCGCAGGTAGTCATAGACCTCGGTGACCGTGCCCACGGTGGACCTGGGGTTGTGGGACACGCCCTTTTGGTCGATGGAGATGGCGGGGGACAGCCCTTCTATGTATTCTACGTCGGGCTTGTCCATGCGCCCCAGGAACTGACGGGCATAGGCCGAGAGGGACTCCACGTACCTGCGGCGTCCTTCGGCGTAGATAGTGTCGAAGGCCAGCGAGCTCTTGCCTGAACCGGACACTCCGGTGATGACCACCAGCTTGTCTCTTGGGATGGTTACGTCGATGTTCTTTAAGTTGTGTTCCCGAGCTCCCTTGACGTGAATGTATTCCTGAGGCATAGGTCTCCCTAAATCACTGAACGACGGTCTCCCGACCAGTCTGAAACAACCCTCATTGTAACATCATTATGTCCGATAAGGGCTTGCGACAGGGCGGCCTAAACTCGTCGGGAAGGCGGTTTCTTGTCGGAAATCGAGGCAGACCGCTATGATAGTATTGTTGTCAAACACCAAAGCTCAGGACGTATATGCGGCAATTCTTAAAGAGCGCTTTTAGGAGAGACGCGGAGTCCGCCCCGACGGCAAACGGCTCGGTGCGCGGTCTCCCACTTATGGCCGGTGAGCAGGTCCAGGAACGTTTCGCCGCCAATCATGGCCTCGTCAGCGGCGCTCCTAAGAAGGGCCCGCTGCTGCTTATCACAAATCTCCGGGTCATTTCATTCCTGAGAGGCGAGGATGTCAAAGAGACCTACCTAGCCCCAATCGACGAGTTGAAGACGGTGTTCGTTAAGGGCAAGTCGCGTGGAGTAAGAAACCTGATACAGGGAATTCTTTTCGTTCTGGCGGGAATCCTGGCCTACTTCATCATCGGCTATATCAGAGAATCTACCTGGTCGGAGATCAGCATCGCTTCCGTCGTGGGGTTAATAGTCGTTGTGTTCGGAACGTCCTATCTGACCAGGCATCTACTTTGGGAACCGGAGGGAGAGATTGTCTTCCAGGGAGGGACGTGGGAGAAACCGTCAGCGAACAACCGGGGCGCCGTCGAGTCTTACCAATGGCAGATGTCCTTCCCCTATCGAAGCGATAAGGCCAACGATGAGGTCTACACACTGGTAAACCGCTTCTTCGAGATACGGAGCCTCAACGGCTACGCCGTGGACGTAGAACTGACCAAGGACACCCGAGCCATTGCCTCCGACGGCTTGGAGGACAGAACCGCAGGTCTCCCACCGTCAGACGACAGAGAGACGCTAGTATCCCAGGAAGCAGAGATATGGCGGCTGTACGTCCACGGTTCGCCCACCGGCTCCACGGAGAAAGTAACTCCTGAGAGAGCCGCCGAGGCTACGGAAACCTCCCCGCCCTGGCGCCGCTACACCTACGGAACGAGTTAGAGTCATTTATTCTCGACCGTCATGGAGCATCGTCACCCGGGACCGCTGCCCCTTCTCAATGCCCGGCCAGCCTTAATTCAATATTGAGAATCAGGCTCAACCCACAGTATAATCTAGCCAGACCATCTAGCCGGAGACTATCATGTCAGAGTGGCCTCTACAGGATGCAAAGAACAAGTTCAGCGCTCTGGTCAATGCTGCGCTAACCGGTGAACCTCAGCGAGTAACTCGGCGTGGGCAGCTCGCTGTGGTGGTGCTGGCTGCGGAGGAGTACGAGCGACTTTGCCGCCTGGAGAAGGCTGACGCTCCGACTCTGGGTGAACTGCTTCTTCAAATCCCGCAGGACGACCAGGAATTCCAGCGGTTGTCTCTTGGCGCCCGGCCCCTGGATTGGTAATGTTTCTCCTAGACACCGACATCTTGTCGGCCCTCCGCAGGCGTGAGCGCAATCCGGAGGCTATTCGCTGGGTGGAGGCGCAGCGGACGTCAGACTTATATTTGAGCGTTGTTACCGTGGGGGAGATAGAGCGAGGCATCGTCCAACAACGGAAGCACGATCCATCGTTCGCTAAGGAACTGTCCCTCTGGTTGGACCGGGTTCTGGCCTGGTATAGCGACCGCATTCTTCTCGTAGATGTCGCCACGGCTCGGCGATGGGGACAGTTGTCTGCGACCTTGGGGCACGACGGGGCAGACCTGCTTATCGCCGCCACTGCGTTAGAGCACGGTCTGACCGTCGTAACCCGCAACGTCCGCGACTTCGAGCCGACAGGAGTCCCTACAGTAAATCCTCTCGAGTAAGACTCCCGTCCCTTCCATTTGAGCTAATTTCCTCTGACCTATCCGACAAGGACTCGTCAGCAATCTCACGCATTGAAAGTCCTAATCCCTGTTATTTCATGGCCGCCGATGTACTGGGGGTTCTCACAGAATATCTGTGCCGTCAACCGTGATACACAGGTCTAGAGCATGGCGGGCCGGATTAGGTCGGCTCAAACAATCTGACTACATACCCAGGCTCAGCCCTGGGTCCACATCCAGGTCCATCGACCCATGACGGCCCGCCTGGTACAGAAAGTACCCGCACGCGGCGATCATTGCGCCGTTGTCGGTGCACAGGACGGGCGGAGGCAGCAGCGTGGGTAGAGCAGACTCGGCGGCCATTCGCTCACGCAGCAGGGCGTTGGCGGTTACGCCGCCTCCCAGAACGATTCCACGGGCATTGTGGACTTCCGCCGCCTCCAGAGTCTTGCGGACCATCACGTCCACCACCGAGTCCTGGAAGGCCGCCCCCAAATCTGCCACCTGGCCAGAGTCCGGGCCGCCCTCCTCTGGTGGAGGATACACACCCCGTTCCTGCGCTCTGTGGAGCAGAGCGGTTTTTACGCCGCTGAAGCTGAAGTCGTGGCTCCCTTTCAGCCAGGCCCTTGGGAAGGTCTGGGAAGGGATCACGCCCATTGCCGCCTTTTGAATATAAGGGCCTCCGGGAAAGCCCAAGCCCAATATTCGCGCCGCCTTGTCGAACGCTTCTCCCGCCGCGTCGTCCCTGGTGCGGCCCAGGAGGCGATAGCGCCCGTGGTCTTCCATCAGAGCCAAATCGGTGTGGCCTCCTGACGCAATCAGGCAGAGAAACGGAAACCCCGGCTCTTTCGCCGGGTCGGGGATGTCCTCCATGAGCCAGGCGGAGTATATGTGCCCCTCAAGGTGGTTAACCCCAAGCATGGGGATCCCCAGTGAGTAGCTAAAGGACTTGGCGACGTTGAGGCCTACCAGAAGGGACCCGGCCAGACCTGGGCCGTAGGTTACGGCCACGGCGTCCAGGTCAGCCATGCTCACTTCCGCCTCGTCGAGGGCCATCTCGACAACAGGCGCAATGTGAATCATGTGCTGGCGGGAGGCCACCTCGGGGACCACGCCACCATATTGGGAGTGGATGTCCACCTGGGAAGCGATGACGTTGGACTTCAGAATCCGGCCGTTACGCACGACGGCGACGGCGGTCTCGTCGCACGAGGTCTCAATTCCCAGTATGGTTACTGCCATAGGCGGATGTTACGGGCCTACGAGGCGCTGGTCAAGGAGTCGGAGCCTTTGGAGAACGGCTGTAGATGTGTGGAGCGGCGGATAGACGGGGAAAGGAAGTGTATATTCGGGGCGGGACGCCGGCTAGCCGGAGACGAAGCGGCAGAAGCGGCGCAACGTCGACGTGGCCAGTCCGAACAGGCCATGATCCCTTTTGTACCTATACGACGACGATCGACCTCTAGCCCTCCCAGAAGCCCATGTGTCAACGTAGACTACTGAGGAGTCGTTAAGAAGAGGGCTTCGGGTCACAAATACAGCGTGGCGACGCGCGTCATAGTCTGCTCTGAGAGCGGGACTAGAGAGTGTTGCGTACGCCCGGTTGACGGCCTGCATCCAGGAGGTGGATTCCAAAGAGTTAGTGTTAACGTCGGGGTGACATCTCCAGGCCTTCTCAATGTAGGCCCTGCGAATGCCGTTTTGGTTGGTGTGCTCCGGCACACCAAGGATCGTATAGAAGTCAGATGTTGAATCCACAGTCAATGCGCCTTACGACTACCGATTCTACACCATATGTCAACTATGGATTTCACATGGTTGCAGTGGAACAACGTGCTTGTTTTTGCAACAGGGAATGAACGTAAACGAAACATGCCGATGAATTTAGTGGGCTCTCAAGAGCGGAAAGCGGGAGGTCTAGCCTGTGAAACTCTTACGGAAACGGTAGAGAGTCATTTCCGGCTCGATGGGGGAAACGGGCATGTAGCCCACTTCCTCCACCTTGGCGACAATGAACCAGGGGCCAGGAGTCTCCAGAGCGGTCCTCAGCGCAAGCTCCAAGTCCTCGACCGCGCGCACCGTAGCTGTCTGGGTGATGCCGCAGGATTGGGCCACCTGTTCCAGGTCCGTCCTGACGGCGGTGTGGCTGGGTTGGTGGCCCGTTTGGCCCCACTCCTGGTTGTCCCACACTATGATGATCAGGTTGGACGGGTACTCGCGGCCAACGGTGGCCACTCCGCCCAAGTTCATCAGCATGGAGCCGTCGCCGTCCAGGGATATGACCTTTTCACTGGTGGACAGCGCAACTCCTAGGGCAATGGACGAGCATAGGCCCATGGCGCCGTAGGTGTAGAAGTTGCGGTCTCGGTGTCCGGCGTGCCACAGCTCGTCTGTGGTCGGCCCCAGGTTGCTCACGATGGGGCTGTCTCCCACCAGGCCCAACACCAGCTTGGTTGCTTCGAACCTATGCAATCTTGCCCCCGTGGAGAAGGGGAGTCAGGCATAGGGCCACCGGCTGTCGCGAGGCATAGCAAAGTTGCATTGCGCCTTTGACGGTCCGGTCGAGGCCTTCCTCCTCGGTGATTGTGTAGTGGGGCAGGCCGAAAAGGTCCAGGATTGGCCGAGTCGCCTTCCCCATCGGGACCTGGGCGATATTGAACTCTCCCAAGTCTCCTCTCATGTTGATGAAGAAAGGAATGGGCGTGCGGAAGGGCACGCAGAGGCTGGCCACTGCATTGATGCTGTTGCCGAAACCGCTGGACTGCATGAAAACCGCCGACTTCCGTCCCGCGGCGTAAGCTCCCACGGCGATGCCCACAGCCTCCTCTTCCCTGGCGGCGTAGACCACGTGGAAGTAGGGGTCCTCCTCCATTAGAGGGATGATCTGTCCGATGTTGACGTCGGGCACAAAGGTGATCAAGGAAATGTCCGACTCTTTGAGACAATCAACGATGGTCTGGGCCCAGCGAGCCATGATTCTCCTTCAAGGTCGGGTTGGGTGCGTCGAATCCGAGGTCATTGGCCAAGGGGGAATATATCAGCAGGCCATTAGTATGTCAAAGCTGCGGGCCTTCGACAGGCTCAGGCCGAACGGGGTAGAGGGCGGCCCAGGTGTTAAAGGGCTGACAGACACTCAGGATGAACTGTGGAACGTCGGTCAGTCCTGGGTGTTAAGAGCGTATAGGCGGGCGTAGAGGCCCTTCTGCTCCAGGAGCTCTTGGTGACTACCCTGCTCAACGACGCTTCCTTGGTCCATCACAACCACACGGTCCGCCCTGCGGATGGTCGAAAAGCGGTGGGCGATGATGATGGAGGTCCTTCCCTCTAGGACCCGCTCCAGCCCGTTCTGGACCATCAGCTCCGTCTTTGAGTCCACGGAGGCCGTGGCCTCATCCAGCACTACAATCTTCGGCTGGGCGACCAGGGCCCTGGCCAGGGATATCAGCTGTCGCTGGCCCGGGCTGAAGTTTATTCCCCGCTCCTCGACCTGAGCGTCGTAGCCCGCTTCCAGCTGTTGTATGAACCCGTGGGCGCCGACCGCCCGGGACGCCTGGATGACCTCTTCATCGGAAGCGTCAGGATTGGCGAACCGGATGTTGTCCATGATCGTGCCCGAAAACAGAAACGGCTCCTGGCTCACTACGCTGACCTGGTGGTTCAGGCTGGTTCTCGCTACGTCGCGTACGTCATGGCCGTCGACGAGCACACGTCCGTCGGTTACGTCATACAAGCGGGAAATAAGAGAGGCCAACGTAGTTTTACCCGCCCCTGTAGGCCCGGCCAGCGCGACCCTCTCTCCCGGTCGGATGACGAGGTTAACGTCCTTGAGCACAGGCATTCCGGGGATGTAGTGAAAGCTGACTCCCTCATAGCACACTTCTCCCATGAGGGGCGGCAATGGAGCGGCGCCAGGCTTGTCCTGTATCAACGGCTCCGTGTCGAGAATCTCGAAGATGTGCCGGCCAGAAGCCACGGCCCTTTGGAGTTGCCCGTACTGCATGGTGAGGGAGCGTATGGGGTCGAAGAAACGTTGGATGTACAGGGCGAACGCCACCAGCACTCCCACCACCTCGATGTTCCCGTCCAACACCATGAGTCCGCCGAAGATTATCACCAACGCAGTAGACACCGCCGAAACAAGCTCCACCGACGGGTTCAGAGCCGCGGACAGCCGCGTGGCGTTCATGCTGGTGTCCACGTAGCGCCGGTTGGCGTCGTCGAACTGACGGAGGTTCTCGTCCTGCCGGTCCAGACTCTGAATTACCCGCATTCCCGAAATGTTCTCCTGCAGCTCCGAGTTTACGTGGGCCACTTCACGACGCACTCGCATGAAGGTCCGCAGGGCATATCGCTGCCACAAGACCATCATGACCAGCAGAACAGGCACCACCGAGAAGGTGATCAAGGCCAGTTCCGCGTTCATCAGGAGCATAGCCACTACGATTCCCACCAAGACGACCATATCGCTCAACACCAGGACGAATATGGAAAGGAATTCCTGGAGCTGCTGGACGTCGTTCTGGACCCGCGACATGATGCCGCCCACCTCAGCACGGTCGTAGTAAGACATGGACAGCCGCTGGAGATGGTCGAAGGTGGCCCTTCGAAGCCTAAGCAGCAGGTTTTGCCCCACCCTGGACATGGTGGCCAGGTGTATGAAGTTGCTGAAGTATCCGACCACGGCGTTGACGGCCAGCAGAATCGCCGCCATGCGGAGGCCGTCGGCGTCCCGGTGGGCCACCACGCTGTCGATGGCCCGCTCGATGAGCCAGGGGGCAGCCACCACCGTGCCGGAAAAGATGAACATGGCCGCCACGGACACAATGACCTTGCCCTTGTCAGGCTTGACGAAGGCCATCATGCGGAAGACCAGCCGGTAGTCGTAGCCTTGCCGGTTTTCCGCAGCCTCGGCCGCGGCGCCCATCCGCCGATGGATTGCTCTGCTGCCGCTCCTCATAGCGTCCGACCCCGACCGTCAGCTCTATCCCCAGCCCACGTTCCGTCCGCCAGGTCCCCTTCCATCTCCAGCTGTATCCTGTATATCTCCCGGTAGAGGCCGTTCAGGGCCATCAACTCCTCGTGTGTGCCCCTCTCCACGATCCGGCCGCCCTCCATGACAAGGACGAGGTCGGCTTTTCTGACGGCGCTTATCCTGTGGGTGATTGCGATGGTGGTGCGGCCCTTCATCACCTCTTCCAGGGCCCGCTGTATCAGGGCCTCCGTGTCCACATCGACGCTGGAGGTGGAGTCGTCCAGCAGCAGGACGGGAGGGTCCATCAGCAGCGTCCGGGCAAGGGCGACCCGCTGGCGTTGGCCGCCGGAAAGGGTGATTCCCCGCTCGCCCACCAGGGTCTCGTACTTGTCGGGAAGGCTGTCGATGAAGTCGTGTATCTGGGCCGACCTGGCCGCCTCTATCACATCCTCCAGGGGGGCGTTAGGCACTCCGTAGGCGATGTTCTCCCTGATGGTCGCGGCGAACAGGAACACGTCCTGGGGGACGATGGCCACGTTTCTTCGCAGGCTGCGCAGGTTCAGGTCTCGAACGTCCACGTTGTCCAGGGTGATTCGCCCCGACGTTACGTCGTAGAACCGGGGAATAAGGGACACCATGGCGCTCTTGCCGCTTCCGGGCGCTCCCAGGACCGCCACTCGTTGACCGGGTTCTATAGTCAGGTGGATGTCGCGGAGGACTTCGGGTTGGGACTCTGATTCCCCCTCACCCTGACCCTCTCCCGCCGGGGGAGAGGGGATGTTTGCCCCCTCGCCTGATTCCCCCTCACCCTGACCTGATTCCCCTGATGCCCCCTCACCCTGGCCCTCTCCCGCGGGGGGAGAGGGGATGGATTCCTTCTCGCCTGGTTCCCCCTCACCCTGACCCTCTCCCGCAAGGGGAGAGGGGAGTGGGGGGCCGTAGTGGAAGCGCACGGCCTCGAAGGCCACGCGTCCTTCGGCTCGCTCCCCGTTGTTAAGCAATGGGGCATCCACCTTCTCCTGGACGGGCGATTGGGCGTCGATGACGTAGAAGATGCGGCCCCCGGCGGCTATGGCCCTGGCGAAGTTGTTGACCACCCACCCGGACATCCGTATGGGGAACACCAGAAGTCCCATGTAGAGGACGAACTGGGTAAGCTCGCCGGGAGTCAGCCCCAGGAACAGGCCGGCTCCGGCGTCGTAGCCGTTGATGATCTTGCTGCCGCCGTACCAGACCACCAGGGCCGTCACCAATGTAAAGAGCATGTTCAGCAGCGACGAGTTTGCCGCGTGAAGCCGGCTGACGGCGAAGGTCTTTTCGGAGACGACGGCAGCGGCCTCGCCGAACTTCTCCATCTGCCGCTCTTCGGCGCCGAAAGTCTTGACGACTCTCATCCCCGACAGGTTTTCCTGGAGGACGGTGGACATTCGACCGGTGTCTTGTTGGACTTCCTGCCACATGCGTCTGAACCTGCGGCTCACAGTCACAGCGATGTACACAGCCGCCGGAACGGCCGCCAAGCCGAGCAGGCCCAGGTCCCAGGATATGGTGATGAGCAAGACCGACACGGCCACAAGCAGCGCGAGTATGTGGACGGAGTATATGAGACCGAAAGACACGAACCAGCGGATGCTCTCCACGTCGGCGGCGGCCCTGGACATCAGGTCTCCGGTCTTGTGCCGATCGTGGAAGGCGTAGCTGAGGGCCTGGAGGCGTGCCAGGAAGTTGTGGCGAAGCCGGTAGGCCACGTGCTGGGAGATGTACTCGGAGAAGTAGGTCTGCCCGTAGTGGAAAGCTCCGGCGGCCAGGCTTATCACCAGCACTGTTGCGGCCAGCCATATCAGCACACCGGAATCGCCGCTTTCCAGGACTGTGTCAATCCCGATGCCGAGCAGACGAGGAATCGCGAGTGAAAGGAGGGTGGAGCCTATGAGGCAGACGTATGCCAGGACCAGGCGGAAGGGAGAGATGCGCAGGGCGTATCCTGCCAGTCGGAGGAGAATGCCCATCGGTGCATTATAGCGCCCCCAGGCGGCGTGCGGACGCCGCCCCCGGCCACCCTTTCCTTACGAATGCGCCAGCCACCTTTAGGGTTGCCCCGGAAGGGCGGCACGGCAACGCTCCTTCCTTAAAGAGCCGTGCCGCCCGTGAGGGGCCTTCAACAGGCCCGTTCAAGTGAAGGGGCCGTAAAAAGAAAAGGGAACTATATAGTTAACTTCGCAAGCTGGCGGGGCAACGTAGCACACGGCTCAACTCCTGTCAAACGTTTTGGTAATAGGGGCGGTATAGTGAACTAACGGACTAGCCTCACCCGTGTGGGCGGTTATAGCATTGCCGCAACTGGAGGGGCGGTCCAACGTGGGAGATAATCAGGAATGCAGTGGATGGCCTTGTCTGTTGGAGAGGTTGGCAATCCATTGAATGCAGCGATCGACGCTCTTTGAAACCGTCTCCGGCTGTCGCCTAGGATGACGCTGGTAACGGTGATGATTGTACTCTACCAATCTCTTTTCAAGTCGCGCAATATGCATTTCCGTCGTTTTTAAGTACACAAAGATGGTGCTAAGACAAAGCAAGGCAAGAGTGCTGAATCCAATAAACACCCAGAAGGATGCGAACCCCGTTTCAATGCCAGGCACTTGCCAATGGATGATGCGTGTTGTGCCAGCAGAGAGCACTAACAATATTGATATGGGCAGTATATGTATGCTAAGTGCTGTTAATCGTACCCACAATGATGGTTTGTACTCTGGTGGGTCCAGTTGGGGAACCCCCATTTGGTCCAATTGGTCACTTATTCTCTCAATGCGATAGCTGAACTTGTCCACCCAACGACTGATAAACCGCATTGCTAACAGTGAGAGGGGAAAGCCACAACGAACACTGACACCCAAAGATATGCACATTATCAGCCCATGAGATGCCGCCTGGTCCAAAGGCCTTCCCAACGAAAAAGAGGCAATGCTTGCAACAACTCCGGCGATAAGCACTACGCCCCAGATCTTGGGATCGGTGTATGCAATGTCTCGTATAATGCTTTTAACGGGCGTCATAATGACGGTCCTCCGCCTGTAACGAACGCATTGATTGTATGGCATCGTTTATAGAGTCCCAAATGCCATACACCAAGACGACAACGGCCCCTCCACCAGCTGCAACATAAGAAACTAATTTAATAATATCATAGATGCGCGACTCATCGGGCACCATAAGCCCTGTTACCGCTACGACGCACCATCCAGCTCCAGCGGCCATACACGCGATGGCCAACGTTATAGACAAACGTAGCCCTGAACGCACTAGGCGATGCAAGGCTATCCATAATTCACGTTGAATCATAGCAACCGGAGGCATCATAGGCTCTGGCATTCCCGGTGGTCAAGTTAGTGACTCTACCGCTGCCGCCTATAATCCTAGCCGCTCCTTACCCCATCAGGTCCCGGAGTAGCGTGCCGTTCGAGTCTCGCCAAAGCTGATGCCCATAGGCCCCATTCAATATGGAGGGCGATGGTACTTGATAATGGAGAGAACTAAGGAGAGGGAAGTGCATAACTCCCCCAATAGCTGATTTCAGCTAACATCACCCCAGCAGTAGTGCCAATTGGAATACCGTGGTATTCTCGCTGCGGTTGGTTACTGCTTACTGCGTATTCTATTTTTAGGGGCACTCACCACCACATCAACCGCCAGCACCTAGACCGCCGCGCCGTGAAGTTTGAGGAGCGGCACAACAACGCCCAGGCGGACACGATTGACCAGGTGACCGACCTGATCCAAAGCATGTACGTCAGGAGATGTACATAGGCTCTTGTAGCAAGGGCTGCATGCTGCATTAGGAGCAAAGCAAACGGAGATCCTAGAAATATGCCTGACTACTTGATGGTGCCTGTCACAACCCTCTTGGTAGATCAACTGAATCCGCGCCTATCCCAGCCAAACACTGGGCAGCGAGATACGATACGCGCCCTAGCGAGAGTTCAAGGCCGTAAGCTAATAGGACTAGCCCAAGATATCTTGGATAACGGTCTGAACCCAAGCGACCTGACAATCGTCACGCCTTATGGAGGAGATGCCGGCCGTTACGTCGTATTGGACGGTAATCGACGTTTGACGGCGTTACGGGCACTGGAGAATCCTGAATTGCTGGCCGATGCAGTTGCCCTGAACGTGTACAACGCCATCCGGCGACTGGCAGCTAGTTATCGAAATTCTCCGATAAACGAAATTCAGTGTGTTGTGTTCGACGAACGCGCCGAGGCAAATCATTGGATTGAGCTACGTAATACTGGCGAGCGCGGAGGTGCTGGACCAGTTCAATGGGGTTCTGACGAAACCGACAGGTTCCGGACGCGTACAGGAGGGCAACCTAACTTGGCTACTCAAGTCCTAGATTTTCTGGAGAATCGGGGGGACATAACACCGGAGCAACGCCTAGATACAGCTACGACTACATTGACCCGTATCCTCGGTTCGCCAGACATCCGACCGAAACTGGGATTGGAGCACTCTAACCACACTTTGTTTGCTGTCGGAGAGTTAGACGATGTTGCCAAAGCACTAACGTACGTCGTCACTGAAATCAGCGAACGCAGGTTGGATGTTACCCATGTCTACACGAAACAACAACGCAATGAATTTGCAAACCAGTTGCCCTCAGAAATAACTGTCACCCACGTCTCCAGTCTAGGTAGTGGCACCCCATTGCGAACTACTGTAGACCCGAGCGGCGCGAGAGAAGAACGTTCAAGTCGCCAACAGCCTAAACCTCCTCGTCATCGCCTGATTCCAGACGAATGTGCACTCAATGTAACCGACCCTCGAATCCACGACATCGAAAAGGAGTTACGGGTACTAAGTCTCCACAGAAACCCTAACGCCGTAGCAGTCCTGTTCAGGGTATTCATCGAACTGAGCGTGGACTCTTACATTGTCAGGGAAGGAATAACTATACCTGAGAAAGCGAATTTGCGGACGAAGCTCAATAAGGCCGCGGATCACTTGGTCCAGCGCCAGAAGCTCATCAAAGCGCAGGCAATGCCAGTTAGGCGAGCGGCATCTAAAGATTCATTCCTGGGGCCGTCGGTTACCTTGATGAACCAATGGGTTCACAATCAGCATATGTCTCCGGTTGGCACAGACCTGCGATCCCACTGGAACGATCTCCAACCCTTCGTGACTGCTATGTGGGCACCGTGATAGAGATATGGCCATATCTCACATTTTGACGTAGGATACCCTCATGGCGTTCTATACTCCACTCCGTTACCCTGGTGGAAAGCGACGGTTGTTCACCGTTGTCACCAGGTTACTCCAAGAAAACGGCCTGGTGGGTATCGAGTATGCTGAGCCCTATGCGGGGGGGGCCGCGATCGCCCTGTCCTTACTTTTCGAGGAGTACGCGTCGGTCATTCACCTCAATGACCTTAGCAAACCTATATTCGCTTTTTGGGAATCGGCAATCAATAACACCGATGACTTGTGTGAGAGAGTCAACTCCACACCCGTCACGATGGATGAATGGTACAAGCAGCGCGCTATCTATGAAGCCAGCGAATCTGCGGACCTTCACGACCTGGGTTTCGCCACATTGTTCCTGAACCGGACGAACCGGTCCGGAATCATCTCCGGTGGTGTCATCGGAGGCAAGCAGCAAAATGGTGTATGGTCATTGGACGCCCGATTCAACAAACCAGAGATCATACAGCGCATCAAAAAAATCGGCCGCTATCGTAGCCGCATCCGGCTTCATCAAATGGACGCCCTCGATTTTGTGAACTATAAACTCAGCCAATTCGCCGAAAATGGCTTTGCGTTTTTCGACCCTCCGTACATTGAAAACGGCAAGGCACTCTACCTCGACAACTATACCGCCGATGGCCATCTTGAATTGGCCGAAAGTGTGCAGAGATTAAACTTACCCTGGATGTGCACCTATGACCGTGCTGCCGTTGAACTTGGGCTTTACCCAGAATACCGAAGAATCGAATATAGGTTGGCATATACCACTCAAGGAAGGCATCAAGGTGAAGAAGTGATGTTCATTTCTCATAACCTCGTTCTACCACCAGAATGGTTGGGAACCACTGAACTTGTCCGCCTCGACCAACGAACCGGGAAGTATACTTTGCACGGTGTAATCACTAATCCCCGATACTGACCGTGACGTGCCAACTTTAGCCCCCTAGGCCGTGGTCGCCTTACCGCCGTGGCTGATGTTGGAGCGCCTGCCTACCCCCGGTTAGACGCTCCCTTACAACTTCTATCGGGAATGACCTTACCCCCGAAAAACAGACCGCCCCAGACGATTTGCTTGGGGCGGTTTTCGTAATAGGGCGGTCAGACCTTCATCGTCCAGCGACGCTAGCCCGGCGGATTGTCTTGCAGGTCTTTTAATTTAGACTCGCCCTCAGATGTTAGCTTGTATGTCTGAATCTCCTCTGCCAAATCGGGCGTCAGTAGAGTCATGTCTTTGTCTATCCATCCTTGCTGTAACAGGTAGGCTATATCGTCCGGCGACGTGTCGTCAGGTAGCTGACCGAATTGCTCGATCACATCCAACAACATCATTGCCTGATAGGGATTCATTTCCATCGTTGGCCTCCAACCAATTGGTCGAACGTCTCCACTCGCAATGTCGCGGTCCCCACGGTCGCGGCGTCAAAACCCCATTCCCACCCATACTAACAACGCGCCTAGGTCACCGGATGGCTATGCAGGCGGGCAGGACTGTCGCCCCCACAATGGTCGGGCCGGAATCTAGGAAGCGCCGTGGACCAAGAGAAGCAACTCCCCTCGTCTATGGGGTTACGCATGTCCACCAAGGCCGCCACAAAGGTGTATTCAGGGCCGTCCTTGGTGAACGCCGAAGGCACTATCAAGTCGTCCGGCGTTTCAATCCTCTCAGGGTCAGCATCAACGGGAACCTCAGTAAACCAGAATTGGGCTGGCTCTTCGGCGACGGCTGTGATGTTGAACACGCTCAGAGGCAGATACCCTGGAGAAGTCTGTAAGGTGACGCCAGGGTTCAGGCCAAAGCGAGCTTGAACCAAGTCCACAGCCTCGTCGTCGATTTGGGCGCACAGGTTGTACGTGTTCAGCCCGTCCCAATACACCCATCTTTCGTCCAACGCTCGTATAACGGCATCAGCGAATGGGTCCGAGTCAGTGACCGTCGGCGGGGGCGTTTGAGCGGGCGTTGACGTTGGCGGGGAAGTCGCGGCAGGGACCTCGACGGGAGTGAACGTCGGTGTGGTTGGTGGTAACGGGGTTGCGGTGGGCGCGAGTGTTGAGGAAGGGGGGTACGGTCGGTATCAGGGTTGCCGTTGGTTGCGGGGTTGAGGTCGGCAACGGAGTCGACGAAGGATACGGGGTATAGGTAGGGTACGCTGTCGCGGTGGGCGCGGGCGTGTACGTCAGGTCAGTCGCTTGAGTAGGGAGAGACTGGACCATTGCGGTCGCGGTTGCCTCAATGTTAGGGGTGGAGGACGGTGTCGGCGGCGGTAATTCTTTGGAGCAGGCCGCGATAAGCAAGGCGAAAACAATAAAGGTGGGTATGGCGAAACGGGACGGGAGGGTCCATCAGCAGCGTCCGGGCAAGGGCGACCCGCTGACGCTGGCCGCCGGACAGGGTGATTCCGCGCTCGCCCACCAGGGTCTCGTACTTGTCGGGAAGGCCGTCGATGAATTCGTGTATCTGGGCGGACCTGGCCGCTTCCATCACATCTTCCAGGGGGGCGTTTGGGGCTCCGTAGGCGATGTTCTCCCTGATAGTCGCGGCGAACAGGAACACGTCCTGGGGGACGATGGCCACGTTCCTTCGCAGGCTGCGCAGGTTCAGGTCTCGAACGTCCACGTTGTCCAGGGTGATTCGCCCGGATGTTACGTCGTAGAACCGGGGAATAAGGGACACCATGGCGCTCTTGCCGCTTCCGGGCGCTCCCAGGACCGCCACTCGTTGACCCGGTTCTATGGTCAGGTTTATGTTCCGGAGGACTTCCGGTTCCCTCACCCCGGCCCTCTCCCGGGGGAAGAGGGGGTCTGATTCCCCCTCACCCTGGCCCTCTCCCGCTAGGGGAGAGGGGATGGATTTCTCCTCCCTCACCCCGGCCCTCTCCCGGGGGGAGAGGGGGTCTGATTTCCCCTCACCCTGGCCCTCTCCCGCGGGGGGAGAGGGGAGTGGGGGGCCGTAGTGGAACCGCACGCCTTCGAAGGAGACTCGGCCCTCGGCTCGCTCCAGGTCCTGGGCGTTTTCTTTCTCCTGGACGGGGGATTGGGCGTCGATGACGTAGAAGATGCGCGTTCCGGCGGCTATGGCCCTGGCGAAGTTGTTGACCACCCAGCCGGACATCCGTATGGGGAAGACGAGGAGTCCCATGTAGAGGACGAACTGAGTAAGCTCGCCGGGAGTCAGTCCCAGGAACAGGCCGGCGGCGGCGGCGTACCCATTGATGATCTTGCTGCCGCCGTACCAGACCACCAGGGCGGTAACCAAGGTAAAGAGCATGTTCAGCAGGGACGAGTTTGCCGCGTGAAGGCGGCTGACGGCGAAGGTCTTTTCGGAGACGACGGTCGCGGCCTCGCCGAACTTCTCCATCTGCCGCTCTTCGGCGCCGAAAGTCTTGACGACTCTCATCCCCGACAGGTTTTCCTGGAGGACCGTGGACATGCGCCCGGTGTCTTCCTGCACCTCCCGCCACATCCGCCTGAACCTGCGGGTCATGGCGACGGCGATGTTCACGGCCACCGGAACGGCCGCCAAGCCGAGCAGGCCCAGGTCCCAGGATATGGTGATGAGCAAGACCGACACGGCCACAAGCAGCGTGATTATGTGGACGGAGTATATGAGACCGAAAGACACGAACCAGCGGATGCTCTCCACGTCGGCGGCGGCCCTGGACATCAGGTCTCCGGTCTTGTGCCGATCGTGGAAGGCGTAGCTCAGGGCCTGCAGGCGGGCCAGGAAGTTGTGGCGAAGCCGGTACGCCACGTGCTGGGAGATGTACTCCGACAAGTAGGTCTGCCCGTAGTGGAAAGCTCCGGCGGCCAGGCTTATCAGGAGAACGGTGGCCGCCAGCCACATGAGAATGCTTGAATCGCCGCTCTCCAGGACTCTATCTATCGAGATGCCCAGCAGTCGAGGAATCGCCAGTGAAAGAAGGGTGGAGCCTATGAGGCAGACGTATGCCAGGACGAGGCGGAAGGGAGAGATGCGCAGGGCGTATCCTGCCAGTCGGAGGAGAATGCCCATCGGTGCATTATAGCGCCCCCAGGCGGCGTGCGGACGCCGCCCCCGGCCACCCGTTCCTTTTCAACAGAAGTGGGGGCGCCGCAGGGTCTTTCGATTGTCACCCCGAGCGCAGCGAGGGGTCTAAAGTCTTCGTTATTCATACCGTTCCTCTGACGATGGATTTTAGATTTCTCACTCCGTTCGAAATGACAGTCGAGACGGGTCCCTCCGAGAATCGAAAGACCCTGGGGGGCCGGGCTTTATTTGACGAAAGACCGCTATGCGCCGGAGGCGTTAAGAAGGACTACGATGTTGTTCCGGTCGTAGTGGACCTCGTCGATGAACATGGTCTGGGTCAGGTCCCTGAAGGAGCCGGGTTGGCCATTCGCGGTTACAATCCCCGGCTTGTTGGGGATGAGCAGCCTTATAGTCGCCCCTACTGGAGTGACTACTGATATGACACCCGTCTCCTTGTCCAGGAACGCTATGGTCCCGCTGGCCGATCTCGTTCGCGGCGGGTCCAACAGCAGCTTGGACAACCCTCCTGTGAAGGGTTCGTATCGGGCGTACACCACCCTGGAACCTTCTTCCAAATCGTCGAAGGCGGCTTCCTCTTCCCCTTGGTCGCTCCTGACAAGCAGCCTGGTGTAGTCGAGCAGCTTGAAGCTGACGAGCTTCAGAGAGTCGGTGGACAGGGTCAAAGTCCTATTGCCGGGCTGACTTTCCGACTTCCCTCGGACGGTCCCGCTGAGTTCGGGAGACCTGACCGAGAGCTTGATCAAGTTCCCCGTGGCCGGGTCATAGCTGCTGGTTGGGCGCACCAGGTCCCCCAGCTTGGGAGCGCCTATGTTGAGCACGACGCTGTCCCGTTCCACAATCGTTCCTTCCGTTATCTTGAGGACAACGCGCTCCCCCTGGGGGGTGATGACTATCAGGTTCCCTTCTTCGCCGGCGCCCGGAATGACGAGCCCGGCGCTGAACTTGGGCACGATGGCCTCCACCACGCCGCTTATGAAGGTCTGGTTGGCTATGACAGCGTCTATGGCCACGACAGCGCCCAGGCCATCATCGTAGAGCGCCTTGACATTTGCCCCGACCTGAAGGGCGTCCAGACCGGCGGGAAGCCCGAATACACTGACTACAACGTCGTCTGAGAGCGGGAACGTCACCTGCTCTCCGGTGTCCAACCTCAACGCCACCGAACCGGCGACAGGTGGGGACGCCAGGACGCCTTGCAATTCTCCCGCCATAGCCTGGCCTCGCAGCGCTTCCGCCGCCGCCGCGGGGAGCCGAGGGAACAGCACGTCCAAGCTGGAAACAGATGTGTCGGATGGATCGTATAGGAAAACCGTTCTCTGACCGGGCTCCAAGTCATCGACCATCGCAGGCTCTCCAAAGATGGTCAGCTCAGTGTCTCCGGGGAGATTCAAGATGAATTCCGGGCCAATCTCTGGAGCAACTACGACTGCGTCTCCAGCGGCTGAAGTCCCCTGAATGACCCCTCCGCCTCTCACGAGCGCAGGGCCGAGACCCAGGTCTGCCAGAGTCTGAGACAACGCGGTCAGGAGTGTGTTGAAGGACTGCTGGAATATGAACCGAACGTTGGGGTCAACTCTGGATATAAGCTCCATAGAGGTAGTCAGGGACCCGGTGGCAGCCTGCCGCATCCTGTGTCCGAGCCTGATCTCGTTGTCTGTAGCTCCCCGTTTTGCAGCCTCTTCCAACGGAGTCTTGAGCCTGCCCATGCTGTGGCTGGAAATCTCGGCTCCGCTAAGGGCCAGCACACCTGTCTTCAGGTCCTGACTGAGCACAGCCGTTACTATGCCGGCTGGTTGGAGTGCGGCTCCAACCATAGGTGAGACCGCGACTGTCACCAAGTTCCCCTGGGCGTCCATCAATTGGGCATCCCCGGTTTGTGAAACCCCCACGAGGGCCGCTACGACGTGGGCATGGGAGACGGGAGACGAAGGTTTGACCATTATGAGCTCTGCAGAGGCAACTCCGGCGTCGACGGAGTCGGCGGCGACTATAGAATCTCCTATGCGAATGTCGCCAATCACGGCGGAGGCCCTTCCCGGAATCAGCACGCCGGTAAAAAGGGTGGCTTGGACCGCAGCGCTGCGCCCGTCGGGTGAGTCCACGACGATCCTCGTAAGTCCTTGCCCGACAGCGTCTATCCGACTTACGACTCCGAAGACAGCGTCGCCCCCGGTGACCGCCACAGCCAGAGTCTCAGATACGACGGCCCCCGAAAGGTCCGACGCTATGATTTCCAACAGGTTGGGGCCTTCATCAAGCGGAATGTTTTCGATTGAGAAATTTCCCTCGTCATCGACGTCAGCGATCAAACCGTTGACGCTCAATACAGCATCGGGGGAAGTTAGACCAGTCACCGAAACCGCGCCTTGGGACAGCTTCAAGTCTCCCTGGGGAGATGTCACCTGGAGTTCCAACTCCTCGGTGTGTGTACGCTGCGGCGGCAGCGCCGGCGTCGGTGTGGGCGTTGGCGCCAGCGTCGGGGTTGGAGGCGGTGTTGGTGTCGGGGGCGGTGGCAGCGTTGGCGTTGGGGGAGGCGGAGTGGGCGCTATAGTAGGCGTGGCGGTGGGCGTCCTGGGAGCCACGGTCGGCGTAGGTGTGGGAGCGGGAGTGTTTGTGGGTCGGGGCGTGGATGTAGCTCTCGGAGTAGGCTGGACAGTGGGCGCTTCGTCGGTGGGTTCAGGGGTTGCTGTGGACCTGGCATCGCCGTTGCAGGCCGCGACCAAGAGCAAGCTCACCAACAACAGAGCAAGCAGCGACAATATAAGGCCTGTAGGACGCGCCTGTAATGCGCTCCACAGACCACTAGAGAGCAGTCTCCCCAACAACGTCTACTCCACAATCTTCCCGACACGCGGGAAAGTAACCGGCCCAGTCACAGGACACAGAGACGGGACGGCGCCGAGGCGCACATCCCATAATTGACGATACTTTCCGAGTCCCTATAAATTCAAGGGGGGAGATAGGTTTTCTTTGCCCGAAACCCGGACTCGGAAGGAGCTAATAGGTCTGTCCGTCCCTGGGGTCAGTGACTATACACCTGGCGTCTTCACGCAGTCCCAAAGCATCTCGGCAACCTATCATTGCGCCGCGGGCCTGGTCCGGCGTCTCGAACCCCTCGGAGAGCATTATCTTTATCAGTTCCCGTCCTTTGGCGGCGATGTCCGGGCACCTCCCGTCGTACACCACCTCCAGCCGCAGCCACATCTGCTCTGGGAGGAGAAACTGGAGCTCGCAAAATCTCATCGCCCAGGTTACCCACCACAAGCCGCCCTGTGTAGGAATAGGAGCATTCTCCAGTCCGCTCCGGGCGCCCTCGAAGAGCTTCTGCTGGATGTGGGACTTGTCGAAGGGAAGGGGCGCCAGGATGCGTTCCATACCCGGATGGCCCACCATCTCCTCAAGGTCGCTGCCGACCCTGGCCTCGTGGGAATTCGGAGCGTATTGCGGCCCTCTGTTGGTCATGGGGAATCCGCGTTTCCTCATGAGCACGTGCGTAAGCTCATGGGCCACGTGGAAGCTCAGCGCAAAGCCGGGAAGCTCCATCCAGGGCGGCAGCTGGCCGGAAGCGGGGCTGTAGGCCTGGTCGCCGAAGACGGTCCAGTGGCCGTTCTCCGCTAGCTCCCAGGGAATCCCGATTTCAGGCTCGGCCCATCTCCAGAAATCATCGAAGGGGGCCTCCAGTTCTCTTCCCAGCACTTTCATAGGACAGAGGTTATGCGGGCGTCAGCGGCGGCACTTCCCAGACCGAGCCATTGTCGGGGTCAAAGTGGAGTCTGGTCACGCCCCTCGTGCTTTTGCCCATGAGCAGCACTTCCCAAGACGGCTCGTCGCCGAGGGCCTGCTGCCGGTGAATGTCGCCGGGATATTCCAGCCAGTAGACGGCGTCCCCTCTTTCCAGTACGGAGTCCACCAGCAATTCCAACTCGGCCTTTCCCGGCTCTGAGCCGTCGTCCACCCGCCGCCAGCCCTCGTACTTGTCCCGGCCCTGATAGCCGCATATCACGCCCCAGGTGCCGTGGGTGTGGACGGGAGTGGGCTTTTCCTGGGAGAAGCGGGACACCGACAGCACCAGCGTGTCGTCCGGCTCGGAGTGGAGACGATAGGATCCGATGGTGTTCCCTCCGGGAGTGGGGTCGCGCCAGACGCCCAGGTCGCAGAGGTCGTCCCGGCGGCTGAGTTCCTGCGTCATCGACGCGATGGCTGACAAAGCTTCATCGGTGACGCCCTTCTCCGAAATTTGCCCTTTGACCTTGTCAATGAAGTCCGCTATCACGGTGTCTTCCGCCATTGCCGCCTCCCTATTGCCAGGTGAGCACTATCTTGCCAAAGTTGTCCCTGTTAATCATCGCGTGATGGGCGTCCTGGACCTGCTCGAAGGGAAAGACCTTGTGGACCACCGGCTTCATACGCCCGGCTTCCATCAGCCTGAGGGACTCGTGCATGTAGCTGTTGCTGCCCATGAAGGACCAGCCGACGGATATTTTCCTGTCCCTCAGCGTGGCCATTTCGATGGCCACGGGCGTGGTGTCGGTGAAACCGCAGTTGACCACCCGCCCTCCAGGGGCCATGCCCTTAATTAATTCCTCGATGGTCCTGCCTCCCACACTGTCAGCCGCTACGTTCACTCCGCGTCCGTCTGTGATTTCGAGGAGCTGCTGGTGCCAGTCAGGCTGCGTGTAGTCGATGGCCGCGTCGGCTCCCAGGTCCAGGCCCTTCTGACGCTTCTCTTCGGTGGAGGCAGTCGTGATGACTTTTGCGCCGGTGGATTTGGCGATTTGGATGGCAGCGATGCCCACCCCGCTGCCGGCTGCCGTAACCAACACCCACTCTCCCGGTTCGACCCTGGCTCTTTCGTGGAGCATCCGCCAGGCCGTGATGAAGACCAGGGGCACTGAAGCAGCCTCTTCCAGGCTGAGGTTGGAGGGAAGGGGAGCCAGGTTGGCTGCGGGAACGGTCATAAGCTCCGAATAGCCGCCGTCCCTTCCCACTCCAAGAAGGTGGTACTGAGGACAGTCGGCGTGCCGTCCACGCAAACACTGGAAGCAGTGCTGGCAACTAATGCCCGGCGACACCACCACTTGGTCTCCGACGGAATATCCCGTCACCCCGGGTCCCAGCTCCTCCACCACTCCTGAAACGTCGCTGCCCATGATGCGCGGTCCGCCGAATCGACGGTTCTCTGGATTCTTGGTCGCCCAGACGTCCAGGTGGTTCATGGCACAGCCCTTGACCTTGAGCAGGACCTCGCCGGCGGCGGGCTTTGGGTCCGGCAGTTCGGTGATGGCCAGCGCCTCAACGCCGCCCGACTCGTATACTATGCCTCTCATACTCTCCTCCGGTCTTCAAACATTGCCGTTGCCTACGGCTACGGCAGTCTACCGCACTTCCAGCTCCTTGAGGTCAGGGGAGATTATCAACTCAGCGCCTGTGGCCTCTTGGACCTCCTCGGGCGTGTAGCCCGGGGCAATTTCCTTCAACACGAAACCCTGAGGAGACACCTCGAACAGGCCGAGGTTGGTGACAACCAGCGTGACCACACCGACAGCGGTCACGGGCAGATCACAACGCTTGAGGAGCCGGGGCTGACCGTCCCTGGTGGTGTGCTCGAGAGCTATGTACACCCTCTTAGCGCCCACCGCCAGGTCCATAGCGCCGCCGATGCCGCCGCCCTTTCGGCCTGCGATTCTCCAGTTGGCAAAGTCTCCGTTCTCCGCCACCTCGTAAGCGCCCATTACGGTCACGTCCACGTAGCCGCCCCGGATCAGGCCGAAAGAGTCGGCGTGGTGGACTATGGCCGCGCCTTTGTGGATAGTGGTGTACTGGCCTCCGGCGTTCACCAGATGCAGATCTTCTTCCCCTTCCTTGGCGATGGGGCCGTAACCTATGACTCCATTCTCGGAGTGGAAGATGATGTCCACGTCTTTGAAGTCGTAGTTGGAGCATAGCGTGGGCATCCCCACACCCAGATTGACCACCCATCCATCCTGGAATTCCATGGCCAAACGGCTGCACATGGTCTGTCGGTCCAAAGATTTCTTCTCCATCCGGCTGCCTCCGACGTTTGGAATGCTTGAAATGGGAGCTACCGCCCTGGGGGTTGTTCGAAGATCCCCTCGGGAGGCGGGGGAATCTTTACTATGCGGTCTACGCATAGGCCGGGGGTGTGTACACAGTCGGGGTCCAGTTCGCCCAACTCCACGATTTCGTGCTCCACCTCTACTATGGTGATTCTAGCTGCCTGGGCCATCACTGGGTTGAAGTTGCGTTGGGACAGCCTGTACTGGAGGTTTCCAAATGTGTCCGCCCTCCACGCCCTGATGAAAGCGTAGTCGGCGTGAAGGGGGTACTCCAGGACATACTCACGTCCGTTGATGATCCGGTGTTCTTTACCCTCGGCCAACTCGGTGCCCACCGATGTCGGGGTGTAGAACGCCCCGATCCCGGCTCCGGCGGCTCGCATCCGTTCGGCCAGTGTCCCCTGGGGGACCAGTTCGGCCTCGATTTCGCCCGCCTGGTACATGTCCGACCAAGCGGAGGTGCGGGAAGGGTGGGGTTCGGCTGAGAAGGCAAGAACCATCTTCTTCATGCGCCCCGCTTCGATGAGGTTCAGCACGTCCATGGAGTCCTCGGGGCGTCCGAATCTGTTGGATATCCCGGTGAGGTCCTTTGCCCCCTGACGGAGCAGAGCGGCTATGAGGTTCCTGGGCATACCCGTGGGTCCAAAACCCGGGAACATGACGGTGGACCCATTGGGAATGTCCGCCACAGCCTCATCCATGCTGCCAACGACTTTGTTCTTCATGGGGTATCAGCTTCTCCTTCGAATGTCCCTTAAACAGCCTAGCCAAGATGTCATTAGGACTACGCGGAGCCGTCTCTAATTGGCCCGCTGCGAGTCCCATAGCGCCTTGGTGCCCAGAAAGTCCTCGTAGTTCGCGTAGGGAAGTTGCGTCATGGACCCTCTCAGGTCACGTACCGAAGGCTTTCCCTCCGAGGAAGATTGCACGGGAATGAGTTTCCCGCATGGCTTTCCGAGTCGGGTGATGATCACCTCTTCGCCGTCATTGAGGTTTCTGAGTATTTCGCTGACTTTGGCCTTGAACTCTCTTATGCTATACGTAGTCATGTGGTGCAACTTACGTGATTTATGTGGTCACTACATCATATCACGAGCCCGAAAGTCTCGTGAGATAGTCCTGGACCTTGGACTTCAAGCGGGTCCAGTGGTCCCCTATGGAGTCCAGGTCCGCTTCCGGGCCGTCAAGGGCGGCAGCGTAGGTCTTGCCCAGCTCTGGAAGGAACCACAACGAGAAGAACCAGAACCCGGGTATTCGGTGAGCGTCGTCGGGCGCTTCCAGAATGTATCCGACAGGACCTTCCACCAGCCAGGAAACGGTGGGCAGCCCGCCTCCCGCCAAGGCTACTGATTCGACCCATACACCTTTGCGGTCCTCTTCGCTGTAGGGCTCCATTAGCTCAAGCAGCCGGCGTATGCGGGCATCGTCGTTCGCGTCCTCACCAGCAAAGCGGCGGGTGTGCAAGCTCAACCAATCATCGCCCAGGGACGGAATCACCAGTCCGCCGTCACTTGCCAGGGCCGCCAAGCCCGCAGCCTGGGACCAGGCCTCGGCCTTGAGCCGGGCGTTTTCCTCGTGGGTAACGCCTGCTTCCTCCGGGTCAAACCCCGACAAACCCAGGGACGACGGGTCCACGGTTCCAATAGGAAGACCCTCAAGCAGCCACCGCAAGCGTTCCAGCTTGGCGGGGTTGGTTGTGCCCAGCAGCGCCTTCCTCACGGCCATGCCCGGAAAGTCCTCGTTAGTCGGGGAAGGTCAGAGCGGCTTTCAGGTCCTGGAAGGACTTCATGCGTTCCATCGCCTCGTTGATGCCCGCCAGAGGCGTATGGCTGGTGATCATGTCCTCGAACGTAAAGTTCTCAGCATTGTCCTGGAGGAACTGGAGCGCCTTCCAGTAGTGGGCCACGCTGGCCGACTGGGTGGAAACGATGCGCATGTGCTTGCGAACGATGTCGGCGGGCCTGAAGGTGACCTCGTGGGGACCGATTTGCCCGATGATCAGGTAGCGGCCCGTTCCCCGGACCATTTGCAACCCCTCGGTGAAGGCGGTCTTGGCGCCCGACACCTCGACCACCACGTCCGGCCCCTCTCCCCCGGTAATGTCCAGGATGCGCTCGTACCGTTCCTGGGCGTTGAGTTCACCCACGTCCAGCGTGTAGTCGGCGCCCCACTTCCTGGCTATCTCCAGCCTGCCCGGCGGGCCTCCAATGACAATGACCTTCCTGGCTCCGGCCGTCAGCGCCTGGGTCAGGGAGAAGAGGCCCAGCGGGCCGCTGCCCTGGATTGCGACGGTGTGCCGGTTCTCTATGCGCCCCAACCGGTCAAACCCGTGGACCACCGTCCGGAGGGCGCATGCAGCGGCGGAGGCCAGGTCGTCGGACACGCTGTCTGGGACCTTGAGCCTCCCGGAGGTGGGATAGACGTAGCAGTATTCGGCGAATCCGCCGACCAAATACGGATATTCGGTGCATAGCGGCGACATGTAGCCTCGCCGGTTGGTGCAAAGCGTATATTGGTTCTCCACGGTGCAGTAATGGCATTGGCCGCAGAACCCGTGGGTCCATATGATGCGGTCGCCTTCGCTCAGAGGCTGGCCCACCGAGTCGTGGGTTACGCCCGGGCCCATCCTGGCTATATGCCCGGTCATCTCGTGTCCCAGTATGCGCGGGAACTCTTTCGGGGCGGTGGTGGACTCACCCTCCCAGTAGTGGACGTCGCTGCCGCAGATGGTGGCGGAGGCGGTCTTGACTATTATCGAGCCGTACTCCATCTCTTTGGGAATCGGGACTTCCATGATCTCCATGGGTTGATGTACGCCCACGAGGGCGGCCACTTTGCAAGTGTCAGGCAACGCAACCATGTCTCCTCCTGAGATTGTTCTACTTTTAGCCCTCTTGTTCCCACATGGTTTCCAGTATGGCCCCGGGGCTCATGGGCAGTCTGGTCATTCTGACGCCTAGCGCGTCATGTATTGCGTTGGCCACCGCTGCCATGGGCGGGACCAGCGACACCTCGCCCACTCCCCTGACGCCGAAGGGATGGCCGGGGTTAGGCACCTCGATAATCACCGTGTCTATCATGGGCAGGTCCAGTGAGGTGGGCATCCTGTAGTCCAGGAAGCTGGAGTTCAGCATCTGCCCGTCGCCACTCATGTAATACTCTTCATTGAGGGCCCAGCCGATGCCTTGGACGGCTCCGCCCTGCATCTGGCCCTCCACATAGGAGGGGTGAATGGCAGTTCCGGCGTCCTGGAAGGTGGTGTAGCGCAGTATGTCCACCTTTCCCGTCTCAGGGTCCACCTCCACGTCCACCATGTGGACGGCGAAAGCGTTCCCCACCCGGGAAGGATTGACCGCCGCCCGCCCGACAACGGGGCCTCCGGTGGCGTTCAGCCTGGCTGCCAACTCCGCAAAGGCCATTCGCAGTTCCGGGTCGGACTTGTGGGACAGCAAACCCCGGTCGCTGTACTCGATGTCCTCAGGGTCGGCGTCCCAAATCGTTGCCGCCCGGGCAATCATCTGGCGTTTAACGTCCTGGGCCGCCTCGTAGACGGCGGTGCCGGTCTTGAAGGTCACACCGGAACCACCAGCCCCGCTGCTATAGCCTATCGCCGCGGTGTCGCCGATGGCGGGCTTAACGTCCTCGGCGCCGATGCCCAGGACTTCGGCCACGTGCATGGCGGCGACGGCCCTGCTGCCCCCGATGTCAGGGGAGCCCTCAAGAAGGCTTACGGTGCCGTCGGCGTGCACGGAGGCCACAGCGCTGGCAGGCCCTGTGCCGTTCATCCATGCGCCGCTGGCTACCCCGCGCCCACGCTTCTTTCCGTCGGGACCGTCCGGCGAAACGGGCGTCTTGTTGTGGTCGTGATCCCTGGCGGCCTGGAGGACCTCCACGTTGCCGATGCGTTGGAACACCGGCCCGACGACCTGCCTGGTCCCCTCCTTGGAAGCGTTGAGCAAGCGCATCTCGATGGGGTCCATGCCCAGCTGTTCACACAGCTCATCAATGACCGTCTCCGCCGCAAAAGACGCGATAGGGGATCCGGGCGCCCGGTAAGCGGCGACCTTCTGAGTGTTCACTACCACGTCCATGGCTTCCAGGTAGGCGTTCTGCAGGTCGTAAGGGCCGAATATAGTCCGCGTTCCCGACGCCACCGGCGACCCGGGGAAGGCGCCTGCTTCGAACACCAGACGCGCCTCGGCGGCAGTAATTTTGCCGTCGTTCCTTGCGCCGATCTTGATTTTGATATGGCCTGCCGACGTCGGGCCGGTGCCCAGAAACACGTCCGTCCTGGTCATGCTCAGCTTCACGGGGTGTCCCGTCTTTCGGGAAAGGACCGCAGCCACCGGCTCCAGGTAGCAGCCGCCTTGCCCCTTGCCTCCGAACCCGCCGCCGATTTCCATCGGGATGATTTTCACCTGGGACACTGGCAATTCAAGCATGCTGGAGGTATGGTCTCTCAGGGCGAAGTGGCCCTGGGAGCTGGTCCATATCGTCACCAACCCATCGGTCCCCCAGTACGCGGTGGCGGAGTGTGGTTCGATGTATCCCTGGTGCACTGGCCGGGTGTGGTACTCCCGTTCCACAACCACATCGGCCTCAGCGAACCCCTGCTCAGGCTCGCCCAGCTTGAACTCGAAATGGTTGGCTACGTTGGAGGGCCGTTCCACGTCGTCATCGGCGTATCCGCCGCCCCTGAAGGCCGCGTCGGCCATTGTCACAAGCCGCTCATGAAGTATGGGCGCGTCGTCCTTCATGGCTTCCTCGGCGGTGAACACCGGAGCCAAGACCTCGTAGTCCACGTCTATCAAGGCCAGCGCCTCTTCTGCGACGTGGGCACTGGTGGCCGCCACCGCTGCCACGGTATGGCCTTTGTACAACGCCTTCTCCCGGGCCATGACGTTGCGGCTGTAGAAGCCGTAGTTGACGGCGGCGCCTTCCTCTATTTCCGACAGCTTAGCCGAGACCTCCGGCATGTCCGCTGCCGTAACCACAGCCTTCACTCCGGGAAGCGCCGTCGCCTTGGAGACATCTATGGACTTGATGCGCGCGTGGGCGTGGGGACTGCGAAGCGCCCTCGCATGCAGAAGCGCGGGGCCTGGAATGTCGGCAAAGGACGTGTCGGCGGCATAACGCGCCCGGCCCGTCACCTTGTCCGGTCCGTCGTGGCGCACAGGCCTGCTGCCCACTACGTTGTAATCGGGAACTTCAGGGCTTTTTATTATCTGTCCCGTGGTCATCAACGCCCTCCTTTCTTTATTCGTCCACCCCCATCCTAACCTTCTCCCTTGGGGGAAGGAACAGACTCCCTCTCCCGCTGGGAGAGGGTTGGGGTGAGGGTTAAAACGATCGCTGAGGGAAGATGCGGCGGTACACGCCTGGGGAGCCGGGAGCGTGGTCGTAGTCGCCGCCAATGTAGTCGTTCATGGTGTCCGTCTTACGCCACTCGTTCCATGCTATGGTCTGCGAGACGTTCTCGTGCTCGAACTCGTATAAGGTCAGGTACTTGGGACCCTTCCCCTCTATGCAGTGGAACCGCCTGGCGTAGAGGCAGCCGGGCAGGGCTGTGTTCTGGGGCAAGCGTATGTTGTCGTAGTAGTGGTTGTACTTTTCCTCGATCTCCGCAGGAACTTCCATACGCCCCACCTGGACCGCCGCAGGCATGGGTCTGCCCAGCGCTTCCGGCTCTTCCGTCTCAGGGTAGATTCGCGTGTAGACGTTGCGGATGGTGAGGCGCGCTCCCCCTCGCCCCTGGATGCTCCGAGTCCACTCCGGCGGATTGTCGCGGTAGGCGTTTCGCTCCGGCGTGGAGAACACGCCGAAATTCTCATGCTCATAGATGGCCAGATACCTGGGCGAACCTCTCACGGCCTCGTACCGGGCAGCGTCGAGGTATCCGGGCATCTTCAGCAGGTCGGGTATGTGCTCCTCGTTGTACCAGCGGTTCCATTCATCGTCCATTTCCGGGTCAACGTCGGCGAAAACCACCGAAATAACTGAGCCCTTCCTTCTGGTCATGGGTGTCCTCCTGTTTCTGGAGTTGACTCTAGCGCTAACTCAACCTACATGGCTGTCCGGCCGCCGTCGATGACCATCTCCGAGCCGGTCATGTAGGACGACTCGTCGGAGGCAAGGAAAAGGACTCCATAAGCTATCTCCGAGGACTCGCCCATGCGACCCAGGGGCACCCGGTCCATGCGGACGGCCATCTCATCGGGCCTGGCCATGCGGGTCTCTTGTACCATGGGTGTGTCTATGGGGCCGGGGTGGACGGAGTTGCAGCGAATGTTGTCCTTGGCGTGTTGGATAGCCGTCGCCTTGGTGAAAAGCCGCACCCCGCCCTTGCTGGCGGCGTAGGCGGATGAGGAAGGGGAGGCGGGAGCGATTCCCGCCCCAGAGGAGATGTTGATTATGGAACCGCCTCCAGCCCTTATCATGGCCGGTATAGCGTGCTTCGTGCCCAGAAACACGCCTCGCATGTTCACGGCCATGACCAAGTCCCACTCCTCAACGGGCATTTCATCGATGGCGGACCAGGTCACGATGCCGGCGTTGTTGACCAGGACGTTCAGGCGGCCGTACTTGGACTCGGCCAGCTCCACGGCCTTGCGCCAATCGTCCTCCTGGGTCACGTCAAGATGCACGTAGTCTGCGGCTCCGCCAAGCTCGCGGATTTCCGCCTCCACCTGGGCGCCCAGCTCATCCCTGATGTCTCCGATGACTACACTGGCGCCCTCGGATGCGAAGAGGCGGGCCTCTTCAGCTCCTTGCCCTCTGGCGCCGCCGGAGATTATGGCCGTTTTGCCGTCGAGACGTCCCATGAGACCCCACCTTGGACATATTGCGCACTAGGCGCCGTCCGCACACCGTTAAGCAGAGAATACTTGGGGGCGGGATGGGTGTCAAACCGCAACGCTCCAGGAACTGACCCAGCAGCGGGTGCTGGTTCTCTACCGCGCCGAACGGCCCGCCAGCGTGCTGGTCCTGCCTGATCCCGAAATCAAAGGTTTGGCTCGCGTTACCGGCGCTATCCTGACCTCACTCAGCGAACGTCGTCTGGCGAAGGAACGAGACCGTCCCGCCCATGGAGATGCCATGTATTGTGGGGTAGGCACAAATTATAGGGAACCAGGGCGCTCCCCCAGTAGATCGATGACGCGCTATCTCGCTGAAAAGTAGGATGTAGTATAGTATAAGCTGAAGGTAAATCAGGGCGCCGGGCGAGTTGCCCGTGGTTCGTTCTTTTTATTGCTGTGGTGTTTCGAGCGCCAGCGTCGCCACAGGGACCGTGTAATCCGGGACCCGGTTAAGACGGACTGTATTGTTGACCTGGTGAAGCTCCTCGTTTTCGAGTCCGCTGGAAACTAACAAAAGGAGAGGGGAGATATGGTAAAGCAGGGTGTGGCGCCCGATGAGCTGACCAAACCCTTCTGGGACGCCGCCAACGAAGGGCGTCTGGTCATCCAGAACTGTAAAGCCTGCGACAGGCTTCAGCACCCCCCGGTCCCGGCGTGCGACCAGTGCGGCTCAGGGGACAATCTGGAGTGGAAGCAGATGAGTGGCCGCGGCAAGATATACAACTACGGAGTGGTCTACGACTGCCCCATCAGACTGCTTCAGGACGATCAACCCTTCAACGTCGCAGTAATTATGTTGGACGACGACCCGAGTATCCAGATGTACTCTCACCTCCCCGGAACTCCGGTGGACGAGGTCCCGTTGGGCGCCAGTGTGGAGGTCCTGTTCGAGGAGACAGCAAACGGCCAAAAGGTCCCCGAGTGGCGGGTAGTTAACTAGACACTCGCATCCTTCAGGGCCAAGGCTCTCAGAAAGGAATCACCAATGACCACTCAACATGCTCCAATTTCGATGTACCGGACAGAAGAGGGTACGGGGTTATGGGAACACCGAGGGAAGGTGGCGGCCGTCGGTGTTGGGCACTCTCCCACTGCCCGGCGCTGGGATTGGAAACCCGAAACCAGCGTAGGTGCAAACAGCATCCTGGCCCTCAGGAGAGCTATAGAGGACGCAGGCGTCTCGCCGGACCAGGTCGACGGTTTGATCCTTGACCCGGGGACGGCTACGGGAGCTCACTGGCCGGAAGGCCAGCCCTTACCCATGGAAGTGATCAACGCCTTTGAGACCACTAGCGACCCCTTGGACGGCATCTCCAAGCTGAGCGCCGAGTGGCTGTTGAAGAACATGCCGGAGCTGGTGAATGTCAAATTCACCATGTACTGTCGGGTGCCGCCCTACGGTTGTATGTCCCAAGCCGTCGTCCTTGGCGCCCAGGCTGTGGGCGCTGGTCTCGCGCAGACCTGCCTGGTGCTCAAGGGCTGGCACAACATGGAAGGCCGGTACTACCAGGGAGGGGCAAACGCTGGGGAAGACGTCCCCGGGACTGTCGGGGTTAGCCGCCTCTGGGGTACGCCGGCGTCCTTCGGCACCGCCCTTCAGTTCGCAGAGTACTGCCGGAAGTATGGCAAAACCCACGACATGATGGCGCCCTTTATGGTGAATTCAAGAAGAAACGGACTGCTGTTCCCGGAAGGGTATTGGGCCCAGCATCGGCCTGAACAATTGACGGAGGAGGACTACCTGGCCGCCCGGTGGATAGCCAAGCCGGCTAACCTGTTCGATAACGACATACCGGTCATGGCGAGCGCCGCCTACGTCTTCACCACCGCTGAACGGGCCAAGGACATGAAGCAGAAGCCCGTCTACATCCTGAACCATGCGTCGAGCCGGACCAAGCCCAGGAGCCTCACTCCAACACTGGACGAGGTCGAGGCCGAAACCGCGAGATCGGCCCGGAAGATATATGAGGGCGCCGGGATTACCGCCGCCGATCTCTCCTTCGAGAACATGTATGACGGCTTCTCCCTGTTCCACCAGTTCCACATAGAAGGTCTGGGCTACAGAGGCATCAAGTTTGGAGAGGCGTTAGACTTCTACCAGACGGACATCAGCATCGAAGGGCCGAACCCCGTTTCCCCCAGCGGCGGCAACATCGGGAGCGGCCGCAGCCGTTTCTGGATGCACACGGACTGCATCCAGCAGTTGCAGGGACGGGCGGGCGCGCGGCAGGTCACGGGAGTTAAGCCGGAGGTCGCCGTCTCCGGCGGTCCCATGCCCCTGGACGGCGACTTTACCGTGTGGAGCGTCAATCCTGGTTAGGGACCGTAGAGGCAGCGAACCCCGGACATCCCTTCGGAGCCCGAGGAATGGGAGACGTGCCGCTGGCGCCTCCCACGGCTGATGTGGCCAACGCCATATACAGGGCCGTGGGTGTCAAATTGAAGCAGCTCTCAATGTCTCCAGGGACTATCCTGGACATCCTCTGGAACGGCAACCGATAGAAGTCTAAACGACCTTGGACTCCGCGAGGAGTGCCAGCTCCACCGGCTGAAGCCCCAGCTCTCCGCAGTAGACCTCTTGGTTGTCTTCTCCGATCAGTGGCGCCCGGCGGCGGATCCTCCAGGGAGACCCGTTGTATATGCCTGCAGGCCCGGGATACTTGAAGCTCCGCCCCAACTCCGGATGCTCCACCTCGACCCAAAAGCCCCGGTCCTCCAGGTGGCCGTCCTCTAGCAGGTCTTCGGGAGTCCGGACCAATCCCCAACCGAAACCCCTCTCCTGGCCCCCGTAGGCCAACTCCTCTGCGGTGAGGTTGGCGGCAAATTGCGTCACTAGGTCTACGATGTGGGAGACGTGCTCCCGGACCACCTTGGGGTCCTGATATCTGGAGTCTTTCAAGTCTCCAGCCAAGCCATAAGTGTCCATCCACTCAGCCAGAGCTCCTATTTGCCGAGGGCCAAGCTGGCCGACGGAGGCGTGCATATATTTGCCATCCTTACAGAAGAACTGAGACTGGGGGCGGCGCGTGACAGAGGCGTGACGTCCTGTCTGCCGGAGGGGGATCGCGCCGGTGTATATGTAGTTGGCCACGTGGAACTCGGTGGTGAGGGCGCAGGCGTCATGAATGGAGGCATCGATGTACTGCCCTCGCCCCGTTGCGGTCCGGTACATTAGAGCTGCCATGATGGCCATGTTGGCATAGTGGCATCCTATGTGCCAGGCCTGCCCGCCTCCTCCCGCTATCGGGGGGGCGCCCGGTAGGTCCTCCTCGTCGTAACCGCAGCACGCCATCTGGCCTCCAACAGCCAGATGGAGCAGGTCGCTGGTGACGTAGTCCCGCCATGGCCCTGTCTGGCCGAAGGGAGTCAGGGAGCAAAAGATCAACCGGGGGTTCAGTTCCTTCAGATCCTGATATCCCAGTCCAAGGGATGGCAGGTACCCCGGTCTCAAAGTCTCCAGGATAACGTCTGCGTTGGAGGCGAGGCGTCGGAAGAGGCTTCGACCGTCCGATGTTTCCAGATTGAGGGTGATGCCTCGCTTGGAGGTGTTGTAGTGCCAGAAGGAGATGCTTTTCTCTCTATCAGGAACGTCATCCAGGAAGGGTCCCTGGGTGCGGCTCGAAACTCCGCCGGGAGGCTCGATCTTGATGACGTCAGCCCCTAGGTCCGCCATCAACTTGCCGCAGAACTCCCCCTTCTCATCAGCCAGCTCCAGTACCCTGAGGCCCGACAGAGGCCCACTTGCGTTGTGCCCAGAAGTCTCAGACGCGGTTCCCTCCGGCGCTCTTGATCCGCTCTTTTGGCGGGACAGCCTGCGCCCTTCTCCGCCGGGAAGCGGACCTCCCTGGAGCATCTCCTCAATGTAGGAGTAGCGCTCCCTGGTCTTGGGCCAAAAGGTGCCGTCCTCGTAGCCTTCCACGAACTCCTCATGGCTCAACTCCAGGAGACCCTCGAAGACCTCCTTGTTGTGCTGGCCGATCAACGGGCTCGGCAGATAATGGAACGAGGGGGTCTCGGCGAGCTTGAAGGGTGCGTTCTGGAACTTGCGAGGTCCCAGCGCCGGGTGGTCCAGCTCGGTGTACATCTCCCGGTGGCGGAGCTGGGGATCGTGCTCCACCCGGTCCTCGACGCTCTGCACCGGCATAGCGCCCACCCCGGCGGCCTGACAGCGCTCCATCAACTCGTACTTGTCCAGCGTCAAGGTCCATTCCTGAATGCGCCGATCCAGCTCCTCCTGACGCTGGAGGCGCCTTTCGAGACTGGTGAATCGGTCATCAATGGCCCAGGCGGGACTGCCCATCGTACGGACCAGGTTTTGCCATTCCTCGTCGGAGAAGCAGGCGATGACGCACCAGTCGTTGTAGCCGTCCCCCTTGGTGCGGTAGGCGTTGTGGGGAGCGGCGGTGCGGCCGCGGTAGTTGTTCGCAAAGGTGGTCCCCGGCCAAACAGCGTGGTTCCCCGGGGGATACCCCTCGCGGCGAGACGGTCTGCCGTTCACAGTGGTGTCTAGCAACGCAGGCCCGTTCAGGGTTATCCCGGCAATCATCTGAGAAAGGTCAACGTGCTGCCCCTGGCCGGTCATGTCGCGGTGGTAGAGGGCAGTCATGGTGGCCATGGCCATATACATGCCGCCTGTGTCGTCCAGGTAGGACCAGCCCCATCCTGCAGGAGGCTTTCCGGGCAGTCCAGACTGGTAGGTCAGCCCCGAAAAGGCCTGGGCAATAGGGCCGAACGTGGTGTAGTGGCGATGACGTCCAGTGTGGCCAAACCCTGCCTGGGATACATAGACTATGTCGGGTTTCAGCTTGAGCATCTCATCGTAACCCAATCCCCAACTCCCCAATGCCCGGGCGCTGAAGTTCTCGATGACCACGTCCGAGATGGAGATGAGACGCTTTATCAGGTCGAGGCCCTTTGGGCTGCGCAGGTTCAGGGTGACGCCCAGCTTGTTACAGTTGGTGTCGTTGAAGTTCCCCGAAGTGTTTAAGCTGGTCTCCACTCCCGGGGGCGTACCTATTCCTTCGCCCCTACCCCTCTCACTGTCGGGCCACTCGACCTTGATCACTTCGGCGCCCAAAGCTCCCAGCCAGCGGGTGGCCCATGGGCCTGCCCTCACCCAGGTGAAATCAACAACACGCACTCCGGCGAGAGCTTGTGGCAACTCGGACGTTTCCCGATGGGACAGGGACATCAGTGCCTCCTAGTGTAGCAATGCCTATACGTGAGTGGTGGGTGGGTCCCCTGGGCCCTTGTCTTTTGGGGGCCTGGGAACCGCAGCCAGATTTCGCCCATAGCCGCCATGCGCTTCATGACCTCGTCCATGTTCACGTCCTCGACCCGGCTGGCAATGGACCAGTGGTTGCCTGAGGGGTCGTCGACGCGAGCGATGCGGTTTCCGTAGACCTGGTCGGCAGCCACGGTGATGGGCAGTTGAACGACCGTCGGGGACGGCTCGACAGTCGGAGTCGCTGTAGGCTGCAGAGCATGTGTGGGTGTCGGTCCCAACGTAGGCGTAGGTTGGATGTGGGCGTGGATGCAAAGCGAAACCGGCACGCGAGAACCGCCGCAGCCACAAGGCAGACCAAAGCAACGCGCACGAATGTTCCGAATCCTATGCTCATGGCGGCCGCTTAGAACGGCCGCCGACAATGCTTCCTTGTTGTCATAGATCCGATGGAAGTTACGGCTTGATGGGATATGCCCTGAGGGAGTTGTCCCTGAGGATTCTCCGTTTGCTCTCAAGGGAGATGTTGGGCATGTTCATCATGTCCTGCTTGGCCCGGTAGTACATGCGCCCTTCTGGGTGACCGAAGTCGGTGGCGCCGAGAATGACGTGGTCTCCGATGGCGTCTATCAGGTCTTCCAAACCAGGGTCGTCCTGGTCAGCGGCAACGAAACACTGGCGTTCGAAGTATTCCTGCGGAGAGTGGTTGAGGCCTTCAATCTTGAGCTTGCGGGTTCCGCCCTGAATGCCGGCTTCCAGGCGGTCAGGCCAGAATGCGGCCCATCCGCAGCCCGACTCCAGGAACACGAGTTTAAGCTTGGGGTGCCTCTCCAGGACTCCGCCCATGATGAAGGCGGTACAGGCCAACATGCTCCCCATGACGAAGGACACGGCGGAGGCGCAGTTTCTCAGACCGTCGACGTAAGTAAGGAAACCCTGGTCGAAGGGATGGCTGGTGCTGGGATGCAGCCCTATGGGCACCCCAAGCTCCGCGCATGTCTCCCACAACACGTCGCACTCCTCGTGGTAGACGCGGATGTCGGGGTGGGGGGCAGGGTTCATGTGCACTGCCTTGAAGTCGTACTCTTTCACACAGCGGCGGACCTCCTCTGCGGCGGCCACCGGGTCCCGCAGGTCGATGGAAGCGGCTCCGCAGCCTCCGGGACCAATCTCCGCACAGAAGTCGCCAAGCCAGCGGTTGTACGCGCGGCGTAGGGCATTGGCAGTGACCCCGTCCATCTCCTGCACGCCTGTGAGCCAGAACCCGGCGGTGGGGTACAGAATCATATGGCTGATGTCGCAGGTGTCCATGACCTCACGGTACGCGCTGGCCGGGAAGTTCATGTCGGCCCACTTACCGTAGGCCCGGTCCAGGTCATCCAGGTCCCTTCCCTCAAAACCCTTGGCGGCATTGACGAAGCCTTCGGCCCCGAAGGGCATCTGCCTGCCCATGACCTTCAGGTTCATTTCAAAGCAAAGCGGGTCGGCGGTGTTGTATTCCATTGGGGCGGCCCGCCTTTCCCCCAGGTTGGAAGTCCTGCACCACCTGACGCTGGCCTCGTCAATGAGATGCCGGTACTTCTTTTCCAGATAGTTGTCGAATATGTTGTCATGCTCCAGTATGTGAGCGTCGCCGTCGATCAACTTGAAATCGTCCATGACATACCCCTCGCGTCGACTGAAATTGCCTTTCGCCCTCAAGATACTGTGGTATAGTCGTAACGTCAACCCTCACCGCAGATACACAGAGCAGCTTTAGATTAGGCGTTCAGATGAGAGCAACGGGAGGCGCTTAATGAAGTTTGGAGTTTCCACGGGCAACTTGGGTTCGATGGGCAGTGAGCCGGGACCGGGCTCCTGCCTAGAAATCGCCAGACACGCCGAGGACCTGGGATACGACTCGGTTTGGGTCCATGACCACGTGGTGCTGCCCCAGGTCTTCAAAACTGACTACCCTTACAATGTCGGCGGGAACTTCCCCTTCGCCTGGAACTCCAACGTGTACGACCCTCTGGTGATGATGAACGCCCTGGCAGCAGTTACCAGCCGGGTCAGCATAATCTCCAGCGTACTGGTCATTCCATACCGCCACCCCGCGCTCACCGCCAAGATGCTTGCCAACGCAGACCTCCTCTCCAACGGCCGAATCATCCTGGGAGCCGGAGCCGGATGGCTGGAGGACGAGTTCGACGCCTTGGGCCTGCCCCCGGAACATTTCCGGCGGCGGGGGACCGTAACGTCGGAGTACATCCGGGCCATCAAGGAGATGTGGACCAATACTGGCCCCTCCAACTTTGTGGGCCGCTACGTGGGGTTCATCGACGCCGGCACGTTCCCCAAACCCCACCGTAAGCCTCACCCGCCCATATACCTCGGAGGCAAAGGCCGCAACGCAACTCTGCGCGCGGTCAGATTGGGCGACGGGTTCATTTGCATAAACGTAACCCCGTCCCAGTTGGCCGAGGAGGTCTCCCTGCTGCGTGAGCTGTGCCGTCGAGACAAGAGGGACCCGTCAGAGATTGAAATATGCACGAGCGGCAGGACGGTCCTTACCGAGGCGCCCGTCGACGGGGACGACCGCCCGCCCCTCACCGGGTCCCCAGACCAGGTCATCAACGACCTTAGGGAGTACGCCAAGGTGGGACTCCAGCATATCCAGTGCACACCGTCCGTTGCGGGAGAACCCGACCCTCGCAAGGCGCTGGCCGAGGGCATGGAGCTTTTCGCTCGCGAGATTCTTCCCCTGTTTAAGCAGTCAACCCTATGAAGTTGATAATCGATTACGACAAGGAAACCGACATTTTATGGCTTAGTAATGGGAATCCTACGCCCGACGGAGAAGACATCGCCGAGCAAGTCACAGCGTTTTTCGACAACGAGGACAAACCTAATGGAGTGATGATTGAACACGCGGCTGAATTATTGGGACCAATGCTAGCCGCAGCCTTGTTCGACGGAGCTGGCGCAAGGGAATCCTAGGCGCTGGCCAGAGCGGCCTCATATTTGGGCATCAATCGCGCGGGAAAGTCAGGAGGAGCCTGTATGAAGCTGGGTATATCGATACGCAACTTTGGATGGTTCGAGAATCGGGGCGGAGCCGAAGACCAGGTGCACATCGCGGAGAGAGCCGAGCAGCTGGGATTCGACGCCGTTTGGGCCCACGACCATCTGGTGATGCCGGCGAGGCACCACGCCCGCTACCCGGAATCCAGCTTCGGCGCCCGACAGGACATCTACGACCCTATAGCAATGCTGTCAGGTATAGCGGCCAGCACCTCGCGGATAAAGCTGGGCTTCTGCGTCCTGGTGATACCCTACCGGAACCCCTTGGTCTTGGCGAAGATGCTGGCTACGCTGGACTGTCTCTCCAACGGCAGGGTCATACTGGGAGCAGGGGCTGGGTGGATGCAGGACGAGTTCGAGACCCTTGAGATGGGGGAGCGTTTCCGCATCCGATGGACCGTCACAGACGAGTGGCTGAGGATTTGCGTCGAGCTTTGGACGGGCGACGGCGCGTCCAGCTACCAGGGGCGTTTCCACTCCTTTGAATCTATCGGGGGGTTCCCCAAAACCGTTCAGAAGCCCCACATACCAATATGGCTTGGGAGCTACGGCGGTCCCAGGGCCGCGCAGAGGGCTGCCCAATACGCCTCCGGCTACTATACTCTCAGGGTCACCGCAGAGGAGTTGGCGGAGGAGTTGGAGAATCTCCGCAGGGAGCTGGACAGCCGGGGCAGGAACCTGGACGAAATGGACATAGCCATGTACGGAGGAATACGAATCGGAGACCCCCATCCCGGGGACGTCGCCGTCATCGCCTCCGGGAGCAAGGACAAAATCATAGACGACCTGATGGCCTACCAGCGGGCAGGACTGAAACACCTTGCCGCCGTCCCGACCAGCGGAGACCCGACCAAGGAAAGTCCCCAGAGGCTTCTGGACGACATGCAGTACGTGGCCGAGGAGATCATGCCGGCGGTGTCGGGGTAGTTGATACCCCCATCCCAACCTTCCCCGGGTTTGTATCAAAATAGCCTCTTGCTACAAAATCCTCAATGCTGCTACAAAATTCTAGGCCCCTGTTGCTTATCAGGGGACCGTCCACACGGGGTCATGCTCCAGGATACGTCAAGACGCCTACGGGGTGCATGGTCTTGTCGGCAAAGTTGGGAATGGTCATGATCGGCTTTGTCACCGGAACAGAGAGCCCTGCCCGCTGTCGCTCAAGCGTCCTATAACTCGTATCGCGGGACCAACCGCATCGCCCGATTCAGGTTCCGACTCCCAAATCTCAACGAGCCTAAGAACTTTTTGCCTAGCACGACGCAAACACTTTGCAGTCACAAAAGAATTCCACAGTGGTCGAACTATGTCATCCATCAACCCTTCGGGCACAACAATATCGTACGAAGAGCCAGCAGCGTCAACCAGCTTGATACGGTTACGATTCCGGTTACCGGTCGCAGCGTCCGCATAGCGTAACGTACCACTAACTTCAACCAAAGGCTGTTCTTCCATTCCATCGACGCCATCCGAGACTCGAAGATGAGATGCAGGAGTGGTCACGCCCACGGCTCGAACATCACTACCGCTGAGTGTCGTGAAGCTAACCTGACGAATTCTGTCCCCATCAGGGGCCAAATTCTTTGCCAAGCCCCAAAAATTCCTCAAATATGCCTCTTCTGGAATCCGGTCCCGTATTTCACTCATTTGAGATCGGTTTACAAGGTCAATAAGATCCATGAATTCTTGAATTACATCAGGAGCCCCAAAGAATCCTGGCAAAGTGGGTTGAATAGCTGGTTGCCCAAGCCTCAGCGAAACACCAAAGCTGCCTGACCTCGGCTGCGATGCGAAAACGCGATAGCTGTTGTGTATATCCCTCGGGATACGCCCGCTATACGGATTGTGTGATTTCCGTTGCACAATCCGGTAAACCAAGGATTGAAAGCTGTTCATCCTAGAAACAATTTCCGACAATGACGCTACACCCGCAGCTACCGCACGGCCTGCCAAGTTTAACTGAACCTCACTATCACTCAGGACCATCCCTTGAGGCTCGAGGTGTCTGTAAAAGTTGACTCGCTCCAGTAAGTCTCTCAACTCTTCAGCTACATCCAAGTCAGGTTCCCCGGCCAAAGCCCTACTAGCCAGCTGTTCGGCGAGTCGAGGATTATTGCAGTCCAACGCCAGCCAACCAGCACTTCGATGCAGTACAGCCCAAGCCAACCCGTCGGACTCGGTTAACCCCTTAATTGCGTCAAGTTCTAAACCTAGTGCTTCCTCAAACAGCTTCGACGCACCATCAACATTCCCCCGGCGGCGTTCCCTTTCAGCAAAAAAGGCGGCATCCATCGCTCTCGTATGGGAATCTCTAACTGAGTTCATTTCCGCGTCACCTCGGCAAGAGGTTCGCCAAATTCCACTACGGTGACGTAAGCGGGAATACCGGAGTCATCAGAACGACTAACTTGCTTAAGCTTAAGCTCAGTCCTCCCCTTCACATCACTGTCGCTTCCTCGTAAAATCCCAGATACCTCGAACCTTGCTCTAACGACGAGGCTATTATCACCAAGCACAGGAGCCCATTCCGCCGTTACCGTCTTCTCGACCTCCGATATATCCACTACGTTGGAGTCTCCGAGCAGGTAGTCGAACCCGGTTCCCTTCCTAGACCGTAAGAGAACCACGTAGCCAATCCCCCATCGCGCAAGCAGCGTTGCGACGCCCTCGGCAGCTTCCTCTGTGGCTTCCTGGACGTCGTTCCATCCCCTTCGAGCTTGGATAGTCGCGGGAGTCCAGATCAGATTAACACGGCCGCTGACCCAGCCGCGGACGACCAGGGACACACCCCTGGTGTGTCCCTGGCTGCCCAAGCAAACAGCACTCGATTCGGCCATTGCATTGCCGATTGCCGACGTGATGCCGGGCATGTCTCCAGCACACAAGTCGTTCAGATTAAGCACGATCATCTACGAGTATACCTGCACTGAGGCCAAGATTTGGCTTTGCACCGAAAGTCCGCCTTGAATCAACGGCACTTTTTTCAACTCGCTTGCTACCGTGGCATTAGTTAGGTGGCTAGTCCTGCGAGATACAGTTAGGGCTTTGCTTTAGGGGTTGGGGTGATTGTAGCGCTTACTAGCTGTTCCCCGATTACGTCGTTTAACCATGTAGAAACCCCTTCCCAAGACAAACGGAAAGGAGTCGATCTATTATCCTCTGGGGTAGTAGCATTACCTACCAGCGGTAACCGTGAAACGCTACCTTTGCCAGAAGCTTCAGTACCAACCAAGTCGTTATCTTGACGTGGTGGGCATTTGGATTTCAAAAGGATATTATCTGGCTGCTGCTTGCGCTGTCAATCGCGGGACGTGCAAGTGGTCGGAATCAAGGCACCGATCGCCTTGCTAGCGGCTCTATTCTGTTGGTTTCGTTTAGATTGATGAGGAGCAAGTCATCCCTGCTGCTAGCGCAGGCAGTTTCCAACTACGCGACCCTTCGGACCGTCCAGCACATTCACGCGAGGAGTTGGACAATCTGCGCAGAGAGCTGGACAGCCGGGGCAGGAACCTGGACGAAATGGACATAGCCATGTACGGAGGGATTCGAATCGGAGACCCCCATCCCGGGGACGTGGCCGTCATCGCTTCTGGAAGCAAGGACAAAATCATAGACGACCTGATGGCCTACCAGCGGGCAGGACTGAAACACCTGGCCGCCGTCCCCACCAGCGGAGACCCAACCAAGGAAAGCCCCCAGAGGCTCCTGGACAACATGCAGTATGTGGCCGAGGAGATCATGCCGGCGGTGTCCGGGTAGCTGTGCCCCTCACTCCAACCCTCTCCCGTCAAGGGCGAGGGGGCATATCTGAACTTTGCCTTCTCCCCTGGCGGGAGAAGGTTAGGGTGAGGGGGAAAACGGCCGGGACCTAAAGGTTGAACTGGGCCTCTAGCCAGTCCTTTTCTTTGACGTAGACCTGCATCCGACTGCGCAACGACTCCAGGATGATGATGCGCCCCTGTCCGTCCACCTTGACCGCCGTGGGCCGTGCCAGGGTCCGCTCCATAGCAAGGTCGGTGCGGCGTCGAGCCTTGGCCACGTCCGGGTTGGCGTCCACCTGGGCCTGGTGGGACGGGGAGAGGCGGTCAGCGTCCCCATAGAATGAGGTGATGAATCCGCCGTCCGGGTTGTAGACGTTGACCCGGTTGTTGCCCCAGTCCGTTACGTACACGTCCCCTTCATCGTCAACCGCAACGCTGGTCGGGCGCTCTATCTGGCCATCGGCCGAACCAGTGCAGCCAAAGGTGAGCAGGTGTTGACCGTCCGGGGAGAACTTCTGCACCCGGTCGTTTCCCCAGTCTGCTACGTAGACATTCCTGTCGGCGTCGACCGCGATGCCCCACGGCAGATTCAGATGCCCTTCTTCCGATCCGTGGCTGCCGAACTTGCGGAGGAACTGGCCGTCTTTGGCGAACACTTGAATTCGGTGGTTGTGGCTGTCCGACACGTACAGGTTGTCGTCGCAGTCGAAAGCCAGACCCGACGGGCCGTTGAACTGGCCGTCTTCGTTGAGGCCTCCGTTCAGCTTGGCCAGATACAGGTTGAAATCCAAGTCTGACGCCGAGTATGGCTCCTGCTCCACAGGTTCCCTATCGGGCCAGAAGCCCTGGCCGGTCCCGTCCTTGTCGTACACGAAAATCTTGTTCACGTAGTCGTCGGACACGTAAACGTTCTCCTCGCTGTCAAGAGCGACCGAGGTGGGAAAGGGCAGCCCCGCCCCATAGCTGAAGTCCCGATCTTCCCACAGGAACTCGTGGTCGATGGTGCATTTGGTCACGCCGGTGCTTGGCTGGTACTCATGTCCCTTGTTAAGCACGTAAAGCGAACCGTCCTGGCTTATGGCGAAGTCGGCCCCGGCGCTGAACGCCCTGCCGCCGCCGATTCCTTTGCCCAGGCACTGATCGAAATTGTAGACTCTTCCCTGCGCGTACTTAGTTAGCATGACGCCTCCCTTCTGAGGGTCCTTTCATCATCGGGCAACGGCACTGGTCAACAGAACTGGAACTCCCTGGACGACGCTATGAGGGCCAGAAGGTCGGCCACTCGCCGTTGGGAAGTCGCAACCTGCTCGTCGGTGTCCCAGGTCACGTCTCCCCCCTGCTGGGCCAACACCATCAACTCCTCCCGGGTTGCGTCGGTGACCTCCACAGGACCCATGAAGTCCAGGGCGGCGGCGATCATCTCCGACGGCGTCAGGGTCCCCATAGACTGGACACGACCAATGATGGAGCGCACCCCGGGCATTCGCAAGTCGGAAAGACGGTCGGCGGAGAAGTTGATGCGCCTTACCAGAGAGCCGCTGTCTATCCACTCAGGCCCGTAGTGCCAGCCCTCGACGCTGGGCGGGTCGAGCAAGGCTTGGCCCTGGTAGTTGGTCTCCTCTACTAGAGCTTGCAAGCCGGGCCTGGGAAAGCCTCGGAAATCTCCCACCAGCCTGCAGATGCCGCTCACCACCTCCGCAGGGCTCTTCACCCTCTGGTAGCGGGCCTCTTTGAAGAAGTCGGAATTGAAGATAGTCCTCAATGTTTCCTTTAGCTCGTAGCCGGAGTTGGTGAAAGCGTCGGCGATTATGTTGATGGCCACCGCATCCCTCGGGGGAGTGTGCAGCCACGCCGGGACCTGCACCTCGTCGGCAACGAAGAAGTTGTAGAGGTGCCGGGCTATGAAGCGGGACGTCGCGGGCTGACGGACGATGATGTCTATCACGTCCTCGCCGTTGAAACGACCGGTGTGGCCCAGGAAATGCTTCTCGCCGTCATCGTGGTCTTCAGCGTTGTACTGGAACCTCCACAAGACGTGGCGCCCCATTGGGAACCTGGGAGGCTTGTGGGCCATGGTCCAGCCAGTGAAAGCCCGGGCGCATTCGAAGACATCCTGCTCCGTGTAGTTGCCTTGGCCCATGGAGAACAGCTCCAGCAGCTCCCTGCCCCAGTTCTCGTTGGGGAGGTCCTTGTGGTTGTAGTTGTTGTCCAGCCAGAAAATCATCGCCGGGTCTTTGGCCAGCTCAACCAGCAGGTCCCGGAAGTTGCCGAGGCCGTTGGTCCGGAAGGTCTCGATCTGACGCAGTTCGTCGGGCGTGCTGTCAACTTTGGCGTATCCGGTGGCGAAGATGGTGTGCCACAGCAGAGTCATCTTCTCTTCCAGCTGCCGTGGGCTGTTTATGAAGTGGTAGACGAGGTGAGACCTTCCCTGAGGGATGGGGTTGGAACTCTCCAGGGTGGGGTAATACCGGAAGAAGTAGTCGATGCTCATCTTGGGTATCCCGTGACCGTCCGGGTCAACCAGCTCATCGACCACGTTTTCGTAGCCCTTTCCCACCAGAGCTTCCAGTTCGTCCCGGGTCGCGCCGAATCCCGCTCGACGCATAAGATGGGCCATCAGAGCAATGTCTTCGTCGCCCATTTCGCCCTCCCTGCCTTGATTTTTCCCGATGCCATTAGTTTAGTGGCTGTCCGAAATAAAGTCCATACGGAAAACACCGCCATCGGTTTTCTGGGCATCCTTTCCGGCTCGAATTGATTGAAACCAATTGGAAAGTCGACGCGATGCCAACACAGAGGCTCTGTTAGCGGAGATTCATCATGCCGTCCGGCTGACGCTCGCCGCACCCGCCGTTTTCAGCAGAGCTTCAGGTCCCTTGATCACGCCTGCCTGGTGCAGCCTTGCGATCTCTTCAGGGCCGTAGCCCAACCCGGCCAGAGTTTCGTCGGTGTGCTCCCCCAGCAGCGGCACGGGTCTGCACAGCCTTTCCTCTAAAGGGTGAGACGACAAACTGAATGGAGGCGTGACCATCTTGACCTTGCCGACGTGTGGGTGGTCCTGCTCCCAGAACATTCCGTTGGCCAGCGTCTGAACGTCCTGAAGCGTCTGATCTCTGGTCACGACCGCCTCAACGGGAACCCCCCCCGCTTGCTTGAGCTTGGGGAGCCACTCGTCGAGAGGGCGCGTTCCAAATACGCCGCCTATAAGCTCGCCCAGGTCGGCGGCGTTGTCGATTCTGGACTGGAAAGTACCAAACCTGGGGTCCGTCGCCGCCTCGGGAAGGTCCAAGGCTTGGCATAACGCCTGGAATTGGCGCTCTTCCTGGATGACTATGGCCAGATGGCCTCCGTCGGAGCAGCGGTAGCTGCCCGACATGGCCGAAGGGGAGGCGCCGGCCATGGGCGATTCGTCATTCTCTACCCACACCAGTTGCTGCATCTGCATGGCCAGACCCTGGTGCAGCAGGGAGGCGTCTATCTTCTGGCCTTTGCCGGTCCGTTCACGCTCCCACAAAGCGACCATTATGGCGTAGGAGAGGGTCATGCAACCGGATATGTCAGCGTACATGACCACATAGGGTATGGGAGTGCCATCGGGCAGCTTGTTGGTGGACATCACGCCTGAACGGGCCTGTATGACAATGTCGTAAGCCGGGAGTCGGGCCTCCGGACCCTCATGGCCGAAACCGCTGATGGAAGCGTATACGAGCCGGGGATTTATCCGGCTGAGAGTTTCGTAGTCCAGCCCCAAACGGGCTTCAGTCCCCGGCCTCATGTTCATGATGTAAACGTCAGACCATTCCACCAGCCGGTGGACTATCTCCCGACCGCCATCGGCGGAAGCGTCAACGGAAATGCTCCGCTTGTTCCGGTTCAGCCCTAGGAAGCACTTGCCGAGGCCCAATCCCCGCAGGAAGGGCGAGGCGTATTTGTAGCGCATTCCGTCCCCGCGGAGGGGTTCTACCTTTATAACGTCTGCGCCTTGATCACCCAGGAACATCGCCGCCCCAGGTCCGAAGAAGACCTGGGACATGTCGATCACCCTGACTCCCTCAAGAGGCGCCGTCATGTTAGATTTCTTCAGACCAATTCCCCTGCGTCACAGTCCTAGGGGACCAGCATCGCCCTGGATATGGCGGTCTGGCGCTGGTTCCATTCCGCCTGGGGGAACGCTTCGTTGATGTCGGCCAAGGGGAACTTGTGGGACACGATTTTGTGGAAGGGCACCTTGTCCCGGTTCTTGACCATGTAGTCCAGGATGGCGGCCAGCGTGCTCGGCCTGTACATCAGCGAGCCCATGATGTTTTTGCCCCTGAGGAGCTTTGACGGGTCGATCGCCGCAGTGGGGCCGGGTATGATGTCGCCTATCTCTACGAAGGTGCCGCCGTTGCTGAGCATGTCGATGCCCTCAACGATGAGGTCCGGGCGGCCCACCAACTCCATGACGATGTCGGCGCCTCGGCCCCTGGTCAGCTCGAACACCCGCTGCACCCTGGTCTCCGCAGTGTTGTACTCTTCGATGTTGATGGTCTCGTCGGCGCCGAAGTCCTCGGCCAGCTGAAGGCGGTTTTCCAGCCGGTCAAGCACGATGATACGGTCTGCGCCCATGTCCCGGGCCATTGCGACGGCGTTGAGGCCGAGTCCGCCCGCCCCCATGATGACCACCTGGTCGCCCTCGTGGGCCCGGGCTCGAATCAAGCCCTGGGTGACCGTACCCATCGCGCAGTTGACGAAGCCAAGGATGTCGTCGCTCAACTCGTCGGGCACACGGAACGCTGGGTGCCTGGGAGGCAGGTAAATGTAGTCGCCGTAGGTGCCGGTGAAGTAGGGCCACACATCTCCTTCCGGATACTCCCGGTTGACGCACCAGTTGGTGTCGCCCTTGTTGCACATGTGACAGTGGTAGCAGGGGAAGACGTGGACGTGCATGAGACGGTCGCCCTCTTTGATTGGGTCTCCGTTACTGTCGGTGGTCACTCCGGCGCCCATCTTGTAGATGACGCCCGTGCCCTCGTGGCCCATGACCCGACCGCCCGGAGGGACGGGAATGTTTATCTGGTCTCCCCTCCAGGTGTGGAGGTCGGAGCCGCAGATGCCCGCCTGGGTAATCTTTAGAATGATGGCGCCTGGTTCAGGATCAGGAAGGTCGTATTCCCGTATCTCGAAAGGTTCATTGTGCGCGGTGTGAATGACAACTCGTCCTCGATCGGCCATTGCTTACCTCCTAATCAATCGCTTGATTCGTGCGGTAAAGCATTCTACCACAGAGCGGTACGGGTAGGGTCGTGCGCCTTGAGGACTCAGAACAACGGCGCCCGCTTTAGGAACACTTTATAGTTGCCCACTAGACGCAGCGTCTTGGGCGAGTATACTTACGTTATCAAATTGCCGCCCCTTGGACCGGCTATCCTAGAGCGGAGGTGAATCATGGCTGCAAACAATCCACGCCAGGCTGTGGTCGTTGGCTTGGGCTTGACGAAGATGACCCGGAGGTACTCCAAACCCGTGACGTCCCTGGCGGTGGAGGCGGTGCAGTTGGCCCTTGAGGACGCAGGACTGCAGAAGGAGGACCTCGACGGGATGCTCACCCATGGAGGCGTGGGGCCCGAGGGATGGCCCGACGCATCCGGCGGAGGCGGCCTGCACAACATGATGGGACTGAAAAACCTGCGCTTATATAGCCAGTGGATTAACCGGGGGTCTGCAGCCGGCCAGAACATGGTGCTGTCAGCCCATGCCGTCCAGTCGGGAATGGCCGACACAGTGTGCTACGTCTTCGCCGACGCTCCCCTCACCCCGGCCAGCTCGTCAGGCGGCGCCGCCTACGGAGGGCTGCGTTCGATGTCCGGGCTGCGGGGCTTGCCAGGAGCGTACGGGTTCTTTGGCGCCAACACCCAATACGCACTCGCCGCCCGCCGCCACATGGCCCTCTACGGCACGACCCAAGACCATCTCGGCGCAGTGGCCGTCTCCAACCGCAAGTGGGCCGGATTGAACCCCGACGCCATCTTCAGGGACCCCATGACCCTTGATGACTACCACAACTCCCGGTGGGTGGTGGAACCCTTCCACCTCTTCGACTGCTGCATGGTCAACAACGGGGCCATCGCCTTCATCACCACCACTGCCGAGCGTGCCAAGGACCTCAAGCAGCCCCCTGCGTACATCCTGGGGATGGGCGAGGGCTATCCCGGCAACCCCAGGCGGAGGGGTTACGAGAACGAGGTGCACACCGGAGCAGCTATAGCCAAGGAGAGGGCCTTTCCCATGGCCGGCATTACGGTGGACGACATCGACGTGGTCCAGACCTATGACAACTACACCTACACCAGCATCGTAACCCTGGAGGACTACGGCTTTTGCGCCAAGGGCGAGGGCGGCCCGTTTGTGGCAGACGGCAAGCTGGAGCCAGGCGGCTCTCTGCCCACCAACACCAGCGGCGGCGAGCTTTCAGCCCACTATCTGTGGGGCGCCACTCCCATTTCCGAGGGCGTATTGCAGGCCCGCGGAACCGCAGGCGAGCGGCAAGTAGCCAAGCATGACGTGGTCATGGCCCTCAGCCAGGGCGGCACACTGGACTTCCACTACTGCCTGATAATGAGCCCTCACGCGTCCGCGCACTAAGAGATTGTCTCGAACCGGCCTCGGTTCCGGTGGTGAGGCCCTTCGACAAGCTCAGGGCGAACGGTTTGAGGTAAACCAGCCGTTCGTGGTGAGCCTGTCCAACCACCTCCTTGCAGGTTCGTTGGACTTTCCAAACGGGCCCAGACGCTAGGGCGGCGGGTTAAGGAGGTTCGGTGGTACAGCTAGTGTTCCTCCACGGCCCAGGCGCCGGGGGAACGGCCAGGTCGTTTGCCCGCCAGCTGGAGCGTTTTCCCGGCAGCTTGGCGCCGACTTTTCCGGGCCACCCCGACGGGGAGCCCTGCCCCAGCGTGGAGCGAAGCGCCGAATGGTTGAGGGGTTGGCTGTGGGCACAGGGCCATCGCCAAAATTTAGTGCTGGCGGGATACACCCTTGGGGCCTGCACAGCCCTCCAGTATGCCCTTGACTACCCCGATGAAGTGAAGGGCCTCGTCCTGATGACTATGGCCCTTCGCCTGAAACAACGAAACCAAGCCTCCCTCGAACTCAGGCTGAGAGCTGCACAAGACCCGGTCGCGTTCGAGGAGTGGATCGAAATGATGCGGGGCATCTTGAAGTTCGTCGAACCGGATTTTAGAGAGAAGCTTTTAGATGACCACCGTCTGGTTGGGCCTATGTCCCAGTATCGTGACCTCCAAATCATAGACGGCTTTGACGCAACCGACCGTATACGCTGCCTTGGCAAGCCGCTATTGCTGGTGAGAGGAATGGACGACCCGCTGGACCCGCCGGAGTATGAGCTGGAAATCCATCAGGCCGTCCCAGGGTCCCGGTACCTGAAGCTGCACGACGCAGGCCACTTCCCCATGGCCGAACGCCCTGACGACGTAAACCAGGCCATCCAGGAGTTCCTGGACTCCCTGCAATGATCGAAGGCGGGACCTCACACCCTGGTCTGAGAGAGTTCAACGTCACACCTTAGAGACGTACAGTATTCATCAAGGCCAGCCAGAACTGTTGGTCTCCTTACACCCGTCCCATATCTACCGCACCACTACAACAGGTTGACACTCCAATTTGGCCGATGATAGAATCCCGATGGCGGCATCGGCGGCTGGTTAGCGGACCAGAGGCTCGATTGGCCGTGTTCTGTTTTAATGGCCCCAACTGTTTTCCTTCCGGTACGAAGGAAAACGACGGACGCCAAGCCTTGCGTCAGCGTTAGCCCCGGGCGGTGCGCCCATGGAGGAGATGCCATGGTACAGCCGAAAGCACAAATCCACCGTGGACTGAAGGATGTATACCTGGACACCAGCGAGGCGAGCTTCATAGACGGTGAAGTGGGCAAGCTGTTGTACCGGGGTTACGACATCCACGACCTGGCCGAAAAGTCTACCTTCGAAGAGGTCATGCACCTCCTTCTCATCGGGAAACTTCCCACGTCAGCCGAATTGAGGGACTTCGACGCCCAACTCAGGCTTAACAGGGAGATCCCAGAGGGGGTGTACACGGTTCTGGACATCGTTAAAGACAGTCACCCCATGGACGCCCTCCGGACGGGAGTCTCGGCCCTGGCAGCGTTCGACCCGGAAGTTGGAGACAATTCCCCGGAGGCCACGCTGCGGAAAGGGATTCGAGTCACCGCCCAGGGACCCACCATCGTAGCGGCCCACCACAGGATCAGGCAGGGATTGGACCCGGTGGCCCCAAACCCCAACTTGACCCACGCCGCAAACTTCCTCTACATGCTCATGGGCGAGGAGCCTGACGACGAGACGACAAAGCTCATGGACGTGGACTTCATACTCCACGCCGAGCACAGCGCCAACGCATCGGCCTTCGCCGCCAGAGTCACCGCGTCCACTCTTTCTGACCTCCACTCGGCCATCGTCACCGGTATAGGCGTCCTCAAGGGACCCTGGCACGGCGGGGCGGCGGAAGAGGTCATGAAGATGGCCATGGACATCGGCGACGCCAGCAACGCTGAGGCTTGGGCCCGTAACCTTCTGGACGGCGGCGGCAAGATCATGGGGTTCGGCCACCGTGTATACAAGGCAGAAGACCCTAGGGCACGTCACCTGAGAGACCGCTCCAAGACCCTCGGGGAAAAGCTGGGCAAGCCCCACTGGTTCCAGATACTGCGCCACCTGGAAGAAGAGGTGATGGTCCCCTACAGGGCAAAGGGCATCTATGTCAACGTCGACTTCTTCGCCGGCTCCATCTACAACCTTCTCGGAATCCCCGAGGACCTGTTCATTTCCATCTTCGCCCTGGGCCGCATTCCCGGCTGGACGCTTCAGTGCCTGGAACAGTACTCCGACAACATTCTCATCCGACCGCTGCTGGACTACACGGGCCCCATGGACGTTGAATACGTGCCGATAGAACAGCGGTCATAGAGAACACCGCCAACGAGCTTGACATCGAGGGGGCTTTCAGCCCCCTCTAATTTGTTTTGGCCGCTACAAGGGTCCAGTTAGCATGAACGCAGAAGCCGAGATAATTCGGCGCATTAGAGATCGGGGCAGGATCACCTTCGCCGAGTACATGGAGACGGCCCTGTACTGGCCTGACGGCGGCTACTACACCACCACTGAGCCGGGAGCCGAAGGCGATTTCTACACAGCTCCACAAGCCCATCCCGCCTTTGGGAGCCTTATTGCCTTACAACTGTTCCAGATGTGGGACATCTTGGACCGGCCCAGACTGTTTTGGGCAGTCGAGATGGGAGCGGGAAACGGAAGGCTCTGCCACGACGTTATGTCATTCTCTCCCCAACTCCCTGGCGATTTTAGCCGCGCCCTCCACTACATCTGCATCGACCGGGCCGCGAGACAAGGGTTGGAAGGGGACCTGCCGCCTGACTTAAGAGACAATGTGGACCGCTTGGTCTCCCATACGGTCCCGCTGAAGAACGTGGTTGGCTGCTTCCTGTCAAACGAACTGCCCGACGCCTTTCCCGTCCACAGGGTCACTATGGAGGGTGGAGAACTGAGGGAGATTTTCGTAACGGAAGGCCCGGAAGACACCCCGACGGAAGAAACGGGTGAACCCTCCACAGCCGCCCTAGCCCAACATCTGGAAGCCCTTGGCGTCAGCCTGGAAGAAGGGCAGAGAGCCGAGATTAACCTGGAACTAGGCCCCTGGATGAAGGCTGTATCGGATGCGCTGTCCCGGGGTTATGTTGTCACAATAGACTACGGCGGCTTGGCGCCGGAACTCTACGCTCCAGGCCGCAGACAGGGAACGCTGTCGGGACACTTCAAACACACGCCGGTCGCCGACCCATTGCAGCGGACGGGCCGCCAGGACCTCACTGCCCACGTGGACTTCTCGACCATCGTCCGCCAAGGCCGGACACACGGGCTAACGCCCATTGGAATCACTACGCAGCAGCGATTCCTAAATAACCTCGGACTTGACCTGTTCATCAGAAAACTGAGGACTCTGGGTCTAAGTCAGGGAGCGCTTGACGCCAATCGCATGGGGATGTTGGACTTGGGAAGGCCCGGGGAAATGGGGGACTTCAAGGTCCTGGTCCAAGGCAAGGGCGTCGAACAGCGAAGCCTATGGGGACTGGATGGGGCCGAACTGGCCACTGAACTGGCGGAACCGCCACTGCTCACGCCAACCCACGTTGAAGTCCTATCGGGACGCTACCCTCATCTTGCGGGCTCGCTGCCAGCCGGAACGTGGGCCGACTTGCTGAGGGACGACGGCTAGAACTTGAGGATGTTTTTACGCTTGGCCTTGGGCGTAATCATGTGGAGACCAATCACAGCGGTGTAGATTCCGCCCGCTATGATTCCGATGATGGTAAGGAAGGGACCGCCGTAGATCATGGCGGCTCCGATGACAACGGACCCGCCGATGAGATTGCCGAACTGTCCCGTCTGTTTCTTCCTCATGCTTTTCTCCTGGAAGACTAAGCCCACGATATTATATACGACGGCCCCTCAATTGCAACGCGGTGTAACCGTCGAGTCCATACGAACCGGGGAAGGAAGAGACCAACTGTTCGAAGAGGCGACTCTCCAACTGCTTCGTAGAGGTCGGTCCTTTTTACTCCGGCGAAAGCCAGCCGATTAGTCAGCCGCCAGTTTGCCTTCCTCCGCGGTCGGTCCCTCGTGAGCGTACCGGGACGTCCTGGGGTCCTCGTCAATAGCCGTAATTTCGGGGAAGTCATCCTCACTGCCTGTCACTAACTCCGCAAAACGTCTTCCTTGGGGAGCTACGGACTGGTCAAAGGAACCGATTGACCTATTGAATGCAGTGACGGCGGTTCCCAACTCGGACCCTACCTTCTGGTAGTGGCCCATGAAGGTCTTCATCCGATTGTACATCTGGTCTCCGACCCTCTTTATCTCGGCTGCGTCGCGCGCCAGTCGCTCTTGCTGCCAGCCGCTATGTACGGCCCATAGAAGAGAAATTAGTGACACGGGTGTGACGATGGCAATGCGTTTTTGCATTCCGTAGTCGATAAGATCGGGATTAGCTCTGAGGGCGGCCGCTAGGAACTGGTCTCCAGGAACGAACATGACGACGAAGTCAAGAGAGCCGTCAACATTGGCGCCGTAATTCTTCTTAGCCAGGTCGTCAACCTGCCTCTTCAATGCATTTGCGTGCTTAGTCAACGCTGCGCTGGCCGAGTCTTCGTCAGCGGCTTCGTGCGATTCCATGAATGCAGCCGTTGACGCCTTGGCGTCGACCACTACGGCCCGTTTGTTGGGCAGGTTGATGACCATATCAGGGATGATTCCCGTCCCATCGATTGTTGACTGCTCGGCAAAATCGCAGTATTCAACCATTCCTGCAAGCTCTACAACTCGGTGCAATTGCACTTCTCCCCAATTGCCCACTTGTCGGTTGTCGGTAAGCGCTCCCTTCAACTCTGTAGTTGCTTTGGTAACAGACTCTACTCTTGTGGTCAGGGATTCGATCTGGGGGTTGAGCTTACCGTAGTTTTCGGACAAGGGTTTCACCAACTCCTGAAATTCCCTGTGCCTTCGGTCAAGTTCTCCTTTCGCAGTCTCCAAAGTCTTCCCCAAGTTTTCGTTGGCGAGGGTAAGAAAGGCTTGATTATTGTTTTGCAATGCACTGCTGGCCGTGGACTTGAAGGCTTCGTTTAGCTGCTCCTTGGCAACGTCTAGAATAGCCTGGGCCTCATCTGATTGCTCCAATTTGCCTTTGAGTCCAGCTATTTCTTCCCGATATTCAGCTTGCAGGGAAGCTGCCTCGCTCGTGGCACGTGCGCTTCGAACCAGCCAACTGGCTACTCCACCCACTATTAGGCCAATGATGATTCCCACTATCCATTCCATTGTCAATCGACTCCTTCGTGTATGGGTCGCCGTTCGACGTAACAATTATTTTACACCCCCGCAACACACGAGTAACAAAACGGCAACAGGCCCGTAACATCTTTCGAATAAAACGGAGTCGCCAATATCGGTTTATAGGAGGGGTGTCCATGTTGAAACATGTTTCGTTAAGGAGAACGCTGACGCTGATGATGGCCGGGCTGTTGGCCGTCGGCATCATCGGCGGCTACAACGTGGCGTTTGGACAGGTCGACGACGAGACCCAGGAAGCCATCAACGTAGTGGACGACAACCTGGGCGCTTTCATCACCCTGGCGGCCGCCTTCCTGGTGTTCTTCATGCAAGCGGGTTTCGCCTTCCTTGGAGCGGGCTTGATACGCACCAAGAACACCACCAACTACATGACCAAGTCCTTCATGGACTTTGCCATCGCGTCCCTGTCCTTCTGGGCCTTCGGTTTCGCCTTCATGACCGGCGCATCCGCGGCCGGAATCATCGGAACGTCCAACTTCTTCCTTGTGGATGACAACTGGGTGGACTGGATGTTCCAAATGGTGTTCGCAGCCACCGCCGCGACCATCGTGGCCGGGGCCATCGCCGAGCGGACCAAAATCCAGACCTACATGGCTTACAGCTTCATAGTGACTGCCCTCATATACCCCCTGTACGCCCACTGGGTGTGGGGCGGCGGATGGTTGGGCGACCTTTCGGCCATCAACCTGCCTGGCGCGGTTGACTATGCCGGATCGGGCGTAGTCCACGCCGTCGGAGGATTCCTGGCGCTGGCAGCCTGCATGGTCGTGGGTCCCCGTATCGGCAAATTCAACGCCGACGGGTCCGCCAACATCCTATCCGGCCACAGCACGCCCTTCGTGATAATCGGGACCTTCATACTCTTCTTCGGGTGGTTCGGGTTCAACATCGGCGGCAGCGACACCATCGGTTTGAACGCTGTCAACACTCTCCTCGCCGGAGCCACCGGAGCGGTCGTAGCGCTCTACATCAAACTGGTGCAGACCGGCAAGGCCGACATCCTTATGGCCTGCAACGGGGCCCTGGCGGGATTGGTGGGCATAACGGCGCCCTGCGCCTACGTGGACACCTGGGCCGCCGTGGTCATCGGAGGCATAGCGGCGCCCATCATGATGCTCTCGCTCCAGTTCCTGGAAAAGGTCCTCAAGGTGGACGACCCGATTGGGGCCATCGCAGTCCACGGATTCTCTGGACTTTGGGGGCTCCTGGCGGTGGGGATATTCGCCGCGGGCCACAATGGCGTGAGCGGCCTCGTGGACGGGAACGCTGAGCAAATCGTCTCCCAGCTTATAAGCATGGCCGTGGTCGTGGCCTGGTCGCTAGTCACCGGTTTCGCCCTGTTCTTCGGCCTCAAGGCGACCATCGGTGTGCGGGCGAGCAGGGAAGAGGAGCTCGAAGGCTTGGACAAGTCCGAGCATGGGCTTGAAACCTACGTCACGGACGCGCCGCCTTCCTCAACGTTCTAAGCAAGCGGAAACAAGACCAAGGCAATGTGTTTCGGATGTAACAAAGATTTAACATCGATGCAAAATGTCCGAAACACATTGCCCTCAGAATGCATATCAAGACGACAGCGGAGAGATGGAGGAAAGATGTTGCCAGCAATTCTAGCGGGAGCCGTGTTCGTAGGACTCTTCGCGTTGTGGGTTGTGCTTCCGAGAAAGTTTGCCCAGAAGAACTAACACCCAAACCAAGATAAGTCCGACGCTGACCCAGTCCATACCCGTAGGGGCATGGACTGGGTTGCTTGTCGGAGAAAAACATTAGGGGGAACACGGCAAAGGAGGGTTAGGCTGTCATGATTGACTCAGGGGATACAGCATGGGTCCTAACGTCATCGGCTCTGGTGCTGCTTATGACGCCCGGGCTGGCGTTCTTCTACGGCGGCTTGTCGCGCCAAAAGAATGTCCTGTCCACCATAATGTACAGCTTCATGACCATCGGCATCGTGGGCGTAGTCTGGGTGCTGTGGGGATACAGCCTGGCCTTCGGGAATGACATTGGCGGTTTTATCGGAAACCTGAAGTTGTTCGGCCTCAACGGGGTCAGCGCTGAAGAGAGTACCCTTGGCCTGACCATTCCCGACCAGGCGTTCATGATTTTCCAAGCCATGTTCGCCATCATCACGCCCGCCCTGATCACCGGCGCATTCGCCGAACGCATGAAGTTCAGCGCCTTCGTGATATTCACCGTACTGTGGGTGACCATCGTATACGCTCCCGTGGCCCACTGGGTGTGGGGTGGAGGATGGCTCGCCCAGCTTGGAGCCCTCGACTTTGCGGGCGGCACCGTCGTCCACATCAACGCCGGCGTGGCGGCTCTGGTGGCGGCCTTCATCATTGGGCCGCGCATCGGGTTCGGCCAGCGGCCGATGACTCCCCATAACGTTCCGATGATAGTGCTGGGAGCCGCGTTGCTGTGGTTCGGGTGGTTCGGGTTCAACGCCGGAAGCGCCCTGGCCGCCAACGGCACGGCGGTCAACGCATTCGTGACCACGAACACCGCCACGGCTATGGCGGTTGTGGCGTGGGTCGCCATGTCCTGGATATTCGGCAAGAAGCCCAGTCTCGTCGGAGCGGCCTCCGGGGCGATCGCCGGGCTGGTCGCGATTACACCAGCCGCAGGTTTCGTCGGACCCATGCCCGCCATCATCATCGGCCTGGGCGCCGGGGTCATCTGCTATGGCTGTGTCGAGCTTCTGTTGAAGCTGAAGGTGGACGACGCCCTGGCCGTCTGGGGAGTCCACGGCATGGGAGGCACTTGGGGCGCCTTGGCAACCGGCCTATTCGTAGGGATTGGGTTCGGAGGACTGGCGGAAGGCGTCACCCGAGGAGAGCAGATCCTGTACCAGCTGGCTGGAATAGGCGCCACCTGGGGATGGGCCCTGGTCACCACCGCTGTGATACTCGTAGCCATCAAGTACACCCTCGGCATACGGGCTGACGAGCCGCAAGAGGAAGAGGGATTGGACCTGTCTCAACACGGCGAGGAAGCTTACGTCTCCGCCGACGAATCTATAGTGGGCATCGCCGGCGGGTCAGGGGACGAAGAGGAATAAGCGATAGGCGCTTGAGCGCCGCTTTTACAAGAAACGAAATCCAACAGGAGGGAACCTTCAATGACCCCGGAAGAAGTTGTTAGACATGCCAAAGACAACAAGATAGGGATCATCGACCTGAAGTTCACAGACCTGCCCGGCACGTTCCAGCATGTCTCCATTCCCCTGAGCGAGCTGAGCGAGGACAACCTGGCGGAGGGCTACGGGTTCGACGGGTCGAGCATTCGCGGGTTCAAGTCCATCGACGAGAGCGACATGCTTCTCATCCCCGACACGACCACCGCCAACATGGACCCCTTCTTCAAGGCGCCGACCTTGACCATGATTTGTGACATCCTGGACCCGGTGACGCGGGACACCTTCACCCGGGACCCGCGCAACGTCGCCCACAAGGCGGAGGAGTACCTCAAGAGTTCCGGCATTGCCGACGTAAGCTACTGGGGGCCGGAACCGGAGTTCTTCATCTTCGACTCGGCCAGGTTCAACCAGACCAGCAACGAGGGTTACTACTTCATAGACTCGGACGAAGGGATATGGAACTCAGGCCAGCCCGGTACAGTGGACGGCGGCCGCAACCTGGCCTACAGGCCCCGCCACAAGGAAGGCTACTTCCCGACGCCCCCGTTCGACACCTTCCAGGACATACGCACGGAGGCCGTTCAGGAAATAGAGCGGTTCGGCATCATCGTCGAGAAACACCACCACGAGGTGGCCACAGCGGGACAGGCCGAGATCGACGTCCGCTTCGACAGCCTGACCAAAATGGCGGACACCGTCACGATACTCAAGTACGTGGTCAAGAACGTTGCACATAGGTACGGCAAGGTGGCGACCTTCATGCCCAAGCCTCTTTTCGGCGACAACGGCACAGGAATGCACACCCACCAGAGTCTTTGGAGGGAAGGGCAGAACCTCTTCTACGACGCCAACGGCTACGCCATGCTCAGCGCCACCTGCCGCCATTACATCGGCGGCCTGCTCCAGCACGCCCCGGCTCTGCTGGCCTTCATAGCTCCGACCACCAACAGCTACAAGCGGCTGGTGCCAGGTTTCGAGGCTCCCGTGAACCTGGTCTACTCCGTGCGGAACCGCTCGGCGTGCATCCGCATCCCGACCTACTCTGCCAGTCCGGCAGCCCGGAGGCTGGAGTTCCGCGCTCCCGACCCCGCCTGCAACCCATATGTCGCGTTCTCGGCTATGCTGATGGCGGGGATCGACGGAGTCATAAACGAAATAGAGCCGCCCGACCCCGTGGACCAGAACTTGTATGAGTTGCCGCCCGAAGAGCTTGCCAAGATACGGCAGGTGCCCGGCTCTTTGGACGAGGCCCTGGCATCGCTGGAGAACGACTACGAGTTCCTGTTGCGGGGCGGCGTGTTCACCGAGGACCTGATTGAAACCTGGTTGGACTACAAGAAGGGCGACCTGGACAACATCAGGCTACGGCCCCACCCGTATGAGTTCTTCATGTACTTCGACGCCTAGCCCGACTCGGCGTCCAAATTGACACGACCTGCGCCAGTCAATAGAATCGTTGCGGCAGGCCCTACGGGGTCCTAATCCCAAGCCTGCCGCACTTTATCCCTGGCGACGGCCAATCCTCGATACGTAACCCAATATTCCCCAATCGGAGACCTCTACCGGAGAATCGGTTATGACTTGGGCCGAAGATGAAGCGAAAGAGTTTGTCCTCAGGACTGCGCGGGAGAACGACGTAAAGTTCATCCGGCTCTGGTTCTGCGACATCCTGGGCGCCCTTAAGGGTTTCGCCATCACCGTGGAGGAGTTGGAGGACGCGCTGGAGCAAGGCGTTGCGTTCGACGGCTCGTCCATCGAGGGTTTCGTTCGCATAGACGAAAGCGACATGGTGGCCCGACCCGACCCAACCACGTTCCGCATACTCAGTTGGCGGCCCCGTCAGAACTCGGTGGCGAGGATGTTCTGCGACATACACAAGCCCACTGGGGATCCGTTCGAGGGAGACCCAAGATTCGTCCTTAAGAGGAACGTGAGGAAGGCATCCAACCTCGGGTTCACTTACTACGTTGGCCCGGAGTTCGAATACTTCTATCTCACGGGAACCGAAGACCCCAAGGCCATCGACAAAGGCGGCTATTTCGACCAATTGTCAATGGAACTGGGAACTGACCTGCGGCGCGAGACGGTCCTGACATTGGCCGAAATGGGAATTCCGGTCAAGTATTCCCACCACGAAGCGGCCCCGGGGCAGCATGAAATCGACCTTCAGTACACCGACGCCATCACTATGGCGGACAACGTCACCACCAGCAAGCTGGTCATTAAAGAGGTGGCCTCCCAGAACAATGTCTACGCCACCTTCATGCCGAAGCCGCTGCCAGGGGTGAACGGTTCGGGAATGCACGTACACCAGTCCCTTTTCCAGGGGGACTCCAACTCATTCTTCGACCAGAACAACCCAGGGGAGCTGTCCCAAATCGGCCGTCTCTACACAGCCGGCCTGCTGCGCCACGCACCGGAAATCACTCTGGTTACCAACCAGTGGGTGAACTCTTACAAGAGGTTGACGCCGGGCCACGAGGCGCCCATGTACATATCGTGGGCGATGAAGAACCGTTCCGACCTGATACGCGTCCCCTCCTACAGACCTGGACGCCAGGACTCGGTGCACATCGAGTACCGTGCGCCCGACCCGGCGTGCAACCCCTACCTTGCCTTCAGCGTAATGCTGGCCGCCGGCCTCAAAGGAATCGAAAACGAATACGAAGTTCCCCCGCCCACCGAGGAGAACGTATTCGACATGTCCGAGGAGACCAGAGCCGCTCGGGGGATAGCCGCTCTGCCGGGCAGCCTGCATGAGGCCATCAAGCTAGCCGAGAACAGCGAACTGCTCCAGGAGACTCTGGGAGACCACGTATTCAGGGTTTTCCTGGAGAACAAGAAGCTGGAGTGGAACGAATTCCGCACTCAAATCACCGACTACGAGATCAAGCGGTACCTGCCACAGCTTTAACAGGACGTCCTTTGAGACGTCCTCCAGGAATGTCCTTCTGATCTCGCATCCGATCGGTTGCGCCGGTTAGCAGTCCTCGGTTCTCCCTCATACCTTCGGCCAAGCTCAGGGCAGGCCCAACCTTCTCCCGCCAGAAGCGAACGGGACGTTTCGGCATATTTCCACGGGAAAGACAGTTTGGAAAATTCCGAATGAAAAGGAAACTTGCGCATTGCAACTAAGCTGTGCTGTAATGCGCACGCACGCCGCAAAGCGGTGTGGCCTTTAGGCCAGTGTCAGTGCAGGCAGGCGCCTGCAGGATATTACGTGGTCAAGGAGGCTACGCATGTCTGGAATCAATCCGCTGGTATGGAGAGGTCTCGGAGCCCTTGGAGGACTGCTCGCTCTGATAGGGGCGTTGGTCGCGTGGGCCACCGTCGCTGCGTACGACGAATCGGCCACGGGGATGGACTTTGCAGAGGGAGAGGTCGTTCTTGCCTTCGCCATATTATCCTTAGTGGTGATTGGGTGGCGTCACCTTATCGGCGAGACTCAAGAGACGGCCCCCTGGCTGGACAAGGCTGCATCGTATCTGGGCATCGCCTCTACTAGCCGAGGATCCCCCCACTGGGCATGGGTTGACAGAGCTGTTTCGTTGGCGGGAATCGCCATATTGATCGCTGTTATCCTGAAATGGGTCGACTTGAACGGATTAGCCGACGAGTCCGGCGGTGCATTATCCATAGGAGCGGGGATTTACCTTGGTCTAGTCGGGTCCCTAATGTTGATTGCGTCCGCCGTTCCTAGCATTGTTGAACTCGTCAACACGGCTAGAGGTTCTACCGACGAAGCCAAAACTTCCGCTGCGGCCTCGACACCTGAAGCAAGCCAACCTGGGTCCGCAGCCGACGAGATAGACAAGCTGGCTGGCCTCCTGGAGAGAGGCGTACTCACACAGGAAGAGTTCGATGCCAAGAAGAAAGAGTTGCTTGGTCTCTAACGACGCACTGGACCGGTGTAAACAGGGTCTAGGATCGGTAGAGAGGGAAGATTCGGAATAGTGGGTGGCCTCGGCTTACGCCCGCCCGTCTGCCGGGCTGGAGCCGTCGCCGTAGTCCACGACCTGGCCGTCCCGCATTCGGATGATGCGGTCGGTGCAGCTTCCGACGTAGTCGTCGTGGGTGACTACAACAAAGGTCTGGCCGTTCTGCCGGTTCAGGTCGCGCATCAGTTGAATTATCTCTTCGGCAGTCTCGCTGTCCAGGTCTCCCGTGGGCTCGTCGGCCCAGATTATGGTCGGCTGGTTCACCAGGGCCCTGGCAATGGTCACGCGTTGACGCTGGCCCCCTGACAACTCTCCGGGCAGGTGGTGGGCCCTGTCCGAGAGGCCCACGACGTCCAGGATTTCCATGCTGCGGCTCCGCGCCTCGCCAGGCTTGGTCCCTGACACCAGCAGCGGCATCTCGACATTTTCCACGGCGCTGAGGACGGGAAGAAGGTTGTACAGCTGGAACACGAACCCCATTCGGCGGGCGCGGTAGTCGCTCCGCTCGTCGTCGGGGAGGCTGTGCAGTTCCGTATTCTCGACCCGTATCTCCCCGGAGTCCACCTCGTCCAGTCCCGAGAGGCAGTTTAGCAGAGTAGTCTTGCCGCATCCGCTAGGACCCATCACAGCCACCATTTCACCCTGACGGACGTCCAGGTCAACGCCTCTAAGGGCGTGCACCTGGACCGCGCCTGTGCTGTACGTCTTGTTGACCCCGCGGGCCCAAATCATAAGGTTGTCCAAATCTAACCGCCTGTTAAGTCTGAATTCATAGGTTGTAGGCTAAGCGTCGCTGTCCACGTTTGTGCTTTGTGGCGCCAGGGCTTCGGGCTCCAGGCTGTCAGCCAGAATTTCCAGGAGGTCCTTGGCCTCCTTGTCGCCTTCATGGCCCCTGGCCTGAATGCCTTCAGTCATCATCTGGAGGCAGAAGGGGCAGGACACCCCCACGGTTTGGGCGCCGGTGCCCAGGAAGTGGTCAGTGCGCATGTGGTTGATGCGCTCGCCCTGGCTCTCCTCCACCCACATGTGGCCGCCTCCGGCGCCGCAGCAGAAGCCCTGCTCCCGGCGCCTGTCCATCTCCACCAGTGTGACCCCCGGGATGGCCTTGGCGATGTTCCTGGGTTGGTCGTAGATGCCGTTGTGGCGTCCCAGGAAGCAGGAGTCGTGATAGGCGACGGTGGTATCTATCATGCGTATGGGCTTGATGCGCCCCTGGGAAATCAGCTCGTCGACAAACTGGCTGTAGTGCTGGACCTCGAATTCGCCGCCCAGCTGCGGGTATTCGTTCTTGATGCTGTTGAAGCAGTGGGGGCAGATGGTGACGATCTTCTTGACGTTGTAGCTGTTGAAGGTCTCAATGTTCTGCTGTGCCGTGATTTGGAAGAGGTATTCGTTGCCCATGCGCCTAGCCGGGTCGCCGGTGCACCGTTCTTCCTCGCCCAGGATGGCAAAGTCCACCTTGGCGGCCTTGAGGGCCTTGACCATAGACCGCGCAACGGCCTGGCTCCGCTGTTCCAGGGCGGCGGTGCAGCCCACCCAGAAGAGGACCTCTGCATCGGGCTTGTCTGCCAGAGTCGGCACGTCCAGTCCCTGCGCCCAATCGGTGCGGGAGAACTGGGTCCCCCTCCAAGGGTGGCCGCGTTGTTCGATGCTCAGGAGGGCGTTCATGGCTGTCTCGGGCATCTTGGACTCTTCCAGCACCAGGTTGCGCCGCATGTCCATGATGGTGGGCACGTGCTCGACGGCCACGGGGCATTCCTCCATGCAGGCTCCGCAGTTGACGCAGTCCCAGACGGCCTCCTCGGTGAGCCGCAGGTGCCCTATCATGGGAATTTCGGGTTCCTTCCCGGCCTTGACGTCCGGAGCGACCTCAACCAAGTAGTCCTTGATGTCCTCCACGATGTGCATTGGGGATAGGGTTTTGCCGGTCAGGTGAGCGGGGCAGTTGTTGGTGCAACGGCCGCAGACGGCGCAAGCGTAGCCGTCCAGCAGCTGCTTCCAGGTGAAGTCTTGGACCCGTCCCGCGCCGAACCGCTCGGCGTTTTCCAGGTCGATAGCCTCAAGGATCCCCCTGGGTTTGAGGGAGTTGAACAGGGCGTTCAGGGGCGCCGCCACCATATGCATGTGTTTCGAGAAGGGTATATATATCGAAAATCCCAGGATGATGAGCAGGTGGAGCCACCAGGCGAACCCCTGGGCGAAATCGGCGACTCCGACGCCCATGCCAGCGTTGTGGAAGGCTTGGCCGACGGCCTTGCCGACGATGGCTTCCGCGTGGGCTCCGCCGTCGATTCCCTTGGCCTCCACCTCGGCCACGTAGAAGGCCTCGGTGAGAATGGTTAGGGTCATGAGCGTGGAAATAAGGGCCACTATGATGACTGCGTCAGGAGCGCGGGTCAGGTCGAAGCTGAGGCGATGGGGTTTGGCCACCCACCTGCGGAACACAGCCCACAACAGCGAGCTGACGATGATCAATGCGAATATGTCCAGATAGCTGGCGTACACCATGACGCCGGTTTCGGTGAGCAGCGTCTCGGAGAACGGACGCCAAGCAGCGTCGCCGAATATGAAGATGACGTAGCTGAGCAGGAAGGAGAGGAACCCCCAGAAGACGAATACGTGGCCCAACCCGGCCTTGTCCCGGATGGAGAGGCGCTGGAGGACCTTGCTCTGCGCCATGACGATGCCCAGGAACCGCATTATCCTGCGGACGGGCTGATCGAACCTGTTGGCGGACTTGCCCAGCATTATGAGACTGATAACCCGGTGGTAGAAGATGGCGTTGGACACGGCCAGGGCTGCCCCCAGCGCCAAGAAGACTCCTATGCGGATGTCCAGCGAACCGAATATATTCTCCGGAGGGACCACGCAACACTCCTTGGCCGCTGCCTTTGGTTGATGGCTGACGGCCGTCCCAATCTGGGCGCCCTATATTCTACACCCTAGCGCAAACCCCGCATAAGCGGCCTGCGAAAAGCGCCATTGTGCCGCCCTCCGCGCCACGATTGGCGCAGAGTAGTCCCTAAACCCTGTAAATCCTAATTCGGGCAATCCGAGGAGGGGGCCGCAAGGGTCCTACTTCAGACCGGAATCACACGAAGGAAGGGACGCATCGTTTCAGTTGTCAGCCCCGCCAGTCCGGCGTCGAAGGTGGCAAGCTGCCCGTCGCGTTGCATTGCGGCAGCTAGCAAGACAGCGTCAGTAATCTGACGGTATCCCTGAATGCGGCCGGCAATCTCTTCCGGCAGTTCAACCATGGACAGGTCGAGGGGCCAGAACGAGTGCGCCCCCAGACGCCTGAGGTTTACAAGCAGTGCGATGGCGTCCCGAGGGGTTACTGTGTGCCGAACCACCGACGGATTGCAAGATACACGGACGAATCCCCCTTCCGTCAAAGGACAGGTCGCCCAACCTTCATCCTGCTGCTCCATGAACCATGACCGGGCCGCGTTGTGATGCACGTGGTTGGGCCAAGCGAGAGCTATGAGTACGTTGACGTCCAGGAGCGCAGTCACGGCCACTCGCTAAGGGCCCGAAATACGTCCTCGCTGGTGATGGGCTCGGCGTCGGGGGTTACCGGGAAAACAGTTGCTCCGTCATCCCGGGTCGCGGTTGTTCCTTTGAAACCGCGTCTCGCAAGCTCAGACAAAGCGGATCCCAGGCTGACACCGTTGCGCTCCGCCAGCGCACGAGCAACCGCCAACACGTCATCGTCAATTGTCACAGTTGTTCGCATAACAGCATCATCACATCACAGCGCCGCTTTGTCAACTCGTCGCCAGCCACAGACGTAAGGGTCCCACGATTTATTGATAACGGACTAGGCCCATCGTATAATTGGATTGTCAAAGGAACAGGGAGGTCTAGAGCCAGATGCAAGAGACGGGGACTTGGAAAGTCAAGGCTGGGCTGGCCCAGATGCTCAAGGGCGGAGTCATCATGGACGTGGTCAACGCCGAGCAGGCGGTGATTGCGGCGGAAGCAGGGGCTTGCGCCGTCATGGCCTTGGAGCGAGTCCCCGCGGACATACGCGCCGCCGGCGGGGTGGCCCGCATGGCCGACCCCACCAAGATTAAAGAAATAATGGCTGCAGTCAGCGTCCCCGTCATGGCCAAATGCCGGATCGGTCACTTCGTTGAGGCCCAAGTCCTGGAAGCCATGGGCGTGGACTACATCGACGAATCGGAAGTCCTCACGGTGGCCGACGAGGACAACCACGTGTGGAAGGCCGATTTCAAGGTGCCCTTCGTATGCGGCTGCCGCAACCTGGGCGAGGCGCTCCGCCGTATAAAAGAAGGCGCTGCCATGATTCGGACCAAGGGTGAGGCCGGAACCGGAGACGTGGTGGAAGCTGTCCGCCACATGCGCGCGGTGATGGGAACCATACGCCGCATACAGAACCTGCCAGACGACGAATTGCCCACCGAGGCCAAGAACATGGGCGTGGACCTGGATCTGCTAAAAGAAACCAAGGAGCAGGGAAGGCTGCCGGTGGTAAACTTTGCCGCTGGCGGAGTTGCCACCCCGGCCGACGCCGCTCTCATGATGCAGTTGGGAGCCGACGGGGTATTCGTCGGATCAGGGATATTCAAGTCCAGCGACCCTGAGAAGCGGGCCAGGGCCGTAGTGCAGGCGGTCACTCATTACAACAACCCGCATATCATCGCGGAGGTTTCCCAAGACCTCGGTGAGCCTATGGTCGGCATCGGCGCCCGTACGCTGAAGGAGGAAGACCTTCTTGCTCCGCGGGGGAACCTATAGGGCCGCGATGTACCGCCCGAACCATACGAGGCGCCAAGAAAGAAGTTGAGAGTAGGCGTCCTGGCTGTACAAGGAGATTTCGCCGAGCACGTGGCAGCCATAAGGGGTTTGAGCCATGACGCTGTGGAGGTGCGGCTTCCCGACGACCTCCAGGAGTTGGACGGCCTCATAATGCCCGGAGGCGAGAGCACAACCTTCAGCCGTCTGATGGACTTGTACCAGCTCAAGGCGCCGATCGCGAATCTGGCCAGCGACGGAATGCGCCTGTGGGGAACGTGCGCGGGCATGATTATGATGGCCAGGGAGCTCACCGAGCCCGACCCAGTTCCCATGGGATTGATGGACATCGGACTGACCCGCAACGGCTACGGACGCCAGGTCGACAGCTTCGAAGAGGACCTGGACGTTCCGGTCCTAGGACCGGAAACTTTCCATGCCATATTCATCCGCGCTCCCGTAATATCGACCGTGGGCTACGGCGTGGACGTATTGGCACGCCTGTCCGACGGGAGTCCGGTGGCGGTGCGTCAGGGCTCCATGTTGGGGACCGCTTTTCATCCCGAACTCACCGGAGACCGCAGGTTTCACGAGTATTTTCTAAGCGATGATTTTCGCTCTTGAGGTGAAGTGACTGTAGCAGACCGCTGGATACAGGACGAACTTAAGACCCTGCAAGACATGTTGCCGCCCAGGGTTCGCACCCCTCTGGAGGCTAGAGAGGACAGGGTAGAGCTTCTGGAGGTGATTCTCGATCTGGGCAGACCCCCGGAAGCCAGGTTCTTTGACGAAGAGGCGCTCCTGGACTCCCGGGAAGTCGACCAGGAGGACTTGGACTACGTCGTTTCCCGTGTCGGTGAATTCGGAGGAGACAACCGGGCTGGCATTCCTCGAACTCTCCACCGCATCTCCGCCATGCGGAACCGCAAGGGCGACATCGTGGGCATCACCTGCCGCGTGGGCCGCGCCGTCCTGGGGGCCGTCAAAATCATCGAGGACCTCGTTCTCCAGGGCAGAAGCGTGCTTCTGCTGGGACGCCCCGGAGTGGGCAAAACGACCATGCTGCGAGAGGTGGCCCGGGTCCTGGCCGACGACGCCCGCAAGCGGGTCATTATCGTGGACACCTCAAACGAGATTGCAGGGGACGGCGACATTCCCCACCCTGCCATAGGCCACTCGCGGCGCATGCAGGTGGCGCACCCGGAGCTTCAACACAACGTGATGATCGAGGCCGTGGAGAACCACATGCCCGAGGTCATAATCATCGACGAAATGGGCACCGAGTTGGAAGCCATAGCAGCCCGCACCATAGCCGAACGGGGTGTCCAACTAATCGCCACAGCCCACGGCAACACCCTGGACAACTTAGTGATGAATCCCACGCTGTCCGACTTGGTGGGAGGGATTCAGTCGGTGACCCTCGGCGATGATGAGGCCCGGCGGCGCGGGACCCAAAAGACGACGTTGGAACGCAAAGCTCCTCCCACTTTTGACGTCGTGGTCGAGATACAGAGCTGGGAAAAGGTGGCCGTCCACGAGGACGTGTCTACCGTCGTGGACACATGGCTACGGGGCTATCCCATTGTCCCGGAAACCCGCCGGTTGAACGAGGCAGGTGAAGTGCTCAAGACTCGTGAAGTGGGCGGCGTTTACGTTCCGGCCGCTCCTGTCGTCAACGGCCCCGGGCGGAATGGACCGGAGGACGCCTACGGCTATGAACCTCCCAGCGTTCTCGACAGAAGCTCCCGACAGACTGTGAAAGTGTTCTTATTCGGCGTGGGCAGGGACAAAGTCGAGGACGCGGGCCGAAGCCTGGGAATCCCTACGAGAGTGGTGAACGACCTACGCGCGGCCGATGTGGTCCTGACCACCAAGAGTCTATACCGGCGCGGCTCCCAGCTGGTTAGAATCGCAGAACGGGCCGGCAAGCCGATATACGTGCTTCGGAAAAACTCAGGACCCCAGATACAGCAGCTGCTCCGGTCCGTATCGGGCGGCGGCGAAGAAGACGACGACGCAGTGGACGGCGCTTTGAAAGAGGCCGAGACGGCTGCCGAGCGGGTGAGGAACGGAGCGACCTCTGTCGAGTTGGCCCCGCAGCGGGCGTACATTCGGCGCCTTCAGCACTTGCTGGCCGAAAAATACAACATAGCCTCCACCAGCAGCGGCCAGGAACCCAACAGGTACGTGACCCTCTTCAAGGGCTAGGCCCATGACTGCCTTCATAGTATTCGAGGGCGGCGACGGCTCCGGAAAGACCACCCATTCGAGGCGCTTGGCGTCCGCTCTGAGCAGGTCTGGTTACAGCGTGGTGTCCACCAGGGAGCCCGGCGGTGGACCTCTGGGGGAGGCAGTTCGACGCTGGGTCAAGGGTCGTCGAGACCTGTCTACGAACGCCGAATTGCTGCTGTTCATGGCCGCCAGAGCCCAACACGTGGCCGACGTGATTCGCCCGTCTCTCGAAGCAGGCAAGGTAGTGTTGTGTGACAGGTTCACCGCCTCCAGCGTAGCCTACCAAGGCTACGGCAGAGGGATCGATCTGGATACGGTGCATCGCCTTAACGGTCTGGCCTGCGGAGACGTATCGCCCGACCTGACCGTGCTCTTGGACCTTCCCCCGGAGGTCGGTCTCTCCCGTCGGGCGGACCAACCCGACACGTTCGAGTCTGAGGCGCTGGACTTTCACCGGCGCGTAAGGGCGGGATATCTGGAGCAGGCCGCCAACGACCCTGTGGGCTGGCTGGCGGTCGATGCGTCGGCCTCCAAGGAAGCCGTGTCGGAAGAAGTGTGGGGGAAAGTTCAGGCCCTGCTTCGAAGCAGGGCCTGAAGGGTGTTCAGTGTATCGGGTTGAGGCTAGTCTGCGGCTACGGGAACTGCGTCCAGCTTCTCCTGGATTACAGCCCGTAGTTCCCTGACCCTGGTAAGGTCGGGGTACTTGCCGTCCTCTTCCTTGCGGTCGAAGATCTTCTCCCCGTCCAAGTATACCTCAAGCCGGCCGTTTGCGCCGGGCGTCAGGGAGATGGCAGCATCCTTACCGAAGTGCCTGAAGAACTCCATCGCCAACCACGTGGCGGTTGCATGGTACTGTCAAGGAACGCAGTAAACGATGTCGATGTTGATCTTCCACATGACCCAACCTCCTTAGCTCCGTTGGACATGACCGACGGGCGATAGTTTGGCCCGTCTGATGATGACACTATTCTAACGGTTATTGACGATGTGTCAAGCTATAGACGCTCGTTTATATTGGGCATAGCCGCAGGTGATTCGCCCAATCTGCTTGACAGAGCGATTGGCAGCCGATACCATCGTGGCCGTGCCTGAGCAGTCCGTTCCCCAGCAAGAATCACATTCCCCGATTGACCCGCGTGATTGGCCCGCCCGATTTCGTGAGATGTCGGAGTTTGTCGGCCTCTCCGACGAAGACCTCGACCTAATCAGAGCGAGCGGTCCCTTGGTCCAAGCCAAGCTGCAGAGCTTCGTGGACCACATTTACGACCATTTCCTGGAATACCCGGAAGCGCGCAAGTTCTTCGTCCACGACAACGGCTCCCCCGACCGGAAGCGCATTGACGACAACAAGCTGACCATGATCCGTTGGATGATGAACAACTGTCTTGCCCACATCAACGACGGCTTTTCCCGCTATGTCGCGGCCATCGGAACCATGCACTACAGCGTGGCGGTGCACCGCCCTCCGTTGCCTCCCGTGCCCTACAAGTACCTCATCGGCGTCATCTCCATGTACCAGACCAAGCTGGCGGCCCTCTTCGAAGCAGAAATGGGCAACGAGGAGCTGGCGGCCAGGACAAGTCTTGCTTGGAATAAGCTGTTGATGGTTGAGTTAGACCTCATATTGGCGGCATACGTTACGGAACCCAGCGCCTGACAGCCTGCCTGACGTTGACAAGGCTAACCCGTAGCCTTAGAATCGCTAAGTTAACTTTATCTGACCGAGGTCCAGGCTTCATGTTGCGAATCCGACTTAGGCGAGTGGGGAAAAAGGGGCGTCCTTCCTACCGTATCGTTGTTGCAGACCGCAGGGCCCCCAGAGACGGCGCCTATGTTGAGTGGATAGGCCACTATGACCCTCTCATCGACCCGCCTAAAGTGACGTTGGACGAGGAAAAGGCGGTGGGCTGGCTGCAAAAGGGAGCCCAACCGTCGGAAGCGGTCGAACGGATCTTCAAGTGGAACGGGATTTACGAGAAGGCACAGGCGCAATGAAGGAGCTCATCGAGTATATCGCCAAGAGCCTAGCCAGTAAGCCCGAAGAAGTGGTCGTTCATGAAGAGGTGGAGGACGACCGGGTGGTGTTGAGGCTAGAGGTGGCCGACGAGGACAAAGGGAAGATAATCGGCCGCCAGGGGCGGGTTGCTCAAGCGATGCGGGTGCTCCTTCGCGTGGCTGCGGTGAAAAACGGCGCCCGCGCTGTGCTCGAAATAGTCTAACGGTCCAATAGCCGGTCCCGCGATGGGCCCGCCATGGGTAAAGAACAAGACGACGGGCCGGTTGTGGTGGGAAAAGTAATAGCGGTCAGGGGGCTGGCCGGACAATTGAAGATAGAACCCTTAAGCGATTTCCCCGGGAGGTTTTCCCCCGGGGGACATTTATTTCTGGACGGAACGCCTCGTCTCCTTCAGAGGTCCGCCAAGCTCCCGGACGGCTCCCTTGCGATAAAGCTGGAGGGAATCGATTCCCGGGAAGAAGCCCAGAAGCTGCTAGGACTGGAACTGACGGTCCCAAGAGACATGGTCCCCCCTCCTCCTGACGGCAGCTACTACCACTTCCAGCTCATCGACATGGAGGTCTACACCGTCTCTGGAGAGCTACTGGGAGAGGTGACAGAAATCCTGGACGTGGGCCCCAATGATGTGTACGTAGTGACCAACGATGGGCGGGAGGTCCTTGTGCCCGCTCTGGAAGGGGTAGTCCTGGACGTGAACGTCGAGTCCGCCCGCATGACCGTCGACCTCCCCGAAGGGCTCCGTTAGAGGCGGGGTTCCGCGACAAGACTAATTAGACAACGCTTTAGAGGTTTAAGGATGACAAGTAGGAAAAGGACAAGTTATGGCTAAGTTTGGTGATTCTCTACGAGGGTATGCGTTTCCGGTAATGAAGCGAGATGGTTTTATTTGCCGCTATTGTGGTCTTGATGGCAAGGAGTCGTTCTCGAATTGGTTGTCCCTCTCGTGGGATCATCTTCTTCCCACCAGTCATCCCAATCGAGATGACCAAGAGTACATTGTAACTGCTTGTATGTTCTGTAATACGGCCGATAACCAATATTTCCGGCACGCCGAAAAGCGAGGAATCAAGTTTGAGGGACTATCTCAGGAGCAGTTGGTTAGTCAGCGGCAACCTTACGTTGACAAGGTCCGCCAAGAATATCGGGATTTCTGGGAAGCTAAAGTCCAGCCGCTTTGAACAAGCTAACAAATTTTGGGCGAACTCGCCTGAGAGGACGCCGTTTTTATAATGGTAGGTCGTCGGGCTTTACCCGTGGAACTCCAAGACGTCTCCGTCGGCCAGGACGTAGTCTCTGCCCACCCTTTGGGCGTCGAACTTTCCCGAGCCCCAGAGTAGGGCATACTTTAGCCTCTGCTTCCAGTCCCTGTGCAGAGACTGGGCGGCGTCTTCCACATTGCTGCCCATGGTAAGAATGATGGGCGAATCGTAGTCGGGGGCCTCGCCTGGCGCTCTGGTATAGACGCGCACCTTGCCGAGGGCGGCGAATACGCTTTCCCGCAACTGGTCCAATCCCACGTCTTCCGTAGCTGAAGTCATGACCAGCCAGTGTCGGTCGCCCACCGCCTCTTCGATTCTGAGGTACTGGTCGAGGGCCCCGTCCATGTCTGCCTTGTTGGCGACGATGACGCACTTCTTGTTGGTGCGGTAGTCCTCCGGGTCCGGTTCCTCATCCCGATCCAGCAGCCGGAACCCCCAGCGGCCAAGCTCGGACGTGATTTCATCCAACTGCTGCACCGGGTCGGCGGACAAGTCGAGCGCCGGCAGCAGAAGGTCTGCGTTTCTGAGGAGGCTGAAGAGCCTGGTTTGCATGTCCTGGTCGTTGAGGGCGGGCGTGTCTATCAGCTGGGTGAGGACGTTCTGGTGCTTCAACATGCCGGGCTGCGGGACCTGGGTGGAGAAGGGATAAGGGGCCACTTTGACCGAGGCCCCGGTGAGAACGGCGAGCAATTGCGACTTGCCTGAGTTCGGCAGACCTATAAGCGCCGCCTGTCCTGCTCCCTCCTTCCGGATAGAGAAGGGTTGCGGGCCTCCTCCGGCTGTAGCCCTTGGCTTTTCGAGGTCGGCCATTAACCGGGCCAGGCGAGACCTCTGGTCAGCTCTCAGATGGTCCGTCCCCTTGTGCTTGGGGGTAGCGGACATCATCTCCTGGAGGGCGGCCACCTTTTCAGGGATGCTTTTCGCTGCCCTGAACCGCTTTTCCGCTTCGTAGTATGCGGGAGGCAGGTTGGCCGGCATAACGGCCCTCCCTCGACGCAGGTGGGGTGGGAAACGCTATATCAACAGCCTAAAAAGCCGTGCTCCCACCGCCGTATCATGATAGCACGTGGCAATGGGTGAGCAAGCGCTATATCGACAGCCCCAAAAGCCGTCAACCTCAGCCAAAGACCTATTGAACATTATAGAACGTCTGTTCTATAATGTTTTCTAACCAATCGTGAGGTGTAGTTATGCTTCGACAGGCTGCGGTTGCTTCAGTAGACATGTTGCCCGAAAGGTTCCCCTACAGAGACGACGGATGTGATATATACCCTTCGTGCCTCAGGTGCCCTCTACCCCAATGCAAATACGACGACCCTGGCTGGCTTCAACGCGAGAAGCGACGGGAGCGGGACCAGAACATCATAGAAGCCGTCAAGCGGGATGGCGTCTCCATCTCCGAGGTGGCGTCACAGTTCTCCATCAGCCAGAGGACCATCTTCAGGATAATCCGCAAGTCGGCTGAAGAAAGGGAGCTCGCTCCTCTGGCCGCCTAGACCCTGCCGAGCAGCTTTATGCTCTAGAGACGGGGCCGAGGAACGGCGAGCAACTGAGAGCGTGCGCCCGAAAGGCCCGCCGAGAGTCCCCCATACTGTCATTCCGAAGAGCAGCGAGGAATCTAAGCAGGACCTCCACAGACGCGGCTACGTCCCAGTGACGGGTCGTTGCTTCTTTGGCGTTTTCTAGTCGAGCGGTCCTAGTGTGCAAGGATTTTAGCAACTGTGTTGGACGAGGGAAGGGTTGCTGGTGTGGTTGAGCTGATTCCAGGTTGTTCCGTCCCTCAACATGGCGTTGATGATGGTCAACAGCTTACGCATGCAGGCCACTATAGCCACCTTGGAGGGCTTCCCGTTCCCCACCAACCGTTCATAGAAAGTCTTTATCAGGGGATTGTGGACTCTGGCGCTCATGCCCGCCATGTACAGCGTCCTTCTGACGTTGGCGCGGCCTCCCCAGACGCTCCGTTTCCCCCTATGGGTCCCACTGTCCCGGTTCAACGGGGCCACTCCCACCAGGGCGGCTATCTCCCTTCGATTGAGGCTGCCCAATTCAGGAAGGGACGCCAGAAGGGTCATGCACGACACGCTCCCTATGCCCGGAACGTCTTTGAGCGCCTTCGCTTTCCCCGTCCAAGCCGCGTTCTCCTTGATGAAGTCTTCCATCTCCCGGTCCAGGTCCTCCAGCTCCTGGGTGAGATACTGGATGTGCCTCTCAATGCCGCGATGAACAGCCTTGGACGCACGCTTGAGGCGATTGGACTCAGCGGTTCTCATCTCTACGATCTGCTGTCTGCGCGCCACAAGAGCCTTGAGCCGGGCCGCCTCGGCGTCCGGGAGAGGACGGACCTCAGGCCTCACGGCGGCGGCGAACCGGGCTATGACCTGGGCGTCCAGGGCGTCGGTCTTGGCAAGTCTGCCTGTGGAGCGGGCGAAGTCCCTTATCTGTCTGGGATTCATCACCGCCACCGGCATCCGGCGGAGGCCGCAGTCCACCGTGAGGGCCCTCTCAAGGCCGCCTGTGGCCTCCATCACGATGAGGCCCACATCCAACTCCTTGGCCAAGTCGATCAACTCACCGATCCCGACAGGGTCGTTGGCGAACCTCCCGGTCCGCTCTTGGGGCAATATGTGAACATCCAGGCGCTTGCCGCTTACGTCCACTCCCATCACCGCGTCTGCGCTCATGTTGCGTCCACCCCTCTCGCCGCGTCTGTGCTCATCACATCCCCTTCTTGCAGGTCCGGGCTCGTTGACCCTGACAACTGTTCGGGCTTTAATGAGCATGGTGCGGCGGCTGACGCTAAAGTTCGGTCTTTAGAGGACCATGATTCCTGCGGCCTGCCGCACCCTGACTCCCACACACTAACACGTCTTCATCACACAAGATTCCTCACACCGCTTCGCGGCGTTTGAAATGACAGTGTGGGGGTGATCGGAACGCCCGCTTGACACGCCCTAGCCGGATGGTATGATTTAGTTGCCATCCACCCGGTGAGGGGGTGAGCCATAAGCGGGACAATCGTGGCCGCCGGAACCACAGAAGGCCCGGACGGTCGAAATAGCCGAAAGAGCTTTTCGCCTTTCCCCTTGAACAGGGGGAAAGGCATTTTATTGTTTTCATCATGACCGACCGAGGAATCGTCGATACTCCCGGCATTCGGGTCGGTCACTGCACCAACCTGGATGGGGCGACAGGGTGCACCGTCATCCTGGCGATGGATGGAGCGGTGGCTGGTGTAGACGTGCGGGGCGGGGCTCCAGGCACGAGAGAGACGGACCTACTCAGGCCTGGGAATCTGGTGGAAAAAGTACATGCGGTCCTGCTCAGCGGAGGCTCCGCGTTTGGTCTAGACGCTGCGGCAGGCGTCGTGAAGTATTTGGAAGAGAAGGGTGTGGGATTTGAGGCTGGAGCCGTGAAAGTCCCCATAGTGGCGGCTGCGGTCCTCTACGACCTGGGGCTCGTGACGCATACGGCAAGGCCTGAGGCCGACGACGGATACAGGGCCTGCCTGTCGGCGACTAACCGTGCAGTGGAAGAGGGATCGGTGGGGGCAGGCACGGGCGCCACGGTGGGCAAAGCCCTGGGAATGGAACGGGCCGTCAAGGGGGGCGTCGGCACCGCCACAGTCCGCACCGGCGATGGTCTGACCGCGGGCGCCATAGTTGCCGTCAACGCTTTCGGCGGAGTGGCGGACCCGCGGACCGGTTGCATTCTGGCAGGGCCGCGCGAAGCATCGACGGGAGAATTCCTGGACTCGGTGGAAGTCTTGCTCTCTCAGAATTCCAGTGCAACAGCGCCCGCAGGCGTCAACACCACCATCGGAGTGGTGGCCACAGACGCAAAGCTCACCAAGGAGCAGGTCCACCACCTAGCTAGAGTCAGCCACGACGGGCTCGCGATGGCCATAAGGCCTTGCCACACCATACGAGACGGAGACTCCATGTTTGCCCTCGCCACAGGCAGCTCGCCGGTGGAGGCTGACCTGACGGTTCTGGGAGCCGCCGTCGTGGAGGCAGTGAGCTTGTCGATAGTGCGGGCCGTGACGCTGGCCACGGGCCTAGGCGGAGTTCCTTCGGCTGCCGAATGGAAAGGGTCTCTTGAATAACGGAGCCATAGGATTCATTGGCGCCGGATCGGCGGGGACCGGCCTTGCCCTGGCGCTGCACAACGCCGGATACGGGGTCGTCTGTGTCTCCAGCCGCACCCCTGAATCGGCTCGTAATCTGGCGGGGCTGATTCCGGGATGCGAGGCCGCGTCAACGGAAGACCTGACCGCCGCCTGTGACATCGTGTTCATTACGGCGCCTGACGACTCCATCGAGGAGATTGCGTCCAAGGCGCAGTGGAGGACGGGCCAGCTAGCGGTGCATTGCAGCGGAGCTTTGTCGTTGGAACCTCTAGAGCTCGTAAAGCAGGCGGGCGGCCTCAGAGGAGCCTTCCATCCCTTCCAGACCTTTGCTGGGATAAAGTCTGCGGGCGAGGCTGCGGAGCGTGTGCGGGGAGTCACGTTTGCCGTTGACGGAGACGTTCCGGCCCTTGAAACCCTGACAAAGATGGCCCAGGCGATGGGAGGCAAGGCCATAACCCTGGAGGACGGCGACCGCCCGATGTACCACGCGTCTGCGGTTATCAGCTGCGGATACTTGGGCGTCCTCGTCCAAGCCGCCGTGGACGTTTGGAGGGAGATGGGGTTTTCGGACGACCAGGCCCTCTCCGCCATACTGCCCATCGCCAGGACAACCCTGGACAACATTTCGCGCTCAGGCGTAGCCCCAAGCGTCACTGGGCCTTTGATGCGGGGGGATAAAGCCACCGTGGCGTCCCACATAAGCTCGCTGGAGAAGAGACTGCCTCATCTCATACCCATGTATCGGGACATGGCGCGGGGGACCTACAAGATGGCCTTGGCCAACGGTGTAGACGAGAAGGTGATAGACGAAATCGAGGAGTTAATGGCGAGTCGTTAGAGGAATCGGCGTCGTAGGACTACCTGACACGCCGCTCAAAATTCTGATAAGAGGACTGACGAATGAATCGAAGGGTCACCGTTAGAGAGATTGCCGCCCTCAAGGCTCGGGGTGAGAAAATCCCCATGGTCACAGCCTACGATTACCCCACGGCAAAGCTGGCGGACGAGGCTGAAATTCCGTTGATTCTGGTAGGCGACAGCCTGGGCATGGTGATGCTCGGCCATGAGTCCACTATACCGGTCACGATGGAAGACATCATCCACCACACCAAGGCAGTCGTTCGGGGCGTCAAGAGGTCCATGGTGGTGGCCGACCTCCCCTTTATGACCTACCAGATAGACGCGGCCGAGGCCATGCGGAACGCGGGCCGGCTGTTGCAGGAAGGCGGCGCCCAATCGGTGAAGCTCGAAGGGGGCGTAAGAGTCGCCGAGACCGTTGCCCGAATCGTGGAGAGCGGCATACCTGTCATGGGGCACATTGGACTGACTCCTCAATCGGTGAATGGCTTTGGCGGCTATAGGGTCAGGGGAAAGGACATAGAAGAAGCGGCCCAGCTAATCAGGGACGCCGTAGCTCTGGAAGACGCGGGCGCGTATGCCGTCGTGCTGGAGCTGCTGCCCACTTCTCTGGCTGGCGCCATCAGTCGCAGACTGACCATACCGACCATCGGAATCGGAGCAGGGCCCCATTGCGATGGGCAGGTGCAGGTGCTCCACGATATGCTCGGACTCTTCACCGACTTTGCGCCAAAGCACGCCAGGCAGTACACCAAGCTGGCGACGACCATTTCCGACGCTCTGCGCCGTTACGCTTCGGATGTCCAGGAAGGAACGTTCCCTGGCGAAAAGGAGAGTTTCGGCATGGACGACGGGGTGATGAAGGAAGTTGAGGAGATCGTAGACCAGTCCTTGTACAAACCGTAGGAAGCCCGGGTTTCGCTATGGATGTTCTGGACACCGTTAGAGGCTTCAGGGAGGCCAGAAACAGGGTTGTCGGCTCGGTGGGCCTCGTACCCACCATGGGCAGCCTCCATGAAGGGCACTTGACTCTGGTGCGCAAGGCCCGTAGTGAAAACGACGTTGCAACCGTCTCCATATTCGTCAATCCCTCCCAGTTCGCTCAAGGAGAGGACCTGGCCTCTTACCCTAGGGACATGGACAGAGACTTGACGCTCTTGAGGGACGAAGGAGTGGACCTGGTTTTTGCCCCAACTCCCGAAGAGATGTACCCTCCAGGGTTCGACGCCTGGATTGAGGTGGAAAAGACCTCGGAAGTCCTCGAAGGAGCGGTTCGCCCCGGCCACTTCCGGGGCGTGGCCACCGTGGTCGCTAAACTGTTCAACATCATCAGGCCACACAGCGCCTACTTTGGCCGGAAGGACGGCCAGCAGCTGGCGGTGATCAGTCGCATGGTGAAGGACCTGGACATGGACGTGGAAATCGTGGATGTGCCAACGGTGCGGGAAGAAGACGGTCTGGCCATGAGCAGCCGGAACGTGTACCTGAACCCTGACGAGAGGCGTGCCGCTCCGGTGATTTACAACGCGCTCAACAGAGCTGTGGACTTGTGGCGGCAGGGTGAGACCAGGTGCGATGCGCTCCGCGCGGAGATAAAGGCCGTGCTGGGCTCTGCACCCCTGGTTTCAAGCATCGACTACGTAAGCGTGGCGGACTCGGTGACCCTGGAAGAGTTGGACGAGACCGCCCCCCAGGCTATGGTTTCCACCGCCGTTCGCATCGGGAAGGCCCGGCTCATAGACAACGTCCTGCTGGAATAAGGCGGCTGGCCCTCTCAGATCTAGCCGCCTCCGGGAAGCTCCAACGCCAGCAGCATAGGCGGGTTCCCGAAACCGACGGGCATAAGCAGCATGGGTCCGACTATTGCCGGCCAGGCGTTGATTCCACCCGGAGCCTGGTGGCTCCATACCAGTTCACCGGTCTCCCGCTTGTAGGCGAGAATCCGGCCCGACAGCACGGAAGTGAACACCAGGTCGTTGACCACCGTCGCGCCTCCGAAAGAGTCCCCCGGAAGCTGCACGTCCCATATAATCTCGCCGGTGGCGGCGTCGATTGCCACCAGTTGGCTGTTGAACGAGCCCAGACGGGCGCCCGCGCCTGGACTGGACTCCTCGGGGCTGGAGTAGGTTATGGGGGCGTTGACCACCGAGAGGTAGACAGCGCCGTCCGCGGCGGCGATGGGAGTCACCACTCCGCCCGCCGCTCCCGGCAGCACTTCAATCGATCCCTCGAACGAGGTCAGATGGTCGTTCTTGTGCATGCCGACGGGAATGTCCCACAACACGTTTCCGTCGTCGTCGAGGCCAATGACCCGCCCCATCTTGCCCGTGCTGATGACGACTTCGCGTCCGTCGTCTAGTTCAACGAGGGCGGTGATCACGGCGTCGCGGTCGAATATGTCGTGAGGGATCGCCTGGTGGCCCCACCGCAGTTCGCCCGAGTCGAGGTCGATGGCCAGGATGGAGTCCGTCCACTTGTTGTCTCCCGGCCGGCTGGAGCCGTTGGGGAAGCCTGCGGCCCCTGGGAAAGGATACGGGTTGGAGATGCCCCAGTAGGACACTCGGCGGTCTAAGTCGATGGACGGCGGATACCATGCCCCGCCGCCGCTGTTGATGTCGGGGCGGCCCCAAACGTCTTCCGATTCGATGGTGTTGAAGGACCAGAGGATGTCGCCCGTTTGCTGGTCCAAGGCGTACAGCGTGCCTCTGGCGCCCGGCTGTGAGAGAGAGGACGTGGCGGCCAGCACTTTGCCGTCGGCCACAGTCGGCTGGATGTTGACGGCGCCTCCGTTCATCAGGATTGGGGTAGCCCACAGCTCTTTTCCGGTTTCGGCGTCGTAGCCGGCTATCCCCCATCCGGCCTTATTGGCGAACACCTTTCCGTCATCGACGGCGACCCCGCTGGGCCCGAAGACAGGTGCGTCCGACGGAGCCAGCCACCTGCGCTCGCCGGTGACCAGGTCTATAGCGTGGACGTTGGTGTTCAGGTCCCCCAGGTAGACCGTCTCGTCGGCTACTATGGGCGTGGTGGCTGCGGCGCCTGAGCCCGGGCTTAGGGGCAGTAGGTAGCGCCACGCTTCGGTGAGCTGGTGAACGTTCCCGGAATTTATGCTGGACTCGGTGGTGGCCCTGGAGCTGGAGTTGTCGTAGTTTGGCGCTGGCCACTCGGCCGTAATCTCCAACCCCGGCGGGGCTGCTCGGGGCATGTGTACTAACGTCCCGACGCCGGTTTTCCCTCCGTTGGCTCGGAGGAACGTGGTGATTCGCCGCCTGGCCTCGAAGTCCGCATCAGGAGAGACGACCACGCTGTCGATGGCGGTGTACCCGTTGTTGTCGAGGGTGTTCACGTCGGCGCCGGCCTCGACCAGCAGCTCCACCATATCGCCGTCCCCTACGTAAGCCGCCCACTGCAACGGCGTTCCCCCGGAGCTGTCCTTGGCCCTGAGTTCGATATCGGCCCCGTTATCCAATAGCAGCAAGACGATTGTTTGGTTGCGGGTGACGGCCGCCATGTGCAACGGAAAGGCCCCATAGCCGGGCCCCTGGGTTTCCAGGAACACTCCGTTGATGTCTGTCCCGGCCTCGACATGCCCCTTGACCGCCTCGATGTTCCCAGACGCCACGGCGTCAATAATCGGAATGTCGGGCGGGGTGGGGCGCGCCTCGGGTGTCGATGTAGGGGGCACTGCGGTGGCGGTGGCGGTCAAGGTGGGCGGCGCGGCCGTTGTCGGAGTTGGCGTCAGCTTGGCGGCGGTCGGAGTAGGTTGCGGTGTGGCTGTGGGGGTGGGCTGCGACGTGGCTGTGGGTTCAGCCGGTATGTCGCCGCCACAGGCGGCGGTGGCCACCAGCAGGGCCGCCGACAGCGTCAGAATCCAGGCTAAGGCGGGTTTGGTCCTAACCTGCTTCATTGTGGGGCCTTTCAGACAGGGTTTCCGACTACGCAACGGCGCCGAGGTCAAGGCAGGTGATTATATCATCACGTTATGAGGAGTGACTTCGACGCTAGGCGTCCAGGTTGACCCTCTCCTGACGCCTAGATATAATGATAGTCCGAAAATCGCTTTATTCAGAGGTAGACCCCAAGTGGCGAACGAGACCGGGAAACGTTACATCTGCGGCCAGTGCGGCTCGGAGTTTATAGTGACCAAGGCGGGCGACGGCTCTATCATGTGCTGCGGCCAGCCTATGGACCTGAAGTAGTAGAGCTTTAGAGGTTGAACGGAGCATCCGATGGCGAATCAGCTAGGTAAGCGTTACGTCTGTGAGACCTGCGGGACCATGATCCTGTGCACCAAGACCGGTGAGGGTGTAGTCCAGTGCTGCGAGTTGGAGATGGAGCTTCAGCAGCCTAAGAAGCTCCCGTCGTCCGACTAGCCTTTAGACCAGCGCCCGTATAACCCCAACTACCCTCCCCTGCACCTCTACGTTTTCCGCTTGGCAGTAGATGGGCTCCATCTGGCTGTTGGCAGGCTGAAGGCGCACTTTGTCGCCTTCTACGTATAGCCGCTTCAGGGTGGTCTCATTCTCCATTTTGAGCCGGGCCACCACCATGTCGCCGTTGTTGGCTTGCGTCATCGGCTCGATGAGAACGATGTCCCCGTCGTCCACCAAGGCGTCTATCATGGAGGTCCCTCGCACCCTTAGAGCGTAGACCTGCCCCTTAACGCGGAGGATGTCCTGGGTCAGCTCCAGAGTTTCCTGGGAGTCCGAGTCTGTCCAGGCGTCAGCTTCCATGACAGGAGCGGGCTGGCCGGCTGTGATGAAGCCAAGCACCGGCGCCCGTATCAGTTCGGGAGCGGTCCGCACATTGGCATGGTAGTCGGGAAGCTCGATGCCCCGGGCGATGTCCGGTTTGCGTGTTAGGTGCCCGTCCCGTTCCAGCAGTCGCAGGTTGTAGTCCACGACGGAAGTGGAGCTGATGTCGCAGGCCTTCTGAATATCCCGCACCGTGGGGGGCCTTCCGTTCTCGTCAAAGAAGCTGCGAATGAATTCCAACATGCGTTGCTGCCGGGGAGACGGGTCCTTTTTTCTCAGCATGGCCGTGCCTTTCGATAGTCGAGGCTAGAAACAGGTGTTCTAATAGAACCTAACAGACCTAACTGGAGGTGTCAATGAGCCGGATGTCACTTACCGAATGGTGCTTATGGCAGGGTGGCCGTGGTTGTCCATTATTAAACACTGAGCCAGCAGACCAAGACGGCATCAAGCGTGACCACCCGCATGTGCTCCCTACCGTTGTTTAGGACTGAGAGACAATCCCTACAAAAATTCGACGCTTGTGCGCAGTCGATTTGGACGCAATTGGGGGGAGGTCAAGCGGAACGACAAAGGAGTAGGCCTACTTAGGCCGTCTCTATCGTTTTCTATGTGTCCACGTTAAGGTCTGCGAGCGTTCTGATCAACTCCTTAGCGTCCTCGATGCCTTCCCGAACCGAGTCCTCGTCCAAGAACGCCTGATAGAAGTTAGCATGAAGTGCCTCGACCGATCGTAGCAACCTACGCCTGTGGCCAGCTTGGGCAGAGTCCCGACTAATCAGCCTATTGGCATTTTCGATCAGGCTCCTGTGTGACCCCAGAGGCCAATTCCATTGACGGGCAACGGAGTTCACATAGTGGGAAACCGCGCCCCATGCCTTCTCCGAGGCCTGGAGCAGATCGCCTTTACGGAATTCGTCCTCGGCGTGATTCAAGAATTGAGCACTAATATCTCGATGCTGCTCCGCCGTGGCCACTTTCATTCCCCTGCATAAGCCTTGGGCTCCGTGAATTCGATAAGCGAGAACTGACCCTCCACCACCAGAAATCGGATAGTGCTCTCGACGCCGTACACGTCGATCAAGCGGAGGGCTTCCCCTATCTCGAAATGTACGGCAGGATGTGCAAGTCGTCCGTTGATGGCGATGTTATCAGCGTAAACATAACCGTCTTTGTGCGGATTGAGCCGTCCCGAAATTCCTGGGATGTATCCCGTGTTTTGAGTGAACAGAACCGCCTTCCTCCCGTCCTTGGACGGCTTTAACTCCAGGGGTTCTGATTTCTTCGGCACGACGGTGGTATGGAAAGGTAAGTGGCCCTCCGCAGCTACAAGGACCTTCATCCCCTGATCGGTGCGATACAGGTCCAATCGACACTCACCCTTAGCGTCGGTTTCGCCCGTGAGGTATCTCCCGTCCGGATAGGCTGCCAACACGGCCGCGCCTCGTACAGCCTCTCCCTTCAGTGCCTTGATTTGGAACACAGTGTCTACCATGTCTTTTCCCTGTCGCGTGGACAAGACCACGCCTAGACGTTAGTCGGGCTTACATTATCTCACACTTACACAGGGTCATGCCACGAGAAAACGAGTCCCGCCAGAGTCATACAAAGCTGCGTCGCTTAGCAGATACCCTACGTCTTCGGCTTCACTGGCTCCTCTGTCAGGAACTCCATCCACGAGAATAGCGACCTATGCTCGTCATCCGGGTTAGTAGTGTTGCGACTGTCGCCCTCCTTCAGCGCACCTCGACGATCACCGGCTCGTTGTCCTCCCTATGCTCGGTCTACCGACCTAGGCGGCATAAGTCGTCCAAGGTGTTTAAAGAGAGTCTCTATGTCAGCTTGCTGCGGGGAAGCCAGCCCAGCCGGAGGATACGCCGGAGGTTGGCTGAGGTGACCCTAGCAACTTCCTCGACGGGGACGTCTTTGATTTCAGCTAGCTTGTCCGCTACGTCCTTAACGTGCCTGGGCTCCGTCCAGTTGTAGCGGTGTTTCTTGAAAGGTTGAGGGGCCGAGTCCGACTCCAGGACCATGCTTTCCAGCGGAAGGTTCTTGACGGTTTCCTGAAGTTCCGGTAGACGGGTCAACGGCCGGGCCAGCGATATGTAGAAACCTGAATCTATGGCTTCCCTGCCCGTTTCCTCGTCGGCCTGGAAATAGTGCATGATCACCCCAAGGCCAGCGGCGTCCTCCTCCCGCAGTATGCGGAGAGCGTCGGTGTGGGATTCCCTGGAATGGAATATGATGGGCAGGTCCAACTCTTTGGCCAATCGTATCTGGGCCCTGAAGGCCTGCTCTTGGGTTTCTATGTCGGGAGATGTGGGCTGATAGTCCAGCCCTATCTCGCTGATGCACACTACCTTGTCGTTGCCAGTGGCCATGTTCTTCAGAGTCTGGTACGTGGCGTCGTCAACGCGGCCTTCCAGATTCATCGGGTGGATGCCTACGCCCGCGTAGAAGGAGCGGTGGGTTTCTGCCAGGTGGATACAGGCCGCGGACGATTCCACCGTGACCCCTGCGCATACGACGAGGTCCACGCCCGCCTCCGAGGCCCGCTCCAGTATCTCGGGGACCTCCGCGGTAGGGTACTCATCGAGGTGCGTATGAGAGTCGCAAAGCATGTGAAACCGCCTATGGGCGTATTGGTAGAGTTACTTTATACTAATGCCGACTCCAGGTACAAGGCTAGGCTCCATGCTTGTGGATTCCGCTGTACGGCTAGGCGTCCAGGTTAAGCGGCTGGTGTGGGAGACGCCCGCCAGGCTGGTCATTGGCGTCGGGGTAAGCGTCGGCCTGGGATGGCTTTCTGTCAAAGGTATGGACTGGGGTTTGGCCGCGGACCAGTTCGGGAGCTTTCCCACCGTCTGGGCGCTCATATCTCTGTTAATCTTCATAGCCGCCTCCTTAATCCGGGCTTACAGGTGGCAGGTGCTTTTCCCCGAACGAGAGGTCTCCTTCCAGCGGCTGCTCCTGGTCCAGAACGCGGGGATAGGGCTGAACAACCTGGCTCCGGTTCGATGGGTCAGTGAGGCAGCTCAATTAGCACTCCTGACCATGCGTTACAATGTCAACGGCGGTGTGGCGCTGGCAACTCTCGCTATGGAGCGGGTGTTGGACATGGTCATCACCTCATCGATTTTGATGGTAGGGCTTGTCCTGCTTCCCGGCGCATGGCAGTTCGCACTTTACGTGATAGGCGCGTTCGTGTTTGCCATGGGCGTCGTGTTGGTCATACCCTTGGCTGTGTGGCTGGGTCAGGCCAATGCGGTGGACAAGGTCCCACTTCTACGGACCACGGTCAATGCGGTGGAGGCATTGGTGAAGTCAAGGAGGACTCTGCTTTTGTCCTCCCTGCTGACCGCGGGCCATTGGGTCGTTCTGGGTCTGTCGGCATGGGCGCTTGCCTACGGCATGGGCTTGGGAATTTCGATGTTTGTCGCCACCGTCGCGATACTGGGCACACTGTACTTCTCTACAGCCCTGCCGGGTCTCCCCGCAGCCGCCGGCACCTTCGAGTTCGCGGTGGTGTACGTGCTACGGGCTTTCGACGTGCCCCAGGAGCAAGCGTTCAGCTACGCTATCGTTCTCCATGCCGTGGTTTTTCTGCCTCCCATAGTGGTGGCAGTGCCCTTCTTTTCGAAAATGTGGCTCAGTCCCGCCCGGAGGCGTTCGGCCGGCGATAACCGCCAACCGACCCCGTCGCTGGAAGGGACTGGGAGCTAACCTAAGAGTGGCGTCTTATTCAACCGCATCCTTCTGCGCAGTGTTGGCCTTCTTGACGTTGGCGCAAGCCTGCTCATCTGCACCGACTCCAACCTCGGCCCCCACCTATACTCCTGTACCCTTGGCTACTGACGCTCCGACATCTCCGCCAACGCCTACACTCACTCCCACACACGTCCTCACACCCACGGCTGCTCGTACATCGCCGCCTCCAACCGCCGCTCCAACTCGCACTCCTGTGGTTTCTACGCCACCTCCCGGAAAGCAGGGCGGCAGCCTTACGAGCCTGGCTTTAGCGGACTTCCCCCACCTGGACGTGCAACAGGAGAGCCAGGAGACGTTAACCTCACTGGGGCCTGGTATCGCCTACAGCAGGTTGTTGAGACTCAGGAGCGGTCCGCCGTACCTCGTTCCTCAGCCGAATCTGCTCCTGGAGTGCGATCTCTGCCAGGGTTGGGAGCTGGCGAACGACGACCCTCTCCAATACAGGTTTACTTTGCGCGACGGCGTCCGGTGGCACGATGTCCACCCAGTTGGAGGACGCGGGCTGACGGCCCAGGACGTAGTGTTCAGCTACGCAAGGCAGAAAAACGAGGACTTTCCCAACGCGTCCATCCTACGCAACCTGGAAACGGCAGTTGCGGAGGATGACCGGACCCTGTTGATCACCGTCAACCCAGAGTTCCCCGACGCGGATTTTCTGGCCGCCCTTGCCGACGGCCACAGCAAGATTGTGGCCCCCGAGGCAGTCGAGCTGAACGGGGATCTGATAAATGGTCCAGTCATCGGGACAGGCCCCTGGATTTGGGACGAGGAGGGTTCGGTCAGTGGTGTGGCCTCGGTCTTCAAGAGGAACCCGCACTACTTTGAAGAAGACCTGCCCTTCCTGGATAGGTTGACCTTTCTTGTAGTAAAGGGCGGAGTGGACGTTCAGTTGGCTGCCTTTGTGACCGGGCAGGTCCATCTGCTACGAATCCCAGCCCGAGGCTGGGACCGGTTGGCGGAGTCTGGGGTGGAGTTCGGCCAGACCGTTTCCCGCCAGTCAGGAGCAGGGTTGATCCTGGCCATGAACCAGTCCAAGCCGCCGTTCGACGACGAAATAGTGAGGAAGGCCGTTCTCAAGGCCGTGAACCCCTGGAAGTACGTGGACGAAATCTGGAATGGCCAAGGCATTGTCACCCTGGGGGTCCCCGTTATCGAATCCGATTGGCTGCTGGACCAGGAAGAGATGCGGGAATGCTGTTTCGCGAACCCCTCAGGAGCCGAGGCCCTTCTGACTTCCCTGGGCGTATCCCTCCCAGTCCGATTCGATCTGACCGTCGCCGACTTCGGTGCCATCTACCTCCAACAGGCTGACCGGCTGGAGCAGGACCTGAAAGCTGTGGGGCTGGAGCCTTCCACTCAGGTCGTCAACGCGGTGGCATTCCGACAGAAGGTCTTCAGAGAGCGGGACTATCAGATGGCTTTGGGAGTCATTCCACCCGCAGCAACGCCCAACAGCTTCCTATTCCCATTGCTGTTCGGCGCACCCACCCGCAACAACCTGCTGGCCCATGCAGACCATGACCTGGATGGCATGATTATCGACCAAGCTGTCGAGCCGGACCCGGTCTGGATGGTCAGTCGGGAAGAAACGATCCGGGCCATCCAAAGGCGCCTGCTGGACGGGGCCTACATGTTCAGCCCGGTCACGGGAAGCATAGGCGCGGGTGAGGCGTGGGTCTTCCATCCTAGCGTCCAGGGGTTCCACCCCAACACCGCGCTCTCAGAGTACTTCTTCTGGGCGGCAACGTGGCTCGAACCCTAAGGGCCACTGACTGCCCGCTTCCGCCTACATGCCTCTTGCCGCCAGAGCGCAAGACGCTATGATGGCTACATGGGAACTAGAGTGAGTTTAGACAACGACGTAACCGACTTTCTGAAAGAGAAGGCCCGACTGCTCAATAAGCCGTTCAAGCAGGTTGTGAATGAAACGTTGCGCCTCGGTATATCGGTTTTGGTGAGGGAGACCCCGACTGCCGAATTCCGTGTCGTCCCAATCAGCAGTGGGTTCCTTACCGGCGTCGATCCGCAGAAGCTAAACCAGCTCAGCGATCAGCTTGAGGTCGAGGAGTTCACGGGGCCAAACGCCGGGTGACAGTCCCGGACGTCAACCTGTTGGTCTACGCCTCCAACGACACCGACTTTAACCGTCTCACTGGCCTCCGTTGGCGCAACGCAATATGACCGGTAAGAACGGGGGTTGACAGTATAATTAACGGTCTCTAGACTTGACTCATTAAAACCCATTGAGTTGCTGCCACGAGAAGGTGGGAAAAGAGCGACTCGATCCATTACAACCCCAGGGACGCTTTAGGCGTCCCTGAATTTTTGTGATAGGTGGTTGTAGGCATGTCGACTGACACTGGTGCCGAGCATCGCCTTCGCATTATGGTCTTTGTCGACTTTTGGAACTTCCAGTTGTCAGTGAACAACCTCCGTCAGGGGTTCAAATTGGACTGGCAGAAGTTGGGTCCTGTGATGGCTCAGGAATCAGTGAAAGTTGTCGACCCAGGTGCAAAGGTTTCCTACCAGGGCATGAACGTATACGGTTCTTATGATCCGTCCGGAGATAAAGATGACCCTCTACGTAGATGGGCCTCAAACACACTTGGCAAATTCCCCGGTGTACAGGTCACGATGATTCCCAGGCAACGTAAACTTAAGGGGCCAATCTGTCCATCCTGTCACGAAGAGATGTCACAATGCCAGAAGTGCGGCACGAACATGAGAGGAACAGAGGAAAAGGGTGTCGACACACGCATCGCAACCGACATGATAAGGTTGGCTTGGGTTGATAATTACGAAGTAGCCGTTCTGCTGTCCTCAGATCGTGATTTCGCACCTGTGGTTGAATTCCTCAGTACACGGGGGATAAAGATTATACATGGAGCTTTCCCACCTTTGGGTTCGTCGTTGACACAAGCGTGCTGGGGAAACATCAGAGTGCCAGACATATTGGAAAGTTTTCGACGAGCTTGAGTTCTCCATCCACCCATTGCCCATAGGCACCTAGCTCGTGTCTCAGGAACCGGCGGTGGATTGCATTTCGACTAATGCCGTCCAAGCTCCTCCAACCCCAGCTCCAGGGCTTTCCAGGCCAGGAGCGCGCACTTGATGCGCACCGGGAACCGGCGCACGGCGCTGAGGGCATGGATGTCTCCGAGGGTCTGGAGATCACTGGCCGCGGCCTCGTCTCCGTCCATCATCCGGTCGAACGTCTCCCAGAGGCGGCGGGCCTCCGCAGGGGTCAGCCCGGTCAGAAGCTCCGTCATCATGGAGGCCGAGGCCTGGGTGATGGAACATCCTTCGCCAGTGAAAGCTGCGTCCGCTATGCGTCCCTCGTTGATGGACAAGTCCAGGACGACCCGGTCGCCGCATATAGGGTTGTATTCGTCGCTCGTTACGTCGGGAGATTCCAGGCGGCCGTTGTTGCGGGGACTCCTGAAATGGTCCAGGATGACGTCCCTGTACAGGTCGTCCACCTCTTCAAACGGAAACTTCTGCAACGGGAATCCCTCACCCTAACCCTCTCCCAGCGGGAGAGGGGATTTCGAGGAGCGGGTTTCGCAAATGTCTAAACCAGGGGTGTTGAAATTTTGGGACGCCCCTACGGGTCAAACGCGGTTATTCCGTGGAGACTGTATCGCCTGACCCATTCAGGGCGTTGTTGAGAGTGTGCCACGCCAAGGTTGCACACTTCACACGGGCCGGGTACTCAGACACTCCGGCCAGAATCTCCAGGTCGCCTACTTCATCGGGATCGAAGTCGGAACCGGGTTCCCTGGTCACCATGTTGCGGAAGGCGTTGAAGAGCCGCGAGGCCTCTTCGGCGCTCATGCCCTTGACGCTCTCCGTCATCATGGAGGCGGAGGCCCGGGATATGGCGCAACCGGAACCCACGAACCCCACGTCGACGATGTTCTTCTCCGTGGAGCCGTCTATCTTCAGGTACAGGGTGAGACGGTCCCCGCAAAGGGGATTGTAGCCGTCGGCGACGCGGTCCACCCCGTCTAGCTCCCCGTAGTTGCGGGGACGATTGTTGTGGTCTATGACCATATCCTGGTAGAGGTCTTGAAGGTCCGACACTATCCGAACACCTCTATTACTTTATCTATCCCCCGCACCAGGAGGTCTATCTCCTCTTCCGTGTTGTAAAAAGCCAGCGAGGCCCGAGCGGTGGCGGGAATGCCGAACCGCTCCATCAACGGCTGGGTGCAGTGGTGCCCTGCCCTGATGGCTATGCCCTCCGAGTCCAGTATGGTGCCGATGTCGTGGGGGTGGACTCCGTCCATCACGAAGGAGAGGATGCTGGCCTTGTTTGCGGCGGTCCCTATGAGCCTGACCCTGCTGATGTTGGACAGCCGTTCCGTGCCGTACTCCAGCAGGCTGTCTTCATGGGCCCTGGTGATGTCCATGCCCAGGCCGGTGAGGTAGTCGATGGCGGCGCCCAAGCCAATGACACCGGCTATGTTTGGGGTGCCCGCCTCGAACTTGTAGGGCAGGTCGTTGTAGGAGGTCTTCTCAAAGCTCACCGACTTTATCATGTCTCCGCCGCCCTGGTAGGGAGGCATCGACTCCAGCAAGTCCATCTTTCCATATACGGCGCCTATACCCGTGGGGCCGTAGACCTTGTGGCCGGAGAAGACGAAGAAGTCGCAGTCCAGCTTCTGCACGTCGATGGGCATGTGAGGCGCCGACTGTGCGCCGTCCACCAGCACGGGAACGCCCCGAGCGTGGGCCATGTCTATTATCTGCTCCATCGGGTTTATCGTGCCCAGGGAGTTGGATATGTGCACCACTGACACCAGCTTGGTCCGGGGACTGAGCAGCTTCTCGTATTCGTCCAGCAACAGCTCTCCGTCGTCGTTGATGGGTATGACCTTCAGCGAAGCTCCCTTTTCCTGGCAGAGAATCTGCCACGGAACGATGTTGGAGTGGTGTTCCATGGCGGTGACGATCACCTCGTCCCCGGCGCCAATGTTCTGCCGTCCATAGGAGCCGGCCACCAGGTTGATTCCTTCAGTGGCGCCACGGACGAAGATTATCTGCTTGTCGTCGGGAGCATTGAGGAATCTGCGGACCTTGGCTCTGGCGTCCTCGTAGTCTTTGGTCGCGACCTGGCTCAGGTAATGGACTCCCCGGTGTATGTTGGAGTTCTCCTCGGTGTAGTAGCGGTTCAGGGTGTCCAGGACAGCCTGGGGCTTTTGGGAAGTCGCCGCGTTGTCCAGGTACACCAAGGGCTTGCCGTTGACCATAGTCTTGAGGATGGGGAAGTCCTCCCTGATGCGCGCCACGTCCAGCTTGGCCGTCCCTGGTTGTGTCATCACACTGCCTCCAGGCGTGAGTTTGCCAGGGCCCGCATAAAGGTGAAGTCCAGGAATTCCCTGACCGGTTCGACGGTCGCCGTGTCGATGATTTCCCTGGCAAAGCCGTGTATCAGCAGCCGGCTGGCCTCGTCCAGGTCCAGTCCCCGGCTGCGCATGTAATGGACGGTGTCCTTGTCTATGTTCCCGGCTGTGGCCCCGTGGGCGCACGACACATCGTCGGCGTATATCAGCAGAGCGGGTTTGGAGTCCACCTCCGCCTCCGGGGAGAGCAATAGGTTCTTGTCGGACTGCTGGGCATCGGACTTCTGGGCGTCCTCACGCACCAGAACCGTGCCTCCGAACACCGCCCTGGAACGCCCGTCCAGTATGCCCTTGTAGTAAAGGCGGCTGGTGGTGTGAGGCTTGGCGTGGTCTATGTTGACGTAGTGGTCCACGTGCTCCCCGTCGTTGGTCAAGTATAGCCCCTTCAGGTCGCAATAGGTTCCTGGCCCGTCCAGCAACACCGTCAAATTCTGTCTGTTCAGGGCGGATCCCCTGGAAAAACATCTGGACTCGAAACTGCTGTCCCTGGCCATATCTACGTGGGTTGAGCCTACGTGAAACGGGTCCGTTCCCTCCGTCACCATTCGGGAGTGCGCTATGCGGGCGCCGTCCTGTAGGACGACCTCTGTGACGGAGTTGGTGAAATGTTTTCCGGCGCTGCGGCTCACGTAGCTCTCCAGAAGGCTCAGGGAGCTGTTCATTCCGGCGATGACCAGAGTTCTGGGGTGGGAGACGACGGAGTGTCCGGAGTCTGTGATGTGGACGACGTGCACGGGATTTTCGGGGCAGGCGTCTGGCGGCGCGTATATAAACGCTCCGTCCTGGGCGAAAGCTGTGTTCAGGGCTGTGAAGGCGTCGTCGTCAGGCAAAGAGTATCTCGCCAGATGCTCTCTGGCCAAAGCAGCTTCTTTCCCCGAGCCGCGCACTGCGTCCGCCAGATTCATGGCCTTCAACCCGTCGTCGGACATTGGGCTGGACAGGGATGGAGTGAAGCGACCGTTGACGAACACCAAGTTGGTCCACTCGTCTCTCCAGGGAGCCGATGCTCTTACCTGTTCCGGGCTGATGGCTGGCAGGACCTGATCAGCGGAATAACTGAATGTTCCGTTGGCGATGGGGGCCACGTTTGTGTACTTCCACTTCTCGTTGCCCCTGCGAGCCGTGGGAAAGCCGACCTCGGAGAAGCGCTCCCATGCGGCGTTGCGCAGGTCCCGCAGCCATTGGGGTTCGGTAGCTTGGCCAAGGGCCTGGAAGTCCGCTTCGTATTGGTCGTATTTCGTCAGCGTCTGTGTCATTAGTCATCTAGTCTGTCAGGTAGGTGTGAGTCTTACAGAACTTGCATCCGTAAAACTTCAACGGTTTAACGCTCTTCGCCTTAGCGAACGCCGCTTCCAGGGTGTCGAACGGGCAGTGCCAGCGGTTGTCGTCTCGGGTCTGGGGTTTCCTATACACGAACTTACGGCAACTTTCCTGATGGACTCTAGCGTACCGAGTCGGGTCGTCTTCATATACCACGTAGCCCATACTCAAACTCCAAAAGAGTTAGAGACCACGAAATCACTGCGGTCTGGCGAGGGCACATAAGGATGATGAAAACCGGTGCACCGGGTTATCCCCTCTCCCTTGACGGGAGAGGGTTAGGGTGAGGGTGACATACGCTATCCTTTTCGACCACGGTTTGCACAAATCCTGGTTCCCCCTCATCCCATCCTTCTCCCGCCAGGGGAGAAGGCGTAATCGCCGTCTAGCCGCTAACCGCCTCTTCGGTAATCCAGTCGTAGCCCTTGTCCTCCAACTCCAGCGCTAGCTCCTTGCCGCCGGAGCGGGCGATGCGGCCGTCCATCAGAACGTGTACCCTGTCCGGGGTGATGTAGTTGAGCAGACGTTGGTAGTGGGTGACCAGAAGCGTCGCCTTGTCCGGTGCGTGAAGCTGGTTGACGCCGGAGGCTACTATTCTGAGGGCGTCGATGTCCAGGCCAGAGTCGGTCTCATCCAGCACGGCCAGCTTTGGTTCCAACAGCGCCATTTGCAGTATCTCGTTCCGCTTCTTCTCCCCGCCGGAATAGCCCTCGTTGACCGAGCGACGCGTCAACTCCGGGTCAATTTCCACCAGATCCATCTTGTCCTTGAGCATTCGGTCGAACTCACGGATGGAGAGTTGAGACTCGCCCCGGTGTTCTCTGACCGCGTCGACGGCAGACTTGAGGAATTGCCAGGACCGCACTCCGGGGAGCTCGACAGGGTACTGGAAGGCCAGGAAAACTCCCTCCCGGGCCCGCAATTCGGGTTCCATGGAGAGCAGGTTGGCGGACTGGAAACGTACTTCCCCTTGAGTCACTTTGAATCCTGGTCGGCCGGCCAGGGTGTTGGCAAGGGTGCTTTTCCCTGAGCCGTTGGGTCCCATTATGGCATGGACCTCGCCTTCATTGATGCTCAGGTCCAAGCCCTTTAGGATCTCGGCGCCGTTGACGGACACGTGCAGGTCTTTGATTTCAAGGACAGGGACGGGATTTTTGCTCATTGCCTCTTTGTTCCGTCGCTCTCACCGTCCGTCATTTGACTGGACGGGTGAGGGTTATGGTCGGTTAGCCTACAGCCCCCTCCAGGCTTACTCGGAGGAGTTGGGAAGCCTCGGCGGCGAATTCGAAGGGCAGTTCCTTGAAAATGCCCCGGCAGAAGCCGTTGACGATCATGTAGTTAGCCGCCTCGAGGTCTATGCCCCTCTGTTGGACGTAGAAGAGCTGGTCCTCGCTGACTCTGGACGTGGTGGCTTCGTGGGCTATGCTGGCCGTGGGGTTTTTCACCTCTATGTACGGCACGGTGTGGGCGCCGCATTTGTCGCCTATCAGAAGTGAGTCGCACTGGGTGAAATTGCGGGCGTCTCTCGCCGTCGGAGCGATTCGGACAAGACCCCGGTAGGTGCTCTGCGCCTTGCCCGCAGATATCCCCTTGGCCACGATGGTCGACTTGGTGTTTTTGCCCAGGTGAATCATCTTGGTGCCCGTGTCGGCCTGTTGGTAGTTGTTCACCAAGGCCACCGAGTAGAATTCGCCCACTGAGTTGTCGCCCTGCAGGATCACGCTGGGGTATTTCCACGTAATGGCCGAACCCGTCTCCACCTGAGTCCAGGAAATCTTGGAGTTGGCCTCGGCGCACTTGCCGCGTTTGGTGACGAAGTTGTAGACGCCGCCCTTGCCCTCTTTGTCCCCTGGGAACCAGTTCTGGAGGGTGGAGTATTTTATCTCAGCGCCTTCCAGGGCCACCAGCTCTACCACTGCGGCGTGCAACTGGTGAGTCTTGCGGCTTGGAGCAGTGCATCCTTCCAGGTAGCTTACGTAGCTGCCCTTGTCCGCCACTATGAGCGTCCGCTCGAATTGGCCAGAGTCGGCCTGGTTGATGCGGAAGTAGGTCATCAGCTCCAGCGGACAGCGCACTCCCGGCGGAATGTACGCAAAGGAGCCGTCGCTGAACACGGCCGAGTTCAGGGTCGCGAAGAAGTTGTCGCTGTATGGGACCACCGAGCCCAGGTATTTCCTGACCAGTTCGGGGTGCTTCTGTATGGCTTCGGTGAACGAGCAGAAAATCACTCCGTGCTTCTCAAGGGTTTCCTTGAAGGTTGTGGCCACCGACACGCTGTCCAGGACGGCGTCCACGGCCACTCCAGCCAGCTTCTTCTGCTCCTCCAGGGGTATCCCTAGCTTGTTGAAAGCCTCCACCAGTTCGGGGTCCACCTCGTCCATGCTCGCAAGGGAGTCGCCCTTGGATACGGGCGCCGCGTAGTAATGGATATCCTGGTAGTCGATGGGCTTATAGGAGACGTTGGCCCACGTGGGCTCGCCCATGTCCTGCTTCATCCAGTGGCGGTACGACCGGAGCCGCCACTCCAGCATCCATTCGGGTTCGTTCTTCTTGGCAGAGATGAACCGGACTGTGTCTTCACTGAGGCCCTTGGGGGCCACGTCCGACTCGATGTCGATGGTGAAGCCCCATTTATAGTCCGACTCCTCAATGCCTTGTTCTCTGGATATGACCCTTTGTGTGACCATACAGCCTTAACATCCTGACCTAGGCGGGTGAAGTCTGATTATCGAGTCTACATTGTATCACTAGAATCATGCCACCCGTCAACGTAGGGGTTCTCCAGGCAGTGCATTAGTTCGACTCGGATTTACTTGACTACCTTTCCTATCTTGGGCTATTTTCGACTCGGTGCAAGAGAGTTGAGTTGAATTGACCACATGCGACCCACATTCAGACCACGACCACGACGCTCACGCCGGGCATGACCACGAGGCCCACACCGGCCATGATGACCACTCCGGTCACGGCCACCGTGACCATGCCCACGACTTGCGGGGCGCCAGTCGACGCGGCCTGATTCTTGCCCTGGCGCTTATTTCCGCCTATATAGTGGCCGAAGTGGTGGGCGGCGTCTTGTCGGGCAGCCTGGCACTATTGGCCGACGCCGGGCATATGCTCACCGACGCCGCCGCGATAGGCATGGCGCTGGTAGCCATGTGGATTGCCCAGAAAGAGGCCTCGGTCGAGCGCACTTTCGGGTATCACCGCACCGAGGTGTTGGCGGCGCTAGCCAACACCTCGGTCCTATGGCTCATCGCCGGCTGGATTGGCTTTGAAGCCTACCACCGGGCTTTCAAGGAAGATGTTGAAGTTGTTGGATTGCCGGTCCTGCTGGTGGGCATCGGCGGGTTCCTCATTAACCTGGCCGCCGCATGGATACTGCACCGGTCTTCGGGGAAAAGCCTGAATGTGGAAGGCGCCTTCCAGCACGTCCTAGCCGACCTGATGGGATCCGTCGGCGTCATCATTTCAGCGGCGCTGATTATGGGCTTCGGGTGGCACATAGCCGACCCGATTCTCAGCGTCGTCATCGCGTTGCTTATCGTGTACAACACCCGCAAGTTGACAGTCAGAATCTTGAACGTGCTGCTAGAAGGGACCCCTGAGCATATTGACGTGTACAAGCTTTGCAGCGACATCGAGGAAATGGAAGGCGTGACTGTCATCCACGACGTGCACGTCTGGACCATAACCTCGGGGAATGAAGCCTTCACAGCTCACGTCCTGTTGGACCCCGCTTACGATGGAGACCTGGGCCGGTTGACTGCCAGGATTCAGGACTTGGTGCATGAAAACTATGGCATCAACCACGTCACCGTACAATTGGAGCGGACGTCGGAGAGCTGCACCGAGAACCACCACATCGGCCACCGGCTTGCCGAAGCCCGTTAGAAGCGCCGGTTAGGACCTGAACAGGCCGGCCTGGCCGGGTCTTCCAGCAAAAAGAAAATCCCCCGCGATCCTTGAGATCCGGGGGGTCTTAATTCGGGTTCGGATGTGGGCTAGTGAGCGTGGCCAGCGTGCTCGTCGCACTCGTGCTCAGAGTGGACGTGGCCGGGCTCGTCCCCGTGGTGTTCGTGCCCGTGGCACTCATGTACGTCATGTTACTGCATTGGCTCTTCCTCCTACAATCGAGAGCGTATTTTCGTTCCGGTGGCCCGTCGGACGGCAATAGAAGAGCCTCACTTTGCCTTCTATCCCGATGTATTACTTCCAAGCCAACGGGAGAAAGATGTCAAGAGAGTTTTCCGGTTCGGAGCGTTCTGCACATGGTGTTTCCTGAGTTATAATACGATTGTACAGATTTGGTCGGAGGCTGTCCGTTTCGCCCGACATCAGCCTCATAAGCAGCGAACGAGCCTGTTCAGTGGGGAGCAGACTATGACCGACGCCAATCAGCTTCACCTTCCCGACCTGTCGATAAAGGGTTTCAGGGGAATCGAAGAGCTTTCTATCCCTCGCTTGGGCAGAGTGACATTGCTAGCGGGAAGGAACAGCGTGGGCAAGACGACTGTGCTGGATGCTGTACGCCTCTACGCGGCGCGGGGTCGATATCCCGTTCTGGCTGAAATACTCCAAAGCCGCGAAGAAATGCTACTTACTACTGATGAGGACGGGGACGGATTTTCCGAACCTGATTGGACAGCTCTATTCTACGGAAGAAACCCTTTCCGTAATGCACGAATTTCGATCGGTCCAGCTAACCCCGTCGAACAACTTAGTATTGAGTCAACTTCTGAGACTGGCGACCAGACATCTTTTATCGAAAGCTTTTTCCCAGACGATCGCATTCAAGCATTTAAGATTGGGTTTCAAAACGCGGTCTGGGTAATCTCCTGGGAGACTTCCCATGACTCGCTAGGGGCCAGACCTATTCGCAGAAGGACCAGGAGCTATATGGTTCACAGAGATGCTAGTAGTTTCCCTGACGAAGACGACCTCCCTCAACCGATAAAATGTCGCTCGATGGGTCCAGGGCTGTTGAGTAACGTTGAGTTGACTCGATTTTGGGATAGCGTGGCGTTGACAGACGATGAAAGTCGGGCAGTGCAAGCCTTGGGACTGATATTCGGTGCTGAAGTGGAACGGGTTGCGGTAGTAGGCGATGACGTACCACGTGTCAGGCGAGGTGGACGCCGAGCTGTGGTCAAACTAAGAAACTATTCCCGCCCGGTTCCACTAAAAAGCCTAGGTGATGGAGCTCTGCGTCTATTCAGTGTGGCTCTCGCCCTTTCCAACAGTCGTGATGGCTTTCTGCTTATAGATGAAGCTGAAAACGGAATACATTATTCGTTGCAGCGAGATTATTGGCACATGGTGTTGCAAGCCGCACATGTGAATAACATCCAGGTTCTCGCTACTACACATAGCGGAGACTGTATACGGGGGTTTGCTCAAGCGTCGGCGGAATCGGAAGATGTCGATGGCGTACTATTTCGGTTATCGCGGCAATATGGCGACCTGCGTGCGGTGGAGTATCCGGAGACCGAGCTGGAGATCGCGACCGAGCAAGGAATAGAAGTAAGGTAATTGGATGGCTGACCGCCCCGCATCGTCCGACGAGTATGTCCTTCTAGTCGAAGGCCCGGATGACCAGCATGTCGTACGACATCTCTGCGAGTCCAACTCCAACATGCCCGTGTTTTACATTCTTAACAAGGTCGATGTGTATCGACTCTTGGCTGGCATTCCAGGCGAGATACTTGCTGAAGGACGGAAAGTTGTCGGTATCTTGGTGGATGCTAACGACAATATACATGCCAGATGGCAAGCGGTGTCTGATCGGCTTCTAAGTGTAGGTATAGCAACGCCCGCCGCCCCAGAGCCGAATGGCACGATCATCGACTTTGATGGTAGACCCCGCGTCGGGATTTGGCTAATGCCCAACAATTTATCGTCGGGTGAGCTTGAAGATTTCATTGCTAGTCTGATTCCTCCTCAAGACCCTGTCTGGCCCTTGTCCCAGGCATATATCGACGGCATTCCAGAAGTAGACCGTAAGTTCAAGCAGGGGAAGACTTTGAGGGCTAAGGTACATTCATGGCTAGCTGCGAGAAGTGAACCCAGACTGATGGGATCAGCGATTGGGGCAGGGGATCTGAATGTTGAGTCGCCAGAACGCCGGAGATTTGTGAATTGGCTTCGAGAGTTGTTCAAGTGACTATGCCACGCCCCAAAGTATTCGTCACCAGGCACATAGGACAGAAGGCTCTGGACGCCATTGGAGCCGAGACGGACATGGAGGTGTGGCCCCAGGAGAACCCGCCTCCACCCGATGAACTCAAGCGTCGGGCGGCTAACGCCCAAGGTCTGGTGACCACCATTATGGACCGGGTCGACCGGGGTTTGTTGGACGAGTGTCGTCAGCTCAAAGTCGTCAGCCAGATGGCCGTCGGCGTGGACAACATTGACGTGCCCGCTCTGACAGCGCGGGGAATACCGTTGGGCTACACCCCGGGAGTATTGGCGAGAGCCACCGCGGACCTCGCTTTCGCGCTTCTGCTTGCCGCGGCCAGGCGTGTGGCGGAGACGGACCGGTGGGTCAGGCAGGGCAATTGGAAGCTGGCTTTCCACCCCATGTGGTGGCTTGGCGCTGACGTAGGCGGGGCGACGATGGGAATCGTCGGGCTAGGTCAAATAGGTCTGGAGACGGCAAAGAGGGCCCGTGGGTTTGATATGAGGGTGTTGTACAGCGCCCGTTCCCGTAAAACAGAAGCAGAGAGTCAACACGGGCTGGAGTATGCCGACATGGCCTCCCTGCTCCGGAAGTCGGACTTCATCTCCCTGCACGTGGCGCTGACACCGGAGACCAGGGGACTGATTGGAGAGAAAGAGCTTGCGGCCATGAAGTCCACTGCAATCCTGGTCAACACCTCCCGGGGTCCTGTGGTTGACTCCAAAGCGTTGTATGAAGCGCTGAGGCAGGGCCAAATTGCGGGCGCTGGCTTGGACGTCACCGACCCGGAGCCCATCCCGTCCGACGACCCGCTGCTGAGCCTGGACAACGTAGTCATCACTCCCCACATAGGCAGTTCTTCAACCGGCGCCAGACAGGCTATGGGAATGCTGGCTGTCCGTAACCTGCTGGCCGGGCTAAACGACCATCCCCTGGTCCACTGCTTCAACCCGGAAGTCTACCAGGGACGTTGACCGTAGCGCCACGAAGTCGTGAGGGGCGGTATGAACTGAGGCCGCCAACGGTCAGCGGGCGGCGCCTAGACTAGATACAACCTGGCTGGTGTAAGCTTTCCGTTGACCGGATCGGCGGTCAGCCCGAAGCCCTCCAACGTGTATGCACCCAAAAGAGGTGTGGTACCCAGATCTCCGAAGATGCATATTGTGGTCCGGGACTCTCCATTGATGCTGACCTGCAATTCTGCCAGTCGATACTCTGATCGGCAGCCGTCGGCCAACTCGAAAACGCTGGTCCACTCCGGAGTGACGCCCAAGGCTTCGAGTTCCTGTGCTGGAATCATCGTATACGTGTTGCCCGTGTCTACAAGCGCATCCAAATCGAGACGTTGTGAACCGTCTTTAGGGCTGACGGTAATTGTGTGATGGAAAGTACCCATGCTATGCCTTCCAGCCCATTCTATCACCCCCAGCGCCAGAAGTGGTTCAGGGGGCCGTGGCCCTGTCCCACTTGCCCCATTAAGTCGGCGTGGCGGATGGCCTCCGTCACGTACTCCTTGGCGTCGGCTATGGCCTCGGTAAGGGACTTTTCCTTGGCCAGCCCGGCTGCTATAGCCGAGGCGAAGGTGCAGCCGGTGCCGTGAGTGTTGCGTGTGTCGATGCGCTCTCCTGGAAACTCCGTGAAGTCGCGCCCGTCGTAGAGCAGGTCAACCGGCGGGCCGTCCAGATGGCCGCCCTTGACCACGACCGACCTGGCGCCCATACCGACAACCTTCCTCGCAGCTTCACGGGCATCCTCTTCGGTATTGATTTCCATGCCTGCGACAGTCTCAGCCTCAGGTATGTTGGGGGTGACCACGGCAGCCAAGGGGATGAGTTTGGTGCGTAGAGCGCTTACGGCGTCCTGCCGAAGCAGGCGGTCGCCGCTCTTGGCGACCATGACCGGGTCCACGACAAGGCGTTCGACCTTTCGTCGCGCCATCTCTTCAGAGACGACCTCTATGGCTTGAGTCGATGAGAGCATCCCTGTCTTCACCGCGTCGGCGCCAATGTCGTCCAAGACCGAGTGAATCTGCGCCACAATCAGGTCAACGGGAATCTCATGGACTCCCGTCACCCCTACGGTGTTCTGAGCTGTGACTGCTGTGACCACCGAGGTCCCGAAGACACCAAAGGCGGCGAAGGTCTTGAGGTCGGCTTGGATGCCTGCTCCGGCCCCCGAATCGGAGCCAGCGATGGTCATAGCCTTGGGTATGGACGAAGAGCCTACGCTGGCCACATTTCGCCCCTATACGCCATCTCCCAGAACATGTATTCGTAACGCATGGCGCTGAGGAACAAAGACTTGAGCCTGGCTGGATGCCCCACTGTGGAGCCATCCAACACTTCGCGCATCCAGGACACGAAATCGTCCAGCTCCTTTGCAGCGTGTAGGTCTATCCAGGTCTGGTAATACTTGTTGCCGGGCTTAGCCCCCTGGGATTCCAGACGCTTGCCCCACTCAAGATATGGCCACTCAATGCCCAGGAGCACGGTCAATATGTCGTGGAAGGAACCTTCGTAAGCTATTCGCCTCAGAAAGCCGCCGTAGGCCATGGTTGTGGGCAGCGGCCGGAGATACCTTACCTGCTCCTCGGAGAGGCCGCGCTCCCGGAAGTAGTCTTGGAACAGGCCCTCCTCGCCCCCAAGGGCCAGGTGAATAAACGATGCCAATGGGCGGGAGTGGGGAAAGTCGGGGGCCTTGATAACTCCGGCGGCCATTAGGGCGACCCAGTCCTTGAGAAAGATGTGGTCCTGCTTGAAGTAGACGTCAAAGACCTCTTCCGGCAAGCTGCCGTCCCCCAACTCATCGACGAAGGGATGGTTGACCGTCTTATCCCAAAGGTCGCCGACGCTCTCTTTTAGCTCGCTGCTAAGGCTCATCTGAACCCCCTGCCGCTACCGGTTCTCGACGAACTCGTTGGTGTAGGCCTTCCCGGCGTCCAGGGGCTGTTCAAGCAGCCCGTTTTCCAGCATCCACGTGGCGAAATTGCCCCACTTCTCCTGCGTCTGCCAGCCCACTGGGTCCGCGCCCTTCCAAAGGGGAGCTATCACCTTTATGCCGGGCCGCTCTATGGCCTCGTCCACCTCGTCACCGGTGGATTCGAGAAGCAATTCGACGGCCGCTTCAGGATCGTCAGCAGCCTCGTCGTAGCCCTTGACCATAGCCCGAACGAACCTTTGCACTAAGTCGGACTTGTCGGCTAGCGTCTCTTCGCTAACTACCACTACGAGTTCGTAGTAGTCGGGAACTCCCCACTCGTTCATCTTGAGCACCGTGACGGGGAAACCTTGGTTCTCCATGAGGATGGACTCATGGCTGAAGTAGCAGCCTACGCATGCGTCCACGTTTCCGGCGATAAGGGCCTCCGCAAGGTTGAAGCCCACGTTGACCAACTCCACCTCATCGAGTCCGCCTTCCACTCCGTCGTGTTTGAGCATGGTGTCCAGCAGAGGCTCGTTGGTCGGGATGCCGGGATACCCGATCTTCCTGCCCTTCAAGTCCCGGGGACGGGTGATTCCTGAAGCTGTGAGGACCTGCACAGAGTTCAAGGGATGCTGCACTAGCCCAATTACCGACACCACGGGAACACCCTGGGCGCGGGCTAGCAGCACGTCGGGTTGGTAGTTGATTCCGAAATCGTCCGCGCCGGCGGCAACCGTTTGGTTGACGGTGGATGGGTCCGACGGGGTGTACATGTCCACCTCGAGACCCTCGTCGGCGAAGTAGCCCTTTTCCTGGGCTATGTACAGTCCGGCGTGATTAGCGTTGGGGTACCAGTCCAAAGCTAGCCTTACCTTGTCCGGTTCATCTTCCCCACAGGCTGAAATGAGGACTGTCAGGGCCGAAAGGACCGCGAGCAACGAAAACAGGGATAGGAATTTAATGAAGCGCACTTTTCGTCTCCTTATGTTTAGGTTGGGGTCTCGGAGAGTCTCACCTGTTTCGGTCATAACGCCACGGCAGCGCCAGCCGTTCTACGACCCTGGCCAGCAGGAAAAGGCCTATTCCCATGGTGCTCAGCAGGAATATGGACGCGTAGACCCTGTCGCTGAGGAACTGTGACTTGGACCGGAGGGCCAGATAGCCCAGGCCCTCGCTGGACCCCACCCACTCTCCCACTACAGCCCCGATAACCGCCACCGTCACTCCTATGCGGACGCCAGTGAAGACCGAGGGCAAACTGCCCGGCGCCTGCACTTTCCTGAATATCTGCCAGCGGCTGGCGCCCATGGACCGCAGCAAGTTCACCATGCCGGGGTTGGCCGAGCCCAGCCCGTCAACGGTGTTCACCACTATGGGGAAGAAGGAGATAAGCGCCACCACTATCACCTTGTGCTGCATCCCATAGCCCACCCAGATAAGAAGCAGCGGAGCTACCACTATCCACGGGATGGTGGCCGACGCGACCACCGGAGGATACAGGACTAGCCGGAGGGTCCTGGACCAGGCTATCAACGACGCCGTGATGACTCCGGCGCCGAAAGCTATGCCGAAACCGGCCAGGACCTCCTTGAAGGTTACCCAGGTGTGGCCTGCCAGCAGTCCTCGGCTCTCCCACAGCTCCCGGCCAATCCCTGACGGGGCCGGGGCCTTCCATCCGGGGATGTCCTTCAACGAAATCGCCGCCTCCCACGCGCCCAATGCGGCCGCGATGACCAGCGCTGCGGCTGCCCATCTGATGAGGCCCGGCTTAACCGTCGGCTTCCTTTGACGCGGCTCCTCCTGGCGTTCGCCGACGGAGGACATCCGTCCGTCCTCTGTCAGGGCCATTGCGCATCTCCGTGGGACGCAGTTGAAGCCGTATGCTCCGTGTGCAGGTCTGAGATGATGCTTTGCCTCAGGGCCATGAACCGCTCGCCGGTTATCATGTTGTACCGTCGGGGCCTGGGCAGGTCCACGTCAACCACGGTTTTCACCTGCGCTGGCCGCGAGGTGAGAACGTATATGCGGTCGGAGAGGAGCAAGGCCTCCTCTATGTCGTGAGTGACCAGCAGGATGGTCTTGTTTAGGGAGTCCCACAGCTCCATCAGCCATTGCTGCATCTGGGACCTGGTGAGAGCGTCCAGCGCTCCGAAGGGTTCGTCCAACAGGATGATGTCCCGTTCCATCAGCACAGTCCTAAGAAGGGAGGCCCTCTGCCGCATCCCTCCCGACAAGGCGTGAGGCCACTGCTTCTCGTATCCTGATAGACCGAAGGTTTCGAAATGGCTCAGGGCCCTGACCCTGGCCTCTTTCCGGGGAACGCCCTGGACTTCCAGGCCGAGAATGGTGTTGTCCAGGACCGTTCGCCAGGGCATGAGGAGGTCTTCCTGGTGCATGTATCCGGCTATACCAAGTCGGCGGTCCGTAGGAACCCCGTCCACGAATACGGCGCCCGCATCCGGGTCCTGTAGTCCGGTGATGACGTTAAGAAGAGTGCTCTTGCCGCATCCTGAAGGCCCGATGACGCTGACGAGCTCGCCTTCAGAGACGTGGAGGTCGATTCCGTCCAGCACTGGTGTGGGGGCTCCGTTCGTCAAGAACGAATGGTGTATCCCCCTGAGACGGAGTTTGGTTGTATCGGTGGTCGTGCTCAAAAGAATCAGGCCGCCTTCTTTAAGGAACGGCGGCCTGACAATACCTGGAAAAGCGGTGCGCCAATTCCCTACGCTGGCATTACCCAGATCAGGTTCGCAAGGGTCGGCGGCATTCTCGGCCGCCCTCTCAGCCTGGCAATTCCAAGCTCCCCTACGGCCTAGGTCGATTCGATTTGACGCGGATTATATATGGGCCAAATAGTTGCTGTCAACGTAGCATAATTCCTCCAACGGCGCAGGGAAGGCGTACATTGCAATCATGTTACAATCATAGACAATCAATTCAAAGGCGCAATCATGGCCGACGTCATAGTCGGTGGCGATGCGGTGAGAGGGGAGACACCGCCGTGGATCAGATTACACTCAAGAACTTCCGTTGCTTCAGCGAGCAGCAGACTGCCCGCATGGCTCCCCTAACCCTGCTGGTTGGCGAGAATAGCACTGGCAAGACTTCCTTCCTGGCTATGGTGCGGGCTCTTTGGGACGTTGCCAGCCTACGTGTGCCTGACTTCAAGGAGGATCCATACGACCTGGGGAGTTTTGATGAAATCGCCCATCATAGAGGAACCAGAGGAGGGCAAGCGCCTACATTCCAGGCGGGATTCAACATGAAGTCAGGTCGTGGAACGAGGTTCGCTGACAGCTTCGAGTTCACATTTGGGAAAAGGGGTACTACACCTTTTCCAGTGAGACGGTGTCTTTCCAAAGGAAAGACTTGGATAGAAGAATCCTTTTCGACCACTGAATATTCTGTTGTCCAGGTGGGCACCAGTAGAGGAACATGGCAAAGTCAATTCCGGTCTCGTGAGCGAAGTTCGCCTCTAAGTGGAGATGACTTGGTGTTCCCCATGTACTATTACCGTTTCGTCAGAAGCATCAGCTCTGATCCCGAAAGCGTGATGAACTTCACACCGTTAGACGGTGCACCTGCCTTCAGCCCGGAAGATGCTGAACCACTTGGTAATTTGTCCCGTTCACATATTCCATTTCGGCGACGTAGACCATTCGCAAGTGCTCCGGTCCGTTCGAAGCCACGCCGTACGTATGACCCGTCACGACCTACTCCAGATCCTGAGGGCGATTACGTTCCTATGTATCTCGCCGATGTGTTTTCAAGGGACAACCGGGCGTGGACGAACTTTAGGGAGAACTTCACAGCATTCGGAAAGTCGTCGGGTTTGTTCGACGAGATTTCTATCAAAAGGTTAGGTAAGAGAGATAGTGAGCCGTTTCAGGTGCAAATCAGGAAGTTTGGAGGCAAGCGTAAAGGACCATGGCGCAATCTTATCGACGTCGGATACGGTGTCAGCCAAGCCTTGCCCGTAATAACAGAGTTGCTACGCCCCGAGGCGGCTCCGTTGTTCCTGTTGCAGCAGCCTGAAGTCCACCTACACCCCACAGCCCAAGCGGCTCTTGGGAGCCTTTTTTGCCAAGTTGCCAGCAGAGAACGTCAGTTGGTCATTGAGACCCACAGCGACTACTTGCTTGATCGTGTGCGAATAGACGTTCGCGATGGGATATCGGCCCTCAAGCCTGACGATGTTTCTATCCTTTTCTTCGAACGAGATGGGCTAGCAGTTAAGATACATTCGCTCCGCATCGACGACGAAGGGAATGTACTGGGAGCACCAGACAGCTACAGGCGGTTCTTCATGGAAGAAGTCACAAGATCCCTTTGGAAGCGATAGATAGGATCAAGTTCTGAGATATGTGTGCGATTGTCGACGCCAATGTCGCCAGTGAGGTGTTCGGTCCCCGTCCACAACCAGCGGGGGAGAAATTCTTTGATTGGATCAACAAGCGAAGCGGACGCCTTGTCGCTGGTGGCAAGCTACTAGAGGAACTGGAAGCGAATTCACCAGGTTTTAGAGATTGGGCGAAGGAGGCTCAAAACTCCGGAAAGATACGAAGGATAGATCAAGGGCTGGTCGACACTAGAACACGACAAATAGAAAGCGAAAGCGATTGCAAGTCGGATGATCCGCATGTTCTCGCCTTGGCCCAAGTAAGTGGAGCCCGGTTGTTGTATTCGAATGATTCAGACCTGCAACAGGATTTCAAGGATAAGTCACTGATCGACAACCCAAGAGGTAGGGTTTACTCGACACTCGAAAACAAGACCTTCACCACCAGTCATAAGCGACTTCTAGCTAAACAAGACTTGTGCAGACTGGAGGAGTGACTGGCCGACCTGGACTGCTCCCGTGCTGGCGAGCCTCTAGCCAGCAACGCTTTTCGCAGCAGGACATGCATCCCTCAGAAAGCATTTGGGGCGAGGCCGGGGAATCCGGTCCCCATAATGGCGTTCCCCTGGCTTTTCCAACAGGAAACTAGTCGCTCGCGTTCAACCCCAGCTCAGGTGCCACGGGTTTCAGGGCGTCTGTTACAAACGATATGTGTTCGTCCAGGTCAACGCCAAGCTCTTCGGCTCCCATCAGGATGTCGTCCCGGTTCACGTCCCGGGCGAAAGCCTTGTCCTTCATCTTCTTGCGCACCGACTTTGGCGTGACGTCGTCCAGGCTCTTGCTGGGCCTGACCAGAGCCACAGCCCGGATAAAGCCGGACAATTCGTCGACTGCGAAGACGGCGTGTTCCATAAGAGACTCACGCTTGACGCCTGTATGGTCGCCGTGGGAGAGGACGGCCCGGATTATGTCGTCCGGGTATCCTCTCTCCTCCAGGATGCGGGCGCCGTAGGATGGGTGGTCTTCCGGCGTGGGGACTGACTCCCAATCGAAATCGTGGAGCAGCCCCGCCAGGCCCCACTGGCCTTCGTCCTCTCCGTACTTCCTGGCGTAGGCTTTCATAGCAGCCTCCACGCCCAGCAAGTGCTTCATTAGAGTATCCGTCTTCACGAACTCGTCCAGCAGTCCAAGGGTCTGCTCTCGACTGATGTCGGTCATGTCTACTCCTCCTCTCCAGTGCCGGCCGTTTCGGCGTCGACGGCGGCTGGGCGGGTCTGCTTTAGAGAACACAGGCGGGCGGTGGTGATGAAGCCGGAGTGGGCCACCATTCGATGGGCCGGCCTGACACTGCGGCCTGACACGTTCCACGGCCTCATCAGGGTCTCCACAGTCTCCACCAACTGGAACCGAGCGTCGTTGGCTAGCTCCTCACAGAGGCGATGCACCTGGAGAACGGTGGGCAGGAAACACAGCAGGATTCCTCCGGCCGCCAGAGCGGACGCGGTGTTGGCCACCGCACGCCACGGCTCGGGAACGTCCAGGACCACCCTGTCCACTCCCGTCTCCTCGATTCCCTCGTAAATGTCGCCCATTTTCAACGTGTGCCGTGACGGGTTCGGCGCCATCAACCGAACATTCTTTAGGGCCCCCTTTACCATGTCTTCCCGGACTTCGTAGGTGACCACCCGGCCTTTGGGGCCGACTGCCCTGAGCATGGCGGAGGTCAAAGCCCCGGAGCCTATGCCCGCCTCCACGACAACAGAACCTGGGAAGATGTCAGCCATCATCAGAATGATCCCCTGGTCCTTGGGGTATATGACCTGGCTGCCCCTGGGCATGTGCATCGTCTGGTCGGATAGGGTGGGTTTCACGGCCAGCAGCGTATGGCCCATGCTGGTTCGAAGCCATATCCCCTGCTCTTTGCCGATGATGTCCCTGTGCTCAAGGATGCCCACATGGCTATGGAAAGCGCCGCTGGGGTCAAGCGTCAGCAGGTAGCGCCTGTCTTTGCGGTCGATGAGCAGGGCCTGGTCTCCCTTCCTGAACTTTCCTCTGGCGCTCATAACCTCCCAATTGTAGCTTAGCGCCTATTCAGTCTCAATCGGCTGGACTTCGAGGCGAACACGGCTCTAACAATGCCGTTGGCGATTCCGAAGGCGTCCCTCTATCCCCTGCCATGATGGCGAGGGACCAGTCCCGTACCTGTCATTCCGAGCGCAGCGAGGAATCTAAAGACCACGCACACCAATCCCGCCACGGAACCTCCCGGCGCCAGCCATGCGAGGGCTTATCCCTAGACCATCAACGTGACACCGAACAACCCCATTAGCAACTGTGTTGGACGAGGGAAGGGTTGCTGGTGTGGTTGAGCTGATTCCAGGTTGTTCCGTCCCTCAACATGGCGTTGATGATGGTCAACAGCTTACGCATGCAGGCCACCATAGCCACCTTGGAGGGCTTCCCGTTCCCCACCAACCGTTCATAGAAAGTCTTTATCAGGGGATTGTGGACTCTGGCGCTCATGCCCGCCATGTACAGCGTCCTTCTGACGTTGGCGCGGCCTCCCCAGACGCTCCGTTTCCCCCTATGGGTCCCACTGTCCCGGTTCAACGGGGCCACTCCCACCAGGGCGGCTATCTCCCTTCGATTGAGGCTGCCCAATTCAGGAAGGGACGCCAGAAGGGTCATGCACGACACGCTCCCTATGCCCGGAACGTCTTTGAGCGCCTTCGCTTTCCCCGTCCAAGCCGCGTTCTCCTTGATGAAGTCTTCCATCTCCCGGTCCAGGTCCTCCAGCTCCTGGGTGAGATACTGGATGTGCCTCTCAATGCCGCGATGAACAGCCTTGGACGCACGCTTGAGGCGATTGGACTCAGCGGTTCTCATCTCTACGATCTGCTGTCTGCGCGCCACAAGAGCCTTGAGCCGGGCCGCCTCGGCGTCCGGGAGAGGACGGACCTCAGGCCTCACGGCGGCGGCGAACCGGGCTATGACCTGGGCGTCCAGGGCGTCGGTCTTGGCAAGTCTGCCTGTGGAGCGGGCGAAGTCCCTTATCTGTCTGGGATTCATCACCGCCACCGGCATCCGGCGGAGGCCGCAGTCCACCGTGAGGGCCCTCTCAAGGCCGCCTGTGGCCTCCATCACGATGAGGCCCACATCCAACTCCTTGGCCAAGTCGATCAACTCACCGATCCCGACAGGGTCGTTGGCGAACCTCCCGGTCCGCTCTTGGGGCAATATGTGAACATCCAGGCGCTTGCCGCTTACGTCCACTCCCATCACCGCGTCTGCGCTCATGTTGCGTCCACCCCTCTCGCCGCGTCTGTGCTCATCACATCCCCTTCTTGCAGGTCCGGGCTCGTTGACCCTGACAACTGTTCGGGCTTTAATGAGCATGGTGCGGCGGCTGACGCTAAAGTTCGGTCTTTAGAGGACCATGATTCCTGCGGCCTGCCGCACCCTGACTCCCACACACTAACACGTCTTCATCACACAAGATTCCTCACACCGCTTCGCGGCGTTCGGAATGACAGTGTGGGCGCCGGTTCTGAATGGCACTGTGGGGAGGGTTCGAATGACAGGGTGGGAGAGGTTCGGGGAGGCAGCGAGGAGATTTTGACTTGGGCAGGCCCAGGTTTGATAATAGGAGCATATACGTCCTCGCAGGTGAATCGATAATGCCCACCATTGAAGAATCGCTTCGCAATACCAAACTCTTCAGCGGCGTGTCGGCCCCCGATATGAAGGACCTGTTGGAACTGTGCGTTCGGAAGGAACTGGAACCCGACTCATTCGTACTCACAGAAGGCAAGCCTGTGGAGCGCCTCTGTGTACTGGAATCGGGCCGAGTAGGGCTGCAGATGGACCTGGAGAGGCCCGACGGGAGCAGCACCGGTCCCACTACGGTCCACAGCGTGGAAGTCGGGGAAGCATTCGGTTGGTCGGCGCTGGTCCCGCCTTACCTGAGCACTTTGACTGCCATCGCCGTGGAACCGTCGACAGTCATCGCCATTGACGCCGGGCAACTCAGGGCGGCGCTGGACTCCCACCATTCCATGGGCTACCAGGTGATGTCCAACATCGCCGTCCTAATCGCCGAACGCCTGCATGACACCAGGGAAGCCCTGGCCTATCATCGCAGTTGGGTGGAATACATGGAGCGGCAGTCCGACTGACCAGACTGCCGCCGTCACCGTTTCTTAGTTCGCGGCCCTATCCCGCCAGCTTTTCCACTTCCGCCAGGATGTCCCTGGGGTCCGGTAGGGTCCCCGCCTCGTATTCCTGGAAGAACCGGACGATCCCTTCTTTGTCAACGATGATGACAGCGCGCTGCGGGGCGCCCCTCTCACCGTTCCAAAGCCCGTAGGACTTGCACATCTCACCGTGAGGGTGGAAGTCTGACAGCAGGGGATAGGTGATGTTCCCCAGGCTGGAAGAGAAGGCCCGGTGGGCCGGAAGACTGTCGCAGCTAATGCCCAGCACCTGGGCATCTTTCTCCTCGAACAGGGGATTCGCCATCCTGAACGAGGAGACCTGGTTGGTTCAACCGCCTGTGAAGTCGAAAACGTGGAAGGAGAGGACCACCAGCTTGTTGCCCTTGTAGTCGCTCAACTTGATGGTGTCCCCTGTGTGGGCCGGAAGGCTGAAGTCCGGCGCTGCCTGGCCTACCTCGACCGCCATGCTGGCCTCCGTATCATTGGACTTGACTTAGAGATTGCTGACCGCTTGCCTAACCTCATCGTAGTCGGGCTCGTTGGCGGGAGAGTCGCCTACCCATGTGTACTGGACCACTCCGTTGCCGTCGATGACAAAAACGGCCCTCTTACATGCCACATACCCTTCCAGCCCGGCCAGGTTCGGAAGGGGTACATCGTAGGCGTTTGCCGCTTCCCTGTTGAAGTCGCTGAGCAGGGGGAAGTTGAGGTTGTTCTGGTCGGCGAACACCTTTTGCGAAAAGGGAGGGTCTACGCTGACGCCCAGCACCTGGGCATTGAGTGAGTTGAACTGCTCCAGGCGGTCTCTGAAGGTGCACATCTCCGTAGTGCAAACACCAGTGAAGGCGCCAGGGAAGAATGCAAGCACCACGTTTTGACCTTTGAAATCATTCAGGTCCCTGGCCTGGCGGTCCTGGTCATACAGCTTGAAATGGGGAGCCGGCTGGCCGACTTCTACGCTCATGGTTACGCTCCTGCTCAAAGCACCTCTCCGCTGGATAGGCGCCGGGATGGGGCCGCCGAACATTATAGACCAATAAGCGCTCCCGTTCTATAGAAGCCGAGGGGGCAGTAGATATGGGGCGGGAGCAAACAGCCGCTTGTAGTGCAGTGGTTACCGTTCCAAGTCCCGCTTGCGGAGGACCTCTTCTTCCATCCTGGCCAGAAGGTCGTCCAGGGACATGGCCCCTAGGTTCTCTTCGCTTCTCAAGCGCACGGAAGCGGCGGCGTTCTCCACTTCCCGGTCTCCCACCACCAGCATGTAGGGGGTTTTCTGGGTCTGGGCATTGCGAATCTTGAGGTTCATGCGTTCGCTGCGGGAGTCTACGTTGACCCTGAAACCCCGCTCGGTAAGCCTTTCCTTCACCTGGTTGGCGTAGTCAACATGCCGGTCGGCGATGGGTATGACCACGGCCTGCACCGGAGCCAGCCATAGCGGGAAGGCGCCGCTGTAATGCTCAATGAGGACGCCCAGAAACCGCTCCATAGAGCCCAGTATCGCCCTATGCACCATGTAGGGTTGCCGCCTCTCGCCGTCGGAGGATTCGTAGGTCAGGGCAAAGCGTTCTGGAAGGTTGAAGTCGAATTGGAACGTCGAGCATTGCCACTCGCGGCCGATGGCGTCTCGAATCATTACGTCAATCTTGGGGCCGTAGAATGCGCCGCCGCCCTCATCCACGGCATAGGCAATTCCCTTGGCGTCCAAGGCCGAGGCCAGGGACTTCTCGGCGTGGTCCCACAGCTCCGGGTCGCCCACGTACTTCTCCGGCCTGGTGGACAGGTAGATGCGGCGGTCTTCGAAGCCAAAGGTGTCCAGCAACTCAAAAGCCAGGTCCAGGATTCCCATTACTTCCGACTCCACCTGGTCCGGTGTGCAGAAGATGTGAGCGTCGTCCTGGGTGAAACCCCGCACCCTCATCAGCCCGTGGAGGACTCCGCTGCGTTCGTAGCGGTACACGGTCCCCAGTTCTCCCAGGCGCATGGGGAGGTCACGGTAGCTCCGCAGGTCCGAGCGGTAGACCATTATGTGGAAGGGGCAGTTCATGGGCTTCATGAAGTAGTCCTGACCGTCCACGTCCATTGGTGAGTACATATTGTCCGAGTAGAAGTCCAGGTGTCCGCTGGTCTGCCACAGCCGAGACCGGCCCACGTGGGGAGTGTACACAACCTCGTAACCGTGCCTGTAATGAAGTTCCCTCCAGTAGTCCTCCACGATGGCGCGGACCCTGCCGCCTTTGGGATGCCATACAATCAGCCCCGGCCCCAGCTCCTCGTGAGTGGAGAAGAGGTCCAGCTCCCTTCCCAGCCGCCTGTGGTCCCGTTTGGCGGCCTCTTCCAGGCGGTGAAGATGATCGTCGAGGGCTTCCTGGCTCTCGAACGCGGCGCCGTAGATGCGCTGGAGCATGGGGCGGTGTTCGTCGCCCCTCCAATATGCTCCGGCCACCGAGAGGAGCTTGAAGGCGGATATTTGCCCGGTGGACTCTATGTGCGGCCCCTGGCACAGGTCGGTGAAGCTCCCGTGACGGTACACGGACAGCTCCTCATCGGCCGGGATTTCGTCTATGAGCTCCAGCTTGAAGGGTTGGTCCGAGGAGACGTCTTTAGCTTCTTCGCGGCTGAGGACTTGTCGCAAGAAGGGGAAGTCTGAGTCAATGCGGTCCCGCATAACGGCCTCAATGCGCTCCAGGTCCTCTGGAGTGAAGGGACGGTCCACCTGAAAGTCGTAGTAGAACCCGTCATCGGTGGGAGGGCCGATGCCGACCTTAGCTTCAGGAAACAGTTCCACGACGGCGTCGGCCATGACGTGAGCGGCCGAGTGGCGCATGCGGTATCTCAGGTTTCCCAATTCCTCTTCCGTGTGGTTGTGGCTGTGCATTTCAGACATGTCTTGATTCGGCGTTTCTTCAGGAATTTCAGGCGAGGGCGCAGCCCTGCCAGGGGTTCAAGTATAGCATAGGGGCAAGGCAGTTAGACGCGCGGAACCTGCCGCCGCCTTTCGTTGCGGAGCGGGTTCAGGGGATGGCGGAGAGGGACCTAGGCCATCCAGGGGCGTCTGCGACGGTGCATTCTCCGGCCTGTTTGTCTTCCCGCAGGGCCTTGAATATGGGGTAGCCCAGGATTCCGTCTTCGGTGAACTCGCCGTACTCGACCTGGCAGACCTGCTCGGGGCGGCACCAGAAGATGAACTTGGGGATTGCTGGCATGGAGCGGAAGGGACAGTCCTCTATGTGGGAGGCCTGGAGCGTTGACGAAAGCTCTTTGGCTGCCTGCTTAGGAACTCCCTCGGACACCTGGCCGACGTAACGAAAGCTCCCGTCCTCATCATAGAGGCCCAGTAGGAGTGACACGAAAGGCTGGTCCTTGCGTACACCGCCTACAGAGGCCCCTCCGCCGAACGTGTACCCTCCGATTACGAACTCGGACTCTCTTACGCGTTTCACCTTGAGCCAGTCTCGGCTGCGCCTTCCCGGAAGGTACAAGCTGGACTTCTCCTTGGCCAGAATGCCCTCGAGGCCTAGTTCGCAGGTGGCGTGGAAGAAGGACTTGCCGTCGTTCTCGATGTAGTCGGACTGTTGGGCGATCTCGTTGGGCGCCAACAGGTCGTTCAAAAGGTCTTTGCGCCTAATCAGAGGCAGCCCCATGACAGGTTGAAAGCCGGAGTAAAGGAGGTCAAAGGCGATGAAGTGGACGGGGTTGCTGCGGCTCCCTCTGCCGGTTGGCAGTCCCAAGCGACGTTCAATGCTCAGATAGTTGGGGTGTCCGCGGTCATCGAGGCACACCAACTCACCGTCCAGGATTACGCCGTCCCCTTTGATTTGTCGGGGGAGCTTGGAAAGCTCGGGGAACTGTCGAGTAATGTCGCGGGAGTTGCGGTCCAGCAGCTTCAGGGCGCCGTTGTGGACAAGAGCCAACGCGCGGATGCCGTCCCACTTGAGTTCGAAGAGATGATCGGAAGAGTCGAAAGGGCTATGGGCAAGACGGGCCAACATGGGCCTCAGGGTCTGTGGGAGGGTCCCAGAGACTGCTTGCCGAAGCGACATGCCCCAAGAGTATACATAACGAAAGGTTCACGTCAACCTAGTCTCGCTTCCGGGTCGACAGCGCTGACATCTGTTCGTTGACTATAGAACATTTGTGCGATACGATGGGATTATGTCATATCCGGAGCAATATGGATGAGACGAATGGGCTTAGAGTCAACAGCGCCCCACATCGGAACGTCCCGCACTGGGCCTCCCGGCGGCAGAGCGAACATAGCCTGTATGATCATAACCCACCTCCCCGTCAAGGAGGAGTTGAGGCGGCGTCCCGACCTGCGTCACAAGCCGGTCATTGTGACTGCCCGCTCCGAGAGAGGCCCCGTGGTCCTGGACAGGTCCCCGGAAGCGGTGGGAGTCATTGCCGGGATGCCTTTGTCCGAGGCGCTGTCCCGCTGCGAGGGCGCCGCTCTCATAGAGGCCGACGAGGCGCATTACCGGGATGTCTTTGACGGCGTGGTGACGGGATTGCTTCAAAGAAGCCCCCTGGTGGAAAGATCGGACCCCGACTGCGCCTACGTGGACATCCAGGGCTTGGAGACCGTTTACGGCGATGAGGCCGGGACCATCTCGGCCTTGCTGAGAGCGGCCCCTGATGAGCTGCACCCCCGGATTGGATTGGCTGAGTCCAAGTTCACCGCCTACGTGGCGGCTGTCATGAGCCAGCCGGGCGGGGCTACAAAAGCGCCTGAAGACGCAGCGGAGTTCCTGAAGGACCTGCCGGTGGACTTTCTGCCGATGAGCTGGGAAAACAAGTCAAGGCTCCGCCGCTTCGGTCTCCTGACCATGGGTCAGGTGGCGGCCCTGTCCGTGGGGTCTCTCCAGGCCCAGTTCGGTCTTGAGGGCAAGACGGCGTGGGAGCTCTCCAACGGAATCGACTCCAGTTGGCTGACACCTGTAGGACAAGAAGAGGAGGTCAGCGAATATGCGGCCTTCCCGTCGCCAACGGTCACTCTGCGCACTATAGTTCCCGTGGTGGACATGCTGCTGGGAAGGACCTTAGCCCATCCGGCGGTGCGGGGCAGGTATGTGCGAGGCGTCACTATGGAGTCCAAGGTGCTCCACAAACCCACCTGGACGAGAAACTTTACATTCAAGAGCCCTGTCAACAACCGGGGCAGGGCCCTGGCGGTCCTCAAGTCGGGCCTGGAAGCGTCCGACATACCGGGGCCTCTGGAGGACATGAGGCTGACCCTTTCCGGAGTGACCGGGGAGTCGGGCGTGCAGGCGAGCCTATTTGCAGGAATCAGAAAGCAAGAGCAGCTCCGTGAGATGATGCGTCACCTGGAGATTCGGCTGAGGCGCCAGCCTCCCATCTACAAGGTAATGGAGTTGGAGCCGTGGTCAAGAATTCCAGAACGAAGAAGCGCCCTGGTCAGATTCGAGCCCTGAATCTGCCGGACAGGGTGGAGGTGGAAGAGGATGATGAGGGCGTTCCTATAGCGGTGGGCCTGGGTCCCAGGAGGCGTAAAGTGGCCTCCATCGAGGACGTGTGGGAGGTGGAGGACGAGTGGTGGCGGCCCAGGCCCATATCCCGCAGGTACTTCCAGGCGCTCCTGGACGAAGGCCCTCAGGTGACTCTCTTCCGAGACAAGGTGGACGGCCTCTGGTATAAGCAGCGGGCCTGACTTTTCTTGTGCAACGTTCATTCGGGCGCCCGTGTTCAACCGGGCGCTCGTTGTGTTGAACGACGTCTTATATCCTTATGGGTGGCTGGCGGGCCTTGGGTGAAGTAGAATGCGGCCCGTGGACGCCAAGCAGGAAATAAGAATCCGCGTGTGGGACCGGCTCAAAGCGGAGGGCGCATCGGCGTTTCCCGGGGCCCGGGGCCGCATTCCCAACTTCGTAGGCGCCGCCGCGGCTGCCGAGACGCTGGCCGGGCTGGACGTATGGCAGAAAGCCCGGACGCTCAAGTGCAACCCCGACATGCCCCAGAGACCCGTCCGCAAGCGAGCCCTGGAAGAGGGCAAGGTGCTCTACATGCCCGTCCCGCGCCTGACCAGCGAAGAGTGTTTCCTGGAGTTGGACCCTGCCCGGATAGAGGACATCTCCTTCGCAAGCTCCATCAAAGGAGCATTCAAGCTGGGGCGTCCGGTGCATCCCAGGGACATGGCCAAGATAGACCTCATAGTATGTGGGGCTGTCGCCGCCCGGCCCGACGGGTCTCGTTTGGGGAAGGGAGGCGGCTACTCAGACCTGGAATATGCCCTGGCCCTGTCTCTGGGACTGATTTCGCACGAGACTCCGGTGACGACCACTGTCCATCCCATCCAGGTGGTGGACGCACCGATTCCCATGACACGCCACGACTTGTCGTTGGACTACGTTGTGACTCCAGAGGAAGTGATTCGGTGCACTCCGTCCCATCCCCGTCCCGTGGGGATTTATCCCGAGGAGCTGGGGGATAAACGGGATGAGATACCTATCCTGAGGACTTTGACAGACTGAACTTCCCAGGCAAGGGGGACGCTCGATGTATTTCTCGTCACGCCGCACAACAGCCCACGCCCTTCACGGCATGGTGGCCACAAGCGAGCCCCTGGCCGCCATGGCTGGGCTGCGCACTCTCATGGACGGCGGAAACGCCGTTGACGGCGCCGTCGCTGCGGCGGCGGCTCTGGCAGTGGTCGAACCCTTTTCCACAGGCGTGGGAGGCGACCTTTTCGCCCTGGTCTGGATGGACAGGGACAAGCAAGTGCGGGCCCTGAACGCCAGTGGAAGAGCGCCCGCCGCCGCTTCCCTTGATCAGTTAAGTCAGAAGGGGATTGGCTCCATCGGCTCCGAAAGCCCCTATTCCATCACCGTGCCGGGCACGGTGGACGGTTGGCACGCCCTCCTGTCCAGCTACGGGAATATGGGCCTGATGGAAGTCCTCCGACCCGCCATCCGCTACGCGGAAGAGGGTTATCCCACTGCTGAGACCATTTCCAGTCTTTGGGCAGGGAACATGCTCAAGCTCCAACAATATCCCTCCGGCTACGAGTTGACTGTCAACGGCCATGCACCCGGACCTGGAGAGACGGTCCGGCTACCTGAACTGGCTGGGACCTTGAGGGCCATAGCCGAGGGAGGGCGTGACGCATTCTACAAGGGAGCCTTGGCGGAAAAAGCGGCGGCCTACGTCCAGGAGAAGGGCGGGTGGCTGACCGCCGAGGACATGGCCGCCCACTACTCCACATGGGAGGAACCTCTTTCCGTCGACTACCGCGGCGTCACTCTGTGGGAATGCCGCCCCAACACTCACGGGATAGCGGCCCAGATGGCCCTGAACATTGCGGAGGGGTACGACCTGGCAGCTATGGGATTCCAGTCTGCGGACGCCTACCACTGCCTCATAGAGGCCATGCGTCTCTCCTATGCCGACGCATTCAGGTACATATCCGATCCAGCCAAGGTCCATGTTCCCATGGACGGGATGTTGTCCAAAGACTACGCCGCCCAACGGCGTGGACTGATCAGACAGGACCGGGCGATGTCGGAGGCGCTTCCGGGTCATCCTTCTGGTGATACGGTCTACGTCGCCTGTGTCGACGGACAAGGCAACGCCTGTTCCCTGATAAACAGCCTGTTTCACGGTTTTGGGACGGGACTCGTCGTCCCCGGCACAGGAGTGGCGCTCCACAACAGAGGGTGCCTTTTCTCATTGCAGCCAGGCCACCCCAACAGCCTGGAACCAGGGAAGAGGCCCTACCACACCATAATGCCGGGTCTGACCACCAAGAGAGGAGAGTTGGACCTGTGTTTTGGCGTTATGGGGGGATTCCAACAGCCCCAAGGGCACCTCCAAGTCATGGTCAACATGGTGGACTTCGGGTTGGAACCACAGCAGGCCCTAGACGCCCTTCGGTTCAGCGTCCAGCCCGGCAATGGAGTGGCCCTGGAGGAGGGGCTGAACCCGGCGGTGGTCTCCGAGTTGTTGCGTCGGGGACACCAAGCCTTCATGCTGGAAGGCCTGGACCGCATCGCAATGGGCGGTGGGCAGATTATACGGCGTGACCCGGCAACCTCCGTCCTCAGTGGAGGCTCCGAGCCGCGGAAGGACGGGATTGCCGTGGGCTGGTGAGGCTATCAGCTACGGCAGTGTCGCTTTATCGCTCGTTGCCTCCAAACACCCTTTCGCGCCACGCCAATCACTGCATCTTTCGGAAACAATCCGTGCGAGGCAACGATACCATCTTTTGTAACAGTTATTGTGAGTCAATTCACGCTATTGACAACCTTAAGAGGCGGAATGTAATATCCGCCTATTCCCACGCCTGTTCGGACGGTCCAGAATGACCGTTCGTTAGCGATAGTCCCCCGTGAGCCTTTCCAAAAACGAGCCGCCCTTGGGCGCATAGCGGCTTAACCTTACAGTCGATAGATAGGCGTCATGGGAACCAGTCTGAGACCGGGGGCGGCGTGACACAAACCAACCTGCAAACGGCCTCCGACTTGGGGGCATCCATCGTGACCAACGTGGAGAAAGTCATCGTTGGCAAGACAGATGTGGTGAAGCTCGGGGTGGCGGCTCTCTTTTCCCAGGGGCACGTGCTGATAGAGGGCGTCCCCGGAGTTGGCAAGACCATGCTGGCCAGAGCCCTGGCCAAGTCCATGGGCGTCACCTTCCGCCGCATCCAATGCACTGCGGACCTCCTGCCCAGCGACGTTACCGGAGTGTACATCTTCGACCAGCGGGAGCGGGAGTTCACTTTTCGTCCTGGACCGGTGTTGTCCAACATAGTCCTGGTCGACGAAATCAACAGGGCCTCCCCCAAGACCCAGTCGGCGCTGCTGGAGTGCATGGAGGAGCGGCAACTCACCATCGACGGCGTCACCCACCCCATGCCCGCGCCTTTTCTGATACTGGCCACCCGCAATCCCACCGAACACGGGGGCACCTTCCCCCTGCCGGAGACGGAGTTGGACAGGTTTCTGATACGCCTGAGGCTCGACTATCCCACCCCGGAGGAAGAGGTGTCCATACTGGACAACCAGATTCCCGTCCACCCCATCAACAGCGTCGAGCCCGTGGCCACCGCCGACGAGATTGCCCTGGCACAGAGGGCCTCCCGGAACGTCTACGCCGACAGGGCCATCAAAGAATACGTGGTCAGCATCGTAAACTCGACCAGGACCCACCAGTCCGTTTACCTGGGAGCCTCTCCCAGGGCTTCTCTGGGTATGTTGAGCCTGTCCCAGTCTCTAGCGCTCCTGGAAGGACGGGACTACGTGCTGCCCGACGACGTGAAAACCGTCGCTGTGGCTGTGCTGGGACATCGTATAGTCCTGTCGGCTGACGGGCGCTCGGACTTGACGGAGGACGACGCCATCCGGAGTATCTTGGAGTCCGTTCCAGTGGCCGGAGCGGCTCCGGTCCAGGGGTTCCCCTTTGCTCCACTCCGCAAAACCGCCAGCTAACGCCGGCCGCCTCCATTCGTCGGGGCCTTATGTAAAGCCCTTCCTGCGCCTTTGCGTTGGCTTGGGAGCCGTGCTTCTGGCGGCCATGCTGACTGGGTTTCAACCTCTCTACTGGATTGTCTATTTGGTCCTTGGGGGCGCCGTCATAGCCTACGGCTTCACATGGCTACAAAGCCGCGGCCTGGATGTGACGGTGGAAGAAGTGTCGGCGCATCCTCAGGTGGGCGGCAGGATGGTCCTCACCGTAGAGGTGAAGGAAAAGTTCGGGTTTCCCAGAGTCGCGCTCCGCTCCGGGCTGACAGGTGAAGCCCTAGACGCGGAGGAGGTAAATTTCAACCTGAGCCCTCATGGGTCCGTACGGTGGACGGTGTCCGGTTTCTGCCGAAAGCGCGGACTGAATTCCGTCGGAGCCTTGTCCATGCGCACCAAAGACCCCACCGGGCTTTTCAGCATGGAGAACCGCATCGGTGAGCCACGGAGCTTATTGGTGTACCCAGCCACCATGGACTTGACCCAAGCCCTGGTGCCAGGACAGGTCAGCGGAGGAGAGATCGGCGAGGCAGGTCAACGGTTGGGTCACAGTCCGGCGGCGTCTCTGGTGAGAGAATATGAGCCAGGCGACAGCCTCACTCACATACACTGGCCGTCGACCGCCCGCAGGGACCAGTTGATGACCAAAGAGTTCGACGGCGCAGGTGTCAACGAGATATGGATTTTCCTGGACATGGATCAGCAGGTGCAGGCAGGAGAAGGCGCAGACGGCACCGAGGAATATATGGTCACGGTGTCGGCGTCTCTGGTAAAAGGGTTGATGGACCGAGGCCATGCCGTGGGTTTGGCCGCCCAGGGAGACGAATTGCGCCGCTTCTCCCCGGCTAAGGATACGAACCACCTGTGGACGATGATGGGAAGCCTGGCCACCATCGAGGCCAGAGGACGGACCCCCTTCATCGACGTGGTCTCCTCACTTAGCGCGGAGCTCCAACCCGGCTCTGTGGTGATTGCCGTGACGCCTGAGCCTACGGAGCCCCTGGGCTATCTGATGCAGTTCCTGACACGCAGAAGAATCCTTGCAGCAGCCATCTTTCTGGACAAAGCCACTTTCGACCCAGCAATCTCCACTCCCTCGGCTGGTCGCTCTGGACAGTGGGGGGAACGGAGCGAGTGGGCCTTCATTCTAAGGCGAGGAGACGACATGGCGTCCGCGTTGGGCGACTTGATGAACCGCATTTCCGTTTACTAGACAGTCATGACCTTTTCCATGCAAAGCAAGTCCGAAAGTGCGCCGGGGCAGGGCAGAGTCCCGTCGTTGAATGAGATCCTCTTTGTTCTGATTTTGGGCCTGCCGCTGGCGGCCGCCGCCGCAGCCGTCAGCGACGCAAACTGGGTGGACGGGCTTCCACCGCTCATTGCTCTGGCTCTAGCGCCCCTGCCTTTCTGGGCGTTGCTGGCCAGGTCGAGGATTTCCTGGAAGTGGGGCCATCCCCTGGGCTCCCTCATTTCGGTCCTCGGAGCAATCATAATAGGAGCCTTCACTATCTCGGAGGCGGGCAGCCTGACCGACCTGTTCTCGGAGATCGGTGGATGGTTTGGGGCAATAGGCAGCACGGCCGGGGATAGGGGAGAAGTCACCACAGGCACGTTCCTCATCGGAGTTGTCCTCTTCTGCGGACACTTGACGACTTGGGCGGCATTCAGGGCGAAAGCCCCGGTGGTTCATATACTCCCAGGGCTGGCGGCCTTGCTGGTGGTCCTGACATTTTTGCCGTCGAGCTTCTACTGGTACTTTTTCCTGTACGCACTGGTCTCCGCTCCCGGTATAGCTCTAAAACACATGCGGTCACTGAAGGAGGTGACGGGCCTCCAGACCGCCGGGGTGGTTGTGGTCTCAGCAGCCGTCATGGGAATCGCATTGATTCCTGTGTGGCAGGCGCCGGCGCCCGAGGGAATAGTCATTCCCGCGGCCCAGCAGTTCCAGGAGCCGCTGTACAAGTTCCAATCAGGCTGGGCGAGTCTCTTCTACGGAGTGCCTGATAGAAAGAACTACGTTTTCTACTCTCCACCGTTGGACTTGGACCAGATTGGGCCCTTCGCTCCTAGAACCGACTTGCCCTTCAAGGAGGCTAAGGAGCTAAGTGAGCAGGAGATATTCCTGGTAGAGTCGCAGCAGGCCTACCACTGGCGCATGAGAACGTACGAAACATACACCAGTGAAGGCTGGACCAGCTCCGACAACCTACTGGCAGTCCAGCAAAGCGACGTTCAGCTGGAAGAAAACACTGAGGGTCTGCGGGACACCAAGCAGGTGGACATCACCGTACGCATCTTCTCGAAGAGCAATACGCTGGTGACCGTGGGCGAGCCCATCGGGTCCAACATCCCCACGGATGTTGAGATGACCGGACAGGACCCATTCAAGCTTTTCATAACGAGCCCTCAGACATCCTATCTGCCCGATGACGTGACGGCCTATCGCAATGAACTGGTGAGTTGGATCGACTCTCGAATCGACGGAACGTCCCAGATGTTGAGGGCTTCAGACGCCCAAGCGCTGCCGGAAGACGAAACGTTGTCCAATCCGGGGCTCGTCTATGCAGAGGTTGAGGATGACTTCCCATCGGGGGATTTCATAGGAGTGCAGAGGCAAGAGCCGGACCCTCATCAACCCATGGCGCTCCTCAGCGGCAGAGGAGTGCTGAACCCGCCAGTCCGGTACTCGACCAGCGGAGTGGTCTCTACGGCGTCTCCCGCCTCTTTGCGAACCTCCAGCACAGAATATCCCTTGTGGGTCACGGACAGATACCTTCAATTGCCGGATACCCTGCCGGACCGGGTGAAGCGGCTGGCGGAGACTATGACCGAGTCCGCAGACAATCCCTATGACAAGGCCCAGGCGATACAGTCCTATCTGCATAGAATTCCATACACCCTGGACGTGGCCCTCCCACCCGAAGGCCAGGACTTTGTGGACTTCTTCCTGTTCGAGTTGGGCCGCGGATTCTGCCAGAACTACGCCTCGTCCATGGCGACAATGCTCCGCTCCCTAGGCATACCGGCGCGGTTAGTGGTCGGGTTCGGTCCGGGCGAATACGACGAGGACCGGGGAGGCTGGGTGGTCAGGGCCAGGCACTACCACGCCTGGACGGAAGTCTACTTCCCAGAGTACGGGTGGGTGGAGTTCGAGCCAACCCCCGCCGACGTTCAGGACTCACTGGTCAGCTTGGGGTTCACACCAGGCGCCGGAAGACTGGCCACTGGAGGCGTCGCCGCCGACGCCTGCGAGGAATTCATACCTGGGATATGCGAAGAGGACGGCCTGGGTACCGGTGACGAGTTGTTCGAGGAGTTGGATGACCTCGGGACGCTCAACGATCGCCCATCCGACGGCCAGGGACAAACCGGAGGCGGGGTTTCTGCGCTAACAGCGTTTATCGCGACCGTCGTGGCGCTGGCGGTGGTCTTGCCAGTCGGAGGAATGGTCTACGCCAAGTGGAACTTGTCCCGAATGCCTTATGTCACGTCGGTATATGCGTCTACGAGGATTCTGGCCAGCATGGCTGGGCTCGGACCGAAACCCCAGGAGACCCCTTGGGAGTACAACAGACGACTGGCCCAGGCCATTCCTGAGCATACAGCCGACCTGTCGTACATCACCGCCAGGTACGTCAAGGACGTTTACGGCGACCCCGACGGCGTCGATCGCCTCACGGGCCAGGACATGCACCCGGTGAAACAATCGTGGAAGTCTGTGCGCAACGGGCTCATTAAATGCATCGCCCTGAGATTGGTCCCCGAGCGTTTCCGCGGAGACCCTGATTTATCGTGAACACGCACTGAGTGTTTCGAGAGGAGATATATGTCCGGACCTCTTTCTGCCCACAACGATACGTCCAATAGCGACAAGGACGCTGACATAGCATCCTTACCCAAAGGTCCGAGCCGAGAGAGAAGTTATCGCAGCACAGTCCTCGAATGTGACGCTGAAACCCTGGGAACAATGCTCAAACGGGCCGACTTCAGCATCGCGGGCAAGGACTTTTCGATATTTTGCGACGAGCCGGAGACAATAGGAGGAGACAACTCAGCTCCGCCGCCCATGGCCTACCTGGCGGCGGCCATCCTCTTTTGAGAGATGACCCAGATTGGGAGGTACTCCCATCAAATGAAGGTCACCATCGACAAGGTCAAGGCCCATGTTTCCCTGCACTTGGAACTCAGCGGGTCGGTATTGGAGGGATCTATCCAAGCGCGCGTTCCCAGGGTCGAGACCCACTTCGAGGTTGAGTCTGCTGAAGACCCAGACAAGGTCGCTGCAGTCTTGCGCAACGCCAGGGCGGGGTGCTACATGCGGGCCGCCTTGACGGCTCCGGTGGTCTTCCAAGACACGACCAAGCTGAACGGGGCAGACTTCAGCTAACGCCAGCTCGAGTGAACACGGAACGTGAATCATGCGACTAGACTGCGAAGGCGATATAGAGGAGGGACGGCAATGGCAGATTTCAAACTGAACCACCTGCACTTCAAGACTGCGGACCCCAAAGCCACAGCCGACTGGTACGTGAACAACCTGGGAGCAACGGTTGTGCAGGAAATCGGAGACATCGGCTACAAGCTGGACCTGCATGGCATCCCCATGAATGTGACGACGTTGGTGGAGGGCCAACCCATCGAGCAGTTTTACGGGCTGGAGCATGTAGCCATAGACACCAATGACCTGCCCGGCACGGTGGCCCAGTTGGAAGGGTCAGGGGCCAAGATACTCGCCCAGTTCCAGGTAGGAAGCGGGCGCAACGTGTGCTTCTTCGAGGGCCCTGACGGAGTCAGGCTGGAAGTCCTGGAAACGCCGGGATAGGACTCCCCTATACCGTCAGTCCTCGATGGGCTGTGCAAATTCCTCGCGGAGCACCCGTTTCAGCACCTTGCCCAAGGGGTTGCGGGGCAGTTCGTCGACGAACACCACGTCCTCCGGGCGCTTGAAGCTGGACAGGTGTTCGTGGCAATGCTCAATCAGCTCTTCCGGCGACGCTGTCCGCTCCTCCTTGAGTACGATGACGGCTCGGACTCGTTCGCCCCATTCCACGTCGGGGACGCCAATTATAGCCGCGTCGTCCACGGCAGAGTGAGAACGCAGGACGCTTTCCACTTCCTCGGGGGAGACCATCTCACCGCCCCGTTTGATGAAGTCCCTTGCCCTGCCGGACAGGAAGATGTAGCCGTCTTCGTCCTGGTATCCCAAATCGCCTGTGTAGACCCATCCGCCTCGGATTGCGTTCTGGGTGGCGTCTTCCTGGTTCCAGTATCCCTTCATCATTCGGGCGCCAGCGGCGACTATCTCGCCGATTTCGCCAGTTTCAATCTCCTCCCCATCCTCGTTGACTATGCGCACCTCCACGTCGTCGAGGGGCTTTCCAATGGAGGTGAGCCGCTTCAGCTTCTTCTCGACTTCCTCGGGAGTCCCTTCCAGCACATGGTCGTCAGGCGGAAGCATAGTGATGGTGGACGCCGTTTCCGTCTGTCCGAAAGCGTTGATGAACCGTGCTCCTGGGAACTCTTCGATGGCGCGACTGATGACCTCCAGAGGCATGGGGGCTGCACCGTAGGTAATGACTTCGAGGCTGGACAGGTCGTAGTTAGAGAACTCAGGGTGGTCAATGAGCCGCTTTATCATCGTCGGGACCAGCATCGCTCTATTAGCCCGCTCCTTTTGGACCAGTTCCATCCACTCGACGGGTTCGAACTGGCGCATCACCACCAGAGACCTGCCTCCGTAGACGGCGGCCATCATCCCCTGAATGCCCGCGATGTGATACAGGGGCACCGTGAGGAGGTTCTTCTCCTCTTCCTCGTCGGGGTCTGGTGGAGTGACGTTGGTCAGCAGGTACGAAGTGAAGCTTTGCTGGGTCAGCATCACCGCTTTAGGGTGGCCGGTCGTGCCGGCGGTGAACATCAGGATGGTAGTGTCGTCGTCGTCGGCTTCTGGAAAGTGGAGTTGGTCTGGCGCCGCCGAAGTGAGCAGACCCTCGTATGAAAGCCAATGGCCCTCAGTGTCTCCTCCGACCGGAGCTTCACCGTCAAGAGCTATCAGGTTGGAGGGCAGCATTCCAGGGTTAATCGAGTCGACCAGGCTCAGGTACCGGCCCCCTACGAGAAACACCGAAGGGTCGGCGTCGCTCAGCATGTAGGCGATTTCCTCTGCCCTCGCCCTGAAGTTGAAGGGCACGTAGATGGCGTCCAAGGCGGCGGCGGCGAAATAGGTTTCAATCACCTGATTGGTGTTCACCTGCATGGACGCCACCCGGTCTCCGGGTCCCACGCCCAGGTTGGACAGGGCATTGGCCAGTCTGGACACCCGCTCTTGCAGGTCTTCGTAAGTGTACCGGTGTTCCTCGAACACGACAGCCGTGCGGTCGGGGACAATTGCATTGGCAATGATCAGAAACTCCGTGGTGTTCATTCAGCGTCCTCCAGGCATTGGCGGCCAACTAATGGAGTCATACTGTCGGCGCCGACTCAGTATTGTATCAGAGGGCGCCAGTTTCCCCCAACGTCTTGAGCGCCAGGCGGGTCTCCAGCTCCAACGCCCGCTCCAGAGGCAGGTCCATCCCCCGTCGCGCCGCCTGCTTGACCGCCGCCGCAACAACAGGATCGAGGGACTCCAGATTGTGGGCAACGTCGCTAACCATGTCATCAAGCTCATCCCTGGGCGCCACGCGGGTGACAAGTCCAAGAGTTCGAGCTTCGGCTGCGGCGATTCTTCTGCGTGTCAGAAGCAGGTCCAGGGCCGCTCCCGGGCCGACGGTCCTGGGTAGTGTCACGACTCCACCAGCGGCAGGAATCAATCCGAGAGAGGCTTCGGGAAGGCCGAAGACAGCGTCTTCCGACGCTATGCGAATATCGCATAAGAGGGCCATTTCCACTCCTGAGCCGAGACAATACCCGTGTATGGCCGCGACCATGGGCTTGGATACGCTGAGAAACAGGCCCCATATGTCCCTCAGCCACCGCACCTGTCGGGCGACGGCAAGAGAAGGAGCGGTCCCAAATTCGGACAGGTCGGCTCCAGCGCAAAAAGCTGGACCTTCTCCCGACAAGACCATCGCCCGGACCTCCGGGTCATCTCTCACGGCGGAGAGGGCTTGGTAGAGGTCGTCGCGCATCGTGGTGTTGTACGCATTGCGAACATGGGGCCGGTTCAGAGAAATCCGTGCCACGGCCCCCGTTTTGCTGTAGAGGAGCGTCTCAAAAGCAATCATGGCGTCAAAACCAAGGCCTGCATACGCTGGAAGACGCCTGTTCCAGAGGCGCTCCCGTTATTCTCCCCAGCGCCAATGCCATTCCGAACGCAGCGCCGCGGAGTGAGGAATCTTGTGTGATGAAGACGTGTTAGTGTGTGGGAGTCAGGGTGCGGCAGGCCGCAGGAATCATGGTCCTCTAAAGACCGAACTTTAGCGTCAGCCGCCGCACCATGCTCATTAAAGCCCGAACAGTTGTCAGGGTCAACGAGCCCGGACCTGCAAGAAGGGGATGTGATGAGCACAGACGCGGCGAGAGGGGTGGACGCAACATGAGCGCAGACGCGGTGATGGGAGTGGACGTAAGCGGCAAGCGCCTGGATGTTCACATATTGCCCCAAGAGCGGACCGGGAGGTTCGCCAACGACCCTGTCGGGATCGGTGAGTTGATCGACTTGGCCAAGGAGTTGGATGTGGGCCTCATCGTGATGGAGGCCACAGGCGGCCTTGAGAGGGCCCTCACGGTGGACTGCGGCCTCCGCCGGATGCCGGTGGCGGTGATGAATCCCAGACAGATAAGGGACTTCGCCCGCTCCACAGGCAGACTTGCCAAGACCGACGCCCTGGACGCCCAGGTCATAGCCCGGTTCGCCGCCGCCGTGAGGCCTGAGGTCCGTCCTCTCCCGGACGCCGAGGCGGCCCGGCTCAAGGCTCTTGTGGCGCGCAGACAGCAGATCGTAGAGATGAGAACCGCTGAGTCCAATCGCCTCAAGCGTGCGTCCAAGGCTGTTCATCGCGGCATTGAGAGGCACATCCAGTATCTCACCCAGGAGCTGGAGGACCTGGACCGGGAGATGGAAGACTTCATCAAGGAGAACGCGGCTTGGACGGGGAAAGCGAAGGCGCTCAAAGACGTTCCGGGCATAGGGAGCGTGTCGTGCATGACCCTTCTGGCGTCCCTTCCTGAATTGGGCAGCCTCAATCGAAGGGAGATAGCCGCCCTGGTGGGAGTGGCCCCGTTGAACCGGGACAGTGGGACCCATAGGGGGAAACGGAGCGTCTGGGGAGGCCGCGCCAACGTCAGAAGGACGCTGTACATGGCGGGCATGAGCGCCAGAGTCCACAATCCCCTGATAAAGACTTTCTATGAACGGTTGGTGGGGAACGGGAAGCCCTCCAAGGTGGCTATGGTGGCCTGCATGCGTAAGCTGTTGACCATCATCAACGCCATGTTGAGGGACGGAACAACCTGGAATCAGCTCAACCACACCAGCAACCCTTCCCTCGTCCAACACAGTTGCTAAAATCCTTGTCATCAAACCTTCGCCGTCAGAAATGCAACCCCGAGGGGAGAGACCTGTCAGTCAAATTGCCTCTTGACTCCAAACAACGTCCTGAGATTCCTCGCTGCGCTCGGAATGACAGGTTAAGAGATTTCTGCTCTCTGCTTTGATCTTAACCACCGTGCGAGTCCGAGATTCCCGCTTGGTACGGGAATCATTCGCCTCGGAACTCAGGGTTCCGTTTCTCGAAGAAGGACTTCAGTCCCTCGGCGCGGTCCTGTGTGCTCTGGAGGATGACGCTGAGATCGGCCTCCAGCCCCAGTCCTTGGGCAACGGTCATGTCCATCCCTGACATGATCGCCTCTTTGATGTACCTGGAGGCAATGGGGGCCGCCGAGGCGATGAGACCGGCAAGGTCCAGCGCCGCTTCCAGGGCGTGGCCCGGCTCGCTAATCCGGTTGACCAGCCCGGCAGCCATAGCTTCCTGCGCGTCTATCAACCGGGAAGTCAGAAGCATGTCCAGCGCCAGTGTCGGGCCTGCAAGACGGGTCAGGCGTTGGGTCCCTCCGTCCCAGGGCATCCTCCCCGACGAGACATCTATGAACCCCATGAGCGCCGCAGGGTCGGCGACCCTTAGGTCACAGGCCAGGGCTAATTCCAGGCCGTGGTCGGTTGCATCGCCGTTCAAGGCCGCTATGACAGGGACCTCCAACCCGGCGATGGCTGATGCCGCCTGATGGAGCGCCAACCACTGCTCTCGGGCTAGCCCGTGTTTCTGTGCGCCCGAGGCTGTTAGCTTTTCTCTGCCGCATGAAAAACTGGCTCCCAGTCCGGTGACCACCACGGCTCTAAGCCCCTCAGTCTCCTCTGTCAGGAGTCCGCAGGATTCACGGATGTCGCCAGCCATATCTAGGTTCACTCGATTGCGGGACCGAGGCCTATTGAGGGTGATAGTCGCCACTGTCCCACCAAGAGACAACCTAAGGGTTTTTAGTTTTAGTGTTCTTTGACCGGATTCCGTCATGAGGATAAGCAGCTCCGTGGGCATGGAGACAGTCGATTCTTGACAAGGATATTGTCCTGGGCTAGGATTATCAATTGTGTTAGCGCTCTGAAGAGCCGAGTGCTAATATTATAGCTGAATAGCTGAAATTCGCGTTAAGGAGGAAGCTGTGGTTGATTTTGCTCCCCTTGGAGACAGGGTAGTGGTAAAGCCGCTGGAGCAGGAAGAGAAGACAAGTTCAGGCATATATCTGCCTGACACAGCCAAGGAGAGGCCTCAGACCGGAGAAGTGGTGGCTGCCGGTCCCGGCCGCTCCACCGATGACGGCAAGGGGCGAATTCCCATGGAACTCTCGGTCGGAGACAAGGTGGTCTACTCCAAGTACGCCGGCACCGAGTACAAGGACGGAGAAGACGAGTTCCTGATCCTGAGAGAGAGCGACATCTTGGCCAAAATCGGCTAGAGGGCGCCCCGCTTAAGAAAGACTGAAAACAACAAAGAGAAAGGAACGAGCCATGCCTGGCAAACAGCTGACCTACGCAGAGGATGCACGCAAGCACCTTAAGACCGGGATAGACGTATTGGCGGACACGGTGAAAATCACCCTGGGGCCCAAGGGACGGAACGTGATACTGGACAAGAAATTCGGCCCGCCCCAGGTGTGCAGCGACGGCGTGACCATAGCCAAGGAAATCGAGCTGTCCGAGCCGTTCGAGAACATGGGCGCCCAGCTTCTTAAAGAGACGGCGAGCAAGACCAACGACGCCGCGGGGGACGGGACCACCACGTCAGTGGTGCTGGCCCAAGCCCTGATAAACGAGGGATTCCGGAACGTGGCGGCGGGAGCCGACCCCATGGCGCTGAAGCGCGGCATAGACAACGCCGTAACGGCCGTGGTGGGCGAGTTGAAGAGCATGGCCACCTCCGTGGAAAGCCGGGACCAGATAGCCCAGGTGGCTGCGCTTTCCGCCCACGAGGACGCCATTGGCCAAACCATCGCCGACGCCATGGAGAAGGTGGGTAAGGACGGGGTCATCACGGTCGAGGAATCCAAGAGCATGGTGGACGAGACGGAGTACGTGGAGGGGATGCAGTTCGACCGTGGATACATCTCCCCCTACTTCATCACCAACCCCGACCGGATGGAGGCGGCCCTTGAGGAGCCTTACATCATCATCACCGACAAGAAGGTTTCCGCAGTTTCGGACATAGTGCCGGTGCTGGAGAAGCTGCTGCAGATAGGGAAGAAGGAAGTTGTCCTGATAGCTGAGGACGTGGAAGGCGAGGCGCTGGCCACCCTGGTGGTCAACAAGCTGCGCGGCACCCTCAACTGCGTGGCTATGAAGGCGCCGGGCTTCGGCGACAGGCGGAAGCACATGCTTGAGGACATCGCCATCCTGACCGGCGGGACCGTGATAAGCGAAGAGGCCGGCCGGAAGCTGGACGCCACCACGGTGGAGGACATGGGTCAGGCCCGCCGTGTCTCCTCCAACAAGGATGAGACTACCATAGTGGAAGGCAAGGGCGCTGAAGGCGGCATCAAGGGAAGGATTGACCAGATCAAGGTGCAGATTGAAGAGACCACCTCCGAATACGACAGGGAGAAGCTCCAGGAGCGGATGGCCAAGCTGTCGGGCGGGGTTGCGGTCATCAAGGTGGGAGCGGCGACCGAGGTGGAGCTCAAAGAGCGGAAGGCCCGCGTAGAGGACGCTCTCTCAGCCACCAGGGCCGCAGTGGAAGAAGGCATAGTCGCCGGAGGCGGAGTAGCCTTGGTCCGCGCCCAGAGGTCCCTGGACCCCCTGCAACTGCCGGGGGATGAAGCGATTGGCGCCAACATAGTGCGAAAGGCCATGGAAGTGCCTCTGAGGCTCATCGTTCAGAACGCCGGGAGCGAGGGCGCTGTGGTGCTGGACGCCGTGAGACAGCACGCCGACGACTACGGCTACGACGCCGACATTGGAGAGTACGCCCAGATGCTCCAACAGGGCATCGTGGACCCCGTAAAGGTGACCCGGTCGGCTCTCCAGAACGCTGCATCCGTGGCGTCCATGGTGTTGACCACGGAATCAATGATCACCGATGCCCCCGAAGACCCGAAGGCCGGACCGCCCATGCCTCCCATGGAGTACTAGACCGGCCCGTCAAAACCGAGAGAACCCCAAAGAGGCCCCGGAGTTTAACTCCGGGGCCTCTTCTTTTTGCCATCGGTAAGGATTGCGTCGGCGCTGTCCTATCGGCTAGCAAAAGCTGGGGAGCAGAAAGGTGTCAGGCCCACCCGCAAGCGTACACCCAATAGCGGCCTAAGCGCTGGGTTGCGGGGGAGGCTGAGCCGGGGCCGGATTTATCAGCTCTACCCCCAGGGTCTGGGGGAAGAGCCTTATTATCTCCTCCACGTCCCAGCGGCCTTCTTTGTGAATGGTCTTGACGGGTTCCGGCTCGTTCATCAAACCAACCATTCCACCAGCCACGTGGAATACGTGGCCGTTTACGTGGCCCGCCTCATCGGAGGCCAGCCAGGTCACGAAGGGCGCTATGTCTTCGGGGTCTCTCCGCATTTCCGAGCGCACCCCTGCCCCGGCGATTCCTCGCTGGGCCCTGATGGCCCTGGACTCCTCGGAGACGGTGCCCGTCATTCTGGTGTCGGCGGCGGGAGAGATGGCATTGGCCGTCACGCCGTAGCGTCCCAGGTCGCGGGCTACGACCCGTGTGAACCCGGCGATGCCATCCTTGGCGGCCCCGTAGTTGGCCTGGCCGGAGTTGCCTATCAGCCCTGAAGTGGAGCTGAAGGTGATAATCCTTCCCGAACGCTGCTGTCGGAACAGAATCGAGGCGTGTTTCACTACCGTGAAGGTTCCCTTCATGTGGACTGCGATCACGTCGTCCCATTCCTGCTCGGTCATGTTGAAGACCATCCGGTCGCGCAGTATGCCCGCGGGAGTTACGACGATGTCCAGCTTGCCGAAGTTGTCTATGGCCGACTGGACAATCCGCTCTCCCCCCTCCATGAGGGCCACGTTCTCGTAACAGGCGACCGCCGTCCCTCCGGTGTCCTGGATTTCCCGGACCACCTGGGCGGCGGGGGAGTCGTCTTGGCCGGAGCCGTCGACGTTGACGCCCAGGTCGGCCACCACGACTTTGGCGCCTTCTTCGGCCATCAGCTTGGCGACACCTCGTCCGATGCCCCTGCCTGCGCCCGTAATGACGGCTACTTTGTCTTTAAGCAAGTCTGCCATTGCGTCTCCTCCTGAATCCGGGATTACTGCTGGGGCATGGCCGGGGCTGGGTTGGAGATGTCCTTGGTAAGCCAGTCACGGGCCAATGGGGCCAACTCCTCCAGGGTCCACCTACCGTCCTTGTAGATGGTATTGATGGCCCTAGGAGCGGACATCAACGACACGTTTCCTCCGGCCACCACGAACACCTGACCGTTGACGTTGGATGCGTGGTCGCTGGCGAGGAACACCACAAAGGGCGCCACGTCGTCAGCGTTCCGGCTGCTGACAGCCGGTCCGGTCGCGCCAGCTTGGGCTATGCCCCTCTGGGTCCTGATGGCCCTGGACTCGTCGGAGACGGTGCCCGTCATCCGCGTGTCGGCGCTGGGGGATATGCAGTTGGCAGTGACTCCGTACCTGCCCAGGTCTCTGGCGACAACCTTGGTGAATCCGGCTATGCCGGACTTGGCCGCCCCGTAGTTGGCCTGACCGGACGTGCCCACCAGACCGGAGCGGGACGAGAAGGTGATTATCCTACCCGAACGCTGCTGACGGAAGATGATGGAAGCGGGTTTGACCACGGTGAAAGTGCCTTTCAGATGCACCCGCACCACGTCATCCCACTCCTCCTCGGTCATGTTGAAGATCATCCGGTCCCTGAGAATTCCCGCAGGGGTGACGACGATGTCCAGCCTGCCAAAGGAGTCCAGGGCTGTCTGGACAATGTTCTCGCCGCCTTCCATGGTGGCCACCGACTCGTAGCAGGCCACGGCGGTCCCTCCCGCGTCGGTGATCTCCTTGACCACTTGGTCGGCCGGGCCGTTGTCCGTTCCGGTTCCGTCTACGTTTCCGCCGGGGTCGACGACAACGACCTTGGCTCCCTTCTGGGCCATAAGCATGGCGACGCCTCGGCCAATGCCCCGCCCGGAGCCTGTGATTATAGCAACCTTATCCAGTAAAACATCTGACGCCATGACGCCTCCGTCTTGGGCGTCCGCCTCAGCGGTACGCCGGGTTTCCGGGCCGTGGGCCCTATCCGCCTCTCGAGGGGAGGGACACCGTTGACGTTCCCGGTGTCGTCCTCTCTCCTTTGCCGTTCTCCAGCCAGATTTCGCAGTCCACCAGGTGTTTGCCCTGGTCCATGTATTTCCGAACGACGGTCCCCTTGCAGGTGAGCTTGTCTCCGGGCACGTCCATACCTCGATACTCGACTTTTATTTTCTTAAGGCTTCCTTCGAAGCCAATCCAGTTGGTCATGAGCTGGGCGAGCCATGCGCCCTTTAACGCTCCGTGGACGATGATGCCGGGAAGGTTGTTGCCTATGGCGAAGTCCTTGTCATAGTGTATCTGATAGAAGTCTAGGGAGGCCCCTGCATACTTGACCAGTTGAAGACTGTCGGGCTCCTTCATCAACGGGGGAACTTCCGACCCTTCGTCTACGTCTTCCCAATACACCTGTTCAGCCATTGCCAACCTAGTACCTTATCGATGTCCCGCGTTGAGTCGCCACCACCTCATTAAGCTGGTTTTTGTAGGTGGTCAGATAGATGGTAAACAGCATGGTCCCCAATCGTCCTGGACGTTCCAAGATGTCCTCGATTTCGATTTGGGCCGTGATGAAGTCGCCGATTCGGACCGGACCAAAGAACTCCCACTCGCTGCCGCCGTCCAGGCTCCTGCCGTAGGGAATGGAGAAGGGCAAGGCCGGTCTCTCCACGCGCAGGGTCCGCAGGAAAGTGGGCGGGCCTATGAGGCCACCGTACCGGGACTTCCGGGCCTCCTTCTCGTCGATGAAGAGGGGGTTGTCGTCGCCAATTGCCTCGGCGAACCGCTGGACATGGCCCTTTTCGATGTCCATGCTCAGGGGCTCTCCCTTGATGCCTATGGCGCTTGAACGCAGTTCGTCGGTGAGTATGCCGTCTTCGGGGGCCAACGTCTCTCTCGAAGGTGGACTAAAAAGCTCACCGGGGTCGCATCCCCGGCTCTTGGGTCTAGGCCGCCAAGATTGTACAAGCGGCCCCACACAGTGTCAACAATAGGCAGCCCTTGCACGTGACGGGGCGTGATAGTAGTCTATGGCGACGCTTTACGAGTTGGGACTGAGCCGGATGATCGGAGGCTGAAATGCAGGATGGAATCACCACGGGCAAGAACGCCGTCGGCATAATCGCAGCGGGCAGCCACAATGGAATCGGCGCTATCGCATTGGGCATCCTGAACGCAATGGGGATTGTCGCCATCAGCGCTTTGAACGCACTAGGCCTTGTTTCTTTTGGCATCGCCAACTCCATCGGCCTCGTTGCGGTGGGAGGCGTGAACGCCATAGGATTTGTCGCTGTGGGCGGCGTGAACGCCATCGGAGTGGTCGCCGTCGGAGGCCTGAACGCCACGGGGATCATCGCCGTAAGCGGGCGGAACAGCAGAAGCCTTCTCTAGATGTGCTAAACGGCGACCTGTGCCGAAACGGCCTCTCTTTGACACACTGGACGGCGCAGCGACGAGTACGGAACGTATTGTGCCGACCTGAAGTATAATGGGTCTTCCGAGGCCCTCTTTTTGAATACACACCTCCGCATTAAACTGCCCCGCATACAGATATTCGACTCCTGGATAGCCTACAGGGACTACCGCTTCCTGTGGGTCGCCAACTTCTGCGGCAACACCGCCCAATGGCTGCAGCTGCTCACGGCCGGCTGGCTGGTCCGTGAGCTGGCCCAGGACACGTCCATGATTATATTCAAGGTCATCGTCGTGGGCGGTCTGGCCAACGTGCCTGTGCTGTTTGTGGGGCCTCTTACGGGAGTCCTGGCCGACCGGGTGGACAGACGTAAGCTGATCATAGCCAACCAGTCGGTTATGGTGCTGGCCGCAGGATCTTTTTCCGCCTTGGTGGCGGCTGACGTGGTCACCCAGTTCTGGCACGTCTACATCTACGTTTTCCTGTGCGGGATATGCCGGACTATTTCCATGCCGATGCAGCAGGTGCTCATCGCCAACACGGTCCCCCGGGAATCGGTGGGCAACGCCTTTGCCGCCAACGTCCTCACCATTCCAGGCACCCGCATGATAGGCCCCTTGTTCGGGGGGGTGATCATAGTCCAGCTGGGGTTCGCATGGAATTTCGCTCTGGAGGCTGCGCTATACGCATGCGCCGTGCTGGCGCTGCTCCCCATGAGAACGCCCTTCGGGAACCTCGCGTCTGCTGCGTCCACGTCTTTCTTCGACAGCCTCAAAGAGGGCGTCTCGTACATCTACTCGAAAGACCGGGTGATATTCAACCTGACCATCCTTTCCCTCTTGCCCAACGTGCTCCTCCAACCTTTGCTGTTCCTGCTGCCCATATTCACAGTCCAGGTATTCGCCAAGGAGGCGGACGTGGGAGGCTACCTGCTGGCCACCACAGGACTGGGCGGGTTCATCTCCGCCGTAATCATAGCGTCGGTGGGCTGGTTCTACCGCAAGGGGTGGGTCTGCCTGATCGCTACCTTCACCAGCGCTGCTTGCGCTATTCTCTTTGCCCAGTCGGAGATTCTGGCGGCCTCCTTTGTCGTCATCGGGTTCTTCTCCTTCTCCCAGGCCTATTTCAGGACGACCAACGGGACGCTCATCCAGATTCTCGCCCCCGACCATCTGAGGGGCCGCATAACCAGCTTGCAGAACTACGGCCAGGGATTCGTGCTCTTTTCAAGCCTGCTTATCGGCATATTCGCCGACAGCACCTCGGCCAAATTTGCCTTTACAGTAGTAGGGCTGGTGGGCCTGGTCCTGGGCCTGGCGGCAATCCTGACCATGCGCCGCCTGCGGCGCCAGGAATAGGCGCCGCTTATGGCGGGGCGGGTGTAGCCCGTAGTAGAATGGGCTAAAACGTGAGGGTCAAAGAGATGCCCGGAGACATGATTACGGTATTGCAACTTTGCTCCCACTGCGATGCTGAAACCGGCAGGTTCGAGGTCAAGTGGGAGAACATGATGCTCTCGTCCAAGGACGAGGTGTGGTGCCCCGACTGCGGCGCCAACCGGCCAGAGAAGCGGGACATCGCAGGCCGTCTGGAGTCCATCGAACGAGAGGTGACCAGCCTACCTATCCCGGCCATGCCCTACGAGACCCCCGAGTAGGCGCCCCGAGTAGGCGCCCCGACTAGGCGACGCTAAGCGACTGCTTGTAGGAACTCGTCGGCGGTCATCACCGTGGCCTGGCGCGGGTAGACCTTCTCGGTGAGAACCCTGTGGACCTCCGGGTCCCTGTCCGAGCAAGCGTCGGACACCACCACTAGCTTGTAGTTGATGTCGGCCGCCCATCGCACCGTGGACAGTACGCAGCCGCTGGTGGCCACGCCCATTATCACCAGAGTGTCCAGCCCCATCTCTCTTAGTTGGACGTCCAGACCCGTGGTGGAGAAGGGACTGGTTCGAGTCTTGGTGACTATCGTCTCTCCTTCTTTCGGGGCCACGCCTGCGTGGATGCCGAGGTCGTTGGCGTCTGCTCGGAAGTCCCCTCCCCGATGGACCACATATATGACAGGGATTCCAGCCTGGCGGGCGCCGTCCAGGGTCCTGGAGGCCTGCCGTACCACTCCCTCCGGGTCCGTCGCCACGTTGTTCACGATGCGGTTCTGGAAGTCCATTATCAGGACGGCCGATTTGCTCTTGTCCAAGGCTGTCGACTGGGTCATGTCTCACTCCATGTTCTGTTGTAGATAACGGTCGGCGCCTAGTTTAGTCGTAGGGTTGTAGCTGTATTTCGTGGAGGGCAGGAATGACCTCCCCGGCCAGCAACTCGATGGAGCGCATCACGTCGTCGTGGGGCATGGCTCCCTCGTTGCCATATATGTGCAGGTAGCCGGGGTTCAGCCTGTCGATAACGTTGCTCAGCCTTCTGATGACCTCGTCGGGCGTGCCCACGATGATGTTGTCCGCCTCTTGAAGTTCCTCGTAGCTCATCTTCTTGCCGAAAGAGGAGGCTCCGGGGAGAGTCTTCTGGAGGCTGAAGGCCTGCCGGGACTGGTACCCCGGAGGGTCGTTGTGTTCCCTGGGACCTTTCTGGCGGTGGTCGTCGGTCCACATGAACTGTCGACCCACCTCTTCGGCTTTTTCCTTAGTGTCTGCAACAAACACCTTGAGAAGGTATCCGAAGTGCTCCGGCTGGGCCTGGAACCCGGCCTCGCGTGCGGTGTCGATGTAGACCTGGCGTAGGAACTGGGTGTGGTGCAGCAGCGAGCCCAGGTTCATGTAGGGAATCTTGTGGCTGGCGGCCCATACGACGCTCTCCGGGCTGGAGAACCCGGGGAACCAGACCTCCGGATGGGGCTTTTGCACGGGCAGCACCCAGGGGTTCACGGTGCGGTAGTGGAAGTATTTCCCCTCGTACCTGAAGGGGCCGGGACGGGTCCAGCACTGGAGAATCAGGTCGTGGGCTTCCTCGAACCGCTCACGGTTTTCGGTGGGGTCGATACCGCCCTGCAAGCTCTCCACAGCCGTCCCCCGGACGAACCCCGATATGATGCGCCCGTTGGAATAGCAGTCCAACATCGCTATCTCTTCCGCCATCTTGATGGGGTCGTTGATGGCGATTACGTTCCCCAGGATGGCGATGCGCCCCTTCTTGGTGATCTTGGTGATAACCGCGGCGTCAAGGTTGACCGACGGTTTCATGCACCAGTATGAAGAGTGGTGCTCGTTGGACATGATTCCGTCGAAGCCCATCTCGTCGGCGTGGGCGTACTGCTCGTGGTATTGGTTGTACAGGACCACAGCTTTCTGGGGGTCGAAATGGGTGTTGGGGAAGCCCAGGCGTCCTGAGTCGTATTTCTCCAGGTCCTCATTGGTGACATGGCCATAGGGTTGCTCAGAGAACCAGAAGACCTCAATCTTGTCCTTCATCAGACCCTCCTTTGGCAGGGAATCGTCTGGGCGGTGAACTCGCGGCACCTTGCGTCGTATTTACCGATTGGATATTACTCGTGATTGCCCGTCATTACAATCCAACCGCCAGCGCCGGACAGTCACTCCGAGCAGGCGGCCGTACAAACCTTGACTATGTGGAGGGTTATCGGCTACATTCTGGACAACATAGGTACGTTGAAGGGAAACTGTCATGCCGATTTATGAGTATGCATGCCCCACGTGTGAGTACAAGTTCGACAAGCTGCAACCCATGAGTGAAACCGGGGCCGATTGCCCCCGTTGCAGCCAACCAGCCAAGCGGGCCATCTCCCTGTTCGCGTCGGTGGTGGCGGGATCGGGGCCGGGGGACTTCGACTCATGCGGGGCAATGGGCGGCATGGACATGGGAGCAGGCGGCTGTGGAAGCGCCTGCGGCTGCGCCCACTAGAACACACACCGACTTCTTCGAGCTACCAGAGGCCGCGGCGCTCCGCTACTGGGGGTCTTTTGGTCGCGACCTCCGGATACGCAAATAGCTGTCTCTGGGTTCCGGCATTCGCCGGAATGACGGATATACAGAAACCCCTCGCCGTGACGCTGTAGCGTAGTGACGAGGGGTGTTTACTAACTAGGCGTCGGAGTCGCCGTTGCTCCAGAGGGCTTCCAGCACTTTGCCCGGGGACATGGGCAGGGACCTCAGGCGAACTCCCACCGCGTCGTATATCGCGTTGGAAAGGGCGGCCATGGGCGGCACTATCGGCACCTCGCCCACACCTCTCACCCCGTAGGGGTGCCCGTCGTTGGGCACCTCCACGATGACCGTGTCGATCATGGGCAGGTCCAGGCTGGTGGGCATGCGGTAGTCCAGGAAGCTGGAGTTCATTAGCTCGCCCTTGTCGCTCATGTAATACTCTTCGTTGAGCGCCCAACCGATGCCCTGGACTGCGCCTCCTTGCATCTGACCCTCCACGTAGGAGGGGTGGATGGCCTTACCAACGTCCTGTAACGCCGTGTAGCGAAGGACGTCCACCTTGCCGGTGTCCGGGTCCACCTCCACGTCGACTATGTGCAGCGCGAAAGCGTTTCCGACCCTGCGCGGTGACACGTTCGCCCGCCCGACGATGGGACCTCCCGTGGCGTTGAGCCGGGCCGCCAACTGGCTGAAGGTAAACTTGAGTTCCGAGTCCGACTTGTGGGAAATGAGCCCGTCGGAGTCCGAGTACTCCACGTCGTCTGTGGACACGTCCCAGATTTTGGCTGCACGCTCTATCATCTGGCGTTTCACGTCCATGGCGGCCTCATAGCAGGCCCAGCCGGTCTTGAAAGCGACGCCGCTGCCTCCGGTAGTGGATGTGAACCCGACAGTGTCGGTGTCCCCAACCTGGGGCTTTACCTCTTCCGCACTGATTCCCAGGACTTCTGCCACGTGCATCGCGGCCACAGCTCGGCTGCCGCCGATGTCTGGGGACCCTTCTACCAAGCTCACGGTGCCGTCGGCGTTGACGCTGGCCGTAGCGCTGGCGGGGCCGGTCCCGTTGAACCAGAAACCGGTGGCTATTCCACGGCCCCGATTCGGGCCTTCCAGCGTGGACTTGTAGTGGTCGTGTTCCTTGGCGGCTTCCACCATCTCCAGGAACCCGATTCTTCCGAACCGGGGGCCGGTCACCCAGCGCGTCCCTTCTTTGGAGCCGTTGAGGGCTCTGAACTCCAGCGGGTCTACATCCAACTGTTCGCAGATTTCGTCAACCACGGACTCCATGGCGAAGGCCGCCGCCGGAGAGCCGGGAGCGCGGTAGGCCGCTGTCTTGGGCTTGTTCAGCAACACGTCCGCCCCGTGGACCTTGGCGTTGGGGATGTCGTACATGGCGTAGATGCACATCGCCCCTATTCCCACCGGCGAGCCGGGAAACGCGCCTGCTTCATAGGCCAGGTAGGAGTCAGCGGCTGTGATTTTGCCGTCTTTGGTGACCCCCAGCTTGACCTTCATGTACCCGCCGGAGGTTGGGCCGGTCGCCTCGAACACTTCCGTCCGGTTCATGGTTATCTTGACCGGGTGGCCCGTCTTTTTGGAAAGAGTCGCCGCGACAGGCTCCAGGTATACCAGGGTCTTGCCTCCGAACCCTCCTCCGATTTCCATGGGGATGACCTTGACCTTGGACACGGGGATGTCCAGCAGTTGTGCAGTCTGCTCGCGCACTGCGAAGTGTCCCTGGGTTGAACACCAGACAGTCAGGTTGTCGTCAGCTCCCCAGTGAACTGTGGTGGTCTGCGGCTCGATGTATCCCTGGTGCACCGAGGCGGTGTCGAACTCCCTTTCCACCACAATGTCGGCTTCATTGAAGCCCTGTTCTACGTCGCCAATTTCGTATTCGAAATCGTTGGCCACGTTGGTGGCTGCGGAGCCGTCGTCGTCGCGATACCCGCCCATGCGCATGGCCGGGTTGTTCAGGTTGGCCAGCTTCTCGTGGAGGATGGGCGCCCCTTCGGCCATTGCGCTCTTAACGTCCACCACAGATGGCAATACCTCGTACTCCACCTGGATGGCAGCCAAAGCTTCCTCGGCTTCATGGGCGCTGGTTGCCGCGACGGCCGCCACAGCGTGGCCTTTGTACAACACTTTTTCGGTGGCCAGACAGTTGTTGCTCAGGAACAGGGGATTGTGCATGGCGCCTTCTCCCAGGTCCACGACCTTGCCCGAAGGCTGGGGAAGGTCCTTTGAGGTCACCACCGCCCGTACGCCGGGCATCGCGAGGGCCTTGGAATAGTCTATGGACTTGATGCGGGCGTGGGCGTAGGGGCTCCTGAGCACCTTGGCGTAGAGCAGGTCGGGGAGGCTGATGTCCGCCCCATATCTGGCTCTGCCGGTAACCTTGTCGGTGCCATCATGGCGAATGGGCCTGCTGCCCACCACTCTGTACTCGGTGTTTGAGAGCACAATGTTAGAAGTCATTACCGCCTCACTTTCCTGTCTTTCCGGCGAATGCCGGATCCAGATTCCCTACTATGACAGAGGAGGCCTGTCGGTTCAGACAGGCCTCCCATATCCTATCGCTAATGTCATCCCGTCGATGAAACTTACTCACTCGCCTTTGCCCTCACTGGCCCAGTCCATCCCCATCTCAATCTTCCCCGTCAATGGGAAGAAGGTTTGGCTGACGGCAGGCTAGCTTCCAGCTTTGATCTTGTCGCGCGCGTCCATCACCGCACGGATTATCTTGTCATAGCCCGTGCAGCGGCAAAGGTTTCCGGCCAGCCAGTAGCGTATCCGCCCCTCGTCCGGGTCCGGCTCGGAGTCCAGCAGCGCCTTTGAGGCCACGATGAAGCCAGGTGTGCAGATGCCGCACTGGAGAGCGGCGTTCTCCAGGAAGGCGGTCTGCACGGGGTGAAGGCCGTCCACACTGGCTATGCCTTCAATGGTGGTGATGTCCTTGCCCTGGGCTTCAACGGCCAGAACAAGGCACGAAGTCACGATGCGACCGTCCCACATGACAGTGCAGGCGCCGCAGTTGCCGTCGTTGCACCCTTCTTTGGTGCCGGTCATGCCAAGAACATCGCGCAGGACCTCTAGGAGGCTTTGCCGGGCCTCGCAGAGGAAGTCCACGTCTTCGCCGTTTATCCTGGTCTGGATGTGTATCTTTCCGGCCATCCTAAGCCTCCTTAGCTCGGTCTACGGCGCCCCGGAGGGTGCGTCGGGTCAACACTCCCACGAGGTGCTTGCGTTGTTTGATGGTGCCTCGCATGTCGTTGATGGGCTTGGCGGCTTCCATGGCGGCCTCAGCGGCCGCCTCAAAGCTGGCGTCGCTTGCTTCCTTGCCCACCAGGGCGTCTCCGGCCTCCTTCACAAAGAGGGGCGTGGGGGCCACTGACGCCAGGGCGACCCTGGCTGACGTTATCGTCTTCTTGTCCGAGTCCAACACCACCGACGAGCCCACTCCGGCTATGGCGATGTCCATTTCGTTCCGGGGTATGAACCGCAGGTAGTGGGCGCCTGCGTTGCCGGCGGGAGTCGGTATCTTGATGGACACCAGTATCTCGCCGTCATTAAGCGTGTTCTGGCCTGGCGCCGTGCAGAAGTCTTCCACGGCTATTTCCCGTGTGCCATTGGGTCCGGCGACCACGGCCACGGCTCCCAGCACAATCAGGGGCGGAATGCCGTCGGCGCTGGGCGCTGCGTTGCACAGGTTGCCGCCGATGCTGGCCCGACCCTGTATCTGGATGCCTCCAATCATAGCGGCGGCGTCGATCAGGCCCGGGTACACCCTGTTCACCGTGTCATCCTGGTATATGCGGTAGCACGGAGTGGCGGCGCCTACGGTAAGACCGCTCTCCGGGTTGTAGTCCAATGCGTTCGCATCGGGTATGTCTTTGACATCCACTACAAGCTCGGCGCTTCTGCGCCCGACACGCAACTGGACCAACAAGTCGGTCCCTCCGGCCAGAGCGCGGGCTTGGCCGCCCTTCTCTGCCATCAAAGCTACAGCTTCGTCCACAGTTCTTGCGGATTTGAACTCGAAGTCTCGCAAGGGTTCACCTCCTCTTTGCGGGCGTGGGCATTCTCCGGTAGGGACATCCGATCGAGGGACGCCGCCCGGAACCGGCGCGGCCCTTGCATCATAATTACCTGTCCCTGACGTGTCAATTTGCACCGCACGTCCAGGGTTTGCAAGAAGCCGCAGAGAGTATACCAAAAATCCGGCCCTTGGAAAACGTGGTGTCTCGGTTGAGAGCCAAGATGCCCACGAACGCATTACAAGTTGCTGAGTGACCGAGTTTCAGGCCGCTCGCCGATCGCGGATCGGTTCCTTAGATGGTCGAGCTTCCGCGGAGGCTAGGCGCTGCCGGGCAAGTGCTCGTTCATGATTTGCACGAAGCGCCCCACAAAATCACCTTTGTACAGCCGGGCCAATTCGGCCATAACCGCCTCCCAGGTAACCGGCGCTGCCCCAGCCTGGACCATCCGCTGCATAGCGCGCTCATGAGCGTCCACGCTTGTCCCACCGGAAGCATCGGAGACCGCATACACTTCGTACCCGTCCATCAGCAGGTCCAGAGCCGGGAACACTAGGCAGACTTCGGTCCACAACGCGGCAATGATCAGCTTCCTGCGGCCGGTGGCCTCAACGGCAGAGCGGAACGCCTCTTCTTCCCAGGCGTTGACTGCCTTACGGTCGATGGCTATAACGTCCGGCAGCAGCTTCCGGAGCTCCTCAACGGTGTCTCCCTGATAACCCGCGCCGACACCTATCGTGGAAAGGACGATCGGTAAGTCGAACATTGTCGCCGCTTTGGTGAGGGCGGCCACGTTATTTAGCAGGACCCGGCGGTCGATGGACTTGGTCCCATCGATCAGGGACGGCTGAAAGTCGATCAGAATGAGGGCAGCGTTCTCCGGGGTTAGCAAATGATCGGTAGCTGGGTCTCGCTTGGTTTGGTTCGTCATCTTCAGCGCTCCTATCTGAATTGGCTGTTGTCGGTGTTGTATTCGTGCCTTGGGCCAAGGACTCGGACGGTCATCCGCATTCACTGGCAGTCAGTTTCCTCCGCCCTGTGTACGGCGGTTTGGGCGTTCCTCAGCATTCGCTCTACCGTTAGAATCATGACCTCTTGCTCTTCTTCTGAGATGCCGGCCAGAAATTTGGCGTTATTGGCCTGTACACACTTGGCCAACTCCGGCACCAGACTCCTCCCCGCTTCCGTCAAGTCCAACCTCACTAAGCGGCGGTCCCGAGACTGGCGCCGTCTTCGGATGAGTCCTTTCGCCACCAATTTGGCCACCTGCCGACTTATGGCTGCGGCATCAATCGGGATGACCCGTGACAGACCGGTTAGAGTGTTCGCTTCTCCCCTGTAGCACATCTCGAGGATAGCCCACTGGACAGGGCTAACGTCGAACGGCGCCAGCTCCTGGCCCAGCCCCTTTCGCATCGACGATGCCAGGCTGCCTACCCAATAACCGAGTCCACCGTGTACTTGTTCTTCGGATTCGGGGGCCATGTTGGATATTTTACTTGTCTTATCATTCTTTGTCAAATCAACTATTACTCATCAAACAACGCCCAAGCCAAATTGGACTCTCGTTAACCATCAGCGACGGGACCTCGGCAGCCCTCCGCTAATTGAGACCACCCACTGAACGACTTCCGCGAGGGCGCCCTTATGGCCGCTAATCTCGGCGACGACGCTGACACCACCGACGCAATCTACGGCCAAATCGCAGGGGCGCATTACGGAGTAGAAGCCATCCCGGCTGAATGGCGGGCACGGCTCACAATGGCGGCGGAAATCACGGCCATGGCCGACAGCCTCTACGACCATGCGCGGCGGTCCTTGGAAAGCCGATGTTAAGGTGGCGAGGTCCAGGTGTCCAAGTCCCAGCGGAAGCCGGTTGTCAGGATGTCGCCCCGAATCTTGACCTTGTCCCTCAGACTGCCGATTAGATCAGCCGCTCCTCGGGGGTAGGGAAGGACCCTGGCGATAGGCTTGCCGTCCTTGGTTATGATTACCCCGTCGGCGGCTAGCCCGTCCAACAGAGCCAAGCATTGTTCCTGAAATGTTTCGGCTTCAATCGTATTCATCGTGCCACTCCGGTTTACCTGACCCCATTATACGCCGTACCGCGCCTGGTTCCGAGTTCCGGCGCTCAAACTCGATGCTGACGACTACTAGACAGCTGCCGGCAGGCGAGCGGCTTAGACCCGCTAGCGGATTCCCTTGGCGTATAGGCGTGGGAGCGCTAAAATAGGTCGTAATCAGGCCGGAAACGGCGCTTCCAACTAACCAGAGGTCGAAATGCCGCTCACCATCGAACTGTACGACACCACCTTAAGGGACGGCGCCCAGTACGAGGGCATCTCCCTGTCCGTTGACGACAAGCTGGGCATAGCTCACAAGCTTGACGAGCTGGGAATCCATTACATCGAGGGAGGTTGGCCGGGTTCCAACCCCAAGGACGCCGAGTTCTTCGAGCAGGCCCGCAACCTGAAGCTGAGCAACGCTGTCCTAACCGCCTTTGGCGCTACCCGTAAGGCCAACATAACCCCAGACCAGGACGACAACCTCCGGGCATTACTGGACGCCGGCACGTCAGTGGTAACCCTGGTGGGGAAGTCGTGGGACTTGCACGTCCACGAGATACTCAACACCTCCCTAGAGGAAAACCTGGCGATGGTGCGCGACTCCATATCCTACCTGGCGGGTAAGGGCAAGCGGGTCTTCTTCGACGCCGAACACTTCTTCGACGGGTACAAGGCCAACGAGCCATACGCAATGGCGGTGGTGAAGTCGGCAGTGGAAGCGGGAGCCGAGTCGGTGGTCTTGTGCGACACCAACGGCGGCACGTTGCCCAGCGAAATCGTACGCATAGTCGGCAGAGTAAGGGATACCACGCCGGTGGTCCTGGGTATACACACCCACAACGACTCTGATACAGCCGTGGCGGGAGCTTTGGCCGCGATTGAGGCGGGGGTGACCCAGGTCCAGGGAACCATCAACGGGTACGGCGAACGGTGCGGCAACGCCAACCTGCTGTCCATTGTCGCCAACCTGAAGGCCAAGCTGGGCTTCGATTGCGTCACCGATGAGCAGCTGGAGTCTCTAACTGAAGTCAGCAAGTACGTGGCCGAGGTCGCCAACATGCCCCACCATTCGGCCCACCCCTACGTCGGCGCCAGCGCCTTCGCCCACAAGGGCGGTCTCCACGCCCAGGCCGTGGCCAAGGTGGACCATAGCTATCAGCACATCGACCCCCACACCGTGGGCAACGCGAAGCGGGTCCTGGTCTCGGAACTGTCCGGCCGCAGCAACATCCTGTATAAGATCAAAGAGCTGGGCATGGGCGTCGAGGTTGACCAGCAAACAGCCCGGCGGCTACTAGATGAGGTCAAGCTGCTGGAGAGCAAGGGCTTCCAGTACGAGGGGGCGGAGGCCTCCTTCGAGTTGCTGGTCAGGAAGATGTCTCCGGACTTCACGCCTCCTTTCCAACTGGTGGACTTCATGACCATGATCGAAGGCCGCGGCAACGTCAACAGCCACGGCGATATAAAGGCCCAGGTCATGCTGAAGGTGAAGGTGGGCGACGAAGTGATGCACACCGCCGCCGACGGAGTCGGGCCGGTCAACGCCCTCGACCACGCCTTGAGGAAGGCGCTGCTCCGGTTCTATCCCAACCTGGAGGCGGTGCGGCTGATTGACTACAAAGTGCGGGTCGTAGAGCAGGAACAGGGAACCGAGGGCGTGGTGAGGGCCTTAATCGACTCCACCGACGGCCACCGCCACTGGAGCACGGTGGGGGCCTCGGAGAACATCATCGAGGCGAGTTGGATGGCCCTTTCCGACAGCTTCGAATACTGGCTCGTGCGGAACGGTCAAGTCCCTGCCAAGCCTGCCTAGCGGCCCGGGACGGTTATTCATGGAATTCGACTCCTGGTTTCAATGCAGTTTCGGATGTCCCGGACGTTACCGGCTGACCGAAATCATCTACCGTTGCCCCCACTGCCAGGGCCTGCTGGAAGTCGCCCACGACCTCGACAAGCTCCGGCAGCGCAGTCCCCAAGAGTGGAAGACCATCTTCGACGACCGTTACATGAGGACCAAGTTCCCTTACGGCAGCGGCGTCTGGGGCAAGAAGGAGTGGGTCTACCCCGGCATAAACGACGAAAACGTAGTCTCCATATACGAGGGAGGCACCAACCTCTTCTGGGCCGAGCGATTTGGCCGCCACCTGGGCCTGGAGGACCTGTGGGTCAAGCAGTGTGGAAGCTCCCACTCAGGCTCGTTCAAGGACTTGGGAGTGACGGTCCTGGTGTCGGCGGTAAAGGAACTGATCAGCCGAGGGGCGGACGTGTCGGCGGTGATTTGCGCCTCCACCGGAGACACCTCGTCGTCAGTGTCCGCCTATTGCGCCGCCGCCGGGATTCCGGCGGTGGTCATCCTTCCCAGGGACAAGGTCTCGCCCGCCCAGCTTATCCAACCCATCGCCAACGGAGCCATCACGCTGGCCCTTGACACCGACTTCGACGGCTGCATGGCCATCGTGCAGAAGCTCAGCGAGGACCGGCGGTTCTACCTTGCCAACTCCATGAACTCGCTGCGCATCGAAGGGCAGAAGACCATCTCAGTGGAGATGGTGCAGCAGTTCGATTGGGAGGTCCCCGACTGGGTAATCATACCCGGCGGCAACCTGGGGAACACAGCGGCGATAGGCATGGGGTTCCTTATGTTGCGGGACGTGGGGCTGATAGACAGGCTGCCCCGAATCGTATGCGCGCAGGCGGCCAACGCCAATCCCTTGTACCTGAGCTACCTCACAGGGTTCGAGGAGTACAACCCCGTCGTGGCCCAGCCCACTGCAGCCAACGCCATCCAAATCGGCAACCCGGTGAACGTGTCCAAGGCTATACGGATTCTGAAGCAGTTCGACGGTGTGGTGGAACAGGCCACCGAGGACGAGTTGGCCCACGCCTCGGCGCTGGCCGACACAACCGGACTCTTCACCTGTCCCCACACGGGAGTGGCCCTGGCGGCACTCATAAAGTTGGCGGAGCGGGGCGAGATCGGTCCAAATGAACGGACCATCGTCGTGTCCACAGCGACAGGGCTGAAGTTCGTGGACTTCAAGACGGGCTATCATGATGGCCTGCTGGCCGGCGTGGACCCCAAGCTCGCTTTCAAACCCATCGAGCTTCCCAACGACTACGATGCCGTGGTCAACGCCGTCTCCCGCGCCGCAGAGACCTCGAGACGTTAGGACAGATCTGATTTCTCGTGGCTCCATAAGGGAGACGAGAAACGCAAAGACGCAGGGCCGCAATGACGCAAAGGCTGTCCCATAAGACGCCTATTCCCGCGGTACGTTGGACGTAACACCCTCGGCCTCCATTGACGCAAGCTCTTCGGGCGAAAGGCCCAGCAGTTCTCTAAACACGTAGTCGTTGTGCTGGCCCAGTAGAGGCGCGGGGCTGGATACGCCGCCGGGGGTCTTGCTGAGTTCCCAGAACCGGCCCAGCATTGGGAAGGTCCCAGCCTCGGGGTGGGTTACGTCGACGAGAAATCCGCGGGCTTTCAGCTGGGGGTCGTGGACCAACTCCGCCACCGACGCGACCTGACCCGCCGGGACTCCGGCCTCCTGGAGCCGCTTGGCGATATCGACGTGGTCCAGGTCTTTAGTCCAATCGGCTATCAGCGGGTCCAGCTCCTCCTGGTTCTTCCAGCGGCTGAGAGAGTCGGCGAAACGGGGGTCTGCGGTCCACTCTTCGTGGCCCGCCACCCGGCAGAGGGCTTTCCACTGGGAGTCGTTCCCTACGGCTATAGCCACCCACTTATCCTCGCCGAGGCAGGGGTAGCAGTTGTGGGGCGCTCGGAAGACATGTTTGTTGCCCTTCTGAGACTGGACCCGCCTATTCATCGAGTAGTCCATCACCGTTTCGCCAAAGAACCTTATGGCTGCTTCCTGCTGCGCCAGGTCGACGTACTGACCCTTGCCGGTGCGCCTGCGGTGGTGGAGGGCCGCCAGAACGGCTCCGAGGCCGCTTAGACCGCCCACAGGGTCTGTGTAGGCCCCGATGTACTGGGGACCCCGGTCCTCGTACCCCGAAATTCCCACCAGGCCCGACATTGGAGAGAGATTCGATCCCTGGCCCAGGTAGCCCTTGTGGGGGCCCGTGGCGCCGAACGCGGGCAGGGAGAGCATGATGATGTCGTCCTTGACCTCCCTGAGACTATGGTAGCCCAGCCCCAGACCCGGCATGACCCTCGCCGAGAAGTTCTCGATTACCACGTCCCCTATGGCTACAAGCCGCTTGAAGACGTTCTTTCCCTGCTCCGTAGTCAGGTCCAGCGTCACGCCCATCTTGGAGCGGTTGCGCGAGTTGAATGCGCCGCGCCGGTTGTAGGGGCGTTCTCCACGTTCTCCTCCAGGGAGGGAACCATAGCGGCGAGTGTTGTCCACGCGACGGGCCGACTCGACCTTTATTACCTGGGCGCCCATGTCGCCCATCGCCTTGGTCGCGAAGGGTCCAGCCCATATCTGGGAACAGTCTATGACCCGTATGCCTTCCAGCGGCTTTGCCGGCATTGGTTCCCCGTCCTTATCCTAAACGACCCCTGCGTTTCTCAGCTTGACCAAGTCCTCTTTCGAGTATCCCAAGCGGCCACAGTAGACCTCAACGTTGTGCTCACCCAACAGCGGAGCCCTGCCGGATTCCCAGGGAGTCTCGCTCATGATGTAGGGAGCGCCGGGATAGGTGAGAGGCCCGGCCTCGGGATGGTCGGCCTCCACCCAGTATCCCCGCTCCTTGAGGTGGACTGAGGCGGCCAGGTCGGCTGCCGTGGCGTTGAAGCCGAATGGGAGGCGGTTCTGCTGGGCTTCGTCGTAGGCTTCAGCTTTCGTGCGAGCCGAGGTCCAACGGCTGAAGAGGGAACGTATCTCCTGCTCGTGGGCCACTCTGCCCTCGGGAGTCGCAAAGCGCGGGTCTTCCAGCTCGGGGTCCTGCATGAGGCCCAGAAGCCTGTTCCAAGAGGTCAAGTTGGCGATGGGCAGAGCCACGTTGATGGAGCCGTCCTTGGTGGGGAACGACCCAAAATCACCAATGTACCAGCCGTGGCCGGAGCGGTTGGCCCTGGCCGGAAGAGTCCCGTCGTAGAGGTAGTTGGAGAACCCCACCTCCGTCAACGACGCGAGACATTCCTGGACAGACACGTCCACGTACTGCCCTTCTCCCGATACGTCCCTGTGGGCCAGAGCAACCATGGATGCCACGAAGGTCTGGCATCCGGTGTGGTACCGGCTCATCCAGCCTCCTGTCTTCACCGGCTCCCTGTCCGCGTCCCCCAGGTGGTGGATGTTCCCCGCCGTCGCCAACCCTATCAGGTCAGTGTCTATCCAGTCTCTCTGAGGCCCGGTCTGGCCGTAGGGAGTGAGGGAGGTCACCACCAGGGCCGGGTTCAACGCCGCAAGCTCCTCATAGCCGAGTCCCCAAGCCTCCATCGTGCCGGGGGCGAAGGTCTCTATGAGAAAGTCGGCTTGCTTGACCAGCTCCCGGAGGATTTTCTGGCCAGTGGCCGTGCTGAGGTCCAGGGTGACGCCCTTCTTGCCCATGTTCAGGTATAGAAAGGCCCCGCTCTTTTCGGGATGAGGCTCGTCGTTGGGAAACGGCCCTAACGAGCGGGTGCAGTCGCCATGGCCCGGAGGTTCCACCTTGATTACCTCGGCGCCCAGCCCCGCGAAAAAGGCCGTTGCGTAGGGGCCGCCGAATCCCTGGGTGAGGTCGATTACGACCAGGTCCTGGAGGGCCTGCTCGGGCATCAGCGGCCCTTCCAGACGGGAGGCCGCTTTTCCACAAAGGCCCTGGCGCCCTCCGCCCGGTCCTCGCTGGCGTAAACGTCGGGGCCAGCGTTCAGGAGCATGGCGTCGCGTATGGTCAGACCTGCACCCTTGTAGGAGTTCTCCTTGATTCTCCTGAGGGAAAGGGGAGCGCACTTCATGATGCGGTGCGCCATTTCCACTGCGGCATCCATCAATTGCTCTCTTGGCACTATCTGGTTGATTAGCCCATACCGCTTCAGTTCATGCAGGTCATAGGGCTCGGCGGTAAAGAGCATCTCGTTGGCAACGGCGTGGGGAAGACGCCGGGACAGCATGACCGAGCTGAGGCGGGCGCCAAGTCCCCGGCTGGCCTCGGGGAATGCGTACCGAGTGTTGTCGGCGGCAATGCGGATATCGCAGCACAGAGCCACCTCGGCGCCGCTGCCCAGGCAGTGGCCGTGGACGGCGGCTATGATGGGCTTGAAGGTCTCCAGCATCGTTTCGTAGAGGAGAGGAGCGTTGGTCTTGTGGACCGCGCCGGGATTGGCCTTGTCCATCTCTACTGAGTCCTTCAGGTCGTGGCCTGCGCTGAACGCCCGGTCTCCAGTGCCTGTAATGATGGCTACCCACGCATCATTGTCATCCCGGTATTGGAGGAACGCGTTGGTAAGCTCGCCTGCGACATCGTTGCCCAAGGCGTTCAGCCTGTCGGGCCTGTTTATGGTGATGAAGGCGATGCGGTCCCGCGTCTCGTACTGGACGAACCGGTAGCTGCTCACAGCGTATCCGTCCTAGGCGGTCTCGAACAGGGGCAGGGAGACCTCTCCCTCGCCCTGGTCTTCCCACTTCACCTTGACCCTCATGCCGCACTGTATGCCCTTTGTGGGGTCTTCTACGCCCACGATGTTGGACATGATGCGGAACCCCTCGTCCAGGTCCACGTAGGCTATCGCATAAGCGCCCAGGTCCTTGAAGGCCGGGTGACGGCTCTGCATTACGACGGAAAAGGTGTATACCTGGCCTTCACCCTTGGAGACGTTCCATTTCAGGTCCGTGGAGCCGCACCTGGTGCAGTGAGACCGGGGATAGAATACGACCTCGCTGCATTGATTGCAGTCCTGGTAAGCGAGCTCGTGTCGCTTGGTGGCTTCCCAAAAGGGTTCCGTGTCCGGCTCGGGGAAACGTGGTTGAGGTCTTAGTGGAGGCATTTCGAATCTCTCCTTGCTTGGGTCTATGCTTAATCGGCGGCCAAGATGGTGACTCCCGTGGCGTGGCGGGAACCCAGTTGACCGCCGTTGCCCACGGCGCACGCCAGCTTGGGGTCCTGAATCTGGGATGTTGACTCGCCCCGGAGCTGCCGCACTGCTTCGATGAGCAGGAAGATTCCTCTCTGGCCCGGGTGGTTGGAGGAAAGGCCGCCTCCGTCAGTGTTGATGGCGGGTTTCCGGGGGTCGTCGAAGTTGAGGCGTCCGTCGCTGACGAACACTCCGCCCTCACCCTTCGTGCAGAAGCCCAGGTCCTCGATCATGCACATGACGGTTATGCTGAAAGAGTCGTAGGCCATGAGGATGTCTATCTCGGAGGGGGAAACTCCGGCGTCGGCAAAAGCCATCGGTCCCGACTGCCCTCCGGCGCTCACCGTGATGTCTCCGCCGTTCTCCCGGTACTTAGTGGCCTCGCCGGTCCCGATAATCCAGGCGGGCTTCTTGCGGCTGTTGGCGGCGGCTTCCTTGGAGGCAATCACCACGGCGCCGCCACCGTCGGACACCATGCAGCACTCCAGCAGGTGCAGGGGGTAGGCGATGAGCCGGGAGTCTATCACGTCCTGAGTCGTAATCTCGTTGATGCCCACGAAGGCCAGATCCGTCATTGCCTTCACGGCCTCCGGGTTGCGCATGGCGTGACGGCGGGTCGCCACGGAAATGTTGGCGAACTGCTCGTCGGTGGTGCCGTACTGGTGCATGTGGCGGGCCTTGACCATCGCGTAGTTGGCGATGAGCGTCAGTCCCCAAGGGTCTTCCATGTTGTTGAACGGGGTCGGCTCTCCCACGCCGGTGGCGCCAGCGGTGCCGATGGCCCGGCGGTTGGAGTGGGCGGTGGAGCCGTAGGTGATGAGGGCCACGTTTGCCTTGCCAGCGGCAATGCTCAGGGCCGCGTGGTTGGCCAGGAATTCGAAGGAACTCCCACCGACATAGGTGGTGTCGATGACCCTGGGTTTCATGCCGAAGTATTCGGAAATGCCAAGGCCGCCGATGGACTGGTCTCCGCCGGTGTCGTATACGGCGTCCACGTCTCCCCAGGAAAGCCCGGCATCCTCCAGGGCCTTGGCCGCGGAGTGGGCTTTGATCTGGAGCGAGCTGACGTCGGGGGCTACCCGGAGCGGGTATTCGTTGATGCCTACGACGGCGGCCTCTCTACGCTGAGGCATAGCGTCTCCTTTCGGTAGGCGAGATGGAACGGAGACAAGTTAGCATAGGAGCCTTGAGGCGTCAATTTGTGCCTTTGGCACCGAATGCAGTGACGTAGGGAAAAGAGACATCCGTTCCTTTACTAGCGTCTGCAACAACACTATACTGCCTGCATATTCGCATCATCATTGTCGAATGACGACCACCGAACACCTCATTGAACGGGACCTTCACCGGCTGTTGTCCGGCGACCTCTCATTCAAGACTCCGTACTCTAAGAACCAACTCCACGGCCTCCACACGTACGCCGCAAGATTCCCCGGTCAACTCCCGCGATACTTTATTGAGGGGCTGTCGGACGTTGGGGAAACCGTCTTAGACCCCATGTCCGGGTCAGGGGCCACTCTTGTCGAAGGATGGCTTCTGAGGCGGAATGTCGTTGGCGTTGACCTCGACCCCTTAGCCGTAAGGCAGTCGTTGGCTAAGACCACCGCCGTTGATTCAACTACGTTAAGTCGGGTCGGAGTCAACGTGTTGGCTCATGCGCATGAGCTATGCGCCGGGTATCGGGCTTTTGAAAGTGTTGCGGAGACCTGGGACCAGGAAACCCGAAAGTTCGTAGACTACTGGTTCCTTCCACAGACCCAACATGAACTGGCTGCGCTTGTTCTAGCCATAAGAGCCGTTACGTCTCCGGAGATCCGGCGTCTTTTGGAAGTCCTGTTCTCGTCAGTCATCGTCACCAAGTCCGGGGGTGTGTCTCTAGCGCGCGACTTGGCGCACTCCCGGCCCCACAAAGTAAGCGCCAAAGAACCCAAGAACGCGATAAAGAGGTTCCAAGCTGTTCTAACAAACGCGATAAAGACTTTTGACAGCGTTAAAGGCGTTCAGAAAGGCCACGCGCGGGTAATCCATGCGGACTCCAGAGCGATCCCATTGTCAAACGACAGCGTTGACCTTATCGTCACGTCTCCTCCATACGCCAATGCACTGGACTACGTTCGCGCTCACAAGTTTTCCCTCGTATGGCTAGGGGAGTCGATTCCTGCGCTGAAGAGTCTACGAAGTCAGTACGTCGGGTCTGAACGTCTTCCCGATAGAGACATTTCCTTGCCATATTCGGTATCCGCGGCGGTCAGTACCATTAGGGTCTCAGACTTGCACAAAAGCAGGGTGGTCGAGAAATACTTCTGGGACATGCGTCTGGTTCTAGGTGAGATGCTGAGAGTTCTGAAGCCCGGCAAGACGGCGGTGGTTGTGGTTGGCCCATCGACCATACGAGGCGACGCTCTGGAAACGCATACGCATCTGGCGGCATTGGCCTCCCACGAGGGATTCAAGGTCGTCGGTGTGGAGAAGCGTCGGCTGGATAGAGACCGGCGCATGATGCCCGCGCGATTCAACCACGACAACTCCGGCATTGAGCGAAGGATCCATGAAGAATATGTCATCGGCCTGCTCAAAGATTGATTCATGAGCTCCTCGTCGGACTCATCACTGATGCAACTCCGGCAAGAGTACCATCAGACGCTTCAAAACAGGGTATGGGGTTGGGACGGGTCCTATCCGTCCAATGCCGACAAGGGAAGTAGGGTAAGCGTCGTCATAGCGTCGGCAATGTTGTCGAACGCGTCTAATGCGACAAACAGACCAGCCAAGAGCCAATCCGCAGGAGTTGCATTCACAGAACTCACCGTGGCGTTCGTCGAAAAGGCATTCTCCCGTCTCTCACATCTTCGTCCGGGAGAATGGCGGTACAGTACCGCACAGGCCAAAACCGGGATCACGGTGTTCGAGCAATATGAGCATCTGGCCACGGTTCGAGAAATGCTTGAAGAACACCGAGAGAACCGTGAGTTTCGCGCGGCATTCGCTTTAGACTATCTGATCGTTCCCGATATTGTGATCGGAAGAGAGCCTGTATCCGACGCCGCCATCAATGCAAACGAACGATACATAGCAGATAACGACGAAGCAGGCAGTTTGTCTCCGCTAAGGTCAAGCAACGCCGGCAGCACAACCATGCTGCACGCAAGCATCTCGTGTAAGTGGACCATCCGCAGTGACCGAGCTCAGAATACCCGCACAGAAGCCTTAAATATGATTAGGAATAGAAAAGGCAACACTCCTCATATTGTTGTTGTGACCGCTGAACCAATGCCAACTAGGCTGGCTTCCCTCGCACTGGGGTCTGGAGACGTGGATTGCGTGTATCATATGGCAATGCACGAACTGCGAGAGGCTGTCGGTTCACTAGAAGACGAGTCGCAGCTCGATATGTTCGAAACCCTGGTTGCAGGAAGACGATTAAGAGACATCAGTGACCTTCCACTCGACTTGGCCATCTGATTACAGATTTACAGCTGTCAGACAACAAGCCCATACACCCGGCCTGATTCATTGACTTGCCCATCTGTCGCCCTGTAGGCTGGGCGGGTGCGCATCGGGGTTATTACGGACACTCACCTGCCGGCTCTGGCCAGAACTCTGGACGCTCTGGGGCCAGCCCCTGCCGAGTTCCTGTCCGAAGTGGACCTGATTCTCCACAGCGGCGACCTGACTGGGAACAGCGTCCTGGACTGGTGCGAGCAGTTCGCCCCGGTCCTCTGTTCAACGGGCAACAATGACCCCATTCCCGATCACCGCCACAAGGAAATCCAGATTCTGGACGTAGATGGCTGGCGCATCGGGATGATACATGACCTGACTCCTGAAGAGCGGCCCGTGGAACTTCTACAGAAGACGTTTCGCACTCCCGTTGACATCATGATCAGCGGCCACACTCACTACGAGCGGCTCGAACTCCGCGAAGAAAACGTGATGCTGATGAACAGCGGCAGTCCCAGCTTTCCCAGGCAGAAGGAACTGAGGCTGGGCACGGTAGGCCTGCTGGAAATCACGAAGAACTCCGTTCACGCCGAGATAATCCGGTTGGGGGAGACCGAGGGACGGCCCAACCCTGGTCAAGCCATAAGCCTGGATATGTTCCGGGACCGCCCTATCGGTTAGGGCAAGCGCCCGTCTAGACTCCCGGATCGTATTCGGTCCCGATGTGCCCCTGACGCACGAAGTCTGCGTACTCCTCTTCCGAGTACCCCAACACCGTCCGGTAGACGTATTCGTTGTCTTCGCCGAGACGGACCGGCCCGCGTCTGATGGACGTGTCGGTGTTTGAGAACCGGAAGGGAGCGCCCGGATATTTGTGGACGCCGCAGTCTTCCTGGTAGATTTCCTCGAAAAAGCCGCGCTCGTTGGCATGAGGGTCGTTGACCGCGTCCCTCTGGTCCATTACTGGCCCGGCTGGGACCCCGGCTTCCTGTAGAAGCCGAGCGGCTTCCATGTTATCCATTCCCAGACTCCACTCAGCTATATACGGGTCCAGGTCGTCCTGGTTCCGGCGGCGCTCGACAACTCCTGAGAACTTATCGTCCCTTGCCCACGGCGGGTCTCCCAGAGCGTTGCAAAAGGCTTCCCACTCCTTGTCGTTGAAGATGGTGACGTTCAACCACCGGTCCTCGCCTTTGCATGGATAGCAGCCTTGCACAGCATAGGGATGCCGGTTGCCCAAACGCTCCGGGTTGCGGTTGTTCATGAAGTAGTCCATGAACATCTCCCCAAAATATGGGAGTGCGCTTTCTGTCAACGACAACTCCGCCAGCTGACCTTTACCCGTCCGCCGTCTGTAGTTGAGAGCGGCCAGGACAGCGAAGGCGCCCTGGGCTCCACCTGCGGCGTCCGCCATATACACTGCGGTGTTGGAGGAGGGGTCCATGTCGGTGTAACCCCTCATCACGCTGTGGCCTATGACACCCTCGATGTGGACGCCAAAAGCCCGGTAGTTGCTGTAGGGGCCAGTGCTTCCGTAGGCTGGCATGCGCATCATGATGAAGTCGTTCTTCTGTTCTTTGAGCATCTCATAAGAAATGCCCAGCTTCCCCATAGTCTCGGTCACGTTGTTCTCTACCAGCACGTCGGACTTGCTTACAAGCCGCTTGAATATCTCCAGACCTCCCGGCGTCTTGAGATTCACGGTCATGCTCAGCTTGTTGCTGGAATGGGCGTTGAAGATGGGGTAACGGTTCCAGGGGCGCTGTCCCGGCTCCCGGTCGGGCAGCCCTCCCTGAAACAGCATCAACCGCTCAAGTTGGTGTCTGGCCGGGCGAGCCATGATGCCGCGGGTCAGAGGGACGAAGGTACTGGTGGTCTCCACGCGGATGACCTCTGCGCCCAAGGCGGACAGCAAAGCAGTGCAATACGGCCCCGCCCAGACCACCGTCATATCCAGCACCCGTATTCCTTCAAGGGGCAGCATCGTCTCTACACAACCCCCTGCCGTCGTAGGGTCACAATGTCATCAGCGGTGTAGCCCAGGCCGCCCAGGACTTCGGCGGTGTGCTGGCCCAGCAACGGAGGCGGCGTGCGCACCGACCAGGGAGACTCCGGGAATATGAAGGGCCTGGCGGCGTATTTCAGGGCACCTGCCTGGGGGTGCTCCACGTCCTGGAATGCGCCCCTCTCGTTGAGCGTCGGGTCCTGAGAGGCGTCACCGATGGAGTTGAGGGGCGCGGTGAGCACCTTGTGGGCCTGGGTGGTCTGCCAGGCCTCCATCTTGGTGCGCTGCAAACACCAGTCCAGGAACTGCTCCTCGGCCTCGATTTGCAGTTCCGGGTGACCGTATGTATCTGGGTTGTCCCACTTGGACTCCTGGAAGTATCCAAGGGGCCGGAGCATTCCGATAACCCGTTGAACGTAGCCTCTGGCCACGGTGGCCTCCAGGTATCCGTCGGCGCAGGGATAAGCCTGTGAGGTGGTGCCAGAGGCTCCCATGGAGGTCCTGAGAGCGACTTCCCCGGTGTAGACGTGGCCCACCAGGTTGCTGGTGCGCCGGTCTATGGAACCCAGTTGCGTCTCGAAGATGGAGATGTCCACGTGCTCGCCCATCCCATGCAGGCGAACGCCGAACACGGCAGCCATAGTTGCATAGGCGGCGACGGCTCCTCCCTGGTACATGCCCACAACGCCGCCCAGCTTGATAGGCTCTTTTTCGGCCACACCCGTGGAGTACATGTCGCCGCCCATTCCGTAGAGAACCGCCTCTGAAGCCTTCCAGTCTCGGTACGGCCCGGTCTGTCCGAAGTTGGACACCGAGGTGAGTACCAAGTCCGACTTGACGGACCGTAGAGCGTCGTAGCCCAGCCCGAAACGCTCCATAGCACCGGGCTTGAAGCTTTCTACGACTATATCCACCTGCTCGGCCAGTTTCAGTGCGATAGCCACTCCGGCGTCGGTCTTGAGGTCCAGGGTGACGCTGCGTTTGTTGGTGTTCAGATGTAGGAACAGGCCGCTCTTTTCTTGGTGGGGAATGTCGTCAGGGAATGGGCCAAAGCTCCGGCTGCGGTCTCCGCCCCCCGGACGTTCCACTTTTATGACGTCTGCGCCGTAGTCGGCCAGGAGCTTGGTGCAATAGGGTCCGGCTATGTGGTGGGAGAAGTCCAGGACTTTAATGTCGGACAGAGCTGAGTCTTGCATGACTGTAAAGCTATACCGACAGGACCTTGGAGACGCTGCGCTTGACCAACGGGATTAGGTCGGAAGCCACCCGGCGGCACTCCTCCACGTGGGGGAAGCCCGACAGGATGAACTCGTCAATGCCCAGTTCCCAGTAGTTGACCAGCTCTTTAGCCGCTTGGTCAGGGTCGCCGACGATCGCGGTTCCACAGTTTACGCGCACCTCGGAGAGACCGTTCCACAGGTGGGCGGCCACCCGGTGGTTGGGGGCAGCCTGAGCCTGGGCTTTCTGGCCCACCATAGGAGTGCCGGCGATAGCCGCCCTGCGCTGGGCTTTAACCTCCGGGTCTGCGTGGGCGATAAGGTCATCGGCGGCGTTCCAGGCCTCGGCTTCGGTGTCCCGGACTACCAGGTGGGTGCGTAGTCCGAAGGATGGGGTTCGCCCTTGCCGTTGGAAACTGTCGCGGCTGTCCTCTATGCGTTTGGCCGTAGCCTCGACGGGCTCTATCCAACCCAGGTGGACGTCGGCTTGCCGCCCGGCCAGTTCCAAAGCCGACCCGGATACGCCCCCCAGGTAGAACCTGGGCTGCTCTCCCTCGGGCCTGGGCTCGCAGTATGCGTCCTCCAGCCTGTAGTACTGGCCCTGGAAGCCTACCGGACCTGGTTCTGACCACAGCAGTCGGCAGGCGGCTATGAACTCCTCGGCCCGGTCATACTTGGCGTCGTGGTCCGACTCCTCACCCAGCCGTTCCATGTCGTTCTGGATGCCTCCTGGGACAATGTTTATGTCCAGTCGTCCTCCGGATATCTGGTGGAACGCCGCCGCCATCTGGGCAAAAAGGCCCACCGATACGAAGCCGGGACGTACGGCCACGAGAAAGCGAATACGGCTGGTTACGGCGGCCAGAGCGGCGGCGGTGGTCCAGGTCTCGGCAAGGGGGGCGGACTCATGGAAGAGGCCGTTGGCGAACCGGGTGGGAATCAGGAGCGAGTAGAACCCCTCTTCTTCAGCCGTCAGGACGACCTTCTTCAGGTAGTCAAAAGTCGGGGGCCGTTCGGCTCTGAGAGCGCCCAGCCGTGTGCCGTCTCCATCTATGGGAATGAACCAGCTGAAACGGGGTTCGGGGCGTGAAAGACGTTCCATGTAGAAAGCTTCTCTCGTAGACCGGCGGCTTCTCTGCGTCGAAACGCGGAGTCGAGTATAGGAGCGGCTTTAAGAAGGTGTCAATCCCAACACCTCCAGCGATAGGCCAAAGGCTGCGCCCGTCTTAACATTTCCTTTAAGGTCGGTGAGATACAATGTTAAGGGAACACATCGGTGTTTGTTACGGTTTTGGCGAGGAGATGACGATGCCCGGCAATCAACGCCATATTCTGGTGGTGGAGGACGACCACAAGACCGCTGACTTGGTCCGCATCTACTTGGAACGGGACGGCCACCGGGTTTCGTTAGCCCACGACGGTGTTGCGGGATTGGACCTCGCCCGCGAAGAAGACCCGGACCTTGTGGTGTTGGACCTCATGTTGCCCGAAATCAACGGTCTGGACGTATGCCGTGTCATCCGCAAGGAAATGGACGTGCCTATCATCATGCTCACGGCCATGTCCACGGAGCAGGACAAGCTGGAGGGGTTGGACCTGGGCGCAGACGATTACGTCACCAAGCCCTTCAGTCCCAGGGAATTGGCGGCGCGGGTAAAAGCGGTCCTCCGCAGGACCACCGACGACGGTCTTTTCACTGGACCTTCCCATCTAAGCTTCGACGGTCTGACTATTGACCTTCAACGCCACAGCGTCATGGCCAAGGAGGAGGAAGTCCATCTTACGCCCACCGAGTTCAGAATTCTGGCCCTGATGGCTAGAGAGCCGGGCAGGCTGTTCACGCGCACCACCTTGGTGGACCGTGCCCTGGGTTACGATTACGAGGGTATGGAACGAACTGTGGACGTGCACATCCTCAACATCCGACGCAAAATCGAACCACTAGTCAACAAGCCCCGGTACATCAAGACCGTCTACGGCATGGGTTATAAGTTCGAGGGCTGACCCTTGCTGCACAGCATCCGGTGGCGTCTTCTTATCAGCTTCTTCCTAGTCAGTGGAGTCAGCCTCGGCATGGCTGCCTTGGTGGTCAGCCGCGCCGCCACCGCCGAGATTAAAGCCCATGAGACGCGGGCTGAGGATCAGCGTTCCGAGCAGCTCCAGGCAATGCTGGCCCAGGAATACTCCCGGAGCAGAGGCTGGAGCGGCGTAAACGGGATGCTCCAACAGGTGGGGCAGCTCTATTCCCAGAGAGTAATCGTGGTGGACTTTCGAGGAATCATCGTGGCCGACTCCACGTTGACCAACTCAACCTTGGGGCGTTTTATGGACTCTCCGGTGGAAAGCGAACGCAGCCTGGTGGTCAGGGGTCCGTCGGGCCAGGTGGGAACCATGCTCATAAACCCGATTACGCTGCCTGGCGACCCGGCTGCCGCCGTCGAGGAGAGCAGCCTGCCTTCCATCAACCGATTCCTTGTTTGGAGCGGAATCCTGGCCGGAGCTGCAGGCATCATACTCACCTTCTTTCTGTCCCGGCGCATCCTGGCTCCCGTGGAGTCTCTATCCAGGGCGGCCCGAGACCTGGCCAGGGGCGACTTCTCCCAAAGGGTGGACGTAAAGTCAAAGGATGAGGTAGGAGAACTGGCCGGCGCCTTCAACTCCATGGCCCAGGAGTTGGCCGCCGCCGAGACAGTCCGCCGGAATATGGTAGCCGACGTGGCCCACGAACTGCGCACCCCACTGTCCAACCTCAGAGGATACATGGAGGCCATCAAAGACGGACTAGTGGAACCCGACGCAACGACCATCGACACCATGCACGAAGAGGTCGGGGTTCTTACCAGGCTTATCGAGGACCTTCAAGAGCTGGCCTTGGCGGAGTCTGGGCAACTTGCCCTGGACTTCCAACCCTGCGATCTGGCGGACCTAAGCCGGAGGGAAGTCGCGGCTCACCTGCCCACGGCTGAGGAAGCGGGCGTGTCCATCGCATTGGACCTGGCCGAGTCAGCTCCCCTGTATGGAGACCCGGGGCGGCTAGGTCAGGCAATACGGAATTTGCTGACCAACGCCGTCAACTATACTCCCTCAGGCGGTACGGTAACTGTCAGCGTGTCAACGTCGGGAGACGAGATTGAAGTGCGAGTAACGGACACGGGTCCTGGCATCCCTGAAGACCAGATTCCCCAAGTGTTCGAGAGGTTCTATCGAGTGGACAGGTCCCGATCAAGAGCCACCGGCGGCACCGGCTTGGGACTGACCATAGCCCGCCGTCTGGTGGAGGCCCACGGGGGTCGTATTACACTGGACAGCCGGGTAGGGGAGGGAGCCTCGTTTAGCATAACCCTCCCCAAATCAGGACCGAATTCCGGCCTTGACGCCGCCTGACACCTCTTGACCCCATTCCGGCCAGGCGCAACAATGACCCAACCATCCTGAAGGCTCGGCTTGCTCCGGGTCCACACTAACCGGCTTGGAGAGACCAATGACCAACCCCGACATACACTTTGGCGCGACTTTAGGCCTTGGCATAGAATCCGCCGTGGCGGAGGCCACCCTGCTGGAGTCTCTGGGTTACGAGTATGTGGGTGCAGGCGAACACTTCATGAGGGGAAATCCTCCCGGCCCCTCCAGCGCCAATCTGCCCCTTCTGGCTGTAGCAGCCGGCGCCACCTCCAGCATAAAAATCGTGCCGTCCGTGCTGCTGATACCCTTCTACCACCCTACTATGCTCGCCAAATTCACCAACACTCTGGACATTGCGTCGGGCGGGAGGCTCATACTGGGTGTAGGAGTGGGCGGCGAATACCCCGTGGAGTTCGAAGCGGCGGGGATAAAAGCCAATCAGCGCGGCAGGCGCGCCGACGAGTGCCTGGAGTCACTGCGGAGGTTGTGGACCGAAGAGCACGTTAGCTATGAGGGACGCTACTACAATCTGAACGACGTGACCATTGTGCCCGGTCCGGCCCAGGAGCCCCATCCTCCCATCTGGGTGGCGGGGAGGCGAGACGCGGCCATGCGGAGGGCCGTCAAATACGCAGAAGGATGGTTCCCGTACCTGTACAGCCCCGAACGCTACCGCGACAGCGTGGACAAGATACACGCATTTGCGGAGGAGGCAGGCAGGGACCTGACAGAATTCCAGTGGACCAACTTCCAGTTTATCTGCATCGGCGACAGCAAGGAGGCGGCGGCGGTGGAGGCAGCGAGGACCTTGTCTGCCGGCTACACCTATTCCGGCGACTTCCTGAACATCGTCGGCTCATACTGCGTGTTGGGAACGGTGGAGCAGTGCATAGAGCGGATACAGGAGTACGTAGACGCCGGAGCAAGGCATTTCCTGTTCAGCTGGGCTTCAAGACATGCCGACCGGCCACGCCAGATGGAGATAGCGGCGACCGAAATCATCCCCCACTTCAAGGGTTAAACGCTGTTAGACGCTGCGCCTGACGGCCCGCTGAGCTTCTCTATCTCTGTCCCGGTCGATGATGGCGCGCCGCTTGTCATACTGTCGTTTTCCCCGGGCCAGTCCCAATTCCACCTTGGCCACATGGTTCCTGATATAGAGGCGCAGTGGGACTATGGTGTGCCCCTTCTGAGACACCGCCGCCGCCCATTCCTTTACCTGCTCCTTATGAAGCAGCAGTTTCCGCGGCCTGAGGGGGTCGTGGTTGTTGAAGGCGGCGTCCTGGTACTGGGCTATGTGGCAGTTGACGAGCCATAGCTCGCCCTTGTCCGGTTTGACGTAGGCACCGGCAATATTAACCCGTCCGGCCCGGATAGACTTGATCTCGGCGCCGGTAAGGACCACCCCGGCCTCCACGCGTTCCAGGATGTTGTAGTCGTGGAACGCTTTCCGGTTCTGGGTTATCGTGCGGTGGTTATCAACCTTCTTGCTATTCAACGGCCTGTACCAGAATCTCCAACTCTTCAATGGCCCGGTCCAACTGGAGGTCGTCGTCGCTGTCCTCCGTCTGCTCAACTACGATATCAGGCTCCAGGCCGTCTCCCTCAATGAGAGCCCCGGAGGGAGTGTGCCAGTGGGCGATGGTGAAGAAAATCCCCGACCCGTCGGACAGCTTACGGAGGGTGTTGACGCTGCCCTTGCCGAAGGTTACAGTGCCTATAATGGACGCCCGATCGTTGTCTCTAATGGCCCCAGCCAGGACCTCGCTACCGCTGGCGCTGTATTCGTTTACCAGCACCACCATGGGAATGTCCTTGGCAAGGCCCCCTTTCTTTAGAGGCCAGTCGTTCCTCGTTCCTTGACCGTCCACCTCGTAGAGGGCGATCCCTTCGTCGACGAACTGGCTGGTGACGTCCACGACGGTCCTGAGAAACCCGCCGGGGTTGTTCCGCAGGTCCAATATAATTCCACTGGCGCCGAGCCTGTGCAGGGTTTCGATGGCCTCGACCGCCTCCTGGTTGGTGCTGTCTGTGAAGGAGGTTATCCGGAGATGGGCTATCCGCCCCACCAGCATCCTCAAGCTCACGCTTTCCACCAGGATTACGTCCCTGACGATGGTCACCGTTAGAGGCTCGCCCCTGGACGGGCGGAAGACGCCCAGTTCCACGGCTTCCCCCTTAGGTCCTCGAATCCGCCCTACGGCCTCCATGATGGACAGACCCTCGGCGCTTTCGCCGTTTATGGAAGTCAGGATGTCGCCTGGCTTGAGTCCGGCTTTGTCGGCGGGAGTGTCGGCGATGGGGGCTATGATGGTGATGCGCCCGTCTCTCATGCCGACATGGGCGCCTATTCCCTCGAACTCGCCCCTAAGGTCCTGCGACTCCTGTTGTTGCTGCTCCGGGGTCAGGTAGGCAGCATGGGGATCGTCCAGCGCCTCGATAATCCCGCGGGCGGCCCCTTGGCTCAACAGTTCTGCGTCCAGTTCTCGGCCCCGCAGGTGTTCTTCTTGCAGATGGGCCCAGACCTCGGCAAGTATGTCGAACTCCGACGGCAGCCCCTCGATTCCCGCGCTGGCGCCGGCTTCGGGGGTCGGGGCCGTTCCGTCGTCGGACTTGCCGAATCGGACCGACACGCAACCTGCGGCAATCACTAGGGCAGCGACGACTGCCAAGAAGAGTAAGGACCAACTCATTCTGAATTTGGAAAACAAGGGACCGGCGACCTCCCCAGGAATGGCCGTGACCTGTTTTCAATATATCACATCGACTCTGAAGAAACGGTTAAGCAGGGACAATGCCAGAATATGTTGTAGTTGGGTGCCGCACGGCGGTTGGGGGAAGTCCTACGAGGCAGGACCTAGGACCGAACTACTGCACCCGGATTGTTCGGGCTAGCAGAGAACCGTCGGCGTCTATTTCGTAGCCGATGAGCACAGTCAGACCCGTCTGGTCGGCCCCTAACTGCACATCGGCGTTTTCGTCCACTATGACTCGACCCGCAGTTCCCCGAACAGTCCATTCTTGCACGATGGACGTGGGGATTCCGACGATTCTGGTAGGCTCGCCTTGGGAAGTCGACTCGGCCGGTGCGATTCTGATGGCCCTGAAGCTGTCGTCGGGCAACCTCTCCACCGACGCCACCACCAGGGTCCCCACACCGGAAGCCCCGGAGCGTATATCGGTGGCGGGACCAATGGCAACGTCCGTGCCCCCAATGGTCCAGAGGTTGTCGGTGGCGCCGTCGACGGCGCCTGCGAGACCTTCGGTGATGAGGGCGGCGGTCAACGCGCCCCCTTCAGACACTCCCTCAACGTAGACCGTGGCTATGACCCTGGGCTTGGCCCTGACGTCCGTATGTTCATTTACAACAACTCGCTGCTGGTTCACGATCAGACTGGACAGCGAAATGTCATCCACGATTCCCTTGGACCCGACAAGCACGCCCGAGGCCACCAATCCGCCTGCCTCGTCGGAATTGCCTTCAACGAACACGGACAGCCCTACTTCCGGTCTCACGTCGGAGCTGATGGTAGTGGAGCCTGCAAGGGTTACTTCCACACCGCCCACAGTCCACAGATTGCCCTGGAGCCTTTCTATGACGTCCACGACTGACACAGGCAGTTCAACGGGGATGAAGTCGGTGTCCTGCAAGAACTCAAACAGCTCGGAGTCGGACCCGAGAATAACCGTCGCGTTGGTGGACAGGAACTTTTTATAGGCTTCCAGGCTGCGCTGGAACGCGTAGAATTCAGGGTTTTCTTGAAGGGCGTCCGCGAATATTTCGATGGCCTTTGCCTCGCCTTCACCGCGAGTCAGGTTGGCCGACCGTTCGGCCTCGGCCAGGATGATGGTCCTGTCGCGTTCGGCGGCGGCTGTAATCTTCGCCGCATCTTCCGCTCCTTCCGCCCTGAGCCCGGCCGAGATCAGTTCACGCTCTGTCTCCATCCTGGTGAAGATATTCTCGATTGTGGCGTCCGGAAAGTCTGCCCGCTTCATGCGGACATCCACTATCTCTATGCCAAGGTCATTTTCGTCATCTCCCTCAATCCCGGGAGATGTGGCCTGGACGGCGGCTTTCACCACTGCGTCCAATATCTCCTGACGTGTCTCGGTGGCGACGACCTCCTGCTGGCCGTCCTCGCCAATCTGGATTCTTCCACCTATGATTTCCTGCCGCTGACGTTTGGCCACCTCTTCACGGAGCGCCGACACCACGATCCGCTCGATGCGTTCCTCGGCGATTTGGAGGTTGCCGCCGCGGGTCTTCTCGAAGAACTTGATGGCGTCCGCTTCCGTCCTGCGTACCTTGTATCTGACGTAGGCGTCGATGACCAGGAATTGAAGCTCCACGTCGGGAAGGGTCGCTTCGGGTATGTCCACTCTGAGAAGTCTCTTGTCCATCTTGGTCACTGAGTCGATGAACGGAGCCTTGACCTGAATGCCGGGGTTGAGATTCACGGCCTTGATGTCTCCGAAACGTCTGACGACGGTTATCTGGGTCTCGTCCACTGTGTAGAGGGTCTGAGGCCCAAAGATGCCCAGCAGTATCACGACAACTAATGCAAGAATTGCTGTCTTCATGACTATGGGGCCGCCGTAGGCTGCGGCTGAATTTGCGGCACGGGGACTATGGAGCTTCCACCCGATGTTACGACGTTTCCGCCGGCGTTTAGAATGATGGCTCCTTCAGCGTCCGGGTCCACGATGAACTTGGTGATACCTGGTAGAATCTCCTCCATAGCTTCCAAATACAGGCGTTGTCGTGTCACGTCCTGGGCCTTCTCGTACTCGGCCAGAATGGCCAGGAATCTCCCTGCTTGACCTTCAGCGGCGGCTATTCGCTCTCGTCTGAAGGCTTCTGCGCCCTCCACTATTCTTACTGCGTTTCCACGGGCCCGGGGAAGGATGTCCCGCTCTACGGCTGTGGCCTGGTTGATAGCCGTCTCCTTGTCCTGGCGGGCCCGCAGCACGTCGTCAAAGGCGTCCCTCACTTCTTCCGGAGGCTTGACTTCCTGGAGCCTGACTGCTATGACCTGGATTCCCGTCTCGTAGATGTCCAGGATCCGCTGTAGCCGTGATTCCGTTTCGGCCTGCACTACTTCTCTGTTTTCGGTGAGCACGTCATCGATGGGACGCTGACCTACGACGAGACGGAGAGCGGCTTCCGTGGCATCCTTGAGAGTGCGGCCCTCGGGACGTCCTGCCTCGATGTCGGCCTCCCTGTTAGGCGCTCCCTCTCCCGGGTCGGCTACATTGAACAGGAACGCAGTCAGGTCCCGGATGCGGTACTGGACCACCAGCTGCACGTCGACGATGTTCAAGTCTCCGGCGATCATCTGGGCTTCTTCGACGACGGGACGTGTCACGTCTTCTCTCTGCGAAAAGCCCAACTCCATGGAGCGTGTCTGCTCGATGGAGTCGACGTTTCTCGTTCCTATGGGCGCAGGCCAGTGCCAATGCAGGCCCGGGGTTGTGGTGCTGGTGACCTGGCCAAAGGTGCGAAGGACTCCCTGCTCGCCCGCGTCGACTTGGTAGATGCCGGTGGCCAGCCAGAGAATGAGAGCGATCCCCAGGATGACGAAGGTGATTATCGTGATGGCCCGGTCGCCGTCCCTGGCCCCTCGTCCGCCCCCTCCAAAGCGGCCTCCAAGCCCTTTGAAAAAGTCGTTGATACGGCCCAGAATCTGTTCCAGGTCTATCTCAGGCTCGCCTCTTCTTGGTGGTTGCTGCATTTCTATCTCGGCGGTTCAGGTCCCACAACGCCGGGGCCGAAACCGCAAACAGGATTCTAACATGAGAAGGTTGAAGTTGGATATGGAGCAGGTAAGGGAATTCGTCAATTGTACGAACCTGCGTCCGGCGGGAGCGCCTCCGGCGTTCGAGTGGACTATAATGTATGGAGCAGAACGAGGAGCGCCAGGAGGCAGACGTGTCCGACTACGGGTTGATTGCCAAGACCGGCGAAGGGATGAGCCGGGTCCAGATGAGTTGCATGCACCAAAGCGGGCTGCTGTACGTGGTCCCCTCCGAAAAGAGCTGGGTATGCTCTCAGGACCTGATGCCCGCCCATGCCCTTGCCGGTTGTCTGAGGGAGATCGTGGCGTTGGAAGACACCCGAGTCAAGGAAATCATGCAGCGGTGGGGCGTGTACTTCAGGCAGCTTCCCATCGAGTCCGATGAGGAGGAAAGGGCCGAGGAGTAGTCCGGTTGTCTGCCGCTTAGCCTATGCGGAGGGGTCGTTCAGGTCGGCGGGGTTGGCTTCCTGCTGGCTGGGCATGGTGGGGTTGGGCAGCGGCGAACCCGGGTGCGGGATGGTCCGCACGGTGGGCGGGATGGTCGGCGCGGGCTTGAACTCCGGCGGCGCAGGCCTGGCGTCGAGACCGTCGAACAGCCGCTTCAGGGAGTCCCCCTCTACCGATTCGTGCTCAATCAGGTAGGCGGCCACCTCGCTCAGCTTTTCCGTGTTGTTGACCAGTATACCCTTGGCCGTGTCGTAGGCCTGCTGTATCAGCCGCTGGACCTCCTGGTCGATTTCCTCGGCGACCTTGTCGCTGTAGTCACGCTCTTCGTGAATCTCCCGCCCCAGGAAGACCAACTCTTCCCTGCGGCCGAAGGTCCTGGGCCCCAGGCTGGGGCTCATGCCGTACTGTTTGACCATCCGTAGGGATATCTTGGTGGCGTTCTCCAAGTCGTTGCTTGCGCCAGTGGTCACTTCGTCGAAGGTGAGTTCCTCGGCGATTCGGCCTCCGAGGGCTGTGGCCAGCATGTCTTCGAACTGGTTCCTGGTCCAGAGGAACCGGTCCTCGTCGGGGACCAACCTGGTGTAGCCTCCCATGCTCCCTCGAGCGACAATGGAAATCTTGTGCACCGGGTCTGCGTGAGGCAACTTCCACGCGACAAGGGCGTGGCCCGCTTCATGGAAGGCTGTCATCTCCCGCTCGCGGTCACTGATGAGGCGGCTTCTTCTCTCCGGTCCGGCTACCACCCGGTCGATGGCCTCCCCGAACTCCGACATTCCGATGAGCTTCTTGTTTCGCCGGGCAGTCAGCAGGGCCGCTTCATTGACCAAGTTGGCCAAGTCGGCGCCGCTGAAGCCGGGGGTCTGTTTGCCAAGTGTTTCGAGGCTGATGTCCAGCCCCAGCGGTTTGCCTCCGCTGTGCACCTTGAGAATGGCGACGCGACCGTTCAAGTCTGGAAGGTCCAGCACCACGCGCCGGTCGAACCGACCAGGCCGGAGGAGAGCCGGGTCCAGAATGTCTGGCCGGTTGGTGGCCGCGACTATGATGATGTTAGTGTTGGTGTCGAAACCGTCCATCTCCACCAGAATCTGGTTGAGCGTTTGCTCACGTTCGTCGTGGCCTCCGCCGAGACCTGCGCCCCGGTGCCGCCCCACGGCGTCTATCTCGTCCACGAAGACGATACACGGCGCGTTGCGCTTGGCCTGGTCAAACAGGTCTCTAACCCTGGCGGCGCCCACGCCTACGAACATCTCTACGAACTCGGAACCGCTGATGGAGAAGAAGGGGACTCCCGCCTCTCCCGCAACGGCCCTGGCAAGCAGGGTCTTGCCTGTGCCAGGCTGTCCAACGAGAAGAACGCCCTTGGGTATCCGGGCCCCAAGAGCAAGGAACCTCTCGGGGAACTTGAGGAACTCCACCACCTCTTGAAGCTCGGCCTTGGCTTCCTCGACCCCCGCGACGTCGGCGAAAGTCACCGTGGGGCGGTTCACCATGAACATACGCGCCCGACTGCGGCCGAAGCTCATGGTCTGGTTGTTGGAGCCCTGGGCCTGGCGCATCATGAAGATGATCAGGGCGCCAAAGAATATGAGGGGCAGGAAGTTGAGGAATATGCCAAAGACGTTCCCAAGGCCTCCGCCGCTCTTGAACTTGATTTCAACTCCGCCTGGCCCGGTCTTCACACCTTCGCTGCGAAGAACTTCCAGGATGTCTGTGTTCTTGCCTATGCGGCTGTTGAACTTCTCTGAGCCCCGAGTGACGGTGAGCTTCTCTCCGTCCACTTCTATCTTCTGTATCTGCTCCTGCTTGGCCAGTTCCAACACCTGCGAGAAATCCATCTCGGGAGTGCCGCCGAATCCTCCCAGCATGGTGAAGAATATCGCAATGACAGCGATGATAATGAGCAGATATATGAAGCTGTTTCTCATTATTCGTCGACTCAGCAGACGAACGGGCCCCTTGCCCGTAGGCCCGATATTTCTATTCTAAGGCGGACAGCCTCGAAAAGTAAAGGCGATGTGCCGGCTCATCAGATATGAGGCAGGAAGGCGAGGCCAACCGTTCAGGATGTCGGCTTCCAAGATATTTCACTGGAGGCAGACCTCTATGGGACCGGAGGCGCCTGACGGCCCGCCTTGAGCGCCCTAGCCTTGATGCACGGGCAGTCTCCAAAGCATTGGTGCAGTTATCCTGAACTCCTCCTCCAGCCTGCGGGGCACGTCTCTTTGAGAAAACATTGGGGGCAGGCGGGGCGGGTTTTGCATAGCTCCTTGGCGTGTCGGTCGAACAATGCATGATATTCGTTGTAGAGGCGACCGTCGCGGGGCAGGTTGTCATGGAAAATGCGTTGATAGGCATCGTACGTCGGTTTGTCAGGATGTACGCCCCAACGCTCCAGGACGCGTTTCGTATACGAGTCGATGACAAAATAGGGCTGTTCGGCAGCGTAAAGCATGATGTCGTCGGCAGTTTCAGGGCCGATCCCGTGGACCGAAAGAAGCTCATTACGGAGAGCTTCCGGTTCCTGGGACAGCATGACGTAGAGATTTCCGTCGTGGACATCCCAGAGGCGACCCACGAACGCCTTGAGCCGTCTGGCCTTCTGGTTGAAAGCCCCCGACGGCCTTATCAGCAAGGCCAACTCGTCCGTGGGTATGTCCCGCAGGGCATGTGCGGACATGCAGCCGGCGCTTTTCAGGTTGTCCAGAGCTCGCTCCACGTTCCGCCAGGAAGTGAACTGGGTCAGGATGGCTCCGACGATGGTCTCCAACGGGCCGTCGCCGGGCCACCAGCCTTGGGGGCCATAGCGGTCGTACAGTTTCAGGTAGTACGCCATCAGCGTGTCGCCAATGGATGCGAAGGCATTGGGGTCAACCATAGAGCGAATCTCCCGTCGTAGGTTCCATTAGGTTCCATTAGGAGCCTTGGCTTGAGCGACGGTCGTAACCACTTAATGTCTTTACAATACCTTAACGGGTTTCGGTATATACTTTCTGAGCATATCCGATAGACCAAATTCATCGGCGCCTCCGATGCACCTCTCCAAGAATAAGACGGAGACAACCCTCTGAAGTCTACTCCAAACAAGCGCGGTCCAGTGGGTAGAATGCTGCTCCCTTCGTGGGGCTGTACGACCCGAAATCTCGCGCTGTCGTTGGCTGCTGTCGCCTCAATTCTACTGGTTGGCTGCGATACCGACAGGGCCTTGACTTCAACCGTGACGCCAACCTCCGAGCCAGAGAAACGGACCCCTACGGCGGCGGTCCCGCCTACCGCATCGCCGACCGATGCGCCAACGCCCATGGCGTCGCTGCCTCCGACCGCCGCTCCGTCGATTGCTGCGGAGCGCACCCCGGAACCGACCTTGGCGGCGCCGTCAACGGCCTCCTTCCCCATTCCGCCCGAACGCGATCTGTACGAGCTGGCTCGATCGTTGTTCAAGATTGACGGAGAGACCCCTAGGGTGGTCAACCCTGAACCGGTGAACCTGGAACAGGGACGAACGGACTCGTTTTGGCTTACTGACGCCATATCCCAAAAGGTCTTCAGCATAAGCGCCACCCTTCGACTTGTGTCCGACCACGCTTATTGGTACGTGGAGAACGGGCTGGGCGTGTCGGATGACGCCCTGGCGCGGGCGGCCAGGGAGTTCGAGGAGTCAACCTACCCTAAAATCACTGCCGCGTTTGGGACCGAGTGGGTCCCGGGAGTGGACAACGACCCCAGGATGACCATACTCACCGCCAACATCCCCGGACTCGGCGGTTACTACAGTTCTATGGATGAATACCCCACGTTCGTCCATCAGTTCAGCAACCAGAGGGAAATGGTCTATATCTCCGGCTCCATCCCAGTAGGTTCCAGGGGACACTCGGGTGTACTTGCCCACGAGCTGCACCACGCCGTCCTGTGGAACGCCGACCCGTCGGAGGAGACGTGGGTCGCTGAGGGGTTGGCGGAGTACGCTGCTCAGGAAGCGGGCTTCCATACGGGACATCAACCTGCTCTTCTGGGCAACCCCACGGCCTCGCTGGTCAACTGGCCGGTGTCTGGAGGTCGAACGGTATACTACGCCGCCGGGTTCCTGTTCTTCCGGTACTTTGCTTCCCACTATTCCCAAGGAGACCTGCGGCCTCTGATGACGCAGCCCTTGGACGGAATCGACGGCATAAACGCTTATCTCACGGACCTAGGGTATAAGGAGACCTTCGACGAGATATTCGGCGACTGGACTGTTGCCAATTACCTGGACCTGGCCGATGGCAAGTACGGCTATCCGCAAGACGACTTCGAGCCTCCCAGGCCACGGAGAATCAACGAATACGAAGCATTCGAGTCCAGTCTTCCCCAATACGCCGCCGAGTATTTTGAAGTGGACATCAGCCGTGGAGATGTGACCATAGACTTTGATGGAGAACAACACGCTGACCTTTTGGCCGTCAATGACCCTGAAGTCAGCTGCTGGTGGAGCAACCGGGGAGACTCTATCAGCTCCACCTTGACCCGGCGACTCGATTTATCCGGTGTGGATGAGGCGACGTTAGAATACCGTGTGTGGTTCGGGATAGAGGAAGGCTGGGACTATGGGTACCTCCAGGTCTCAACCGATAACGGCAAGACCTGGGACATCATCGAAGCGCCGGGGACCTCTCCGGCCAATCCTGTGGGGAACAGCTTTGGACCCGGTTACACCGGCTTCAGTGGCCGGTGGCTCGACGAAACCGTGGACCTAGGGGCCTATGCCGGGAAACAAGTCCTTCTCCGGTTCCACTACGTCACCGACGCTGCGTTGAACGGCATCGGGTTATGCGTCGATGATGTGTCTGTGCCCCAGATTGGGTTCTATGACGACGGAGAGCGGGGCGACAACGGTTGGGAGGCCGAAGGGTTCGTCTTGACGAACAACAGGGTCCCCCAGAGCTTCGCCGTATACGCCATTGAGATAGGCGCCGATGCCAAAGTCACCAAGATAGACTTGGACGATGCCAACCGGGGAAGTCTGGACGTGTCCGGCCTGGAAGGCCTGGACGAGCTTGTCATTGTGGTGGCGGCTATGGCTCCCGGCGCCATCGAGCGGGCCCACTACAACCTTGCCATCGCCGAAGCTTCGTAGAGGCACCGAGCTTATCGTGGCAGGCCTTTCGTTTATCTAAGGCCCTTCCTTTTTCTTTCCGTTCGCCCTGAGCTTGTCGAAGGGCCGTCCGTTCATGGTTCTATGAGCTCACCACGAACGGACTATCCCGACAGACTCCGAGAATCGAATGAGCCTGTTACCGAGATCGGTAGCGTCACTGATATGCCCGCCTTGTGCTAAAATCGGGCAGCACAATACGGTTTAGGAGCGTAGCCCATGTCTTGCGGTCCCCTTCATGGAGTGAAGGTCATAGAAGTTGCCCACATGCTTTCCACACCCCTTTGCACCCAGTTGCTGGGTGACTTGGGCGCCGACGTGGTTAAGGTGGAGGCCATAGGCAAGGGAGACCGATCGAGGGAAGGGGCACCATTCTCCAAGGTGGGGAACGTGTCGTATACGTTCCTGTCCAGGAACCGGAGTAAGCGGAGCATGTGCCTTGACCTGGCCAAGGAAGAGGGGAAGGGCGTCATGTACAAGTTGGTGGAGGCTTCCGACGTGTTCCTCCACAACTTGCGCCGCAACACCATGGCCAGCCTGGCCCTCGACTACAGCGACTTGAAAAAGGTCAACCCGATGCTTATATACGGGGCCATCACCGGATTCGGCGACAAGGGCCCCTACAAAGACCTGCCCGGCCAGGACATGCAGGTGCAGGCCATGAGCGGAATCCTAAGTCTGAGTGGGTATCCCGACCGGGCCAACACGCCCATCGGGACCATGCTGGGAGACTCGGCGGCGGGGATGCTCATGGCGTTCGGAGTGGTCAGCGCTTTGTACAACAGGGACCGCACCGGAGAGGGACAGGAGTTGAGCACCTCGTTGCTGGCCGGTTCTCTGGCCCTCCAACCGGCCACTATAGGCCACTATCTGGGGACCTACGACCTCCCTGTGAAGCGGGGCATGAGGTCCTACCTCCCGCCTCCCTACGGCCTCTGGACGTGCAGAGACGGCAAGGAGATCGCCCTATCCAACTACCGGGACAAGGACTGGGTGGGCTTCTGCGCGGCTGTAGAACGCCCGGACCTGCTCACCGACCCAAGGTTCGATAACCAGCATCGCAGGAGAGAGAACCGGGAAGAACTGACCTCGCTCCTTGAAGACATATTTGTAACGAGGGACCAGGATGAATGGGTCAGCACACTCAGAGCGAACGGTCAGTGGGTTGTGCCGGTTAGGGACTACGCAGACATGTTCAACGACGTTGACGTGTGGGAGAACGACCTGATAGCCGAGGTGCAGCACCCGGCGGCCGGCACGGTGAAGAGCTTTGGAGCGCCCGTCAAATTCTTCGGGACCCCGGCGACGCCCGAACGCCAGTACCATCCCCTCCTGGGAGAGCACACGCGGGACATTCTAGAGGAGCTTGGCTACTCGGATGAGGAGACGGAAACTCTATTCCAGAGCAAAGCCGTTGGGTGATGGGCCTTTATAGCCCCACTTTTCCCGGCCTAACTTAGACTGAAGCGCGCGGGACTTCCGGAGTGCGCCATCTTACGTCCCGCTGGCCCGATGCACACGCCCTTCGGCCACGGCTGCGGAACGTCGAAAGTCGTGGCCCTATGGTACGGCATGCTATCCACCGTGAGAGGCGGTCACCGTAGGGGCACCTTGAGCGCGCGTTCAAGGTTCGAGAGATGCTTAGTGTATTCGCGGCGACCGTCAGGAGTGGCCTGCACCCATGTGCGCGGCTTGGCGTTGACAAACTCCTTGGTGGTGGCCACGTATCCAGCCTCTTCAAGCTTGCGCAAGTGAACCGTGAGGTTGCCGCCAGTCAAGCCCAACGCCCTCTGGATGAAACCATACGCCACCCGGTCCGACCCGGACTGGGACGCCAGGAGCGTCATTATGCGCAGCCGGGTCGACTGGTGGATGGTCTCGTTGAAGACGATGGGGTCGTCGCTCACGCCACACCACTCTTGCGGATCCAGCCCCATGCGACGGCAACGACGGCCAGGATGAGGAGCGCCGACACCACGGGAGCGGCGTCGCCTGCGAAATAGGAGGGAATGTAGAACGCCACGGCGATGCCCAGTCCCACGAGAGCAATCGCCACATGGTGCATAATGCCGAAGAGGATGTACCCCAGCGCCACAACGCCGACTGCAACTCCACCGATGGCCCGGCCGTCGGCCTCTGCTGTCCACATCCCCGAGGCCGTGGGAATCACGAAAGCGGCTGCCACCACTGACATCCAGAAAAAGAATACCCGCAGCCCTGCGATGGTGGCGGCGGCGCCCGTGGCGTTTTGGCGGCTGGCACGATACCCAATAAGGGAACTTGCTGCCATGCCTACGACTCCCAGTGCGCCCCAGAGGGGTCCGGGAAACCACGGGTAGTCCTCGGCGAACGCGGGCGCCAGCAACCCCACGGCGTACTGCGAAAGGTACCCCACGGCCACGATTGAGCCCCACATCAACATGATTGACTGCCATCCCGCTACGTACATCGAGCTTCTGGATCTGTCCAGAGTCGCATGTATGGACTCCCATCCTTCTTCAGGTGTAATCCTGTGCCCCTCGCCTTCCTGGCCATGCATGTCACCCTCCTTGTTCTGTGTCGCCAACTAGTTTGTAATATAAACTAGACATGACGACATGTCAAGTGCCCACAAAAGCGTAATGGGACTAGGGTTTCTACGGGAGTGTGAGCGTCGTAAGGCCCAAGAGCCCCCGGCCTGTTGGGAATGGAGGCCCGTCTGTGCTAAGAACCCGCCAACCAACGCCCTGTCGACGGAATCGCCAGCAGTCGACTGCTGGCAGGACTATGTCGTGGATTACAGCCAGTCCACAGACCCTGAAGCCTCCGGGGTTGTTTGATCAGCCCGGCCCTATATCGCCACTGCCAACTCGACCGTGGTTCTGCTTACCGTCAAATCAGACCCAGCTTTTCGGCCAGCAGTTCTCTGATCTCCTTGACCGACTCTCTCTGCCACACTGGGAACCTCTCCTGGTTCCGAGGCCTTGCCGCCGCCCGCTGCTGAACTTCCGTGGCGTCGGGCATCTCTTCCTTGATCTGGCGGTTTGTCTCTGCCATCTCCTTGTCGGCCAGTTCTGGGCGTTCAATCCAGTGGCAGATGTAGTCGTGGCCGCTGGTGTAGAACACCACCGCGGGGATGGACTCATAGAGGCCGTCCTTGAGGAACTCGGCCATGATGTCCTTGTGGGAATCTCTGGGAAAGATGCGCATGTCCATGCCGCCGGCCTCGGCGATGCGGGCTACGGTGGGCATGCCCCTGTATACGTCGGGGCACCAGTCCTCGCCTATGACCATCATCTTGGCCGGGCCGTCGGGTCTGGTCGAGACTTCTTTGAAGAAACTGGCGTCTTCTGGGTCTATCTGGAAGTCGTCGTAAAGCTGCGTGAACCAATCTTTGTTCACTTTGACCGCCTGGTCCACGTACTCCTCATAGTTGTAGCCGCTGTCAAACCTCTCGGTGGTCACGACGCTGGTGCGGTCTGTCATTGAACTACCCTCCTATACAACCGGCACACAACCGGAAGTGTGTCCCATCAAGAGCCGGGCGGTCACGCCGCCCTACGCAAGGGCTCAACCCGCCTCACCTTCGAACCCGATTTCGATGCGTCCATCAGGATAGACGACGGTGGGGGAGACGTCGGAGAACTCCAGCAGCTCGTCCAGCCACTTCTGTTCCAAGTCCACACGACGCTCCTCGTACACGATTCCCTGGCGAGCCCACGACTCGCGCAGCTTGTCGCTGACGCTTCAACCCTCAATGGAATAGACGATGGGAACGCTTGGGGCTGTCACCAGTCCTCCGTGTTGACGATATCGGTCGATGCCAGCGGTTTGACGTTAGGGTTCTGTGCCGTCGGATGTCAAGGAATGGGAAATGATGGAACACCCGTCAGGTCGGAATGGTAGCACGGGGCTATAGGCCTGGCAAGGCCAGGATGGGTCAGGCACGGGCGCCCTCCCATTGCCCCTAGAGCGAGTTCAGGAGCTCCATTTCCTGGGCGATGAGGCGGGGCATCAGGTTGTTGTCCCGTACGAACTTGTGGGCGTTGGCGCCGATTCGCCTGGCTTCTTGGGGGTTTTCCAGCAGGTATAGGACTTTCTCAGCACACTGTTCCGTACTGTCCACCAAGTAGCCCGACTCCCCGTCTTCCATTTGAAGCGGGATTCCTCCGGCCCTTCCGGCCACCACCGGGCTCCCCTTCCACATGGCTTCGGAGACCACCAGTCCGAAACCCTCCCTCAGCGACTTCTGGATAATGACGTCGGAGAAAGACTGGAAGGCGTTGACCTCGATGCTGCTGGCCGCGGTGTAGTTGGTGAAGAGGTGGACGTCTGGGTCTCCCTCGACCTCGGCCTGCACCTGGCTGAAAATATCCCAGCCCTGTGGGTCGTCCATGGCGAGGTGCCCCAGCATGGCCAACTGCAAGCCCGGAACCCGGCGACTCAGTGAACGGTACACCTCCACTACTCCCAGAGGGTCTTTCCAGGGGTCGAACCGCGACACCTGGGTGATGAGCGGGCGCGTAGTGTCCACTCCGACCCAGCTGACGATGCGTTGGCAGAAGTCCTTGGTCAGGCTGAAGTTCTTCGGGCTAAGGGGATCGATGGCAGGGGCCGCCAGCATGACCTTGGAGCGGTCCAGCCCCGGCGAGACGTACTGGTCCATCGTGAAGACCATCGCATCGTACTGCTCTATGTAGGGTTGCAGGAAGTTCCATACGCCCGCATGGGGGTCGGAGGTGTCTATGTGGCAGCGCCAGACCCACTTGGAGCCGTTTCCGCCGTGTATGGCGCGCACGGCCGCCGGTTGAGGGTCATGGACGATTATGTAGTCGTAGTCGCCGTCTATGAGGTCGGCGTTCCTGGCGTTGGTGGACAGATAAGTGTCCTTGACCGAATCGGTCAAGTCGTAGTCCGCGCCTTGAAGGGCATTGTGGAACGACTTGGTGACCTGGTAAAAGGGGACCTCGCCGTGTATCACTTTCCAGTCTGTCTGGATGCCCAGGCTTCTCATAAGGGGCGTCTGGGACCTGAGAAGTTCGGCCACTCCTCCACCATAGGGAGTTGCGTTGATCTGGAGAACTCGGGCCCCTTTCAAGGGTTCCGCCAATCTCCTGAGCTCCTCCATCCGCTCCTCGCCAATTATGGGGCTATAGGCGTCGATGGACTGGGCGCCGACACTGACCGCGCGGAGCGTCTCTTTGGCACCGACGCTCGACTCGACTATCTCATGTGAGGCGGCCCCGTTGGATGAGATCTGGAACTCGGACGCCGGCGCATGTCTCTCTGTGGTGGTTTCCGAATCGGACACTTATCCCTCCCCTTTTTATTCTAGAATTCCGGCATGATGACTGTAAGCTGGCGGACTATAACATACACCAACGCAGTAACCAACCCGCAAAGAGGACTTTTTTCAAATTTTAACCAATTTGTAACATAACGGCGGCAGTTGGAATCCAGGGATTGCTTCAGAGACAAAGACCATCGTGCCAACAGTCTCCTAGGGCGAGACTGCCTTGACGGTCAAGAATTCGATCAGCCGGTCGGGCACGAACCTGGCCGCCAGCACTCCGAGGCGTGCGTCGGGCCCCACGGCGTAGCGGGGAGCGGGCCACCTGGAGGCTATAGCCTTATGTATCACGCGGGCCACTTTGAACGGGTCTCCTCCCCATCGAATCTGCTTACGGGGGTTTTTCTGGGGGCCTGTTGCATAAGCTCTGTAGGGGGAATCCGGGTCCATCGACTTGGTTGCCGTGACCTGGTTGCCGCTGAAACTGGAGCGGAAGAGTCCCGGCTCGATTAACACGACCTTGACGCCGAACGTCGCCGTCTCCATTCTCATGGCCGCGTTCATGGCTTTCAGGGCATGCTTGGACGCCGAATAAGCTCCCATGTCGGGCGCTACAAGCTGCCCCAGCACGGACCCAACGTCTACGATTCTTCCGGCGCCCGCTTTCCTCATGCCGGGAAGCACCGCCTGGCTCATTCTCAGGGCGCCGAACAGATTTGTCTCAAACTGGTCCCGGAGTTCCTGAATGCTCAAGTCCTCCATGCAGCCCCGCAGCCCGTACCCTGCGTTGTTGACCAAGCCGAAAATTGTCCCGTGCTCCTCCTCCATGAGGGCCACGGCGTCGTTCACCGAGTCGGGGTCGTTGGGGTCCAACTCGTAGGGTGTTACCGGCAAGCCCTCCGAGTCGGCCGTCTCCATCAATAGGTCGAGGCGTGGCAGGCTTCGGCTGGCGGCCAACGTGGGAAACCCTTTGCGCGCAAGATGGATGGCAGCGGCCATTCCGATGCCGGAAGAAGCTCCCGTGATGATAACGGGCCGCCCTCGTCCTGTACGCGACATGACTCCTCCTTGTGCCCGGCCCTTCGACCGCCTCAGGCCAACCGGAACGATTGGTGGGATGTTACTACAGGGAGTTGAGCATTCGACAGACTCAGCGCCAACGGAACCCACGTGCGTGGAGGGACCAGTGCCGCAAGGTCTTGTTTTATGGGTGGAAGGGCCGTGCTATAATGGGCGCATCTTTCCGGGCAGGCTGTTAAACGCCGCTCAAGTAGGCCTCCAATCACCGACCTGAAACAGCTTAAAACCGGGGCCGCTGGGGTTCTCTTCAGGGCCGCCGTACCATTGTTTTCCTTGCACAGACCCCGCGTAGCCCATGCGGCCAGCGCTCTGCCCTTCCATACGACCGCCGATGATCCGGCGGCAGCGGAAGGGCTGCCGGGCCGCCCCTTCAAGACGCTCGCGGTCACCACCGTCGCCACAACATTTGGATTGGTGGTCCTGGGCGGAGTGGTGAGGCTCACCGACTCTGGGCTGGGGTGTCCCGACTGGCCGTTGTGCCACGGGCAACTCATACCCCCGGCGGACAAAGCCACCCTCATCGAATATTCGCACCGCCTACTGGCCAGCGTCGTCGGAGTCCTGGCAGTGGCCACGTCCGTTATAGTATGGGTGAAGTGGAGGCATGTCCGGTGGATGTCCGTTCCCGCCGCTTTGGGGGTCGTGCTCCTGGTGGGGCAAGGAGTGCTGGGCGGGTTCACCGTGCTGCGAGAACTGCCTGGCGAACTTGTGCTGGCCCACCTGGCGACCGCTGAGGCTTTGATAGCGTGCTATCTCATAGTGGCGCTCGTGGCCCTGGGGGGGCCGCAGCCCGGCGGGGCGTCTCGAGGCATAGGCGGCGACAAGTTCGTGCTGGCGGTTTTGGCAACGGCACTGCTGAACTACGGCCTGATCCTCAGCGGTTCCTACGTCACTGTTTCCGGAGCGGCGACGGCTTGCGGGGAGTCGTGGCCTCTCTGCAACGGGCTTCCCCATGGCCTCTTGCCTTCCATCCACATGGGACATCGTTTTGTCGCCGTTATAGCCGGTCTGGCAATAGTCGGAGTGGTTGCGGCGGCATGGAACCGGCGGTCCGAAAACCCGGCGCTAGGCTATGGCGCTGCGTTCACCGCAGGGGCTTTCCTCGTGCAGATAGTCTTGGGAGCAGGGATTGTATGGGAAGGCTTCCCGTTAAGTTTGCGACTGACCCATTTAGCCATCGCCACTCTCATGTGGTTGGGCATGGTGGCGATGGCCTACGGCGCCGTTGCGGGTCTGCGCGATGAGGCCCGGAGCACTGCCGATGCTTAAAGCCAACTTCATCCTGCGTCCCGTCGCGGGCCAGTCCACGATTTGGACGGCGATTTGGGCTACCGTGTCGGACTATGTCGCCCTGACAAAACCGCCCATTGTTCTACTGCTTCTCGTAACGGCGGTGTCAGCCATGTTCCTGGCTGCGGGGGGACCGCCGCCTTTGGACGTAGCCCTTTTTCTGGTAGTGGCTGGAGCGGCGGCGGCGGGAGGCGCCGGAGCCATCAACCAGTACATGGACCGGGACATCGATTACATCATGAACCGCACCCGGCAGAGGCCCATCCCCGGCCACCGGATCAGCCCAACATCCGCCCTGGTTTTCGGGGTGGCTCTTAACGTATTCGCCTTCATCCTTCTGGCCGTGGGGGTCAACCTTCTAAGCGCCGCGCTGACCCTTGCCGGCGCCCTGTTCTACGTGTTCGTATACACTTGGTGGCTGAAACGCACCACTCCCCAGAACATCGTCATCGGCGGGGCCGCCGGAGCCGTGCCGCCCCTGGCCGGATGGGCGGCGGTGACCGGTGGACTGGATGCCCCGGCGGCTTTCCTGTTTGGCATCATCTTTCTATGGACACCCCCCCACTTCTGGGCGTTGGCCCTTTTGATGAAAGAGGACTACGGCAAAGCTGGAATCCCTATGCTGCCTGTGGTCAAGGGAACCCCGGCCACTCAGCGAGGGATTCTCCTATACACGTTGGCGACGGTGGCCCTCAGCCTGGGTTTCTACTTCGCCACGGACGCCCTTGGATGGGTATACCTGAGCGGCGCAGCAGTATCGGGAGCGGTGTTCCTATTCCTGTCAGGAAAGATGGCCCTCACGAAACCGGAAGCTGACGGACGAGCGCCGGGTTCCAAGCGGCTGTATCTCTATTCCCTCCTCTACCTTGCCCTGGTTTTCGTATTTGTAACGGTTGACAGCATGGTGAATGTGTGAGAAATTTCACTAGCCCACTTTGTGGTCGGGTCGGCGGTGCAACGGCCCTTGAATGTCGGAAGCGCCTTTTGATATAGTGCTCCAGCGTCGTTACATGGAAACATTCAAGCATAGCCTCCAGCGCTCCTTGGGACTGCTCAGAAAAGGACTGGGGTCCCGGCCCAAAACGGCAATCGGGCTGGTTCTGGTCCTTGGAACTCTAGCCCTTATAGCCTGCACCCCTGACAACGCCCAGTCCACCTTTGACCCCAAGGGTCCGGTAGCACAACAGCAGGCTGACCTCTTCTACCTCATCTTCTGGGCTGCCGTAGCCGTCTTCGTGGTAGTGGTCGGCGCCCTTCTTTATGCCATGTTCCGCTACCGGAGCAGGCCTGGACAGACAGAGATGCCGAAACAGACCCACGGCCACACCGGTTTGGAGATCACTTGGACCATCTTCCCGGTCATCGTGCTGGCGATCATCGCGGTTCCCACCGTGATAGTCCTGTTCGACATCTCCGAAAAGCCGGCGCCCGAAGAAAACGCCCTGGAGGTCAACGTTATCGGCCACCAATGGTGGTTCGAGTTCGAGTACCCGGAGCAAGGGGTAGTCACCGCCAACCAGTTGCATATACCAGTTGACCGAAAGGTCCAATTCAACCTCCTATCGAGCGACGTGATCCACAGCTTCTGGATTCCCAAACTGGGCGGGAAGGTGGACGTCGTCCCCAACAACGATAACGGCCTTTGGCTTCAAGCCGACTCATCGTATTTCGACGAGCCGTTCCCCCAGACGTTGTACGCCCAGTGCGCAGAATTCTGCGGCGTAGCCCATGCGCACATGAAGTTCAGAGTGATAGTGGATACTCAGGAGGGATTCGACGCCTGGGTTGAACAGTATCACGCTCTTGCCGACGGTCCCGAACAGTCGTCGGACTTGGCCGACAAAGGGAAAGTGCTTTTCGCCGACAAAGGCTGCCTGCTGTGCCACGACATCGCAGGGGCCGGAGTCGCAGCAGTACGTCAAGCCCGGCAGACCAGCTTCGAAGGCGGGGCCGCCCAGTTCCCAGGCCCGAACCTGACCAACCTCGGCACCAGGGAGATTCTGGCGGCGGGAGCCCTTAACCTTAATCGCGAGAACCTGATTCGCTGGCTCACAGACCCTACTGAGGTCAAACCCGGAAACCGGATGGGACAGCTGGCCGACGTTTACAACAACCCAGACCTGGAGATGCAGCCCAACGAAGTCCTGGCGCTGGCCGAGTACTTGCTTAACCAGCGGTGATTTAGTGCGATAAAATGATTATTGTTTTTACCCGGTGCGGCAATTAGAGGAGTGCTATGGTGACCTTGACTGAAACCATAAGCGGGGCTCTAAGGAGACCCACCTCCTACCAGGGTGTATGGGGTTGGATCACTACCGTCGACCACAAGAGGATAGGAATCCTCTACGGTGTGACGGCCTTCATATTCTTCCTGCTGGCCGGGATCGAAGCCCTGATCATGAGGGTCCAACTGTCCGGGCCGGAGCAGAACCTTGTCAGCCCGGAGATTTTCAGTCAGCTGTTCACAATGCACGCGTTGAGCATGATATTCCTGGCCATCATGCCGATGGGCGCCGCCTTCTTCAACTACATGATACCCCTGATGATCGGGGCCAGGGACGTGGCGTTCCCCAGGATGAACGCCCTCTCCTACTGGCTGTTCCTTGGCGGCGGCATCGTTCTGAATTCAGGTTGGCTTGCGGGCGGCATTTCGCCGGACACCGGATGGTTCGCTTACGCCAACCTCACCGAGGAGCCGTACACCCTGGGCAACAGCATGGACTTCTACACCGTGGGGCTTGGAACGCTTGGAACCGCCTCGATGATAGCGGCGTTCAACTTTATTGTGACCATCGTAAACATGCGGGCGCCGGGAATGAGCCTCATGCGCATGCCAGTGTTCGTGTGGATGACGCTGGTCACCTCTCTGCTCATCATGCTTGCAATGCCGGTCATCACCGTGGGGCTTATAGAGCTCTACATGGACCGGAACTTCGGGTTCAACTTCTTCGACCCCGTGGCCAACGGAGACCCCATTCTGTGGCAGCATATCTTCTGGGTGTTCGGACATCCTGAGGTCTATATACTCATCCTGCCCGCTATGGGGATAGTGACGGAAATCATCCCAACGTTCTCCCGTAAGCCCCTCTTCGGCTATCCTGTGGTGGTGCTTTCGGGCGTGATCATCGGATTCCTGGGATGGGGCGTCTGGAGCCACCACATGTTCACGGTGGGGCTGGGGCCTTACGCCTCCGCCGCCTTTGCTATTAGCACCATGATCATCGCCATTCCCACAGGCGTGAAAATCTTCAACTGGATTGCCACCATGTGGGGAGGCCAAATCAAGTTCACCACGCCCATGCTATTCGCTATAGGGTTCATTATTCTGTTCATCGTGGGCGGACTGAGCGGAATCATGCACTCCTCCGCTCCATCGGACAATCAGCAGCAGGACACCTACTTCGTAGTGGCCCACATCCACTACGTGCTCTTTGGTGGCGCCATTTGGGCCCTGTTCGGCGGAATCTACTATTGGTGGCCCAAGTTCACGGGCACGATGCTTAGCGAAGGTCTGGGCAAGCTCCATTTCTGGGTGATGCTCCTGGGAATGAACCTGACATTCTTCCCAATGCACAACCTAGGCATGGACGGAATGCCACGGCGCATATACACCTACGCCGAGGGCATGGGATGGGACAACCTGAACCTGCTGGCCACCGTCGGCGCATTTCTGATGGCTTCCTCGACCCTCATCTTCATTCACAACGCGTTCCGCAGCTTGAGGAAGGGCGAGAAGGCCCCCAATGACCCCTGGGACGCCAGGACCCTGGAATGGTCCATATCCTCGCCGCCGCCCCACTACAACTTCGAAGAGATTCCCACGGTGCACTCCCGTGACGCCTTCTGGGAACAGAAATACGGCGCTGGAAGCCACCAGGAAGGTCCCGATCCTGTGGCCGGAGGTTCTCCCGATGCGGATGACCACGACCACCATTCTGAAGGGCACGGTGACGCACACGGGGGAGGCCACGGGATTCACATGCCAGGCCTCTCCTACTGGCCTTTCATGGTAGCCGGAGGCATGACTGTTGCGGCCTACGGCGCCATCTTTCAAGAGGCTACAACCTGGGCCTTGGGCGCGGTTGGTATGTTCATGGCCATGGTGGCCGTGTACGCCTGGTCTTTCGAACCCGCGTCAGAGCCGGAAGAACCCGACGAGTAGAGGTGAATAGTCGGATGGGGAGCGCATAGTTGCAGGAACAGCACGGACACCACGCGGTGGTGGAAGACACTACCACCGGGCTAAACCACAGGAAGATGCTCATGTGGCTCTTCCTGGGCTCCGACTGCTTGTTCTTCGGCAGCCTGATAGCCACCTACCTAATATACCGGGGCCAGAGCATAGTGGGGCCTTACCCCATAGACGTGTTCGACATACCCACCACTTCTGTGAGCACCTTCGTCCTGCTGATGTCCAGCATGTCGATGGTGCTGGCTTACGCCTCCATCAACCGGGGCGACATGAGAGCGTTCCGGGTTTGGCTCCTTTCGACCGCTCTGTTGGGAGCGACTTTCCTTGCCTTCCAGACCTTCGAGTTCTACGAGTTCGCCAACCACCATCAGATTGTCGAGTGTCCCGTGCAGGCCGACCAGATTCCCGTCCACCCGGACGAGGCCTGCATGCACGGGGAGGCGGAGTACGAGGCCAAATATGGCTTGACCCCTAGAACCAACCTGTTCGGTACGACCTTCTTCACATTGACCGGGTTCCACGGGGCCCACGTGACGGTTGGCGTGATATGGCTGCTGTCGATCTTGGGATACTCCCTATGGGGAGGGAAGAAAGCCCAGCGGGAACTGACCGACCGGCAGGCCCTGAGCGTGGACCTGGCGGCCCTGTATTGGCACTTTGTTGACATCGTCTGGATTGTCATCTTCGCAGTGGTCTATCTAATCGGAGTGGGAGTAACTTAGTACGTCATGAGGGACCGGCATGGCTCACAATCCTAACGCGAATCAGCAGGCAGGGCACGGGGAGCACCCCACACCTGCCACCTATATCAAGATCGCCTTTCTTCTGGCGGCGCTCACCGGCATCGAGGTCGGTGTGTTTTACATCGACGTGCTGGAACCGGCCTTCCTGCCCATATTCCTCATCCTGTCTATAGCCAAGTTCGCCCTCGTGATACTGTTCTACATGCACCTCAAGTTCGACCATCGCCTCTTCTCGACCGTCTTCATCGGCGGCCTGATGCTTGCCTTGGTGATTACCGTGGCGCTGCTGGCCCTATTCCAGGTGCTCTCGTCCAAAGCCAATCCGTCGGATGCAGGAGGAGGCCACGGTTCCATCATCAGAGAAGAGCCAAATGGCCTTGCTTCCGCCTCCATTGACCTGGGCGACCCACGTTGGACCGACCCTTCTTCCACCCGCTCTTAAGCCGCGCTGAGTCTCTGGCCCGGCCGCCGTCCGATTCATTAGCCGGAAGCTGTTGAGGATACACCGTTGCCGGTTGAGGTTCAATTCTCATGGACGGAATGGCATGCCCACCCCAGCGTTGTCATAGGCCTTCTGACATTCACGGCCCTTTACCTTATCGGGGTCGGCCCGCTGAGGAAACGCTTCCACGGGTCCGAGGCTGCGGGGTCGGGAGAAGTGGCCCTGTTTCTCACTGGAGTCCTGGTCCTCTTCGTAGCTCTGCTTTCACCTATCCACGAGCTGGGAGACAAGTACCTCTTCTCAGCACACATGGTCCAGCACCTGCTGTTGACCCTGGTCTCGCCGCCGCTCTTGCTGGCCGGGGCCCCGCCCTGGCTGATCCGCCCGCTGGTCAGGGGCCGGAGGGTACTGCCAGCGCTGCGGTTCATCACACGTCCGATTCCCGCCTTCCTCATCTTCAATTTCATATTTGTCCTGTGGCATGTACCCGCTCTGTACGACGGGGCTCTGAGGGACAGAGGGATACACATACTGGAGCATATCCTATTTATCGGAGGAGGCATCCTTCTCTGGTGGCCCATCATGAGCCGAATGAGGGAGCTTCCCCGGCCTTCTTACCTGGTCCAGATGGTTTACCTAATAGCCCAGCCCACGATCCCGACCATCCTCGGCGCGCTGATTACTTTCAGCGACGCCGGCATATACGAATGGTACGCCGAGGCTCCGAGAATATGGGGTACGTCGGTGGTGTCGGACCAGCAGATAGGCGGCATCATCATGTGGGTGCCCGGCGGCCTCTTCTTTGTGGGCGCCCTCGCCGTTATTTTCCTAATATGGGCCAACCAGGAGAACGCCTCCAACCGCCCCACCGTCACCGGCGGGGGGCCATGAACGTAGGTGTTGTTTCCTAGCTGTTGCTGTGGAAACATAAGGCCGTATGTGGTATCTTTTGGACGCCGAATTCGTAGCTTGGTAAACCCGTAAGGGAGTGTAGACGAGAGCAATGCAACGAACGCCGTTGGCAATGGCCCTGCCTCTGTTGGCAGCTATAGTCGTAATCATATGGGGAGGCGGCATAGGGGTCATATTCATAGTGTTGAATGAGACAGGGGCCGGGGTCTGGGGAGCCATCATTATCGGCATGGCCCTGGTTGTGGGAATCCCATTGCTGGCGGCGATGCACCGACCAATTCTGGATATACTCCTTCCCCCGTTCGAAGCTGTGCAAAGACAGATGTCGGAAATCGCCGACCTCCTGTCGCCCGCTCTAAAACGGCCGTCTCTAGCAATGGTCCTACCGATATTGGCCGCTTTAGTTATAATCGGGTGGGGAGGCGGCATAGGGATCATATTCATAGTGTTGAATGAGACAGGAGCCGGGGTCTGGGGAGCCATCATCATAGGAATGGGCCTGGTCCTGGGAATACCGTCCGTGGCGGCCCTGTTGGCGATTTCCAGACGCTAGCCTAACCACCATGGATTTCGGCGCCTTACTTAGAGCCGTAGCGCTTACGGCTCTGGTTTTTTTGTCTGCAGGAGCCTGCTCCGGCGCTTCCTCGTCAGCGTTCCTGGGAACAGAACTCAACCCGGAACAGGCGCCAGAGTTCACGCTGATTGACCACACCGGAGAGTCCGTGTCTCTATTGGACTTCCGCGGCGAGGTGGTCCTGCTGACCTTCCTCTACACCAACTGCCCCGACGTATGCCCCTTGGTCACGGCCAATCTCCAGCAGGCCCACATGATGCTCGCTCCCGAAGAGGTCGATAGGGTCAACTTCCTGACCATATCGGTGGACCCCCTGGGGGACACCATGGAACGGGTGCGGGAGTATACTCGGTACATGGGCATGGAGGGGCGGTGGCAATACTTGATAGGCGCCGAAGAGGAGCTGAGCCCCATCTGGAGCCAGTACTGGCTGGCTCCGGTGGTTACGGAGGTCGACTCCGATCCGGGCAAGAACACGGATGGGGATACAGTCTACCGGTACGGCCCTCATGAGCACCCGGAAGGGTACCAACATGCCCTGGACGAGGAGACGCTGACGTCTTCGGACTCAGGTTATCTGGTGGGCCATACCGCGCCCATCTTCCTGATAGACGCTTCGGGCGTCAGGCGTGTGTTGTTTAACAACCTCTTCCTCGACCCTGGCGACGTGGTCAACGACCTGCGGATTCTGATGGGAGAGGCGTCATAGATAGAAAAAGGACCCAATCGATTGGGTCCTTTTGAGCCTTTTCCCTGAAGTTCGGTTAGATGTTGGCCTTGGCCACTATGACCAGGTCGTCGAAAGCCTTGGGGTCCCTCACGGCCAGGTCAGCCAGCATCTTCCGGTTGATCTCCATGTTGGCGACGCGCAGTCCGTGCATGAACTGGTGATAGGTGATTCCGGCTTGTCGTGCAGCGGCGTTTATTCTAAGAATCCAGAGCCTCCGGAAGTCGCCCTTCCGTTCTCTGCGGTGACGGTAGGCGTGGCTCCATGCATGGATAACGGCTTCTTTGGCCCACTTGTAATTGCGGCTGGAGGAGCCGCGGTAGCCGCGGGCCAGGGCCAGGATTTTCTTGTGACGGCGTCGTTTAGTGACCCCGCGTTTGACTCTTGCCACGGTGTACTCCTGCGGGCGCGTCTAGCCGCTGTAGGGCAGAAGCTTCTGGATTCGAGGGGCGTCGGCCTTGTCCAGGGGCAGCTTTCCTGCGAACTGTCGGCGGACTTTCTTAGGTTTCTTTCTGCGAAGGTGGCTGCTCATCCGCTTCCGGCGCATCAGCTTGCCGGTGCCGGTTACGTAGAAGCGGGCGCTAGCTCCCTTGTGCGTCTTCTGTTTGGGCATCAGTCCCGTTGGTCGTCTCTTTCTTGATTTTTTTGGCCCCCGGGGCCAGGACTACGGACAGAAACCTTCCTTCGAGAGATGGCGGCCCTTCAACCCTGGCCACCTCCTCCACGTCGTCGGCCACCCTTTTCAGCAGGGCCACTCCCAAGTCCCGGTGAGTGACTTCCCTGCCGCGAAAGACGACGGCCACTTTCACCTTCGAGCCATCGTCGATGAACTCCTTGACCTTGCGCAGTTTCGATTGGAAGTCATGGTTTCCGATCCGGGTCCTGAACCTGACTTCTTTGAAGGGCGTATTTTTGTGGGTTTTCTTGGCTTCCCGTTCTTTCTTGGAGGAGAGGTATCGGAGCTTCCCGTAGTCCAGAATCCGGCACACAGGGGGGTCTCCGTTGGGCTGCACTTCCACCAGATCCAGCCCACGCCCTCTTGCCAGAGTCAGTGCTTGAGGGACGGTCATGGTCCCCACTTGCTCGCCGTCATCGGCGATCACCATAACTTCCGGCGCTCGGATTCTTTCGTTTACTCTATAGTCGCGGGCTATTCGCTCTATCCTCCAAAAAGAATAACGGCGGAACGCAAGATTCCGCAGTGAAAAATATAGCATAGGCGTCAATGGGTGTCAACCAAGCCCATTTATAGGCAGAGAGTTTCAGTTTGAAGGAGAATCTGGAGGACCTGCGACTACAAACACCGTCGATTTGGACTTCCACCCCACGTCGGGTTTGGCCTCATTGTGCATCCTGTCAGGCAGCCTCGATGTCGGTAAGTTCGAAATCGCCGCCCTTGAACAGAAGGGATTCGCCGGAAACTTCCGCCAGGGCGTAGGCGAAGCAGTCGCCGAGGTTCAGTCCCGCTGCGTGGTTGCCCTTGCCGAAACGTCTCCAAGCTCTGCGAGCAGCCCGCACATGGTCAAGTGTGACTGGCTCCAACTCAATCCCCGCTTCATCCAGGAAGGCATCAAGCTCATTTCCGGCCGCGCCGCCGCTGCGGCTTTCGACGACGATGGCCGCCTCCAGGAGGTTCGCCATCGACATACGGCAACGTGAAGCTTCTGCTATCGCTGAGTCATAACGCTCGGCGTCCGACTCTCTAAACAGGACTGCCAGGACGGCTGACGTGTCGACAATCACTTGGGAAGACCACGCTCGTCGTAGAGGAAGTCACCGTGCTCGACAGCCGACGGACCGTCGCGCAGCAATTTAGCGCAACGCTCCGCGATTGCCCGCATCTCTTTGAGACGAGCCTCGACGCTGCGCTCACGTTTCTCACGCTCCAGACGTTCCTTGAGCGCGACCGTGATAGCGCCTGTCATGGTCTCGCCGGTAAGTTGAGCCAACTCGCTGGCCAGCCGGCACGTCTCTTCGTTCTTGATGTTGAGGCTCACCGGGTCTCCTTTAGGGTAGAAGTGAGATAGACGTTTCTACCGTATCAACTTCCCGTCGCCTTGTCCAACTCAATCCGAGCGATGGCGCCGGTTTTGGCTTACTAGCCGTTCGAAGGGCAAGTCGCTTGTGGTTGACCGTGTCCAGAGCGTCATCTTCCTCATGGCTGCCCGTCAGTGGCAACGGTTCAAGCCTGAGCAGGTGGCAATTCATGCCTGCTTGGTCTATTATGTCCCTGCTCCTACCATTCGCCGCTAATCTTTAGTCCAGGGAGGTTCAGTCATGGCAAGAGACTATTCCATACTTATTGGGACCGTGGGCCAGGGGCTTGGGGTCAGTTCCGATTGTGGTGAGACCTGGGCCAAAATCAGGCAGCCCATTCCAACGGAAGGCATAGTAAGGACTATAGGGGTCTACCCGGACAACCCCCATCGTGCCTTGGCCGGCTCTGACGTAGGCATATTCCGGAGCGAGGACAACGGCGTCACCTGGGACAAGCTGAAATCGCCCATGGACAGCCTTCAAATATGGTCGGTAGCCGTAGACCCCGTAGACCCAAACACTATTTTCGCCGGCACCAAGCCGGACGGGTTCCGGTCGACGGACGACGGGAAGACTTGGACCAAGATGAACATGGGAGTCAACATGGACTGTCCCATCGGGACTCCCCGCACCACCAACATAATCGTCGACCCCCGAGACAACCGCACCGTCTGGGCCGGGATTGAAGTGGACGGCGTATACAAGAGCTTGGACCACGGCGATTCCTGGTTGCACATGCCTGATCTGGGACCCGACCCCTTCCACGGAGACGTTCACGGCATGGCCCTGAGGGCCGGTCCGGAATCCGCAGTTTACGCCACCAGCCCCTTCGGCATCGCCACAAGCAAGGATGAGGGCGAGAGTTGGGACTACCACTACTTCCCCAAGTTCAATGAGAACGACGCCCGCTCGTACTGCCGCGGCGTGCTTGTCAAGCGGGACAACCCTGACGTGGTGTTCGTGGGCAACGGCGACTTCATCCCCGGCGTAACCGGCGCAGTCCAGCGGAGCAAAGACGGCGGTCAAAGTTGGGAAGCGGCGGAACTGCCTGTGGAACCCAATTCGGTGATTTACTGGCTGGGGAGCCACGCAGAAGTGCCCGACGTGATAGTAGCCGTCAGCCTCTTCGGCTACGTATATGTCAGTGAGGACGGGGGAGACTCCTGGCGGAAGCTGAAGAAGGAGTTTGGAGAGATCCGCTCGGTGGCGGTTCTTCCCAACTAGTCCTAACTTTCCGGCCTAGGCTGTTTAGTTAGGAGCGTCGTTGCCGACGGGGTTGCCATCGGAGTCCTCGGCTGACAGGCCGCGCCCCACGACATAGAGGCGCTGCAGAAGAGTCAGGAAGGACACTGCGGCCACGATGATGAGTATGACCTCCAGGCCCCTCAGGCCGAGAATCAGCCCCAGGGAATAGAGGACCACCCGCTCGGGGCGGGTCATCAGCCCAGCTTTGGTGAAAATGCCCAGTCCCTCGCCCCGAGCGCGGAGATAGCTGACCATCTGGGAGGTTATGAGGGCCGACATGACCGCTGTCATAAGCAAGAGGGTACGGCCCTCTCCCAGGTCCTCCAGCAGACCGTAGACGGCGATACCCACGAAGAGGGCCGCCTCACCCAGCCGGTCGAAAACGGAGTCCAGGAGGGCGCCGAATCGGGACTCTTTCTTTGTGTACCGGGCCAGAGCTCCGTCCATAAGGTCCAGCAGGGCACCGGCCAGGAAGACCAGCCCCCCAATCCACAGGAACCCTGCTCCCACCAATGCCGCCGCTCCAAGGGCAACGATAAACCCAATCAGCGTGATGGTGTTGGGGGTGAGACCCAGCCGGTCCAGCGCCCTGGCTCCGGGGGTCTCCACGTAGCGGAGAACTGCGGACCTAAATTGCTCTCGGCCTGGAAAGGCCATAGGCCCTTTCCATCACCTGGTCGTAGTATCCCATGATCTGCCTGGACACCAGGTCCCACGAGTATTGGACCGCTTTCTCCCGTCCGGAGGCTCCCATCTGTTCCCTGAGCTTGGGGTCGTTGATAAGGAAGCCCAAAGCCTCGGCCAGTTTGCCTGAGTCCTTGGGAGGCGCCAGAAGACCCTGACGACCATGCTCAACCACTGCAGCGTAGCCCTTAATGTTGGTGGCGACCACGGGTTTACCGGAGGCCATGGCCTCCAAGAGCACTATGCCGAAGCTCTCCCTGCCCGTGGCCGGAGCGCAGCAGATATGGGCGCTCTGATAGTAGCGGGGCAAGTCTTCGTACGAGACTGTGCCTGCGAAAACCACGTCCTGCAAGTTCCGTTCGCTCATTATGCGGTAGCAGTCCCTGTCCGGGCTGCCAGGCCCCACAACCACCAGCCTGATGTTCGGATTTTCCCACTTGAGCTTCCCGTAGGCCTCCAACAGGTATCTGAACCCCTTGCGCTTCTCCATGCGGCCGACGAAGAGGATGTTGGTCTTCCCGTCGTTCAGACTTGGTATGGGTTCCTTGGGAGTGGAAAAATTCTCCACGTCTATTCCGTTGGGAATGATTTCGTAGTCGGCCCGGAAGAACCTCTCGACGTACTCCCTGGCGGCAGGGGAGACGGCGATGCAACCGTCCAAACGCTTGAACCAGCGCCTCAGTATAGGATAGGACCAGCCGTAGTTGCGGAACTTGCCGTGCACCGCGTGAAACGTCCCTATGTTGACGGCGTTGGAGTGCCTCAGCACAGTGAGGGACAGCACGGGCATGAGCGGTTCGTGTATATGCACCAGGTCGAAAGCCTCTCGGCTCAACACGTCTTTCACCTTGTGGTCCAACCACAGGGAAAGGGAGAGCCGGGCTACGGAGCCTCCGGCGGGGACGGGAACGGACCTTCCCAGTGGAATCACTTCGCACTCTACAGGCAGTTCCCTGGAGGGAGAGTGGGGGGCCAGGACTTTTACTTCGTGGCCTTCGGCCTGCAGCCGGTCGGCAAGCCTGGATATATGGACGGTGACTCCACCCGGCCATGTGATGTCGTAAGGGGATGCCAGACCGATTTTCATACACTGACGTCCATGTGATGGAATCAGTTGACCGGCCCGCCAGGGCGGGCCTTTCTAGGCCTCCCGGCCCTCGATAAAGGCCTCCACCATCTCCCGGGCCTTATCGTCGGTGTACTGTACAGGAGGAGACTTCATGAAGTAGGAGGAAGGAGCAATGACGGCGCCGCTCATGCCTCTGTCCATGGCCAGCTTGACGCAGCGGACCGCGTCCACAACCACTCCGGCGGAGTTGGGGCTGTCCCACACCTCAAGCTTGAGCTCGATGTTCAAGGGAGCGCCGCCGAAGTTCTCTCCCTCCATGCGGATGTAGCACCATTTCCTGTCGCCCAGCCAGGGCACGTGGTCGCTGGGGCCGATGTGGATGTTGTCCGGCTCGATGTCGTAGTCCAGCTGGGAGGCGACGGAGTTGGTCTTGGATATTTTCTTGGACACCAGACGTTCCCGTTCCAGCATGTTGAGGAAGTCGGTGTTCCCGCCAAAGTTGAGCTGGTAGGTCCGGCTCAGCTTCACTCCCCGGTCCTCGAACAACCGAGTCAACACACGGTGGGTGATGGTGGCGCCCAGTTGGGATTTCACGTCGTCGCCTACAACGGGAAGACCCGCATCCTTGAAACGTTTTTGCCAGTAGGACTCTCGGGCGATAAAGACCGGAATGCAGTTGACCAGCCCGCATCCGGCGGCCAAAACCTGCTCTACATACCACTTGGTCGCCATTTCGCTGCCCACCGGCAGAAAGTTGATGACGACGTCGCACTCCCGTTCCCGGAGAATGTTGACGATGTCTGACGTGGCGCCTGGGCTCTTCTGAACCAGGTGTTCTACGTACTTTCCGATACCGTCATGGGTCATGCCTCTCTCGACGGTGACGCCGATGTGGGGCACGTCGTGGAACTTTATCGTGTTGTTGGGTTCCGTAAAGACAGCCTCAGAGAGGTCCTTGCCCACCTTGTTCACATCCACGTCGAAGGCGGCAACGAATTCCAGGTCGTCGATGGCGTAGCCACCAACGTCGGCGTGCATTATCCCCGGGACATCCCCGTTATCGGAGAGGTTGCGGTACTTGTGCACCCCCTGCACAAGGGAGGAAGCGCAGTTGCCCACTCCGATAATCGCCGTTCTGATCTTGCCCAAGGCTGAATCTCCTTTACCGTGTCCCGGCCGTCAATGTCATGTCTGAAAGAAGGGTGAGCGGGGGCATTTTACCAGCATCACGCGCGCCAAAGCAAGGAGCTTTACCGGTTCATAGAAACGAGCCGCCCATGCCATTGCTCTGCCAAATCCCTTCGTTGTATAGTCGTAACCAGCTCGGCAGTCCAAACAAGGATATCGTTTGGCTAAGACGCCTCACGACGAGACAACCCCAATCAGCGCAGACGTCGATTCGGTCGCGGTCCAGCTGAAGTCGCCCAGCGACGCCTGCCCCAAAGACCCTGTACGGTTCGCCCATCCCAGCGAGGCCGAGTTCGCCCGCATCCTGGACTTCTACGGCGTACGTTGGGACTACGAGCCCCGCTCCTTCGCTCTCAAGTGGGAAGGGGACCGGATGCAGGAAATGTTCACCCCTGACTTCTACCTGCCCGACTTGGACCTGTACGTCGAGTTGACCACCCTGCGTCAGAAGCTGGTCACAGAGAAGAACCGCAAGCTCCGCACCCTGAGGGAGTTATACCCGGAGGTCAACGTCAAGCTCCTCTACAAGCGCGACTACCACCGCATCCTGGCCAAGTTTGGCTACGGCCCGCTGGCACAGGAGGAGCTCCAGGCAATAGACCGGGCGCTTTTCGACGCCGAGCAGGTCCAGAAGCGGGTACGGGAGCTGGGGCGTCAAATCTCCCGGGACTACGCCGACTCTCAACCCGTGCTGGTGGGGGTCCTTAAGGGCGTCATGTGTTTCATGGCCGACTTGATGCGCTGCATATCCCTGCCTTTGTCCGTGGAGACCATGTCCATTTCCAGATTCGGGGTCAATGAAGAAGGCGTCAAAATCACCAAAGACCTGGACGGAGACATCAAGGGCAAGCACGTCCTCATGGTGGAAGACATAGTCGACACCGGCATGACCTTGAACTACCTGCTGAACTACATAAAGACTCGGGAGCCTGCCTCGATCAAAGTGTGCACCCTCCTAGACAAGAAAGTCCGACGGTTGGTCGACGTCCCCTTGGAGTACGTGGGGTTTGAAATCCCCGACGAGTTCGTTGTGGGGTACGGGCTGGACTACCTGGAGCGGTACAGGAACCTTCCCTTCATCGGAGTCTTGACGCCAACGGAATAGACTGTCTCTCCCTGAACCACAGCACAAGTCCTCCGGGAATTCACCCTGCTTGAATCCAAGTCTAGACGGGTATTTTGCCTTCTGATATAGTGAAATCATCAAGTGAGCGGGCGTCGTCTCCGTTTACACCCGCCGTGCAACAAGCGTAACCATACGCAGGGATTCGACCCACTGGGACACGGCGTGACAGCAGTCCAGAAGACATCTCGGGGGAGCATCATTCGGGAGATCTGATGTCCAGCAAGTTCGAACGGGAGATTGAGGAAATCCTCAAGCAGGCCGAGGAGGTCTCGCCCAAGGACCGGTCCTCAAGGCAAGAGCCAAAGGCCGCTGAAAGCGTCCATCCCGGCCCTATCCACAAGCTGACAGGCGGCCGGGGACTTAAGATATCGGCTGGGAAGCTGATGCTGGTCAGCTTTGCGCTGCTCGTCGTAGCAATGATACTGGGAGCAACAGGAATCGGCTACGTGCTCCAGTTGGTGATCGCCGGACTGGTCCTGTTCGTAATAGCCTACGCACTCTTCTTCGTAAGGCCCGGGGCGCCGCGATATCAGAAGAAATGGCGAGGCCGCACCGTTGACGAACAAGACACCCTCCTGGAACGCCTCCGTCGATGGCTTAGAAGCTAGCCGCCCAGATAGGCGGTAGACGCTTTAGATGGCGTCGCTTCCCGAACCTCTCTGCATCGACGCCTCCTCCAGCAACCTTTCCAGTATTGCGTGGGACTCGGCTTTCCTCATGTCCAGGCATGAGATCGAGACGGCCCTCCACAGGACTCCCGTAGAGACCCGCGCGTCCACTGACTCTCCCAAGCGCGGCACTCCCACCCCTAAGGCTTCAGCCATGCAACGAGCCGCGGCCATGCCGGTGCGGGTGAGGTGGCAACGGGTCAGGGCACGGCCCTCGTGGAGAAGAGTGACTCCCTGTTTCGTCTGTCGCAGAGTTACACGAACGTGGGCCTTGGGCACGGCAATGATTTCGTCGGCGTACTCCAGGGCCTTCTTTCTACTCGTTCCCATGGGAAGCTAGACGGCGCACTCCCCTTCACCCCGTTCGAGCTTGTAAAGCTCCTCCTTTTTCCAGTCCATGTAGATGTCCTGGGTGTCCGGTCCCAGCGGCCCCACTTCCCGATAAGGAGCGGCAATCGCAGCAAAGGGCTCCAAGCCCACCCGGTCCACGAAATCTATAAATTCCTCGCCGTCGTTGCGGTTGCCTTTGTAGTAGGACACCAAGTCCTTCACCAGTTCCGGCGCCTTCTTGGAGGGCACCTTGACGCCCGGGAGCCTCTGGCCGATGCGGGCCTCTTCCACGGTCTTCTCCCCGTAGTAACCTCCCAGGAACAGCTCATAAGCCGGAAGCTGGACTCCGCCCGGCCCTTTCAAAGCCGCGCCGTGGAAGCCGATGTGAGCTATGTGGTGGAGGCCGCATCCGTTGGGACAACCGCTCATCTTGATGTGCATCTTCTTCACCAGCGGGTCGTCCAGATGGCCGTTCAGCGACTCCAACTCCGTGCGTATGGCCTCCCCAAGGCCCATAGACGACGTGATGCCCAGCTTGCAGCTGTCGGTGCCGGGGCAGGAGACCACGTCGGTGATGGTGTTGGCTTCTGCGCCCGCCAGTCCAATTTCTTTGAGTTCCTTCCACACGTCGTACAGGTGCGCCTCCGGCACCCAGCGGAACGCCAGGTTCTGCTCCTGGGTCGTCCTGGCCCTGCCGCCAGTGTACTTGCGGGTGATGTCGGCTAGAGCCTTGAACTGATTGACGTATATGTCACCCAGCGGCAGCTTCACGTAGGCTATGAAGTAACCTTCCTGCTTCTGGCCTGTCGTGTTGGTGTTCTTCCAGAACAGGAACTCGGGAGGATACTCCTGTTCGTCGCCGTTACGCGACGAAGACGTTGCCGGCGGGACCTCGCTGTGTATCTCGTCCAGATTCATGAGGGGCTTGGGGTCAATGGGCCCGATGCCCTTCAGTTCCTCCTCCACCATCTCTTTGAAGGCGTCGAAGCCGATGCGGTCTATGAGCACCTTGATACGGGCCATCATCCGGTTCTTGCGGAGCATGTCGGACCTGTCGAATATCCTCCATAGCGCCTCCGCCACCCTCAGATAGTCCTCTTCGGGCACAAACTCGTACAGTATGTGGCCGAGCCTGGGCATGATTGAGGTGCCCCCTCCCACCATCACCTTGAAGCCCCGCTTGGAAACTCCGTCCTCCTCACGCTCCTGGGCTATGAACGACAGATCGTGGATGGCGCCGGCCACCGCGTCATGGTCGGCGCATCCAGTGAATGAAGTCTTGAACTTCCTGGGGAAGTTCTGGGTCACGGGATGTCTGACGGCGTACCTCACGTAGGCCGCCAGGTGAGGCGTCGGGTCGAACACCTCGTCGGGGCATACTCCGGCCAACGGGTCACCGACCACGTTCCGGACGGTGTTCCCGCAGGCTTCACGTGTGCTGAGGCCCACCATTCCAATAAGGCGGATAGCGTCGGGGGTGCGTTCCAGGGGTATGTGGTGGAACTGGAAGTTCTCCCGTGTGGTCACATGGCCCTTTGCCAGAGGAGCATAATCTTCGGCCAACTGGCCCAGGACATCCATAGCCTCAGGCGTCAGTATTCCACCGGGGATTTTCACCCTGAGCATCTGGGCCTCCGGCTGACGCTGCCCGTAAACACCCTGCCTGAGCCTGAAGGGCATGAACTGGGTGACCTCACGCTCCCCGGCGCGGAATGCCTTGATTTCTTCTTCCAGGTTGACCGCCTCCTGCTCGATGTAGGGAATGATTCCGACGGACTTCCCTGCCAGCTCCATGCTGCTCTTGTGAATCTCCTGCTGTGATGCTACGTTGGGGTCGCTGACTCCACTGCTCACGTTATCCTCCTGTCGGAAAAGGGGAAAAGGCGTTTGCTCCAGTTTGACGCAGGCGAATGCCTCCATTGCTGCGGCGCACCCGCTCTTAAAAGGGGCACGTACAGAGGCGGAAAAGGTCATCTTCCAGGCGCATTGCAGACAGTCTAGACTTGGCGTATGGGCTTGTCAAGAAACCGGACTGGCATTGATACCCAGTATTAAGAACTTGACACTATATTGCGGTCTCGGTAATATGTGCTACAAGGGGTAGCAGAGTGCCCCTTGTAGCACAACGCCTGGTGCGGAAAGGAAAAGGTGAACTGAATTGAACCCATTCAAGTTCCTTACCGACCTGGTGGGCGCTGGAAGCCGAGTAAAGCTAGCTGCGGAGGAGGCTGAAAAAGTCCTCGGAGAGGCAGAGGAGCAGAAGAGACAGATGCTCCTGGACGCCCGCGAGGAGTCCGTGAAGATCCGCTCGACTGCTGAAAACGAACTGCGTGACCGACGCAAGGAGATTCAGCGGCAGGAACGCCGCCACAGTCAGCGGGAAGAGAACCTGGAGAAGAAGGCCCAATCCCTGGACGAACGGGAAAACGGACTGGCCAAGACACAATCGGACCTGGAAAGCTCCAAGGAAGAGATAAATGCGTTAAAGGCCCAGCAACTTAAGCAGCTTGAAGATATCGCCCGACTCTCCTTTGCCGACGCCAAGGAGATGCTTCTGAGGAAGACCGAAGACGAGATGAAGCATGAGTTGGCTAAGAAGTATTGGGAGTTGGACCGCGAGAGGAAAGAAGATTCGGACCAAACAGCCCGCAAGGTCGTGACGTTGGCCATACACAGGTTAGCGTCCGATGTGGTGTCAACCCACACAACGTCCGTGGTGCCCCTGCCCAGCGACGACATGAAGGGCAGGCTCATAGGACGAGAGGGCCGCAACATCAAAATGTTGGAGTCCCTCACCGGCGTGGACGTGATCATCGACGACACGCCGGAAATCGTGACCATATCCTGCTTCGACCCCATTCGAAGGGAGACTGCCCGCATCGCCCTCACCAACCTGGTGCAGGACGGCCGGATCCAGCCCGCCCGCATCGAAGACATGGTCGGCAGGGCCCAAAAGGAAATCGAGGAGACTATCCAGAGAGAGGGAGAGAAGGCCACACTAGACTCTGCAGTGGCTGGCCTGAACCCCGAACTGGTAAAGCTGTTGGGAAGGTTGAAATTCCGCTACAGCTACGGTGAGAACGTCCTGCTCCATTCCGTCGAGGTGTCCCACATCGCCGGAATGCTGGCGGGAGAGATAGGCGCGAACATCGAAGTCGCCAAGGCCGGAGGGCTCCTCCACGACATCGGCAAGGCGCTCACCCACGAGGTGTCCGGCCCCCACGCCGAGATTGGAGCGGAAATCGCCCGCAAGTTCGGCATACACCCGGAGGTCTACCGGGCCATCATGGAGCACCACGACGAAGAGCGGGGCTCCGTGGAGGCGTTCCTGGTAGCCTCCGCCGACGCAGTCAGCGCCGCGCGCCCAGGGGCCCGTAAGGAAAGCGCTGAACACTACGTTAAGCGCCTGGCCGAACTGGAAGAGGCGGCCACGAGCTTCAGCGGCGTGGAAAAGGCCTACGCCATCCAGGCGGGCCGCGAGGTCAGGGTCATGGTCAAGCCCGAGCATATGGACGACTACGCAGCCACCATGCTGGCCCGGGACGTAGCCAATAAAATAACCAACGACCTGATTTTCCCCGGCCAGATAAAGGTGACGGTCATCAGGGAAACCCGTTCCATAGAATATGCCCGCTAGTGCGGGAAGAATACGGTGAGACCATATCGGGCCTGGCGTCAATGACGCCAGGCCCGATATTATATTGCCAATCCGGCTCCGGGCGTCTCGAAACGTCTCCCTTCACGACAACCTGGTTGTTCCAGTTGGCGAGGGACGGAGCCGAGTGTTAATCTAGATCACTGGAAGGACAAGACCTTGCGGATATTGATGATAGGCGATGTGGTTGGCAAACCAGGCCGGAAAGCGGTCCAGAGCGTCCTGCCCGGTCTACGGCAAGAATACGACGTCGACATGGTGGTCGCCAACGGGGAGAACAGCGCGGGCGGGTTCGGCGTAACGCCAGAGACGGCGCACGACCTGCTGGCGGCGGGCGTGGACGTAATCACCTCCGGGAACCACATCTGGAAGCAGAAAGAAGTGGTCCCCTACATAGATGAAGAACCTGCCCTCATCAGGCCAGCCAACTACCCGCCCGGAGTGCCTGGCCGCGGCTACGTCAAGCTGGGCAACACGGCGGTGGTGAACCTGATGGGCCGTGTCTTCATGAGTCCTCTGGACTGCCCGTTCCGCACCGCCGACCAAATTCTGCGTGAAATCGGCTCCAACGGCGACGAGATGGCCATCGTGGTGGACTTCCATGCGGAGGCAACTTCAGAGAAGCAAGCCATGGCCTGGTACTTGGACGGCAGGGTCAGCGCAGTTTTTGGCACCCATACCCACGTGCCCACCGCCGACCCGCGCATATTCCCCCAGGGCACTGCGTACATCTCGGACGTTGGCATGGTGGGGCCTCAGAACTCCGTCATCGGGACCGACGTGCAGGCGGTGTTGGAGGGATTCCTGACCCAGATGCCCAAACGCTTTAGCGTTCCCCAGGGTCCGGTCCAGTTCAACTCCGTACTGGTGGACCTTGACGCCGACGGACGGGCCACAGACATTCAGCGCATTGACCGGGTCCTGCCCTAAACATGGCTCTTGTAGACCTTCACCTCCACACCACGGCCTCCGACGGGCGCCTTACGCCCACTGAACTGGTGGACCTGGCCGCCGGGCAAGGTCTCAAGGTCATCGCAATCACCGACCACGACTCCACCGAGGGACTCCCGGAAGCCTTCGAGGCCGCCGGGAAGCATCCTGACTTGACGGTCATACCCGGCATCGAACTGAGCGCTGACGTCCCGGGCAACGAGATACACATCCTGGGATACTACATTCCTCACGAGGACCCGAAGGTGCAGGAGACCCTGACACAGTTCCGCCGGGGCAGGCAGGACCGGGGCCGCAGAATGGTTGAAAGGCTCCGGGAGATGGGAATGGGAATCACCTGGGAAAGGGTGCAAGAGTTGGCGGGAGAGGCAGCAATAGGACGCCCTCACGTCGCACAGGCCCTGGTGGAGGGCGGCTGGGTAAGGGACACCGATGATGCGTTCGAAAAGTACATCGGGCGCAACTCTCCGGCATACACCGAAAGGGCAAAGCTCAGCCCGACCGACGCCATAAACCTCATCAAGTCCTGGGGAGGCGTACCGGTCATGGCCCATCCCATATACGTGGACGACTACCTAAACTACGTTGCAGATTTGACGGACGCCGGGTTGGTTGGCATGGAAGTCCACTACGCCAAGTTCTCCAACGAGCAGGTCGAGGAGCTGGCCAGAGTGGCTGACCGGTTCGGCCTGGTCCCCTGCGGAGGCACCGACTACCACGCCATCCCTGACCGCATCGAATACCTTCCTGGAGCCAACGGGCCGCCGCCGGAAACGGTGGAGCAGCTCAAGAGACACGCCCGAAAGGGCTAGAGGACCCTCGTGGAACTGGCGGCCCTTTACGTCTACGCTCTTCTCACAGGTTCCGTTCCCACCGCCTACATCATTGCCCGTGTTGTAAAAGGCATCGACATACGCAGCTTCGGCAGCGGCAACGTCGGCGGCTCGAACCTCTTCGAGAGCGTGGGCGGACGCTGGTTGATTCCCCTGGGCCTCTTCGAGCTATTCGCAAAGGGAGGCTCTCCCTTGTGGATTGGCATCTACGTTCTCGACTTGGAACGTTCGTCCATTCTGTTGACCGGGCTGCCCCTGGCCGCCATAGCAGGCAATAATTGGTCCCTTTACCTGAAATTCACCGGCGGAAGAGGCATAGCCGTGGCACTGGGGGCGTTGTTCGTCCTGGGGCTCAACGAATGGTGCCAGTTGCTGATTCTCTTCTCGGGAATCGGACTGGCCGGATGGTTCATAACCAGGAGCTCGGGGGTATGGGTATACATATCCCTGCTGTTGTTGCCTGTGTGGAGCGTTTTGCTGGGCGAGCCACTTGCGGTTACTTGGTTCTGTGTGGGACTATTGGGGTTAGTGACGTTGAAGCGCCTGACCTCCAACTGGAACCCTCCGACCAGCGGAGTGCCTCTGCGTGAGGTCTATTTCAACAGGTTGTTCAGGGACAGGGACGTGGCCCGGCGAGAGGACTGGCTGGAGCGTGGCTCGTCAGATCGGAGACAGGAGCAACCTTGACCGACTATCAGCCCAACGAACCCTTCCGGCGTGAGCACGAAGCCGGCGACGCCGCCGGACTGGAGCGATGTGCCCGCCATCCCACCATTGAAACCGGGCTTGCCTGCGGGCGGTGCTCGACCTATATCTGCCCCCGATGCATGATACCCACTTCAGTGGGAGCCCGCTGTCCCGACTGCGCCAGAGTCACCACGCTCCCCACCTACGACGTTCAACCCTCTTACGCCGGCAAGGCCCTATTGGCTGGGCTTATCTCCGGCGTTGTCGTAGGATTCATCTGGTGGTTCATTCGGGACAACCTGGCGGTGCCTTTTCTCCCCTGGCTGGTGTCCCTCGCAGCGGGGTACGTGATAGGTGAGGCGGTCAGCCGCTCCACGAACCGGAAGCGCGGCCAGACCTTGGCCCTGATCGCCGGCGCCGGCACGGCGGCGGCGATCATCGTAGTCATCGTGATGTCCAAGCCCGACTCGGTCAGCGAGTGGCTTTTCCTTCTGATATTCGGCGGCCTGGCCGGATATGTAGCCGTAAACCGCGTTCGCTAGGCGCTTCAGAGCCCTACACCTTTCCCGCCCCATTCAGCTGCTGCTCGTTGACCGTCACAGGCTCCAAGTCCAGGGGTGTATCCTCTCCACGGACCAGAGCTTCTATCCGAGCGGACACTTGAGGGTTCTGCTCCAAGAATTCCTTGGAGTTCTCACGGCCCTGCCCTAGCTTTACGTCGCCAAAGGAGTAAAAGGCTCCCGCCTTCTTGATTATGTCTTTGGTCACTCCCAGGTCCAGCAGGTCGCCCATCTTGCTGATGCCGTGGTTGAACATGATGTCGAACTCGACGGTCTTGAAGGGCGGAGCAACCTTGTTCTTCACGATGCGGGCGCGCACCCTGCTGCCCACCACCTCTGTGCCCTGCTTGATGGACTCGGCCCGCCTCAGGTCTATGCGCACGGAGCTGTAGAACTTCAACGCCCTGCCCCCTGGGGTCACCTCGGGGCTGCCGTAAATCACTCCCACCTTCTCCCGAAGCTGGTTGATGAACACCACCGCCGTCTTGGAGTGGTGTATAGCGGCGGTCAGCTTTCGCAGCGCCTGGGACATGAGCCTGGCCTGCAAGCCCACGTGGGTGTCTCCCATGTCCCCTTCCAGCTCCGACTTGGGCACCAGAGCCGCCACGCTGTCCACGATGACCGTGTCCACGGCGCCGCTGCGCACCAGGTACTCCGTTATCTCCAAGGCCTGCTCGGCGCTGTCGGGCTGGGCAATGAGGAGGTCTTCAATCTTGACGCCGCAGTTGGCCGCATAGGACGGGTCCAAGGCGTGCTCCACGTCGATGTAGGCGGCAGTCCCGCCCGTTGCCTGGGTTGACGCCATGATGTGCAGCGCGAGGGTGGACTTGCCCGCCGACTCAGTCCCGAATATCTCTGAGACCCTGCCCTTGGGAATTCCGCCCACTCCCAACGCCATGTCCAGGGACAGGCAGCCCGTGGAAATCACCTCGGTGGCCAGCTTGTCGGCCCCCGCGCCCAGACGCATGATGGCGCCTTTGCCGTACTGGCGCTCGATTTGCGCTATGGCGATGTCCAGGGACTTCTCTCGCTCCGTTGTCATCGTTCCTCCCGCCTTTCCACACTGTTCGGGCCTATTATATAGAACATTAACGGCCCTTCCGCCACCCCTTGATGTCAGTGATCGACCTTCTCTCTCATTTTCCTACACAAGATCCACCGGCGACCCTCTGGACGCTGATTCGTAAGCGGCAAGGACCACTCTCAAGTCGAGGGCCGCGTCTTCGCCGGAAAAGCAGGGTTCCCTGTCTTCCCGAATGCAATCGGCAAACTCGGTGAACATGTCTCGCCAGCCCATGTCTGCCGCGTCGAACTGGAACTCGGTTGCGCCCGTCGAGTCCTCCAACGTGACCCTCCCCTGGAGGATGTCGACGCTTATCCGGCCTTGGACGCCGGTAATGACGATCTCCGCCTTTCTGGAGCTAACCGTGTTGCCGGTGGAGAAGTTAATCAAGCCTGTTGCTCCATCCGCAAAGTCAACCGTGACTGCCATACCGTCTTCCCCTTCCATTTCAGGGGACACACTGGGAAGAACTCTGGCGTAGACCCGGGAGGGCATTCCTCCCATGTGGACCAGGTGGTCCACCACGTGAATGCCTCCGTCGATTAGGACGCCGCCGCCGTTCATTTCCAGGCTGTTCCGCCAATCGTCGGCCCGCTGGTCCTCCTCCGTTTGCGCCTGGATGATTCTCGGCCAGCCGATGGCCCCGCTGTTCAACAGTTCCTTGCACTTCCTCACCGACGGAATGAACCTCGCATTCTCCGCTACCATGAGCTTGACTCCTGCGTCACTGGCGGCGTCGCTCATAACTCCCGCTTCCTCCAGCGTCCGAGCGATAGGCTTCTCCATCAGGATGTGCTTGGAGCGACTTGCGGCCAGCAGGGCGTGGTCCTTGTGCAAATGATGGGGAGTCACAAAGTACATGGCCTCCACTCTGGGGTCCGCCGCCGCATCTTCATAGCTGCCAAAGAAACCCTTTCCCCGGAACCTGTCACAGTAGTAACGCGCCCGGTCTAGGTCACGTGAAGCGTAAAACAGGTCCAATCCGTCCATCCCTTGGATGGCCCTTGAGACGGTGTAGGCGTACTTTCCGCACCCCGCGATGCACAGCCCAAGTCCCATGAAACTCCTTCCGCCAATAACTCCCTGTATAGTTTTCGCCCCAAGCGACCTGTGGGCTTTCGATTGCACCCTATCTGCGGCTCTCATAGGTTCGAGACAATCGCAACGGGAAATTGCGGTACTCGTGGGCTGTCTATCTGGATGCAGCCGGGTAAGTCAAAGGGTGCGACAAGTTAATCTGTCGCCTCAACACCGATAAGCGGTCAGAACCGTCTCGGATGGACTACCGCCACGGCAACGAACGCCAGTACGGTCGATAATGAGCCGTGTGGGAGGGCTGTTGAGCCAACCTATTACTCCCACCCGGAAAGTACCCTGCGGCTGTTCAGAAAATCCTTAGGTCCCGCGATAGGTTGCCCCATTCGAGCAAGAACCTCCTCAATGGGTCAGAAACTACTGCGCTTAAGAGGACACCTACGATAGTCAGGGATACAGCCGACCAGATTTGGCTAAGTTCAAGCATACCAGGAACGGCGACCGCGACCAGAATGACCGGGAGAAACAGGGTAGCCATTGTGAGCGCCTGCGTTCCCGGGCCGCTTATCCTGTGGACTTTTCGTCGTTGGGCAATGTCCAAGATCCCACGGGCGAACGGTGTCCAGATGAGGCCGACTAGAGTAACCGTTAAGAGCGGGAATAGTAGAAGCTCTAGCGGGCTTTGAGTCTGAATCAATGCCGCAATCCAGTAAATCATCATAACGGCCAGGGCAAGTATCAACCCGGTTAACAACAACCAATCACGGCGCATTAGTTGCCACACCAACCAGCCCCACGGGAGAACGACCAGTACCATAGCAGTGTTGGCGGTGAGACCACCCCAATTGAACTTTTGGCCTGTTGCAAGCAGGATTACAGGTACAATGAATAGCGCGAACCATAGCAGTTCCCTTCTTGACTTCAAGGGTCTCGGCAAAGACAAGACCTCTAACGCCGGCATCATTGCAACAAGTACGCTTATCGAGATTCGGGCGGACAGGTCATCAACCAAGCCGAGATACCAAGTCAGCGCGTTGACTGGCACGCAGTAGACTACGATGGCTAAGAAGGTGCCAGCAAGCCGAGGACGAATTTCTTTGTAAGCCTTCTTAAACATGGGTGCCTCCTTGATTCACTGTCCTGATGGCTGGCGTACTCGGGGACATCAGTGATGAGCCGACCATCCTGGTGGCAACGGCGGTTTGGCTGAACGGAGGGAAGGGTCTAAAATCCCCGCGGTCTATACTCTCCCTTTAACCGGCGTCGCTGCCGGATTTAGCGTCCGTCGGGCGGCCTTTTAGGTTCTTCATCGTTGCGCTCCTCAGAACCACAATCAAAAGATCCTAGAACAAGCGACGAGGCCCTTGCATAAATATAGTAATATGGTGTATTATATAAACATAGGTTAGCAGACGTAACAAAAGCAAGATACGATATATTTCGAACCAATTGGGAACCGGAAGGGCCCACCGGAGCTGGCCCGCGTCTTCTCGCCTTGACAACAGTTTCGGTCAATGTTCATTGGTTGCGGTGAGTTTATGACGAATCCCAACTTTGAACAAACACTAAATCACACAGGAGGCATTGACATGACCGCACAGCAAGACACCCAACGGATGGTAGACTCGGCAAACTCGGCGCCCGTGATGAGCGAACTGACGGTCCGAGACCTCGAAATGCTCCCCAGGATGGAAGAGATCAGCAAAATCACCTCCATTCCCGTGGAAGGTTCGACCAACATTTACGACGAGGTGATTGCGGCAGTGGCAAGCGTTGCCGCGAAGGAAGTCGACGGCGTGGCCGACGTGGGCACCAGCTCCATAGGGCGGGTGTTGTCCGAACGGTTCTCCGGAGCCAACAGGCAAGCCAGAGGCGTCACCGTGGAGGCCGGAAAGAGGGAAGCGATACTCGACCTCACCATCAGGGTCTACTACGGCGTCAGCATCCCCCATGTAGTGACCAATCTCAGGCAGAACGTGGCCGACAGGGTTTTGAAGATATGCGGCCTGATAGCCAAGGAAATCAACGTCCGGGTGGCCGCCCTGGAGTTCAGCGACTCCATGCCGGGCCGGGTACGGTAAGCCCGACCAACAGATTCACAACCAAGGAGCAATTGTCATGTTAAAGAATGTTATAGACCAGGAAATGGAGACCAAGCTTGCCGAGCTGGAGGCAGTGTCCGAGATAACGGTCAACGGCGAGACCTCCATCGATGATGAAGTAATCGCGGCCATTGCCGGGGTTGCTTGCAGGGAAGTCGACGGCATCACCTCTCTGGGGACCACGTCGATACGAAAAAATGTCGGCGAACTGCTCGGCATGGCCAACCAACGCGCCAGGGGCGTGACGGTGGAGGCCGGGAGGCGTGAGGCCATACTGGACATAGAAATCCACGTCCTCTACGGCCACTCCATACCCTCAGTAGTGGTCCAGGCCAGGCAGAACGTGGCCCGCCGCTTGCTGGAGTTCTGCGGCCTGGTGGCCAAGGAAATCAACGTGCAGGTCGTGGGCATGGGGTTCCCGGACCGCATGCCGGGACGGGTCGAATAGACCGCTGCAGCGCATCCCGCAAGACAAACGGCGCCGGTGTTCGCACCGGCGCCGTTCTCTATGTCCCAATTCGTCAAGTTGACACCTAAAAGGCAGGTTTCTACAATTGGGCAAAAGCGCCGACCCCACACTCTTTTGTAGGAGCCGCCCCATGATAAGCAAGTTCGACAGCCTATACGCAGGCCACGTGGACATGGACGACATCGGATACGCCGGCACGGCGGTGAACGACCGTTGGTTCACCAACGACCACCTCCTGACTGTTTTCGACAAGGCCGAAGCCATAGCCAAGACCCTGGACAGCAACGGCTTCCACACCTTCTGGATGGCCGAACACCATTTCCAACCCGAGGGATACGAGTGCATCCCGAATCTGCTCATGCTGGCCGTCCACCTAGCTCACGTAACAGACCACATCCGCATCGGGTGCGGCTTCAACATCGCCCCCATGTGGCACCCCTTGAGGCTGGCCGAGGACTTTGCCACTGCAGACTATTTGACGGGCGGCAGGGTCACGTTCGGTGTAGGCCGTGGTTACCACACCAGAGAGGTGGAAACCTTCGACGCCCCCCTCCGGGACCAACCCGGCAACAGGGACCTCTTCGAGGAGCAGGTGGAAATCATCTTCAAAGCCTTCAATGAGGAGTCCTTCTCCCACAGGGGCAAATATTACGAGATACCCCCTCCCGTCACTCCCTACCGCGGGTACACTCTGGAAAAGATCACGCTGGTCCCCAGGCCCAAGACCCTGCCCGTCGAGACATGGCAGCCGATACAGGGCGCCAGCCGGCGCGCCCTGGACTTCATGGCCAAGCATGGCATTAAGGGCATCATCGGCGGCGGAGTGGCCGAGGGCGGAGCCGTCAGCCAGGTGGTGGAGTCGTGGAGGGACGCTCTCGTGCGAGCCGGACGCACCGACGCCAAGCTTGGCGAAGACCTGGCCATCGGCTACCAGTTCTACATGGACGACTCCAGGGAAAAGGCTATGGAAGAGGGCCGCAAGCTCTATCAGGAGAACCTCAAGATGTTCGGCCCGCTGCGCCTGGTCAGAAGCCTGTCTGATGAGCAGGTCGAAATCATGTCGGACCCTAAACGCGCCCCCATGGCGGGCCTGCCGGACATCGAAGGCGCCGTCAAGGGCGGCGGGTTCCTAGCAGGGACCCCTGAAGACATCGTTGAGTCGTTGAAAACCATCGAGGCCGCCTACCCGGGCCTTGAAACGGTGATGGCGGGCTTACCCGTCGGCGCCAAGCAGCAGGTCATCGTCGAGCAAATAGAGAGGTTCGCAGCCCAGGTGATGCCCAAGTTCGCCGGCAGCGTAACCGCCCCCGCCGCGGCAGACTAACCTCGGTTCTGGAACCGTACGATTCAGGCCCCAAGCCCTCTGAGATGGGCTTGGGGCCTTCTAGTGCACCTCTTATTGAGAATATTCAATATCGTTATTATAATAATAGATGTCTGGCACCGACGGCTGGGCGATATTCTTGCGAGGAGGTCGATATGTACGTTCGCATGATTTGGGGAAGGCTCAAGCGCGGCGCCTGGAACGAATACGTCTCCCACTACAACGAAGCCGCCGACCGCATCACAAAAGACCTCTAGGGCTTCAAGGGCCGCCAACTGCTGCGAAGCACTGAGAACCCCGACGAGGGAATGTCCATCACGGTGTGGGACAACCTGGACGCGTTGCGGGAATACGACAGAAGCCAACCCAGGACCGAGGCTTCCCGGTCCGTGGACCACCTCCACACGGGCGAGTACTGGGTAAAGATATTCGAGATTGAGTCATCCACACTGTGACCGGACCTCCCAAGTCCCCCACACGTTCACAAGCAGCCCTCCTACTGTTCGAGGCGGCTACACTCACCGTGAACGGTGAGCCCACTCCACGTTCGCGGTGAGCTTGTCGAACCGCCCGCCGAGTCCTATGAGGACCGCCCACGAGTTGGGCGCCTTGGGCAGAAGACCGTTTTATGTTATTTTTGTCGGTGCAACCGATAGATTGGAGGCTAACCTCACATTGACCACTTCCGACGAACGTTTCCAAAAGGGCAAAGAGGTCCGCTCCCTCTTGGCGGGAGGGGGAGGCAGGTCCTTCGAAGGCTCCGTTCCCTCCGCCTACGAGCTGGCCCCCGACATGTATAAGATAACCACCGAGTTCCTTTACGGGACTGTGTGGACCAGAGAAGGCTTGGACACGAAATATCGAGCGATGATCACCCTGTCGGCCATGGCCGCCCAACGCACCGACACCCAGGTCAGGTCCGCCATCCGTGTCTGCCTGGACGTGGGAGTCACCGCAGACGAGATCGTGGAAGTGCTGATGATGGCTTCTTTCAACGCGGGCATCCCCGCCGGTCACCGGGGCCTGGCCATCGCCAAAGAGGTCTTCGAAGAGCGCGGCATACAGTACAAGGCCACCGAGGTGTATGACAGCAGCGTCTCGTTGGAGGAACGGTATCTCCAGGGGTTTCGACGTCACGAAGAACTGATGCCCGACGTGTTCGGATACCATACCTCGGAGCCGACTCCTGAGGAAAAGGAGTTGGACGACCTGATGACCGAGTACTACTGGGGGTCGATTTGGACGCGCCCCGGCTTGGACATCAAGAGCAGAGCCATCTGCACCCTGGCCTCGACCGTCGCCCAGGGACGCTACGACAACGTGATTCGCCGCACCATCGAGGCCTCTCTCAGAGTCGGCGTTACAAGGACCGAACTCATGGAGATGTTCATACACCTTTCGCTCTACGTCGGGGTCATGCCGGCCAGGGCGGCTATGAACATCGCCACCTCCATCTTCAGGTCACCCGAGTTCACTGAGCCTTAGACCCAAATTCACTTTGCGTTTCACGTCCAACTCCAGCGAGTTGACTCGCAGGCCCATAGAGCGAGTATAATCAGACTAACGGCCCGCGGAGGATCAGGAGGCAGCAATGACATCGGTTGCAGAAGACGGCACCCTTACCATCGGGATAACCGACAAAGCGTCCAAGATGCTGACGCGCTTCGCCCAGAAGGAAGGGCTTGAGGACGATTTCTACGTCAAGGTCGGAGTCAAAGGCGGCGGCTGCTCGGGCCTGTTGTACACGCTGAGCATCGAGAAAGACCCCGACCCGGAAGTCAAGGTGGTGGACAACAACGGCGTCAGAGTCTTCATAGACAAGAAGAGCTACATCTACATAGCGGGGACCACCCTGGACTTCTCCGACGGTCTGAACGGCAAGGGCTTCGTTTTCGAAAACCCCAACGCAGCCAAAAGCTGCGGCTGCGGCAACTCCTTCGGCGTATAGGCGATATATCCCCCTCTCCCTCGACGGGAGAGGGTTGGGGTGAGGGTGACCTACACCGTATCCTCCCCCGCACCCTCGACAAGACCGTTACAAAACCTCTTCCCCCTTTGAGGAGATCTTTGCATAACCACCGTCATTCCGGCGAAGGCCGGAATCCAGAAACCAACATTTCCTTATCCCCCTCTCCCTCTGAGAGAGGGCTATGGTGAGGGCATCTAAGAAACCATGACGACCACTACAACGAAGACGCCGCTGTACCAAGCCACACTGGACTCTGGCGCCTTGTTCGAGTCCGAGTTCGGGTGGGAGCTTCCGACGTCCTTTGGCGACGTAGAGGCCGAGCTAACCGCACTGACCCAGGGAACCGGTCTACTCGACATGTCCCATGTCGGACGCATCGAGGCCGAGGGTCCTGACGTTCTGGACCTGCTCAACCGCATCTCCACCAACGAGATTGAAACCCTGGAACCCGGCCGGGGCATTCATACTGTCCTTACCACCGACAAGGGCCGGATTCTCGATTTGATATGGGTCTACAACTCCGGAGACGGTTTCCTGATTCTCACCAGCCCTCAGACCTCGCCGCGGGTCATAGAGTGGATTGACAAGTACACCATCATCGAAGACATCGAGTTGGACGACGTGACCCACTCCACCGGGATGGCCTCACTTATAGGCCCCCAACTCCCCGACTTCCTGGCCAAGGCATTTCCTGGCAGCGCTATCGAAGCAGACTCGATAGCTAGCGTCGCCCTTGGGAACGCTTCCGTACAGGTCGTTCGCCGCGCCCTGGGCCAGCTCCCCCGGGCCGACGTCATATTCCAGGCCGAGGACGCTGTTGAAGTCTGGAGCAGTTTGCTCTCTCTGGGCGCCGTTCCCACTGGACAGGAAGCCTACCACGCCGCGCGAGTTCAAGCTGGAGCGCCTGAGGGCGGAATGGACATGAGCGAGAGCTACAACCCCCTGGAAACGGGGTTGTGGGGCTCTATCAGCTTCACCAAGGGCTGCTACATCGGGCAGGAGGTCATAGCCCGCCTGGACACCTACCAGAAGGTGCAGAAGAACTTCGTCTCCCTCAGGTTCCCTCCCGGAGCCGAAGGAGGACCAGGCTCCAAGCTCATGGCCAACGGCCGACAAGTCGGGCTGGTGACTTCCCTGGTCCCTCTGTCCGATGGAAGCGGAGCCGTCGGCTTAGGCTACGTCCGCCCTGAGCTTGCCGAGCCTGGGACCAAGGTCAGCCTGGAAGCTGGCGACGACGTCCACGCAGAGGTCACAGCCAAGCTGGAACCTCTCGGACCTCACCGGGGCTACCGCTAAATCCGACTCTCCTTTGCAGGAGCCTTTGCGTGACCCGTAGGGGCGACCCTTGTGGTCGCCCTTTGCGCCGACCTCTGAGGAACCGGGGCAGCCACAAGAGCTGCCCCTACACGGGGCGGGGGCTACTAGGCCGGGTCGTCCATCTGGGCCAGCCCTTCCAGCACTAGGCCGTAGCCCAGCAGGTCCAGCATCTGCTTCTTGATGATTTGCGCCACCGCCACACGGGTGTAGTTGACCAGCAGCCTTGGCCGGGACGCCAGCATCTCCGCCAGCTCCCACGCCCTGGGCAGCACTTGGTCCTTGGGCAGCACCTCGTTGACCAGCCCCAGCTCTTTGGCCTCATTTGCGTCCAGAGTTTGGCCGGTGAACAAGAAGTAGCGGCCCCGGTTCATCCCCATAAGCATGGGCATGACCACGTGCATCCCGTCTCCGGGCACCAGGTTGCCGCCGTAATGGCCTGAGTCCTGGAACTGGACCGTCTCCGAGGCCAGAACCATGTCGCACAGCAGCGGCATCTCGCCGTGGCGCCATGCGGGGCCATTGATGGCTGAGATGGTGGGCACGGATATGTCCAGCAGATTCATCAGCAGCCGCTTGCCGTCGTTGTATATGACGTCGAAGTCCTGGTTGGACCAACGCCGGTGGGCGTTGTTCACTTCCCTGGGGCCGGAGAAGTTCTCGCCTGTCCCCGTCATAATCACGACCCGGTTGTCCGGATCCATGGCGATGTCGGCGTAGGCCTTGGGGAAGTCTCCGTGGGGGCCCTCTCCCCACATCAGGCTGTCGCCGTTGGTGTGGAAAGCTATCTGGAGAATCCCCGAATCGCTCCGCTCCATGCGTATGTTAGGATACTTTTCGGCATAATCTTCAAAGTGCGACAAGGTCTGCCTCCGACTAGTATTGATGATTTCGTCCGAGTCCGTTACGTATGGGTCCCCATGAGGGTACGCTGCTTACTCAGGAACCGTTGAATTGCCGCCAACGTCCAGACGGCTTCGATGGCCATGATAGGATATGCTTCGATAAGCCCGCTATAAAGGGCGGTGGCGGCTGAACCGCCGGCGAAACAGAGGGTGTACCAGCGGGACCGGGGCTCAAGCCAGTAGAACACCAGCATTCCTGCTACGGCAACGGAACCAAATACAGTCAGCACTCGGTCGTCTCCATCTCAAACTGCTCCCGCAAGCATTGCCCCCCCTGGGACTGGTGGGCCTTCCCTCGGCCAGCCGGGCCGGTCACTCTGAGTGAAAACCTTCTCAGGTATAAGGTCGCCCCTACTTCTTGAACTCAGGCAGGACGTACTTGCCGAACATCCGGATGGACTCCATCACCTGTTCGTGGGGGATGGTCTCCGACTGAATGAGTATCATCAGCTGGTCGGCGCCGGCCTCCTCATGCTTCTTGATGGCGGCGATGCAGCTGTCCGGGTCGCCGCCTACGACCACGCCCCGGTCGCACAGGGTGTCGGCGTCCAGCTGGTTCCACAAAGCCTGGGCCACCGACGTGCCGCCGGAGAGGTCCGCTCCCGTGGACTCGACCTGGCTGTCGTCCACCTTGATGTAGCGGTCGAAGTTAAGTTTCAGGTGATCGGGGATTCCGCCCCAGTTCTCCAGCAGCTTGGAGTAGACGTCCACCTGGTCCTGGACGTAGGGCCTGCCCGGGCCGAAGAAGGCCTTGATGGAGTTGACCGCCGTCTCCCGAGCCTCTTTATTGTCCTCGCCACAGAAGCCCAGCGTGGCGTTGCACCATTCGTTGGTCACCTGTGCGCCCACCGGATTGGCCTTCTTGATGTCCTCCTTGTATTTGTCGATATGGGGCTTCAGCACGTCGGGAGCGGAGCCTCCGAAAGCCAGCACTCCGATGCCCTTCTGAGCGGCCAACTCGTAGGTGGAGGGCTGCAAAGCGGCGACCCAGATGGGCGGGTGGGGCTGCTGGTAGGGCTTGGGAAGCACCTCTCGCGGGGGAACGTTCCAGTAGCGGCCCTCCCACTCGAACATTTCCGAGTCCCATATCTTGGGAATCATCTCCAGGGACTCTTCCCACATCTCCCTGGACTGCCGCGGGTCGATCCCCATGCCAGTCTGTTCATAGGGAGCCGAACGGCCCGTCCCGAAGTCCACCCTCCCGCCGGACATGTGGTCAAGGAAGGCCACCCGCTCGGCCACGCGGACCGGGTGGTGGTAGGGAAGTATGACCACTCCGAGGCCAAGCCTGATCTGCTTGGTCAGTCGGGCTAGAGCTCCATAGAGGATTTCTGGGCAGGGAGACATGGAGAAGGTGGTCAGGAAATGGTGCTCCACGAACCACAGGTAGTCAAACCCCACCTCGTCGGCGAGAATGCACTGTTCCAGCGTCTCCTCCACCAGCTTATTCTGTTCGAGGACCGGTCTCTGCATCTCATATTGCAAACCTAGCTTCATTTCGGCGCCTCCCTATATGATCTGGACTCCAGCCTCCGCTGAAGCTGGTAATGTGGACTATCTACGAATTATACATGAACACAGGCGTCGCTTTCCTGCGGAGTCCAGAAGGTGGCATCCCCCTTGCAAGGTTTCCTGGACTCCGGCTTTCGCCGGAGAGACGAGAAGGGGCGGGCGGGCGTCCCCTCTCCCGTGGAAGAGGGGGTATTACAAAGGTTCTCCAACGTGGCACGGCAGCCCTGTACCACCCGTTGTTGACAACGTCATTTTGCTAAAGCCATAATCTCCACAGTTTCACGGGTTTCATGCCGGTATAGGCGCCGAAAGGGAGGGTAGCATGGCCGACTATCGCATCATTTCATCCGACAACCACGTGTTCGAGCCGGGGGACCTATGGACCAGCAGGGTGTCCGCCAAGTACAAGGACCTGGCGCCAAGGGTAGTCAATCTCGGAGACGACAGCGGGGACATGTGGGTTGTGGGTGAGCAACACATCTTGAATCCGGCGGCGGGCGCCGAAACCGGCGAGAGATTTGAGACGCCTGAGGCCACGGGTCGCGCCCACAAGATGGAAGACCTGCGGCCCGGAGGGTACATTCCCGAAGAGCACGTCAAAGACATGGACATAGACGGCGTAGACATCAGCATCATCTACCCCACCTTCGGTCTCCTGGTCTATTGCAAGCCCATGGCATCGGACCTGCTGGACGAGATATTCCGTGCTTACAATGACTGGATTGCCGAGTTCTGCCAGGCCCACCCTTCCAGGTTGAAGGGCATCGCCAACATCAACGTAGACGACCCCAAACTTGGAGCCAAGGAGTTGGAGCGGGCCGCCAACATGGGCCTCATCGGAGCGTTGATTCCGGTGCACCTGGGCGACAAGAGACGCTACAGCGACGAGGACTTCGAATATCTGTGGGCGGCGGGCCAGGACCTTCAAATGCCCCTGGGCCTTCACAGCGCCACCAACCGCCCCGGCCCCCTGTCTGAATGGAGCACTGTCCAAGAGACCGGACTGTCCGCCGCCTTCTTCACACAGCTGGACTTCTGGGTGCGCATGTCCATATCGGACATTATCTTCAGCGGCGTATTCGAGCGTTACCCCAATCTGTGGGCAGGCGCCGTGGAGCATGAGCTGGGCTGGATACCCCACTTCGTCGAGCGCATGGACTACACCTACACCCAGCGGCCTTTCGGCGCCCTGGGCTGGCATAGATTCAAGGGAGCCGCCCTTCCCAGCGACTTCTTCCGCAACAACATCTTCGCGGGGTTCCAGGAAGACGCCCTGGGGATAGAGCTTAGGGAAAAGATAGGCGTGGACAACCTGATGTGGGGGTCCGACTATCCCCACATTGAGTCCACCTTCCCCCGCAGCAGGGAGATCCTGGAAGAAATTCTTGCCGACTGTTCCCTGGAGGAGAAGGAGAAGATCGCCGGCAAGAACGCCGCCCGGATATACCGGCTGGACTAGGGCGCTTACTTAGCGACTTGGAAAGGGCCTTGCCAATTGGATGGCAAGGCCCTCTTATTCTTACACCAGCGGATCGGAGTCAGCCCGAACCCTTGGCGCGGATTTCGGTTGATGACAGGTCTGTCCTGAAGAGAGATTCCGGGATTTCACGGAACAGGTGGGCCGCTTCGGACGGAGCTTCCACATCCGCCAGTGTCCTGAAGGACTCACCATGCTTCCTTCCCGCCACGAGGAAACTGCATCCCAGGTCCGCCATCTCCTCCAGAGCCCGCCGTATTTCGGTTTCGTCGTTGTCGTAATACACAGGGTCCACCAACCTGATGGCCGTGTCCCAGCCCACTATGAACGTGCATCCGGGGAACAGGCGGGCCTTCATCCTGAAGCGGGGAGCCTTGGTCAGCGCAATTGGCCACTTGCCCCTGAACTGGATCAGACGCCGGTAAATCTCCGGCTCCTCAAGGGGGGGCTTGTCCACGTTTATGACCGAAAGCTCGAAAGTCACCGGGCCGCCCAGCATGACGGAGGCCGCCGCGGCCATTTTTTTATGACCGTCGTGGAGAGGGTTGAACGCTCCTGGGAAAACGACTCCCGTAACCTTTTCTGTCGACGTCACCCTCCCGTCGGTCTTCAGGAGAAGGCGGTCCACCTCCGGTTCGTGGGCAAGCAGAGGCGCCAGCGGACTCCGCTCCGTGGACTGCTCCAATCGCTCACTGTCCAGGAGGCCCAGAGCGACTCCGTGGGGCAGTCCACAAACTGACGCCAGAGCATGGAGCAGCAACCGGCTGACGACTTCCTCTTCGGCGTCCCTGTCCCGGGCTCCCTTCACCAACGTCAGTCCGTATGCCGAGAAGCCTGAGGCGTCCCTGGTGGCTATCCAGCACCGGTGCTCTCCTCGTTTAGTCCGGTCTGTGGCAATGGTGGCAGTGCAGCCGAGCCCAAACAGCCGCTTGTTGTCCGGTTCCATTCCCAAGGCTCTAAAATACGCGGCCTCGGCCATGTCCAACGCCGTGGCCTTGGACACAGCCTGGGAAGGCAACCGTCCTATGAAGCTTTCCATAGACGGGGCTGAATAGGGTATAGAACCTTCCAGCACCGTGCGGGAGGCGCCCGCCACCCCGAACAGCCAAGCCAACGCCTTGGTCCCGGCCCCCGTAGCCGCCAACACGCCCGAGTACGGCGAGTCGTGAACTTGTTGGACCGTCGCCTGTATATCCGGGTCCATGTTCAACGTCCGGCGCTCCTCCAAGGCGTCATGGATATGTTATCCATCCGGTCTCTGGAGATGGCGATCTCGCCCTTGATTTTCCGGTCCCACGCCTCCATCCACTCGTTAGGGATGACCTTCCTGACCCTGTACCACCACATAGGTTGCCCAGGGTTAAGTATTCCTCCATCCACCACGTCAGCCAGGAAGCAAGTAAGGTCTCCGCCGTCCATGGCGTTTACCACCCGGCAGTCCAGGAATCCCCAGCAGTCCTCTATTATCGGGCTTCCCGATTCGCCGTGATAGTAAGCAACGCCATCCATCTTGTCCGCGTCCCTGCCGGACACCAGTCCGAAGTCCTTTATCACACCGAACTGCCGGCTTTCCGGGAAGTTGAGAGCCATGGCCCCGCTGTCGTAGACCATTCCGTGGCTATAGTTGGTCTTGTGTATCTGGACTACTACCCGCGGCTTGTCGGGTACTATGGACGCGCCGCCGATGGAGACGCATATCTGTCCGTTGTCCTTGCCCTGCCATGACGAGGTGACCACGGCTATGGGAGACCACAACTGGCTCATCATAGGAGCGATTTTCGAGTAGTCCATCGCACAAGTAGTCTAGCATACCCGCTTGGTTGGTTGGTAAGAGCTTCAGTTTGATATAGTGGAGTCAATAGGGGGAAACGGCATGTGGGAAGTTGGAGACAGGGTTTATGTGGGCTGGCCCGACCATCAACGTGGGCCGGCGCCGTATGAAGTCGTAGAGGTCGACCGATCAGGCCCCGTAGTTCGTGTGAGGGTCCAGGACGGTTCGGGACGCCAGGGCGGCTTTCTTGTCATACTGGGAGTTCCCGACGATATGCTGGAAGTTTTGGCTGAAGAGGCAACCCGCCGTCTCGGCTTTCAGGTGACGGCGCCGGACCTGAGGTGCAGCCTCGACGGCAAGACTCTGCGCAGCTTCGACTACGAGTGGTGGCCCACTCCCGAATACAAAGACAGGCCCAAGATGATCGTAGAAACCCTGGCTAAGATCGTGGAGGAAATGGGAAGCGGGGACGAGGAGTCGGAGTAAGGACGCCAGAGGGCGGCCACGAGCGTTCATTCGTACCGAAGCCGGGAGCGCCTCCGAGTTCCCGGATAAGGGCGTCGTGTATCTCTAAGGCTTCATCGATAGTCAGGAAATCATGGCTCATTCGGCAAGCAACTTGTAGAGGCGACGATTCCTCTCGACACTGGCCTTGTAGTGCGTCATGACCTCGGGTCGGACATTCTCATGAGCTTGGCTTGCAATGTAGTCCCTCATGGCGTCTTCCAACACCGCCTGGAAGTGACGCCCATCCCTACGGGCTATCTCCCGCATTCTTTTGAGCAGTTCTGAGGAGGCTTTACTAGAGAACTTTTCCCGTTGTGCTGACATCCGCTATTGTTCTTATCGGACGACGTCCATGAACTGCTCCAGACCCATGTCTACACCACGCCTTCGCGGCGGAGGGCGTCCAGTTCATCGGGGCTAAGGCCTAGCTCGCCGACTAGTACGTTTTCGTTGTCCTCCCCCAGCAGGGGCGCCCTGCGGCGGACGGACCACTTGGCGTCGGAGAAGGAGTAAGGGGCGCCAGGGTACCTGTAGGTCCCGCCCACCTCAGGGTGTTCCACGTTCACCACGAACCCCCGGGCGTTGAAGTGGGCATCCTCTATCATCTCTTCCGGGGAGTAGATGATGCCCCATTGCAGCCCGATGGACTGGGCTTTCTGGAACAGGTCGTACCCGTTAGTGTTCTGGGCCAGCTTGGCTACGGCGTTAGCGAAGAACTCCCGGTGCTGCCTGGCCTTGGGAGCGCCGGAAGTGACTTCCTCCCGCGTGGGAGGGACCAAGTAGGGTTCGATGTCCTCCACCACGCCTTCATCTTGGAGCCAAGCCGCCAGCTGTATCCACTGCTCCTCGGAGCGGGCCATGTTGCCTGTGTTCACGTAGGTCCCATCCTGGCACTTGACCTGGGCCTGTGGGGTGGGGGTCACCGAAGAATGGCGTCCCGTCTGCCTCTGAACAGTGCCCTGATTGACAAGCCAGTTGTAGGAGCCGCCTTCGGTCATCACGTTCATTGCGGCGTGCATGTTCACGTCGATGAACTGGCCCTCACCGGTCTGTTGGCGTTGCAGGAGAGCCATCAGTATTGCCATCGCAGCCCAGTTGCCTCCAGTGTGGGCCCACTGGTTGCCTCCGCCCCGAATCGGCGGGAGGGAGTGGTCGTCGTAGCCGGTGCTCCAGACCGGGCCGCCGAAGGCCAGGCCGGTCATGTCGGTCATGACGTATTCGTTGTAGGGGCCCTTCTGACCAAAGGGGGTGATGGAAGCCATTATAAGCGTGGGATTGGACGCGCTCAGTTCGCCATAGCCGACGCCTAGATTGTCCAAAGTTTCAGCTGGAAGGGCATCCACGAGAACGTCGGCCTTCTCCACCAGCGCTTTGAATATGTCCTTATCCCTGTCCGACTCGATGTCGAGGGTTACGGACTTTTTGTTGGTGTTGTAGTACCAGTAAAAGAGGCTCTTATCCCCGTCAACTTCACCCTTGTGGAACGGAGGATACTTGCGAGTGCGGTCTCCTTCTGGAGGCTCCACCTTGGTCACCTCGGCCCCCATATCGCCCAACAGCTTGGCGCACCAGGAGCCCAATTCATGGCCCACCTCTAAGACCCTCAGCCCGGTCATTGGTCCGTGCACTGAGGCCATCAAATGGCTCCCATGTCTTCCAGGGACTTCACGCCGTCGGGACCGGCGCCCAGTATGTCCCCCACCACCAGCTCGTTGTGCTGGCCCAGCACGGGAGCGCCGTGCTCGAAATTGGTCGGGGCCTTGGACATCTTGACCGGTATGCCGTCAACCCTGACCTCCCCCATCTGGGGATGGGTCACCGTGGGCCACAGGCCCCAGGCCGCGGTATTGGCGTCCTTGTCGATGCGTTCCTCTGGCCATTGCACTGCGGCGGCGGGCACTCCTGCCGCTTGGAGGATGTCCATTGCTTCTCTGGGGGTCTTTGAGACTGTCCAGCCCTCCACAATCTCGTCCAATTCGTCCTGGCGTTCCATCCTGGACTCCAGCGTCGTGAACCGCGGATCCGCCAGCCACTCAGGATGTCCCACGGCGTCACACATAGCGGCCCAGTCCGAGTCGGACCTCACCGAAATAGCCACCCAGCGGTCGTCGCCAGCGCACTTGTATATGCCGTGGGGGGCCATTGGAGGGAACTCGTTCCGATTGCTGTTGGGCTGTCCGGGCCTGCGCATGGGCCGCTCGTTGACCGTGTAGTCCAACAGACCCGGTCCGTTCATGGCCGCAGCCGCGTCGGTACATGACATGTCCACCCGCTGCCCCTCGCCAGTGGCATTCCGGTGGTAGAGGGCCATGAGTATGGCGATGCACATGGCGTAGGCGCCGCCGTGGTCCATATACGAGTATCCCCAGCCAGCGGGGGGCATGTCCGGCAGGGCCGATTGGAATGTCAGGCCGGACAGCGCCTGCACCACCGGACCGAAGGTCTTGTAGGTGCGGTAGGGCCCCTCATGGCCGCAGCCGCTGTTGGAAACGTATATGATATCGGGCTTTATCGCCCGCATCTCGTCGTAGGTGAGGCCCCAACGCTCCATGACTCCAGCGCTGAAGTTCTCCGCCACCACGTCGCTTACTGAGATGAGCTGCCGGGCAAGCTCCCTTCCCTCTGGAAGGCGCATGTTGATGGTGACGCCCAGCTTTTCCACGTTGTGGTTGTTGAAGGCCCCTCCCAGCTCTATGCCTCTGCGCTCGTCAGGATAGGGCGGGCCTCCCCTGAGCACGTCCCACGTGCCCTGGCCTACCCGGTCCTCGATGCGTATGACCTGGGCGCCAAATATAGCCATGATGCGGGTGGCGCCGGCGCCGGCCAACTGGCCCGTAAAGTCGCAAACTCGTATGTGGGACAGGGCTGAGGGTTGGGACATATCGGCTCCTGAAGTAAGGCAGCCATTAGGCTACTATCAGCCCCAATGGGTGTCAAGCCGACGGGCGGCGGGGTATAATAACGGTCTAAGCCCTCTATCCTGGCGGACAGGAGAGTCATGACCGAGCTTAAGCTCACGTCCCTGGCCCACTGCGCCGGTTGAGCCGCCAAGTTCAGCCCATCAGACCTGGTCCAGGTTCTGCAACAACTACCCGTAATGGCCGACCCCAACCTGCTGGTCGGGACGGAGACAGGTGACGACGCCGGAGTCTACCGCATCGGGGACGACAAAGCCCTGGTGCTCACGGTGGATTTCTTCCCGCCAATAGTCGACGACCCCTTCAGCTATGGGGCCGTCGCTGTCGCCAATTCCCTCAGCGACGTTTACGCCATGGGCGGCAGGCCTATATTGGGACTTAACATCGTCGGCTTTCCAGTTGACCAGCCCAAGGAAATCCTGGGCGACATCCTCAAGGGCGGGTACACCAAGGCCCAGGAGGCGGGCTGTCTCATCGTGGGCGGCCATACCGTGGACGACGCCGAACCCAAGTACGGCCTGGCCGTCGTGGGGTTGGTAGAACCGGGCAGCCAGATAACCAACGCCGGAGCCAAGGCGGGGGACGTGCTGGTCCTTACCAAACCCATCGGTACGGGCATCATCACCACAGCTGGGAAGCAGGGGGTGGCCGACGAGCAGACCGTCTCGAGGGCCGTAGCCGTGATGAGCGCCCTAAACCGGGCTGCGTCGGAAACGATGGTCAAGGTGGGAGTGAACGCCTGCACTGACGTCACCGGATTCGGGTTGATAGGCCACATGGAGTCCATGATGAGAGGCAGCGGAGCAACGGCTGTGTTGGAGGCGTCTGCAGTCCCAGTCATCCCAGGAACTCGAGAGCTTCTGGAACAGGGGATAGCGCCCGGCGGCACTCACCGCAACCTAGACAGCATGGAAGGCAAGGTTGGTTGGGATGATTCCCTTACCGACAATGAAAAGCTGCTCTTCTGCGACGCTCAGACGTCTGGGGGTCTGCTCATTTCGCTTCCCGCCGCCAAGTCGGACCAACTCTTGCGGGAGCTAACCGCGGCGGGGGTGGCCGATGCCGCTGTGATAGGCCGGGTGTCGGCCAAAGGCACCGGGCCCGAAACTATTCATGTTGGGCCCTAGCGGGGCACTGAGCCGAACCGGTAAACCACCTCGATCCGTTTCATCGGCTATCGGAGTCAGTTCTTTCCAATGCGGCGAGTTTCTGCTCTAAGTCTCGCTGCCTGAGAGCCATGGTGAGGTCGCCCCTGGTTCGTTCGAGGATTGCTCGCATTGCGTCTGTGGTGCGGCGGAGGCCTCCTGTGACCCCCTCTGGGAAGTCCACCGTCACCAGCAGGTTGTATATCTCGTCCATAGTCTGGAGAAATTCTTCACACCGCGACGTATCGTTCTTGCGCAGCGAGTCCAGGATGAACCGCCGCAACTCCCCAATCACCTCGCCCATGCCGTTCAGGTAAGGGGCCATTTCCACTCCCAGAGACTCGGGCGTGGGCACCGGGCGCCCCGCTATGAGCGCCACGGTTATGTTAGCCTCGGTGAACTCCTTGCGGGCGTCGGACAGGAACCCGGCATGGTATATTTCGGGCCATTCGTCCAGGATGCTCTTGGATTCCTGGTGGCGCTGTTCAGCCTGGGCCAGAAGCTCCAAGGCTTGTTCGAAGTCCAGCCTATGGGTGGCCCTAATGGTGTTGGCGGAGAGACGAATAACCTCACGGGAAATCCGCAGACCGTTCTCTCTGGCCTGGTGCTTGGCGGTGAACTCCTGGAGCGCCGCCTCTCTGACGGGTCCCAGCCGGTCGTCGTATGAGGAGTCGGTCATGCCCTTCCTCCCGCGCCCCGGATAAGCTCGACCAGCCGCCGTGCGGCGTCTTCGGGGTCCGGGGCCAGCCCTACTGCGCTGGCGACGCATATAGCGTCGGCGCCCGCCTCCACCACCGGCCCGATGTTGTCCCCATTGATGCCTCCTATGGCCACCACGGGCGCTTTCACCGTAGACTTGAGAGTGGCTATGACGCCGGTTCCAGTGGGAGCCCGTCGTCTTATGCTGGCTTTCGTCTCGGTGTGGTATACGTTGCCTAGGGCCACGTGGTCGGCGCCCATCCGTTCGGACTCCACCGACTCCTCCACTGTGTGGTTGGAACGTCCAACGATCTGGGGGGGCTTCAGAACGGTGCGGGCGTCGGCGACTGACATGTCTCCCTGACCCACGTGCACTCCGTCGGCCTCTGAAACTACGGCCACGTCGGGGTGGTCGTTGATGATGAGGAGAGCTTCGTGCCTTATGCACAACTCCTTCAGCCGTCGGGCCAGGGACACTATGGCGCCCTTCTCGCGCGCTTTGTCCCGAAGCTGAATGATGCGGGTTCCACCCTTCAGAGCGGCTTCCGCCACCTCCGCAGCGTCACGCCCCCCGGTCACCTCCGGATCGATAATGACGTATAGGCCATACAGCCTAGCGCTGAGCTCGACCCGCATCGCCTTCCCCTCGGTGGCTCCCGGCGAAGTCACAGGTCGACTCCCTCCGGAAGTTGCCCGTCGCGGGCCGCGTCGATGGTCTCTCTCACGCTGTCGGGCATATCTACTCCGTACCTTTCAAAGGACTCCTCCACGCCCCTGCCAATGTTTCGCGGGTCGCTGTAGTAGTCCAGGCCAGGGTCTCCCAGACCCGGCGGGCCTCCGGAGCTTTCATGGATGTCTGCGATGGACCTGTGGTAGGCCACCCTGGATATGGTCCTTGACATCTGTTCGCTCTGGCAATGTTCGCAAACGGCGTTCACCTCCGAGTTGACGGAGCGCACAAAGAAAGATGATTTCTTGCTGCAGTCCTGGCACCGGTATTCGTATATAGGCATCGCGCTACTCGTCGTGATCGTGGGAATGGCCCGCTTCCCGCTCGACGGCGCCCAGGGTCTCGTTAAACTCGGAGGACACATGACCGCCCATCTCACGCCTCATGTCCCCCATCCACTCGGCTCCTGCCGCAGGGTCTCCGGCGGCGGGGTCGTCGGGAGGGCCAGAGTCGGGCATCCAGTTCAAGCTGTCACCCCAGGAACGCTTGAAAGAGAACTTGGAAATGAGTCTGGACAGGTTGTCGCCGCCGCAGTGAGAACATGACGGCTCCGATGGATTGGCTATGCTTCGAACCAGTATGGTAGACCTGCGTGAGCAGTCGTCACAGCGGTACTCGTAAAGGGGCATGGGGTTGTGTTCGCTCCTATGGGTTGAATCCCATTCTAGCACAGGCCACCTTGAGCATAATACAACCACCCTTGGGTCGGTCAAGGCCAAAGTGGTATCTGGCGTGACCCCACGGTCATTGTGATAAAATCTAGTTCCAATATACGCGGAGACTAGTAATGGCTGAATCAGAAATAACCTTCCAAGTGAAGGAATCCCCCGAGGGCGGTTACGAAGCCCGTGCCCTGGGCCACAGCATCTTTACCGAGGGGAATGACTGGGAGCATCTGAAGTCCATGCTGCGAGATGCCGTATTGTGCCACTTCGACGAAGGGGATACGCCTCAACTGATACACATCCATTTAGTCAGGGATGAGGTCATTGCAGTGTGAGGTTGCCTCCACACCAACATACCAATCGTCTCTCCAACGAAAGCCGGAGTTCGGGGGCCATGCGATTCGAATGGACGTTTCTGGATTCCGGCGGCGGCCGGAATGACGGGTTGGGACGAGAGCTCAGTCGAGCTCAATCGCGTGGATTACGTGCTCGACCTGGGGAGGCTCGCCACGAGTCAGAACCACAGCTATCAGGTCAATCCTCCATCCGGCGGGCGGCTGGTCAAGCTCCTGGATGTAGGTTTCCGCCGTAGCCTGCAGCCGTTCCTTTTTCTTGTGGGTGACGGACTCTTTCGGCCCGCCGAACTTATCATCGCTTTGGCGGGTCCTTACCTCCACAAACACCAGTTGGTCGCCCTCCTGGGCGACGATGTCCACCTCGCCCCACTTGGACCTGTAATTGGTTGCCAGGATGCACCACCCCAGCCCCAGCAGATGTCTCCGGGCAATCTCCTCGCCCCTGTTGCCTAATCTAGTCCTGGGCGTGGGCACCTGACGCCTCTCCGTCGGGAATCAGCCTCAAGGGAGCGAAGGTGCGGCGGTGGATGGGGCATGGTCCCAGTTCCGAAAGCCTGCGCCGGTGCTCCGCCGTCCCATAGCCTTTGTGGGACGCAAAGCCGTATTCGGGGTATATGGCGTCCGCCTCCGACATCATCCGATCCCGGGTGACCTTGGCCAATATAGACGCCGCCGCGATGGAATAGCTGACGCTGTCGCCGTGGGGCAGGGAATAGAAAGGTATGCCGGGGGCCTTAAGCTGGACGTGGTCGATGAGGAGGTGGGACGGGGCGACATCTAAGCTGTCCAGCGCTCTCTGCATAGCCTTCTTTGTCGCGGGAACTATCCCATAGGCGTCTATCTCCTGGGCAGTGGCCAGACCGACGCCCAAGGCAAGGGCATGTTCGCGTATATGCTCCAAGGCCTCCAGCCTTTGGCGGTGGCTCAAGGCCTTTGAGTCGTCCACCTTGTCCAGCCAGGCGCGGTCGGGTTGGCCGTTGGAGTGTGGTGAGGAAAAGAGACTTCCTGGGAATATGACGGCTCCGGCCACTACGGGGCCGGCCAACGGCCCTCGGCCCGCTTCATCCACTCCCGCCACCAGGGGAAAACCCTGGGCGTAGAACTTGCTCTCCAGGTCGAACGAGGGCGCCACCGCCTCCCCTCCGCACGGCTGATCCGGTGATATTGAAGCAGTCTCTACGGGACTACGGGCCGGCAGCCCCGACGGGAATCCGAGCGGATTCGATGCGTCCCCCGCCCAAGACCTCATCTCCCTGGTAAATCACCATCGCCTGTCCGGGTGTGACAGCCCGTTGGGGGCTCTGGAACTCCACCGTGGCCCTGTCGCCGTCCGGGTAGAGAATCGCCGCCGCTTCCGGCGACTTGTATCGTATCTTCACGGTCACCTCGGAGGCCGTCTGCGGCTGGTGTCCTGAAACGTAGTTGACGTCCGAGGCGACAAGGGTACGGCTGTAGAGCTGCTCCTCCGGGCCGACCACCACGTTGCCGGACTCGTTGTCGATGGCTACCACGTACTGGGGAGTCTTTGTGGAGATGCCCAGCCCGCGTCTCTGTCCGACGGTGAAGAACTCCATGCCCTCATGGCTCCCCAGAACGACGCCTCCGGCGTCCACAATAGCTCCGGGCCGTGGAGTCACGCGTTCCTTCAGGAACTGCCTGTAGTCTCCCGACGGTATGAAGCATATATCCTGGCTGTCGGGCTTCTCGGCGTTGGGAAAGCCAGCCTCCAGCGCGGCGTTTCTGATTTCATCTTTGGCGTAACCGCCCACCGGCATCAGAGTGTGGCCCAATTCCTTCTGCCCCATCCCGTACAACACGTATGACTGGTCCTTGGAGCGGTCCATGCCTCGCAGCAGGCGTAAGCCCTCCGGCCCAGGTTCGATGCGCGCGTAATGGCCCGTGGCCACGTAGTCCGCACCGAGAATGCGGGCGCGGTCGTATAGGAAGCTGAACTTGATGCGGTCGTTGCAGGCGATGCACGGGTGGGGGGTCATGCCCCGCTGGTACTCCCGGCAGAAGTAGTCTATGACGAAAGCCTGAAACTCCCGTTGCAGGTTGAAGACGTAGTGGGGCGCCCCCAGACGGGCGCATACCCGGCGGGCGTCCTCCACGTCGTCGATGGTGCAGCAGCCCTTGTAATACTCAGGAAGGGTGTCCAAGTCCACGTCGTAGAGCTTCATCGTGACGCCCACGATGTCATAGCCCTGCTCCTTGAGGAGCAGGGCTGCAACTGATGAGTCAACGCCGCCGCTCATAGCGACGGCCACTTTGCCCTTGGCTGGGCCATTCATGGCTGTGAAGGCATCCTTGCCTGGCCCCTTCCCCATTTGACGACGTTCGAGTACCCCCTCTCCCCTGGGAGAGGGTCGGGGTGAGGGCTGCTACCTACGACTTATTCTAGGGTCTCGGTCTGGCTGTCCTTGGCAGTGACGGTAATGTGGGCCATGGCAGACTCAGCCCTGGCGCCGTGCCAGTGCTTCTCTCCGGCGGGGATGTGTATCACGTCCCCAAGCCTGACTTCAACCTGCTCGTCGTCGGTGGCCACTATACCGATGCCTGAGGTGATGATCAGCACCTGATCGCCGCTGTGGGCGTGGAACTTGTTCCTGGCCCCTTTGGAGAAGTTAACGATGGCGCAGTTGAAGCTCTGCACGTCGGGTGTGATGGCCTGTCGTGTGACGTTTCCGCCTATCATCAGAGGGCTGTTGCCGTCGGACTCGGGCACTTCAGGGATTCTGGACACTTTCATAATCGCCTCCTGGGCATGGACGTGTTGTGGGTTCGGAAGACCACCGCCTATCATAATACAGGGTCAATGGGCCGTCTACCCGCGCCCAACACCGCAGAGGATAAAGGAGTTTCTCAGCCGGTTTAGTTTTAGATGCACAGGCCTCAGGACCGGAGCCTTTTCCTGTCATTCTGAACACAGCAGAATATTTCTTTTCCTGTCATTCTGAACGTAGCGGAGCGGAGTGAAGAATCTATAGTCCTCCGGTAAGGACCTAAGTGCTCTATGGGTGGGATGGTTGGTGGCAAGGATTTTAGATTCTTCGTCGCTGCGCTCCTCAGAATGACAGTAGTAGGGGGCCGTCTACCCGCGCCTGTGCTCAGGTTGTCCCCTCACAGGGGGCGTGATACCATACGCCCGTGACTGGCCCGGTACACCACCGCCATTTACGACGTGCGCAATCGACCCGATTTCAGGAGGTCCTTTATGCCCGCTTTCGTCTACGACCACATCCATTTGAGGAGCCCCGATCCCCATGCCGCCGCCGAATGGTACAAGGACAAGTTCGACGCCAAGCTCATCCGCACTCCACAACCCGACAACCAGCCCGACCGCGTGGACATCGACATGGACGGACTGATGATATTCGTGGCGGGTAAGCTCCCCGACGGCCGGGAAATCGAAGAGCCCCGTGACCCCCACTACGGACTGGACCACTTCGGCCTCAGGGTCGAAGACCTGGACGCCACACTGGCCCAGATGACTTCCAGAGGCGTGGAGATAACCGAAGGACCACGCATGGCGCCCAGCGGAGCCAAGATCGCCTTTGTGAGAGGCCCGGACAACGTGCGCATAGAGCTGCTCCAACGCTACTAACGGAGCCATACGACGGCATGAGATTCGGAATATTCGTCTTTGACTCGGCCCGCAACATGGACCCGGCGACTCTAGCCAAGAGGGCTGAAGAGTTGGGCTTCAGTTCCTTCTGGATTCCGGAGCACACCGTGCTCCCCGTGTACCCATCCAAAGGGCCCAGCGGCTCGACAACCGCCGAGTTCCCAGAGTCCTTCTACCACATCTCCGACCCCGTGATTTCCCTGGCGCGGGCGTCGGGAGCGACGTCCACCATCAAGCTGGGCACCGGCATACTGCTGGCCGCCGAGCGGAACCCGCTGCTCACGTCCAAAAGCCTGGCCACCCTGGACCGGCTGTCGGGCGGGCGGCTGCTGGTGGGCATCGGCACGGGCTGGTCCCCTGAGGAGTACGCAGCCATGGGCGGTGACTTCGACCACCGCTACGCCCAACTGCGGGAGCACGTCCGGGCGCTCCAAACCATCTGGAGTGATGACGAACCGGAGTTTCACGGCCGCTTCTACAACTTCCCTCCCGTCAAGGTCTATCCCAAACCTGTCCAGACGCCTCACCCGCCCATATTCATCGGCGGGGGTTTGGGAAGGTTGGCGGACCGGGTTTTCAAACGCATCGTCAATTGGGCAGACGGCTGGGTCCCCGTGATAACTGAAATCGAGCAGGTGCGACGGGGGAGGGAGTCTCTAACCCGGCTGGCCGAGGAGGCTGGCAGGGACCCAGCCTCTATACCCGTCTATGCCATGACCCGAGGCCGGGCTTTCAGGACCAGGGACGAGGTCGCGCAGCTGGAAGAAGCAGGGGCAGACGAGGTGGTCTTCTGGCTCCAGAGCCCCTACGACGGTGACGACGCGCTGGTCGAGCTAGAGAATATAGCCCAAGCAGTGATGTAGAATCCAAATTCGCCTGGCCGCCTGGAGGTGAACGATGGCAATCCCCGTTGGCGTATTCGTACTGGACACAGCGGCATCCATGGACGTGGCCGTGCTGGCCAAGCGGGCCGAAGAGTTGGGGTTCGCCTCCTTCTGGGTGCCTGAACATCCTGTGATTCCCGTGACGACGTCCACCCCCTACCCCGGCGACCGCAGCGGCGTGATTCCCGATGGGTACTACTGGATGGCGGACCCCTGGAACACCCTGGCGCGGGCTTCCGGAACAACCAGCAGCATCCTCCTGGGGACGGCGATTTGCATCCTCCCGGAGCACAACCCTCTGCTCATGAGCAAGCAGGTGGCCACCCTGGACAATCTGTCCGGGGGCCGCGTCATAGTGGGACTGGGAGTTGGCTGGCTCAAAGAAGAGTTGGAGCTTCTGGGCGGCAACTATGAACGCAAGGGGCCGCAGTCGGTGGACAACATCAGGGCTCTCAAGGAGATCTGGACCAAAGACGAATCCGAATACCACGGTGAGTTCTACGACTTCCCGGCGGTGAAGGTCTTCCCAAAACCCACGCAGAAGCCCCATCCCCCCATAGTGTTCGGCGGCGGACTTACCCCTGGCAATTCCGAAATCATATTCCGTCGCATCGTCCGAGTCGGCAACGGCTGGCTTCCGGTCTTGACCAACCCTGGGCCAATCGAGGACGGCAGACGCCGCCTGGATGAAAAGGCCAAAGAGGCGGGCCGCGACCCATCGTCCATCAAGATATACGCTATGGGGCGGCCAGGCGCCTTCGGGACGAGGGATGACATCAAGGCTCTGGAGAACGCAGGAGCCGATCACGTGGTGCTTTGGATGGACAACACCAAGGGAGATGCGGCGCTGGCCGAGCTTGAAGAGCGGGCCAGAATCGCGCTTTAGTTCCCCATATTCCACAACGGTGAGACTTTAGAATGGGCTCCAAGGTCTACTACGACGCTGACTGCCGCCTTTGCTCAGGCGGAGTCAGTCTGGTTTCGCGGGCGGGTGTGCTGGGCAAAGTGGAATGGACGCCAGTGCAGTCCGGCTGCCTTCCAGAAGGCGTCTCCCGCGACGACCTGGACCGGGCAATGCACCTGGAAACTCCATCGGGCCTATACAGCGGGTTCGACGCCGTCAGGCGCATAGCTCTGAGGGCGCCTGTATTGTGGCCTCTCGCCCTGTTGTTCTGGCTGCCGGGTATGGGAGTGCTCGGCTCCAGGGCTTACGCCGTTGTCGCCCGCAACCGGCGGCGGTTCTTCACCTAGGTTTCGGAGTTTCCCATACCGTGGAGGCTACGGATCCCAGGGTAGACTAAATCTTCTGGAAGATGTGCTCCAGGTGGTACTGCAATAATTCCTTGTCGATTGCATGTTTTACCAACTGCAACGGTTGTTGATGTTCCGGCTCTGTCTTAGTTTGTGCAATCACCGTTAGACGGTCAGGATGGATGGCTATGGCCCCTAAATCCATCATGGAATGATGATTTGGGCATAGGACCATCATGTTTTTCAATTTGTCTATGCCTGTATGCCCCCCACCCAACGGCCTGATGTGATGCGTTTCGGCATAGCGGTGTTTGCCAAGTATCGTGATCGTGAACCGGCAAATCTGGCATTGATAGTCGTAAAGGTCTTTGAGGAACTTGCTTAAAGCCGGATCCCGAATGACTCCCCCGTCCTTGGTGTTCCGTCTCGGTGGCGGTTCATCGCTTCCCAGGGATGTCAATGCCAACAGGCAGCGTTCTTCTCCGATGTCGAGGTCTAATGTATCGGGATTATCCCGCGATCGCATCCATTCCGTTTGCTTACTCACTTTTGCTTCCGTCGCCGTCTTACCGGAAGGTTCGCCGTAATTTCGTGGGCGGGCACACCTGCTTTTGACTGCTGCTCCATCCGGTTCACTAAGTCCAGAGGCCCACGTTTCAGCTTTGATTTCGTTTTGTCTCCCACAAATGGGAATGACACTAGCCCGCCAGGATAGTCACCCACGGCCAGCACGTAAGCATCCTTCCCCGGGATACGGCCGTCCTCGCCCGCCGCCCCCAGATAGCCCAGATGATTGGACTTCACCTTGAGGCCCTTCCTCTCGCTCTCCTGAAGGTAGGCATAGGGCCCATAGCCATTGATGGGTTTCCACGCGATTTTAACCATTACAACACCACCCCTACCGTTAGATACCGGCGCCGCCTCGCTCTGTGCTCTGGGGCAGCGCCTGACTTTGTTGAAGCCAGGGCTTGACTCTGGAGCGCCTCCATGAATTGCTCGTACCCCATCACACGCCTGACTACGGTTTACCGAATCGTCGCCCGCTCAGATTGAGACCGTGGGCCGATGCCTCGGTGGCCGCACCCACCGACGTACCCCCTTGTGATTTGGTCGGGGTTCGGGTCATGTGGCCGTCGGGTTTCTCAATCAGACCGTAGATGTCTCACTTAAAGAGATGACTCTCGTTGTTCTCTACGGGCGTTCCGAAATGATCCACCAACTGGAGGTTGGTTCATAATCCATTATTATAGCAGCCGTACAACTGGGTGAGCCTCATCGATTGTCAGTGGGTCGGGGTCCGGTCGGACCTCCTTGTAATTTCCACGCAGAATGCAGTTCTCTGTAGTTGCGGTTTCCTGTATCAATTCCCATTGACTGTCATGTATAATTCAACAGATAGGATGGGCAAGCTGCGGCTGCCGAGCCAGATGCAATCTGGCGGGTAGCCAACGTCAGGACAATAATTTAGTGAAAGTCGCTAGGTGGAGACAAGATGAAGTCTAAGTTCAAAAGAGTGGTTCTTGTCCAACCCAGCTCACAGGGCGGCAATTTCGAGTTCGTGGCCATCCCACGGCAGGGCATGCTCTTTCTCTCCGCCGCGTTAAAGCAATGGAAGGGCCCCTTCCTGTACGACACGGAGATATGGTTCGAGGACCGCAGCGGCCCCATGGACCCGGACAAGGACCTGGACGGCGTTGACATCCTCATGATTACCGCCCTGATTAACGAGGCGCCCCGCGGCTATGAAATCGGCAGACTTGCCAAGCAGTTCCACCCCGAGTTGGTGACCATAGGGGGCGGCCCCCAGATGAGCCCTCTCCCTGAGGAAGCCATCCGGGAAGGGCGCTTTGACATCATAGTCAATCGCGAGGGGGAAGACATCATCGGCGCCCTTTGCGACATGCTCTTGGAGCACAAAGGCCCAGCGCCTATCACCAGTTTGAGGAAAATACCCGGCATATCCTTTGTTCGGGACGGACAGGTCATACAGACTCCCCGAAAAGGGGTCATAGAGCCGGACTTCATATCGCTGCCAGACTTCAGGGCCATAAGAGACCTAACCCCCCAGATGCCCATGGCGGGCGGGGTGCTGGAAACCGTCCGGGGATGCACCGAAAAATGCACCTATTGCCAGGTGATACAACAGTTCCTGGGATACCGACTGATCAACAGGGAGACTGAGATCAAGCGGCTGCGCCAACTCAGGCAGCTGGCCTCTGACGGCCTTATCCACACCGCCAGGGACGGAAGGTTCAGCGTCTTCATCTCCGACGACCTCCACCCGCCTCCCCTCAGGGCCGTGAAGTACCGCGACGAACGTCTGGCCCGGCTGGAGAACTGGAAGGGCCACACCGACGACATGTACATGATTTGCCAGACACGGGCCGAGATAGGCCAGGACCCTGAGCTGGCCGACGCCATGTACGAAGCCGGCATCCGAATGCTCTACGTGGGTGTGGAGTCCGACAACGCCGAGAACTTGAAGCTGGTGCGAAAGCGCCAAGAGCCCGGCCAGGTGCACAAGGACCTGGTGCAGCTGAACAAGATGGGCTTCACGCTGGTGGCGATGACCATTATCGGGCTTCCCTACGACACCGAACAGGGAATCATGGACATGGCCGACTGGATCACGAAGGTGAGCAGGTACCAGACGGCCAATCTACTGACCCCGCTGCCCGCCACGTCCAACTGGGACTCGCTGGTGCCCTTGGACGCCAAGGGGAACCCGCTGCCCACCGATGAGCGCGGCAACGTGCCCGCAGAGTACGGCATGAGGCCCTACGAGCTCTACACCGGACGTCAGTTCGTCCACCAAGACGAACGGTGGTCCCTGGAAGAGTCCAGAGACCTCTTCAATCGGTACCACTCAAAGCTGAACCCGATAGACAAGCTGTACGAGAGGATATTCCGGCTTATCAAGTCCCCCAAGTCCAAGCGCCAGTCGGCCGGACGAGAGTTGAGCGGAATCGTTTCACTCCGCATTGGGGAATTCAGTGAAGCCCTTCGTACGCTCTCGGACTCCTCCAAGGAACTGCCGGAGGCCATATCCTCCAGGATGAACGAAGTGAGCGAGACTCTTGCCAAATACCGCATCCAACTGTCGGAAACGGGCCGGGACCTACCCGACGTGATTTCTCAGCGCATCAACGAGGCCAGCGAATCCCTGGGCAGGTACAGAATCCAAATCGCCCAGACGGGGCGGGAAATAAGCGACAACATCTCGGTCCGCATCAACGAAGTGAGCGAGGCCATGACGAGGTTGTCCGAACTCAAGCGGGAGACCGCATAGGCCCGACTGTCTTTACGACGACTGGAAGGTGTGTGGTTGGCGACTAGAGTATTCGTAACCGGCATCGGAGTCATCTCTCCCCTCGGCCTGGACCTAACCACCTCTTGGGAAAACCTTGTCGGCGGCGTGTCGGGCGTGGACTCCATCACCGCATTCGACCCGGAGGGATTCGAGACCCGTTTCGCCGCCGAGGTGAAGGGGTTCGAGCCAACCGATTATCTGGAGAAGAAAGAGGCGCGCCGGATGGACCGGTTCGCCCAGCTCGCAGCCGTCGCCTCCGCCCAGGCTATGGCCCAGGCCCGGCTCAAGCCTGACGATATGGACCCCTATCGCCTCTCCTCAATCGTGGGCAGCGGAATTGGCGGCGTCATCACCCTGTCCCAGCAAGTGGAAACGCTTAAGGAAAAAGGCCCCCGCAGAGTGTCTCCCTTTCTGGTGCCCATGATGCTGGCCGACATGGGGTCGGCCCAGGTTTCCATGCTGTCCGGGGCCATGGGCCACAACTTCTGTGCCGTGTCCTCATGCTCCAGTGGCGCCGACGGGATTGGGCAGGCGTGGGAGATGATACGCCGGGGAGACTCCGACGTGGTCCTTGCGGGCGGAGCCGAAGCTCCGATATGCCCCATAGCAGTTGCAGGATTCAACTCGCTCCACGCACTGTCGAAGCGGAACGAGGAGCCTCAGAAGGCCAGCCGCCCCTTCGACACTGCCCGGGACGGCTTCGTAATGGGAGAGGGAGCAGCCATTCTGGTCCTCGAGAGCGAGGAGAACATGGAAAAGCGAGGGGCCGAGCCGTTGGCGGAACTGGTCAGCTACGCCGCCACCTCCGACGCCTTCCACTTAACTGAACCCCATCCCGACGGCGTAAGCGCCGCCAAGGCCATGAAGACCGCCATCGAAAGGGCAGGACTGGCGCCTGAAGAGATAGGCTACATAAACGCCCACGGCACATCCACTCCTCTGAACGACAAGCAGGAAACCCTTGCCATCAAGCTGGCGTTGGGCGAGGACGCCCACCGGACTCCCATAAGCTCCACCAAGTCCATGACGGGCCATCTGCTGGGCGCCGGAGGCGCCCTGGAAGCCGCGGCATCCATCATGGCCATCCGCGACGGAGTCATACCTCCCACCATCAACCTGGACGACCAGGACCCCAGCTGCGACCTGGACTACACGGCCAACAAGGCCCGTGAAGCGCGAATTCGCTACGCGATGAGCAACTCCTTCGGCTTTGGGGGCCATAATTCGGTCCTCATATTCGGAGCGGCGGACCGGAGCTAGAGCGGCTTCAGCCGGATGAACGCCAACGGGGGTGGACGCAGGGTGTGGAGGGTGCGGCCTCCCGTATCCGAATCACACAACGGCCTCTCCCACCTGCCTCGTCTCGTAGTGCAACTCCTCGCCAATCGGGGCATCCACTCCGAGGAATCCCTGGGCGACTACATGAACCCAGCCTTCCATGATCCGGCTCTTCTACCCGGCATGGGAGCCGCCGTCGCCAGACTCCGCAAAGCCCTGACATCCGGTGAGTCCATCGGCGTTTTCGGAGATTTCGACGTGGACGGAGTCACCGGGACGGCCGTCGCCGCCCAAGGGTTGGAGGAGCTCGGGGCTACGGTGGCGCCCTACATTCCCCACCGGGAGGACGAGGGCCACGGCCTGAACGCGGAAGCCGTCATGGCCCTGAAACAGGCGGGCGTGTCCCTTATCATCACGGTCGACTGCGGAGTCACTTCCCTGGATGAGATAGTCCTGGCCGGCGAACTCGGAATGGACGTGATTGTCACGGACCACCATCTGCCGCCCGATAGGATTCCGCCTGCTGTCGCCATTATCGACCCCAAGCTGGAGGACTCGGAGTATCCCTTCACGGAGCTTTCCGGGGCAGGCCTGGCCTTCAAGCTCATGGAGGCCCTGTACAACGACCTGGGCCGCGACTGGAACCGCAACCTTCTCGAACTGGTGGCTTTGAGCACCGTTGCAGACCTGGTGCCTCTGGTCGGTGAGAACAGGCGTTTCGTGAAAGAGGGCCTGAAACGCCTTCAATCAACTCAGAGGCCCGGCCTTCAGGCGCTTTTTAAGCAGGCCAGAATCAACCCCAACGGCCTGGACGCCGAGGACATCGCCTTTATGATAGCTCCACGGCTCAACGCAGCCGGGCGGCTGGACCACGCCTCCCTGGCCTACAAGCTTCTCATGACCGGGTCCGAGGATGAAGCGGCCAGCCTGGCTTCCCACCTAGAGAAACTGAACCGGGAACGACAACAGATGACCCTGGACTCCTATGCCAGGGCCAAAGAACAGACTCTAAGCAGGCCGGACCTGCCCCCGGTGATATTGGCCGGCGGGGAGTGGGTTGCGCCTGGCATAGCCGGGCTGGTGGCAAGCAGGCTTGTGGACGAGTTCTCCCGACCCGCCATAGTCGTCTCCCAGATAGGGGACGTGGTCCGGGCCAGCGCCAGAAGCGTCGCTGGATATCATATTCTCAACGAGGCGGTGAAGCCCTGCGCTGACCTGTTCACTCGGTACGGAGGCCACGGGCAGGCCGCCGGATTCGTGATGCCGTCCTTCAACATGGCCCAACTTGAGTTCAGGCTGGGCCTTGTCGCCGACGGAACATCAGGACGGATTGACGAAGCGGCACCTCTGTACATAGACGCCGAGGCGCCGGTGTCCAGCATTCCCGGCGCCGCCTTCCAATGGGTTCAGGACCTGGGACCCTTCGGAGTGGACAATCCGGCGCCTACGTTTTTGACCCGTAACCTGGAAGCCGCCCGCGTACGCACTATGGGCGCCCAGGGCCAGCACATGAAGCTCAGGCTAAAGGAGGGCAGGGTAGTTTGGGACGCCCTGGCCTTCCGCCAAGCCGATAAGTGGGAGCCTGAAACGTCCAGGGTGGACGTGGTCTATACCGTCGGCGCAGGACGGGTCGGGAACACTCCCATCATGGAGCTAATGGTAGTGGACTTCCGGCCCTCTGAGGCCATCTGAGAAGTGGTCCCGTGAGCCTCGAAAGCCCATCCAGTCCCGGCCACGTTCCCTGGCGAGTTCTGAGCAGTGAGCCTGGCCCTGAGATGCCTCTGTTTCAAGTCCGCTTCGACCAGGTGGTTAACCCACGAAACTCGGTGGAACGGCGCGCCGTCGTGCTGGAGAGTCCCCACTGGTGCAGTGTAGTGGCCGTGACCCCCAACGAGAAACTGGTGTTGGTGCGACAGTACAGGTTTGGAACGGGCGAAGTGACCTTGGAGATATCCGGAGGGTCGGTGATGGAGGGCGAGGACCACCGGCAAGCGGCCCAACGAGAGCTTCTGGAGGAGACGGGATACACGTCCTCCGATTGGGTGTACCTGGGCGCCCACGAACCCAACCCGGCCGTGCACAACAACCTCGTCCACCACTGGCTGGCCCGAGGATGCACGCAGACCCACGACCCCCACCCCAGCCAAGGCGAGGACATCCGAATCGAGACCCTGCCCCTGGTCCGCGTCAAGGAGGCGGTCTTGGAAGGAGAGATCAGGAGCGCACTGGTCGTTGCCGCGCTGTCCAGAGTCATAGACCTGCGGATGGACCTTTAGAGCGGGCGCTATAATTCTCGCATGGAACTGTGCACCCTCCATTCATGGGACGTTACACCCGCCGAAGCGCGCGAGATACAAAAGCGGCTGGCCCCGCAGGTTTCCGCCTTGGGCCGCCCGCTCCCGGGCGACGTCCGCTATGTGGGCGGTCTGGACATGTCGGCTCCCGACCAGGATGGCGTTGTCACCGGCGCCGCCGTGACGTTGTCATTCCCTGACCTGGAGCCGGTGGACGTCTCGGTGGCAAGGACGGTCCCCTCTATGCCCTACACTCCCGGACTGCTCTCCTTTAGAGAAACTCCGGCCCTGGCGATGGCTTTGGAGGGCTTGAGCGTTAAACCCGATTTGATAATCGTGGACGGCCATGGGACGGCCCATCCCCGGCGGTTCGGCATCGCCTGCCATATCGGCCTGGCGGCCCAGACGCCCACCATTGGCTGTGCCAAGTCCATACTGGTCGGCGAATACGGCGAGCTAGGCCAGGAGCGGGGTTCCAGGACACCCCTGCTGCACAAGGGAGAAATCATAGGGATGGCTGTGAGGACCAGGACAGGGGTGAGTCCGGTATTCGTGTCCGTTGGACATATGATAGAGTTGGATTCCGCTGTTGACTGGACGCTGGCCGCCTGCAAAGGCTTTCGGCTGCCGGAAACAACGAGGAACGCACATAACGCCGCTGCAGGCAGGGCGCCTGAACTGGTTGCGCGGACATAAGGAGTTAGGGATGCAGGACCTGAGGTCTGAGCTTATCGAGATGGCCCAGCGCATAGCGGGAGCGTTGGACCGTCTTTGACGTCCCTGTCAAAGAGACAGAGATAGACCGGCTGGAGAAAGAGGCCGGAGACGCCTCGTTTTGGGACTCGCCCCAAGAGGCCCAAAGAGCAATGCAGCGTCTGGCAAGGTTGAAAGACACCGTCGAAACCTGGCGTGGACTGGAGAAGAGCGCCGGTTCGTTGCTGGAACTGGTTGAATTGGCCCTCGCAGAAGGCGACGACACCCTGGAAGAACAGCTGCGCAGCGAGTGTCGAGAGCTTTCGGAGGAGTTGGAGCGCCAGGAGTTCCTGCTCACCTTGTCCGGCCCCTACGACGACCGGCCCGCCATCGTGACAATCCAGCCGGGGGCGGGAGGCACCGAGTCCCAGGACTGGGCGGAGATGCTGTTGCGAATGTATCTCCGATGGGCTGAGAACCAGGGGCGGGTGGCCCAGGTGCTGGACACGTCCTATGGCGAGGGGGCCGGCATCAAGAGCGCCACCCTGGAGGTTGGAGGCAAATACGCCTACGGCTACCTCAAGGCGGAGCTGGGCGTGCACAGGCTGGTGCGCCTCTCTCCCTTTGATCCCAACCACCTGCGGCATACCTCCTTTGCCCAGGTGGAAACGATGCCGGTGGCCGACGACGAGCAGGAAGTGGAGATAAAACCCGATGACCTCAAGATGGACTTCTTCAGGTCCAGTGGGCCGGGGGGACAGAACGTTCAGAAGGTGGCCTCGGCCGTTCGCCTGACCCATCTCCCGTCCGGGATAGTTGTGGCGTGCCAGAACGAGCGTTCCCAGCACCAGAACCGGGAGTTCGCCATGCGAATTCTGATGGCCCGGCTTCTGGAGAAGAGGATGGAGGAGCGTGCACAGCATCTGGCTTTGTTAAGGGGAGAACGTCTGGCCACCGAGTGGGGAAGCCAGATACGGAGCTACGTGCTCCACCCCTACAAGCTAGTCAAAGACCACCGGACGGACCATCAGACCACCAACGCGGACGCGGCGCTGGACGGAGACATCGACGGCTTCATACAGGCGTATCTGCGCTCGACAATGGGCAAGAACGACGGGGGCTAGGAGCGACGGCATAACCGTCTGGCGGTTTCAGCAGTGCCAGAGGGTGTGGCCCAGCTTGTTCCGCTTGGTCTGCTTGTAGTGGCGGTTTTCCTCGTTGACCTCGGTCTCGATGGCCCTCTGTTCGACGATGTCGAAGTCGTAGCCCAAGAGGCCGACGATCTTACGGGGATTGTTGGTCAGTAGCCGGATTTTCTTCACGTTCAGGTCGGACAGTATCTGGGCGGCGATTCCGTAGTGGCGGTGGTCTGACTCGAAGCCCAGCATTTCGTTGGCTTCCACCGTGTCCATGCCGTTGTCCTGGAGGTGATAGGCCTTGATTTTGTTGTGGAGGCCGATTCCCCGCCCTTCTTGACGCATGTAGAGGAAAACGCCCTTGCCCTCCTGGCCTATTATCTCCAAGGCCAGCTTTCTCTGGTCTCCGCAGTCGCAGCGGATGCTTCCGAATACGTCGCCCGTGAGACACTCACTGTGGATGCGGACTGAAATGGGCTCGTCTGGCCCCCATTCACCCAGCACCAAGGCGACATGCTCTCCGTTGTCTATACGACTGGTGTAGGACTGGACCTCGAACTCGCCGTAGTCGGTGGGCAGGCGGGCCTCGGCTATCTTATCGATCAGCCTTTCGTGCCTGCGCCGGTAGGCGATGATTTGTGCGATGGTGATTATCTTAATGCCGTGAAGTTCGGAGAATTTCTCTAGTTCCGACATGCGGGACATGGTGCCGTCGGGGTTCATGATTTCGCACACCACTCCGGACGGATACATGCCGGCGATACGGGTCAGGTCCACTATGGACTCAGTGTGGCCGGGGCGCACCAGCACCCCGCCATTGTGGTAGCGGAGGGGGAAGATGTGGCCCGGTCGGGCAAAGTCCTCGGGCTTGGCGTCCGGGTCTATCATGGCCAGGATTGTCTTGGCGCGGTCGGAGGCGGAGATGCCGGTGGTGGTGCCTAGGTTGTAGTCCACGGATACGGTGAAGGCCGTTCCATGCCTGGCGCTGTTGTGGCCGTCAACCATCAGCGGCATGTTGAGCTGGTCCAGCCTCTCGCCCAGGACGGGCATGCACAGCAAGCCCCGGGCCTCGGTGACCATGAAGTTGACGGCGTCTGGAGTGACGGTTTCGGCGGCCATAACGAGGTCGCCCTCGTTCTCCCGCTTCTCATCGTCTACGACTATGAGGAACTTGCCCTGACGTATGTCATCCAGGGCCTCTTCAATGCTGGACAAAGCCATTACACGTTATCTCCCGGAGATTTGGGATGGATCAACGGTCTCCGTTCTTGAGCAGGCTTTCGACGTACTTTGCCAGTATGTCTACCTCCAGGTTGACCTGATCGCCTACTCGCTTCTCCCTCAATGCCGTATTGTCCAAGGTGAAAGGGATAAGAGATACACTAAAGTAAGTGGCCCCCCTTTTTACCACGGTAAGGCTTATACCGTCAACCGCGATAAATCCCTTCTCCACCAGATAAGGGCTGAGGCGCTTGGGAACTCGGAACCGCATGACGATGCAGTCCCCCTCCGGCTTGATGGAGCTTACCCGTCCCCGGTCATCCACATGGCCCTGGACCACGTGTCCTCCCAGCCTGTCCGAGAAGGAGAGCGCCCTCTCCAGGTTTAGCCCCATGCCCTCGTCCAGCGAACCGAGGTTGGTGCGCCGCAGGGTTTCGGGAGCCAGGTCCACGCTGAAGCCGTCGGGTGTAATGTCCACCGCCGTCAGACAGGCCCCGTTGACGGATACGCTGTCCCCCAGGCGGAGTCCGTCCAGGACCTTGGCGGCGCCCACCGTCAGGCGGAAGCTTCCATTCTGGACCTGGGCGTCGGCCAACGATATGACCTTGCCCACCTCTTCAACAATTCCGGTAAACATGCAGCGTTCCCTAGTCTTTCTTGCCGGACCTGTCGGGATACCCTACCACCAGCACGTCGTCGTCGATAGTCTCCACAGTGATGTCCCGGAGCCGCAGGGCCTCGTACATGGTTTCCGCCCCCCTGCCTCCCACGGGAGTCTGGGCGCCGTCTCCTCCCACTATAACGGGAGCTATGAAAGCGTACACTTTGTCCAGCAGTCCCTCGTCAAGCAGGGACCCCATCAGCGTCCCGCCTCCCTCTACCATCAGGCTGACCACCCCGATGGAGCCCAGATGGACCATGAGGGCCGGGAGGTCCACTCTTCCTGTTTGGTCGTTGGGGAAACAGACCGTTTCGGCTCCAGCAGACTCCAGGAACCGCGCCGTTTCCGAGTCAATCTTGGAGCCGGCTATCAGGGTCCTGCCGGGTTCCTTCAGGAGGGCCGAGCCAACAGGGGTGCGGCCCGAGCTGTCCACTACTACTCTGAGAGGTTGCTGTTTCAGTGGGTGTCCTGTGCCGTCTCTGGCTGTCAGCTTCGGGTCGTCCTTAACGACAGTGTTCACTCCCACCATTACCGCGTCGGAGACGCGTCGAATCTCTTGCACACGCTCCCGGGACTTGGGGCCAGTGACCCATTTCGAGTGGCCGGTGCGGCTGGCAATCTTGCCGTCCAGACTCATGGCGAACTTGGCGGTGACGTAAGGAAGCCCGGTGTTGATATGCTTCTTGAAGGCCTCGTAGAGACGTTCCGCCGTTTTGGCTTCCTCTCCGGTCTCAACATTGACACCGGCCGATTCGAGGAGGGAAATTCCCTGTCCGTTGACCCTGGGATTGGGGTCCTTGGAAGCCACGTGGACCGTGGATATCCCTGCGTTTATCACCGCGTCGGTGCAGGGGGGAGTCCTTCCGAAAATCGAGCAGGGCTCCATAGTGACGTACAGTGCGGCTCCGGTTGCGTCGGCGCCTGCCTGCCCCAGCGCCACCACTTCGGCGTGGGCCTGACCGGGGGGCTGCGTGTGCCCCTCTCCGATGACGCGTCCATCTTTGACCACTACGGCGCCTACGGCGGGATTGGGGCTGGTCTTGCCGAGGGCCTCCCGCGCCAACTCTAAAGCACGCTTCATGTAATGGTTGGAGGAGGTCATGTCAAGGACGGCGGCTCACACCGGACGTGATTCGTGGGGAATTGGAACGTCGCTTATTCGACGTGCGGGTCAGAGCGGGGAGGGAAGGGGTGACGGGTCTTGATTTATCCCTTTTGTACAAGGGTTGGCTCCGTTCAGGCAGCCGCCCTGCTCGCTGGGGCCTATTTCAATTTTCTCCCCTTGCTTTATCCAATGTCAAGGGATATAGCCGGATGGACAATATCCGATTAGCGATAATCAACCGCCCCGTAAGTCCCGTCCGGCACGGTAGTTGCGAAAGTATTGGCTGGGCACGGGTTCTCCCTGGTCCTGGTATTTGCTGTCCAACGCTCCGGAACCGTAGGGTTTTTCAGCGGGTGTGGACAGCTCCATGAAGGAGATTTGGGAGACCCTCATGCCCGCGTACAGGGTTATGGGCGACCCCGACACATTGCTAAGCTCCAGGGTCAAGTTGCCTCTCCAGCCAGGGTCCACCCAGCCCGCGGTGGAGTGGACCAGCAAGCCCAGCCTGCCCAGGGAACTCTTGCCGTCCAGCCTGGCGGCGATATCATCGGGGAGACAGATGCGCTCTGCTATCACACCAAGGGCGAACTCATGGGGATGGAGGTAGAAGGGGGTGTCCTCGTGTATCTCCACCTCCTCGGTCAGTTCCGGCAACTCCTGCTTCACGTCTATGTAGGGGACCCTGGAGTTGCGAAACACCCGCATTTTGGAACCGAGGCGAAGATCGACGCTGGCGGGTTGAAGCAGGCTCTCGTCCCAGGGGTCTATGATGATTCGCCCGGACTCGATTGCTTCCCGGATGCTCCGGTCACTCAGAAGCACTTCCCACCCTCACTTGCCTTACTTTAGCACCGCTCGCCCCACCGTTTGTAATGGTGGGGCGAGTTTTGCATAGCCTTCCGGTCTAGTCAAGCTGGCCCGGCGTGGAGGATTCTCTCGGCGCCGGGCCATCAATCTACAGCATATTTCACAAGGCCCTACTCCATGTCGAAAACGCCCTGCACTGTTATGGTCACGCCGAGCTCACCGCCGCTGATAGGCGTGTCCGCCGCATCGAACGCCATACTTCTTGACAACGCGGCGCTCTCAGCTACGTCGAAGGTCCTAGGCGAGCCGCCGAAGGACTCGCTGATGTAGACGAGGTCACCCAGGCTGACTCCGGCATTTTCGGCCAGCTCCGTAGCCTTGGCGGTCAGGTCCTCGACGGCCAATTTGCGGGCCTCCGTCTCCAAAGACTTGGGATCGTCCAGCCCGAAACGAATCCCATTGAAGCGGGCCAGGTCGCCTCCCGCCTCCACCATGTCGTCGATGACGGCGCCCACCTGGTCCAGGTCCCTGACCGTCACAGCGATTTGGTTGTTGACCCAGTATCCGACAAGCTCACTCTTGTCCTTTTCCCGGTCGTATTGGTATTCGGGGTAGATGTTGAAGCTGGTGGTCTGGATGTCCCGATCCTCCACTCCCAGGGAGGCCAGAGCTTCCATCATGGCGTCCATGGCTTCCGCTGCCTTGCCGCGGGCCTCGGCTACGGCCTCCGCCACCGCCTCGACGCCTCCGTTCAATGTGGCGATGTCAGGCGCCGACGTGACCTGGCCCATGCCTGTCACCCATATACCGGACTGAGCACCGTCGGAAGACTGGGTAGAACCTTCCAACATGATGAGGGCTTGGTCCACGCGCTCCTCAATGCGTGTGATCTGAGCCGAGTTTTCCAGGGGAGGTTGGGTGTCGGTGTCAGAGGAGTTGCATGCGGCAGCCACAAGAAACAACACCAACATTCCCGCCAGCGCCGTTCCGAGGATATTCCTGTTTATGTAAGTCCCTAGTCTGTTCATGGTTCACCTCCTAAGTGGTTCAGAAGTTAAGACGTAACCGCCATACGATTTGTTCCCGTCGGCCCCGCCTTTAGGGCGCTCTCTTACGGCGAGCGCGAAGCTTAAGAGCTAGGACGACGATCAACCCGAGGGCCAATGCAGCCAGCGCCCCCTCTACAATCCACCAGACCGAAATGCCACGGTCTGTTCCCAGGGACTCCCGCATACGTGCGATCTCTTCGGTGGTGATGTCGGCCGATTCTCTGGAGGCCCCAGGGTCCAACGCGCTTTGCGGAGCGGCCGTCGGCGCCGGGATTGATGTGGGTTGAGGCATCGGCGTCGATGTGGGCAGTGGTGTGGGAATCGGCTTGGGTGTCGGAGTAGCTGTGGGAAGGGAAGTGGCGGTCGGCTTGGGCATAGGCGTATCTGTAGGTTGCGGAGCGGAAGTCGGCGTAGGGGCTGGCACGGCTGTGGCCCTATAGGTAAGAGCGTCGGCCCGCCTCTCAGCGACATCGCCCATCGGAGGCGCAGAGGTCGGGGCGTCGGTAAGTTGGGCCTTGGCGCCGGACGTGGGTTCCACGGCGCGACTCATCACCATATCCGGCTCCGAGTCGTACGTATCGGCTTTGCCCATCGAAAAAGCGGGTTCGGGAGTCTGTGTCGGCTGCGACGTCGGCTCTATCATCGCCATCTCTGCCATCGGAGTCGGCGCCAACATTGACGTAGGAGCGACCGGCATCGCGGTGACACCTGGCGGCTCTTGTTGAGGCGCAGGAGTCGTTGTAGGCGGCATCGGAACGCCTGTGGGCGAGTCTTCTGGATCGGCCAGAATTGTTGAGAAGGAATCACCGCGTTCCTCGGAGAACAGCCCAATCCCTCCACTGTCATCCGGGCCGCGGGTCACGTCAATGGACAGGGTAACGGCGAAGGCAACCACCGCCACTGACGCGGCAGCTCCGTAGGCCCAGACGGGGACACGGAAAGCCGGGAACCCGGCAGTGGCGACCGGCGCGTGCGGCTCCGTCGCTGACTCCGGCGCCTCCGCGAAGGTGAAGTCCCTCGCTGTAGGCAACACGGGCGTCTGGCGCAGCAGCCCAACGGTGTCTCTCAAAGAGTCCAACTCTACAGTGCAGGACTCACACGCCCGGAGGTGGTCCTCAATCTTCCGTATGTCGGCGTCGCTTAGCCCGCCATCCAGAAATTCGGACAAGCTCTCCAGGGAAATATGCTTAGGTCTCTTTTTGAATAACCACATGGCTCTCTAATTATCCTGACGGAACCTGTCCGGTAAAAGTTCCGGGTCTTGCCGGAGACGGTCTCGGATTCCCGCTCTGGCCCTCGCCAGCCGCGATTTCACCGTTCCTACGTTCACGTTGGTGATGCGGGCTGCATCTTCGTAGCTGTATCCCTGTACGTCGATGAGAACGGCTGTCAGCCTGCGTTCTTCAGGCAAGCTCATCAGGGCCGATTGTATGGCCCTGCTTAGCTCTTCCCTGACGGCATAGTCGTCCGGTGACTCTCCGCCTAAGGGCAGTTCGGGAGGAGGCAGGTCAGGGTCGCTATCGGGAGGCGGAGCGTCCATAGAGACGGTGGGTCGGGCACGCCTGGACCGGAGCATGTCCTTGCACGCGTTGGACACGATGCGCATCAACCATGCCGTGAGGTTCTCCCCCCGGAACTTGCCGAAAGCCCTGTACCCCGACATCAAAGCTTCCTGCACGGCGTCTTCGGCGGCGGCCCAGTCTCCCAGCATCCGGTAGGCCAGGTTCTGGGCCCTAGTCTGGTGGTCTACGATGACGCAGTTGTAGCAATGCCATGCGCCGGACCTGTCGGATACGGCAACGGGGGCATGCTCTTGGCGCCGGGAACACGGGTCTGTTCTCACGGGCAACCTTAACAAACAACTTCCAGTCCCCCCCGAACAGCATTTGGGAGGGACTGGAGACAGGCCCAATATTATTTTAGGCGTTTGTCAGGGTCAAGGCGGCTTGCAGGCCGGAGGCTGCGATCTTCTCCTTTCCGCAATCGGCTTCTAGGACTATCCGCGCTGCCACAAGGCCGACGCCTGTTCAATCAGCCCCACCAGCTCAGCCACGTCGGCGTTCTCAGGAAACAACCCAGACACGTCCGCTGCAGTCTGCGCCAAGTTCTCCAGGCTTCCGTCCTGGGCCCAGTAGCTCTCACGGAGAATCTCGGCGAGCTCTGCGGCCACTGCGGCCAATCGGAAAGTCGGGGCGGACTGCTCAAAACTGTCGGCAAGTTGGTCGGTGTTGAAGGCACGGCTCAGTTCTGTGACGTTCCTGCTGTCGGGGTCCTCGTACCTGACGAACACCTCGGCCATCTGTCCCTGGGCGTCCTCACGGAGCTTCAACTCGTACAGGGCCGTAACGCTGTGGCCGGCGCCCACCTCTCCGGCGTCCACCTGATCGTTGCGGAAGTCTTCGTCATCCACTCGCCGGTTTTCGTACCCCAGCAGACGGTACCGGCTCACCACGTCAGGATTGAAGTCCACCTGCACCTTGGAGTCCAGCGCTATTACCTGAAGAGTTCCGGTCAGGTTCTCAACGAAGATTCTCTGGGCCTCTTTCAAGGTGTCAACGTAGGCGTAGGCGCCGTTGCCATCGTTGGCGAGCTGCTCCATGAGTATGTCGTTGTAGTTGCCCATGCCGAACCCGACGGTTGAAAGCGTCACGCCTTCTTCCACCTGGTTCTTGATCAGTTTCAGGATAGAGTCGGGTCCGGTGTCGCCCACGTTGGCCACGCCGTCGGACAACAGCATCACACGGGTTATCCTGCCGGGGTGAAGTTCTCCCTCAGCCATGCGGTATCCCAGTTCCAGCCCCTCGGCGGCGTTTGTTGAGCCTTCGGACCGCAACGCGTTGATTGCGCCCATAATCGTCTCGGTGTTCGAGCCTGCGGTGGGTTCCAGCAAGACATGGCCCCGTGAACCGTATATTACGATTCCGACCTTGTCTTGGGGACGGAGCTGCCCCACCAGCAGTTCAAGGGAGCGTTTGACGAGGCCCAGACGGTCCCCGCGATTCATGGAGCCGGAGACGTCTATCACGAATATCAGGGTGGCATCTTTGCGCTCGTCGGCGGGGATCATCTTGCCCTTGAGACCCACCCGCATCAGCAAATGGTTGGGACCTCCGAAGGGAGAGGGCGACCCTTCGATGTGTATAGCGAACGCCTCCTCCTCCGGGGGTTCGTACCCGTGGTCGAAGTAATTAACGAATTCCTCGACCCTCACGGCCTCAGGCAAGGGCAGATTCCCGTCCATGATGAAACGGCGCGCCACTGTGTAGGAGGCTGTGTCGACATCCATGGCGAAGGTGGAAAAGCGATCGTCTTCCGTGTCGATGAAGGGATTGACCCCGTAATGTTTGAAGAAGATCAGGTCATACGCCGCGTCGTTTACGGTGTCTGTCCCACCGGCCCCAAGAGCGTAGTGCAGGCCATCCGGGTCCGCCAGCTGGCCGCTTTGTGCACTCATCGACCTAATTCTGAGCAACGCTGCATCGCGCGGGGCGGCAGGCGCCGGAGTCCCCGTGGGGACCGGCATAGCAGTGGCTCCGCTGTACTGCATAGGTTCTGAGGCAGGTGTCGGGTAGGTAGTGGCCATAGCCATCGCTGTGGGCGGAATCTGCTGGACCTGGACTGAATCTCTGGTCTGGACAGGCCTGGGCGTGGGGTCTAAACGGGACTCCGGCGTCGGGACGCCCCTATTGTTCACTGTGTCCCCGCCTGCCGATTCTTTTGTGGACGACTCTCCTGGAGGGGGCTGCGTTGCGGGTCCTTCGTCCTGTCCGCAGCCCACAGACAGCAGCCCAACGGCTCCCAGGAGCAGCGCCCCAAGAATCAGGCTTTTCAGCGGCGCATTCCATGTTTCGTTCATGAATTTCCCGAATACGATTCTCATGTCCTCCTCCTGGTTGTGCGTTATGCCAACCTAGACGGACGCGGAGGATAATTTGTTCCCGGCGCCCGGCGGACAACTCACTGGGCCACAGGTGTTTACCTTGACACCTTAGGGGCTTCACCCTAAAATCCCATGTTGAAAGCATGCGTCCGTTCGGCCTCTCGCATGGCTGGAAACAGCCTTACTAGCGGCCTCGCCAGCCCGGTTCCAATCCTTCGATAGAGAGGGTTTTAAGAAAGCAGCGTGAAAGTTGTAGAAGGGATAGCTTTCCAGGACGCGTCCCTGGTCCCTATATGGGAGAAGACTCTGGCTGGGCAACGCCTGTCTATGGAAGACGGTGTGCGGCTTTTCGAAACGACCGACCTGCCGGCTGTGGGAAGAATGGCCGACCACGTCAAGAGCCGGCTGGAAGGCGACCGCGTCTACTTCGTCCTCAACCGGCACCTGAATCCCACCAACATCTGCGTCCTTAGCTGCAAGTTCTGCGACTTCGCCAAAAAGAAGGGTGACCCCGACGCCTACGAGATGTCCATGGAGGAAATCCTGGACCACGTGGACGAGGACACACGAGAGGTCCACATGGTAGGCGGCCACCACCCCGACTGGCCCTTCGAGAAGTACGTGGAGATAGTTTCCACCATCCACCAGCAGCACCCCCACGTCCAGATAAAGGCCTTCACGGCAGCCGAAATCGAGTATTTCAGGAGACGCTGGAAGGTGGACCCCGAGGAGTCGCTGGCCCGGCTCAAAGAGGCAGGACTAAGCTCCATGCCCGGCGGCGGCGCCGAAGTGTTTTCGTCGAGAGTGGGAAGGGTTCTCTACCCCGGCAAGAACCACCCGGACCGCTGGATAGAGATTCACCGGGTGGCCCACAGCATGGGCATCCGGTCCAACGCTACCCTGCTTTACGGCCACATCGAGACCTACGAAGAGCGGGTCGACCACTTCATGCGTCTCCGTGAGCTTCAGGACGATACCGGCGGCTTCCTTGCCTTCATTCCCTTGGAATACCAGGTGGGCGACACTAACCTGGTGGCACGGCAAGCCTCGGCCATAGAAGATCTTAAAACCATCGCAGCCGCCAGGCTGATGTTGGACAACTTCCCCCACATAAAGTCTTACTGGGTCATGATCACTGAGCAGACAGCGTCGGTGGGGCTGCATTTCGGCGCCAGCGACATGGACGGGACCATAGGCAAGGAGCGCATAGCCCATGCGGCCAAGGCCGAAAGTCCTGGTGGGTTAGCGAGAGACAGGGTGGTCCAACTCATCCGGGAAGCGGGAAAGACTCCGGTGGAGCGGGACGCACTCTACAACGTGGTGCAGGTGTATGGACGTAATTAGAGTCGGCAGAATCCCCTATCTAAACTCGGAGCCCTTCTACTACCAGATGATCCGGAACGACATAGAGCTCCATAGTTTCGTTCCCAGCGAGCTGACCAAGGCCGCAGAACGGGGCGACATCGACGCGGGCCCCATGCCCCTGGTGGACTACTTCCGCTTGGAGGACCAGTTCAACAGGCTGGGACAGTTCTGTATAGCCACCCTGGACAAATCCCGCAGCATTCTCTTTTACTCCAAAGTCCCCATAGAGGAATTGAGCGGCGCCGCCATCGGCGTCATACCGGACACATCCACGTCGATTAAGCTTCTCCAAGCCTTGTTCAAGGAACGGTTCAACGTAAAGCCCGACAAGTACGTGGGGCTGAAGGACGAGAACGACGCTTTTCTCCTGATAGGGGACGAGGCCCTGAGACGCCGCTACGGCGTGCCGGGTTACCCCTACCGCTACGACCTGGGCGAGGAATGGTTCAAGTGGCACAGGATGCCCTTCGTGTTCGCCGTGTGGGTCGTCTCCAAGGAAATGCCGGATAAGAGGGCCAACTATCTGGAAAACGTGCTCTACACCTGCGTGGACGAGGGCCTTGAGCACATGTACGTCATCGCCCAGACGCGGGAAGACGTGCGCATGAGCAACAAGGAGATAGTCGACTACTACCAGGGCATCCGCTACTGGGCCGGAGTTGGCGAGCAGAAGGCCATCCGGCTATTCCGGGAGATCGTGGACAACCTGGACTAGCAATGGCCTCGGACGTTCTGGACACTGTTAGGGCAAAAGTCGAGGCTGCGGACCGCATCACCAACGACGAGGCTCTCTTCCTGATGCGGGAGGCCAATATCCTCGATCTGGCGCCTCTGGCCCAGACCGTGAGGCGCCGCCACAACCCCCAAGACGACGTCACCTTCGTCGTGGACACCAACCTCAACTACACCAACGTCTGCGACGCCTACTGCACCTTCTGCGCCTTCTACCGCACCGAGCGAGACGACGACGCCTATACCCACTCCGTGGACGAGGTCATGGAGATGCTGGGGCAGGCCCGTGACAAGGGCGTAACCACAGTTCTGATGCAGGGCGGTCTGAACCCCAAGCTGCCCTTCCAATACTACCTGGACCTGGTCAGCGAGTCCCGCCGAAGATACCCGGACATCCATCCCCACTTCTTCTCGGCCCCGGAAATTATGAAGATGTCCGAGGTGTCGGGCCTGTCGGTCCACGGTGTTCTTGCCCAGCTCAAGGACGCAGGGCTGCAGACCATCCCCGGCGGCGGCTCGGAGATTCTGTCCAACCGCGTGAAGCACAAAATCAGCCGCCTCTTCCCCAAGGGCAAGGTGGATGACTGGACCCTGGTCCACAGCGAGGCACACAAGCTGGGCTATAAGACCACTGCCACGATGATGTACGGCCACCTGGAGGATGACGAGGACGTCGTCGAGCACTTGGACCACATACGTCAGGTGCAGGACGAGAACGGCGGGTTCACGGCCTTCATTCCCTGGAGCTACAAGAAGGACAACACCGCCCTGGGCAAACGGGTGAAGCAGGAAGCGGGCCCCAACGCCTATCTCCGCATCATGGCAGTTTCCCGCATCTACCTGGACAACTTCCCCCACATCCAGGCGTCATGGTTCTCAGAGGGCAAGAAGACCGGGCAGGTCGCTCTCCACTTCGGAGGAGACGATTTCGGCGGCACCCTATTTGACGAGAACGTGATGCAGGAGGCGGGCTTCTACAACCGCACGACGGTGGACGAGGTCTGCCACATCATCCGGGACGCCGGCTTCACCCCCGTCCAACGCAACACTCTCTACGACATCGTCAAACGCTGGTAAGCCCGTCGCTTCGTAAGTTCCCAACCTAGAGGAGAACGCGTCCCTGCTTCTGTCATTCCGAGAGGAGCGAGGAATCTTGTGTGATGAAGACGTGTTAGTGTGTGGGAGTCAGGGTGCGGCAGGCCGCAGGAATCATGGTCCTCTAAAGACCGAACTTTAGCGTCAGCCGCCGCACCATGCTCATTAAAGCCCGAACAGTTGTCAGGGTCAACGAGCCCGGACCTGCAAGAAGGGGATGTGATGAGCACAGACGCGGCGAGAGGGGTGGACGCAACATGAGCGCAGACGCGGTGATGGGAGTGGACGTAAGCGGCAAGCGCCTGGATGTTCACATATTGCCCCAAGAGCGGACCGGGAGGTTCGCCAACGACCCTGTCGGGATCGGTGAGTTGATCGACTTGGCCAAGGAGTTGGATGTGGGCCTCATCGTGATGGAGGCCACAGGCGGCCTTGAGAGGGCCCTCACGGTGGACTGCGGCCTCCGCCGGATGCCGGTGGCGGTGATGAATCCCAGACAGATAAGGGACTTCGCCCGCTCCACAGGCAGACTTGCCAAGACCGACGCCCTGGACGCCCAGGTCATAGCCCGGTTCGCCGCCGCCGTGAGGCCTGAGGTCCGTCCTCTCCCGGACGCCGAGGCGGCCCGGCTCAAGGCTCTTGTGGCGCGCAGACAGCAGATCGTAGAGATGAGAACCGCTGAGTCCAATCGCCTCAAGCGTGCGTCCAAGGCTGTTCATCGCGGCATTGAGAGGCACATCCAGTATCTCACCCAGGAGCTGGAGGACCTGGACCGGGAGATGGAAGACTTCATCAAGGAGAACGCGGCTTGGACGGGGAAAGCGAAGGCGCTCAAAGACGTTCCGGGCATAGGGAGCGTGTCGTGCATGACCCTTCTGGCGTCCCTTCCTGAATTGGGCAGCCTCAATCGAAGGGAGATAGCCGCCCTGGTGGGAGTGGCCCCGTTGAACCGGGACAGTGGGACCCATAGGGGGAAACGGAGCGTCTGGGGAGGCCGCGCCAACGTCAGAAGGACGCTGTACATGGCGGGCATGAGCGCCAGAGTCCACAATCCCCTGATAAAGACTTTCTATGAACGGTTGGTGGGGAACGGGAAGCCCTCCAAGGTGGCTATGGTGGCCTGCATGCGTAAGCTGTTGACCATCATCAACGCCATGTTGAGGGACGGAACAACCTGGAATCAGCTCAACCACACCAGCAACCCTTCCCTCGTCCAACACAGTTGCTAAGATCCAGAACCCTTAGGCTCTTGTCGCATGTAGTATGAGCCTGTCACTAACAAGGCCCTATCCGAATGGGTCCCGAACTCTCTCGACAACCGATGTAGATTCCTCACTGCCATTCGGAATGACAGGCTTGTTGAGCTCTATCGGCTGGCATTCCTGCAGTCTCCCGAATCCATCGCTCTCGAATTACGGGGCCCTGCTTTCCAGTAATGACCGGGAGATCAGCCCCCTAGTCCACGTAGGAGTCCACGTCCACAGCCTGGCCGGTTTCGGCGGCGCGGTAGATGGCCAAGGCTGTCTGCACCGTCTTCTTGGCGAAATGGGCCTCCAGGTCAGGCTGTGTACCCGCCAGGATGGAGTTGACGAAGTGCTTGGCCGACCTGTCGAATCCCTCGGACCAGATGTGGGGCACGTCGTAGGGGATGGTCTCGGTGCCGGTCACCAGAAGCACCGGCGGCAGGTCCATGATTTCACCTGTGCACCGTGTGACGTGTATCACACCCTTGGAGCCGTGAATCTCGAAATAGTTGTCGGACCGTCCGAAGGTGCTGCGTATGGGCATCTCGTAGCCGAAGGTCTCGTCCAGGACGCCCAGGCACTCCCGGTCTTTGTACTTCCAGATCGCGGCGATAGGCGCCTCCATGTGCCAGTCCCGTGCAGCGCCGCCTTCCGTAGGTCGGCGGACGATTCCCTGGACCGTCTCAATCTCGCCAATCCACTTCATGGCCGTGGCGAGTTTGTGGACACCGTCGTCGAACAACATGCCACCCGCCGCCAGGGATGGGTCCCTCTTCCAGGCCAGGGGATTGTCGTCTGGGGGCAGGTGGGAGTTCACAACGGAGCCGCCCCTGGTAGTGTGGATGCGCACAAGTGAAGGCTCTCCGATGGCGCCCTCGTCGATAAGCTCCTTGGCCTTTTCTATGGGAGGGTAAAAGAAGAAGTTCTCTGTAACCCGGTAGTAGGTGTTGGCCTTCTCGGCAGCAGCGATGATCCGGTCGGCCTCGGCCACGGTGTTGCACATGGGCTTCTGGCATGAGACGTGCTTGCCCGCTTCCAGGGCCGCTACGACTTGGTCGGCGTGCATGTATATGGGAGTGAGCAGCTCAATGGCATCTATGTTGGGGTCGTTGAGAACCTGATCGAAGCTGGGGTATATCCTTGGCTCGATGCGCCATTTGCGGGCCTGGTCCGACGCCCTGTCCGTCAGGGGGTCGCAGATAGCGTACACGTCGCAATTGGGGTCCTGGAGATAGCCGGGCACATTCATGTTGGATATGCGCCCACAACCCACGATTGCCATACGAACCTTGTCCATTTTACGTCCCCCTTCTCACGCTATGGCGCCCAGGATGTCCATAGTAGGGACCTCCGGGATGATCCCGCGTTCCTGGGCCTTGGAGTACATCGTCTGGAGGGCTTGCACGCCCTCCTGCCCCATGTTCAGGGTGTCCTCATTTACGTACATCTTGACGAATCGGCGGCAGGTCTCCCTGTCGATGCCCCGTCCAAAGGGCAGGGAATAGTCCACCGCGTCATCCTCGTGGTCCAGCGCGTACTTGACAGAGGATGCGAAGCCCTCGGTTACCCGCAGGCTGGCGTCTTCTCCCAGCCGCCTGTGGACGACGTCAATGCCCAATGGGATAGGCAGCCCGGTGTCTTTGCCCCATTCGACGCCCAGGTCCATCAAGTTGGCGAACCCCTGGGACTGCCAGGTTATCTGCCCCTCGTGGATGATTAGACCGGCGTCCACCTCACCCGAGTTGACGGCGTCTCCCACAGCGTCGAAATTAAGGAACACGGGCTCGAAAGGCCGTTCGAGATATATTCTGAGAAGGAGATAGGCGGTGGTGTAGGGGCCTGGGATACCGATTCTCTTACCCTCCAGATCGGCGACGCTCTGAGGGCCTCCAGCACCCTTCCCAAGCAGAATGGGGCCATAGTTTCTTCCAATGGATGACCCGCACACCATGATTCGATACTGGTCTGCGACCAGAGGGTAGGAGGCTGCGGAAATGGCCGTCACCTCCAACTCTCCTTGAAAGGCCCGCTTGTTGAGGGACTCGATGTCTTCCAGCACCTGCTCGACCCGGAAGCCGTCGATAGCCACCTTGCCCGCGGCAAAGGCATAGAACATGAAGGCGTCGTCTGCGTCGGGGCTGTGTCCTATGCGCAAAGTCTCCATGTTTTGTCTCAACGGGGCCGCTCAAGTATATGGCATGAGGCTATGGGAGTAAAGGAGCGCGGCTGACAGGGCGGCTGGGCCCATGCTAAGATTCCTAATCCACAGAGCCAAACCGGGCGCCGCTTCCAAGCCAACCCATGAAAGTCACTGATCTTGCAGCCAGCCGGGGCGACCGGCCAGTGTTCATCTGCGACTTCTCGCCGCCGAGGTTTGCTGACTGGAACGTAGTCCAGAGGGCGGCGGAACTAAGCGCAGACTTCCTGTGCGTGGCCTACAACCCTGGGAAGGCCGTGCGGGTGGACTCGGCCATGCTGGCGTCCGCGATAAAGGCTCACACGGGGAAAGAGACAGTCTTCAACCTGGCCACTCGTGACATGAACAGATTGGCTTTGCAGACCCACCTGCTGGGCGCCCAGATGTTGGGGCTGGAAAACGCGGTGGTGGTGAAGGGGGACGACTTCACCGGGCGCGACCTGGAACGTGTCAGGCCAGTGGACGACTACTTGCCCACGGAGTTGATTAGAGGCGCGGCTGGGCTCAATCAGGGAGTGGACTTCAGGGGGTCACAGCTAAGGGAGCCTACTGACCTGTGCATCGGGGCATCAATTGACCTGGGACGGGGCGTCCAAGCGGAGGCCGCCCTGGCCCACCGCAAAGTCCAGGCCGGGACCCAGTTCTTCATTACCCAGCCCGTTTTCAGCATGGCCGAGATTGACGCCTTCCACGCCGCCTACCGAGAGGCCGCAGGTCGTGACGTAGAAGTCCCTGTGTTTTTCGGGCTTCAAGTCATGATACGGGGCGGCGTGGTCTTTTCAGGGGTGCCGGAGAGTGTGCGGGACGAGTTGGATAGTGGTAGGGACGGCTCCGAGATGGCCCTGGAACTGCTCGGCTCCTTCACGGAGAACGGGGTCAACCGCATCTATCTGGTGCCGCCCATACTGAAAGGCGGGGCCAGGGACTATCATGCGGCCCAGCGGGTGCTCGACGGGTTCTACGCATTGCCAGGGACTTAAAACGACTGCGTTTGGTAGAGAGGTGCAACTATGGCGTCGCTTCAGGAAGAAGTGGGACAGCAACTGGCGGAAAAGGGACTCAAGATTGCCGTGGCCGAGGCCTGCACCGGCGGGCTGGTGGGATCGAAGATAATCAGCGTTCCCGGCAGTTCCAAGTATTTCCTGGGAGGAGTAATCGCCTACACCGGCGGCTCCAAGACCAAAGTACTGGGAGTCTCCCAGGAGCTCATGGACACCGAGGGTTCGGTCAGCCCCAGGACCGCCGTGGCGATGGCTGAGAGAGCCTGGAGACTCATGGAAGCCGACATAGGAGTCTCGACCACGGGTGTTGCGGGGCCGGGACCGGGCAGGCCGGGCTACCCGGTGGGGCTGTTCTACGTCGGACTATCCGCCGCCGACGGTTACGAGGCGTCCAGGGAGCTGCGTTGGTCCGACGACCGGAATGGGAACCGGGACCGGACGGCCGATGCAGCGTTGGAAATGGTGAAGGAGTACCTGGCTCAGAAAAGCTGACCTTACGCCCACTTTGGCGTCGCTTCGCTGGAGAGACCTTTGCAAAAATCCCCCTCTCCCTCTGGGCGAGGGTTGGGGTGAGGGTAAATAGCCTAACGACCCTCGCTTAGGCCGGAGCCTCGTCCCCAGCGCCACCGTGCACTTGCGCAGACGGCGCAGGGCGACCCTCGTCGGCTGCTAAAGCCGTGTCCATCGCCAGAATGGCAACCTCTATCTGGCTGTCGTCGGGCTGGCGTGTAGTAAGTCTCTGCAAGGTCAGCCCGGGTATGGCGAACAACTGCGTAATCGGGTTGTTCTGATGGGCGCCGCTGAACCGAATGACCTCATAGCTCAGTGCGGCAATGATGGGGATGAACAGCACCCGCGAGGCGATCAGCCACCAGAGAGGTTCCCTGCCCAGAAAGGCGAACACTACAATGGCCACCACCGCAACGGTGAGAAGGAACGCTGTTCCGCACCTGGGATGGGCGGTGGGGAATCGGCGCACGTGTTCCACGTCCAGGGGCAGCCCCGCCTCATGGGTGTGGACCGCCATGTGCTCGGCGCCATGGTACGCAAAGACCCTGCGTATGTCCGGCATTAAGCCTATCACCCCGATGTACCCTACCAGCAGCGCAAGCCGAATCACACCCTCGATGAGGTTGACCAACGGGTCGGACGACAGCACATCTTCCAGGGGGCGGGTTGCGAAAAGGGGCGTCAGGAAGAAGAAGCCGATTCCAAGGGCCAGTGAGAAAGCGATTACTACGGCCATCATCCATTTGGAGACTTCTTCTTGGCCCTGGGTTTGGTCCTCTACGGCGATGCTGGCCGACTTGTTCAGCGCCTTGATTCCCAGGCTCAAGGTTTCGATGAGGACCAGGATGCCTCGAATGAGGGGGACCCGCCGCAGTTTTCCGGTGTATATCTGGCTTAGAGGTTCGAACAGGGTCTGTATCTGCCCGTCAGTGCGCCTTACAGCAAGGCTGTAGTGCCGGCGACCCCGAATCATGACGCCTTCGATGACCGCCTGGCCGCCGTAGAAGAATGGCTGCTGAGACAAGCTGGGCTCCTGAAGATTAAAGAGGCGCTGTCCGTCCGGGAGCTTCACGCCTGCCCCGAACTTGGGCAGAGGCCGTGGGACGCTACTCCATCTTGAAGCGGCGCTTCAGACGTTCGATGCGGCCCTCAGTGTCCACGACGCGCTGCTGTCCCGTGTAGAAGGGGTGGCAGCGGCTGCAAATCTCAACTCTCAGACTTCCTTTGGTGGCCGCTGTCTGAAACACATTGCCGCATGAGCAGGTCACCGTTGCGGCCTCAAAATTCGGGTGGATTTCTTTTTTCATGTTTCTACCTTGACGGGGCCTAGCTTACCGGATATACGCTGGCCCTTTTACGGTCCTTGGTGTCCCATTCGAACTTGACTCGGCCGTCGATGAGGGAGTACAGCGTAAAGTCCCTCCCGAGCCCGACGTTGCGGCCTGGTCTGATGCGTGTGCCTCGCTGCCGGACGATGATGGATCCACCTCTGGCCGCTTGCCCATCGTAGAGCTTTACGCCCAGCATCTTGGGCTTGCTGTCCCGGCCGTTTCGCGAGCTTCCTCCGGCTTTCTTATGAGCCATTGCCGCTCTCCTCTTCGCCGTCAGCCTCGTCGGAGGCTTCCCCTGCGTCTTCTTCTACATCTTGGTCCTCAACCGTTTCGTCGTCGGACGTCTCTTCGTCCGTGAGTTCTGCATCCGGCTCCTCAGACTCGTCGACGGTGTCTTCCACGGCATCGACCTCATCCACAGGCTGCTCGAGCTCTACGTCTTCCGGGGCGAGTACATCGACTGGCGCTTGGGAGCCCACGTCCTCGCCGTCCAGCATTATGGCCGTGATTGCAATCCTGGTGTACGGCTGCCTATGACCCCGCTTGACCCTGTAGCGCACCTTGCGCTTGTACTTGAAGACGATGATCTTGTCGTCCCTGATCTGGTCTTGGACGTTGGCCAGCACGGAAGCATTCTCCACCACCGGGCTGCCCAGGACAATCCCGTCGTCCTTGGACACGGCCAAGATGTCTCCCAACTCGATGGACGACCCCGGTTCGACTGGAAGCTTGTCCACGTCAATGATGTCGCCGGGGCGGACCCGGTATTGTTTTCCGCCGGTTTTTAATATTGCATAAGCCATGTTATCTCCAACTGGGTATTGTATGCGCCGTTCAAATGCAGTGTCAACAAAACCGGACACCGGGTAGTGACTCATTTTGAATCAATCTCTTTCAGAATCCACTCGAACCCATATTGCCCGTCCGCCAAGCCAGCCGCCTGAGCGGGCGTCTGCTTTAGAGTCTTGTGAACCCTACAGAAGTTGTACCAGACAAAGTAGAGAGTCAAGGCGTGACAGTGGTTTTCCATCTTCTTGCTGAAAGCGTTGGTTAGTCGAGTGTACCGACGTAACGACATGCGAGTGGTAAGGTTGTGTCGCTCGACATGGGAAGTGCTTATGTCCTCTTGGGCCGGATTCCCGACAACCGGAATCCTCTTTGCGCCAACACAGTGGGCAGGGCTGTAGCGACCGCTGGGAATCGTCGGGTCCGCCCCGTACAGCTTCACCAACTGGCCGTAGTCCACGTAACCGCCGAAAGCTCCCTCCACAGCCTCTAGGTAAGCCCTGTAGCCGTCTGTGGAAAACTGGACACGGTTTGCCAGCCTCGCCCTCAAGTCGTCCATGAATTCAATGGCGTAGCCGGAATCCCTGCCTGTGCTGACAAGCCAAGTGATTATGAGCTTGGAGTCACGGTCTAGGCCCGTCCATGTCCATACGTCCCCCGCTCCCTCTGGGGCGGCTTCCGCACGGTCTACGTTCTTTGCCTTGGCGTAGCAGAAGCTCCATATTTCGTCACACTGGACACGGCTGGCCCGAACGTCCTGGACACGCTCATTGTGGATGCGGTTGCAGGCTATGCCAGCGTCAACGAGGAGCTTGGTGACGGTGTTAATCGATACTCCCACGACACGGGAAATGGCCCGCATAGAGGAGCCTTCGACCAACATGTTTAGTATCTGAATCCGCTTGTTTTCAGGCAGTTTGTTCATGCCTGAATTGTACTGGATTCACACCTAAATGTCAAGCAGTTTATTCATATTGAGTAAGATACAAAAAACCCTAGGTGAACGTGCACCTAGGGTTTTGGCTGACAAGTTAGTCTACAACTCGTATATCCAAGCTGATGAGAATCTTGCGAATCGTTTCAGGTTGTGGAAGGCCCTTAAGAATCACCCCTTTGCTGATATTGTGCAAACTGACTCCAATGGGATGGCCTGGATTAAGAGAATAGTCGATGATCCGATCCTCATCCAACTCTTCTGCATACCCAGCCGTGCCCGACTCGAACTCAATCAGCACAGAATCAATCTCGTCGCTCTTCATTATCGTTATCATTTCTACCTTCTTGGTGTGTTTGAGAGTACGTGTATACGTCTCTGATGCGTCCATCACCGTCTGTTTGAATTTTCACTACCCGACCGTCTGGGAGTTGACCACGGTATACCACTGTACTATCCGACCCATATGACGGATTCCAGTGATTTAGACCGTACTCCATTTGGTTTCTTGTAATGCCAAACTTATCCATTCGCCTCTGGATAAACTCATTGATCACTACCCCCAACGGACCTTCACCACTTCACCAAGAACGACATTGTTGTCCCGTCTTTCGATGTCTCCCCCCTTTCTGAGTGGCACTTCGTAGAGTGCTTACGCCCTAACGCAGAGTGTGGTTTGAGTCCCATCTTGGGAACCAACGATCTGTCAATGCTAGGCAGTCTTTTTGCCGTTGCCCCATCGGGCGCGGGCCGCATTACGGGCAATCTCGGAGCGTTGCTTAGGAGTTAGAGATTCGGCGCGGGCCTTGCCACCAACTAGACCGCCGTCGCGCCCCTTAGAGGGTGTGTCCTCTTCCACTTCACCGGTTGCTATCTTTGCCACCTTAACAGCGGCTCCTACGGTGTCTGCTGGGCGTTTTTGTCCTTGCGGTCCTCTAGGCATGGGGCACCTCCTAGGGTTAGTTGATTGTACTGAATTCGCAAACAGGCGTCAAATGCAATTCTACCCTGTTTCAGAGGTTTTCGGGTCATCGTCCGCCCGAACTGCCCCCTAAAGTGGCCGGATGGGACACATCATGCATCAAAAAAGCCTTAAATGCAAATTGCGGGTCCAGCTCTTTTCGCCAAGGACAACAGCCCATTACCGTCGCTTTCGTGATTACTTAAATCGTATTACGAATTAGTCCTTCTGGCCGTGCCCATCCAAACTGAGACACTACCGGACACCGGATTCCCCTCTTGAACAAAAACAACTGGCCGTCTTGTGCCCCAATGCTATAATCCACACGGAACGCAGCTATGGAAACACTTGAAACCGGGTTCAGCCGCCTTGGGTTGGACCTCCCCCCTGTCACGGCGAGTCAATTCAAGACCTACTACCGCCAGTTGGTGGAGTGGAACTCCCGCGTCAACTTGACCGCCATTACTGACTGCCGAGAAGTGGAGGCTAGGCATTTCCTGGACTCTCTCACTGTTTCGGCGGCGCTCAGCGATACAGCTAAGGCGTCCGGACGCCTGGTGGATGTGGGATCGGGGGCCGGTTTCCCAGGGATTCCGTTAAAGCTGGCATACCCTGGAATGCACGTAACCGCGGTGGAGTCGTCGTCAAAAAAGAGCGCTTTTATATCCCACATAGTGGATATCCTGGGAGCGGACGACGTGGAGATATGCACCCGGAGGGCCGAGCTGGCGGCTCGTGAACCCTGCTACAGGGAGACCTTCGACGCGGCTGTCAGCCGTGGGGTTGCCTCCCTCCGGGTCATTTCGGAGTTGTGCCTCCCCTTTTGCCGGGTGGGAGGAGTGGCCATCTCCATGAAGAAGGGTGACATACGGCAGGAAGTGGAAGACGCCGCCCACGCCATCGACCTCTTGGGGGGCCGACTCAAGGAAATCCTGCCTGTGGAAGCACCCGGACTGGACGACGACAGGGTCCTGGTGGTCATTGACAAGGTCCGCCCAACCCCTGAGAAATATCCCCGTAGGCCCGGAATACCCGGGAAACGCCCTCTCTAAACCCATAAGACATGCCCCTGTTCCAACCCAACCGCCAGCCAGTCAGCCTGACCCGGCGCCTGTTGTCGCCAGCGGCCTTGGTCTCCTTTGCTGTAGCGGGAGCTTTCATCCTGTTCCTGGTAACCCGATTCGACATCGACCTGGACACCACCTGGGACAGCCTGAAGTCCAGCGACCTTGTTCTTTTCGTAGGCGCAATCACAGTGCACTACACGACTTTCTTATTCCGAGGCGCCCGATGGAAGCTGCTCCTGGAAAATGCTCAGAGCGTCGAAAACCCCCAGAAGCCCGCCGCGCTTCATTGCGGACTTCTGCTTCTATTGGGATGGTTTGTGAACTCGGTAACCTGGTTCCGCTTGGGAGACGCTTTCCGGGCCCATGCATATGCTGAAGACACTGGCTCCGGCTTCTCCCACACTATCGGTACTATTCTGGCCGAACGCTTTCTGGACATGATTCTGGTCCTCGCTCTGCTGCTGTTGGCCACGGCCATACTGGTGGTCACGGGCACAGGGACTTCCTGGGTTTTCGTCGGTCTGGCAGGCCTGATGGCGGCGCTCATCGGGGGAATCCTGGCCGGCATGGGTTTCTTCAGGGAACGTTTGCTCAAGATACTGCCCAGTAGGCTGCAAGGCCCCTACCACCGATTCAGCCATGGAACAATGTCCAGCTTCGGAAGACTCCACCTCGCCACGGCCCTGGGTCTGCTGGGGTGGGCTTCCGAGATGGGACGTTTGATGCTGGTGACCGAAGCGCTGGACCTCCCTCTGGGCGTGCCCCTGGTGATATTCGTCACCCTGGCCAACGCTATGCTGACCCTGGCGCCCATCACTCCCGGAGGCCTAGGCGCCGTAGAGTGGGGCGTCACAAGCCTGTTGCTGTTGGGCGACAACATATCCACAGAAACGGCAGCCTTCTCCGTCGTAGCCCTGGACAGGTCCATCAGCTGGCTGAGCGTGATTGCCGTAGGCGCGTGCGCATTCATCGGCAGGGAGTTGTGGAAGCGCCGTAGGAACGCTTCCAGGGCGTCCATCGAATCAGAACAGGTGTCGGCGGACACCTCATAGTAGACGCGGCACGGGGTAGACGCGGCACGGGTACGGTGGTCCCGGCGCCTTCCGGCGCCAAGGTTGCAGAACTTAAATGACCAGTGAGAATCTGTTTCTCCGCCTGAGGCCAGGACCGCCCACTTGGGTCCTAGCGGCATTGGTCTTTATAGGAGCCTGTGGCTCAACGGACGTCAACACATCCACGCCCGCCGAGCAATTCGCCACAGACTCTACACCCCTCCTGGAACCGACCAACACTCCGCCTTCCACAGATACCCCGGCGCCGACGCCTGCCCCAACTCTCACTCCAATGCGCAAGACCGAACCGACAGCCATTACGACGCCGACTGCAATTCCAACACGGGAAGCGACTTTGACGCCTGAGGCCCATGCCAACAAACCGGCATCCGGGCCGACCCTGTCTTCGGCGTCTGTGCAGCCAACGGACCCCACTCCAATTCGTACATCTACTCCGGTACCCACACCTAGCCCAACATCCTCTCCCACGCTTGAGCCAGCCGCCACGTCCACACCCACGCCAACTCCGACTGTGGAACCTACGCCCATTTCTTCACCAACGCCCGTTCCGACTGATACAACACGTCCCACGGCAACGTCTCCCAGTGCAGGCAAGCCTCAATATGACCCGGCAGGAGAAGACCGGAACTGCGGCGACTTCGACACGTGGAGAGCAGCCCAGGACTTCTTCGAAGCGGCCGGCGGCCCCGACGAAGACCGTCACCGTTTGGACGGGGATAAAGACGGGATAGCCTGCGAGGGGCTGCCGGGAGCGCAGAGCTAATCGGATGCTAAGCCGAGCGTCTCAGGCCCAAGCGAAACGCCAGCTGGGCAGGTCCACCACCCAATCACCGTCTTCGAGGAGCATTGGGATGATGAGGCCGGACATGGGCCTGCGGCTTTGGACGACCTGTTGGTCGTCTTTGACGCCAAAGGGCAGGAATGCAAAGGCATGAGAATCGTCGATGTAGCTCGTGGGGGCTACACCGAGGTCGGTCAGGTCTTCCAGGGGCCACATCTTGAGCACAGCCTCCCGGAAGTCCTCCATCATCAGCGCAAACATGGGATGGTTCACATTGTGGGCGGCCTTGTAGACGACTTGCATGTCAACTTCGTGCTGTGTGCCCCACACTCCTTGGCGCACACCTCTCGATTCGCGTGAGAGCATGCTCCATGCCAGGGCAATGTCGTCTCTGACCGCTTCCGCAAACCTTCCGGCACGAATGCCGCATTCGTCGGGTGAGTTGCCCCGTTTGTGTCCAGGTATCCGCATCCGACCCTCTCCGTCATGCCCTGGCAGCGCCTTGGCCTGACTTTGGGATTGTACCACGACACGTTCTGAGTGGAACCAACTAGCCCGCCTAAGCGCTTGACACCCAGGCTCATTTGCTCTGGAATATACAAGGAACCTCTTACCGGACTAAATGAGTCTTACAGGACTTCTAGACCTATTCCGGGACCACCCGGTCTGCCACAGGCTTGCCCAGGCCCTCGGCCAGGAGCAGGCCCAATTCCTATTGGAGGCCCCTGAGGCTGCCCGACCTCTGGTTACAGCGACGTTCTGGCGTCATTCCCCCAGGCCCATCCTGGTTTTGGCGCCCCGGCCCGACGAGGCCAGGAGATTCCACGACAACCTCCTCCTTTATCTCGGGGAAGACGCCCCGGTCCGCCTATTTCCCGAACCCGACGTGCTGCCCTTCGAACGCCTGGTGGCGGACGCCGACGCCAACAACCAACGCTTGGCGGCGCTGTCCGAACTTCACCGGGCCGTCGAGTCCGACGGAGAATACCCCATTATCGTGGCGTCCGTCGCAGCCCTGCTGCAAAAGACCCTCGACCCGGAGTCCTTCAGTTCCGCCCGCCACTCGCTGGCGGTGGGACAGGAAATACGGCTGGGTGAACTCCTGATGCGTTGGGTGGAGCTGGGATACCGACGGGAGAGCAGCGTCGAAATCCCGGGCGTCTTCAGCCACAGAGGGGGAGTTCTGGACATCTACTCTCCTGGCTCTCCATTGCCCGCCCGCCTGGAGTTGTGGGGAGATCGGATAGACAGCATACGCCTGTTCGATCCCGTTTCCCAACGTTCGGTGCGCAGGGTTGAATCGGTGACCGTGATTCCAGCCAAGGAGACTTTGCCGTCCCTGGCCGACAGGGAACGCGTCTCGGACCTCATCGGCGCCCTGGGCTATGACGGGTGCACCCCCTCGGTCGTGGAGCGGTTCCAGGAGGAGCTTACGTCTATCTTTTCAGGGCTGGAGGTGGATGAGCTGCCGCTGTACAACGGCTTCCTCAACAATTCCACGCTGCTGGACCATCTCCCGCCGGAAACCATGCTCGTGGTCGACGGGAAGACCGCTGTAGAGTCGGAAGCCGAGTCCATTGGGCTTAGGACGGAAGAGCTTCGAGCCGCCCGGACAAGCCGCCGTGAACTTCCAGTCAACTTTCCATCACCTCAAGCTAACTGGGACAGCCTATTCCCCGGGGACCGGTCCGGCGCCACCCTGTCCTTGGACAATTGGACATCGAAGGACGACGGACTGGACTTCCGCCCGGCGCCGTCTTACTTCGGGCGGCAGGGAGAGTTGGCCCAAGACATAAAAACTGCGTTGGCCGACGGAAAACGAATCGCCATCGTGAGCCGAAACGCCCGCCGCCTCTCCGAGGCGCTCGGCGACGAGGGTTTGAGCGCCTGGGTGTCTTCCGACCTCGACGCGCCGCTGCGGCCCGGAAGCCTGACTTTGGTCTCCGGCGCCCTGGTGGAAGGTTGGACTCTGCCCCTCAACGACGGCGACCTTACCGTATTCACAGATTCGGAAATCTTTGGCGTTTCCAAGGAGAGACGCAGACGCAGGCGAACGCCGGTCCAGCGAGGACACCAGTCGGTGGAACTTACTCCTGGGGAGTACGTCGTCCACGTGGACCACGGAGTCGCACTTTTCACTGGTACTGTTCGGATGGACCAGGGAAACGACGAGCGGGAGTACCTGGCTTTGGAGTACGCGGAGGGCGACAAGCTCTATGTTCCCACCGAACATCTGGACAGAGTAGCTCCCTACGCCACCCCGGGGGACCAGAAACCTAATCCGACTCGGCTGGGAACTGCCGAATGGAGTCGGGTCAAAGAGCGGGTCAAGAACGCAACCCGCGAGATGGCCAGGGAGCTTCTCAATCTCTACGCATCTCGTCAGGTGGCGCAGGGCACCTCTTTCGGCGGAGACACTCCCTGGCAGCAGGAACTGGAAGACGCCTTCCCCTACGAGGAGACCGCGGACCAGGAACGGACCATCAGGGAAGTTAAGGCGGACATGGAGCAGTCCAGGCCCATGGACAGGCTGGTATGTGGGGACGTCGGCTACGGAAAGACTGAAGTGGCCTTGAGAGCGGCCTTCAAGACCGCCTCCGACGGTTTCCAGACGGGCATCCTCGTGCCCACCACCGTGTTGGCCCAGCAGCACTACGCCACCTTCAAGGAGAGGCTCAGCCCCTTCCCCATAAGGGTCGAGGTCCTCAGCCGTTTCCGCACTAAAGCGGAACAGAGGCAGGTGATAGACGAGTTGAAGACTGGCGCCGTGGACATCGTTATAGGCACACACAGACTTTTGCAATGGGACGTCGAGTTCAAAGACCTGGGGTTAGTGGTGGTGGATGAAGAGCAACGCTTCGGAGTCGCCCACAAAGAGCGTCTCAAGAGGATGCGCAGGGAAGTCGACGTTCTCACGCTCAGCGCAACCCCCATCCCCAGGACCCTCTACATGGGGTTGTCTGGAATCCGGGACATGAGCGCAATGGAGACTCCTCCTGAGGAGCGGTTGCCTGTCAAGACCTACGTCAGCGAATACAGCGACGACCTAGTCAAAGAGGCGGTGACCAGGGAGTTGGAGCGGGGAGGCCAAGTCTTCTTCCTCCACAACCGGGTCAAGACCATCCGGCGCACGGCGGCGGAGCTGGCGAGGCTCGTGCCCCAGGCTCGGATAGCCGTAGGCCACGGGCGCATGGCCGAAGATGACCTGGAGGAGGTAATGGCCGACTTCTCCGACGGCAACGTAGACGTATTGGTGTGCACGACCATCATCGAGTCTGGCTTGGACCTGCCCAACGCCAACACGCTGATAATCGACCGGGCTGACAGGTTCGGCCTCTCCCAGCTGTACCAGCTACGAGGACGGGTTGGGCGGGGCGCCAACAGGGCCTACTCCTATCTGCTCATCCCCAGGGGCCGCAAAATCACCGAGGCAGCATCGAAACGACTCAAGGCGATACTGGAGGCGTCGGAGCTGGGCGCAGGATTCCGAGTGGCCATGAGAGACCTGGAAATCAGAGGCGCCGGAAACATCCTGGGCCCCGAGCAGAGCGGCCAGATTCACGCAGTGGGGTTCGAACTCTACACGCAACTTCTCAATGAAGCTGTCACCGAACTTAAAGGCGATAGCAACGGCTCCACCAAGCAAGAAATTCCTCCCTCGGTCCGGGTCAGCCTGACGTTGTCGGCTCACATCGAGGAGGCTTACGTCCCCCACTTGCCCACCAGACTAGGCGTATACCAGAAACTCACCCGCATGACCGACCGCCGAGAGGTGGAGGACCTGAACGAGGAGATGAGAGACAGGTTCGGTCCGCTGCCCGACGCTGCAGAGAATCTACTCTACCTGGTGGACTTGAAGATTCTCGCAGGTGAGGCTGGAGTCGAGTCAATCACGCAGTCCGGCAATTCCGTGACCTTGGCCCTTAGAGAGAGCGTGGGAGGAGCCCGGCTCGCATTGGAAAAGGCCTTGGGCCAGCAGACTCGAGTAGGCAACCAACAGGTCCATGTGCAACTGACAGGCCCAGATGAGCAGCGACGGCGGACCTTGAAAGAAACGGTGGAGCGTCTGAAGGAATTTGGAGCCCAGCTGGAAGCAGCTCTGACGGTCGGCTAGGAGGACCGAACCAGTTTAGGATTACAGCAAATCGTTCAACTCAGGAAGCGACCTGATTCGGGTTACGTCCGTGACCTCGTCGTACCAGCCGTCCCTGTCCAACAACACAGCTCCGATTCCCGCCGCCGTGGCGCCCTGAACGTCGGACTGGTACTGGTCCCCTACGTGGAGGGCCTCGGAAGGAGCGAGTCCCGCCTTTTCCAACGCCTCTTGGAAAATGGGGGGATGAGGTTTGGCAGGCGCCTCTTTTTCTGACGAAACGGAGAAGCTGACGTACTCGTTTAGGCCCAACTTTATCAAGGTCTCTTCAATGTTGCGCAGGTTGGAGATAACTCCGATGGTCAGACCGCGGGCTTTGATGGACTCAAAAGTGGGAAGCACGTCATCGAACAGAACGAACTCTTTGGGGACGCCAATGGCCAGATTCCATATCTGGGAAGCCAGACACGGAGAAACCTCCACTCCGGCCCCGGCCAGGAGGATGCGTTCATATTCGATAAAAAACTGGTCCCGTTCTTCTTTTGTGCGGTCGCTGATGTGCTTGACGCCGTTTTCCTTGTTCATGTACTCGTCGGCGTACCTGTAACCGCGGCGTATGTTTTCTTTAGCAACGTTGATGCCCAACTCCCGGCTCGACGCCTGCTGGATTTCATCCAACGGCGGGAAGAAGTGGACCAACGTATTATAGAAATCGAAGAATACTGCGCGAACCATTTGCGATTCCGGTTCCGGTGGACTGGCCGTGAAAGCCCCCTTGCGCCTGAAACCTCTATCGGGCGCCAATTGTAACATAGGGCCTATCCTTTGTGAATCATTTTACAATCAGCGGTTGCCCAACCGTAGGCTCACACTCCCCATGCTATAATTGCAAGTCCCTTTTGCCGCCGTCGTACAACTCTCAAGGAGGCCCGTATCTTATGGGCGCCCGCCAACGCCCTTCTTCCCCCAACCCTCGGAATAAAGACCTCGACAGCGAAGACGCAGGCCCCGTCTCGACCGGACAAGAGGCCGACAACGAGGGGGCCTTTCTCTATCCCAGGATCGTGGTGAAAGCGGGCACCGGCATCCTCACCGGGCCGGAACAACAGCTGGACACGCAAACCATGGAGCGGCTAGTCGATCAGCTGGCCGTCCTGCATAAAGCGGGGACGGAAGTCCTGCTGGTAACGTCTGGGGCCGTCGCCGCCGGCAGACACGCTCTCCGCAGGAGCGAGGAGCGTCGGGACATCCCCTTCCGACAAGCACTGGCGGCAGTGGGCCAAAGCCGTTTGATGGAGGTGTACCAGCGGCTTTTCGACCAGCACGGCATGGTTGTAGCCCAAGCCCTGCTCACCTGGAACGACTTGGCCAACCGGCAAGGATACCTCAACGTCAGGAACACCGCCCTGGCCCTTCTGGAAGCCGGCGTGACTCCCATCTTCAACGAAAACGACGTGGTGGCCCCCGACGAGATTGGGGAGGTGTTCGGCGACAACGACCGCCTGTCAGCCCTGATCACCAGCCTGGTCGACGCCGATCTCCTCATCATTCTGACGGACATCGACGGGCTCTACACCTCCGACCCACGAACGGACCCGGAAGCCCAGCTCATCGAGCGGGTGGAAAAGGTGGACGAAGCCGTCCTCGCCCTGGCGGGCTTCCATCGGAACACATACGCCAGGGGCGGCATGCCCACCAAGCTGGACGCCGCCAAGCTGGTGACCTCAGCCGGCATCCCCACGGTGATATGCAACGGACGGGCGCCGGACCCTGTTCTACGAATCGCACGCGGAGAGGGGCTGGGCACCTATTTCGCCCCCACCGCCAACCGCATGGAAAGCAGAAAGCGCTGGATGCTCAGCGGGTTGGCCAACAAGGGCGAAATCGTAGTGGACACGGGAGCCGCCGCCGCCCTCAGGGACCAGAGTAGGAGTCTGCTCCCCGCAGGCGTCAGCGGGGTTCAGGGAGACTTCCAACGGGGCGACACCGTGTACATCGTTACGCCAACCGGAGGGCCAGGTTCCGCCAGGGTCGCCTGCGGCATAACCAACTACGGCTCGGCGGACGTGGAAAGAATCAAGGGCATCCGGTCGGACAGGATTCAGGAAGTCCTCGGCTACCACTACGGTGCGGAAGTGGTCCACAGGAACAACCTGGTGATTCTGTAGAGGAGAGGGCGGTGAGGGGCGCCGTGGGTGGGCAGCTTGGCTCAGCTCCCTCGGCCGTTGATGCTCTCCAGACTCAACAACCGCTCCACGAACTCACGGACTACCGGGCGGTCTGCGGTTATCTCAAACTGCTCCATAGCACCGTGATAGAAGTTGATATGAAACTTCTCTGCCAAACCAAACCTATCTTGTAAAGACCGGTCGTCATACTCGACAGCGAGCTTGCCGGCGGCTTCTTTCAAGGCTCGATGGCTTCCCGAATTCCAGCCTCGCCGAATGGCCGCCGCCATCACGGCGTGAGAAGCGGCTCCCCATAGCTTCTCCGAACCCTGGAGTTCGTCGCCTGCGTCGAATTCATGCTCCGCCGCGTCCAAGAAGTCCCTGGCCGTCTGTACGTGGTCTTCAACCAACATTCACTGACTCTTTTTGGCCTAATTCAATATGCCCGACAATCTGCTATCATTCTATCACAACTAAAGGCTATCATAACGACAGGTTGTCACAGACGGCTCCTACCACCGTGATCGAAGTCCACAACTTTGCAGAGGCAGTCCAATGACTGTAACCACAGACGCACTAATCGATAAGGGGATAGCGGCCAAGGCGGCTGGCCGTATCCTTGCCAGAGCATCCACGGAAACCAAAAACGCATTGCTCCTCAAAGCGGCCGACCTGCTCATCGACCGTCAGGAAACCATCATTTCGGCCAACAAGCAGGACTACGCCGAGGCCCAGGCGCACCTCTCCGAAGCCATGTTGGACCGTCTTATGCTCAACCCACAGCGAATCGAAGGGATGGCGCGGGACGTCAGGAACGTAGCCTCACTCCCCGACCCCGTAGGCGAGGTCTTTGACATGCGCACCCTTCCCAATGGACTCATCGCCGGCAGAAAACGGGTGCCGTTGGGAGTGGTGGGGTCCATCTACGAAAGCCGTCCCAATGTGACCATCGACATCTCGGCCCTGTGCCTGAAGTCCGGCAACGCATGCATACTGCGGGGCGGGAAAGAGGCCATCCACACCAACTCTATTCTGGCCGGAGTAGTCAGGGACTCCCTGTCACAGGTCGGTCTGCCAGCCGACTGCATGCAGTTTATCGACGACCCGGACCGGGCTTTGGCGAGTGGGCTGTTGAAGATGAAGGAATATATTGACTTGTTCGTTCCCCGAGGCGGGCCGGACCTGATACGGTTCGTGGCTCAGGAAGCGGCCATGCCTGTGGTGGCCGGAGGCGTTGGGGTGTGCCACACCTACGTAGACGGTACGGCCGACCTGGACAAGGCAGTGGACATAGCGTTCAACGCCAAGGTCCAGCGCCCCACCGTTTGCAACGCTCTCGACTCATTGCTCGTCCACTCTTCGACGGCCCCGGACTACTTGCCCCGTATCGCCAGAGAGTGGGCCAAGGCCGGAGTCGAGATACACGGCGACGGGCGCACCATGAGCATCCTTGGGGCGGAGCCGGACCTGAACCTGGCGCCGGCCCAGGAGGACGACTGGGGCCGGGAGTTCCTGTCCCTCACCGCTGCCGTGAAGGTGGTGGACTCCCTTGACGAGGCCCTGGAACACATTCAGATCTACGGGTCGGGCCACTCCGAGGCCATCATCTCCGAGGACTATTCAGCCGCTGCCAGGTTCCTGGACGAGGTGGACGCCGCGGCGGTCTACGTGAACGCCAGCACCCGATTCACCGACGGGTCTGCGCTGGGACTAGGCGCCGAGGTTGGAATAAGCACCCAGAAGTTCCATGCCCGAGGTCCCCTGGGCCTGAGAGAGATGACCTCCTACAAGTGGATAATCACCGGCAACGGCCAGGTGCGTTCCTAGCCTGGAAGCTCTTCGAATCTACAGAGGTATGTGATGGCCGACTACTATTTCGAGCGCGATTGCAGGACTCCAAACTCCGAAGCCTACGACATCCTGTCCGGCGGCCAGTCCGTGGGAAGAATCGACCTGCACTATACGACCAGCGTGGTCCATGCGACCCTCTGCGTTCTGGAGAGCTTCACTCAAGAGGACATTCAGGAGCTTATCGACGACATCGACGACGACCTGATTGACGTGATCGGAGTGCACCGCGAGGAGTTTATAGTCCACGTCTACCAGGGACGGGAGACGGGGGTCTTCAGCGACAGTGACTTTGGCGAGGCCGGCGGCAACGCGGTAAACGGCGGCCCGGCCGAAAGCTAGCGGGGTCTGACTTGACGGTAGGCAGTACCTTCTTTGAAGTGCGAGGGTGCGATAAGGCGGGTGAACGCATCACCACCAACCACTCCATAGTCTCTACCTTCCGCTTGGGACGGAAACTCTAGACAAAATCTTCGTAGGAACAGGAATGGTGGAAATGGACGATTTCAAAGTCGCCAACCTTGACCCTGCACTGCTTGGCGATTTCGCGGGCCACGTAGGTCTTACCAGTGCCGGGCGAACCGCAGAAAATCACCTGGCACTTCTCTTGAAGGTCGGGGATGATTTCCTGTAGCTGTTCGGCGGATGTCCACAGGAGTTCTTCGGCTACGGCGGCTATGTTGGAAGGGGGATTAGGTGGCTTGCAGAACCACGGGAGGCGGACCGTCAACGTGATCTTATTGTAGTATAGAATCGGATTTTTCGAGAAGCCCTAATATCTCTTCAATATGCTTGCTTGTGCAGTACACCGTCAGTGCCGTGACCAATGACTTTCGCAATGGCTCTGAGAGATCGTCTCTAGTAACCTTTTTCAGCCAATTCACCGTTCTGATATCATCATCTCCCTTCACCAGCCCTGGTCGGTATTCATAAGGTCCTGCACAGCGTCCGATCAAGACGTCGTTGCCGCCGTTTGGCTGTGGCGTGACTATCAGGTCGCCCACACTGATTCCGTGGATAAAGCGATAGATATTCCCCGCTATTGCCCCCAACTTTCGATTGTTCCAATCTGGATACTGATGTCGAAGTCTGTCCTTTATTTCTTCCCGATTGCTGACTTGGAACAGGTCCCCGGTGCCCCAACCGATAGCAGCAACCGAAGCGTCCCAAAAGCATTGTGAAACATCTGGTTGACCCTTTCCACCGGCGCGGACTACCCAAGCCCTCATTTACCTCTCCCAAGGAATTATTGGCTCATTCGACAATGTGGAGTCGCAAAATTCATCGAAATATTCGACGAAACACCATATGCCGATTGACCGAAGGTTTTGTTTCAACTCTGAGTCGTTCATTCCGATCCCCCCTCGCTAGGGTTCAATTGGCCGCCCAAGCATGACTTACATGTCCGCACGCTGCGCCTTCCTGTGTCTTTGGCGTGTTGGAGAGCCTCGGCCCTAGCTTCATATGGCCCATGCCAGCGACCGTTCTTCCCGCTATCCGTCTTGTGGATGCCGCCGCCATAGTTGCAATAAGCGCATCATCCCAAGTGGACAATTGCCTTGTTAATCGTCCAATTCTCGTAAACGTAGTAAGCCATTCCCCCATTGCCTGGGCAAAGGCATCGGCGGCCTATTTTGCCAGCCGAGGCTGTATTGTCAGAGGCTCCTTAGTTTACCTAGCAGCTAGGAACTCAGGCAGCATCCGGCTTTTCTGGTAACACCTGAGTGCTGTTCCGCATGGGCGATGCTGGGATATATCGCGCTCCATTTGGTCGTGGGGGCACCTGGATTTCTCTTGAGATGATGAGGGCAATCTGCCCGGTGGATTTTATTCTCTCGCCGGTCCTCTTTGTCGAAATAGACTACGTAACCTTCCACTGTTACCTCCTGTAGTCGGCGACACTAACAATATTGGTTTTAATTGTAGGAGTCTGCGGATTGGAGGGCTAGGTATACCGAATAAGGAGAAAGCCTCTAATACAATTCTAAGCCAGCCCAGTTAAATTCAGTCTCCGATACGGTAGAGCATACCATTGTAGTCCGTACAACTGAGCCTTACACGCCCATGATACCGGAACAACTGGAACATGAACGGCTCACCTTGAGTCAATTCCATTCGTTCGCGCCATGGGCGTCCGCTATCCTGAGGATGAAATATGTATAGGGTACATAGCCAATCCTTTACACGCTTATCAACGGTATTGCCCATCACCCAACGGTATTCGTAAGTACCGGGCAGAATCTGGCGTCGGTTATCCCCGATCTCCACTGAATCGAAACTACTTCCCAAGATTCCCCACGGGAAAGCTGTAATACAAAAATCGTGTGCCAAGTGAGCAGGCAACTTTGGGTGGTCAGGTACATTGGGATTCATCTCCCATCCTTCCCCATAGTAGCCGAAACTTCTATAGTTATTCCCCTGCTTTATCCACTCCAGCACCATAACCTCCCACTCCTGGCAGAACGTCGCCGGATGTGGTGTGGGCGTGGGCAGCGGCGTCGGCGTCGGTTCCGGCGTTGGCGTAGCAGTGGGAAGAGGCGTGGGAGTAGGTGTGGGTGTCGCTGTAGGAAGGGGCGTGGGCGTAGGCGTAGGAAGTTCGGCGATGCGGGTGGCTTCCAGGGAGGCGGCGTATCGCTCAGCTTCCTCCTGGGCTTCGATGGCGGTGCGGGTGGCCTGTTCAACTTGACGCCGGTGCGCATCTATGGCATCTATCGCGGCTTTGGTAGCTTCAAGGTCTGGTGTCGGCCTAATGGTCGGGAAGGGCGTCGGCGTTGGCAGAACTTTGCCAGCTGGGGAAACCTGTTCTCCGAGGCCCGACTTCACCGCGTTGATTGGGATAGCGAAGCCGATGCCGGAGACGGGCCGCCCGGAGTCGTCGGTTTCCACCCTGGACACAATCACTCCGGCAACCTGGCCGTACATATCCAGCAGCGGCCCTCCGCTGTTTCCCGGATTCAGCGATGCGTCCGTTTGTAAGTGGTTTTCCCGCTTGGCCGAGATGATTCCGACACTGACCGTAGGCTCCAGTCCCAGTGACTGGCCCAGGGGAAAACCGATGGCGATAACGTCCTCGCCAACGCGGATTTTGTCGGAGTCGCCAATGGCGATGGTGGTGAAAGACAGGGTGGATTCTATCTCGATGTAGGCCAAATCGAGGTCGGGATGCTTTTGGGTCACGTTGCCCCGGTATTCGTTCCCCGTCACCAGCCGGACGGCGACTTGGTTGCTCCCCTCGACGACATGCTTGTTGGTGACCACCAGCCCGCCCTCGTTGATAATGAAACCCGTGCCGGTGCCGGAACCCGCGATAATCTGAACCACGCTGGGCAGAGCGTTCTCCGCCACATCAGCAACGGATAGGCCGGACGACAGCGGCTTGTCAAAAACCGTCTCAACATCTGAGCGGGGCACCGGCGTGCCGACGACGGACGAGCCGGTTGGTTCCTGCGGTGAATCCTCCGCCGGAGTCGTAGGTGCCGGTGTGGATGTGAAAGGCACCGGGGTCGCCCCTGAGCCGCAGGCGAAGGTTACTAGTATTGCTAGTGCCACCACAGCGGCCATGAGGGAGTGTTTGATTTTCACGGTGTTTCTCCATTCTGAAAGACCGTTGAGAGCCAAGATTGCCTGACCCGTCGCTCTACAAGAAACTGTGGGCTGTCGGGGCTCACCTACATCAGTCGATTTTTCTGCTTCTCCGACAGCATCGCCGTATGTGTGTGGCTCCGGTTTCGAGACCGAGCAGTTATCAAATGAGCCGCGACATCCCGCCTACAGCGCCAACCTGAAACTGAGAGTGAGGGTTCTCGATGTTGAGCGGTTTGATGGCGCGGGGGTTACTTCCGCGAGACGGCGGTCCTGGCGGCTTGGGCTATGGCGGCGGCGGTCAAGCCGTGCTTTTCCAGCAGTTGGTCCGGCTTGCCCGACTCGGCGTACTTCTCCAACCCCACCATTTCGATAGGGACCGGCCTGTTGCGGCCCAGCGTTCCGGCCACTATGCTTCCCAGACCTCCGTGGAGGTAATGTTCCTCTACGGTGACCACCGCGCCGGTCTCGGCAGCGGCTTTGACCAGAGTCTCCTCATCCACCGGCTTCAGAGTCGCCATGTTCACCACCCGGCAGCTGGTACCCTCCCCGGCCAGCGCCTCCGACGCCTCGACGACCGAGTGGAGCACCGCTCCGGTGGAGACTATAGTAACGTCAGTCCCGTCTTTAACCGTTTCAGCCTTCCCGATGGTGAAGTCGCATCCCTCGGGATGCAATACCGGAGTGGCGGAGCGGTATAACCTGATATACACGGGCCCCTTCATGCTGGCCGCCGCCTTGACCGCCGCAACGGTCTCAGGGGCGTCGGAAGGCGTGAGCACCGTCATGCCAGGTAGAGAGCACATGAGGGACAGGTCCTCTATGCTGTGGGCCGACATGCCATCTTCGCCGGTGATGATCCCCGAATGGGTGCAGACTATCTTAACGTTGAGGTGAGGCTGGGCGATTCCAACCCTTATCTGGTCGAAGGGACGGCCCGTGCCGAACACGGCGAAGGTGCTGACGAAGGGAGTCTTTCCTGAGGAAGCCAGCCCCGCCGCTACACTCATTATGTTCTGCTCGGCTGGCCCGAAGTCGAAGAACCTTTCGGGGTAGGCGTCTCTGAACAGGTGCACAAAGGTGGACACGTTCAGGTCGCCTCCGAGGACGACGATGTTCTCGTCGGCGGCCCCCAAGTCCAGGAGAGTCCGGCCATAGGCTTCTCTGGTGGAGGCTGATGGGGCAGTTGTCGCCATCCCGACGCCTCCTCTAGGCCAACTCTTCCATGGCCAGGGCGTACTCGTCCTTGTTGGGCGCCTTGCCGTGGAAGTCGGGGTTGTTCTCCATGAAGCTCACACCCTTCCCCTTCACTGTGTGGGCGATGATCATGGTGGGCCTGCCCGTAGTCGCCTTGGCCTCGTCTATGGCATCCAATAGCCGTGAGATGTCGTGGCCGTCCGCCTCCAGGGTGTTCCACCCGAAGGCCCTCCACTTGTCCGGCAGGGGCTCAAGCTCCATGACTTGGTCGGTGAAGCGGTCATTTTGAATCCGGTTTCTGTCAACGATGGCAGTCAGGTTGTCCAACTTGTAGTGGGCGGCGGCCATAGCGGCTTCCCACACTTGGCCCTCGTCGCACTCCCCGTCTCCAAGGAGGGCGTAGACCCTATAGTCGGCCTTGTCCATCCGGCCCGCAAGGGCGGCTCCTACGGCGAAGGATAGCCCCATGCCCAGGGAGCCGGAGCTCATCTCCACCCCCGGCGTCACAATGGAAGCATGGCCCTGTATGCGGCTGTTGATCTTACGGAAGGTCCAAAGCTCCTCGCGGGGGAAAAACCCGGCCCGGCTCAACACCGCGTAGAAACCTGGGCAGGCGTGGCCTTTGCTGAGTATGAAACGGTCCCTGTCCTTCCACGACGGGTTCTGGGGGTCGTAGTGCATCACTTTGAAGTAAAGGGTGGAAAGTATCTCTATCTCGGACAGAGACCCTCCGGGATGGCCACTTCCCGCCTCGAATATAATGTCGATGATGTCCCGGCGAAGCTCTTTGACCACGGACTTCAGTTCGTCGATTCCGGCGGTGCGCTGTCCGGCGCCCAATCTGGCAGAAGAAAAGACCTCGGCAACGTTTTCCGAGGTCTCTGTAGATTCGCGTCCCGTAGGCGAGTTCACACAGGCCCCCTCTCGTCCTGTTGCGGCAGGCCCGATTATAGCAACGGCCTTGGGGGCTGTCTAGCATCCGGACAGCGCTCCGAATATAATCGGATTAGATGGTCATAGATTTCCACACCCACGTCTTTCTTCCCTCCTTTTCGCAGCGGCGGGAGGAGTTGGCAAAGCGGGACGCCACCTTTGCGGAGCTTTACGGCAACCCCGCAGCCAGGATGGCCTCAGCCCATGAGCTTATCAACGCCATGGACGACGCGGAAATCGAGCATGCGGTAATAATGGGAGTGGGCTGGTCGGACCGATGGGTTGCTCGGGAGGCCAACGACTGCTTGATAGAGTCCGTCTTGAAACATCCGGGGCGGCTGACCGGCCTGGCCTCGGTGAGTCCTGCGTGGGGAGAGGCAGCGCTGGAGGAGTTGGACCGTTGTGCAAATGCGGGTCTACGGGGAGTAGGAGAGCTGCATCCCGACACCCAGGGGTTCGATATAGCCGACTATGAGACTATGGCGCCCATTATGGACATGGCCCTCCAGCGGGGGCTGATTGTGCTCAGCCACGCCTCCGAGCCTGTGGGCCACCTGTACCCTGGCAAGGGGAGCGCCACTCCCCAAAAACTCTATGCCTTGGCGAAGAACTTCCCTCGAAACACCCTCGTCTTCGCCCATTGGGGGGGAGGGCTTCCCTTCTATACTCTGATGCCGGAGGTACGGGAGGAGTTGAGGAACGTATACTACGACACCGCCGCCTCGCCTTTCCTGTATAGCTCAGATGTATTCCAAAGGGTCGCCGAAATCTGCGGCGCCGGGCGCATCCTGTTCGGCACGGATTTTCCGTTGCTCAAGCCCTCGCGAACAATGGACCAGGCGCTCGCTTCGGGGCTTCCCGCCGCCGACAAAGCCGGGATTCTAGGAGGAAACGCCCGCGTCCTCCTGGGACTGGAGGAGCGGGCCTGATGGTGCGCGCATTTATTGCTGTGGGTGTCCCAACAGCCGCCAGGAGGGCCCTCGGCTCGGTCATACAGGACCTCAAACGCCAACGGGTTACCGGCGTAAGGTGGGTTGACCCAAAGGGAATCCACGCCACGCTGAAGTTCCTGGGAGAAATCGAGCCTGAGTCTGTTGAAAGCGTCAAGGAGGGCCTTGACCGGGCTTGCGTCGGCTCGGGTCCCTTCACCATCCGCCTTTCCCGTACGGGCGCCTTTCCCAGCACCCGCGGCCCCAAGGTGCTCTGGGTGGGGCTTTCAGGAGACATGGACCGGATGAAAATTCTCCAGACCGCCATCGACGAGGAGATGCACTCCGTCCTCGGCCTGGACATCGAGACCCGCCGCTTCAACCCTCATCTAACCCTCGGCAGAGTCAGGAACGGAGTGCTGCCGGCCGGCCAGCAGGATATAGGGAAGGTTCTGGAAAGCTTCAAGCTGAAGGAGTCCCCTGAGTGGACCGTGGACCGCGTCCACTTGATCCAAAGCACCCTCACCCCCGACGGCCCTATATACGAGACGCTGGGGAGCCGAATGTTGGTTTCTCAGTAAATGGTCGCTATTTCGCATTGGGTAACTTCATACGTAGGTTGGCTCTGCCAGAAGGAATAAAACACTGGTCGCTGACCAGTATTCAGACGAGGCTCATCAAGATAGGTGGGCGTTTGGTGCGTCATGCGAGGAGGCTTGTGTTCCAGCTTGCTGAGGTGATGGTGAGCAGGGGCATGTTCGATGAAATGCTGGAGCGGATTGGCAGGCTCCGTCTGGTACTTGGCTAGCAGGCCATGTCGGTCCGGCCGATCATGATCATATCTAGGCAGACCAAGATAAGTGGCGTAACCTTTTGGGTGAAGTTTAGTCTGAAAGAGCCGGTTTAGCACCATTTCGTGAGTGGTTCGGAGTAGTTGAATGGCACTCCCAGGTGAAATTGAGCTTTTGAGATAGCGACTGACAACATCAAGGGGTGGTCGTATTACCCGCGCTATCCCAGAATGATGCGTTTATGAAAGCACTGAATTCCATCCGGGAAATATCGGTCACCATCGGTTAGAATTGCAATGGTCACCCTTGTTGCTTGGAGGACCTATGAACATAGAGACCATCGCAGTTCACAGCGGGCACTCCTTCGATCCAGCTACTGGTGCGATCACTCCGCCGATCCAGATGTCCACTACCTTTAAGCGCGCTTCTGATGGCACCTACCCCCAAGGGTTCGTCTATGGGCGATCAGATAACCCTACTCGTAGCCTCCTCGAGGAGTGTGTCCGAAGCCTTGAGGGAGGGGCCGCCGCAGCCGCGTTTTCTTCAGGTATGGCAGCAATCATGAGCGTGTTCCAGGCCTTGTCTGCTGGCGACCATGTCATCGCGCCGCAGGACGTCTATCATGGCACGGCACGTCTGTTGCGTGAGAGGTTGGCCCGGTGGAATCTGAGCACGTCTTTTGTTGACATGACGGACATCGATGAAGTCCAGTCGGCGATGAAGCCCTCCACCAAACTCGTACTTGTTGAAACCCCGTCCAATCCCATGCTGAAGATCACCGATATCGCAATGGTGGCGGACGCGGCCCACCAACGCGGAGTCAAGTGCGTTTGCGATAACACTTGGGCCAGCCCCGTGCTCCAGCGGTGCTTCGATTTTGGCGCCGACCTGGTCGTCCATTCCACTACCAAGTACCTGGGTGGCCACGGAGACGTGACCGGAGGGATGGTCGTCTCCGCCCGTGATGACGACCTATTCAGAGAAATCCGTGGGATACAGCAAGACGGTGGAGCAGTCCCGTCTCCCTTCGACTGCTGGTTGGTGCTCCGCGGCGTACGAACCCTGCCCCTCAGGATGCGGGCCCATTCGGAGAACGCCGCCAAGGTAGCCGAATTCCTTGACGAGCATCCCAGTGTCTCTGAAGTGTTCTACCCAGGGCTTGAAGGTCACCCTGGACACGGTATCGCCCGCCGACAGATGGCCTTGTTCGGCGGCATGCTCTCCTTTCGCGTACGAGGAGGAAGCGAAGAAGCGTTCGGGGTGGCAGCCAGGACTTCGCTCTTTACCAGGGCCACGAGCTTGGGCAGCTACGAAAGTCTCATCGAGCACAGGGCTTCCATCGAAGGACCAGAAAGCCGTACTCCCGACGACTTGCTGCGTGTTTCGGTGGGACTGGAGAACGCGGCTGATCTCATATCAGACTTGGAGCAAGCCCTAAGGGAGACAGATAAAAGAAATGCTGTCCATGGTGCTTCGAGCAACAAAAAAAGCCTGGACACATAAACAGACAGGGGAGACCATCACAGATGTAGCTAGGTCCTCCCCTGAGGCTTTGTTCTAGGGCCTGGCAGAGGGGCTCCTCCTCTAGCTCCAGCCCTGTGTCGAGGGCCTACCGAGAGGGGACGCCAACGAGGGATATGTCGTCCGATTCCGGGACCTGACCTTACCGGGCTATGTACCCGTGAACCCAGCCCAGACGTATAGCATCTCTCGCGTCTCGTCAGCCTTGTCGTGGCGACTGTGGCCGGTGGCTATTTCAAGGCTCGCCGCGTTGCACTCGCTCTAGGTGCGGTTCGCCCGGACGACCGCCTTCTTTTGCAGCAATCCAACCCTCGCCATAACTGCCCACATTGCTAGGCCGTGTGGGATCCTCTTCAGGGAATACGACGTACCCTCTACTCCCGGTCAACCAGCCTCATTTGTGGCGGCGCGGCCACCACAAGGAGTGCAACACAAAAGATGGCCGCAGTTACGTGCTTGCCTAAGATTTCACCGGTGCTCTGAGAAGGGGCAGGACTAGGCGGGCTGACCGGTCAAAGTCCTTCCGAGTTGCCTGGATCGGATGTTCCTGATACTCGTAGGCCTATGACTCAGCATCAAAGGCCTGCCGGAGAGCGGCCCGCTACGAAACTCTCGCGCGCGGCTGCAATGCCTTACTAGCGGCGGTCCATGGCTTGCGAGTGAACCGGCGGCCTAAGCCTCGCTCGATCTCACGCCATTTCCCCTCTTCCTCCAGCGTGATGAACGTTACCGCCTCACCGGAGCGGCCCATGCGGCCAGTCCGTCCGACACGGTGCGTGAACAGCAGTTCTGAGTCGGGCAGGTCAAAGTTAATTACCTGACCAATACCCTCAATATCCAAGCCTCTGGCGGCGACATTCGTTGCTATCAATATCGACGCGACGCCGGAACGGAAGTCCATCAACACACGTTCACGTGCGTTTTGACTGAGGTTGCCTTGGAGCCCCCCAACCGGGTACCCCAACGAATCGAGTTGTCTTGCCAGCTTCTTGACGCCGTGCTTGGTCTTACCAAAAACGATGACCGGAGCGCCATTCCGCTGGTCCAACAACGTTTGAAGAGCTTCCATCTTGTCGCTCTTCTGGATGGTGTAGACCACGTGTTCCACAGCTTGCGACTCCCGCAGGTTCGGGTTCAATGCCACAGTTACAGGGTGGCGTAGGTGCTTTTTAGCGGTCTTCTCCACCCAGTCAGGCATGGTTGCGGAGAAGAGCGCCGTTTGCCGTCCGGGGGGCGTTCGACTAAGGATAGCGTCGACGTCGTGGGCAAAACCCTGGTCCAACATTTCGTCTGCTTCATCCAACACTAGGAACCGCACTGATCGCAGGTCTAGAGTGCCCTGTCGTAGATGGTCCAGGGTGCGGCCAGGTGTACCAACGATGATTTGGGCCCCGGTCTTCAACGCTTGATATTCCGGCCTCAACGACCTGCCGCCGTAGAGTAACGTCACACGCAACCGCTGGGATGAAGCCAGGGCCTCTATGACCCCGGCCACCTGAATGGCCAACTCGCGGGTGGGCGTCAACACAAGCGCCTGGATTTGACGAAGCGACGAGTCGCACTGCTCGATCAGGGGCGCTGCAAACGCCAGCGTCTTTCCGGACCCTGTGGGCGCCTGTGCTATCAGGTCCCGTCCCGCCAGGAGATTAGGGATGGCCTGCTCTTGAATCGGTGTTGCTTCCGATATGTTCATCCGGGAAATCGCCGCCCTAGTGGCGGCCTTCAAAGGCATTCCAGAAAACACTGAGGCGAACACGGGATCTACCAGGGGTCCATTTTCAGCAAAGGACTCGCCCACCGGTGTTTTGACGGTGGAGGAAAGGCCATTACGACGGGCATTGAAGCATGGGCGGCAGTACGTTGGTCTGTCCGGGCTTGGCCGGAAGGGGACGGTCGTAGACGCGCCGCAATCAGCACAAATGGCTTGGCGGCGCTGGGTGCGAGGAGACAGAATTGGGCGACTGGGCAGAGATTCGACAGGCATACGGAAACAGACTCCTTGGCATACAGAGGTGACACAGATGATTCAGCGCGGGGCGAAAAGACGAGAGTGCGGGGGTCTGATGGTCCGTTGCTGTGCGAAACCTTGGCGCGTCAATGGGCGCGCAACCGCTATTGTAACAGACTTGCCCCAAGGCGTATACGGGTGCAGACAGCGGTAACTGTTCAGACTTTGCGAGACATGCGGGCAATTGGCCTGGAGCGTAGAGGAGTCTCTTGCCTCTTCTTCTCTCGCCGGCGGGAGAAGATTGAGATGGGGGTTCCCTTCCAACTTCTACCGGAGACCACCGAGTCTGAACAGTTACGTTCAGAGGTTCCAAAAAATTACGTGCTCAAATAGTTACTATCAGACGACAGGGCGCCGTTCGATGCGGTCATGGCTGGCCGGGTGTTGAGAACCGGGGGTGGGGACGGGCTGACGGCGGGCGGGAAAAGGCTTATGATGGAAACTAGGGCAAGAAATTCCTGAAGGGGGTCCACGGTGATCATAGGAGCCATCACCAACTCATGGAAAGAGCACATTCCCCACACCGACATGGCCCGGATGGTCGAGCGGGTACGGAACCGCGGGGCGTCCCACATTGAGCTTCGGCAAACGTTTCTAGGCCAGTATGAGCAGGGCAGCGGAGACGACTGGCGCCCTGACGTAGCCGGGCTGGAGCGGCTGTCGCGCACTTTCCCTACGATGTCCTTCAACCTGGCCGCGGGTTATCCCTGCCTAAGCCGGGAACAGGACCCTAAAGAGACGGTATTCCAAGCCTGCCTGGAGACGGCCAAGCGGGTCAACCCCGTTACACCCCGTCTGCGCCTGGTGGATACAACCCGCTCCGAGGGATTCTGGGAGCGGCCGGAGGACATACCCGAGACAGCCCTTGGAGTCGCCGCGCTGGTCCGCGAAGCCGCGAGCCAGGATGTTCAGCTGTTCCTGGAAAACGGCCCCCAGCCCATCCGCTCGATGGTCTTACTGGTCCAGGAGGTCCGAAACTCCCTTAGCCCGGAAGAAGCGGCCTATTTCGGTCTATGCCTGGACCCAATCAACAGCCTTAGGACCGACCCCGACAGTGACCCGGTAGCGGAACTGGACGAGGCGCCCGACGACTATATTTTCATGATGCATTTCAAGCAGACCCGCGGCGGAGAAGCCTACCCGTCGGTGGGCGAAGGGGACCTGGACTACTCCAAGCTTCTTAAGACGTTGGAGGCGAAGGGATACAAAGGGCTGGCCGTCCTGGAGATACCGCCTCAAGAAGAGGTCTTCGACAACTTCCGCGACAGCGTGGAGTACCTCAGCGCCGCGACTGGTACATGACGATCCCAGGCCTCATTCTCTTGTAGGGGCGACCGGCTCTTGTAGGGGCGACCGGCTCTTGTAGGGGCGACCGGCTCTTGTAGGGGCGACCGGCTCTTGTAGGGGCGACCGGCTCTTGTAGGGGCGACCGGCTCTTGTAGGGGCGACCGGCTCTTGTAGGGGCGACCGGCTCTTGTAGGGGCGACCGGCTCTTGTAGGGGCGACCGGCTCTTGTAGGGGCGACCGGCTCTTGTAGGGGCGACCGGCGGTCGCCCAGCCCCATCCACGAACAGTCGTTTGATAGTCCGGCCAAGCGCCTGCACCACCTGTCAGAGCGCGTCAGCGTCCGGTAAATCGGGCAGGGTCGAACGGAGCGACGGGGAGCGACGTAGCGCCGTCAGAGACCAGGTCGGCGGCCGCGGCGCCCATAGAGGCCCCCAACAGTATCCCCTTGCGCCCGGCGCCGGTGGCCAAGACCACGTTGTCCCACCCTGGGGCTTGTCCGACGATGGGAAGGCCGTCTCCCGACACCGGCCTGAAGCAGGCAGTCTGAAGACGCACCGTCGCTGACGCTAGGCTGGGCATCATCTTCAAGGCACCCTCGAAGATACCCTCTCGGGCCTCCGCAGTCGGCTCGTCGAAGAATCCCACTTCTTCCTCCGTGGTGCCAATCCACACCAGCCCGTCCCACTTGGCGGATATGTAGTCGCCTCCTGAGCCGTATACCGTGCGGACAGGACCTTTCGCGGCCTCCAGCCTCAGTATCTGGCCCTTCACGGGAGTCACTGGAATTTCGACGCCCAGCCACTCGGCGGCTGCGTTCATCCACGGCCCCATTGCAAAGATGACAGAGCCGCACTCCAACCGGTCCTCTTCAAGCAGGACTGATTGGATTAGCCCGGCGGCCGCTTGGATTCCTGTCACGCGGCCTTGCCTGATTTCCACTCCCAGCTTCTCGGCGGCTGCGGCTATGCCCAGGGTGTATTGGTAAGAGTCGATCAGCCAACCGCCGTCCACGTGGAGAGCTTTGACGATGTTCTGAGACAGCTCAGGCTCCAACGAACGGACTTCGGACGCGTCCAGCCAGACGGGATCGAAACCGTCGAGACGTCCCGCCAGTTCATACAACCACTCGAATTCCGAGGCCTCCGTCTCGTGCATCGCAACCCACATGCAGGTCGTGGGACTCAAATGGTTCTCTACGCCGGTCTCCGCCTCAAGCTCTTTCGCCAGAGCCACGGTTCGGCGTAGTCCCTCCACGGCCAGGGGTTCCAAGGAAGTTGGGATGCCGTGGCCGTTAAGGGGATTGAGGATTCCAGCAGCGTAACCGGACGCGCAAGCGGCCACCGCATCGGCTTCGATTACGGTGACCTTAACTCCCTTGCGGGCCAGGTAGTAAGCGGCGGAGACTCCGGCTATTCCTCCGCCTACGATAACTGCGTCGTTGGCTGCCATAAGTCTTCGGCGCTAATGTTAGCCTATCCTGGGACAAACTTAAATGGGTTGGACGGCATTGCCGTCTCCACACACGCATGGGATACTTGAACCCGATGCCTGCAAGCGGATGGAGAATCGCACCCGGCGCCCTGGAATGCCCCCTGGTTATAGCCCACCGCGGAGGGGCGGGGACCGCTCCGGAGAACACCCTGGCCGCATTCAGGCAAGCCCTGGACATTGGATGCGACGGTGTTGAGTTGGACGTGAGGTTGAGTCGCGACAAAGAGGCCGTCGTAATCCACGACCGCCGCTTGGAGCGAACCACCGACGGCTCCGGGTTTGTGGGCGCCCACACTATGGACCAACTGCGAGAACTGGATACTGGCGCCTGGTTCAGCTCTGAATACGCCGGAGAAAGGCCGCCTTCTCTGGACGACGTGTTCAGGGAACTGCCGGACGACTTTCTGATATATGTGGAGATAAAGGCTTGGGGGCCTTCCATGTGGCCACTGACGAGGCGTGTGGCGGAGCTGGTCGGGACTTATCGCCGCTGGGAGAGCACCCTGGTAGCCAGCTTCAATCCCATAGTCTTGCTCTGCCTGAGGATGCTGGACTCTCGGATAGTGCGGGGCTGCATCTACTCGGCCAGACAACCCCTGCCATTGCGCCGAAGGTGGATGAGTCCCCTCACTGACCCACACTGGTACGCGCCCGCCCAGGCCTCCATCGACGGCCCGGCCGTGCGGCGCTATCAGGCAGGCGGCCGGGCCGTAGCCGTTTGGGACCTGGAGACTGAGGAGAACATAGAAGTGCCGACGCAGTGGGGCGTCGACGCCGTGGTGACCGACTATCCCCGCCTGTATATGGAGCGGATGAGCCGCCTATAACAGCAGCCCGCCCATGAGACGACAAGACGCCAACATATAGGAGGCCGGACAGATGCAACTGTACTGGAAGGAACGTAGGAAAGGTCAACAGCTGGTGCTGGCTGCGGAGGACGGGAGCGAGATGGAGGTGGGCGCAGTGAGGGAAACCCCGCGGGGTTTCGATGCGCTGGCCAAGACCAACACCTATGACCCGGGCCGCGCTCAGAAGGGCTTCGCCAGCATGGACGACGCAAAGGCTTTCGTGGAGTCTTTCAGCCCGTGGTTGATATTCGGCGGACACCCGGGGCTGGACGTAGAGATCGAGGTGCGTCCGGCGGACTAACCTTAATTCAGGATGCGGCTGACCAGAAGCTCGACTAGTCCGAACAGCAACGCCCCGGCGGTGATAATCAAGAGTATGACTAGTGTCGTCGAAATCGGCCTGCTGGCGCTCTGCTGACGTTCGAGGACCTCAGCGGGAGGCAGGTCCAACACGTCGCAGGCGCGCACCACGTCCTCCTCATAGACGTAGAGAGCGTGGGGCACGTTGAAGACGCCGACCCCCAGCCCCGGCCCTGCGCCCAACGACCGCACGGCACAGGCGATGTCCTCTTCCCGCAGGCGGGTGGCGGCCAGTTGGGCCTCGGGTTCGTTGTCGAACACCGTGAGCCTGGTTTGCTTTTGGCGTCTCGGTCCGTTCATCGGTTTGGGGCGTTGATATGGTTGGGGCCGCAGGATTATACCGCTACATGGACAGCGCCGCCAAACCTGGGAGCCACCGTTGGACTGCGATTCGTGGGACTATGGGATTTCATGATTGTGGCTCCCCGGCTTGTGGTGAACTCGTCGAAGCATCTTGCTGAGCCTGCTGAAGGGGCGACCGGCGGACGCCCAGGCCCCAGTGCGAAAGAAGAGAAGGGCAGGCCCAAACCAACTGCAAATCTCTCGCCGCCGTGCTACAATGTTGCCATGTACCAGTCACCGCCCATACACACCGACCGGCACAAAGCGTCCTTCAATTTTACCCTTATTCTGTCCATTGGCGTCGTGGTGGTTGGGGTGCTCAGCGGCTTCGAGCCAATCCTTATCATTATGGGCATTGCCTTCGGGGCGTTCGCATGGTTTACGACGCCCACCCAATATGTAATCTTCGAGGACAGGGTGCAAATCGTCTACGGACGTCCACGCACCAGGGACCTGGGTTTTCATGAAGTCGCAGGATTCGAGGCAATCAATCTGCCCTTCGGCATGAGGTTGATGATTGTCACAGACAGGGGCCGCCGCCACTTCATCCAACCCCGTGACCCGGAGCAGTTCGGTGGGCTGCTTCAAGATGCGTTGAGCAGGTTTAGAGCCAGGTACGGGATGCCCGAGCCCCAACCTCCGCCTGAATCCCCGCCTCCTGTCGACCCGGAGCCGCCTGACCCGTCGGCCTAACAGCCTCCACACCTTCAGCCAAACTTCTGGGAGTTGTTCCCGCACTGCCCGAGGCGTCAGGTCCGCTTTCTCACATAGGTCCCGACCATCTTGTCAAACCAGCTCTGCTTCTTCTCGTCGAATACGCAGAAGAAGTGGCCCAGCAGCAACGGGACCAGCGGGAAAGCGACTACTTTGCCAATAACTTCCCTGATGGCCGCCCGGGCCATTCCTATGTCGCCGCCGTCCGTAGTAACCACCGTGATCCTGAAGACCATCTTGCCCGGGGTCTGGCCTCTCAGGCCTGTAAAGAGGGTGAAATAGGCAGCGTGGGCTACCCACGCAATGCCAACGGCCACATCACGGCCAAAGAGATAGACAAGCAGCGAATCGAACGCAAAGAGAATCAGCAGGTCCGTGGCCAGGGCCAAAAGCCGGATGAAGAAGCCCATAGGCTCCGAGGGGAATTGGACGCCGGCTTCTGTGGAAGAGGTCTCCAGACGTTTCCTCGACTAGGTTTTCAACTATTCGGGAGGTACGGGGCAGAAGTTTACAGCCGGGCTGAGGTTTAGGCAACAGCTATGGCCGACGCCGTAGTCACCGGTGTTGGGGGGGCTTCCACTCCACTCGGTTCAGCTCAGGACGATGCTTCGACGAGCTCAACACGAACTACGGGAAGAACGCTGCTGGAGAGGAAACGACCCTTACGTATCTCCATCATGGAAATCCCATTATCCTACTAATCCTGTTCTGACAGTGAATTCCGGCCCCATCGAATAGACGCACTGGCCTAGCTAGAAAGGGTAGGGCCGGGGGCCCAAGCCGGGGTACACGCCTATTTCCAGGAGTTGACGCACCCTGGCTCCAAGAGCCTCCATCTCCTCCCGGAAGACCAGCTCTTCCAGTTCGGGTATGCGCCCCGTGCGGCCTTCCAGCGCACGCAGGAATTCCTTCAGGTCACCCAGAAGGCCCTCAGGCATGGGCTGCCATCCGAAGTCCCATATGACCGTGCGCAGCTTTGGCTGCCAGTGAAACGTGAGGCCGTGGTCAATTCCCCACACCTTCCCTGTAGAGTCCACGATGCAATGGGAAGCCTTGCGGTCCGCGTTGTTGGTCACCAAGTCGTACAGAGCAATCATCCGCAGGTCTTCCGGCGACTTCTCACGTATGTAGTAGTAGTTGGCCCTGGGATGATGCTCGATGCAAAGTTGAAGGGAACCGACTCCGTAGGGTCCGTCCCTAAGCAGGGTTATTGGAACGAAGTCCCAACCAAGGATTCTGCTCAGCAGATATGCGGCGTATTCCCTCTTATAGAGGGTGCCGCTGGGAAAGTCCCACAGAGGAGCCTCCCCGTCCTTGGGCTTGTATATGGCCTTGCACGCCTTGTCGCCGTCCGAGACGTTCACCAGGAACGTATAGTTGGAGCCGAGGGGAGTGAGCTGGGGGTCTGACACCTCGCCGTTTAGGAGGAGGCGATAGGTCTCCTCGTCGGCGCTCATGGGATCGTTGTTCATGGCTATGGGAGCTTCGAGGCGATGGCCCGGGGCCAGGACCTACCCCGGAATTGGGGCGTGTCCATTGGCCCGTGGGCACATATGCCCTTCGGGGTCGATGGGTTGACCGCACAGGAAACATTCGGGCCTACCCGCCGCGCAGACCTCGAGGGCTTCTTTCGACAGCTCACGGCCCTGGTCCATGGTCATCCAGAAGCTCAGAGTGGCCGTCTCCGAGGCATCATCCTCCACGTCGTATGCCACCAGCAGGAAGCAGTTGCTTTCCCGGTCGTGGCCGAGGGCAAGTCTTCCCACCTTGAACTCGACGGAGGCGGATCCCTCGGACCAGGGCGGCTCCGGGGGTGGGTTGGAACCTCCGGAGCTGCTATGGGCTGTCTCAATTTCCTGAATATAAGTCGCCAGCTGTTGGAGTTGCTGCTTCTCAAGCCACACTGACGCCGACGCAACATTTGGCGAGACGCCCGACTCCATCTTCAGGCGGAAGGTCCGCTTGCCCGGCTCTCCAAAAGCCTCCGCCAGGATGCTGGACAGGGCGCCGAACTGGTATCTTGCCGGGTTGTAGTCCATGTCTTCTTCCGCGCAATCGCCTTTAGATGGACTTATCCGAAGGGTCGACGATGGGAGAAGGCGGTCTCCTCCGACGTGATTATCTCCAAGAGGGCGGCTTTGCCTTCCAGGTTGGCCTCACGAGCCCTGAGTATGGCCGGGCCCACTTCGGCGGGGTCGGTGACTCGTTCGGCGTAGCCTCCCATAGCTCGGCCCATGTCCGCGTATGCGCCTCCCACGTTGCGGGTGCCGTACAACTCGTGGGACACAGCCATCTGGTTGATCTCGATGGCCATGGATGAGTTGTTGGAGACTATGGTCGTTATGGGCAGACCGCATCTGACGGCGGTCTCGAAGTCCAGCCCCACCATCCCAAAGGCCGCGTCGCCCATCCAGTTGATGGCCATCTTGTCAGGGGCGGCCATCTTGGCTCCTATCGTCAAGCCCAGCCCAGTGCCAAGGCCGTGGGACTTGCCCCACCCGAGATAGCTCCTGGGCGCCGTTGCCCTGTAGAAGGGGACCATCTGGTCCCTTGGGCTGCCTGAATCATGGGTCACTATGGCAGAGGCCGGGTCCAGGTTCTGCATCAGTTCCCAGATGACTCTGTAGGGAGTTATGGGGACCTCATCGGAGGTCAGCTTGGGCATCCACTGGCTGAGCCAATCAGCCCTGGCCTGCTCGATTTCGGCGGCGACCGACCCGTCCCTGGTCTTTCCTCCCAGACGGTCCTTGACGGCTTCCAGGAGGCTCTGGGCCACCAGTTTGGCGTCCCCGATTATCGGGTGGTCTATGAAGTAGTCTTTGTGGATGTCCCGAGGGTCGTTGGTGGCCTGAATCATCACCTTGCCTGCCGCCGGGATGGTCATGTTCATGCCGTGGCGGGTAAAGCTGGTCCCTATGCCCAATACTACGTCGGCCTTGGTCATGAAGTGAACAACCGGGCCTGCAACGGAGCCCGCGCCCGTCCCCAGGGAAAGAGGGTGGTCCTCAGGAAAAGCGCTCTTTCCTTCCAGGGTCGTCATAACCGGAGCCTGCAGCGCTTCGGCCAAGGCCACCAGGTCCTCTGTGGCGCCAGCGTACAATACGCCCTGTCCGGCGACTATGACCGGCGTCTGGGCCGCCAGCAATACTTCGGCGGCCTGGTCCACGTCCCTTGAATCAGGAGCAGCCAGGGGGGCCTTTCCGGGCCGATAAGCCTGGACGAGGGACTCGTCCACCTCTTCTCCGGCCACGTCGGCGGGAATTTCCACCAGGACCGGCCCCTTCCGCCCCATCTTCAGGGCCGAAAAAGCGCGCCTCATCACGTCGGCCACGCTGTTGGCCACACTGATGGACTCCGAATATTTCGTCACAGTGTCGTATGCCTTCATGGACGAGAAGTAAGGGAACACCCCCTGCCTGTTTCTGGGGTGGCCAAGGGGCAGCAGCAACACAGGGACCGAGTCGGAGAAGGCAGTAGCCACACCTGCGAATGCGTTCTCGGCGCCGGGCCCGTACTGCATGGCGAACGCTCCGACCGGTGAACCGTTCTTCACACGGGCATACCCATCAGCTATCCCCAGACCGACACGCTCCTGGCGGCACACGACGGGGCGAATCCCCGACGCAGCCGCCGCCTCTATCATCGTGGTGGTGGGATAGCTGGGCAGCCATTCAACCTGCTCCAGCTTCAGGATTTCCGCAATGGCGTCAACCACTCGCATTTGCAGCCCCTTGATGCACTAAATCCGCCGGATGTCCATCATTGTACGGCCTTGAGGGGTCTATCACAAGCTGGGTTGCTGGTATACTTTTTGGTGGGCGCCGAACTAAGCCGGGAAATGGATATATCCCTCCCCAGGCGCGAGTTTGTATAGACCACACGACATGAGCAGCGCAGACGCCAAAACGGTCCAGCGGCTTGAAGAGCTAAGGAAGGAAATCAACTTCCACGCCTACCGCTATTACGCTCTGGACGACCCCGTAATCGCCGACGGCCAGTACGACACCCTCATGGGGGAACTTCAGGAGTTGGAGACTGCTCACCCCGACTTGGCAGCCGCCGACTCCCCAACCCGGAGGGTTGGAGCGCCGCCGCTGGAAGGGTTCAACCAGGTGGAGCACACCCTGCCCATGCTGAGTCTGGCGAACGCCTTCAACTTCCAGGAGCTCGCTGCCTGGCATCGCAGAGTTATGAACCTGCTAGAAGGGGCCCCGATTCAGATGGTGTGTGAGCTTAAGATCGACGGCCTTGCCGTTTCCCTCGCCTACCGTAACGGAGTCCTCGAGACAGGCGCGACCAGGGGTGACGGCTATCGAGGCGAAGACGTCACCGAAAACCTTCGGACCGTAAAGAGCATTCCCCTAAGACTGCAAGGAAGCCCGCCGGCGGCGCTGGAAGCACGCGGAGAGGTCTACTTCCCCAAGGCCGACTTCGAAACGTTGAACCGCGACCGCATGGAACGAGGCGAACCGACGTACGCCAATCCTAGGAACACGGCGGCTGGCTCTCTGAGACAGCTTGACTCCCGCATTACCGCCACCCGTACCCTGGACATCTACGTGTACTCCCTGGGCTATCACGAGAATGGGACCATGCCCGACACTCACTGGGAGGCTCTGTCCAGCCTTCGGGAGATGGGTTTTCGGATAAATCCCGAAAACCGCCTGTGCAGCAACCTGGAGGAGGTGGAAGACCTCTACGCAGGCTGGCTGGAAAGACGGCACGACCTCCCCTACCAGGCCGACGGAATTGTGGTGAAGATTAACTCGTTGGCACAGCAAGAGGCTCTGGGGTTCGTGGGACGCGAACCCCGCTGGGCCATAGCCTACAAGTTCCCCGCAGAGCAGGCGGTCACCAGGTTGCTTGACATCGGAATAAACGTGGGCAGAACGGGCAGCCTCAACCCCTTTGCGATGCTGGAGCCGGTGAACGTATCCGGCGCCGTGGTCAAGCTGGCGAACCTGCACAACGAAGAAGACATCCGCAGGAAGGACATCCGCAAGGGCGATTGGGTCATAGTCGAGCGGGCGGGAGAAGTGATTCCCCAAATCGTGGGGCCTCTCGTGGAGAGGCGCACAGGCGAGGAGCAGGTCTTCTCCATGCCGGAAGAGTGCCCCGTGTGCGGCTCCCAGGTGGTCAAGCCTGATACCGAAGCCATGCACAGATGCCCCAACTCCGCCTGCCCGGCCCAGTTCTTCGAGCTGTTGAAGCATTTCGTTTCCAAGGGAGCCATGGACATCGACGGCCTCGGGGAGAAGTGGTGCCGCATTCTCATCGACCAAGGGCTTCTCAGCGACATAGCCGACCTCTACGACTTACAGGTTGAACAGCTAATCAAGCTGGACCGTATGGGAGAAATCCTGGCAGGCAAGATAGTGCGGAACGTCGAGACGAGCAAGGACCGCTCCCTTGCCAGGACCATCTATGCGTTGGGGATTCTTCACGTGGGTTCGGAGACGGCGGAGTTGCTTACCAGGAACTACTCAAGTCTCGACCAGTTGGCGCAGGCGACCGACGAAGACCTGACCGCCATTGACGGCATCGGAAAGGTCATCGCCGACTCCATAGTCGACTACTTCCGAGACCCCTCCAACCTGAGGGTCATCGAAAAGCTGAAACTAGCAGAAGTCAAGCTGGAACAGGAGACTCCGGCATCGGCGGGGGGGCCACTCCCGCTGGCCGGAGTCGCTTTCGTGGTGACGGGAACCCTGGACTCCATGAGCCGCGCCCAGGCCGAGTCGCGCATCAAGGAGCTTGGAGGGAGCGCCGGCTCGTCGGTAACCAGGAGGACGGGATACCTGGTGGCCGGAGCTTCTCCCGGCTCCAAGCTGGAGGCCGCCAGAAAGCTGGACACCCCCATCCTGTACGAGCACGGGTTCCTGGAACTGCTGGAAAAGGCCGGCTCTCAGGCGCCTTGACGGGCCGTTAGCCGTGCCATGAACCCTGTCAGATTGTTAGTAGGTCTGGGAAACCCAGGCCTTAGGTATTCAAACACCCGCCACAACATCGGGTTCAAGTGCGTGGACCACATGGCCCGCAAATGGGGCGTCAAACTGGGGGACCGCAGGGCCAAGGCTGTCATTGGCCAGGGCCGCGTATGCGACACAGACATAGCGCTGGCCAAGCCCCGGACATACATGAACGACAGCGGGGCTGCCGTGGAATACCTGACTACCCGGTTCGCCGTCTCGCCTGAGGCTTTGCTGGTGGTCTACGACGACATAGCCCTTCCTCTGGGAACGATCCGTGTCCGCAGGTCGGGAGGAGACGGAGGGCACAACGGGGTGGGGTCCATTATAGAAAAGTTGGGATCCAAGGAGTTCCCCAGAATTCGAATCGGGATCGGGGAGCCTGGCGACGGTGTTTCCTACGTGGAGTACGTGCTGGGGAAGTTTCAAAAGCACGAGGAGAAAGCCATTAAGCCAGTCATCGCGTCCGTGGCCGACGCCGTGGAGGTCCTGCTCACAGAGGGCATAGACACGGCCATGAACCGTTTCAACTGACCTGGGCGCCTCCCAGTGTCTTTCGCTTGTAAGCTGGCTTCTTTGCCCCGTTCGTGGTGAGCCAGTCGAACCACCCTTCGACAAGCTCAAGGCGAACGGAAAAGGAAAGTCCTCAAACAGCCGAGAGGCTGCGGGCCGCCTACGCCTTTGCTGGAGGCGGCTCCGGCCTCTTCAGAAACAGGCACAGCACAGCCCCCAGAGCATACACCGGAGCGAAGGCGACCACTACCAGCATGTAACTCTCATCGTGGGTGTCCCTGATCCAGCCCGCGAATATGGGCGTGAGAAACATCCCCACGTTGAAGGCCGCGGACATAATGCCGAACAGGGTAGCGTAGCTCTTACGCCCGAAGAACTGGCCCAACCCCGCCCACTGGACGGCGTTGCCGCCTTCTCCGGCCGCAGTGCCCAATACGAACAGAGTAACAGCCGTCATGCCGTCCAGGAAAATCAGGGCTGCGATTCCCGCCGAGGCGGCAAGGGCGGAGTAAAACATGATGGACTGGAAACGAAAGCGCTGCGCCAGCATCCCGGATATGAGGGTGGTTGGGACGGCCACGGCAAACATCAGAGAGAACATGAACCCGGCCGTGGTCTCCTCCAGTCCCTTCCACTGGAAAATCTGTACAGCGTGGACCGCCAGCGCGCCCCAGACGCTGATTCGGATAAAGGCTGACGCCATCATAAGCCAGTAGGACCGAGTGGCCAACGCTTCCCGAACCGTGAAGTCTATGTCCGCGGCTTGAGAAGCCCCGGATAGGCCTTGCACCATCGCCCTGCGCCGGACCTCCGCTGCGCCCTCCGGCTCTATGCCCATCCTCTCCGGTGAGTGGCGAATCACCATAGCGAGGGGGACCAATATGGCCGCCATGAAAATCCCGCCGATGAGCATCACGTCCCGCCAGCCCAGCGCATCGACTCCTATGACGACCAGGGGAAGGATGACCGCGCCCCCAAGCTGGAAGCCGGTTATCTGAATGGACAAGGCCAGGGCCTTCCTGCCCACAAACCACCGGTTGACCGCCGCAAGCAAGGTATGACCCATGCCGGAACTCTTGCCGGTGGCCACTATCGCGACGAATATAAGTGCAAAGAGCCAATACGAGTGCACCCAGCTAAGCATTATGAAGCCGGCGCAAGCGGTCAGCCCTCCGAACAGTATCATCGGCCTGGCCCCGAAACGGTCTACCATCCTGCCGAACAGGGGGCCTGTCACCGATCCTTCCGCCCTAGTCAGCGAGAAGATGAGGGAAGTCTGGGTGTTGTTTAGTCCCAGGTCAGCTTTGATGGGGCCGAAGAACACCCCTATGCTGTGGGAGAAGATGCCCGCCGAAAAAGTGGCGATGACGAATCCGGCGGCTAGCGCCCACCAACCGTAGTAAACCGAGCCTAGCCTCTGCCGTAACCCTTGCGCACCGTGATCCTGATTAATCAAATGGCCCTTTGACGGGGCATAACTTAAGGGGTGAGGCCCATGTCCCCACCCCTTGTCCCGGAGACGATGAATTTCAAGGCTAGCCGACCTTCAGGTGTGAAACGCCGTATCGCTTCTCCATCTCGTATATTTCCTGCAGTCCCAGCAGGTTGGCTACATCCATGCGGGTGGCGTAGCGGCTGGGGTCCACTTTGCCGACGGCTTTCAACTCCTCGAAGGCGTCCTTGACAGCCTTGTACACCAACCATATCGTGCTGCCGCAAATCATTAGCTTGTACCCAAGCTCAGCCACCTCATGGCTCGGCAAAAGGTCCCCATTGTACATCCTGGGCAGATGTCCCAAGTCCGAAGCGTACATGTGAAGGTCGTCCACGGTCTTAATCCCGTCCACGAACACCATGTCGGCGCCGGCCTCCACGTAGGCGTTGCAGCGCTGGACGGTGTCTTCCCAGCCGTTCACTGCGTAGGCGTCGCACCGGGCGATAATGGTGAAGTCGGGGTCCGAACGGGCGTCCTGGGCAGCCCTCAGCTTCTCCACCATCTCCTCCGGGGGTATGACCTCTTTACCGTCGAAGAAGCCGCACTTCTTGGGGAAGAGCTGGTCCTCGATATGGATGGCGGCCACTCCGGCTGACTCATACTCTTTAACCGTCCGGTAGACGTTAAGGGGATTGCCGTAACCGGTGTCAGCGTCGCTAATTACTGGAATGTCCACTGCGTCGGCGATATAGCGCGCGTTCTGGACCATTTCGGTCTGGGTCAGCAGACCGACGTCGGGATACCCTCTCTCAGCAGAAGTGCCCGAGCCCGTCATGTAGATTGCGTTGAAGCCGACGGACTCGGCAATCTTTGCGTGAAGGGCGTTCATGATGAACGGAGCTACGACCATCTCGCCTGAGTTTAGAAGCTGCTTGAATCTGGCGGTGGGTTTCATTCTTGCCTCCCCTGCTTAAGTCTGGCCGGTTGTAGTCCACGGACCCCGCTATGTTCGCCGCGCCCTTGGCCGTGTCAGCTCCAGGTCTGTCCCGAAATGTAGCGGTAGGCCTCGACGGCCGCGGTCACGCCGTCTCCGGCGGCTGCGGCCAGTTGGGCTACCGAGTGCTGGCGTATGTCTCCTGCGGCGTATATTCCCGGGACCTCCGTCTCCATCTTCACGTTGACAGGAATATGCCCGGCGTTGTCCGTTTTTACAGCGCCTTGCACGAAATTGCTGTTGGGAGACGTGCCTACGTAGACGAAAAGTCCTGTCAGGTTCACCTGTTCCACCAGATTGGTCACCAGGTTCCGCACTCTGACGCCGTTGACTGTGCCTTCCCCGGAAACCTCTTCCACGACTGTGTTGTACACCAATTCGATGTCGGGGTGCTGGACCACCCGATCCCTGAGGGTTTTGTGGGCACGGAGGGCGTCCCTGCGGTGAAAGAGAATCACGTTGTCCGTGTACTCGGTCAAAGTTAGGGCTTCATCAGCGGCGGCGTCTCCGCCCCCGACCACTCCCACCACTTCATTCTTGAACAACGGCCCGTCACAGGTGGCACAGTGGGAGACTCCCGATCCCACCATTTCCTCCTCCCCCGGGATCCCCAGGGATCTAGTGGAGGAGCCTGTGGCAATGATTATCGTCTTGGCCCTGTAGGGTTCGTCATAGGTCGTCACAACCCGGTGCTGACCGTCAAGGACCAGCCCTGTACTCTCGCCCATCAGGAACTCGGCGCCGGCGTCCATCGCTTGTTCTTGAAGCAGCGCGGAAAACTCGGCGCCTGAGACCGGCTTGGCGAATCCGGGGAAGTTCTCGATTTTCTCGGCGTTGATTACCTGCCCGCCGCCCATAAGTTGTTCCAGGATTCCCGTTTTCAGCCCATACCGGGCAGCGTACATGCCCGCCGATAGACCCGCAGCGCCTCCGCCGATGATTATCACGTCGTAGTCACTGGGCAAAGCTCACCTCCGATGGGAGAGGATGAAAGGGTCGCCGTGTAGAGTAACTATAAGTCTGGCCGATTTTGAGTGTCAAGGAGAGTCTGACCAGTGGTAAGGCGGGTTGTTCAGGCGTGGAACGAGGGAACGCCAAGTGGAGTCCAGAGGGTCAGTCCACGATGGGTTGGGCGATAATCCAGAGGCTCACCACGGTGTAGAGGACCATCAGAGCCGCCATAGGCGCTTGGCTCCTCAAGGTGAGCTTTGGATCCTTGAAGAGACGCATGGCGGCCTTATGGGCTAGGTAGACGCTCATGACGTGCCCCGCCACTACGACGGCCACGGAAAGGAACCACAGGCTCTTCCCAGTGACAATCCCGATGTCGGTCACGTATTCCGCGGTCCCAAAGAGGTCCCATCCCTTCCCAAAAGGGTCCGAAGCAAGGGGAATTATGGCCTGCCCCTGTATCAGCAGCAGCGTAAGGAAGTGGGCGATGTTGTACGCCAGGGCTATCGGTATCAGCGTGTACATGAACTCGCGGGCTATTTCCAGGGCGCCTAGCTGCCTTCCGACCATTCTCGAAGCGAGGGTGGAGAAGAGAAAATAGAGCAGAAAGAAGGCGCATGGGAACAGCAGAAGCCCCAGCGTGTCGGCGATGACAACCCCGTTAAGGACCTCCGTGTCCATAATGCCAATAAACCGTTCCAGGGAGAACAAGCGGACGTCGGACCAGGCCGGCGTGGCGCTGAACCCGTCGTAGGTTACTGTGGCCAGAAGCAGCACTACCATGACAAGCATGTCGTTTGCGGAAGGCGCCCAGCGGCCCAGGCCGACGCCGAAGGGTCGTATGTTCAGCTCACGGTCGGTTACGACAGGCACGGCGTCCAGAGCCACAGCTTGGGTGGCCCCTTCCGCCACGTCGATAAGGGGTTGACCCAGCAGCTCGAAACATTCGTAGCAGTTCACACACTCATCATCGGGGCCGCGGCATTCGTCGGTGCACTCGTCGCAAACCGTCGGGTCGTTGACCCGAACCTCCGTGGCCGCAAACTTTGCCAGAAGGGAGAAGACCACCGAAAAGGCCTCGCCGTGACGGAGCCACTGCCGCTTGCCGTATAGATGCATGCCCCCTAGGGCAATCACTGTGTAGGCTATAGCCATGACGCCGATGTGGTTGGGCATGCTGGAATATACGTAGGAGTTTTCAATCCAGGAGAACAACAAGAACAGGGCTACTGCGGGCCATACCCCCATCCCCTCCGGCATCTCCCTCTCCAGGGACAGAGAACTTCCAGGACGAAACTTGGAATACACCCACTCGGCTCCCTCGTAGAGGTTCTGCCACGGATTGGCTATGGCCCACACGTTGCCCAGAAGGGCCACGACAAACCCCATTCCCACCCACCAGATTATCCAGACGAAGGTGGGGGCCCAGTTAAGATGGGATATGTTGGACCCGAACAGCCCGGCGGCTATGACCAGCCCCAGCAGGAAGACCGACGCCGTCTTTATGGCGAAGACCGTCAAGGGGTTCATCAGCGCCAGTCTCAACAACGGGGAGCTGAACAGGTTGTATCGCCAGTAGACGGCCCTACCTCCGGCGTCGCCTTTGACAAACATGGACGCCACGACAAAGGAGAGGGTGACCGCGGCGCCGGCTCCAACCATAAAGTAGCCCAGGGGCACGGGCAGGTCGTACCGCTGCCCAAAGCCGTGAGCGTAGACCGGACTGGCCGCCAGAGCCGCTAACAGGGCCGTGAGGGGCAGCAGGAACTTGGGACGCAGAATCATGCCGGCCCTTCCGTGCAAGGACCGAAATGTCCGGCCATGCCCACCGTCGGCAAGGCTTGCGTATTGGTTCTTTCTACTGACGAACACATTCAACTACTCGAAAGTCTTAATATAGTTGATTACGTGCCAGATTTCCTCGTCGGTGAGTTGCTCTCCCAGGGGAGCCATAGACGTTCCAGGAATGCCGTCATGTATGAAACGGAACAGGTCGCCCTCGGTATGGTGAGGAACATGAACGACCAAGTCTGCCGGCGGAGGGTCCAACCCAGCGGCGCCCGGGCCGTTCCCTCTGCCAGCAGCCCCGTGGCAAATCTGGCAGTTGGCCTCATAGGTCTGGAGACCCGCTTCCAGAGACTCCGGGTTGGGCGGGAAGGGATTGCGGAGCGTCGCCTCATCCTCAGGCTGGCCGAACTGGGTCGTCGCCATGAGGACAAGCCCTGCACAGGCAGCCGCAATACCCGGCCACATGGCAGCCTTGCCCCACCGGGTATACCAGCCTCCCAACGGGATTCCGACGCCGAGGAACAGCGCTCCCAACAGCGCCAACTCAACCCCCCACAGGAGCTTTCCGGTCTCGGGAGAGGGAGCTATCGACGAACTACTGCCCGCTCCCCCTGAATCGATCTCAAAACGGAGGGCGGTGCGGGCGTCGAAAGCGTCGGGCCGTCGGACCACAACCTCCACCTGCCAGGGCCCGGCGATGCTCAGAAGGACATCTTCCACTGAGTAGTCACCGCCCCCCAAAGAGCCGGCTGTAGCCCGGGTCTCTCCCAGGTCGGCGTCCAAATACGTAAGGCGCAGACTGACGTCCGACGCGTTGTCGATGGGAGTTCCGAGACGATCCTCCAACGACACGAGAATCCTGTTGGGTCCTACTCGGCCCGGCTCCACCTCCAGAACGATGTCGGCGCCTTCGGCTGTGTCTCGGAATGTCAGCTTCTCCTCTTGCCCGACTCCTTCACGGGAAGCGACCTGACGGGCCGGTTCCAAGCTTGCCAGCATTGCCACCGCCGCCAAAACTAGGACCGCCAGGACAACTTCCCCAGCGACAAGCCTTCCCAGCCATCGACGGGTACTGTCGTCCACAGCCAATCGTGGCCTGATCCACAGCAGGTTGACCGCTCCCAGCGCCAGAAGCGGCACGATAAGAGCTAGCTTGGAAACCAGCGTCAGTCCATAGGGCGTGTTGGTCGCGGCCAACACCGTAACCTGGGCCCAGCCGCTGTACAAGCCCGTGATGACCAACACCCCTACACTCAAGATTGCCAGCACCGAAAACCTGGGGGTCAAGGCGGAGAAGAACACCCGCCGGTCCTCCGGCTCCAGCCCCCCGATTAATAGGGGCGCTCCTAAGGCGAAGTGGACCAGTCCACCCACCCAGAACGCGGCTGCCAGCAGGTGAAGATAGTCGGAGAACAGCGCCGGGGTCTCGATTCCGGCGGTGGCGGCGCCGTGGCTGCCCATACTGTGAACAAACAACATGCCGCCGCCTATAGCCAGCGCCAGCGTCAGTAGATATGGATGCAGACGGTCGACCTTCTCCTGGCCGCTTCCCCACGAAAACAGGAGAACCGGGCCAAGCGTCACCCCAACAGCCGCCAGCAGCCCCACTCTCCAGAGCCATAAGCGTCCCCAGTCAGTGTCCGACAGGGTGGCGCCCATCGGCCCGCCAAAGGCCTCGGCCAGGGAAATGTCGTGCACGGCCTGTGTCTGAATGACCAGCTGGCCGAAAGAACCGACCAGGCATAGCCCGACAGCCAGCAAGATGAGCTTGAGCGACCGGGAACCCATGCGGCCCCTCTGGCCAACCAAAGCAGGCCGAACGTCGGACCCCGAAAGGACCGGCCTCCACACCATCAGCTCGAAAGCAAGCCCACCGACGATGGACAGGGAGGTCAGGAGAATAAGCCATCTGAACACAGGCTCCCAGGGAGACTGGACCAGGGGCTGGTTGGGAACGTCAACCGGCGCCCCCGATATGGGTTCTCCCACTGAGAACACGAATGAACCGCGGACTCTGTGGCCGTCCACGGTGGAGACGTTCGTCCAGGCCACCGTATACGTGCCGTCGGGCAAAGGCTCCAGGGTGACCGAGACGGCTGTGGGGTCGTTCCCGTCGACGATGCTGTCGTCCCGGTCCACGCGTGCGCCTGCGACATCCAACACCTGGATTTCGCTGAAGTCGGGCTCCACCGACTCGGTGAACCAGATGACCACCCGGTTCGGCGTGCTGCCGAGGGTCGAGTCGGGGGCCGGCGCCGACCGAGCCAGATTGGCGTGGGCGTAAGCCTCCCCGGGCGGCGGCCACGCGACGCCGACAAGCGACACCACGACGGCCGCCAAGAGGATAGCCAAGCCCATCCTCACCGGGTCCAGCTTCATGTTTCTTCAGGGTCCATTCTTGTGCCCGCCTTGGTCAGCCAATTCGGGAATCACCGGCGTTTCAGCGCCACCGCTACACCCCCAACACCCACGGCAATGCCCCCTGCACCCAGCACTATCCCAACTATGGCTAGGACCTCAGCCGAGGAGGCGTTGTCGTCGGCTGAGATGGCAGTGTCCTGGGCCTGTTGCGCGGTGTTCTGCGCCCCTCGTACAGCCCCTTCAATCTCCCGTATTTCGGGGAGCCTCACGGGGAACTGCAAGTCCACCGACGACCGCACGTGGTCAAAGTCCCCGCCTGCCCCTTCCGACACGAACGTCTCCTCCACCTGCTCACCGTCTATCGTTCCGATGAAACGGAATTGGTAGGCGCCTGGAGCAGTGGGAATCAGGTCCGCGGCGTACTCACCCGGAGCGTTATAGAGGGGACGCAAGTTCAATATTTTTGAAGCTCCGGTCGCGATATGGGTGACCTCAACCTGCAGGGTCTCATAAGCGTCCTCTACAGGCACCGCCTCTGGCTGGTTGTGGCTGGCCTCCGGGGAATCTTCAGATGTCGCCTCATCGCTGTCGTGCTCATCTCCTTCGTCCATGGACATTCCATTGCTGCTGTGTTCGTCCTCTTGTTTCACGGACGTCTTTTCCGTGAGTTTGAGATAGACCCCGTTGACCTGACCTTCGTATGCGGGTTCATTCAAGAACCCGACCACCCACTGGACTTCACCCTCACGCTGCTCGTGGGCGAACGCCACTCCGGCGGCAAGAGCCAGGACCGCTGCGACTGCGGCCAGCAGCATGCATCTGACTGTTGTTAGAAACTTCATTAGGTTGTCCTCTCAATGATTGGGCCTCTATCGAGACCGTTGGCTATGTTTGTGTGACCATGCCCTACCGACCGGCACGGCCCTGTTTCCTCCTGCCTTTCTTTCTCACCAAGCCCGTCAGCCAGACCGCCAGGGCCAGGAACGCTATGCCCAGCGCTGCGATGAACGCTAGGCTGAACCCGGAGCCTTCCGTCACCTCGATTGGCAGGCTGATGGACTCGCGTCCCAGCCCTCCGTCCACGTCGAGCGTCAAGGTCCAGGCGCCGATGACGTCAAGGGGAATGTCGGCCTCATAGAACTGGGGGGTCGCCCGGGTGTTCAGGGCTGGCGCTGGGCCGTAGTCCGTCGCGCCCTCAGGTCCTACGGCTGCCGCCTGCACTTCGGCGTCCGTGATGCTGTTCCCGCTGTCCATGTCCCTGACCAGGATGCTCAGGTGGAGATTCCCCACTTTAGGGGCACCGGGAAGAATTCCCACCTCGATTTCATACGGCCCCACCTGCATGTTCTTGACAATGGCGACGGTGGCCCCATTGCCATGGACTAAAGTGGGCCATAAGGCCAACACCAGTACGGCAAGGGCTGCAATGGTCACTGACAGGGCTATTGGCCCGCAACGATGGGCGGCGGTAAACCGCAAGCGATTCTCCCTTTAGCTGATTTGGTCCCGGAGGGGAAGAATTAGGACGGGAACCAAAAAGGAGGAGGCCGCAGGAGGGGTGGAACTGGAAGTGAACGCAAACGGGCATTGGCCAGTTGGCTCAAGCCCGTGGTCAGCGCGTTAGGCATGACCAGCGGCAAGCACAAGACCATGACGAGCCCCAAGGTCACCATTACCCAGAATGAAGCACTCGCCCTGGTGGACGTGATGGAGACCGTGTCCTGTACAACACCACCAGTCCCATTAGGGCTATGGTGATGCGGCCCTACGCCAGGTTCGTGGGTATGCTGGGACACCGCGCCGAGGTCCAAATAGATGTGGCCGTGCCAGGGAATCTTTTCGGCGTAGTGGTGGTCGAATATGGCCGCAGAAAGGCCCACCCACAACGCAAAAAGCAGCGAGAGTGAGGCCATCGGATAGAGGCATCTGCGCAACACTATGCCTTACATGCTACTAATCGGCCTCGCCGGAGGTCAAGCCACCTTGGTTTCCCTGGAATCCCTGTCGTCGAAGCTCAGCAAGTCCCCGGCAACGTCATCAAGGACGGGTTGTCTAAGGCGTTTTGGTAGTGTCTCAGTTTCAGGATGAGCGGAAGAGGGTAGTGGTTCAGTTTGAAGTTGACAGACTTGGAGGATAGTTGTTATTCCCAGAACATGGCTGACCGCTCACGCAAATCAAAGCGACCCAGGAACACCAACGTCCGTGCCCTAGATACTGCATTGCAGACTACTTGCGAAGGACAAGAGGACGATTGGGGGGCCACAAAGCCCAGAACCCTCGCCTGAGGAACGCCATGCCGCTGCAGTAGCTCTTGGACGTCTCGGTGGCAAGAAAGGTGGCTCGGCGAGGGCGAAGAACCTAACCCCTGAACAACGGCGTGAGAGTGCCAGGAAAGCGGCTCAGGCGCGATGGAGCAAGCGCAGTTCTTAGAACCGCTACTCCTTCTTCGCAATCTCAAGGGGTGGAGGGAATAGCAACCTGTACTGGAAGTTCTCACGGTCACCGTATAATTCCTTCATGCGATACCGAAGTTCATCCATCGTTTCGCATGTGCTTGCTATTCCAATCAATTTCCAGATATGTTCAACCAGACGTCTCAGCCCGTATTGGCTCGTCAGCCATTGGTGATAGTTCTGGCCATGAGCGGGTTTAGGAGCATTTTCCTGCAGCCATTCGGCAACGTCTGGGTCCAGATACTTGTAAACTAGTTCAAGTACTAGGCGTCCCCAATACTTCGGGCGCTGATGGGCTGGTTTAGTCCAGCCAGTAAGTCTTCCAAATTGAATCCATAGTTCATCTGGGAAGGTTTTCTCCCATTTACGCATTGATTCAACCAAATATAAGTTCAACTTGAACTGTAATTCATCTACTTCGCGCTGGTCTTGATACCCTGTTGCCTCATCTACTAGAGCAACAATACCTACTTTCGCACATGCCCTGATAAACCGGTTTGCGTTAGCAGCAATGCGACTCTGGCGCGGAGTCAATCGGGCATTGTCTGCAGCAGTTGAATAGGCTACACAGAGGTCCATAAACTTCTCAACCGGAAGACCGCTAGCATACTTAGTGAAGCCATCACCCCCAGTATCGAACTGAATTAGAGCCGGAATGACGCCATTTTCTGCAGGGACTAAATCCTCTGGAAGAAAGGGGCGGAGGGGCTGAACTTTAATATATTCGGCAAGCTGCCCGCCCTCGGTTTCGATCAGTCCTACGACGGCCCCCTTTAGACTGAATACACGCTCACCATTGTCCAAAACGTAACAGGGAAGCATAGACTCCCCCACTTGCAGTGAACCCCAAGCGATAGCAACTGGACTATTTTCTACAGAGTTGGAACCGCTTCTGTCCTCCAATTTCTGTTTGCTCCAACGCTTTCTGGCGGCGTTGCTAGCAAGTTCTTTTCGCTCCTCTGGCGTTAACGCCTGCATGCGTGCCTTACCCCCGCGGGCACGGCTGGGAGCGCCCACCGAAGAATCCATTCGCTCTACCACATTGGCACCTCCGTGGATATATGCTAGCATCATGCTAGCATTCAGTCAATATTGCTGGCATACCGGATTAATTATGCCAGCAATTAGACGACTGGGACTAAACCGTAACCAGCTTGACCAATCGGTTGAAAGCTCACTAACCGGAGCGGATGTATATCAACGATTTGAATCAATATGCACTTAATGCTTGACAGTTAGACAGGCGTTGAAGCAGACGCCCGCTCAAGGGGCTGGTTTGGCCGACAAGCAATACGGGTTTGAGTGTATCCTGAAAGAGATTGACTCAAACTGAGACACTACCCGGCGCTTTGGCCGATTGACACCCTGCCGGAACTCGTGATAGCCTATGCGGCGATGGTGATCATCAGATTCGACGACGACCTCTTTCACCTGTGTACCGGTCCCTAAACGGGACAGGCGACACCGGTATAACTACGTAACCAAGCCTGCGCCCGCTGAGTAAACTCCAGCGGGCGCAGTTTTTTGTGCAAGAAAGAAGCGATGGAAACCTGGAAATCGGACGAGACGACGCTTAAGCGGTTCGAAGACGACCTGTTCTGCCTTTGTACCTCGCCCCTGGCGCAGGGGCCCCGGTAAGACCTTCTACACTAAACACAGAACAGGACCTTTAAGCAGATGCACTCACGAGCCCATACAGCAGAGATGATACGGGGACTGACGGGCAAGCTGCTGCCCAGCTCCCCCGAGTACCCGCACCAGCATGTTTTCAGTACGGAGTTGAGTCCCGCACCGGACGACCCCTGGGAGGCGCGAATTCTGGACCTGTGCGACGGAAGGCATGTGGACGACTTGAAAGAAGCCGTCTTCCGCCAGTTGGCGTCCAGCGGTTCAGGAGCGGACATAGGGTTGTGGAAGACCACCTTTGAAAAGGAACTGAGCGCGACCCTGGGCAACCTGGCGAACAGAGGATACATCCGGTTCGAATAACTTCCCGTCTCTGCCGCTCTCCTAGTTGCGCAGCTCGTCTACAAAGGGCAGTTCCGACAAGGGCCAGTAGATAAAGGCGACCTTGCCGACTATGTCTTCCATCCGGACAGGCCCCCAGTCCTTTGAGTCGTTGCTGCTGCCCCGGTTGTCGCCCAACACAAAGAACTCGCCGTCCCGCAGAGTGATTGACTGCGATTCCTGGTAGCTCCGAAATTCGCTGCCCAAATCATATGACTCTTCAAGCTCGACTCCGTTGATGTAAACCGCCCCGGAGCGTATCTCCACAGTCTCCCCGGGAAGCCCTATAACACGCTTCACGAAGTCCTTTGGAGGCCTGACAGGGGCGTGGAACACAATGACATCCCCCCTTTCAGGCGGCCCGGTGAAAGGAAGATGGCTCTTCTTTTCTTTGGCGTCCCAGAACGGAACTAAGTCCGAGAGCCGCCGCATGTCCACGCGGAAGAAGGAGAGCTTGTTTACCATCACGTACTCTCCCCCGGTCAACTCGGGCCTCATGCTGGAGCCTTCCACCTTGAAGTTCTCAATGGAACCTTGAATGATGAAGAAGATGAACAGCGCCAGTATGACAGCTTCGAAGAGTTCGCGGAAAACGTAGGTCATAGCAGTGTTGGAGGTTATAGAACGGAAAAGGTATCCGGTCCATTGTAGCAAGAAAAGCGCTCCGAATCGCTGTCCTGGGTGGCGAGACTCCGGCAGAGTGCGACGGCGGAAAACGGCGGTCAGGATCGCCGAACCCTTCTTGCTTCACCGGTCGTTGGGCGACTATCGTGACCGTCCCATGCCCCCAAAAGTCTGCCACGCCAGGCATCAATGGACCCGGGGTGGCATGAGCCGATTCCTTGACATTAGACTTGGGGCAGCCGTAGGATACCCCAACCTGCCAAGAATCCCACGGTCTTGGACAAGAATGCAGTCCGTGGGCGGTCTCCCGAAACGGGCGCTAATGTAGGCGGTGGAAGGTGGCAAACCTTACCCCGGTCCGAAAGAAAGCGGCGCAGGCCCACCGGGGTCTGCGCATCGTGCGCATGATGGCCAAGGCGCTGGTCTCAACCCACCATCCCATATTGGTGCACTTGGTGGCGACTCGGCGTTGCAATCTGTCCTGCGCCTACTGCAATGAATACGACCAGGTCTCACAACCCGTACCTCTGGATACTCTCGTCCAGCGCGTTGATCATCTCGCTTCCCTCGGGACTTCGATCATTACCCTCACCGGAGGCGAGCCGTTGCTTCATCCGGACCTGGATGGGGTGATCACACGCATCCGCCAGCATGGCACAATTGCCACGGTGATAACCAACGGTTATCTCCTTACGAAACAGCGGATCGAGCGCTTAAATTCGGCCGGGCTGGATTACCTTCAGATTTCCATCGACAACGTGATACCCGACGAGGTTTCTATGAAGAGCCTCAAGGTCTTGGACCAAAAGCTGGTCCTGCTTTCCGAATACGCCGAGTTCGGCGTCAATGCCAACGCGGTAATTGGGACCGGGATGCCCGAGCCGGAAGAAGCCTTGACGGTGGCTAGCCGCGCACGGGAGCTGGGTTTCAATGCCTCTTTGGGCATTCTCCACGACGGCAAGGGTCGTATGAAGCCGCTCAACGAGCGGGAGCGGCTGGTATACAACGAGATCAAAAAGACGGGGGGTAGGGGCTTTACTCTGGTCGATTCGTTCCAAGAAAACCTCGCTAGAGGCAAGCCGAATCACTGGAAGTGTCGTGCAGGCTCCCGCTACTTCTACGTCGATGAATTCGGTTTGGTGCACTGGTGCTCCCAACAGAAGGGTTATCCCGCCGTGCCCCTCGACAGCTACACCCATTCGGACATGCGGCGAGAATATCTCTCTGAGAAGGCGTGCGCCCCTTACTGCACGCTTCAGTGTGTACACCGGTCGTCGATGATGGACGGCTGGCGCCATCCCCAGACCCCGCTGAAAGCTTCCCCCGCCCGGGCAAAGGCCAAAGAAGGCCCAGGGGTATAAAAAGCCGGCTGGCCGCAGGGCCCCTCATTCAACTTCGAGCGCTCTAGATAGGGGTTGTCGTCAGGTGTACCAGTCATTGCGGATCTGGCTTGACAAAGCTCCCGTCGGACTGCACCGCCAGTCCGTTATAGACTTGGCCCACAGGATGCGGCGCAGCCCAACAGTATGGGTCCTGGCAGCCACGCTGGTCCCGGCCCTGATTTTCACTCCCATCACCAGGTACTTGTACCCCGAGTGGTGGCAGCTGATGGGCTATTTCTGGTACTCCATACCGGCCAGCAGCTTCGTCTACCTTCCCCATGAACCGGCAGTGCTTTATGCAGGCGCCATTTACAGTCCCCTAGTCGTCGCATTGACGGGAGGCGTCGCAGCCATCGTAGCCGCCATTACCGACTATTACGTGGTGAAAAAGGTATTCGAGTTTGAGAAAATCGCCCCGTTAAAACAGACGACTCTTTTCAAGAGGGCCGTCCGCTGGTTCAATTGGGCGCCATGGCCTACCCTCGCGGTTATCTCCTTCAGCCCAATTCCCTTTTATCCCCTTAGGATTCTGGCCCCAAGCTCAGGTTACCCTCTGTGGAAGTACGTCTCAGGATATGTCGCAGGCCGTGTGCCCCGGTACTATCTGCTCGCAATGGGAGGGGCTTGGATGCCCGTGCCCAACGAATACATCTTGTTGATGCTGGTCGGACTCATTGCCCTTCCTCTGGCCTGGGCGCTTTGGGCGCGGCGCAGGGTCAGGACGAACACGCCAGAGGAGGCAGCACCTCACTCACGTTCTCCCTGGGCGAAACTCCGGCGGACGAGAAGGGCCGCGTAGTTTACCCAGGACGGGGCTTCCGCTCAGCCTCCTGTTGATTTCTCTTGGTACGTGGGGAGCCTAGACGATTCTGTCGACAGGCATATTCACCCACGAGCTCATCTCGTGGGGCATGGTGACAGGGTCGGCGCGGGTCACGTAGTTGGGAGTAAGCTGATCGACTGAGGTGACTCCCAGAAGCCCCATCGCGCTGATGATCTCGTCTTCCAGAATCTCCAGCACCCGCCTCACTCCGGCGCTGCCGTTGGCGGCGAGACCCCAGGACTGGAGTTTTCCTATTGCCACAGCCTTGGCCCCCAAGGCGACGGCCTTCAAAACGTCGCTGCCCCTCTGGACCCCGCCATCGATTACAACGTCAGCCTTGCCGTCCACCGCTTCCATTACCTCCGGAAGCACGTCCATAGTGCCTTGGGCATGGTCCAACTGACGGCCGCCGTGATTCGACACCCACACCACGTCCACGCCATGGTCTACGGCGATGCGCGCATCTTCGGCGGTGGCGATGCCTTTAAGCATGAAGGGCATGTCCACAATGTTCCTTATCTTGTCCACGGTGTCCCAGGTGACGGCGGCTGCCCAAGACCTGTCGACAGGCACCTCCGGCCTGCTCCGCTGCTCCCAGCGGGCGAGCATCGGCCGTTCTCTGCGGCTGTAGGAAGCAGTGTCCACGGTGAGACAGAAGGCTTTATACCCCGCCTGCTTTACACGGGCAATCATGTCTTCGATAAAGCTCCAGTCCCCGTATACGTATAGCTGAAATATCTTGTCGTTGTCCGCCGCCGCAGCGATTTCCTCCAGGCCGGGTCTGGTAACCGAGCTGACCACGTGGATGGTCCCGAACTCCGCCGCCCCTCTGGTTGACGCGGCGCCGCCCTCAGGGTCAAACGTCTGCATCGAACCGATAGGGGCCAGCATCACAGGGATGCGCATCTTGTGCCCCAAGAAAGTAGTGGATGCGTCGATGGAGGATATGTCCACCAGCACCCTGGGCCTGAAGGCCCACCGGTCGAAAGCCAGTCGGTTGCGTCTGAGAGTGGTCTCCGACTCCGAGCCTCCCACCAGATAGCCCCAGGCTCCCCGTTCGAGATTGCGGTATGCCTGCTGGATGATTTCCTCGGTGGTCACAAATTCAGGGATCAATGCCTTCCTCCTCTGCCAATGCGGTCTTGGATTTGATAAATTCGACGCCTAAAGTCAGGCGTTTCGCGGGACGCCCCAACGTTCATCGAAAACCACTTCACTCAAGGGCCTGCGGGTCGTAGGCCCATACCGGGAGCCCTCGGCGGGGTAGCCAATGGGCAGCAAAGCTGCGGTCTCAACGTCCTCGGGTATGCCCAGCAGCTCCTTGACTTCGTCCTCGTGCTGCTTGTGGTTGGTGGTGAGCAAGCTGGCCAAGCCCAGGCCCCGGGCGGCCAGCAGGATGTTCTGGACGGCCGGATATATGGAAGCCCCTAGCCCGATGCCTACAGGAGCGCTGTAACGCTGGATGCAGCACAGAATGAACACTGGCGCCTCTTGGAGATGCTCCCTGAAATGCTGCGCGCCACGGTGGACTCTGCGCTGCTGCGGCGTCATCTCCCCAGTGGTCAGCGACCCGGGCCCCATACGATATATGTCCCCCAGCTTGTTCCGAGTCTCCTGGTCCTTGATGACGATGAACCGCCACATCTGCCTGGCCCCGCCCGTGGGGGCTTTTATCCCCGCCTCCAGAAGCCGGGTGATAAGCTCGTCGGGCACGGGGTCCGGCTTGATGTAGCGGATGGCCCTTTGGGTGTACATGGCCTCGAAAAGCCCAATCTCATCCGTCATGGCTGGCTCCTCCCTCCAACGTCAACGCCGCCCCATGATATTACCGCCTGCCGCCCCGTCCGTACAGTGATGGGCGGCAAGCCCATTCCCGGACGGGTCGCCGGATATGGTATGTTATGCCTGTAGAAGGACGTGCGTTTGTAGGGGCGACCGGCGGTCGCCCGAATAGGCAGCCCTCCTTGGTTGAGGATGCGCTGGAATACACTTATCGGAGGCAACCGATGGCATTAGTCAGATGCGTGACGGAAATGGGAATGGGCGTGGATGTGCGCGGGGGAGACTACACCAAGGCGGCTCAACGGGCCGTGTTCGACGCCATACATCACAGCAGCCTGGGGTTCCAGAGGCTCATAGGAAAGACTGCTGATGACATGGAGACGGAAGTGGTCATCGGTGCGCCCAACCCCGACGCCGTGGACACTAACGAGGTCCTGTCTGTGCTGCCCCACGGCGGAGGGACCTGCAAAGCCGTAGTGGGTGGTTTGGAAGTCCCCAACGACGAGGGCACGGACAGCACCCTCATAGTCAACGCCATAGTGATTGTCAGATACGACGACGGGGCCTAGCGGCTCCGTCTCCACTCGTTCCTCCCACTACGTGGGCGGAACGATGAAGTCGCAGACGGGGCCGACAGCACGGCTAAGTCTCTGGTCAAGGGTCAGCAACGAGCAGTCCAACGCCTCTGCGAGCGCCACGTACCAAGCATCGTAACTGGTCAGGTTGCCACGCAGGTCCCATACCCGACGGGCATGAGGGGCGTATGGAAACAATTCCAGATCAAGCTGGAGCAACCTTTCGTGGGCGGTAGTGGCTGACAGTCGTGACAACCGCCCAGCCAATTCCATACTTCGAAGTGCGTTGCTGGCCTCAGCCAAAATCATAGCGGGGCCACACAATGTACCTTCCGGCATCCTTGACGCCGACCAAGTTCCTTCCGGTCCCGAGTCAACGAGGGCAGCAACCAGGACAGATGCGTCTATGACCGTCGTCACTTACGGTCGGCGTGGATGGCTTCCAGGATCACTGAGGGCGGGATGCGTATTCCTGACGCTTCCTTATCTGCCCGGACTTGTTCGAGCCACTCGCTGACGGACGGCCGCGATGCGATGCGCTCCAACTCGCCACGGAGGAATTCCTGCATGGACTGGCGTTGCCTCGCGGCTCTGAGGGCAAGCACATCGCGCACTTCTTCTGGGACGCCCCGTATTGTTATCTGTACCGCCATGACAGCATTATGCAAGCATTGACAGCATAATGCAAGCATAATATCGAGGGAATCAAACCTGCCTCTCGCCGGACATGACAGCGAGCCGATCCCGGATGGCCTGCGTGGCTTCCGCGTAGGGTGTGTCGGGGTTGAAGCGCAACGGCTCTCCGAAGGTGACTTCAATGACGCCACGGCGGGGATAACGCGCTCCCATTGGCATAACGTCCTCCGTGCCCTTGATGCGCACCGGAACAACGGGCTGCCCCGTCTGCACGGCCAGCGTTCCGATGCCCAACTTGAAATCCAGCAATGCACCGGTCTCGGAACGCCTGCCCTCCGGGAAGTAGAGCGTCGACCAACCCTCAGCAACCAGACGGCGGCAATACTTCATGCTTTGATGGACCTGGCCGGACTGGGCCAAGGGGAAGGCATTGGCCAGCAACATAGCCAGAAACCGCTGCACCCGCCCACGTTCGTCCAATACGCCATCGCCGGCGGCGGTGGCCACGCGTAACCGCCATCGCCAGGGGAGGGAGACCAATATCGCCGGGTTGTCCACCAAACTGAGGTGATTAGCGGCAAACAGGACAGGCCCGTCCAGTCCGCGCAGATGCTCAAGGCCGCGAATCCTATAGATGGACAGTAGTCGAATCACCGAACCCCAAACAATGAAGAGCAACGCCCGTACGACGACAGAGGGCTTCATCAAGGGCCACCTGCCGCCCCTGAAAGCCTGCCCCGCCGAACGGGTTCCCTCCGCTATCGCAATCAAGTCGGAGACTGTCGTGTCCTCATCGACCCAATGGCTGTCGACGTCCAGCCCCAACTCTGTCTCCATGGCCGTGAGCAGTTCAACAATGGCCAAGGAGTCTAGCTGTAGATCGCGGCCCAGCCGCATCAACGGCTCTAACCGGTCCGGAGTCGAGCCGAGGCGCTCAGCCAGGAACTTCAGTGGATCGGAGGCGCGGACGTTCATATCAGACGCTGGGCCGGAGACGCCGAATCCGTCAGATTCCCGCTCCACAGCCGACATGATGGCTCAACCAGATGGACTATCCCTCACGGGCAGGCCACACCGGGTCGTTGGAGCCCAGGACCGGCGCGGGCCTGGACCAGTATGGCTGGGTCTCAGATAGCTGCACGACAGGGGCCAGATGCCTCAGCCGGCCCACATGCACGTCGCTGAACGTTGTCCAGTTGTCCAGTTCCTCTGAGGTAAAGTCCTTGGGCACGTCCTGGAGCTCCGCCTCAGGCGTTTGGCCCAGGTCCACCAGCCAGCGTCCCGTCTGCGCCAGAGATATGCGAACCAGCCAGCTTCCGCCTTCGCGGACCCGCCGGGCCAAGGCGACCAAAGCGCCGAACGCCATGAGATAACCGGTCAGATAGTCTATGGCCGAGACCGGGTAGAACTGAGGCCCCGGCTCGGCACCTGGGAACAGCTCTCCCTGGCGGTTGGATATGCCGCTCACCGTTTGCACCACCGTATCGAACCCGCGCCGCGACGCCCAAGGCCCCACTCGTCCGAAGGCTGACAGGGAAACATAAACTATTCCGGGCCGCAGCTGGGCCAAGTCCTCGGGCGAGAGTCCTCGCCGGGCGAGAGTCCCCGGACGGTATCCCTGTGAGAAAACGTCGGCTTCCCGCACCAACTCCTTCATGGCCTCCAGGTCATTCTCCTCCCTCAGGTCCAAGTGGGTAGTGAGCTTACCGTGGCCGGTATCCAGTTCCTGGGACGGGTTGTAGGCTAAGTGCTTAGCGGTGATTTTCAACACGTCGGCACCGTGTTCAGCCAGGGTGCGGGCACAGGTCGGACCCGCGAGCACACGGGTGAGGTCCAAGACCCGCACCCCCGACAAAGGCCTGTCTCCCTCGGGAAGCGGTTCGGGCGGACTGTCGCCTATCTTCTCAATTTCCAGGAGCGGCAGGGAGGCAACGGCGGCTGAATGCGGGTGCTGGGCCCATTCTTCCATCGACCGCACCATTCCACCGGCCCCGTTTGCGGCGATGATGGCCTCCTCCAACTCCAATGCGTCCCAGCGGGCCACCGCTTGGCGCACCGCTTCCCGGTCGTCTTCGACTCCCAGCACGCCCAAAGCAGCGTCACGGTGGTTTGGGAAATTACAGTGGAGGTAGCTCCAGCGGCCGTTCTTGGCAGGATACACGCCCATAATCGAGTTGCGTTCGTTGTCGACGGGGGCACCGCCCATGCTCATGTACTTGTTGCTGCGCAACGAGGCCGTAGCCCGGCGGACGTTTACTCCAACCTCCTGACCCCGCCCGGTCCTCAGTTCCCAAAGGTCTGATACGGCAAGCCCAATGGCGGACAAGCTGGCCGCAGCGGCCTCGCCAATGCGGAAAGGCGTCGGTAATATCGGGTCGGCGGCATCGGAAATCTCAACCTCGGCGGCTCGCCCCGGGTCCCAACCCGGAATTGATAGAAGCCTGGACAGAGTTTCGTCAATCACTCTCGAATTTGCTCCTTGTTCGATTCGGCTTCCAAACTATACCACAGGCCAATTGAGGTGATGACGGAGAGACCTGACTCTTCCTACATGCCTGGAATCCTGCGCCGGGTTTCGGCTATTGCAAGATGCTAACGTAGGCTTCTTCCAGGGTCGGTTCCCGCAAGACCAGGCTCTCTATCGCATCAGCGCCGACTATCTCCTCAATTCGCGGCCTGACATCGGCTCCCGCCTCCACGAAAACGGCGAACCTCTGGAAGACGCCTTCAACGGACGTTTCGACTCGGCGCACCCCGTCTACGCCGGACAACTCCTCCGCCAAGCTAGCTCTGGTCCGGTTCACAACGATCTCGATTATTGCCACCCGGCTGAAGTTTCGCTTGATTTCGTTGGGAGTTCCTAGGGCGACCAGCCTGCCTTTATCAATTAGGGCGATGGTGTCGCACAGCATGTCGGCCTCAAGCATGTAGTGAGTTGTCAGGAAGATCGTCTTACCCTGGTTAACAAGCTCAGGGATGTATTGGCGGAGCTCCTGCGCCCCGATGGGGTCCAGGCCGATGGTAGGCTCGTCCATGAAAATGACCTCGGGATCAGTTAAAAGCCCCCGAGCGATGTGGAGCCTCTGCTTCATCCCGCGGGAATACTGTTCTACTGGGGTATCGCCGTCTCCCTTCAGCCCGACTCGCTCCAGCAGCTCGTTCGCGCGAGCTTCCGCTGTTTTCGGATTCAAGTGGTTCAGCGCCCCGAAGTACCGGATGTTCTGTTTGCCGGTGAGCCTCCCGTAGAGTCCACGGTCCCCCCCGAGGATGAACCCGATGCGTTCCCGCACCTGCTTGGCTTGTTTGACCACGTCATACCCCAAGACCCTGGCGTTCCCGTGGGTCGGCGTCAGGAGGGTTGAGAGTATCCTAACGGTTGTGGTCTTGCCCGCTCCGTTGGGACCCAGAAGTCCGAACACAGAGGTCCTGGCAACCTGTATGGACAAGTCGACAAGAGCCTCCGTCTCCCGGCCTCGACCGATGATGGAGCCGGACCGATACACCCGGCTCAGGTTTTCACATTCGACGGCGTAGTCGTTCATTGCAGCCATTTAACCTTCCGAAACAGATAGTTAGCTTAGATCGCACTCTCGTAGGCGCCGATTCGCTTTGCGTTGACCTCTAGCAACCTGAACAGGACTCCCCCAGCCACCATATAGCATAGACCCAAGACCAGTTCATAGAGAATATCGTCTTTGACGGCTCCCATTCCAGCGCCTGCGACCGATTCTCGAAGTCCGGAGAGGCCGTGGGTCAGGGGAAGGACGTGGCCGATCTCACCCAAGAGCCCGGGCAATTCGCTGGTGGGGATAATAACCCCAGTGAGGGTCAGAAGGATTCCGTGGGAGAATGTACTGAGGATGGCCCAATCCCAAAGGGCCATGGAGAAGTTGCCTAGGAACATCGCGAAGGACAAGCACGAGAACGTTACGAGCGCAAACAAAAGGACCAGCGCCGGCCAGTTTGCCTGGGACAGGTCCAGATTAAGCAGCAACCAGCCGAAGAATAGGGAGATGGAGGCTGTGAAAATGCCGTTGGGGTAATGCAACAGTCCTTTGCTCCAATAGCCTGTCCATCTGTTTGAACGAGAGGCGTACAGCAGCGACAGCGTTCCGAAAGCGCGCTCATAGAAGAAGGACTGGATAATCCCTCCGGAGAGGATTACTGGGATCCCATAGGCTGCGGCGCCCAATATGTAAGAGTCTTCAGATCCGGAGTTACCGGCGAATCTACCTGTCAGGGTAAGCATTACGACCAGTATTACCGGAGCAATGAAGACGTTTGAGATGTAGGCAGGCCAGTTCAGCCATAAAAACAGACCTTTATAGGAGTAGTACGACTGGAGTGAAAGGTTCTTAAGCGCTGCCCCCATCTCAGAACCTGACCACACTAGTAGCCACTTAACCTTCCCGGACCATTGGTCTACAGACCGGTTTAAATTGCGCTTTCGTAGGTTCCGGTGCGCTTCGCATTGGCCTCTAACACCCTGAACAGGGCTCCCCCAGCCAGCATATAGCTTAGCCCCAATGCCAGTTCGTAAAGAATGTCGCCTCTGACGTCCCCCAACCCAGCCCCCGCAACTGATTCTCGAAGTCCGGAGAGCCCGTGGGTCAGAGGAAGGATGTGGCCAATCTCACCGAAGATCCCTGGCAATTCACTGGTGGGAACAATCACCCCGGTGAGACTCAAAAGTATTCCATTGGCGCAGGTGAGTCCGATAAACCAGTCCCGGAAGGCAATGGAAAAGTTTCCGAGGAACATCGCGAAGGACAAGCACGAGAACGTCACGAGCGCAAACAAAAGGACCAGCGCTGGCCAGTTTGCCTGAGAAAGGTCCAGATTAAGCAACAACCACCCGAAGAATAGGGAAGTGGCGGCTGTGAGGATGCCGTTGGGGTAATGCAACAGCCCTTTGCTCCAATAGCTCATCAATCTGTTCGACCGAGAGGCGTAGATCATCGACAACGTTCCGAAAGCGCGCTCGTAGAAGAAGGACTGGAGAATCCCTCCGCACAGAATGGCGGCAATCCCGTAGGTCGCAACGCCCAGGATGTAGGAGTCTCCAGACTCCGAGGCGCCGGCGAATTTACCCGTAAGAGTCAGCATCACCACCAGGACCACCGGAGCAATGAATACGTTTGAGATGTACGCAGGCCAGTTCAGCCACAGAAACAGACCTTTGTACGAGTAATACGACTGGAGTGAAAGGTTCTTAAGCGCCGCGCCCATATCAGAACCTTCCCACGGTTCCGCTGCGCTTGAGGCTTTCTTCGACCTTGCGAAACATGAAATATGTAAAGCCCATAAAAGCCATTGACAACCCCATTGCGACTCCCCAGTCGCCAACGATTCTTGCAGCCGATTCTCCCTCCCGGACGGAGCGTATTACGCCGTCCATCGCCCAGGAGGTCGGCAGAATATGGGCGACGACCTGGGCCTCACTAGACAGCTGGGAGATGGGATAGAGGAACCCACTGAGCGCAGTGCCCAAAGGCAGCAAGGCGTTAAAGAACCCTGGGCGACCTTTAACGAGAACGAACAGAGGTGCGAATAGATACCCCACTGCCATGATGCTCCATGCGGCCACCGCCATTGAGACCACCAGGTGAAAGGGGCGCTCTACCTCAATCAGGTCCCGAGAGATCAACAGCACAGTCATAAAGGCAATCAGAGCGCCAGGGATGGTCATCGCCAGGTGGGCCATAGATTTGACTAACATCACAATGGGCAGCGGGGTGCGAGAGACCAGTGTATGGTCCACGGTTCCAGAATCGAATTCATGAGCCAGCGACCGGCCGGAAAGGAAGAAGGAGAATTGCCACATCGGCATCAGGACCACGCCTATTGAGATGTAGGCCAATGGTTCCGAGTCCACGCTCTGCGTTGCAATCCAGGTCACGACTGCAACCAGCGGCACAGCCGCAACGGAGGACGAGACGAAGACTCCCCGGCTTACGACGATACGGAGGTGTATGGCAAATATTGTGGGAAGTGCGTGAAGATAGCTCATCGCGAGTTGTGCCTATCTGCTACTGCCCGAAGCAAAAACTGGCTCAATACTATTAACCATCCTGGTCGTGTTCAAGTCTGGTTTCCCGTTTTCCATGCAAGACGAGGCTTGAGTCAACATTGTGTTGTAAGCACAACTACGTCAATACCCCCACAACCCAACTCTTACTTTTCCTAGGTTTGGGACAAAAGGCCACGAGAGAAATCCGCCAACTGGGTGATGGGAAAAGTCACCCACCATATACGGGAGTCGGTCTACAAGCGTCTATCAGGTCGCCTTACCGATCACACTGTGACTGATTGCTTCTCCATATCTGGAAAGTATTTGCCCAGTTGAGCGGCGCTGGTCAGTCTGGCCCGCAACTTGAATGCAGCTTGGGCCGCAGGGACGTTTTCAGCTTTCCCGGCCCATGCCTTAAGAGGAGCGCTCTGGAGACCCCGGCCGAACGAGAAGCTAAGCGCCCACGGAGCACCCACCTTGGCAGCCTCTAAGTTGATGGGGTTTGGGTTTACCGTAGCTTCGTCGTCGCTCTGTCCTCCTGAGAGAAACACGACGCCCGGAATCGCCGCCGGTATGGTCTGTTTGAAGCATTCGACAGTCGTTGCGGCGACAGTTTCGGCATCCGCCCGATTGGACGCGTCGGGAGCGCCGCCGATGCCCATGAGCATGTCTACGCCGCTTCCCGGCAAGGCCGCTTGGATTCCAGCTGCAACATCACCGTCGGTAATGAGTTTGACCCTGGCCCCGGCGGCGCGGATTGATTCCAACAGTTGCTCGTGCCTAGGCCTGACCAAGACGACGACCGTCAACGTCTCCGCCTTTCGTCTCTTGGCCTCTGCGACGTTTTTGATGTTGGCTTCCACCGATGCGTTGATGTCGATGGCGTCTCTCGCATCCTCGCCTACGGCGATTTTATTCATATAGACAACATGCTTGGGCACGTTCATCGTTCCTCGGGCTGAGAGGGCGATGGCCGAGACAGCGCCAGGAAGACCCTTGGACCGCAGAGTCGTGCCGTCGATGGGGTCGACGGCTATGTCAACCTGAGGCGGCAAGCCGTCGCCGACCCGCTAGCCTATGTAAAGCATGGGAGCCTCGTCCTTTTCTCCCTCTCCTATCACAACGACCCCGTCCATGGAGATGGAGTCCAAGGTTAACCGCATGGCGTCAACCGCGGATTGGTCCACCGATTCCTTATCGCCCATGACCATAAAACGCACACCTGCGATGGCAGCCGCCTCTGTCACACGCACTAGGTCCATGGCGATGTTGAGTTCTATCCCCTGTTCGCTCTTCGCTGTTGACATGACCTAGCCTGCTTAAATGCGGCGGACAGCGGCGCCTGTAAACTCCGCTACCGCATACAAAGGGCTATTGACCACTAACGAAAATATTGGTATTGTCGATCATTATGAACAATGCTCGGCAAATAATCAACCGTTTCGGCGGCCAGTCCTCCTTGGCGGCACTGTTGGGCAAGCGTCAAAGCACTGTGCAGCACTGGGCCAGGACCGGGAGGATACCGTCCCAGTGGCAGACGCGACTCTTGGAGCTGGGACACCGGCAGGGAGTCAGTTTAGAACCCAAGGACTTTGTCGTGGCTGGAGCTCCCGCTGTCAGCTCGGCGGACGGCAAACTTGGCGTCCTTTTGGTAGGTTTGGGGGCGGTGTCCTCTACATTCATCGCGGGCGTCGAGCACATCCGGCGCGGAACGGGGCGGCCGATAGGCTCGATCACACAAATGGCGACCATTCGCCTCGGCAAGCGGTCGGACAAGCGAACGCCGCTTATACGCGACTTCGTACCGTTGACGGGACTCAACCAACTTGTTTTCGGCGCATGGGACCCCATCTCAGACAACGCCTACGCCGCCGCTATCAAGGCCGGTGTTCTGGACCGTTACGAACAACTGGACCCCATCGCCGATTTCCTGAAGTCGATTGAACCCATGGCGGCGGTTTTCGACAACGAGTACGTAAGACGCATCGACGGCGCCAACGCCAAGGCTACAGGTTCAAAGCTCGCTTCCGTGGAGGCCATACGGAGCGATATCCGGCGTTTCAAGAAGGAGAACGATTGCGACCGACTTGTTATGGTGTGGTGCGCCTCTACCGAAAAATTCATTAAAGAGACCGAGGTCCATCAAGATATAGAGAGTTTCATTGATGGGCTTAACAACAACGACGAAAACATCTCCCCCTCCATGGTCTACGCCTACGCGGCTCTGATGGAGGGCGTTCCTTTCGCAAACGGCGCCCCCAACCTGACTGTGGACATACCAGCTATGGAACGGCTGGCTAAGAGCGAAGGAGTCCCCGTATGCGGTAAAGACTTCAAGACCGGGCAGGCTCTTGTCAAAACCGTCCTAGCGCCGATGTTGAAGGCCAGGATGCTGGGAATGGACGGCTGGTTCTCCACCAACATCCTGGGAAACCGGGACGGTGAGGTGTTGGACGATCCTGAGAACTTCAAGACGAAGGAAGAGTCCAAGCTCGGCGTTTTGGAGCACATCCTGCAACCGGACATGTATCCGGAGCTATACTCTGACGCTTACCACAAGGTGCGAATCAACTATTACCCTCCAAGAGGGGACAATAAAGAGGGCTGGGACAACATTGATCTCTTTGGCTGGCTCGGACGAAGGATGCAGCTCAAGGTCAACTTCCTATGCTCGGACTCGGTACTGGCCGCTCCCCTAGCGCTGGACGTCGTTCTGTTCATGGACCTGGCGCAGCGCGCCGGCATGGCAGGCATACAAGAATGGCTGTCCTTCTACTTCAAGAGCCCGCAGCACGCACCGTCGGTCTATCCAGAGCACGACCTGTTCATCCAGCAGACGAAACTCAAGAACACCCTTCGGTGGCTCATCGGCGAGGACCAAATAACTCACCTGGGGATGGAATACTATCAGGGTGATTGAAGCCGTTTCGGGTTCGAATTGGTCTCAGTCCCATGCTCCGTTGGCATGCGATTGCCAGATGAAACTCGAGACTGTGCCGCTGCTGGATTGTGGGCTGTACGACCAGTGTCGGACACAGTGCGCGTCCGTCGCCTCGACGACAGACCCAAAACGTATGCCTTCGGTAACATTTTCTCTTGCGGCAACACGAGGGGTTGACAGGCCCACGGAAGCCTGCAAAAATTGAGCGGCCCGAGAACTGAGTTGCTATGGGGCATGAGAAACGCTGATACTCAGTACCATGACCACTCCCATCACTTCACACCCGAACATCATGGCTGTCCTGGAAGACAAGGGCTACCGGCCTACCGCTCCCAGGCGTGCTATTATCCAAATCCTGGAGGTGAAGCACGAGGGCTTCACGGCCGAGGAAATCGGCAGTGAACTGCCCGGCGTGGGCAGGGCCACCATCTTCCGGACCATCAAGCTCCTCATGGAAGTAGGCGTGATCTGCAGGCTTAACCTCCTGGACGGAGCGCCCAAGTACAGCCTCTCTAGGGTTGGTCACCACCACCACACCGTCTGCGTCAAGTGCGGGAATGTCGGCGAATTCCGAGCCACGACGGTTGAACGCATGATGAGAGCTCTAGGCAACAACATCCCCGGCGAAATCGTCGGACACCGCATCGAGCTCTACGTCATTTGCGACAAGTGCATTAAGGACGAGGGAGCCTAAGAGAATCACATGGACACCCAAATCAATCGCTCCGCCCGCATTATTGAGATTCAATATCAATAACTTAGCCGCCCCATACCTCAACTCGGGAGAACGTTGAATCGAACGAACATTGAGCTCCGATGATACTAGGTACTAATAACGGCCTATCGCGCCTGTGGAAGACCGCGCTCCTTGCGCTATCGCTGCTCTTCACACTAACCGGATGCTCAGACAGCGCTGAGCCCATACAGACCGCCGCACCGGCTTCGGGCACGTCAAACCCGACGGCCATGGCTCGAATGGTCAGGGTAGTCGCGACAACCAACATTGTGGCGGACTGGGTAGAGAACATCGGCGGGAACCACGTGGAGGTCTTCAGCCTGGTCCCGACCGGCGTTGACCCGCACTCATTTCAACCAGGCGCCAAGGACGTCGCCAAAATCGCCGACGCGGACCTTGTATTGAGCGTCGGACTGGGGCTGGAAGAATCATGGCTCAAAGAGCTCGTGCAGAACGCTGTGCGTGACTCCTCGAACATCGTAGAGTTGGCCGAGGTAATCGACCCGATAGAGTTCGCCGAGTCCCATGCTGAAGAAGTGAATCTCATTGAAGGACTGAGCCACATCGTCCACAAGGTGGAAGAGAGCGAAATCAGCCCGGAAGACGGCCTAGAGGAGATCAAAAAGTTGCTCCAAAGCACCGTAAGTGAAGAAGAGAGTGAGGACCACGGGGAGGACGATGAGCTGCCGATTATGGCCCTGGCCATAATCCAAGAGGCGCAAGCCGGTGGGATGAACCCCGACGAAGCAATAGAGGCTATTGAGGCTCTCACCGAAGAAGGCGAAGTTGCGCACAAGGGCCACTCCCACGGCATCGAAGACCCCCACTTCTGGTTCGACCCGATTCGCGTGAAGACAGCGGTCGACGATATCGCCTCTCGCCTGTCGGAACTCGATCCGGACCGGGGCGACGCCTATAGAGCCAACGCCTCCGCATATAATGACAAGCTGGACGATCTACACACCTGGACAGAGGAGCAAGTCAGCGTCGTTCCTGAGGACCGCAGAGTACTCATAACGTCCCACGACAGCCTGGGGTACTTTGCGAATCTCTACGGGTTCGAGGTTGTTGGAGTCGTTCGATCGGTCACCACGGAAGCCGATCCCTCTCCCGAGGACTTGGTGGACCTGGTTGAAGAGGCCGAAGAATACGGTGTCCCGGCTGTGTTCGGTGAGACAACTGTGAGCGAACGCCTGGCCAAAACTGTGGCGGCTGAATCCGGCGCCGAGTTCGTCGCGCTCTACTCAGGATCCCTAGCCGGCGGAGACTCCCCAGCTGGGACCTACCTTGGTATGGTACGGACGAACGTGGAGCGTATAGTACAGGCGCTGAAATAAGGCGCCGACGCGGGAGGCGACGAATTGGCAAAAATGACTTTCGAACCGGGAATAAGCGTCGAGGACGTAACGGTGGTGCGCGGCGGGCACACTGCGTTGACCGACGTCACTTTCGAAGTGGGCCCGGGCACCCTAATGGGCGTCTTGGGCCCGAACGGCGCCGGCAAGAGCACTCTGTTTGATGCCATAGCAGGGGTGTTGCCGATCACACAGGGTTCCGTCACCCTGCGCGGGGAGGCGACTAAAAAGGGGGCTTTGGCGTACGTTCCCCAACGCGACAGCATCAACTGGGTATTCCCGGCCACCGTTCAGGATGTTGTGACTATGGGGTGCTGCAACGTCGGACTGTTCCGGAGGCCCAGCAAGCGAGACCGGGAATTGGTCCGCCACTGCCTCGAACGAGTCGGGCTGTGGGAGCAGCGGTCGAACTTGATGACCGAGTTGTCCGGCGGGCAGCGTCAGAGGGTCTTCATAGCCCGCGCATTGGCGCAAGAGGCCAGCGTTATTCTGTTGGACGAGGCGTTCAGCGGCGTCGACGTGGGCGCCCAGGAGGAAATCGTGAAGGTGCTCCAGTCACTGTGCGAAGAGGGCAGGATCGTGCTTCTGGCAACCCACGACCTTACGAACCTGGCAGAGCGCTTCGACCAGGTGCTGTGCATCAACCACCATGTGTGCGCTTGCGGTCCCCCCGAAGAAGCGTTTACGCCCGACGTGCTTGAAGAGCTGTACGGCTCACACGGAATTGAATTCGATCCCGATCACTTCCACTCTACGGGGAGCCTGTCGTGATCGACTATGTTGTGGTGCCATTTGAACACAGCTTCATGGTGCGGGCGCTGATCGTATCCGCGCTCGTCGGAGTGATGTGTCCAGTCCTCGGAGCTTACGTCATTACGCGCGGGCGCGCATTCATGGGCGACGCACTAGCCCACTCGGTCCTGCCCGGTATGGTGGTCGCGTTCCTGCTGGGAATCAGCCCGTTCTTCGCAGCAGTGCCCACGGGAATCGCCGTTGCCCTGTTGATGGGGTCCATCGCCCGCCGCACGGGCATAAGCGAAGACACATCCATCGGCATCGTCTTCGCGGGCATGTTCGCTTTGGGTCTCGTAATGCTTTCCAGAGCCACCAACGTCAACGTCAACATTGAAGACCTGCTACTTGGTCAGGTGCTGGGAGTGTCGCAAACGGACGTCTATGTATCGCTGGGGCTTGCAGCATTCGTGCTGGTGGGGCTGTATGCGTTCCATCGTCAGCTGGTATACACCACCTTTGACCCAGTAGGCGCTATGGTGGTCGGAATCAAGACAAGCCTGGTCGAATACGTGCTTCTCACCCTGCTCGCCCTGGTCATCGTCATAGGCATACAGGCCGCCGGCATCGTCCTTGTCATGGCGATGCTAATCACCCCTGCGGCTACCGCATACTTGCTGGCCAGAAGGTTCGTAGGGGTCATGGTAATTGGGGGGCTGATCGGCGCAATCTCGGCAGTCGTTGGCCTATATCTGTCCTATCACGCAGACCTGCCCTCCGGCCCTGCAATGGCCCTGGTTGCCACCGTTGCATTCGGGGTAGTGGCTGTGGGAAAGAAGGCGTGGCCTGCGGTCCGTGGTTTACGGACTGCGCCCTCTCAGGCCGGGTGAGCGGCGGCCTTCCCCTGTCTACCCTTGGCGGCCGTGTGAGCCGCGCCCCCACATGGGATGGCGGAAGGACGGGTTCGCTTCCTTATGCCATGACCTTTGACCCGGCGGCGCCGCAGCCGCAACCTCCGTGGGTTCTGAGGTAAGCGGTGAAGGCTGCTTACGCACAGGCCAGCTCCCCGACAGCCCGTTCAGGCGGCGGGCCAGGTCTATCAACGCGGCCAAGTTGTGGACCGGCAGCAAATCGTCTATGTATGGCTCGGCGGCCTGCATCCCCTGGGTTAAGGGCTCGTACCCTTCACGGCCTGCGAGCGGGTTCAGCCAGATTAAGCGTCTGCAGCTGCGCTGTAGTCTGGCCATCTCTTCTCTCAAGACTTCGGGCTCGCCCCGGTCCCATCCGTCGGACACGATGAGCACGATAGACCCCCAACCCAGCGTTCTACGGGCCCACGTGTAATTGAACTCCTTCAGGGCTGTTCCGATGCGCGTCCCACCAGCCCAGTCAGGGACCGCCTTAGCCACCTCTCCCACGGCCTGGTCTATGTCCTTATGAGCCAGCTGTTTTGTGATGCGGGTAAGACGTGTCGCGAACAGGAACGCCTCAACCTGGTTCTCCAACCCACCGTAGAGGCTATGGATGAAATGGAGCAGCATCCGTGTGTAGCTCTCCATCGAGCCGCTGACGTCGCACAGCACCACCAGCCTGCGCGGTTTCTGCTTGCGGCGTCTGGTCTTCAAGCGAAGGGGTTCTCCTCCGTACTGAGCACTCTCCCTGAGGGTCTTCCGCAAGTCCAGACCAGACCCCTTGCCAGACTCCTTGCGTCGCGTGCGCCGCATTCCCGGGTCCCACTGCAATGAGGCCATAAGCTGCCGGGCCTGCTGCGCCTCCTCCGGCGTGAACCCGGCAAAGTCCTTCACCCGAAGGACTTCCCGTGCGCTGTAGGTACGGGTGAGGTCAATGCGGTCGGGTTGCTCTTGAGGGTCCTCAACATCGGGACCGGAGCCGTCCTGTTGCTCTCCAGGCCGTGGCGGCCCCGCTTCCACTCTGCGGTATCTGCGTTGTTCACCCATGGAGCGCAGGTCCATGGACGACATCCGGTCTTTTCGCTGGCGCCAGAATACGTCGAAGGCCTCGTCAAACACCGGCAGGTCGTCCCTCCGGTGAACAAGAAGCGTTCTGAGAGCAGCCCGTACGTCAGCTTTGCGCCTGACCCCGATGTCCTCCAGCACACTCACGGCGTCCAGCATCCGACCGGTGTGAACGTCAAGGCCGAGACGCCGGAGCAGACGTCCGAACAACAGCAGGTTGTCCAGCAGGTGGCCGGCTTCCGAGCTAGCCACGCCTCCCCCCGCGCCGCGTGCCGCGATTCAGCGCCCTGTTGACCAGAGCGCGGGTCTGTTCTCCGCGCACCGCCTGCACGTCTTCCCGGTACTTCAACATGACGCCCAGGGTGTCGTCTATCACCGAGGGACTCAATTCGTTCTCGTTGAGGCTTACCAGCGCCGCCGTCCAGTCCAGCGTCTCCGCGACCCCGGGGACCTTATACAGTTCGGTTGTACGCAGCTCCTGGACGAAAGCCGTCACCTGCCCAGCCAGCTTCTGAGACGCCTCGGGGACCTTGCTCCGAACGATTTGCATCTCTTTGTCCAGGTCGGGGTAGTCAATCCAGTAGTACAGGCACCGCCGTTTCAGAGCGTCGTGGATTTCCCGCGTCCGGTTGGAGGTGATCACGACCATGGGGCGTTCGTCCGCCGTGTACGTCCCAATCTCCGGAATGGTGATTTGGAAGTCGGCCAGCATCTCTAGAAGATAACCCTCGAACTCTTCGTCAGCACGGTCGAGTTCGTCGATAAGAAGCACCGTCGGTCCCCCGCCTTCCAAAGCTTGGAGAAGGGGACGCTTGATGAGGAACTCCTCGCTGAAGAGCTCCTTCTCAGCGTCTTTCCGGTCAACCCCGCCCGCAGCCTCCAGCAGCCTGATGTGCAGCAGTTGGCGGGAGTAGTTCCACTCGTAGACCGCCTGGTTTACGTCCAGGCCCTCGTAGCATTGGAGGCGTATCAGCCGGGCTCCCAACGCAGACGCCAACGCCCTGGCGACTTCCGTCTTACCGACGCCCGCCTCTCCCTCCAAGAACAAGGGGCGGCGCAGCTGCAGAGCCAGATAGACCGACATGGCCAGACCACGGTCGGCGACGTACAACTCGTTGCGGAGTACTGCCTGCAGCTCGTCAACCGACGCTGGCATGTTAGCAGCGGGGGTGTGTTCCAAACTTAGAGTCCTCCGGGCGTCCAACGCGTTTTCGGCACGTGGGCGGCTTGAAAGCCCTAACCGGCCCGCGACACGGCAGCCTTGAGAGCGCGGCCCACGTACACGGCGGCCATCGCTTGCCGGTACTCGGCGGAGGCGAAGATATCGCTCATGGGGTCGCCCTGGAAGTCGCCCGCCACGGCGGCCGCCGCCGCACCCAGCGCCTCATCGTTCAAGTCTGCATGCGCCAGCGCCGACTCAACCGACGACGCTCTAGTCGGCGTGGCCTCCACGCCTCCAACCACCACGCTGGCCGATGCGCACCTTCCGTCCTGGACTGTGACGATTGCCGCAGCCCCGACCACCGCGTAGCGGGAAGCCGGGTGAGGAAACTTGACGTACGCCGAGCCTGACCCGGAAGGCGCGGCAGGGATGGACACGCCGGTAAGAATTTCGTCCTCTGCCATAGCAGTCTCCAGCAGTCCTGTGGTGAAATCGGCGGCGGCTACGCTGCGCTGGCCGCCGGGCCCGGTTATATTGTAGGTTGCTCCCAAAGCCGTCAGTACCGTAGGCAGGTCAGACGCCGGGTCGCTGTGGGACACGTTCCCGCCTATTGTGCCCCGGTTCCGCACAGCAGGGTCGCCCACCAGCCCCGCCGCTTCCGCCAGCGCAGTAGCCCGTTCCTTGACCAAGTCCGAGGAGGCTATCTCCGCCTGTGTTGTCAACGCTCCTATGGACAGCCCCGCCCCGTCGGCGGAGATGCCCTTCATCTCTTCGATACGGCCGATGTCCACCAAGACGTCCGGTGATGCAAGGCGCAACTTCATCATAGGAATCAAGCTGTGGCCGCCGGCCAGGACCTTTGCCCCTTCGTTGTTGGCAAGCAACTGAACCGCCTCAGACACCGAAGTCGCGCGATGGTAAGTGGTCTGTGTTGGATACATGACTAGCCTCCGTTCCGCGCGTCGTTGATGGCCCGCCAGACCCTTTCCGGCGTCAACGGCATGTCGACGCGGTCGATGCCCAACGGTCGCAACGCATCCATCACAGCGTTGTACACCGTCGGAGTGGACGCTATCGTTCCGGCCTCTCCCACGCCCTTCACTCCCAGCGGGTGATGTGGCGAGGGCGTCGTGTTGGACTGTACGTGGATGTCCGGGAAGCCGTCGGCACGAGGCAGTGCGTAGTCCAGCATCGTCCCAGTCAAGGGCTGCCCATCTTCATCATAGACAACGCCTTCCCAAAGCGCCGGACCCACTCCCTGAACTACACCGCCGTGCACCTGGCCCTCGACTATCATCGGGTTAATCTGCACACCGCAGTCGTCCACAGCGTAGTACCGTTGGAGATCAATCTGGCCCGTGACCGGATCCACCTCTACTACAGCAAGGTGCGCCCCGAAGGGGAAGGTGAAGTTGGGCGGGTCGTAGAACGCGCTGGCTTCCAGGCCAGGCTCCATGCCCTCCGGCATGTCCCATGCCACGTTGGCCATGAGCGCTATGTCCTGTATCGTCTTGTGCTGGTCGGGTGACCCACGCACAAAGAACCTGCCGTCCTCGTATTCGATGTCCTCCGCCGCGGCCTCCAGCAAGTGCGCGGCCAGAGCCTTGGACTTCTCCTTGATTTTGCGGGTCGCCAGCGTCACCGCGGCGCCCGACACCGCCGTCGTGCGGCTTCCGTAGGTGCCCCATCCCATGGGGGTTAGGTCAGTGTCGCCGTGGATGATCTCTACGTCGTCCACGTCCACGCCGACCTCCCCCGCCACAATCTGGGCGAAGGTTGTCTCCTCTCCCTGACCGTGAGGTGAGGACCCCACCATTACGTTCACCTTTCCCGTGGGGTGGAAACGGACGATGGCGCTCTCCCAAAGTCCGCCCTGGAACCCAACGGCTCCCGCCACCTGTGAAGGCCCTAGGCCGCATATCTCAACGTATGTGCAGACGCCGATGCCCACGAGGCGGCCTGCCTCTCGGGCCTGTGCCTGCTCCGAGCGGAGGGACGCATAGTCAGCGGCGCTCAGACAGGTGTCCAAGGTGGCCTCGTAGTCGCCGCTGTCGTAGGTGATGCCTGTTGCAACGTCGTGGCCGTTCTCAAACTTGGGTATCAGGTTCTTCCTGCGCAGCTCAACCGGGTCCATCCCCAGCTCCGCCGCGAGCAGGTCCACCAGCCGCTCGATAAGCATCGTAGCCTCCGGTCGACCCGCTCCCCGGTAGGCGTCAACCGGAGTCCCGTTGTTGAACACGCCGTAGACCGTCCCGCCGATGTTCGGGATGTCGTAGGCGCCGGAATACATCAGTCCGTGGAGAATCGTCGGGACCCCTGGGCTTGCTGTGGAGAGGTACGCCCCCAGCCCCGCATACACCGTAGTGCGGATACCCGTGATCTTCCCGTCAGACGTCGCCGCCATCTCCACTTCTTCGATATGATCGCGGCCCTGGGTTGTAATCTGGTAGTTCTCGCTCCGGGTCTCCGTCCACTTCACTGGGACGCCCAGACGCATCGAACAGAACGACGTGATCGCCTCGTCGGCGTAGTAGGGAATCTTGCTTCCGAAACCACCTCCCACCTCAGGGGCTATCACCCGCACCTTATGCTCCGGGACACCCGTTACGACAGACGTCAGGAACCGGGCGATGTGGGGATTCTGGGACGTGTTCCACAAGGTCAGCTCCCCCGTCGGCCCCACCCATTGCGCTACGGCAGAACGCGGCTCCATGGGGTTAGCTATCAGCCTCTGCAGAGTGATAATGTCGTTCACAGTCACGTCCGCCTCGGCGAAGGCCACGTCCGTGTCCCCCCCGGCCACCGCCCACGTAAAGGCGATGTTGTTGGGCACGTCATCGTGCAGTTGGGGAGCGCCGTCCTGTGCGGCTTCCTTCGGGTTGATGACGACTCCCAGCGGCTCGTAGTCCACAAAAATGTGCTCCAGGGCGTCCTCGGCCTGGTACCGGCTCTCCGCCACCACTACGGCAACGGCGTCTCCCACATAGCGCACCTTGTCTTTGGCCATGACGGGGTGCGGAGGGGTCTTCAGGTCGGAATTGGGGATGAGCCAGGCGCAGGGGAGGTCGTTCAAGATTCCTGCAGTGTCCTCCCCGGTGTAAACGGCAATGACGCCCGGCTGCGCCGCGGCGCCGCTGGCGTCAATGGTGTTAATCGTGGCGTGGGCGTAGGGACTGCGAAGGATTGCAGCGTGCACCATACCCGGCAGCTTGATATCGTCTGTGTAGGACGCCCGCCCAGTGATGAGTCTGGGGTCTTCCCGGCGGCGAATGCCTGAACCGAAAACACGTGTAGTCATAGCCTAACCGCCTCCCATAGCGCCGGCAGCCTCTTCGACGGCCAGCACGATATTCTGGTAGCCGGTGCAGCGACAGATGTTCCCCTCCAGACCATGGCGTATCTCCTCACGAGTCGGAGAGGGGTTCCTGCGCAGCAACTCTTCAGCGGCTATAATCATCCCCGGCGTGCAGAACCCGCACTGAAGAGCGTGCTTATTCCAGAACGCCTCCTGAAGGGGATGCAGGTCAACTCCGTCGGAAATCCCCTCAATGGTCCTGACTTCGGACCCCGACGCCTGAACGGTGAGCACTGTGCACGACTTGGCGATTTTGCCGTCGAACTCCACCGTGCACGTGCCGCACTGACTCGTATCGCACCCCACCTTCGTGCCCGTCAGCCCCGCGTTCTCGCGGATGAAGTGGACAAGCAACTGACGCGGCTCGACCTCCCCACTGAAGGACTTCCCATTGATGGTAATTTCCACCGGAACTCTCACAATGCACCTCCTAACCTAGACGGCATCGTTTGAGATTCGCACACGCGTGTCCTGGCAAGGGGAAGGGTAGCAGATACCGACTGTTTGTCAATGCTAAACGCTTCTGCTGGCACGCGTTATGTCAACTGGGAACAGCTCCAAATCTTGTGCGATAGGCTCCCTCGCATAACCACAGGGCGTCTGCTATAGTCGATATATGAAGCTGAACGGGAACTACCGCTTCAACGTGCCCCAAGAGAGCCTATGGAACGCCCTAATGGACCCCGACGTGGTAAGGCAATGCGTACCCGGCATTCATTCTTTCAAAACCCTTGCGCCTGACCGCTACGAAATCGAGGTCGCACTCAAGATAGGTGTAGTTTTGGACACGTACAAGGGAACTCTTGAACTCGCAGACAAGGCCGCCCCCACCTCCTATCGTATGATTGTGCAAGGCTCCGGCCCCCGAACGAACATGAAGGGGGAGGGAACCCTCAGACTGGAGCCGGGGGAGGATGGAGCCACGACGCTCACCTTCGACGGCGACGTCCACGTGACGGGCGTCCTCGCCAGAGTCGGCCAGCGCCTCATGACCACAGTGGCCAGGGGCCGGATAAACCGCTTCTTCGAATGTCTCAGCTCAAAGACGGCACAACTATAACCCCCAACGCCTCAGCCGTCGGACGAACCAAACCTCGCATTTTTACAATAGGGGTTTGGATGCGGGCGGCGATGTTTGTGTGCCTAGTGTTCAGCGGCGTCGCAGCCGTTGCGTGCTCCGAGACAGATGATCCCTCATGCCCCGAAGGGACCGATCGGTTCGTGGAATATCAGCTGTTCATGGGCCGCGGCGGCCAGGGCGGTGAAGTGGTAGACGACGCGTCCTGGGAGGCCTTCCTCGAGGATGCGGTGACGCCTCGTTTCCCGGACGGCCTGACAGTCGTCGACGCTCAAGGCCAGTGGCGCGGGTCGGAAGGAGCGGTCCAGAAGGAGCGTTCCAAGCTGCTCATCGTCCTGGCGCCGCCAGGAGACGACGGGATGCGGTTGATCGACGAGATATCCTACGAATACGAGCGTCGATTCGACCAGGAGTCTGTGCTTCGGGTCGTGGACGACGCCTGCGTGTCCTTCTCACGAAACCGGACGCTTCCAGTCAGCCGACAGCCAGAAGAAACATCGCAAACCGAGAATGTTGAAGGTTTGGTGGAGACGGGGGAGAGTCGAACTCCCCGTCCAGAAGAGGCGCCAACAGAATATGCTACAGGCTTATCCGGTGATTTGGTCTCGCGCCCTCCGGCTTCCACCGGCTAAATTCGGTTGGCGCCAGCCGAGATGTCTTGAGCTTTGCCCATCGGCGTCGACAAGGCCGCACCCCAGATTTATTGCGCCCGCTCCCTAACTCCGGGGGCTATAGGGGCAGACGAGCTGTCTACTTCTAGGCAGCTAGGGCGAGTTCACGATCGCCAATTACTTTTTTGCCGCCTGTTTAGCGAGGTTGCGACGGCACCTCGGCCTGCGATTCTCCAGAGCTGTCCCCTGTCGAACCCGCGCGTCCCCACGTGAGACTTAATTATTATCCCATATCCAGCACCGCATTGCCACAGCGCCTTCTCACAGCGACAGTTCAGTCCTGGTAAGAAACGCAGGAGTTCCGCCTCGTTGTCATTCTGAGGAGCGCAGCGACGAAGAATCTAAGAATCCTCGCATATACTACCGGCCATCGAGTAATGGGCCGCCCCCAACGTCAGGATCGATCAACGGAATGGCGGCGTGACTCCCAGCAACGCCTATAGATTTTTCACTGCGCTGTGCTCCGTTCAGAATGACAGGTTTGAGGGCGCTCCCTGCCATTCAATTTACCAAGTCTGAACAGTTACTTGTTGCAGTGTAAAGACCCCGGCCGTGGGACCGCCTCAGCTTGCGGCTCCAAAGGCCATGATGTAGACTTTGAGTATAGGCCCTGTGGAAGGTGCAATGGACAAAGAATCCCAGGTGAAACCCCTAGCTCCGGTGCGGCTGGACGAGGTCCAGGCTCTGATAAAAGAGGCAGTCGGGGGAGAGTCCCGACTTGAAATGCTGAAGGGGTTCAAACTGAACTTTTCCGGCGTAGCCGATTTCCACAAGGTCTTCTTCTCTGCCAAGTGCGACTGCGGCACCGCGGCCCTGCTCAGCATTGAGGTCTCCAAAGACAAGACCTTGCCGGAAGTGGAAGAGAGCCTCCCGTCGCTTATGGACCACCTAAACCGGAAGGTGAGCCAATTCCGGTCCATGAGCTGCGAGATGCACACGAACATGAGGATGGGAGGCCAGCCGGGACCCGCCGCAAACACGCCGGCGGGAGCAACCGGCTAGGCCAAGGATACGAAGATGGTTCAGCAAGAAGGACAGTCCGAACAATCCAGCATCGACAAGGCGTTTCAGGGCGCAAAGCAGTTCTCCGAGAAGTACGTGGAAAGCAGCCCCTACGTCTTCTTCCCCGAACCGGAGGTGGTGGAAGAGGTACAGAAGGGCCTTGCCCTGAACCAGGTCAACCACGGGTTCAGGTATTGTCCTTGAATGCCTCTGAGCGGTGATCCCGTTGAGGATCGCAAGAAAATCTGCCCCTGCGACCGCCACCACGACGACATCGCAAGGGACGGGTTCTGTATTTGAATGTTCTTCGTCAGCGAAGAGTTTCTTCGCAAGTATGAATCAGGCGAGGAGTTTGTACAGACCATAGACGAGGTGATAGAACCCGGCCAGGGGCTGTTCGACGGTGAATACGAGTCCAAGGCCGACTGGAAGGCCAAGCAAAGGGCAAAGGGAAGCGAATAGCTCCCAACATAAAGGGGGAATTGTGCCTGATATAACTGTCTACACGTCCAACGGTTGAGGCCCCTGCCACATGGTGAAAGTGTACCTTTCACGAAAAGGCATACCCTTTACCGAGAAGAACGTCTCCATCGACACGGAAGCCCGCACTACGCTGCTGGACATGGGACACCGCTCCACGCCCGTGACCACCATAGGAGCCCAGAAGGTGGTGGGATACAGCCCGCCCAAGCTGGAAGCGGCGCTGGTTGCTGAAGGCGTATCCTAGCCTTCCCCGAACCGAGCTCGACTTCCTCCTCTCTTGGAGAGACCAGACAACATGAACGAAGCCCGTAGGCCGCACAAGGGTCTCGGGCTTCGTTCTGCGTCAACGAGCGCCTAGGGGCTGACGAATGTTTCCTTGTGGTTTACGCGGAGTCTATCGATGACAAGCGGACTGGACAAACCTGAGATTGACTTCCTGGTATTGGCCGACCACGCCGAGGTTGTCGGGGGGAAGCTGTACATGATGGGGGGCGGATGGGATGTCCGCCGGATCGAGGATTTCACCAAACCTTTCACTATGAACATTGCCGTTGGGGTCCTTACGCCCTGGGCGCTGGCGAACAAGGAGAACAAGTTCCAATTAATCATCGAGGATGAGGACGGGAAGAAGTTGGGTCCGACGGTGGACGGAAGCTTCACGGTGGGCAGGCCCTCCAACGCGATAGAAGGCCAGACGTTCAGGACCATGGTCACCGTCGGAGTGCCGGTGACGCTGCCGAAACCCGGGATGTACCGGGTGGTTGTCTCAATCAGAAGCCCCGCGGCGTACGAAGACGTCGTCAGGTCGACCACCTTCGTTGCCGCCACAAGAAAAGCGACGGCTTAAGAACCTCACACCCAACCCAGCGCCATAAGCATCTCACAGGTCCGGTCTCTGTACCCTGGGAATCGCAAAGAGTCCCTCTTCTACGCTGAGAACGTGCGATTCCCTTATGCTAAACTGGTTTGAGTAAATTTAGGTTCGGAGAGGACGTTTGGAGAACATCCTTGTCACCGGCGGCGCCGGGTTCCTGGGCAGCGGGCTGGTGCGCCGGTTGGTTGAAATGGGCTACAAGCCCAAGGCGCTGGACCGGCAGGAACTCGTCATGCCCGACCTGGAGGGGCGCTTCGAGTTCATCAGGGGGGACGTCCGCGACGCCGAGCTCGTAGAGCGTGCCGTCAAAGGCGTAGACACTGTCTTTCACCTGGCCGCCGCCGTCCTTCCGATCCGCGGCAAGAAGAACTACGTCTCCATCAACCACGGGGGAGTGCGAAACGTCCTCCAGGCGTCGTTGGACAACGGCGTGGAGCAGGTGGTCCACATATCCACCAGCGCCATCTTCGGAGTTCCCAAGGAACTGCCCGTCACCGAAGAGTCATCCATGCAACCCATGGGCTACTACGGCAACGCAAAATACCAGGGAGAGCAGGAAGTCCGGCGGTTCCGAGAGAAGGGGCTTAAAGTGGCCGTACTGAGGCCGAGGACCATCATCGGCATCGAGCGGCTAGGCATCTTCCACATACTCTTCGACTGGATACAGAACGGAAAGGGGATTCCCATCATAGGCCCGGGCCACAACCTGTTCCAGTTTATAAGCTCCAGGGACGTAAACGACGCATCCATTCTCGCCGCCCAAAAGGGCGCCAACGACGACTTCAACATAGGGGCCGAGGAATTCTCCACGGTGCGCGCTGACCTGGAGGCCCTGTGCGCCCACGCGGGAAGCGGCGCTCGGGTGGTCTCCATACCCGCGCCCCTGGTCAAGTCCAGCCTACAACTGCTGGACCTGATGCGGCTCTCGCCTCTGATGGACTGGCAGTACAAAGTCGCCGACAAACCCTTCTATTTCGACATCTCCAAGGCCAAGCGAGACCTGGGCTGGCAGCCCCAGGACAGCAACGTGAGTATGTTCGCCGACTCCTATGATTGGTATATCAACAATTACGAGGACCGGGCCGACGTCTACGGCTCAACCCACAAGCAGGCCGTAAAGCAACGCGCCCTCCGCCTGGTGCGGAGCCTCTTCTAGCCTCCGGTGTACGTCAAAGGCGACTTCCACACCCACACCCGCCACTCGGGCGACTGCGACACACCTACCGAAACTGTCGTACGAAGCTGCGCGGCAGCTGGCCTGAAGTGGGTGGCTATAACGGACCACAACTCCATTGCCGGCGCTCTGGAAGCCCGTGAGATAGCCTCCAGCATATGCTCCGACCTCCGGATTATCGTGGGAGAAGAGGTCAAGTCGTCCGCTGGGGACATCATCGGCCTCTTTCTGCAAGAGGAGATACCCAAAGGACTCTCTCCTATGGACACGGTGAAGCGAATCCAAGACCAGGGCGGGCTGGTCTCCATTCCTCACCCTTTCGACCGAATTAGAAGAGGCCCCCTCCCTAAATGGGCCTTGGAGGACGTGGCTCCCCACGCTGACTTCGTAGAAGTCCTGAACGCCAGGACCATCCTGGCCGGGGATTTGGCGCGTTGTCGGGAACTGGCGGAATGGGCTTTTTCGACTCCCCTTGGGGTCAGCGACTCCCACACTCCCGGAGAATTCGGGGCCGCCTACACGGAAATGGAGGACTTTGACGGAACGCCAGGCTCTCTCATACAAGCTGTAAGAGCGGGACGCGTCGTCGGACGCAGGTCCAGCCCCCTGGTCCACGCGGTCACGGCTTACGTAAAGCTGAAAAAGCGCTTCTTCTGACAAATCCCTCTGCTCCATTTCCTTTTTTCCGTTCGCGGTGAGCGTGTCGAACCGCCCTTTGACATCCTCAGGCGGAACGGACCTACCCAGTCATCCGTCAATAGAAAGGTGCTGCGGGGCCGCCGAGCTTGCCTTGATATGACTCTGCCCATAGGGTATTCTTCACGAAACACCCCACCTGGAGAGGCTGCATGAAATACGATTATGTAATAGTCGGCGCCGGGTCAGCCGGCTCGGTCCTTGCTTCCAGGCTAACAGAGGACCCCGACAAGTCGGTGTTGCTGCTGGAAGCGGGTCCAGACTACCCAGACTATGAACATCTGCCAGAAGACGTGCGCTTCGGAGGCAACCAGCTGGCTTCCGCTGTTGACGCTCCCCACAACTGGTCTTTCGAAGGGAGGCCCATCAGCAGTCTGGACCGCACCATGCCAGTGCCCAGGGGAAGGGTTACGGGAGGGTCCAGCGCCATAAACGGCACCGTCTTCCTTAGGGGCGTTCCCGAGGACTATGACGGCTGGGCCGCCCAGGGCAATCCCGAATGGTCCTTCGTAAACCTGATGCCCTACTTCCGCAAGCTGGAAACCGACACCGACATCAAAGACGACTTCCACGGGTCCGACGGCCCCATACCTGTGTTGAGGGCCAAGAACGAAGACTGGCTGCCCACTCAGAAGGCGTTCACCGAGGCATGTATCGCCAACGGGTACCGACCCGACCCGGACATGAACCACCCGGAATCGGGCGGCGTGGGCGCCATACCCATGAACAACAGGGCCGGGGTTAGGATGAGCACGGCCTTGACTTACCTGGCTGCGATAAGGCACCGAATGAACCTGACCATCCGCCCCAACGTCATGGTTAGTCGCGTGATTTTCGATGGAAAACGGGCCGTGGCGGTAGAGGTGGAGAGCGGTGAAGAGACCTTCATAGCCGAGGGAGATGAAATCATTCTCTGCGCCGGCGCAGTGAAATCGCCCCACCTGCTGATGCTTTCGGGCGTGGGACCCTCAGATCAACTGACTAATGCGGGCATAGAGATTATTCACGACCTGCCGGGAATCGGTCAAAACCTGAGAGACCATCCCCTGGCTCCGGTTAGGCTACGAGTTAAGGACGGCGTAGAGCTGGACCCCTACGCGGCCCGCATACAAACGGGCCTCAGGTACACCGCAGAGGGATCCGACTTGCGGAACGACATGCAGATTCTCCCCTCGTCCTTCTCGTTCCCGCTGGGAGGGGACCCTCTGGAGGGCGAGGGAATACGCCTGTCATGCGTGCTGGAACTGGCCCGAGGCCAGGGCGAGTTGAGGCTGACCTCCAGCGACCCCAACGTCCAACCCTTTCTGGACTACCGATACTTTGATGACCCGTCCGACATCCAACGTATGCGGGAAGCTGTACGCTTGTGCTTCCAACTTCTGGAGCACTCCTCCTACCGGGAGATAGTCGACGGCCCAATCACTCCTACCGAGGAGGACCTGGAAACGGATGCCAGCCTGGAAGATTGGCTGCGTAACAACGTCAGCACCGCCCAGCACATTTCGGGCACCTGCAAGATGGGACCGTCATCGGACCCTCTCGCTGTGGTGGACCAGCATTGCCGTGTCCACGGCCTGGAAGGCATCCGAGTGGTGGACGCTTCCATCATGCCGGACTGCATCAGGGCCAACACTAACCTGACCACCATAATGATTGGAGAGCGGGCGGCCGACTGGATTAAGGAAGAGTCCCAGCCGTAGAAGGTGTCAGGCGGGCAGTATGCCTTCGGCAAGTCAGCCAAACGTACGTCAGTAACGCCTCTTGTACCCCTAGAGGTGCAAACCCTACGGCGAGCACGAGCCGTAGGCGCTAGACGCCTATAGAGATAAACGCCTCACGATTAGGGTCGTAACTGAGATGGAAGCAGGAAGCTACCAGGAGCGCCTAGAACGGCTGAGGCAGGAGCTTCAAAGGCCCGCTGAGGATGTGGACCTGGCCCGGTCGGCGTTGGTCATCGCGTCTGTCGAATACCAGGACCTGGACATAGATTACTACCTCTGGGAACTGGACTCCCTCGCTGACGGAACGCCCGACACCGCGCTCTCCGGACCCCTGAAAGACCGCGTGGAGGCGCTGAGCGGGCATATGTTTGGGGATTTAGGGTTCCGAGGAGACAGCCAGGACTATTACAACCCCCTTAACAGCTATTTGAACATGGTCTTGGATAGGAAATTAGGCATTCCAATAACTCTGTCCCTGGTGTACATGGAAACAGCCAGCCGTCTTGGGATGCCCTTTGAAGCCATTGGTCTGCCCGGCCATTTGGTGGTCCGCACAGGACCGCCCGATGACCAGCTGTTCGTAGACCCTTTCAATAACGGGCAGACCATGGACAGGGCGGGGTGCCAGGCGCTGGTGGACAACTTGTTCCAGGGCAGGGTCCATCTCACCGAGGAAAACTTCGGATCTTACACCAAGGCCGAGTTCCTGGTCAGAATGCTGTCCAACCTGAAGCACAACTATTTCCGGGAGGGAGATTATCTGAAGGCCATCAGGTATGCAGACCTGACCGAGGTCATTGACCCGTCGCTTTTCAGCAATTTCCACGACCGGGCGATGTACAGGTACACTATGAAGCAGTACAGGCTAGCCATCCGGGACTTGGAGAAATGCTTACCGCTTCTTCCCGAAGGTCCGGACCGGGAACGGACCCAAAAGGAGATCGAGTCCATCTGGCGCACGCTGGCCACGCTCAACTAACAGACGCACTCCCCTGTGGGGGAAGCCTATCGGACCGGGAACTTAGGGGATAGAGGGAGGACAGCATGAAATTCGGTCTGAGCATTCCATATTTCATAGGAACGCCGACGGACGTGCCGGCCATAGCCAAAAGGGCCGAGGAACTGGGGTTTGAATCGGTCTGGATTTCCGAGCATCCGGTCATACCCACCGTCACCACCACACCCCATCCCGGCAGAGACGACGGTTCCTTCGACGAGACCCTCTACCACATGCTGGACCCTTTTGTGACCCTGGCCATGGCAGCAGCGGTGACCAAGGACATTAGGCTCGGCACCGGCATATGCCTGGTCACGGAAAGGAATCCCCTGGTGCTGGCCAAGGAAGTAGCCACACTGGACTTCCTGTCTGGAGGGCGGTTCATGCTGGGCATCGGCGCCGGGATATTCGAGGAAGAGGTCCAAATCATGGGCGGTGACTTCCCCCATCGTTGGACTCAAGCCCGCGAGTGCATCGAAGCGTTGAAGGAGCTTTGGACCAAGGACGACGCCGAATACCACGGGAAATACTACGACTTTCCCCCGGTCAAAATGTTCCCCAAACCGATACAGAAACCCCATCCCCCTGTTCTCGTAGGCGGAGGAGGGACGAGAGAGGTGAAGACCCCCATACGACACCTTAGACGGGCCGCCACATGGGGAGACGGATGGATTCCCTATTGGATTTGGCCGGAACAAATCAAGGAAGCTCGCGCTACCCTGGACCGCTTGGCAGAAGAAAATGGACGCGATCCCAAGTCAGTCGAAATAACCATCTTCGGATGCCCTCCTGAAAGGGACCTGATCAAGAGGTTTGAGGAAGCGGGAGTTGTCCGGGTGTGCTCCGGCGTCCACAGTCGGGGCGAGCGTGTTGCGTCCCCCGACATGGTGATTCCTCAGATGGAAAGCCTGGCGAAAGAAATCATGTACTAGACCCCTTTCGGAACCACTATTACCTTGCGGAGGCCATATCAGGGCGATGAAAATTGAGAGAACCTGCGCATCGTCACTCCGGCGAAAGCCGGAGTCCAGGGAACTTGGCAAGAAGGAATGGAGCCTTCTGGATTCCGGCCTGCGCCGGAAAGATCAGCTTGGAGGACCATCCCGCTCATCCCAACCTTTTCCCGCCAGGGACGAAATGGCAGTTGCTGTCTATTTTCGTGGTAACCATTTAGTTTAACCACTATTCGGAGGGAGAGACTCGATGACCGATATAAACGGAAGCTGTGACAGCAAGTTCAACAAGGTGAAGGAGGTGTTCGCCCACCACTTCGAGTCCGGCCTGGAGATTGGCGCTTCCGTCGCCGTGTTCCTGGACGGCAAGCCCGTCGTAGACCTGTGGGCAGGACACGCCGACCCCGGCAAAACCGTCCCTTGGGAGCAGGACACCATAGTCATGGTATGGTCGACCACTAAGGGAATGGCGGCCCTCAGCGCTCACAAACTGATTGACCAGGGAAAACTAGACCTGGACGCCCCCGTATCCCAGTACTGGCCGGAGTTCGCCCAGGAAGACAAGGGTTCAGTTCCTGTCAATCAACTTCTATCCCACAGAGCCGGGTTGCCTGCCATTGCAGCCCCTCTCCCGACGGAGGCTTACTTCGATTGGGACACTATGGCCGGAGCCCTCGCCGCTCAGAAACCCTGGTGGGAGCCAGGCACGGCCCACGGGTACCATGCATTCACGTACGGTTGGTTGGTTGGAGAGCCAATCAGGCGCATCACCGGAAAGAGCCTTGGTACATTCTTCAGGGATGAGATAGGCGGACCGCTTGGCGCCGACTTCCACATCGGCCTGGAAGCCAAGCACGACGCTCGCACTGCCGAGACCATTCAGCCGGTACTCTCCCCAGACGACCCGCCTAGCCCTTTGGCCGCGTTCCTGTCAGACCCCGAGTCCATGCAGGCCAAGGTCATGACCAATCCGCCGCGCAATCCCGGAGTTACGGAAAACTCCAGGGAGTGGCGCGCTTCAGAGATACCGGCGGCCAACGGACACACCAATGCTCGCGCTCTTGCCCGGGTCTACAGCGCTCTCTCCAGGGGCGGAGAACTGGACGGAGTTCGAATACTCGACCCCTCGACAATCGAGGCGGCAATAGTCGAGCAAGCCAACGGCAAGGATGCCGTGCTGGGCGCCCAGAGCAGATTCGCCCTGGGATTCGGGTTGGACAGTGAGCAGTGGACCTTCCGGCCCGGCCGCGTTTTCGGCCACACGGGAGCCGGCGGCTCCGTGGGTCTGGCGGACCTGGACAACAGACTCAGTTTCAGTTACACAATGAACCAGATGAAAAACGAGGCGGGCAGGGACAAGTGCTACGTTAGGCTGATGGACGCCGCATACGATTGCCTGTAGACGTTGGCGCCAAAGCGGTGCGGACCCCTTAGTCTTCAGCGTTCGGTTAGGACGCTGCTTGAGGACGAAGATCGTCACGCTGGCCACTATAGTGGCCCACACCAATCAAACCCATCAGGGCGTAAAAATAGTCCACTTAATATAGGTCGGTAGGGTCGAAACCACCGGATCCCGGCGGCGTTCTTTATGAGATGCCTGTAGCGTCATCGACCGCCTGTTACGCTTGACCCAACCTTCGTAAAGCGCTAACATTCGACAACAAATCTCTCTTGATATTCAGTCAACCTTGTGTCGTAGGAAAGGAAGGGGCGAGATGTCTTACAACCAAGAAGAAATCGAACTTATGGCCCATCTTATGAGGCGGGCCGGCTTCGGAGCCCCCAGGGCCGAGTTGGAAGAGCGTGTGGACAAGGGCTACGAGGCCACCGTGGACGAGTTGGTGGACCCTGACAAGTACGGCTTCCCCCAGAACGACGAGGACCTCCTCTTCCGCCACTTCCCCGTCGGAATACTGCCCGGCGGCGTCACCGACCCCGGCCAGGGCAACTACATTTGGCAGATTCTGAACACCAAGAGGCCCCTCCAGGAGAAGATGACCCTGTTTTGGCACCACGTCTTCGCCACGGGCAACTCCAAGATTGACAACTGCGACCAGATGCTGGACCAGATAAACATGTTCCGCACCCTTGCCTTGGGCAATTACCGCGAGCTTCTGGTGAAGCTGGCCAAGAACCCGGCCATGATCTTCTGGCTGGACAACAACGAGAACCACAAGGACCAGCCCAACGAGAACTGGGGGCGAGAGCTCCTCGAGCTGTTCTCCATGGGGCAGGGCAACTACTCCGAGAAGGACGTCTTCGAGTGCTCCAGGGCCTTCACCGGCTGGACCATCGCCGCCAAGCTGCCCCGGTTCCCCTACGGGCGGTTCCCCTGGTCCTTCGAGTACCGCGAGGACGACCACGATGACGGAGAAAAGGAGTTCCTGGGCCAGCGCGGAAACTTCGACGGAGAAGACATCATAGACATCGTCGTGCGCCAGCCCGCCACCGCCCGTTTCATCGCGCGCCACCTCTACAACTTCTTCGTGGCAGACGACGTGCAGGTCCCCGCATGGCTGGACGTGCCCCCCAAAGACCCGGTGGCCATCAACATCATCGGGGACGCCTTCATGACCACCGGATACGACATGAAGGAGACCATGAGGATCCTGCTGAACTCCGACTTCTTCAAGGAGTCCCTCTACAAGAAGGTCAAGAGCCCCACGGAAGTCGTGGCCGGGACACTCAACCTGGTGGGCGACTTCAAGGGCAGGCCCCGCCCCGGTCTCACCGCGATGGGCGTCGAACCCCGTAACATGGGCCAGGCCCTGCTGGACCCACCCAGCGTGGAAGGCTGGCACACCGGCCCCGAGTGGATTGACAGCGGCTCCCTGGTCCGGCGCATCAACTTCGTCGCCGACCGGGTGGCCGACATCTCCAGGCCGGGAGTCCAGGACATAGTCAGCCGCATAGAGGCAAAAGGGACCATATCGCCCGAGACATTGGTGGACAGCTGTCTCGACCTCCTCGGCCCCGTAGACATGGGTGAGGGCACTAAGGAGGAGCTTGTCTCCTACGCCAGTCGTGACGGAGACATCCAGTGGAACGACGACGAGAGCCAGCAGGCTTCGGCCAGAAGAGTGGGAGACATGCTGGCCCTCATCGCTTCAACCCGGGAATACCAGTTCGGCTAACATCTTAGGGGTTGATAGAAACATCTGATCAGAAGGATTGGGTGCGCTGATGCTTACACGCACAGTTCTCGGCCGGACATACACTTACAGCCATTGCATAGGGCGCAACGCCGGCGGCGGCCCCGGATTCAGATATGCAATGGACATCGCCTTGGACTCCGAAGGGTTTGCCTACGTCATAAACCGGGGGTCTGAATACAACCAGGGCACCCGTATTAGCAAGCTGGCCTTCGGAGAGGACGCAGGCGACGAAGAGTTCATAGAGGAGTTCGGCAGCTATGGCGAGATGGACGGTCAGTTCGTCGGCGCCACCTGCATCGCCATTGACGACGACGACCGCATCTACGTATCAGACGAAGACCTGAACCGGATCTCGGTTTTCGACAAGAACGGGAACTTCCTGGCCAAGTGGGGCTCTTGCGGCTCGGAGGAAGGCCAGTTGGACAGCCCGTCTGGGATTGACTTCGACAAGAACGGGAACCTCTGGGTCGTCGACAGCGGCAACAGCCGGGTCCAGGCTTTCACCAAGGACGGCAAGTTCCTGAAAGCGTGGGGCAAGTGCGGCACCGGAGAGGGCGAGCTCAACGCCCCCTGGGGCGTAACCGTCGACGGCAACGGTGACGTATACGTAGCCGACTGGTATAACGGCCGCGTCCAGAAGTTCGACCAGGACGGAAACTTGCTGATGACCTTCGGGGACTCCGACAGCGGGGAGGGGGCCTTGCGGCGCCCCAGCGACGTGGCCGTGGACAGCGAGGGTGACGTCTACGTCGTGGACTGGGGTGAGAGCAAAGTGGAGGTGTACGCGCCCGACGGCACCCACATCACCACCTTCGTCGGCGACGCCCATGAACTCTCCAAGTGGGGAGCCGAGGTCGTAGCCGCCAACCCGGACACGGTCAAGGCCCGAAGGAGGGTGAAGAGCCTGGAACCGGAGCAGCGGTTCAACTACCCCACCGCCGTCTTGGCCGACTCGGAAGGCCACCTGGTCATCGTCGACCAGATGCGGTCCCGCCTCCAGGTCTACATCAAAGAGAAGAACTACGTAGACGCCCAGTTCAACCTCTGATACCGACGCCAAACAGGACAAACGAAACGGCGGACTCCATGCTGGAGTCCGCCGTTTTATTTATCACATGAATCAGTTGGCTAGCGACGCTGGAACACGGCTGCCATGCCCTGTCCGCCGCCGACGCACATGGTCTCTAGTCCGTACTCCACGTCACGCCTCTCCATCTCGTGCAGCAACGTGGTGAGGATTCTGCATCCGGTGGCCGCTATGGGGTGGCCCAGTGAAATCCCGGAGCCGTTAACGTTTAGGTTGTCATCGTTGGGCAGCTTCCATTCCCGCAGCACCGAAAGCACCTGAGAAGCGAATGCCTCGTTCACCTCGATAAGGTCCATGTCCTCCAGGGTCATGCCTATCTTGTCCATTACCTTAGCCGTTGATGGGACGGGGCCTATGCCCATCGTCGCCGGATGGCAACCGGTGACTGCCCAGCCCTTCAGGTAACCCATAGCCGTCAGTCCCAACTCCTCCAGCTTGTCCTCGGCCACCACCAGACACACCGACGCGGCGTCGTTCTGACTGGAGGCGTTCCCCGCGGTCACGGTGCCATCCGACCCCATGATGGGGCGCAGCCTGGACAGGGCTTCCATGCTGGTGTCGGCCCTGGGTCCTTCGTCCTTGTCGAACATCACCGGATCGCCCCTGCGTTGGGGAATGGGCACCGGCGCCAACTCCTTCTCGAACTTGCCCGACTCGATGGCGGCCACGGCCCTCTGATGGCTGCGCAGTGCGTATTCGTCCTGTTCCTGTCGGGATATTTCATACTCCTTGGCCAGGTTCTCGGCGGTCTCTATCATCCCAGATATGTAGCCGAACCTCTCCTCGGGGGACACTGTCTCCCTGGCCCGCTCCAGCCTGTCGTGGAACTTTACCGACCCGAATCTGGCCCCCCAGCGGGACTCGTTTGTGTAGTACTCAGCGCCGCTCATGCTTTCCGTTCCGCCGGCTATCACCACGTCGGCGTTCTCGGTTTGAACCTCCATAGCCGCGTTGATGATGGCCTGGAGGCCCGACGAACAGCGGCGGTCCAGCTGGTATCCGGGAACTTCTATAGGCAGACCGGCCTTCAGCGAGACGAGGCGCCCAATGGCTGGGTGCTCGCCGCTGGGGTAGCCGTTTCCCAGGATAACGTCGTCCACCTTGGCCGGATCGAGACCACTGCGGTCAAGAAGCTCTTTAATCACCAGAGAGCCCAGGTCAGTGGGAGAGACGCTTCTTAGGGCGCCTCCAAAGGCGCCTACTGGTGTCCGAAGGGGAGAGACTATAGCAACGCCGCGCATAATGGGCTCCTTTAGGTGGTGTCAGGTTAGAGGGCTGCAAAACGCCAAATGAAAGGGCGCCACAATTGTAGTGGCGCCCTTGCCTACCGTCAAGAAAAGTAGGAGTTATACGTTGTCACATCTTGAATCACAAGTGGTAGTCCCGAAACTTATCTGACAGGTGGTTGTTCGCAGAGAGGAAGCGAGCGAATGGCCTACTGGTCGTATTCCAGAGCAACTCTAGGTCTGACCATTTCTTCAATAGTCGTAAGAGAACTGTCGGTGGGTGTTCTTCACCAGTGGTAAGAAAGACTATCCCGACACGTTCACGTAGGATAGTGTCCCTCTCAGCCTTCGCCTTCACCTTCAGCATCCGTTTGTTACAACTAAGTACCAACCATCCTAGTTGACCTGCTCGGGTCAACCAGAACTCATCGGGGCGTCCTCCCCATGACATACCCGTCATCGAACGGGCGTCGTATCCGACTGCGGCGAGGGCCTTTGGCACACCAGTTCCTACGTCCTCGTCGCAAAGCAGAATCAAGCAGCAACCCTCTCACAGTATTGTAAGGCCGTCTCAACGAGGTCAGGGTCCATTTCAAAGTCTTTCGCAATGAAATCAATGCGCAGGCCAGCCTTAAATCGTTTACGAATTGCTTGCACTGTTACTCCGCGCCCCTCAATTACCGGCAAGCCCGTACTTAGCCTAGGGTCGACGACTATCGGCACTGTCTTACCGATTGGGAACCACCGCGCCGCTAGTTCATCGTCATACTCAATTTGGTCAACCGTTTCACTTCGTAGTACCCCTGGTAACGTCCATTGTTCTGGGGCATCTAGGGCTTGATAGCTGTTTACCGAACCACCCGCCCTTAGAAAATGAACAATGTGGCCGCCTAGTGCTTCTAGTTTCATATGAGCAAACGGGTATTCTATGCCCCATGACTCCTGTGTGTTCACGTGGGCGTCTCGCACTTTTTTGAAAGACAAACTCTTTCCCGATGCGCTCTTACGAAAACGTCCAGCCACCATGATCTCAATCATCTGGAGAAAAGAAACCATAGCGCCATTGTCAGATGGGAACAGGGGCGGAACTTCCCGGCCCCTAACCGTGTATCCGAATACCCAGTTTTTGACTGTGGTGGTAGAGACGTCGGCTAGGTGAGCGGCCTCAGCAAAGCTGTACATGGACTCAGTCCGCCAGCCGTTGACAAGCTCATGGCCGTTGCTCAATTGGGACATGACAAACTTACCTCCATCGTGCTAGAACCCGTTGGGATATCCGACTCTAGCGGGAGATGGGTGCCCTCTAATCACTTACCTCAGGACAGGGCCATATGTCCAAAAGGCATCGTGATACTAGCATATTGCTCCATCCTTGTCCTTTGAGCAAGCCATTTACGATTTGACCAATTCTCCTAAGCAACCAGCTTCTCAGGGTGAGAAGTCCAACAGTGCCACAGACGCCTGGTCTGGATATCAGACATCAAAGCGACGAACCTTGCTGCGTACGTCCGAGACCTTCCTCTAGTTGAATCTAAACTCGAACTCGCTCCTAGTAAGCAGGAAGCCCTCGCAAGGTCCGGCACCGACCATGAGTCCATTGTGGACCTTCGTGTAGAGTTCGCTTTTCTGTATTCATCCGCGGATCCTCTACGCGGTTCATGAAATTAGTATAGCACATACGTTCTGGGATGGTGGCCTATCCGGTTTGCTACAAGATGTCGCGGGACACGAGTCCTAGGCACGGTTGAGCTCCTGCCCCGGTCGAGGCGGAGGGTCGAGTCGCAGGGAGCGTTCCGTCAGTCCACCACGGGGTAGTAAGGAGGCCCCCAGTCGACCCCCGGGTTGTCCATCATCAGGTCTATGAATAGAGGGACCAGGAAAGCCATTATCCTGGCCCCGTCCCGGACCTGGTCCCTGTTTACTGAACCGTTCCAGGTCGCGCCGCCGTGAATCAGCTGGTTGCGCAGGACGTAGAGCCGGTCGAACACAGCGTTCAAGACGAAGCGGGTGTCCTTGTCCAGCAGGGCTTTGAGAGCCTCTTTTCTGCGTTCGGAGAAATGGTGCTCCCAGTTATCGTAGCCCAAGCCGCTGTGGTAGTCCCAGAAGGGTTGGAAGACGTACTGGTTGTCCAAGAGAACTCTTACGGGGCCGGAGAAACGCTGATAGATTGCGTCGTAGATTGTGCCGTCGGCGTCCAGACCCAGGATCGAGTCGAAATAGTCGGAGAAGTTGCTCCGTTCTATCGTGTCGGGTTCCTGACGCCGGTTGGTGGCATAGGCAGCGTTGAACGCTATCCAGTAGAAGATGAAGGCAGAGTCGTAGTCATCCTTCTCCTTCTCCGCCCGCTGGACCCAGCTCAAGGCGCGCCTCATGCGGAGCCGCAGCTTGTCCGGCAGAACACCCCGGACATCCTGCCATTTCGCATCCAGCGCTTCGACGGTCAACCCGTTACGCAAAGGCTCCAAGCTCAATGGGCGACTCCAAAAAAAGGGACGGCTCCATCCATTGTAGCCAACAACTCCGCGCCCATAGAAGAACCTAGGCTATCCGATATATACGTGAACCCTTCCCAGAAACCTGGCGGGAATGTACACTTTTGTGCATTGAGGTCCGCTAAGGAGACGCCATGCCAACTGCCGCAGAGTTGATTGTCCAGACCCTGGAGGAAGCCGGGGTGGAGTACGTGTTCGGCATCCCGGGGGGAGGCACTGGCCAGATATTCGGCCTGCTGCACGGCCGGGAGGACCGCATCAAGACCATCCTCGTGCGTCACGAGCAGGCGGCGGCGATAATGGCCGACGCATACGCCCGGGCGTCGGGCAAACCCGCCGTCGTCATGGGGCAGGGTCTGTTCATCGGCTCCAACGCATCTTTCGGCATCATGGAGTCCATGCTTAGCAGCTCACCCATGCTCATACTCACCGACACCTCCGACGGCGGAGTCGGGATGCACGCCGCCAACCAGTCGGGAGCGGGCGAGTACGGGAGCATCGACCTTCCGGCCATCTTCCGGGCCATGACCAAGTACACCGCCGTAGCCGCCAGCCCCAAAGAAGCGGTGCTGAGCGCCCAGCTTGCCATCAAACACGCCATGAGCGGGCGGCCGGGTCCGGCGGCGGTCGTCATGCGCTCGGCGTCCATCGGGGGAGAGGTGGACGTGGAGTCGCCGCCCTTCATACACAACGCCGCCGGATACCTGAACACTGCCAAGCCCCAGAGCGCGCCCGCCGACGTAGAGAAAGCCATCCAAATCCTGTCGGAGTCGGCCCGGCCCGTAATCGTCGCGGGCAACGGAGTCCACGTGGCCAAGGCCCACAGACAGCTTCAGGAGCTGGCCGAGCTATGGCAAGCTCCGGTGGTCACCAGCTACAAGGGCAAAGCGGCCCTCGCTGAGACCCACCCGTTGTCTCTGGGAATGGTGGGCGTATATGGCCAGGACGCGGCCAACCGGCTGGTCGGTGAGGCCGACGCCGTTCTGGTCATCGGCGCCAAGCTGACGCCCCAGGACACGGTGCGGGAACGGCCCGACGTGTTCAACCCCCTGCGACAGCGCATCATCCAGATTGACATCGACGAGCGGAACGCCGGTTGGACCTTCCCCATCAACCTGGGCCTCGTGGGAGACGCCGGCGCCATCATGGACCAGCTGCTGGATGCGTCCAAGGACGCTGCCGAGTCCTCCAAGCCCAAGCGGCAGGCGTGGACGTCGGGCATCGATGAAGTCAAACGCCAGACGGCCTTCTACGACGACCCGGAGATGCACCGGGACAGTTCGCCCGTCACGCCCCAGAGGCTGGTGGCCCTGCTGCAACAGACCCTGGACCCCTCCACTGTTTTTTCCCTGGATGCGGGGAACAACCGCACGTGGATGGCCCACCTGTACCAGTCCCGCCAGGCCAACACTTTCTTCTGCCCCGGAGGCACAGCGGGAATGGGTTGGGGGCTGCCCGCAGCAGTGGCGCTTAAGCTGGCGTATCCCGACAGGCCCGTGGCGTGCGTCACCGGAGACGGCGGCTACATGATGACGGTGAACGCGCTTTCCACGGCCATGCAGTACAAGCTGCCAATTTTGTGCGTTGTGTTCAACGACAACGCCCTGGGCATGGTTCTGGACCACCAGCCGCCAGGCAAGACCATCGCCTCGGAGTTCGTGGACACGGACAACGCGGCGGTGGCGCGAGGGTTCGGAGCTTTCGGAGTCCAGGTCAGGGACTCCCGTGACCTTCCCCAGGCGCTAAGGGACGCCACGGCCTCCGGCCTCCCAGCCGTGGTGGACGTGGTGATCGACCGGGACCCCACTCCCGACGACTGGAGGGCCGACGCCCGCCGGGCCGGGGAGACATAAATCGTAGGGACAACTATGGCTGACTGGTTTGTAAAGCAGACCCTGGGAGCGTTGTTGGACGAGGCCGACCGGAGATTCGGGCCACGGGAAGCACTCTACCACGAGGGCCGCCGGTGGACGTTCCGGGAGCTGCGTCAGGACGTCGACCGGTGCGCCAAGGCCTTGATGGCGGCAGGCGTAGGACGGGGCGAGAAGATCACCCTGTGGATGCCCAACCGGCCAGAGTGGATTCACGTCATGCTGGCCGCCGCCAAAATAGGCGCCGTGCTTGTGCCCATCAACACCCGTTTCCGAACCTCGGACTTGGAATACGTCCTATGGCAGTCCGACACGTCCACGTTAATCACCGTCGACCGCTCAGGCCCGGTGGACTTCCTGTCCATGGTCCAAGAGCTGTGCCCGGAGATAGAAAGCGGCGACCCTTCCAACCTGCGGCCTGAGAAGTTCCCCGAACTGCGCAGAGTCATAGTCCTGGGCGCCTCCGACTACAGGGGGACCCGGAGCTGGGACGACGTGATGGCCGCCGCTGACGAAGTCTCCCAACAAGAGCTGGAGGACAGGCACGGTTCGACAGACCCCGACGACACGGCGCTGATGATGTACACCTCCGGGACCACCGGGTTTCCCAAGGGCGTCATGCACAACCACAACATCCAGCGCACCGTGGTGGACACGGCCAACCGCATGGGAATCACGCCGTCCGACGTGACTCTCATGTATCTGCCGCTGTTCCATTGTTTCGGCCTATACGAAGGCCCCTTGATGTCCCTCATCACGGGCTGCCGTACGGTCCTCACCACCACCTTCGATCCTGGTGAGTGCCTGAAGCTCATCGAGCAAGAAAGGGCCACGGTGATGCACGGGTTCGACACCCACTTCCGGGACATGATGGACCACTGGGACTGCGAGAACGTGGACAGAAGCTCACTCCGCACGGGGATACTGTGTGCCGGCATGGCTTCCAGCGAACCGGTGGCCCGGCGGGCCCAGTCGCTCCTCTATTCCAGCGTGAGCGGCTGGGGCATGACCGAGGTGGGAGTCGGGGCGACCATTTCCTTCCTGGACTCGTCAACGGAAGACCGCTGCACCACCTCCGGCTATCCCCTGCCCGGATATGAAATGAAGGTCGTCGACCCCGACTCCGGCTCTCCTACGCCCAACGGCAGCATGGGAGAGATGTACGTGCGAGGCTACGGAGTCATGCAAGGCTACTACAAAAAGCCTGAGGAGACGGCCCAGGCAGTCGACTCGGATGGCTGGATGCACACCGGTGACTGTGTAATCATGCGAGACGACGGAGTCATCCGCTTCCTGGGACGCTACAAGGACCAGCTCAAGGTCGGCGGCGAAAACGTGGACCCGGCGGAAGTGGAGCAGTTCCTCATGGACCACCCGTCGTCGCTAAAGGTCCAGGTGGTCGGCGTGCCGGACGATCGGATGGGCGAGGTGGTCTGCGCCTGCGTGGTCCCCAGAAGCGGACAGCCCGTGGACAACGACGACCTGGCGGAATTCTGCCGTGGCAGGCTGGCCAGCTTCAAAGCCCCACGCTACACCCTGGCCTTCGACGACTACCCAATGACCTCCAGCGGCAAGGTCCAGAAGTTTCGCCTGAGAGAGATGGCGCTGGAAAGACTGGGCCTGGCGCCCGACGCTCCCGGAACCGGCATGTGAACGGCGAAATCGCCGCGGCGGCAGTCGCAGTTCTCATCAACGCTGCCTTCATAGGCGGGAACCTCGCAGTCCACCGCTGGGAGAGACGTCGGGCCTGGTTTGTGGAGCGGCTTCAGGAACTTGGCGACCCACTCATTCTGGGTTCCTTCGGCTACTGCTCAGGCAGATACGGGAAACCTGATCTCCCTCACTGCCATAAACGTGGGAGTGGCGTTGACGCTCCTGGGACAACTTCGTTTCGAGCCGTGGATGGTCCCGTGCGCTCTGGTCGGTCCGGCGGCCGCTGCAGGTTACTTTTTCCACTGCAAGAATATCGGGAAAATCGACTGGACCTTCCTTGGAGACCGCCTAACCGTAGGCGGACAGCTGCACCTTGTCTATATCGCTGTGGAAGTTGCAGCAAGCGTCCTCGGAATCGGAATGGCCGTCGCCTACGGCCTCAACCCACCTCTTCTAACCGCCGTCGCCGGAGGCGCCTTGTACCTGTGCCTCCTGGCCCTGGACATCCGTGCCGGCCGCCACCGCCGCCCGGTGCCGCCTCCGTTTGCTTGAGGCGGCAAAGGCCGGGAGTAGCGGTTGCACACAACCCCTGGCCAGTGGTATAATTGCGCCAAGAATCCTCTGGACCCTTTTTGCGCAGGCCCCGAACCAATCGGGGCTTGTTGTTAAATGAAGGAGATGGCAGAGGACAACCCTCTAGGGGGTACGCCGTGAAAAGCGACTTTTTGATAGCGTTGACACAGTTGGCGGCAGAGAGACACCTGCCCAAAGAGCAGGTGCTTCAGGCTATAGAAGTAGCCTTGGCGTCGGCCTTCAAGAAGGACAGCCTCGTCATGGGGCAGAACATATCCGTCAAGCTGAACCCCAACAGCGGAGAAGTGAACGTGTACGCCACCAAGACGGTGGTGGAGGAGCTTGAAGACGACAAGCGGGAGGTCCTGCTCAAGGACGCTCAGAAAGTCAAGAAAGACATCGCTTTGGGGGACGAACTGGCTATCGAAGCCCTCCCCCACCAAGTCAGCCGCATAGCCGCCCAGACAGCCAAACAGGTCGTGCTCCAGCGACTTCGGGAAGTGGAGCGCGAACTGGTCTACGCCGAGTTCCAGGACCGGGAAGGGGAGGTAATATCCGGCGTCATCGACCAGATAGAGGCTGGCAGAATCATCATCATCGACTTGGGCCGTGCACAGGCTGTCCTTCTCCCGGAGGAACAGATTCCCACCGAACGCTACAGAAAGGGCCAGCGGCTCAAGCTCTTCGTACTGGAAGTGCGGCGCAGCGCCAAAGGCCCCGAAATACTGGTCTCCAGAAACCACAGGAATTTGCTGAAACGGCTCTTCGAAGTCGAGGTGCCCGAGGTGTACAACGGCATCGTCGAGATCAAGGCCATTTCCAGGGAGGCTGGCTCCCGCAGCAAGGTTGCCGTGATGTCCCGCCAGGAAGGAATAGACCCCGTAGGTTCCTGCATCGGGATGCGGGGCAACCGCATTCAGAGCATAGTGAACGAGCTCCAGGGCGAGAAGATTGACCTGGTGCGCTGGGACAAGGACCCACGGGTCTTTATCGCCAACGCCCTCAGCCCGTCAGAAGTGGTCCACGTCGACACTACCGGGGCGGATGAGTCGGCCATCGTCGTCGTGCCCGAGCGTCAGCTGTCGCTGGCCATTGGCAAGGAAGGCCAGAATGCCCGTCTCGCCGCAAAGCTGGTGAACTTCCGGCTGGACATCAAGAGCATGAGCGAGTGGGAAGAGATAAAAGCCCATCGCCAGGCCAACGTGGAAGAAGCCGCTAGAGCGGCCACTCTAGAGAAACAAGTAGAAGCTCCTGTGGTGGCGACTGCCCCGGTTGCGGAAACCGAACCCGTCGAGGTTGTGGCAGAGGAGCTGGAGGCCGTCGTCGCCGAAGCCGAACAGATCGTCGAAGAAGCGGCCCAGGCTCTGGCTCTTGAGGCGGCTGTCGACGAGGCCGACGCGCCGGTCTTGGAGGTCGTTGCGGAAGTGGCAGTCCAGGACGCTATTGCTCCCGACGCCGTCCAGGAAACCGCTAAGCTGAGCCCCGAGGAAGAGTTGGCCCTCCTGGACCTCGATGAAGAGGAAGAAGAGCAGGACGACGATGATGAGGACGGGGAGGAGACTGCGGGGGACGAGGACGTCTGGAAGGTCCCAGCGGTCCTGCCTGCAGTGGCTGGCACCGGCCAGATACGTTTCGCCGAGGACATCATCGGAAACGTTCGCAGCGCGGGCAGATCTGGACGCAAGGGCAAACGCGGACGGGGCGGTGGAGGCCGCAGCGGAGGCCGAGGCAGGTCTGCCAGACAGCAGCTGGAGGGCTAACGCAAAAGAGGCCACCTTGACGCACAAGAAGCATGTGCCCCTGCGGTCATGCTCTTCTTGCCGCTCCAAGCTCCCTAAGAGGGAGTTGATCCGAATAGTGGTCGGCTCCGTCGGGGAAGTGGCAACCGACCCCACGGGGAAGGAGCCGGGAAGAGGCGTCTACTTCTGCTATGAACCGGCTTGCTGGGCCAAAGGTCTCACAAAAGACCGCTTGTGCCGCTCATTCCGGAGGGACGTGGTCCTGCTCGATAGGAAAGGTTTGCTCACACAGCTTCACACTCTGGCGGCTGGGAAGGTTGGAGAAGAGATATGACCACTGAGAGCCCGCAACGAACAGCGGCTACCGAGGAGCCCGGCGCTCAAGCGACGGAGCGCAGGCCCCGCCAACGCAAGAGCGCTCCCAGCGTCGTAGAGCTTCCCTCCACGCTGACCGTGAAGCGCCTTTCCGAGCTTACGGGCATAAGCTCCATTGACACCATCAAGCAGTTGATGCGCAACGGCATCATGGCCTCCATGAACCAGATCATCGACTACGAAATCGGGGCGCTGGTGGCGTCGGCCTTTGGAGTCCGCACCAGACCCGAACAGGAGACCGGCGACAGCGCCGCCGCTGCAACGGTTCCCGTTGCAGCCGTTGACCCGGACAGGCTGGTCCACCGCCCACCGATCGTGACCATCCTGGGGCACGTCGACCACGGCAAGACGACTCTTTTGGACGCGATACGCCGCAGCCGAGTGGCCCAGGGTGAAGTGGGACAAATCACCCAGCACATCGGAGCATACCAAGTCGAACACAACGGCCAGAAAATCACCTTCCTGGACACGCCAGGCCATGAAGCCTTCACCGCCATCAGGGCCCGTGGCGCCAGCGTCACCGACATCGCCATCCTTGTGGTGGCCGCCGATGACGGGGTCATGCCTCAGACTGTAGAAGCTCTGAACCACGCCAAAGCCGCCGAAGTGCCCATAATCGTCGCCATAAACAAGATGGACCGCCCAGACTCGGACCCGGATCGCGTCAAGCGTCAACTGGGAGAGCAAGGGCTGGTGTTCGAAGACTGGGGCGGAGATGTAATATCCGTGCCAATGTCGGCCACTCAGGGAGAAGGCATCGACGACCTGCTGGAAAACCTTCTGCTGGTGGCTGAAATCGCGGACCTGAAAGCCGATCCGGAACGGAAGGCATCAGGCGTGGTGGTGGAGGCCAAGCTGGACCGGAACCGCGGCCCGCTGGCCACTCTGCTAGTCCAGAGCGGCACTCTCCGAGTCGGCGACTACATAGTGGCCGGCTCCTGCTACGGCCGTGTGCGGGCCATGTCCAACGACCTGGGCAAACGCGTGACGGAGGTGGCCCCGGCGTTTCCCTTGGAACTGATGGGCTTTGGCTCATTGCCCGAAGCCGGAGACCCCTTCGAGACAGTCCAAGATGAGCGCTCTGCCAGGAGCCTGGCAGAGTCCCGCCAGCAAGAAAAGGAGGCCGGAAGGTCTGCGGCGCGGGCTCTTACGCTGGAGGAGCTACAGACCCGCATCGATTCCGGCGAGACCAAGGAGTTGAATCTGGTCATCAAAGCTGACGTACAAGGCAGCGTAGAAGCGGTTGTCGGCTCTCTTGAGAGGCTGAACGACGGAAGGGCCAGAGTTCGAATACTCCACGCGGGCAGCGGCTCTGTCACCGACAGCGACATCCTGCTAGCCGCTGCCTCCGACGCCATCGTGATAGGCTTTTCCACCACTACCCAGCAGGGCGTTGACCGCCTGGCTGAACGGGAAGGCGTGGAAATACGATATTATGACATCATCTACCACCTGGTCGAGGACATCGAAAAAGCGCTTCAGGGCATCCTGGAAGCCACCCAACGGGAAGTAATCGTCGGCCATGCCGAGGTGCGGGCCATCTTCTCCATCGGCAGACGAAACCAGAACATCGCCGGATGCATGGTCACCGACGGAAGAATGACCCGAAACGCGATGGTGCGAGTCCTACGAGGAGGCCGAAACCTAATCAATGGGACTGTCACCAGCCTCCGCCATTTCAAAGAAGAAGTCAACGAGATGAACGCAGGTTTCGAATGCGGTATAGGGGTCGCCAGCTTTTACGATTTCGAGGAAGGCGACGTGCTGGAGACCTACCGCATGGAAAAGGGCCGGGCTTAAAGGACCTCATCCAACTTAGTCTCCATCTCGACTCCCTAGAGGACAACCGTTTATGACCAGACGCATCGACCGAATCAACGGATTGCTGCGCCAGGAAATCAGCGACCTGATTTCCAAGGAATTGAATGATCCTCGCCTCGGCGGCGTCGTCAGCGTAACATACGTGGACACTTCCGTAGACCTCAGCCACGCCAGGGTTCATGTATCCGTGTTTGCTCAGCGTGACCATAAGGAGACCGTGCTCAACGGTATACGGTCGGCTCTGGGATTCATCCGCCGGGAACTCAGGGGCCGCGTCCGGCTGAAGCACATTCCTACGTTGGAGCTGGTGCTGGACGAGTCCCTCGACGAAGCCAGCCACATCTACGAACTGATCGATCAGGCCAACCCAACTGGCTAGAGCCTAGACCTTTAGACGGATGCAAAAGAACCAGATCAACGGCTTTTTGAACCTCTACAAGGATAGAGGGCCCACGTCCATGGACGCGGTGCGGATGGTCAAGAGGCTGACCGGGCAGCGAAAGCGAGTGGGTCACGGAGGCACCCTCGATCCCCTGGCGGAAGGTGTCCTGCCAATCTGCTTAGGACAGGCTACAAGGCTCATGGAGTTTCTCGTGGACGGCCCTAGGGAATACCTTATGGAGGTGAAACTCGGAGCCTCCACTGCCACCTACGATGCAGAGGGCGAAATCACGAAAGAGGGCGACTACTCAGGAATCACCCTGGACGACGTGAACCGGGCACTTGAGGAATTCCACGGCCTGATAGACCAGGAGCCTCCCATGTACAGCGCCCTGAAAGTGGACGGTAAGCGCCTCTATGAGCTGGCGAGGGCCGGCATAGAAGTGGAACGGGAACCCAGGAAAGTGGACATTGCCCGCACCGAAGTGCTGGAGTTCGCTCCCCCCATAGTCACCGTTAAGGTCGAAAGCGGCCGCGGAGCCTATATGCGGTCCCTTGCCCACGACTTGGGGAAAAGCCTGGGCTGCTACGCATATCTGGACAGGCTTGTACGGCTTAAAGCGGGCCCATTCACCTCCGACGACAGCGTGCGAATGGCTGACCTCGATTCAGACGAGGGAGCTTCAGAAAGCGTGGCCAAGCGCTTGCTGCCCATCGATTTCGCCCTCCTGGACATGAAAAGCGTCGAAGTCGGCAAGGCTGCCGAGAGGTTCCTGAAGAACGGCCAGTCGATAAACGCATCGCCTCAAACGGCGGCCACGGCGGGATACATGGAGAAGTTCCGGGCATACGACTCGGGCGGGCAATTTCTGGCCGTCGTCGTCTACGACAAGCCCAAGAACCAGTGGAGGCCGTACAAGGTTTTCCAACTCGACTCGCCTTCCATCTTCGCACCAGCACAGGTCAGATAGCGAAAGAAACGGTAATCGGCGTCGTTTCAGTATTGACAAAGGCCATTCGCTAAGTATAGTTGTGGATTAAAAGGCAAGCGTATTCTCGTGGAGGGGTGCGATGGAGGCTTACTGCTTCAAGTGTAGGGGAAAAAGAGAGATCAGCAATCCACAGCAGGTTACGTTGAAGAACGGAAGGCCTGCCACACAGGGGTCCTGCCCCCAGTGCGGAACGAAGGTGTTTCGCATCGGCAAAGCTTCGTAGAGATCCTCAGACTATCCGGGCGCGACGCTCACTCCCAGTTTCTTGAGCAAGCTGATTGGGTTGCTCACCAGCAATGTTTGCGCCTGATCACGTGAAAGGCCTGCGCCCAAAGCCACCTTCTCCCTGAGTTCGTCGGTGAGTAAGTCCTCCGGGCTGTGGGCGTCAGAGTCCAGCACAGTCAGTGCTCCGGCTTCCTGAGCGACCTTCACCACATGCCCGTTGGCCAGGCTGTGACCTCTCCGGGCTGTGACCTCCAAGTAAACGCCCCGTTCGGCGGCCAGGCGTGCGTCGTCCAATTCGATTAGCCCCGGGTGGGCTAAAACGTCGACGGCGTCCGAGCTTATCGCGGCTCTGTTCGTGCCAGGCTCCACCGGCTCTACGGGCGTCTCACCGTGGACCACCACTATTCTGGCACCCATCTCTTTGGCCGCACGGGCAACCATATCAATGTCGTCTTTGGGCACATGGGTGATTTCAACGCCGGGAAGAACCAGGATGTCCCATCGGGATGACGCCATCTTGCAATCGATCACGAGTATGTTAAGTACGTATTCCAAGTTGCCCGGACCAACGTGGTCCGTCACGGCCATGCCTTTGTAGCCGCGCACCACTGCTCGACGGATTAGCTCGATCGGCGACAACACTCCGTCGCTAAGAAAGGTGTGGGTGTGAAAATCGTACATCTCGCCTCCGTCTTGCCGCATCTCACTAAGTATTATATACACGACGCATTCCAATAGCTCAACGTAGCCCGGCGCCCCACGGGGCGGGGTGTTAGAATTGTCTCCCAGACACCTACGGTGACGCATCTATGTGGCGGCGAATCAGACTTTATCTAAAAAGAACGGCTCTGACCATCGGAGCTTTGCTCCTGCTCTTTGCCAACTACCTGGCTTTGGCTCCCCAGGGCCAGGACATCATGGCATCGGCTCTGTTCGTGATACAAACGCTGCCCATTCCCGTCAAACCCCAGGAATGGTTTACATCCGACCCCATCCGGGAGGAGGTGACCTACCCCCTCGCTGCCGGAACGGGCACGGCTGATATATACCGCACTCCAGGAGACGATGCGAGACCCGGTGTGGTGGTCTTTCTGGGGGTGAACCCCGCTCCCAGGGACGACGCCCGGGTGGTCAATTTGGGCGAGGGACTGGCGAGGGCCGGATTCGCAGTCATGATCCCCTGGTCGCCCAGCATGATGCAGCACAGGGTGGACCCCCGGGAACCCGACAATCTGGTGAGGGCCTTCCAGTTCCTGGCTGAACAGGACTACGTGGACTCCGAAAAGGTAGGTCTGGGAGGGTTCTGTGTGGGCGCCTCGTTGGCCGTGGTCGCAGCCTCCGACCAGCGCATCAGCGGAAGGGTCAACTTCGTCAGCGCGTTCGGGGGCTACTACGACGTAAGAGACCTGCTGGCCCAGATTGCCGCCAACCGGAGCTTCTATGACGGTGAAGTGGACCCCTGGGACCCCAGGTCAGCCACGTACCGGGTGTTCGTGAACCAAATCATCGAGGGGCTTCCCAATGCTGATGAGCGAGAAGCCCTCGACAGGATGTTCGTCCGGCGGGAACCGGATGCGTCTCTGCCGGAGACCCTTGGCCCGGAAGCGCAGGCGGCGTACGCACTGTTGAGATCAGCCACGGCTTCCGACGACGCCGAACGACTGAGCGTCGAAGAGGCCCAGGCCCAGATCGAGCTGCTTCCTTCCGGTCTGCTCCAGGACTTAGACCGCATTTCGCCCAGCGCTGCCGTAGTCGGCCTTCAAGCGAAGCTGTTGATAGCCCACGACCGGGAAGATGACGCAGTGCCCTCCGAGGAGTCCCGCCGCCTTGGGGATGTCGTGGAGGGACAAGTCGAGCTTCACCGGACGGAGTTCTCCTTCTTTTCCCACGTAACGCCAGACAAACCCGTGGGGCCTTTTACTTTCGTCAAGGAGGCCTTCAAGCTGTTCAAATACACCTATAACCTGATTAGCGTCGTCTGAGGCTTCGATGGGAGTCTGCCTCGAGCTATGCTAGAATGACTAGACCGCATCACAGCGGAGAGGACCATGCCAAGAAATTACTGGATGATCGTAACAACCCCGGAAAACTTCGAAATCATGCGGAGTCAGGGTTTCAAAGTCCAAGGGATCAAGGCCAACCACCACCGTAAAGCGCAGCGCATTGAACCGGGCGACTGCATCCTGTACTACGTGGGTCATGAGAGATTCTTCGGGGCCACAGCACGGGCTACGTCACGGTATTCCGAAGATGCGTCTCCGCCGTGGAAGAAGGATGGCCTCAGCAAGTGGTCCTACAAAGTGGACATAGAGCCGGAGGTCGTCCTGCCCAAGGACGACTACATCGACGCCAACCAGTTGGCTCCCCGGTTGGACTATGTTCGCAAATGGACTCCCGAGGCGTGGTACATAGCCTTCGCCCAGACCAACCTGCACCTGCTGCCAAAGAAAGACTTCCAACTGGTCGAGCAAGAGATGAAGAAGCTTACGTCCAGGGGTGGACGCAACCGGCGCAGAACGCAGACCAGGAAACCGCCCAAGGACATCCGCATTCCGGCTTTGGGACCTGAGACCGAGGACGATGACGAGCACGAGTCACACGTCGTCGCGTCACGGCACCCCGACGAGTTGGCGATTGGCAACCGGCCTCCTGTGGTCACGTCGGAAAGGCGGGAAGACCGGAGTCTGGAGCCAGCCGCGCCGACGTCAGGCGGGGAAGAGCATTCCGACCATCTAGACTAGCTTCACACCCTGTGCAGGGTGGAGAGTTCAATCTCCGGCGAGGTACTCAGCCGTCGTCTTGACCCTGTAAGAGCCTGACCCCATCAGGAGGCTTTCCACCGCCGCCCTGGCCGTGTCCAAGGACGTGTAGCAGGGAATCCGCTTCTCCACCGCCGCCCGGCGAATGTAAAACCCGTCTCGGATGGCCGACGCCGTCTCGGACACGGTGTTTACTACACCATCCACGAGGCCCTGGTTAATCACGTCCACCACGTTGGGCCGCCCCTCGGACAGCTTTTTGGTGATCATTGTCACCGGCGCTCCCATGTTTTGGACCATGGCCGCCGTGCCCTCCGTGGCGTAGAGCGTGAAGCCGGCCTCGCCCAGCTCCCTGACCAGAGCGGCGGACTCCGCCTTGTCCTTGTCGGCTATACTCAGCAGAACGGCGCCGCTCTGCTTCAACGTGAGGTCAGAAGCGGCCAACGCCTTAGCCAGGGCAGGGCGAAACTCATGGTCGATGCCCATAACTTCGCCGGTGGACTTCATCTCAGGGCCCAGATGCCAGTCCACGCCCGTGAGCTTGGCCATGGAGAAGACCGGCGCCTTGATGCCCACTACGCGCTGTTTCTTCCAGAGTCCGCCTTCGTAGCCCATGTCGTTCAGTTTCTTTCCCAGCATCACCCTGGTGGCAATGCTGACGACGGGCACGCCCGTGACCTTGGAGATGAAGGGAACGGTGCGGCTGGCCCTCGGATTGACCTCCAGCACATAGACCGAGGTGCCCTCCAGGTCCTCGGGCAACGACCTGGGGCTCCGGTATGCAGGCGCCCCCACTATCACAAACTGGACGTTCATCAACCCCTTGATGCCCATAGCTAGGCCCATCCGGGTGGTGTAGTCCACGATAGTGTCCACCTCTTCCGTGGACAGGTTCAACCCAGGGTATATGGCCATAGAGTCGCCGCTGTGGACTCCGGCTCGTTCTATGTGCTCCATCATTCCGGGAATCAACACCCGCTCGCCGTCGCAGATGGCGTCAACTTCGCACTCTTTGCCCTCCAGGTAGCTGTCGATAAGGACCGGTCTTCCTTGACCCACTTCGGTTGCGGCCACCAGGTAGCGGCGGAGCTCCTCCGCCGTTTGCACGATCTCCATGGCTCTGCCACCGAGAACGTAGCTGGGCCTCACTACGATGGGGAAGCCGATGTCTCCCGCGACGCTTATGGCCTCTTCCACCGAGGTTACAGCGGCCCCAGGCGGCTGTGGTATTCCCAACCTGCCCAGGAAGTCGTCGAACTTGTGTCTGTCGGAGGCTATATCTATGGCTTCCGCTGCGGAACCGAGCAGAGGCAGCCCAACCCGGTCCAGGACCTGGGACAGATTTATGGCAGTCTGGCCCCCGAACTGGACCACTGATTCAGGAGGTTGACCGTCGCCCGTCTCGTTTTCGATGACGTCCCTTACGCTCTCTTCGTCCAGCGGCTCAAAATAGAGCCGTTGGCTTGTGTCGAAGTCGGTGGACACGGTCTCCGGGTTGGAGTTGACCATTATGCTTCCCACTCCCTCGTCGTGAAGGGCCCAGGCTGCATGCACACTGCAGTAGTCGAACTCGATGCCCTGGCCAATCCGTATCGGCCCGCTTCCAATGACCAGGGCCTTGGGTCCTTCCATCGGAGGCGCTTCGTTTTCCTGGTCGTAGGAGCTGTAGTAGTACGGGGTGACCGCCTCAAACTCGGCGGCGCACGTGTCAACCATCTTGTAGACGGGCCGTATGCCCCAGGAACTGCGCGTCTCCCGCACCCGCTCGGGCAGGGTGTCCGACAGGGCGCCGATTTGTTCGTCGGAGAAGCCGAGGCGCTTGGCCAGCAGCATAAGCTCCGGGGTCAGGTCCTCTCCCAAAAGCCTCCGCTCCACGTCCACAATACGCTGAAGGGCGCTGATGAACCACGGCTCAATCAACGCAGTCTGGGCCAACTCATCCACGGACATGCCCGACCGGATGGCGTACATCAGGGCCCACAGCCGCTGGTCGTTGGGCTTGTACAGACCCTCGCCAGGAGGGCTGCCCTGCCTCCATTCAGGCGCCTCCCACAGCAGGGAACGTCCGCCAATTTCCAAGGAGCGCACGGCCTTCTGGAGCGCCGCGGGAAAGCTGCGGTCTATCGCCATCACCTCGCCCGTGGCCTTCATTTGTGTGGTGATGGAGCGGTCTCCCGCAGGAAACTTGTCGAAGGGCCAGCGCGGTATCTTCACCACGCAGTAGTCCAACGCCGGCTCAAAGGCGGCCGAGGTCTTCTCGGTTACGGCGTTGGGTATGTCGTCAAGGCGCTTTCCCACCGCAATCTTGGCGGCGACCCGCGCGATGGGGTAACCCGTAGCCTTGGAGGCAAGCGCAGAGCTGCGACTGACTCTGGGGTTGACTTCAATGACGTAGTAGGGAGCGTTGGGTTCCCAGTCGTATCCCAACTTCTCGGCGATGGTGGGATGGGGCGGCAGGGCAAACTGGACATTGCAGCCACCCTCGATGCCAAGGGCTCGGATAATCTTTAAGCTGGCCGACCTGAGCATTTGGTACTCTTTGTCGGTCAGAGTCTGGCTGGGCGCGACGACGATGCTATCCCCGGTGTGAACCCCCATCGGGTCCATGTTCTCCATGTTGCATATGGTGATGCAGTTGTCGCCGCCGTCCCGCATCACCTCGTATTCGATTTCCTTCCACCCCTCAAGGGAACGCTCCAGCAGCACCTGGTTGATGGGGCTGGCGGCAAGGCCTCCAGCCACCACGGTCTCCAGGTCCTCCAGGGTTCGGACCATCCCTCCGCCGGTGCCACCAAGGGTGTAGGCGGGGCGCACCACCAGAGGCAGCCCCATAGTCTCCGCAGCCTTCCGAGCCTCATCCATCGACGATACGGTTAGGCTCGGGGGTTGGTGCTCACCAATCTCAATGAGCATGGAGCGGAAAAGCTCGCGGTCCTCGGCCTTCTTGATGGTTTCCAGAGACGTGCCGAGCAGCCTCACACCGTACTTGTCCAGAAGCCCGGCGTCGGCTATGTCCACGGCCAGGTTGAGGCCCGTCTGTCCGCCCAAAGTCGGAAGGATTCCGTCGGGCCGCTCCCTGTCCAGGACACGGTCCATCACGTCCACGGTCAGCGGCTCTATGTACACCCGGTCCGCAATTCCCTCGTCGGTCATGATTGTGGCCGGGTTGGAGTTGACCAGTACGGTGGTGACTCCCTCTTCTTTGAGGGACTTGCACGCCTGGGTGCCGGCGTAGTCGAACTCGGCCGCCTGACCGATGACTATGGGGCCTGAGCCTATAACCAGAACTTTCCGGAGTCCGTCCGCCATGCCTCACACCTCGCTGGCGGATATGATACTCCGGAGGCGCTTCTCCCACAAGGCGACCCACAGGGGCTGCTACGCGGCTGGGGGACCTGCCGCTGCGGCAAGCTGTTAGGCGACAGGCAAATGACCAGGCAGGCTGATCAACTTGGCGTCTTGCAGCGTGTTCAGAAACTGGAAAATGAAGCTGGTGAAGTATTCGCCCTCTTGGTCGAACTCCTCCCCGGTCTCATTGCTCCATTCGTGGCGGGACGGAATCTTGATTACACATCCGCCAGGCCCCGACCCGTCCACTTCCACTACGCATATTGGGGCTTCTATCAGGCGGTTTTCTTCACTGTCATAGGGCTTGACTAGGAATTTCCAATAAGGCGCTTGACCGGAGCCCATACTTGCCTTGGCGAAATCGATGATATACCTGTACTTTTCATAGGAATATTTGGGCACTTCCCTGTCTACGATTGTTATTACTTCTTCTAGTTTTCCCTCAACCTCCACCTCAATCCCCTCCTCTAGAAGGAATTGGCCAAAGGACATTTTGACCTCCCGGCGAGTATAAGCTGAATCTTCCTCGACTCGAAAAACGGTCGAGCATCTATTCTGGCGCCTGGAGGTTCCGGCATCCAAGAGAAAGAAGCCGGTTGTTTGAGAAGTTTTGGCGGACGGGCTTCCCGACTACGGCCTTTCCCGCCATTCGTCGTCGGTGAGGCGGTCCAGCTCGTCCCGGTCATCCCGCCCGACGCCAAGTTTGCGCATGACGTAACGGGCTCCCATAACGCCAGCCAGCCCGAGGACCAGCACTGCTATGACTATCGTGCTCAAGCCGCCCAGGTTGAAAGAAGTTCCCCGGTTAGGGTCCTTCTGCTCCTGGGGGGCCGCTGGACGGGCGCCGGTGTCGTCTGTGTCTTTTATGGAGGCGCCGGGGTTTGTATCGTATTCCTCACCAAGCGACGGCTGAGGAGGCTTGGCCCCGTCAGCCTCGTCTATTGAAGGCTGGACCTGGATGGCGCCGAAGCTGGCTGCCCACTGTTTCTCCAGGCCGTCGACTCCAAACCCGTAGACCTCCCTCAAAGCTGGTTCCTCAGTCTTGTAACGGTTCAACCTATCCAGAAAGTCCCGGAACCGTTCGTTACCGTAGGTCTCCACCAGGAACCTTACCACGCTTTCGGACTTGCTATAGAAGTACCCGATGTCCGCTACGCGCCCAGGGAGGGTCCCCATGTGCCGCAGGGCGATGCGGAACGGGTCCGACTCCACCCGTCGGAAATTCTTGGAGCCCGGCTCCATGTAGCTGGCGAACCCCTCGTTCAACCAGGCAGAAATCCTGACTCCGGGTTGAGACACAGCCTGGTCCAGAAGAAGATGGGCCGTTTCGTGGACAAGCAGCCGCGGGTTCAGTCCCAAGCCTGTGAACACTCCCATGCTGGGGAAGGCGTACCCTCCGAAAACGCCGTCGCTGGTGGCCTGGCTCTGGAAGGGGAAAGCCCTGGCCGCCTCGGAGCGGGAGTTGTATATCACTCCCCTCATGGAACCGTCAGGCTCTATGCCTAACAGGTCGGAGACTTGCTTCAGCGCCTCCTCCACGTCGCCTGCCACCCGGTCCACCTGCGAACTTTTCAAGTCGTGCCAATATATCTCCAGCGGGCCCGCCATGCTGGTTTTCCAGTCGAAACCGGTGTCCAAGTAGACCACAGACTTCCTGTCGGTGACTGTCTCGTTTCCCTCAGAGTCTGTGATGGAGTAGTAGTACTCCAAGTCGACTCCCGGCGGCAGATAGGCAGCGCCGTGGGTGTCCAGCGTCGTCTCGGCCACAACCCTCCCGGATGAGTCAACGTCAACGTAGGTGTATCGCCAGTAACCCGAGGGAGCGGCCCTGTGATAGAGACGTATTTCTGCGATGTCGGCCTCGGCTTCCACGTCCAGATGCAAAACGACCTGCGTGGGAAACCGCACCTCGCTTTCGTTGGAATGCACCTGTATGGTCCCGCCAGCGGCAAACGCAGAGCCGGCCCATGCAAGAAGGGCGAGGCAAGCCCCTAGTCCAACTATCAGTCGCTTGATGGAACCCATCGCTGCATTATTATACCCCGGCGGGGAATGATTGGATTGGCGCCGCCTCTTCTGTGTTATGCTTGATGGCGCTCGACACCTAGTGTAGCCAGTCTAAACTTAAAATTGGGGGTTGCTTTGCTCCGGCTGGACAAGCATTTCCAAGACGAGATTATCCAACACGCTCTGGAGGACGACACCATCGAGTGCTGCGGGGTTCTTGCGGGCTCCGATGGACAGTTCGCCAAGCTCTTCCGTATGACCAACGTGGAGAACAGCTCTTTTCGCTTCAGCTGGGACTCAAAAGAGCTTATCAGCGTTTGGCGGGAGATGGAGTCCAACGACTGGGAGCACCGGGCCGTCTACCACTCCCACACCCATTCCGAAGCGTATCCCTCGGCGACAGACATCCGGCTGGCCGCCTGGCCCGAGGCCTACTACGTAATCGTGTCCCTCATGGACAAGGACAACCCCCACCTGAGAGCGTTCCAAATCGTCGACGGAGAGGTGTCCGAGGAACCCATAGAGATCGTCTAGTCGGATCCGGCTCCCTGGGCAGGCGCCCACGTTCTCTTTCTTACTCGGAGGTCTCGGACTAAGTTCGAAGCTGGGGCTCGAGGAAAGGGTTCTGTATGGTTAGCCGTTCTATCTGTTGGCCATGCCGTAGGTCTTCAGTGTAGAGACGGACGCAGCCTGCGTCCAGCGCAGCGGCAACTATCAGGGAATCGTAGAAGCTAAACCCGTATCGGGCTTGTACACCAAGAGCGCTCTGGTAGAGCGAAAGCGTTGGGTTTATACCCCACAGAGGGGCCTTGTTCCGAAAATGGCCCCTGTTCCACAAATCGAGTGTCTGTTCCAAAAGTCCCGGACTTGGCCACCCTTGCAATCTCCTTTCAACTTGAGGCTGGCTCTTCTAGCCCGGCCCCCCACCCCAGCTGGCTATGACCTTCTGGCATGCTTCCCCGAAACGCTCTCCGAGGTGTACAGGAGTATCGATTGCGCTTACTAACTCTTGGTACCGGTCCTCGTCGTAGGGTTCCTCGGCGTCCTGTGTTCTGAGTGCGTCGACCCCTTGCCCCAGGGCCTTGAGCCAAGGCTCGTGGTACCCTCTCCTGAACTCAACCGAGAGCGGGCCATCGTAGCTCTCTTGGTGTTCTAGGTGCGCCTCGGCCATCTCCACGGCCTCGCCCCAAGTGCCACCGTCGCGACCGGCGAGGGTCGTCACCCAGTTCCGGATGGCCTCCTCGCTGCAACTGTGCTCAGCATACTCCGCTATGCCATAGGTGGCGGAGGAACCGGGGCCGTCCTGCTCTCCATTGCCTCCCCCGCACCCGACCACCAGTAGCAGCAGGACTGCCGCAACCAGCACGCCCGCTGCCCAACAGGTGCGGCCAGCACTCAAACCACTAGCAATCATGCGCGTATCTCTCATCTCACGTCCTTACGGGGCCTTGTTCCTCAAATGCCGGCTTTGTTCCAAAAGTCAGCCCGAATTAGGCTTTTTGGAACAAAGCCCCACAGAGAGGTGAGAACGTCTTCCAGAAAAAGCCGGGCGGTCTCAGGCGTGGCCCCAAGTTTGCCGATAACTATGTTCATTGTCTCCTGGACGACCTGATAGCTGATGCAGGCGCTCGAGTCCTCCAAGCTGCGGCGGACGAGGTTCTCTGCCAGTTGGCGTTTGTGGGCGTCGGTTTCATCGAACATGTAAATGAAGACATTGGAGTCTATGAAGTCTTCAACGCTCATTCATCTCTTCCCGAGTGAACTTGCGCCCGCCGGTGGACAACTTGCCCCGCAACTCCCGCATCACCTCCATAGCCCTTTCAGCCTGTCGTTCACGCCCAACGTAGTCCGCGAGCCAAAGACGAAATTTAGCGTTCAAGGTTGTTTGCTCTGCCGCGGCGCGGCGTCGGGCCGCTTCTATCAAGTTCTCGTCGGCGCTGAGTGTTATGTTTTTCATTCCTTGGTTCCAGTAGGGATGGTACACGAAAATAGTGTACGCTATTCCCGTGTAGTTGAGAATCCATGCCCCACAGCGACCAGGATCGGCGGGCGCCCAGCCGTCTGCTGCCGACTTCGCGTTTAATCAACCCATGCCAGTGCGGCAGCGAGGATTCCGCTATCCCGTTCAACCAGGCGGGGCTAGACAGCCGCCGCCAGCGCGTCGCCCATCTCCAACGTGCCCACCTGCCTGCCGCCTGCGCCGGCCACGTCCGGCGTCCGAAGCCCCGACGAAAGGACCTGCTCTACGGCCCGTTCCACTGCCGCCGCCTCTTCGGTCAGTCCCAGGGAGTAACGCATCATCAGAGCTACACTCAAGACCGTGGCAATGGGGTTGGCCATGCCTTTTCCGGCGATGTCGGGGGCGGTGCCGTGTATAGGCTCGTACATGCCCATGGTGCGGCGCCCCTCAACGGGAACGCCCGCCAGGCTGGCAGAGGCGAGAAGGCCCATCGAGGCCGCCAGCACAGCGGCTTCGTCGGTGAGTATGTCCCCGAAGGTGTTCTCGGTAACGATGACGTCAAATCTGGAGGGCCGCTGGATGAGCTGCATAGCGCAGGTGTCCACTAGAACGTGCTCAAGCTCCACGTCAGGGTACTGCTCAGACATCTCTGTGGCCAGGCGCCTCCACAGCCGGGATGTCTCCAATACGTTGGCCTTGTCCACCGATGCCAGCCTCTTGCTCCTACGCTGGGCCAGCTCGAACCCCACCCTCAATACACGCTCGATTTCGGCCTGCGTGTAGCGCATGGTGTCAACAGCCGTCCAGCCCTTCCGGGTTTCACGGCGACCTCTGGGGAGGCCGTAATAGACTCCGCCGGTGAGCTCTCGAATCAGGACAATGTCCACACCTTCCAGGACAGAGGGCTTCAACACACTGGAGTCCACCAGGTCCGGAAAGACCTTCACCGGGCGAATGTTGGCGAACACTCCCAGTCCTTTCCTGATGGCCAGCAGGCCGTCCTCGGGCCTGACCGGGGCGGTCGGGTCGTCCCATTTGGGCCCTCCCACCGCTCCGAACAGCAGGGCGTCGGAACCCTGGACCATCTCGACGGTTTCGGGCTTGAGGGCCGTACCATGCTTGTCGATGGCAACCCCGCCCACGTCGTCGTAGGTGTATCGAAAGCTGTGGCCAAACCTTTTGCCTACAGCGTCCAGCGTCTTGACTCCTTCGGCGATGACCTCCGGGCCTATGCCGTCCCCAGGCAGGACGGCTATGTTGAACTCCATACCTTAATCCTCCGGTGAATTTTTGTCGTTGAGTATCTCCCTGGCAGTTTCCCTTGCTTCGTCTCGAGTTGTTACGATGCGCTCCTCAGGAACGTTTTTCAGGGCGTCCAGTGCCCGAAGGGTGACGTCGGGCATGCCCCCGAGACCCATTACGATGCACTCGGTGTCCTGGTCTTTGGCCGTGTCTATGAGCTGCTCCACAACCAATGCTGCGCTGTCGTCCATGTACACCGTGTCGGAGAAGTCTAGAATCACCACCTCGTGGTCCTGGATGTCGGCTCCGATGGTGTTTATTAGCTTGTTGGACGAGGCCACGGTGAAACTGCCTCTGAGAGCCACGAGGCCCACCCGTGCGGAGAAAGCGTCCATCTCGTCAGCATCTTCCTCGCTTCCCCCACTGCCAAGAAAACTCCGGTCCAGCAGAGGGATGGAGACTACAGCATCCAGCTCCAGACGCTCGAACTGACGTGAGCTGGCCATGCCCGCTGCGATAAGGCCGATAGCGACGGCGGTGACGAGGTCCAAGAACACCGTGAGCCCAAGGGTTATAAGCATCACGAGGAGGTGTTCCGTCTGGACGCGGTGGACGCGCATCATGAAGCGCCAATCTATGATGTCCCAGCCGACTTTCATCAGGATGCCCGCAAGGACCGCGTGAGGAATCGACTCTACATACTGACCAAGGCCCAGCACCAGCGCCAGCAAGATTCCGGCCCGGACCACACCTGACACCGGTGTTCGTCCACCGGCACGTATGTTCACAACCGTTCCCATGGTGGCCCCGGCTCCTGGCAGTCCCTGGATAAACCCCGTCACCACAGTGCCGATTCCCTGGCCCACCAACTCCTGGTTCGCGTTGTGGCGAGTGCGGGTTATCGAATCGGCTATCAGTGACGTGAGCAGGCTGTCGATGGCGCCCAGGAGTGCTATGGTCACGGCAGGCTGCACGGCTCCCACCAACAAACTTCCCGACAGGTCCGGCATCTCGAACGTGGGCAGGCCCGAGGGCACGTCGCCGATGACCGGGGTATCCGTCAGCCATAAGACGCCGATAAGCGTTCCCACGACCAACGCCGCCAAGGCGGGCGGCAGATACTTTCTAAACTGACTCGGCCACGCCACGCCTACAATCAGGGTGACGGCGGCGATTATCAATGCGCCGAAATTGACGTCGCTGAACACATCCGGCCATGCGCGAACCGCTGCCAAAGGCCCGCCAGTAGCGACGGGAGAGCCGAGGAACGGCAGAGTCTGTACCAGGATGATGATTATTCCGATGCCCGACATGAACCCGGATATCACCGAGTATGGCGTGAAAGCCACGAACCGTCCGATTCTCATTGCGCCCAGCAGAATCTGGATTATTCCGGCCATAATGATTATGGTGAAGACCTTGGGCAAGTCTTCGGCCGGGTTGTCTACGTAGCTGGTGACTATAACGGCTACTGCCACGGACATCGGGCCGGTGGGACCGGTTATCTGTGACCGGGTGCCTCCGAACACCGCCGCGAAGAAGCCTGCTGCAATGGCCCCGTACAAGCCGGCAAGCGGTCCCAGGCCCGAAGCCACGCCAAATCCCAGGGCCACCGGCAGACCGACGACCGCCGCCGTGACCCCGCCGAAGAGGTCTCCCCGGAGAGTTGCAAAGTTGTAGTTGAGTTTAGAAAGCATAGGAATATCCACCGACGGGTGGATTATAGGGTTACTCCGGCGACTAGGACAACCGCGCGGCAAGTACCCACGCTACCGGGCCCAATGGCCGTAGTCCCCGGGACTAAGGTGTCAGCAGTCTGGCCGCCGTTACTCTGGCTTCGTCCCAGCTCTCAACAACCTGGTCACCGGGAACACGCTTCAGAACGTCAAGAGCACGAAGGTTATGGGCTGGCATTCCCGAGAGACCCATCACTATACAGTGGGTTTCCTGGCTTTCGGCTGTCTCAATGAGCTGTTCCACCACCAGGGCGGCGTTGTCGTCCACGTACACAGTGTCAGAGAAGTCGAGGATAACGACCTCATGGTCCTGGATGTCTCCGCCAATAGTGTCAATCAGCTTGCTGGAGGACGCGACGGTGAAGGAGGTGGTCACGGGCTTTCCATGTTGCAAAAAATTGGTCGGGGTGAGTGGATTCGAACCACCGGCCTCCACGTCCCGAACGTGGCGCGCTAGCCGCTGCGCTACACCCCGACTATGCTTATTATACCCATGCAGCAGGCAGACTCAATAGGCGCCCACGACTGATGTGCCTGTCAGACCTTGACTTACTGTGGCGGCAGGTTAAGCTAAAGCTGGAATACAGTCGTTTCGGGCCATGAGCGGAGTCTATGTTAAGCCCTGAACTGTCGGCCATGATTGGCGTGTCCAGCCCTGACATTCGATGTTGGGGGACCGTTGACGCGGACCTGTTGAGGCGTTTCAGCCAAGCCCTTATGGACCCGGACCCGAGATATTGGGATATGGAATTCGCCGAATCCACCCCTCAACAAGGCCTTTCCACGCCGCCTCTCATGGTCAGCTGCCTGGAGAGGCGCAGACCCCCGGGGGACCGGGACATCTTGGCTCAGAACGGGTTTTCGGACGATTCCTCAAGCCTCGACCCGATGCGGGTCTTTCAAGGCCTCCCTACGCTGCCCACACTCCTCCGCAGGATCGCCCGCATCGGCGTGGGGATAGAAGTGTTCAGCTATCCCTCCATAGGGAACCAGATTTTCGTGCGCCACAGTTACGCTTCCGTCGCCGAGGGGACTGCCAATACACCCGCCGAAGAAGCTCCAACCCTGCTGATTGCAGTCGAATCGGCTTATCGCAACCAGGATGACAGACTTCTATGCAAGATAACGACCCAACTGGTCCGGCGCTAGACGAGAGTCACGCCACCGTTCCGGTCGCCTACAGTCTCGATGAGCTCATGCAGCTCCCCGTGACCGTGTTGCCGGCCCTGGACGAAAGACCGTCCGAGGAGTCACTGCGGGAAAAGCCCCAGGTCTACTTTGAAGACGTGGAAGTCGGCCACGAGCTTCCCCGGTACATCCTCCGCTTGACTCCCGCTCAACTGGTGCGCTGGACTTCCGTGTTGGAGGAATGGGACTCGGCCTATTTCGACCTAGACTCCGCCGTGAACAGCCTCGGTCTCCCCGGAGTGGTCGTCCCCGACTCGTGGAAGGTCAACGCTATGTGCCGGTTGCTCAAGGACTGGGCGCTTCCCGGCGGATGGCTTTGGAAGCTGGACCTCCAGCACCGGGGACTCATCGCCCCTGGAGAAGTAATCGTGTTGTGGGGCAAAGTGACCCAAACGCGGCGCCTCGAAAACATGGGCCTGGTGAACATCGAGAGCGGCATCCGGGTCTACGGGGGAGCTGAGACTATGCCCTCCACGGCATGTGTGGCCCTTCCATTGAGGTCAGGGCCGCCCCTGCCCTATCCCTTCATCCCCCCGGAAGTCCCAGACCACGCCGAGGACACTCCGGTGGAACCGGAAGATGACGGGAGAGTCCCTTCAGGTCTTCCGGAAGCAGAGGAAGAGACATGACCCGGTATATGGCAATTCAAAGCGTCCCAGGCCTGACTGAGCAGGAGTTTCGCCAGGTGTTTTCCACCCCCAGGGGATGGAAACCCGGCGGAGGCGCCACCATCCTCAAGGTCTACTGCGACCTGGACCGGGGAAAGGTGTTCACGGAGTGCGAGGCGGTCCAGCAGTCCCATTTCGAGGACTGGATGAAACAGGTCGGTTGGTCTTATGACGCAATATATACTGTGGACCTAGTCCACCAAACGGGTTCCATTTGGAGGCTGTAGGACATTCGTCCTTCTAGGAGTTTCACTTTGCCGGTAAAATTTCTGGCTCGTTCAAGCATAGGAGTAATCGAAATCTTCGGGATTATCGGCGGAGGCGCCAAAGTCCAGGCGCAAGCGCAGCTAATCGACCAAGTCCGGAGAGATCGGAACTTCAAGGCAGTGGTCGTGGACATCGACTCTCCCGGGGGGTCCGCCGCCGCGTCGGAAGTCCTATACCGCAGCCTGAGGCGCACCGCCCAAGACAAGCCGGTGGTGGCCTACGTCCGGGGCACCGGAGCGTCGGGAGCCTACTATCTGGCCAGCGCCGCCAACATCATCATGGCTCTGCCGTCGGCCTTGGTGGGCTCCATAGGAGTCATATACATGCGTCCCGTCATCCAGGACTTGCTGGAGAGGATGGGCGTGCGCGTCAACGTCTTCAGCGCCGGAAGGCTCAAAGGCATGACCGGGTTCTGGAGGTCTCCCACGTCGGAGGAGGAGTCCAAGTTCCAAGACCTCATCTCTGAGGTGTACGACAACTTCGTGGAATCGGTCAGCCAGGGCCGCAACATGCCCGCCGAGCAAGTGAGGGAACTGGCGACCGGCGAGATATTCACGGCAAAGACTGCTTTAGAGAAGGGCCTCATAGACCGGCTGGGCGATTTCGACGATGCCCTGGAGACTGCGGCAAAACTGGGCAAGACCAAACCCAGGCCGGTGTGGGTCCGCCCCAAGCGTGGCGTGATGGACAGGTTCGCCAGCCGGTTCGCCGGCCCCGCCGTCTCTCTAGAACCGCTGAGTGAGCTAGCCCAACTCATGTCCGGCGGCGTCTACTACATCGCTCCCGGCTACGGCCCGGTGGAGGGTTGATTGCCCATCTGCATTGAAGAGTTAGGAACCTGGAGCTATTGCTAGACGCTCGTGAACCGGTTCCAGTCGAGCCCCAACTTCCTGACTATCCCTCGGATCGTTCCTAGTTTTAAGTCTTTAGAACCCCAATCCGGGACAGAAACGCTCATGTTTGTTTCGGGATTGTGCCAATTCCGGTGTGAGCCGCGACCTTAGCGTTGAATCTGATGACACCCAAGCTCAATGAGACGACGGCGCACTTCTAGATACTTCACGGTATGGGTACCGGAGCCTCCAGCGTAATCACATCAGAACTTGTATCCGATGTGAGATGATTAAGTCCGTCTGGCAACGGACGTCCAGAATCCTCGTAAAGCTCGATAACAGCGGCGAGGGCGTCTCGAACATTGACCAACACTTCATCGATGGTGTCGCCCTCTGTAATTAGCTCTGGAAGCAATGGGGAAGTGACCGTGAAACCACCCTCCGGCTGAGGATCAAGATGGAGCAACAGGCGGATTTGTCCCTGACCGCCATTCGTGAGACGTGCCATACTGTCCTCCTCTATCCTTATCCAGAGTATTGCAAAGGTGGCCTGCTCGACGCAACCCTACCCCACTCGCTCCTTGGACTCTTGCCAGAGGGACTGCTTTTCGCCCAGAGGCAGCATTGAGAAGTCCAGGCCCCGCTCTGAGGCCATCCCCTCCATAGCCATGTACCGTTTCTGGAACTTGAGGTTCGACTGGCGCAGACAGTCCTCGGCCTGGAGGCCCAGCCACCGAGCCAGGCTGACCACCATGAACAGCACGTCGCCGTACTCCTCGGCCCGCTCTTTATCATTCTTAGAGTTCTTCAGCTCTCCAATCTCCTCGGCCAACTTGTCCAGGGCGCCGGAAATGTCGTCCCACTCGAACCCCGCCCGGCCAACCCGGTCCTGCATGAGCTGGGCATAGGCCAGAGCCGGCATGTCCTTGGGAATCCCCTCCACTGGAGACTTCCGCTTTCCCTTCGTTTCCTGCTCCTTCAACGTGTCCCAGTTTAGCTCGACCTCCCTGGCATCGGCGGCTTGGACGTCCCCAAAGACGTGAGGGTGGCGACGCACCAGCTTGTCGCTTATTCCGGCCACCACGTCGTCGATGGTAAAGGTTCCAGCTTCGCTGGCCATCTGGGCGTGGAACACCGTCTGCACCAGAATGTCGCCCATCTCCTCTGCGATCTTGGAGGGGTCGCCTCCGTCAATGGCCTCCAAAGCCTCGTAGCTCTCCTCCAGCAGGTTCCGCTTCAACGACTCGTGGGTCTGCTCTCTGTCCCAGGGACAGCCGTCGGGCGATCTGAGCTTGGCCACTATGTCCACCAGGCCGTAGAAAGAGGCGGGAGGGTTTTCCATGTCCATCTCCAATCAGGCGGATTGCTCTGGGAGATTATAGATAGCCGCTTCGGTTGAAGGCAACGCAGGGCGGTGATACCGTATCCTCATGGCTGAACATCTTGTTCCGGCGGCGAAAAGAGCTTTGGCCGTCCTGTTTGTCGTGGCGGTCCCGCTGCTCTTCATCGCCGTCAGCGTGACGTGGGCCATCAACGACCTGAGCCTCTACGAGTACGGCTTCGACCGATACAGAGTGACCTCGGTCACAGGCATAGAGAAGGCCGACCTGATGGCCGTGGCCCGTGAGATACGCAACTACTTCAACTCTGCCACAGAACCATTGGCCGTGATGACCCGAGTGTTCGGAGAGGAACGCGTCCTTTTCAACGAGAAGGAAGTGGTCCACATGCACGACGTGAAAAAGCTGGTGCGGGGCGTCTACTGGGTGGGGGCCGGCTCAGCTATTTTTATCGTCGCCTTCATCGCTGTGGGGTTCTATCTCCACCGGCGGGAGTTTTGGCGGACTCTGGCCCGGCTGGGACTGTTCGGGGCGGGCGTGACGGTAGGGCTGACTCTGCTGGTCGGACTCATGTCGCTGGTGAGTTTCGATTTCTTGTTCACCCTGTTCCACGAGCTCAGCTTTGCCAACGACTTTTGGCAGCTGGACCCAAGACGCGACTTCCTAGTGATGATGTTTCCCTCGGGGTTCTGGTTCGACGCCGCCATGCTGGTGGTGGGACTGGTCGTGCTGCAGGCGGCGATAGTCGCCGGGTCCGTCGGAGGCGCAGCGCTGTATAACCGATGGCAGTCCCGCAAACGAGGCGCGACGCCGTCGCCCTCAGCCTCTTCTTAGTTCAAGCGACCCGGTATGGGCACACCTCTGCCCGAATGTCTCCAAGGAAACAGCGCCGTGGTGTACATCCTATACATAGCGGGGGTAAAATCGGGTGCACCAAAGTCCCAACTCTCTGTTGACTAACGACATTTTCAAATCACTCATTAAGAGAACACTAAGGAAAAGGTAAGCTTCTCAAGAGCCGACTGTCGAGGCGCCAGTGTACGTTTATATCGCACGCCGTCTGCTTCTCTTCATACCTACAATCATCCTCGTCTCCATCATCTCCTTCCTCCTGTTGCGTGTCGTTCCAGGAGACCCGGCGGTGGCCAGGCTTATTGGGCCGACCGGAACGGCGGACTTCACCCGTGACGAGTTGATGGCGGCTCAAAAAAAATTGGGAACGGACCGACCCCTCGTTGTCCAGTATTTCGACTGGAGCGGAGGGCTGCTTACTGGTGACTTAGGCAGGTCCATGTTTGACGACTCTAAAGTCAACGGCAAAATCGCCCGTGGACTGCCTATAAGCGTGGAATTGGCAATTGGAGCGATCGTAATCAGCTTGGCGTTGGCTATACCCCTGGGCATTGTCTCGGCAGTCTACCAGAACACCTGGATCGACTATGTGGGACGGTTTGTAGCCATCACAGGCATAACCGTCCCTTTATTTGTCTTCGCCATTATGATCCTCTTTGTCCTGGTCACCGTTTTCAACTGGCTGCCGCCTCCCGGATACAACCAAATCTGGGAAGAACCCTGGACGAATATAAAGCAGATGGTGTTTCCAATCGTGGCCTTGTCGTTTACACGCATCGGATATATGGCGAGGATTACCCGTTCGGGTATGCTGGACGTTTTGAGAGAGGACTACGTCCGTACCGCACGGTCTAAAGGTCTAAAAGAAACATTGGTCATCAACCGGCATGCACTGAGAAACGCCTTGCTGCCGGTGCTGACTCTGTCTGGGTTCCAGTTCGCCGTTCTGTTGGGCGGCACGGTCATCATCGAGAGAATCTTCCGGCTCCCCGGGATGGGCGAGACTCTTCTGGACGGCATTGGCAACCGCGACTTCACGGTAGTGCAGGGCGTGGTCATGACCATGATAGGCGCGATCTTGATCATCAATCTTATCGTGGACCTCTTGTACGGCGTGCTGGATCCCCGTATCCGATATGGATAGCGCCAAGCCCAGGGAAACTGAGAGAGTAAGACCAGAACGTTGAATCAAGACTCAATTGTAAACCGGTCCAGTCCCACGGCAGGACACCGCCCGTGGTACATAACCGTCGGCCGCACGGTCAGAAGGTTCGTCACGCACCAACCTCTGGGAACCCTTGGCATCGTCATATTCGTAGGACTGACATTCCTAGCGATCTTCGCTCCGCTGCTGGCGCCCGTCGACCCCCAAAAACCGGACAGAAAAGCCATTTTCGCAGACTACTCGGATTTCGGTGAGACAGGTTACTTATTAGGCGGGGACCAACAGGGGCGAGACCTGCTCAGCCGCCTCATTTTCGGAGCGCGCATTTCCCTTTACGTATCCGTCGTAGCCACTATAGCCGGGGTTTCCATTGGGACCGCTCTCGGAGTCACCAGCGCCACAAGTGGAGGCAAAGTGGACCTGGTGATACAGAGATTCATAGACGCCATGATGGCCTTTCCTTCCCTGATTCTGGCCCTGGCCATCAGGGCTACGTTAGGCGCTTCCCTGGAGAACGTAATTCTCGCAATTGCAATCACGGTCATAGCCCCGACAACCCGGGCTATACGGTCCCAAGCTCTATCGATAGTTCCCATGGACTACGTCACCGCCGCTAGAGCCGTAGGAGCCGGATACTGGCGAATCGCGATTCGTCATGTCCTCCCCCAGTGTCTATCCCTGAGCATGATCCTGGTTTCGGTCACTCTGGGCGCAGCGATTATCATCGAGAGCTCATTGAGCTTCCTGGGACTGGGACCGCCTCCTCACGTGCCCTCCTGGGGTGGAATAATGGGAGGCAGCACTTACGAGTTTCTCAGAAAGCAACCCCAGCTGGTCTACTTGCCTTCTATAGCCATAGGTCTGGCGGTATTCGCCTTCAACATGATGGGCGACGCACTGCGGGACCTATGGGACCCTAAAATGAGGGGAACCAGAAACTGACTCCGGCCAACAGTCGTCCGAGGCAGCCTGACGACTGAGTGCCTGTTCACATTAGAACGTAGGTCTTTCCACCACCTCAACTGTCGCTCCGCTCCGTTTCGGAGCACAGTGAGGAATCGCAAGTCCTTGTTTTCAAACCAGACGATAAAGGAGCGCGGCGCCGGAACGACATGTGAGCGACGGACGCTTCCCCCCCCATCCCAACCTTCTCCCGCCGGTGGAGAAGGGGTAGGCCACGTCTATTTTCGCGTTATAGACTGGCCCACGAAAAAGGGAGAGGACCGTGGTCCTCTCCCTTTCCGAGTCCGCGTTTTGCGTAAGATTTAACGGCTGGTTCCTGTGGCGTCCACCAGCCAGATTTGCTCCAGCCTGCTCTCGATCTGGCCGCTTTGGGTGGGCATCTGACCTGCCACCTTTTCGGTGTTGAACACCCTGCTCCAAGTCTTCAGTATCAAGACCAGCCAGTAACTGTCTTTGTTGATGAGGATGTCCTGTATATCGTCCAGTACGGCTCTCCTCTGGGCCAGGTCTATTTCCTGAGACTGCTGGGCTACGAGACCAAGCAGGTCTTCAGGACCGTCGTACGTCCAATCAAAGACGTTGTTCTCGGAATCCAGCGGGTAATACCGGTTGAGGTAGGTGTCAGGTGTGACCACACCGGCGCCGGTCCCGGACGTTATCATGTCGAACTGCCCATTTTGCAAAGCCTCGATTCGTGCCGCTGTGTCCAGGACTGTAGCGGTTAGCTCGATGCCCAACGCCTTGAGGTCGTCGCTGAGGGGAGTGTACTCATCCCTACCGCTGACCGAACCACTGTATATGTAGGTCGTATCGAACCCGTCCGGGTAACCCGCCTCTTCCAGAAGCCTCTTGGCTTCAGCGATGTCATCCGGGTGTTTCTCCCCGTCCTTGTTGTTCGGGACTTTTCTGATTCCCGGCAACGACCTCAGCTGTTCCTCGTCCCAGCACAGTGGGTGGCCGGGCGCTCCGCAAGGTGTGCCCAATATACCTCTGCCGTCCCAGACCAGGTCGTTGAACTTGTCCCGGTCCAGAGCCAGAGAAATCGCCCTGCGCACTCGCACGTCATCGAACGGCGGCTTGCTGGTGTTGAATGAAAGGCCCCCTGGGCAGCAGGGCACAGGGTAGGCTATGAACTTCCCGCCCTCACGCTCCACGAGGTCCCAGAGTTGACCGGGGTCCATGTTGCCGTTGTTCTGTGCGTTGTTTTGCCAGAGTTGCTCGGCTTCCCATGCCGCCTGGGTGGCGTCTTTACCGCGTACCGTGAAGAACTCCGCGCCATCCAGGTAGGGCAGGTCTCGCCCTTCCGGGTCCTTCTTCCAGTAGATCGGGTTCGCCTCAAGAGTCCATCGCCTGTTGCTCTCTACGTGGACGGGCTTGAAAGGCCCGGAGAGCATCATGTTCTTCCAGCCGTTCTCAACGTCGAATATCGTTTCATCCCCAGCGTTGGCCTTGCTGTCAAGCTCTTCATAGTGGGACTGCTTCATCACCGTGAAATGGTCATCGGCCATGAAGGAGACGAAGTCGGCCCACGGGTGGAGCAGGTGTATCTCCAACGTGTTGTCATCTACGGCGACCGCCCTGTCAAAGTGGGGGCCGAAGAACTGCTTGACCTCCCTGTCGCCTCCCTCTTTGTCTCCCCTTCCCACCAGACGATCGAAGCTGTATACCCAGTCTTGAGCGGTAACCGGGCTTCCATCCCAGAAAACCGCTCCGGGTTTCAAACTGAAAGTCCAAATGGTGCCGTCCGCGTTTGACTGCTCCCAGCTCGCCGCCGCGTCGCCTGAGATGTCAAACCTGTCGAAGGTCCATGGGTTGAATTGGAGCAGAGTGTTGAACATCGGACTAAGCTGGGCCGCAAAATGCGTGCAACAGGGGACAGCCGCGTCCCAGGTGCGTATGTCGCAGCAGAACAGGACCTGGTTCATACCACCGTATTTAGGCTCGCCAAAGTCTTCTACTTTGAAGCCCGATATTCCATAACCAATGGACCCGGACGCCACGTCCACCCTCTCCTGCTGCACCGGGCCTGCTGTTGGGGTTGGGGCCGTTGTAGCCGTTGGGGCCGGGGCCGTTGTGGCCGTTGCCGCGGGGACGGATGTTGGCGTGGGCGCCTGGGTCGGCTCCTCGCCGCCACAGGCGACGATGGCAGCAAGAACCAAAACTGCCAGTAGGCTTAACGCACTCCATTTGAGATTTTGCATAGTCTTTGCCATATAGCCCTCCTGGACGCCGTTCGTGATTGGTACAAGGTTTCGCCGACGGTAGCAAAATATCGGAACATTTGTCAAATTCTTATGCTCTTTCAATAACCTTATTCCACCCCTTTTTCGACCCATTCTTTGACACGTTTCTGAGCAGGTTCAAGGGGTGCTGGACCAGAGACCATGACATGTCAACCGATCTATGAAAAGCACTGGAGTGGAAGGGAAAACACCGTTTCCCGAGGCGTTGGGTCGAGCAATGGCGTGGGCGACAGCGGTTATCTCACCCAGTCAACTAGACCAACTATGGCGAGAACGATCATGACTGTGAGGGCCAAGTGGAGAATAATGAAAACGCGCGGAATCCACTGCTCAATGCGGGTTACGGCCCTATAAGACTTTCCTCGTCCTTCCTCCGCCATCCACCATTCATACTCAAAGAGGGCTACTGGTAAATGCCGCTCAAGTTGGTGAATCACTTGGAACTTTACTTTATTCAGGTCACTGTGTGACTTGATGATCTGTTCCCAGAGGATTGAGACAGAGTTAGGTGGACCCGGTCAGTTGGACAGGATCGCGGTGGAATTAGGCGAGAGTCCCGCTGCTCCTGCCAATGATACCAGCGTCTGGGCTATTGGAGACTCCTTGGCCTGAACCGCCCCCTCTTCTCCAACATCGGTCACCTGGTGGAACACCTCGGCCGGTGTCCGGTAGCCCAAGGCTTGATGAGGTCTCTGGTCGTTGTAGAACCGGAGGTAGGCGCCCAGTTCCCTCCTGGCTTCACTGGCGTTGGCGTAGGCTTTCAGGTACACCTCCTCGTACTTCACGGTGCGCCACAACCGCTCCACAAAGATGTTGTCGGTGTACCGCCCCTTCCCATCCATGCTGATCTTCACCCCTTGTTCCTGCAGCACATGGGTGAACTCCAGGCTGGTGAATTGGCTGCCTTGGTCGGTGTTGAAGACCTCCGGCTGGCCCTGCTCCAGAGCCTCCTTCAAGGCGTCGACGCAGAAGTCGGCCTCCAGGGTGTTGGACAATCGCCAGGCCACCACGTACCGACTGTGCCAGTCCATGATGGCCACCAGGTAGAGGAATCCCCGGGCCATGGGCAAGTAGGTGATGTCGGCGGCCCACGCCTGATTGGGCCTGGCAACTCTGATCTTTTCCAACAGATAAGGATAGACCCGGTGCTCCGGCGCCGGCTGGCTGGTACGGGGACTCCGGTAGATGGCCCGCAGCCCCATGATGCGCATCAGCCGCTGCACCCGCTTCCGGCTCACGCACCTGCCCTCCCGCGCCAGCCAGACCTTCATGCGCCTCGACCCGTAGAAGGGTGTATCCAGGTACTGCCGGTCCATGGCCTGCATCAAGGCCAGGTCCTCGCCGGAGGCTTCCCTGGGTCGATAGTACAGGCTGGAACGGGCCACTCCCAGCAAGGCGCACTGCCGCGCTATCGACAACGATCGGAGCTCCCGGTCCACCATCCCCCGCCGCTGGGCCAGGCTCATGGACCGGACCTCTCGAACAAGAAATCCCGCTCCACCTTCAGCTGTCCGATTTCCTGGTACAGCCGGGCGATCAGGGCGGCGTCGCTACTGGCCTTCTGATCTTGCCCGTTGCTGAACACACCGGCGGCTCCCGAGGTCAGGGCTTTTTTCCAAGCCTGAATCTGGCTGGGGTGGACCTGGTACCTCGCCGCCAGTTGGGCCACCGTTTCCTCCCCCTTCACCGCCTCCAGAGCCACCTTGGCCTTGAAAGCCGGGTTGTGCTTTCTCCGTTGTTTCGACATTTCCCACTCCTTCCTGACAGCGACGGCTGCCTTCAGTTTAGGAGCAGGACTCTCGCTTAACTACCTGTCCAGTTTCCTGGGTCCACCTCAGAGATTCCTATTATAGGTACCAACAAAGTCCAGTAACTTTGACCAAAACTCGCTGATTGAAGGCCATACAGAGCAATAAGGCCTGCATTGAGGGTCAAAAGATAACGGCTTGACGCTACACGCCGGGCACTGACGTTTTCCGCCGACTGGACGTACAACTTGTATTGTTCAACGATATCTGCTGTAAAGGACCCGTCATAGGTCTCCGCAGTGTGGTGTACCAGGGCTTTGTTAGTCTTACATGACATCGGGTTACCTTTGTCCGGCGATTAGTTTCCTTAAATTCTCCCACGTCCACGTGTAAATTTTGTCCGATCTAAACGCCATTGCCGGCTTGGTACAGGTTCCCTTAGGCCGCCCCCGTAGGAGGAAATAGGGATTACGTGCCTCTCTTGTGATCGTTAGCTCAGCCGCAACACCTTTGGCTGTGTGAGTGTGCTCACCACATATCACGATGGTCAGGTCGGTCCTGCGTATCCGTTCTCTAACCTGCTGTCTCCAATTGCTTGCAAAAGCGTTCTTCACCGACCAGTCTGCGATATTGAATGGCGAATCAGGATTTTTGGCCTGCCCGACCAGAGCATCGCGAAGTTCTTCGTCATGATCAAAGTCGAAGCTGATGAAAGCTCTCTTCATCGCCACTGTGCTATTCCCCCTAGAGAAACGTCTGTTTGGTATAGCGTGCTAGCTCTCTTACTAGGAAAACTCCCGCCTCAGCGTAGCCAAGAGTGAGGTGGACCCAGGAAACTGGACAGGTAGTTAAGCGAGAGTCCTGCTCCTAAACTGAAGGCAGCCGTCGCTGTCAGGAAGGAGTGGGAAATGTCGAAACAACGGAGAAAGCACAACCCGGCTTTCAAGGCCAAGGTGGCTCTGGAGGCGGTGAAGGGGGAGGAAACGGTGGCCCAACTGGCGGCGAGGTACCAGGTCCACCCCAGCCAGATTCAGGCTTGGAAAAAAGCCCTGACCTCGGGAGCCGCCGGTGTGTTCAGCAACGGGCAAGATCAGAAGGCCAGTAGCGACGCCGCCCTGATCGCCCGGCTGTACCAGGAAATCGGACAGCTGAAGGTGGAGCGGGATTTCTTGTTCGAGAGGTCCGGTCCATGAGCCTGGCCCAGCGGCGGGGGATGGTGGACCGGGAGCTCCGATCGTTGTCGATAGCGCGGCAGTGCGCCTTGCTGGGAGTGGCCCGTTCCAGCCTGTACTATCGACCCAGGGAAGCCTCCGGCGAGGACCTGGCCTTGATGCAGGCCATGGACCGGCAGTACCTGGATACACCCTTCTACGGGTCGAGGCGCATGAAGGTCTGGCTGGCGCGGGAGGGCAGGTGCGTGAGCCGGAAGCGGGTGCAGCGGCTGATGCGCATCATGGGGCTGCGGGCCATCTACCGGAGTCCCCGTACCAGCCAGCCGGCGCCGGAGCACCGGGTCTATCCTTATCTGTTGGAAAAGATCAGAGTTGCCAGGCCCAATCAGGCGTGGGCCGCCGACATCACCTACTTGCCCATGGCCCGGGGATTCCTCTACCTGGTGGCCATCATGGACTGGCACAGTCGGTACGTGGTGGCCTGGCGATTGTCCAACACCCTGGAGGCCGACTTCTGCGTCGACGCCTTGAAGGAGGCTCTGGAGCAGGGCCAGCCGGAGGTCTTCAACACCGACCAAGGCAGCCAATTCACCAGCCTGGAGTTCACCCATGTGCTGCAGGAACAAGGGGTGAAGATCAGCATGGATGGGAAGGGGCGGTACACCGACAACATCTTTGTGGAGCGGTTGTGGCGCACCGTGAAGTACGAGGAGGTGTACCTGAAAGCCTACGCCAACGCCAGTGAAGCCAGGAGGGAACTGGGCGCCTACCTCCGGTTCTACAACGACCAGAGACCTCATCAAGCCTTGGGCTACCGGACACCGGCCGAGGTGTTCCACCAGGTGACCGATGTTGGAGAAGAGGGGGCGGTTCAGGCCAAGGAGTCTCCAATAGCCCAGACGCTGGTATCATTGGCAGGAGCAGCGGGACTCTCGCCTAATTCCACCGCGATCCTGTCCAACTGACCGGGTCCACCTAAGACATCTCCAAAAGTCTCTTTGATGTTACCTTTGGAAAACCTGATTTGCTCGACTCCTTGCATGTTCGAGAATCCCTGGGTTCCATCCTCTAAGAGCATTATGGCACGACGGAATCCTAACCGCCCCTGGAAAAGGCCCAACTCGTGCACTACGTTCAAGCGCGGTTGGAGTTCATTGTCCTTAGTCTCGTCTTCTCCGGTCATTACTAGGATCGCAACGCAAATCTGCTCTTGTGGAGCATCTCCTCAAGGATATCCCGTATGCCATGTCCGGCACGAGCGCCTACTTCATATGCTACAACCTCGTATCCATGCTGATCCTGCAAATGATCCTTCAGGTCCCTCCAGAGAGAACTTCGACCGTGCCCAATGAAAACCGTAGGGATTGTAGGAGATGTTTCTGGAATAGATTCTACCTGCAACCTAGAAGCCTCAACGTTTTTCTCAAAAACCTCGAACACTGCTTCTATCTGCGAACGGTTCGGGCGTCTGACATTAACGAGGGTGGTGTAATAGTCAATTACGTGTATCCTTAACCTGCTTGTGGAATCTGTTCGAGCCTCGACGGACAACAATCCACTACCGGATGTTCGACGGTAATCAGCAAAAAACTCTTCTAGTGAGTCGTGGCCCCATTCACTATCCTCAATCTCAACACTAAGAAAATGTGTGAGATCACTTTGTCCCCCAGGGTCAACTTGAACCAAAAATTCTTCATATGCATCTCGCAACACGTCAGCGGAAAAATGAACCGGAGAATACTTTTTGGATTTGTCCAACTACTACTCCTTCTCGAGATTACTTGTTAAGCTCTCTACCCCAATTATTTCAATATCGGCTTCCACGTTAGGAGACCAAGTATTTGTCGTTTGAATTTTATCAGGTTATAAGTTTCGTGTTCACCATGAGACTTTCGTTCCCACTGGCGGCGGTTGTATGCTAGACTGCCTTGGCTTCTTCCAGCCTTCCAGCAGCGGAGGTCCAATCAATGACCCAGCTTCCGGTTTCGTCGACAGGCGCCGGGGCCCTTACAGTGGCGCTGGACGCTGCGCTTAGAGCCGGAGACATCGTCAAAGACCGCTTCTACTCCCAGAAAGAGGTCCGCTTCAAGAGTCCCTCAGACCCTGTGACCGACGTGGACCTGGCGGCTGAGAAAGCCGCAACAGACTTCCTGGCCAAAGAGTACCCCGCCTTCGGATTCATATGCGAGGAGTCGGAACCCGTAAACCCGGACGCCGAATACAGGTGGATAATAGACCCAATAGACGGCACCCGGAACTACGTCATGGGCATCCCTCACGTCGCTGTGTCCATAGGGTTGGCGGACGGCTCGGGCATTGCAGCCGGGGTGGTGTACGACCCCATCCGAGGAGAGATATTCACGGCGGAGAGAGGCGCCGGGACGCACCTTAACGGGGAGCCTGTCTCCGTGTCCGCCAAGACCGGACTGGACGGCTGCTTGGTGGGGTTCGACATGGGATCCACCGACCGGGACGCCCTTACGGCGCTGGAAATCGTATCCGGAATATGGTCCCAGGTCCAGAGCGTGCGCCTTATGGGATGCAGCACGTTGGGTCTGGCTTACACTGCCTGCGGACGACTGGACATATACTTCCACCGTCGCCTCTCCCAGTGGGACCTGGCGGCTGGCCATCTGCTGGTGTCGGAGGCGGGCGGAGTCCTCAGGGACCGCCACGGCAACCCTACCACCTACGAAGGCCCCAGCGTCATAGCGGCAAGCCCACCGATCATGGACGCCTTCCTGCAGGCGACGGAGGGGCTTGCCTGGAGGAAATGACCCAGCACTCGGACCGGAACTGACGCTCAGGACGAGAAACGGCCCAAATATCAAGCTCGATAGAATCCAAGGACGCGGAGGTTAGATATGGCACGGTTGCCCAACTTGGACCGGGGAGACCTCAGCCCGGAACACCAGCAGTACTACGACGAGATAGAAGCCAGCCGCGGCGGCGTCAGGGGCCCCTTTGGAGTGCTGCTCCATAGCCCTGAACTGGCCGCCAGGGCCGCCGCCACCGGCCACTACGTGCGGTTCATGATGGACATGCCCAACTCTCTGAAGGAAGTGGTCATCTGCGCCACCGCCGCGGAGATAAAGTCCCAGTACGAGTTCAGCGCCCACGCAGAGTTGGCCAGGAAAGTGGGCGTGTCGGACGATACCATACAGGCCATAGCGAAGGGCACAGCTCCCCAGGGACTCAGCGGAGATGAAGCTCTTCTGGTCCGGTACACTCAGGAGCTTCTCAGAGACCACAAGATAACCGACGAGACCTACAACGCGGTGGTAGACCGCTGGGGCGTCCTGCTTACAGTGGACGTGACCGGCCTCATCGGCCACTACTTGCTGGTTGGCCAGTTTCTAGCCGCCTTCGAGGTAGACTTGAGGCCAGGGATGAAAGCTGAGCTTCCCACGTAAACCCACCCGGAAGAATATGCAGGCAGTGGACCAACGGCCCGGCATCCGCCTTGACATAGGCTTTCGGAGTTGGTGTAAAATCGCGTTGTGAGTGGCAGGGCTGGGTCCCACCAAGCAATGCCCCCGTCTGACCGCCCTCGTGAAGAGTGCGGGGTGGTCGGGGTATACGCGCCGAGTGGTGACGCCAGCCGTCTCGCTTTTTTCGGCCTGTTCGCCCTTCAGCATCGAGGTCAGGAAAGCGCCGGCATCGCCTCTTTCGATGGCCGGGCTATTCAAGTCTACACCGACATGGGTCTCGTGACCCAGATATTCCGTGAAGAGGAACTGAAGAACCTCCACGGTCGGATGGCAATCGGCCACACCCGTTACTCAACGACCGGTTCAAGCAAACCCTCCAATGCACAACCCTTCGTGGTTGAGGGGATTCACGGCGAAGTGGCCTTTGGTCACAACGGCAACATAGTCAACGCCCTGGAGCTGCAGATAGAGTTGAGGGAGGAATGGGGCTGCACGTTCCGGTCCTCCACCGACTCGGAGGTGATCGCCAACCTGCTGGCCAATGCGCCCGGCACGTCCTGGGAGGAACGGATCGGCCACTGTATGCGCACCCTCCAAGGGGCCTTTTCCGCAGTGGCTCTCACCAAAGGCACGTTGATGGGCTTCCGCGACCCCCTGGGAGTCCGTCCCATGTGCATCGGCAGCTTAGACGGAGGCTGGGTGCTGGCGTCTGAGTCTTGCGCCCTGGACCATCTGGGCGCCGTCTTGGAGAGAGAGTTGGAGCCGGGGGAGGCCGCCATCGTTGATGAAGACGGCGTCCGGTTCTACAAATGGCCCGGAGCCACCGGACGCAGAGCGCTCTGCGTCTTCGAACTCATTTACTTCGCCCGTCCCGACAGCATACTGGACAGCCAACTGGTATACAGCGCCCGGGGCGCCATGGGAGCCCAGTTGGCCCGTGAGCATCCGGTGGACGCGGACTTGGTCGTCGGCGTTCCAGATTCCGCCACGGCGGCCGCCGTTGGGTTCTCCCAAGAGTCGGGCATTCCCTACAGCGACGGACTCATCAAGAATCGCTATGTGGGTAGGACCTTCATAGAACCCGACCAGCGCCTGCGCGACCTGGGAGTGCGGGTCAAGTTCAATCCTCTGTCCGGAGTCATCAAAGGCAAACGGGTTGTCGTTGTGGACGACAGCATAGTTCGCGGCACAACTACTCCTCATGTCGTGAGCTTGCTGAGGAAGGCTGGCGCACAGGAAGTGCACATGCGTGTGTGCGCTCCGCCCATCCGCCACCCCTGCCATCTCGGCGTTGACATGGCCACCAAGGCCGAACTGATAGCCGCCAACAAAGACATGGAAGGCATACGCGAATTCGTCGACGCCGACTCCCTAGGCTACTTGAGTGTCGAGGGGCTGCTGAAGACCGTGGGAGGCTCCAAGGGCGGCTTCTGCGACGCCTGCTTCACAGGCAACTACCCCATCCCCATACAGCTGGAGATGGACAAGCTGGCCCTGGAACACCTCGGCTGACCTCCAGACCCCTCCTGCTCCTTGCCGCTACAATCAGGGTGTTGACGCTCTTTAGCGTTCCTGTATACTCAGCTTTGCAGAAGGGGGGAGCGACGTGTCGGGAGGCCAGAGCTATCTTTCCGCCGGCGTAGACCGGCAAGCCCTCGATGGACTCAAAGACAGAATCAGCGCCTTTGCGCGCATCACCCACGGCCCCCAGGTCCTCAACGGCATCGGCGGCTTCTCAGGACTTTTCCACCTCACTGGTCTCTCCGACCCGGTGCTGGTCACGTCCACCGACGGCGTGGGCACCAAGCTGAGAATCGGCTCCATGCTGGGGCATTTCGAGTCTCTGGGCATGGACCTGGTGAACATGAACCTAGGCGACATCGTAACCTCCGGCGCCAAACCCCTGCTTTTCCTCGACTACATTTCTATGGGGACGGTTGACTCCCAGCGGACCGAGTCTCTCCTCAGGGGCATAACCTGGGCGTGCAAAGAGGCCGGATGCGCGTTATCCGGTGGAGAGACGGCCCAGACGCCCGGCGTATACATAGGCGATAACTTCGACCTGGCAGGGTTCGCCGTGGGAGTCGTGGAGCGGGACAAGATCGTCGACGGCTCCGGGATTCAGGCGGGAGACGCTCTGGTGGGCATACCATCCACGGGAGTCCACACCAACGGCTTCTCGCTGGTACACAAAGTGTTCAGGACAGAGGAAGACCCAACGGCTCTCTACCGAAAGTATGCCGAGTTGGAGCACACCCTGGGCGAGGAGCTTCTCATTCCCCATAGGCCCTATTACCCTCTGATGGCCAGTGTCGTGGACAAGATCAAGGGAGCGGCCCACATCACCGGAGGCGGGCTGGACTCCAACGTTCCCAGGATGCTGCCCCCGGGCCTGATGGCACGACTGGACCGGAGCGCCTGGGAGACCCAGCCCATATTCTCCATCATACAACGAGAGGGGGACATCGATCCTGAAGAGATGCTCCGGGTTTTCAACATGGGACTGGGCATGGTCCTGGCTTGTGCTCCCGACCAGGTGGGAGAAATCCAGAAGGAGATTCCCGACAGCAGAGCGGTGGGCGAGGTGCAGTCCCAGACGGACGAGCTTAGAGTGGTGATTTCATAGAGGCGAATGGTGAAAGCCTTAATCAGCGTATACGACAAGACGGGGGTCATAGAGGCGGCCCGGCGGCTTCACGAGGCTGGCGTGGGTCTGGTCAGCACCGGAGGCACTCACAAAGCCATCAGCGACGCCGGAGTCCCCGTGCAGCAGGTCTCTGACTTTACCGGCTTCCCGGAAATCCTCGACGGGCGGGTCAAGACCCTCCATCCCCATATCCACAGCGGGCTTCTGGCACGCAGGGACATTCCGGAACACATGGACGAGCTGTCCCGACGAGACATAGCGCCCATAGATTTGCTGATTGGCAACCTTTATCCCTTCAGGGAGGCCGTAAGCAAGCCCGACGCCACCTTGGACGACGCTTTGGAGAACATCGACATCGGCGGTCCGACGATGCTCCGTGCAGCGGCAAAGAACTTCCCCAGCGTCGTGGTCCTGGTGGACCCTGAGGACTACGACTGGGCCATAGGCAAATTCGTGGCCGGAGACCTGAGCCATGACAACCGGCGCAGTCTCGCCTACAAAGCCTTCCATCACGTCTCGGTCTACGACTCGGCCATCGCCGGATACTTGTCGTCCTCCCCAGCCCCCGGCGCCACGGAAACCGACGGCGGGCTGCCCCAAAAGCTGGACCTGAGCTTCAGTAGATTCACGGGCCTCAGATATGGTGAAAACCCACACCAGCAGGGAGCGCTCTACGTTCCGGAGTCGGGTTCATCAGGGGGTATTGCCAACGCGCGTCAGTTGCATGGGCGGGAGCTATCCTTCAACAACCTGATGGACGCCGAGGCAGCCTGGCGTTCCGTCATCGACTTCGAGGAGACCTCGGCGGTGGTCATCAAGCACACCAACCCCTGCGGGCTGGCGTCTCATCCAGACCAGGCCGAGGCGTACAACCGGGCCTACGCCGGAGACCCCGTGTCGGCCTTCGGAGGCATCCTGGGCTTCAACCGAGCAGTGACCGTCGAAACCGCCCAGGCCACCGGCGGCATCTTCTACGAGGTGATAGTCGCTCCGGGTTACGAACCCGAGGCGCTGGACATGCTGAAAAAGCGGCGCAACCTCCGGGTGCTGGAGGCATCACCGGAAGAGGGCGGACTGCTCTACGACCTGCGGCCCTTGTCGGGGGGCTTGCTGGTGCAGAGCCAGGACGCCTCAGACGACGACCCAGCCCAATGGAAGACCGTCACCAAGCGGGGCCCCACCCAGGCTGAGATGAGCGATCTTTCGTTCGCGTGGAAGGTCGCCAAGCACGTCAAGTCCAACGCCATTGTGCTCGCCAGGGACAACCAGCTTCTGGGCATGGGGGCGGGCCAGCCGAACCGGGTCACAAGCGTACATCTGGCGTTGAGGGCGGCGGGGGAACGGGCAGTAGACTGCGTCCTGGCTTCCGACGCCTTTTTTCCCTTCCCGGACAACATCGAGCTGGCGGCCAAGGGCGGCGTGGCGGCCATTGTGCAGCCTGGCGGCTCGATCCGGGACGATGAGGTCATCGCCGAGGCGGACAAAGCCGGAATCGCCATGCTGTTCACGGGAGTCCGGCATTTCCGCCATTAACTCCCCAACAACTCCAAGGTGAGAGAGAGCCAATCATGGGTCCCACCGTAGACATAATCATCCCGGTGTACAACGAGGAGAAGGACCTCCCTCGGAGCGTCGACATTCTCAGCAAGTTCCTCACTGAGAAGCTGTCGGAGTATCCCTGGCGCATCGTCATAGCCGACAACGGCTCCACCGACGGCACCCTGGCCGTGGGAGAGATGCTGTCCAGCCGCTACACGGGAGTCAACATCGTCCACATGCCGCAGAAGGGGCGTGGACGCGCGCTAAAACAGGTGTGGATGGAGAGCTCCGCTGACATCGTGGCCTACATGGACGTGGACCTGTCAACGGACCTGGTGCACGTGCCCCAGCTTGTCCACGCCGTCGAGGAGGGCGCCCACATAGCCATAGGCAGCAGGCTGATGAAGGACTCCAGGGTGACGCGCTCGTTCAAGCGGGAGTTTATATCCCGCTCCTACAGCACGCTCATACGGGCCATGTTCTGGACTCCCTTCCGGGACGCCCAGTGCGGGTTCAAGGCGGTGAGCAGAAGCACGGTAAGGGCCTTGGTGCCTCTGGTGAAGGACAATGGGTGGTTCTTCGACTCGGAGCTGCTGATAATAGCTGCAGCGAAAGGCTTCCGAATCAAGGAGATTCCAGTCCACTGGGAAGACGACCCCGACAGCCGCGTCAAGATAGTCTCGACGGCTTGGGAGGACATCAAAGGTCTGTTGCGCCTGAGGTTCGGGGGAATTCCGAAGCCGCTCTCAGAGAGCGGAGGGGGACAGACGGGGACTTAGCCCTCGGCCTTTTCTATTCGGATGTTCTTTCCGTCGACGACCACCTTCAGGTCGATCCCTGTCTGATTGGAGACCGGGAACGCCATTTTGGGCAGGATGGGGGCCGGACTGAGCGCCACCGACTTGGTTTCCGCTGCCTTGAGTTCAATAGTCTGGGCCACGTCTCACTCTCCTGACAATCGTTGTCCCGTAACGGCCAATACTATACCACACCCTGACAACAGGCGGCAGGCTTGCTCCTACGCCGCCACTTTAGTCTCGGTGTCCCCAGCTTGGAGTGCGTTCATGTAGGCCAGAATCAGGTCACGGGTGCGGTACTTGCCGAACTGCTTTTCGTTCTCTCTTTGGACTATGGGGAAGGTGCTGAGCACGTACTCCACATCGTCGCGGTCCAGGCCGTAGAGGTGGAAGTAGAGGGCGTCGAGCCGGGCCCGCAGGTGCCGCCGCTCCTTCTCGTCCCAGATGAACGGCGGGCCGTCGTAGCCCAGCCCAAGTCTGACGACGGCCAGTGTTGGGGGAGTGCATCAACCCTTTTCCTAGATGCCGGTTTTCGGCGACGAGTCCATCTCAGTGATAGGCAGCTCGTCAACCAGCTTGACCAAGACGGTGAAGAGTCGGAGCAATATACACTCCATCGCATGCATCAGATATTCGTGTTCAGAGTGCGTCTGCCTGGCTTAGCCCGACTACGCCCGGGCTTGAACTGGATGACCACGCAGCCCTCGGACTGATATGCTGTACGAGAAGCACGAGAACACCGGAGGCAGAGATGGCTGTCCAAGAAAGTCTGATTGGATTTGAGCAGGCGGGGATCGGAAGCCTGCTCCGTCAGAACCTTCTGCGCGTTCCGCCAAACCAGCGTGAATACGCCTGGACCGAGCGAGAGGTCGGGCAGCTCTTTAGCGATATTGCGCGGGCTGTCGTCGCGAATACTGACTACTTCCTTGGGACAATCGTGACTATTCCTCGGCCAACCGGATTTCTCGAGGTAGTGGACGGACAGCAACGATTGGCGACGTCAGCGATCCTCCTTTCAGCGATCCGCCTGTACATGAGAGAAATCAAGGAAGATATGCTAGAGCAGGCAGTCGGCGACTTTCTGACAGGAATCGACCGTGCAAGGCGTATACGTGTACCACGGATGACCCTGAATACTTCAGATCATGAACTCTTTCGGGCCATCGTCACTTATGAGGGTAGCGGCCAGCTTCCGCAGCCCTCGCTTGAGTCCCATGAGTTGCTCCTCGATGCCTACCACCAAGCCCGCGCGCATGTGCGCAAAATCGTCGCTCCCTTGGATCCTCGAGACCACGGCGATCGCCTCAATACATGGGTGACCTTCCTAGAGTCAAGAGCGCGTGTAGTCCTCCTTAAGGTTCCTGACGACTCGGACGCATACCGGATGTTCGAGACGCTAAATGATCGTGGCCTGCGCACTTCCCAAGCAGACCTCATCAAGAACTACCTCTTTGGGCGAGCGGCGGAGCGGATCCAGGAGGTGCAGGGTTATTGGGCATTCATGCGCGGCACGCTTGAGACGATCGACGAAGACGACCTGACGGTTAACTTCCTGCGTCACGCCCTCATCGTGCAACATGGCTACCTACGTGAAGCAGATGTCTACAATACGGTCCAAGACACTGTGCGCTCAGAAAGCGAAGCAGCTACATTCGCCGCGGACCTAGATCGACTCGCCACATCTTATGCAGCAACGTTTAACCCTGAACACGAGTCTTGGAACCCTCATCCCGCATCGACTCGACAAGCGGTGCGTGTTCTTAACGCCCTTAACATCCGACCGCTCCGTCCTACCGTGCTGGCCGTTGCCGCTCGGATGGAGAACGGGGTCGACTTAGCCGAGGCTCTGCGTTTCCTACTGTCACTTGGAGTGCGTCTTCTCATCGCGTCGTCTACGAGGAGCGGTGTGGTCGAGATTCCGCTCGCTAACGCAGCGCACTCAGTCTGGCAGGGAAATATCTCATCGGCGGCTGAACTCAAGGAAGCCCTGAGCCAAATCATTCCAAGTGACGAGGAGTTCCGAGCTGCCTTCGAAAGGGCACGAGTCTCCAACACACGTCTGGCACGGTACTATCTAAGGTCGCTTGAAACCGCGTCCAAGAACGAGGCCGAACCGTGGTTCATGCCCACAGACGACGGAACGGTGATTAATCTGGAGCACGTACTCCCGAAACAACCAGAGGGAAACTGGCCTCAGTTCAACGATGAAGAAGTTCGACTTTATAGTCTGAGACTCGGCAATCTGGTGCTTATGCGGGCCAGCGATAACAGTACCGCACAAAGCACTGCGTTCGAGGAGAAGAAAGTCTTCTATGCTCAGTCTCCGTACATTCTGACAAGCGAAATCGCCGATTATCAGCAGTGGACGGCTCAGGCGATCGCCAAACGTCAGGAACACCTGGCGCAGCTCGCGCTCGTAGCTTGGCCGGTTTCTTAGCTGGGTGTTGAAGGAAGGCTGTTCGCGGTAGCGGATAGACCCTCAATGGTGTCTCTTGAGAGGGAGTCCCGCACGGTGATAGCGGCCGCAAATCTCGCTGCCGTGTGGACGGTCTACGTTGCCGCAGGGGCTGAGCAGCCGATTGTCGGCAAGGTAGTCTAGAGCCGCGCAGAAGTCGACCACCACAGGCTGGCAGTCCTGAGGCCCCCCTATAGGAGAGCCCACGTGCGCACTCCCTTATAGATAGTGTAACGGGGCCGCCAATGGATCAGCCCGTCCCGCTCATTCTCAGTCGGTCCCGTATTCGATCGCGCAACTAGAGGAGGAGTCGCACGAATAACGACAACTCGTCGACAGATTGGCGAGGAAGACCGAGCTGACCTGTAGTTGCGAGAAGGACTGGCCCTGCGCGTCTCGTGTATGCAGCCCCGTTGGGTTTCGGGCAACTGCACGGCCATCGGGGTCAGGGCGTGGTGGTTATGTGGGCGGAGTTCCTAGTCTATATCATCCCTGCCACGGCTCTAAATCACTGGCTGTCAATAGATTCTCTCCCTGTCCGTTGGGCAACAGGGCCGCCTATCTTGGGGTATACTATGGCCTGACGATAAAGGCCGGAAGCTAGGAGGCCCTATGAAAGCCATTCGGATACATGAGACGGGCGGCCCGGAGGTCATGAAGCTGGAAGACCTGCCGGAGCCTCAGGCCGGAGCCGGTCAGGCCCTGGTGAAACTGGAGGCCGTGGGAGTCAACTTCACCGACGTGGGAACGCGCAGGGGCAGCAACCCGCCCGGGAGCCTTCCCTGGATTCCCGGACGCGAGGGCGCGGGAATCGTTGAGGAAGTGGGAGACGGCGTGACCGAGGTTGCTGCCGGAGACCTGGTGGCCTACGCTTGGGCTCCCAGCTCCTACGCAGAAAAAGTGGTCGTCCCCGCCGGGGAACTGGTGAAAGTGCCTCCGGGAGTGGACGCCAATACAGGCGCCGCGACAATGATTCAGGGACTCACTGCTCACTACCTGGTCTACAGCACCCGGCCAGTGATACCCGGCGACTCAGTGCTGGTCCACTCAGGCGCGGGCGGCACGGGCCTTATGTTAATCCAGCTTGCTAAGCGGGCCGGGGCCCGTGTCTTCAGCACAGTGTCCACTTCGGACAAGGCGGCCATAGCCACAGAGGCCGGTGCGGATGCGGTCATAAACTACGTGGAGCAGGACTTCGAAGAGGAGATAAAGAAGGCCACTGACGGCGAAGGAGTGCAGGTCGTGTACGACGCCGTGGGCAAGACCACCTTCGAGAAAAGCCTCAGAAGCTGCGCCCGGCGCGGCCACGTGGCCCTCTACGGCCAGTCCAGCGGCGCGGTGGACCCCGTGTCCCCAATGACCGCCCTGGCCGGGTCCAAGTCCCTCAGCAGGCCAGCTCTCTTCGACTACACCTCCGACAGGCATGAACTTAGCTGGCGGGCCGGAGAGTTGTTCGACTGGATCAGGGGCGGCACGCTTAATGTGCGCATCGGAGGCACCTTCCCTCTGTCCGACGCCGTGGAGGCCCACCGCCAGTTAGAAGGGCGGCTCTCCACTGGCAAGCTGATTCTCATCCCGTAGAGTTGAGAAGCCACCGGTCTCTTGTCGAAGGGTGGTTCGACTCGCTCACCACGAACGGGGTGTTTTACCGTAGAGCATGGCGCCACCGGGCCTTACGATGCCTTGGCTGGTCCCTGGTCCCTATTCCCGTTCGCCCCGAACTTGTCCAAGAATGGTTCGACTGGCTCACCACGAACGAGGTGTCGCATGGCGCCGCCGGGCCTTACGATGGCTTGGCTGGCCCTCGTCCCGTTCGCCCTGAGCTTGTCGAAGGGTGTTAGAATGGGCCTCGGTATGAAACGGTGGGCGGAGCGGCGAATGTGGTCCCCCTCAAACTAAGCCTGCGGAACTTCCTCTGCTACGGAGAAGACCTGCCTCCCCTGGACCTGGAAGGGGTCCATCTGGCATGCCTCTGCGGCCAGAACGGCCACGGCAAGTCGGCCCTGCTGGACGCCATGACCTGGGCCCTGTGGGGCAAGGCGCGCGGCAAATCGCAGGATGAGCTGGTGCGGTTCGGCCAGCCTGAGATGATGGTCGAACTGGATTTCGCTGCTGGTGAGAACATCTACCGGGCCAGCCGCAGACACGTCAACCCGGGACGGCAAGGACGCAGCGGCGTCACGGAACTGCAACTTCTAGTCCAGTCCAACGGGTCCTTTCAACCCATCACCGGCAACGCAGTCCGCGAGACCCAGTCCAGGATCGACCAGATCGTGGGCATGGACTACGACACCTTCATCAACAGCGCTTTCCTGCTCCAGGGCCGGGCCGACGAGTTCACCAATAAGCGGCCTGGCGAGCGAAAAGAGGTCTTGGCCAAAGTCATCGGCCTGGAGCGGTACGACCGGCTCGAGGACATGGCCAAGCAGCGGTCCCAGGAAAAACGGGGCGAGTCCCAAGAAATGCAGAGGCAACTGGAGCAACTGCGGCTGGAGGTGTCCAAGGCAGGCGCGGTGGAGCTGGAGCTGGAAGGTGTAGAGAGGGACCTCGCCCGTGTTGTAGAGGGCCTGGAGGCCAAGAGAGAGTTCCGGGACGCCCTGAGAATGCAAGTGCAGAACCTGGCCGCCCAACGAGCCGAAGCGGAGAGCTTGGCGGCGCGTGTCCCGGCGCTCAAAGACGAACTAACGCGCCACAGATCCGAGAAAGAGCGGTTGGACGCACGCATCGCCGGTTATGTCGCCGTGACGGCCCAGAGACCGGAAATCGAGCGAGGGCATCTTGACCTGACCGATGCGCGGGCCAGGCGGCTGGAAATGGACGCCCTCCGGGACCAGCATGACAAGCTCACCGGGGAACGACGAACGCTGACAGCCCAAATCGAAGCAGCCAAGGTCAGGCTGGAAGAGCAGATTGCCCAGCTGGAGAGACGGGTAAGGGACGAACTGGAACCCAGGGCTGCTCTGGGCAGTGGGTTGACCGAACGGTTGGAACTCACCAAGACCGAACTGGACGCAGTTAGAGGCGACGAGGCAACCCTCGTCAGGCGGCGAGACACTCTCTCCAAGCTGACGACTCGAATCGGCCAGATGGAAGCCGCCGAGAAGCAGCTCAAGTCGGAAGGGCAGGAACTGCGCTCCAAGCTGAATCTGGTCGAGGCGCGGCCTGGAGACGCGTTTTGCCCCCTGTGCGGGACGACGTTGGGTGACGACGCGTGCGTAAACCTGGTCGAGAGCTATAGCCGGGAAATTGAGGACAAGCTGAATCTCTACAAGAGCAACGACCAGGAGCTTCGCGACTCCCTGAGCCGAAAGACGGACTTGGAAGCTGAGTTGACCAATCTGGACGCTTCCACCAAAAGCCGCCGCAGCCAGGCGGAACAGAGCCTGACGCTATACCAGAGCCGGTTGGAGGAAAGCGGCAAGGCTTCCCAGGAGCTTGAGACGACTTCGGCGGAGATAGCCCGGCTGCGACAGGACCTGGAGAACGGCGTCTACTCAGCGGAAGAGAGCCGAAAGGCAGCCGAGCTTGACCAGGCCATCGACGCCCTGGGATATCAGCCCGAAATCCTCAAGGGGCTGGACATGCGAATACAGGAATTGGGTGTCTACGACCAGAAACGCGTTCAACTGGACGAGGCCCTCCAGCGGCTACCGGAGGACAGGGAGTCGTTGGCCTTCTCCCGGAGCATGATGCAGAGCCGGGAAGCCGAGTTGGTCGAGTCCCAACAAAAAATAGAGAAGCTGCACGAGCAGATGGGGGACGTGGCCGCCCTGGAGGGAAGGTTGCAGTCCTCAGAGGCGGAGGTGGATGAACTGGAACGTCGGCAGCAAAACCTCCTACGCAGTCAGGGGGAACTCCGGGGAGTACTGGACAGGCTCCAGGCCATGGAGACGACCATAGACCAGAAAACCCGGGACTTGACCCGAGCCAGGGATGAGCAGGAGGCCTACGAGGAGCTTCGCAGGGCCTTCGGCAAGGCGGGAGTCCAGGCGTTGATTATCGAGACCATGCTCCCCCACATCGAGGAAGAGGCCAACGTCCTCATAGGCCGCATGACTGACAACCGCATGCACCTCAAGCTGGAAACCCAGAGGTCGCCCAGAAGCCGCAGCGGAGACCCCATCGAGACACTGGAAATCATCATCAGCGACGAGCTTGGGCCCAGGAGCTATGAGATGTTCAGCGGCGGCGAGGCTTTCAGAATCAACCTGGCGCTGCGGATTGCCCTGTCGAAAGCTCTGGCCAACCGCAAGGGGGCGCCACTGCCCACCCTCTTCATCGACGAGGGTTTCGGCACTCAGGACGCGGCTGGCAGGGAACGCATCGTTGATGTGATAAACGCCATCCAGGAAGACTTCCAGCAAATCATCGTCATCACACACATGGACGAGCTGAAGGACCTCTTCCCCATCCGCATCGAGGTGGAGAAGGGTGAGTCGGGTTCGACCTATTCCCTGGCCTACGCGTGACGGCTAAAGCTCGATTTCCTTCAGGTCCGGCGCGAGGGTCAGCCGCGCCTCGGTAAGCTCCTGGACCTCCTCGGCAGTCCACCCTGGTGCCACCTCTTTCAGCATCAGACCCGATTCGGTCACTTCGATTACGGCTATGTCGGTCACTATCAGACTGACGCATCCCCGGCCCGTGGGTGGGTAGGAGCTATTGCTGACTATCTTGGACGCTCCGTTTCGGTCGGTGTGTTCCATGGCCACGATGACCTTTTTGGCGCCAGCAGCCAGGTCCATGGCCCCACCGATGTTGCCTACTCCTCGCTCGGGCAGCATCCAGTTGGCGAGGTCGCCGTTCTCCGAGACTTGCAGAGCCCCTAGAACGGTAACGTCGATGTGCCCTCCCCGAATCATGGCAAAGGCTTCCGCCGAGCTGAAGAAGGACATTCCGGGCACGGGCTTCAAGAACTGTCCCCCGGCGTTAATTAGGTCAATGTCCTCTTCTCCCTCGTCGGCAAGGGGGCCGCAGTTGAGCACGCCGCTCTCGCTGTGGTAGTAGACGACCTGGCCCTCGGGGATATAGTTGGAAACCAGGGTGGGTATGCCGATACCCAGGTTGACGAAAGCCCCGTCGGGCAGCTCCTTGGCCACCCGCATGGCTAAGACCTCTCGGTCCAGCCGCTCTTTCTCCATCATAATGCCCCCGACGCCAGGCGCGGATTGTACGAGTTGAAGCCCAGGTTGATAATGAGCGTGACGGGCGGGGGAAGTCAAGCCGTTGGGTTAGGGTCTGTTCACACTAAAGCCTACGTTTGTTCGACCCCTAGACTGTCATTTCGAAACGGAGCGCAGCGCAGTGAGGAATCTCAAGTCCTTGTCCTCAAACCTGGGCGTTCGGAATGGCAGATTATGGCGTTCCGGCTCCCGCGTTCGGTATTAATGTGAACACACCCAAGTTCAGGCACTAAGTGAGACATGGCCTAATAGACGGGTCTAGAAAAGGCTCCCTAGAATCTAAGTCAGGGATTGATAAGCGATGATATGGTTGATTTCCAAGCGCAGCCAAGGCAGGGCGGCCTCGCTGGACTGGGCCGTTCGGAGGGCCGGGTGCAGGACAATGTGGCTGCGGCTGATGGGGCTGATGCGGGGAGTTGACCCCAGATGGGGCGTCAAGACGATTGTTGTATCCAAAGCCACCGGTCAAGTCGTTAGGACCGAAGGGGAGCGAAAGAAGGCAGGACGCTTCCTCAACGCCGGGCGGTCCGGCGGAGGGTCCGGAAGAGCAAGGCTATACCTTTGAGTTCAGGATGGCCTTCTGGCTGGTTGCGGCCTTTACCATCGCCGCTTTCGTATTGTGGCTGGGGCTTCCGGGCGACCATCGGGCCCTGCCTGTGCTCGAACGCACGTGGCCGCCGCTGCTGACCGGGTTCGCTGGAATGGTGTTTGGGAAGTTGGCCTAGCTGTCTGCTTTCTCATAGGGAGAGAAGTCAGCAGGCCTCCGCACGATGCGGTGAACGAAAACGCCTGGTGTCACTATAGCGTCGGGGTCCAGCTGACCCGGCTCCACTATCTCGTCCACTTCCACTACCGTAATCCTCGCGGCAGGAGCCATCACCGAGTTGAAGTTGCGGGAAGTGCCTTTGTAGACCAGGTTTCCCCGGGTGTCCGCCTTGTAGGCCCGGATAAGGGCGAAGTCGGCCCAGAGTCCCTGCTCCAACAGATAGCTCTTCCCATCCTTTTGCATAGCTTCCTTGCCTTCAGCTATCTGGGTTCCCGCGCCGGTAGGAGTGTAGAAGCCCCCTATCCCGTAGCCACCAGTCCTGATTCGCTCGGCCAGAGTCCCCTGAGGCGACAGCTCCAACTCGGCCTCTCCCCGCTGGTAAGCCAGCTCGAAAGACGAGGGTCGTCTGGGCGAGGGCGACACTGGGAATGACGCGATGGCCTTGTGTATCTGGCCGTTGTCCACCAGCAGGCTGTGGTCGATGGGCCGGTAGCCGGGGGGCGTCCCGAAAGAGGTCACCCGCGCTATGCCAGCCGTGTTGGAAATCATCGTAAGTCCTTTGGCCCCCTGGTCCCTCAATGCGACGATGAGGTGTTGGGCCATGCCGCCGGGTCCGGCGAACCCGTCCAGCATGACGATAGCCCCGTCGTGGACATCGGCAAGGGCTGCATCAGCCGATGGGAACACCTTCCCAGGGGCCTGACCTGACAGCGGCCCAAAGGACATCTCTCTCACGTTGGGGGATGGAGTGAGTGTGGCTTCCGTAATGGCTTGGACGTCATCGGCGGTCCAGCCCGGAGCTGTCTCCTCCAGCCTGAGCCCGTCGGCGGTTACGGAGATCACGGCGGCGTCGGTGACGATCAAGTCCACGACGCCCGGCGCCGACGAGGAAAGGCTGCACTGGGACCGTATCCGCGGCTCTCCCATGAGGGTCGTGTGCTCCATGAGGGCGATGGTCTTTCGGGCGCCCAGGGCCATCTCGTTGGTTGGGACAGGCCATCCGTCTTCGGCCATCCGGTCGGCTATGGCGCCTGTTTCCGAAACCTGGGATGCCTCTATAACCGCAACTTCCAGCCGCCCGCTGCGAGCCGCTCCGAACACCTCTATGGGTGTGGCCGCCATTCCGCCCAATCCCAGTGCGGCTGCCGCCGACTCCGACGGTTCAGGCGTCCTTCCCCGTGACCGGGCTTCTCTTGCCGGACCAATCAGCCCGCTTTCGGACAAGAAGACCACGCCCAGGTCCGACGGAACGTAACCTGGAATGGACTGGGGAAGGGACGGGCCCAAGCCAACCACACCGCCCGGCGGCAGTTCGGCGGCCACCCGCCAGTACATAAGTTCCCGGCTGATGCGGTCGGGCATCCGTCAGCCCTCTCCAGCCGGCACGATTCGGTCCACGAATATGCCTGGGGTGACTATAAGCTCGCCGTCCAACTCTCCCTGCTGGACGACGCCGTCCACTTCGGCGATGACGACGCGAGCGGACATGGCCATTATGGGATTCCAGTTTCGCTGCTCCCCGAGATACACCAGGTTGCCCAGGGTGTCGGCCACGTGGGCGCGTAGGAAGGCAAAGTCAGCCGTCAGGGGCGTGTGCAATGTGTACCGGGAGCCGTCAATGGTTGTGGACTCCAAGCTATCGTATTCTTCTTGGTTGGGCAGATATGTCCCGCCCAGGCCGGCGCCGCCGGCCCTGATGCGCTCGGCCAGAATCCCAGGGGACACAATGTCCAGTTCCAGCTTTCCCGACTTCCACATTTCCAGGATGGGCCCCAGAGTGTCGTGATAGAGGGGAGTTGACGTTATGGCACGGGCCACCTGGCCCCCGACGACAAGACGCGGCACGTCGTAGAGGGCCGGGTTCCTGCCGTACCAGGGGCCGCTGATGCAGGTCAACCCGGACACTCCTTTGGCCGCCAAGGCTCGTATGAGCCGCTGGGGAGTGCCCGGCTCCCCGTACCCGGCCACCAGTATGGACGCGCCGTCCTGGACGTCGGCCACCGCCTCTTCTGGCGAGCCATAGACTTTGCTCGGAGGCGGCATGCCCCCTCCTACGAAAGAATGTTACGGGGGCATTCTATCAGGGTGTTGGAATAGGGAAAACCGTCGCAGTCGGCACAAGCCTATTCGTCGCCTCAGCAGTTGGTGGAACACGTGGGGCTTGCTGGTTCACTGGTGCATCATGCCTTCGTAGGGGTGTTCAGCATCCAGAAGGTCTCCTTCAGTGAAGCGGGTCGCGCGAAAAGCGCGGATCGGGTGGCCCTTGCTCTCACCGTGCAACACGAACTCGGCCACCATCCGACCCACCACCGGCGACAGCTTGAACCCATGCCCGCTAAAACCGACTGCCCAGTAAAGTCCCTTGACGACTTCCGACGCGTCCAAAACCGGGTTGCCGTCCGGGGTCATGTCGTAAAGCGAGCCGTATCCGCCCATCGGTGTGGCAGCGCCAAAATCGGGAAACCGCATTTTAGCCCGGCCCCAGAATCGTGTGATGGTGTCATGGTCGGCGTTCAGGCCGAAAGCGTCCGGGTTCACTACTTCGCTCATATCCTCCAAGGCCTCGCCGCCTACCAACGTGTTGAACCCGTCGTTTACCCGAAAGTACCCTCCGGTGGTGTAGTCAATTATGTTGGTTGTCAGCGACTCCAGTGACGGCGGACGCCGGAGATGCACCATCTGCACCCTGATGGGGGTGATAGGGAAAGTCTCGCCCAGCGGCGCGGCCAACTTGTTGGCCCAGGGTCCGGTCGCCGCCACAACAGCGTCCGTCTCGATTAGCCCATCCTCTGTCTCTACTCCAACGACGCGCCCGCCTGCGACTTTGATGCTTGTAACTGCGCACCCGGTAAGGATATCGGCCCCACCATTCTTCGCCTGCTCCGCGTATGCGTAAGTTGTGGCTACCGGGTCCGCGTATCCGGAGTTCGGCTCATAAGCTCCGAAAGCGACGTTGTCCAGGCATAGTTGCGGGACGGTCTCCAAAACCTCGGATGGGCCGAGACCGTAGATTTCCACTCCGAACGCCCGGTTCATTTCTACGTTGGCCCGTGCAGCCGCTTCATCGCGCTCCCCAAACAACAGCATCCTTCCGGTCTCTACGAAGCGAGCGTCTCCTCCCACGGCGTCTCGGAAATTGTGGAATATCTCGCTGGCCTCCATCGCCATCTTGACCAGCGTCGGGTGCAGATAGTGTTCGCGGACCATCGCTCCCGACCTCCCGCTGGCGCCGCTGGCCAGACCCCCTTTTTCCACCAACAGGACCTTGCCAGCCCCCATTCGAGACAGGTGCATGGCGATGCTTGTTCCGTTGACGCCGCCCCCGATGACGACCACATCCGCTGACCTGTACGTCATATTTCAATCCTTAGGCGAACCGTTCCATCGGATTGTATGGGCCGCAAACCGGGGGTGTAAAGCGGCATTCCGCCCCTTCGGGGCCCGCAGAGACGGCTTGACCCCTCTGCGCCTGCGTCCTTACAATCGTCTCAGGTCCAACGGGCCAGGAGGGACCCATTGTTTGAGAACCTTACCGAAAGGCTGACCGGAATATTCAGCCGCCTAACGGCCAGGGGCAGGCTCACCGAGAAGGACGTGGACGAGGCCTTGCGGCAGGTGCGCCTGGCCCTGCTGGAAGCCGACGTCAACTTCAAGGTGGCCAGAGACCTGATCAACCGGGTCAGGGAGCGCGCCGTAGGCGTAGAAGCCCTGGAGAGCCTGAACCCCGGCCAGCAAGTCGTCAAGATAGTCAACGAGGAGCTCACGGCGGTCCTCACCGGCGGCGACTCCAAGCTCAACCCATCGGGTAAACCGCCCACAGTCCTAATGCTGGTGGGCTTGCAGGGATCGGGAAAAACCACTACGGCATCCAAGCTGGCCGCTCGGCTCAGGCAGGACGGGGGACGTCCCATGCTCATTGCGGCAGACCTGCGGCGTCCGGCGGCCATCGAGCAGCTGGAGACCCTGGGCAATCAGCTGGGCATCCCCGTGTACAGGGAGGACCAGTCTTCCACGCCGGTAAAGGTGGCTAAGGCGGGCATAGAGCAGGCCGAACGCACAGGCTCCACGTGGGCCATCATCGACACCAGTGGACGGCTACACGTCGACGACGAACTCATGCGGGAGCTTGAGGACATTCGCAAGGCCGTCTCACCCTCGGAGACCTTGCTGGTCGTGGACGCCATGACGGGGCAGGACGCCGTGAATTCGGCCCAGGAATTCCATCAGCGGGTGGGGCTTACAGGCCTGGTCCTGACCAAGCTGGACGGCGACGCCCGGGGCGGCGCCGCCATATCCATCACGCAGGTCACTGGCGTTCCCATCAAATACGTGGGCGTGGGCGAGCGGTCCGATGCCCTGGAACCCTTTTATCCTGACCGGATGGCCTCCCGAATTCTTGGCATGGGAGATGTGCTTTCCCTAATCGAGAAGGCGCAGCAGGGCGTGGATGAGGCCAAGGCCAAGGAACTGGAGCGGAAGGTTCGCACTGCCTCCTTCAACTTGGAGGACTTCCTGGAGCAATTCCAGAGCGTGAAGCGCATGGGGGTCTCCCAACTGCTGGACATGGTGCCGGGCTTCTCAGCAGTGAAGAACCGGATGCCCGCCGGCGAGTTCGACGAGCGCCAGCTTGTGAGGTTCGAGGCCATCATCCAGTCCATGACTCCCCAGGAGCGGCGCAACCCTGGTCTGCTCAACGGACGACGACGGCGGCGCATCGCTATGGGCAGCGGCGTGACTCCCCAGGACGTGAACCAGCTTATGAACCAGTTCCGGCAGGCCCAGAAGCTTATGAAACAGCTCTCCACCGCACGGGGGCCCGCCGCCCTTATGAAGATGTTCAGGTAGACGCGCCCCGGGTCTCCAGCTCCCTTGTCAGGGCCTCTATGGCGGCGTAGGCGTAGGGAACGTACTCATGAGGCGGCAGGTCCAAGGGCTTGAAGTTGTCCACCTGGTCCATGGGCATGTCCGGTGTGGGTCCGGCGATTAGCTGCAGGTTCAGGTCGTAGAACTCCCCGTCCTCGCAAACCACCACGCAGCCCTTGTCCGGAGCCCGAAAACCCTTGGGCTCCACCTCCACGGCCTGGATGGTCTGCATTCCTTCGAATGCCGGGAACGGGTCAAGGCGGGCGGCCAGGTCCTTCAGGAGGTCGCGAAGCTGCCCCGACGCCCGCTCCAATGCAGTATCGGCGACGGCTTTCAGAGCCCACGGTTCCAGTTGTTGCGTCATCTTGCTTGCAGAGTTTAGCTAAGCGCGGGCGGAAGCTGCTGCCTTGGCCTTTTCCTCTTCCCGTATCACCGGGAAGACGTGCTTGCCGAACATCTCGATGGAGCTCATCATCCGCTCGTGGGAGATTGTCTCCGTCTGCATGATCATCATAATCTGGTCCACACCGATTTCCTGGTACTTGCGGACGCCCTCGATGCAAGTTTCCGGGTTGCCGCCGATGATTACTCCCCGCTCCACGAGAGTGTCGGGGTCCAGGCGTTGCATGGCGTGGCGGGCGGCGTTGGGACCCGTGTCCAGGTTCAGCCCCGCTTCTTCAGCCTTGTTCTGCGTGTCTTCGTCCGAGTACCTGATCCACCGGGTAAAGTCGTTTTGCAGGTGGTCGGGGACTTCTCCCCATGCGGCGAGAAGCTGCTCGTAGGCGTCGATGCGACCTCGAATGTAGGGCTTGTCCGGGCCAAAGAAGGTCTTCATGGAATCGGCGCAAAGGTCCCGTGCTTCTCGGTCGTTGTCCCCGCAGTAGGCGAATACGTTGCTGGACCATTGGTTGTTGACGAAAGCTCCTACCGGATCGCATTTCGCGACGGTCTCACGATACGCCTGCACGTACTGCTCGAGTATCCCAGGGGCATAGGGGTTGTTAGCAAGGACCCCCAGGCCCTTTTCCGCCGCCAACTGGTAGGACTCGGGCTGTTGGCAGGCCAGCCACATGGGAGGGTGGGGCTTCTGGTAGGGCTTGGGCAAGACGTTCCGTGCTGGCACATTCCAATTGACCCCTTCCCAGGAGAACTCGCCCGGTTCCCAAATCCTTGGGATCATCCGGATGGACTCGTCCCACAGGCTGCGGGTTTCCCTGGGGTCAACTCCCATGCCCGTCTGCTCGTATGGGTTGGAGCGGCCCGTGCCGAACTCCACCCGGCCATCGGTGAGGTGGTCAACCATGGCCACCCTCTCGGCCACACGTACAGGGTGATGGTATGGGAGGATGGATACGCCGAAACCGATGCGCACCCGCTTAGTGCGCTGGCTGAGGGCCCCGAAGAAGACCTCCGGGCAGGGAGACTCGCAGAAGCCTGTCAGAAAGTGGTGTTCGGTGAACCAGAGGCCGTCGAACCCCATCTCGTCGGCAAAGGCGCACTGCTCCAAGGTATTCTTATAGAGGGTGTGGGTGTCGTAACCGCCCTCGTCGTCCTTTGGTCCTTGGATTTCAAACAGTAATGCAAACTTCAACTCATGCCGCCTTTCAGTTGATTGACTCTTCAGATTTCGGGATTAGGAGTATGGCCGGCCAGAAGCTGTCTACAGTGACCGAATGGTCATACTGCCGCTTTCCATAACGCTACGGGGAAATTGTACGCCATAGCGGCGTAGGGCGCAAAATCCTGTAAGCGCTGCGGATGTGCGTAACTAGACAAAAATTACGCCCCGGGCAGAGCTACCCGCCAGCGTCCTTGTCGAACTGCACCAGTATGCCGTCGGGGTCGTACACAAATATGCTGCCTACGTTGCCCTGAGCATCGGCGAAGGCGTCCAGGGGCGCCGCCAATTCGAATCCCTTGGACTGTAGGTTCTCGGCCAGCGCCTTTGTGTCGGGGACTGAGAACGAGATGTGGCTGATTCCCACCTGGTCCAGCTTGATGGGGGCGCCGTCCGGCTCCTCGCCAGGGTGGTTGGTGATGACTAAAAATGGAACCGAGCTTGCGTCGCCGTACCTCAGGTGGACGGTGCGGCGGGTCGCCCGCGCGTGCTTGTATGTGAAGGGCAGCCCTCCCCTGGTGGTGTCCTGCACCTGGTCCAAGGTGACGCTCATGCCCAGGGCGTCCCGGTAGAACGCCAGGGACTTGTCCAGGTCTCTAACGCACATTGCGATGTGGGATACGGCCGATGCTTCCATGACGGCGCCTCCTACTATTCTGTCTGATGTGAACCCATCCTAGGCTCGCCGTAGGCCGTTGTCAAAGACGATCTATTGGTTGATTAGCGGTGGGCCGGGGAGAAGAAAACGGTTTGGCCCTTGAGAAAATGCAGGAGTGTTCACCTAGCTGTCATTACCATGAAAATAGACGACTGCCCCTTCTCCCCTGGCGGGAGAAGGCTGGGATGAGGGGGGAACCAAGCCCCCAGCCCCGTCTTTCCGGTGAAGGCAGAAATCCAGAAGCGCCATGCCTCCTTGCAAGGTTCCCTGGACTCCAGCCTTCGCTGGAGCGACGATTGGAAAGGGATCGCCCATTTTCATCCCCTTATATGGCCTCCGCAAGGCAATAATGATTCTTCACTTCGCCGCGCTCCGTTCAGAATGACAGGTGTTGGGGCGCCCATACCATTCAATTCACGAAGTCTGGACGGCTACATGGAACGGCCCCAAGTTGACAGTAAAGGGGGCTAAGATTATTCTCTCCCTGTGTCCAGCCCAAGTCTGAACACGGGGGTTACGGGAGTCATGTCCGGCTGTACTAAGGAGGCTCTATGGGCAGGTTGGACGGCAAAGTTGCGATTATCAGCGGAGGCGCCCGGGGCCAAGGGGCCGCCGAGGTGAAGCTGTTCGCCCAGGAGGGCGCAAAGGTCGTCTTTGGGGACGTCCTGGACGACCTGGGGATGCAGGTGGAGGCCCAGGTGCGGGAGCTGGGTGGCGATGTGACCTATCTGCACCTGGACGTGCGCAGCGAGGACGACTGGGCCAAGGCGCTGCAGACCGCCGAGGAGAAGTACGGCAAGCTCAACGTTCTGGTGAACAACGCAGGCCTTTCATTTGGACCTATAGCCATAGAGGACACTACGGTTGAGGACTGGGACTACGTAATGGACGTGAACCTGAAGGGCGTGTTCCTGGGGACCAAGACTGCCATACCGGCCATGCGCCGGGCGGGCGGCGGGTCCATCGTGAACATCTCTTCCACGGCGGGACTGGTGGGCGTCGGGCGGATCATCGCGTATCCGGCGGCAAAGGGAGGCGTACGCCTCTTCACCAAGGCCACTGCCATACAGCACGCCAAAGACGGCATACGATGCAACTCCGTGCACCCCGGCTCCGTAGACACTCCATTTTTCGGCGACACCCCGAGAGGCCCTGAGAGGACGGAACGCAACAGGTCCAGTGTGCCCCTGGGACGCATGGCGGAAGCGGAAGAGATAGCTTACGGGGTGTTGTTCCTGGCGTCCGACGAGTCGTCCTACATGACGGGTTCCGAAGTTGTCATAGATGGCGGGTACACCGCCCAGTAAGCCCGCCCCAATAGCCCCGGACAGTCCCTGGCAGGCCTTAAACAGGAGGAAAGAAATGGGCAGGTTGGACGGCAAGGTGGCGATAATTAGCGGCGGCGCCCGCGGGCAAGGCGCCGCGGAAGTCAGGATGTTTGCCCAGGAGGGAGCCAAGGTAGTGTTCGGTGACATCCTGGACGACGAGGGGATGCAGGTGGAGGCCCAGGTGCGGGAGTTGGGAGGCGACGTGACCTACGTGCACCTCGACGTGCGCAGCGCCGACGACTGGAGCAAGGCCCTGGCGACCGCTGAGGAGAAGTACGGCAAGCTGAATGTTCTGGTCAACAACGCCGGCATAACCTTCGGCACCAAGGGCATCGAGGACACCAGCACCGACGAGTGGGACGTCATGATGGCCGTCAACGTGAAGGGCGTGTTCCTGGGAACCAAAGCCGCTATTCCGGCCATGCGCAGAGCCGGCGGCGGTTCCATAATCAACATCTCCTCCACAGCCGGCATCATCGGCATTGGCCGGACAGCGGCCTATACGGCCAGCAAGGGAGCCGTGCGCCTTTTCACCAAGGCCACGGCCATACAACATTCGAAGGACGGCATCCGGTGCAACTCCGTGCACCCTGGGCCGGTGAACACTCCGTTCCTTGAAGAGACCACCTCCAATCCCGAGGCCCTTGCCATAAGGTTGAGCAAGGTGCCTCTGGGACGCCTTGCGGAGCCGGAAGACATAGCCCACGGCGTAGTGTTCCTGGCATCCGACGAGTCTTCTTATATGACGGGATCGGAGTTGGTCATAGACGGCGGCTCGACCGCCGAGTAAGGTCTCACCAACAACCCCTAAAAGGAGGTGCAAGAAATGGGCAGAGTAGACGGGAAAGTAGCGATGGTGACGGGCAGCGGCAACGGCCAAGGAAAGGCCGAGGCAAAGCTGCTGGCAAAAGAAGGCGCCAAGGTCGCGGTGGCCGACATCAGGGCCGATGACGCCAAGGCTGTCGCCGAGGAAATCAACAGCGACGGCGGCAACGCCATAGCCGTCATCTTGGACGTGACCAGCCCTGAAAGCTGGACAGCGGCGCTGGACGAGGTTGAGGCCAAGCTGGGCAAGCTGAACATCCTGGTCAACAACGCAGGCATATCCAGCTCGTCCCAGTCCGGCCCTATGGAGATAGACGGGTGGGACAACATCCTGAACGTCAACGCCAAGGGCCCGTTCCTGGGATGCCGCGAGGCCATTCCAAGGATGATTGAGAACGGCGGCGGCTCCATCGTAAACATCTCATCCATATCCGGGCTGGTGGGCAGCATTAGACAAGGGAACAGCCACCCGGCCTATAACGCCTCCAAAGGAGGAGTGCGGCTGCTTACAAAAGCCCTGGCCGCCAGGTACGCAACCCAGGGAATACGTTGTAACTCCATTCATCCGGGGACTTTGCCGCCCATGACCTCGGCCCAGAACAGGAACCGAGACGCGGCTACGGGCGTCTTCGACCACATACCCATGAAGCGCATGGGCACCGTGGAAGAGATTGCTTACCCGGTGCTGTTCCTGGCCTGCGATGAGTCTTCCTATGTAACCGGGGCCGAGCTTGTCGTGGACGGCGGCACCACCTGCGTGTAGACGATATTCCCCCTCACCACAACCCTCTCCCGGTGGGAGAGCGAGCAAGGTTCTGTCCCTTCCCCCTGAGGGGGAAGGTTAGGATGGGGGAAAGGAGCGGCGAACATGGGACGACTGGACGGAAAGGTTGCAATCATCTCCGGGGGCGCCAACGGAATGGGCAGGTCGGAATGCTCCATCTTTGCCCAGGAAGGCGCCAAGGTGGTGATAGGGGACATCCGTGCCGAAGACGGGGAGGCCGTAGAGGCCACGATAAAGCAGGCCGGCGGCGACGCCATGTTTGTGCACCTGGACGTCACCAGCGAAGAAAGCTGGCAGGCGGCCGTGAACCAGGCTGTGGCCCGTTACGGCAAGCTGAACGTCCTGGTGAACAACGCGGGCATCAGCGGCTCTTCCCAGGGAGACCCCATGGGGACCGAGGGCTGGGACAACATCATGAACGTCAACGCCAAGGGAGTGTTCCTGGGCACAAAGACCGCCATCCCCAAGATGATAGAGGCAGGCGGCGGCTCCATAGTGAACATTTCGTCGGTGGCGGCTCTGGTGGCGGGCGGAGGCCCCATGCAGCATGTCGCGTACAACGCATCAAAAGCGGCGGTGCGGCTGCTCACCAAGGCCATCGCGGCCCGCTATGGCAAAGACGGCATACGCTGCAATTCCGTCCATCCCGGCACCATGCCGCCCATGACCACAGCCAATCCTGACACCAGGGAGTTCAACGTCAGCAGGTTAGAGACCTTCCCCATACCCCGGGCCGGACGCGTCGAAGAGGTGGCTAACGCCGTGCTGTTCCTGGCCTCCGACGACGCCTCCTACATCACCGGAGTCGAGCTCCCAGTGGACGGCGGCAGCACCGCCATCTAAGTAGGAACCCGTACGTCCTCCCTTTTAGGTGCAAGACGGCGAACGAGAAGGAGAACACATGCCTGACAATGTTGGTTTCATTGGCTTGGGCAACATAGGCGGCCCCATTGCCAGCAGCGTGCTCAGGGCCGAGATTCCCATGGTGGCCTACGACAAGGACCCGGAAGCACTGGAAGTGTACGTGAAGATGGGCGCCCAACCGGCGGCATCGGCAAAGGACGTGGCCTCAAGGACGCCGGTCGTCCTCCTCTCGCTGCCCAACTCCCTCATCGTGGAGGACGTGTGCCTGGGCGCGAACGGCATAGTAGAGGGAGCGGCTCCTGGAACGATAGTAGTAGACCTGTCCAGCGGCGACCCTCCCCACACCAAACGCATCGGGGCTGCGCTGGCCGAAAAGGGCGTTGAATTCATGGACTCAGGTGTCAGCGGAGGACCGGAGGGGGCAGCAGCCGGGACTCTAACCCTGTTCATGGGCGGGGAGCAGGCAGTCTACGACAAGGTGAAATATGCACTGGACGCCATCGCAACCGCCCATTACCTTATGGGGCCCTTAGGAACAGGCCACGAGGCCAAGGCCCTCAACAACCTGATGGGCGCCGCCAACATGGCCATCGCCTACGAGGTGTGCCAGGTCGCCGAGAAAGCGGGCATGGACGTCCCCAAGCTGGTGGAGGCCATCAGCATCAGCAGCGGTAAAAACCGCGCGGTGGAGGAGCGCATACCCAACTTCTGGGCCAGCGGCGCCTTCGACGGTGACCTGCGCTACGAGATGATTTCCAGGTACGTGGTCAAAGACGTGGGAACGGCCTGTTCCGTCGGCAAGACTTACAGCGTGCCCATGTTCATTGCCAACCTAGTGCACCAGATAGTGATGAAAGTCTCCGACGAGACGGGAGGCGGCAGAAGGCCGTTGATCCATTAAAGGAATCGTCTAAAGGAATCGTCCCTTCTCCCCTGGCGGGAGAAGGTTAGGATGAGGGGATAGACAGAAAAAAGAGTAACTCCCTCTCCCAGGGGGAGAGGGTTGGGGTGAGGGAACCTTCCAGCTTTAGAGAAGACCCTGGATACCGGCCTTCGCCGGTATGACGGAGGTGATGCAAAGGTTCCATCAAGGGAGAGGGGCATGCAGGTTCAGCTTAGACACGGACCAGGAGGAAAGCAGTGGGCAGACTAGACGGCAAGGTGGCTCTGATAACGGGCGCAGGCAATGGCATGGGACGGGCCGAGGCAAACCTTTTCGCCAGCGAAGGCGCCAAGGTAGCGGTGGGCGAGATACGGGAGGAGGACGGCAGGCGGGTCGAGGTTGAGATCAAGGAATCTGGCGGTGAGGCCCTCTTCATTCCCATGGACGTGACCAAGGAAGAGGACTGGCAGCAGGCCATAGACCGGATAGCCGATGCCTTTGGCAACCTGACCGTCCTGGTCAACAACGCCGGGCTAAGCGGCTCGTGGCACCCTGACACCATGAGCGTGGAGGGCTGGGACCGCCTGATGGAGGTGAACACCAAGGGCGCCTTCCTCGGCTGCAAGTACGCCATCCCCAAGATGATAGAAGCGGGCGGAGGCTCCATCATAAACATCTCCTCCACTGCAGGGCTTACGGCATCGTCGGGCGGCTCAGGGCACCCTGGGTACAACGCCTCCAAGGGGGGCATCCGTCTCCTCACCAAGGCGATAGCGGCCCGTCACGGCAAGGACAGCATACGCTGCAATTCGGTGCATCCGGGTTTGCTTCCCGCCATGATAAGCGTCAACCCTGAAATACGGGCGCAGCAGGACGCCGAGGGAGTCAGGACGGTGCCTTTGGGCAGGCTGGGTCAGGTGGAAGAGGTGGCCTATCCGGTGCTGTTCCTAGCCTCCGATGAGTCCTCGTACATCACCGGCGCCGAGATGGTGGTGGACGGAGGCCGCACGGCCATATAACAAGGTTCACACGCCGGCATTCCGGTGAAGGCCGGTATCCAGGGAGCCTTATTAGGAGCGGCGCGACGCCCTCACCCCGGCCCTCTCCCAGTGGGAGAGGGAGCAATGTCCCTTCCCCTTTTGGGGGAAGGTTAGGACGGGGGCGAGTGCAACGCGTAAGTCACCAGAAGCGTAAGGAGCGATAAATGGGACGAGTTGACAGCAAAGTGGCCCTTGTTTCGGGGGCGGGCAACGGACAAGGCAAGGCCGAGGCTAAGCTCCTCGCCCAGGAGGGCGCCAAAGTGGCCATCGGAGACCTCCGGGATGACGACGGCAAGGCTGTCGCCGAGGAGATTAAGCAGTCCGGCGGGGAAGCCATGTTCGTGCACCTGGACGTCACGGACGAGGACAGCTGGATTCAGGCCATCCACACAATAGTGGGAGCCTTCGGCAAGCTGAACGTGCTGGTCAACAACGCCGGCCTCAGCGGGTCGTCCCAAGCCGACCTGATGGGGACCGATGGGTGGCACAATATCATGGCCGTGAACGCCACCGGGCCATTCCTGGGCATAAAACACACCATACCCAGGATGCTGGAGGTCGGCGGCGGCTCCATCGTCAACATCTCGTCCACGTCCGGCCTGGTTGGGAGTTCGTCGCCCCGGCATCCCGCCTACAACACTTCCAAGGGCGGCGTCCGACTGCTGACCAAGGGCATAGCCGCGGCCTACGCCAAGCAGGGGATACGGTGCAACTCAGTGCATCCAGGCATCATGCCGCCCATGACGACGGCCACGGACACCAATCGGGACGCCTCGACGGGAGTGTTCGAAATCGTGCCGATGCGCCGCGCCGGAAGGGTGGAAGAGGTTGCCTATGCAGTCCTCTTCCTGGCCTCCGATGAAGCTTCCTACATCACCGGAGCGGAGCTGGTGGTGGACGGCGGCATGACCTGCGTCTAGCTGCGCCTTATATGGTAGGATTGCGTAGCCTTCCCTCGTAGCGGGAGAAGCTCCATTCCAGGGAGAAAAAGAACGACAGACTCCAGGAGGACAGAAATGGGCAGAGTCGATGGAAAAGTGGCCTTGGTGACCGGCAGCGGCAACGGGATGGGCAGGGCAGAAGCCAAGATGTTGGCCAGAGAGGGCGCCAAAGTCGTCGTGGCCGACATCAGGGCGAACGACGCCGAGGCCGTGGCCGCAGAGATCAACGAAACCGGCGGCGAGGCCATTGCAGTCAACCTGGACGTCACCAGCCCCGAAAGCTGGGCGGCTGCCTTGGACGAGACCGAGGCCAAGCTCGGCAAGCTGAGCATACTGGTCAACAACGCCGGCATTTCCAGCTCCTCCCAGGCCGACCCCATGGGCATCGAGGGCTACGACCTGATTCTGGACGTAAACGCCAAGGGCACGTTCCTGGGTTGCCGAGAGGCCATACCGAGGATGGTCGAAAACGGCGGCGGATCCATCGTCAACATCTCCTCCATCTCAGGCATCATCGGCGTGGGCCTGTCCGGCCACCCGGCCTACAACGTCTCCAAAGGCGGCGTCCGTCTGCTGACCAAAGCCCTGGCCGCCCGGCACGCCACCGAGGGCATACGCTGCAACTCGGTCCATCCGGGCACCATGCCTCCCATGACCTCCGCCCAGGACCAGCGCAGGGACGACGCAGCCCCAGCCATGCAGGGCATCCCGATGGGACGCATGGGTGAGGTGGAAGAAGTCGCCTACGCAGTCCTGTTCCTGGCCTCCGACGAGGCCTCTTACGTAACCGGCGCCGAGCTGGTGGTGGACGGCGGAGCGACCTGCATCTAACCCTCACCCCCGGCCCCTCTCCCACAGGTAGAGGGGTGCATTCTCCTTCCCCCAGAGGGGGAAGGTTGGGATGGGGGTGCGTAGGACATTCCAGCTAATATCACCCTCAACCCGGCTCCCCAAGATAGAGGGGAGATTATCTGAGACATGGAGGAATAAGAATGGGCAGAGTGGACGGAAAAGTAGCCTTGGTGACCGGCAGCGGGAATGGGCAAGGCAAAGCCGAAGCCAAGATGTTGGCCCGAGAGGGCGCCAAGGTAGTCGTGGCTGACATCAGGTCCGCAGACGCCGAGGGCGTAGCCGCGGAAATCAACGAGTCTGGCGGTGACGCCATTGCCTTCGCCCTGGATGTCACCAGCCCCGAAAGCTGGAAGGCTGCACTGGATGAGACCGAGGCGAAGCTGGGCAAGCTGAACATACTGGTCAACAACGCCGGCATCTCCAGCTCCTCCCAGGACGACCGCATGGGAATCGAGGGATTCGACCGGATAATGGACGTGAACGCCAAGGGCACATTCCTCGGGTGCCGAGAGGCTATACCGCGGATGATAGAAAACGGCGGCGGCGCCATAGTTAACATATCGTCCACCTCAGGCATTATCGGCATGGGGCTCTACGGCCATCCGGGCTACAATACGTCAAAGGGCGGGGTCCGTCTTTTGACCAAGGCCCTGGCGGCCCGTTACGCCACCCAGGGCATACGGTGCAACTCAGTCCACCCGGGCACGATGCCCCCCATGACCTCCGCTCAAGACCAGCGAAGGGACGCAGACTCCCCGTCCATGCAGGGCATCCCCATGGGACGAATGGGCGAGGTGGATGAAGTCGCCTACGCTGTTCTTTTTATGGCCTCCGATGAAGCCTCGTACATCACCGGCGCGGAGCTGGTGGTGGACGGCGGGATGACCTGCGTCTAACCCTCACCCCCAGCCCCCATCTCAATCTTCCCCCTCGGAGGGGGAAGATTGAGATGGGGGTGAACAAGAGACTGGGGGACATGACATCGTAACGGAGGAACGAATATGGGCAGAGTAGAAGGAAAAGTGGTCATGGTCACCGGCAGCGGAAACGGGCAGGGCAAAGCCGAGGCCAAGCTGTTCGCCCAGGAGGGCGCCAAGGTGGCCGTGGCCGACATCAGGGCCGACGACGCCGCGGCTGTGGCTGCGGAAATCAACGAGACCGGCGGAGAGGCCATATCCATCAACCTGGACGTGACCAGTCCCGAAAGCTGGACAAGCGCACTGGACGAGTTGGAAGCCAAGCTGGGCAAGCTGAACATCCTGGTGAACAATGCGGCCATATCCAGCTCCTCCCAGGCCGACCCCATGGGTATAGAGGGCTGGGACCGCATCGTGGGCGTGAACGCCAAGGGTACGTTCCTGGGATGCCGCGAGGCCATACCGAGGATGATTGAAAACGGCGGAGGCTCGATCGTGAACATATCCTCCACGTCCGGTCTGGTGGGGCGGGGAGTTAAGGGCCACCCAGCCTACAACGCATCTAAGGGAGGCGTCCGGCTTCTCACCAAGGCCATTGCCGCCAGGTACGCCACCCAGGGCATTCGCTGCAACTCGATACACCCAGGCACCATGCCCCCCATGACCACCGCCCAGGACCAGAGCCGGGACCCCTCGTCCTCCAGCCTCCAGGGAATCCCAATGGCGCGCATGGGACGAGTGGAAGAGGTGGCCTATGCCGTGCTGTTCATGGGCTCGGACGAGGCCTCCTACGTCACCGGCGCCGAACTGGCCGTCGACGGCGGCATGACCTGCGTCTAGCGAGGTTTTCCCCGGGATGGGCCTATGAATGAAGCGACAGCACGGCTCAAAATTAACGGGCTGTTGGAGAAGGCGGGTTGGCGCTTCTTCCAGGAAGGGAACAATCCTGCCAATGTTCGACTTGAACCTCATGTCGCCGTAAAAAAGGCCGATCTCGACAGGCTTGGCGATGACTTCGAGAAGACCTCTAGCGGCTTCATCGACTTCCTCTTACTGGACTCCAAGGGATTCCCGTTTATCGTTCTCGAGGCCAAGTCCGAGGAGAAGCAACCGCTTGTCGGTAAGGAACAGGCTCGGAAGTACGCTCGATCACAGAACTGCCGGTTTGTCATTCTATCTAACGGCAACCTCCATTACTTCTGGGACTTGGAGCGAGGCAACCCATACATCATCACCTCATTCCCGACGCCGGAATCGGTGACCGGCTACAGTAAGGTCCAGCCCAACCCGCAGCGGTTAATAGACGAACAGGTCTTGGACGATTACATCGTTCTCACCCAGAGTCCCAACTACGCCTCCGCGGCAGCGTGGACGAACGAGTCTGAGCGGCCCGGCTTCATCCGAGCCAACAACCTGCGCTTCCTGAGAACTTACCAACTCAGGGCCATTCATGCAATGCAGGAATCGGTGAGGAGCGGCAACGACCGCTTTCTGTTCGAGATGGCTACGGGCACCGGCAAGACCCTCACCGCCGCAGCCATCATCAAACTATTCCTACGCTCCAGCAATGCGTCCCGCGTCCTGTTCCTAGTGGACCGTCTTGAGCTTGAGGAGCAAGCCAGGAAGGTCTTCTCCACTATGCTTTCGGCGGATTACACGACCGTAGTCTACAAAGAAAAACGCAACGATTGGCGTTCAGCGGAAATAGTCGTTACTACCGTCCAGTCCCTGTTGTTCAATAACAAGTACCAGTCCCTCTTCTCACCGACCGACTTTGACCTTGTAATATCCGACGAAGCCCATCGCTCTATCAGCGGCAATGCCCGCGCCGTATTCGACTTCTTCGTAGGCTACAAGCTGGGCCTTACTGCAACTCCCCGTGACTACCTGCGGGGCACGGACAAGCCGGGTTCCATCCTGCACGACCCCCGTGAGGCCGAGCGGAGATTGCTGCTGGACACCTATCGCACCTTCGGATGCGAAAGCGGACAGCCTACGTTCCGGTACTCGCTCCTAGACGGCGTAAGGGACGGTTACTTGATCAATCCGATCCTGGTTGACGCCCGCACCGAAATAACCACCCAGTTGCTGGCTGACCAAGGTTTCATCGTTTCCTTCACCGACGACACCGGGGAAGAGCATGAAGAGACTTTTAGGCAGCGGGAGTTTGAGAGGCGGTTCTTCTCCGATGCGACAAACCAAGTCTTTTGCAAGACTTTCCTGGAGAACGCACTTCGGGACCCCATCAGCGGCGAAATCGGAAAGTCCATCGTCTTTGCGGTAAGCCAAAACCACGCAGCACGGTTGACGCAGACATTCAATGAAATCGCGGATGTCATGTTTCCGGGGAAGTACCAGTCCAACTTCGCCGTACAGGTCACTTCCCAAGTGCCGGACGCCCAGCAGTTCACAATCAATTTTGCCAACAACAACCTCATGGGATCCGGCAACTTCTTGTCCGCCTACCGCACCAGCAAGGCGCGGGTCTGCGTAACCGTGGGGATGATGACCACCGGATACGATTGCACCGACATCCTGAACCTTGGCCTGTTCCGGCCAATCTTCTCGCCGACGGATTTCGTGCAAATCAAGGGCCGGGGCACGCGCAGGCACGACTTCCTTGAACAACTTTTTGATTCCAGTATTGCCGAGAGTGTGGCCCAGCCTGAGAAAACAGCGTTCAAACTCTTCGATTTCTTCGCCAACTGCGAATACTTCGAAACCGAGTTCAACTACGACCAAGCCATCATGCTGCCTCGTGCCCAACCCAGTGACGGCGAGAATGGAGAAGGAGACCAATCTGCCAAACTGGTCTACGGATACGAACACCTTGGCAAAGACATCCTGTCTACGATAAGGGAAGAGAAGGTCGGCTACGGGGGAATGAAAATCGACCGGATGCTGTTCGACCGGTTCTCAGATACCGTGCGCGCGAATGACACCGTCAAGAGGGCCATAGAGTCCGGGAACTGGGACCTCGTCATCGACTACGTAAATCGGGAAGTCTTCGACAAGCCCGAGGACTATTACACTCTGGACAAGCTGCGGAAGGCTGCATCCGTGGACCGCCGCCTGAATCTCCGAGAAATCCTCGAAAAGGTCTTCGACCTCATACCGGGTTTCAAGTCCAAGGATGAGTTGCTGGAGGAGGAGTTCGCCAAATTCGTCTCCGACCACAAGCCGGAGGACTCCCATGCCATCCCGGCAATCAAAACCTTTTTCAAGGCGTATATTACCAACGGCCGCACCCGTGACATTATCGACACTAAGCAGTTCACCGACCTGGCAACCAACGCTGTGCTCTCGATGGAAGATTACCGCTCAGTCCCCCAGAAATACCGTGTCCTTGTTCCTGAGTATGTCAAGGATTACGTCTCGTTGAACCAGTTCGCTATGTAGAGGAAGCCATGCTGGACGCTGACACCAAACGCCGCATCGACACTGCCCGCGACATCCTCGTCGGAAAAGTGCCTGACCCTAAGAGCCAGGTGGAGCAAATCACTATTGCCCTCATCTACAAGTTCATGGACGACCTGGACGCTGAAAGCGAGGAGTTGGGCGGGCAAAGAAAGTTCTTCGCCCGTGACTTTGCCAGATACGGATGGGCTAAACTGACTCATCCAGGCCTTGGTGGGTACGAAACGCTGAACCTGTATGCTGAAGCCATCACCAGGATGCCGGAAAACCCGGGGATTCCGCCGCTGTTCCGAGACATCTTCAACAATGCCTACCTGCCCTACCGAGACCCGGAGACGCTTCGCGCCTTCCTAAAGGTCATAGACGGCTTCACTTACGACCACTCGGAACGGTTGGGTGACGCCTTTGAATACCTGCTGTCGGTTCTGGGCGCCCAGGGAGACGCCGGACAATTCCGCACACCGCGCCACATCATCGACTTCATCGTAGACGTAGTAGACCCCAAGAAGGGCGAGAGTGTGCTGGACCCGGCCTGCGGCACTGCCGGGTTCCTCATATCGGCCTACAAGCACATACTGGAGGCTAACACCGACAGCGACAGCCGGAGCACGCTGACACCTGACGAGCGGGGACGACTGGTCAACAACTTTAAGGGATACGATATCTCCCCGGACATGGTGCGTCTCTCACTGGTGAACATGTACCTGCACCGCTTCACCGACCCTAAGGTCTACGAATACGACACCCTCACCAGCGAGGACCGCTGGAACGAGTACGCCGACGTGATATTGGCCAACCCGCCTTTCATGTCTCCGAAGGGCGGCATCAGGCCTCACAACCGCTTCTCGGTGCAGTCCAAGCGCAGTGAGGTCCTGTTTGTAGACTATATGGCCGAGCACCTGACCCCCACCGGGCGGGCTGGCATTATCGTGCCCGAGGGAATCATCTTCCAGAGCCAGAACGCCTACAAGCAGCTCCGCAAGATACTGGTGGAGGACTATCTGGTTGCCGTGGTCTCCTTGCCCGCCGGCGTCTTCAACCCCTACTCCGGAGTCAAGACCTCCATACTCATTCTGGACAAGGCACTGGCCAGAAAGACGGACCGAATCGCCTTCTTCAAGGTGGAGAACGACGGTTTCGACCTCGGCGCCCAGCGGAGGCCGATAGACAGGAACGATCTGCCGCAGGTGCAAACCGAGCTAGCACGATACTTGGGCCACCTGCGTTCTGGTGGGGCTATGGATGGTTTTCAGCCGGAGACGGGACTGATCGTCGAGAAGGAACACATCGCTGAGGATGGGGAGTACAACCTTGGTGCAGAGCGGTACCGGGAGAACAGAAATAGCGGAAGTCACACTTGGCCGATGGTAATGTTGGAGGACGTTTGCGACAAGATTGTAAGCGGAGGCACACCATCGACAAAGCAGGCAGACTATTGGGAAGGTGATATCCCGTGGATTACGAGTGCGGACATTGTGGACATCAGAACCGCTGAACCAAGAAGGTACATCACACAAGAAGCAGTCAGAGAATCAGCGACCAACCTAATTCCAAAAGGCAATGTCATCGTAGTGACAAGGGTTGGACTGGGAAAACTGTTCAGGAACAACTTTGACCTTTGCATCAGCCAGGACTCGCAAGGGTTAATACTGAAGGACGGAATTAGTGCAGATTACCTAGTACATGTACTAAAAGTGAGAGTCGAGGAGTTCAGGGGAGTTAGTCAGGGCTCAACGATTCAGGGGGTCACCAAGAAACAGTTAGCAGAAATCCAAATCCCTCTCCCACCACCAGAGGTGCAGAAGGAGATAGTGGCGGAGATTGAGGGCTACCAGAAGGTCATCAACGGGGCGCGGGCCGTCGTGGAGAACTATCGCCCACACATCGCAGTCGACCCGGAGTGGCCCCTGGTGGCGTTGGGTGAGGCGTGCCAGATTAAACGCGGGAAATTCTCGCACCGTCCCAGAAATGAACCACGATTTTACGGCGGCAAGTACCCATTCATACAAACAGGTGATGTAGCTCGTGCCAAGGGAGGAACAATTCCATACACCCAAACCCTGAATGATGAAGGGCTCGGAATAAGCAGGCTATTTCAACCGCCGGTAGTGGTAGTTACAATAGCCGCGAACATTGGGTCCACCGCAGTCCTTGACTTTCCTTCATGTTTTCCAGATAGCATCATCGGTCTGATTCCAGAACAAGAAACAGATGCGTGGTTTATAGAACTCATGATGCGAACTAAGAAGGATTTCCTTAATGCCATTGCTCCGCAATCTGCTCAGAAGAACATCAATATCCAGATTCTTGAGGCCGTCAACATTCCGCTGCCACCCCTTGCTATTCAGCAAGCCATTGTCGCTGAGATAGAGGCCGAGCAAGCCCTCGTCGTTGCCAATCGTGAACTGATCGAACGTATGGAAGGGAAGATTCAGGCGGCAATCGCACGGGTGTGGGGGAGAGCCGAATCTGTTGTGTCGGGAGTGTAAATCATGGATGAAGTCCATAATTTATCTGGAGAACAGGAGGAGAGATGGCGCGAATACCTTTGATGACTCGGGAACGACTCAGTCCCGAGGACCAGAAATACTGGGACGACATTGCATCCAGCCGGGGGCGCGGGAACGTTGGGGCACCGCATGCCCTGATTCTCAACGCTCCCAAGCTGTCGGGGCTGGTGGGGCCTCTGGGCGCCCACGTGCGGTTCGAGGGAGACATCCCCAACGAGCTGCGCGAGGTGGCGATACTCACCGTGGCCAAGGAAATCAAGTCCCAATACGAGTTCACCCAGCACGTCCACATGAGCCAGGCGGCCGGGGTCTCCCTGGATACGGTGAACGTCATACGCGACGGGAAGCACCCCGACGGCCTTCAGGGTGACGAGGCCATGGTCTCTCGATTCGTCGTGGAGCTGATGAGGGACCGTAAGGTGTCCGACGCCACCTTCCAGGCGGTCAGGGACAAGTTCGGCGACCAGGACACCCTGGAGCTGACCGGACTCATCGGGTACTACATGGCGCTGGCCAACTTCCTGCAGGTTTTCGAGCTTGAGCTGGACGCGGACTCGAAGGCCGAGCTCCCTGACGGCCTCCCCGCGGGGTGAGCCGAGTTCGCTCGGTGGCCTGCCCGGACATTGACGAATACTTCACGGAGCTTGTAGGGGCGACCGGCCGGTCGCCCCTACGCTTTTATTAGAGGCGGCGTTGTGCGGTTTCTCGACAAGCACCGCGCCTGAGACTATAATCAGCTAAATTTAGACCCTGGATGGCAGTAGGACTCAGGGAGGCGAGCATGTTTGTCGGATACTTCACCGAACGCCCATACCAGGACCCGGCATCGGGCTATTTCGGCGCCACGGGCAGGCCCATCGCAGACCTGGACGTAAGCAACGATTCCTATGATGCGGTGATAGGGGCCAACCTCTACAACCGGTACCTGGACGAGAAGATATACGCTGAGGAGATGGGCTTTGACGGGCTGATGCTCAACGAGCACCACAGCACTCCCTTCTGCATGGGAGGCGCCATGAACGTGGAGGCCTCTATCCTGGCCAGAGTCACTAACCGAGCTAAGATATGCCTTCTCGGCAACGTGCTGCCTATCTGGGACGACCCGCTGTGGCTGGTCGAACAGCTTGCCATGATAGACATGATCTCCGAAGGCCGCCTGGTGTCCGGCTGGGTGCGGGGCACAGGTCGGGAGAGCGTCGCCCACAATATGTCTCCTCCCGACAACTGGGAACGGTTCCAGGAGGCCCACGAGTTCATCGTGAAGGCCTGGTCCGAGCCTGGCCCCTTCAGGTGGGAAGGCAAGCACTACCAGTACCGCTACGTCAACCCCTGGGTCCGGCCCTACCAGCAGCCCCACCCGCCCATCTGGCTTCCGGGAGTGGTCAGCAGGGACTCCCTGCTGTGGGCGGCCGAGAAGCGCATACCCTACATAATGCTCTCGACCCAGTTAGAGGCCACTGGACTGGCGTTCCAGGAATACCACGACCGGGCCGCTGAACTGGGTTACCAGTCGGGGTCCCAGAACATCGGCTACCTGTGGAAGGTCCACGTGGATGAGACCGAAGAGCTTGCCGAGGCCGCCGGGAGGAAATACGTACAGGGTCCCAGCAACCCGTTCCTGGCCGGCAACGAGGGCTCCCAGAACCCCGCAATCGCCCAGCTGCCGGGACTGACCTCCAAGAAGCGTGTGCTGCCCACCCAGAACGTCGCCACGGCGGCAAGGGGCGGCGTCTACTCCACATCATACGAGTCCCAGGTCGAGGGCTACCAGATTGTCACGGGGACGCCCGACACAGTGCTGCCCAAAATTCGTCACGTCTTGGAGTACCTGCGCCCCGGCAGCGTCTTCTTCTGGGACGGCGACGGAGCCATGGACCACGACGACGCAATGCGCAGCCTCCGGCTTATGGGCCAGGAAGTGATTCCTGCTGTGCGCGAGATGGCCAAAGAGTTGGAGCTTGACGGGCCGTTCGAGGTGAACCCGGCCACGGGCGAGCGTTTCGAAGACGCCCAGTAGTCCGGTGTAGCCAGGCGCTGTCTAAAGTCTTTCCAAGACTCACCCTCACCCCAGCCCTCTCCCGTCGAGGGAGAGGGAGCAGTTGCAACAGGAGCCGTCATTGACTGCAAACGGCGCTGAACAACCGAATGGCGGGCCCCTCAAGGGGGTCCGGGCGCTGGACTGGACGATGTGGCAGCTTGGCCCTGTGGCCGCAGAGATGATGGGCGACATGGGCGCTGACGTGATAAAGATCGAGCCTCTGGACGGCGACGCCGGGCGCAACCTTCTGCAAGCAACCACAATCCAGGCCAATCTGGCCGCAGGCCGAAATGCCTACTTCGAGTCAAACAACCGCAACAAGAGGGGATTCGCCGTTAACTTGAAGGTCCAGGAAGGGCGAGACTTGGTCTACAAGCTGGTGGAGTCCGCCGACGTGTTCGTGCAAAACTACCGGGAAGGCGTGGCGGAGCGGCTGGGCATGGACTACGAGACCCTGCGGAAAATCAACCCTGCCCTCATATACGCATCGGCCACCGGATATGGCTCCAAGGGAGAAGAGTCCCGCCGCCCCTCCTTCGACGGCACAGGCCAGGCCCGCAGCGGCCTGATGATGTCCGGCACTCCGCTGGGTGGCGCACCTGTGCGGGTCGGCGGAGGAATCTCAGACCAAATCGCCGGCATAATGCTCTGTCTGGGCGTATTGGCGGCTCTGGTGTCCCGTTCTCAGACAGGGAAGGGCCAGATGGTGGAGACGTCCCACCTGTCTGCCAACATGTGGCTCCAGGGCAGCAGCCTGAACATGAGCCTGATGTCGGGCACGTCCTCGGCTCCCTTCGACCGTAAGGCTCCCGTAAACCCCCTTACCAACACCTACCACTGCCAGGACGGGCGTTGGATACAGCTTATGCACATGCAGCCCGACCGGTACTGGCAGGGCTTCACCGAGGTCCTGGGCATAACGGAGCTGCTGGAGGACCCGCGGTTCGAGAGCATGGCAAGCCGCAGGGAGCACGGGGCCGAGTTGGCCGGCATCCTGGACGAGCGTTTCGGAACCAGGCCCTACGACGAGTGGGACAGGGCCTTTAAGGCCAAGGGAGACTTCATCTACGACAAGGTGCAGGAGTTATCGGACCTGGCGGACGACCCACAGGTCATCGCTAATAATTTCATAGCGACTTTCGACCATCCAGTGTTGGGGCCCACCAAGATGTGCAGCCACCCTAACACCTACAGCGAGACCCCCGCAGGCATCTGGAGGGAGGCCCCCGAGCTAGGTCAACACACCGAGCTAATCATGGTGGAAGAGCTGGGCTACACATGGGACGACGTGGAGAAGTTCCGGGAAGCGGGCGCAATCCTATAACTGGAAACTCACCCTCACCCCAACCCTCTCCCGTCAAGAGACCTTTGCCCAACCACTTCCCCTTTGAGGGGGAAGATTGAGATGGGGGAATAGAGAGGGCAGTCCGAAATGGAAGGGAGAAAGCATGGCTGAAGTAACGGGAGCCTACCTGGGCGCCAGGGCGCTCCAACAAGAGGGAGTGGACACCTTCTTCTACATCCTGTCGGCGCCGTTGGTCGCCGACTGCCTGGACGTGGGCATACGGGGCATTTCGGTGCGCAACGAGACGGCGGCAGGCATGATGGCCCACGGGTACAGCCGAGTCACCGGCAGGCCGGGAGTGGTCCTATCGTCCCACGGCCCCGGGACGGCCAACGTGGTGCCGGCGGTGGCCAATGCCATGGCCGACGCCTGCCCGGTAGTGAACTGCGGCGCGTCGGCCAACCTGAGAGACCGGCACGTTGAGGTCTTCCAGGAGATGGACCAGGTGGCCATCATGCGGCCCGTCACCAAGTGGGCCCACCAGGTCACCCACACCGAGAAGATTCCCCAACTGGTCAGCACGGCTTTCCGCCATGCCCTGGCTCCACCCCACGGGGCCGTATACCTGGACTTTCCCAATGACATAGTGAACGCCAAGGTGGAGGACATAGACTGGGAGCACCCGTCCCATCAACCCTCCCATTACCGCACTGAGGCCCGGCCCTTTGGTGACCCGGCTCTTGTGAAGGAGGCTATAGACCTTCTGGCCAAAGCCGAGAAGCCTCTGCTGGTTACGGGAAGCGGGGTTTTCTGGTCACAGGCGGCAGCCGAGATGCAACAGTTCGTGGACACCACGGGCATTCCCTTCTTCACTACTCCCCAGGGCAGGGGCGCCATTCCCGAGGACCACAAGCGGTTCTACGGCGGCGCCAGGTCGATGGCCTTTAGGGAGGCGGACACCGTCTTGGTGGTCGGCTCCAGGGCCAACGTAATACTCTCCAATCTGCTTCCGCCCCGATGGAACCCCAATGCCAAGTTCATCATCGTAAATCTGGACCCCACGGAAGTCGGCCATAACGCTCCCGCACAGCTGAGCATCCTGGGCGACGCAAAGGCCGTTTTCAAGCAGCTCACCGACGAGGCTCAGGGAAGGTTCAACCCCGAAGAGGATACTCCCTGGACCAGCGCGCTAGCTCAACGGGACGCCGTGCGGATGGAGCAGACAGCCGCCGTGATGGATTCCGACGACGTGCCTATACACCCCCTCAGGCTTTGTCGGGAGGTGCGGGACTTCATGGACCGGGACGCCATCGTCTGCGTGGACGGCCACGAGACGCTGACCTTCGCCCGCCACACCATCCCAACATACGTCCCTGGACACCGCATCAACGCTGGGACCCACGGCACCATGGGCGTGGGCTTGCCCTACGGTGTTGCGGCCAAGGCTGCGAAGCCCGACAAGCAAGTAATAGTGCTCTGCGGCGACGGCTCCTTTGGCTGGAACGGCATGGAAGTGGACACCATGGTGCGCAACAACCTCCCTGTGCTGGTGGTCATCTGCAACAACGGCAGCATGACCGGCGCCGACGAGGTGTTCAATCCCCAGAAGCACCTCGGGTTCGAGTGCCGGTACGACAAAATCATGGAAGCGGCCGGCGGCTATGGCGAGATGGTGGACCGGCCCGAGAACATCAGACCCGCGATGGAAAGGGCGGCCGCTTCCGGGAAGCCCGCCGTGGTCAACGTGATCGTAGACCAGTATGCAAAGGGTCAGACGCGCATAGGCCTGGACGAATCCCACCATTAGGGGGGTGCGCAATGTCCACCGGACTTCGCATAGCAATCATCGGTCAGCAGCCTTTCGGAGAGAGCGTCCTCAACGCTCTTGCGGAGCGAGGAGAGACCCTGGTAGGCGTCTTCTGTCCGCCGGATAGGGAAGGCCGCCCCGCCGACCCTCTAAAGCAAGCTGCTGACAACCACGGAATCCCAGTTTTTCAGTTCCGCCGCATGAGGAACCAGGAGGCCATAGACGCCTTCGCAGCCCTTAACGTCGACCTGTGCGTTATGGCTTTCGTGACCGACATCGTCCCCGACGAGATTCTCTTCAACCCCGCCAAAGGCACCATCCAATACCACCCATCCCTTCTCCCCAAACACCGGGGCCCCAGCGCTATAAACTGGCCCATCATTCAAGGAGAGACCCAGACAGGACTGACCATATTCTGGCCGGACAAGGGACTGGACACAGGGCCGGTGCTGCTCCAGAAAGAAGTTGACATCAGCCCCGGCGACACGGTGGGCTCCCTCTACTTCGACAAGCTCTTTCCCCTGGGGGTGGAAGCAATGGTCGAGTCCGTGGACCTGGTGGCGGGAGGAAACGCCCCTAGCCTGGTCCAGGACGAGTCCCAGGCCACCTACGAGGGATGGTGCCGCAAGGAGGACGTGACCATAGACTGGAGCCTTCCCCTGGATGAGATATACAACCTGGTCCGGGGCGGAGACCCTCAACCCGGCGCAGTCACAAGTCACCAGGGCAAGGAGCTTCAGCTTTTCCGCGCTCGAAAGCGGGAAGGCGCAGCCGCAGGAGAACCTGGCGAAGTGGTTGAGGCAACCGGAGACGGCTTCGCCGTCGCCGCCCCTGGAGGAACGTTGTTCGTTGGGAGGGTTCAGCCCGAGGGCGGCCGCAAGGTCATGGCCCCGGAGTGGATGGAGTCGGCAGGTCTAAAGGTGGGGGACAAGCTGGGAGAATAGCCCCCCATGCCCTGGATTCCGGCGCAGGCCGGAATCCAGGGCTTCCGTTAACGCTGGGAGTCACCCTCACCCCAACCCTCTCCCTAAGGGCGGGGGTTGTTAGCAGTACAGCATCCTATTCGCAGTATGGGAGCACTTGCTCGCCAAAGAGTTTGAGAGCTCCCATAATCTTTTCGTGGGGCGGACCGCCTGAGTGGGCGTGGCGCAGTCGCAGTATGAAGTTGTCGGCGCCCGTGACCTCTTTCCATCGCAGGAAGTCCTGTATGCACTCTTCCGGCTCACCGATGACGATGCGGTCCTTGGCCACGTTGGTCAGGTTGAAATCAGCCTCGGACTCGAACTTGACGAAGTTTGGGTTCCGGGCGTGCCAGTAGTATTTGTAGGCCTCCATCACTTCCGGCCCGTAAACGGCCTCGGCCTCTTCCCTAGTCGAAGCCACCCATGCGTCGCGCATCAGAACGAAGTCCGGCACCCGCCCGGCTGAGGTCGCGGCTTCCTTGTAGGCGTCAAGCTGCTCACAGGTAAGCTCCATATCGGCACTGGAGCTTGCGACGTAGGTGTCGGCCAGCCTTCCCGCACGCACCACGGCGGCTTTGCTGCTTGCGCCAATCCACAGAGGTGGCGCCGGCTGCGTGTAGGGCTTGGGCAGGACCTGGACATCGTCCAGGTGGAAATGCTTGCCGTGGTGGGAAAAGGGTTCGCCCGTCCAGCACTTCCTGATTATTTCCACGCTTTCCTCGAACCGCCCCACCCTCTCGTTCATGGGGATGCCGAATGCCTTAAAGTCGGCTTCCTGGTAACCCAGGCCCACGCCCAACGCTATCCGGCCCTTGGACACGATGTCCAGAGTCACCACGTCTTCCGCCAGCCTGACCGGGTGGTGCAGAGGCAGCAGGATGACCGACGTGCCTACCTTCAGCCGTGTTGTGGAGGCAGCCACGGCGGTGGCGACTATCAGCGGCGAGGGAAGAAAACCGTCGCGGTCCTGATGATGCTCCCCGAAGAAGCATGAGTCGAATCCCATCTCCTCGGCAAGCTGCGCCTCGGCGATGACCTCGTCTACGCACCGGTCAAGGTTCTCTCCCCGGGGCGGATTGGCTATGGAACTGTAGATGCCGAATTTCATGGGGCCTCCGGGCAAAAAGTTGGAGCCAGCTTACCACGAAACCAGAGGCGATCACCTCTTTGGTATTACCCCCTCTACCTCTGGGAGAGGGTTGGGGTGAGGGCGTTCCGCCGTCAGTCCGCGGCGGCTGAGGCGGGCTGCTCGCTCCGTTCGACACGCAGGTCAGGCAGCCAGCTAAGCCACGACGGCAGATACCAGTTCCACCGGCCCAGCAGCTTCATCCCGGCGGGAGCCAGCACCATGCGCACGATGGAGGCGTCAAGCAGCACCGCTATCCCCAGGCCGAAACCCATCTGCTGAAGCCCGACTACGTCGCCGGCTGCGAACCCCCAGAAAACGGCCACCATTATCAGAGCGGCGGCGGTTATCAAACGTCCTGTGGACCGAATTCCAAAGGCCACCGAACCCTCGTTGTCCTGGGTCTCGTCGTACCGTTCTCGGATGCGGCTCAGCAGGAAGACGTGGTAGTCCATGGACAGCCCGAAGAGCACTGCAAAGAGGAATATGGGTATCCAGGCTTCTATTGTGTCGGTCTGATAGAACCCGAAGGCCTCGTTCCAGACGCCCTTCTGGAAGACTAGCACCAGCAGGCCGTAGGTGGCCCCCACCGAAATCAGGTTGAGGATGATGGCCTTGACGGCAATGACTATGGACCTGAAGACCACGGTGAGCAGCACGAAGCTTATGCCCAGAACGAAGGGGAATACCACTTTAGAGGCATTGTCGGCCAGGTTGTAGAAGTCCACGTTCAACGCCGTCCGGCCAGTGACGTACACCTTGCCGGCGTTGTCGCCAAAAGCCGTTGGAATGTGATCTTTCCGTATTCGGACCACGGCGTCCAGGGCCTCGTCGCTGGATGAATCGCCATTCAGAAATACGGCCAACACAGCGAGGTTGTCCTCGGAGTTCACCTCCAACTGCCCCTGACGGATGACAGTGGAGTCCTGTTCCAGGAGGTCTGAAAGGGCGGCTACACCAGCCTGTATCTCAGGTGAACCTATGTCGCCGTCTATCACGATTTCAGCGGGAGTGGCTTCACCGGAGGTGAACTCGGAGTCCAGGACCAGGAACCCCTGTTTCGACTGCATGACATCGGGCAGGCTCTGAATGCCTGACGTTCCGGTGTTGATGTCGAAGAAGGAGACGGCGGCGGCAATCAGCAGTCCTCCGGCCAACACCAGACTCAACAAAGGATGGGCCATGACGCCCTTGGAAATTTTGTCCCAGAAGCCTCCCTCGCGGGTCTCGTCGAACCGGGTCTGGAATTTGCCGATCCACGGTATGGCCAGACGGTCCACGTTGTCGCCCAAGGTTCCAAGAATGGCTGGAAGCAGGGTCATGGTGGCCAGCACCGACGCTAGCACCACAAATATCATACCCATCCCTATGGCGACGAATACATTGGAGGGCACCAGCAGCATCCCGGCCAGAGCCACCACCACTGTGAATCCACTGAAGACAACGGCGCGGGTCGCCGTTGCGCTGGCCCTTCCAATGGCGTCGACCTTTTCGAGGCCCTTGCGCCGCTCTTCCCGGTACCTGGTCAGTATAAACAGCGAATAGTCTATGCCTACGGCCAGCCCAATCATGGTGACCATGTTCTGTATCAGGAAGGACAGTTCGAAGACTTGCCCCATCAAGGCCGATGCTCCCAGGGCCACGACGATGGACACAGCGGCCAGGACTATCGGCAGCAGGGCTGCAACCAGGGTTCCCAAGGCCGCCAGCAAGATCACCACCGCTATGGGCGCCCCGAATATCTCCCCCTGTTTCAGCCCCTCGTTGGCCAGCTTTCGAAAGTCCGCGCTGGCTGACGCCTGGCCCACCATATACACATCGAAAAGTTCGTCGGCATGGGCTTCTTCCACGATCGCCAACATGGGGCTAATGTTGCTGCTGGCGTCGTCAAAATCGCCCGCCATGACCAAGGGCATTATGGTGACGGTCCTGTCTTCGTTGACCATGAAACCCTGCGCCCCAGGGTTCTGGTAGTAGTTCTGGAAAGTGCCCGGTTCGATTGCCGACCGGGAGTCGTCATTCTTGAACTTGGCCCCAGCTAGGGCGGCGTACAGGCCCTCGGTAAACCCCTGAAACTCGGCGCTGTCCACGGTGAGTCCCTGAGCGGACTGGATGACAACGACCTCGTTAGACCCCCTGGGACCTCGCAGCCTCTCTTCCAGAAGCTTCTGCCCCTTCTTGGAGTCCGGCTCGGCGGTGAAGTCGAATTCGGTGGTAGTGGCGTCGGACAACAACGTCGCGGTCAGGAAGAAGGCCACGACCACAACTACTATCCATGCCAGAAACGTAACTGCGCGGTGGGTTGCACACCACCGCGCCAAGGGTTCCGGGGAGAACCTGCGTTTGGGTTGTTCGGACGCCATAGTCTCTCAGTTCATTATATAGCCGGATTGTTAAGACGGAGCATCACAGGGTATGGCTGGCAGCTTGGAGACAGGCGCGTTGAACGAGGAAAGGAAAAGAGACGACAAAAGCTGACACTGGGGAACGGAAGACTGAGAAGGATTATTCAAGCTCGAGCAGCGGCTGGTCCACCGAGACCTGTTGCATGGGTTGAACGTGTATCGTCTTGATGACACCCGACACGCCAGCCGTAATGCTCTGCTCCATCTTCATGGCCTCTACAACACAGACCTCCTGGTCAGGTGAAACGGATTCCCCGGGGCGCACCGTAATGGCCAGGACTTTCCCAGGCATGGGAGACCGGATTGTCTTGTCCGAACCTGCGCCCAGAGAAGGCGGCGAGGCCGGCGGCGGGGCCGAGGGTTGGGTCACCAAGGACGCCGGCACTGGAGCCGGGACGACTGCCGTCGGCGTCCGGCCTTCGATTTCCACCTGGTAGGGCGTTCCATCCACCAGAGCGGTAATGGGTGAGGACGACAGGTTGTCCACTTGGACGTTGAACCATCGTTCCCCAACTTTTACTTTTATGGTTCGCGGCGGCAATGTACGGCTCCCTGTATGCCTCTATGCGGGGACTCTCTGTGTTTCGGTGCGTTCCAGATGTTCTAGAAAACGCTTAGAGCGTATGTCGTCGTCCAACCAGTATTTTAGCGAGGCCGCCAGACGCTCACTTAATTCCCGGTCCAACCCCCCATCCACGTTGAGGGCTAGGGCCGCATCCAAGGACGCAGTCTCCATGAACCTCAGAACTTTGAGCGCCCGCACGGACAGCTCCATGATGCGTACGTCAGGCGGACGACATTCCCGGCATAACACACCACCGGCGTCAGGACTGTAACGGTGTTGCCCGGGGACCAACTCCTCCCGGCATTTTACGCAAAGGCGCATTTCCGGCATAAACCCGGAAGACTTTAGCATATGAAGCTCGAAATAGCGAAGGGGGACTTGGCTGGAGGGGTCTGCGTCCAGAGCCCGCAGTCCGTCCAGGAAGTGGGAGTAGAGCTGCTGGTTGGGCTGTCCTTCCACGCCGTAGCCATCGACCAGCTCGGCCATGTAGATCCCCTTGGCCATTCCGTCCAGGTCTGACTTGAGGCCGGGGAACACATCCAGGGTCTGGGCCTGGGTTACGGTGTCGTAGAGTCCTCCCTTACCGACGGCCATCGCAAAGTCGACACGGCACAGAGGCTCCACGTGGCCCACCATTTTGCCGCCGGGTTTCCTGGCCCCGCGCACCCTGGCCCGCAGCTTACCATGTTCACGGGAGTAGACGGTTGCGATGAGGGCTCCCTCGCCCACCGGGGTCGACTTGAGGACGATTCCCTCGCATCGGTAGGTCCTGGGCCGGGCCAAGGCTTATATTTCCCTTCTGCCCTGGAAGGCGCGGCTCAGAGTAAGCTCGTCTGCATACTCCAGGTCTCCTCCCACGGGCAATCCTCTGGCCAGATGGGTCACCTTGGCCCCGTCGGGCGCTATATGACGGCGTATGTACATTGCTGTCGCATCCCCCTCCAGGGTGGGGTTTGTGGCTATTATAATTTCTTGCACTTCGCCGTTTTCTATTCTGGTCGAAAGCTCCTTCAGGCGCAACTCCTCAGGCCCTACGTCGTTCATGGGGGAAATAACGCCGTGGAGTACGTGGTACAGGCCCTTGAACAGGCCTGTGCGCTCCAGGGTCAGAACGTCCAGAGGTTCTTCGACGACGCATATCTGGGACCGATCACGTCTGGGGTCGCTGCACAGGGAACACGGCACCGCCTCGGTGAGGTTCTGGCACTCTGAGCAGAAGGTGATTCTCTCCTTGACTCCCACTATGGCCTCGGCCAAGGCACGGGCTTCCTCTTCAGGCAGTCGGATGATGAAGTAGGCCAATCTCTGGGCGCTCTTGGGGCCGACGCCCGGCAGCTTGTTGAGCTCCGTCACAAGCTGGGCCAGGGGCGGGGCGGCGGAGGGCAGATAGTCGGAACTCATGGCGGGGATTGCGCGGCGCCTGTGGGACGCCATACGCCGATGTCAAGATTCAGTGAAGTGTCAGAAACGGACGATACAGCCATGAGCGCCCTATTCCAACCCCGGAATGTTCAGTCCTCCCGTAAGGTCGCTCAGCTTGGCGGAAGCCATCTCCTGGGACCTGCCAATGGCGTCGTTAACCGCTGCGACTATGAGGTCCTGGAGCATTTCCAGGTCTTCCAGCGCCTCAGGCTCTATGCTCACCGAGTCCAGAGTCTGCTTGCCGGTCATGGTGACCTTAACGACTCCGCCTCCGGCGCTGCCCTCCACAGTGACCAACTCCAGTTCTTCCTGCATTTTCTGGAGCATTTCCATGGGCTGGGGAGCGCCTCCCTGGCCTTTGCCCCGAGCCTTGGACTGCTGTCGTTGGGCCATACGGCGCATCTGTCTGTTGGTCATTGCTCGTTTTCCTCCACTATGCGAGCTCCCATGCTGAGGGCCGCCCTTATCAGGGGACTCCGATTTGTCGGCGAGACCCTCCCGCCGCCGTTGTCGCCGTGCAGGGCAAGCTTCAGCTGATAGGTCGTTCCCATAGACTTAGCCAGGGCTTCGTTCACCGTGCGCATCCCCATGGGATCGTCCAATTCTTCCTGCATACGCTCCAGGTGGGACTTATGGGAAAATGTCAGAACCAAGGTGTCCCCATCCATCTGCTGGTCTCGACAATCTCTAAGCAGGGCGCCGATGTTGTAACGCTTCCCCTTGGAACGGCTCAGGGTCTTTACGAAGTCTGCCCATTGCTCTGGAAATCCAGACGGGGGCGCAGCTCCGTCGGCTGCTACGGTGTTGTTGGGTCTGACCGGCTCTTCTCGAATCGCCCTTTCCGCGGGTTGCCGAGCCGGCGCCGGAGTCCTTTCTGCGGTTGGCGAAGCATCGGGTCTCCCGACGACGGCCGGGACACCAGAAGCACGTTCGGGACGCCTCTGGGGCGCTTCCGGCCGTGGCCTCGGAGGAGCTGAGGCTGCCGCCTCTTCTCTGACGGATGCTCTCGCGGGCGGAGCGTCCAGACACGCCTCCACCGCCGCCAGTTCCAGCGGAAGGGTGGGGGAGGCGTCGTACTTCATGTTCACTTCGCCCATGAGCTTAAGGGTCCTGACCAGCTTGTCCACGGCGGGCTTTCTGGCAAGCTCCTCCAGTTCCCGCAGCGTGGACTGCTCCATACTTACCGATTCGCGGGCGCCGTGCCGCAGCATGAGGGCGGCCCGGAGAAGCTCTACCGTCTGGCGGTGCAGATGCCGCAGATCAACTCCCTCCCAGGAGGCCCGGCTGATCGTCCCCAGCGCGCCCGACGCGTCCGAGTTCAGCAGATGACGGGTGAGTTCCAGGGCCAACTCTTCATGGCCCAGCCCCAAGAGCTCGGCCACCTGGTCGGCGCCGATCTCCTTGCCGTAGGACACCACAAGCTGCTCCAACAGGTTCTCCGCGTCGCGCAGGCTTCCCCCGGACACGCGCGCCAAGGCGGCCAGGGTTTCCACGCCCGAGGCAACCCCTTCCTCGGCGCAAATCTCACTCAATCGTTGAATCACCGCCTGGGAGCTGAGCCGTCGGAAGTCGAACCGCTGGCACCGGGAAATGATGGTGGCGGGTATCTTGTGGGGTTCGGTGGTACAGAGCACGAAAATAGCGTGGGCGGGAGGCTCTTCCAACGTCTTCAGAAAGGCGTTCGAGGCGTGTTCTGTCAGCATGTGGGCTTCGTCGATAATGTAGACCTTACACCCGCCCTCCGCCGGCGACAGGCCTACCTTGTCCCGGATGTTCCGTATTTCGTCGATTCCCCGGTTGCTGGCCGCGTCCAACTCGATGAGGTCCATGTAGCGTGACTCGTTCACCGCCTGGCACCTGGAGCAGCTGTTGCATGGGTCGGAATCGACGGGAGAAAGGCAGTTGACAGCCTTGGCCAGCACCCGCGCCGTGCTGGTCTTCCCCGTCCCTCTGGGTCCGCAGAAGAGATACGAGTGGGCCACGCGGCCCTGGCTCACCGCCTGCATGAGGGTGGACGACACGTGTTCCTGGCCCACCAGGTCGCTGAACCTCTGGGGCCGCCACTTGCGGTAGTAGACTTGGAATGCGCCGTCGGACGTCATGGACCCAGTCCTGACAGGACCTCTTCTTGCTTGGTCCACATCACAGCTTCTTCATCAGGTCCGTCGTGGTCGTAGCCGACCAGATGCAGGATTCCGTGAACTACCAGCAGCGCCAATTCCCGGCGGCTGTCCTCGTCCTTGGCCTGGCGCACCGCCTGGGGATAGGAAATAATGACTTCTCCAATTGGTCTGGGTTCGTCCTCGGGATAGACGAAGAAGCCGGCTTCCTCGCCGCTTGTCGACTCTGCGGGAGGACCGTCGCCTTGCCAGTGGCCCTCGTGGGTGGTGGAAAAGGAGAGCACGTCAGTGGTCTCGTCGAGGCCCCTATAGTCCCGGTTGAGGCGTCGGACGGTGTCGTCATCGGTTATCACGAGACTCAGCTGGCACGACTCGCCCAAGCCCAGCTTCTTGACGGCCCCCGCAGCCACTCCCCGCAGCCAGCTTCTGGGCACGCTCTCTTTGAACGGGTCCTGAATGGCAATGTCGATTCGGTTCCTGCGGTTCGAGGGCATCGGCAAGATTCTATGGCCTGATTTCCACCAGTGTGCAGCGTAACCGGATGATAGCATAGGGCGCACGGTTCCATCAAAGAACCGTCGGGGAAGCCGGAGTCTGCCGGAAAACACCCTATGCTATAATTGGCGCATCCCGAAGGGAGTTCATTAGTGCGAATCATACTCTACACAGGCAAGGGAGGGGTCGGCAAGACAAGCGTGTCCGCCGCCACCGCTTTGCGGGCTGCCGAACTGGGTTATAAGACCGTGGTCATGAGCACCGACACCGCCCACAGCCTGTCCGATTCCCTCGACGTCCAGTTGGGCAACAGCCCCGTGAAGGTGGCCGAAAATCTCTGGGGCCAGGAAGTTGACGTTCTCAAGGAGCTGGACACCCACTGGAAGGCGGTCCAAGACTGGCTTTCCGCCCTCATGCGGTGGCAGGGAGCCGAGGAAGTCATAGCGGAAGAGTTGGCCGTCCTGCCGGGCATGGAAGAGTTGGTTGCCCTCCTATACATCAACCAGTATCAGAAGCAACGGACATATGACGTGATGGTGGTGGACTGCGCCCCCACCGGTGAGACCCTCCGCCTTCTCAGCTTCCCGGACATGGCCCGTTGGTACATGAACAGGCTGTTCCCCCTGGAAAGACGGGTCATGGCGGCGCTGCGGCCCCTGGCAAGGGGAGTTATGAAGATTCCCGTGCCAGGAGTGGACGTGTTCGACACCGTGCAGTCCCTCTACACCCAACTGGAAGAGATGCGAGAGTTGTTGATGGACGGGTCTTGCTCGTCAGTCAGGCTCGTAGTAAACCCCGAGAAGATGGTCGTGAAGGAAGCCCAGCGGACTTTCACCTACCTGAACCTCTACGGCTACCAGACGGACATGGTGGTGTGCAACAAAGTGCTGCCCGAGAATTCCGACAGTGCTTTCATTGCCAACTGGAGAGAGTCCCAGGAGAAATACCTGGACATGATCCACGAGTCCTTCGACCCGGTGCCTGTGCTGAAGGCCCCGTATATGGATCAGGAAGTGGTCGGCCTGGACTCCCTGAGGAACTTGGCCTCTCACATCTACGGGGAGGACGACCCGTCCAGGGTCTACTGCGAGGGATTGAGCCAGCAAATCGTCACCACCAACGGGAAACGCATCTTGAACATCAAGCTGCCCTTCACCTCGAAAGAAGACCTGGACGTGATTGAGAACAACGACGAGTTGACCATACAGGTGGGGCAATACCGGAGAAACATCTTTCTGCCTAGGGCGCTCGCCGGGCTCGGTGTTGACGAGGCCCGCATGGACGGCGACAATCTGATTATAGTCTTTGGCTCAGGGGCGTCATAGAAAAGTCAAATCAGGAGGTTCCCAGTGGCAAACAGGCCGATTGAGGTAAACTATACACCGGACGACGGCCTTACGGTGACGTTGAGGCCCGAAGCAGTCAGCTTGATACCCGAACCCGCCTCCAAGCATTTCAAGGCGGCCAACAGGGAGCTGCTCCTGGCGTTGAGGAGTTTCCTGGACAAGGCCATTGAAGTCATGGAGCCCGATGAAGAGGGCGGCAGGCGTCCTCAACGAGTCCGGGTCAAGGATGCCGCCGAGGACGAATTCCAAGCGTAGAGGTTGGAGGAGAGATGGAATACCAGATCTACTGCCCCTACCATCTGAAGAACGAAAAACTGGATGTGCCCGACGACCGTTATTTCAAGGGTGAGATGTCTTGCGTCCCGGTGGCTGATGGAGAGTCTCCACGTCCTTTGAGCGTAACCGTGTACAGCGGCTACCTCGTCTACGCAGACCCGCTGGAGCACCCGGACTGGGAGCCGCCCCACCCCCTCTGGTAACCGTAGGGTCGCCGCCCGTTTCCCGAACAGCCTGGGGCGATACCCGTCAGTTCGTCATGCTTTCGGGCTGTTCCAGGAAATCCAGGAACTCCTGATAGCTGCCGAACCCCGACATGGTCCTGATGAAGTCCCCCAGGGACTCAGAGCCGCGGCGCAGTTCTGTCACCTGGTCTCCAATGGGGCTGACTGAAGCCGGTCCAGTGGCGTATGTGCCATGGAAGGCGAAATAAGCCTGGTTCAGCTTTCGGATGAAGTAGCCGTTGTCCATGAACACCAGCCTCCGCTCCTCCATGTAGTCCTCCGCTTCCTCCACTCGTCCCTGTTCCAACAACTCGTCAACCCGGAGCCGCGTTGTCCTCATTTCCCGGTTGAAGTCGAACTTGTCCGGGTCGGGTGGAGGCGGCGGATGGGCTGGTTCCGAAGGCAAGTGTACGGGTTCCGGCAGGTCCTCTCCGGTAAGGGACTCATACAGCATGTGTCCCAACTCCCGTCCGGCTATGGTGGCCGCCGTTTCGTTGAGGCTGTTCAGGTCCGTGGTCCAAGACCAGGGCGCCCAACCCAAGGGGCGGAAGAACCAGTAATTGTGGAGCCATTCGTGGACGGCCAACTCCGACGCCGAGCGCAGGGAGGAGTTTCGTACGAAGGCCGGGAAGGAGCCGACCCCGCCCAGACCCGTAACCAGGGCCGACAGGTCCTGCTCCGAGAATATCTTGGACTCCAGCCGCTCCATCTCCTCCGGGGTCATGTCTGGCTTGAGCAGGATGGAGTGGGTGCGGCTTATCGTGTCCCTGGGGGATACCACCAGCAGCGTCGGAGGAGTGGACAGTGAAATGTCCACGGGAGGGACCAACCCGCCAAACCAGGATGCCAGTCCCGACTCTTTCAGGATCGAAGCAAGCTCAGCCTCCAAAAACTCCTCGGCCCCCGCCTTCAGCTTGCCCCTCGTCTCTCTGAGAATGTCCAGTTCGGCTGAGGCGGCGGCCAGCGGTGTACCCAGACTGGCGGGCGCTTGGTCGGTTTGGAGACGTGTCAGCTCTCCTTCGAGAGTCCGAATCTCCTCTCCAAGGCTGAAATACTCCAGAAGCTCATCACGCTTCTGCTCGCGGCTCTTGGAAGAAGTCCCGGGGAGCAGGTCCAACGCCTTGTGCACCCACTTGTCCGGCACGTTGGCGATCTCCCATGTGACTATGTCGAACCGGTAGGGGGACGCTGCGAGTTCGACAGGGGAAAATTGAGGCTCTCCGCTGGCCGTAGAGGCGAGCAGCAGGACCAGAACCGTAGTGACGAGGACTCTTCTTACGCGGGCCATCGAATAAGATTGTATCGGCGGAAGTCACGTGCGAGTGTCCAGACCGCCGCACAAGCATAGCACACGCAAGGTTGTGGCTTTGACAGCATGGGCCGCGGGCTCAGATTGCGCTAACGGGTTGGTTTTGGCTAAAATAGGGCATCCCAATCAAGTCCTTCCGTCGCTTCCCAGACTCCAGTATCCTATCGACGGGATCCCTGTGGACGCCATAGAGAGGAACTTCCATGGTTGAAGCCGCAAACATCCGCAACGTAGCTCTGGTGGGCCACGCCGGCTCTGGTAAGACATCCCTTTCAGAAGCCATCCTATTCGACGCCAAGGTAACCACCCGGATAGGGAAGGTCGAGGACGGCAACACGGTTTCCGACTATGAGCCGGAAGAAAACCGGCGGGTCTCCAGCGTTCAGGCCAGCCTGGTTCCGTGCACTTGGAAGGACCACAAGCTGAACATCCTCGACACTCCTGGGTACGACGATTTCCAGGGAGAGGTTGCATCGGCGCTCAGGGTGGTGGAGAGCGCCGTCATCCTTGTCGCCGCCAACGCCGGAGTCGAGGTGGGCACAGAGCGGGCTTGGAACCGCTGTGAAGCGTCCGGAATCCCCCGCATGTTCCTCGTCAACAAGATGGACAGGGAGAACGCCGACTTCCAGCGCACCGTGGACCATATACAGTCCGTTTTCGGGCGCAAATGCGTTCCCTTCCATATCCCGGTGGGCGCCGAGCAGAGCTTCTCATCGGTTATCAATCTTCTGAAGCCGCAGGAGGACGCGCCCGCCGACATGTCCGGGGAGATAGAGGACGCGAGGGAAAGGCTGATAGAGGCCGTGGCGGAGTCCGACGACGACCTGGCCACTCGCTACCTGGAAGGCGAGGAAATCACCGAAGACGAACTAGTGAGAGGCGCCAAGACGGCCATCATGGAGGGCAACCTGGTCCCCATCCTGGCCGCATCCTCCACCCGTGACATTGGCGTAGACCAGTTGATGGACGGCTTGGTCGAATACTTGCCGTCCCCCGCAGAAGCCGCCTCCCCCCACGCCGTTTCCAAGTCTGGTGACCCCGTGGAACTCAAGACGGACGCTTCGGCTCCCTTGGAGGCGTTGGTGTTCAAAACTACCGCCGACCCCTTCGTGGGTAAGCTGTCCGTCTTCCGAGTGTACCAGGGGGCCCTCAAGAGCAACTCGGAGGTCTGGAACCAGGGCAAGGAACAGTCTGAGCGAATCGGTCAGGTGTTCCTCCTGAGGGGCAAAACCCAAGAACAAGTCCAGGAGATAGGCGCCGGAGACATTGGCGCCATATCCAAGCTGACCGCAACGGTGACGGGAGACTCCCTGTGCCAGAAGGAGAACGCCGTCACATTTGACCCCATCGAGTTCCCGGTTGGGTATTACACGATGGCGGTGGCGCCCAAGACCAAGGCCGACGTTGAAAAGATGTCACAGGCGTTGGGCCGCATCGTTGAAGAAGACCCCAGCCTCCGGGTCACGAGAGACCCGGGCACAGGGGAAACACTGATTTCTGGACTGGGCGACGTCCACCTAGACACCGCCGTAGACCGTATCCAGCGTAAGTTCGGCGCTGAATTGGAAACTCAAATCCCCAAGGTGCCCTACCGGGAAACCATCACTTCAGTCGCCAACGCCGAGTACAAGCACAAGAAGCAGACCGGCGGGCACGGTCAGTACGGCCACGTGCTGATTCGCCTGGAGCCCGTAGAACGGGGAGAGGGCTTCCAGTTCGCCCAGGAAGTCGTGGGAGGCTCCATACCTCGCGAGTATATACCGGCTGTAGAGAAGGGAGTCGTCAAGACCTTACAGGAGGGTGTGGTGGCCGGATTCCCGGTGGTGGACGTAAAGGCGGTGCTCTACGACGGGAGCTTCCACGACGTGGACTCGTCGGGCATCAGCTTTGAAATCGCCGGATCTTTCGCAGTGCGCAAAGGAGTCATGGACGCCAATCCCCAGCTGCTGGAACCCGTAATGCTGCTCCGGGTGACGGTCCCCGACGCGGTGACGGGCGACGTAATAGGCGACCTGAACGGGAAACGGGGCAGGATTCTTGGTATGATTCCTGGCAACGGCAACACTGTGGTGGAAGCCGAGGTCCCCCAGGCAGAGCTCCTGCGGTACGCCACCGACCTGCGGTCTATAACCCAGGGGCGCGGCGCCTATACAGTCGAGTTCGACCACTACGAGGTAGTTCCCCAGAACATTACCCAGCGAGTGATAGAAGAGGCGAAGGCGGCCAGGGCATAGTCAGCCTCCTTCGCCGACCTGGTCAATGGAACGCCCACCAACAGGGACACCGGGCCGTTGCTTAAGGCGTTGACATCGGCAATTTCGCCGATAGTATAGTGCTCATGCTTGGCCCAGGGTTCTCCCGACGCCCAATCTATCCTCTGAATGCCCTCCGGCGCCAGCCCGACGTTGTCCATCCCTACCCGTAAGGAGCAGTGGAATGCCTTCCAAGGTCAAAGCCAGGTCCATCGGGCAACTCCGCGAAAGCGGCTACAAGACCGCCCCTGTCCGTGAGGAGCTTCGCAAGAACCTGATAAAGAGCCTCAAACGCGGCAAGGAGTTGTTTGCCGGAATCGTGGGGTTCGACGACACAGTCATCCCCCAGCTTGAGAACGCTTTACTAGCCGGGCAAGACATCGTCCTGCTAGGGGAACGGGGCCAGGCCAAATCGCGGCTCATCCGACGCTTAGTGGACCTGCTGGACGACGAGATTCCCGTCATAGACGGGTGCGAGATTAACGACGATCCCTACGACCCGATATGCCGCGCCTGCCTGGACAAAGTGGCGGACAGCGGAGACGACGTCGAGATAAGGTGGGCGACCAGGGACTCCCGCTACTCGGAGAAACTGGCCACTCCCGACATATCCATCGCCGACCTTATAGGCGAGATCGACCCTATCAAGGTGGCCGAAGGCCGCTATCTATCCGACGAATTGGCGATACACTACGGCCTTATTCCCAGGACCAACCGGGGCATCTTCTCCATCAACGAGCTGCCGGACCTCGCGGAACGGATTCAGGTGGGCCTCTTCAACCTGATGGAAGAACGGGACGTACAAATCAAAGGATACCGCATACGCCTTCCGTTGGACGTTCTGGTCGTGGCCACTGCCAACCCTGAGGACTACACCAACCGGGGCAGAATCATCACACCTCTAAAGGACCGGTACGGCGCCCAGATCCGCACCCATTACCCCACGAACATCGACGACGAAATCTCCATCATGGAGCAGGAACGTTCCAAGTTCCCCAACGAGAAGGACATCTCTGTGCCGCCGTACATGAAGGAGATTGTGGCAGAGATCACCTTTCTGGCTCGAAGAAGCCCGGAGATCAACCAGCGGTCAGGGGTGAGCGTCCGAGTCTCCATCGCGAACTACGAGACGATGATTTCAAACGCCGTGCGGAGGTCCATAGTCCTCGGCGAGAAGAAGGTCTGCCCGCGCATTAGCGACCTGCCTTTCATAGTCTCCTCCTTCGCCGGAAAGGTGGAGATGGAGACTTTCGAGGAGGGCAGAGAAGGCAAGACGATAGACGAACTAACCAAGAAAGCGACGCTCAACGCCTTTGGTCGCTACGTGAATGTGCAGGACCTGGACGACGTGGTCCAGCAGTTCGACGACGGCCTGGAGGTGGAGACAGGGAGCGGAAAACCCTCCGCGCAATACGCCGACCTGGCAAAAAGTCTTCCGGGCATGGCCGCCGCCGTGAAGGACTTGGGCGCCGGAAGGGCCCCTGAACTTGCAGCCTCAGCCGTGGAGTTCGTCCTGGAGGGCCTGCATCTCAGCCGACGGCTCAACAGGGACCGGTTTGAAGGCGGTTTCAGGTATAGGAGCTAGGCCGGATGCTCCTCTTCGGTAGCCCCTATTTCTAAGTTCCGTCGTCAGGTACGGTGGGGATAGCGCTTCCTAGTGGGAGCAGTCTGTATTCAACCACAGTGTGCTCTTCTACAAGAGTTCTTGCTCCCTGGTCGTCAATCTCGTAAAGAGAATACTTGTTCAGTAGTGGAGCCTCTTCTACCAGTTCGATCCTCGAAACCATTGACTGCTGGGCGCCTTCGTCTGGGCCTCCCTGAGACGTGTATGACTTTTCATATATCAGGCTCTCCCTTTGGTGAAGGCTCCCCCTCCTCTTGAATTCAATATCTGGACCCTGGAGTGTCAGCAGGCCATCCCAATATGTGTTCACTGTGCTCTCCAAACTACCCCAGAGGTTCCCGATCATATCGACCGACCAGCCAGTTCCAACGTCAGTGTAAACCAAGGATCCGTCGCTAAGGAGCGTGTACCCCAGCAGCTCACCTTCAAGGCTTCGCATTGTTGCCACGACCGTTTCAGTTGATCCATCTTCGCCTGCTCTCAGCCATTCTTCCAGTATGACCCTATCGGAATAATAATAGCCGGGCCCTAACCTGTCCCTTCGGAAGTCGTATTTTTTGAAGTAGAGAGGCCGTCCTTCACGTATGCCGTCCAACAATGATTGTTTGTCCTCCTGTACGGAGGCTGCTAACTGAGCGGCCGTGGCTGGGTCGCTTCCAGCCAGATACGAAACTCCTATCCAAGCAACGGCGCCAAGAGCGAGAATTAGAACTCCTGCTGCTGCCATTCGGGCCGCATTCATGATAAAGCCCCCTTTCGGCGTGTCAGCTGGTTATCGGCCTCATGCTACATTCCAGTATACATCGATCCCTTTCTCCGCTTGGGACCCACCAATTGGGCCATCGATTTGGATGCGGTCTATCCATCGCTCCCTTGTGCCAATCAGCGCCACTCGCTGAGGTGGACCCCATCAATTGGACAGAGGGCCAAGTTAAGTCGGAGTCCTGATCTGTTCGCGTAGCCTACGATGGTCTCCGACGACGACCTCCTTTCCTCAGGTTCTATCCTTCAGCCGTCCCATGATATAACTCAGTTGGAGTCTTGTAACCAAGGGCCTCGTGGGGTCGCTGGGAATTGTAGAATCTCGAGATTCTTCACTGCGCTGCGCTCCGTTCAGAACGACAGGTGTGGGGACGCCCTTGCCACTAACTCACGAAGTCTGAACAGTTACTCACCTTTCAGAGACTCCCATTGATTAAAGTGAACGGTGCTATAATTACATCAACGTAATTGTCGTCGGAAGGAACACAACGGATGAATACGTTTAAGACCTTTTTCCTGATGCTCGTTATGACTGGCATTCTACTGGTCGCAGGCCTGTTCTGGGGCGGCCTCACGGGCATTATCGTCATGCTGGTCATAGCTTTGGCCATCAACTTCTTCTCTTACTGGTTCAGCGACAAGATGGCCCTGAAGATGGCCCACGCCCATGAAGTCACTCCGGAAACGGACCCAGACCTTCACGCCATTGTCGACCAGCAGGCGTACCTGGCCAACATCCCTAAACCCAAGGTGTACGTAATCGAGAGCGATTCGCCCAACGCATTCGCCACGGGGAGGAATCCCAAGAATGCCGCAATAGCGGTGACTACGGGAATCCGCCGTATATTGACCAAGGACGAGCTGGGCAGTGTCATCGCTCACGAACTGGCCCACGTGGGGAATCGGGATACGTTGATAATGAGCATGGTGGCCACCATCGCTATGGCCATAAGCTTGATTGCGATGGTCGCCCAATTCGCCATGCTATTCGGCGGGTTTGGCCGCGGCGGCGGCCGCGGCGGCCATCCGATGGTGGGAATCATCGGGCTGCTGGTGGTGGCAATCGTGTTGCCCTTAGCAGCCACTGTCGTGCGTCTGGCCATATCCAGGGCTCGGGAATATCAGGCCGACAGCACGGGCGCCAAGACCTCGGGACAGCCACACGCACTGGCCTCCGCATTGGAGAAGCTGGAGATGGGTTCGCAAATCCGGCCCATGAAGGTGTCCGAGGGCGCGGCGCACCTCTTCATAGTCAACCCTCTTGGAGACACTCGGCGTCGCGATCATGGCCAGGTCCAGGCCCTGGGCGGCGGCGGATTCTCCCGCCTGTTCTCAACGCACCCTCCCATCCAGGAGAGGGCAAAGCGGCTACGAGCAATGAGGACGGGCTGGTAGACAAGTGATTCCTGGAACCATATTGGTGACCGGCGGAGCTGGTTTTATCGGCTCCCATCTCGTTGACAGATTGGTCTCCGAAGGGCATAACGTCGTCGTCGTGGATGACCTGAGCGGAGGAAAACTGCGCAACCAGAATAAAGGCGCCGTGTTTTACCACGCCAACGTCGCCGACCCGGCCCTGACCGAGGTGTTCGAGCGGGAGAAACCCTACATCGTCTGCCACCATGCCGCACAGGTCGGGCTGGTGAACTCGATGAAGGACCCGGTGGGTGACGCTGAGGTCAACGTTCTCGGAACGGTAAGACTGCTGGACCTGTCCCGTCAGTACGGCGTGGAGAAGTTCGTCTTCTCTTCACCGGCCAACAACGTGTATGGGGACATTCAGTATCTTCCCTGCGACGAGGCCCATCCAATAAACCCCGACACTCCCTTTGGTTTGTCCAAGAGGGTGGCGGAAGAATACGTTGTCCTCTTTAGCCAGATGTACCGGCTAAACTACGCCATCCTCCGGTTTGGCAACATCTTTGGGCCTCGCCAGAATTCCACCGGCGGGTCCGGAGTGGTGTCCATTTTCATCAAGGCCATGATGGAAGGGAAGCAGCCCCGGATATTCGGCGACGGCGAGCAAGAAAGAGACTTTCTCTACGTGGATGACGCGGTGGAAGCAAACATTCTGGCCATAGAGGGAGGGCGGGGCATATACAACGTGGGCGCTGGGGAAAGCACATCCATCAATCGCCTCTTCGACCTGCTCAAGGACATTTTGAGATACAAGTGGAGGCCCATATACGGCCCCGCCCGACCAGGTGAGCTCAGAAAAATCATCCTCGACAGCAGCCGTATCACCAATGAGCTCGGATGGAGACCCAACGTGGAAATGGCCGAGGGTCTGGCCCGAACCGTAGACTACTTCAGAAGCTCAGAAGAAATCCTGCCTGCCTACGGAGCGAGGGGCTGACGTGGGGAACGCAGACTACGACGTGGTAATAGTCGGCGGCGGAGCGGCCGGACTAAGCGCAGCGCTTTACGCGGGAAGAGCAAGTCTCAAGACGCTGATGCTGGAAAAGCTGGGCTGCGGCGGCCAGATTCTGCTCACCGGGGCAATCGAGAACTACCCCGGCTTTCCTGAGGGGATTCTGGGACCCCAGCTCTCTCAACAAATGTGCGACCAGGCCAGCAGATACGGGGCTGAGATACGCTATGAAGAAGTCGAGTCGCTGGAGGACCTCAGTCAGCCCATCAAGACCGTCAGCACCTCCGACAGAGCATACACCGCCAGCGCCGTTATCGTAACGGCAGGGGGCTCTCACAAGAAGCTGGGCATTCCCGGAGAAGAGGAATTTTCCGGCAGGGGCGTGTCATACTGCGCAGTGTGCGACGCCAATTTCTTCCGCGGTGAGAACGTGGTGGTGATTGGAGGCGGCGACGCCGCTATGGACGAAGGCAACTACCTTTCATCCATAGTCAACAAGGTCACCGTGATACATCGCAGGGACCAGCTTCGAGCCAGCCCCATCCTACAGGAGAGGTCCTTCTCAAATCCCAAGATGGAGTTCCTGTGGAGCCACGTGGTCGAGGAAATCAAGGGAAGCGAAATTGTAGATGCGGCAAGAGTAAAGGACCTGAAGACGGGTGCAGTCTATGACTATCCAACTTCGGCCGCTTTCATCTACATAGGGTTCACCCCGAACATAGACTTTCTCCAGGGGCAGCTGGAATTGGACGAGTCTGGGTGTATAGTAACCGACATTGCCATGGCCGCGTCCAAGCCGGGGGTTTTCGCTGCCGGGGACATCCGTTCGGGGTCTTTCAGGCAGCTCGGCTCCGCAGTGGGAGACGGAATAACCGCCGCGCTGTCCGCTTACCACTACATCCAGAACGCTGGGGGTTAAGGCCCCAGCGCCCCAGAATCCCCAGACACCAACTGGTTGAGAAAAAGTGAGAGGGCCGGTCATGCATGACCGGCCCTCTTCCATATGGTTTTGCGAAATAACGCTTACAGGTTGAACTGTGCGTCCAGGAAGTCCTTGTGCTTCTGGTAAATCTGAATGCGTGGAGCGATGGTCTCCAGCACGTAGATGAAGCCGTCATCGTCCACGTTGACGGCCACAGGACCCCGGAAATAGACCTCCTTGGATACGTCGGCCCGCTTCCGTGCTTTCTGGTAGTCAGGATTGGCGTCCACGCGGCCAGAGGCGGTGCCGGACAGCTTGTCGGCGTCACCCACAAATGCGGAGATATAGTCGCCCTCAGCGTCGTACATGTTCAGGCGGTGGTTCTTCCAGTCCACCACGTATATGTCTCCCTCGGCGTCAACGGCCACGGAAGAAGGCCGCTGCATCTCCCCAGGTCCGGTGCCTGGACCGTAACCGATCGTGGCAATGAAGCCGCCGTCAGGGCCGAACTTCTGGACACGGTCGTTCTTCCAGTCGGCGACGTAGGCGTTGTTGCCGTTGTCTACGCATATCCCCCATGGCATGTTCAATTCTCCGGGCCCGGAGCCGTAGGAACCGAACTTGGACAGGAATTGACCGTCCTTGGTGAACCTCTGCACCCGGTGGTTATGGCTGTCCACCACCAACAGGTTGCTGTCTTTGTCAAAGGCCAGACCGGAGGGTCCATTGAGCTCTCCGTCACCAGTGGAGCCTCCCTGAATCTTCTTCAGGTAAAGTCCAGCCCCAAACCCCGGCAGGCCAGCCAGCTCGCCAGCGCCCTGGTCGTCGTTGCCCCAACTGGTCTGCAGCTCGCCGTCCTTGTTGAATATGAAAATCCGGTCCGCGTAGTCGTCAGAGACGTATATGTTCTCGTCGGCGTCCAACTCGATGGACGAGGGAAACTTGCTCTGCGCGTCGGCAAAAAGAGGACCGCGGTTTTCCCAAACCGGCTTTTCATCCAGGGTGGCCTTGATAAGTCCGTGGGTCACGAAGAACTCAAACCCCCGCTGGGCGACGTTCAGCGTCCTGTTGGGACCGATGACAAAGTCCGAAGCCCACTGCCAGTTGCCGCCAATGCAACGGTCGTAGTCATACACGCGGCCAGCTATTTGTTTGGTAAGCATTTTGTCTCTCTCACGCTCCTTAAAGTCTTCTTGCCGGTGATTCGGGGTGGTGTGGACGCTTACAAGTTGAACTGAGCGTCCACGAAGTCCCCGTGCTTCTGGTATATCTGGATGCGAGGGGCGATGGTCTCCAACACGTAGATGAAGCCGTCGTCGTCCAGGTTCACCGCCACAGGACTTCGGAAGAAGGGTTCCTTGGACAGGTCGGCTCGTTTCCGTGCTTTGATGTAGTCGGGGTTGACGTCGACTCTCGACTTAGACGTTTTGGACAGTTCGGTGGCGTCTCCTGAGAAGGAGGTGACGAAGTCTCCCTCAGCGTCGTATATGTTGACGCGGTCGTTCTTCCAGTCCACGACGTAGACATCCCCGTCCCTGTCCACGCCCACGTTGGCGGGACGGGAAAGTTGGCCCGGATCTGTGCCCGACCCGTAGCCGACACTGGCGATATGGTTGCCTTCAGGCGAGAATTTCTGCACCCGGTCGTTCTTCCAGTCAGCCACATAAATGTTCTGGGCCTGGTCGACGCTGATGCCCCAGGGGTGGTTCAGTTCTCCCGGCCCACTGCCGTAAGAACCGAACTTGGAGATGAACTGGCCATCCTTGGTGAACTTCTGAACCCGGTGGTTGTAGGAGTCCACGACAAGCAGGTTGCCGTCGGCGTCAAAGGCCAACCCGGCCGGACCGTTCAGTTGGCCGTCCCCGTTGGAACCGCCATTCAGCTTCTTGAGGTACAGGCCGGCGCCGAATCCAGGAAGCCCCGCTACTTCGCCTTCACCTTCGTCGTTGTTTCCCCAAGAGGTCAGCAATTCTCCGTCTTTGTTGAAGACGAATATGCGGTCGACGTAGTCGTCGGCGACGTAGATGTTCTCGTCTTGGTCCAGTTCGATGGCGCTGGGGAAACGGCATTTTCCGTCTCCGAACAGCGGTCCCTTGTTCTCCCACACAGGCTCTTCACTAAGCGAGGTCTTCAACAGCCCGTGGTTACCGAAGAACTCGAACCCTCTCTGGGCAATGTACACGCTGCCTCCCGGGCTGAGGGCGAAATCGCAAGCCCAGAGGAAGTTTCCGCCTATGCAGTGGTCGTAGTCGTACACGCGACCAGCGACGTATTGTGTCAGCATATCGCAGCCCTTTCAGGTTATTGCTTCCGTGATGACCTAGCGGTTCCGGAACTTCCGGTTGTCCTGCCACAGAAAGCCAGCAGGGGAACCGGGGGACTTGCGCCTCCCCGGTTCCCCCGAAGTTTCGGATCGATTTTTTGCCTGAGCTCCGCCCGTGGGCGGATGATTCTTAGGACTTACTTCTTGATGAAGGCCGGAGCCTCGAAGTTTCCGCCGACGATGGGGGCGGCCTCGATGTTCATCCAGTCTTCCAAGATGGTGGAGTACACGCCGCGGAAGTCCACGTTGGGCACCAAGTCTCCAAACTGAAGGTCCTCAGGCTTGCGGGACGGGTACTCGCTGTGGTATCCGGCCGCTACCGGGTCGCCTATTGCGACGGCCAGTCCGCCAGCGCCGTGGTCGGTGCCGGAGCCGTTGTCCTTCACCCGCCTGCCGAACTCGGAGAACATGAACACCACCACGTTGTCGGCGGCGTCGTGCTCTTGAAGGTCGGCGTAGAAGTCCCGCACTGCGTGGGAGACATCCGTCCACAGCTGGGCGTGGGCGCCGAGCTGGGTGGCGTGGGTGTCAAAGCTGCCGTGCTGCGTGTAGAAGATGCGGGTGCCGAAACCGGCCAGGTGGACCTGAGCGATGTCTCGCATCTTGCGGCCTATGGAACTGCCGTGGTACTCGACGTTGGACTCGTATATGTCCGGGGCAGTCCGCAGAATGTCGGCGCCCTTGAGCGCGTCCAGACCGGTCATGCTCAGGTAGTCCATCGTGTAGCCCGTGCCGATGGCAGGGGCGTACATGCGCTCGAACCGCTCCAGGGCGACTTGCCGCTGCTGGTCTTCCAGACCGGTCAGGATTCCGTAGGTGGCGAGGTCGGATACGGAAGCGACGGATACGCCGGGCTTGGCCAGGGCGCGGGGCAGGCCGTTCCCGAAGTTGACCGAGGAGAGCACGTTTTCCTTGTTGGGGTCGATCTGCTGGGTGGCGTGTCCCAGCCAGCCTTCGGTGGCTACCTTGTCCGGCTCACAGGTGTGCCAGATGTCCATGGCGCGGAAGTGGGAGCGCGGGGAGTTGGGGAAGCCGACACCGTGGATGAAGGCGACCTTGCCCATGTCCCAAAGCTCCTTCATGGGTCCCATGGAAGGGTGGAGGGAGAACTCGTCGTCTATCGGGAGCATCTCCTCGTCCTTGATCCCAACCATCTTCCGGTTGTCATGGTAGAGGGGGTCGTTGTGGGGTATCAGGGTGTTGAAGTAGTCATTCCCGCCGGTTAGCTGCAGGATGACCAGGATCGGGTCTTTCTTGTCGGTCACGATATTCCTCCTTTTCTTGGTTCCCTTGTCTTTTCCAGTGCGCCTAGCCGAATTGGTACTCTCTCGAGGAGGCTA